>NZ_OZ248473.1:0-896894 GCF_965234455.1 Zwartia lucis | reverse complement strand
GACGCTGTTGTAGCCACCGGTGTACCCAAGCTGATCGACCAAGTCTTGATAGATGGCGGTGTAATTGCGACGTAGCCGCAATTGCGCGGTGATGAACTCGCGGTACGGCTCGCACGCCGAGCTCGAACCAGAGCCCGCCAAAGCCGGTGGCCGGGGTGGGGGAATTTGAACTTCGGAGCCGGTGGCCGGGGTGGGGGAATTTGAACTTCGGAGCCGGTGGCCACCCCGGGGGAATTTGAATCCCCGGCCAGCCAACGTTGTGCATAGCCTCGGATTGTTTTGCGGTCGATACCGGTGACGCGCGCAATCTCATACTGGCTCGTTTTAGCGGCCAGCAAGGTGTAAATCGTCGTTTGTAAGTGCGGTTTCAAGACGTTCAATCCAGTTCCCCTCAGTCGAGGGGTAAAGATAACGTCCTGCCAGGGGCTGAACTGCGGCTAAAACTTGGGCGATTGGCCCTAATTTACAGCCCGCTCAGCTGGGGGAGTTTGACCTGGCCAGAGATGGGGGAATTTGACCGGCCAACGGGGCATTCGATATCTCGCTGCATTTGTAGAACAAGCTTTGCTTAAAACATACAACCGTGAAGGCCGATCCATTATGTCTGTCGCTGACGATCTAGGTATCAGCGTTCACACGTTAAGATACTGGATGAAAAACAGAACTGGTATTGATCGCAGTATCCCCGTCAGGAGCTCCGAACGCAGGCCTCAAGACTGGACGGGCGAGGAGCAGCTCTCGCTGCCTTAAATGAGACGTACGGTCTGAGCAGCGAGGCGTTGCAGGCTTGGTGTCGCGAGAAAGGCATTTACCCCCATCACTTAACGAGTTGGAAGACTGCGTTTTGTGCGCTAGGCAAAGAGAGCGTCCCTAGCGGGCGTGAGCTACGCGAGCTTAAAGATGAAAATGTCAAACTCAAGCGAGACGTTACGCGCAAGCTCGCGACTGATGGAGCTGGCGCTGTGATCCAGGCTCAAAGCGATGGCCCTCATGGTGCAACCTCGCCCCTGTACCGGTTGAATATTGACCAGGGGCTTTGTAGACCATTTGTTCAGTGTCATGCTGTCTAGCCTTAGACGGCTTGTTTTGACGCGCACAATGTCAAGACAATGCTGGCAACTTATACGACTGTCACGACACTAAGGTTTCAGTTTTTTCTGATGAACAAAACGGACCCAAATGCCCAAGAGTTGCATTATGCAACTCTTGATTTAATTACACGAATTATTACACGGTGATCTTTTTTGAAGATAAGTTACTGTTTTTAATAGACATTTAAACAACCGACTTTTCTGTTAATCCGCAGGTCCCTGGTTCGAGTCCAGGTCGGGGAGCCATTAATATCGGCTCTACCCCATTAACGGGGGATGAGCCAGCAGTACGATTCACCCGCCGAACTTAAACCTACCCCCACTTTTTATACGCACCACTCGATAGAGACCGAAGCAAATTCAATTTCTGGCGAGAAACTTTTTTCAAAAGTTCTAACAATACAAGTATTGATCGAGGTGGTTTAAATACGGAGCCAATAGGGTAATCACTTAAGAATTCAACATTGAATCCATTGACTTCGTCAATCTTTAGGCATCAACTGTTTGCTGCGTACGATCAATCAAACTCAGCGATAGGAAAAACCTGCATGATGAAATTTAAATTCACCCTTGCTGTTTTAGCGTTTGCTAGTCTTACCTGCACTGCTCACGCTCAACTCCCGATGCCTATGGCGGCTTCACCTGAAGAGGTTGGATTGTCCTCGTCGCAATTCAAGAAAATCGAGGCAGTGACTAAGGCGCATATCAACGATGGGTTGATGCCTGGAGCAGTGATGCTGGTGGCTAGGCGCGGCAAAGTCGCGTGGGTATCCGTTCAAGGCAAACTTGATTCAACATCACCAGAAGCCATGAAGCTTGATTCGATCTTTCGAATCTATTCAATGACAAAACCAATTGTCAGCGTGACTTTGATGCAGCTCGTTGAGGAGGGTCGGTTGCAGATAAGCGATCCTGTGTCCAAATACTTGCCAGAAATCGGAAAGATGAAGGTCGGAACCGAGGTGGCTGGGCCCGATGGCAGGCCGGTGGTTCAACTTAGCGATCCAACACGCCCTATGACCGTTCAAGATCTGCTGCGCCACACGTCGGGGCTCACCTATGGCCGCCGTGGCGGATCGCAAATCAACGCGTCCTACGTCGAAGCCAAGATCGGCGATCGCACTGTGAACGCCGAGGAAATGGTGACACGTCTTTCAAAGCTTGCGCTTAAGTTCAACCCAGGCGAAAGATGGGAATACAGTGTCTCAGTGGACGTTCAGGGCAGATTGATCGAAGTTATTACCGGCAAAAAGCTGAGTGAGGCTATTGCAGAACGCATACTCCAGCCTTTAGGAATGAAAGACACTGCATTTCAGGTGCCAACAGAAAAGCTTGCACGAGTGGCACAACCTGGACCTCGTCCTAACGGACAGCCAATAACACCGCGATTCAAGGTTGATGATGGTGCCAAATACGAGTCAGGTGGTGGTGGCATGGTTAGTACAGTTGAGGACTATCTGCGATTTACTTCAGCACTTGCGAATGGCGGTTCTTTTCAAGGCAACAGGATCATCGGAAAGAAGACGCTTGAGTTCATGACGGCTGACCACACACTCAATCGCCCTGGGCGTCCGCCGGGACTTGGATTTGGTCTTGGCTTCGAGGTGCGTCAACGTACAGGCGATGCCGGGCTACCGGGCACAACAGGTGAATATGGTTGGGCAGGCAATGCAGGTACTCTGTTCTGGATCGACCCGAAGGAGCAATTGATTGCGATCTATATGGTGCAGGTGAGCGATCCTGACCGGATAGCGTTGCGGAATCAGTTCCGGTCTATGGTTCAAGCCGCCATAATTGAGTGACTCTGAGGACTTAAGTTTCTAACACCGTCATGAGTGGTGAGACGCGGATGGAATCGATGGCAATAAGTTGTAGCAACCCCAAAGCTGGAATACTTTCAGTAAAACTTGAGCTTTAGTATTTGGATAATGAAGTACCTAATTGTCCTTCAAAAGGATGACAACCACGCCGCCTCTTAGCCGGTATACACGCAGAAGAGCCAGATCTATTTGTTCAACTGAATCGACTACCGTGACTGGTCGACGCCCATCTGCTGCGACTACCTCGATAGCACCGCATCCATCGATCACGTGATGATTTGTAACCAACAACCCAGGGGCGACAATAAAAGCCTTCCCGCTTGATTGAGCGTAGGTAATGCACGAGTTAGCCGTGATAGCGAGTGCAGCAATAAGATGGAGCTTAAATCGCCTGACAGAATCAGTGAAAGATATATTTTTGGAGTTTACCCCTTGAGCAGTAGGGTAAGTTCATTTTTTAAAAACTACATTAGGTAGTAATCATTGTTACGGTGCATTTAAAACTCGATAAAAAAATATATGCACCCTCGATTTCTTATACAAAAGACAAAAGGGGGCTTTGTCTTTAATGTTGCTCAAAGCTTAAGTGAGTGCGGTATTGGATAGGTGGTCGGACCGTTCAAACTGGAGTAGAAAGTTTAAAGTTCCCAAAACTCCAGAGCTCTCTAATAAACTACAAATAACGCCGGAATACTACTCAGAATATAAAACGCCCTGTTAATCCTGCTGGTCCTTGGTTCAAATCTAGGGTGGGGAGCCAAATTAAAGAATGACTTCGCCCAACTCCAATATTGGGCTTTTTCATTTCTGCAGTCTTTCGTGCCACTTGGGTGCCACTTGCAGCGATGTCTATGCAGCTCTTAAGCGCTGATATGTTGGCGCCGCTGGCGCCAACACCGAAGACTCTTTGGACAGCCGTACGCTTACCTATCCCCATTGTGATTTCCGGCTCGGCAAAGGCCTTAGGCGACGATACCAATGCGCGATCAATACAAATTTACCCAAGCTTAAGCTTCATAAAATACCAGTACGGCAACAAATGGGCGGGCGGCTCCGCCCCCTCATATGGCTCACACTTCTCAAATCCATTCGAGGCATACATCAATTGAGCATTTTTCATGAAGACAGCGGTATCGAGATTCAGTGTTTTGAAGCCGCGGATTTTCGCCTCGAAAATCAGTTTTTTAAGCACAGTGCTTGCGTAGCCCTGCCCTCGATGCTCGGGCTTTGTATAGATTCGCACCACCTCGCCATGCCCGCTGGGTAACCGCCGCAAACCGCCCATCGCAACAGCGCCAGCTTCAGTCGCAAGGATATAAAACACAGCATCGACTCCATCCCTAGGGGTGATGACGTTCATCGAGAGCGTGACATACGTGCTCAGCGGCATTCCCACAAGTTCTTCAATAGAGAAATGACAAGTTTCTTGAATCTGCTCGTCCAACCAGGTGAAGTATTCTCGAGTCATCGCTAGAGCGCAGTCTGCCCAATCTAGATGGTGTGCATCAACAAAAAAAGCTTGCGACATGACATCAAGTCTCAAAAGGTGGAAAGTCGCAGTTTACTCGCCTGGCTCAACAACATCACGGTGGTTGTTGTTGACAATCTTAACTGCTCACTGTCTTCTTAATTTGTCTAGCAGCTAAGTCGGAATCAAGCGGTTCGAGATTTTCATCGATATTGGTGATAACCATCGTTCTATTGATCGGGATATTTATTGGAATGTCTTTGCGTTAGGAGCATTTATTTGTAATGAGTAAAAACGGACCCAAGTGCCCAAGAGTTGCATAATGCAACTCTTGATTCAATTACACGAATTATTACACGATGATATTTTTCGAATATAAGTTACTGTTTTTAAACAATATTTAAACAGCCGACTTTTCTGTTAATCCTACTGGTCGCTGGATCGAGCCCAGCTCGGGGAGTCAAGAATACTTGGTCTGTTCCAGACGCATTGCCCAACTCACAAAGTTGGGCTTTTTGTTTTTTGCTCCGACAGTAACGATGCGCGTGACATCGAACCTTCATGCCCATAAAATGAGAGCAAGCGTAGATGTTTAGCATCTGTTTTTATAGCGGGTTTTAAGGATTCCCCTTGCACATGTTGCGTTCTTTTCAAGGGTAGACTGTTTGAAAAAAATCATCATCATTGCAGGACCTAATGGTGCTGGCAAAACAACGTTTGCCCGTGACTTTTTACCTTCTGAAGCCCAAACGCTTAGATTTATTAATGCCGATTTAATTGCTGCCGGCTTAGCACCGTTCAATCCCGAGTCTGTTGCCTTTAAGGCTGGGCGTTTGATGTTGCAAGAAATCGATGTGTGCGTCGCGGCCGGTCATGATTTTGCATTTGAAACTACGTTATCTGGTTTGAGTTATTTGCGGAAAATTAAGTGTTGGCAGAAACTTGGTTATCAGGTGAAATTGTGGTTTTTGTCTTTACCTAGTGGTGACTTGGCTGTTTCTCGTGTCGCGCAACGCGTGATGCAGGGCGGCCACAACATTCCTGAGGATGTGATTCGTAGACGATTTAAAGCGGGTCTTGAGAACTTTTATAAAAACTACAGTAAAGTTGTTGACTCGTGGGCCATGTATGACAGCTATGTTTACCCACCTAAACTGATCGATTGGAGTAAATGATGAATCCTAAGGATATACGTGAGTCATCTGATCCCGACTTGGCAGGCTCTTACGCTGCAATGATGCGCGCCGCTCGGGCTGCCGAAGATCTAGCAATTAAAACAAATACCTGTTTAATCGTGTCTATTGATGGTGTTGATCGTCGCCTTACCGCTGAAGATTTAAAGAAAATGCGATCTCTTGAGGCTAAGTAGTTGTGTGTTGACCTTGTCAAAACCGATTTGAGTGCCCAAAAGGTACATACGCAGTTGTTGAATTGTTGGCGTCGGTAACCGGCGCCAATAATTAGGCGTTTAAGCTATTCAGCTTTGATATTCGCCTCTTTGACGATTTTACCGAAGCGATTGAATTCATTAATATTGAATTCAGTGAATTGCTGAGTGGTCATATCAATTGAACTACCCCCCAGCGCTTTAAGGCGCTGTTGAACATCAGGTAGTTGCAACGTCTTTTTTAACTCAGCACTTAGTTTATCTACGACAACCTTTGGAGTGCCTGCCGTTGTGTAAAGGCCGTACCAAGTGCTAATTTCAACTGCAGGAAACCCGATTTCGCGCATTGTCGGTACGTCTGGCAGCTCTGGAGAGCGATTGGCTGTCGTGATAGCCAAGGGCCGTAGCTTTCCCGCTTTCACCAGCGCCATCGACGATGAGGTGGTATCAAGCATGATTTGAACCTGTCCACTAATTAAATCCGTATGCGCGGCACTGCTACCTTTGTAAGGAATATGCAACGCTTTAGTTCCTGCAGACATGTTGAGTGCTTCGCCAGCGATGTGCTGCGTACTACCAATACCAGACGAGGCGTAGCTATAACCCGCAGGCTTGCTTTTCATAGCTGCCACAAGCGCTCTAATATCTTTGGCTGTTTCGTTAGGGCCCACAAGCAGTAAATGCGGTACAACGACGACCATGCCAATTGGCTGTAAATCCTTCATCGGGTCGTAAGCAAGTTTTAAAAGATGTGGCGCTATTGCCTGACCAGTATTAGTTGCAACCAATAGTGTGTAGCCGTCTCTCGGAGCTTTAGCGGTTGCATCAGCTGCCAACGTATTTGCGGCTCCAGGTCTGTTTTCGACCACAAACGACTGCTTCATTGACTGCCCAAATTTATCGGCTAATAGCCGCGCGAGGATATCGGTACCGCCTCCCGCCGACGCACCAACCATAATTCGGACTGGTTTAGCCGAAGGATAGTCTTGCGCATAAGCGGTGGTTACGCATAATGCGCTAAGCAAACTACAAGCAATAAAGTTTTTGCGATTCATAGCATCATCTCCGTTTTTAAAATGTTTCTAGCGGTGGTTTTGCACCATATGGCACGCTAGTTCAAAAGCTTGCTGCATTGCACCTGGGTTTGCCTTCCCTTGCCCAGCAATATCCACAGCCGTCCCATGGGCTGGCGTAAGAATTGGTATGGGTAACCCTCCCTGAACGGTGACGCCACGCCAGAAGCCCATTAGCTTCATGGCGATTTGACCTTGATCGTGATACATCGTGACAATGCCATCGAATTGACGCTGTTCACCTTGTACTTTTAAAAATAATGTATCCGCAGCAAACGGACCTTGTACAGGGATCCCTTTAGCCTTCGCGCTTTGAACTGCCGGCGCAATGACGTCAATCTCCTCGCGTCCGAAGGATCCATTATCACCATTGTGAGGATTCAGACCACACACCGCAATACGCGGCGCCAATACCCCGCAGTCGCGCATGGCGCTATACAGCAAGGTGATGGCTTGTTCTATCCCCGGAATCGTTAGCTGCATTGCCACATCTTTGTGGGCGATATGAGAGGTCACGCGCGAAGTCCACAGACCATCCAGCACATTGAACTCGCTGATCGCTCCAGTGAAACTCAATCGTTCTGCAAACCAGTGCATTTCGTCGGGGGTGTGCATTCCAGCCAAATGCAAGGCATGCTTATTTAAGGGTGCAAAAACGATTGCGTCAGCTAGATCTTGCGATACAGCATCTAGCGCAATTTGCAAAGTTTGTATCGTATAGCGACCCGACGCTTCGTTGCACTCGCCGGATCGAAATTCTGTCGTTCGACTCGTATCGAATTCAAGCAGCGTTAGGCTTTGCGCATAGGAAACCGATGCCAAAGAATCAGCCCGAACAAACGCAGTATGTTGGCCCGCAAGGCGCATGCCCTTTGCAACCTCTTTAGAATCAGCTATCAAAAGTATGTTGGCCATCTTCAGTGTGCGAGGGTCAGCAAGCAAACGTGCAACAAGCTCAGGACCGATTCCGGCAGGATCACCCAAAACGAGTGCAATTCGAGGCTTGCTCATAAAACCTGCTTCCTTTCAAAAGTTGTTGCTTGCCACATTTGTCGTTCCGTCAAGTTTCTTTGTAACGCACGGATTCCAAACGTCCAAGGTTTTATCTGGTCACAGTAATTGACGTGATTTAATAGGGCGCCGAGCGCATCGGTTTCAATGCGAACACTGTCGCCAATTCGATGCGTAAAGCCACTGCCAAGGGCACCACGATCTTGTACAGGTGCGAACATTGTTCCCAAAAACAACATGCATCCATCAGGATATTGATGATGTCCACCCATCGTCTGCGCGACAAGTTCGCTTGGATCGCGGCTAATTTTTTTCATTGAACTTTCTCCGCGCATAACAAAACCGTCTTGACCACGCACCTCTAATTTCACTACACAACGTCTAATCGTATCCAAATCAAACGTGTTATCAAACAAGCGTAGAAACGGGCCGATCGCACACGAGCCGTTGTTATCTTTTGCTTTACCCAAAAGTAAAGCGCTACGTCCTTCAATGTCACGCAAATTGACATCATTACCCAAGGTTGCTCCCTTGATCCTACCCGAGCTATCAACAGCAAGGACAATCTCCGGTTCAGGATTGTTCCAAGACGAACTAGGGTGAATCCCAATCTCTGCGCCTAGACCGACAGCTGATAGTATCGGAGCTTTAGTAAATACCTCAGCATCTGGACCGATTCCGACTTCAAGGTATTGCGACCACATTCCCTGCTGAATCAAAAAGGCCTTTACCTCTTGCGCCTTTTCTGAGCCAGGCACGATATCTGCTAACGAACCGCCTAATACGTCTAACACTTGCGTGCGTATACTCATCGCGAGCGCAGGATTGCCTTTCGCTCGCTCCTCGATCACACGTTCGATCAAACTCGAAGCAAACGTAACGCCAGCCGCCTTGATTACCTGAAGATCACAAGGTGCCAAAAAATGCGGTTGCATTATGCCTCGAGCAGATACTTTTGAATCTAACGTATGTTGCAAGACTGCTTCGATACTGCCGATATGTTTGCCTGGCACCCTAGCGACGCTTTCCGCTGGATTCGGCTCTTCCAACAAGTCGCTCATGGTTGGCCAATGTGCAGTCAAATCAAATACGCCGTCTTGGCGTAACGCCACCACACAAGGTCCGCCATTTGGTGGGCTGGTCACTTCGGTACTCCACACTCGGCCCACCAAGGTGCCTGCCAATCCGTCTATTGGAAGATAATTTTGCGATGAGAAGTTTTCCATTTCTAGAGCCAAGCTTCGCCGTCAGGATAAGAATATTTATCCAAACTATTCTTGT
This sequence comes from Zwartia lucis, assembly GCF_965234455.1. Lineage (GTDB taxonomy): Bacteria > Pseudomonadota > Gammaproteobacteria > Burkholderiales > Burkholderiaceae_B > Zwartia > Zwartia lucis. The sequence goes on along the minus strand of NZ_OZ248473.1, from coordinate 887,763 downwards.
GAATTTCAATGCTGTAACCAGGCTGTTGTGGTGGCATATAACGGCCTCTTCGAATCACAACAGGCTCTACAAAGTGCTCGTGCAAATGATCTACATATTCCAAAACACGATTATCGAGTGATGCTGAAACGGCTATGTAATCAAAGATTGATATATGTTGCACATATTCGCATAAACCCACTCCGCCTGCATGCGGGCAGACGGGAACACCAAACTTTGCTGCCATTAGAAGCACAACAAGAACTTCATTGAGACCGCCTAACCGTGCTGCATCAACCTGACAAAAATCGATCGCTTTTGCTTGAAGCAACTGCTTGAACATCACTCGGTTGTGACAGTGTTCCCCGGTGGCTACACCAATTGGCTTTACACGCGCTCGGATACTTGCATGGCCTAGGATGTCATCTGGGCTTGTGGGCTCCTCGATCCACCAAGGATCAAATGCGGCGAGCTTGCGCATATTGGTGATAGTCTCGTCGACATCCCACACTTGGTTAGCGTCCATCATGAGCTTTCTATCCCAGCCAATCTCTTCTCGCAAAATGCTAGCGCGACGCATATCATCGGCTAAATTGCCACCCACCTTTTGTTTAAAGTGTGTCCAACCCTCAGCAACTCCCTCGCGTGCCAAACGCCGAATCTTCTCTTCTGTGTAGCCAAGCCATCCTGCTGAAGTCGTGTAGCCTGGGTAGCCCTTTTCCTGCATTTCATTTGCGCGAGTAGCCCTGCCGGCCAGGTTTCTTCGTAACAACGCTAGGGCTTCTTCTGGTGTAATGGCGTCGGTCACAAATCTAAAGTCCAAACACGCCACCAACTCTTCAGGTGTCATATCTGCCAACATTTTCCAGACGGGCTTATTAACTGACTTCGCCCACAGATCCCAAACGGCGTTAACAATCGCAGCCGTCGCCAAATGCATCACTCCTTTGTCTGGACCTAGCCAACGCAATTGACTATCGCTTGTCGTGATTTCGCGCCAAAAGGCTCCCATATTTTCTGTCAACTCACCCAGCGTTCGCCCGATTACAAAATGTTGCAACGCCTTGATCGCGGCCACGCATATTTCGTTTCCACGCCCAATCGTGAAGGTCAACCCATGCCCCTCAAGGCCTTGTTTGCTATCGGTGTGCAACACAACATAGGCCGCTGAGTAGTCAGGCGCTGCGTTCATCGCATCTGACCCATCCAAGGTGCGGGAGGTTGGAAACCGAATATCTTTGACAGAAATAGAAGTTATTTTCATGTTGACAAGTGGTTGATAATATTTGCAGGCTATTAATCGTAGATTCTTGATCGATAAACGTATAATCGTTATATCTGATTAACCGATATGTTTTTTTATATTACTTGTAATGATGAAAAACAGCCTGCAACTATCTGACAATCAGTTCCGACAACTGCGCTTAAAAAGCCAGCAAGTGATGCTCCTGGTCGCTCTTGACCAGCATCGCAACCTGCATCGCGCAGCAGCGGCTATTCATACTACGCAGCCAGCAGCTACCGCCTCACTTCAGCAGCTAGAGGAGCGCCTTGGTGTCAGTCTTTTTTATCGACAAGCCCGTGGCATGCTTCCAACCACCTATGGTGAAGCCATGATTCGGTACGCCCGAAGCGTATTGCACGACTTTGAGCACGTCATCAAGGAAATCGATGCGCTTGCAAGTGGTGCAAGCGGACTACTGCGCATCGGTAGCGTGATGGGGGCGGTTCCAATCATACTGACCAACGCGTTAACCACTTTCCATGAGTCCAATCGAAATGTCCATGTATCGCTTCTGGTTGAGACGAGTGATTTGCTAATCCCCGCGTTGGCCGGGGGCGAGCTCGATATTGTGTTGGGACGACTACCTGATGACTTTCAGAACGCAAATCTTCAAATCGATCCTCTTGAGGGCGAGCCCATGTGCATCGTTGGACGCCCAGGGCATCCGATGATGAAAAAGAAAAAAGTTACGCTAGGTGATTTAGTCCAGTACCGATGGATATTGCATCCGGACGGTAGTCCGATGCGTCGTCGCATCCAGCAGGTATTTCAAGTCGCAGGCATCACCTTAGTCCCTCATATTTTAGAGACCTCATCGATACTCGCTACAACGTCGATTATTTCTAAAACCGATTCACTGTCAGTTCTGCCATCAGATGTAGCCCAGCACTATGCTAAAGCTGGTCTATTGAATGTATTTTCAGTAAAACTACCTCTACCCATGGCAAAGCTTGGCCTTATAACTCGCAACGATCGAGATACATTCCCAGCGCTAATGGCTTTTATTACTGCGCTCAAAACTGAGTTTCGGACCACAACTACACCTTGATTAAAGTTTTTGAGTACAAACTAACGCAAGTCGACAAAAATTACGACCAGAAAAGGTCAGCGCAAAAATATGATGGGGAAACAATCGGGCAACTCGGAAGCTGCCTATCCTGCAGATTTCTGGATGTATTGATTAAAGAGATTGGTGTTTTATTGTTTGTGTAATGAGTAAAAACGGACTCAAGTGCCCAAGAGTTGCATTATGCAACTCTTGATTCAATTACACGAATTATTACACGATGATCTTTTTTGAAGATAAGTTACTGTTTTTAAAAGATATTTAAACAACCGACTTTTCTGTTAATCCTGCTGGTCCTTGGTTCAAATCCAGGGTGGGGGAGCCAAATGAATCAAGATATTTCTTGGATCACTTAGTCCCCTAGGATACAGACAAAGTCTCGGACTTACAGCTTGAACCAGTCGAGGTTTTTGGCCGCACATTCTTTTCATACACCATCGAATATAGGCGTCAACTATTCTAATGACTTGAACACCCACGTTGCAGGCCGGATGTTTACTACTCTAGGTATCGAGCCCATTGTCGAGCAGCCGCAGTACTTCGTCAATTTCCTACAGCAAGACATAGATCGTTAAAAAAGTATTATCGACACCGCAGAAATCAAGTTCTCAATGATGAGATTCAGACGCCGACCAGCACGTCACGGCGTTTTTCCAAGAAATTGGAGACACTTTGCAGAAATCGGTCTATCTCAATATCGCTGATTTCGATGTTCAAGGCGATGAATCCGCGTCGGGCCATATAGTAGCCACTCTCGAGCATGTCCAAGAAAAACAGCTCTTTGATCAATTCATTGTTCGCCGCGAGGTCTTCAGGGCATCGTATTGAGTTACGCATTGCATGTATGTTTAGCAAGGAGCCCTGGCCCGTGGCCTGCAATGGGACATCTGCGCACGAGAACGCCTCGTTTAGGCCTTTCCGCAGACGGTCGCCGCGAAGGTTCAGCTTCTCGAGTACGTCTTTCGTCAGAATCCGTTCTAGCGCCGCACTGCCTGCCGCCATCGAGAGCACGTTATTGTTGAATGTGCCGGCGTGCGCCACGGACCCAGGCCTGCTCGGGTCGAACGGCTCCATCAAGTGCCGCGCTCCACCGAATGCTCCGAACGACATGCCGCCGCCAAGGTATTTTCCCAGTGTGGTAAGATCAGGAACGATATTGTGCAGCGCTTGGGCGCCGCCTATTGAAAGCCGTGAGGTCATAACTTCGTCAAATATCAGCGCGGCCCCACAGAGTTGCGTTTCGCTGCGTAACATCTTCAGGAATTCAATATCAGCGGGAATGCAGCCTCCGGCTCCTATCATGGGTTCGATCAGCACACAAGCGAGCTCAGAACCATGAGACCTCAGCAGATCCCGGGTGGTCTGGATGTCGTTGTATTTGCTCTTGATGAATTGAAACGGAACGTTGAGCGACTCTTGGCCTGCACTGAAACTCAGTACGCCACCGTGGTATGCGCCCGAAAAAATCATGACCGCATCGCGTCTGGTTGTGAGCTTGGCGGCTGAGATAGCCATGAGGTTCGCTTCGGTTCCCGAGTTTGTAAAACGCATCAACTCCATGGAAGGAAAACGGTCATGGATCAACTGTGCTAGGCGTATTTCTCCCGGTGTATGTCCACTAAGGTTTAGTCCCTGAGCCAGCGCTTCTTGTATTGCTTCGCGTATGATGGGATGGCTATGACCGAATATGCCGGCAGTAAATTCGCCCAGTAAATTGAGATACTGGAACCCTTCGCTATCCCACAGATACGCACCTTCGCCTCGTTCGAAATAAAGGGGGAAGGGAGAGTAGTAAAGTACGGTACGAGTATTCCCTCCGGGCATTACCTGGGTGGCGGCTTGCGACATTTGTCGCGATTTGGGATGGCGTTCTATGTACGAGGCGCGTGCCTCTTCAACTGAATTTGCGAGCGAGTATAGAGATATTTGCATAGAATTTATCCACCAATGGTTAATTCACCATGTCTAATTGTACGTCGTACAAGCAGTGTGCGCATCTATCGTTGCTTATAAAGTTTCACTTTGAACTCTAGAGCGATTTACATACTTAAGGTATCAAATGAGTAAGCTGAGTAAATCTGGAAGGTCTCCCAAGACTGAATTGGGCCGTGAGAGAATAGTGATTGAAGCTCTTGCCCTGATCGATGAAAAGGGACTGTCCAGCCTTTCCATGCGGACGCTCGCATCACGGCTTTCCGTCTACCCCAGCGCGATCTACTGGTATGTGCAAAGCCGGAGCGGCTTGCTAGCGGCCATCGTGGAGCATGTGCTTGCGGATATTCTTCCCGACGCAGAAGAACTTGATTGGCAGGCCTGGGTTTTCACTCTGATGCAATCCTATCGGTCGGCCGTCATGCGGCACCCGAATATCGCGCCACTTCTCGGCGCAGACTTGGCATCCAACCTCGGCGTCGATATCAACGTGGTCGACAAACTGCTCCGTGTACTTGAAAAGGCCGGCTTCAGCGGAGATTCGCTGATGAACGCCTATAACTCGGTCATGGCGGGGATGATAGGCTTTGTCACGCTGGAGCTATCTGCTACTCCCGCAGATGAGCAGTGGGTAATTGACTTGCGGAGCCGTTTCAGCCAGGCCGATCCGGAGCGGTTTCCGACCATTGCTCGATTAGCCGGCGAAATGGGAAACCGGGCTTTCGTCATTCGCTGGGTAAGCGGGAAATCGGCCCCATTGGACGCGGCGTTCGAGAGCTTCGGCGACGCATTAATCCTTGGGCTCAAAGCCCAACTTGGGGAAACGGATCACTACACCGCGCGAGCTGCTTCCACATCAAAACGACGAACCAAGCGTGACAAGGCGTAGCAGCATACGAAATAGCCGATAGCCAGCATCGTATACAGCGGAAGTGGTTCGAAGACGCGATTATTGATCAAGATCACTGCACGGAAGAAATCGGTAATGCCCACGATATAAATCAGTGAGGTCAATTTGAACATCATAACGATATGCGAGATCAGGGAAGGGATCATCGTACGCAAAGCCTGCGGTATCACGATATGCCGAAGGATCTGAAACCTGGAAAGACCGGTAGCGTATCCGCTTTCAATCAGAATATGTGGCACGGCATTCAGCCCGCCTCGTACGACTTCAGCCAGGTACGCCGCTGCTATTATCGACAAACTGAAAACTGCGGCCGGCCATGAAGGTATCCGTACACCCGTGAGCGAAGGCAGAGCAAAATAAACCCAGAATATAACCATAAGCTGAGGCGTTGCGCGGATAATCTCAACAATCGCCACCGCGGCTATCCGTATCGGCTTTATTTTCTGCGTACGTAATATTGCCAGAACTATACCCATCGGTAGACCGATCAAGACCGATGCGATTGTCAAGAACCAGGAAAACGCTAGGCCTTGGGCCAGCAAGGGCGCGGCATCAACTACGACCGACCAGCGATAATCCTTTACGATAAAGATGAAAATGGCTAAAGCAACCAGCAGCAATACAACTTCGGTTCGGCGTCGACGAGTCTGGATGCGCGATGAATAAGTGGAACCATTGGTCATCGCCGAGCTACCTTCCTTTCAAACCAACTGGCGCCGCCTGCAATGCCGAACGCCAACATAATATATATAGCCGTAACCACCGTTGCCGCTTCAAATCCGCGAAACGTGTCTGCCTCGATCTGTTGAGCCTGAAAAGTCAGCTCCTGAACGCCGATCAGCATCACAATTGACGAGTTTTTCAACACTTCTATCAACTGATTTGTGATCGAGGGGAGTGAAACCACCCATATCTGCGGCAACAGAACAAAGCGAAATGTAGCGAAACGACTATGCCCCAATGCCCAAGAGGCTTCGCTCTGTTCGCGCGGAACAGAGCGGAATCCTGCATCGAGCGCATCGCATATATAGGCGCTTTGGTGAATTGCCAGCCCAACCACCGCACTCTGCCATCCTTCCCAGCCCATCACGAAATAAAGGAAGAAGACCTTCACAATCGCGGGAATATTGCGTATGAATTCAACGTAGGCGTCTACCAGTCGTTTAAGGACATAAACTGGAAGCTGTCGGAGAAAGGCCAATATAACGCCTAGTACAAACGCACCGATTGCTGCGCAAACGGTGATCTGAACGGTTACCACCAACCCATTAATCAATGCATCGCGATATGTAAGGATAACCGACCAGTGCATAAGGCGAGAACCTATTTTTCAATGCCCGGCTGTAGGCGGTATGGAGACCACAGGTAAAAATCCGGCGCTGCACCAAAGTGCTTCATATAGAGTTTTTGATAGCTTCCATCGGCCCAGAGCTTTTGAAGGAGGGTGTTGACCGTCACGCGCATCGATGAATCGTTCTTCCGCACCATGATCGCCCACGGGTCTTTGAAGAAGTCCTCGGACATGGCGAGACGATCTGGATCTCGCTTCAGGAAAGCGACTGCGCTTGCACGATTGATGCCCACGGCATCAACCCGGCCGTTTTGAAGCGCAACGACCGCTTCGGGGAATTCTTGAAAAAGTACCATATCGGCGTTAGGCAGCGCCTGCTTGATTACGTCGACTACAAAGCTTCCCTGTGTCGTAGCGATTTTCTTGGGAGCAGCGTAATCCGCGAGCTTGGTGCTCGCACCTTTTTTGATAATCATGTTGACGGCATCCCAAATATACGGGATTGAAAAATCAACGGCCTGTTCTCGTTCTACCGTAGGCGTGGTCACACCAATTTCGATATCGATGGATCCTTGCTTGAGCAATGGAAACCGCGTGCGCGAGGTTACTGCAACAAATTTCGCTTTTACGCCAAGTGCATCTGCAATCGCGTTTCCAAGGTCGATGCCAAAACCTATAGGATTTCCTCTACCGTCTACAGACCCGATTGGAGGGAAATCGTTGCGCACGCCTATCAGGATCTCGCCTTTCGATTTAATTGCCTCGACAGTATCTTTGGGTACCTGCGCCTTCACGGGGCCCGCGAAAGCTACCAGACATGCCAGACTAACTATACCTAATAGTAGGCCCTTCAAATCAAATTTAAATTGAAACATTTTCCTCTCCAGTGGTGATTTAATGTTTAGTGACGAAGTATTCGGTCTAAAAAATTTTGTGCCCGTACTGATTTTGCATGATCGAAAAACTCTTCGGTGGCCGCGTCTTCCACGATGGCGCCCTCATCCATAAAAATTACCCGATCGGCAACTTCTCGGGCAAATTCCATTTCATGGGTGACAGTAATCATCGTCATGCCGCGCTGCGCAAGTTCCCGCATGACATCTAGGACTTCCCGGATCATCTCTGGATCCAACGCCGAAGTGGGTTCGTCGAACAACATTATTTTTGGCTCCATCACCAATGCGCGGGCGATGGCAACACGCTGCTGTTGTCCGCCCGACAGCTCAGAAGGATAGGCTTTCGCTCGTCCTTCTAACCCTACTCTTGCTAGCAGCCGCAGCGCCCGGTCCTCAGCTTCCGCGGCATCCATCTTGAGAACATTTTTAAGGCCCAAGATCATATTATCTTGAACGTTCATGTGAGGGTAGAGACTGAATTTCTGGAACACCATTCCAATCTTGGCGCGAAATGTCGACGACGCCAATACGCGGTCGCTGAGCTGCTTGCCAAGGACCGTGATAACGCCTTCCTGAATCTGTTCCAGGCCATTTATACAACGCAATAGCGTGCTTTTCCCAGAGCCGCTGGGGCCGCAAATGACGCAAACTTCCTGAGGTGCAATACTAAACGTGGCCGACCTTAGTACTTGGCTTTCGCCAAACCATTTTGATACTTTGCTGAAAGTCACAGCGGCCTGGGAGGCCGTAGCCTCGTCAATCTCCATGCGGTCTGTCATGTTGATCCATGAGTAATAAAGCGTAGCCCTAATTTTCAGCTTTTAGGCTTCAAGAATTTATTGTACACTGTACAAACAATCTGTCTAGCTTTTTTAAACGACAATACTATGTTCGAGTTGAACGCTTGTATCAGACCGTTTAAGGAACCATTTCAACAAGGAATGCTATGCGTAACCAGTGTCAAACCTTGCGCTCATTACTGCAGCCAGGTGCCTTTTCCAGTATTGCGGGTGCATACGATATGGTGTCAGCGCGCCTGGCTGGACAGGCAGGTTGCCAAGTGATTCACGTTGGAGGCTTTAACTTGTCTGCCGTGAAACTGGGTCTGCCCGATGTGGGCTTGTTGACTTTATCCGAGAATACCGATGCGGTTTGCCGTATCGCCGGTTCGGTCGAAGCACCGGTCATTGCCGACGGCGATGATGGTTATGGCAATCACCTGAACGTTGCGCGCTTGATCAGGGAACTGGAGCGCGGCGGCGTGGCTGGTGTACACATAGAGGATCAGGTTTTTCCTAAGCGCTGCGGACATATGGTAGGCAAGCGCATCGTTCCAGTTGCGGCAATGGTGCAGAAGATCAAGGCTGCCGTCGATACACGAATCGACGACGATTTTGTCGTCATTGCGCGCACCGACGCGATCGCGGTCGAGGGTTTCGAGGCCGCTATGGACCGGGCGCAGGCGTACCAAGAGGCCGGTGCTGATATGCTTTTCGTGGAGGCTCCAAGGTCGGATCATGAAGTCGCACAGATTCCAAAGCTCATACAAGCACCGACCCTGTTCAATTGGTGTCACGGTGGCCTTTCACCGACCCCCGATGTCGCCTCGGTAAAGCAACTCGGATACTCCATGATTTTGTTTACCGATGTCCTGTTTGCGGTAGCCAAGATGCTCTCGGGACTTTATGGCGACATCGCGGCAGGCAAGGGATACGGCGACCATACTGTCGACATGATGCCGCTGGGCGATTTCAACACCATGATCGGACTTGAAGATGTCAATGTGCTTGATGCCCGTTTTGCGGTTGACAGTCTCTTGAAATGAATGGGCTACATGCGTAGCTCAAACGCACTGATTTCACGTTCGAGTGCAAGCGTTTCCTCGATTTCGTCACGGTCATTTATCAGTCTTTCCGCGTTTACATCTTCAATGTCAAACTTCACATGCACCGAGTCGGCGGTCACCAGGCGGTTTTGAAGATCAATGCTCATGAACCTGCCTTTTGAATCGAGTAAGGAATGCAATGTCTCGGAGTCTTCATCGCTGACTATTGCCGGGATTATTCCGGACCGTACGCAATTAAGTCGGAAAATCTCCCCAAAGCTGGGCGCAACGATGGCGCGAATCCCGTAATCATACAAAGCATAGGCGGCCTGTTCCCGGGCCGAACCACAGCCAAAGTTCTGGTTGACGACCAAAATCGATATGGTCTCTTCGCTCGGATAATTCAGGACGTGTCCGGAGAGTTTGCGTCCGGTTTTATCAAATCGGCTATCCCGGAATAGCAGTTCGCCATATCCTGCATCACGTGATCGTAAGAGAAAGCGCGCTGGAATGATCTGGTCTGTGTCGATGTTGGGCGCATCCATACTCACGGCATAGCCGTGTACTTGTTTGATTCCTGTCACAACTGCTCCCTGACATCAACAATATATCCGGCGATCGAAGCGGCGGCCGCCATCGCCGGACTCATGAGGTGCGTTCGACTGCCAGCGCCCTGGCGCCCCATAAAATTACGATTTGACGTCGACGCGCATCGCTCACCCGCGCGCACTTTGTCCCCGTTCATTGCGACACACATTGAACAGCCGGGATCACGCCATTGCATGCCAGCCTGCAAGAAGACCTGATCGAGTCCCTCGTGCTCGGCCTGTCGTTTTACGGCCTGGGAACCCGGCACTACAAGGGTCGGGACACGCGCCTGGCGCCCGCAGACTACGGACGCAGCAAGCCGCAAGTCTTCGATGCGGCCATTAGTGCATGAACCTATAAATACCTTGTCGATTGCCAGGCCTGATATGGTTTGGCCCGGTGCAATGCCCATATATTCCAGCGAATGTTCTATCCTCTGTCGATCTGGCGAAGAACGCAGGAACTCGAGGTCCGGCACGCGGCCCGTGATTGCCACTACATCCTGGGGACTGTTCCCCCAGGTCACCATTGGCGCGAGTTCATCAATATTGAAACAGAACGCCTTATCGTAGAAGGCGTCTGGATCGCTCCTGAGTGACTCATATTGGGCTACGGCATGGTCCCAGTCCTCGCCTTTAGGTGTGCGGACCCGATTGGCAAGATACTCAAGCATCACCTTGTCGGGGCTGACCAGCGCCGCACGGGCCCCCGCCTCGACCGCCATATTACACAAAGTCATCCTTTGTTCCATGGACATGTCGGCGATTGCATCACCGCCGAATTCAATCGCACAGCCTGCCGCTCCGGAAGCCCCGATTTCACCGATAATTCCTAGGATGATGTCCTTTGCAGTGATGACTGGCGATAGATGACCCTCGATGCGGATCAGTAAATCAGTCAATGTCTTGTGCCATATTGTCTGCGTTGCGAGCACGTGTGTCTGTTCGCTGAGTCCGATCCCAATGCCGAGCGCTCCCAGGGCGCCATGAGTGGGCATATGTGAATCACTACCTACTACTACCAGACCAGGAAGCGAGAGTCCCTGTTCGGGCGCTGATACATGTGCAATTCCCTGGAACGGCGAATCCATCCCAAATAATTCAATTCCCCACTGGCCGGTATCGCGAATCAGTCGGTCGAGCGCCGTGGATATCTCCGTGTCCTTGACTGCGGCGCGACCGCCGCGGGTCGGAACAGTGTGGTCGGCAAAGGCAAAGGTCAGGTCCGGGCGCCTTACTCGGTGTTGGCGTGCCAACAAGGCGTCAAAGCATGTGAAGCAGGTCTCATCAATATAATGCCGGTCGACATACAGTAATTGTTCGTGTGGCCCGCGCGTTGCTATGGTACGAGACTGTAGTATTTTCTGGTATAGCGTCTTTGCCACAAGGTGCTCGCTTTAAATTATTTTACAGTGAACAACAGTCACACTTGCATATTTCAATGCGCCTGTCAATGAAAGGCTGCTTTATATTGGTGCAATGTGAGTTTGATGGGCACACTCGCAGTTTTGCGGCGCTGTACAAGCAACGTTGGCAAGTAAAGCTGATCTTCAAATGCATCAAACAGCATCTGCGAATCAAAGCCTTTTATGACACGACAGAAAACGCCGCCAACACCCAGCAAGAGGAAAGCCCCCATTGCCGGGTCACCCGAGTGGCCACTGCCTGAGATACCCAAAGAGGTGATTGATCAGTTTGTCGATGGTTTGATGACCGCTGAAGCGGTACAAGTAAGGCTTTGTCGCACCTTGATAATTTGGAATTATCCTAGACGTCTACGCTATCTGGGTTCACTAAGCAGGTCACATCCAAGTTTCCTGCGATTGCTCGGAGTGCATTTTCTACACATGCGATCGCCATTCGGTCGGCCGCTTCCTTGGTCAGTCCTGCTGCGTGAGGGCTCAAAATCACGTTAGGATAGCCAAGCAGCACATTATCTTTATGAACGGGCTCTTGTGAGAAAACATCTATGCCAGCTGCCTTTATCAAGCCAGATTTCAAGTGATTTGCAAGTGCGTGTTCGTCGATAAGGCCACCCCGTGATGTGTTTACGATAATTGCACCAGGTTTGATTTTTCGAAGGAGATCATTATTCAACAGATGTGTCGTTGATCTTGATAATGCGAGGTGAAGGCTGATAAAGTCGGACACGGCCAATGCGCTGCCCAAGTCAGAAACTGGCGTGCATCCTTCAGACACTACCGAGTCGTTGGATACAAAAGGGTCGTTGACCAGTACTTCCATGTTGAAGGCGAGTGCCATTTTCGCCATCTTGCGGCCAATTCTGCCGAAGCCAATCACGAGTAAATTCTTTCGGGAGATTTCTACAGCGTTGAAACTATCACGGAAAAGCCAGTCGCCCGACCGGACAGCTTGATCGTAGTGGATTGATTGACGAGCTGCTGCCAGCAGTAGTGAAAACGCTCCTTCGGCGACTGATGTGCTGTTGGTGTCTCCAACCACCATCAATGGGATTCCCGCCTTGGTCAGCGCCGGTACATCTACGTTGTCATAGCCAACCCCGTAACGAGATACAACCTTGAGCTTGCCGGCGTTAGCTATGTGTTGAGCCGTTAGGATAGGCGTTGCGCGAAGCAACAAAACGTCAGCATCTTTAAGTCCAGCTGCCATCTCTTTCGTGTCAGGGGTGTCAATCACTTGAACGGTTAGTCCGCGTTCGTTTTCGAGTCTGTTAAATGCAGCTTGAGGCAAGCGACCTGCCATGAACACGTGCACGACCGTCTCCTTCGTGAATGAAGTCAACGTCGACTTAATCATGCAAAAGTGATTAAGTCAAGTTGTTCGGTAAATTTTGTCGGTAAAGTTTGTGTCGGCGGCATGATGAAAAAGCCCATGCTTGTGCCTGTTTAGTCTGTACGTAAGCTAGAAGACGGAATTGAACAAATTCGCGTCTAGCACTTCAGTTCCGAAGCTGCGATTGAATCGGTGAGGTGAATCGGTGAGGTCCTTGACAAATGGGCGTTAAGGAGTAGAGTTTCCAGATAAATGAAAACAAATAAGCAATAAATTTGGTTGTTCAATGTGTTCGGAGGAGGCCATGGACGCGATCATTGGAGAAGGCGATTTTCGCTTTCGCGTTTCAGAGAGTTGGGGAAACTTGCCAGATGGTTGGGATTTGAGGGAAGTTGGTGGCGTCGCTGTCGATAGTAAGGACAATGTTTTCATCTTCAATCGAGGAGATCACCCGATCGTCGTTTTTGATCGACACGGAAATTTTCTCAGGTCGTGGGGGGAGGGCGAGTATCCCCGCGCGCATGGGATCTCAATTGATGATGAAGACAATGTCTATTTGACTGATGACGGGGGGCATTTTGTCCGAAAATGCTCGATCGATGGGAAGGTTCTGTTTGAGATAGGTACTCCCGGCAAGCCAGCACCCTACATGAGTGGCAAGCCTTTTCACAGATGCACCCACACTGCGTTGGCTCCTAACGGTGACATTTTTGTGTCGGATGGATATGGAAACGCTCGGGTTCACAAATTTTCGCCTGATGGCAAGCATCTGCTATCTTGGGGAGGCCCTGGAACCGGGGCGGGGGAGTTCAACATTGTTCACAACATAGCGACAGATAGGGACGGTTGGGTTTATGTTGCCGATCGTGAGAATCATCGCATACAAGTTTTCGATCAAAATGGGCGCTTTGAAACCCAGTGGAGCAATACACATCGTCCTTGTGGCTTGTTTTGTTGTTGCCGAGGAAAGCGACCTGTGTTGATCGTTGGTGAACTCGGTCCTTTCATGCAGGTGAATGCTAATCACCCAAACATTGGTCCGAGGCTTAGCTTGTTCGACAGCGATGGGAGTCTCTTGGCAAGGCTCGGTTCAACTGGTGGGGCAGGCACAGGCCTCGGCGAGTTCATAGCTCCCCATGGCGTTGTTATGGATTCGTTTGGTGACATTTATGTCGGAGAAGTCAGCTACACCGCTTGGCCATCCGTATTCCCGCAAGAGGAGCGGCCGGAGAGAGTGCGATGTTTGCAGAAACTTGTGCGAGTTCATTGATTAGGGAATTGGTTCCACACATCATAGATGTTGATGGAATTGCATCAGAGAAAGCTAAAGTTTGACCTTGGATACTTTTATAACGGCTACTGCTTTTATGGAGATAGTATGAAAACTATTTTGGCTTTTGCATCTGCCGTAATTATGGCCTGCGTGCCGCTACTTGGTAAGGCCTCCAGTTTCCCAGATCGTCCAGTAAAAATTGTTGTTCCCTTCGCACCTGGTGGGCCGACAGACCTGCTCGCGCGTGCACTTGGGAAGTACCTGCAGGCCGATTTAGGTCAACCTTTTCTTGTTGAGAACAGAGCTGGTGCGGGTGGCATCGTGGGTTCTACCTACGTGGCCAAAGCAAAACCAGACGGTTATACGTTGCTGTTAGTCGCGAACGGTCACGCCATCCTTCCCAGCACAACAGCGAACCTTCCATTTGATCCGCAAAAGGACTTTATGGGTATTGGAACGATTGGAGTTGCTCCATACGTGCTTGTCGCGAGGCCTGAACTTGGCGTTAAGACGGTTGACGACCTTAGAGCCATTGCAAGAAAACGTGATAAACCGATGTTTTATGGCACTCCCGGATCTGGTACTGCAAACCACTTAGCAGTTCAGATGCTAGCTGACAGTTTTGGTATTCCTTTTGAGCAAGTTAGCTTCAATGGAGCAGCCCCTGCGACACAAGCCCTCTTGGGAGGTCAGGTTGACTTCATCGTTAACAACTTGACCTCATCAATGTCTTTCATTAAATCGGGGCAGTTGGTGGCGGTTGGGTTAACGGGGAAAGGGGCTGAGAAAATTTTGCCGGGCGTTCCTCTAATAAGCGCATCTATTCCGGGCTATGAGGCGTTGGCTTGGTACGGAATCCTGGCTCCCGCTGGAACCCCTGCCGCTATTGTAAAGAGACTTGGTGATGCAATGACTCAAGTCTCAAAAAACAAAGAATATATGAACGCAATCGCTAACCTCGGTGTGGAACCGTTATTGATTGTCGGCAGAGATTTTGACGAGTTTATTGGCGTGGAACTTAAGAAGTGGGCTGTTTCTGCGGAACGCGCTGGCATTAAACCGAAGCAATAACGATAAGGAACCGACGTGGCTCTTCTGAAAAGACCTAACAAACCGACAATTCACTATTCCATCGATGATTTCACTGATCCCTGGAAAAACCGTCCCTACTTAATACTGCAGCACGGTTACTCCCGGTCTGGGAAGTTTTGGTTCAACTGGATCCCGTATTTGTCGCGATATTTCAAGGTGATACGCCCAGACTTAAGGGGTTTGGGACAGTCGCCATTGGACTTCGACCCCAGGACTGGATATACAGTTGAAGGATTTTTGGGTGATCTAGTCGATCTTCTTGACCACTTGCAAATCGATAGCGTTCATTATTGTGGCGAATCGCTCGGTGGAATGATTGGCATGGGTTTGGCCTCGTATCATCCTGAAAGGGTGCGCACCTTGACCTGCGTTGCCTCTGGGGTTTGGCATAATAAATATGTTACAGAGACATTTTCTTTTGGGTACGCTTCATGGCAGGAAGCACTCAGAAAAATGGGGCCAAAAGCTTGGTCAGCAGCAGCCAACAATGACTTGCGCTTCCCACCAGGTACAGAGCAAGGTCTGAAGGATTTCTACGCTGAGGAAATTGGTAAGTCCTCGGTCGAGGCGATGATTGCCTTGTCCGAACTGGCCGAAATTGTAGACCTCAGTGCTGCTTTGCCTGGTATCAAGGCGCCATCTCTCGGGCTTTATCCAGCGGAAGCTAAGGTTGCGGACAATGAGCAAATTGATTTGCTTTGCAAGACTGTGCCAAACTTCAAGCTGGTACGAATGAAGAACTCGACTCATACGATCATGTCCCTTGAGCCCGCAGCTTGCGCAAAGATGGTGTTGGCGTTTGCTTCAATCCATGAAGGATTCTCCTGCTTCGAGTAGTACTTTGGTAACCACCCGGTCTGCACCCCGGTCGCGTGATTTGAGTTTTTCGTGCGATGGGTTTCAAATTACAGTTTGACGTTCAGAGAAAAAAATGCATTGTTAAATTTACTTTTTTTGGGGGGTTCTTTTAGTGGGTTAGTATTGAATTTGGCTGATTGTTGTGCCCGCTTTATAAGGTGGAACGGATAGTCTTTCGCGATTATGTATCTTTTGTCAGGTTTAAGTCTATTAGCGTATTCATGTGGTAAGGTAAATAAGCCTATAGTTAAAAAAATACGTGTAAATCGTTGATAAGAAAATAGTCAGTTGTTGTATGTCGATTTCAGTCCGTGAAATTCTCACCATGAAACTGTAGTTTGCAGCATGTTACTTATGCCTCAATGCTGTGTGTGAATCGCCTCTATAAGTATTTGAGATATGGCTTAACCACAAGGAAAAAATCCATTGAATAATATCGCGATAGAGCAACCTGCTACGGCGTCCAAGGCGCTTGTCAAAGATCGATTCGGCAACCGAATTGATCCGACCGTGTCCTATGCTCGCGGAGAAATCCTTCGCAATAACGCCGACGAGATCATGCGACAGCGCCACGCCTACGATCTTGGACGTGAGCGCTGCGCCGCACTAGGCCCTGACTCCGCCTATAACCTGACTGGGCTGATTCGGGGTTTTCGGTTCAAGCCAGAAGACCTGGCCGGAATGCGCTCCTACATTCACTTCGGTGTACTCGATCATGATAGGCTTGTTCCGCTTGCAATTGAGCGGCTCGGTGGTACGCTCAACCGCGACGACGCATTTCTCTGCAATCGTGTGAGTGCTGCGATCCTCGCCACAATGATGGCGATGATCAAGCCCGGTGACCTGGTCCTATCGGTGGTTCCTGCGGATCGTTGTCATCCATCGCTGAAGAACTCTGTCCTTCAGATGGGAGGACGTTTTGTCGAGGTCATCGGGGCTGCCGCCTTCGAGCAAACTGTTGCCGCGCTCACCGAGCGTCCCTCCATGGTGTGCGTTACAGCGATTTCGCCCTCCAAGCATCACTTTCCAGAAACCGAAGCCGTGAAGGTCATCAAGATCGCGCGCCAGTTAGGCGCGAAAATCATGATTGATGATGCGCATATGGCCGCGCGCGTTTCTATTTACGGCGAGCACCCAGCGCTCGCGCTGGGTGCAGACGTTGCAGTTTGGTCGCTCGATAAACACGTCACGGGTCCACGCTCAGGCATTGTGGCCGGCCGTAAGGAGCTCATCAGGGAAATTCGCGCTAAGGCCTTCATGTTTGGGCTTGAGGCACAACTTGGTTCGATCGTGGCCGGTTACAACGCACTCGAATCCTTCGACCCCGAACCCATCGTCCGGGCGGCCGCTTTTGCGGACTCGATCCGCGAGGAACTTCAAGGCGTACTTGACGGGCGTGCGTATCGAGCCGGCCCCGGGGTGGCCATCCACGGCGAGGATTTTCTCGAACTCGCCCTTCGTCAAAGTGGCGTTTCCGTCCCTCGGATTGTGCCCATCGAAGCTACTGCAGCAGCTGCGATGATCCTTTTGAAGGAAACTGGAGCATTCACCATCCCAGTTTCTGGAATGCCGGGCTCTGCATGCGTTTATCGGATCATGGCCTACCCAGACGGTGAACGCCTGGGCAAGCGCGCGATCATTGAGGGTACAAAATCGGCTCTCAATGGGGTCGCCAAGCTCTTATCTGATCCGGATGCTACTCGCGAACTGCTGTTCGGGTAATTGAGACGAATGTTTACACTGAGAGGAGATTTTTGATGACCGATTCTTTGATTAACCGCCAGTTCAATAGCTTTTTCAACGACGTATGTAACGGCTCCCGCAGCCGTTTTTTTGACCGCGTTGCAACGATGAGCGTCACGATACTGATAGCAATTATGGCTTTGCTTTGCGCGGCAGTTCCGGCGCACGCGGACGACAATTGGCCCAATAAAACGGTTCGGATCATTGTGCCCTTTGCCCCAGGCGCGAGCAATGATGTCATCGCGCGTCAACTTGCCAGCCAGTTGACTAAATCCCTCGGGCAATCGTTCGTGGTAGAAAATCGGCCAGGTGGCGGCAGCACGATTGGTGCGCAATCCGTCGCCTCGTCGGAGCCCACCGGCTATACGTTGCTCTTCGTCTCGAGTTCGTTAGCGACATCGGCGGCTGTGCAAAAGACGCCATACGATCCGATCAAGGCATTCAGAGCCGTCGCACAGGTGGCCTCAGCGCCGTTTTTGATTATCACCCGTCAAGATTTCCCGGCCAAGACCGTGCCAGAGCTTGTCACGATGGCGAAGGCCAACCCGGGAAAAATCAACTTCGGAACAAGCGGTCTAGGTGACAACACACATTTGGCAACAGAGCTGCTCGCAACGACAACTGGTATTAAAATGACTGCGATTAGCTACAAAGGTATCGCTCCGGCGCTCATCGATCTGATGGCAGGACGTACCGATTTAATTATTACCTCAATTGCATCGATTCGAGGTACTGTCGCTGAAAACCTACCGAAAATGGCATTTACTAGTGCCAAACGGGATCCGGATTTTCCAAACGTGCCCACGGTCCGCGACGAGGGAATCGACTATATCGCGGATCTGTGGTGGGGTGTCTTTGCACCAGCGGATACACCGACTGCGATCGTGAATAAACTTAATGTTGAAATCAACAAGATCGTAGCTACATCAGAATTTGCCCGCTTCCTCAAGAACAGCGGCGCGCTACCCGCCTCTTCCACCCCGTCGGCTTTCCAGGCGCTACTGACCAGCGAAGTCATTCGATGGGGCGACACTGCCCGGCGCGCTGGGTTACAACAAAAATAGCGTCGTGATTATGAAATTGCAATGATCTTTGCAGAGGGGTGAGAGTTTTGGGTATGGCATGGGACGGAGCTGCACCCGTACCCCCGCTTACACCTCTTCAACCCCCGCACCATCACCCACCAGCGGCAATCTTGCCTGCGCCTCTAGCCTAAACCTTTCGCCCAGCACTCCGTCATACGCCTGCGCCCACCAGTCTTGGATACGGGTTTGCGCGCCAGAGAGCATGACCTCGCTTGGTACGCGGTCGCTCTTTTGGCGATTGAGTTGCGACGATGCGGGGAGTAGGTTTCATAAGTCACTACAGGGCCAGGCGTACCAAGGCAAACAGTGATCGATGTCGAGCGTGTTTGCAGTTAAACGCTTGCCGCTATAAACACACTGCAAGCCATCACCTTGCAGCAGTTGCAGCGCCTGCCCACGAGCAAGGGTGACGTCGCGTGCGGGGTCTGACCAGGCCAACGCAGCCACTAAGGTATTTTCGTCAACCGTGCGGTGTTGGCGCAGCGCATATCCTTTGATTAGCCGCGCCCACTCAGCCAGCAAGGCCGGTTCGATCCACGCGTCAAAACGTTGCAGCGCCGTGTAAAGATATTGCGGCAAGCGCAAGTGCCCAAAGCTTGACAGGTACGCCTCGTCAAGCAGCAGATGCTTAGGCCCCGCCACACGACCCTAGCGAGTGACCGCCAAGATGTTGCTGCCATCTGGGTGCGTCAGATAACGGTAAGCGATCCATAAACCCCAACCTAGTCACGCGGTAAAAGCTGCGCGATCATCTCTATCTCCAAACGTAAGATGAGATGCAGATGAAAAATAGCAAAGGCGTGCAGTTTTGGACCGAGCATTTAGCCGGTGTTAAGCGAGAAGGCCTGTCGTTGATGGCGTATGCAGGCAAACACGGCCTACGACTCAACACGTTCTATCACTGGAGCAGTAAGTTAAAAAGGGCTGGCGGCGTCAAGCCCGGCTCAACCGATAGTCAGTTTGTGGCGCTGCGCGTGATTCAAACGCCGCGAGTCAAGTCAGAGTCTCACGTTATGGCTTGCCGTTGGCATTGGTATTGTGGCGATGACTAAAGCCGGTCTTGACAATCGATCTACGCGCTCGGTGCAAAGTTAATAATAGGGTTTCGCGATGAAACACATACTCCCCGAGGAGAGAGATGCCCAACAGTCCAGGTTTGTGTAATGAGTAAAAACGGACCCCAGTGCCCAAGAGTTGCATAATGCAACTCTTGATTCAATTACATGAACTATTACACGATGATCTTTTTTGAAGATAACATACTGTTTTTAAACGATATTTAAATAACCGACTTTTCTGTTAATCCTGCTGGTCCTTGGTTCAAATCAAGGGTGGGGAGCCAAATGAATCAAGATATCTCTTGGATCACTTAGTCCCCTAGGATACAGACAAAGTCTCGGACTTATGACGCAAGCCAGTCCAAGTTTTTAGCCGCACCCCCGCACGGTCAATTTTCAACCGGCGTCAACAATTCTGTTATTGGTTTTGAAAGAGGCTGCGGCAAAAAAAGATATTGACAAGAAAAATTCAATAGAACATAATCAATGTACAAATAAATAATAGTTATCGCATAGCGATAACTAATTTCGCATCGTATGGAGTGATGAAGTCAATGTCTGATATTGAACGATTGCGTCGTGAATGCGATGTTGGTAACCGATTCTTAGGCTTAATTTGGTCGGGTCTCCACATCGTTACCCTGCGTGAAAAAGGAGATCCGGCACTGCACAAGCTATGGTTGCGATTGCTAGCTGCGCATCAAGGTGAAAAGTATCAAGAGGGCTTGCGCAAGCTGGGAATTGGAGAGAGCGAACCACCCGCGGTCGTTGCGGCGAAGTACCACTACTTCACAAACATCATGGGTGGTCTAAAGATGGACTATGTGGAGGAGTCCCCGAAAAAGGTATGGATAAGGTACCTATCGCCCATGTGGACATACCCGGGCGTGTCGATGCTTGCGGTTCCAACAAATATTCGTCGCACTGGCTTTTCAGGATGGCACCCTTATAACGGCAAGCTTATGGGATGCCCGCGTCTAGGATGGGTTGCTACAAAATTTGTCACGGAAGGTTACCCATATGACGAGGGATATTTCATTGAATACGATCGTGACCTTGCGCCAGGGGAGGAAATGCGCTACGAGGTAGTGCAACAAACGCCAGAGTGCGATCGAAGGCAATTGCCAGTCCTCGACCCAGCGCTGTGGCCTGAAGCTAGACAACTGAAGGCTCACAGAAACTGGTCAAAAGGTTATGTAAAAACAACCGTAGAACAGCTGCAGCTGATGTACGGCGAAAACACGGCAAACTACATCATTGCTGAAGTCATGCGTGGGCTAGCGATTCAATATGCAGACCATTTCCGCTCGGAACTCGACATCGCTAATAAATCAGTACAAAGTATCTCTCAGGTGTTCGAATCAATTCTTACCGGATGCACCCAGGTGCATACAAGCCAGCAACTGAATGAGAACCACGTTCAAATTGCCCTTGAAACGTTCGAGCCATTTGGTTCGGATGCGCCGGAGGATCTTCGTTCGGCCTTCTTTCAATTCTTTGCCATGGCCACTCGTGTACTTAACGGGCGTGTGGAAATCTCGCGGCGTGTGCAAGTTGGTCGGCACGGTGACGTTGTCGAGTTATGGGACCTCAAAGACACGGGTAGATGGCTATGGTGAGAGAGAGACTAACCGCGGAAACTCATTTTCAGGGCAATCGCAGTCAGGAGCACATATCCTCAGAGGTAACTGTAAAAAGTTTGCTTGAGACAAGGGCTGCCGAGGATGGAGGGCACGTTGTCCTGCGTCACAACAACAAAGACCTCACTTACGCCGAGCTTAATAAAGCAGTAAATTGTTTTGCCAATGGACTCTTGGATCTAGCCATCAAGCCAGGCGATCGAATAGCTGTGATGCTCGATCATCACATTGACCACATAGTCACATTCTTTGCGCTGGCTAAGTTGGGTGCTGTGTTGATTCCGGTAAACGTACATCTAACTGGTGCGCCGCTGTCATTCCTGTTGCAACACAGTGAGCCTAGCTGTGTGATCGCTGAGGCAAGCTACATAACCCGACTGACTGAGGCATGGTTTGGACAGACTGACGGAGCATCGCCAAATGCGCAAACAGGTTTCACCCTAGTTTCTCGTGGTGACGCGGAGCAGCCAGAAGATCGAAGACCTGAGCGCGAGAGGCAATCGCCGGATTGTCCACGGATTGAGTCGTTTGAAAGAGTGCGTCAGTTTGCTGTGGATACGGCACCGCAGACACGTCCAAAAACGAACGACATACTAGCGATTTGTTATACGTCAGGCACAACAGGTGTTCCAAAGGGCGCACTAGTCACAGACAAAATGTATCGAGCGTCTGCCGTGAGCTCGTTGATTCTATCTGGCGTTGAAGATGATGACGTGCTCTTGTTTTGGGAACCAATGTATCACTTATTTGGCATCGAGGTGTTGGTGCTCGCAACCATGAAGCGCGTCACACTTGGAATGGTTGATCGATTCAGTGCAAGCAAGTTCTGGGATCAAGCGAGACACTTCGGAGCAACGCACATCCATTATGTCGGTGGAGTGCCCCAGCTGCTTATGAAGCAACCCGTGCGTCACGATGACTGCGATAACACGGTAAGGATTGCATGGGGGGGTGGGTGTCCAATCGATCTGTGGCGCTCATTCGAAGCTAGATTTGGCCTCCAAATGCGTGACAGCTTTGGGATGACAGAGACATCCAGTTTGAACATAGTAAATATCGAAGGTGAGCCTGGAGCGTTAGGTCGACCCCTACCCTATTACGAGGCCCGAATTGTTGATCAGAGTGGTCTTGACGTGCAGCGAGGCGAAACAGGTCAACTGATTCTTCGGTCACTAGAGCCAGGATTAATCACGCCGGGCTATTTCAAGAACCACGAAGCCACCGAAGCCGCGTATGAGGACGGATGGTTTCGCACCGGTGATCTAGTTCGTCAAGATCAACGCGGGATTTATTTCTTTGTTGGAAGGCAAAAAGACAGTATTCGGAGAAGGGGTGAGAACATTTCGGCTTGGGAAGTCGAACGAATTATAGGTACTCATTCTGAAATAGAGGAGTCCGCAGTTATCGCTGTACCCAACGAATTTGGTGATGAGGAAATCAAGGTCTTTGTGAAACCGCGAACCGAAAACTTTGACTCTGAGAGCTTCATCGAGTGGTGCAAAGGAAAGATGGCACGTTTTCAGATTCCCCGTTTTGTCAAAATTGTCGAGGGATTTCCCAAGACACCCACTCAGCGCATCATGAAACACAAGCTCTCTCGCTCAACCACCGATTGCTGGGATCGGGGGGAGTAAACATTATTGCAATGTGTTGGAGGAAAACCATGAAAAGTAGAAAAGATTTACTTGCTATCCTTGTGGTCTTGGGCTCCCTCTGGGCTACTGGACCGGCTGTCGCGCAAGTTAACGTGACAGTGACAGGGATTGATGCGACCACAACCGACCCACACAAGATTTCCGGGGCAGGTGACTTTCAGTTCATCAATCATGTCTATGAAGGGCTTTACGGACACGATGTATCAGGGGACGTGATCCCAAAGTTAGCCTTGTCGCATCAAGTGTCTGACAATGGAACCGTTTACACTTTCAAATTACGCCCTAATGTTGTGTTTCACAACGGAGAACCGTTTACCTCAGAGGATGTACGTTTCTCATGGGCTCGATCCAACAACCCCAACATAAAAAATCCACGATCACCGATACTGACGAAAAATATAAAAAACGTTGAGGTTGTTGATGATCAAACTGTTCGACTCATTCTTGCCAAACCAGATGCGACCATACTGGCCAACTTAGGCGAGAATTTTTATATCGTTAATAAAAAAACTGTTGAAGAGTTGGGTGACAATCGATTTGCGCAAGCAGCAATCGGAACCGGTCCTCTAAAGTTTGTAAGTCGTCGACTTGGGCAAGAGTCCATCTTTGAAAAAAACGATGGCTATTGGGGAGATCCCGTGACCTATGATCGTTTAATCATTAAGACCGTTACTGATCCTCAAACTCGGGTTGCAATGCTTCGCGCTGGCGAGGTCGACGCAATCGCGAATGTCCCTCCTCAACTTGCAAGGGCGCTCGAGCGGGATTCGAACGTTAAAGTCGTTACCCGCCCGAGTTATCAGAATATTTTTATTGTTTTGAATCCACAAGCTGCGCATGGGGCGTTTGCCGATCCCAGAGTGCGTAGAGCTCTCAACATGGCAATCGATAGAAAGACCTTGATCGACAGAGTGATGTTTGGTAAGGCAACTGAGTCGACCACGTTATGTCATCGCGATATCTTTGGTTGCAACATAGAGCGTGACCCATACCCTTACGACCCTCAAAAAGCCAAGGCGTTGTTGGTAGAGGCCGGCTTCGACTTCAACCGTACATACAATGTATTTGGTTTGGCACCGGGCCGCGTGGCTCAGAGCAAAGAAGTGGCAGAGGCAGTTTTCTTCTATCTCTCCCAGATCGGAATCAAGACTCGATTGGAGTTGCTTGAGTATGGTACGTTCCTAGGACGCATCTCTGCAAAAGACTTTAAAAGCGCAGATATGTTCTGGATGGGATGGACTGACTTTAATAACGAAGCCATGGGTCGCTTGCCAAGAAACCTGCATTCCAACGGTGCGCTCTCATGGCAAAACGACAAAGTCCTTGACGAGATGATCGACCAAGCTAACGCAATTGTTGATCCAAAAGCTCGGGAAGTGCATATGCAGCGACTCTTTACGCATGTGTACGACAATCCACCCGCCATATTCCTGTGGACCACTGATGAAGCCTACGCAATGAGAAATAATATTGACTGGGAGCCGCGTGCGAAGGTTTCTTGGCCTGAATTTATCATGCTTAAAAAAAAATAATAGAATAGAGGCCTGGGTCGGTTGAGCTTCACACAACGAGGTATCTAGCGATGTTGAGATTTACACTCATCCGACTTGGGCAAACATTAATCACTGCTGTTTTTGTCAGCATGATTGTGTTTGGATTGGCGCGTTTGACCGGTGATCCCGCGCTGACATTGTTGCCGACCGAGGCGACGGTGGACGATAGGAATTTTTTTCGAAATCAGTACGGTTTGGATAAGCCGTTGTATCTGCAATACCTTACGTTTGCAAAAAATGTCTTGAAAGGTGATTTGGGACTTTCGTTTAAGTATCGAGAGCCAGCGTTCGAGCTGGTGCTCGATGGGTTGACGGCCACGCTAACGCTGGGTGTAACAGCGATGATACTGGCGGTACTTATTGCTTTGCCACTGGGTATTTTTTCGGCTATTCGTCGCGATACATGGATCGATCAATCCGTTCGATGGATGGCTGCTTTGGGGCAGTCTACTCCGAGCTTTTGGTTGGGCTTGCTTTTGATCATGTTTTTTGCGGTTTATCTTGGCTGGTTTCCAACCTCTGGTCACGGCGAGCTTAAGCATTTGGTTCTACCGGCGATAACTTTATCCTTCTTTACAGCTGGTGCTATAGCGCGGCTGACTAGATCTAATATGCTTGAAGCTATGCGCAGCGATTTTGTTCGATTTGAACGACTTTCAGGTGTTAGTGAGTGGCGCGTTGTCACTCGACATGCATTGAGAAATGCAGCTATTCCGATCGTGACATTTGTCGCTTTGCAGTTCGGCGTTTTGCTGTCTGGCGCTGTAGTCACTGAAACCGTATTCGCTTGGCCTGGAATAGGTCGAATTGTTATTGAGGCAATCAATACAAGAGATTATCCTGTACTACAGGCGGCGGTTTTGGTTTCCGCTTTTTTGATTTTGATTCTTAATCTGCTAGTCGATCTTTTGTACGCGTGGCTAGATCCAAGAATCGCCTTCAGCTCGACGAGTGCCTGAGGATGCAGCGCATGAACCTATCACTCTCCGCTATCCAACTACCCCGATTAAGCGCGCTTAGAGGGATACCTGTTTTTTCTGCACTAGTGGTGTTGGCTATGGTGATTGCAGCGATATTTGCACCATGGATTGTCCCGCATGATCCAAGTTTTCAGAACTTCATCGTTTCGTTGCAGCCTCCGGTTTGGCAGGATGGTGGCACTTGGTCTCATCCGCTGGGTACCGATAACTTGGGTAGAGATATATATTCTCGATTGATATACGGGGCGCGTCTTTCTTTAACAATCGCGCTATTTGCCATACTGCTTGCCGGAACCATCGGTATTGCCTTAGGGCTGCTGGCAGGCTACCTCGGCGGAATAGCCGATAGCTTAATTATGCGCGTGGTGGATGCTTTCTTGGCGATGCCGTTTATCCTGATGGCCTTAGCGATTGTGGCGGCACTTGGGCCAAGCACGTTCAATATTATTGTCATCATGGCTGTTACTAACTGGCCACGTTATGCCCGACTCGTGCGTGGAGAGGTGTTGAGCCTTAAGCAAACGGACTTTGTCTTGCTCGCTCGCGTCGCCGGACTACCAGCATGGAAAATTGCTGTCAAACATATCTTACCTAATATATCCAACAGCATACTGGTGCTCGCAACATTGGATATTGGTAGAGTCATCATTCTGGAAAGCTCGCTTTCATTTCTTGGCGTAGGCATCCAACCACCGGATGTTTCGTGGGGACTAATGCTGTCAGATGGGCGCTCTTACATGGGGGTTGCCTGGTGGTTGACCGTCATGGCAGGTGTTGCAATTTTGATCTCGGTGCTGTGTGTAAATGTCTTGGGCGACTGGTTGCGTGACAGATTCGATCCTCGGCAAGACCATCAATAATTGAAACCATATACCAAGGTGCTATGAGTACGCAATTTGCAGATTATCCGAACCAAGCTGAGATCCCCCGAAAACGGTCTGAGCCTGCGCTTCTCGTTGTCAACGACCTGAGCGTGAGTTTTAGAACGAAACGAGGTGATGTACGGGCGGTCTCAGGTGTTTCGTTCGAGCTATCACAAGGCGAAATTCTCGGTGTGGTTGGGGAGTCTGGTTGTGGCAAGTCAACTTTGTGTTCAGCGCTGGTGAACAACTTACCCTCGAGCGCCTACACCTCAGGTTCGATTTATTTCAGAGGTGAGGATGTCTTGCGAGCAAGCAAAGAGGAACTTAAGCGCTTGCGAGGACGCGAAATTACCACAGTGCTTCAGAATCCCATGACTGCGATGGACCCGTTATTTACAGTTGGTCAACAGTTTGACGAGATACTGGCGGCCAATTCTTCGTTGACTCGCTCAGAGCGACGAGCGACTGCTGTGGATATGCTAACCAGGGTTTATATACCGTCGCCTCAAGAGCGGTTGAAAAGTTATCCACACCAAATGAGTGGAGGTATGAAACAAAGAGCTTTAATAGCCTGTGCAACTGCCTTGCGGCCTAGTCTTTTGTTGGCGGATGAGCCTACGACAGCCCTAGATGTCACGGTGCAAGAACAAATATTGAACTTGTTAGGTGAAATAAGAAATGTTCAAAAGACCAGCATTATTCTGATCACCCATGACCTGGGTGTAGTCCGACGTCTTACTGACCGGGTCATCATCATGTATGCCGGACACGTTGTAGAGAGTGGTGACACGGAGGAAGTATTTAGCTCGCCGCAACACCCCTATACCCAAGCGTTGATTGATTCAATCCCTCGTATCGGTCAGAAAAAACACCGCCTAACCTCTATCGAAGGATCCTTGCCTGATATGAGTAAACATATTTCCGGTTGTGCCTTTAGCAGTCGTTGTTCAAAAGTAATGGAGCGGTGTACTGTCGAAACGCCTCCACTATTTGATACGAATCAACAACGAACCGTCCGTTGCTGGCTGTCAAAAGGTAACCCAATTGGTGCCGTCTATCATGACAATCGTTGAGATCTCAGACGCGATGTCAGGCAAGGATTTAATAGTTGCGCAGAACATAACGCGTTACTTTCGTCTGCCTCGAACTGCCAATATATTTAGACCGGGTGCCCTTATTAAGGCTGTAGATGGTGTGAGTTTTAATGTTCGCGAAGGTGAAACATTTGGACTTGTCGGAGAGTCTGGTTGTGGGAAGACTACTGTTAGTAAATTGATCCTAAATCTCGATCGACTCACTGGTGGGAGCCTGTCCGTTGTGGGGCAAGACATTTCGAAAATTTCCAGAGTCGAAGGGATTAGATTTCGAAGGGATGTGCAGGCTGTTTTTCAAGATCCCTATGGATCGCTGAACCCCCGCCACAAGGTGCTTGAAATTGTGGGCGAGCCAATGCGTATTCACTACAAGATATCAGGTCGTGAATTGCGAACCAAGGTTCAGGAGCTTTTGACTATGGTCGGACTGCACCGTGATGCGGTTGACCAATACCCGCATGAGTTTAGTGGCGGCATGAGACAAAGGCTTGCGATCGCACGAGCGATCTCGGTGCGTCCAAAACTAATAGTCCTCGATGAGCCTGTTTCAGCACTTGATGTATCGATCAGGGCACAAGTGTTGAACATTCTGCGTGACCTTCAAGAGCAACTCGGATTGACTTATTTTTTTATTGCCCACGATCTTGCGATCGTTGAATATATGTCAGATCGTGTTGGTGTCATGTACCTTGGCCGCATAGTTGAAACGGCAACGACAAAGCAGTTATATCGAAGGCCACGACATCCTTATACGCATGCTCTGATCAATGCTGCTTCGCTTACAACGAGGGCGGGTGGTGGGTTTAAGGATAGTTCGTTGGCAGGAGACATTCCATCGCCTATTAATCCCCCAAAGGGCTGCCGGTTTCATACGCGCTGTCCTTTCGCACGTGAACTCTGCGCACATGAGTCGCCTGAACTCAAAACTGTGGAGTTAGACCATTCCGTTGCATGTCACTTTCATGAGGAATTTAATTTTCACCTTAAATCTACAGAGCAGACTTTGATAGTAAACCCATCATGACTTCTCCCAGAGATGAGCCCCAAGTGACCCAGGTCGATCACTTGTTATTTATAAGTGAATTCGATGTTTCGCAACTTAATTTAAGCGCACACGAGTGCTGTGATGTCATGCAGGAGATATTTCTTGCATACTCGCGTGAGAGCGCTTTTGCCCTACCTGCCGTTCACCTTGATATTTCCCCGGGGCGCGGATTTCGTTCTTTATGTGCCGCATGGCCTGGCAGGAACATCGCCGGAAATAAGTGGTTTGGAGTTCGCCCAACGATGCCAGGCCAGCGAGGGGTTGGCGTGCAAGCACTTTACCTGCTTAACGACTATGGCACTGGCGTACCGTTAGCTGTGATATCAGCCAATCAATTAACGGGCATACGCACTGCCTCGATGTCTGCGTTTGTGCTGCGCGCCATCTTAACGGATCCACCCCCTACAGTTGGTTTTATTGGGTGTGGTTTACAGGCTAGTTTTCATCTGAAGATGATTCATTCACTATTTCCGGAGCTAACGAGCGTGCTTTGTTACAGCCGTTCGGTTGTCTCGGCTAACGCCCTCGCTAACGAGGCACACTTGTCCGGTATAACCGCAAAAGTCCTAGATGACCCACAGGCGGTCATTACTGGCAGTCAGGTGATCGTGACTTCAATACCGCTCGGCCCAGATATGCGCCCATTTTTGTTGCCAGATCTGGTGAAGCCCGGAGCCGTAGTGCTAGCCGTGGATCTTGCGCGCCCCTGGTATACGGAAGGCCTCAGTTCCTTCGAATTGAAGATTACAGATGATCACAAACAACAAGCACAATTGGCGCCAATATCCAGCACCTTAGGACCCTATGGAAGTTTTGATGCAGACCTATCGGACATTGCTGCGGGTAAGCGCATAGCCTTTGACCCGTATAAAGATCGCGCCGTGTTTGCTTTTCGAGGGTTCAGTTTGGCTGATTTGGGGATCGCTAATCTTATATATGAGAAGTCAAGAGCGCGTGAGTTGGGAAAGACACTTGATCGCTGACTCTTACCGATCGGATCAACATAGGCCTAGCTGTCTATTACTGAACAGCGTGAGGTGTTACGACGTCTCGAACGCAACTGCAATTGATTTGCTAAAAGGCGAAGGTTCGGAAGTAAACCAACCTCGAGGTGCTATAGCTTGTTTTCAATTCTGCTAATTAGTTGTGGCTAACCATGATTGTTTAGATCTTCCGTAACTATTAGACACTGAACGTGCTGTGTTCATAACGAGAGATACGATTTGCTCTCGGACTTCAGGATTTTGCCAACGGACGCTAGATACAGGAACACTAACCGCCGCTGCGACCGAGCCCGTATGATCAAAAACAGGGGCACCAATCGACACATCACCCACCATAAATTCTTCATTGCTGATGGAGTAACCAAGGTCGCGAACTTTTCGTACTTGCGCCATGATTGCCTTGGTCGAAGTTAATGTGTTTTTTGTAAATTTTCTTTTAACTGTACGATCGAGGATCGAAATTGCTTCCTGTTCCGGTAAGTGGGCAAGAATTGCACGACCAGCACCGCTACAAAATACCGGTGTCCGCGAGCCCAGTAATATGGATAAGCCTGTGGGGTGGGCAGCCAAAAAGCGAATCACAAACACAGTATCTGTGTCGTCAAGTTCTATCAAGTTGATGGTTTCACCAGAGGACGCGTGAGCAGCCTGGAGGCATGGCGTTGCACGTTCGACTAGATCATTAGTCCTAAGATAATTGGTCCCAAGATTTAACACCCGGGGAGTGAGTGAATATTGCCGATTTGCGTCTTTTCGCAAGTAGCCTAGTTTCAGTAAGGTGTGCAGTAACCTTTGCAACGAACTGTTGTCTAGACCTGTTAACTCTGCGAGTTGGGTTAGGGTTACCCGCCTATGACTGCTCTCGAAGCACTCCAACACTCTGAATGCCTTTTCGACTGAAGCAATGAAAAGCTTGTCCTCAGGTGGCTCTGGCGTTATTTTTTGTTGCATTTTTTCCAGCTGTTTAGTGATTAACGAAACCCCAAATGGAGCTGACTTTGGGTTTGATGCTGACAGCAGCTAAGGCAGTGTATATGATCCTCGATAAAAGGTGCTAAGAGCGGGCCGTGGTCAGATCACTACCCTAAACGGCAGGTGAGTGGTCTGACAGCTGAATGTGGCTTGACGATAAATCCACATACTCAGGGGTGTGTTCTCTTTTAAAAACACAAAAAGCAACCCTTCAACTTTCAGCTAGTGAATGATCAAGGGTATCTGGGCTTGATGCGGAAATTAAATGTATGCGTCACCGCGTGCTGCTTAACCCAGCGATTATCAGTTTTAACCTAAGGCCATCAGACTCGCGTTACCTCCGGCTGCAGCTGTATTTATGCAAACTGATTTTTCGCGCACTAAGTGGTGTAACGGCCAGGTCTCTGCGCCTTGAATCTGGCTTGTGCGCATGGCTGATATAGGCACAATAGCTCCCGTACGATTTGCCAGACTGTCCTGTAGTGCAATCAATTGATCTGCGTCTCCTTCGAAAAGGATCGCTTCAGCTTCGATGGCTTCAAGTTCCTCATCGACGATTTCGATCGCGAGGGAACCTTTGCTACTCAAAGAGCTTAGTTGAGCCTCAAACTCGCACAAAGTCTTAGCGAGCACTTTCGCTTGATTTCCTGTTCGTTTTATTGCCTCCAGCATTGAAGCAAGACCTAGATCGGTTTTGGGTAAACATAGAATTGATCCGCGCGGCGATATTTGGTAGCCAGCCCCATCTGCTTTGTTCCAAACGTACCGTCACCGGCATCGACCACAGCGTAGGCCAAGGTTCTAAGCCAATCCATGCTAGCTCTATTCAATGTGCGGTGATTCACCCGCAGCTAGCTTTCTAGACGTAACTTTGAGACTAACCCCCAGATCCACCCATTGAGCTCACTCTCTCGCGCACCATCTCGATGTGGGGGCTGCCAGCCTCATCAAACACAGGCCCGCGGGCACTGAATCCGAACTTCTCGTAAAAAGGCTGAGCATCCACCCGTGCATGAAGATGCAAACGCGTCATGCCCTGAACGTGCGCCCGATCAATCAATGCCTGCAAGACCCGCTTGCCAACCCCGGTGGCTCGACGCTCTGCCAGGACTGCCAAACGACCAATACGGCCATCTGCCAAAAACCGATTCCTATCTTCCGAGTTTTTAAGGATGTCTACGATAGCGGGATTGGTCCACTGGCCGGAGTCGTTTTTCCAACCCGTGCTGCTGACCCTTGCGCCAAAGCTAATGGCGGTGAAGGCGGTTTTCAGCAACTTGGTCTGCAGGTCTTTGGGCACAGGGCTATCGGTACCAAAGGTGAAGTGCTTGACCGTGGACATAAAGTCGCCCTTGTCCTCCAGGTACAAGATCGTGGCTTGAAACACTTTACGGATGTACTGGCCTGGAGCGTGTGTCAGCATGTATTCCTTGGCCCAGCCCATTTTCCAAGATATCACGCTGCTGCGTATGTCATATTCAGATGACTATTCGTCCACCCAAAGGCTTCTTGGGTGACGCGATCTAGTTTTGAGAGTTTAAGAGTGTCAGGAACTGATAATGTTCGCCAGTTGCATTGCTCGATATTCGCAAGCTCAATGCGTAATTGGTAAACATGCGTATGAAGACGAGATTTTTTAACGGTAGCCATACAATTAGCTTACAATTTAGGACGCAACTTTTAGCAACCTTGAGGTGCCTGCCAGCGATGTGGCAATAACTCTTCGATCTGATTGGCTTCGTGTGTCGGAAGTCGATTCAGAACATCTTAGATGTAAGCGTAGGGGGGTAAGGTAATTGGTGGTTAATCTTATCGAGTTTTGCGATATAAAGATTTTCAAGTTTGTGTAATGAGCAAAAACGGACCCAAGTGCCCAAGAGTTGCATAATGCAACTCTTGATTCAATTACACGAATTATTACACGGTGATCTTTTTTGAAGATAAGTTACTGTTTTTAAACATTATTTAAACAACCGACTTTTCTGTTAATCCTGCTGGTCCTTGGTTCAAATCAAGGGTGGGGAGCCAAATGAATCAAGATATCTCTTGGATCACTTAGTCCCCTAGGATACAGACAAAGTCTCGGACTTATGACGCAAGCCAGTCCAAGTTTTTAGTCGCACCCCCGCACGGTCAATTTTCAACCGGCGTCAACAGATGTTGACACATCGAAGGAGTTATAGTAAAAGTGGTTGGAAGCATCGATGGTTTTATTGTTTAAAGAAAAAAGTAAAAAATCAGTCGCGTTGGCTCGGCAAAGAGTGATCATGGTCCTAACACCAGTGACACTTTTTGTTTAAGTAGTTTTTGAACAGAAATAACGCGATCACTTTAACTTGGTAGTGCCAACAGAGCTAGTGCCTTCTCAATGCCCGGTGTGGCACCGCTTGGAGTATCTCTTCGGTTCTCAGGAGTATGCGCATCATGACTTTTTTTCATTCAAATTATTTAAAATTTGCGTTGGTCGCTTGTGCGATCTTATTGTTCGTGCTCTCCTCTGCATTTCAAGCGCATGCGGGTAAGGCTAATAACACTTTGACGTGGGCGTCGAACCTAGAGGTGAACACTGGCGATAGATATTATGAGACGACTCGGGAAGGGACGATTCTTAGTTTCTATATATGGGATATGTTGGTTTATCAAGATCCAGTGTCTCTTGAGTTCAAACCTTTGTTGGCAAAGGCGCATCGTTGGATAGATGAGCTCACGCTGGAATTTGATTTGCGCGACGATGTTAAGTTTCATAATGGGCAAAAATTTACTGCCGATGATGTGGTGTATACGATTAATTTTGCAGTGAATCCCAAGAGTAAGCTGCCCTCGGCGTCCGAATACACATGGATGAAGAGCGCAGAAAAAATCAGCGACTATAAAGTTCGTATCCATCTACGTAGTCCGTTTCCGATTGCACTAGATTATTTGGCGTGTTGCACCCCCATTTACCCCCACGAGTATTACTCAAAAGTCGGGACTCAGGGTATGTCCGATAAGCCGATCGGAACAGGTCCCTATAAAGTTGCTAAGTTTGACACGGGTAAGTCTGTAGTGTTCGAAATGAATCCAGATTATTTTTCTGGTAGCCCGAAAGGCAAGCCAAATTTCAAGAGTATTGTGTATCGCACAATTCCAGAGTTCAGCACGCAATTGGCTGAACTGTTATCCGGCGGCGTTGACTGGATTTGGCGCGTTCCTTCAGATCAAGTTGCAAAACTTGCAAAAATTCCAAATTTGCAGGTAAAGCAAGCTGGCATTGTACGTTTTAGCTATATCGGTTTTGATGTAGCCAACCGTACCGGAACTAACCATCCACTGACAAACAAGTTGGTTCGTCAAGCTGTTTCGCATGCCATTGATCGCGAGGCGATTGTGCGTAATTTGATTAAGGGAGACGCGCGAGTTATCCACGCAGCCTGTTATCCAGAACAGTTCGGCTGTACAGACGATTTGCTCAAATATGAATATGATCCAGTTAAGGCCAAAAAGCTATTGGTTGAAGCCGGCTATCCGAATGGTTTTGAAATAGAATTGCACGGTTATCGTGAACGACCCTACACCGAGGCTGTCATCGGTTATCTTCGAGAGGTAGGGATTAAGGCCAATCTGGTTTGGATGCAATATCCCGCCTTAAGGGATAAAAATTATGCTGGTAAAACCGCGTTTTATCATATGACCTGGGGCTCCAGTGCAATTTATGACGTTTACGCTTCAACGAGCCAGTTCTTTAAGTTTGAGGGCTCAGATTTGGCCCGCGATCCGCAGGTGCGCGATTGGCTAGAGATTGCGGATACTTCCTCTGATAAGAAAGTGCGGGCCGATAATTATAAAAAAGCACTACAGAAAATTGCCACGGAGGCATATTGGTTGCCGATGTTCACGTACACGATGAACTACGCGTTCACGAAGGATTTGGACTTTACGCCGTTGCCAAATGAGTTGCCTGAATTCTATTTGGCTAAATGGAAATAATTCGATAACTTCGCTGCGTATAGCGCCTAGGTATTGAATTAAATGGCGGTACGTGTACAGCGAGTTTGGGTCTTAATCACAATAGTCAGACTGATTTTGCATCGCTGTGAAAAAACGAATGCACCCCTCGCAGGTATTAGAGCGAGTTCGCGGGTTTTTTGAATAGGGTCTAATCCCGTTGCATGTTTGCTTACACAATAAAAAGAATAGGCTTAACGCTCTTAGTGGCACTAACGGTGTCATTCATTAGTTTCTTAACTTTGCATCTGTCAGGTGATTTAGCGCAAGCGATGGCCGGTGCCGATGCAAAAGCTGCCGACGTCGAGCGTATTCGCCAGCAGTATGGCCTAGATCGTCCGCTCTTGGTTCAGTATGCTTCGTGGGCGGGTAAGGCATTGACAGGTGATTTTGGCGAATCGTTCTATTTTCGCAAGCCTGTGACGGAACTATTGGCCGATCGTTTCCCTGTCACGATCGCTTTAGCTTTGAGCGCGATTGTCTTTGCACTTTGTTTAGCTATTCCGCTTGGGGTCGCAGCAGCCGCCAGACCTAATTCGTGGATAGATAGACTGTGTTTGAGCGTTTCGGTAGTGGGTCAGGCTTTGCCAAGCTTTTGGTTTTCGTTGATGTTGATTATTTTTTTTGGTGTAACACTAAGATGGTTGCCCGTTTCTGGTAGCGGTAGTTGGCAACACTACGTGATGCCTGCAATTGCCTTGGGTTACTACGCAACGCCGGCACTGATGCGTTTAACTCGGGCTGGAATGCTTGAGGCGCTAGATTCGGATTACATCCGTACTGCGCGAGCAAAAGGCTTGCGATCGTACTCTATCATTTTCAAACACGCGCTGCGTAATGCTGCGATCCCTATCGTGGCAGTGTCGGCGGTACAGTTTGGCTTCATGCTCAGCGGTTCTGTGGTGATTGAGACAGTTTTTGCAATTCGCGGTATCGGACACTTTGCCTGGGAGGCGATTTCGCGCTCTGATTTTCCAGTGGTGCAAGCGATTGTTTTGATTTTGGCGTTTGTATATGTCGGTTTGAATTTGTTTGCCGATCTTTTGATAGCCGTGCTAGACCCAAGATTGCGTATACAGGGTGAAGCGCTATGAACAATCCTGTCGTGGTTAACTTAAGCGGCTTTTTGACGCCTCGAGAGATAGCCCGTCGCCGTTTGTATCAACACAAGGGCTTTATTATTGGGGCGATCGGACTTGCGATTGTGCTAGTAATGGCTCTTTTCGCACCATTACTAGCGCCGTATGATCCGTATGAGCAAGTACTGACGCGTCGATTGATACCACCGTTCTGGCATGAAGATGGGACTTGGCTATTTCCATTAGGAACCGACCATTTGGGTCGCGACTATCTAAGCAGAATACTTTATGGTTCGCGTGTGTCATTAGCAATTGGATTTGTGGCAACCATCATTTCTGCCGTAATAGGTGGGACTTTGGGTATGGCTGCGGGCTATTTCGGTGGTCGTGTGGATATGGTTGTTTCCTTTATGCTGTCGACCAGACTGAGTATGCCCGTCGTGCTAGTGGCGCTTTGTGTGGTGGCTCTGGTAGGGGGGTCATTAACGGTGGTCATTAGCGTATTAGGCTGCTTACTGTGGGATCGATTTACGGTCGTGCTGCGCGCGGTGACGATGCGCGAGCGGTCACTGGATTACGTCGCGGCGGCAAAAGCGATCGGCTGCACCGATTTTAGAATTATTGCGCGCGAGATATTTCCAAATGTCTTTCCTGCGTTTGTTGTCATTGCAACGCTCGAAATGGCCAATGCGATCTTACTTGAAGCGGCCTTATCGTTTTTGGGGCTTGGTGTTCAGCCACCCTTGCCGTCCTGGGGACTAATGATCGCCGAGGCGAAGGAGCAAATGTATTTTAGTCCTTGGATTATTGCGATCCCAGGATGTGCGCTATTTGGGTTGGTCTTGAGTATTAATCTTTTTGGTGATGGACTGCGGGATGTATTGTCACCCGAGGGGCGCAACTGATGTTGGCCGAGCCGATTCTGCACGCAGAAGGACTCAGTGTCACCATAGCGCTTGGCGAGGGTACTTTGAACGCCGTGCGAGACGTTAGCTTGACATTGCAACGCGGCGAAACCCTTGGGATCGTCGGCGAATCAGGTTGTGGTAAATCTTTAACCTCGTTGGCGTTGATGGGGCTACTGCCAAAAAAAGCGAAGCGCACCGCGCAAAGATTGGCCTATGCCGATTGCAATCTGCTGACGATTAAAGATGAAGCGATGTCCGATTTACGTGGAAATCGTATAGCCATGATTTTTCAAGAGCCCATGACTTCACTCAATCCGGTCTATACGATTGGTAACCAACTGACAGAAGTTGCCAGACGGCACCAGCGATTGACTAAGCTTCAAGCGCGTGATCGGGCTATTTATCTTTTAGAGAAAGTAGGCATATCGGCGGCTGCTGAGCGACTAAATCAGTTTCCACATCAACTGTCTGGCGGTTTACGCCAGCGCGTCATGATTGCGATGGCGTTAATGTGTTCTCCAGATGTGTTAATAGCGGATGAACCGACAACGGCGCTTGATGTCACCATTCAAGCACAAATTCTGAATCTATTGCGTGATCTTCAACGTGACCTGAAAATGGGAATGATCCTGATTACGCATGATTTAGGCGTTGTCGCACGTGTCGCAGATCGTGTGGCGGTCATGTACGCAGGCGAGGTGGTAGAGACGGGGACAGTAGCTGAGGTGTTCTCGCGGCCGTTACACCCTTATACACAGGGCCTTTTACGCTGCATCCCTATTCCGGGAAAGACTTCTGCGGGTAAACCTCTAGGTGTGATGGCGGGTACTGTACCTAGCTTGTTAGGCGAGCCTGTAGGTTGTGCCTTCAAAAATAGATGTTCTTATGCGATGCAATCGTGCTCGCAACCTAGGATTGAGTTGGTTGAAACAGAGCAGCATGCCTACCGGTGCATGCTGCCGGAAGCGACGAGTTCAGAGAATTATGCAAGAGAGGCCCGTTAACACATGAACGACTTTATCTTGCAGGCTGTCAACGTTTCACGTTCGTTTATTCTTGGCAATGGACTTCTAAAGAAAAATAAAATACTACAAGCAGTTAGCCATATATCCTTGAACTTAAGGCGCGGCGAAGTGCTCGGCTTGGTGGGCGAGTCGGGTTGTGGAAAAAGCACTCTTGCAAAAATGCTAGTGGGACTATTGCCCAGCACTGAAGGTGAAATTTTAATTGATCATATCCCAATAAAAGATATCAATCGCCTTGAATTAGCTCGCAGAGTTCAACCGGTATTTCAAGATCCCTATTCATCGCTGAACCCGCGTAAGAAGATTGGTGAGACAATCGGTTTGCCGCTTCTGATTCATAGTATTGGAACGAGTGCTGAGCGACGACGCCAGACCATCGACATGATGGAGCGCGTTGGCTTGCCGGCACGATTTTTTGACAGCTATCCAATGCAGCTTTCTGGAGGTCAACGTCAGCGGGTCGCAATTGCAAGAGCATTAATTGTACGTCCTGATCTGCTGATCTGCGATGAGCCAACTTCAGCGCTAGACGTATCGGTTCAAGCGCAAATCTTAAACCTGTTGCTTGATCTTCAAAGCGAGTTCAAGCTGACGTATGTTTTGATTTCACATAATCTGGCCGTTGTGCAGCATATGGCTCAGCGTGTTGCAGTGATGTATTTGGGGCGCATCGTCGAAGAGGGTGCTGTGGAATCGGTCTTTAAGAGTCCCAAGCATCCGTATACTCAGGCGCTATTGCGCTCGGTGTTAACGCCTGAGCCAGGTCTAGGGATGCCTGAGCTGGGTCTCGGGCTAGCCTATCCCAATGCTTTAAATCCGCCAACGGGTTGCGCATTTCATCCCCGATGTAGTCAGGCGATAAGCGTATGCTCGCAAAGTCGTCCGACAGATACTTTGGTCGAAGGCTCGAGAGTTGCCTGCCATTTATATTAGTGACGCTACTCAACGTCGCACTTTGAATGATTGGCTTCTCTTAAGTAAAGAGTTTCGTGTTGTGACTAGGGGATGAGCCACCTAGGCAAGCGCAATAGAGTCCCACAATGTCAGCGGTACGTTTGACTGTTGGATACACAGTATCGCGCCGAGCTCTGACGGCCTGCATAGTTTGCTCTACGCGTTCGCGTAACTTAGCTTCATCGATCTGGGTTAACTGGCCATTTTCGAAGACAATTTTTCCTCCGATTAAGACCCGATCAACGCCGGTAGCATCCTCGCAGTGAACAATCTGGTTGACGGGATCATTGAGTGGCACATAGTTCAGATTAGTTAGATTTAAGAACACGATATCGGCTTTATAACCAGCTTTGATTTGCCCAATCAGATTTTGCATGCCTAGCGCTCGTGCACCGTTAGTTCCGGCCATCGTCAGGATTTCTGTCGCCGTCAACCAAGCTTCGGGAGGTGATGTTTTTATTCTTGAAATAAAAGAAGTGAGCCGTAACATTTCAAACATGTTTAGATTATCTGAAGAAACTGACCCATCGGTACCAATGCCTACATTAATGCCAGCGTCGAGCATGGCCCGTATATCTGCAAGCCCTGAACCTAGTCGCATATTGGCAGAAGGATTATGGGCCACGGATACGCTGTGTTTTGCAAGTAGGCGACGATCCTCATCGGTGATGTGTATGGCGTGGGCGACAGTTAAATTTGATGATAGAAAGCCCTGCTTCGCCATGTGCGCAACAATACTTTGACCGAACCGCGTCAAACTGACTTCGGCTTGAAAGCGTGACTCAGCTAAATGCGTATGAAGACCAACGTTGAACTCACGTGACATACGTACGATTGCAGATAGAAACTCGTCGCTACAGTGCAAAGGAATCGAGGGCGCCAAGGCGGGACGAACGCGGTCTATATCGAACGGCCAATGGTGTAATAGCTCACGACCAACTTTCAGGCCTTGACCTGAGGGGTTCGCTTGTAGCGATCGAACTTGCAGTTGTAGATCATGGGGCAATGCGTTTATCAGGCCCGGCACAACTTCGTAAAAACTACGATCAGACATCATCGGTGCCACGACCGCCCGCATGCCGGCATCGACGTATGCTTGACCGACTGCCTGCATTCCATCGATTGTAGGACCCGGCAATTCAAGATAAAGATCATAACAAGTTGTGCAGCCTTTACGTATCATTTCTGCAGCACCTAGCAGAGCTGCGATGTACTTGTCTTCGCGCTCGCGCCCACCGCTAATCCAGGGTGACATGGCCAGTTGCAGTTCGAGGTTCCATAAACCACCCATGCCTTTAGCGAGAGTGTTGTGTCCATGTGCGTGAGTATTGATTAGGCCGGGAATCAGCAGTCGCTCTTTGGCATTAATGAGAGCAGCGCCTTCAGGCGCGGGCGCATTTTGGGCTAGAAGCTCTGAAATCGTGTCTCCTTTGATAAGAATGTCTTGATGGCTAGTCGTAGACGCATCGCTTGAAAGCACTAATCCACCGCGTATGACCGTATAAGCAGAGCGGGTCATATTGAGGCGACTTGGCAATGCTTGGAATCGAGCAGCATTTTTAGGATGTTGAAGCGACTTTGATGATCTTTGTTATTG
Organism: Zwartia lucis; assembly: GCF_965234455.1. Classification (GTDB taxonomy): domain Bacteria; phylum Pseudomonadota; class Gammaproteobacteria; order Burkholderiales; family Burkholderiaceae_B; genus Zwartia; species Zwartia lucis. The sequence continues at coordinate 847,776 of NZ_OZ248473.1, read as the reverse complement.
CGCATCTGATATCCGTAACCTGTTTTGGAGCGTTAGCTTAGTTAGAGTATTTTTGCATAAAAGAGGGGACAAGTCTTTATAATTGATGGAAAAGGGTTTGTAGTTTTCGACACTCGTGGCGGGCCCTGTTGCCATTTGTACGTCTGATGTATTGCGCACCGCGTTAGCGAGTTATGCGCAGCTTGACCCAGTGATGCTTGACTGCTCGCATAGTTTGAGGGCATCGGGTTGGTTTACGTTTAAACGCCTTGAATTGCCAGCGCTCTTGCCGGGGATTATGACCGGTGCTTTTGTTGCCTTTATGTCATCTCTAAATAATGTGGCGTTATCCCTGTTTTTGTTTGATGCGCGCTCTGAAGTTTTGCGACTCAGACTTTGGCATATTATTGAAGATAGTCTGAATGTACGAGCTGACGCCGCGTCAGGGGCATTGCTTTTAGCCACACTGCTACTGAGTTTTGAAAAAAAATGAAAAGAATAATTTTGCAAAACGTGCAAGCGCTGCACGGGGCCTCACAAAAGTTTGACGCTAAACCGGTTGATCTAGTCATCGAGGGTACGAAGATCGCAGCGATCTTACCCGGTGAAACAGCAACCGATGGAGAGGTGATGCCACTCGCGGGCCGACTTGCAGTGCCAGGTCTGATCGATGGGCATCTACATTCGCATGAACATTTTCAAAAAGGACGATTTGAAAATCTTCCGCTTGAACTATGGATGAACTATGTCCGCACCATCAAACCCGTGGCCTTAACGCCCAGGCAAATTTATCTTCGAACGTTAATCGGTGCGATTGAAGCCTTACGCACAGGGACGACCACCATTGTGGATGACATGAGCCCGGGAGCCGTGCTGAACCCTGAAGTGATTGAAGCGGTGTTTCAGGCCTATAAAGATATTGGCTTGCGCGCGGTAGTTGGCTTTTCAATGATGGATCGTCCGATCGTCGATAACTATGTCGATGTGGATCAGATTTTTTCTAAAGAACTCGTGACGCAACTGCGTGGTTTACCGCGACCTGATCCGGCAGCGCTGATGCAGTTCATTCGCAAGTTGGCACAAACGCATCATCCAAAGCAAGATCGCGTGGGTCTCATGGTGTCGCCTTCGGCACCGCATCGCTGCACGCCCGAATTTATAAAACAGTGCAGGGCCCTGGCCGATGAGCTTGATTTGCCTGCGGCCATTCATGCGCAAGAGACTAGGCTGCAGGTCGTCACCGGTATGGCGCTCTATGGAAAAACGATGATTGCGCGCTTGGCAGAGCTTGGGTTTTTGAAGCCCAACACAACGTTAATTCACGCGGTCTGGCTCAATCCTGATGAGTTGCAGATGATCGCTGACTCAGGCGCGACCGTGCAGCACAATGCGTGGAGCAATCTGATGTTGGGTTCGGGTTCTCAGCCTGTACGTGCGGTGCTCGATGCGGGTATCAATTTGAGTTTGGGCGCAGATGGCTGCTCTTCAACCTATACCTGCAACATGTTAAATGTGATGGGTACAGCGGCCGGGTTATCGAAGATTCGCGGGGATGATTACAACCGCTGGTTAAGCGCAACGGAAACCTTAAACGCCTGCACAGTGGGTGGTGCAAACGCTCTGGGCTTAGGTGATAGACTGGGTGTGCTTGCACCTGGCATGACCGCAGATCTGGTGTTGTATAAACTCGCCTCACCAAGCTTTACGCCCTTGGGCGACCCTGTGCGACAGTTAGTGTACGCAGAACGAGGGCAAGCTGTTGATGCCAGCTTTGTAAATGGCGAAGCAGTATTGTTTAATTCTAAATTGACTCTAGTCAATGAGTCTGCGTTACTGCGCGAGATTCAATCGGCCTACGAAGAACTCTGCCCTCAATTTGATGAAGCTGAAGCCTCGATGGGCCCCATGCGCGTCGCGATGGAAGAGGTGTATAAACGTAGCTTGAAAATGGCATTACCTGCCGGCACGTATCCAGCGCGGTTTAAAGAATAAGAAAGCGATGCCATGAGAGACTTTTACGGCTATGGCCCCACACTCGATCGTGTTTAGTGACTTGATCTAAAAATCGCTGTAGCGCAATAAAACGACTAGGGCGACCTAGTCTGCGGCAGTGCATCTCGACTGACATCATTTTGGGGTAAGCGGTAACTGAACGCAGTTTTAGTATTTGCAACCCGTAAAGTGCAAACTCTCTCTTTCAAAAAACTATGAGAAATTGCGATGCAAAGCCCAAAAAAAGTTTAGCCCTTAAGCCCGCGCCAACAATCACTTTTGTGATCTGTCGCGAACTCTCAAATATATTCATGGCGTCCCTTTGATAATTAGCTCAATATTACTGCTCGTTTTTGTCTAGCATATTCTCGTGGCTAACGAAGGGTTCGATATCAATGGTATTTAAACGAGCATTGGCGGCTGACCTTCAGGGCATGGGTGCGGTTAATCATCGCTTTGCGCTCGGCAATCCCGCCAAGCCGCCCGCGCGTTCGAAAAAATCGACTTCTAAGGTTAATTGCCCAATCTTGGCATGTAAATCCTTCACCTCATCCTCAGATACTGCTCCAACCGGTTCTTTGCCAAAGCTAGAAGCCATATTGTCGATTGCCTGCTGGCGCCATTGCGAGATTTGGTTCGCATGCACTTCAAACTGTTCTGCTAACTCCGCGAGGGTCTTATCTCCGCGTAGTGGTGCTAATACTACCTTGGCCTTAAAGTCGGCCGTGTGATTCCTTCTGGGTCGTCTCATCATTACTCTCCTGGGCGCTCTGCGCCAAAAAGACCAATGACTTTTTATCACTTATCGGGCTGTCTAGTTTGGCCAGACCGGCTCTAAATCAAGCGGTTTGGTTTCACGGAACACAAAAGAAGTGACATCATCGTCGTGCTCATGATCAACATCGGTCAAGAAATCAGGCTCGATTTCAAGGATGGCATTTAAATTAAAACCACGGATATCCAAAAGGTCGTCAATCGTTGTCTGGCCATGCTGTGAAACGGCGACTTTGGCACGAGGATTCATTTGAATCAGTCTCTTCCTGAGGCTAGAGAGCGCTTGGCTCGTTGCGAGATCAGTTTTCGTGATCAGGATGCGATCAGCAAAAGCGACTTGTTCTTGCGCTTCGTGATGCTCATCAAGCTGGAGGTCGGCGTGTTTAGCATCGACCATCGTGACGACGGCGTCAAGCAGATATTGCGAAGTAATGTTTTCATCGACAAAAAATGTTTGCGCGACGGGAGCAGGGTCTGCCAAACCGGTAGTCTCGATGATGACGCGATCAAAATTGAGTGTCCCTGCTTCTTTTTTGGCGTGTAACTCACCAAGGATCCTAACCAGATCTCCTCGCACAGTGCAGCAAATACAACCGTTGTTCATTTCTATGATCTGTTCATCACGATCTTGAACCAATAGTTCATTATCGATGCCTGCCTCACCAAATTCGTTTTCAATCACAGCGATGCGCTGACCGTGTTGTTCTTTCAAGATCCGGTTGAGTAAAGTTGTTTTACCGCTACCTAAAAAACCAGTCAGAATCGTGACGGGGATTTTGTTCATGGTCTTAATCCTGAGTGATATGTTATTGATATTTTATTATCAATAACATATCGTTCGGTAATCTTTAAAGTGTATTTTTACGCTTTGGTTAAATACTGTGACCGATTTGATGCCCGTCAGCAGGCTCAGCAAACTGGTCTTGAGTTCACTTGACCTCGAAGCGCGTTGGTATCGCCCACCTAACTCAGACCTGCAAACCCCTCACGATCGCGATAAGATTTATGCTTTTGTGATGGGCGAGGAATGATACTTTGTCCCGATATTTTGCTTTATCGTAGTACCAAAATTTCTGTTCTTTTGTAATAATTAAAAACGGACCGAAGTGCCCAAGAGTTGCATTATGCAACTCTTGATTCAATTACACGAATTATTACACGATGATCTTTTTTGAAGATAACCTATTGTTTTTAATACACATTTAAACAACCGACTTCTCTGTTAATCCTGCTGGTCCTTGGTCCGAGCAATCTCGGGGTACCAAATACACTTTAAAAGCATGCCGTTGAGCCAAAGCACTGTGCTGAGTTTGAGGGTGGAAATCAAACTGGCTCCTGCAAAGGCCGTATGGCGTTAGTCGAATTGGGTCGTGAGATTGCGCATGATGAGATCAATCCGGGTGATCAGGTGGTGGCTGTCACTCTGCGCTAGGATAAACAGCGCACTCAATACCAGCCAGGGTTTATTTGCGTGCCAAGCATCTCATCGTAAACATCATTTCTTCTATCCCGAAGTACCTGATTGAAAGCATTCCAATTTCTTTTTCTACGAGCATCTGATAAATTAATCTCTGCAATAATAATTTCTTCTTCTTTAAACGATGCTGGACCTGCAACTGGCCAGCCGGTGTGACTCACAATCAAACTCTGACCAATAAAAGGCTGACCTCTCTCTGTCCCAACTCGGTTGGCGGCAGCTACAAAGAGTGAGTTTGAGTGAGCCGAAGCCATTGCAAGAATATTTGCCATGGCTTCCCGAGAGGGATCTTGCCCTGAGAGTGGTATCCAATTAGTTGGTACACAGACAATATCTGCTCCCTGCATTGCAAGTAAACGGTAGGACTCAGGAAACCATCCGTCGTAACAAATCATTACCCCAATTCTTCCAAGAGGGGTATGAAAAATGGGGAAGCCAAGGTTACCTGGCTCAAAAAATAGATTTTCTTCTCCCCAAAGATGTACTTTACGAAATTTACCAATAAAGCCTTTTGGGCCTGTCACAATTGCTGAGTTAAAAAGTCTATCCTGCTCTCGTTCAGCGATTCCAACCACAATAGTGACGCCTAGGCGAATAGCGAGTTGAGACCAGAAATTGCTGGACTCGCCAGACGGTATCTCTTCAGCTTGCACGAAGGCTTCTGCTCGTGTTTCAAATACGTAGCCTGTGTTGGCAAGCTCAGGAAGGATAATCAAGCGAGCCCCCATGCGAGCGGCTTCTTCAATCAGTAGGCGACTTTTTTCAAGGTTTTCTTGCTTTTTGCCAATAATGGGCTCCATCTGGACGCAAGCGACCTTGATCAATGCCTCTTGGACTCTTTTTGACGTCATAAAGCCTCATGTTAAGAGTAGGTTAAATAAGGGGTCTCTGGGTGATCCAGTCGTGCGCTTTTTCATAAGAGTCTGCCAAGCGCAAAACGGTAGCTTCATCAAAGGGGCGTCCTACAAGCTGTAAGCCAATGGGTAAACCTGAATTGTTGAAACCGCAGGGCACTGAGATAGCGGGTAAGCCGACAAGGTTCCATGGGTACGTCAAGCGCCAAGATGCAGCGAGAACACTCTCTTGTTTATGGTCTTGGATAGAGACATTCCAAGTTCCAATTGTCCAAGCCGTGAGGGGTAAGGTTGGCGTCACGATTGCATCAACATTTGAAAAAGTCTTCTGCAGCGCTTCGCCCAGAACTCGCCGGTACTGCTCAGCTTTCAAATAGTCTGTCCCGCTGACTAACTGTCCCATCTCGACCAGTAATCGAACGTCATCTGTAAAGCGACTTACTAATCCTTTTCGAATATTTTCTGCGTGATAGGCCGAAGAGGACGCGAGCTCAATTGCATAAATCGCACCTAAACTAAATTCGAGTAATGGAATATGGACATCAGAGACAATTGCACCGGCTTGTCGGAAGTAGTCAATTGCGTGTTCAACAGACGCATTGACCTGCTGTTCGTTTGAATCAAAGAAATAATTTCTACAAACCGCAATGCGTAAACCCTTGATGCTCTGACCAAGTGCTTTGGTGAAGTCAGTTCTAGGCATGCGTATGGTCGCAGGGTCTGCTTCATCGAAGCCACTGATCACATCCATAGTGATCGCACTATCAGCGACACTGCGGGAGAGGGGGCCGGCATGATCAAGGGACCAACTATGCGGCACGATACCAGCTCGGCTAACTCTGCCAAAAGTCGGTTTTAATCCTACGGTGCCGCATAAACTAGCGGGTATTCTAATCGAACCACCGGTGTCTGATCCAAGTGCAATTGGAACAAAGCCTGCTGCAACGGCAGCCCCAGATCCGCCGCTTGAGCCTCCAGGTACGCGCGATAAGCACCAAGGATTTTTTGTAGGAGGTGTGACATTACCCCAGGCAAATTCATGCATTCTCGTCTTGCCAATGATCACGGCACCACCCGCTTTGAGTCGAGCCACTGCCGTTGAATCTTTTCGCGGAAAATTAAAAACTTCTGCGTCACTCCCCGCGTGGGTTGGCATGTCTGAGGTGAGGTAGTTATCTTTGATAGCGATGGGTACGCCGTGAAGAGGTCCTAGAATTTCACCTTTGCTAAAAGCCTTGTCAGCCGCACTCGCTGCCTCTAAAGCTTGATCTGAAATTGTCACAAAACTATCAAACTTAGGATCATCATCCTTGATGGCTTGCAAAACATTTTCGACAACCTTTACGGTAGTGGTTCTTTTGGACCTGATCGCCGTTGATATTTCAGAAGCAGAAGCAAACCGTGCATCAAAACTCATTTTTATCCCCAGTTATGATTTCTTCAGGCCGAAAAACGATCGCTGGATGCACGTCGTGCAAGTCAAGTGATCTGAGCTTTTCTAATTCCTTTGTAATATTTTCAAGAGATTTAAAAGTTTGTTCTCTGCGTTCAGGACTTAAATAAGCGCCTAAGGCGTTAAACAAAATATTTAACTGATGTTCCTTTTCGGACATTTTTTTCTCCGCATGTTCAAAGTATGTCGTTAGCGATTCTGTGGTGAGCGCATCAAGAGCGCCCGAGTTTCAGCTGAAAGTGGCTTGCCTTGGCCGAAGCGGGCTGGCATCGATTCGACAAAAGGCAAGTACTGCGCTTTTGCTATTTGTAAAATTCGTCCAAGTTCATCAATTGGATTGACATGATCATCCACACGTAAATCAAGTAGCGGATACTTTTCTTTTCCGTGGATTCGCAGTGCTGCGGATTGTTTACCCCGCTTGTCGCCTCCAGCAGCCTGTCCCATTTTTAGAGACGATAAAAGTGCATCCGCAAAATCAGTATTTTCTTGAAAAGCGGCCGCCATCGAAGCTAAAACATGCTCATCTGTCAGCATGTTTCCCTGAACAGAAAAATGAGAACCTAAAAGATGTCCACACCATGTCGTGCAGAGTTCTCCGGTATGTGCTGCCGCTCGCCCTGTCGAGTCAATCAGCCCAATCTGACGAAGTGCTGCGTCGGGATCGCGTTTGAGCGCTTTTGCAAGTGCTTCGGGGGCGCTCGCACCCTGAGCAAGAAAATCAAGTGCGTCAATTGCCAGATATGGATTGACCCATGATTGCGTTGAGACTGCACCTACATTAGACCGGGAATAGACACACATTGAGCCGACGGAAGGAACCGCTGAGGCAACAGCCACGCCAAACGCTCCCGATTTTTCACAGCGAGCGACAATGGAAAATGTATTAAAGTTCAGAGGAGTATTCATACAGAGAGATGTTCCCTAACCATTTCCAAGGTTCCGGAGTTTTTAGCATCGCCCGTTTCAGCGATTTCGCCAAGTTTAAGGATTGCGTAGCGATCCGCAACACCTAAGGCAAAGCTAACGTTTTGCTCAACAAGCAGAATTGCGGCACCGGTCGTTGCTCGAGCTGAGGTCAGCATGTCAGAGACCCGTTCAATCATTAAGGGCTGAAGTCCCTCTGATATTTCGTCAATAAGAATCAAACTTGGTTTAGATATAAATGCGCGCGAAAGGACAAGCATTTTTTGCTCCCCACCGCTAAGGGTTCCCGCTTTTTGCCCCAGTCGACCTTTGATAATCGGAAAGTAAGTCGATATAAAGTCAATCGAACGATCAAGTCCTAACTCATCCGATACGCCAAGTCTCAGGTTCTCTTTGACAGTCAGGTCTTGAAAAATTGCTTGTTCTTGGGGGCAATAGGCAATGGAATGCTTGGCAATTTTGTGAGGAGGCTGACCGTTCACTCCGACACCTCGTATTTCAATTTTTCCTTGCATTGGAGTGAGAAATCCAAAAACCGTTTTAAGGAGAGTACTTTTCCCCATCCCATTTTTTCCGAGAAGTGTAAATATCTCGCCCGGTCTGACTTCAAGCGACACATCGCGGATTACCATAGCTCCCGCATAACCACTCGCTAATTTTGAAATGTTTAACTCAGGTGTCATCGTATTCTTCATCTTTTAACTCACCCGTGGCCCGAGTAAACAGTTTTAACTAAGTCCGAGTGAACGACTTCCTCAACAGGACCATCAAGAAGAATTTTCCCTTGGGTCAAGACCATGATTCGAGTGGAAATCTCTTTTACAAAATCCAGATCATGTTCAATAAGCACGACACTGATTCCGTGATTGGATGATAAGTCAGTAAGTATTGAACCAATCATGGTTCTCTCAGGCTTGGTGAGTCCGGCAGTTGGCTCATCAAGAAGGAGCACTTTAGGTTCAAGAGCAAGCACCATCGTCAACTCGAGTGCACGTTTTTTACCATGGGACAGATGTTTGGCCGCTGTTGTCAAGTCAGCAACAAGTCCTGTTGCAGCCATGACGCGCATTGCGGGTGCAGGGAGCTGAAGACTTGTCGACATCATTTTCAGTGATGGTTTTTCAGATTTATAGCGTGCAAGCCTAAGACATTCGTAGACAGTTAAGGTTTCAAAAAGACTGGTTGTTTGAAAACTGCGCCCAAGGCCGAGTGATACAAGATCAAAAGGGGCATCACGACTGACCGCATGACGTTCAATCTCTATTTCCCCAAAGCTTCTTTCAGTGCCGTCTGAGAGACAGCGCATCAGCGTTGTCTTACCTGCTCCGTTAGGGCCTACGATACTAAGGAGCTCTCCTTGTCTAACTGAAAAAGTGATGTCCTCCAGAACTTTTAAGCTTCCAAAACTTTTGCCCAGCGAGCGAACGTTTAGGACCATAGGCCGCTCACTGATGTCTTGAATATTTATTAAAGTGTTTTGCTCAGCAGAAGTCACCTGAGGAATAAATTCAACATCGCCTCGTTGTTGGAACTTGCGGCGGAAAAAATTCCAAATCGGGGGAAAAATACCCTGAGGGAGCAAGACAATTACTGCTACAAATAATACGCCTACAAACATTTTCCAAATATAGGGAAAGCTGCCAGATAAATAGGCCGTGATGACATCAATGCCCAAGGTGGCGATGACGGGCCCCATAAGTGTACCGCGACCTCCTAAAGCGACCCAGATGACTAATTCAGTTCCGAAGACGAAACCTGCTATCTCAGGCGCTACAACGACCGTATATCCGGCATAGATAAATCCCGCAACGGAAGCGATCATTGCCATGGCTATCATAAGCAGCGTTTTTATTCTTGGTGCATTGATACCCAAATACGCGCAACGTGATTCGTTTTCACGAATGGCAGTTAAAACTCTGCCGAAGTCAGAGTTAACAAAAAACCAAGAACAATAGGTCACCAAAACCAGAAAGCCACCAGCGATTGAAAACCAGGCATTCACGCTCAGATCAAAGGTTTCGTAACCAACGAGTCCACTGGAGGAGCCCGTGAATGTTCCTCCTGAATATAAAAGCTGAACAAGGACAATTGGAAACGCGAGCGTAACGATGGCGACATAAAGTGGTGAGGCGCCCTGATAAAAAGATATCCAGCCTAGCAGCCAGGCAAGCGCTCCTGACACCAGAATGCCAATGATGAGCGCTAGAGCGGCGATACCAATTGAAAATCCAAAGTGTGTAAATAGTAGACCTGCAGCATAGGCTCCCACGCCAAAGAAGGCGGACTGTCCAAAGGTCAGTATTCCGGCGTAACCCCAAAGGATATTCACAGTGAGCGCCGTGGCGGCATAAACAAAAGCGCGAACGAGTATGTTCACTGTGTAGGCGTCTAAAACGTAAGGACCCAAAAAAACAAGGACTAGCGCCACGGCCGCTAAGACAAAAACTCCTGCTTCTTTGCGTTTTGACGTGTTGCTGTTGTTTGACGTTAACGGGCTGTTATCGTTAATCATTTGCAAACCCCTGAGGCCTAAAGCGCAAAATGATTGCTGCCAGCGCCACGATGGTGAGGCCACCGATGACCGGACTCACAAAGGTCGAAACCAGCACTTGGGCTCCACCTAAAACGAGCGACGCGAATGCGAGACTTTTTAAAGAAATAGAAGATACTAAAACCAACATGAACGCGTTGACCAGCCATGGAACTCCCATATTCGGATCAACACTCGCAAGGGGCGTGATTAAAGCCCCTCCGAGGCTAGCGAGACCTGCACCAAAAATAAATGTCACAAACCTAACCCGTGCAGCATTAATTCCTAATGCTCTGGCGAGAGGCTCATTCATGATGACTGCTCTGGCTTCAAGACCAAGTCGCGTACCTTTTAACAATAAGGCAATTGACGCGGCAATTGAAATCGCAGCGAAAATGAAGAATATGCGGTATTGCGAATAGGCAACCCCTAATACTTCTGCTGCACCAGAGATAGGCGATTGTGCAAACTGTATTTCTCTGCCGAATATGATAGTGATGACTTGACTGATAATGATGCCAAGCCCCCAAGTGGCGAGGATGGCATCCAAGGGTCGATCGTATATTGGTCGAATAATAAGCCGCTCAACTATGGCGCCTAAAGCGATCCCTGCCAGAAATGCCAAAGGGAAGGCGAGCCATGGATTGATTTGGTTCTGGGTTGCAACAAAAGCTGCGTAGCCACCAACCGTTAAAAATGCCCCATGCGCGAAATTGATGATTTTGAGAACACCCAAAACGATCAATAAACCTGAAGCCACAGAAAACAAAATTGCAGCCGTTGTGATGATGTCAAGAACTAAGTTCATTTATTGCCCCGGAGACGGAGTCGCCACCTTAAGATGGCGACTCCGTTCTACTCGATAATTGCATTCAGTCTATTCTTGCTTAAACAGACTTTTTCTACTTAAAGTTTGGGGCACTGTGGACCAGGATCAACAGCCGGGAAACTTTGAACTATTTTTACAGAGCCATCTTTTTGGACCTGTCCCAAATACATGTTGAGGGGAGCATGTCTTTGAACGTTCATCTGAACGCGTCCACGGGGACCGTCATACGAAACTTCTGAGAGTGCTTTGACAACATCTTCTGCTTTTGTCGTCTTTGCTTTTTCTACAGCAGCTTTGTATAGGTAAATGGCATCATATTGAGGCACGGACAAATCATTCGGGGTCAGTAGTTTTCCTCCAAATTTTTTGTTCATTGCAGCCAGAAACTGTTTGTTTGCCGGCGAATCAATGTTTGTTAGGTAAGAGGCAGAAATAAAGGTGCCTTCTGCATCAGCAGCCATTGTTTTGGCCGTACCTTCGTCCACGCTTAGGTTTCCAACTTGTGCCGTGATGCCAGCTGCCTTAAATTGCTTCTGAAGCGTGACATTGGGTGCACCGCCAGCAGTTGAAAAAATGGCCGCGTCTGGTTTTGTTGATCTCATCTTGCTGATAATCGCTGTCCAGTCGGTTGCATCCATAGGCTGGTATTCGTCACCCACGACCTTGCCACCCTTTGATTCGATGTATTTGCGTGTAAAGGCAAGCATTCCACGTCCAAAAGCATAATCGCTACCAACCAAGAAAAAGGTCTTTGCGTTGTTTGCTTTCATGAAGTGATCGACGATTGGAGCAACCATCTGCTCTGGAACAGCGCCATTTGCGTAAAGGAAGTTGTTGCATGAGCGACCCTCGTAAAGCGAGGTGTAGATATAAGGTGTTTTACCTCGTGTCACGATGGGCAGCATGCCATTGCGCGCCGCGCTTGTTTGCATTGAAATAAGAACATCAACTTTTTTCTGGAAAATCAGTGAGTCTGCGGCTTTTTGAGCCCCCGCGGCACCTGATCCATCATCCGCAATTTCCAACACAACCTTTTTACCTAAAATTCCACCTGCGGCGTTTATTTCGTCGACGGCTAACTCTGCTGACTGAACCACTGAAGGCGCTACGACGCTGTTTGCGCCTGATAGGCCAGTCGGGATACCAATTTTGATTACTTCTTGAGCACTGACAGAGGCGCTAGCAATAAGCAAAGAAGTGATGGCCGCCAATTTCTGCAAGCCGAATGCTGAGTGAAGTCTTCTCATTTAATTCTCCGTAAGAAGGTTTACAGGTAAGAGCATTCTTTATAAAGCAAAGATCGTGCCAAATCAACTATGCGTGATTTACAGGGTCATAGTCGATTAAAAGGCGTGATATTTCAGCTTTTATGCAACAAAACGTAACATTGTTATTCGCATATGCACCGATTTAGTGAAAGATGTCGTCCAGATGACAAGTGAACATCGCCCTACATGAAAAGATTGGCGCTTAATCCTGCTGGTCGCTGGTTCGAATCCAAGTATTCATTCATACAGATTTAATTGCGTCCGGCTTAGCACCGTTCAATCCAGAGTCTGCTGCCTTTAAGGCTGGTCTAAAAAACTTTAACCAACATGATCACTATGCAGTTGATTCTTGGATGCTTTACGATCACTCTGGTATGACACCAAAGCTTCTTGACTGGCGTGATATATGAATACAAAAGACATTCGAACTTCGAACGATTCAGCTCAAATCATTACACTAACTATTACATGGTGGTATTTTTTTAATATAAGTACCTGTTTTTAATAGGGAATCACAAATGAATAAAAAAATAGTTACATCAATGATGGCAGCATCCCTGTCTTTGACATTGGCAATCGCGCCGATTCTAAGCCATGCTTGCACTAGCTTCTTATTAAAAGGCAGCGATGGCGGCTTTGTATATGGTCGAACGCTAGAGTTTGGCTTACCGCTAAAGTCTGAGCTAACAATAGTTCCTCGAAATTTACAGGTTCCGGGCGTCGGGGTAGATGGTAAGCCAGGTACTGGTTTGAATTGGACCACTAAGTACGCTACTGCTGGCATGAATGGCTTAGGTATGCCAGTCCTGGTAGACGGCATGAATGAAAAAGGTTTGGTTGGCGGCCTGTTAAATGCCCCGAATACCGCTGAGTATCAAGTTGTGACGTCAGCTGATTCTGCAAATAGCATCGCCTCTATCCAGATGCTCATGTACGCTTTGACCAATTTTGCTACTGTTGACGAAGTTAAAGCAGGTTTTCAGAAGATCAAAATTAATCGCTCGACGATTCCCGCCTACAACAACCAGTCTGCACCAGTTCGCATGACTTTGCATGATGCCAAAGGCAGGAGTATCGTCGTTGAGTATCTTAAAGGTGAGATGGTCATCACCGATAATCCTACTAGTGTCATGACTAATGATCCGGCATTCAGGGATCAGCTTAACAACATTGGCAATTACGCAAACCTCACCAGTGTTGAGAAAAGTCCATTAGTCATTAATGGCGCTACCTACGCACCTCCAAGCTCTGGCAGTGGTCTGCAAGGACTACCTGGTGACTATCTCAGCCCGAGCCGCTTCATTCGAGCATTATTTTTGACTAAGTCTGTACCAACAACTTATTCTACTTTGCAGCAAAATAATACCGCTTGGCATATTTTGGGTAGCTTTGATATTCCTCCGGGTGCAATTAGTTTACCGGCAACCAATGCCTACGGAGGCGGTGCTGGTGGCATTGAAATTACTGAGTGGTCAGTCGTGGCTGATAATAAAAACATGACCTATAACCTAAAGATGTTTGAAACAACCAATATCTATTCTTTTGATTTAAAGAAGATTGACGTTAATGCCAAAGAAATTAAGTACATTAAATTAGATAAACCTTTATCAACAATTCAATTGAATTAATTTTTACTAGCGTCTTTGCGTTAGATATGTTCTTTTGTCATGATCAAAAAACGGACCCAAGTGCCCAAGAGTTGCATAATGCAACTCTTGATTTAATTACACGAATTATTACACGGTGATCTTTTTTGAAGATAAGTTACTGTTTTTTAAAGATATTTAAACAACCGACTTTTCTGTTAATCCTGCTGGTCGCTGGTTCGAGCCCAGCTCGGGGAGCAAAGAATACTAGGTTCGTTCCAGACAGATTGCCCAACCTACAAGGTTGGGCTCTTTGTTTTGAAATGTGACTGCGACTGAAGGCGTGACATGAATCTTCATGCCTATAAAATGCAAGCGCAGATTGACATATGGCTGGCGTTTGCTCTAGAGCTGGTTGCCTTCAGAAGCCAATATAAACTCCAAAAGCAGTTATCTTGTTTGCGCGAAATAAGAGCCAGCAAGTTTACTTAATCAGTTCCTTGCCAGTTAGTATTGTGAGAGCGCTATTGACAATATAGAACTGAGGCCCGTTTTGCTTGTTCTAGCCGGCTAGCCTGCAAAGGCGCTAGTTTTGTGCGAACACTTTCAACAATCCGGACGTCAGATGTATCAGGATGACCACCCGCAAAAGGTGGTGCGGGGTCGTACTCGATCGAGAGTTGAATTGTTTTCGCGACATCCTCATTAAATACCTCAGCCGCAATAGTCAATGCAAAGTCAATGCCTGCCGTCACTCCACCTCCCGTTATTCGATTTCGATCAAATACAACACGATCTTGAGTGACGATCGCACCAAAAATTGGCAATAGGTCTACAGATAACCAATGTGTCGTAGCACGATAGCCTTGCAGTAACCCCGCCGCACCAAGAACTAATGCACCCGTGCAAACTGATGTTACATATTTAGCCTGATCAGCTTGGTTTCGTAAAAACTTGAGTACCTGCGGGTCTTCCATGAGTGCGCTGGTGCCGGGACCACCGGGCACAAAAATTAAGTCATAAAGCTGGGGGTCATCAATAGTGGTATCGGGAATAAATTTTAGTCCGCCTCTAGCAATCACGGGATCCATTGTCTTGGAAATCACTTTGACTTGACACCCATTGAATCGAGAAAAAACCTCATGTGGACCTGTAAAGTCAAGTTGCGTCATATCCTGAAAAATTAGCATTCCAATAATCATTTATAGGCTCCTTGGCGTAGCGTTAAAAGAAAAAGAGAATTTACTCAAGAGAAATCAATTTAAGATTGGGTGGGTAAAGCGACTAAATGGAAATTTTTAGGGGTTAATTTACGTCAGTAGTGTCCGGCCAATATCGAGCGATGAATGCTGTGACACAATCCCACCGCATAAAGTTTGCTCCCGTTGGCCTTCAGCGTCACTTCGATATCGCCCAGATTCTTGCGCTAAGTCAGCTTGGCAAAAGTCATCACGCGAAACTGTTCCGCGTATGTCATTTGGCGAACTATCAGTTTTTAATGTTTTATATCTAAATCATCGTAGCATATGAGTTAGTATTAAATTAACAGCATGGTAAAGAGCTCTGTTCTTTTCTTAGGGAGATCTAGGGCTATTGAGATTTTTCGTTCTGAAAATAATAAAAGGAATTGCAATGAGCATAAAAATTATCTTGACGCTATTTATCACATCGGTTCTAGGGTTAGTTAACGTCGCGCAAGCTAATAATTTTCCATCTAAACCTCTTAGAATTATTCTGCCATTTCCACCTGGCGGAGCCGGTGATATAACCACACGCATTTTGGCGCAGAACATGTCAAAGGGAATGGGTCAACCGGTGATTGTTGAAAACCGTCCAGGTGCTGGTGCGGTCATTGGTTATGAAGCGGGAGCACGGGCGACACCTGATGGATATACGATGCTGATGGTCTTTCCGAGCTTCGTTATCAATCCGTCTATTCGAACCGGATTATCATACGATCCCATAAAAGATTTCAGCCCGGTAGGTCAAGTACTGTGGTTGCCAATGGGAGTTGCTGTTAATCCTACAGTACCGGTTACCTCTTTACCCGAACTCATCGCGCTTGCTCGAGCTAAACCTGGCGAAATTTCTTATGGGACATCAGGTACTGGTACGATTCATCATGTATTTGGTGAGATGCTTAAACTTGCCACAAATATCAATACCGTGCACATACCCTATCAGGGAGGTGTTCCTGCGGTAACTTCTACGGCTGGTGGTCACGTTACTGCTGCTATTACAAACGTTACTGAAATTGCGCCATTTGCAATGAGTGGAAAAGTACGCGCAATAGTCGTAACCTCGCCTGAGAGAGTTGCTGCATTACCGGATGTTCCAACTGTACGCGAAGCTGGATACCCTCAATTAGAAGCCACCAACTGGGGTGGCTTAGTTGTGCCAAAGGGAACACCCCCAGCAATCATTGCACGCTTAAATGCCGAGCTTGTTCGTGCATTAAATGAGCCAGAAGTTTTAGAAAAATTTAAGGCGAGTGGAATGTTTCCTTTACCCAGTACACCAGAACAATTTTCGAAACTATTAGTTTCTGAAACTAGTCGTTTTGCAAAAGTGGTGAAAGATGCTGGAATAAAGGTCGACTGAAGTTTGCAATGGCTTTGGTCGGCTTGACGCCCTGAATTTGTAACAACCACTGCGGTCGACCACTGCTGTGAAATTTTGATTGAATTAATTGCACGAATTGACCGGGCGTGGGCGCTATGCGGGTCGCAACGGCCAGGGTATCGACGATGGCCGTATCCAAATGCATGATCATCCGCTGCCCGTTGTCAGGGCAGACCGATCACAACCCGCCAGCCCGTAACCGGGGCCGTCTGCCACACGAATGTGCGAGGGGTGCCATTCACCACGGCCCTCGTGCTACCCGAAGCCTGCGCGGCGATCACCGCGCCTGCGGGCAGATTCACCAGACTCTCCCCGGCATAGCCTTTTCGGAGCATCAATCGTGCCTCCGGGTGCACTATGACCCTGCCGTCCTTGCTCACGAGAAACATGTCTCCGTCTGAGGATTGCAGGCGTGTGCCAATGTCCTCTAAGGAAATGTCTGCCCCCGCCACACCGATGAATCGCCCGGTCCGGTCTTTGACAGGCCGCGTGATGCTGACCATCGTGATGTCCGAGCCGCCTTCGTCGAAATACGGTTCGGTGATGTAGAGTGCGCCCGTGCGCTTGGGCCCGCTGTACCACTCCTGCTTCGGGTCGTGGTAGTCATAGGTGACCACCGTTCCCTTGGGCCAGCTCTTGCGGTCGACCCAAGGCATCGACAAGGGCGCAGTCCACTGCTTGTTCTCAAAGGCGATATAGACGCCATAGACGTCTTTGGGAGGGATCTCGTTGAGGATCGCGGCGAGGTACTCGATGAGCCTGCCATCCGGTTCAGCACCTTGGACCTGCTGACGCATGGACGTACCCAGCGGCAACATGGCAATGCGCTCAACCCATGCATCCAGAGCGTCAGCCGTCGCGCGTGCGCGTCGCTGCGCCGCATCGACTTGATCGGGCACAGCAGTCCCGCCGGGCAGTGCAGCACAAGCGGTGAGCGACATGGCAAGCAGGCTCACAAGCAACCCTCGCCGAAGTTTCATACGTGTATCGGTCATAGGACCTCCCAAGTTTTTATTGCGTCAGGCGACCCTACGCCTTTGCCCGCAGCCCGCACGCAGCAGGTCAGTGTGCTGTAGTAAAGCACAGTCTTGCACAGTTTCACAATAATTCACAGTACTGCAGATATATTCCTTAAACTACGCAACAAGAATAAATCTATGTTTAATGATTGAGTTGTAATAGACAAAGACCTTGGATACTTGATTCTTTTTTCAATGTTAGGAACAGGTTTGTGTGATGAGTAAAAACGGACCCAAGTGCCCAAGAGTTGGGAAATGAACTCTCGCATGACATATTCTTTGAGCGTGTAGTTTGGCCATTCAGGCAGTCCTGAAACACTATGATTCCTTTTTTTGCGAAATTTGCCCAGATCTTGGACATCTGGTGGGAAATATCCTGATCTTGTTTTTGTTGTCGTTTGCTGCAGACTACCAATATGGTGACCAGCTGCCCGAGCGGGCCTCGGCTTTTGTTTTTTTAATGTAAGAGCAACTCTTGGAGAAGCGTAAATTCTTGGAAATCACTCCATGCTTCTGTGTTGCACTCGCATGGAGAGACGATCGAACAGATACGGTGTATGCAAGCTCTACTCAGGTTTTAAACCTGAAGCTTGTATCGCTTGGCCCCAGCGTGTGTATTCGGCTTTTAAAAATGCGTCGTACTCTTGAACGGTCGAGCCACGGACCTCTGCACTAGACTTAATAATTTGATCGCGTAATTGTGGGTCTTTAAGTGCTTTATTTAACGCAGCATTAATTTTTTCAACGATTGGTTTGGGAGTGTTCATGGGTGCCATCACGCCTGACCAAGCACCGTACTCTATGCCGGGCAGCACTGTTTCTGACAAAGTTGGGACTGTCTTAATCGAACTAATTCTTTGCTGACTAGCAACGGCGAGTCCAGTTAGTTTTTTCAGTTGAATATTTGGTATGAGGGTGTTTGAGTTACCCAACATAAATTGCACTTGACCACCTAGTAAATCAATCAATCCGGGTGCTTCACCTTTGTAAGGAATATGTGTGGCTTGAGCATCGATACCTTTTAAAAATAGCACGGTAGCCAAATGTGTGACGTTACCTTCACCCGCCGAGGCATAATTAACTTTGCCTGGATTTGCTTTCAAATACGCTACGAACTCTTGAATATTTTTAGCGGGCACTGAGGGGTGGGCTGCTAATACAAATGGAATATTTGCCGTAAGTGCGACTGGTGTGAGCTGCGTCCTAAAGTCGTAGTTCAGCTTTTTATAGAGGTGTGGACTCAGAACAAGAGACGATGTGTTGTACAAAAAGGTATAGCCATCGGGTGCGGCTTTGGCTACATATTCGCCTGCAATATTAGCGTTCGCACCAGGCTTATTCTCGACAATAACGGGTACACCGAGGTTCTCAGTGAGCTTGCCTGCAATAGATCTGAGAATGACATCGGTTCCACCACCTGCAGAGAAGCCTAAAACTATTTTGATTGGTTTGTTTGGATAGTTATCTTGGGCGCTCGCTTGTCCAGCAGAGAAGCAGGCAAAAAAAACTATTCCTAGTAGGCTCAAGTGGGTAAGAGATTTGAATGTGGTGGCTTGTGCACTCTTCAAAAGTGATGTTTTTTTAAGTGTATGTAGATTTGTCATTTGGAGTTTCCATTATTTTAATTTTTTAAATATTAACTACACTTATCTGCATTATAGGCTCATAAATATTTCATATCAGTTATCGAGTTACGCCTGATTTACAAGTTTTGATGAGTTAGATGAGGATTTCGTGGTCTGATTCGGTGCTTTATTTTTGTAATATTTTTGTGGCAGATTGCAGATTGAGTGGGTTGACTCAGTCTCAAGTTACAGAGCGTTTGGAAGTAGCGCAGAGAAGTGTCAGCAATTTGCTGAGCGGCAAGTCAGAAAAGTCCGCTATCGTTAGTGATAATTTCGCAGGCGGCGAGATGGTCGCTCAATATTTTATTAATCGTAAGCGTATGAATATTGGTTTACGTTCAGCCCATTCGAATGCAAGCAACATTCGAGAGCGCGAAAGAGACTTCCGCAGTTAGCTATTGCGGCACATACCAAATTTGAAGCTCGCGACATCGGCCGAAAAATGCAGAATTTTATACGAGACTGGATATGACGGGATGATGTAGCTGCATAACAATAATCCTCATCTAGATGCTGTGTTTTGTACAAACGATATTTTTGCAATTGGAGCGCTAGATGTTGCAAAGAAATTCGGAAAAAAATTTCAAAAGATCTTTGGGTTATTGGATATGACGATATACCCATGGCAGGGTGGGATTGCATCAACCTTTCCACTGTTTGTCAGCCAATACAAGAGATGGTCGACTTTGCAGTTGAGCGACTTTTAGACCGCATTAACGATCCGAGCCTAGAGCCTAAGAATGAGGTCCTTCTTAATAAGTTGATTACCAGAGGTACTACAATTTAATTGAATTTATTATTTTTGTTGCTAGAATAAACACGTAACCATTTTTTATCATTTCTTATGCCTTCGGTATTTACATCAAGCATTCATGAGCCTCAACGCGAGACTGAAGTCATTCGCAATGTGGATGTATGTGTTGTAGGCGGTGGCCCTGCTGGAGTGGCTGCTGCTGTTAGTGCATCCAGGGCGGGAATGAGGGTTTTGCTACTTGAGCGAGAGGGATTTCTAGGTGGAACCTTAACCACGGTTAGCCTAGGAAGTATTTGTGGTCTTTATACCGTTACTGAAGATGCTGTTACGCAAGTGGTTGGCGGCATCTGCTCAGAAATCATTGAGCGTCTAAAAGTGCTCGGCGGGGTCGATGAGCAACCAAAGCGCTGGCTTGAGACAGCCTCTTTGCCATATGACTTATTCCTAATGAAAGTAGCATTGGATCAGCTAGTTAGTGATTCTAAATTGGAAGTGCTTTATCATTCACTCTTAGTTGGGGCTCAGGTAGCGGGGTCCCAGGTAGAGGCGGTTCTTATTGAGACTAAGCAAGGACGGCTTGCTATTAAGGCAAAGATATTTATTGATTGCTCCGGAGATGCAGATCTTCTTCATCATGCAAAGGTGCCTTACGAGCTAAGCCTGGGCGATCTTCAGTTTCCTACTACTATGGTTCGTTTTGCCGGTGTGGACACAAAAACGCTGGATACCTTAAATAGATCAGATCTTCGTGAGAGTCTCGAGGCGGCTGTCAAAAATGGTTTTGATCTTC
This sequence comes from Zwartia lucis, assembly GCF_965234455.1. GTDB lineage: Bacteria > Pseudomonadota > Gammaproteobacteria > Burkholderiales > Burkholderiaceae_B > Zwartia > Zwartia lucis. Next base: position 827,297 of record NZ_OZ248473.1, on the reverse strand, counting down.
CTCGGACTGCTGGCGGGGTATTTACTGAGCGTCCAGGTCTAGCGCACCTGAATATTACAAAAGTTTCCATCGACGGAGTGCCCCCCAATCCTTTTGATGTTAGTCAGATATCAAGAGCTGAAGCAATGGGTCGGGAGCAGGTGCAAACATACCTAAAAGCATTTCAACAATATGTGCCTGGGTTTGAATATGCTTATGTGATCGATACCGGAGCGGTAATTGGAATCCGGGAAAGTAGGCGAGCATTCGGAGACTACGTTCTAACAGAACAGGATGTCTTAGGTGAGGCAAGATTTGAAGATGCAATTGCATGCTGTGCATGGCCTATGGAGGATCACGCAGCAGGACGGGCAACAAAGTGGATTTGGCTCAAGCCAGGCAGTTATTTCCAAATTCCTTTTGGCTCGCTCACTATCCCTGGATTTGACAATCTAATGGTCGCAGGGCGCTGCGCTTCAGCAACGCATGCAGCTCAAGCCTCAATTCGTGTAACAGCTCAGTGTTTTGCTATGGGACAAGCGGTTGGAGAGGCAGCTGCCATTGCAGTCACTACAAAAGTTGGCATTCATGAAATTCAAATCAATACCCTTCAAAAACAGCTAGTAGCTAATGGTGCAATCTTGGAAGTTTAAATATGACAGATATAAAGTGCCGCAGTAATTTCAAGCTAGAAACTACTTTATGGGCTTTCAGAAAAGCTAAGTAGCAACCCCTTTTCAGCGTGTTTTGACCGTTAATGTATTTTTAACTATTTTGATAAAAGCTGTAAGAGTAAATTAGCAATTTGAATTTTTTTATAAACTAATTGTACAGAATCCTTGATGCTATTCGGATCTGTGGAATTTAATAAGGCTAAACCAAAATGAATCTTTTTTACATGATTATTCGCTTTGTGGTGTTGTCCTGTATTGCTGCAGTCCTGCCGCTAACTGCAAGTGCGCAGTCTTGGCCCTCAAAACAGCCCATTAAAATTATTGTTGTATATCCGCCAGGAGGTGCTTCTGATGTGACTGCGAGAATAATTGCATCAAAGCTCTCTGAGTCAATGGGCCAGTCAGTGGTAGTTGAGAATAAACCCGGAGCTAACGGCATTATTGCAACTAGATATGTTGCTAGTGCAGCGCCTGATGGTTATACCCTCTTGATGGCGAATTTAGGACCCAACGCAATTAATCCAGTCGTATACAAAAAGCTGCCATACGATGCTGTTAAAGATTTCTCAGCGATTACGTTAACCACCATCGTTCCGCAATTTATCGTGGTGGCGCAATCACAACCAATTCATTCGCTTGCCGAATTGATTGCCTACGCGAAAGCCAATCCTGGAAAAGTAACTTTTGCTTCAGCTGGAAATGGCTCATCAAACCATCTTTCTGGCGAGCTCTTTAATTCAATGGCTGGTATTAAGATGGTGCACGTGCCCTACAAGGGAGATGCCCCAGGCCTTGTGGATGTGATGTCGGGGCAGGTGACTGTAGCGCTTCCAACGGCAATAGCAGCAGCTCCTCATGTGCGTTCAGGACAATTGCGAGCGCTCGCCGTCACAAGTAATAAACGCCTACCATCTTTCCCTGATGTTCCAACAGTTGCCGAAACTCTTCCCGGATTTGAAGCGGTCTCCTGGGGTGGCATTATGGCTCCCGCTGGTACGTCCCCCGCAATTATTAATCGCCTCAATGCAGAAATCTTAAAAATATTGAAGATTCCGGAAGTGGCAGAAAGACTCAAAGGTTTGGGTGCTGAAATTGTAGGTTCTACGCCAATGCAGTTTGATTCTTATGTCAAATCTGAGATCGCTAAATGGGGGAAAGTAGCGCGAGATAACAACGTAACACTAGACTAGATTTAGCGGTATCACACGCATTAATCTAAAAGTGATGAAAATAAAATATACGAGCGAGATAGAATATGTCAATCACTTTTAAAAAATTACATCCAAATTTCATGGCTGAGATTAGTCCTATCGATCTACGTGAAGTGAGTGATGAGGCGACGTTTGAAGAACTTCGCAAGGGTATGAATGAGTATGGCGTTTTAGTGTTTAAGGGTCAACACTTCTCACATCAGGATCAACTTGATTTTGCTAAACGCTTCGATGGTGAACTGCATTCAAAAACATCTAATTCGGCAGTAGGAAAGAATCGATTTGGCAATGATGCATTAACTGACATTTCAAATGTGACTCAAGAAGGTGACATTATGTCGTCGAATGATCGGCGCCGCATGAATAATATTAGTAATCGTATTTGGCATACGGATGCCTCATTTGTGAATCCGGCTGGACGTTATTCAATGCTTTATGCTCGTAATATTCCGCCTGTGCGTGCAGATACTGAATTTGCTGATATGCGTGCGGCATATGATGAGTTGGACGAGGGAGCTAAAAAAACTATTGCTGATTTACATGTATTTCATTCAATTGTGTATTCACGCCATACCATGGGATTTGATTTTGCCGAAGAGGAGAGGGTTAAGCTCCCTGGGGCAATCCAACCATTAGTAAAAATGATTGAAGGATCAACGCGTAAAGCACTCTACTTAGCCTCTCATGCTGATTACGTGGTTGAATGGCCAATACCTGAGGGTCGCTTGTTACTTAAGGATTTGATGGAGCATGCCACTCAGCCTCAGTTTGTCCACTATCATGAATGGACACTGGGTGATTTTTTGATTTGGGATAACCGTACCACTATGCACAGAGCCCGCCCATTTGATGATGTTGTTTACAAGCGAGAGCTGACTCGGGTTACTACATTAGATATCCCACGCAACTAGATGTTTGCTGTTGTCTGTATGCGTTGCCACGCTGCAGCAAAGGTCAGCAGCTTAGATGCTGCAGGTGTTCGACCTAAACGCTCATTACACCACGCTTCAAACTCTGAAAGGTCTCGGAATGTCTCACGTGCAATGTCGCCAATGCGTTTAACTTCTGGTGTAAGCCCTGAACGCATTCTGTAGCGTGCCTCGTCATACCAGTCACAGGCAGAGCCGGTCTGGCCAAACTAGACAGCCCGATAAGTTATAAAAAGTCATTGGTCTTTTTGGCGCGGAGCGCCCAGGAGAGTAATGATGACGACCCAGAAGGAATCACACGGCCGATTTCAAGGCCAAGGTAGTGTTAGCTGCGCTACGCGGAGATAAGACCCTCGCGGAATTGGCGGAACAGCTTGAAGTGCATGCGAACCAAATCTCGCAATGGCGCCAGCAAGCAATCGACAATATGGCAGCAAGCTTTGGCAAAGAACCCGTTGGCGCGGTATCTGAGGGTGAAGTCAAAGATTTACATGCCAAGATTGGGCAATTGACGCTAGAAGTCGATTTTTTCGAACGAGCGTTCGCCAAGGCGGGATTGCCGAGCGCAAAGCGATGATCGACCGCACCATCTATGGCGCTCTCGAGCTCGTTCAGAGTTCTTTTTACGATCGGCAGAAAAAAGAGCATCTTCCCGTGTGAGCGAAACCTCGCTGGCCATGGCAACCAGTGCTCGAAGTTGCTTAAGTGTAATGTTTATCATTGAGTAAATAAATTCATTGAAATTATTCGCTTGACCGAGTTATATCTGGAGTCTACAGTTTCAGTAAGGGTCTATTTGCTTCACAAAAAACATAATCTAGAGACATAACAATGTTCAACACCAAGAGAGGTCTTGTTTCAGGGCTCATCGCTGCCACTTGCCTGGTCTCGACTGGCGCTCATGCAGCGGACCGTTACCCGGATAAGCATGTCAAGCTCGTTGTGCCCTATCCGGCAGGTGGCACTACTGACCTCATCGCGCGGTTATATGCAGAGCGGCTGTCGGCTGAACTCAAGCAGCCTGTCATTGTCGAGAATAAAGGCGGGGCAGCGACCAACATCGGGTCAGGCACTGTTGCTCAGGCGAGTCCTGATGGGTACACACTGTTGTTTGGAACCCTTGGACCTTTCCTCAACACCATTCTTGGGCCTAAACCAACATTTGATCCTTTCACCCAATTAAAACCGGTGGCCTCGATCGTACGAATGCCTTTTATTCTGGCAGCCAATCCTGCAGCCCCTTTTTCGGATGTCTCTAAGATGCTCGAGATGACTCGCAAAGATCCGGGCAAGTACACGGTCGCGAGCGCGCAGCTTCAGAACTACGTTACGCTCATGACTAGTCAGGCCGATTTTGAGATTCTTCATGTGCCTTACAAAGGTGGTGGTGAGGCAGCCAATGGCGCGATCGGAGGTCAGGTGGATATGGTCTTCGCGCTAGCGCCACTGCTCAAATCTCTGGTAGAGTCGGGTTCGCTCAAGGCGATCGGTCTGACTTCGAAAGGTCGTCTTGCTGCGATGCCAGATGTAGGCACTTTTGTGGAAGCCGGTTCCGAGTTTGAGCTGTCCTCTTTGTTCTCGCTCTTTGCCCCTGCAGGTACACCAGCTGACATCGTCAAAAAGCTCAGCGCGGCGACCAAGATCGCGGTTTCGAATCCTGACTTTGCCGAGCGAGTCTCAAAACTTGGTGCTCAGGCAGACTGGTCCGACGGTCCAGCTACGAATCAGGAAATCGACGCCTCGATCGATATGTGGAAGCAGCTTGTTCAAAAAATTCCTTCCCTGGTCAGAAAGGGTAGCTAAGCGCATCGGGTTTAAACCATTCAATTTAAAAGAACTGGAGACATGAATGATGAATGAAATCTTAACGGGATTACAGGCTTGGAAAGTAACGGATTTTAAGGACGAGAGCGAGTGGATGAGCTTATTCTCGGAAGACGAAATCCGCGAGATCAATGCGATTGCACAGAAACCCGAAGTCCCTTTCCCTGAGTTGCTACAGATGACCAAGGATGACTTCCATCTTCCCAGAATCTCGGCAAAGTTCAATGACATTCGAGAGCATCTCGAGGGCGGCAGAGGGTTTGCGGTTTTACGAGGTGTGCCGGTACAGAACTATTCGCTTGCTCAGGCCAGAATGGTTTTCTGGGCATTATCCGTGCACATGGGTACGCCTCAGCCACAAGACAAGGCAGGGAGCCTGCTTCATGATGTGACCAACACTGGTCAACAGGTAGCTGCTGCTGGAGAGGTTCGCGGTTTTCAGACCGACGATGAGCTGACGTTTCACAACGATGGGGGTGATGCGTTCATGTTGCTTTGCCTTCGGACAGCTGAGCATGGAGGGGTGAGCAAGCTGGTTAGCGTGGCCACTATCTTTAACGAGATTCTGCGAACCCGCCCCGATATGATCGATGTGTTGCAACAACCCTTTCACTTTGATACCCGGGAGCAGCACCCGCTGGGGTTCAAGATTCAGAGCATCCCTGTCATGAACGTGCATGACGCAAAGGTGAGTGCGTTGTACAAGCGGCGCTACATCAACACCGCGCAGCGTTTTGACGATGTTCCCCGTTTGACTGAGGAGCAGGTACAGGCGTTGGATCTTTTTGAGAGCATTTGCAGAGACCCACAGGTGCAGTTGAGCTTTAGTATGCAGCCAGGTGATATTCAGGTGGGGAACAACTACGGCATTTTGCATTCGAGAACGAAATATCAGGATTACGCAGATCCTGCCCCCAAGCGACACTTACTGCGCACCTGGCTTACGCTTCCCAATGGACGTCTGCTGCCACAGGTTTTTGAGGAAACCCGAGAATTCCGCATATCTTACCTTTCCCGACAGCAAAGCGCACATGCGGAGTGAGCATGAGCGTGATCCATCGATCAAGCTTATACCGGCAGAATTGCAACAGTGCAGAGATTCATCACTATCTACCAATGAACTTCGCAGCAATAATTTAAACTATTGTGGAACGTGTCCAATATTTTTCAGAAAACGTTGACCTCGTTCCTTTTCTTCCCCGAGAAAGATCACAAACTCCCCCGTGGGTTGGTAGGCTGGTTCGGCGCCAACATCACGGATTCTTTTTTGCACGGCTGGATCGTTAACTGCTTTTTGTGCAGCGTCAGCCAGTGCCTGAAGAACAGGTGCGGGCGTGCCAACGGGCGCGTGTAGACCGAACCAACTCTCCGATGTGGCCTCGGGAAACCCCAGTTCAGCAACAGTTTGGATGTTGGGTGCCAGCGGTGAGCGTTTCTCGCCGGTGTTGGCCAGGGCCACTAGCGAACCTTGCTCGACTTGCTGAATCACCACACTCAGGGGCGATACCGATAACGCCAGACGCCCTGCAATGAGGTCGGTCATGAATGTGGTGCCGCCCTTGTAACCCACGTCTAGGAGATGAATACCAGCAGCATGAGAGAAGTTTTCTCGGCCCATCGCTTGGGAAGATCCCAGACCGGTGACTGGTGTGGGCAACTCACCTGGTTTGGACTTCGCCAAATCAATCAATGCCTTCAGGTTGTTAACGCCCAACTTGCTCGACACCACGATCAAATTCGGTGAAGTGCCTGTTCTGACAATCGGAGCTAAGTCATCACTTTGCCAGCCAGGGGCTTTGTAGATCAACGGGTTTAAGGCTGTTGCGCTTGAGCTCGCCAGTAACGTGTAACCGTTTTTGGCAGCGATTGCCACTTCTCTATGCGCGATGTTCCCGCCAGCGCCTGGGCGGTTAACGACCACAATCGGTTGTCTTAGGGTTTGCGACATATGCTCAGTGATGATGCGCGCATGGGAATCAACCGCACCTCCCGAGCCATAAGGTACCAAAACATGAATGGTTTTTTCAGGATAGGCTGCCGCAATCATGGGGCTTAGACAGACGACTGTAGCCAAAAGACGAATCAGTGCTTTCATGTTTCAATCCTAATATCGATTAAAAGACAACGTGAAATCAAATCAACCCAAAACCTTTACTCAGCTGGGATTGAGTTCAGCCACAAACTCAACTCCTGGCACACAGATGCCATTGGGCCGGCCACGGTCAGTCAGCCCCAAGCGCCCAAACATGGCTGCAGGCAGGGCGGGTCCATCATCACAGGCCAGCCACAGCCGCAATAAATGTCGTCGCCGCTCGAGCTCTGGCCAGTCCTCGTAGGCCGTTCGCGAGTGGAAAATACTGTGGTTAGAGACCAATTGGATGTCACCAGGCTCAAGCACCATGTCAAGGTGAATGGTTGGGTCTGCTGCGAGCGCGTCGAGGTGATCAAGCGCCTCAATTTGCTCGGGGGCTAGCCTAGGGACCTCGGGCATGTCTTGAGCTTTTTTGATGGCGCTTCTTACGTACGACGAAATGACACGATCATCAAGGGGCGCAAAAATAGGATTTGCACCCCATGCTTGCATGTTGCCGGGTATTTCACCCCAGCGGGTCCGGTTGAACGCCTGCATCAAAAGGCGAGCGTGGTCTGGGCGGCGCTTAACCAACTCATTCCAAAGCGTGGTTGAGCTAACAATCGAAGACAAGCCTCCTGATTTGGCGGTGTGCAAGCACAATAGCCCCACTAGATCTGACGAATCGGTGTGGTATCCCAATCTTGCCGAGGTTTGATAACCGCGCACTTCAGGGTCGGCGTAATTCACTCCTAGATTGGCCACATGCCCCAGTACATGGCCTTTGCCGTTTTGTGAAACTGGCACGCCAAGTTGTAAACCAATGGCCCAATACGCCAGTGCTGCTTGCTTGATGGTGTAGCGATCGACAGCAATACCTTTAAAAACAAAGAATCCCGTGCCATTGAGTAACTCCTCTCTGACCGTGTTGAGTCGTTTCTCAAGACTTGGCAGGGCAAGTTCGTCCTTTGTGAACGCCAAAATGTCTTTACCGGTCGCGTCAGCGCGGTGCACACAGTCATCGATTTCGTTCAATTCCTGTGGCGAAAAGTGATGAATCCAGCCCCCTTTTTTTTGCATATCAGGGCCGTACCAAGCTTGCCTGTTTGCGTACACAGGTAAGTCAGATTTAACAACGGTTGCAGCGTCTGCTTCTTTCATTGTATGTCTCCTCGTGCGTTGGATTTGGTCCTTCACCTGTGGTGTTTTTCCTTATGTGGTGAGTCGGTCAAGCTTCAGTGTTATCACATCCCGAGCGTTCAGCGACTCATCGCCTGAACGCTCGGGTATGAACGATTCCAAGTGGGACTGATGAGGATTTCGTTCACACAAACAGATGGCGGCATTTGGGCTACGAACAGCACCGCTTGGGCAACTTGTTCGGGCTGCAGCATCTTGGCCAGCTCCTCAGGGCTTGGCGGCACGGCCCTAGATTGCATAATGGGTGTTGCCACTTCGCCGGGCAAAATGGTACTGGCACGAATGCCATTGACACACTCTTCCATGTTTAATGATTGAGCCGTGGCCACCAATGCGTGTTTGGCCCCGGTATAAGCGGGACCAGTCAGGCCAGACACATACCGCCCTGCCCAAGAGGCGACGTTAATAATAAGACCGTTTTTCTTGGCCCGCATGCCAGGGAGAACAGCCAACATGCAGTACATGCTGCCATTTAAATTTATCGCCACGACACGATCAAAAGCCTCAGTATCCAGTGTGGCCCATGAACGATTGGGGACGTTGATACCGGCTGAGTTAACCAAAATATCGATTGCCCCATATTTATCTGCGATCTCAGTGGCCACGGCTTGTACTGCTTCTTTGTCTGAAACATCAACGGCCATCCCGGAAATGTCAACGCTAGGGTGATCAGCAGTGTTTGTGGCGGTGGTTGCCGCAATAGTGGCATTGATTGACTCAATGCGACGCCCCGAGATAATCACCCGTGCACCAGCACGCGCGAGTCCGATGGCGCAATGCTGCCCAATACCACTTGAGCCCCCGGTCACCCAAGCCACTTTGCCGGACAAAGGCAGATTCGATTGGTTCATACGTATACGTCTGCCATGTAGCCGCCGGCGTTTTCTGTGCGGTAGTCGATTTGACGGATACCGATTTGAGCGTATGCCAAATGAAGCAAACTTGGCAAGCTCTAGCTCAATATCAAATCAATACCGTGGCGTACTCATGGCATCTCCTTTGATCCCATACTAGCACTAAAAATGGGGTATCAACTAGCGCTAATTTCAAGAGAGGTGCGGCTAAAAACTTGGACTGGTTTATGCCTTAACTCCGAGACTTTGTCGGTATACAAATGGGCTACATCTTCATGCAACTATTGATACAAAACTATGATGTTTTCATAATTTCTGAGCCAATAGCACGAGGATCTCGCGACAGCCATCTACCCGCCTCAACAGTGTCTATAAACTCACTCAAATCACGATTAAAGCGATCTGGCTCTTCGAGATTTAAAGTATGACCAGTTTTGGGCATGATAATTAAACCACTCGTGGGGATTGTTTTTTTCATGAAGATGCCTGGCGCAAGGCAGTGGTCATCTTCGTCTCCCACCATGATTAAAGTGGGCACTGTCATCTTTTTTAGGTCAGCCTCTAAGTCATAGATGGAGGGGCGTTCGGCTTGAACGCCACGCATCGTGTTTGCGCAACCGGTGCTGTCATGCTCACCGAGCTGAATAGCAAACTCTTGCCAGCCTCTGGGATCTTTGTTCTGGTATTGAACCCTCGATGCTCCGAGTGAATAGGTTTTAGCGAATGTCTCGCTTCCTAAGGTTTCGAACTGATCGGCAACTTCTAGTGAAAGCTTACGAAAATACTCTTCTGTGTGTTTTTCTGCGCCGTATCCTGCGCCCGCCACAGTGAGCGATAGAGCGCGTTGTGGAGCAACTAATCCGAAATGTAAGGTAGCGAAGCCTCCCATTGATAGACCAACAGTGTGCGCACGCTCGATTTTTGCTGCATCCATGACAGAAAGAATATCAAGAACAGCTTGTCTTTGAGAATATGCTTTGACCTCTTGCGGGATGTCCGAGGGTTTGAAGCCTCTCGCGGAGAAGGTCATGCAACGATGTCGCCGAGAAAAGTGACGCATCTGGGGCTCCCAGCTGCGCCAGTCCCCGCCAAACTCATGAACGAAGACAATAGGTGTGCCAGTACCTGCTTCTTCGTAGTACAGACGAATATTGTCGGATGTTGTAGCCCAGCTCATATTGAGGCCTCTTAAGTTAAAGTTTTTTATGATTTGACGAGTGATCAGGCAAGGTATCCCTATCAATCAGAACTAAATGCACTTTCTTTAATGATTGACCCTCTGGACGAGATGCCACCATCAATCGTCACGATACTTCCTGTGATGTAGGCAGCACGGGGTGATGCTAAGAAGACCATCAGATCAGCCACCTCCTGTGAGCTCGCTGGACGTCCTCCCGGGTATTTGGCTCGTAGCTCTATGTGACGACTTTCATCGCCCCACAGATCTAAAGCACGTCGTTTGTTGATCTTTATCATTCGATCGGTTTCCACGGGACCAGGATTGACTCCGACCACACGTACGCCGTAATCTAGGCTCTGTCCACCAAGGGCTTTAGTGAATGCCATCAGTGCAGCATTTCCTGTGCTTCCGGCAATGTAGTTTGCATCCCAGTTTTCACCTGAATTTCCAATGTCGTTAATGATGACGCCTGAGCGTCGAGCTTTCATTCGAGCGTACATTTCGCGGGTGAGGAAGATGTAGCCAAAAAGCTTAAGGTCATATCCACGGCGCCAGTCATCCTCTGATAGTGACTCAATGGGTCCTGATGGAACTTCACCAGCATTGTTGATGACAATATCGACGTTCGGTGCCTGATTAGCTAAGACATTAATATTTTCAGACTGAGATAAATCCAAAGGATAAATATGAACTGTTACCCCATATTTTTGACTTAGGTTTTGCTTGGCAGCGTCCAACGCATCCGCTGAGCGCGCCGTCAGATGGAGTTCGCAGCCCTCAGCAGCAAAGGACTCGGCTGTTGCAAGCCCTATGCCCTTGGATGCGCCTGTAATGAGAACTGACTTGCCTCTTAGCTGAAGGTCCATATTATTGTCTCTTTAATGAAATTAAATTTTTTGCAAAATTATTAACCGCGTGGCACGCCATAACGGCGATTCGCTAGGTTTTCAGCAAGCGCGACAACGCCATAAAGTAACAGTCCGCCGCCGCAAAGAATAACGATAGCTGCCATAGCAACACCTGTTTCTGCTCGCGCGGTCGCAAAGACGATGAGATACCCTAATCCACGTTGTGCAGTGATAAATTCACCAATGATGACGCCGATAATCGCCAGTGTCATCGCAACTTTCATCCCACTAAAGATGTAGGGTAGTGCGCTTGGGAATTTAACGCTTGTAAACGTTTGCCACTCTGTCGCAGTGAGTGACTTACACAGCTTAATCATATTGCGATCCACATTAGAAAAACCTGCTGTCGTGGCAATGACGATTGGGAAAAAGCTAATGAATACAGAAAATGCTAAACGAGACTCTGAGCCGATACCGAGCCAAATGATGAAGAGCGGTGCAAGAGCGATTTTTGGGATTAATTGAAAAAATACAAGATTTGGATACAGTGCTTCGCGCGCAAGGCGAGAGTAGCTTAGCCACACTGCAAGTGAAATACCGAGTGTGGAGGCAATCAGAAAGCCGGCTGCTGCCTCTAGGACAGTTGGAATAGCATGTCGCAGCAGAATCTCGTGCTGCGCAACAATAATTTCTAGAATTGCTGTCGGTGCGGGAAGAATGACCTGTGGGATATTGCTCATGCGCACAGCGAGTTCCCAGCACCCTAGCACGCCAAGAGCCAGTAGGATCGGTAAGAATATACTGCGAGCATTCGCTGTCAAGCTATCGCGCGAGAAAGCCTCGGATTTTGGGTTGCCGCCGACGAGCGCCCCCGTTTCGGTTCCGACTCCCATCTTGTTTTTATTTTTATTCATGATGTGCACGCTCTATCGTTAGGCGTAGTTCGCGGCACAAGGCGCCAAATTCCGCAGTTTCCTCGATGTCAAATTGACGGGGGCGTTTGAATGGAATTTTTAAGTCCAAGATGATGGAGGAGGGCTTTCCACCCATCACGAGTACTCGGTCAGATAAATAGACTGCTTCGCGAATACTATGCGTGACAAATATGACAGTCTTGCGATAGCGCTCGAGTAGTTCAGATAAGACTATATTCATTTGATCGCGGGTGATCGCATCTAAAGCACTAAAGGGCTCGTCCATTAATAGAATATTTGGATCGTGAATCAGTGCGCGACAGATGGCCACACGTTGTCGCATTCCGCCAGATAATTCATGAGGTCTTTTTGCAGAGAAATTAGACAGACCCACTCGGTTGAGTAGTTCGTTTGCTCGATCAATGAAGTCTTTCTCTGATAGTTTTAATATCTGGATGGGGAACATAACGTTTTCCAAGACTGATTTCCATGGAAGCAACGTTGCATCCTGAAAAATAATTCCAGTCTCCCGGCGAGGTCCGACCACATCACGCCCAGCCAAATAAAAACTGCCGCTTGTAGGTTGTTCCAGCCCCGCAAGCATCATGAGCAAAGTGCTTTTCCCACAACCACTAGGCCCGAGAAGCGAGATAAATTCACCTTCTGAAGCACTAAAAGTAGCCCCAGCTACCGCGTGTACGGGGCCGCTGGGAGTTTGGTAGGTCTTTTCAACATCAGTTGCAGAGATGTAATGCATGGACGCCTTCATCAGCTTCGAAAGATCTTGCCGTTAAACGCAATTCGATTACGCAACATATTTGCGGTACGGTTCAATCATTTTTCTAGCTTGCGTAAGCTGCGCCTCCGACAGTTTGATTTTCCCAGCGAACTGATTTGTAAATAGCGAACTCATCTCTGGTAGTTTTGCACCTTGACCGGCTGCAAACTCGAGTACGATCTCTGCCTGACTTTTCATTTTCGCTGGGTCTGCCCAGCCCAGTCCGTTATTGATTACTTCAGGGACAATATTCGTTAAGTTGGTCAAGCCAAGACCAATTTGTGCGTATCTTTTGCCAGACGAGGTCATTGCCACTTCATCATTTGCTTTTAGAAATATAGCCAAGGCCTCCTCGGGATTGGTCATCACAAACTGAATAGCTTGCATCGCACCATTTACAAAAGCTTGGCACATTGCAGGTTCGGCTTTAACGCGCGCTGTTTGAGTGATTAATGACTGTCCATAAAACTCAAGTCCTACCGCTTTAAAAAGCATAAAACGTACATCGACTCCATTGGCGGCAAGGGAGGGAATAGTGCTCGATCCGAAGGCAGCAACTCCATCAACAAGTTTTTCAATCAGCGATCTATCTCGAACTTTAGAGTCTAGTTGTACGAGCGTGACTTTGCTGAAGTCGAAACCTGCTTTTTTGGCGTAAAGGGGTAAGAATGGATACTCACCGGATCCGACGCTTGCGCCAAGTTTTTTTCCTTCGAGGTCTTTTGGCGTTTTAATGGGCGAATTAGCTAATACACCGACACCCATGAGAGCGTCGTAATTGAGTTGTGCAATAGACGTGATGGGTAGCCCTTTTGCAGCTTGGACCATGACCGTTGGTGTCGCGCCCATTCCAAACATAAAAGTGTTTGCTCCCACGGCTTGTGCGGTTGGGCCCGAGCCCGAACCACGTGCGACAGTGACATCAAGCCCATTGCTTTTCCAAAACCCTTTATCTCGAGCGACATAGGCGAAAAGGTTTGGTCCTTCGGGTAACCAAGAGGTCGTGAAAGTAATCTTGTTTGCACTTTGACCAATACTCGGTGCTGAAATACCGAGAGCCGCAATTGCGCTACTAGTGCCAGCTAATTTAATGAAGCTTCGACGTGTTTGGTACATGAGCATTCCTTTTGAGCAGGGAAAGGTAAGGGGTTGTACGCCTTTACACTAACAAATATCATGTATACGTCAAGAGAAATATTGCTTATGCTTTTGATTGCTGACTGCGATGGAAATACATAACGCACATTGTCGGAGCACAAATGACTATTTTTTTTGCTGTACTTTTAAAAATGCACCGCACTGGTGCCTAAACAAACGCACAATATATGTTTAAACCCACCTCTGCCTTTGATGTAGACATGCCTAAGTCTGATGGTTTGAAACAGCCTAAGAGCTCTAAGCAGCCTTTGTCGATTTCTATGGTCGAGACGCTTTCGCTTGAGATTGGTAATGGAAAACTTTCCCCGGGCATGCACCTAGAAGAGGAGTGGCTTTGTAACCGTTTTGGTGCCTCTCGTACGCCTGTTCGAGAGGCGTTACGACAACTCGCAGCGCGAGGCTTAATCGAAATCAAACCAAGACAAGGTGCTTTTGTTATTCAGCTTGGTACAGCCCTTGTGATCGAAATGTTTGAAGTAATGGGGTTTCTAGAGGCTGCGTGTTCAAGTCTAGCTGCGCGTCGACATAACGCTCAAGATCGACTGGCATTAACACAAGCGCACCAAGAGTGTATTGATGCAGCAGATCGAGATGACCCTGAGGCTTTCTATCGCGCGAACGCAAAATTCCACGAGTGTATTTATGGAGCCAGTCACAATCGTCATCTACAAGAACAAACCTTAGGATTACGCAATCGCCTAGAGGCGTACCGTAAAGAGGTTACATTCCACGCGGGATTAATGGCAATTTCGATTCAAGAGCACGCAATGGTATTGCGTGGAATATTAGAAATGAACCAAGAGCTTGCAGCGAGTTGTATGTCTAAGCACCTCGATACGTTGCGAAGTGATGCAGTCTCGATGGCCTCAATTGCTTCGAGGCGATCGGAGTCTTTCAGGCGTCAAATAGGTCGTTAGTGGTTCTTCTATCACTTACACATTAGGGAGGCCGCCCCATCCCGGCGCTCAGGACGAGAGCTTTTTCATCTCTGCATACAGGTCTGACTTGCCCTCAAAGCCAATACCGACCAGGGAAGGCAAGGTCACATAGCCATTGTCCACTTTTACGCCGTCCGGAAAGCCACCGTAGGGTTGAAATAAGTCTGGATAAGACTCGTTTCCACCCAACCCCAGGCCTGCTGCAATCGCCAAGGACATCTGGTGTCCGCCGTGGGGAATACACCGCGTTGCAGACCAGCCGTATTCCTTAAGCATCTCGAGCGTGCGCAAATACTCCACTAGGCCGTAACTTAACGCACAGTCAAACTGCAACCAGTCTTTATCCGGACGCATCCCGCCATGTCGAATCAGATTGCGTGCATCCTGCATCGAGAATAGGTTTTCTCCGGTCGCCATGGGGTTCTGGTAGTGGTTAGCAAGCTCCGCTTGCAAGGTGTAATCAAGCGGATCGCCCGCCTCTTCATACCAAAACAAATTGTAGGGCGATAGAGCCTTGGCGTAGGCAATCGCTGTCTTCAAATCAAAGCGCCCGTTCGCATCGACCGCCAATCGCTGACCCGGTCCAAGTAATTTCAAGACCGACTCAATCCGCGTACAGTCTTCCGCAAGTGAAGCGCC
The DNA here is from genome assembly GCF_965234455.1 of Zwartia lucis. Taxonomy (GTDB): domain Bacteria; phylum Pseudomonadota; class Gammaproteobacteria; order Burkholderiales; family Burkholderiaceae_B; genus Zwartia; species Zwartia lucis. The sequence continues at coordinate 812,100 of NZ_OZ248473.1, read as the reverse complement.
ACCGATCTTCATCTTGACGACCGAGTAACCCCGATTAAGATAGCTCAACATCTCACACTTCAGCCCATCCAAGTCTTTGCCTGGGTAGTAATAACCCCCTGCGGCATACACAAAGACTTTTGGGTTAGCCTGACCGTTGCCGTAGCGCTCGGCGAGTATCTGATACAAAGGTTTTTCTTCAATCTTGGCCACCGCATCCCAAACCGCCATATCGATGGTACCGATCGCAACCGAGCGCTCACCATGGCCGCCGGGCTTCTCATTACGCATCATGCTTTCCCAAACCTTGTGGGGGCAGAGGATGTCTCGAGCGTCGAGCAGTGTCTCAGGTTTTGTCTCCATTACGCGCGGAATAAACCGCTCACGCATCAACGCACCCTGACCATAGCGCCCATTCGAATTAAAGCCATAACCCACAACCGGCTTGCCGTCGCGGATGACATCGGTCACGACGGCGACCAAACTTAGCGTCATCTTGGAAAAATCGATGTACGCGTTACGGATATCAGATTTGATGGGACGTGTTGACTCTCGGATTTCTACGATTTTCATAGCGAAAATTTTTTGTTCAAGTGAGTGAAGATCCGCCGCAGATTTGAATATTCTGACCGGTAATGGCAGCAGCGTTAGGGCCGATCAGATAGCGAACAAGTGATGAAATTTCTTGTGGTTCAATTAACCGGCCGATGGGTGGTAGCACAGGCGGCGCAGCAGTGCGTCCGAGTTGTGTCAGCATCCCGGTATTGGTCGCAGCGGGTGATACGACGTTCACTGTGACACCCGCGCGCACAACCTCAGCAGCCCAGCTGCGCGAGAGCGAGTTCAATGCGGACTTGGTCGCAGCGTAGTGGCTCCGACCTGCGATACCAGCCGAAACTCTACTGCCAAGCAACACCACACGTCCGAATTGTTGCTCTGTCATTTTTGGAATTAAACAATTACCAATTGCACTCGCAGCTGCAACATGCACTTTCCACATAAGCTCCAAATCGCTTGCAGAGAGCGCGCCTAGACGTGCAACCCGGAGCAAACCTGCCGCGTGAACGAACACGCCAATCGATGCGCAAGACGCTGCTACGGCTTGCGCGGCCGATACATCGCTCAGATCAACGACATGGGGAATAAAACGTGGATGATCGATTGTTGCACCAGCAATATCAAGGCCGTGCACCGAATAACCGTCAGACAATAGGTCGTGCGCAATCGCGCGACCTATTCCGGAACTCGTCCCAGTGACAAGCGCACTGAACTTACTGTGCACTTATATTGGCCTCTTTAATAATGGTCTGTGACATTGTCATATCCGCCTTTTGAAACTTGGCAAAATCAGCAGCCGTACCCGGCTCTACGATCAGTCCTTGCTCGATAAGCTTCTTCGCCATATCACCCGTCAACGCCTTCAAGGCCTCTGAGCTAAGCTTAGTCACGACAGCGGCTGGCGTGCCCGCCGGTGCCCAAAGCCCGTACCAACTATAAAACTCATAACCAGGAACAGACTCAGAAACGGCTGGGATGCCAGGCATACTTGCTAATCTGTCTTTTGACGTGACCGCGATCACCTTCAGTTTGCCGGCTTTCGCAAAAGGTTGCGAACCCAAGATCGGATCGATGAAACCATCAATGCGCCCACCCACCAAATCAATATAAGCCGGTGACGAGCCCTTATATGGAATCACAACAGCTGACACTCCTCCCGCTTTTTTCAAGAGCTCTGTTGAAAGGTGACCAGCCGATCCAGAAGATCCAATCGCGAATGACAGCTTGCCTGGATTCGCTTTGCCGTAAGCAATTAATTCTTTAACATTATTTGCAGGGACATGATTACCAATTGCGACAGCAAGTGGCGCTTTCGCGATCATAGATACAGGGATGAAATCTTTTTCGACGTCGTACGGCACGCCTTTAACTAGCATAGGAGCAATCGTGAATGTAGAGGCACTAAACAAAAGTGTGTAACCGTCGGGGGAAGCTTTCGCCACTGCATTAGCTCCGATCGTACCGCCGCCCCCCGCCCTGTTCTCAACAACAAAAGACTGACCGGTTTGCTCAGTGAGCTTTTGAGCCAGCATACGTCCAACAATATCAAGAGTCCCTCCAGGAGGAAAAGGAATAATGATATTGACGGACTTCGTTGGGTAGGTTTGTGCGCTAGCGGTCGCGCATAACATAGCCACCGATGCAGCCAGAACTACTCTTAATGTTTTTTTAAATTGCATGTGAGTCTCCAGTCATTAAATCATTAGCCTGCATTAACGTTTCAATAAACCTGCATTTGCCACCGCTGCACGTAACTGATTCGTCTCGGCATCGCTCGGCATCTCAGTGGGTGGGCGAACCGTCGGCGTATCGATCACACCAGCTAAATACATCCCCATTTTCATTCGAGCATGCGCCTCACCCGTGGGTTCCCCACCGCCATAAACCGCATCTTTCAATGGCGTGATCACTGCTTGTATTTGCATTGCCTTTTTTAAGTCACCAGCTTGCACGGCTTGCCACAAGTCATTAATCAACCCGGGGATAAATGTCGCGAAACCTACCAGTGCACCGTCTACACCCTGCACCATCGATGCTAGAAGGTATTCATCGTGGCAAGTAAGAATCGCTTTTGTCGGATCAGCGTCACGCACCGCTTTTACGTCAGCCGCGTACTTGTTCATATCTCGCTGACCAACCTTGAATGCCTGAAGATAGGGCTGTTTGGCTAATTCGGCCATCGTCGCAGTCGAATACGAGGCGCGTGTCCACGCAGGATAGACGTGTGCAATCAGATCCAGATCAACCTCGGCAATAGCCTCAAAATATTCTCTGACATGACTCGCGCGAAAGCCAAAACGCAACCAATGATGGGGTGGCATGACGTCCAAGGCTGTTGCACCTGCCTTTTTTGCCATCTCGGCATGCACGCGGGCATCTTTCAACCCTTCGCACACGATCGATGACACAACAGGCGTACGATGGGCAATCTCACTCGCAACAATCTGAGTAACATGGGCTCGCTCATCGGGAGTTAGTGAAAATACTTCGCCGGTATGTCCGTTAGTCATCACGGCTACAACGCCGGGCTGCTTGGACAACCAAGACGCTAGTTTCCGCAAGCCTGGCTCGTCGATTTGATGATCGACGGTGAACGGACACGCAATCGCGGGGATGATTCCTTTATAGTTACTAATGGACGGCACGCGTAGCTCCTTAGTCGTTGACGGCAAAATTTGCCCGTTAATGTGTATACGTCATACTATGCTTGAAAAGAGGCCTGATTTCCAATGCTATTTACTTTGACTTCTATGCCGAAAAAGCACGGTCTATGAACCCGATCTGGTTAGAGGACTTCCTTGTTCTGACGAAGTCCGGAAATTTTTCTCGTGCGGCTCAAGAGCGGCACATGACACAGCCCGCATTTAGCCGACGTATTCGCGCACTCGAAGAGTGGCTTGGGGTAGAACTATTAGACCGAACACACCAACCACTCGGGTTAACCCCATCAGGTCTTTGGTTTGTGAGCGTGGCGCAACGAGTGTTAGTAGATATTGAAAATTTGCCAGCGCAAGCTCAAGCCATTTCCCAGGCGCACTCAAACAAACTACGCTTTGCCTCCACGCATGCATTATCTTTTACGTTCCTACCCAAATGGCTCCGAGCAATGGAGTCTCAGATCACTTTTGGAGGGATCGAGCTCGTCTCCGATGTATTTCAACGGTGCGAGTCCTTAATGCAACAAGGCAAGACGCACTTTCTGTTGACGCACGCGCACGCATCGGTTCCTTCAACTCTTGACACTCCCGACTTTACATCCATAACGATTGGGACAGAGGCGTTAATTCCTGTTTCTGCTCCGAACTTTGATGATAAGAGACCTTTGTTTAGCCTAATCGCCGATGCGCAGGCGCCTGTCCCGCTGCTCGCCTACAGTGCGGGCTCAGGCCTAGGCAGAATTGTCAGAGCAATGAAAGAGGTTGCACCCACTAACTGTGCTGTCGATCCGGTGTTCACCGCGGACCTGGCAACCGTACTTAAAACGATGGTTCTCGAGCGGCGGGGGCTTGCTTGGTTACCAACAGGCCTCATCGAAGAGGAGCTCGTTTCGGGGAGCATAGTCCATGCCGCGGACGCGTCCTGGGACATCGAGCTAGAGGTGAGACTATACCGCCAGTCAGAAATTCAATCGGCTGCCGCTAATGCTTTTTGGCAAGCCATCCCTGCAACCAAAAAAAACTTGCAAGGATGAAAAAACTACACTGGCACTAGCCGAAATATTACACGTAGATCTTTTTTGAAGATAAGTTACTGTTTTCACTATCTTCATTAGTGAACAATTATCATTAAAAGTAAATATGAGCCGCTCTGACGATTTGGTCACACCCACCGATTTCAGTCAATCAGTACCGCCCACATTGCCCATGGCAAAGTTAACCCTTGCATTTTTCGTCTCTGGATTTGCTGCGCTTTTGTGCCAGATTATCTGGCAACGCATGCTCGGTGTATTCGCCGGATCCGATACAGTTTCGGCCTCGCTCGTGGTGGGCGCTTTCCTCGCAGGCCTAGGGGTGGGCTCCATTCTCGGTGCGTGGCTCGCAGATCGACTCTCGCCTCGAGGGGCGCTGATTGGATTTGCTGTGGCTGAAACGGCGGTGGCCGCCTTCGCGCTCGCCTCAAAATTCTTTTTGTACGACTTCTTGGCAACCGATTTGGCTGGGGTGATTGATAGCCCAACGGCGATCTTTGTTTTGTGCTTTGCTGGACTATTGCTGCCAACCACACTGATGGGCGCCTCTTTGCCCCTGCTTTCAAGAGCCGTTGCCACGTCGCTTGAAACCGCCGCCCAGCGCATTGGCCGCCTGTACAGCCTAAACACACTAGGCGCTGGTCTCGGGGCCTTGTTGGGAGGCTGGATTTTGGTGGGCGAGTTGGGGTTTGTTGGTGCCTTGATGCTGGCTGCTGCGTTGGATGTATTGGCGGTCATGATCGTTCTCACGATGTTGTCGACGACAAGCCGCGAACGCCCCCAAAAAGTGGTTCAGACCAAAATCGCTGCGCCAGATCCCTTTGGTCGGTTGGGTCTGTGGTGTGTGTTGGTTTTTATGTCGGGATATGTGATCGTTGCCCTTGAAATCGTCTGGGTGCGATTTATTGGGCAAGTCGGCATGTTTCACGCCTATTTGTTTCCAACTGTGCTGAGCGTTTTTCTATTGGCTGATGGCTTGGGTATGGCGCTTGCTTCGAGGTTGGTGCAGCGTTATGCGGATCCTAGGCCTGCTTTCTTTATGGCTCAAGCCGGTGGGTTTGCGGTTGGTGCGGTCTTCTTGCTGCTGGCTTGGTGGGCATTGCCCTATGAACCGTTAACCACTTACTTGTCGGTTGACCAGCAACGCATGCGTCCCCAATCCCTGGTAGCCATGTTCTTGTTGACGGGCGTGGTTGTGGGGCCAGCGGCATTTTTGATCGGCATGACTTTTCCGTTTGTTCAACGCGCCGTGCAACAAGATCTTTCTCAGGTGGGTGCCCGCGTGGGATGGGTTCAATTGGCCAATATTGCGGGTAATGCCTTCGGTGCGATCGGCACGGGGCTTTTTACCCTTCAATGGCTTGGAACGGCAGGTACGTTGCAGGCACTGGCCGTGTTGTCGATCCTTTTGATCCTTGGGTGGTTGGCAACCAGTCGATGGCGCCGATGGCCAGAAATCGCGGTCGGTACAGTCTGCTTGGTGGCCTTGATTGTTCTGCCGGGGAATGCTGCTTTTTGGTCTCGTACACACCTGCAAAGCGATGGCCATCACGTGTCGTGGGCTGAGGACCGTTCTGGGGTGGCTTTGTTTCGGGCTGACCGCCGCGCGGACGGTTTATTAGAAGGGCCATTCTTTATTCAAGGATTTTCTCAGGGACGAGTTCCCTTCCTATCCATTCACCAATTGCTTGGCGCTGTAGGGCCTTTGGTACATCCAGACCCACGCGATGTTTTGGTCATTGGCGTTGGCAGCGGCGGCACGCCTTGGGCAGCTGCCGTATTGCCACAGACTCGGGTCCGTGCGGTTGAGCTCGTTGAACCGGTTATCGGGGTTCACGCTGCACTTGCCAAAGTGCTGCCAGACGGCCCAGTTGGACAGATGATGACCAATGCCCGCTGGACGATGGAGTATGCGGATGGCAGGCGTTTGTTGGCGAAGGAGCCACGCCGCTACGACATTATTGAAGCGGATGCGATTCTGCCAGAAGCCTCTTTGAGCGGCATGCTCTATAGCCAAGAGTTTTTGGGACTAGCACGTGCCCGCTTAGCGCCTAAGGGGATTTACATTCAATGGACGCCCACCTGCCGAAGTGCGGAGACGTTTCGATCGGCCTTTGCGCATTCGGTTTTGATTATGCCTGCGCGCATCATGTTAGGCAGTGAGACGCCGATTGATGTCAACGCCGAGATGATTATTTCGCGCCTAAAAGAGCGTTCCGTGTCGGATCACTTGCTGCGTGGTAACCCTGACTTCACTGACTATGCGTCACTCGTTCATCGGACAATCGACTTTAAGCCCTTGCCAGTGGCTCAGTCCGATGACCTTGTTTTGACTGACCTACACCCCCGAGATGAGTTTTTCCTGAATCATCGCCGTCAGGAACTTAATGATCTCACCTTGAAGGGCAAAACCTCAGGGGACATCATTTGTGTGCCCAGCAACTAATTAAATTGCCTAAGTGGTCAATAATTTTGCAGGCGATATGATTCTATTAATAGAACGATAAACGCGAAAACGATATGCAGCCTCAATTATTATTTGGATATTTACCTCGCGCGCTCTACGCTCTGCTTGCGCTTGCTTTTGTCTTGTCATTTCTGTCGACACTGTGGATGGTTTTTTATTTCCCGGTATACACAGATGAGATTTTTTGGAAGCTGATGATCGCTCGGCTTGAAACCGATCACGGTAAGCTCGTTTACTTATTTGCACAATGCAGTGAAGGTCAGTGGATCGATGCACCTCTAACTTGGTACCCTGCCATGTTAATTCATTCATGGCTTTATGAGGATGCCAGCCATCCCTGGCGTCTTCGTGTTCACGGCTGGTTCTTTTTTTTGGTTTTACTAGCACTTTGGACTTGGTTGCTGAAACACCGCGCTGGCCTTGCAGTGAAAGACGCATTCTTAGCAGTCAGTGCATTTCTGTCAGTTGGCGTGCTGCCGTTTCTCTTGGTTTACGCGCGGCCCGAGCAACCCCTTTTACTTCTAATCACGCTCAGTCTTCTGGTGACTTTGTATAAAGCACCTGCAAATCGTTTGAGTTGGCCAATTGGCTTTCTGGTGGCCTTGAGCTTTGCGCTAGTGGCAACGCTTTTAGCGGCGATTCACCCCAAGGGCATGTTTTTATTTCCCGCTTTACTTGTGCTGGCTTGGCGACAATTGAAATCATGGCCCTTGTTGCTCCTACTAGTCTTGATCCTAGGGTGGACTGCCTACGACACCTCACAAGTCTGGCAGCTGCGAACGACATGCCCAGAGTTTCCTGGATTGATGGCAGTTCTTAGAGGGCTCACGCTACAACCAGGTGTTCTGTTATCCAATCCCCTAACATTTATTCAACAAGACTGGAGTAACGTTCTTGATTTTGGTGTTTACGTCAGAAGTCTTCATTTTCAAGATAAATACTTTGTTGATTGGCTACCTGCGAGAAAGGGTGGCGTGATGAGTTCACAGGCTCGTTCAATAGCAAACATTCTTTTATGGACACCGCTTTTAGTCGCTGTGCTGGTCATAGCTTTAAATTGGCTTTTTGACAGACGACCAAGAGGGCGCGTTGACCACTTACTGTGGTTCTCAATTTTGCTCTCATTGGCTTCTATCGCTGTGTTGCAAACGCAAAAGAACTTTTATGAAGTCTCAATCGTCTGGCCACTCGTGCTATTACTCGTAATCTTTAGTTTTGGTCGGCCGGTCAGTCAATCAAACCGTGGGGGTGTTCGCATCATCATTGCCGTGCTGATGCTTGCGGCACTACTTTCGGGTATTTTGCGTGAAGAAAGGTTCGGTGAGTTCGTATCAGATTGGCGCCAAGCTCGTTTGCAGCAAGTGGAGATGATTGACCACCAAAACCAAGGCTTGCGCGACTTTGCACGAAAGGAGTGTGGTATTGAAGACAACGCGCAACGCCTGGTGTTGGATAAAGACACCTATCAAGCGTTTTGGAACCACGAGCAGCCGATTTTTCTTGATTATGCATCGGGCTGGTGGGCTGCGGAGTCTCATGTCCGAGATACGTTTCGCAAGCGTCGCGTCCAGGGCCTAGTAGGCCTTTGCACTAACATTCCAGAGTCGGACCGTTCACGAGCAATAGGATTCGGTAGCTATTGCTGCATGTCCGCAGACGCGCTTCACTGAGCTTCGCCGAAATACTGCGGATCGCAGAACTGAGTGACCATTAAGTACGCCGAAGGACAGTAAACAAAGAACTACCAAACGGTGCGTTTCTGGCTAAGCGTATTTCGAGTCTAATTAAGCGAAAGAGTAGGGCGTTGAGCAACATACTGTGGGTTTTTAGGTCGGACAACGGTTTGATTGAACTGGCAGGGTCGTATTTGAGTCTTTGCCATGCCCGAACACCAAAAATACCGGGCGAAAGACTAAAGGGCCAGTAACGTAGCGTGAGTGCTTCAAAACCAACTGAATGAATAAGCGCTTTCATCTCAAGCCGATTAAAGCGATGAAGAAGTCCAACAGCTCGGTCATGTGTGCCACGAAATGCCGCAAGTGCGGGCAAATTCATCACCAGAAGCCCACCCCTGTTCAAGCGCATATAGGCATTTTTAATGAAGGCCAACTGTTGGTCGGAAGACAAATAGCAGAGCGTGTCATTGCTAATAATGACATCAAACTTTGAGGGCGCTTGGATCGTTGCAATATCGTTCAGGTTACCTAATTCAACATCAAACCCTTTTTTTTGACAAAGGTCGACCGCAATGGGAGAAAGGTCAAATCCCTTAACCTGTCGATAGCCAGCTGCTTTAAGACTATGAATGAGGCCGCCAGTCCCGCATCCTGCATCCAATATATGAATGTTCGTTGACATACATTCGTGTTCGATGCTGTTCAAAACGAGGCTATGCAGAGCTCGGTACCACCAGTGCTGGATCTCCACTTCAGCCATGACTTCATATTCGCGGCGATTATCGATCACGACTGAAACACCCTAGATGTTTTAAAAGTTTCAATCCAGGATTTCATGCAATGTATCGAGCACTCGATGAGCGCTTTCTAAAGGTAATTCTGGATATAGAGGCAAAGAAACGATCTCGTTGGCAAGAGTCTCTGTGATGGGTAAGCTTTGGTCCTGATAGCCTAAAAAAGTGTAGCCTCTCATTCGATGAATCGGGAAAGGATAGTGAATGCCAGTCTGAATATTGTGACTTGCAAGCGCTGTCCTGAGGGCATCACGTTCCTTTGCGCGCACCACAAACAAGTGATAGGCATGCTCAATGTTCGATGTCGCTGCCATGTGTCTCAGAGAGCTCGGCAGACCAGCCTTGTAAACTTCAGCAAGTGCTCGTCGTTTTTGTAATTGTGCAGGCAGGTACCTGAGTTTAATGTTTAGGATCGCCGCCTGTACTTCGTCGAGGCGACTGTTAATTCCCTCGCGTTCCGCGTAATACAGGTCATCAAAACCATACTTACGAATTCGCCGCATTTCTTTGGCGAGCGATGCATCTGCAGTTGCGCACAGCCCACCATCACCGTAGGCACCAAGGTTTTTCGTTGGATAAAACGAAAATGCAGCCGCGTGACCAAACGTTCCAGCTGCTCGCCCATTGATCAGAGTACCGTGAGCTTGCGCGCAATCTTCTACAACAGGGATATTGTAGGGTCGCGCGATGTCTAAAAGTAATGGCATATTGACAGCATTGCCAAACAAATGGACAGGGATGATCGCGCGGGTTTTTGACGTAATAAGCCCTGGCACGAGACTTAAGTCCATGAGAGAGGTTTCGGGGTCCACGTCGGCAAATACAGGCGTCGCCCTGACCATCCGTATTGCGCTGACTTTAGGTACAGCGGTATTCGCTACCGTGATGACCTCATCACCCGGTCCAACGCCGAGCGCCATCAGGCAAATAACCAAGGCATCCGTGCCATTGGCAACGCCCAAACTGTGGGTACCATGACCTAAAAAATCTGAAAAGCCTGACTCAAATTTCTCAACTTCCGATCCAAGAATCAATTCGCCTGAGCGCAGCACGCGTTGCACCGCACCGAGCACTTCGTTTTCAAGATCAAGATACTGATCCCGATAATCAAACATCTTGATGGTTTGTGTCGTCATGGGGTTAAGTAGTTGATGCGGTGGGCTTGGTAATAAGCCAACGTCTTGGCCAAGCCTTCGCGAAGATTTATCTTGGGCTGCCAGCCAGTCATGTCAGAAAATGCAGAGTAGTCGCCATAATAGTCGCCAATATCGATCAGCTGCTTGTCTGCGGGGAACGGGACGAGTTGGTAGGTTACCTCAGTTAGAGAGGCCAGCGTTTGTACAAAATTTAAGAGACCGTATCGATCTGGGGAGCCGAGATTAAACACGTGTCCAAAGCATTGATCATGAAGCAGTGCTAGGACCAGCGCTTGCACCACATCATCCACGTAGTTGAAGTCGCGCACCTGCATCCCATCGCCAAAGATATGAATCTCTCTTCCGCTTAGGCAACGCTTGAGAAATACACCGATAAACCCCTGTCGGTCGTTCTGAATTTGAAGTCTGGGTCCATAAGTATTCGTTAGCCGTAAAACCGCTGACTTGACGTCGTAGACTCGGTGGTACAGCAGGTGGTAATACTCTGCGGCGAGTTTGTTGATGCCGTTTACATCAATGGGTAATACTGGGTGATTTTCCTTAACGGGAAGCGTCTGTGGCGTGCCATAGACTTGCCTTGTCGAGGTGTAGACAATGCGGGCGTTAGGGTTGTGTATCCGACAAGCCTCAACCAAATTCATGGTTGATACGCAGTTCACCCCCAAGTCAGTCAAGGGCTCGCGCATGCTGTCGCCGTGACTGACCTGTCCTGCTAAATGAAATATTGCATCTTGCCCTTTGACAATCTGACATAAGGCATGAAAGTTACGCATATCATCTTGGTAGACACTGACTTGCTCACGGATGGGCTCGATATTTTTCCAGTTGCCGCCGAAGTCCTTAATCATGGCATCTAATAAAGTGACCTTCGCCCCAAGGTCCACCATGCGAATGGCCAATGAGCTTCCGATGAATCCGAGTCCCCCAGTGATGAGCACTGATCGACCAAAATACCAGCTTTCGTCATAAACCAATTAGGCTTGCTCCTTGTTGCGGATAGTTCTTCGCACCACAAACTGAGGTATCTTATTAAGCTTCATCAGTACCCTGCCTAGGTACTCGCCCAGCAAACCGATCGCTAAAAGCTGCACGCTGGACATAAATAAGATTGCAACAAAAACGGATGCCCAACCCGTGGGGAGATCAGGATTCATGATTTTTTCAATCATGACAACAATCCCCGCTAAGCCGCTTAAGGTGGCAAGCAGCAATCCAATGGCACTGGCAATGCGCAGCGGCAAGATAGAAAAGTTTGTGAACATATTGAGCCAAAGGCTCACAAGTTTGCGCAGCGAATAACCCGAGCGTCCAATCTCTCGACTGTGATGCTCCACCTCTAGTCGACCGTAACGGCTGGTGCTTCTAAGGACCAGGCCATCAATGTAGGGGTAAGGACCGTCATACTTGATGACCTGTTTAACCACCGACCGACGGATACACTTGAATGAGGAAAGGTAGAGATCTCTTGGTTTCTTTAGGACATAACTTGCAATCAAGTTATTAAAAGCACTCCCCAAGTTCCTAGATATCCCATGTTTTTTTTCCTTGTAGTAAGAAAAAACGACGTCGTAGTCTCCTCTGTCGAGTTCATCAACCAGTCGAATGACTTCATGAGGCGGGTTTTGTAGATCATCATCCATGATCACGACGTAGTCACCTGTGCAGTGGTTCAACCCTGCCATGACGGCATTGTGTTCACCGAAATTTGTTGAAAGTTCTATGTAAACAATCCAGTCGTTTTGTTGCGCTGCAACCTCACAAACCTCATCGGAATTGTCACGCGTGCTTCCATCATTGACCAAAATGAGCTCTAACGCGTTTTGTGGTCTCAGGTGTTTGTCAAGCTGTTCGATGAGTTTGGGGACAGTCGCAGCGCCGTTATAAACAGGCACAACAACTGAAATGCGTCGCATAGGTGGCATAGTTTCAGTTCAACTTAGCGTTATTGACGGCGTTAACACTGAGTTCACGACTGGTAGTGTCGCGGCACTCAAGGCATCCAATTCATGTGTTCGATTTAACCAACCTTAAGCAGCTAAAAAGTCAATTGAGTGTAAAGCTGCACCAGCTAGCAATCAAGTATCTTCGTTATCTGTTGTTTTCATGGTCGCTCTATGTATGGTAGAGATCAGCTGCTTACGCAGATTTTTCACAAATCGCTTTTAGCGAGGTCCCACAACAAACGATAGGTACCCATAGAGGCAACGGGGATGCCAAGCGCTTTAAAACGCGTTTCCATTAACGCAACCACGGCCGATCGAGTCGTTGCCTCAATCAAAACGAACCAATCGCCTGCACCTGGGTTGGGCTTGTCTGGCTCTGTTAATGATTTTGATAATTCGGGATCACTTTCAATCAAGTGCATGGATATGATGTGAAGCTGATCACCCGGCGCCATGGCGGCTTTGAGCGTCTCTCGCGACTGACTAGTTGCCTCTTTGGGTCTTAGTCTAACCACGCCAAGCACCGCGCCTCTACCCTGACCTTGAGAGTCAGTGATGCGACCAACAACACGGATCATGTTTTTAAAACGTGCCAGATTCTCTTTAGACCATTGTGTTTGGTTGGCCAGGGCCGTGGCGTAGGCGGGACTGCTCAAGTCTTCGAATGTAGCGGTGCTGTAAGTCGCGAAATACTTGGGGTCAGCATCCTCAGCCACCCAGCGGCGAGCTTCTAAAAACCCGTCTATTGCCACCCGCTCAGCCAAGTGCTCGCGGTCGTACCATAAATTAAACTCATCCTCGTGGACTTCATCAATATTCATCGAGGTGATGAGCATTCCTTTACCGCGTAATGGCATGTGATTTCCCCTTAATCGTTGCTGGCGGTGAGTCGAGCCAACAATGGCCTTATGTCCGTCAGTGTTTGAAGCTTTTCCAGTTGTACCATGATCGGAACGGGTGGTGACAGCGAACTGGCAGCCAATGACCAAAACAATCGAAACTTTTTATCGCGTGCTTGTTGGTCCAATCGGCGAGCTGGACTCGCGAGCACTTCTTCTCGTCTGACACGATGGTCATTTTTGAGCTAAGTTTTTTAAGTGAAGAAGCCAAACAGCTAACTTTTCTGTTAATCCTGCTGGTCGCTGGTTCGAATTCAGGCTGTAGAGCAAAATTAATCAATGACTTCGCCCAACTCCGCTATTAGGTTTTTTCTTTTCTGCAGACCTTCGTGCCAACAACTATTGAACAATTTATTTAGACCGTCAATTCGTATATTCGATAGCACAACTGAAAGCGAATCCATATGTCTCTTAGATCACTTAGTCCTTTAGAAGAACGACAAAGTCTCGGTCTTATAGCGTAAAACAGTCCACATTTTTAGCCGCACCTCCAAATCGCCAACCTAAAAAATTATCTACAGGACTTTAATTCAAATCATGTTATTTTTGACCAAGGATAAAAACCTGTTGAAAATAGGGCTCAACTCATCGTTTGCCTCAGCAGCACGAATTAGCGCATCGGCATCCTTACCTTCGGCAGCAAACCATTCTCTGTTTTGATTCAAAAAGTCACAAATCTGACTCTGATCCATTTCAGGATGGGGTTGAATACCCCAGACAGGTCCGTGTTTCCAGCGCCAAATTTGATTCGCACATGCACTGTTTCTAGCTAGGATAATGATGTCAGAGTGATCCGCACGTACCTCATCTCCGTGCCAGTGAAAGGTTCTTACGCGCGGTGAAAAGTTTTTAGTCAACTCATCCCGTTGACCGTCGGCCGTGAACTCAATTTCGGAATACCCCGTCTCACGATCACCTCTTTTAAATACCTGATCGTTACCCAGAAGTGCCCATGCTAAAACTTGGCTACCAAAGCACAGTCCAAGCATAGGCACATTGCTAGCGGCAAAAGCCCTTAATGATTCGGAAAGAGAATCTATCCAAGCATCACCATCATATGCGCCTGACACACTTGCACTTACAAAAACACCAGCTGCATTATCAATAGCAGATTGGTCTGGGAATTCACCAGCGTTAGTCCGATAAATTGCCACAGACAGTCCACTCTGAGCAAGCGCATCCTCAAACCGTGTTTTTGGCTGATCCTGATGCCAATTATTTAGATAAATGAATTTTTTCATGTTTCATTACCCCTTGCTCCAAAACGATTTGCTTGAGTCAACGCAATGTCAACTTCCCCTTGCGCACTCAACACAACGCCATACTCGCTTAGGGCTTGTTCCGATGTGATCAACTCATTGACAACATCCTCTCTAACAAGGTCTACAGCCCTCGTGAAAGGATTTCCAATTCCCGCACCTCCAGGAAGTTTCAAGATAACTCTCTCATCGGGTGTGATGTACTGACGCCCTTTAGGAGGCAAAGTTCGATTTTTTGTAGTTCTGACCTCGCCAGCCGCACCATCTTTGCCACCAAAACGACCTTTCGCGGGATGACCAGTGCGTTCAAACATCGCCGCGAGAGAAAAAGCAGCTTCTTGTTGCATACCAATTTCAAGCACTTGACCAAACCCGCCTCGATACTTGCCAGCACCTCCAGATCCTTCTCGAAATTTTTTCTGCCAAATAATAATTGGGGTAGTACTTTCAACTACTTCTGTCGGAACAGTCTTAACTCCGGATGGAAATGCAACAGTCGACAACCCATCTAGATTAGGTCGAGCTCCTGTTCCACCAGTGTTAAAGAGAATGTAATCAAAATCACGAGTGACGCGCCCGCTTGCTGCTGACTCCGGATCCACTGCAGATTTTCCGCCACGAATCATTGGGTTCCACATGGTGCCAGCCCCCTCGGCGGGAACACGGTCTGGAAGAATTTGCGCCAGACAACCGAACATCAAATCTGGAAGCATCTGCCCCACAGTGTGCCGGGCAGAAACAGGGTAAGGTCGCAAGACGTTAAGTATTGAGCCTTCAGGAGCAGAAACGGAAATGGCAGATAAAGACCCAGCATTACAAGGCACATCAGGTGCAATGATGCAATTAATGCCAAACACACTGTAAGCTGTACTGAAGTTTAGAACTACATTAATACCGTAAGGACTTGCGGGCGACGTACCCTCATAGTCCACGTGCAAATGATCGCCTTGAATAGAAACATTAGCCACTAGGTCAATCGGGGTGTCATATCCGTCAATAGTTAACTGACTTTTGAAATTTCCGTTGGGCAAGGCACGAATACGTTCGCGCACACTTTGACGAGATTGCTCGATAATATAGTGTGAGAGTTCATCAACGTTATCCAGTTCAAACTCTACAAGCATATGAGAAAGTCGTCGACCAGCCTCCGCATTACAAGCCATTTGTGAATGTAAGTCACCTTCCATTTCAATTGGTTGACGGACATTCGTTCGAAGCAACTCCAATAAATCCTCATTTAAAACACCCGCACGCGCGAGATGCATAATTGGAATATTGACGCCTTCTTCGAAAACTTGTCTTGAATCTGGGCCGAACCCACGGCCACCCATATCGATAATATGAATTGTATTTGCAAATAATCCAACAGCCTTGCCATGATGATACGCAGGAGAAACAACCGTCACATCATGATAGTGACCTACTGAAAGCCAAGGATCATTTGTGATGAAAACATCCCCAGGCTTCATCTCAGCAATGGGATAGCGCTTTAAAAAGTGAATTACGCAAATCGCCATTGAATTGACGTGACCAGGCGTGCCGGTTGTCGCTTGCGCGACCATCTCACCTTTACAATTAAAAAATCCTGCAGACAAATCACCTGACTCTCTGACCGCTGCACTAAACGCCGCTCGAATAAGTGTCTGTGCTTGCTCCTCTACGAGACCAATTAGGCGGTTCCACATGATCTGGCGCGCAATCGCGCCAATGTCAAATTGAAGGGTATTCATTAGAGACTATCTCCTAGTGATGTCAATGTCACCAAAGGCATTGATTTTTGCGTCATAAGCAGGACTAATCACTGTTGAAGTTTCATTCTCAACGATGACTGCAGGACCTTGGATATTGAACCCGGTCACGAGATCCGAGCGGTTATACAAGTAATGAGGAAGCCACTTTTTTTGCCCTGGGTCAAATACATCACGCGTGAGAGGTTTGCCTAAAGAAGAGGACTTAGACGATGTCACGTCGCCCCGACACTCAGCAATAATATCGGGTGTTGGCTGCGTAGCGACTGTCACCACCCAACTTGCGACCTCTACGTCTGCCAAGACACTCAAGGAGCGACCGTAGACTCTTTCATATTCCTGATCAAAAAGCTCTCGCAACATTTCAGCAGACAAAGAGTCGAAAATCTCGATGCCGATATCAATCAAAATCTCATGACCTTGTCCAACGTATCGCATGTAAGCGCGTCGTTCAACATGGGTCAGAGCTTTAGTTGCCTGCTGAACAATCGAAGAGGCCGCATTAGCCATTTTCTCTAAAGTGCTATTAATTAAATCAAAATCAAAATTCCCCAGACGCTGATATTGTGTTTTTACTATTTCATATGATATGGGCGCTCTTAAAAACCCTACAGCCGATCCAACTCCTGCAGATGATGGAATGATCACTCTCGCGATATCAAGCTTTTCAGCGATGCGAACGGCGTGAAGGGGTGCACATCCGCCAAATGCAACAAGTGTTCGAGCAGGAATGCTCTTGCCACTCTCAATTGCATGAACTCGTGCGGCACCCGCCATATTTTCATCAACCATTTCGCTGACTCCGTAGGCAGCGATTTGATCTGATATTTCAAGTTGTGAAGAAAGAACTGACTCAAAAGCTTTAAAAGCAGCTTCCGTTGAAAGCATAATTTCACCTCCAGCAAATTTCACCGGATCAATTCTCCCCATAACGAGGTTTGCATCTGTGACGGTCGGCTGTAGACCACCTCGCCCGTAACATGCAGGCCCTGGGACTGCCGATGCACTTTCTGGTCCAACAGCGATACGTTGCAAACCGTCAAGATGTGCAATCGATCCACCTCCTGCGCCAATTTCGACCAATTCAACTACCGGGACGCGCAGAGGTAAACCACTTCCTTTTTTAAATCGATAGACACGAGCCACCTCAAAGCTTCTGCTAGTTTGGACGTGGCCATTATCAATCATGCAGATCTTCGCAGTTGTTCCCCCCATGTCGAATGACAAAACTTCTTTGAGTCCACAACGCTGAGCTACGACAGAAGCAAATATTGCTCCACCTGCAGGTCCTGATTCAACAAGTCGAACAGGAAATTGTTGTGCTGTTTCAATTGTCGTGAGTCCGCCTCCTGACAGCATTAAAAGCATCGGACAATTAAATCCCTTCTCACGCCGCAGCACCTCGAAGCGCTTAAGATAACCCTCCATCAAGGGCTGAATATAAGCATTTGCGCAAGCCGTAGAAAATCGCTCAAACTCTCTAAACTCCGGCGAAACCTGAGCCGAAAGCGTAATAGGCACATCTGGAATAAGTTCCCTAATAATCTCAGCCGCTATTTCCTCATGGATCGGATTCATATAGCTGTGGAGAAAGCCAATGGCGACAGATTCAACCTGTTGTTGTCGTAATTTTTCAGCGATTAATTTGACTTGTGATCGATCTATTGCAATAAGTTCATTTCCACTAGCATCAAGACGCTCACTCACTTCAAATCGCAGCATTCTAGGGACAAGTGGTTCTGGTTTAATCAATTGAACATCATATTGATCAGGTCTACCTTCTGTTCCAATTTCAATCACATCACGAAAACCGAGCGTCGTCAGCAACGCTGTTTTAGCACCCTTGCGTTCGATGAGTGCATTAGTGGCGAGTGTAGTGCCATGAATCATTTCGACAACGTCACCAGGCTTAATTCCCGATTGCGCCAAAATCACATCAAGGACCAACATCGCACCTATTTCTGGTTCTGCCGGGGTAGTAAGAACTTTTGCAGTGAATCGTTCGACCCCTGTTTCAAGGACGACGTCCGTAAACGTCCCCCCAATATCGAGACCTATTCTCGCTTTAGGCATTTATTTCTCCTGCAGATATAAAAAAGTATTAGCGTCCGAGCATTTTTGAGGGGAGCCAAGTCACTGTCTCAGGCACCACAGTAATTAAAGCAACTAAAAGGATCATCAAAATAAAAAATGGGCTGCTAACTTTTGCAATATAGAAAATATTTTTTTTAGTTATGCCCTGAAGTACAAATAAGTTGAAACCCACTGGCGGAGTGATCTGCGCCATCTCGACCAGAATTACTATAAAAATTCCAAACCAAATTAAGTCAAATCCAGCAGCTTGAATGACCGGAAGTACGACCGCTGTCGTCAATACGATCATCGATATACCATCGATAAAACAGCCCAAAATGAGATACAAAACGACAAGAAAAGCTAGGAGTACATAGCGATTGACATCCATATCTATGACAGCAGTCGCAAGACTTTTAGGTACGCCGGTATACGCCATCATTGATGTCAAAAAAGCGGCCCCAGCAATAATTAAAGTAATCATGCAGGATAGTCTTGTCGCTCCCATAATACTTTCTTTAAAACTGCTCCATGTAAGCGTTTTGGACATCCAGGAAATTCCAAGAGATCCCACAACACCTACTACAGCAGCCTCAGTTGCAGTTGCCAATCCAAGATATATCGAGGCAATAATCGTCAAAATTAACAATACTATCGGTATCAGCTCAGCTGTCGCTTTGACACGCTGAAAAAACGGCATTGATGGTTCAGGCATAGGCGCAAGGTTTTTATTTATCAGCGCCCATACCACGATGTAAGAGGAAAATAGGATCATTAACAAAACACCCGGAATCACGCCGGCTATGAAGAGACGAACAATCGACACCTCAGCTGCGACACCGTAGACGATCATAATGATCGATGGCGGTATCAGTAAGCCAAGCGTCCCTGACCCCGCCAGGCTGGCAATTGACATTCCCGAGTCATAACCGCGTTTTTGTAACTCAGGCAGTGACATCCTCCCAACAGTTGCTGTCGTTGCCGCCGATGAACCTGAAACCGCCGCAAAAATTCCACAGCCAATTACATTCACATGTAAAAGTCTTCCGGGTAACCAATTAACCCAAGGGGCCAACCCTCGAAACAAGTTCTCAGATATTCGCGTGCGAAAGAGTATTTCCCCCATCCATATGAACAGAGGTAGTGCTGCCAAATTCCAAGATGACAAACTCGTCCATATAGCTGTTCCTAGAACATTGGCAGCCGGTATGGCCGTAAACCAAGATAAGCCTAGGTATCCGATTACCATGAGCGCCACACCGATCCATACACCAGCGCCAAGAATCAGAGTCAAGGAAACGATAAGAAATAAAATGATTGTGCTTAGATCAGATGCCATCGCTATACCCGTTATATGAAGGCTCTCTATCGCAAATTACTTCAATTAAGTCATCGACAATTGCAATAAAAAAAATCACTGCACCTACACTCATTGATAACTGCGGAATCCAGAGCGGAATTTTGAGCAACCCGTGTGCAATCTCATGGTATTGCCAACTATCGTAGGTCAATCTGATGGACGCATAGGTAAGTATTGACGCCATCACAGCAGCAACCATTAAACATATTGTCTCGTTATATTTCCGAACTTTTCCCTTGCAACTACCAATTAAGATTGTCACCCGAATGTGAGCGCCGTGACGAAAGGCATAAGCCAAGGAAAGCATTGCTGTCGCGGCAACTGACCATGCTGTTAAATCATCCGCACCTCTAATTTGAAAACCAGCTGCCCTAGCAATCATTTGAAGCAGCATGATGACGCCAATTAGCACCAGAAAAGAGGCACCCAAAATACCAGATACCAAATAAAGGGTATCAAGAAATTTTCTAAACATTTGTGCCTCTTCTCTGACTCTTTGTAAATACAATCATTTCTTTTACTTCATACCCTGCAGCATTTTTTCTCCATTAGCACCCGCTCTTTTTAGCCATTCGCGCGACATTTCAAGCCCAATCTTGTCTAACTGCTGGGTCATAAGCTCAGTGCCCGCCTCAACCTTCATACCTTCCTGAGCAAGTTTTTTAGTGGTTTCATCCATTGTTTTTTCACTGGCGATCCATCCATTAAGTTCAGCATTAGCGGCAGCCTTAAAAACAGCCTGACGTGTAGTTGGATCCAATGCATCAAGAGCGCGTTTACTGACAAGAACAATATTTTTGTTATTGATCACTCTTACGTCGTAGTAATACTTTGCAAAATCCCATACCTTTACATCAACACCAGTTGCAGCTGAGGTGACCATAGCGTCTACGACTCCTGTCGCAAAAGCCTGTGGAACCTCAGCTTGTTGTACAGTGGTGGGAATTGCCCCCATTAGTTCTGCCATTCTTGCAGTGACTGCGTTGTAAGCACGAAACTTAACGCCTTTAAAATCATTTAAAGAGTTAACTGGACTTTTCGTGTAAAAACCCTGTGGTGGCCACGGTACTGAAAACAAAGGCACTAATCCTTGTGCCTCAAACTTTTGCACCACGTAAGGTTTGGATACTTCCCACAATTTCTTTGCGTTTTGAAATCCTGGCGCGATCATTGGAACGCCATCCACTTCAAAAAACGGATCTTCGTTACCATAGGCAGATAAAAGAATTTCTCCTAAATGCAATTGGCCTGACTGAATCGCCCTTTTTATTTGCGGCATTGCCACCAATGATTGGCCGCTATGAATATTGATCGTTAACTTTCCGTTCGTTGCAGCTTTCACATCATCCGCAAACTGACGAATATTTTTTGTATGAAAATTGCCATCAGGATATGGAGTCGCCATTACCCATTGCTGTGCATTTGCAGTTGCACCATATTGGCATGTTGCAATTAGAAGTGCTGCCCCCAAAATGCCTTGCTTAGAAATTTTGCTCATGCATTACTCCTAAAAATATAAAAGGTTTACGACACATCGCTATTGCAGATGTGTGAGGTGGTGAACAGAACTTAGCTCAACCCCACACAAACGCACTCACCCAATGAAGTTATCACTCAAGGGTGTTATTCATTTGATCAAATCAGACTAATATTTAACTGTTTCAGACAATGATGGGGAATACCCTGTGTTCATACACACGCAGCCTGATCGACCAATTATGATCGCTTTTATCCTAGTAGACGGGTTTTCTCTTTTGCCATTTATTTCAGCAACAGAGCCACTGCGTATGGCAAACCGAATTGCTGAAAAAGACCTTTTTCAACGCGGATATTTTTCTGAAAAGGGAAAATCAGTACTAGCGGGAAATGGAATCGAGATTCAAGCTATCGGAAATATGAAGGATTTAATTGATTATCCGAACATTTTCGTAACAGGTGGTTTTGAGCCACTAGTCAAAACTCCACGCTGGTTGATCGAGGTCCTAAAATCGCGCAGCAGTGCTGGCGCAGTTATCGGTGGATTGGGTACGGGCACATATCATGTTGCGCGTGCTGGGTTACTAGATGGACAAAAAGCAACTATGCATTGGGAGTACGCTGCAAGCTTTGCCGAAGAGTTTCCACGTATCCAAGTAACCTCAAATTTGTACGAAATCGGTCATCACCGTATCACATGCAGCGGTGGCATCGCCGCAATGGATATGATGGCGGATTTGATTTCAAAGCACACTAACCCTTTGTTGGCTACGGCAGTGTCTGATATGTTCATTCACGGTCGCGTGCGTAAAGCTAAGGATATGCAAAAAGTGCTGTTACCGACCGACAATGAACATACGCCTCTTGAGCTGCGTGCAGCGATATCAATTATGCAACGCAGAACGGGCTTCAGAATTAATATCAACGAAGTCGCTCAAGAACTCGGAATCTCTCCTAGGCATCTGGCTAGGCTCTTTCATCGTCATGCTGGAAAGTCACCTCTCGCATTCGCGAATCATTTAAGATTACAAAGAGCACAATCTTTTGTTTTTCATAGTAACTTAGGGTTTGAAGAACTTGCTGAACTGTCTGGATTTGCATCCTCAGCTGCGTTTTCAAGAGCCTACAAAAAGTGCTTTGGTGTGTCACCCATCACGCATCGCTTGGCAAGTTCTTGAGAATCGCTTAAAACTAACCCGTTTCGTCGCGATGCGACCCCCGCCACACTGAAAATAATCTATTACGCGCATCAAACACAGAAACCAGGATACTCCCTCAAGCTCGCATCCAAAGGCTTGGCCGATAGGATTGTCAAGACTGAAACTGCGACAAATCGGGGCGCTTTTGGCGCCATGGCGTTGACGATTCGTAAGCCTGTGCGATCCGAAGCAATTCGTCTTCCGCGAAAAGCTTGCCTATGAACTGTAACGCTAGAGGCAAACCATCTGAGCTGAAACCCGAACACATCGAAATCGCAGGGTGCCCAGTCACGTTGAATGCTGCGTTCAATGAGGGAGGGCCAAAATAAGCCATCGGGCTCACGTCCTCGAGCAATCCGGCGGGCCCGTTCGTGCTGGGAATCACCAAGGCGTCAACTGTACCCATCACGTTCTCGACTTCCAGCATGAGTTTCTTTCTTTGTTGTTGGGCGATCAGGTAATCCTGAGCACTAATCAGCGAACCTGTCATCGCACGATACCTGAAGACCGAACCAAACCGTTCCGGATGCTGACGGAGATTGCTGCAGTGAGCCGCATACAGCTCTGACGCGGAAATCACCAATTTCACTCCACTGTAAACGGCAAGAGGACTAAGCCTGACATCCACTACTTGTGCGCCTAAATGTTCGAGGACATCTAGCGCTCTTTCGAATGCGCCGACTTGCTCAGCGTCGGCTTGAACATCCTTTTCGTAAAAATGCCGTATCACTCCAATCTTCTTGCCTTTGATACCCCGATCTAAGTTCGCCAAGTAATCGGGTATCCTCACATTTGCGCTCGAAGGATCCTGCGGATCGAATCCTGCAATGGCTTGCAGCACATACGCACAATCGCGAACGTTCCAGGTCAAGGGTCCGGCGTGATCCAACGAAAATGCGTTTGTAATCACCCCTTTCTTGCTGACGAGTCCATAGCTCGGCTTGAGACCCACCACGCCACAATAAGATGCGGGAATACGTATGGAGCCGCCGGTGTCCGAGCCCATCGACATTGCGCAAAATCCTGCCGCTACGGCAGCGGCCGAGCCGCTGCTCGATCCGCCCGTAAAATAGCCCTTCTTCCAGGGATTTCCAGGATTCGGCCAAGGCAAATCATATGCCGGACCACCATGCGCAAATTCATGCGTCATGTTCTTGCCGATCAATATTGCCCCGGCGTCAATCAACAAGCGGACGGTCGTTGCATCTGCGGCTGGAATGTTGTCGATCAAAGACGGTGAACCTGCCGTGGTGGGAATGGCGGCAGTTTCAAAAATGTCCTTTAGCGAGAAGGGGATGCCATGCAATGGACCGCGCACAGTGCCTTTCATGATCTCGCGCTCTGCCGTCCTTGCATTCGCCATGGCGAGCTCTGCGGTGACCTGGATAAAGCTGCGTATGCGAGGCTCGAATCTCGCAATACGATCCAGCGACGACTGGATCAATTCCACAGGTGAAATCTCCCTGCCACGCAATAGCGCATTCATCTCGCTGATTGACAGCAAGGCAATGTCTTCATTCATCATTGTTGATTATCTGTTCGCCCGAAATTGGATCGCCGAGTCGGAATCATGTTGATGCAGCTCACGCAAACTCAAGATCTTCTTCTCCAAGAGGATGTAGGCCGCGGTAATGTTCCGCAAGTCCTCCGCTGAGCATCTCAAGCCTTGCTGAGTCAGGACTGCGCTGACGAATTCACGGGTGACCTGGCTGCTTTCACCGCCTTGGCCTGACGCAGTAACGGGATTTGTCATGAAGCACCCCCGTTTCGTATGGCGCTCAATGCATTCTTGAAGCTTCCGCCATCACGAATCAAACGCATTGCTTCGTCGTCTTTTTTATTCAGCACCAATACCTCATCCAACACTTCCCGAGCGATGTTTGCGGGCACCCTGACCAAACCCGTGCTATCACCGACGATGATGTCCTGCGGGAGTATCTGCACATCTCCGATGCAAATCTCCAAATTCAACCCGACAATTTTCACGCGCGTCCGCGGCGAAAGCGGCGTGACATGCCTACTGTATACGGGGAATCCGCAGTTCATAATTTCGTCTATGTCCCGGACTCCGCCATGCACCGCAAGACCCGCGGCGCCCCGCAATTTTGCAGCCAACGCGGCGAGTCCTCCCCAACTCGCGACCTCTTGGCCGCCTAGGTCGATGACGACGACGTCACCGGCTTGCAGGTTGTCGATAACATCTCCCAGGGAAAAGTCGCCGGGCATGTAATCACCCAACTTGCCCACGACCGCCTTGACTGTAAAGGCTACGCCGGCCATGCGCATGGGCAGCACGACCGGACGCAGGCCCGGCATGATGGCGTTGATGCGCAGGCTGTCCAGTACATTGCCTATCGTACTTGTCGATATACCCAGGAATTGCTGGGCCAGTTCTCTGACGGAAGCATTGGCTCGCATCGTCATCGCGTTCCTGTAATGTTGCCGGCCTTGACGACCGCTTTCCAACGTACTATTTCATCTCGTTGAAATTGTGCAAATTCTTCGGACGTTGAAGGCACTGCTTCGACGCCGCGGTCCGCTAGCGCTTTTTTTACACCTGCATCATTCAACCCGTAAACCAGAGCATCGTGCACCTTCTTTCGGATGTCCGGTGGAAGACCCTTGGGCGCCACAAATCCTTGCCACGAATATACTTCCGCCCCCGTAACGCCCGTTTCGTTCAGAGTGGGAGTGTCCGGAAATTCGGTCAAGCGCTTGTCTGTCGCGACCGCGATCAGTCTGAGTTTTCCCCCCTTGATATGCGCTGTCACCTCTGCCAGATTCCTGAAGGATGCTTGTGTGTGTCCGCCAAGTAAGCTTGTAACGCTCGGACCACTACCTTGGAACGGAACGTGCACTCCGCGAGTGCCCGTCTTTTGCCAAAACAGCTCCGTGCTCAGGTGATCGGACGAACCGGTGCCGGAATTGCCAAAGGCGACCCTGTCAGGGTTTGTCTTCAGGTACTTGATCAAGTCATCCACCGTCTTCACGTCAAACTCGGGATGGACAACCAAGACATTGGGCGCGCGTGTCGCCAGCGTCAGCATGTCAAAACTTTTCTCAGGATCGTAGGGCAGATTACTGAACAAAGCGGCATTGATCGCCAACACCGAAATAGTACCTAGCATGATCGTATAGCCGTCGGGTTTGGATTCGGCGACTTGCCCTGTACCCAAGACACCGCCCACACCCGCTCTATTTTCGATCACGATGGCTTGCCCCAATTGCTTGGAGGCAATGGGGGTCACCGCGCGCGCGACAAAGTCAGTAATCCCTCCTGGAGGGAAAGGCACGACTACTCGGATTGGTTTGTCCGGGTATTGCGCGAGAGCCGCCGTCGAACCGATAAAGAAGGCCGCGACGAACGCATTAATAAAAATGAGAGCCTTGGATTGCAGCATGATGAACTCCGAAAAGAATGATAGATCCTATGAAGGGCCGCGTGGATTAAAGGCTAGTTTCATCGAATCGTCGCATGTCATTGCGACAGGGTTAGGAGCAGAAGGCATTGAAGAATCGGAGCATCCCATCCAGCCCCTCCAGTATCGAGATTGCACCGACTGCCCCTATAAAGTTGGACTTTTTACCAAGAGATGATTTGAATGTTGCAACAAATTTGAAGCATTGCTTGTGTGCACAACAGACATACAATTCTCCAGATTGGTTAAGTGAAATTTCAGAATTTACGCAAAGTGGGGGCGGGGTTCAGCAACTGACTGAAATTTAGTATTGACCATTGCACAGATAATAGTCAAGGTGATTACCCTACATTTTAATAAATTATGTAATGGACTAACTTTAGGCGAACCCTGAATTCTGGAGCGAGCCTGCGCGTGATGTCGGACAATCCCAATATCTTTCATTCAATTCAGCCTCAATCCCGGCACTGCCCAGTCGTCTATCGCCACCAGTTTTCCCGTCCCGCTGAGCGTGACATAGATTGTGCGCATGTCTTTACCGCCGAAGCACAAGTTGGTTGGGTATTTGTCCGGCAGCGGGATGTGTCGGGTGATGTTGCCATCAGGAGATACGATGGTGATGCCCCCATGGAGCAAGGTGGCGACATAGATGTTGCCAAGCGCATCCAATGCCATTGAGTCAAACCGTTGGTAATAGCCACCAGGGGCCGCAGTGACAAGTCTGGCCCCGTGGATCGATGGCCACGGGTTGCGATTGGCTTGTCCGGGGGCGGTGAGCTCCAGTGCCCAAAGTCTCGCCCCTTCGGTTTCGGCGAAATAGAGTTCTTTCCCATCCGGTGACAATGCCACGCCGTTCGCCATCATGACAGGGTAGGCGACAATTTGGGGTGGGGCGCTGATGCTGGGTGCGTAAAAGACACCGCCCCAGTCGAGACTGTGTGCACGGATTTTGCCCAGATCGGTAAAATAAAAGCCCCCATTCGCATCGAACACCAAGTCGTTCGGTCCTTTGAGGGGCTCACCATCCACTGCGTCAAACAATCGTTCCACTTTATTGGTGGTTAGGTTTACGCGCTCGACCCGCCCTCCTGAATAGTTGGTCGGCTGAGGCCCAGGCCGCACGGTACCATCTTCCATCGTGCTGAACTGCATGCCACCGTTATTGCAAACGATGATGCTTCCATCCGGGGCAAGTGCGATGCCATTCGGTCCCCCGCCGAGATCGATAACCCGCTGAACTTTGCCCTCTGCCGTGATCCGGGTGAGCATGCCACTGGCGATTTCGACCAACAGCACGGACCCATCCTCCATCGCGACAGGCCCTTCTGGAAAACTTAATCCACTGGCGATTTCTCTGATGTTCATATTGGAAGATTATTGATCTTGTTTACTGTTAGGTGCTCAGCCTGCCGCTAGGTGCACCCCTGAGCGTTGTGCGGTGCATGGTGCGAATCTCTGACTCATCATAGTCCGCGAGTGCGATGTGCATCACGCAGCGGTTGTCCCAAAGTATAGAGTCGCCTTTTCTCCATATGTGTCGATAGACGTTTTCTGGCGCGGTGCTTTGTTTAAATAGGTATTCGAGGATGGGCAGGCTCTCCTCCTCTGTCAGTCCATCAATCCGTGAGGTTGTCATCTCGCTGACATAAAGAGCTTTTTTTCCTGTGACCTCGTGCACGCGACAGATGGGCTGAAAAACTGGTGGGTTACGTTTGCGGATGTCATCGAGCTCGGCCGGGGTGCGTTGCTTGCGGGTTTCCTGAGCCAGTGTCATATCATGCAGAGCATCTGCGCCGGATAGCCATGTTTGCAATCTGGGTGAGAGATCATCCCAAGCGCGGTACATATTGCAAAACATCGTGTCGCCACCGACGTTGGGTAATTGAATTGCATGCAGTAGGGATCCCTTGGCAGGGGTTATCGTGGTGGACAGATCCGAGTGCCATTGCCGGCCAACAGAGAGTTTCTTGTTGGTGGCGGCCTCGCGGTTGTTGACCATGAGGATCTCGGGATGGTCGACATGTCTAAACTTCGGGATTGATCTGTGGTCGTCCAGATCACCAAAATATCTGCTGAATCTGATCTGCTGCTCGGGCGTGAGTGGCTGATCACGAAACACGAGCACAAGATGATGCGACCAGGCGGCATGCAAGGCCGCGATTGTCTCTGAAGAGAGCTCGGCGGTTATATCTAGGCCGCTTATCTCGGCAGACAGGGAAGCATTGAGTGTGCGAATAAGGATTGGCATGCGGGGACTCTAGATAGGTCAGATTTCAGGGACTTTATTCTGTTCCGCCCAGAAGAGAAGCTTGCGCTGGATCCAGCTCATAATGAGGTGCAGGGATATGCCGATCGAAGACAGGCAGACCAGCACGGCAAATACGCCAGCGGTGTCCAGGTTGATGTTCATTTGCATGATGAGATTGCCCAGCCCCTCTTTTGAGCCCACAAACTCTCCCACGATAGCGCCTAGCAAGCTGAAAATAATCGCAACTTGAAGGCCCGCGAAAATCATCGGCAACGCACTTGGCAGCATCACCATCTTGAAAATCTGCCAACGTGTTGCGCGCAGCGACCGCATCAGTTCAATGCGTTGTGGATCGGTTGATCTCAGACCCGCGATTACGTTCACCAAAATCGGAAAGAACGAAATGATCCCTGCTATGATCACTTTTGATGTCATGCCAAAGCCGAACCAGATGATGAAAAGTGGCGCAATAGCCACCTTGGGTGTGGTTTGAATCACAATCAAATAGGGGTAAATCACCCGCTCAACAAACCTTGACTGTGCAATCAGGCTACCCAGCACAATAGCCAGCACGGCTGCACCCATAAAACCCATCAAAGCTTCACTCAGCGTCACAAATCCGTTTTTGAGGAGCAGGCCACTCGTAAGCCCTCGCACGAGTGAAGCCCAGATCGCTGAGGGTGCGGGCACAACGTAGGGTGGTACCTTGAGCCAGGCGATGATCGCCTCCCAGCTTCCCACCGCGACAATAAACAGCAGCGGAATGCAGGCAAGCTCGAGCCAGTTTCTTTGTTGGGGGTTGAGGGTTTTCATCACTCGATTGCTCCGTTCGAGTTGAAGTGTCTGCGGATGCGGCGGGTGTAGTTGCCAAACACATCGCTGGTGACAATATCCAATGTGCGCCTGTTATCGAGATCCACATCGACGATTTCAGCAACCTGGCCAGGACGGCTGGACAGCACTAGAACTCTGGTGCCTAAAAATACCGCCTCTGGAATCGAATGGGTCACAAAAATAATCGTTTTACCGGCTTCCGCCCACAATCGACGGATCTCCACGTTCATGTTTTCTCGGGTCATGGCGTCCAGCGCGCCAAAGGGCTCATCCATCAGGAGCGTTGAGGGCTCATGCATCAGTGCCCTGGCGATTGCCACGCGTTGCTGCATGCCACCCGACAACTCGTTGGGGTATTTACCGTGAAAATCACTGAGCCCCACCATGGATAGCAATGCCAGTCCACGGTCGTTGGATGCCTTGCGATCTAGGGTGTTGTGAATCTCGGCTGGCAGGGTCACGTTTTCAATTGCTGTCCGCCATGGTAGGAGAACGGGCGACTGGAATACGACACCAATGTCGAGTTGCGGGCCCTGTATCTCCTTTCCGTTCATGCAGATGCTACCTTCACTTCGTTCAATCAGTCCTGCTAGGAGCTTGAGCAACGTCGATTTTCCACAACCAGAGGGACCAACGACGGTAAGGAACTCCCTCTTGCGGATATTGATCGAGACCGGACCCAGTGCTCGCACGATGCCTCCATCGCGGGACCGGTACGATTTTTCTAGGCCGTCAATCTGTATAAAAGCTGGATCATCCTTGCCTAGTGTTGCTGGGTGGGCTGACTCATGCTTCTGAGCGTCAGACCCCATGGGATGTTTCCTTGGTGGTGGTCGAGGTGTTCTTCTGCACGATGTGGTTAGCCAGAGTAGCCTGCATGTATCCTAGCCCCCCTCCGGCCTGAATGATATCTAGCAAAAAGTCAGGGACCGGTTTGACCTGTGTCGTCGTGTTTTGAGTTAGATTGCTAATTACTCCTTTGTTGAAATCCACGCGGATTTGGTCCCCATCATCCAGCATGTTCTGGACGTTTTGATCGATTTCCAGTAAGGGGATGCCGCTATAGATGGCGAGTCGGAAGGTAGGACGTAGCATCTGTTCCGCGATTAGCCCCACGCCGATGGCCTTCATTGCCAAAAAGGGGTGAGTATGCTGGCTACCGTGAGCAAAGCGCTTGCCGGCGAGCACTATATCCCCTGACTGAGCCTGCGATGCAAACTGTGAGAGTCGCTCTTCGAGCAAGTGCTTGCGTAACACCTGCGGGTCATATTCAAACACATGCTGTGCAGAAATTAGTTCGTCGCTGGAGACATCATCGCCCAGCTTCCAGCAACGTCCTTGGTAAATGAGGCTCATGTCAGACATGGGTCAGGTGTTTCCATATAAGTCGATGAGTTGGCGTACATCGGTGATGTGGCCGGTCAGTGCTGAAGCCGCTACGGTCAGTGCACTGGCCAGATAGATGGTGGCATCGGGGCTACCCATGCGCCCTCGGTCGTTGCGGGTGCTGGTGCTTATTCGCACTTCTCCAGCTGCTAGTTGTGCGAGTCCGCCAAAGCAGGGCCCACACGTGGACGGTGAAATCTGGGCGCCAGCCAGCATCAGGGTGTTGAGCGTGCCATCTTGCAATGCTTGCTGGTGAACCTTGCGGGTAGCCGGAATTACCAGCAACTGCACATCCGGATGAATGTTTTTACCAGCCAGCAATCGCGCTGCGGCCTGAAGCTCAGCGAGACTTCCCGAGGCGCAACTACCAATGTAGGCATGCTGAATCTTTATATCATGGAGTACCGCGGCGTCTCTTACATGATTGGGGGAGGGTGGGATGCTTACCAGCGGGGACAAGCGGCTCGCGTCAATCTCAATATGGTGGTAGATGTTGGCATCTGCATCGCCAACTAGTATTTGAGGATCTTTGACTCCTAGCGATCTGAGCGCCCGGATTGATGTCTCGTCCGCTGGAATGATCCCGGACTCAGCTCCACAATCGATGCTGAGGCCTGCAATGGTCATCCTCTCTGGGATCGTGAGTCGTTCGATTGTATCCCCCGTATATTCGATGACACGGTAACAGGCCAAGTCTTCGTCAATCTGGCTGATGGTGGCCAAGACGATATCACGCGCACCCACCCCCGGTCTAAGCTCGCCATGGACATGGACACGCACTGTGCCTGGCACCCGGATCCAGATGTCACTACGAGCCATGGGCATGGTGACCTCCATGCCAAATGGCACTGCGAGGGCTCCGACCCCGCCGATACCAGAGGTGTGAGTATCGGCACCCACCACGAACATCCCGGGCGCCACCAGCCCTTGCTCCACCACCAGTGGATGCGTGATGCCTTCGCCATCAAAAAAATGCCCGATGCCAGTCGATACGGCAAGCTGTTTGGTCTGAAGATTGCGTGTCGCTCCCGCCTGGCTGTGCACCGGCACCTCGTGGTCAATCGCGACCACAATCTTGTTGGGAGTTGCGAACTGGTGGATGCCAATATCGCCCAGTCGCTTAACGTAGGCGGGAAAAGAGACCTCGGGGACGGTGATGAGATCGGGCTTGGCCCAGATGATCTCACCTTCTTCCACGTATTCTTTGCCACTGGCTCGAGCAAGGATTTTTTGCACCAATGTCATGGGCATCATTTACTCCTTACGGTCCAGGATTGAGGACTCGAACGCCTCGTATCGGCTGGCGCCCAGCAATGCCGAGAGCTGGGGTAACGGTATCATGGATTCAACAAAGCGTGTGGTGGTACCTGTTGTCTTGAGCTCGGAAAGAATGGTTCGCTGCAGTTGGGTGATCGCCTGAATGAGGGTGATCGGATACATCGCCATTCCGAGACCTGTCCCGGCCAGTTGTGCCTGAGTAAAAAGCGGACGTACTGTTTCGGCCACGGTGTGCACCACAGGGACAGGTGAAGCGCGTACGACTTTCTCGATGTCTTCAAGACTGGAAAGCGAGGGGACCATTACAGCATCAGCACCGGCATCGGCCATCAACTTGCAGCGTCGGATGGCTTCGTCCAGCCCTGCGATGCTAAGTGCATCGGTGCGCCCAACAATCAGCAATTCGTTGCGAGCCGCAATGGCAGCGCGAATGCGATGTCGCATTTCTTCGTCAGAAGCCAAGACCTTGGAGGCCATGGCACCACACCGTTTAGGATTGACCTGATCCTCTAGGTGCAGGCCAGCCACGCCACCGCGTTCATACGCACGTACGGTTTCAGCGATATTGCTGATCCCACCATAGCCTGTGTCTGCATCTGCCAGCAAGGGCAGTGCGACTGTCTGGGCGATGGTCGTGGACTGTTCCGTCATCTGTGTGCTCGAAATTAACCCAATATCCGGTTTGGCCAGGCTCGCCGCAAACGAATAGCCGGACATCGACATGGCCTCAAATCCCGCCTCGGCGATTAGCATTGCTCCTAGTGGATCATGGCAACCCGGCGTCGCCACCGCACAACGCTTTTCAAGCAGATGTCGTAGTTGCGCGGGGGCGGTAACTTGCTCGGGTGCTGGTTTCATGGCTGGATTCGAGGTCAATGTTGGTTAGACTGGTTAAGGTGATCGGCTAGTTGCCAAGCGTTGTGGCCTGTTTCTTGACAACCGCAGGGTCGAACTGGTTGATCGCGTTGACGAACTGGTTGGTGTAAAGAGAGTTGGGGTCAAGGGGTGCATCAAGCCGCTTGTTGTTGCGCATGAAGTCGACCATTACCGCGGCGGCCTGCGGAGGAAACTCCCCCCATTTGGCGCCCGCCTCTGGCGAGATGAACTCGCTGCGCACTTTGATGAGGTTTAGCGCTTGCTTCATGGCATCCGCATCGTTCAAGTTGGTCGGCTTGGAAGCTGGGTAAATTTTCCAGTGGGCTTTGACTGCACCCTCGGGGTTCTCAAGCACCATGGCTGATCCCTGTGCTACGCACCGTAACACTTTAGCGATTACGTCCGGGTGCTTTTCAATATAGTCATCACGAACAAAGTAGGAGCCGCCAAAGACGAGTTTCTCAGCCTCAGGGGTGGAAAATCGCCGGAGCTTGATGCCCATGTTTTCTGCGGTTGCGATTTGTGAATCCCAGGTGCCCCAGACATCGACCCTACCGCTTGTGAGCGCAGCAATGGCTTGGGCTCCTGCACCCGTCTCCACAAAGGTTACGTCCTTGTTAGGATCGAGACCGGCCTCGGCAATCATGCCCTTGATGATTTCAACCAGTTGTGCACCGTAGGAGATCACGCCAATCGTTTTTCCCTTGAAATCCTGAATGGATTTGATCGAGCTGGTCTCAAGGACAACAGGGAACTGAAAATTGCGGCGCATGTTCAGGTACACGGCCTTGATAGGTGCACCCTTGGCACGGGCCAGGATTGCGGCACCCGGTCCCATGTTGACAAATTGTGCTTGGCCGGAAAGGACAGCCTGCATCGCAGCAGAAGAGTTGGTAGGCTGAATGGTGACATTCAGGCCTTCACGCTTCCAGCAATCAGTGTAGAGTGGGACAGAGGTATTGTTGGCCTGTGAGGCATCAATCACACTGGTGCCGATTGCGATTGTCACTTTTTGTGGGGTTTGGGCAAGTGCAAATTGCCCAGCAAGCAACGTGGCGGCAATAGTGATCGCCATTTTCCTGGTCTTTTGGATGGTCATTATGGTGGGTCTCCTGTGTTTGTTTGGATTGTCTGTGCAATCTTGATAGTGTTTTACAACGGAAAGAGTAAAGAATGAATAGTCAATTGGTCTTACCAGCTTCTGCCCACTGACTGAACCGCTTATTGGTCAGCCATCCAGCAATCATGCTGCGGTGAATATCCAAAGGGCCGCCGGCAATGGAATAGCCACGTACAAATCGATAACGTCTCTCCACCCCCATCTCCCTGAGGTAGCCCGCACCGCCCATGACCTGAATCGCATCATCACAAATGCTGCGCGCACTTTCGTTCCCAAAGACCTTTAGCATGGACGACTCTAGAGCATTGGGCCACCCATCGGTATCGTTGAGTGTGTTGTAGAGCATGACGCGGGCGGCGTAAATAAGGATAGCCATGTTGGCTAGGCGCATTTGTACTGCCTGAAAAGAATCGAGTGTGCGGTCGAATTGCTCTCTGCTCGAGACGTGCTCAAGCGCACTGTCGTAAGCACCAATAGCCGTGCCAATGATAAGCGCGGTCCCACCGCAACGTTCGAGGTTGTAGCAATGGGTGAGCTCGGCAAAGCCCCCCTCGCCGACCAGCAGGTTGGTGGCGGGGACCTCGCAATCATCGAACAGCAGGTCGGCCTGGTAATGGCCAGCCATGTTTTCACTGAGTCGATCTATGCTGAATCCCTTGGTGCCACGCTCCACCAGAATTGCGCCGATACCTTTGGCGCGAGGGCGGTTGCTGAGTCGGCAATAGATAATGAAAAGGTTGGAGTTGGCGGTGTTGGATACGTAGTGCTTGCGCCCGTTGATGACGATCTTTTCCTCACCCAGGGTTGCGCGTGTGAGCAACGCCGTTGACGCAGTGCCAGCACCTGGCTCGGTGATACCGATCGCGACCGAGTACTTACCAGCACAGATATCGGGTAGATATTTGCGTTTGTGTTCCTCCGTCCCGAATGCGTAGATGTAATAAGCCTGTCCTAGGCTTGCGCATGACATGTATCCTGCGGCGTCTAGACTGTGGCGAGCCATTTCCTCGATGCACATCGCCGCATCCAGATGAGGAAGCCCGATCCCGCCATAGTTTTCTGGAATGTTCAGACCCAACAATCCGGCAGACCCGAGTGCAGCCAACATCTGTGATCCTAGCGAGGGATCGTTCTTCGCACGCTTTTCCAATGGAATAATTTCGCGCTGAGCAAAGAGTCTGATCTGCTCGATCAATTCCTGTTGTTGTTGGGTGTGTCGAATGGTCATGAGGGGTCCTTGGCAATGGCCTGGGGATCAGGGAGGGGTGTTTGTTTTTGGTCAGTGGCAGATGATGGCATCAAGATGGTTGACCTCGATGAATCACACCCGCAAGGTGCAGTTGTGCAAGTTGTGCGTCGGAGTAGGACAGCCTCTCACGCAGCACTTCGTCGGTATGCTCACCAAGCCTGGGAGGTGGTAAGTAGGAGGAGATGGGCTCTCGTGCATAACGGATCGGATTGGCAATCATGTCCATCGGATCGCCCGTCCGATCAGGGATGCTTTTGTGCAGATCCCTTGAGACAACCTGCGGATCGGCAAACACCTGGGCAATATTGTTGATGGGTCCAGTGGGAATGTCTGCATTGATCAGCGCCTGAAGACAGTCTTTGGTAACGCACCCAGCGAAATATGCTTCTAGAATGGGAACCAAGGTGTCACGATTACGAATGCGCGCCACGCTGGTCGCGAACCGTTCGTCAGTCGCCCATTGAGGCTGGCCAAGCGCCTGACAGAATCTTTTGAATTGCCCATCGTTGCCAACAGTCAACATGATGGCGCCGTCCTTGCAGTGAAAAACTTGGGAGGGAGTGCCGCCGTTGCCTGAGTTGCCACGTCGCGGCAGCATTTGACCACTTATAAGGTAGTGCATGGCGTAGTGCGACATGGTGGCAACGGTGGAGTCCATCAAAGCGATATCAATGTAGTCGCCTGCTCCGCCGTTGTGATGACGGGCTTGCAAGGCAGCAAGGATCGCCACATTGGCATAAAGGCTTGTGATCACATCCGTGATGGACAGCCCGGAGCGCAAGGGGCCGCCGGCCGGGTGCTCGTCCGGATAGCCGATGCTGCTCATCAGCCCACCCATCGCCTGAAAGATCGCGTCATAGCCCGGGCGTTCGGCATACGGGCCCGTTTGACCAAATCCCGTCAGCGAGCAATAGATCAACCCAAGATGGTTGGCGCTGAGTCGCGGATAGTCCAGTTCGTAGCGCTTTAGTGTCCCGACTCGGAAGTTTTCAATCACAACATCAGATTGCTGAACAAGATCGCGAATGATCTGGCTGCCAGTTGGGGTGGAAAAGTCGATAGCGATGGAGCGTTTATTGCGGTTGGCCGCTAGAAAAAATGCGGTTTCTCCCTCGGCATCATCCCCGCGAAAGGGCGGGCCATACTGTCGGGCTTCGTCCCCAGTCTTTGGGTGCTCCACTTTGATGACCTCGGCACCTAGATCAGCCAACATCTGGCCAACGAGCGGCCCTGCCAACACTCGGCTCATGTCGATTACACGAATGCCACTCAACTTGCTCATCCAGCGTCTCCATCCTGTTGGTCTGCTGACGGCTTTTTCTTGTATCTAGGCTGACCTAGTCAAGCCTGAAACATTTGATTTATTCGTCTGCGCGAATCAGTAGTGTCCCAACGTTTGCACGCCAAGAGCTTGTAAGTTAATGATTTTATTGCCTAATTCGGTCATTTTGTCTGGTCTCGATTTCAACTTTGATTTCGAGCAGACTGAGGGTTGTTCGCGACTTCTCGCGGGGAACCCTCATGCACCAAGGCAAACTCGTTTTCTCGCAGATCATGATGCATCTGCCACTGACAACTTTTCGGCGTTGCGTCGCCGCGCATCGAGGCGATCACAAGGTCAAGGACTTTACCTGCTTGGATCAGTTTCTCGCGATGGCCTTTGCTCAATTGACATATCGGGAGTCGCTTCGCGACATCGAAGTCAATCTTCGCGCACAGGCCAAGCGTCTTTACCACATGGGATTTCGTTGTGCGACGCTGTCTCGCAATACGCTGGCCAATGCGAACGCGACGCGTCCTTGGCAGATCTATGCCGATTACGCTCAGCATCTGATTGGGATTGCGAGGCCGCTTTATATCGACGAGCCTCTCGGTATCGATTTGGACGCAACGGTTTATGCGTTCGATGCGACTACGATCGATCTGTGCCTGTCGATGTATCCGTGGGCACCGTTTCGTCGAGCCAAGGGCGCGATCAAACTCCACACGCTGCTCGACCTGCGGGGCGCAATCCCAAGCTTTATCAGCATTACGGACGGCAAGACGCACGAGGTCAACGTGCTGGACGATCTTATTATCGAGCCAGGGGCATTCTATTTGCTGGATCGCGGCTACCTCGACTACCAACGGCTTTATGCCATTCATCAATCGCAAGCGTTCTTTGTCACGCGAGCCAAGTCCAACACAAAGTTTCAGCGGCGATACTCCCAACCAGTCGATCGCGCGAACACACAAATCATATGCGATCAGACCGGCGTGCTCACCGTCTACTACACCGCCAAAGAGTATCCGCAAGTGATTCGTCGCGTTGTAGCCAAAGACGAGAATGGCAAACGCTTGACCTTTCTGACCAACAACTTTGCGCTCAGCCCCGAGATGATTGCCGCACTCTATCGACAGCGATGGCAGGTCGAGTTGTTCTTCAAATGGATCAAGCAACACCTTCGAATCAAGACCTTTCTGGGTACCAGCGAGAACGCAGTCAAGACGCAAATTTGGATCGCGGTCTGCACTTACGTGCTGATCGCGATACTCAAAAAACGTTTGAAACTGCCCAACAGTCTTCACGAAATTTTACAAATCCTGAGTTTGACTATGTTTGAAACAACACCAATAAATCAACTACTTAACCCGCCCCACGAAAATTCAAGTATCGATTTCGAGCAAAATCAGCTTGATCTCCTATGAGAAACGTTGGGACACTACTGATCGCATATATATCTTTAAAAATGAGCAAAGAGACTGACTGTGCCGCAACCAACCTGCCGGAATTTGCGATAATGGCGTTATTGCAAATTTGACGCCTAACTAAAAAATTTTCGGGTGAAGATAGCGTTAATTGACCACAACTATTCGAAAGCGCAGCCAGATAAGTATCAAAGTCAGCATTAGCTGTAGTTTGTATGATGCGTGTATAGATCCCCCTACCATCATTTGTGTAAGGTGCATTCAAGATTGCTTGTAGTTGACTCTTACCCTTTGCCACTCCAGCTTGCCAGCCGCCAGCATTCGCAAAAAACTGCTCGAGGCTCGCGCTATTATTAGCAATTAGAAATCCCTGATAGTCCTTGTCTAATTGACGAGCTGCTTGAGCAAGATCTTGAAACTCTGTAGTCTTGAGGTTGACCTCTCTTGTGAAAACAAAATTGCTTAGGGTAGCAAGCGTTTTAGATATGTTATTGACGCTTGTTTGTAAATTACTTAGTTGTGACAAAATCAATGTGGTGTCTGATGAGGTCCCCGCACAATAACTCGCGCCCAAGTCACTGGCGGCTTGAACTCCATCACCCACAATCGGGAGGACCTGACCAATAGCGCCAGCAAAAGATAAGAATGTTGTGAGGGCTGCATTACAAGGAGCCTCTTGAGCATGGGCTTTAGATATCAAAGTGAAATGACTGTTAGCAAAAAGAGCTTTGTACTTTAATAAGGATTTGGCTGCAGCGGTTCGAGTGCCTGGGAAAACATTCGGGTCAACGATCTCCCAATCCAGAAGACGAGCCTTTAGCGCATCTAAAAAAGCCCTTTCTGAAGCAGCGGTCTTAGTAATTTGACTAGCATAATAATCGCCCAATTCCTCAAACGGGTCCGCACTACCATCGGGACTATCGTAGTTTGTAAAAAAAGTGAGGGTGCGTTGGTTAAATTCTTGCCAAGAGATACCTGACTCGTTCAATAGCTCAGACGATAGACGTTGGGCCAAATAGAAACCGGTAGACAACGAGCTTGGGCTCAGTGGTGTATAACCACTCGATGATTCTGCAGCAGTGATTGCGCCAACCATGACTCCGTAGGAGTTTTTAAATAAAAGCGCATCACCTGCATTGATCGTCACATCAGTATTGATATAGCAGTTCTTTGCGCCAGATGGGCAGCGCACGTCCCCAATCACAAAGGTTTCTCTGCCCTCACTATTGACTATCGAAACCTGAGCATAATTAAACGCACTTTGATTAGCAAAGGCGACCGTAGTATTACTGTTTAAATCAGCAGTGCTAGAGTTTGATCCGCCACATCCTGAAAGTGCAATTGATACGGATATCAATGAGAAAACAAGTAAGGTTTTGATCGTCATAATAAATCTTTAATATGAGTATTTATGGATGATATTACCGAATATTTTATATTAAAGAATGTTTATTAATACCGACAAATACTGACAAAATGACTGAGCTATTCATTCTTTACTCAAAGATAGAAAATTAGCTGAAATTATTATTACGGGTACGCATGATCCAGGGACTTACCAGCTGGGATGGGGGTCGGGGATTCATTCAGCTAAAACACAAAATCTTACCGCTATTGCGAAACAGGTCATACACTCGAATTTCTAACAAACAATATCACTCTGCCAGCCAATACAATTTGCGCACTGTACAAGCATGGCCACTTTTAAACTCAATCAAAACAAATACCCGAGGATGACATGACAGCTAGATTAAAAGGAAAAATTGCCCTTATTTTGGGCGCAGGGTCCGTAGGACCTGGCTGGGGCAATGGTCGGGCGATGGCGGTTCGTTTCGTCGAAGAAGGTGCGAAAGTATTTGGCGTCGATAAGGATCTAGCCCGAATGGACGAGACCGTTGAGCGCATCAAGGCGATCGGTGGTGACATTGAAATTGCCCACTGCGACGTCACACAGAGCGCCCAAATCGCCGACATCGTTCGTCAGTGCATTGAAAAATGGGGACGCATCGATATCTTGATTAATAACGTGGGTGGCTCAGCCTCTGGCGGACCGGTCGAACTCGACGAGGACGTTTGGGACGCACAGGTCGACAGCAATCTCAAAAGCGTCTTTCTGAGCTGTAAACATGTTTTGCCCATCATGGAAAAGCAAGGTAGCGGTGCGATCATTAATATGTCTTCCACCTCGGGCACCCGCTGGACGGGTTCCGCACAGGTCGCCTATGCGGCGACGAAAGCGGGTGTGATTCAGCTCTCCAAAGTGGTTGCGATTCAGTATGCCAAGAAGGGCATTCGGGTCAACACCATCGTCCCCGGCCAACTCCACACACCCATGGTTGAGGTCAGGCTCGCGGGCCAACGATCAGGCGGAGATGTCGCAAAATTACTCGAACAGCGACAAGCTCGCATACCCTTACCCTTTATGGGCGACGGGCGAGACACTGCCAATGCAGCCGTATTTCTCGCTTCGGACGAGGCACGATTCATTACCGGTACTGAGATTGTTGTCGATGGCGGAATGTCTGTACGCTGTGGTTAATTTTTTAATGAATGCTATCAATCACAATCAATTTCTTTTGGAGACACAGCATGAAGAACACCATTAAAAAAATAGCCTATACGTTTCTCGGCACCCTGATGATCGCTGCCGCACCGCAATTTGCCATGGCACAAGCCAAAACCACCAAACTAATTGTCGCCTTTCCTCCTGGAGGTCCTGTCGATTTTGTCGCACGCAGCATCAGCGAGGCACTGTCCAAGGAACTGGGTCAACTCGTCATTGTTGAAAATAAAGCGGGAGCCAACGGCGCGATAGCGGCCGACTATGTGATCAAGTCCGCACCCGATGGCAATACCCTATGGCTGACCAGTGTCGGCGCAGTCGCCATCAATCCCAGCCTCTACCCCAAACTGTCATACAACCCACAAAAAGATCTGGCGCCTGTCTCGCTTGTGGTCAATAACGTAGAGCTGCTGGTCGTTCACCCAAACAATCCAGCGAACAATCCAGCCGAGTTTGTTGCCAATGCCAAAAAGCAGCGTACCACGATGGCGTCCTCGGGCGCTGGCAGCGTGCCTCACTTGGCGATGGAGCAAGTGGTCGATAAAACCGGTGCGAATTTAGTCCATGTCCCTTACAAAGGCGCAGCACCTGCGATTACAGATGTGATGGCAGGCCATGTGGATGGATTTTTTGGAGATATCCCCGGTCTGATCAACAACGTCAAAGCAGGTAAGCTCAAACCTGTTGGCCTAGCGGCAACACAACGTCATCCACTTTTGCCGGATATCAAAACATTTGAAGAAATGGGTATCAAGGGCGTAGACTCTGATAACTGGTATGCGATCTTTACCTCTAAAGCCACGCCTCCCGCAGAAATCGATCGCCTCAATAAAGCAATCGTGCGCGTCCTAGCCAATGATGCGGTTAAAACGCGTTTAGCCAATTCTGGCGCACAACCCGCTGCCTCGACACCGCAGCAATTGGCGGAGTTATTAGCCCAAGACACAGCGAAATGGGAACGACTGATTCGTAGTAAAAATATTCAACCATAGTAAATAGTGTGACACGCTTAAACACCAGGAGAACAGTATGGCTCAAGAAAGTTGGAAAACGGCTTACCGCTCTTTTTATTACGAACAGGCGCCTATTCCGGACGACCTTGAGTTTGCTGCTGCTAAAACCGCTTTGCTTGTCATCGATGTGCAAAATACCTATCTCACTGAATCTAAGGATCCCATAGAGCGTGCTCGTTGGGCGCCCTTCATGACGCGCATGCACCAACAAGTCATTCCCAACATTCAACGCTTGATCCAGGCATGTCGGTCAAAGGATATGAACGTGCTGCATGCGCGCATCGCTTGTCAAACCCCTGATGGGCGCGATCGCTCACTCTCACAACGCAAGCCAGGTTTCAATAATTTGCTGCTGCCCAAAAATGATTGGGAGAGTCAAATCATCGATGCCCTCGCGCCAAAGCCCGAAGAAATCGTCGTGTTAAAAACGACCGACAGTGCCCTGACAGGCACGAATCTGCGGCTCATGCTCAATAACCTAGGTGTACAGCATGTCATTTGTGTGGGTATTTTTACGGATCAGTGCGTCTCGAGCACGGTTCGTAGTCTCGCTGACGAAAGTTTTGATGTCATCGTCTGTCATGATGCCTGCGCTGCTGCGACAGACGAGTTACACGACAATGAACTCAAGACCATCAACTGGATTTATTGTCAGGTGGCCAGCACTAACGAAACTTTAACGTTTATTCGTTAAAAACCGACGTTAAACTCTGCTAGCATTAAAGAGGTTTTTATTTAACATTTTGTTGAAAATAAAAACGTTGCGCTCGGAGCTGCAAAGATGTCGATCTCTATTCAAAACACAGGTTATTCCGTTCTGCACGACTCGCTCGTGAACCGCGGTACGGCGTTTACCGCAGCGCAGAGAAAAGCAGCAGGCCTGGAGGGGCTTTTACCTCCTGGCGTCGATACCCTTGAGCTTCAAGTGGCTCGGGTTCACGCCCAGCTTGACATGCTCGACACAGATTTGCAGCGCTATTTGTTTTTAATGGACTTGCAAAGTCGTAATCAGACACTTTTTTATGCAGTGCTGATGTCTGATGCCGCCAAGTTCATGCCTCTCGTTTATACGCCAACGGTTGGCGAGGCCTGTCAAAAGTTCGATCATATTTTCCGCGCGACACGCGGACTTTATCTGCCTATCAGTGCCAAAGGGCGTTTGAAAGAGTTGATGTCGAACTGGCCGCAAAAAGACATTCGTTTTATCGTGGCCACGGACGGCGAACGTATTCTCGGCTTGGGCGACCTAGGTGTGGGCGGTATGGGCATCCCGATCGGCAAATTGGCGCTTTACACCGCAGTCGCTGGCGTTCCTCCTGAGCTCACACTTCCGATCACGCTTGATGTAGGCACCAACAACCAGACCCTACTGGATGACCCGCTCTACCTCGGCTTGCGTCAGCAGCGTGTGCGGGGCGACGAATACCACGCGTTCATCGCTGAGTTTGTCGATGCCGTACAAACACTTTATCCAAAATGTTGTTTGCAATGGGAAGATTTTGCAAACTTTAATGCTGTCCCAATTTTAGAAACGTACAAAGACAAGATCTGTACTTACAACGATGACATTCAAGGCACTGCAGGTGTTGCGCTTGCAGGTCTGTATGCAGCCCTTCGCATCACCGGTCAAAAACTGACCGAGCAGCGCTTTCTCTTTATGGGAGCTGGCTCTGCCGCCACAGGCATTGCCGAGCTGATTAGCGAAGCCATGGTTATGGAGGGGCTCACCATCGAAGAAGCGCGCGGTCGAAACTGGTTGTTTGACATCAACGGACTGGTGGAATCCACACGCACCGATTTAGCGGATTTTCAGAAGCCTTTTGCGCATCAACATGCACCATGCAAGTCGTTTGTCGATGCAATCAACGCCATCAAACCAAACGGAATCGTCGGCGTCAGCACAGTCCCCAAACTCTTTAATCAGGCTGTGATCGAGGCCATGTCCAAGGTCAATGCCCAGCCTATCATTTTCCCTTACTCCAATCCGACTTCGCGCTCAGAAT
Organism: Zwartia lucis; assembly: GCF_965234455.1. GTDB lineage: Bacteria > Pseudomonadota > Gammaproteobacteria > Burkholderiales > Burkholderiaceae_B > Zwartia > Zwartia lucis. Next base: position 769,147 of record NZ_OZ248473.1, on the reverse strand, counting down.
GTACGGCCGAAGAGGCCTACAAATGGTCAAACGGTAAGGCAATTTTTGCCAGTGGTAGCCCCTTTGATCCTGTGACCTTAGGTGCAAAAACGTTTATTCCCGGTCAAGGCAATAACGTTTACATCTTTCCAGCCATGGGGATGGCGGTACTCGCCACACAATCCAAGCGTGTGACTCAACAAATGTTTATCGTGGCCGCCAAGGCTGTTGCTGAACAGGTCACGCAAGAGGATCTGAACTCAGGTCTCATTTATCCGCCTCAGTCGCAAATCCTTGCAGCCTCCTTACATACCGCTGCGAAAGTTGCAACTTACGTTTTTGATCAGGGCTTAGCGAGCGTCGATCGGCCAACGGATATTGCTGCGCACATCAAAGAAATAGCCTACAAACCCGTCTATGGTGACTGACCGCATCGCGTGCATCCTTCGGGCAGCGGCACTACTTCATGCGAATGGCCAAACGACTCAACGCGTCATTGAGGCGACAACGCGATTGGCGCGTGCGTTTGGTTACGAGGTAGTCGTCTTGCCACAATGGGATTTTATTCTTCTGCGTTTTAGACCTTGGTCTGCGGCGGCATCCACGCCATGGCGTGAGGTATCTGTTCATATTCGGCCCACTGGCGTTGCGATGAACAAGGTCTCTGAAACGATCCATTTGATTGATCGCGTATCCGCCCTGCCCTCGCCTTTAACTGAGGAGGAAGTTTCTCGCGCGGAAGTTGAAATCATGGCGATCGAAGTCCTCCAACCCAGTAGTTATCTGCGCTTTGTGATGTTGACAGGCTTGGGGGCTGCAGCGCTTGGTTTGATTTTTGGCGTCACAAGCTCACTCGCGCTTGCTTTAATATTTTTTTCTGCTGCGTTAGGCGCGATCTTGCGCCGCGCTCTTGCAGGTGAAAATCTATTTGTACAGCCTCTTGTTGCAGCGTCGGTCGCGGGCCTGATAGGTGGAGCTTCGCGACATTTCTTTGCAGGTATGCCACTACAATTTGTAGACATCATTCCCTGCATGATGCTCATGCCGGGCGCGCATGTATTAAATGCGTCACTCGATTTAGCGAGAGGTCGCTTTAGCCTGGGTGTCGCGCGCTTTACATATAGCCTCATGATTTTCTTGGTGATCTGCACAGGACTTCTGGTGGGTCTCATGATCACAAACGGCTCATTAACCCATAGCATGCCGCCAGATGAAGTTCCGCTATGGCTTGACATCGTTTCTGCGGGGGTCGTCATCTCAGCCTTTGGTGCCTTATATTCTCTCCCCTGGCGAATCCTCGTTGCACCGCTATTGGTGGGCATGCTTTGCCATGCGATTCGCTGGCTCATATTGGAAAACGGTGGTGGAGTGGTGCTTGGTGCATTCGTCGCCTGCCTGATCGCGGGCACCATCACCGCAATTTTGGCGAGATACTTGAAACTCCCCTTTGCCGCCCTCGCCTTTGGTGCTGTGGTACCGATGATGCCCGGTATTTTTGTTTTAAAACTCGCCAGTGGTCTGGTCGAGGTTTATCGCGCGGACATTGACGCCACTCTCGCAATGTTGACGAGTGTTGTCTTTAATGGCACCACTATCTTTCTGATTGTGATGGCAATGACGATGGGATTGATTATCCCGAAAATGCTGATTGATGGCTGGTTTGAATCTAGGAATAGAAAATCAGCCCTTCCAGAACGGTGGCGTTAGCTCTGAGCTTATTTGCTTATAAAGAAGAAACATTTGCCTTTAAGTCCATTAGTAGTAGACAATAAAAAGTAACATTTCATTTCAGACCCTTCTGATTTCGGCTCTCTTCCTCATGCAAGCACACGCTCAACATGGCCTTGATTTGCTTGAAGCAAGACTTAGGCAAGATCTTTCGTGGCTAGAACTTCCATCTAAGCCCTGGATGATTAAAAAATCGCACGAGGGACAACCTGTCATCGAAGTCGCCGTCATTGGCGCGGGGATGGCGGGACTCGCAGCAGGTATGGCACTCAATCTCTTGGGACTCCATCCCGTCTTGTTTGATCGCGCACCCGAGGGCTATGAAGGACCGTGGGTGACCACTGCACGCATGGAAACACTGCGATCGCCCAAGCAATTAACAGGTCCAGCACTCGGCTTGCCTGCCCTCACCTTTCGCGCCTGGTTTGAGGCCCAGTTTGGTACACAGGCCTGGACTGAGCTCGACAAAATCCCACGCACGCAATGGATGCAATATCTGCGCTGGTATCGCAAGGTCACCAAACTCGATATTAGAAATGAACATCAGGTGCTAGAAGTCAATCCTAGAGCGGATCAACTCGTCGAGCTCTTAGTGCAACACCCCAAGGGCATTGAAAAGATTTTAGCGAGACGAGTCGTTATCGCCTCTGGACGGGATGGTCTCGGTGGTCCGTCACTCCCCCACTTTGCAGACAAAGTCCCCCCTCAGTTCAAAGCACACTCTTCAGATTCCCTCGACTATCACGCACTCAAGGGAAAACGCGTGGGCGTGATTGGTGCAGGTGCCTCGGCCATGGACAGCGCAGCGACCGCGCTCGAGTGCGGCGCAAAGAGCGTCGACATGCTAATCAGACGCTCAGACTTACCTCGAATCAATAAAGGCAAGGGCGCTGGCAATCCGGGACTGACACATGGTCATATTGATTTGCCAGATGAATGGAAATGGCGCATTCGTCACTACATCAATGCGCAACAAGTGCCGCCTCCGCGCGGGAGCACCTTGCGCGTATCCCAACACGCCAATGCACGTTTCAATCTAGGATGTCCCATCGATGACATCACCGTCAACGCCGAGGGTAGTTTGACGATTCGTACTCCCAAAGGCGTGTTCGAACTCGACTTTCTGATTTTTGCGACGGGATTCAAAATAGACTGGCTCGCCCGCCCTGAATACGCAGTGATTGCCAAACATCTGCGCACGTGGGGTGACCGCTACCAGCATGAAGTCGGTCTCGAGGATAGGGAGCTCCAAGACTCCCCCGACTTGGGGACAATTTTTGACTTAAAAGAAAAGAATCCAGGTCAATGTCCCGGCCTTGAGCGGATTCATGTGTTTTGCTATCCGGCCACCCTCTCCCACGGCACCGTCTCGGGTGATATTCCCGCGATCAGCGATGGGGCCAAGAGGCTCGCTCAAGGCATCGTGAGTTTGTTTTATAGAGAGGATGTCGCTGAGCACTTTGAAAATATCAAAAACTTTGCAGAACCTGAGATCATGGGTGATGAGTGGTCTGCCGCCCTGCCACCGCAGATCCTTAAAAACACTCACTAACGATCACTTGCAATCATTGAACAGGAAGAGACATGTCAAATCATGAAGCATTGCAAAATAAACCGGATACGCTAGATCGTCTGCTCGAACTCGTCCCTGGCTCACAGACCTACGAGATCAGGCATCAGCGCACAAAAGTAGTGGATGCGACACAGGCAAGCGAGGATCTGCTGCTTGGTGGTCCTGTAGAGGGACTGTCAGTCAGTGATCGACTCCTCGTGGCCTTGCTTGCCTGTACCCTCACGCCGTCGCAGGCATTGAAACATGAATACGCGAATAGACTCTCGGCCTTAGGCGTACCAGACCATACGATCCAAGTTGTGGCAAGCGCTCAACTTGCTCAACTCGAGGATCTGCGTCTCAAACAGATACTGATATTTACCGCAGCTCTGATCACGGATCCCATCAAAGCAGACAAACAAGCACTACTTGCCCTGCAGGCCTCGGGGCTCACCACGCCTCAGATTACCGCACTGTCCCAGTTAGTTGCTTTCGTGTCGTACCAGGTAAGAGTCTATGCAGGACTTCATGCCCTGAAAGCCTTGAATACGCAAGGAGCACAGTCATGAGCGAAGTCATCCGCATCAAAGGCTTTACCAACGAAACACTGGATTGGAAAGCATGGCTCGACGTCGTCAAGATCAGCGAAGCAAGCGCCGAACAGATCGCGATCCTCGAAGAAAGCCACCCCAAGGCAAAAGAATCTGACTATTACCTTTTTCTCGCGCACCAGCCTGATATTTTGCGACAGCGCTCCGCCGCGTTCAATGCCATCATGTATGCACCCGGTGGGATGCCCCGTGCCGAGCGTGAACTCTCCACCGCAGTAGTATCCCGTATCAACGGATGCGTGTATTGCGCCTCAGTGCATGCTCAGCGTTTCGAGCAACTCGCCAAAAGAAATGACAGTATCAAACAAGTGTTCACGGATCCTCGTACGGCTGGAACGACTGACCGAGAAAAGGCGATTGTTCAGTTCAGTATTCTGCTAACTGAAAAACCTGACACAGTATCTGCCTCTGATATCCAAGCGCTTAAAAATGTCGGCTTAGACGATGCTGAAATTCTGGACCTGATTCACTCTGTCGCCATTTTCGCTTGGGCAAATCGCTTGATGCTCAATCTCGGCGAACCTGTCTTTCCCTCAGCTTGACATTCTCAATCAGGAGAAATCTATGCAATCCATGCTTAAAACACTCACCGGTGCTGCCTTGCTGGCGGCAATATTCTCATCGCCCACTTCGGCGCAGACATGGCCTGAGGCTGGAAAACCTATTCACATCGTTGTCCCCGCACCAGGAGGCGGTGGCACAGGCGACACCATCGCCAGGATGTTGGCGGAACAATTAGCCACCAGACTCAAAACAAGTTTTATCATTGAAAATAAACCTGGCGCTAACGGAAATATTGGCGCGACATTTGCTGCGAAAAGCGCTCCGGATGGCTATCGCTTTTTATTTTCATGGGCAGGTACCTTGGCTGTCAGCCCCAAGCTCTACAGCACGCCAGGCTTTGACTCGCAAAAAGATTTCACGCCTATCGCATTGATTTGTGATGTCCCGAATATTCTGGTCGTCAACAATGGGCAGCCAGTCAAAACACTTAAAGAATTCGTTGAGTACGCCAAAAACAATCCTGGAAAGCTGAACTTTGGCTCAACAGGAATCGGAAGCTCTATGCATTTAGCGGGAGAGTTGTTTATGACGCAGACCGGTGCAAAAATGGTTCACGTACCCTACAACGCGCCGGGTACCGCCACCACCAACATGATCGCAAATGATATCCAACTTATGTTCCAGCTCGTGCCCGGTATCGCGAGTCAGGTTAAGGCGGAAAAAGTCAGAGCTCTCGCAATTTTGTCTGATACGCGCTCACCAGCCTTACCGGATGTTCCTACCACGACCGAGCTAGGCTTTCCAAAACTGCAATCTTCAACATGGTTCGCGATGCTAGCCCCAAAAGGCACACCCAAACCCATTGTCGACAAGATGAATGCTGAAATCAATGCCGTTTTAAAAGATCCTGATTTCCAAAAGAAGCTCGCCGCCATTGGTGCGACTACGCTAGGCGGATCTGCAGAAAAATTATCCTCGCATTTAAATGCAGAGCTTGAAAAATGGGGCGCAGTCATTCAAGCCGCAGGTATTAAGGCGCAGTAATTTTTTACTTTAGCAGCGAGCGATCATCTAAAATATGACATCTGTCAATGTCATCTTTTGGAGTCGCTTGTGACCCTCTGTGCTTCAAGTCTTAGTTTGCGCGCATTCGTTTTTTCGCTCATGACTTCAGCGTCATTTTTTTTATCATTACCTTCTCACGCCTACTTCCCCTTTGTGACCGATGACACAGGGACACAAGGCGAAGGTGGTAATCAGCTCGAACTGAACTACGTCTTTACCAAAGAGCGAGGCGTGGGTGTTGCAGCGGACGGAACGTACTTTCCTGGTGACTACGGCACGAGCAACGCTTTTCCCATCACCTACACACGTGGGTTAACAGACGACCTTGACGTGTTCGTTGGGATCGTTCGACAAACCTCACCGACTAATGGCTGGATGAACTCAGCCATTGGTCTTAAATGGCGCTTTGCAGGAAATGCCGAAGAAGGCTGGAGCTTCGCTATAAAACCGGCACTTTTAACGCCTGTCTCGCGCAGCATGGAAGCCTCTGGACTCGGTAACGGCAAAACAAATGGCACCGTGTCGCTGATCAGCTCCTACCTGCAGCCAACCTATGAAATTCACCTCAATGCACGCTACACCAGCAACTTTTCCTACAGCGGCGCTGAGGAACAACAGGCCCAGAATCTGTGGGGAGTCTCTGTCGCACCCGTCTGGGTATTGAACCAACAATGGAAGCTTGGCTTAGATGCAGGACTCGATACAAATCCAAATGCCACAAGTGCTCAAGTTGCTTATGCCCAAATTGGCGCAGTATATGCACCCATTAAAAATGTACAACTCGGTTTGGGTGTCATCGGAAGTCGGGCTCTAGGCAGCCCAAGTCGAGAATACAACTGGTCTATCATTTCAGGTGTGACCTGGCAGTTTTAACGACAGAGGCGACTCAACTCTTTTCATATGCGTTGATCTCAGCGGTAGCATCACATGATCGCCTTGTTCATCTCTGAGACAAGATAAACGCACCTTAAATAAATTTTCTAAGGCATTTTTTGCCTCTATGCCACTTGTTACCGTCTCTAATTTTCCTGCTGGATGCACCAGCACGAGTCGATTGAAATATCTCAATGCATGATTGAGGTCGTGCATGACGGCAATCACCGCATGCTTGCGGATGTGTGCAAAACGCATCAAGGTTTCCAATAAAAAATCTTGACACCCTGGATCAATGGCGGCCATCGGCTCGTCCATCAATATCAAACCCTGCTCAACATCCCAGAGCTGCGCCACAATGCGCGCAAGATGGACGCGCGCCAACTCACCACCTGACAAAGTATCAATCGTCTGATCCAAATGATGCGTGACCTCGAGCAAGTCAGCCGCTTGAGCAATAATCTGATGATGTTGAGGGTCGTTTTTGCGCGCGACGCGACCTAAACCGATCACAATCCGAGCGGGGAGCGCAAACGCAATATCTTGAGACTGTGACAAAACAGCACGATTTTGGCTCAGCGCCTGTGCGGTCCAAGAGCTAAGGGGTCGATGATTGAAAAAAATACGTCCGCTCTTTGGTGGATAGGTACCCGATATGAGCTTTAGGAGTGTTGACTTGCCAGCACCATTCGGACCTACGATGGCGACACACTCTTTGTGATGAATGCAAAGTGAATAGGGACCAAAAGAGCGCCTCCCCAGTTTCTTAACCACCTCATCGACTAGAAGCATCGTCATGACCCAATTCGATGCCGACGGGCACGTAACAACACGATCATAAAAGGACTCCCCAATAAAGCAGTAAAAATACCTACGGGCACTTCGGCGGGAATGGCAATCGTCCGTGCGATGGTGTCAGCCGTCAGCATCAACAATGCGCCCATGACCATTGAAAGAGGCAACAAAACTCGCTGGTCCGCGCCAATAAGGGCTCGCGCGAGATGGGGTGCGAGGAGACCAACAAAGCCGATCACCCCACAAAAGGCGACCGACAGTCCAGCCAATAACGCAACCATCACAGAAATAGACCAACGCAACCTACTCACAACAATGCCGAGATGCGCCGCCGTGACTTCACCCAGGCTCAGGGCATTTAGATGCTGTGCCATGCGACTTGAACAGGCATAAACAAGCACAATCAAGAGGCTCATTATCACAACCATCGTCCAATTGGCACCGGCCAATGAACCTAGTGTCCAAAAGGATAGGCTCCGTAATTGCTCGTCAGTCGCGAGATACGTACACAAACCGATGATCGAAACACCTAGTGCATTTAAAGCAATGCCTAACAAAAGCAGTCCAGAAATTGAACCTGGCGCAAGCCATTTCGAACTTATATTGAGCGTCATACACGTTAAAAAAGCACCCAAAAACGACATGATGGGTAATAGCCAGATTTTGGCAATCCCAAACATGGCAATACGATCCCCTGAGCACAGCACGATCGTGAGAGCTGCGGCTGAGGCTGCCCCCGTTGTCACCCCTAGCAAACTCGAATCTGCCAAGGGATTACGAAACAAGCCCTGCACCAAGGTGCCCGCCAGACCCAAGGCGGCCCCCATGAATACGGCAAGCATCACGCGCGGAATACGTAAATACCAAAGAACATACATATCGCCGTGTTGAGATGCGGTGAATATTGTGTGATCACCTCTGAGCATTGAGAACCAAACTTCAGCATTGATCGGAAAAGCACCCGTTTGTAGTGCAACCAGAATGCTTAGAAAAAGTGCGATGAAAGAAAGCAGAAAAACCAAGGTCCTTGGATTTTTAAGAGCACTCATGCAATAACCGAAGTCCTGAACTGTTCACTCAATGTTTGAACGGCCATAGGTAACCTTGGACCAAAACCGAGCAACAAGCTTGCGTCCATCACCGCGATACGTTGATGACGACCCGCTGGCGTTTGACTGAATCCAGGAAGCTTGAGGACGGACGAGCGCTCTCCCAAGCTACGAAATCCATGTTCTGTCAGTAAAATGACGTCTGGCCGTGCAGCGATCAAAGACTCGGGTGTGAGAGGCTTAAAACCTGTAAAACCTGAAGTTGCATTGATCGCACCTGCGTACTCGATCATCGCATGGGCACCCGTTTGCATGCCTGCAGCCATGAGACGACTTGTGCTGTGCGCAAAAAGAAAGAGCACGCGAGGGCGCACTGTACTTTGGTGAGAGACCGATGCGCAAACCTCGCTCCACTCCAGACTCAGACGCTCAATCAACGCAACAGACTCCGCCTCACAAGATAAGAGTCTGCCGATACGAGCGATACGTTGAACCAGTCCCTCGAAGCGGTATCCAGAATCCATGACCTCAACAGGTACGCCGACAGCAGAAATTTGACGAAGCACCTCTGCCGGACCTGCCTCCTCAGTGACCAAAACAGAGGTGGGGGATAACGCCAAAACACCCTCTGCGGATAGTCGGCGTGCATAGCCGACCTGCGGGAGAAGCTGCGCTTGCTGTGGGACGCTTGAGGTCGAGTCCACACCTACGAGGCAGAACTGCGCCTCTAGGGCATAGACAATCTCAGTCAAGGCACCGCCCACCGAGACAATCCTTGGGGGTCGAACACTCATACTTTTCGCATGAATTTTTTGACTCATCGCCAAGACGCCGATGGTACCGAGACGGCTAAGTGCGCGACGACGCATTAAAAAAGCCAGCGTTTCAGGAAGCCGGGCAGGTGTTATGCGGCGCATACACGTCCCCCTATCGACAACTCATCTAGTAACGCACGCCATTGGATGTTTTCAGGAAAACCAGGTTTGCGCTGACCAAATATCATGGTGATGACCTCACCACCATGATCAAACAACTCTAGCGATGTCACCACACCATCTACGGTTGGCTTTCGAGCAATCCACGCACTAGAAATGCAATCCTGCCTGAGGTGTAAATTGAAATCTGAATCAAGCACATTGAGCCAACCTTGCGTCACAGAGATATTGCTAACAATCCCAGTATGAATTTGAATCACCCCAGAATTGGAGACAAACACCATGACTGGGATTTTTTTATCCGAGGCAAGACCCAATACCCGCCGAAAATCACCTGTCTTGACCTGTTGCGTATAAGCAGCCCCAATCAGACGAAATGCCTGAAGTCTTGAGACATTGTGTTTTTTGAGTATCAAAAAGAAATCATGAGTATCGCGCATGGCGGTCCAATCCTTTTGTAATCCAGGTATATCGATTTCGGCATCGTTTCGTTCTGGTTTAGCCCCGACACGTGGGGACATTGAGATCATGGGAGTCTGCAGCGCTGCAGCGAATCGATGTTTGATCTCTTCAAAGGCAATGCTCTGGCTTTCGGGACGTAAAAATATTTTGTGAATCGCAACTCCACCTCGATCAAAGAACTGAAGGCTATGTTGCACACCCCGAGCCGTTTGCTCAATCACGGCAAAACCCACATACCAATTTTTATAAAATAGTCTCAGGTCAATCGCTTCGCCCGCCACAAGTCCGATGTCACCAGCCTGACTAACAGGACTGTAAATACCAATCTTTTCATGAACACATGAGGTATTTCTGGTTAAGGCCATCACAGATCCTAGAGACGCAATGCTTGATATTTGTTCTGGCCACTGCGTATTTAAACGGGTCACTTCAAGTGTGAGGGCTTCTTCGGGGTCAATGGGACCGCAATGCGCTGCAAGTAGTTCAGCTTCTGATATCGACAAGATCTTGGCAATATCGCGATGTCTGCGGGGGCCCTCACGACGCATCGTGGCGAACGCTGCGCGGACTGTCTGGTTGGCTTCGGACATAAAAATTCTCCTTGTGTGGACGTCGTACTCAACAATCTCTTGAATCAAAAGTCGTATCGGATGGAAACTTGAATATTGCGACCTGGTGCTGTGTAGGCATCTTTGATGTTGCTGTTGGCCGCTAAACCACTCACGTCGGACCAGCGCCAATATTTGGTGTCAAACGCGTTGTTGACATTGGCATTGAGTGTGAAATGCGCTGCAGGTTTCCAATACAAACCTAGATCCAAGGTGCCGTATGCTGGCGTGGCGTATTGCTCTGGTGAAGACAGTGCGATACGGGAGGAGCTTTTCGCTGCATTCCATACCCAGTCCGCACGTGCGCCCCACGTTGCCTCGTCATAACGCAGCCCGAGCAAGACTTTGAGAGGCTGGATCGAATCAAGAGGCTGCTTGCGACCCTTGATCGTGGAGTCCCCTTTTAAATAAGCAAAACCCGTCTCGAATCCCCAGTTTTTATCAAAACGCCAATCCGCTCTGGCAACGACACCTTGGATATGTGCGCGTGTCAGGTTGACGTATTGATAGACGGTTGGATTTGAAGGCCGCCCTGCTCCACCTACGATTTGCTGACTAATGAAATTTTTGTAGTGGTTATCAAAAGCTGAAAGTGAATAGCTGATTGACTCGTCAAAGCCTCTCAATCCAATTTCAATACTGTCGGCGTACTCAGGCTGTAGATTAGGATTGCCGATACTGGTATAGCCTGAGGCTAAATTTCTAAATCCGTTGTTGACCTGATCTGGCGTGGGCGCACGAAACCCCTGCGCATATTGTGCATAGGGTGCAAACATAGGGTGCAAGGACCATACGGCACCGAGACGTGGAGTGACGGCCTGGCCGGTTGAAGTGGTTGGTGGGGTTGGTTGATTGGGGTGGTTGGGGTGGTTTTGGATGGGGTGCTGCGGTCCACCGCGCTGCGCGCCCTGCGTCAACCGGTTTGAAGAGGGCGCAATGCGGTAATAGTCAAAACGTACCCCCGGCGTAATAGTGACATCCCCGAGCTCAATTTCACTTTGCAAAAAAGCACCACTGAGCGTGTAGAGTGTGTCCGGAAAAGGTTTGTCGGGAAAAACGCCTCCATAAGCAGGGACGGTACCGTCGCGGATGCCCCTGATATCTGCTTGACTCCAGTCCACACCATACGTGAGCCGCTGGTCTAGGACGGTCGTCAAGTTGCTTTCAAATTGCGTTGCAGCACCGATAACAGACGTCTGATAGGTATTGTCACGCGTTCTTGGGCGGGCGCGATAGCGATCTTCGGTTGCAAACTGATTGATCTGCGCATCCTGCCAATAGACGCGCGTTTCTGCCTTTTGTATCCAAGCTGCACTCAGATTGCTATAACGATGCTCGACCGAGACACGATCGCGATTGATGCGATCCAAGGCCGAGAAACCCAAGGTCCCCAGTGGTCGGATGGGCGTCACTGCACGGGCCGAATAGACTTCGGTCGCTTGTGTGCGACGCTGTGATTCGAGAGTGAGCCCAAGCTGTTGCTGCGGATCAATCGTCAATATCGCCTTGGCCAGCAAATACCGATTGTTGTAATCAACAGGATTAGGGGCGGTACGGTCGATATTGAGTGCCTGATTCGTGCCTTGGTTGCTGGTGGCATGTCCTAAACGGAAGCTGCCGAGAATCATCCCCTGCCAGGAACCGCGCTCTCCTGCCAGCCCTAAGGTGTTGGACCAAGAGCGGTCGATACCGGCATATCCAGTTCGCGCAAAGCCGCCCTGTTTGGTATTTTTTTGGTACAGGTCGGAAGGATCAAGTGTGCGAAAACTCACCGCCCCCGCGAGCCCATCACTCCCATACTGTGTCGAGGCAGGTCCTCTGAGGACCTCAACGGATTTGAGCCCATCCACATCCAGATAATCTGCACGCCCTGTCGTGAACGATCCGAACGAAAAACCATTGGGTACGCGAATCCCATCCACCAACATCAACACCTGATTGCCACCTAACCCTCGAATATTGACACCCGCGTTACCCGACCTCCCTGTTGAGGTACCCGCATTGCTAAAACGGGTTGGCCCCGAAGGGACCGTGACGTCGAGCTCATGGCGGAAAATTTCTTTTAAATCGCGCGCGCCTTCTCGCTCAATCGTCTCAGCAGTGATCACGGTGACCGAAGCAGGCACCTCATCAACGCGACGTTCACCCCGCGAAGCACTCACCGTCACTTCTTTGAGTTGAGTGAGGGAGTGTCCTGGGCTCTGAGCGATCGCTGCCGCGGAATAAAGGCCCGCTGACAGACTGCATGTCAGTCCGACAAAAAGGTCTGAGGTGAAACGACGTGTGAAATGAACGGGGCGAAAACTAAGGGCTCGAGCATCATGACAGCGCAGCATACGTGTGTCCTAAATGAATTTAGGCACTGGCTGGCGATGGCTGGCTTGTGCAACAAAAAGAGTTTATTTGGTCAGAATCAACTTACCTAGAGCGGTCTGACGTAACCGATACTGAGCACCATGGTGCGTAATTTCCAGCTCAGAAGCGCCCGCAAACAACTGCTGACTCGTCATACGCAACACGTCCTTGGCCGAGGAATAAGCGTTGGACACTGAATGTGCTGGGAGACGGAACTGCTGCAACGCAGACGTGTGAGACAGAGGAGAAGATCGTTTATCCATGCAAGCATTCTAAACGATAATGATTCTCATCTGAAGGATTTAATTGCAACAAAATGCTAATGCCGCACTCACCCGCTTAGGGTTTGATTGGAGCCGAAATACCCGCTACGATTGTCGACACATTGAGTTCGAACATTTTCAAATAGGTATCAGCCTGCGTGCCAGGTACAGACAAGGCATCGGCATAAAGCGTACCGCCAATTTTGGCGCCTGTATCCTTAGCTACACGCTCTAAGACACGCGGATCAGAGATATTTTCCGCAAAAATCGCAGTGACTTTGTTCTTTTTAATTTCATTGACGATGCGCACAACATCTGCGGCAGAGGGCTCACTCGCCGTTGATAAACCTTGAAGTGGATAAAAAGTCACCTTGTAAGCGCGCGCGAAATATCCAAACGCATCATGAGAAGTAATCACGCGGCGACGCTCCATTGGCACAGCGGCAATGCGCGCCTGAGTGCTTTTCTCCAACGCATCAATCTGCTTGAGATAGTCTGTCGCGCGAGACTGAAAGTCTGCGGAGTGCGCGGGCATGGCGGCACTCAAAGCGACTCGGATATTTTCAACGTATTGCCGCGCGTTGAGCAAGCTTTGCCATGCGTGCGGATCGGGGGCGGCATGCGAATGGCTATGGCCGTGACCATGATCACTTTCAGCCATCGGGATGGTCTTGACGCCTTTGCTAGCGGTCAATACAGGCCCTTTATAGCCGGAGGACTGAATGAGGCGACTCATCCATCCTTCAAAACCAAGTCCATTGACGACGACGAGTTTAGCGGACGCCAACCGTTTCGCATCAGCGGGGGTAGGATCAAAAACATGAGCATCCGAATTGGGTCCAACCAGACTGGTGACCGCCACGTGAGGTCCGCCGACTTGCTTGATCATATCCGCGAGAATAGAAAAGCTCGCGACGACAGGGAGTGGTTCGTTGGCCATGACGGGCGCAATGACGCCGATCAGAACCAACGTCGTTAAAAATCGTACTTTGGCGAGAAGCGTCTTGAGCATCATGATTCCTTGTGCTGAGGCGTGGGAAATAGGATTAATCGGAAGCTATCGCGCGTACCGAAGCAAAGCGAAACCAAATAAAAGACCCCTGCGACTAAAACAATCGACGGCCCTGAAGGAAAGTTGGCGTGGTAGGACACCAACAACCCAAAGGCGCCGCTGAGCCCACCGAAGCCAGCTGCAAGCAATGAACGGGCGACGACGCCAAAGCACCAAAATCTTGCGGCAGTCGCCGGCAGCATCAGCAAGCCGACCGCCATCAATGTGCCGAGCGCCTGAAAAGCAGACACTAAATTGAGTACCACCATCAGCATAAAAAGCTGATGGACCACGGCCCCACGCCCACCGACAGAGCGCAGAAAGCCAGGATCAAAGCACTCCAGCATCAAGGGACGCCAAATCACAGTCATGAGCAATAGTGAGGCAGTCGAAGCGCCCACAATCATCAACAAAGATTCCGCATCGACGGCCAGCACGCTTCCAAACAAGAAGTGCAACAGGTCAACTTTGCTGCCTGAAGTAGAGATCAGCAGCACCCCTAAGGCGAGCGCAATTAAATAAAACGAGGCGAAACTGGCGTCTTCTTTTTGACTGGTCCAGCGCGTCACAAAATTGGCCATCAAGGCCATCAAGGCCGCAGCGATAAAACTACCTATCGTCATGGCCGGCAAAGACAAGCCAAAAAAGATGAAGCCAACGGCTGCACCCGGCAATACCGCATGTGCAATCGCATCACCGGCCAGACTCATGCGCCGTAACACAAGGATCGTACCGATCGGACCACAGGCCAGTCCAATCGCCACGCAGGCGATTAGGGCACGCTTCATAAAGCCATAATCCGCAAAAGGCGCGATGACCCAGCTATAGAGCAATGTTCCCCATTCGAGCATGATCAACCTCTGCTCCCGCTCTCGGGGGGACGAATGCACCAAGGTGCCCGATCGTCCCAGTATTCGGCAGTCTGACGTGCGCGTGTTAGATTTTCTGGTGTCAGGACTTCGGCGCTCCCTCCCCAGGCGATGACCTCTCGGGCGAGTAACAAGGTCTGTGGGAAATATTGACGCACCATGTCGATATCGTGGAGCACAGCGATGACCGTACGTGCTTGACGATGCCAGTTGAGTACGACGCCCAATAAATCCTCAGCCGTACGCGTATCCAGCGCATTAAAAGGCTCGTCGAGCAAAATGATCTGAGCATCCTGCATCAGGAGTCTGGCAAACAAGACACGTTGCAGTTGACCGACAGAAAGTTCGCCGATGTAACGTCGCTCAAAACCGATTAAACCCACTGCTGCGAGTACTTCCGAAGCTCGCGCGCGGATCTCAACTGAGACGGGACGAAAACTCCCTAACTCGCGCCAAGCACCAAGGGCGACAACATCCAACACGCGCACTGGAAACTCACGATCAATGGCGGATTGCTGCGGTAGATACGCGAGCTTGGAGGCACGGCCTTGCGTGGTTTGAATCGCAGGCGCAAAATCGATTGTTCCTTCTGTCCCTCTCTTTTGACCCGACAAGGCAGCGAGCAAGGTGCTTTTACCAGCCCCATTCGGGCCGACAATCGCAGTCAAGGATCCTGCTTCGAAGGCGCCACTGAGGTGATGCACGGCCGGATGCCCTTGATAGGCAAGCGTCAGATTACGAATTTCGATCGCCTTGGTACTAGAATGTAATGCGTGCGTATCATTCATGTATGCAACGCCCAGAAAACAACCAACCATAAGCCCACGAGCATGACGCCTGTCCAGAACAGTCGCTGAAACACGCCAATCAAAACCGGGCTTTTGAGGTCTGTCACTGGCCCAGAGGCGTGTTCAGTCCCTACGACAGGCGAATGGTCATGCGAGTGATCATGCGCGTGATTATGCGCGTGATTATGCGCATGCGCGTGGGTGTGCTGAGGCGACTGACGCGGTGATGATGAGTCGGAGGACATGCAAAGCTCGTAAACAAGTGTAAATTGAGGGTTGGATTCAATAACTCGCAATGATAATGATAATACACTATCATTAGACTCAATGGAACGCTCTACTCGTCAACGCTCAGCGATTAAACAAGCCCTGCAAAATGCCGGTCGGCCCTTGCTTGCGCAGGAGGTGCTCGATCTGGCTGGTCAAAGTGTGCCGGGGCTTGGTATTGCGACGGTTTATAGAAACCTCAAAGCCATGGTCGAGGATGGCACACTACGACAAGTCGTCTTACCAGGTGAAAATCCTAGGTTTGAACTCGGCAATCACGGGCATCATCATCACTTTCAGTGCAATCAATGCCAGAAGGTGTTTGACATACATTCCTGCCCCTCTAATCT
The DNA here is from genome assembly GCF_965234455.1 of Zwartia lucis. GTDB lineage: Bacteria > Pseudomonadota > Gammaproteobacteria > Burkholderiales > Burkholderiaceae_B > Zwartia > Zwartia lucis. The sequence continues at coordinate 753,043 of NZ_OZ248473.1, read as the reverse complement.
TGCAATGCTGGCACCCAAAGGGTTCAGAGTCGAAGACCATGATCTGACGCTCTACGGGCGCTGCAAAGACTGCTGATTAATGGCCAGTCGTTCCTGTGCTGAGTGCTGCGCTGAGCAGTAACAACCCAAGCGCCAAGACCGCCACTGAGGCCAATGCCTGCAGTACCAGCATGAGTGCCTTTTGCCAAAATCGCTGAGAGGCGCTGTCAGACTGGGCGGCTACCTGACTAATCCACAGAGATGAGCAGGCTAAAGCAGCGACAGTTAATCCCGTACCTAAGCCCATCGCGAGCGCCGCCGCAATACCTGCGATGAAAAAACCCTGCGCCAAAGAAAATACCAAGACAAAAATCGCTCCCGTGCAAGGTCGAAGTCCAACGGCCAAAATCGCTGAAAGGGCCTTGGACCAATTAAGCGGGCCCGCGATCAAGGCAGGATCCGGCATATGCACATGACCACAGCTTTCATCGTGGACGTGGGTGTGTTGGTGAGGTGTATGGTGAAGATGTGTATGTGAATGGTGCGCGTGGGTGTGCTGTGCATTGACAGCATGTGCGGACCTCCATTCCCGGAGTGCGCTCAGTACAGGTTGTAGGACGTGCTTGATCACAAGCCAAGCACCCAACGCCACCATCAAGCCGTAGGATGCGATCTCTAGCCACCACGTCGCTCGATTCATCGCGACACCCGAGACCTGCAAGACACCCGCTGCAATCGCAACCAAAGCAATCGCCACAAGCGCCTGTAAAAATGCGGAAAGCATCGCAAGGACGGCACCGTTACGAATGGTTTCCTTGTTCGCCAACACATAAGCTGTCAGGACGGCCTTGCCGTGGCCTGGCCCCAAGGCATGAAAAACGCCATAGCCAAACGAGAGTCCAAGCAATAGCCAGGCAGCCCAGCCATCTTGTTTCCACGCACGTACAGCACCCGTCAGTTGGCGATAAAACTGTCCTTGCCAGGAGGCCATCTGGCCCGTGAACTCAGCAAACCAGCCCGAGGTTGGGATGCTGAGTCGTTGCTCTGGCGTCGCAAAGGGGTGTGCGGACTGCGCAATGGTCAGATCAGAAAATCCGAAGGCTAGCGCCAGAATCGCGAGAAAAAGAAAGCCGCTGCGCATCATGGTCATTTTTTCTATGCTCAAGGACACTTCACTGTAAATTGATGAGAGAGTTGCCGCACGGCCTCGCGTAAATTCTCTGGTAGCTCTTTTTGAGTAGGAGGAATGGACCACAACAGGCGCTCGGTCTTAGGATCAAGAGGCCTAGGTGGCATGTACCCAAATTTACATTGTTCGGGTGCATCAATACCTTTGAAGGCGCGCGCCCCACCCTTGTACTCAAACGCAACAAAATAACCGGGATCCTGGATGTCGACCTCGAGTCCCTTTGCATCGATCTTAACGGGCGACTCAAGCGGCAACTCAAAAGACAAGACGAGCTTGCTGGCTTTAGGATCCCAAGTCGAACGAGCGTTGAGGGGCGCACCAAAAGCAAGCGATTTTCCACCAAGCGTGATTTTTGTAAAAAAGTGCGACTCTGGATCAGCTAACGCGGTCATCCACTCCCCCGTGATTTTGCCGAGCTCAGCGCTAGGCACTTGACCCGCCTTGTCGCGGGGCATGCCTTGTAGCGCGTAGGTAGAGAAAAGCTCGTCGAAAAGCCAACTCTGACGAACGGCCGTCGCTTGTCCTTGACTATTAAAAACAAGTTCTATCGCGCCTTCGATCCAAATGTGAGGATGTGCAAGCGCAGTGGGGATCATCAGACATTGCGCGATGACGAGTAAGCACCCTGCATATATTTTTTTCAACATGATCATTTGCTTTGTGTTGCAGGCAACAAGGAGGCGGGATGATTTTCCATAGTTTTCGCTGTTTTCCTCTCTTAGTAGAAGTCCTGATGCTAACGACTGAAGTGACTCGGGTCAATTCGCTAGAATAAATGACTATTACTGAATTTGATTCATGAGTACACTCCCGCCATGCGAAACCTCAATGCACTACTCGTTTTTGTCAAAGTCGCTGAAACACGCAGCTTTACGCTTGCGGCGCAACGACTTGGCCTGACTTCGTCGGCGATCAGCAAATCCATTGCCCGTCTAGAGCAAGAACTTGGTGTCAAACTACTCACCCGTTCCACGCGACTGGTCAGCCTGACGGGAGAAGGGGCAAGTTTTTTTGAGCGTTGCAGACAGATTCTGACTGAAATCGAAGATGCAGAGACAGCCGTAACCGCTGCCACGGCAACACCCAAAGGCCGCTTGCGGCTGCAGATGCCTGTTGGATTTGGTCGCCGCGTAATTGTCCCAAAAATGTGGGCGTTCACACAGCGCTTCCCTGAACTCAGTGTTGACATTGAATTGAGTGATCGGCTCGTAGATTTGACCTACGAAGCAGTCGATGCCGTTGTCCATATCGGTCCTGTGACAGACGACCGGGTGGTCTCGCACAGGCTCTGTAATCTTAGTTTTGCTGCCTATGCTTCACCAGAATATTTAGCCAAAAACGGAACCCCTCAATCACCCGATGATCTCGAGCAGCATCAGTGCTTGGCTTATCTTTTACCGCTGACCGGCGATCATCGTGAGTGGCGATTTACTAAAAACGGTCAAGACTATTCTAGAGTGGTATCGGGTGCCCTCAATATCAACAATGCTGAATCGCTGATCGAGGCCGCGGTTGCCGGCGCAGGTATTGTGATGGTGAGCGACTTTATCGCGGGCAATGCGATGCGTTCGGGAAAAATCCAACGCATCTTGTCCGACTATGTTGTCGCAGGACCTGAAGTATCCGTCCTTCACCTGCCGCGCAGTACGTTGGCGGCAAAAGTGAGCGTGTTGGTCGACTATCTGAAAAGCATCATTGAAGATATTGACCCACAAGCCCTCAGCAAAACAGAGCATTAATAAATCAATAAAGCTAAACACGAAAAGCGATCAGATTCATCCATCAAAGAGACACTGCACCCATGACAAATCACCCGTCCACGTCACAATCGAAGTCTGTACCCTGCCTCAACATTCTGTCGACCATGGCCTTGCGCAACGCCTTGAAAGAACTCATTCCTGCTTTCACTGCGGCCTCCGGGATCCAGATCAAGATTGAGTATGGTGCAACGGCTCACCTTGGCGAGCGGATTCGCGCCGGGGCCCGCGGGGACGTTCTACTTGCAGTCGCGGGTTCAATTGACGACCTGACGCGCGAAGGCATTCTAAACACAGGCAGTCGAGTAGATCTGGCGAGCTCCGATGTGGCGATGGCCGTTGGACTGTCCGCTCCTGTTCCCGATATTTCCACAGAGGAAGCCTTTGTCGCAACGCTTAAAGCGGCACGCTCCATTACGTTTTCCAAGCAAGGTGCGAGCGGTATGTATTTTGCCAGCCTAATCAAGCGTCTTGGACTCGATGAAGAAGTGCGCGCCAAAGCAGTCGTGCTCGCAGAAGGTCTCACGGGCGAGCTCGTGGCAAAGGGCGAGGTCGAGCTTGCCGTTCAACAGATGAGCGAACTCATGCAAGTAACAGGTATCAATATTTTTGCCAAACTCCCGCCGGCCGTGCAGCAATCCACCGTATTTTCCGCTGGCATTTTCAAAGAAAGCACCCAAACGGCCGCCATACAGTCGTTGGTGACATTTCTGCAAACCAGCGACGCCCTGCGCACCTTTAAGCAACAAGGACTGGATCCCGTATGAAAAATGATTTGCATTTCCTCACGATTGCCGAGGCAGGACGGCAGATCAAAGCTAAAAAGCTTTCCCCTGTTGAGTATGTCGATCATCTGAGCGCGCGGGTCGAGTCGCTCAATGACCAACTCAGTGCCTTTATCACACCAACGTTCGGGCTGGCGCGTCTGCAAGCCAAGGCTGCGGAAAGCGAAATCATGGCTGGACGTTATCTGGGTCCCATGCACGGTATTCCTTTTGGTGCCAAAGACATCTACGAAACGGCGGGCATTTTGACGACAGGCGGTTCGCGGATTGGTCAAAAGCATGTACCGACCAATGACTGTGCTGTCGTGGGAAAACTGTATGAAGCCGGCGCAGTTTTGCTGGGTAAACTCAATACGCATGAGTTCGCGCACGGCGGACCTTCGCTGGATCTGCCTTGGCCTCCTGTGCGCAACCCTTGGGACCTGGCGCGCTTTAGTGGCGGCTCTTCCAGTGGTTCAGGTGCGGCTGTTGCTGCGGGTTTGGTGGGTGCAGCACTGGGCACCGATACGGGAGGGTCGATCAGAGGTCCGGCCTCTCTGTGCGGCATCGCAGGGTTTATGCCGAGCTCCGGCTTGGTGAGTCGCGTCGGCGTGATGCCAAACTCTTTTACGCTCGATCACTGTGGCCCGATGGCTTGGACTGTCGAGGACTGCGCCCTGATGCTGCAAGCGATCGCCGGGCATGATTCCGCCGATGGCAATAGTTTTGAGCAGTCAATCCCACACTATGCAGAGAGTTTGGGTTCAGATCTCAAAGGCTTACGCGTAGGGGTGTTGCGCTACGTCTGGGAAGAGGACCTTGTCGCCAACGAGGAGCACCGTCAGGCGCTCGAGCATGCGGTTGAGACTTTCAAGAAACTCGGCGCCTCTGTGCAAGATTGTCGCTTGCGTCCGATGCAAGAATATATGGACGTCAAAGTCGTCTTGGCTGAGACAGAAATATTTGGCGTGCAACAGCAGGGACTTACCGAACGTCCGCATGATTATGGACGTGACTTTCTGACGCGTATTTTGCCGGCGGTGATGTTTCAATCTCTCGACTTCCTCGCGGCCACGCGTGAGCACAGGCGCATGCTTGAGGAAATGAAACCAATTTATGAAAAGTTTGATCTGCTCTTGATGCCAGGCTTTGGCCCTGCCCAGCCGATTACTTCGCATCGACCGATTACGTTTTGGCGCAAACCTAATGCGCAAGTACTTGCCAATATTACGGGTGGCCCAGCTGTTTCTGTCAATTGTGGCTTTAACTCGGCGGGTTTACCGATGGGATTGCAGATTGTGGGCGCGCCTCAAGCCGATGTGCTTGTGTTGAAAGCGGGGCATGCGTTTGAGCAAGCGATTGGTTTACGCGACAAACGCCCCACACTCACATCGGGTCAAACCGCACCCACGCTCGTGGCGCCAGATCTAACTCCCGACACCTCGCATTGCGATGCTCAAACGCGTGCGTTTGCCGCGCGCATGGCAACCAATGCAGGACTCAAGCTAGATGACACTCTGATGGACGTGCTCTGCGAAGCCGCGCCTTATGCGCTGGAGATGACAAGTCGTTTGCGCAAGAATCGAAACTGGTTTGATGAGCCCGCCAACGTTTTTCGTGCTGGTCACAAACCCTGATCTCCAAAGAATATTTCACTTAAAAAAAATAAAGGACATTTCCATGAAGACTTATCGTATCGCCGCGATCCCAGGTGACGGCATTGGCAAAGAAGTGATCCCCGAAGGTCAAAAAGTGCTTCAAGCCATCGCTGCCAAAGATCAATCGCTCAAATTTGAGTTTGAAATTTTTGACTGGGGGGGTGACTACTATCGTCAACATGGCGTGATGATGCCTGAGGATGGCCTGGATGCGCTGCGCGATAAAGACGCGATTCTATTTGGCTCGGCGGGTGATCCACATATTCCGGATCACATTACGCTCTGGGGATTGCGTCTGAAAATCTGCCAGGGTTTTGATCAATATGCCAACGTGCGTCCGACACGCATCCTGCCTGGTATCGACGCACCACTTAAGCGTTGCACGCCTGCACAACTCGACTGGGTGATTGTGCGCGAAAACTCAGAAGGCGAATACTCCGGGGTAGGCGGTCGCGCCCACCAAGGCCATCCCATTGAAGTCGCCACCGATGTGAGTATGATGACCCGTGCGGGCGTCGAGCGCATCATGCGCTACGCGTTCAAGCTCGCGCAGTCGCGTCCTCGCAAGCTGTTGACGGTTGTGACGAAATCAAACGCGCAACGCCACGCAATGGTGATGTGGGATGAGATTGCCGTTCAGATCAGCAAAGAATTTCCTGATGTGAAATGGGACAAAGAGTTGGTCGACGCCGCCACCGCGCGGATGGTCAACCGCCCCGCTACGCTCGACACCCTTGTCGCGACAAACTTACATGCCGATATTTTGAGCGATCTGGCAGCAGCATTGGCTGGCAGTCTTGGCATCGCACCCACCGGCAACATTGATCCCGAGCGACGTTACCCCTCGATGTTTGAGCCCATTCACGGTTCTGCTTTTGACATTATGGGCAAAGGTTTAGCCAATCCGATCGGCACCTTTTGGTCCGTGGTCATGATGCTAGAGCACTTGGGCGAACAAGCTGCCGCGGATCGCTTGATGAAAGCGATTGAAGCCGTCACCGCCAATCCACGTCTTCACACGCGCGATCTGGGTGGCCTAGCTACAACCGCGCAAGTGACTGCTGCGATTTGCGACCAGCTGAACGGCTAATGATTGTCAAAACTTGGACCTTTTAAAAGGCGTTTCTGTCGCGGTCGGCAATGGATCTGGGACAAACCGCCTTCGATCGAACTGATTTTGCGCTAGATTCACTCAATTAGAGGGCTGGGCGGGACGAAACGTGGAGAAATTCGTGACATAATTTTGAAGGGACAATCCATTCAAAAAGTCAATCAACAATGTCTGAGCCTACGCAGCAAGAAAGTCTTGGGACCGGTCCTTTTGCCGGTCTCGTGGTCATTGAACTAGGCAATAGCGTTGCCGCGCCGTTTGCGGGTCAGATTCTCGGCGAACTCGGTGCCCGTGTGATCAAAATTGAAAAAGCCGATGGTGACGATGCCCGTCGCTGGGGACCTCCTTTCTGGGAAGGGGCTTCTCCTTTTTTTCAGGCCTTGAATCGCAACAAAAAATCTGTGGTGTGCGATTTGCGCGATTCTCAGCAAATCGCAGAGCTGAAGCAATACATCTGCGAACATGCGGACATTGTCATTCAAAATCTGCGCCCTGGTCATGTTGAGAAACTTGGCCTGGATGCCGCGAGCCTCTTGGCCGCACAGCCTCGTCTCATTTATTGCAACCTCGGTGCATTTGGCAAGGTAGGACCGCTCAAGGATCGCCCAGGTTACGACCCGCTGATGCAGGCGTTCGGCGGGATTATGAGTACGACAGGTGAGCCTGGTCGCCCTTCGGTTCGCGTTGGCGCCTCGATCGTTGACATGGGTACGGGCATGTGGGGCATCATCGGCATCCTGACCGCCCTGCTTGAGCGTCAACAATCAGGTGTCGGTAAAGTCATCGACGTCTCGCTTTATGAAACAGCCACAACTTGGGTATCGCTACTCGCCGCACAATATCTCTCGAACGGTGAACTCGCCGTCAAACAAGGCTCGGGAGCCTCAGGCATTGTTCCCTATAAAGGCTACATGACAAGCGATGGCGAGCTGGTCATCGCCGCGGGTAGCGATGCACTTTTCAAAGCGCTTTCTAATACGGTCGGCAAGCCTGAATGGGCCACCGATTCTCGTTTTACTGATAACCCGCGGCGCGTTGAAAATCAAACCGCGCTCTACGCCATGCTCGACGCCATCATTGCCACACAACCCACCGACTATTGGGTCGAGCAACTTGAGGCAGCGGGCGTGCCCTGCGCACCAGTCAATAATCTCGCGCAAATGGTCGCTCATCCACAAACCCAGGCACTCGGTCTGATGCAAGACGTTCCTGGTACAGGGATGCGCTTTATCGGTCTGCCGATTAGTTTTGACGGCGTCAGGCCCAAGCCCTACGCCGCACCGCCCAAACTCGGCGAACACTCTACATTGATCATCAAAAGGAAAGCCTCATGAGTACTTTTCCCACTTACGAAACCATTGCGACTGAAATGGTCAGCACGCATGTGCTCAAAATCACCCTCAATCGCCCACAAGTCGGCAACGCGATCAATACCCAAACTGGCCACGACTTGCTGGACCTTTGGAACCGACTCACTGCAGATGCCGGCGAAGTCCGCTGCATCGTCCTGACGGGTGCGGGCGAAAAGATTTTCTGTGCGGGTGGTGACTTGAAAGAGCGCAACGGCATGACCAAACGCCAGTGGACGCTGCAACACGAGCTATTTGAACGCATGTACTGGACGCTCGTGGACCTGCCTGTTCCTGTGATTGCGGCGGTCAACGGTCACGCCTACGCGGGCGGTCTGGAAATGGCACTGTCTTGCGACTTTATTTATGCCAGCAATGCCGCACGCTTTGCGCTGACCGAGGTCACGCTCGGCATCATGCCGGGCGCTGGCGGCACACAAAACTTGCCACGTGCGATTGGCGAGCGCCGCGCCAAAGAGATCTTGATGACCGGCAAGCCCTTTAGCGCGCAACAAGCGAGCGAGTATGGCTTGATTAACGCCATTCTGGAGCCCGCTGAGGTGCTAGCCAAAGCCATCGAAACGGCCGAAGTCATTTCTGCTAATGCCCCACTTTCTGTCCGCCAAATCAAGAAATCTGTGCGTTATGGCGGTCAAATGGAGTTGCGTACCGCTTTCCGTTTCGAAATCGAGGCCTATAACCACCTGATCGATACCGAAGACCGTATGGAAGGTGTCGCGGCATTTAACGAAAAGCGTAAAGCGAACTTCAAAGGCTGTTAAGCGGAGCATCACATGGCAAATCCAAAACAAAATATCAGCATCGAAACTGGTGAGGACTATCCGGAAATCCGCGAAGGCGTCAAACGTGTCTGTGCGGACTTTCCCGGCTCATATTGGCGTGGTCTTGAAGAAAACTTAGACTACCCGACTGAGTTCGTTCAGGCCTTAACGGCCTCCGGCTATCTGGGCGCGCTCATCCCCGAAGAGTATGGTGGCAGCGGCATGCCTCTGCGCGCAGCCGCCGTGATTCTCGAAACGATTCATTCTTCAGGTTGTAATGCTGGTGCGTGTCACGCACAGATGTACACAATGGGCACAGTATTACGTCATGGTAGCGAAGCACAAAAGAAAAAGTACTTGCCTGACATCGCTTCTGGAAAAGTCCGTCTGCAAGCGTTTGGCGTGACCGAACCCACCTCCGGCACGGACACGACCAAACTCAAAACACGTGCAGAGCGACAAGGTGATCATTACCTGATTAATGGCCAAAAAGTCTGGACTTCGCGCGCATTGCACTCTGATTTGATGTTGTTGTTAGCACGAACAACGCCGCTCGATCAGTGCAAGAAAAAGAGCGAAGGCTTGTCTGTGTTCCTCCTCGACATTCGCGATGGCCTGGGCAAAGGTTTGGACATTCGTCCACTGAAGGCCATGGTCAATCATCATGCAACCGAAGTGTTTTTCGACAACCTAAAAATTCCCGCGGATAATTTGATCGGAGAAGAGGGCAAAGGCTTTAAGTACATCCTTGACGGCATGAACGCCGAGCGTATTTTGGTGTCGGCCGAGGCGATTGGCGATGCCCGCTGGTTTGCGAAAACAGCGGTCGCCTATGTGAGCGAGCGTCGCGTCTTTGACCGCCCGATTGGTCAAAATCAGGCGGTCCAGTTTCCGATCGCGCGCGCACACGCGGAGACCGAAGCGGCTGACCTAGTGTTGCGCCGTGCGGCCGCGCTGTTTGATGCGGGCCTGCCTTGTGGGGATGAGGCTAATATGGGTAAGTTGCTCGCCTCTGATGCCACCTGGCATGCCGCAGAGGCATGCTTGCAGAGCCATGGTGGCTTTGGTTATGCCAAAGAATACGACGTTGAGCGCAAGTGGCGCGAAACACGCTTATTCCAGATCGCGCCGATCTCCACCAATCTGGTACTGTCCTATATCGGCGAACACATGATGGGCATGCCTCGCTCGTTTTAAACACTCAAAATAAAATTGTGCCGGAGACAAAAAGATGACCACAGGATTAACCAAAGCACTCGCCGAGTTTGTAGCAAAGCCGACCTTCGGCGGCCAAGAACAGGCGGCCTATACCATTGCTAAAACTGGTTTTATCGACACGATTGCCACCATGATGGCTGGTCATCGCGAGCCCGTGGTTGACGTCGTCCGACAGTTTTTTGCGCAAGCGACGACCCCAGCCGAAGCACCCGTGCCCTTTTTAGGCACCATGCACCCAGCGGCACAAGCGGCCTTTATCAATGCCGTCGCAGGCCATGCGCTGGACTATGACGATGTCGCAATCTCAGGCCACCCTAGCACCGTCTTAGTTCCGGCTATCTTGGCCGAAGGTCACAGGCTCAACAGTTCTGGGCTCGATGCCGTCCGTGCCTATATCGTTGGCTACGAAGTCTGGGCTGAGCTTTTGAGTCGCGAACCTGAGCAGTATCATCTTAAAGGTTGGCATCCAACAGGCGTTTTTGGTGCAGTGGGTGCTGCCGCTGCGGTGGCCTATCTCAACAAGCTTTCCGTGGACGAGGCGCGTCAAGCCCTTGCGATCTCCGCCAGTCTCGCCAGCGGTCTGGTCGCGAATTTTGGCACGATGACCAAGCCTTTCCATGCAGGACGAGCAGCCTCGCACGGTATTGATGCGGTGCGCTTGTCTAAACTCGGCATGACTTCGGCGACCGATGTCTTTGAACACCCAGCTGGCTATTTGTTTGCGCTTTCTTTGTCCGGTCGCGCAGACCTCAAGCGTCCCGCTGATACCTTAGGCAAGACCTTGCGGATTTTGGATAGTGGTTTATCAATCAAACGTTATCCGGTCTGCTACTCAAGTCACCGCACGATCGATGGCGTGTTGGCGATTGTCGAGCGTGAAAACCTCAAGGCCGAAGACATTAGCAAGGTCCATGTGACGATGGGCCACGCTCAAGCTTCGATGTTGCGTAACAAACATCCCGTGACGGGGCTTGAGGCAAAATTCAGTGCCCAGTTTGCCGTAGCCTCCGCCGTGGTGGCGCGTCAGGTCGGCTTATCCCAATTAACAGACGCGTTTGCCACACGCCCTGATGTATCTGCACTCTACGGAAAGGTGAGCGTGACGACGGTGAACACGGTCTGTCCGTTCGAGCCCGCCTTTGCGTTGACAGATCGCGTCGTCATCGAAACAACGGGTGGGAAAAAGTTTGACTCAGGAGAAATTCGTTTCCCCCTGGGTAATGCAAAAAATCCCATCGATGCCGCTGGTTTAAAGGCAAAATTTATGGATTGTGTCGCGACGGGCAAAGCCGAAAATCCGGCGATGCACGGCGCGGATGCCGGCCTCTATGACCGCATCGCGGGCCTAGAGAATCTCCCCAGCGTGCAAAGTCTATTTGGTCAATAGTCCTGCAGGCGCCAATGAACTAGTCGACGGAGCGCAATGAATCAAAGCGTAGTGTGGTTTAAAAAGGACTTACGCGTCCATGATCACACTGCGTTGACTGCCGCTGTCAAACGTGGTCGAGTTTGTTGTCTTTACATCATCGAGCCAAGTCTCTGGCGCAGCCTGGATGCCTCGACGCAACACTACGAATTTACAATCGAAAGTCTGCGTGATCTCTATGTCGCGATTAAACGCCTTGGAGGTCAACTACACGTTGTAACAGGCGAGGCGCTTGACGTCTTGCAACGGTTACATGCACTGATGCCTTTTGATGCACTGTATTCGCATCAGGAAACCGGTAACGCACCGAGCTATACGCGCGACATTGCTGTCGGTAACTGGTGCCGTCAACAAGGCGTTGCCTGGCACGAACCAATCCAGTTTGGCGTGGTGCGACGACTACACAATCGAAATCTCTGGCAAGCCGCCTGGGAAGAGCACATGCAGCAAGACTGCCTGCCCGCCCCTGCCCGGATCGACGCGCTCCCCTTGCCGTGGACTGAGCCGCGGCCACCGAGTGCGGCGCAGCTTGGTATTGATCCACTGAACCCCCCTCACCGACAAAAAGGGGGTCGCACGCTTGGTCTAGAAATTCTCAATGATTTTCTGGAAGTTCGAAGCGAGCAATACCGTGGCGGAATATCTTCGCCGTTATCGGCGCCTACGGCATGCTCTCGGATCTCGCCCTACTTTACTTATGGCTGCCTCAGCATGCGCGAAGTTGTCCATGCGATGGTAGAGGTCATGGATCGCGAAAGCTCCAGGGAGAGCCGCAAATCGAAAGGGCTGCGCGCGCTGATGAGTCGTTTGTACTGGCACTGTCACTTTATTCAAAAGCTGGAGTCAGAACCTGAGCTTGAGTATCAAAACGTCCACCGCGGCTACGATGGTCTACGTGAAGAAGACTGGAACGAGGCCCATTTCGCAGCGCTGAGCGAGGGTCGAACGGGTTGGCCACTGGTCGACGCCTGCGTATTGATGCTCAAAGACACGGGTTGGATTAATTTTCGAATGCGGGCGATGATTGTCTCGACCGCGGCTTACCCGCTCTGGTTGCACTGGCGGGGGGTGGGTCAATGGCTAGCCAGGCATTTTCTCGACTACGAGCCGGGTATTCACTGGAGCCAGATGCAGATGCAAGCAGGCACCACAGGCATCAATATTCCACGCATCTACAACCCAATCAAACAAGCGCGCGACCATGATCCAAATGGCGTGTTTGTCCGACGCTGGATTCCCGCGCTGCGACAAGTACCTGATACGTGGTTGTTTGAACCTTGGCATTTAACGCCTGACATGCAAAAACAGTTTGGTATATGTGCGCAGAACATGCTCCCAGTCCCTGTCGTGGATCTGGAAAACGCCACGCGTGACTCAAAACGTCGGTTATACGACAGACGGAGTGATACGGACGTCAAAGCAGGTAAAAAAAGCCATTGTTGAAAAACACGCCTCACGAAAGCATTCGGGTCACACACAGACCTCAAACCGTAAGCGCACCAATCGCCCCACACACACGCCGCCCCCTACTCAGCACGCCTTGGATTTCTCATGACTGCACCGTCCTCCATGCGTGGCCGCAAAAAAGCAGACCTCCCCAGCAAAGTCTGTCAGCGTTGCGCACGCCCTTTTACTTGGAGAAAAAAATGGGAGCGCGACTGGGAAAACGTGAAATTTTGTTCCGACCGTTGTAGAACATCTTCGGGAACCTCCAAGTGAGCACCTTGATTTATTGGTTTCGAAACGATCTTAGATTGCTGGATTCGCCCGCACTCAACAAAGCCTGTCGCGAGGCGACGCATCTCCTTCCGGTCTATGTGCTGGCGCCAGAGCAAGCTTTGACACGCTGGGGCTTTGCACGCGAAAGTGACCAGCGCAAAGGGTATTTAACTGAAACACTTGTTGCACTCGATGCACAATGTCGAGCACTGGGGAGTCGACTGCTTGTGTTGCAAGGCGATGCAGCGACGACTCTCGCCGCATTGGTGCAAGCCACCCACGCGCAAGGGATTGTCTGTGAGCAAATCGCCGCGCCCGAAGAAGCATCTGTAGTCGAGCAACTCAGGACGCAAGGCATCACCGTCCATTGCTTGTGGCAATCCACCCTGCTTGATCTGACCACGCTGCCCTTTACGCCACAGCAAATGCCGGACGTGTTTACGCAATTTAGACAAAAGCTCGAAGCCAAAGGGCTACGCGCCCGGTCAGTGATACCAAGACCTGAGCGCATACCCAGTCTGCCTGAGAACGTTCTGGTTGAAAGCATATCCTTGGAACAGCGGCTCGATCGTCTGGGGTCAAACTCAACAAAAAACACGCAAGCGCAGGCAGGAACCCCTCAGGGGCTTCAACATCTGAACCATTACTTTGCGGGCGAACTCCCGCACACCTATAAGCAAACCCGCAATCAGCTCTCTGGCGCAGACTATTCGACCCACTTTTCAACATGGCTAGCGAACGGCACACTCTCTGCACCCATGATTGTTGAGCGGCTCACGCAGTACGAAGCGACCCGAGGTGCAAATGATGGCACTTACTGGATCTGGTTTGAACTGGTTTGGCGGGATTACTTCCGTTTTTTGCATCTGAAATATGGTCGTGCACTTTACTTACGTCAAGGCCTGCGCAAGCCTGAGCCTTGCAGTGAGGCGCCAAGCCTCGCCGAGCCCACGAGTGGCATCGCGCGTAAACTCTTTGAGCAATGGACGCAAGGCAGAACAAAAAATGCCCTCGTCAATGCGGGGATGAACGAGCTCGCCACGACTGGAAAGATGTCTAACCGGATGCGTCAAATCGTTGCAAGCTATTTGATTTATGACTTGAGAATCGACTGGAGAGCGGGTGCGGCTTGGTTTGAGTCACAACTATTGGATTACGACGTTTATAGTAATCAGGGAAACTGGCTCTATATCGCAGGCTTGGGTACGGATCCAAGAGGTGGTCGTCGAATGAATTTGGACAAACAAGCGCTAGAACATGACCCCGAGGGGCTCTATCGCAAACAATGGGCATCACCATGACAACACTTCGTTTAGTACTGGGTGACCAACTCAACCCCACGCACAGCTGGTTTTCAAAAGTAGACCAAAACGTCATCTACACCTTGATGGAGATGCGTCAAGAAACTGACTATGTGGTGCATCATGCGCAAAAGGTGATCGCGATTTTTGCAGGTCTGCGCGATCTCGCGGCGCTGCTTGAGTCTCAAGGCCATCGAGTCCACTACCTTGCCATCAATGATCCTAAAAATACGCAGTCCCTCACGCTCAACCTTGAGCAGTTGATCAAGCAATACGCCTGTACACGTTTTGAATATCAACAGCCTGATGAGTGGCGCTTGGATGCGCAACTTGAAACATGGCGTCAAGGTTTAAAGATCGCGGTGGAAATGTGCGACAGTGAACATTTTTTCACTACCCGTCACGAAGCAGGAGCGCTCTTTAAAGGCCAAAAAAGCTGGCTGATGGAACGCTTTTATCGTCAGATGCGGACTAAACATAAAGTCCTCATGCTCGACGCCAAACGTCCGGTCGAGGGGCAATGGAATTTTGATCATGAAAACCGCAAGCGTTGGACGGGCTCACCTCCCGAGCCTAAAGACCAGCGCACCCAACACGATCACTCTGCCTTGTGGAAGGTCATTGAAACATCAGGCGTCCAAACGATGGGCGAGCCGCATGCCGCCGACTTTGCCTGGCCCTTGAACCGCCAGGAGGCTCTCGCCGATCTGGAGCGTTTTATCGAACATGTTTTGCCAAACTTTGGCGACTTTCAAGACGCGATGCGTACAGGACACTGGCGGATGTTTCACTCGCTCCTGTCCTTTTCGCTCAACACCAAGATGCTCAAACCGCAAGAGGTGGTGAGTCGCGCCGAGCAGGCGTGGCAAGCAGGCAAAGTATCGATCGCAACGGCCGAGGGCTTTATCCGGCAAATACTGGGCTGGCGCGAATACATCCGTGGCATGTATTGGCAACACATGCCAGGCTATGAACAGCACAATACGTTTAACCACACCACACCGCTACCAGACTGGTTTTGGACCGGCCAAACAAAGATGCGTTGCCTCTCCGAGTCTATTAGCCAATCTTTGGAACATGCGTATGGGCACCACATTCAGCGTCTCATGGTCATTGGGAATTTTTCTCTGCTCGCGGGACTCGATCCCGCTGCCTTGCATCGCTGGTACCTTGGGATTTATATCGATGCGTTTGAGTGGGTAGAGTTGCCCAATGTGATTGGTATGAGTCAGTTTGCCGATGATGGACTATTGGCCACCAAACCCTATGTGTCGAGCGCCGCCTACGTCGATCGGATGAGCGACTATTGCAAGGGTTGCCATTACGACAAAAAACTTCGCGAAGGCGCGCGTGCATGTCCCTACAATGCCTTGTACTGGGACTTTTTTATCCGGCATGAAGAGAAACTCTCAAAGAATTTCCGTCTCGGTATGGTGTACAGAAATATTGAAAAAATGAGTGATGCCGCCGTCGAGGGCATCAAAGAAAAAGCTCAGGAAATCAAAGCCTCGCTCAATACGTACTGAGGCGATCAATTGCGCAGGCCATCATGATGTCGCGTGTCGATAGTCCACTCGCGTCATGTGTGGTCAACACGATAGAGACCTTGTTATAGACGTTAGACCACTCAGGATGGTGGTCTAATTTTTCTGCCAGAATCGCGACACGCGTCATAAAGGCAAAGGCCTCACTAAAGTCCTTGAAATGCCAGGTGCGAGACAGCCGTCCTCCAGCTGTTGCATCGAATTGCCATGCTGGGCAGGTCGCGCAGGCCGCCTCAAGTTCACTAGACTGTAATCGGGCAATGCTCATCAGTAATCCCCCTATATCAGGAAATCTGTGTATTAGACGGGCTGGACTCGCTCGGGAGCAACATCACCACTAAAGCGGTACATGTTGCAAAACCAGCCATCACTAACAACATCACATCAAAACCGAAACTCTTGACCGCAGGGCCGAGCGCCCACACAGCAATCGAACTCAGCCCCAGCGAGACGGCCAAGCGAATACCCGCCACCCGTGAACGCATGCGATCATCAACATAGCGCACCACCATCACGTCGACGAAAGGTACAGCACCAAAAATAAACACCATCACGCCGAGTAACGCCGCAAACAGCCACCAGCCCTGTGCATGCGAAGCGAGTAAGAAGAGCGGGATCTGCAACAACACAATCCCAAGAAAAATCGGACGGATAGCAAAGCGATCGAGCAATTTCCCAACGACCACCTGCGTAAGCGATGCCACGACGTAGATGATGGCTAACATGATTCCGAGCGTCGCAGGATCCTCGACGATCCCTTTAAAGCGTTCGAGCAACAGCTGGCCATTGCCATTGGTTGTAAAGTTGAACAACACACTTCCAGTCGCAGCGCTCACTGTCATGACAGCCAACACCCGTGCAATCAAGGCAGGTGGAAACTTGACCTTGGCGGACGTTTTACGCTTGGCCGGCGCCTCTGACTCGGGCGGACAAATATACGCAAACCACACGCCGCAACCAATTGACAACACGGCTGGAATTGCAAAAGCTGCGCGCCACCCTAGCCATTGGATTAAAAATCCGCTCACGACAGCCGCTAAAGCCAAACCTAAATTGCCCGCCAGACCATTGATGCCAATGGTGTAGCCAGGATTGACTGACTTTTGCACCAATAAAGGAATACCGACAGGGTGATAAATAGAGGCGAATGCCCCCACCAGCGTCAGCGCTATGGCAAGCTGCCAGGCGTTTTGGCTCAAGGCAGCGATCAGTGTAGACACTCCAATCCCGACAAAAAATACTATCATCATGCGACGGCGTCCCCATAGGTCACCAAGGCGACCAGAGGGAATTGAGCCCAAACCAAACAGCACGAAAGCACCGACACCATAAGGCATGAGGTCCTCCCAGCTGTCGAAGCCAAAATCGATCGCAATGACCCCAACCGAGGCTGCAAAAATCAACAAGAACATGTGATCCAAACCATGTCCCACATTGAGCAACAACCGAACAGCCAAAGGGTGGTCTTGTGAAGGTGAGGTGGTGTCGGTTGCGCTCATTTGATTTGAATTCCTTGGGGTTTAGGCGCGACCAATAATGGAGGCTGTCAACATTAACTCTTCGAGGAGGGCGAGTGAAACGACCCCAGAAACGGAATAAGGATCCAACTCAGGCTTTTCAGAGTACTTGAGAACAATTGAGGTGTTGAGTTTGGAAAGATTGACCTTGCCCATGGTCCAGCCACCAAAACGTCTTTCAGTGATCTCTTCATAGTAGAGCAACACGACGTCTTTGTGACGTACGTCACCAACAATGTGACTATATAACTCATTGACTTGCTTGCGCCCGCCTTCGATGGCCTGCAGGTAAATTCCCCCGCCATAACAAAGAATGCCGGTAATCCCGTTGGCAATATTGTGCTGACGCGAAGAGTCTAAAATTGAGTCCGTCTCTTCGTTCTCTTTTAGATCCACTGCACGGCTGACATATAACAAACGTACCAACATGGCTATACCTCTCGAGGAATCAAGGACAGGAACTCACGACGCAAATTAGGATCCTTTAGAAAGGCCCCTCGCATCACTGAGTTGATCATACGGCTATCCATGTCCTTGACACCGCGCCAGGACATACAAAAGTGCGTCGCGCTCATGACCACAGCCAAGCCATCAGGCTGGGTTTTTTCTTGAATCAAATCGGCGAGCTGGACCACCGCTTCTTCTTGGATCTGGGGACGGCTCATGATCCATTCGGCGAGGCGGACGTATTTGGAGAGGCCAATCACGTTAGTGTGCTCGTTGGGCATGATGCCAATCCAAACCTTGCCGATCACAGGACAAAAGTGATGGCTACACGCGCTGCGCACGGTGATCGGTCCGACGATCATCAATTCGCTCAGATGCTCGACGTTGGGAAACTCTGTAATCGCTGGCTGGGGACGATAACGTCCGCCGAACACCTCTTGGAGGTACATTTTGGCCACGCGTCGCGCGGTGTCATTGGTGTTGTGATCGGATACGGTGTCAATCACCAGACTTTCCAATACACCCTTCATTTTGCCTTCGACCTCGTCGAGCAACAGGGCAAGTTCGCCAGGCTCGATAAAGTCGGAAATATTGTCATTGGCATGAAAGCGCTTGCGAGCTATTTTCAAGCGATTGCGGATGGATACCGAAATGGGTATGCCTGCGTCTTGGTCTTTAAGATTCATAAGAGTCAGTGTAATCGTGGTGTGAGTGTCTTGTAATGTGGAAACTCAAAATAAAAGACTAACTTAAGCACTACCTAGCTCAAGCACTAACGATAAGGACTAGTGGGCTAAGTACTACTTAATTCGACGCTGTATCGCTGGGCGAATGCGAAGAAACCCAAGATAACATTTTTCCAAAAACCATATTCCGGGTGGGTGCGCAAACAAGCGCCCGAACCAACGCCAATATTTTAGACTCAGCCAGAGCTCGACAAAGGCAGCCGCTCCGCTTTTGAGGCTGCCATCAGCGCCCCGCACATGAAAACGCGCCATCGCTTGCTGGCAACTCAAATCGCCGGCCACTTGTCCGTCAGAAACGCGACTGACGTCCTGCCAAAGGATCTGATCCGAACCTGCGCTGTTTTTATAAAAGCCGATTTCACGCCGACACAGCGGACAGGCGCCATCAAAATACACAGTCACTTGATTATTTGCTTTTACAAGGGCGTTGTCCATAAAGACCACTCTACAACCACTTCTGCATGAAGAGCGCCTGACCTGTTAACGCACTAAGGGAATATTGCTCGAAGCCAAACCTTTGATAGGTGCGCTGTGCTTGGGTGTTGCCGCTCAAGACCTCAAGCGTCACCTTGCAACACCCTGAAGCGCGCGCATACGCCTCCAGCGCCGTCAAAAGCGCCTGGCCGACGCCTTGGCCGCGATGATCTGGGTCCACGGCAATATCGTGCACATTGAGCAGAGGGCGGGCTTTAAAGGTCGAGTATCCAGGCAAGGCATTTAACAACCCGACAGGCTTACCGTCCTTGAACGCGAGCCAACTGATCGCTCCAGAAAACTTAGCCAAATCGTCACATAAACGTATTTGGGTGTCCTCAGGTAAAGGCTCGCCGCCCCCCATGGGGTCTCTGGCATACATGTCAAGCATGGCTAGGAGGGCCTGACGGTCACCCGGGTCAAGAAAATTCACGACTTTTACGACAATGTTGCACTGCATGAAAATCGCTCCTCAAGCCTGGCACAAGCTCACGCGCCTGTCGCCCCATGTCCGATGGTATAACAACTCGTTTGCAGACCCAAATCGAAGGTACACGATGTCCGACTCCCTGCCCCTTGAAGGCATTCGCGTTGTTGAATTTACACATATGGTCATGGGCCCGACCTGTGGGATGATCCTAGGAGATCTAGGCGCCGAGGTGATCAAAGTCGAACCGCTTGCGGGTGACAACACGCGCAAACTACTGGGCTCAGGCTCAGGTTTTTTCCCGATGTTTAACCGCAATAAGAAAAGCATCGCGGTCGACGTCAAACACCCAGCAGGCAAGGAAATCGTCCTAAAACTACTTGGTTCCGCAGACGTGTTTAGCGAGAATTTCAAAAGCGGCACGATGGAGAAACTTGGCTTTGGCTATGAGGCGCTCTCCAAACTTAACCCTGCTCTGATTTATGTGTCGCACAAAGGCTTTTTGCCTGGACCGTATGAACACCGTACGGCACTCGACGAAGTGGTGCAGATGATGGGCGGACTCGCCTACATGACAGGTCCTGTCGGACAGCCTTTGCGCGCGGGTTCGAGCGTCAATGACATCATGGGTGGCATGTTTGGTGCGATCGGTGTTTTGGCTTCGCTACAAAAACGGCATCGCACTGGCAAAGGTCAAGAGGTCGCGAGCGCCTTGTTTGAAAACAATGTCTTTTTAGTGGCGCAACACATGATGCAATTTGCCGTGACAGGCGTGCCTGCTAATCCAATGCCCAACCGCCTCAGCGCCTGGGCCGTCTACGATGTATTTACCGTCAAGGATGGTGAGCAAATATTTTTATCAGCTGTCAGCGATACCCAGTGGGCTATCTTGTGTAAAGAGTTCGGCTTTGATGACCTCAAGGCAGACGACAGACTGGTGACGAATAATGATCGCGTCAAAGCACGTAGCTGGCTCATCCCAATCTTGCGTGAAAGATTTGGAGCACTGAGTGCAAAAGAACTCAGCACACGTTTCGAGCAATGTGGTCTACCTTATGCGCCGATTACGCGCCCCCATGACTTGTTTGACGATCCACATCTACTCGCCACAGGCGGTCTCGCGCCCGTCACCATCGCTGCCGACAATACCGGCGCTGGGCGTGAAATAGAAACCCGCGTCGCCCTGCTACCGATTGCGCTTGAGGGTGAGCGCCTGCAGGTTCGCAAAGCCCCCCCTAAAATTGGCGCCGATACGATTGCGCTTTTACAAAGCATTGGTTACACCCAAGAAGAAATCTCAGCCCTCAAAGACAACGGAGTCGTCACATGGAATTAAACCTCACCAACAAGCACGTGTTGATCACGGGTGGCAGCAGAGGCATTGGTCTAGCTTGCGCCAAGGTGTTTCTCGAAGAAGGCTGCAAGGTCAGCTTGGTCTCGCGCGACCCAGTCAACCTTGAGAAAGCAAAAAAACTGCTGTCGACACAAGTCCCCGGTAGTCAAGAGCGCATCGCTTTATTTTCTGCAGAACTCCAGAAAGCGGACTCTGCCGAGCGCGCGCTTGATGAAGCTGAACAAGCCTTTGGAGCACTCGATATCTTAGTCAACTCTGCGGGTGCAGCTAAACGCACGCCGGCAGACAACCTCTCACCCGCGTTTTTTCGCGAAGCCATGGATGCCAAGTTTTTTACTTATATCAATATGATTGATCCAGTGATCAAACGTATGGGTGCGCGTGGCGAAGGGGTGATTGTGAATGTCGTTGGCGCAGGGGGCAAGGTACCCAGTACCGTGCATATCGCGGGCGGTAGCGCCAATGCGGCACTGATGCTCACCACCGCTGGACTGGCGGTCGCTTATGGACCTAAAGGCGTGCGCATTAATGCCGTCAACCCCTCAGGCACACTCACCGACCGCCTGATTGAAGGACTGAAAGTCAATGCCGATCACGAGAACATCAGTCCCGAAGAGGTCCTCAAACGCATGACCTCTCAAGTCCCGATGGGCAGACTCGCGAGCCCCGAGGAGGTTGCCGATACCGTGGTCTATCTCGCCTCTAACCGTGCAAGCTATGTCACAGGCACGGTGATCACCATGGATGGCGCGGCACATCCCGTCGTGGTGTAGGCCACTTTTAGGCTACTTTAAGGTCCGCATCATCTCAAGATATTGTCTGATGATGTCCTGGTAGGATGCGTCGGCCTTAAGACCAAAGCGGTGGGTGCGTTGGCAATCAAAGCGTGCAGGCCAACCTCCCACAATGCGTTTGATTTGTTCATCGGGTTCGACTGTGACGAGGGCGGCGACTTGCTCGCCTGCCACCTCACGCAAAGCCTGCAACATCTCACCGACCGTCACCGTCAATGCGGGCAAATTCAGTGCAGTTCGACCGCCAAAGGCCTCACGCGAAGCCTCCGCCACCGCGAGCACACCCGCGATGGAGGTCAGAGGCGAAGACAGTGCGACTGCCGTGTCGAGACTGACGGGACAACGCGTTGCGATACCCGCGAGGGGCTCGCGCACGATCCCGGATAGAAAACTGGAGGCCGCACCGTTAGGACGACCGGGACGGACCGAGACGGTCATCAGTCGAGCGACCCGCCCATCGATATAGCCCTTTCGCGTGTAGTCGGCAATCAACTGCTCACAGATGAACTTGTGGATGCCATAACTAGATTGCGGTGTCGGCAAGGTCGTATCGGTGACGACAGCCGGCAACGGGATCGCCGAGTCTGAACCGAACACCGCCACTGAGCTTGCGAAGAACAACAACGGCGCCTGGCCTGAGCGTGCGTGCTGCGCACGTAAGCCTTCGAGCAACGCGCGTGTCGCCTCAAGATTGGAGCGCAACCCCAATTCAAAATCCGTCTCGCACTCGCCTGAGACGGCCGAGGCCAAATGAAAAACCGCATCGTAGTTCTTGCGAAGCAAGTCAGGGAGGCGCAGAAGCAAATCGCCTGTGTCGATGCGCACTTTAGGATGGCTCGTCAGTGCCTGACGGGACGGTGCAACCAGATCGGTCAAGGTCAAGTTTGACAAGGACAGGCCTCGCAGCCCATCACGCTTTAAAAGCTCGCTTGCGAGCAAGGTACCTAAAAAACCTGCACCACCAGTGATCAAAATATTCATTTTTACCAGGACGCCTTAAAGTGTTGACGTAATTCCTCGATCGCATCCTCTGACAGAGGCGCGACTGGATGACCACTATTTAAACTGCGCAGCCAGAGCCGTGCAGTCTCCTCGAGCTCTTCGAGCACTGCCATGGTCGCTGTGGTGCTTGACCCCCATACCTGAGGCCCCAAGCGATCGCACATCACCGCTCGCAATATCAGTCCGCGTTGACGATGCGTGTCGATCAACTGCGCAACATGCTCGGCCACCCGGACATCCCCCGGCCGGAAGTAAGGAACGAGCGGCACATGCCCGACTTTCATGACGAAATAAGGCGTCAATGGCGGTACGATGTCTTGCTCGCGCCAGACCCCTCTAAGCGTCAAATCCACTAACCAAGAGGAGTGTGTATGAATGACACAACTGGCCTCGGGAGCATGTTGATAAATTCGGCGATGCAAAGTCAAGGTTTTACTGGCGCGTTCGCCAGAGCGCTGTTCTCCCTGCGCGTCGACCAGCGCCAGTTTTTCTGGCTCGAGAAATCCGAGGCAAGCATCCGTCGGGGTAATCAAAAAACCGCCCTCATCACCCGGTAGTTTGACACTGATATTTCCTGTGGTGCCATGCACATAACCGCGTTCAAACAAGCTACGTCCGGCGCGACACACCTCTTCGCGTAAGTGAGCCTCGGTGTTCTGTCGCGAGGTACTCATTGAGGCGTCATCCGTTTAAATGCATGGGTGAAAAACTCTTCGCGACCAAAATTACCCGACTTCAAGGCGATATGCAGCAGTTGACCCGAGGCCTGTGCGCGCCCCGCGCACCAAGGCACTCCCGGGTCGATCTGGGACCCGATTTGTAGTTGCGTCATGCCCAAGGCTTGTACCACGGCGCCAGAGGTCTCACCACCGGCGACAATGAGCTGTCCGACACCTGCTTCGATCAGACCCTGAGCGATCTTGGCGAGAACGGCTTCGACCATCTGACCTGCCTGCTCGACCCCGAGACGCCCCTGCACCACTTGCAACACCTCAGGCGCCGCTGTTGAATAGATCAGGATCGGCTGCTCGCCTAATTTGGGTCGCGCCCACGCAAGAGCTTGTTGTGCCGCGGCATCAAGCGCCTCAGCCCCCTTGGCCAAGCGCAAGGGATCGAGCGCATAACTGGCCCCGCCTTGTGCGACAAAATGAGCCACCTGCGCATTGGTGGCACGCGAACAACTGCCGGACAGAATCGCCTTGGCACCAGAAACAGGCGGTAACGCAGCCGCTTGAGAATTGGGCTCGATCGAAAAGTTGGTGGGCAAACCGATCGCTACCCCTGAGCCTGCCGTCACAAGAGGCATGTCAGCTAAAGCTGGAGCCAAGCGATACAAATCGGCATTGCTGATTGCATCGACAATCGCGATCCCTATGCCCTGTTGGCGCAACGCAGCGATGCGTGTACGAATGGCGTCGGCTCCCTGTGCGACCACAGCATAATCAATCAAACCAACGGTATGCCTGGTTTGTGGCGCGAGCACCCGCGACAAATTGGGATCCTTCATCGGCGTCAACGGATGGTTTTGCATGCCACTCTCACTGAGCAGTACATCGCCCACAAACAAATGGCCTTTGAAGACGGTACGACCAACATCGGGAAAGGCGGGCGTGGCGATTGTAAAATCCGTCTTTAACGCGTCCATCAGCGCATCGATGACCGGACCAATATTGCCCTGCGCTGTCGAGTCGAAGGTTGAGCAGTACTTGAAATAAATTTGACGGGCGCCTTGTGCACGCAGCCAGGCACAGGCTTTTAAAGACTGCGCGACCGCTTCAGCGGGGGCGGTCGTGCGGCTTTTGAGAGACACCACAACGGCGTCGACCTCTGCGTCCACAGCTGTCTCAGGCACTCCGATTGTTTGCAGGACACGCATTCCCGCCCGCACCAAATTGTTCGCTAAGTCGGTAGCGCCGGTAAAGTCATCGGCAATGCACCCTAACAACACCTGCTTCATGATTGACCCATCCGAAGATCGCCCAACCATCTGGTTGGTCGTTAAATTATAAGCCTGCGCACAGAGGGTTTCGCTTGGAGACCAGACCTACTACACTGCCATGAAACCCGATTCATGGGTTAGCACTTTTTTATGGGTTAGCCCTTTTTTTATAGAGGCTTCGGTCATCATGCCTAAAGTCGCCACGATTTATTATGGTCAAGCGCCGACGCCTTTCGGTCCGGGATTGATTGGCTGGAACGCGCAAGGCATTGTGCTCTTACATCTGCTGCAAGCGGACGATCCTGAGGCTAGGGAAATCTTGGCACGACAGTATTCAGGGTGTACGTTACAGCGCGCCGATTCGCACGCGCGCGAGCTGCTTGAACAGGCTTTCAAGCAAGAGCCGTTTGGCGAGCCAGGCGAGCCTGATACCAGACTTAAGCTCGTGTTAAATGGCAGCCCTTTCCAGCTCAAAGTCTGGCAAGGGCTGCAAGAGATCCCCTTGGGACACGTCCGTACCTATGGCGAGCTCGCCGAAGCGCTCGGTCATCCCGGTGCCGCACGCGCGGTCGGAACCGCCCTAGCCGCGAATCAGCTCGCCTATGTCGTGCCTTGCCACCGCGTGATTCGCGCGTCGGGCGAATCCGGCCAATACCGCTGGGGGGCCGAGCGAAAAGCGCAGATGCTGGCCTGGGAAGCCCGCCAACTTGCAGACTCGAACGCCGCCCGTTAGCATTTGGCCACAATTTTACAAAGACAAGGACACAGACACATGAGTCAGCTGTTTACGCCTACCAATATCGGTCCTCTTGAACTACCCAATCGCATCGTGATCGCCCCGATGTGCCAATACTCCGCGCAAGAGGGCAAAACCACCGACTGGCATACGATTCACCTCGGACACATGGCCTTGTCAGGCGCTGGCCTGCTCATTATCGAAGCCACGGCGGTAGAAGACATCGGCCGCATTACCCACGGGTGCGTGGGTTTGTACTCTGACGAAACAGAAGCCGCCCTCAAAAAGACGATTGACGTGGTGCGGCAATACGCGTCAATGCCCATCATGATTCAGCTGGCGCACTCGGGTCGCAAGGGCTCTAGCGCCCGCCCCTGGGAAGGTGGCCAACTGATTGCGCTCAAGGACGGAGGCTGGCAATCGGTCGGCCCCTCCGCCCTCCCTCAACTGCCAACGGAAACACCCCCGCTGGCGCTTGACAAGGCAGGTCTGGCCCGTATTCGCGAGGCGTTTGTCGATTCAGCCAAACGCGCCCTTCGCATCGGTTTCGATGGTATCGAATTACACAGTGCGCACGGTTATCTCTTGCACCAGTTTTTATCTCCGATCGCCAACCAGCGAACCGACGAGTACGGTGGCTCGCTGGCCAACCGCATGCGCTTTCCGCTCGAGGTATTCGATGCAGTACGTGCCATCACCCCCAAAACAATCAGCTTAGGGATCCGCATCTCAGCGACAGACTGGGCCGAGGGTGGCTGGACCCCAGAAGAAAGCGTTGAGTTTTGCAATATGTTGAAAGCCCGCGGCTGCGACTTTATCGATGTGTCGAGCGGCGGAGTTTCCCACCAGCAAAAAATCCCTTTAGGTCCAAAATATCAGGTGCCTCTGGCGACCACCATTAAAAAAGGAACGGGGCTACCCACGATGACGGTGGGGCTGATCACCGCGGCCAAAGAAGCCGAGGACATCATCGCAAGCGGCGAAGCCGATATGGTCGCACTGGCACGCGGCATGTTGTATGACCCGCGATGGCCTTGGCACGCTGCAGCCGAATTGGGTGCCTCGATTCAGGCACCCAAGCAATACTGGCGTTCACAGCCTCGCGGTTTGACCACGCTGTTTGGTGATGCAAAAACGGGTGGACGTTAATCCCGGAAATTATTGAACTGAAGCGGCAGCGGGACATCCACTTTTTTCAGCAACGCGATGGCCTCTTGGAGGTCGTCGCGTTTTTTACCTGTCACGCGTAATTTTTCACCTGTGATTTGCGACTCGACCTTGAGTTTGGCCTCTTTCATGGCCGCAATCAGTTTTTTAGAGATCGGCTGCTCTATACCCTGCTTGATCGTAATTTTTTGACGTGCGCCTCCCAAATTTTCTAGGGGGTCCGCGATATCCATCGAGCGAACATCGATCCCGCGCGCGCTCAGGCGACTGCGCAAAATATCCAGCATCTGCTTGAGCTGAAAGGCGCTCGAGGCGACCTGGGTCACGACAAAACCCTCAAGCTCAAATTTAGCGTCCGTACCCTTGAAATCAAAACGGGTCGAGAGCTCGCGATTGGCTTGATCCAAGGCGTTAGTCAACTCATGTTTATCGACTTCAGAAACCACATCAAAAGAAGGCATAACGAAATCCTGACAAAAGTAAGAAGTTCATTTTAGAATACAACGACTACAGATACGCAGGAAGACCAGCATGGCAGACTGTACTGGCGTCATCAGCCAGATGTTTATATACCCAGTGAAGTCTTGTGCGGGTATCGAAGTTTCAGAAGCCATCCTATACAAAACGGGGCTTTCCTATGACCGTGAATGGATGATCGTCGACCAAGACGGTGCGTTTGTGACTCAGCGCCAGATTCCACACATGGTTTGGATCTCGCCCCGACTGACTACAGACGCTTTATATCTGAGCGCCCCCGAACATGCAGAGGTCAGGATACCTCTCAGTACCGCGGGCACCTCCAGACAAGTCACCGTTTGGCGTGACACTCTGATCGGCGACGACATGGGAGACGAAGTCGCGGCGTGGCTCGATGCTTTTTTAGCTGTGCCAGGCAAACACTATCGCTTGATTCGGTTTTCTCCAACGTCAAGCCGGACCTCCCAGAGAGAATGGACCGGTGACATCGTGGCGCACAATATGTTTAGCGATGGCTTTGCGCTTCTTGTTGTGACGCAACACGCTTTAGAGGTGTTGAATGAGCGACTCATGGAACACAGCCATGAACCGGTTGATATGTTGCGCTTTCGGCCCAATCTCGTGCTCGAAGGCCTAGACGCGCACGCCGAGGACGAACTCGCCAACATGATGCTCCATACCGCGAGCGGACTGATCGACCTCAAACTGGTCAAGCCCTGTGGACGCTGCCCCATTCCCAATATCGATCCCTATACCGCGACAAGTTCGCCCGAAGTCATGGAAACACTTTCCGCCTACCGCCGCTTATCTCGGATGCACGATGCGATCTGTTTCGGTATGAATGGCATTGTTTTGACAGGTGAAGGACAAATGATTCGCGTCGGTCAACCTTTTGAAGCGCAGCTGGCTATTTGACTGATCTGCGCCTCGTCATCTTGCAAGGTGCCACACAATGTTAAGCTTGTCTCGCTTGCTTTACGCACAGCCCTTCTAGGATGCGACACCCATGATCATGATGCTACCTTTTTTAACCGCACTCGTCGCAATCGTCCTCACGATACGCGGCGAGAGAATACCTGCCATCATTGGCTGGGGTGTGACCTTTATCATCTTTCTGGTGTGGTTGCAGTACCACATGACAGACAAACTCAATCTTTCTTTCTGAGGTCGGTCATGGACTATTCAAGTCGCACACACAGTGTAAACGGCCAAGGGATCTCGTTCTGGTTCAACGCCCTGGCTTTGCTAGGCGTTTGCACCTCGCTGCTGATGGCGTTTTATTGGCAGGTCGTTTTTAACGAATTGCCCTGTCCGCTCTGCCAACTGCAGCGCATCGCCCTCACGCTGGCCGGTATTGGCATCATGCTCAACGTTCGCTTTGGCCCCTCCGCCGTGCACTATGCCATCGTCCTTGCCTCCGCGCTTGGAGGGGCGACGGCCTCCGTGCGTCAGGTTCTCTTGCATATCGAGCCCGGTGACGCGGGCTACGGCTCAACGCTTTTTGGCTTGCACTTTTATACCTGGGCCTTTGTTTCTTTTGTCATGATGCTGGTGTTTTGCGCCGTGATGCTATGCATCGACAGAAATCAACTCTCGACGCCGCGCGTACAACTCTCTAATCGTACTCAAGCAAATGCGCGTATTGCCATACTCTTGATGGGTCTCTTTTTGCTCATTACTCTCGCCAACCTCATCAGCGCACTCATGGTCTGTCAGTTTGGTTCCTGCCCAGATAACCCGACCGAATATCTCTGGAAGTTTGAGTTTTGAGTTTCCTTCACTTTTCTCAAGATTACGCGCGGCGTCTTT
The DNA here is from genome assembly GCF_965234455.1 of Zwartia lucis. Lineage (GTDB taxonomy): Bacteria > Pseudomonadota > Gammaproteobacteria > Burkholderiales > Burkholderiaceae_B > Zwartia > Zwartia lucis. The sequence continues at coordinate 724,357 of NZ_OZ248473.1, read as the reverse complement.
TTTTCGCGCTCATGACACTCGCAATACTCATCGTATCGGCTCCAACGAGCGCAACGCTTTACACGGTAGCGCAACTCAAGACTCTACATCAACCTGTCCCCGGTGGGGTTGCCGTCATCGACATCGTCGGAGTGCCTAAAAGACAGGACAAGGCGCCTACTGCGCGTTATCAAAACAAACCCGTGCTCGTGACCCAAACAGATGAGGGTCAATGGGTCGCGATTGTGGGTATTGCGCTGACTGCTGCTCTTGAGCCGCAAGTGCTTGAGGTCACGCTCGGCGCAAAAAAAACGACCCAAACATTTCCGATCCGTGACAAAAAATATCGGGAACAACGCATTACACTCAAAACAAACAAGCACGTCGACCTCAGTCCCGAGGACCTGGCGAGATTTGAGCGTGAGAAAAAACTTCAAGACGACGCCTATCAGCAATTCAGCGCACGATTACCGAGCAATCTGCTGCTGGACCGTCCTGTTAAAGGTCCTTTGTCGAGTCCCTTTGGTCTCAAACGATTTTTTAATGATCAGCCACGTGCGCCCCATTCTGGACTCGATTTCGCCGTCCCGACAGGTACCCCCGTCCAGGCCCCGGCCGCAGGTCGTGTCATTTTGGTCGGAGATTATTTTTTTAACGGTAAAACCGTTTTTATCGATCACGGTCAGGGGATGATCAGTATGTTCTGCCACCTCTCCGTCATCGGTGTCAAACCCGGGGAGTCCATCGCCCGCGGTCAAGTCCTAGGGCAGGTCGGTGCGACAGGACGCGTCACGGGCGCACATTTACACTGGAATGTCAGCCTCAATGATGTGCGGGTCGATCCGGCTATTTTTATCGGTATGTTTACGCCTTAAATCACTACAAGACCGGCTCAAAGGGAGCACCATGTCAATTATCCTGATCCGCCACGGCGAAACACTGCTCAACGCAGCACGCACCATTCAACCCGCGGATACACCGCTCGCGCCCCGAGGGCATGCACAAGCCGAACGCGTCGCAGAACGCATTCGCGCGCTCAAGCCTGCGGCCATTCTCGCAAGCGATATGCCACGTGCCTGGCAAACCGCACAAGCCATTGGAAACAGCACCGGACTCACCCCGATCAGTACCTCACTGCTTTGGGAGCGCAACTTCGGAGACTTGAGAGGGCGACCCTACGACACCTTGAGTTTTAACGCCATGGAAATGATCGAGGCGCCCCCTAACGGCGAATCGATGGAGGCCTTTCATCAGAGGGTCACAGAAGCCCTGGCTTATGCCGCGCAATTGAGAGCCTCTCTCGAGGGTTCGCTTATTGTGGTCTGTCATGGTCTAGTGATTCGCGCGTTGCTAGAAAATAATATCGCACTCGGCGAGCATACGATCCCTGAGCGCATCGGCAATACCGCCTTCACGGCCATCAGCGCAGAGGCGCCTCACCGCGCCGAGTTGGTGAACTGCACGATCCATTTGCAGGGCACTGGACTTGCAGAAGACACTCACAGCCTCTCTGGCGGCTAGAGACGGGCCTAGGGTCTCACGCCTGGCGTCTCGAGCGGCATGCCGCGCGCGCGCCACATCAGAAACAGCTCAAGCTGTGCCAGCTCTTTAGAACCCAAGGCGTAAGGCTCGGCGCGCACACCTGTCATGCAGTTGCGCAGACGGCGTTGCAACGACCCCACGGTTTGCCATTCAAGCCGGTAAATCGGATACCCAGTAGGATGCGCCTCGGGGATCAAATTACCGCCAAGCTTGAGTCCAGCACGCTCCGAATGACATTGGGCGCAGGACAAGTTGAGCTGCCCGATCCGTTGCTCATAGAGTCGTTGTCCGGCGTCGAGGTCTTGCGCGTTGAGCGGCGAACGCGCCACCGTGATGGGCATGCCTTTGGAGGCGTGGCCGATAAACGTCGCCAAAGACAATAAGGGCTTGCTTTCCATCGCGAGCGGCGCAGCTTGCTGCTTGGTCTCGCGGCACATATTGATCTGTCCTTCGAGACTCAATAGCTGGTGATGAACGACCTTAGGAAAGCTTGCTGCTACACCTTTCATCGAGGCAGAGGCATCACCATGGCATTGCGCGCACGAAACATTTTTTTTTCCTGCTGGCGCACTCCATAATGTCTGTCCATCTAACACCCAGAATGTCGCAGGATTGAGGGTCTCGTCATCCTGCATCGCACGCGTCTCAGGCGACATCAATGCGTAGCTCGATTGTCGCTTGGCTTGAGGAGCCTCTGAAACCGTCGATGTTTGTGCCCAGGAGATGTGCGCGACAAACCAAAAGAAAAGCGCGCAACAAGAAAACGCTCTCACGAGATCATGTCACCGTAAGCGTACTTGTCACACTGGAGGCGTAGCCGTTGTCACCCGTCCATTTGAACTCGAGTCTGCCGGTTTGCGTCGCCATCGTAAAAAAACTAAAGGTGGGGTTCGCACCCATCGCGGGATGTAACTCAGCGCGAAAGACTTCCACACCATCATAGATACATACAAAATCGCGAATGATGTCACGCTCCACGCGCACGCCGCGCTCGGTGTGCCTAAAACCTGATTCCATATCGTGCTGCACGATCACGCGAATCGGAACGATCTCGCCCTTTGTCGCAGTCTTGGGCATCGAAACGACGGTGCGGGAGGTTTTGCTCATATCAGTACATCCTCCGTACAGGCCGCAAGGGTGACCACTGTATCCGCATGGCCTTGCCAGAACGATCCATCATTCATTTCAGCGATCGCCCACAGGCGTTGCGATGTCAATAATCGAATCCTTGTACTGACTTGAGCACGACCCGCGCGCGCTCCGAAATTAAAACTGACAATATTGGGTAGCGGATTTTTCTCAGAAATGATGTGAATGACTTTCACGAAGTCCGCCGATGTCATCGGACTTTCCACCGAGACGGTCATTGGCACCAAATTGCCGTTTTCAACAAGTGGCGCGATCTCTAGCGTGACTCGACCCACGCGAGGATCGGCTTGACCGACGATCTTTTTGATGGTCTCGACGGCCTCGCTCGTCGTCGCCTGGGCATTTAACCAAGGCACGATACTCACCGACCCGAGTGCCACGATAAAACTTCTACGACTTGTGCTCATGGTTTTAAGCTCACTAAAAATGCCACGACGTCCTCGATTTCCTGCGCGGTCAGAATGGTCTTGTCCGCGAACTGAGGCGCAACCCGAGAACCGTGATTCTTTTGAAAATACGGTGGCATGATCGTGTTTGGATTAAAGCGACTCGCATCAACAATACGCGCCCGCAGTTGCTCGGCTGAAAGTCTCGCCGCGCTTATTGCCAGATCAGGCGCCAGATTTCCCTGAAAACGTTCTTCGGGGAAAGGTCCGCTATGACACAAAATACACAAACCGCTCTGACGACTCAAGACAATCAAACGCCCCCGCGCAGGATCACCGGAGGCGCCAGACAGGGAGTCAACAATGACCTCCCCTTCAGTGACTTTTTTATCGACCTGTTGAGCCAGAGTGATCGTTGGTGCCGTCAACACAAAACATGCTGCTAGCAACCAATTTATCACTCCTAGCGTCATACCAAGACAAAACCACTTTTCTTCAAAGGTACATCGCGCAGACGCTTGCCGGTGGCGCGATAAATCGCATTTAGCACAGCGGGTGCGGCAACCGCGATCGTTGGCTCGCCGATCCCACCCCAAGCCTTACCGCCGCCTTGGATGATAATGGTTTCGACTTTAGGCATCTGCCCCAGACGAATTGAACCAAACGTATCGAAGTTCTTTTGCTCGACGCGTCCGTCTTTGATCGTGCACTCCTCTTCGAACAGTGCAGACAATCCGTACACGAAAGATCCAGATACTTGGCGTTCGATTTGAGCAGGGTTCACGGCATAACCACAATCCGTTGAGGCCACGATTCGATGGATCTTGACCTTGTTACCGTCTGTGACTGACAACTCGCAAGCTGCCGCCACATAGCTACCAAACGACATCATCTGGGCAATCCCGCGATGAACGCCCTTGGGCGCAGGCTTGGTCCAACCAATCCCGTCCGCCACGGCGTTGAGTGCGACCAGATTGCGTGGATATTTCGCCATGTACTTTCTACGGAACTCAACAGGATCCATGCCAGCTTCTTCGGCCAGCTCATCCATGAAACATTCAATAAAAATCGCGTTTTGGTTGACGTTCACGCCGCGCCAAAAACCAGGCGGCACATGGGTATTGCGCATGGCATGATCAATCAGCTGATTAGGAAATTCGTAGCTGATCCCATGCTCACCGCCATCCATCACGCCCTGGAAGACCAGCGCATCACGACCCTTGTCCTTTTCAACGATCGCAGGACGCACAGCCGCGAGAATAGATTGACCCGACAAACGCATATGAATGCCCGTCAAGTTCTTGTTGGCATCGAACGCACCCGTCAGTTTGCACATCATGACGGGATGGTAACGACCTTGCGTCATATCCTCTTCGCGCGTCCAGATCAGTTTGATCGGCACACCTGGCATTTGCTTGGCAATATTGACAGCCTGAGTGGTGTAATCCTGGAACGCACCACGACGACCAAAACCGCCGCCCAAGTTGATTTTGTAAACATCGCACTTGTCCGCAGATAAACCCGAAGCCGCAATGACCGCCGCCAAGGAGGCTTCACCGTCCTGAGTCGGCACCCAGGCTTCGCAGCGCTCTGGTGTCCACTTGGCGGTTGCATTCATGACTTCCATGGGTGCATGGTTCAAGAATGGATAAAAATAGGTTGACTCGATCTTTTTGGCAGCACCTGCAAGGGCGGCCTTGGTGTCGCCGCGCTGATTACCCACAAAGGCCTGTTCAGCTGTCAGACCTTCTTTGAGCATCGCAGCAATAGAAGCGCTTGAAACCTTGGCATTTGGACCCTCGTCCCAGACGATTGGCACGGCATCCATCGCCGTCTTGGCGACCCAAAAGGTATCCGCGACAACAGCCACGGCAGTATCACCGACCTGGACGACTTTTTTGACGCCCTTCATTCCCATCACTTTGTTGGCGTCAAAACTTTTGACTTTGCCACCAAACACAGGGCACTCATTAATCGTCGCGACCAACATACCTGGCAGGACCAAATCCATACCATAGACCTGCTTGCCGGTCACCTTGTCCTCGAAAGTATCGATACGAGGTACGGACTTACCGATCAGTTTCCAGTCTTTCGGATCCTTAAGCGGGATATCTTTTGGTACCGCGATCTTGGAGGCAGCATCGGCAACCTTGCCATAGGTCGTTGTGCGGCCTGTCGGCTTGTGGGTAATGACGCCTTCGGCAACCTGGCACTCGCCTATTGGCACTTTCCAACCGTCGGCAGCGGCCTGGACCAGCATGATGCGTGCTGCGGCACCGCCTTGACGAACATACTGTTCGGAGGTGCGGATACCACGGCTACCACCTGTTGAAAACGAGCCCCAAGGATTTTTACGCTTGAGACTTTCGCCAGGTGTCGGATACTCGATGGTGACATTTTTCCAATTGCATTCGAGTTCTTCGGCCACCATTTGCGCGAGCCCAGTGATGGTGCCTTGGCCCATTTCGGAGCGGACCACGCGCACGATGACTTTTTCATCGGGCTTGATCACCACCCAAACACCAATCTCAGGTGTGGCGCCTGCAGACTGTGCCAGGCTACTAAAGGGAAACTGCAAGCCCAGGGCCAGACCGGTACTGACGGCAGTCGTGCCGACGATAAAGTGTCTGCGGGATGGATTTGGGACGCGTGCATTCATGTTAGGACCCCTTAAGCTTTAGCAACTGAGTGAATCGCGGCGCGAACTTCTTGGAAACTTCCGCAACGACAAATATTCGTCATCGCCGCATCGATGTCAGCATCGGTGGGCTTTGGTTTTTTAGCCAGCAAATCTGTCGCAGCCATCAACATGCCTGACTGACAGAAACCGCACTGAGGGACCTGATGATCAATCCAAGCCTGTTGCAGTTTTGTCAGCTTGCCGTCTTTAGCAAGTCCTTCGATCGTCTGGACGCTTTTACCTGCAGCGGCACTCACAGGAATGACGCAAGAGCGAATCGCTTGGCCCTCGAGCATCACAGTACAGGCTCCGCACTGCGCGACGCCGCAGCCATATTTGGTGCCAGTGAGGCCTACCTGCTCGCGGATCGCCCATAACAAAGGGGTATTTGGATCCACATCAATGCTGTGCGGTGTGCCATTAACAGTGAGTTTTATAGCCATTTGGGTGCTCCCAGTACGGTGTTTAATTATCTCGAAACGAGTTGCGACGAATTCATCATTCTCAAGGTATAAAGTTACTACTCCACGGGCATGAATAGTGCCTAGTGCATACCCTATATTTCACGGAACATATCGCTATGATGATGAACCAGCAAGTCGTTCTCGCTAGCCGACCCGAGGGTTGGGTGTCGCCTGCTAACTTTCGCTTTCAGGAGGCAGAAATACCCTCCCCTGGACCAGGACAAGTGCTCATTCAGAACCAATGGCTGTCACTGGACCCCTATATGCGAGGCAGGATCTCAGAGGCGAAGTCTTATGCTCGTAGCGTCAATATAGGCGACGTCATGGTCGGAGGTGCCGTCGGCGAAGTCATCGCCTCCAACGCTCCTGCATTCCGTGTCGGGGATACCGTCCTGGCTGCATCCGGCTGGCAGTTATTCGCCGCGATGGATGCAAACGTAGTCACCCCTATCAAGACCGACAGGGTCAGCCCTTCAGCTTATCTAGGTGTTCTTGGCATGCCAGGTATCACGGCATGGACTGGGCTCATCAATATCTGCGAGCCCCGGGAGGGCGAAACCGTGGTGGTGGATGCGGCCTCAGGTGCAGTGGGGAGCGTCGTGGGTCAGCTCGCCAAACTTCAAGGATGTCGTGTGGTGGGTATTGCCGGCGGGGCAGAAAAATGTCGTTATGTCACGCAAGAGCTCGGCTTTGATGTTTGTGTCGATCATCGTGCCGCAGACTTTGCCGACAAACTTGCTGCCGCGTTGCCAGCGGGCATCGATTGCTTGTTTGAGAACGTAGGTGGCGCGATTTTTGAAAGGATCCTCACGCATATGAATGTCGGTTCGCGTATCGCCCTGTGTGGCATGGTCTCCGAGTTCAATCGTGAACCGCACGCTTATCGCACGCTGCGTTCCATTTTGATCAATCGTATTCGTGTGCAGGGATTTATCGTTTCGGACAAGCTCGAAACCTGGCCTGGCATCAGAGAAAATCTTTACAACTTGGTTGTCCAGGGGAAACTTAAATTTCGCGAGTCCGTGACAGATGGTTTAGCCAATGCACCGCAAGCCTTCGTCGGTCTGCTCAAAGGTGAAAATTTTGGCAAGCAGCTGATTAAATTGAGATAAACGCGCTGAGATCAACGAGGCGCGTGACAGAGCCTAGAGAAAGCGATCCATAATACGGCGACTATGCTTGTCGAGTTGCTGCATGTCAGGCACATAAAAACGTAAGCCGTGGCTATCCGTGATGATGAGCGTCCCACCACTGAGACGGCGAATGTCCTCTTCGCCTTTAAGCACAAATTTTGTCGCGCCACGATCCGTCATGACTTCCCAGTTACTTGGGGTGGAGTACGTTGACACTTTTAAAAGTTGCTGAATCACCGGCATCACCTCACGCGAAGCAATCTCCTCGTGAATCAGCATGCGTACATCCTCCGGTACATCTGCCAGACGATCAATCCAGAGCACCTCTTTACCCTCGGTACTCATCAACGCCACAAACTCTAGAGGCGACTGAACAGGAAAAGCACGCACCGGAGTGACACCTTCATGCATCGTTCCATCGAACAGACGCAACACTAAGCGTCCAGCGAGGTTGCGAGTCAGTTGAAAATCATCCATTGTTAGTCTCGCTAGGCGTTGGCAGCGGTGCTTCGGCATCAACCTGCCGAGTCTGTGCCTCGTAAAGCGCATGATAAGCACCACCACGGGCTAACAAATCCTCGTGGTTACCGATCTCCACAACCTGACCACGATCTAACACCACAAGACGATCTGCTTTACGAAGTGTACTGAGTCGGTGTGCAATCGCAATCGTCGTACGGCCCTGAATCAAGTTGTCCAAGGCCTCCTGAATTTCCATTTCTGTTGTGGTGTCGACCGAGGAGGTCGCTTCGTCGAGAATCAGGATCCGTGGGTCGATCAGCAACGCACGCGCAATTGAAATACGTTGACGTTCACCGCCCGAGAGCGCCTGACCACGCTCACCCACCAAGGAGTCATAGCCTTGCGGGAGCCTCAAGATGAACTCGTGCGCCCGCGCCGCGCGCGCCGCTGCGATCACTTCTTCGCGTGACGCGCCAGGTTTGCCATAGGCGATATTTTCAGCAATCGTGCCAAAAAACAAAAATGGCTCTTGCAGCACCAAACCAATATTGCTTCGAAAAGAGTTCAGAGAATAGGAGCGAATGTCGACACCGTCGACGCGAATGCCTCCTTCGGTGACATCGTAAAAACGACAAATCAAATTGACGAGCGAGCTTTTACCCGAGCCGCTATGTCCGACTAGGCCAATCATTTCACCAGCCCTAATATTCAAATTCACTTCGCGCAACACGGTCCGACTGCCGTAACGAAAGCCTACATTGCGCAGCTCTATCCGCCCTTCCATCCGCACAATCGGAATGGGACGTTGCGCGTCAGGTACGCTTGAAACATGGTCCAAAATATCAAAAATGCGCTTCGCACCCGCCGCCGCCTGTTGCGTATAGGTGACGATACGACTCATGGAGTCAAGGCGTGTATAAAACCGACCAATGTAGGCTAGAAAAGCAGCCAGTACGCCCACACTGATCGCGCTGGAAGCGACTTGCATGATGCCAAAAATCCAGACCACCAACAGGCCAATTTCAGTCAAAAAAGTCACAGTCGGTGCGAAAAGCGCCCAAATTTTATTGATCCGATCGTTGACACCGAGATAGCGATCATTGGCTTCGCGAAAACGTGCGACCTCGCGTTTTTCCTGGGCAAAAGCCTTGACTACTCGGATCCCGGGAATCGTGTCTGCCAAGACGTTGGTCAACTCACTCCAAGAACGATCTACTTTTTCAAACCCAAACCGTAAGCGGTCACGCACCAAATGAATCATCCAGATGATGATAGGCAAAGGCACCAAGGTCGTCACGGCCAGCCAAGGATCGATGGACAACAAGATGACGGCCGTCATCACAATCATCAATACATCGTTGACGAAATCCAGAAAATGCAAAGACAAGAAGATATTGATGCGATCCGTTTCGCTCCCAAGCCTGGCCATCAGATCGCCCGTACGCTTGCCTCCAAAAAATTGCAACGATAAGGTTTGTAAGTGATTGAATGTTGTCGTACGTAAATCCGCGCCGATTCTCTCGCTCACCCAAGACAACAAATATGTACGCGCCCAACCGAGCAACCAGGCAAGCAGAGCCGCCACGACCAAACCTGTCAGATAAAACGTCACGAGGTCATAGTCAATGGGCTTACCATTCTGAAAAGGAATCAGAATGTCGTCCATTAAGGGCATCGTGAGGTAAGGCGGCACCAGCGAAGCAGCCGTCGACATCAAGGTCAGCAACATACCGACCAGTAGTGGAAAGCGGTAAGGCCGGGCAAAGCGCGCTAGACGCAGCAAGGCCCATGTGTCGCTCGGCCCCTTTGGCGCAGCATCGCAAACGGCACACTCATCCTGATCGGGTGCGAAGGGGGTCCCGCATGCAGCACAGGAAGCCTCATCGACGACGATTTCAGCATCGGGATCACGCAACTTTTTTTGCAAATGACCGAACAGTTCAATCATGCGCGCGACAGCAGGAACGATCCCCAACGTATGGCGCCAGATACCCAATCGCGTCGTTCCGGCAAAGAGCTCAAGCGCTCCAACACCGGCGTGATCACGATGCTGCAATGACTGGGACGTTGAGACATTCCAAACAAGCCAGTCGGTTGTCCCGGGCGCTCTTGAAAAGATGCGATGCGTAGACAACACCACCGCACCCGAGGCAAAAAACAAATGCTCGTCCAAGTCTGGCTCAAGCCAGGCAAGAACCTGCTCCCCAGGCTCAAGCAACGCCGTTAATGCGACCGACCAGTCGCTGGGCATTGTTGGGCTGAGTTTGGTCTCAGGTGTTGAGAGAGTTGTCATTGCTGCGGCAGAAGGGGCTCGTCAGTCAGAAAAGCCGACTGCAACAGAAAGCTGTTCATGGAGAAAATTTGGCTGACTCGATATGCTGTTCACTTCGCAAGTATAACGATCATATGGCTCGGATATCTGACCTCGTCCAAGACCGATGCTACCAAACCACCTTTTTGCTGCGATAATGACACATGCACGCCATTGTGCATCGCAACAAAGTCTTTTCAGCCGACCTGTTTCTTATGAGCACATGTGACATCTCGACTCTGCGCAGCATCCACTTGCGCGGACCGAATATATGGACATACCGTCCCGTCATCGAGGCATGGATGCAGTTTGATGGACTTCAGGCACTGCCTGCTTCAACGTTGCGGGATGCTTACACCCGAATTTGTCAGACTTTACCGGCCTTGGTTCACCCCGGACCAGGGATCGAAGCATCCAAGGACACCCCTTCTTTACTCACAGCAGGCATTTGGTCCCCTCACCTGCTTGAACATCTCACCCTTGTATTGCAACAGCGCGCTGGCATGTCTGGCGGTTTTGGGCAGACCAAGGCAACCTCCAAGCCAGGTCTTTATAAAGTCGTGGTGCGCGCCTGGCACGAGTTCGTCACGCGACAAGCGATGCGTTTCGCACGCACATTGATACTGCGCGCAGTCGACAATCAAGCTGTCGATGTGGAGGAGATGATCCAGACACTCCATGACCTGCGACAGCGTTATTGCCTGGGCCCAAGCACTGCGTGCATCGTCGATGCCGCGGATGACCGCGACATTCCTGCGATCAGGCTCAGTGCGGGAAATTTGTTGCAACTTGGCTACGGCGTCAATCAACGCCGCATCTGGACGGCCGAAACCGACAATACTGGCGCGATCGCAGAGACCATCTCCCGCGACAAAGATCTCACTAAAAGCTTACTCCAAGCCTGTGGTGTTCCGGTCCCGATCGGGCGTGAAGTACACAGTGCTCAAGACGCATGGGAGGCCGCTCAGGAACTCGGTCTGCCTGTTGTTGTCAAGCCAAGCGACGGCAATCACGGCCGCGGTGTCTTTACCAATTTGACATCGCAAGACGAAATAAACAAGGCCTACTCGGTCGCGATCGAAGAAGGCTCGAGCGTCATCGTCGAACAATTTATTCGCGGCAATGAACATCGTCTGCTGGTTGTGGGCGGCAAACTCATCGCCGCCGCCAAGGGGCAAAACGCCGTCATCACGGGTGACGGCCAACAGAGCATTCGCGCCCTGATCGACACCCAACTTAATGCGGATCCCCGCAGAGGGCACGAAGAAGATCAACCTCTTAACTATGTGCGTCTCGACGCTGCTGTCGTATTGGAAATCGCCAGACAAGGTTTCGTCGCCGAGGACATTCCGGACAAAGGCAGAGAGATCACTATTCAGCGCAACGGCAATGTGGCCTTTGACTGTACCGAAGAGGTACATCCCGATATCGCCGCTATTGCCTGCACGGCAGCTCGCATAGTTGGCTTGGATATCGCAGGGATCGACCTCGTCGCCGAGAACATCTCAGCCCCTCTTGCGGCACAACAAGGCGCTATTGTCGAAGTCAATGCCGGCCCCGGCCTCCTGATGCATCTCAAGCCAGCCTTGGGCAAGGCGCGTCAAGTCGGTCAAGACATCGTTGGCTATACCTTTCCACCCGGAGATATGGCCAGAGTGCCGGTGGTAGGCATCACAGGCACAAGTGGTAAAACGCTCACCAGCAAACTGCTCTGTAGACTACTCACACTTCATGGCTGGAATAGCGGACTCGCGTGTAGTGAAGGTTTGTTTGTCAATCGCCGAAGGCTTCGTGCTGGCAACTGCGCGGATCATGCCAATGGCCGGCGCGTCTTGCTCAACCGTGAAGTCGAGGCTGTCATTATCGAAAACGGCTGCAAACAAATACTCACCGAAGGCCTTGCCTACGAACGCTGCGAAGTCGGCATCATCACGAACGTAGACTGGACCGAGGACTTAGCGGCCTACGAAATTTCTGATGAAAACGATCTCGTTAATATTTATCGAACGCAGATGGATGTTGTTTTGCCTCATGGCATGGCCATACTGAACGCCGAAGATACGCGCGTCATGGAACTCGCTCAGTTCTGCGACGGCGCCGTCACGCTTTTTAGCCGTCAGGCCAACCTCGCGAGCCTCACCAGCCACGTTGCACAAGGCCATCGCGCCGTGTTTATCGAGCACGGACAACTCATCTTGGCCGAAGGCTCTTTGCGTCGAAATCTCTGCACAATCGCCTCAATTCCGATGACGCAAGCAGGTCCCCGCCACGAGCAGTTCACCAGCCTTTTGGCTGCGGCGGCCGCCGCCTGGGCGCTCGGCGTGACACCCGAGCTCATCGAGGCGGGTTTAATCTCATTCGAATCACCATAAATATAGAACCACTGACCCTTACGCCCCCTTATCACTTCAGGAATCCAAATGGAAGTTTCTAGAATTCGTGCGCTACGCGGCCCTAACTTGTGGAGTCGTCACACCGCCATCGAGGCTGTTGTGACGTGTGTGGGTCACGAAGCTGATTTAGACCAGATGCCCAGTTTTGTCACACGATTACGCGCGCGCTTTCCTGAAATGAAACCCTTGCGCCCCCTAGGACATAAGGAACCGATTACCGTTGCGCACGCTTTAGAGGCCATTGCGCTCGGGCTTCAAGCTGCCGCGGGCTGCTCAGTCGCATTTGGTCAAACGACCTCGACACCAGAACTCAATGTCTTTCAGATCGTGTTCCAGTACAGCGAAGAACCCGTTGGTCGACGCGCGCTTGAATTAGCCGAAAATCTCTGCCAGGCCGCGCTTGACGATCGCCCTTTCGACGTCAAGCAAGCGCTTGCCGAATTGCGCGATCTTGACGAAGACGTCCGCTTGGGCCCGAGCACGGGTTCGATCGTGGATGCCGCAGTAGCGCGAGGAATTCCATATCGCCGTCTGACTGCAGGCAGCTTGGTTCAGTTTGGCTGGGGAAGCAAACAAAAACGCATTCAAGCTGCGGAAACAAGCAGCACGAGTGCCATCGCCGAGGCCATTGCGCAGGACAAAGATCTCACAAAAATGTTGCTGCAGGCTGCCGGCGTTCCTGTACCTGAAGGTCATGTCGCCCACGACCAGGAACAAGCTTGGGAAATCGCTACTCAAATCGGCCTACCCGTGGTCGTTAAGCCGCGCGACGGCAACCAAGGTAAAGGGGTCGCCGTCAACATCGAGACGCGTGAACAACTCAACAAGGCCTTCGAGGTCGCCAGCACCATTAGCCGCGATGTCATCGTTGAACAGTACATTCCCGGGCATGATTTCCGCATGCTGGTGATCGGAAATCAACTGATCGCTGCGGCAAGACGCGATCCGCCAAGCGTCATCGGCGATGGCCAACATACGATTGCGCAGCTGGTTGATACCGTCAATCTTGACCCGCTTCGGGGCGATGGACACGCCACCGCATTGACAAAAATCCGCCTGGATGAAATCGCGTTGGCGACGCTGGCGAACCAAGGACTCAATGCACAATCCGTTCCCGAGCGTGGTCATCGTATTTTGTTACGGAATAACGCCAACCTGAGTACAGGTGGAAGCGCGACCGACGTGACCGACGAGGTACACCCCGAGTTGGCAGCCCGCATGATCACTGCGGCGCAAATGGTCGGACTCGATATCGCAGGCGTCGACTTAGTCGCCGAAACTGTCATCAAACCCATGGAAGAGCAGCGCGCCGGCATCGTAGAGATCAATGCCGCACCTGGCTTGCGCATGCACTTAAGCCCATCTTTTGGCCGAGCACGCCCCGTTGGCGAGGCCATCATCTCGACCATGTTCGCGAACGGGGACAATGCGCGCATTCCAGTAGTCGCCGTCACGGGCACGAATGGAAAAACGACGACAGTCCGGTTAACCGCGCACTTGTTAAAAACAAGCGGCAAGCGCGTCGGCATGACAAACTCGGACGGTGTTTACATCGAACACCGCTGCATTGACACTGGTGACTGTAGCGGTCCTCGGAGCGCTCGCAATGTACTCATGCATCCCGATGTGGATGCCGCGGTCTTTGAGACAGCTCGAGGCGGCATTCTGAGAGAAGGACTTGGTTTTGACAAATGTGATGTCGCAGTCGTCACCAACCTTGGCGTGGGAGATCATCTTGGAATGAACTTCATCACGACTATTGACCATCTTGCCCTAGTCAAGCGCGTCATTGTTCAAAACGTGGCGCCCCATGGCACTGCAGTGCTCAATGCTTCGGACCCGATGGTTTTAAAAATGGTCGAAGCATGCCCTGGAGCTGTCACACTATTTTCGAGTGACCGACACAATCACGCGCTCAATACACATCGAGCCCAAGGTAAACGTGTGATATTTATCGATGGCGATCATGTTGTGGCCGCCGAAGGTTCAACCGAGCAACGTATTGCGCTCAAGTCGATCCCTCTGACTCGCAATGGCAGCATTACCTTCCAAAATGAGAATGCGATGGCTTCGATCGCAGCGGCGTGGGCCTTGGGCCTTGATTGGCATACGATCGCGACAGGCGTATCGACCTTTGTCAACGATGCCCAAACAGCACCCGGTCGTTTTAACGTGTTCGATTACAGAGGCGCAACGGTGGTGGCTGACTACGGACATAATCCTGATGCGATTCAGGCATTGATTCAAGCCATCGAAACGATGCCTGCCAAGCGACGCATGGTGGTCATCAGCGGCGCGGGGGATCGTCGAGACGAGGATATCGTTCGTCAAACCGAGATTCTAGGCGAGGTCTTTGACCAAGCGATTTTGTATCAAGACCAATGCCAGCGCGGCCGCGAAGATGGCGAAGTTCTTGCGCTTTTACAACAAGGATTGCAAAACGTCTCTCGCACAAAAGAAATCGAGGAAATACGAGGAGAATTTCTGGCGATTGATACCGCACTCGCCAAACTGCAACCCGGCGATCTGTGTTTGATTTTGATCGATCAGGTGCAGGAGGCGTTGGATCATATCGCCCTGCGTGTCGGGCAAGGCTAACGCGTTGAACGATTGATTTTTAGGTTTTGCCTTTCTCGCCAGGCGATCCTGGCGAGAAAGGAAATGTCGAAAACATCGCGCGCGATTGGTCTTGCATCTTGTCCTGCATTTGGGAAAACAGGCTTTTGCTTTGTTCGACGTAACTGTTCATCATGTTTTGCACCATCGGTGTCTGAGCCGACATGAACTGTGTCCAGGCTTCTGGCGCAAACTGATTGGACCCGTACAGCCCCTTTGACTGATCCGCCATCCGCTCCTGAATCTCCATAAATCCCTGGATATTTTTTTCAAGATACGAACCCATCATGCCCTGCATGGCATGGCCATAAAAGCGGATCACTTGGGCCAACATCGTCGAGGAGAACATGGGCATACCGCCGCTTTCTTCTTCGAGAATGATTTGCAAAAGAATGCTACGAGTCAAATCCTCCGACGATTTGGCATCGACCACCTTGAATAGCTCGTTTTCCAACACCAATTGCTTGACATCCGCAAGCGTGATGTAGGTGCTGGTCTGCGTGTCATACAAACGACGGTTAGGATATTTTTTAATCAGACGTACAGTTGCGCCCGTTGCTGCTTCAGTCATGACTGTCCCCAAATCTATTATCTATTTAACCACTGAACTTAAATATTCATCTTTTAGGCTGCCCACTGACTCAACCCATGTGCAGGCCGCCATTCAACGAAAAGTCTGCTCCAGTCGAAAACCCGGATTCCTCAGACGCAATCCACGCGATGATGGAGGCGATTTCCTCTGGTCTTCCGAGACGCTTGACAGGAATAGTCGCAATAATTTTCTCAAGTACATCAGGACGAATCGCACGCACCATATCTGTACCGATATAACCTGGAGACACGGTGTTGACCGTCACGCCCTTGCTTGCGACCTCAAGTGCCAGTGACATTGTAAAACCATGAATCGCGGCCTTCGCTGTTGCGTAATTACATTGACCAAACTGACCTTTCTGCCCGTTCACGGAACTGATGTTGATAATACGCCCAAATCCACGATCAGCCATGCCGTCAATGACTTGTTTGGTGACATTAAACAGACTATTCAAGTTGGTATCCATGACAGCGCGCCAATCATCGGAAGTCATTTTACGGAATACGCCATCGCGTGTAATACCCGCATTGTTGACCAGTACATCGATTGGACCATGCTCTGCCACGACTTTTTTAAATGCAGCTTCGCAAGAGTTCCAGTCAGACACATTGCCCACCGAGGCATAAAAAGTGTAGCCCAGCGAGGTCTGCTCATCGATCCATTGCTGATGGTCACGACTTGGACCACATCCAGCGATCACTGTCATCCCATCTTTGGACAGACGCTGACAAATCGCGGTGCCAATGCCGCCCATACCACCCGTGACGTACGCAATTTTTGCACTCATGTTTATCTCCTTGTTGTCCTGCATCGATGTTGAACTAAATGTTAAACCGCTCTGACTTTCACATATGCACCTGGCGCATCCTCAAGCACCTTGAAACCCTTTCCGCCTAATGACTTAGGGGCGCGGATACGCTTACCACTGTGCTGACCGAGCCACTGGGTCCACGTTGGCCACCAACTCCCGGGTTGTTCGAGTGCCTGTTGATCCCATTTCTCAGGATTGTTGTGATCCGCCTTGGCTCCACTTATCCAAAAACTACGCTTATTTTTTGCGGGCGGATTAATCACACCAGCAATATGTCCCGATGCACCGAGCACAAACGTGCTGTCACCACCGAACAAGGAAAGCGTCGAAAACGCAGAACGCCAAGGCACAATATGATCGTCGCGCGAAGCATAAATAAATGCGGGAATCTTGACTTTGCGCATATCGATCGGTACGCCACAGCAAATCAGTGCGTTGGGCTGGGAGAGCTTATTTTCAAGATAGGTATTGCGAAAATACCAAGTGAAAAACGGACCGGGTAAATTCGTCCCATCACTGTTCCAGAAAAGTAAATCAAAGGCGACCGGTGTTTGGCCTTTTAAATAATTTGAGACGACATAATTCCATACCAGCTCATTGGGGCGCAAGAAAGAGAATGTGGAACCCAGCTCTCGCGCGGACATGAAACCGCCTTGACCGATCTGCTGCTCGCGCAGACGCGCATGTTGCTCGTCAACAAATACACCCATCGTGCCAGTGTCGTGAAAATCGATCATGGCCGTCAACATTGTGACCGCAGACACAGGTTCGTCGCCACGCGCGGCCGCAACAGCAAGTGCGGTGGCCAACATTGTGCCTCCAACACAAAAACCAAGCGCATTGATTTGTTTCTGTTTAGAGATGGCTTGAGTGACTTCGATCGCCTTGAGGACTCCGTGCTCAAGATAATCATCCCAAGTGGCCTTTTCCATACCATCGGCCTCTTCGACCAAAGGATTACGCCATGACATCAGAAATACAGAGAAACCCTCCCCCACAAGATATCGAACGAAGGAATTTTCTGGCTGTAGATCGAGAATATAAAATTTATTAATACACGGCGGTACCAACAAAATAGGTTTTTGAAAGACCGAAGCCGTTGCAGGCGCGTATTGAATCAGTTGAAAGAAAGAGTTTTCAAACACCACGGCGCCCGCGGTGGTCGCAACATTCACACCAATCTGGAATTTAGATTCGTCAGATTGAGTGATGCGACCTTTTTGCAAATCAGACAATAGGTTTTGCATCCCCGCCATCAGAGTCTCGCCCCCCGACTCTACAAGCGCGACTTGCGCCTCGGGATTCGTCACCAGAAAATTAGCGGGAGACAATGCATCAAGCCATTGACTGATTGAAAACTCTAACCGGTTTTTAACCTCTGGCGCTGCGGCAGAAGCCGACACCATGCGGCTCATCACATCGGCCGAAAGCAAATACAAATGCGCCATCAGCAAATGCGGTGGACTCCCCTCCCAAGCAGGTGCCGCAAAACGTCGGTCCTTAAGAGGCGTCAAATGACCATCGGTGGCATCGCTGGCAATGCGTTGCCACCCTTCGAAAAAATCATGTTGAATCTTGACGAGATCTTCGGGCGAAATACCGGCGGGTGGAGCCCAACCATCAGGGAAAGGGAAATTCAAATCGTGACCTTTATAAGCACGCAGCGGTTCAATCCTGCGCTGCAATGCAAATATTGTCAATCAGGGGAAACGGGCGCAAGACAGCCAGGCCAACGTCGCCATTCTTCCCGTTAGACGATCCCTGCGATATGAAAAGAATTGCTTAGGATTTGTAGCGGTGCACTGCTGACTGAGTTCGACCTCCATCACCCCCATTTTTTCGAGACGATATTGTGCGAGTCCCGCCAAATCAAGCCGCCAGCGCTCTGGTACAGCTGGATCAGGGAAACATAACTGCGGTTGAGCCGCAAGCTCTGCCGCAAACGCCTCGCATACGTCTGCCCCCACTTGAAATGACGTCGCACCGATACCGGGCCCAATCCAAGCACGCCACCCAGCCGCCAAGGGTTGTTTATGACGCATCAGAATCAAGGTTTGCTCCAGAACACCTGCGGCCAGCCCTTTCCAGCCCGCATGTGCCGCGCCCAAGACAGTCCCACTCCGGTCAGACAACACGACAGATAAACAATCCGCGGTCAGCACTGCCAGCACACGATCAGAGCAGATTGTGACCGAGGCATCCGCCTCTGGTGGCTCAGACTCAGTGCTGAATGTTTCAACATGATCCGCGTCAACGACCCGAACACCATGCACCTGTTTGAGCCAGGCAGGTTGGCCAGGAACGATACTGCCAAGTAAGCGTCGATTTACCAAAACAGTTTGCGGCATATCACCAGCGCCTAGGCCGAGATTGAACGTGTCATAAGGTGCCACCCCCACTCCGCCGATTCGAGTGGTGCAAAACGCTTGAACGCCTGACCAAGCTTTTTGGGGTCGCACAACAGGAAAAGGGAATTTGCCGTTTATTTCCATAGAATATTTTCTTGAACGCATAAAAGATCTTGCGCAGGCGCAGCGGTAAAGCTCACCTCTTTACCTTCATGGCCTGGATCTTCAAACCGAATCTGGTAGGCGTGAAGCATTTGACGATTGGCATCCCCCAATATCCGGCCGCCATACTGCGTATCACCCAGCAAGGGGTGACCCAGACTGGCCAAATGGACACGAATCTGATGCGTCCGTCCCGTTTCCAAACGACAACGCACCTGAGAAATATTGGAGCCGTGATACTCACCCACACGCATCAGCTCATAATGAGTCACCGCGGCCTTGGGCGCGCTCGGGCGTTCTACCGCCATTCTGACCGGCACTCTTGGATCGCGACCAATCGGACGGTCTACCGTCCCTGTGCCAAGCATACGCCCGTGCGCCAAGGCCAAATACTCTCGCCCCATGGACCGTGCCTGTAACTGTCTCACGAGGTGCGTTTGAGCCACTTCGTTTCGAGCTACCACCAGTAAACCAGAGGTGTCCTTGTCGAGACGATGCACAATCCCCGCTCTGGCCACTTGCGCCAACTCAGGATAGCGGTGCAACAAGCCGTTCAAAAGCGTCCCACTCCAGTTACCCGCTCCTGGATGGGTCACCAGTCCGACCGGCTTGTTTACGACGATCCAATCAGGACTTTCGCCCAACACCTCAAACTCAATTGGCTCAGGTTTAAACGCCCCATCCTCAGGAGAGGGCTGTTCATAAACAGTGATGACATCGTCCTCCCGAAGCGTCTGCCGCACGCGGGCAACCTGCCCGTTGACAAGCACGTGCCCAAGCTCGATCCAGGTCTGTATGCGACTGCGCGAATGTTGAGGGATGAGTTGGGCTAGGACCTTGTCCAGACGCTCTAGCGGCATCTCGTCGGTCACTAGAAAGGTCTGCGGCTCATCGTCCGACAAGACTTCTTCAGAAATAGGGTTATCAGGCATTTGGACTCGTCTTATAATCAGTAAAGAATGCTAACACCAAGGATCATCTCGTGATGAGTCGCACCACCATTTCTTTTCCTTCTGCCCCCCCTTTGGGTCAGCTTGCCAGCCGGCTTTTATTAATACTTGCCGCGCTTGTGCTGATCGCTGGCTGTGGCACAAAAGCACCAGAATACGATCCGACGGCCAACTGGAATGCGGAAAGACTCTTCCAAGACGGCAAAACTGAAATGAATGCCGCCAACTGGCGCATCGCAAAAGAGCGCTTCGCCGCGGTCGAGGCTCGCTTTCCGTTTGGCGTCTACGCCCAGCAGGCTCAGATCAACCTAGCCTATTGCCAATGGAAAGACAAAGAGCCCGAGCTTGCCATTGCGACTCTCAACCGGTTTCAGCAACAATATCCCGGCAATCCCTCGATGGACTACGTTCTCTACCTCAAAGGATTGGTAAACTTCACGCCACCAAGCGCTGTTTTTTCGGGCTTGACTCGCCAAAATCCCGGTGAACGAGACGTCCGCGCCCTACGGCAGTCCTTTGCGGCGTTCAGCGAACTCATCCAGCAGTTTCCGGAGAGCCGTTATACGCCTGATGCCCGCAAGCGTCTAGGCTGGCTGGTAAACACCATGGCGGATAATGAGTTGTCTATCGCACGTTTTTATTATGATCGTTATGCTTACGTAGCGGCCATCAATCGCGCTCAAAGCGTCATCACAGACTATCAGGGTGTCCCCGCCTCGGAGGCCGCCCTCTACATCATGATGATGTCATATGAAAAACTTGGCATGACAGACTTGCGTAACGACTCCGAACGCGTGTTGCTGCAAAACTTTCCCGACACGACGCTCATCAGTAAAGGCTTCCCCAACAAATACAGTGCCTGGAATCCGCTACGTCTGTTCTAAAGAGGTAAATTCAATCCGAAGACGCGTTGTGACGTTGATAAAAAGCTAAGGCTTCTTCGACGTCGCGTGTTCTTGCAAAGGGCGGTAAACCTCGCCAAAGTTGCTTGCCATAAGGCTTGTCCACAAGTCGGGTATCACCCACCATCAATACACCCCAATCCGTCTCCGTGCGAATGAGACGACCCGCGCCTTGCTTGAGCGCAATGGCTGCTTCAGGAAGCTGATATTCCATAAAAGGATTGCCGCCGCGACTGCGGCAGGCCTTTAGGCGCGCCTCGAGTACAGGATCATCGGGTGGTGCAAAGGGTAGCTTGTCAATCGCCACCAAGGTTAAGCGATCACCCGCGACATCAATCCCTTCCCAAAAACTGGCACTGCCTACTAGGACTGCGTGATCAAGGGTTCGGAAACGTTCCAGTAAGTCCCGGCGCGTCCCATTGCCCTGACGCATGATCGGCCAAGTCAAACCCAACTGATCGTACGCATCGGCCAAAAGTCCGGCCACCCTCTCGACGGCACGCAAGGTCGTACATAACACCAGCGCACCTCCCTGGCTTGCCTGAATAAGCGGCATGAGCGTCTCGACAAAGGCAGGCAAAAACTCAGGGGACTGAGGCGCAGGAAGTGTCCTAGGTACGAACAATAGAGCCTGATTGGCATAGTCGAACGGCGACTCCATGCGCATGGTCTCGGCCTTTTCAAGTCCTAAGCGTGACGTAAAGTGAGAGAAGTCTCCGTGCACAGAGAGGGTCGCAGAGGTAAATACCCAGGCTTGCCCACCCTGCCTGTAACGCGAAAAAGCCTCGGCCACCGACAACGGTGCTGCATGTAAGCGAACATGATGCAAGCCTAACTCGACCCACCGCACAATCTGCTGATGATCTTCGATTGGCGCGCGGCTTGAACGCGTCGGTCTCCCCCATTGGGATAGACGCTCTGCGAGCTCATGGGCGCTGCGGGCGGCAGCGGCCAAATCCGGGTGTTTTTCCTCAACACTGGATAAAAAGCCTGCGATCTCATCAAGCGCTGTTTGCAACACCTCGCGCGCCGCATCAAAACCCTCGGGTTTTGGAAACGCCTCGAATGTCACACGGCGCGATGGTAGTTTTTCGAGAGCGGCGCAACTCAGCCTGAGTTCCTTGGTCGCGTGCTCGATACGACGCGCCTGCTCAGACCAATTGGTGAGCTCACGCGCGTGCGCCAAACCTGCGATCTCGAGCAATTTAGCTAGATCCAGTAACTGATGCGTGGAGACACTTGTCCCAAGAAAGCGCGTTGCTGTATCGGGTAGCTGATGCGCCTCATCAAAAATGACCGTATCAGCTACGGGTAACAAATCCGTAATGCCCTCGTCACGCAACATCAAGTCCGCCATGAAAAGAGCGTGATTGATGACGACGACATCGGCTTCTTGAGCTTGACGACGAGCCTTTAACACAAAACAGTCCCGTACGTTGGGGCAGTCCTGACCGAGACAATTTTCGCGCGTAGAGGTGACGCGTTGCCAGATCTCGGCGTCTTCGGGAACGGACGGCAGATCAGAGCGATCACCGGTATTACTTTGCTGAGAAAATGTTTGAATATGTCGTAACTGTTGGACCTCCGCCCGCGAATGCAGCGCACGATCCTCGCCTTGTAAGCGCTCAAGGTGGTAGTGACAAACATAATTGCCGCGTCCTTTTAACAAGGCGATCGATGCCGGCAGGCTCAAGGCCTCTCGTACTCTGGGCAAGTCGCGTGAGAAAAGCTGATCTTGGAGCGTGCGGGTCCCTGTCGAAACCAATACCTTGCCTCCCCCAAGCAATGCGGGGACTAAATAGGCCCAGGTCTTGCCTGTACCGGTACCAGCCTCAGCAACCAAGGTTGAGCGTTCGGCAATTGTGCGTTCGACGGCTTGTGCCAGCTCGATCTGAGACGGCCGAACACGAAAGCCAGGGGACATCGCGGCCAGGGGACCATCAAGGGAGAAAAGCTCGGAAATCGTAGGTTCGTGCATAGAGGACACCAAAGGGCAAGCCGGATCATACCCCGTTGAAACAGAGGTCATTCCTGTCTTGTGGCAAAATCGTCCGTTTGCCGCCATCTATAAAGTTCTGGAAACAATGAGCGATTCAAGTACAACACCATCCCCCACCTTTGCCGCGCCTGTCACAGCCGCACAAGCCGAACTGCGCATCACGGCCCAACTGGCCCAAGAACTAGGTATCAGGCCCCAACAGGTCACGGCCGTCATCGAGTTGCTCAAAGATGGCGCAACCGTGCCTTTCATCGCACGTTACCGCAAAGAAGCCACGGGGGGACTCGACGATACCGTGCTGCGCAACCTAGATACACGCTTGCTGTACCTACGCGACCTAGAGGAGCGTCGGGCGGCGATTTTGGCGTCGATCGCTGAGCAGCAAAAACTCACCCCCGAACTTGAGAAATCCATCCAACAAGCCGACACTAAACAGCGGCTCGAAGATTTGTACACCCCTTTCAAGGTCAAGCGTCGAACGCGCGCGCAGATTGCCCGCGAGGCCGGACTCGAACCCCTCGCCGATGCCAATCTTGCTGACCTAAGCTGCGATCCAATTACGCTTGCCACAAAATATTTAAATCCGGATGCAAATATCACGGAAGCCAAGACTGCATTGGATGGAGCACGCGACATCCTTGCAGAGCGTTATGCTGAAAATGCGGATTTGCTTGCAGACATGCGCACTCACCTGTGGTCTAAGGGCTACCTCTATTCCAAGGTCTCAGAAGGAAAAGAAGCCGAGGGCGCGAATTTCCGAGACTGGTTCGAATTTTGTGAGCCCTTACGAACACTCCCCTCACATCGTGTGCTCGCAATGCTCCGTGGGCGCCAACAAGGGATCCTTGAGTTACGGATCGGCCTTGAGGCGAGCCAAGACATATTGGTCCCGCACCCTTGTGTCGAACGCGTTGCTCAATTCCTGAAGCTGGGCCGCGATCTGTTTGATGCGACGCCCTCGCCTCGAGCGAAATGGCTGGCAGATGTCGCGCGTTGGACCTGGCGCGTCAAGTTGTTGACGATGTTCGAGACAGAGATGATTACCCGACTGCGCGAAAGCGCCGAGACCGAAGCCATTCGTGTGTTTGCCGCCAACCTCAAAGATCTCTTGCTTGCTGCACCCGCAGGGCCTAAAGCGGTGCTAGGCCTTGACCCAGGCATTCGAACCGGCGTGAAGATTGCCGCGATCGATCACACCGGCAAACTGGTTGAGACTGCAACAGTCTACCCGTTTGAACCACGGCGTGACCGCGCAGGATCCCTGACAACACTGGCTGCGATTGCACGCCGCCATCAGATTGAATTGGTTGCGATCGGCAACGGTACGGCCTCGCGTGAAACAGAAAAACTGGTGGCGGATCTCATGTCCGAACAGCCTGACCTCAAACTCACGCGTGTTGTCGTGTCTGAGGCAGGTGCTTCGGTCTATTCCGCTTCTGAGCTGGCCGCGCTTGAGTTTCCAGACCTCGACGTCAGTCTGCGCGGTGCAGCCTCGATCGCTCGGCGTCTGCAAGATCCTCTGGCCGAACTCGTAAAAATCGAACCAAAAGCCATTGGCGTTGGTCAATATCAACACGACCTCAACCAGCGCGAACTAGCACGCTCGCTAGATGCCGTGGTCGAGGACTGCGTCAACGCCGTGGGTGTCGATGTCAATACGGCGTCGGCCGCTCTGCTCGCACGCGTTTCTGGTCTGAACAGTACGCTCGCTAAAAACATTGTGGCTTACCGTGATGAAAAAGGTGCTTTTCCAAACCGTGTCGCACTCAAAGAAGTTTTGCGCTTTGGGGAAAAAGCCTTTGAACAAGCCGCAGGCTTTCTGCGCATTCTCAACGGCAATAACCCCCTCGACGCTTCGTCGGTTCACCCCGAAGCCTACCCTGTCGTGGAACGCATCCTCAAGAAAATTTCCGCCAACATGAAGGAAGTCATTGGCGACCGGGACAAACTCAAAGGTCTTTCACCCTCTGAATTCACCGACGAGCGCTTTGGTGTTCCAACGGTTCGAGATATTTTGGGAGAACTTGAAAAACCCGGTCGCGATCCACGGCCCGAGTTCAAGACCGCCACGTTTAAAGAAGGTGTCGAAACAATGAACGACCTTCTGCCCGGCATGATTCTCGAAGGCGTTGTCACCAACGTTGCCAACTTTGGCGCCTTTGTCGATATCGGCGTGCATCAAGATGGTCTGGTACATATCTCTGCACTGGCTGAAAAATTCGTCTCTGATCCGCGCGATGTTGTGCGCGTTGGACAAACCGTCCAAGTGCGTGTTCAAGAGGTCGATGTTCCACGCAAACGTATTGCACTCACCATGCGTTTAAATGACGAGGCACCGCCTGCTCGCTCACTGGGGGCCGCTGCAAACAGTAGTGGTCAGGCCACTGGGAAAAATCGCTCGGGTAGTTCTGGGAGCCTAGGAGGCGCCAAGCCAAACCGTGGCAATACTCCTGAACCCACTGGGGGCGCCATGGCAGCCGCCTTCGCGAAACTTAAACGCTAAGGCGCAACTCAAACGCTCAAGCAACTTAAACGCAAAATCTCCGCTCACTCAGCGGGTCGCAAACTCGCACGCAGCGCCTCAATGCGCTCAGCTCGCTGAGCACTTGAGGCGCTCTTCAAACCAGAGGCCACGACAACCCCCTCTAGTGTCAAGCTAAAGTCCAATTCGCCTTGGAGTGTCAGCATGGTATCGAGAGCGCCGTTTTGCAGAGCACGCATGGCAGCACCTGCCATTTTAGGATCTGCAAAAGCCACCGAGGAAAAAAGCTCTGCACCTTCCAAGCCGAGAAAGCGAAAGCGAAACTGTCCCGCCTCATCACGGAAACTCACAAAGCGAGCACCTTTACCGCCCGCTTTTGACTCTTTAGTCGAACGAGGTCCTGCCTGCGTCGCGAGGGTACGTAAGCCGACCGCCTGTCTTAATTCGTGAATAAAGGGGGTCGCAATCGCACGTGCTTTGCGAGCACCTTCCTGAAGGATTTCTTCGATACGATTAGGGTGGCCCATCAATGATTCGTAGTTGTCGCGCATCGGCTCAAGCTCTCGCTCGATGCGTTCACACAATGTCTGTTTAGCATCACCCCAGCCCATTCCAGCTGCGAGTGCCTGACGAAATTCAGCAGTCTCAGACTGCTCGGCAAAGGCCTTGTAGATCAGATAAAGATGCGAAGCGTCTGCATCCTTGGGTTCACCGAGTCCGCGAGAGTCTGTGACGATCTTGGCAACGGCTGACTTGAGTGCCCGCGCGCCTCCTTCAAACAACGGTACGGTATTGTTGTAACTCTTGGACATTTTGCGACCATCCAAACCTGGCAAGGTCGCCACATCTTCGGCAATCACGGCCTCAGGCAGTACGAAAAAGTCTTTACCCTGCCCATACAAATGATTGAATCTCTGGGCAATGTCACGTGCCATCTCAAGATGCTGAGTCTGATCACGACCCACAGGCACCTTGTGCGCATTGAACATCAAAATATCGGCCGCCATCAAAATGGGATAAGAAAACAACCCCATATTGATGCCATCGTCAGGATCCACACTTTTGGCAACATTTTGATCAACAGACGCCTTGTAGGCATGCGCGCGATTCATCAAGCCCTTTGCCGTGACACACGTCAGCATCCAGCACAACTCAGGGATTTCTGGCACATCGGACTGCCGATAAAAAGTCACGCGCTCTGGTTCAAGTCCGGAGGCCAACCACGTTGCAGCAATCTCCAAGCGCGAACGCGCAATACGGTCCGCATCCTCGCACTTAATCAAGGCGTGATAGTCAGCCAAAAAGAAAAAAGCATCGACATTTTTTTCAAGACTCGCTTGAATCGCGGGACGAATCGCACCAACATAATTGCCCAGATGCGGAGTGCCCGACGTCGTAATGCCGGTGAGAACGCGCGTATTCATGATATTGACCTTAGAGACTGACGGTATCGCGTTGTTCGGAGTCCAGATACTCTTTGGACTGCATCTCAAGGATGCGGGAAACAGTGCGATGAAACTCGTTAGACATGGGACCAGAGGTGTAGATCTCCTCTGGCTCACACTCAGAAGACATGATCAACTTGACCTTATGGTCATAGAAAACATCGATCAGCCAAGTGAATCTCCTGGCCTCAGAGGCATGTTTCGCAGCCATTTTAGGGACGTCCGAGAGAATCACTGCGTGAAATCGGCTGGCGATCTCAAGATAATCATTTTGCGAACGCGGTCCACCACACAAGGTCGCGAAGTCAAACCAGACGACACTACCCGCGCGTTTTTTAGCAGTGATCTCGCGATGCTCAATGCGTAGCACCGGATCCTGCGGAGGGGTATCAGACAGTTGCACAAAGGCCTCTTGTAAAGCCTGATCAGCTTGTACACCAAGAGGGGTGTGATAGCACTTGACCTGCTCGAGTGTCCGTCGGCGGTAGTCTATGCCTGCATCCACGTTCAAAATATCCATGCGGTCTTTGAGCAAAGCAATCGCAGGCAAAATGCGATCGCGATGTAAGCCATCAGGATAAAGCAATGAGGGTTCGTAGTTCGACGTCATAACAAAAGACGTCCCATGCTCAAAAAACTTGAGTAATAGCCGATACAAAATCATGGCATCGGCTACATCTGAGACATGAAACTCGTCGAAGCAAATGAGGCGATAGCGCTTGGAGATGCGCTTGGCCACCTCATCGAGCGGATCCTGCATGCCTTTGACTTCGTCAAGCTGGCGATGCACGCTACGCATGAATTCATGGAAATGCAGACGAGTTTTACGTTTGACCGGCACCGTCGCGTAAAACGCGTCCATCAAAAAGCTCTTGCCGCGTCCCACACCACCCCACAGGTAGACACCTCTTGGCACCTCAGAACGTTTGAACAAGCGTTTGACGGCACTGGAGCGATCACCTTTGAATGTGATCCAGTCGTCAAAGTACTTTTGCAACCGCTCAATGGCGATGCGTTGAGCGGGGTCTGGCTGATAACCGCGTTCAGCCAGACTGCTCTCGTAATGTTGAAGTACGTTCAAGAAAGTTGCACAACAAGTGCCTCAGAAATTGAGTGTGCGCTTATCAACCGCCAAGGCCGCCTCTTTCATGGACTCCGACAATGTCGGGTGAGCATGACAGATACGGGCAATGTCTTCGGCGGCACCACGGAACTCCATGATGGTCACTGCTTCGGCAATGAGCTCGGAGGCCATCGGACCGATAATGTGTACACCCAAAACCTCGTCCGTCGCCGCATCCGCCAAAATTTTGACGAAACCAGTGGTATCACCTAAAGCACGGGCACGACCATTGGCCAAGAAGGGGAAGCTGCCGGCTTTATAAGCACGGCCTGCAGCTTTGAGCTGTTGCTCGTTCTGACCCACCCAGGAAATCTCTGGAGAGGTGTAGATGACCCAAGGAATCGTGTCAAAGTTAACGTGACCATGTTGTCCGCCGATACGCTCGGCGACAGCAACGCCCTCTTCTTCGGCTTTGTGCGCCAGCATGGGACCGCGCACCACATCGCCCACCGCCCACACATTAGACAAGTTCGTTTTGCAGTCAGCGTCCACCACGATGAAACCGCGCTCGTCGAGCTTGAGTCCTACCGCATCAGCATTCAGTCCACCTGTGTATGGCACACGACCGATTGAAACAATCAGTTTGTCCACGACCAGTTGCTGCTCAGCGCCTGAGGCATCCGTATAAGAAACCGTCACTTGCTTGGGCGTAGACTTGAGCTCACCGAGTTTGACACCCATCTGAATGTTCAAGCCCTGCTTGGTAAAAATCTTGTGGGCTTCTTTGGCGACTTGTGTATCGACAGCAGCCAAAAACTCAGGCATTGCTTCGAGCACAGTAACCTCTGCACCCAGACGACGCCAGACGCTGCCCATTTCAAGGCCGATCACGCCAGCACCAATCACACCTAATTTCTTGGGTACGGCACCGATATTGAGCGCGCCGTCGTTGGACAAAATCTGCTGCTCATCAAACGGCAGGCCTGGCAATTCACGTGCCGAAGATCCCGTTGCGATCACAACGTGTTTACCGACAATATCCGCCTCTGTGGTGCCCGTGACCTTGATCGCCCAACCACCATCGACTTGACCCGCGAAAGAGCCTTTGCCATGGAAGAAGGTGATCTTGTTCTTTTTGAACAGATAGAGGATGCCATCGTTGTTTTGCTTGACGACGTTATTTTTACGACTGAGCATTTTGTCGAGCTTGAGCGAAACACCCTTGACCTCGATGCCGTGATCAACCAAATGATGATTGACTTGGTCGTAATGCTCAGAAGACTGCAACAGCGCTTTGGAGGGGATACAACCTACGTTGGTACACGTACCACCTGGTGCAGGGCCACCCTGGCCGTTTTGCCAGGCATCGATACACGCGACGGTCTTGCCTAACTGAGCCGCGCGGATCGCGGCGATATATCCACCTGGACCCGCACCAATTACCACTACATCAAATTGAGTCGAAGACATAGATTTTCCAGCTTAGATTTCGAGCAGCATGCGCTGCGGATCTTCGAGCGCCTCTTTCATGGCAACCAAGCCCAGAACCGCTTCGCGACCGTCGATAATGCGGTGATCGTAAGACATCGCGAGATAATTGATCGGACGAATCACGATCTGGCCCTTTTCAACTACAGCACGTTCTTTGGTCGCATGCACGCCCAAGATCGCCGCCTGAGGAGGGTTGATGATCGGTGTCGACAACATCGAACCAAACACTCCACCATTAGAGATCGAGAAGGTACCTCCCGTCATCTCTTCGATGCCGAGCTTGCCTTCGGAAGCGCGCTTACCAAAATCAGCGATCGTTTTTTCAATTTCAGCGATCGTCAGTTGGTCTGCATTACGTAAGATTGGCACGACCAAACCACGTGGACTACCCACAGCGATACCGATGTCAAAGTAACCGTGATAGATGATGTCCTTGCCATCGACCGAGGCGTTCAAAATAGGATAACGCTTGAGTGCAGCGACCGCGGCCTTGACGAAGAAGGACATGAAGCCAAGCTTGACGCCATGCTCTTTTTCGAACTTGTCTTTGTAGAGGTTGCGCAGATCAATCACACCCTGCATATTGACTTCGTTGAACGTCGTCAAGATGGCATTGTCCTGTTGCGACTGCAACAAACGCTCAGCCACGCGGGCACGCAAACGGCTCATCGGCACGCGCTGCTCTGGACGACCGTCGAGTGACTGCGTCATTGGAACAGTGGGGTTCGCTAATGCGACCTTTGGTGCTGCTAAAGGCGCGGCGGGGGCGGCAGACGCCCCAAGCGCGTCACCCTTAGTGATGCGTCCGTCGCGGCCCGTGCCGGCAACTGAAGCGGCTGAAACGCCCTTGTCAGCAAGAATCTTGGACGCAGCTGGCGAAGCAATGCCCGCCGCTGAGGCGGACGCGACAGCGGCGACCGGTGCTGCTGCAGCCGGAGCAGACGCCGAAACTGGCGCAGCTGCAGCGGCGGCAGGTGCGGCGGCGGCCTTGCCATCCGTATCAATACGCGCGAGGATCTCGCCGGAAGTGACCAAACTGCCATCGCCCTTGACGATTTCAGACAGGATACCGGAGGCAGGCGCGGGCACTTCGAGGACGACCTTGTCTGTTTCGACTTCGATCAGGATCTCGTCGGCCTGAACGGCTTCGCCGGGTTTCTTTTTCCACGTCAGAAGCGTGGCTTCGGACACTGATTCGGATAATTGCGGAACAACAACATCTGTGATTGCCATTATATTTTTTTCCGTAATGGGATGAATACGTTTCTCTGTGATTATTTCGTCAGCATAAAGGTCTTGAACTTGCCAAACGCTTGCTCGACCAGCGCTTTCTGCTGCTCAAGGTGTTTGGCCAGATAGCCAACGGCTGGCGAGGCGGAGGCTGCACGACCTGCGTAGCCAAGCTTTTGACCGCTAGACATGTTCTGATACAAGTGATGCTGAACATAGAACCAAGAGCCCTGATTCTGCGGCTCATCCTGAACCCAAATCACTTCAGTTGCTTTGGGGTATTTGCGCAATTCGGTTTCAAAGGTCTTGTGCGCAAAGGGATACAACTGTTCGGCGCGAATAATCGCAACCGTGTTGTCTTTGCGCTCCCGACGACCGTTCACCAAATCGTAATAAACCTTGCCTGAACAGACTAATACACGCTTGACCGAAGCGGGATTAATAGACTCATCGACCTCGGTAATGATTGGACGGAAACGACCCGTTGCCAGATCAGACAAAGGCGAACCAGCGTCCTTGTTACGGAGCAAGGACTTAGGCGTCAAAATAACGAGAGGCTTGCGGAACTGGCGAATCATCTGACGACGCAACAGATGGAAAATCTGAGCGGCTGTTGTGGGCTGAACCACTTGGATATTGTTGTCAGCGCAAAGCTGCAAGAACCGCTCAATACGCGCGGAGGAATGCTCAGGGCCCTGACCTTCGTAGCCATGTGGCAACATCATGGTTAAACCAGACTGACGACCCCATTTGGCCTCACCGGAGACGATGAACTGGTCAATCACAACCTGTGCACCGTTGACGAAGTCACCGAACTGGGCTTCCCAAATGGTGAGAGTCTTGGGATCTGCGCACGAGTAACCGTATTCGAAACCAAGTACGGCTTCTTCGGACAGCACAGAGTCGATCACCGTGAAGGGTGCCTGACCTTCTGCAACATGTTGCAGAGGAATGTAGGTACCATCGTCCCAACGCTCACGATTTTGATCGTGTAGCACAGCATGTCGGTGCGTAAACGTGCCACGACCAGAGTCTTGACCTGTGATGCGAACCGCGTAGCCCGCGGCAACCAGTGTTGCAAAAGCCAAGTGCTCGCCCATGCCCCAGTCGAGATTCATCTCACCACGCGCCATCGCACGACGATCGTTTAACAACTTGGTGACGAGTGAGTGAGGGGCAAAGCCCTCAGGGTAGACCGTGAGCTTTTCACCGATTCGCTTGAGCTCGGTGATTGGCACAGCGGTGTCGGCCTGGTCAGTCCACTTGGCATTGAGGTAAGACGACCAGTCGATCGCATACTTGCTCTTGTAGTCTGTCAACACAGGCTCAATCGTACGACGACCGTCTTCCATGTACTGGCGATAGTCTTTGACGAGTTGATCTCCGTCACCCTCTTTTAGAACACCCTGAGCCGTCAACTTGTCTGCATAGAGCTTGCGTGTGCCGGGGTGCGCACCAATGGTTTTGTACATCAGCGGCTGCGTCAACGAGGGTGTGTCTTGCTCGTTGTGACCGAGTTTACGAAAGCAGACGATATCGACCACGACGTCCTTACCAAACTGCGTGCGGAAGTCCAGCGCCAAACGGGTTGCAAAGACAACAGCCTCAGGATCGTCACCGTTAACATGGAACACCGGTGCCTCGATCATTTTGGAAACATCAGTACAGTAAATAGTCGAACGTGTATCGCGTGGATCAGACGTCGTGAAACCGATCTGGTTGTTAATGACCAGATGCAAGGTACCACCCGTACCGTAACCGCGCGTTTCAGCGAGGTTGAGTGTTTCCATCACAACGCCCTGACCTGCAAAGGCCGCGTCGCCGTGCACCAACACGGGCAAGACCTGCTTGTAACCGTCAGCACCACGTCGTTCTTGACGCGCGCGCACGCTCCCCTCGACAACGGGGTTAACGATCTCAAGGTGGGAAGGGTTAAAGGCGAGCGACAAATGGACTGGACCACCGCGCGTCGACAAATCGCTTGAAAATCCATTGTGGTACTTGACGTCGCCATCGGTCAGACCTTCGGCATGATGTCCCTCGAACTCGGCAAACAAATCACCAGGCATCTTGCCCATGATGTTGATGAGCATATTCAGACGACCACGATGAGCCATACCCACCACGATTTCCTGAACGCCTAAATCACCCGCGTGATTGACAACCTCGTCCATTGACGCGATAAAACTGTCACCACCCTCAAGTGAGAAGCGCTTTTGACCAACGTATTTTGTGTGGAGGTAACGCTCAAGACCTTCGGCCTCGGTCAACTGCTGCAAAATGTGACGTTTGCGGTCGGCTGCGAAAGTGGGTGCTCCGAGTGTGGACTCGAGCCGCTCTTGTACCCAGCGCTTGACGGTCGGATCCGAGGCATGCATGAACTCTGCGCCGATCGAACGGCAGTACGTGTCTCGCAAGGCTTTCAAGATCTCGCGCAACGTCATCGTTGTCGCTTTTGTGAAATATGTATTGGTTGCGGAGAAAACCTGATCCAGATCCGCCTCGGTCAGACCATAAAAAGCGGGGTCCAACTCGGGAATACTCGGACGATCCTGGCGCTTGAGCGGATCGAGCTCAGCCCAACGCGAGCCGAGAGAGCGATACGCGGCAATCAGCGACTGGACGTGCACTTGTTTCATCGCCACCGCAAGATCGGGTTCCTGACCACGCTGAACAAAGGCATTAGCCTTTGCGCGCTGGGCGAAGGACTCGATAACGGGTGCGTGGGCCTGGTCACGTGTGGCTTCTTGGCCATCCGTTGCCGGCATGTGCTGCAACTGGTCGAAATAATTTCGCCAATTATCTGAAACCGAACCTGGATTATCCAGATAGGCTTCGTAGAGTTCTTCTACGTAGGGCGCATTGCCCCCAAAAAGGTAAGAGTTCTGTAGAGATTCGAGTTCTGATGACATTTTAGCGCTTCACCTATTCGGGTGCTTCACCCGTTACGATGCAGGAATACCTTCCGTTTTCTCGGCCAAACCGATTTGCGGATAGCGGGGCAGAAGGCGGTTGTTTAAAAGCCTTAATAGCCGGCACATAAGTATAACCCTAAGCTTTTAAATGTTTTGGATATTCAAACTAAAAAACGTTCCAGACGCCTCAAGACGTCAGATGCGCGGCACATATTCAAATACACATTTAAATGCTGCGATGCACAAATATGCTGCGTCGCAAAATCGAAACATTCCCTTATTAGATGTCAGCAGGGACACTTGCCTGTAAGCTTAATGCTACCGACTCCCTCTTTCTGCCTCAAAAAGATCCATGGACGAAAACCTCTCGAAATTAGCCCTCGATTACCACGCTTACCCCACCCCCGGGAAAATCTCTGTCACGCCTACCAAGCCTCTGGCCAATCAGGACGATTTGTCTCTGGCTTATTCGCCGGGCGTGGCGGCAGCCTGTATGGCGATTTATGCTCAAGGCGACGAGGCTGCAGCCAAATACACGTCCCGCTCAAATCTCGTTGCTGTCATTACAAACGGGACGGCTGTGTTGGGCCTGGGCAATATTGGTCCTCTGGCAGCCAAGCCTGTGATGGAAGGCAAAGGCTGTTTATTTAAAAAATTCGCAGGTATCGATGTCTTCGATATCGAGCTCGCCGAAACGGACCCCGACAAACTTGTCGAAATCATTGCGGCCTTGGAGCCGACGCTTGGCGGTATCAATCTCGAAGACATCAAGGCACCTGAGTGCTTTTACATCGAGAAAAAACTGCGCGAGCGCATGAAAATTCCCGTTTTTCATGACGACCAACACGGCACGGCGATCATCTCTTCTGCTGCGATCATGAACGGTTTGAAGGTCGTAGGCAAAAACATGGGCGAAGTCAAACTCGTTGTTTCAGGCGCGGGGGCCGCCTCGATCGCATGTCTGGATTTGCTCGTCCACCTGGGTATCAAAAAAGAGAATATTTTTGTTTGCGACTCTCGCGGCGTGATTTACGAAGGCCGGGATGCGCAAATGGAGGAAAACAAGAAGCGCTATGCACAAAAGACCGCGCTTCGAACACTCGCAGAGGCCATGGTCGGCGCCGATGTCTTTCTAGGCTGCTCAGCACCTGGCGTGGTCAATGCCGAGATGGTCAAAAGCATGGGCACAAAACCATTGATTTTGGCACTGGCCAATCCAGAGCCCGAAATCAGGCCCGAGATCGCCAAAGCGGCGCGTCCCGACTGCATCATCGCGACGGGTCGCTCCGATTACCCAAATCAGGTCAATAACGTTCTCTGCTTCCCCTTTATTTTCCGTGGCGCGCTCGATGCGGGTGCTAGTAGCATCACCGAAGAAATGAAACTCGCTTGTGTCAAGGCGATCGCCGAGCTGGCCGAGGCAGAACAAAGCGACGAGGTCGCTCAGGCCTACGCAGGTCAAGAGTTGAGCTTTGGCCCTGACTACATCATCCCAAAGCCTTTCGATCCCCGTCTGATCGTTCAAATAGCGCCCGCTGTAGCGCAGGCCGCTGCCGACTCAGGTGTGGCGCGCAGACCCATTCAAGACATGGAGGCCTACAAAGCAAAACTCCAGGCGATGGTCTATCACTCAGGCCAGTTGATGAGTCCGCTGTTTACGCAAGCCAAGCGCGCACCTAAGCGTGTCATTTATGCAGACGGCGAAGACGAACGCGTCCTGCGTGCCGCGCAAACGGTCTCTGACGAAAAAATTGCTTTCCCGATTTTGATTGGTCGTCCTTCCGTGATCAATATGCGGATCAAAAAAATGGGGCTTCGCCTTGAGGTCGGCAAAAATATCGAGATTGTGGATCCTGAGGATGACGTTCGTTTCAACGAGTCCTGGCAGGAGTATTACCGCATTAAGGGTCGCGAAGGTGTGACACCGACTGTCGCCAAAGCGATGGTGCGTAAGCACAACACACTCATCGCCGTGTTGCTGCTCAAGCGTGGCGATGCCGATGCCGTCCTTTGCGGCATTGGCAGCCGTTTCGACAATCAGCTCAAATATGTCGAAGACGTCATTGGTCTACAAAAAGGCGCGTCAACGTTTGCAGCGATGAACGTGCTGATGCTTTCGGACCAGACATTGTTTATCTGCGACACGCACGTCAACGAAGATCCGAACGCGGAACAAGTGGCGGACATGACCATTCAGGCTGCGCATAAAATGCGAAATTTTGGCATCGTTCCGAAAATCGCCCTACTCTCGCATTCGAATTTTGGCAGCCGCCCAACGGCTTCGTCACGCAAAATGGCTCAAGCACGCCGACTCATCAGTGAGCGCGCGCCCTCCCTGGAAGTAGACGGTGAAATGCACGCGGACTCCGCGCTCTCGGAATCGATCCGCACCGCCAACTATCCGGATAGCACTTTAAAAGGCAGTGCCAATCTGCTCGTGACCCCGAATCTCGATACCGGCAATGTCACATACAACCTATTAAAAATGACCGGTAGCAACGGCATTGCGATGGGGCCTGTATTGTTAGGTGCTGCACGTCCGGTTCATATCTTGACCAATAGCGCCACAGTGCGCCGCGTCATCAATATGACGGCCTTGGCCGTGATTGATGCGCAAATGGAAGCCGAGCAAGGTTAGAAAAAAAAGCCTGAATATATATTCAGGCTTTTTTTACTAAAGACGTATTTTTAAAGACGTATTTTTTATGACTAGCGCTTTGGAACCGAGCGTGACACAGCACCTTGATACAGCTGGCGTGGACGGCCAATCTTGTACTCTGGGTCAGAAATCATTTCATTCCATTGCGCAATCCAGCCTACAGTGCGCGCCAAAGCGAAAATAGCTGTAAACAACGCAGTTGGAACGCCAATGGCGCGCTGAACGATACCAGAGTAGAAGTCCACATTTGGATACAGCTTGCGCTCTACGAAGTATGGATCCTCGAGTGCAATACGCTCGACTTCCATCGCGAGTTTAAACAAGGGATCATTTTCCAGACCGAGGGCCGCCAAGACTTCTTTGCAGGTTTGTTGCATGAGTTTTGCACGGGGATCGTAATTTTTATACACCCGATGACCAAAGCCCATCAAACGGACGCCTGAGTTTTTGTCCTTGACCTGCTCCATAAACTCGCCGACCTTGGACAAGCCACCCTTGGCCTGCAACTCCTCGAGCATTTGCAAGCATGCTTCGTTGGCACCACCGTGTGCGGGGCCCCACAAACAAGCAACACCTGCAGCGATCGCAGCGAACGGGTTCGTTCCTGACGATCCGCATAAACGCACCGTAGATGTCGAAGCATTTTGCTCGTGATCAGCGTGCAAAATAAAGATACGGTCAAGCGCACGCTCAACTACAGGGTTAACCACGTACTCTTCGCAAGGTGTCGCGAACATCATCCGCAGGAAGTTACCCGTGTATGACAGGTTGTTCTGTGGGTAGATATAAGGCTGGCCTTGTGAATATTTGTATGCCATCGCCACAAGCGTTGGCATCTTGGCAATCAGACGAATCGCTGAAACATGACGGTGATGTGGGTTACTGATATCAGTCGAGTCGTGATAGAACGCGGACAAAGCACCAACCAAACCCGTCAACACCGCCATCGGATGCGCGTCGCGACGGAAACCACGGAGAAAGAAGTGCATCTGCTCATTGACCATCGTGTGATGGGACACGAGATAATCAAAATCAGTCTTCTGTTTAGGATCAGGTAAGTCACCATTTAAAATGAGATAGCTAATGTCCATAAAGTCGCAATTGACCGCGAGCTCTTCAATTGGGTAGCCACGATAAAGCAACTCACCCTTGTCACCATCAATGTAGGTGATATTTGACGTACAAGATGCTGTCGATAAAAAACCTGGGTCGTACGTAAACAGACCTGTCTGTCCATACAACTTGCGAATGTCGATGACCTGCGGGCCGACGCTGCCGTCATACATCGGGAAATCGACCGAGGGGCTACCGTCTGAGAACGAGAGCGTGGCTTTTTTATCGGACAGTTTCATACGTAATTCCTTCGTTTAATTTTGGTTAGCCAATCAACATGCTGTCTATGCCGCGCGAATCTGCGCAAGCACCATCTTGACTGCGGGCCGGTCAAGCACCCCCTCGGGCTCGATGCGACCTAATAGTAAGTCTAACAGCTCATTATCACCGAGTTCAAATAGTTGAGTCAGGGCACCGACCTCGACATCCGTCAACTCTTTCTCGAAAGTATCGAGATACTGGGTAAGAATTAGATCATTCTCGAGCAAGCCACGTCTGGCACGCCAACGTAACCTGACTCGATCCTGATCTGATAGCGTTCCCATGTGAGTTCTTATTTAAACCGTACGACGCACAAGCATTTCTTTAATCTTACCAATCGCGCGCGATGGATTCAGACCTTTTGGACACACGTCCACACAATTCATGATCGTGTGGCAACGGAACAAGCGGTATGGATCCTCGAGGTTATCGAGGCGCTCTGCCGTGGCATGATCGCGGTCGTCCGCAATAAAGCGATAGGCTTGTAACAACCCTGCAGGACCCACAAACTTGTCAGGATTCCACCAAAATGATGGGCACGAGGTCGAGCAACAGGCGCACAAAATACACTCATACAAGCCATCAAGCTCTTCGCGCGCCTCAGGCGACTGCAGACGCTCTTTTTCGGGCGGCGGCGTGTCGTTGATCAAGTAAGGGCGAATGGAATGGTATTGATTGAAGAATTGCGTCATGTCGACGATCAAATCGCGAATCACTGGCAGACCTGGAAGCGGACGCAAAACCACGGGCTCTTTGAGCTCGAGCATGTTGGTTGTGCAGGCAAGTCCATTTTTACCATTGATGTTCATTGCATCCGAGCCACACACGCCTTCGCGACATGAACGGCGCAGTGCCAAGCTGTCATCGACATCCATCTTGATGCGGATCAACGCATCAAGCAGCATCTTGTCAGTGGGCTGCAACTCGACTTCGAGTTTTTGCATATATGGACGCTCATCCTTGTCAGGATCGTAGCGGTAAATTTCAAACTTCACGATGCGTTTTTTGCTCATGATTTATTCCAGATATCCTGACTTAGAATGTACGGGTCTTGGGCGGGAAGCTTTCGACTGTGAGTGGCTGCATCTGCACAGGCTTGTAATCTAGGCGATTGCCTTCAGAGTACCAAAGCGTATGCTTGATCCAATTGTCATCATCACGTGTCGGGAAGTCATCCAGCGCGTGGGCGCCACGGCTTTCCGTACGTGCTGCGGCGGAATGGATCGTCGAACGTGCCACTTCGATCATGTTGCTCAGTTCGAGCGCCTCGATACGTGCCGTATTAAAGACCTTGGACTTGTCCTGGAAAGCGATGTTATCGACTTTCTCGGCCAGGGCATCGATCTTTGCCACGCCTTCTTTGAGGGAATCCATCGTACGGAACACGCCACAGTGCTGTTGCATGGCATTACGGATTTCGTTGCCCACGACCTGAGCCTTTTCGCCGGTTTTGCGCTGCTCGAGTTTGTTGACGCGGTCCAGGGAGAAGTCGACTGACTCTTGGGGCAAAGGCTGATGTGCTTGCTGGCGCTCGGGATGCGCTGCAACGATATGGTTGCCTGCAGCACGACCAAACACAATCAAATCCAACAAAGAGTTGGTACCCAGACGATTCGCACCGTGAACGGATGTTGCCGAACACTCACCGATCGCATACAGACCATTGACGATCTTGGTCTCTTTGCCATCCCAAGTGGTGACTTGGCCATTGTAATTACAAGGAATACCACCCATTTGATAGTGAATGGTTGGCACAACAGGAATGGGCTCTTTGGTGGCGTCAACGTTGGCGAACTTGTGTCCGATTTCTAGAATCGAAGGCAAACGCTTGTTGATCACATCGGCGCCGAGGTGGTCGAGCTTGAGGTGAACGTATGCTCCGTCCGGTCCGCAACCACGTCCTTCCTTAATTTCCTGATCCATGCATCGCGAAATAAAATCACGCGGAGCTAAGTCTTTTAAGGTAGGCGCATAACGCTCCATGAAGCGCTCGCCATCCTTGTTTAAAAGGATACCGCCTTCACCGCGCACACCTTCAGTAATCAGCACGCCCGCACCGGCTACGCCCGTGGGGTGAAACTGCCAAAATTCCATATCCATCATGGGAATGCCTGCACGAGCGGCCATACCCATTCCGTCGCCTGTATTGATAAAGGCGTTGGTCGATGCAGCCCAAATACGGCCCGCGCCACCCGTAGCGATCACTGTCGTTTTGGCTTCGAAAATATAGATTTCGCCCGTTTCCATCTCGAGAGCAGTGACACCTAGCACATCGCCAGCTTCGTTACGGATGAGATCAAGCGCCAACCACTCAACGAAAAACTGCGTGCGTGAAGCCACGTTACGCTGATAAAGGGTGTGCAAAAGGGCATGGCCTGTGCGGTCGGCAGCTGCACAGGCGCGCTGGACGGGCTTTTCACCAAAATTGGCGGTGTGACCACCAAACGGGCGCTGATAAATCGTGCCGTCAGGGTTGCGGTCAAAAGGCATACCCATGTGCTCAAGCTCGTACACCGCATTGGGTGCTTCGCGACACATGAACTCGATTGCATCCTGGTCGCCAAGCCAATCCGAACCCTTGACGGTGTCGTACATGTGCCAGTACCAATTGTCTTCGCTCATGTTGCCTAAAGAAGCACCAATACCACCTTGCGCCGCCACGGTGTGCGAGCGTGTTGGAAAGACCTTTGAAAGCACAGCAACGGACAGGCCCGCATTTGCGAGTTGAAGCGAACAACGCATGCCAGCTCCGCCGGCACCCACGACCGCTACGTCAAATTGACGGCGCGGTAAATTTGATTTGACTGATGCCACGGCTTAATTTCTCCAAAGGATGTGTACGAAGTACACGACCGATCCAACTAACCACAAAATAGTCAACACAAGCAACAAGATGCGAAGGCCTACTGGTTTGATGTAGTCCATCCAAATGTCGCGCACGCCGATCCAAGCATGCCAAGCAAGCGAAAACATTGCGAGCGTAGCGAGAATCTGTCCCACAGGCATAAAAAGCACTGTAAACGT
Source organism: Zwartia lucis (assembly GCF_965234455.1). GTDB lineage: Bacteria > Pseudomonadota > Gammaproteobacteria > Burkholderiales > Burkholderiaceae_B > Zwartia > Zwartia lucis. The sequence continues at coordinate 683,795 of NZ_OZ248473.1, read as the reverse complement.
GAAGAGATTCTTCCATCCCTCATGCGTAAAGCCCGACATCGTGAGGATACCGACCAACAATACGAGTGTGTAGACAGCAAGAATAATGGCCGTGACGCGTTGAGCAATAAACTCGCCCGTGCCGTAGTGTGCGCCAACGACCAGACGCTTAGGACCGATTTTATCAACGGGAACCATCACCACACTCCGAATAATTTGAGGCCAAAGACCAAAGTAAGCGCCAAGCTCACGCCGATGACGAGACTTGCACTTTTTGCTGCAGATTCTTTGTCCAATCCGATATGCAAATCAAGAATCAAGTAACGAATGCCAGCACAGAAGTGATGCAAATAGCCCCAAATCAGGACTAAAAGAATCAACTTAACGAGGGGGTGACCAATGACCATTGCCAGAGCATTAAACCCAGATTGGCTCACGAAACTCATTGCAAACAATGCAATCAGGAAAGGCAAGCACAAAAAGAGTAAAGCCCCACTCACTCGGTGAAGAATGGATACTTTTCCGGCCATCGGCAAGCGATACTTCATCAAATCAGTAACATGAATGTTACGAAATTGAGGACGCGGCTTGTTAGCTGTGTCAGACATAACGACCTCGAACTAAGAACTGTTGAATAAGGGAAAACACTCTATTTTCGCTCATGTAGTGACTGCGTGCAAAACGGTAAAAAAAATCAATCAATTCAAGCTATTACGATAATAATACTCATTAGTCACATAATGACCGATACGTAATTCTACAGGACGGTTTCCGTAGGTGAAGGAAATTCGCTCTACACAGAGTAGGGCTATTGAAGCCGCCAAACCAAGGGCGTGGGCAATGTCATCCGGTGCTACGACAGCACGCAACTTTTCATCTGCGCGTACCATACTGATGCCAAACTCAGACTCAAACAAACCGTAAAGCGGCCCCGAGTAATCATTAAGCAAATCGGCTGTCAAACCCTTGAATAAAGCACCAGGTAGATAAATATCATCGATGACAGTCGGAATATCTGAAAAAGACAACATACGTCGAATCGCCACCACAGGATCGCCCGACTTGATTTCAAGCGCACGTGCAATTTCCGCGTTCGCGCGGATACGACGGCAATCCAACACCTTGCTTTGTGCGGGCTCAGGCGCCCCTTCGTTAGGTGCAAGCCTCAAAAACCTGAAACGAACCCGCGGCTCTCGATGCGTCGCGACAAAGGTGCCCTTACCCTGTCGCCTTAACAATATGTTTTGACCAGCCAGTTCATCAACTGCTTTTCTTACCGTACCCTGGCTCACCTGAAAGCGTGCGGCTAATTCGATCTCGCTCGGAATGGACTCTCCGGGCTTCCACTCGCCGGCATCAAGCGACTTGACCAGCAAAGCTTTGATCTGCTGGTAGAGCGGGCTAAATGCTGCAGCCGTGCTCGTTTCAGAGTCGGCTAAGGCGGTACGAGATTGAGCGCTATCAGACATCGGAATGGCTTTTAAAAATCATCCTATATTATGGCACAGCACAAGGCGAAAGTCCATCACTCTTGTGTCTTATATAAGATATAAGATCGTTGACGAAACGACTGCAATTGCATTAGCATTGCAAGGTTGATTTTCTTGCACATCGCCTCTTTTAAAAGACGTTCCACAAAAAAGCTAAACTCATTTATTACTTTTTCTCACAATCCTCTCAGTTCTATCGGAGATCGTTATGTCCAAACCCGCCGTGCGTGTTGCGGTTACTGGTGCAGCAGGCCAGATCGGTTACGCCCTTTTATTCCGTATTGCTTCAGGCGAAATGCTTGGCAAAGACCAGCCAGTGATCCTGCAACTGCTTGAGATCGCTGATGAAAAAGCTCAAAAGGCGCTCAAGGGCGTCATGATGGAACTCGATGATTGCGCTTTCCCTTTGCTGCAATCGATGACGGCCCACAGCGACCCTCTCGAAGCCTTCAAAGACGTCGAGGTCGCACTTTTGGTGGGTTCACGTCCTCGTGGTCCCGGCATGGAGCGTGCGGATCTGCTAGCCGTGAATGCCGCCATTTTCACAGCTCAAGGCAAAGCCCTGAACGCCGTGGCAAATCGCAACGTCAAGGTATTAGTCGTCGGCAACCCAGCCAACACTAATGCTTACATCGCAATGAAATCAGCACCCGACCTGCCGGCCAAAAACTTCACAGCCATGTTGCGTCTGGATCACAACCGCGCCTTGTCGCAGTTGGCCACAAAAATGGGCAAGCCTGTCGCCGACATTCAAAAACTCGCGGTCTGGGGCAACCACTCACCCACCATGTACGCTGACTATCGCTTCGCGACGATCGGCGGCCAGAGCGTAGAAAAACTCATCAACGATGCAGCCTGGAACCGCGACGTGTTCTTGCCAACCGTTGGCAAACGGGGCGCCGCCATCATTGAAGCGCGTGGTTTGTCTTCCGCCGCTTCAGCCGCGAATGCTGCCATCGATCACGTCCGTGATTGGGTGCTGGGCACACATGGCAAGTGGGTCACGATGGGCGTTGCTTCAGATGGCACCTATGGCATACCCGAAGGCATCATGTATGGTGTACCCGTCACATGCCAAGGCGGCGAATATCACCGTGTGACAGGGCTTGAGGTTGATGCGTTCTCACGTGAGCGTATGGACCTGACGCTTAAAGAGCTGACAGAAGAGCGCGACGCAGTCGCTCATTTACTCAAGTAAGCACCGAGTTAATGGGCCCCACAAGGGTCCATTTTTTCATCACATTCCCTTTTAAAAAATACAAACTCATTTCGGAGAACATCATGTCCAAACAAGCCCCTGCTGGTCAACGGTTTCGCGAAGCACTCGCGGCCGAGACGCCTCTGCAAATCATCGGCGCCATCAACGCCAACCACGCTCTGCTTGCTAAGCGCGCCGGCTTCAAGGCCATCTACCTTTCCGGTGGTGGTGTCGCGGCAGGCTCTTTGGGTTTGCCCGACCTGGGTATCAACACGCTGGATGACGTACTGACTGATGTGCGCCGCATTACAGACGTATGCGATACACCGTTGATCGTCGATATCGACACTGGTTTTGGCCCCTCCGCTTTTAACATCGCTCGAACCATTCAAAGCTTGAGCAAATTCGGCGCAGCCGGCTGCCACATCGAAGACCAAGTCGGCGCCAAGCGCTGCGGTCATCGCCCTGGCAAAGAAATCGTGTCAACAGAAGAAATGCGCGATCGCGTCAAGGCAGCAGCCGATGCACGCACTGATGACAGTTTCTACCTGATCGCACGCACCGATGCGATCGCCTCGCATGGCGTGGACGCAGCGATTGAACGTGCGATTGCTTGCGTTGAAGCTGGCGCGGATGCGATTTTTCCCGAGGCCGCCTATGACCTCGCCACCTTTGAAAAATTTTCCAAAGCAGTCAACGTACCCTTGCTCGCCAATATCACTGAATTTGGTCAAACTCCACTTTTTTCAGTCGAAGAATTGCGCAGCTCAGGCGTGGGCATGGTGCTCTACCCACTCTCCGCTTTCCGTGCCATGAACAAAGCTGCAGAGACGATATACACCGCCATCCGCCGCGACGGTCACCAACGCAATGTGATTGACCTCATGCAAACACGTGATGAGCTTTACGATCGCATCAACTATCATGAATTCGAAGGCAAGCTCGATGCGCTGTTTGCCCAAGGCAAATCCAAATAATTGACTGAGGAGCTCTATATGGCCACGACCAAAAAAACGGTGAAGCGCGCCGCTCCCGTCAAAACTGTTGAGACTGCAGCACCGGTCTTTAAACCAAAAAAATCTGTTGCATTATCAGGCGTGACTGCGGGTAATACAGCCCTATGTACAGTTGGTCGCAGCGGCAACGACTTGCATTACCGCGGGTATGACATTCTTGATTTCGCCGATACAAGCGAGTTCGAAGAAATCGCCCACCTGCTGATTCACGGCAAACTGCCTAACAAGGTTGAGTTAGCCGCTTATAAAGAAAAACTGCGCTCCATGCGCGGCCTGCCCGCCCAGCTGCAAACGGTTCTGGAATCGCTACCTGCTGCCAGCCACCCCATGGACGTGATGCGGACCGCCGCCTCGGCACTGGGCTGCATCCTGCCAGAAAAAGAAGATCACAACACGCCTGATGCGCGTGACATTGCAGATCGTCTCATGGCCAACCTCGGCTCTGCCCTGCTCTACTGGTATCACTTTAGCCATAATGGTCGCATCATCGACGTGCAAACCGATGACGACTCGATCGGTGCGCATTTCTTGCACCTGTTGCATGGAAAAAAACCCAATGCAGACTGGGTGCGTGCAATGCACACCTCACTCATTCTGTATGCAGAGCATGAGTTCAATGCCTCGACTTTTGCCTGCCGCGTGATCGCTGGCACAGGCTCTGATATGTACTCTGCGATTGCCGGCGGCATCGGCGCGCTGCGCGGCCCCAAGCACGGCGGCGCAAACGAAGTGGCCTTTGAAGTTCAGAAACGCTACGAAACTCCGGACGAAGCTGAAGCGGATATTCGTGCGCGCGTTGAAAACAAAGCAGTCATCATCGGCTTTGGTCACCCTGTCTACACGATCTCTGATCCACGTAACAAGGTCATCAAAGATGTCGCCTTGCGTCTGTCAAAGAAAGCCGGCACGACCAAGATGTATGACATCGCCGATCGTCTCGAGGGTGTGATGTGGGATGCGAAAAAAATGTTCGCGAATCTCGATTGGTTCTCGGCCGTTTCTTATCACATGATGGGCGTACCAACAGCGATGTTTACACCGTTATTCGTGATCGCACGTACGGCAGGCTGGTCTGCTCACATCATCGAGCAACGTATCGATAACAAGATCATTCGTCCGGCGGCTCATTACACCGGCCCTGATGATCAGAAATTCGTTCCTCTCGCCAAACGTCGTTAATCAGCATCAACAATATGAATACTGCGAATCGCAAACCTCTTCCAGGTACCAAGCTTGATTACTTCGATACCCGTGCGGCGGTCGATGCCATCAAACCTGGTGCGTATGACAAGCTGCCTTATACCTCGCGTGTATTGGCTGAAAATTTGGTGCGGCGTTGCGATCCTGCGACACTTGTCGCTTCGTTGACTCAAATCATCGAACGCAAACGCGACCTGGATTTTCCCTGGTTTCCTGCCAGGGTAGTTTGTCATGACATTCTTGGGCAAACTGCTCTGGTGGATCTGGCAGGCCTGAGGGATGCGATCGCAGCGCAAGGCGGAGATCCCGCACTCGTCAATCCGGTGGTGCCGACACAATTGATTGTCGATCACTCCTTGGCCGTCGAGTGTGGCGGTTTCGATCCGGACGCGTTTGAAAAAAACCGTGCTATCGAAGATCGACGAAACGAAGATCGCTTCCATTTTATTAACTGGACAAAAAAGACCTTTAAAAACGTTGACGTGATTCCTCCCGGCAACGGCATCATGCACCAAATCAATCTGGAGCGCATGTCGCCTGTTGTGCATGCCCAAGAGGGTGTCGCGTTTCCGGATACCTTGGTCGGCACAGACAGTCACACACCGCATGTGGACGCCCTTGGCGTGATCGCGATTGGCGTGGGCGGCCTCGAGGCCGAGAGCGTGATGCTCGGTCGCGCTTCGTGGATGAGACTGCCTGACATCATTGGTGTGGAACTGACCGGCAAATTGCAGCCTGGCATCACCGCCACTGATTTGGTATTGGCACTCACAGAGTATTTACGTAGTCAAAAAGTGGTGTCCTCCTATCTTGAGTTTTTCGGTGAAGGTGCGGCGCACCTGACACTCGGCGATCGTGCCACGATCTCAAATATGACGCCCGAGTATGGTGCGACGGCGGCCATGTTTTATATCGATCAACAAACCATCGATTATCTGACCTTGACAGGTCGTGAAGCCGAGCAAGTGAAACTTGTTGAAACCTATGCCAAGCAAGCGGGTCTGTGGGCCGATAGCCTCAAGACCGCTGAGTATGAGCGCGTCTTACATTTCGACTTGTCCTCGGTCGTCAGAAATATCGCAGGCCCTTCCAATCCACATCGCCGTGTCGCCACGACTGATCTCGCTGCCAAGGGCATTTCCGGCAAAGTAGAGAATGAGCCCGGCCTGATGCCTGATGGTGCTGTGATTATTGCGGCGATTACCAGTTGTACCAATACCAGCAATCCACGTAATGTGATTGCTGCAGGTCTGTTAGCCCGCAACGCCAATGCACGCGGACTGACCCGCAAACCTTGGGTCAAGAGCTCACTCGCACCTGGCTCAAAAACTGTTGAGCTTTACTTGAATGACGCGAAGTTGTTAGCTGAACTCGAAACACTTGGTTTTGGAATTGTAGGTTTTGCCTGCACGACCTGTAACGGCATGAGCGGTGCACTGGATCCTGTGATTCAACAGGAAATCATCGATCGCGATTTGTATGCCACGGCTGTGTTGTCCGGCAACCGTAACTTTGACGGTCGTATTCACCCCTATGCGAAACAGGCATTCCTGGCCTCGCCCCCCTTAGTGGTGGCCTACGCGATCGCGGGCACGATTCGCTTTGACATCGAGCGCGATGTGCTGGGTATCGACCAGCAGGGCAAACCCGTCATGCTCAAGGACATCTGGCCCTCGGACGACGAAATTGATGCCATCGTCAAGGCCAGCGTCAAGCCCGAACAGTTTCGCAAAGTGTATGAGCCGATGTTCGCCGCGACGGTGGACACAGGTGAGAAGCTCAGTCCACTGTATGACTGGCGCCCTCAAAGCACCTACATTCGTCGCCCGCCCTACTGGGAAGGCGCACTTGCGGGTGCGCGTGAATTAAAAGGCATGCGTCCACTGGCGGTCCTGGGTGACAACATCACAACAGATCATTTATCTCCTTCGAATGCCATCATGCTGGATAGCGCGGCTGGCGAATATCTTGAAAAAATGGGCTTGCCCGAAGAAGATTTCAACTCCTACGCGACCCATCGCGGTGACCATCTGACGGCGCAGCGCGCGACGTTTGCCAACCCCAAGCTCATCAACGAGATGGTGCTGGAAAACGGTCAAATCAAACAAGGCTCGCTGGCACGCATTGAACCAGAGGGTCTAGTCACACGCATGTGGGAAGCGATCGAGACCTATATGGAGCGTAAACAGCCATTGATCATCGTGGCAGGCGCAGACTATGGCCAGGGCTCCTCGCGCGACTGGGCGGCCAAAGGCGTTCGCCTGGCAGGCGTTGAAGCGATCGCGGCTGAGGGCTTTGAACGTATCCATCGCACCAACTTGGTGGGTATGGGCGTGTTGCCGCTTGAGTTTAAAACTGGCGTCAATCGCAAGACCTTGCAGCTCGATGGTACTGAGATCTACGACGTGCTTGGTAAACCGACACCACTTGCGAACTTGACTCTTGTCATTACGCGTAAAAATGGTGAAAGACTTGAAGTGCCAATGACATGCCGTCTCGACACAGCCGAAGAAGTTTCAATCTACGAAGCGGGCGGCGTCTTGCAGCGTTTCGCCCAAGACTTTTTAGAATCGACCGCAGCGGCTTAACGACACAAGCGGGCCCTCACGGAGGGCTTGGCCTGGCTCCACTGAGAGCCATTTACTTTAGGAAATTTTCAAATGGCGCACACCCCTCAAATTAAAGTTCCCGCCACCTATATGCGTGGCGGCACAAGCAAAGGCGTTTTCTTTCGCTTGCAGGATATGCCGCCCGCCACGCAGGTACCTGGTGCTGCGCGCGATGCGTTGCTGATGCGCGTCATCGGCAGTCCAGACCCCTATGGCAAGCAAACAGATGGCATGGGTGCTGCGACCTCGAGTACCAGTAAAACCGTCATCCTGGCTAAAAGCACTCGCCCAGAGCATGACGTGGACTACTTGTTTGGCCAAGTCTCAATCGACAAGCCTTTCGTCGACTGGAGTGGCAATTGCGGCAACCTGTCCGCTGCTGTGGGCCCCTTTAGCATTAGCAATGGCTTAGTTGACCCTGGTCGCATTCCGGAAAATGGCATTGCGACCGTCCGGATCTGGCAAGCAAACATTGGTAAAACTATTATTTCTCACGTACAGATGACAGATGGTGCTGTACAAGAGACGGGAGATTTCGAGCTCGATGGCGTGACGTTCCCCGCCGCTGAAGTTCAGCTAGAGTTTATGGATCCCGCAGCGGAAGAAGAAGGTGGTGGTGGCGCGATGTTCCCCACAGGCAATATCGTGGACGATTTGGTCGTTCCTGGCGTGGGCACACTCAAAGCCACCATGATCAATGCCGGCATTCCTACGATTTTTATCAACGCGGAATCCGTAGGCTTTAAAGGCACCGAACTTCAAGACGATATCAATAGCGATCCCAAAGCGCTTGAAATGTTTGAAAAAATTCGTGCCTACGGTTCGCTGCGCATGGGCCTGATCAGTCAGCTCGAAGAAGCCGCCAAACGTCAACACACGCCTAAAGTCGCGATTGTGGCCAAGCCTGCTGATTACATTGCCTCAAGTGGCAAAGCAATCTCCGCATCCGATATCGATGTCTTGGTTCGCGCGTTGTCGATGGGCAAACTCCACCACGCCATGATGGGCACAGCGGCTGTAGCCATTGGCACTGCAGCAGCTATTCCTGGCACGCTTGTCAATCTTGCTGCAGGTGGCGGCAACTTGGACTCCGTTCGTTTTGGACATCCGTCTGGTACCTTGCGAGTCGGCGCGCAGGCCAACCAAGTCGACGGAGAGTGGCAAGTCACCAAAGCCATCATGAGTCGCAGCGCCCGTGTCCTCATGGAAGGCTGGGTTCGCGTTCCGGGCTAATCCGCGCGAACACTTATCAACGATTAAGCAGGCACTATGCAACAATATTTTTCTCACGCACTCGTTCTGACTTTTACGTTTTTCGTCACCTGCTCCTTTGTGTTTTTCATTTCAGGCGCGTACTTGTGGTTTTTTAAGATCAACGAAGTCAACGCCCGTTTTAAACATCCCTATCTTAAAGAGCGCAGATTCGCAGACCTGCCTATCAGCATCAGATTGACGATTACGCTAGACTACTTTTTACGTATCCTTTTTCACAAATCTACCGCCTCGTTTGCCAGTAACGCGAACCGTTTGTTGTCGCACGTTGATCCCGTAAACCTACCGATGAGTGTGCGCTGGCCCATTGTTGGTCTGTGGGGTAGCTGCGCAGTGGGAATTGTCGCAATGTTGGGACTTTGGGCGCTTTTGATCATAGGGTCTTAATTGATGAGTACGATTGAACACAATGTCATAGGCAAGTGCTTTGAGCTCAGGCTTGAAGGTCATCGCTGCGTGCTCGATTACACCTTGAACAATAAGGTGATGACCATCACTTATACAGGCGTTCCAAGCGAGCTCGGCGGACGCGGTCTAGCTGCTGAGATTACCAAGTTTGCGCTAGAACATGCTCAGTCACAAGGCTGGAAGGTCATCCCTCAATGCAGCTATGTGGCGGCCTATATCAAAAAGCACCCCATTTTTTTGAACTGACTCATATTCAAGAAGAAAGGGGACAAATGTCACGCGCATGCCCCGATAACAATAGGCATCCCACCACTTTGACGCCAAGTTAATTCACCATATAAATTACTTAGCGTAATCTGTGTATCTGTGTATCTGTGTATCTGCGTTCTGTATCTGCGTTCTTGTCAAATGCATATTTTTCTGTTACACAAATCGAATGAATCACCACATCTGACTTGTGAGCTGCAAAATGACTAGGCATCTTTTTGAATTAACCGCGACCGAAGCGGTTGAAATGATTAACCAGAAAAAGATAAAAGCGATCGACTTAGTGGTCGACTGTCTAGAACGTATTTCGTCCTTAGACAAATCCATAGAAGCATGGACATCGTTGGATCCAGATGCAGTGATTGCTGCAGCAAAACGTGCGGATGAAAAGCCGTCAACCCAGCCGCTGACGGGCATCCCTATCGGGCTCAAAGACAACATTGAAACAATCGATTTTCCAACTACTTATGGGTCGGCGATTTACAAGGGGCACCTTCCCGCGCAAGATGCAGTGTGTGTGACGTTGTGCAAAGAAGCGGGAACCATCATTATGGGAAAGACCGCTTCCACCGAATTTGCTTATCGCACTCCCAGCAGCTGCAAAAACCCCCACAACCTTGCGCACTCACCTGGCGGATCTTCTTCGGGCTCTGCAGCTGCCGTTGCTGCACAAATGGTTCCTCTCGCAATCGGCACTCAAACGGCTGGCTCTGTGATCCGACCCGCAGCTTATTGCGGTGTTTATGCGCTAAAACCTCGTTACGGTGACCTAAGTTTTGCGGGTGTGAAGAATCTTGCGCACTCCTTTGATACTCTGGGTTGCATGGCACGTAGCCTTGAAGACCTGTCGCTTTTTTATTGTGCCCTGCAAAAGACTCCGAATCAAAAAATTGATACGTCATTGATTGATGCACCCAACATTGCAATTTATCGAACTGCTTTTTGGGATCAAGCTCAGCCTGCTGCCGTTGAAAGCTTTGAGAAGATGCTCACGACACTCAGTGCAAGCAAAGCACAACTTCATGAAGTCAGGCTCGACAGTCTGGACAAAGAGATGTTGACTGCGTCATGGACGATCAATAAGTTCGAAGGCAGTCGGTATTTCCTGCAAGACGCACTGACAAGCCCGGAGCTTATGTCCGAAGCCGCCCGTGCGCTGGTTCAAGAGGGACTGGAAATCAGTTTTGATCATTACCAAGCCGCAAGAGCCGTCTTCGAAAGGGCCCGGTCATTAATCTCTTTAACCTTGGCTGAGTTTGACGGCGTTGTCAGTCTCTCCTCGCCTGGCGAAGCTCCAGTCGGTCTGCAGGATACGGGGCCAGTGACCTTTAATTTCATTTGGACCTCAACCTACCTGCCTGCATTGAACATACCCTTTTTCAAGGGCCCCTCGGGACTACCGATGGGGATGCAGGTGGTGGGCACAGGCACCCATCACCAATTGCTGGAGATGGGTAGCTGGATTGAAAAACAATTGCAAAAGTAAACACCCTTGTCGGTCACCACACGGAGCAAAACAGCGATGATCAAATACGACGCGCAAACCAATATGTTAGACCGGCAAATTGAGGGTAAGATCGCGTGGAAAAACGCTCAAGTCAACGAATCGGATTACCTGATCCCCGTCACCAATGCCTTGCTTGAAGAGATTGACCAGACCATTGAGGTTCTGAGTAAAAATCCGGTAGAGACGACAGCGTTATGCCTATCGGACTACCCGATGCCACACTCGGATGCGCTAATGGCAAAAGTAAAAGCCATTCTCGATGAGGGAGTGGGATTTGCGATCGTCGACAAACTCGACGTCGAGAAATATAGCAAAGAAAGCCTGACCCAAATTTATTGGTTACTGTCGAGCAGAATTGCTCGTCCTGTGGCTCAGGCCTATGATGGCCGCTTGCTCTACGATGTTAAAGACACGGGTAAGAAAACGGATGTCACAGTCAGAGGTGACCTGACGAACCAAGAGCTGTCTTGGCATAGCGACTACGGGTTTAATTTTGCGCCTCCTTACCTCGGGTTGCTGGTTCTGAGGACCGCTAAGGAAGGTGGCATCAGTCAGGCAGGTAGTCTTTTGAACGCACATAATGAATTGCGCAAAAGAGACCCAGCCCTGATGCAGCGGCTCTACGAGCCCTTCTACTGGAACAGGCAAGGTGAGCACGCCAAAAATGAACATCCGACGCATTGGCATTCTATGTTTCAATTTGATGGCAAGGACGTTCGCGCACGCTATAACCGTTCGCTCATTCCGGTGGGCTACGAGCTAGAAGGCAAGAAACTTGATGACAAAGGACGTGCGGCTATTGATGCCATCTCAGAGATCTTGGCTGAGCCCGAGAACCATTTAACGTTCACGCTTGTCGCCGGACAGATGCAGTTCGTCAATAATTTTAAAATGGCTCACCTGCGGTCTAACTACGTTGACTACGATGAGCCCGACAAAAAGCGGCACCTGATCAGAATCTTCTTGCGCGACTATGGTCGACGCAGTTATATGGGTTAGTTTAGATAATTTTCTTTTGGAGATAATGATATGTCGTACGCGTTAACAGATGATGGCGTGAAGCTCTACTATGAAGTGACAGGTTCTGGTACAGACCTCGTTTTTGTGCATGAATTTGGCGCCGACTACCGAAGCTGGGAGCCACAAGTGCGACACTTTGCGCGTCGCTATCGCTGCATCACATTTAACGCTAGGGGCTGGCCTCCATCGGACGTACCAGCAGAGGTGTCTTCTTACTCGCAGATGCGGGCGGTCAAAGACATCTTGTGCGTCATGGATGCGGTGAGCTCAAAAAAAGCACACGTGGCGGGCCTATCCATGGGCGGTTTTGCCAGTTTGCACTTAGGGCTTAATTATCCAGAGCGAACGCTTTCAATTTGTGTTGCTGGTTGCGGGTACGGTGCCGAACCCGAAAAGCGTGCCCAGTTCCGCATAGAGAATGAAAACTCAGCCGCTGTTCTGTTTGAGCAAGGGATGGAGGCATTCGTGGAGATGTACTCCAAGGGTCCTACCCGTGTGCAGTTCGAGAATAAAGACCCTCGAGGGTTTGAAGAGTTTAAGGCAATGTTTAAAGAGCATTCGGCTTTGGGCTCAGGCAACACCCAATTAGGTGTCCAAAGGGAACGCCCTTCTCTATATGAGCTCAAGGATCAGTTTGAGAAAATGACGGTGCCGACTCTTATTGTCAATGGTGATGAAGATTGGCCTTGTCTGTTACCGGGGCTTCTGATGAAGCAATCAATCCCCTCAGCTGCGTTGGTGGTGCTACCCAACGTTGGTCACACGATCAATCTAGAAGCCGCAGACGCCTTTAATCGCGAGTTAGGCGATTTTATTGGATGGGTAGACAGCGGTCGCTGGCCTCAGCGTGATCCACGCGCAATGGTGACTTCCATTACCGGGATGAGTAAATGACATTCACCGAGCATCCTTTGACCCCAAAGATTTTGTTTGGAAAGTCAGATCATGTTGGTTGGATTGTTTTCAACAACCCTGATCGCCATAACGCCATTAGCTTTTCCATGTTTCAGGGGCCGATATTTCAGAGTTCGATGACAAATTCGAATCGCTTTCCATCATGCAAGGTTCGGCTTAATCCATAACAGAAAACGATTGCAAACCACTACCTAGAACGCGGATTTAGCTGATAGAGTGATCGGATGTTTTTTAATGTTTTTGGAGTTAATCATGCCGCTACCACTCGAAGGTGTCACTGTCCTAGATTTCACCAGTTTCGTTGCTGGCCCTTATTGCTCAATGATTCTTGGAGACATGGGCGCCGATGTGATCAAGGTGGAGGCGTTTCCCGGTGGCGACACATCTCGTGCGTTTGACCCAAAGATCAACGGCGAGTCGTATTGTTTTGCTGTCATCAACCGCAACAAGCGAAGCCTAGCCATTGACCTGAAGTCTGCCGAAGGCAAGAAGATTGTGATGGCGCTCGCCAAGCGGGCTGATATCGTGACAGAAAACTTCCGCCCTGGCGTGGCTAAACGACTCGGTATCGATTACGAGAGTTTGAAAGAGTTAAACCCTGGTCTTGTTTATTGCTCCCTTTCCGGATTCGGGCAAACCGGCCCCTACAGCAGCAAGGGTGGATACGACATCATCGCCCAAGGCATGAGCGGCATCATGGCGATGACTGGCGAACCCGATGGTAGACCTACAAAGGTCGGCATCTCAATGAATGACATCGCCTCCGGCGTGACGGGCTTGTACGCGATTTTGGGTGCTTATATTTCGCGCTTGCGGACTGGCAAAGGGCAGTACGTTGAGACATCCCTGCTCGAAGCAGGCCTAGCCTGGTCTTTCTGGGAAATTGCTGCCTTTTTTGGGTCTGGTGAACTGCCCTTACCGATGGGTACCCGCCATCGTCGCACAGCTCCCTATCAGGCTTACAGGACCGCTGATGGATACATCACCATTGGAGCCAACACGGAGAAGGCTTGGCAAGCGTTTTGTGATTCCGTGGTCGCACAACCTACATGGGCTGCTGACCCTAGGTTCGTGAACAATTCCGAACGCGTTAAAAACGCTGATTTACTAGAAACGTTGATTGAAGGCGTTTTTCAGACTCAGCCGACGGCTCACTGGGTAAGCAAACTTGACGCGGCTGGGATCCCTGCAGGACCGGTCTACACGTTTGACCAGGCACTTTCAGATCCGCATATTTTGGCGCGCAACATGATTGTGGAGATTGATCATCCGATCATGGGTAAAACCAAGGCATTTGGGTCGCCTGTTAAGTCTAGCGGCGAGTTCACCAAAATCCGCTTACCTGCGCCGTGGTTGGGACAACACACCGCCGATGTCTTGAATTCTGTCGGCCTTAGTGAGGCTGAAATTAGCGCACTGTTCGATCAAAACGTGGTCTACGACCAGTATCGGGATCGCAGTCAAGTGCCTTACCCCAATACGTAACCTCCATCCGCAATCAGGGTCTCACCGGTCACATAGCTCGCCGCATCCGAACAAAGAAACAGGGTCATGTTGGCGACTTCATCGGTGGTTCCCCATCGACCTAGCGGCACGCGCTCTAAGCCGCGGTCGCCCTTATAGGTTGTCGCTGCTGTTGTTTGGGTCATGCGGGTCAGGGAGCGCCCAGGCGCCAAACAGACGACTCTCACACCTGAAGGGCCCCACTCGACGGCAGCCGCCCGTGTTAACTGTGAGACAGCCGCCTTCATCGAGGCATAGATTCCGCGATTCTCTCCACCACAAAAAGCCGTCTGAGAACCAATCGACAGAATCACACCTTTCTTGCGGTTGACCATTGCCTCGCCCACGCCTCGCATCAACTGCCAAACGCCGACAAAGTCAGTGGCGACCAAGGCCTGCACGTCTTGTACGGACATTGAAAGCAGTGGTTTTGCGATGAGAATGCCCGCATTGTTAATAAGAATGTCTACCTCACCAACCACCTGGCACAAGCGATCGACCGACGCGGGGTCAGACTGATCGAACTGATAGCCTACCCCCCCAAGCTCAGAGGCCAAGGATTGCACACGCTCTAACTCTATGTCAGCTAACAGCAAGGAGGCGCCATAGGCGTGAAACTTTCGGGCGATTGCCTCTCCAAAACCATTGGCAGCGCCCGTGATCAGCACACGTCGCCCGCTGAAGTCAAGAAGGTTATCCATTTTCACCGTGGTGCCTGCCTTTGCAAAACCCACTCCATGGTCTTTCGCACGCCTTCAACGAGGTCAGTCGCGGGCTCAAAACCAAAGTCACGTCTGGCTGCCTCAATGTTGAGCAAACCGACCCCAAAACTGTTCCAACGCATCCCAGCCGGATCAATCTCAGCCTGAGCGTTGGGTAGGCAAGCTTGGAGCGCGCTAATCACATCACGTGCCGTGTGGATCACGCCCGGTCCAATGTTATAGGTTCTTTGAGGCAATTTTGGCTGGTCCATGGCCTGGATCACCGCATCCACCACATCATCGACAAAGATGTACTGGCGAGTCCGATGGGGATCCTCACAGACAAGACTCCTGCAGCCCGCCAAGGCGTCCTCAATGAGCAGACGTATCAGACAAGGTGTGATGCGACCGGGACCATAACCGCCTGCGACACGAAACGTGACCATGTCAACGCCATGACTCAGAAAATAGGCGTTGACCAAGGCATCTCCCGCGGCTTTGGTTGCACCGTAGATGCTTGAGGGATTAAGCCACGACTTCTCGGTGATCTCACTCAAGTCAGGGTGGTCGCCATAGGCAACCACCGATGAAAACCCAATGATGCGCTCTATGCCCTCAATACGCGCAGCTTCAAGCAATCCAGTTAAGCCGTCCAAGTTAATTTGAACGATTCTATTGGGTGAGTCATTGAGCAGCATCGGCCCAGAAACCCCCCCAGCATGCACTATTTTATTGACGCGATGCTCCCGAATCACTTGATACCAACGATGTGGGTCCGGAAGGTCGTGAGACACGAAAGGCAGCTTAAACCCAAGCGGCTGCGATCTATCCATCCCCACGACTGCACAGCCCCTCTGTGCGAAACGACTCGCGACTGCAGCCCCAATCAACCCACCGACCCCTGTCACCAGAACGCTATCTTTGCTCATGGACTCGACCCAACTCATTTAAGAGGCATAAGTAGGTCGGGCAGCCAAATCGTCAGCTCAGGGAACAGAATCAACAGGATCAGCGTAAAGAGCATAGTGAGGAATATGGGCCAGAGCTTTCGCCAAAAACTCATCATGCTAATGTTCGACATTCGACATAGCAAGAACATCGTTAGACCGTAGGGTGGCGTCACCAGTCCGATCAACAAGGTGAACACCGTGATCACGCCGAAGTGAACTTCGTTGATTCCCAAGGCAACCACCGTTGGCATCATCAGGGGTACAAAGACAAGAATAATCGGCACTGTGTCCAGCATCGCACCCAGTAATAAGTACAGCAGAGCAACGCCGAACAAAAAGACCACCGGGTCATTGGTGATACTGGTCATCCAAGTTGCCAAGCCATCCGCAGCGCCATACAGCGTCAAAACGCGCCCGAAAATTGCTGCCGCACCGATAATCAGAAAGACCGAACCGACCGTGCGTGCCGTGGATAAGATTTGCCGTGAGAACGCCTTGGCAGAAAGCTCGCGGTAGATCACCCCCCCCACCAAGATCACAGCCAAAACACCCAGAACAGCCGCCTCAGTCGGGGTGGCGATGCCCGTCAACATGCTGCCCAAAACGACCACTGGGATACACAGAACCGGAAGCCCGATTGCCGTATCACGCCAGCGTTGTGCCGTTGGCACCTTGGGCTCTCGCGGATAGTTGTTGATCTTGGCTACAAAATACGCCTGGCACATCAAAAAGATGCCCAATAGCACGCCAGGCACAGCGCCTCCCAGAAAGAGGCGACCGACCGAAGCCTCTGTGGCTGACGCATACAAGATGAAGGCGATTGACGGCGGGATCAGTGGCCCGATCATGGCCGCACCAGCGATGATCGATGCGGCGTACGCGACGGGATAACCAGCGCGTTTCATCGCGGGAATCAGAAGCTTTCCGGTTGCTGCAGCATCAGCCAGGTCAGAGCCTGACATTCCCGCCATGACCATATTCACCGTAACGCTCACGTGGGCTAGTCCACCAGAAATATGGCCAATCCATGCTTTTGCGACATTGACCAAACGCTGTGTCACACCGGATACCAGCGCTAAGTCACCCATGAGCACAAAAAATGGAATCGCCATCAGCACGAAATGGTTAAGCCCCTGCCAAATGGTCGTCGGCAAGGTAGAGATGGGAATCGGCGAAGGCGCAAACAAGATCCCCACCGCGGACGCTCCAATCAACACAAAAGCAATCGGTACCCTCATGAGAAATAAAACAAAAAATGTAATAGTGATTAGCGTCAACCCGTCCATGTTCAACCCCTCTTAAACGTCTTGCACTTCTTGACGAACCGTCGGCATGATGCCGCGTAGCCGATCAGTCAGAAGCTTGGCGGTGTAGACAATCATGACGGCGCCTGTCACAGGCACCGAGTAAGCAAAAATAGATAGGGGAAGACCCAGAGAGATGGACGTCATGATGTCCAAAACGCGAGCGTTCTGCCAGCCCCAATAGACCACAGGCAACAGCACAGCGAGGGTCACTATGTCACTAAAAATAAGCATTAAGCGCTTTCCAACATTACTAAGCGCGTCATAGAGCACCGTCATGCAGATGTGGTCATCTACTCTCTGTAAAGCGGCCGCTCCCCAGAGCGCTAACCAGACCATCATCAGACGCCCACCCTCCTCAGTCCACGGCATTGAAATCTCAGAGGGCAATATGTGGCGTGCAAGCACCTGCAAGGTTGCAGTCAAAAGCATCATTAAGATTAAGGCTTGGCTGATTCCATCCTCAAGGAAAAGCCAAAGTTTGGTCGCCCCCTTTTCGTTAGAATAGTCATCGCGAATCACAAATACCAACCAAGCGGCAAGTGCCAGTGACATCCAAAAAATTATCGTCAATCCAATCGGTATTGGCATCATCATGGCAGGTTATCCTTAATTTTTAATCCAAGTGCCCCAGCGCCCGGCACTGACTGCAACAAGAAAGTCAGCAACAAGTTGGTTGAACATAGCAGGCTCTTCTAGGTTTAGCGTGTGGCCACAATTGGGCAGCACCGCCAGTCCAGCGTGAGGCGCTTGCTTGGCAATAAAGCGGCAGGCTTCCTCTGCCGGAGTGTCTTGGTCACCGATCATGACAAGAATTGGCAATTTGCAATCACGCAGTGCTTTTTCCAGATCCGTAATGGGTGCTCGGCTTGTTAAAGTCGTGCGCATGACATGCTCGGCCCCGACGGGGTCAAGTTGACTCATGAGTCTCAAAAACATTGCCCATGTGATGGGGTCTTTGTGTTTCAAGGAGAGCCGTTGAGGTGCCGTTGAAACCGAATCGACCACAGCTTGGACACCTCCAGCGGCAATTCCGTCCGCAAGATCGGTTGCTGCTTGCAACCACGCTTGGCGATTAGACGTACCCGCACCCGCCCCCACGACGACGAGTCCGAGGACTTTCGCGGGTCGACGCAGCGCAAAATTCAACGCAAGGTTGCCCCCCGTTGCAATGCCAACCAAATGGGCTTGTTGAATACCCAACCCATCTAACAAGCCGTCTATGTCTTCGATCAGGCGATCATGCAAATAAGACCCGGCGTCAGTCGGAACCGTAGATGGCGGATACCCGCGATTGTTAAAGCTTATTACTTGATAAAAGCGGCTAAAAAAACGGACCTGGGACTCCCAGGCTCGCATATCAGTCGCGTACTCATGCAGTAACACCAGCGGTACACCTTGGCCCGTCACTTCATAGTAAATATCTACATCATTGACGGCAAGGGTTGGCATCGCTGGCTCCCGGTCAGAGTTTTAAGCGATTACTTCTGGCTATTCATCACTTGCTGAACAAGATCGGGCCCCACGATGGTGGAGAAGTACTTGATCACTGGCTCTGTGGCTTTTTCAAACGCAGCGCGATTAGGCTGTGTGACTTTGACACCGTTCTTTTCCATCAATGCGATTGCATCTGCATTGGCCTTGGCCGCACCAGCCCGCATCGTTTCCCCAGCAACGCGCGCTGCCTTCAAAACAACGTCTTGATGAGCGGGAGAGAGTGAGCTGAACTTTTTCATGTTCATCAGGTAAACCGTTGCTGTGAAGATGTGGTCTGTCACCACCAAGTTCTTGGCAACTTCATACAGCTTCGCGTCAGACATACCGTGATAGTTGGTCTCTACACCGTCGATGGTCCGCTGCTGCAAACCCGTGTAGACCTCGGGCCATGCCATTGGAACGGGGTTCGCGCCAAGTGCCTGAATGGTTCTGACATAAAGTGGATTTTCAATAATGCGGATTTTCTTGCCTTTCATGTCTGCCGGGGTATTAATGACGGTTCCATTCATCAAGAAACCACGAAAATCCCAAACACCCCACGAGAGGCCTTTGATGCCTTTTGACTCAAGCGAGCCTAACAGCTTGGATCCAATCGGACCTGTCAACGTTGCCCAAGCGGTGTCGCGGTTCTTCCAGATAAATGGCAGCTCAGTGATACTGAATGTGGGCTCAATTGCCGCGACAATACCAGCTCCGTTCATTGCAATATCAAGCGTCCCTAAACGAACCTGAGACAGCATTTCCAGCTCACCGCCCAGCTGTGAGTTTGGGAAGAGTTCGATTTCAACTTGGCCGTTGGATAATTCTTTGGCTGCTTTTGCAAACGCCTGCGCGCCTTGCCCGGCAATTGATACGGCAGTGGTGACGTGCCCAAGTCGCAATTTGACTACTGGTTGTGCTACGGCGGTTGTTGAAACTGCGGCGAAGGCAGCGAAGATTGCTCCGGCAGCAAATATTTTTGTTAGTCGCATTTCATTTCTCCAAAAATCAGAAACAGTGGTTACGAATTAGGGGAACACTTTTTTAAAATTTTCGTTCGACCAAGACTAAGCGTGCGGTAACAAGAATGTCAAGTTGAATATTGTTTATGTTGAATAATGATTATTAAAGCAATAGCAATGAATCAATCCACTTGAGGTGAAACATCGCTCAAACAACGCACTAAAACTATCTTAAATAACAGATTCATCAAACAACCATTTTATTTTCATGTCTTATATAAGATATAAGACACTTGCAGCACCAAGATCTTCGCTCTACAATCATTTCATCCTTCACCACATAGAAAGGCGCTCACATGCTACAAGCCTATCGCCAACACGTTGCCGAACGCGCAGCCCTTGGTATTCCACCCCTTCCGCTCTCGGCGCATCAGACTGCTGACCTTATCGAGCTGCTTAAAGCACCTCCGGCAGGTGAAGGCGATGTACTCGTCGAACTGATGACATATCGCGTACCAGCGGGCGTCGATGATGCCGCCAAAGTCAAGGCTTCATACCTTGCTGCGGTCGCGCTAGGCTCAGAAAAGTGTGCGTTGATTTCGCGTGCCAAGGCCACTGAGTTGTTGGGCACGATGCTGGGTGGTTACAACATCGGACCGCTGGTTGAGCTGCTCGACGACAAAGAAGTCGGCACGATCGCTGCGGACGGCCTCAAGAAAACATTATTGATGTTTGACGCGTTCCACGACGTCAAAGAAAAAGCTGAAAAAGGTAATGCCAATGCAAAATCAGTGATGCAAAGCTGGGCCGACGGCGAGTGGTTTACGAGCCGCCCCGAAGTCCCCAAGAGCCTCAAGATTACTGTGTTGAAAGTGACAGGCGAGTCCAATACGGATGACCTGTCTCCTGCGCCTGACGCCTGGAGTCGTCCTGATATTCCTTTGCACGCCTTGGCGATGCTCAAGAATCCACGTCCTGGTATCGAGCCTCAAGAAGCCGGCAAGATTGGCCCTGTTAAATTCATCAACGACCTCAAGAAAAAAGGCAACCTCGTTGCTTATGTGGGTGACGTGGTGGGAACGGGCTCCTCACGCAAATCCGCCACAAACTCCGTGTTGTGGTTTACCGGTGAAGACATTCCTTTTATCCCAAACAAGCGTTTTGGTGGCGTCTGCCTGGGCAATAAAATTGCCCCGATTTTCTACAACACAATGGAAGATGCTGGCGCACTGCCCATCGAGCTCGATGTCTCCAACATGAACATGGGTGACGTGATCGAGTTGCGTCCTTATGACGGCGAAGCATTAAAAGATGGCAAGGTCATTGCAAAGTTTCAAGTCAAGTCAGAAGTTCTATTTGACGAAGTACGTGCCGGCGGACGTATTCCGCTAATCGTCGGTCGTGGGCTGACTGGCAAAGCACGCGAAGCACTCGGTCTGCCAGCTTCGACCTTGTTCCGCTTTCCACAAAATCCTGCAGCCTCCGCCAAGGGCTTTACCTTGGCGCAAAAAATGGTGGGTCGCGCGTGTGGCTTGCCTGAAGGCCAGGGCGTACGCCCCGGTGCGTACTGTGAGCCAACGATGACTTCCGTAGGCAGTCAGGACACCACTGGCCCAATGACACGCGACGAGTTGAAAGATCTGGCTTGCCTGGGCTTTTCTGCCGACTTGGTGATGCAGTCCTTCTGCCACACCTCGGCCTACCCTAAAAAAGTGGACGTCAAAACGCATCACTCACTGCCTGAGTTTATGAGCAACCGTGGCGGTATTTCACTACGTCCCGGTGACGGTGTGATTCACTCCTGGCTCAACCGTATGTTGTTGCCCGATACAGTCGGCACAGGCGGTGACTCGCACACACGTTTCCCAATCGGCATCAGCTTTCCGGCTGGCTCTGGTTTGGTAGCGTTTGCTGCTGCGACTGGCGTGATGCCTCTGGATATGCCTGAGTCGGTGTTGGTGCGTTTTAAGGGCAAAATGCAACCTGGTGTCACCTTGCGTGACCTTGTCAGCGCGATCCCTTTGTATGCGATCAAAGCTGGCCTCATGACTGTCAGTAAGTCAAACAAGATCAACATCTTCTCTGGCCGTATCCTCGAAATCGAAGGTTTGCCAAACCTCAAAGCCGAACAGGCCTTTGAATTGTCAGACGCGTCGGCTGAGCGTTCCGCTGCAGGTTGTACTGTTCGTTTGAATAAAGAGCCCATCATCGAGTACATCAACAGCAATATCGTGATGTTGAAGTGGATGATTGCCAATGGCTATGAGGACGAGCGCAGCCTGACGCGTCGTATTCAGGCGATGGAAGCTTGGTTGGCTAATCCCCAGTTGCTCCAGCCTGATGCAGATGCCGAGTACGCCGCCGTGATTGAGATCGACCTGGCCGACATTCATGAGCCCATCGTGGCCTGCCCGAACGACCCTGATGACGTCAAAATGTTGTCAGATGTCGCTGGCACCAAGATTGACGAAGTATTTATCGGTAGCTGCATGACCAATATTGGTCACTTCCGTGCGGCTTCGAAGTTACTCGAAGGCAAGCGCGATATGCCCGTCAAACTCTGGATCGCACCACCCACCAAGATGGATGCCGCACAGCTGACCGAAGAAGGTCACTATGGCGTTTTTGGTTCGGCCGGTGCACGCACCGAGCCACCAGGTTGCTCGCTGTGCATGGGCAACCAGGCTCAGGTCCGCGAAGGTGCGACGGTGATGTCCACCAGCACACGTAACTTCCCCAACCGTCTGGGCAAAAATACCAATGTGTATTTGGGCTCTGCCGAATTGGCAGCCATTTGTTCGAAACTTGGTCGTATCCCAACCAAAGAAGAGTACATGACAGACATGGGCGTGCTTAAAGACAGCAGCGCCGAAATCTACAAGTACCTCAATTTTGATCAGATCCCTGATTACAAGGATGTCGCTGACGCCATCTAAATCCAGTACTCCGGTTGGAACAGCCGGAGCACATCGTTAGAGAGGTTCGAGCTCTTCAAGCCACCTGTGTTTGACCCCACAGGTGGCTTTTTTATTTTGCGTGAATTGTGCGTCTGGTGTAGGATAAAGAGATCCACACCAAGGGGCGTACATCATGAAACACGACACACTGAACACGCTTAAAAAATTCAAAATAGGGAAAAAACAAGCGAACTTTTACTCACTCCCGGCGCTCGGTGAAGCGCTAGGCGTGGATGTCTCTCGTCTGCCGGTCTCTATTCGCATCGTGCTCGAATCGGTGATGCGAAATTGTGATGGAAAAAAAGTTACTGAGTCGCATATTCGCGAACTCGCTGGTTGGAAGCCAAAAAGCAAACGCGAGCTTGAAATCCCCTTCGTGGTCGCACGCGTAGTGCTCCAAGACTTTACAGGTGTGCCCTTGCTCGCCGATCTCGCTGCGATGCGTGGTGTTGCTCAAAAAATGGGCAAGGATGCCAAGTCGATTGAGCCACTCGTGCCAGTCGACCTCGTGGTCGATCACTCCGTCATGATTGATTACTTCGGCACGAAGGACGCACTAGATCTCAACATGAAGGTTGAGTTTTCGCGCAACAAGGAACGCTATCAATTTCTAAAGTGGGGAATGCAGGCCTTTGATACGTTTGGCGTGGTGCCTCCCGGCTTTGGTATCGTGCATCAAATCAATCTAGAGTACTTGGCGCGCGGTGTCCATCACGACAAAAAAAATGATGTTTATTATCCTGACACGCTCGTCGGCACCGACAGTCACACCACCATGATCAACGGGATCGGCGTAGTCGGTTGGGGCGTGGGAGGGATCGAGGCCGAGGCTGGCATGCTGGGGCAGCCTGTCTATATTTTGACCCCTGACGTGGTCGGCGTGGAGTTGTCAGGCGAACTGCGGGGCGGCGTCACCGCGACTGACTTGGTGCTCACCATTACAGAGTTGCTCCGCAAACAAAAGGTCGTGGGCCAGTTCGTCGAATTTTGTGGTCCGGGTGCAGCGAAACTGTCTGTCACTGACCGTGCAACCATTGGCAACATGGCCCCAGAGTATGGTGCCACGATGGGCTTTTTCCCGGTCGATGCACGCACAATCGAATATTTCGAGGGCACCGGTCGCACCAAGGACGAGGTCAAGGCGCTCGAGGCCTACTTTAAGGCGCAAGGGATGTTTGGCATCCCCAAGGCCACCGATATTGATTACACCCGCGTGATCAAACTTGATCTGGGCACCGTCGTACCCTCTCTGGCGGGCCCTAAGCGCCCTCAGGACCGCATTGAAATTGGCAATGTTAAAAAGACCTTTAAATCACTGTTTTCAAAACCCATCGCCGCCAATGGGTTCAATCAACCCGCTGCAAAACTCAACAAACCTTTTAAGACAGCCTCGGGCAGAACACTGAACAACGGCGACATTCTGATTGCGGGAATTACTTCTTGTACCAATACCTCTAATCCGAGCGTCATGCTTGCGGCGGGTTTGCTCGCTAAAAAGGCAGTTGAGGCCGGGCTCACTGTCCCCGCCCACGTCAAAACTTCCCTTTCCCCTGGTTCGCGCGTCGTCACAGAGTATCTTGAGCGTGCGGGGCTCTTGCCTTATCTGGACAAACTCGGCTTTGATGTCGCCGCCTACGGCTGTACAACCTGCATTGGAAATGCCGGCGATCTGGTGGCCGATTTCAATCAAGCCATCCTGGACAATGACTTGATCTGTGCAGCCGTACTCTCAGGCAACCGAAACTTTGAGGCGCGGATTCACCCGAATCTCAAAGCAAACTTTCTCGCCTCACCGCCTCTGGTTGTTGCCTACGCCTTGGCAGGCAATATCACCCGTGACTTAATGACAGAACCTGTGGGTCGTGGCAAAAAAGGCGATGTCTATCTTGGCGATCTCTGGCCCACCGCCAAAGAAGTCGAAAAGCTCATGAAGTTTGCGATGGATCCCAAGGTGTTTAGAGCCAACTATGCCAAGGTGGAAAAAAAGCCTGGCAAACTTTGGCAAAACATTGAAGGCGTCATGGGAGACTTGTACAACTGGCCAAGCTCCACCTATATTGCCGAGCCACCTTTTTTTGACGGCTTCACCATGGAACCCAAACCGATGCCAGCGGTGAGAGGCGCTCGTATCCTGGGTATTTTTGGCGACTCCGTGACGACCGACCATATTTCACCGGCAGGCTCGATCAGCGATGCAACACCTGCAGGTCAATGGCTACTCGATCATGGCATCCAAAAGGCGGACTTCAACAGCTACGGTTCGCGCCGCGGTAATCACGAAATCATGATGCGAGGTACCTTTGCCAATGTCCGCATTAAGAACCTGATGATCCCACCCCGCCCCGATGGCTCTCGCGTTGAGGGTGGGCAAACCTTGATGCAACCCGATGGCGAGCAGATCTCAATCTATGAGGCTGCCATGCGCTACGTCTCGTCGGGTATTCCTACCGTTGTCTTTGGTGGCGAAGAATATGGCTCAGGTTCCTCACGCGACTGGGCCGCAAAAGGCACTCAGCTTTTAGGGGTCAAAGCAGTGATTGTTCGCAGTTTCGAGCGGATCCACCGGAGTAATCTGGTTGGCATGGGCGTGCTTCCTTTGCAATTCAAAGGCCAAGACAGCGCGGCCTCCCTGGGCCTGATCGGTGCAGAAACCTTCGATATAGAAGGGCTTGAAACAGGCATCATTCCGCAGCAAGACGTGACCCTCGTGATTCATCGTCCGGATGGCTCGAGCACGCGCATCGCAGTCTTATTACGCATCGATACGCCCATTGAGGTTGACTATTATCAACACGGCGGGATTCTGCCCTTTGTACTGAGGCAACTCTTAGCCGCCTAAGCACGTCGAGGAGTCTAGATAGTTCGTTACACTAGACTCCTTTTGTCGGCAGGCACGCAAACTCATGGCACGTCTTCGTTCGAGCTCTACTTCTACCCGCCTGACGCGAGATGCTTCGCGTCTGGTGGCGCTTGCGCTCGCGCTTCATAGCTCTGGCAGTCGTGTCGAGGACCGTTATTGGGAAGCCGAGCTTGCGACGGTCTTGCTCAAGCTGCTGCGCACACATAATGACGCCGCGATCGATGCAGCGCTCGAACATCTTTCTCAAACCCATTTAGGTGGTTACGAGGTGTTGATTGAACAAGCCGAGACGCTCTCTGAATCATGCATCCTAACCGCAGAGGGTAAAAAAGATGGCAAGCGCTTTGATGTGCTGCTGCTTGTCGCGCCCTTGGTGGCGTGGACACGCTACAGTATTCCCTCCTGCGAAGTCCCCACCGCCATGGCACAGGCTTTGCGTGAGCACCTCCAAGCCCATATCCTAGCCAACGATACTCAGGTCGCACTCTTTCCTCATCTGGTCAGCCTGGATCAAATGCCACGCACCTTTTGCGAAACGTGGGACTGGCTGCAAAAACTTGGTTTGGCGGCTTTAGGTACCTCTTTTAATGCGCCGAAGTTAAACACCGAGCCCGAAGCGTTTAATATGTTGGCCGACACACGCTACCTTGTAGCAGCTGTCGCCGTCCCCGAAGGGCAGCCGTTGTTTCGCTGGCAAGAAGAGCCTGGTGAACTCGGTCTAGGTCGTGAAGTCTGTCTGGAGCGCTGGGCCGCAGAGACCAAGCCACACATGACGAATCTCCTGCCGGGTTGTGGCTTTGAAATTCTCACGCCCGACGCCTACTACGTGAGTAATCGGGATGCCGATCGACGCGTACGACCCTTGTCCGTCAAGGCAGCGGTTTCTTGGCTAGGTGCTGCGCTCAATATCGAGCCCGCCCAACTGCGCGCCGTCGTGGCAGGCTGTGGTGAGCGTCGTATCGACGAATATCGTATTGGCTTTACCCAAAAGAATCAAAACGAAGTGGTCTATGGCTGCCTGTGGCCACTTTATGGGCGTGAAGATGATCAACCGTTGCTCGAACATGAGCCCCCTCCAGTTGAAACCATAGAAGAAATCGCCGCTCTGCTCAAAGAGTGTGGCGTCAACGATATCCGACGCTTACCCGGTATGATGATGCCCGAGTTTTGCGAAGACTGTGGCGCACCCTATTTTCCCAATCCCAATGGTGAAATGGTGCACGCCGAACTCCCCGAAGACGCAGAAACAGCGCCACCGCACTTTCACTAGCCATGCGCGCAGATATTTTTTGCCGAGTGATCGATAACTTTGGCGATATCGGCGTGACCTGGCGACTGGCGCGGCAACTTCAACAAGAGCACGGGTGGTTGCTACGACTATGGGTTGATGACCTCAATAGTTTTCAGCGACTTGAGCCGCGCGTATCCGTTGCTGTCACTCAACACATCGATGGTATAGAAATCATCCATTGGGCGCACTCAACCGACTTCACACCCGCGCCAATCGTGATTGCAACTTTTTCTTGTGATTTGCCAGACCAGTATTTAGAAAACATGCGTGCGCAGCACAATCATCCAACGGCAAGACCCGAAAGCCTGTGGATCAATCTTGAATACCTGAGTGCCGAGGCTTGGGTCGAAGGCTGCCATGGACTCCCATCCTTGCGCGCTGACGGATTATCTTCACATTTTTTCTTCCCAGGTTTCACGAAGCAAACAGGTGGATTATTGCGTGAATCAGCGTTGATTGCCCAGCGCGATACTTGGCAAAAAGATCGTGCAGCACAACGCGCATTTTTGGAAAAACTGGGCTTAAGTCAAGCTGCGATCGCTGCGCTTTTTCCTGCCATACGAGACAACCCAGCAGCCAGACTCGTCAATTTATTTTGCTACAACAACGCGCCTGTCGCTGCACTGATCAAGGCATTTAGCACAGACCCACGACAAACGGTCTTACTCATCCCCGAAGGCATTCTCCCGCAATATGCGTCCGGACAACAGGGACAGCTCTTGATAGAACGTGTGCCGTTTTTACCTCAAACCGAATACGATAAAGTCCTCTGGACCGCCGATCTGAACTTCGTCCGTGGTGAGGATTCCATTGTCCGTGGTATATGGGCCGGCAAGCCCCTGATCTGGCAGATCTACCCCCAGACAGAGAACACCCATTTGGTGAAATTACGGGCATGGTTCGTGCAAACGGGATTGCCTGAGGATATTTGCAATGTCATGATGAGCTGGAATCCAGAGAGTGCGCAGATTGGTTCTGCTGCCGCAGAAGACTGCACTGCATTCGGCAGCGCACTGCAACGACAACTCAAACCAGAAAACTTTTACGCCTGGCAGCAGCATGCACACCGCTTCTGCACCAATCAAACAGCCCAGATCGACTTTGCGACAGCGCTTACGACGTTCTGCCAGAGCAAACAAGGCCAAGAGCAAAGCAAATTTGCCCAAGAAAGGCTAAAATAGAAGGCTTTTCTATCCCTAACTCCGGCTTATACTGTCCCGGAGACTTATAGCAACCGGAGTTTATTCGAATGAAAACAGCACAAGAGCTGCGCGTCGGCAACGTGATCATGATCGGCAAAGACCCGATGGTCATTCAGCGTGCCGAGTACAGCAAGTCAGGCCGTAACGCCTCTGTCGTCAAATTCAAATTCAAAAACCTGCTGACCGGCTCAGCCGCAGAAAACGTTTGCAAAGCAGACGAAAAATTCGAATTAGTCGTACTCGATCGTAAAGAGTGCTCCTACTCGTACTTTGGCGACCCCATGTATGTGTTCATGGACGCTGATTTCAACCAGTACGAAATCGAAGCAGAAAGTATGGGTGACGCCATGCACTACCTCGAAGAAGGCATGCCAGTTGAGGTTGTGTTCTATGACGGCCGTGCAATTTCTATCGAATTGCCCACGATGCTTGTTCGTGAAATCGTCTACACCGAGCCCGCCGTGCGCGGTGACACTTCCGGCAAGGTCATGAAGCCAGCAAAGATCAATACAGGCCACGAATTGCCTGTGCCCTTGTTCTGCTCGATTGGCGATAAGATCGAGATCGACACACGCACTGGCGAATACCGTAGCCGCGTGATGTAAATCTTTTTGCTGTCGCAAAATTAGCTAAACATAATGATCGATGAGAATATCAACAACAAGGCAAGTCCAAAATATCATGTAAAACGATTTTTTGAAAATCGAAAAATTGACTTAAAAAACAAGATCGTTGTTGATATTCCTGCAGGGAACGGAGTCACAGCAGAAATGCTGTTGAACTTCGGGGCACAGGTAAAAGCTTTTGATTTATTTCCAGAGTATTTCATGCTGGATGGCGTCACCTGTCACTTTGCAGACGCGATGAAAGAGATACCTCTTGAGAGTCGCCACGCAGACTGGCTTGTGTGTCAAGAAGGCATTGAGCACTTTAGCGATCAACTGAAAGCACTAAAAGAATTTAACAGGGTATTAAAGAAGGATGGTCATCTGATTGTCACGACACCCTCTTATTCAAGTCTTTCTGCAAAGTTAAGTTATCTATTGTTCGAAAGCGAAACCAATCGCTCAATGCCACCCAATGAGATTAACGATATCTGGATGTCCTCAAAAAATAAAAATGAAATTTATTATGGGCATATTTTTTTAATCGGACTGCAAAAACTTCGAACATTAGCCAAGCTCTCTGGCTTCAAAATTGAAGAAATAAAATATGTCAGGATCAGCAAAGGCTCATTGCTATTACTCCCATTCCTATACCCTCTTATTTTAATAAACTCATGCTTTGTATATCTTAGAAATATAAATAAGAACTCTGAGATATCAATGGAAACCAAGAAAAAAGTTTATCTTGAGCAATTAAAAATCAATATAGGAATTAAAAACTTAATCAATAGACACACCTTAATTCATTTCAAAAAAGAGTCAGAACTGAGCGATCTAGATTTTCGAATCGAAAGTATAGTTAAACCATTTAATGAAATAATGTGATTAACAGAATTTATTTAATTCTAGCCAGCTCACGATCCGCTGTGCACAAAGACTCACATCAATAGTGGCCATATTTGACAGCTCTTTACCCTGTAACTCTGGACTAAAGCTGAGCGTGCGTGCTTCGCTATTGCAGGGACGCCATCTCAGAGGGGTCGCCGAACGTTTGGCGGGAAAAAAACCAACGGTTGGTACATCGAGCGCTCCCGCAACATGCAGTGGTCCGGTAGAACCAGCAACCATCAAATCGGCAGTCGCAATACTTTTTGCAAAAGCAGCAAGTCCCTCAGTCGAACGATAGACCACACTTTCGATATATTCTGGAATACGCTGGTGCAAAGACTCAACGCTCTGCTCCTCGCCCGGGCCACACGTCAAGACCCACTGGGGCAATGCTCGCTGCTCTTGCTGCAACTGTTGATGCATTGAAATCACCAATTGCGCATATTGCTCAATCGAGAGATTATTGGCCGAGCCACCCGAGCCACTATGTAAAAAAAACCACGGCCTAGCAGCATCGAGTCCGAGCATGTTGGCTAACTGATCGCGCAACGCAGTCTTTTCGTCTAAATTCATCGACCAGTAAGGTGGTGAAGACTGAGCCGGTTTGTGACCTAAACATTCAATTAAAGCCGAGGCTAGCTCAAGATTGTAGATAAACTCAGGTCTCTCTGAACGAGAGCGCCTTTGAACCACAGTGCGATTATAAAAAACCTGAGCCCACTTTGTTGCTGGGGCAAACCGGATAGGAATTCGACCTTTAAAAACCTGCCATCCTATCCTTCCTGTGGAGAATAACGTCAACACAGCGTCAAAATTTTGACGGGTCACTTGATCAAGATCTTGAGGGTCCGTCAGTACATGATCCACCCAGGGACAGACCTCGGCAAGCGACTGGGTGTAGGCAGGCACCAGCACACTGAGTTGACATTGGGGTAAAGAGCGCTTGAGAAGTGCCAGGGCAGGCCAGGCCAGCATGAAATCGCCCAGCTTATCGTTGCGAACGACCAATATCCGTAAGAGCTTCATGCGCTTGGGGGATGCTTCGTAGATGAAGCGCCTTGATCCACCTGCTGCCGTTGCGTGGTTCCCCTGACCCAAAGATCAGCGTATTTAACAAAGGTAGAGTGCGCAGACAAGACAGCGAGTAACAAGCCCGGTCGACCATCCAGAAAACCTGCCTTTAATATATACATCCGCACAAAGCAACTCAACCCATGCAAAAAAGCGACGCTGAGACGAGTTGTTTTACCCTGCCGTTGCCGTCCCTGAGCCCACAGCTCGGCATAATGGGCAGATTTAACGAGGTAGTGCCGCATACTGTCATACGTAAAGTGAAGTAAATCGCCCTGCAGTCTTTTGACTGGCAGACTGTTGGGATACATTAGCTTTTCATGAACTAGGTCACTGTTGTAATGCGCGGCCTCTCTCGGATAGAGCCGGTCAATCCGATCCGGATACCAGCCTGAGTGACGAATAAACCCTCCGAAACACCAACTCAAGCGTGACATTCTGCCAATGGCAGGTTCACCCTGAATATGGGCTTGAATCGAAGCTTTCAACTCAGGCGTCACTCGCTCATCGGCGTCAATCATCAAGACCCAATCGCAACGGGCCAGCGCTTGGGCGCGCTGACGTTGTATCCCAAAACCTTGCCAGTCGTGAGCTTGTTCAACCCGTGCATTAAAAGACTCAGCGATGCGACAAGTCGCATCTGTACTTCCAGAGTCAAGCACAAGCAATTCATCGACCCACTGCAAGGTACTGAGACACTGAGCGAGATGGGCCTCTTCGTTTTTGACGATGATGACTGCAGACACCGTACTCATGAATGATGATGACCTTATGCTGTGGATGATGCCGCTCAAGATACTTATAACAATAACACTAAGGAATCCGTACTAACACGTTTGCACAGATCCACGGGGGGGGGTCATCGCGTCGCGCGTTCGAGTTCATCCAGCCAACGTAGCGCGTAGAGGCGATCCGTCCCGCACATCTCTTCTGATGGCTGCAGTCCGCCACAAAACGCGGGGCGCTCCGGCAGACCAAAGATCGCGCAGCGGAAGTCTGCTTGTAAATGAATACACGGGACACCCGCGGGCTTGCCGTGCGGCATCCCTGGAATCGGACTCGTAATGGAAGGGGCGATGCAACAGGCACCGCAATGCCTGTCACTGCAAACGATCGGCATCAAGAAAGTCAGGCAAGGCCACGACGGAAATCCCATCTTCGACCAGCGCCTCTCGCTCTTCGGGGGTGGCGGTTCCACGGATCGGGCGCTCTTCGGACTCACCTTCGTGAATGCGACGGGCTTCGTCGGCGAAACCCGAGCCGACATTTTCAGTATTGCGGACTAATTCTCGCATCTGTTGCATGATGGCAGCCTGGATTTGAGCCAACTGGAGAGCCTCCGGCGAAGATGCCACGACGGTTTCACGTGAGGCATTTGCACCAGCGCCTGCACCGTCTGAGACGCGAGACTCAACATCAAAATGTCCCACATTCAACCTTGGGGCTGACAAACGCTTTTCAATGGTGGCACTGTGACACATCGGACAGGTCAGCAGCCCACGGGCTTGCTGCGCGTCATAATCCTCGTGCGAGCCGAACCAACCTTCAAAAAGGTGACCATGCTCACACTGCAAATCGAAAACTTTGAGTCCCATACACTTAATCTGAGGGCAATATTGAAAATTACAAGTATTACAAAGTATAACGGACTCACTCTGTTTACCAGACGATCACCCTAAACGAGGCACAGCAGCGAGTAACTCTCGGGTGACAGCACTCTTGGGCGCCTGAAGGACTTGCGACGCATCGCCAAACTCCACGACCCTGCCTGCCTCCATCACTGCTACGCGGTCGGCTAAATACTCCACCACGCCGAAGTTATGCGTAATAAACAAGTAAGCCATGCCTGTTTCTTTTTGTAAATCTGTCAATAAATCAAGGATTTGGGCCTGCACCGAGACATCGAGTGCCGACGTAGGCTCATCCAAAATCAAGACTTCTGGTTCTACCGCCAACGCACGGGCAATCGCGATGCGCTGTCGCTGACCACCAGAAAACTCATGTGGATAACGATCTGCGGCATCTGAGGGCAAACCGACTCGCGCTAACAGTGCAGATATACGCTGGGACTGTTCTGCGACATTCCACTCGGGACGTAAGGCCGCGATCCCTTCTTGCAAAATCTCCCGGACCCGCATGCGAGGATCAAGGGAGGCGAAAGGATCTTGAAACACAATCTGAATGCGGCGGCGCAGTGCTTTCATCTCTGTGCGAGAGGCCGTCAAGAGATTCTGATCACCGAGCCGAGCGACACCAGAAATCGCGGCTGATGAATCAATCAATCTCAACAGCGCCTTGGCAACCGTGGTCTTGCCGCAACCTGAGGCACCGACAAGTGCCAGTGTTTCGCCTCGCTGAAGGGAGAAACTCACTCCCTGAACAGCTTGATTCATGCCCACTTGTCTGCGCAACAAGCCCTTGCGAATGGGATATCCAATCTCTAATTGCTCCACCACAAGCGCGGGCGCCTGCCTACCGAGGTTCGCAGAAGATTTGACCGAAGCGTCAACAGCACGCGAACCCGTACCCGATATGAGAGCACGATGTATGCCAGCTTTAGTCACCGAAGGGCTCAAAGGCTGTCCACGTTTTGCAAACGTCGGGATCGCGGCAAATAATTCTAGCGCGTAGGGATGTTTAGGGGCGTTGAAAAACTGATCAGCAGGCGCGGTCTCAACAATTTGACCATCACGCATCAAGGCCACGGTATCGGCCACATCACGCACCACAGCCAAATCATGCGTGATCAACAAGACCGCCATACCAAACTCTTGCTGAATATCGCGAATCAAGCTCAAGACCTGTGCCTGCACGGTCACATCCAACGCCGTTGTAGGTTCATCAGCAATCAACAGTTCCGGCTCTGCAGCCAAGGCAATCGCGATCATGATGCGCTGCTTTTGTCCACCGGAAAATTGAAAAGGATAATCATCAATTCGCCGCTCAGGCTCAGGAATCCCCACGCGCTGCAACCACTGCACCGCTCGACTACGCGCCGCAGCGCCCCGCAAATCCGTATGCGTGACAATCGCCTCACACAACTGATCGCCCACTCGCAAAACAGGATTAAGACTCGTCCCAGGTTCCTGAAAAATCATGCCCGCGCGACCGCCCCGCACCGTCCGCATAGAGGACTCAGATAACGTGTTGATGTCAACGCCGCCTAGGACAACACTGCCTTGCGTCACGCGTAAGGCCTCTGGCAAAAGTCTCATCAACGCAAGCGCTGTCATACTCTTTCCAGAACCAGACTCGCCCACGAGGGCAAAGGTTTCACCACGATGCACGGTCAGTGCCAAGGCTTGTACAGCATGACGCCAGGCCTCGCCGGTATCAATCACTACATCAAGCTCTTGCACCTTGAGGATCGCAATCTCGGCGTGCTGACCTCTGGATGAAGAGGCGTTTGATACCGCTACGCCAGTCTGAGTCGCACTGTTCCCATTAAAAAGATTAAAGCGTCTCGGGCGAAACATCCTCGAGCGAGGATCAAACGCATCACGCACTGCATCGGCAAATAAATTCGCGGCCAACACCAAAGCCAACATAAAAATAAAAGCCGCGAGCAGGTTCCACCAAATCATGGGGTCGCGCGACATTTCGAAGCGTGATTTTTCAATCATGGAACCAAAAGAATTCATACTCGGATCGACACCAATACCGAGGTAGGACAACACCGCTTCGTACAACACCAAACCGGAAAATTCCAGCACCACCGTGATCAAGACGATGTGCATCAAGTTAGGTAACAAGTGACGCGCCATGATGCGCCAATTAGAAATCCCGAACGCACGCGCAGCCTGAACGTATTCGAGTTCACGCAGCTTAAGCGCCTCGGCACGCAGAAGCCGACATAAACCCGCCCAGCCCGTCAGACCTAAAATCATGCAGAGCAAAAAGAGGCGCAGGTCAGCACGCTGAGCGGCCGTCGGAAACAAACCTGGATGAGTATCAATATAGACCTGCATCATCAACACACAGGCAGCGATCAACAGCACGCCCGGAATCGAGGTGAGTGTCGTGTAGACGTACTGAATCACATCGTCGATCCAGCCTTTGAAATATCCCGCAGATATACCAAGAACTAGCGCAGGCGGCAGCATCGCGACTGTCGTCAGACTGCCAATGATCCAAGCTGTACGAATACTTTTTAATGCTTGCCACAACACATCGTTGCCCGTGCGGTCCGTACCGAGGACGTGATACCCCGTTGCTAAACCAAACACCACGCCCAACAACAGGCAAAGCACAAAGACCGTACTCAGCATCGCGCGCCAGGGGAGCTCGGTCTCTCCTTGAACAATCTGTTTGAAGACCTCCGTGCGTGACCCCTGCCCCACGCACAATACCGTCACGCCAGCAAGCAATAGCGAGACCAAAAGACCAGCTAACAAGCCTAAACCCGCGCGGCGCATCACGTCACTGCCCCAGTCCTGCGCAGGATCAACGAGATGTCGACCACCAAAGCGCAGACGCGGAAAATCTCGTGTAGGTGTGCCCCCTTCTTGCAACACAGACTCTTTGGTGAATTGCAGCCAAGCCAAGGGCTCTGAGTACGTTTTCTCTGGCCTAACAAAGGCGGTGTCTTCAAGCAGCACATCCAGCATTGAAACAACCTTAGGCGCGTAAACTGGTGCGGCATTCGCAGGCGCACCTGCAAGAGGCGGCAAGCGCGGCTGAAAATGCATGGAATCGAGCAAGCCGATCACGACAAAGACGGACAACACCACCGCCGAACACATCGCAGGCGCACTGCGCGCCACTCTCGACCACGTGGCGCGCAAATTGCGGGAACGCGAGACATGCCAGGCATAGACCAGGGTCGCAAAAAATAGTACGAAGATCGCGATATCGGTCCAGAGGAAAATGATTTTAGGCATGGCGGCTACTCAAAACGCACGCGCGGATCCGCGAGCGTGTAGGAAATATCCGCCAGAATCAAACCGACGATATAGAGGCTCGCACCCAAAAAAACCATGGCACGCACCACTGAAAAATCTTGAGCCCCGATCGCATCGATGGTGTAACTCCCTAGGCCTGGAATACCAAAAAACGACTCAGCGATGAGACTGCCCATAAACAGCAACGGCAGGGCGGAAACCGTGCCAGTCAAGATCGGCAACATCGCATTGCGCAGCACATGCTTAAACAACACCACACGCTCGCTCAAGCCGCGAGCCCGCGCGGTACGCACATAGTCCTTGCTCATTTCCTCGAGAAACAAACTGCGATAAAACCGCGCCTCGGGCCCAAGTCTAGAGATGATCGCAACCAAAATCGGTAAAGCTAAAAACTTAACCGCATCCAACCCCCAAGCGAAACCTGAGTAAGGCACCAGACGTAATATTTTTGAAAATAACCACTGTCCCGCAATGATGTAAAACAGCCCAGAGATAGAGAGCATAAACACACACAAGACGACACCCCAAAAATCAAGGCGCGTACTGCGGAAAAACACCAATGACAAGGAAAACGCGATACTGACGAGCAGTCCGAGAATAAAAGTCGGAATCGCCAGTGCAAGACTTGGCCACATCCGCACACCAATTTCACGTCCAATATCACGACCCTCATCCGAAGCACCAAAATCGAATTTCAATAGCGGGACTGAGCGTTGATAAAAAATAGTGTCGGTATATTTTTTGAGTCCAGAGGCCTCGGTATTTAAAAAGAGGGGTTTGTCGTAGCCACGATCGGCCTTCCATTTTTCGACAGCATCGGCACTCACGCGCTGACCGCCAATCGCGAGACGGGCCATATCATCGGGCGTATTCACTGCAAAAAACAACACAAAAGTAAACACATTGACGCCGATCAAAATCATCGCGCCATACATCAACCGTCGAAAAATATAAGCGATCATTTGCGCATCTCCTGCGAGTGATCTGATTTCGCTTGATCATGCAAGACGTGCTCGCCAAACGCATTGAGACGCTCCTGCCTACGCAGCACTCTCCACGCAGGCCAGACAACGGCAACCAACAAAGCGATCAGCGCCCCCAATGGCCACCAAATCGGGGGATTCCATTCGGCAATCTTCTTGGCTCGAAGTTCAGGATCGACTTTCATGTACTGCAGGGTATTACGCACCATTTGAGTCGGCTTGGCATTACCGACCCATTGCTGAAAGGCACCGCCTGACTTTGGAAAAGCACCAAACATCCAAGGAGCATCCTCTTGCAGGACTTTTACCATTTGAGCGATGACTTGCGCTTTTTCATCACCATCCGGCAGATCTCGCATTCTTTCAAAGAGTGCGTCGTACTCTGGATTGACATAATTGGAGGCATTTTCACCGCCCTTGCCTGCTTTCACATTTGGACCGTAGAGCAGAAACAAAAAGTTTTCCGCATCGGGATAATCAGCGACCCAGCCCCACATATACATCTGGGCAACGCCTCGCGCCATTTTTTCCTGAAAACGGTTGTAGTCGGTGGAGCGCACATCAAGCTGGACGCCAATATTAGCGAACTGACGGCGCATCCAATCGAGCGTGGGGCTCGAACCACCCCCACCACTTGCCGAGTCAAAATGCAAGACGAGCGGCGCGCCCGTTTTTGCATCTCTGCCGTTTGGATAGCCCGCTTCGGCCAATAAGCGACGGGCCTCATCGAGCGACTTGCGTTGTGGCTTGCCATCCTTGATGTCGTACACCACGCGATTGAACCCCGCCTCGCCACTCACATAACCGAGGATGCCGGGCGGGATGGGACCATAGGCGACCTGCGCCTGATCATTTTGAAAGATCGCGACAAACTCTTCCCAATTAAAGGCGATGCTGAGTGCCTGACGCAATTTGCGATTACGCGTCTGCTGTTCTGGCGTGTCTCCCTGCCCCACGACTGGGTCGCGCCAATTAAAACCAAAATACTGCATTTGTGCTTCGACCGTGGTGGGAAGTTGAATCCCGTGCTTGGCGTACAACGCTGCTTTTTCTGTCGAGTCGCTGGCGGCCACCAACATGGCCACGCCCGTATCACCGCGATCAACCTGGGGGATATCGTAGTAACCCTGCATGAACTTTCCCTGCAGAGGAATACTTTCTTTTTCAATATTAAAAACAATCCGATCAATGAAAGGCGTCATTTTGCCGCAGTCGGCCAACAGACCCGCGGCTTGATCGCCTGGCTCTCCCTCGCAAGGATAAGGCTCGCCACGAAAATTCGGATTACGCGAGAGCACGTGACGTCGGTTTTGCAAAGACTCGGTCAGCATATAGGGGCCCGTGCCAACCGGCCAGTGATTCAATGAGAGATTGCGCTGAGCCATCCCTGGCTGGCTATAAAACCGATCCGCCTCCCATGGAATGGGGGCGACAAACGTCATGGCGAGCCAATACTTGAACTGCGGATATAGGCCTTTCACCCGGATACGCAAGGTGTGCTCATCGAGCGCCTCGATACCAGAAAAGCCCGCATTGCGCAGATCGAGCCAAGGCAAGTCGCGTGCACCTGCGGGCATGTCCTTGCGTAAATCCGCATCAATTTCACGCAAACGCTTGCCATAGGCTTCCATGCCAATGATGTGTTGCGCCAAGGTCGAGAAAATCGGTGAAGCGACGCGCGGGCTCGCGAGCCTGCGCAAGGCATACACGTAATCATATGCCGTTAATTCGCGCGTTCCCGTCAATGGAAAGTCGGGAATCGCAAACTTACCTTCAAACTCCTGCACATCGATCGGCCAATAACGAAAGCGGCCATCCTCCTTGCGGGCGAAAGAGGGATGCGGTTGAAACAAAATACCGGGACGCAGGCTAATGTCATAAATACTCTCGACAATCTCCGAGGGTCGGGCCTCTGCATCCAGTGTATTGCCTTGCCAGTCGAGAAATATTGGCTCTGCCACATGGGTCGCCGCTCGCGGAATCAGCTCGTAGGGGCGTTTAAGGTAGTGATAACCATACAGCGGCTCATAAATATTGTAGGTATAGGGTGTTTCATCGGTTGAATATGAACGCGCCGGATCGAGATACTTTGGGGAACGTTGCGTAAAAGCCGTGTAAAGCACGTTCTGCTTTTCTGCGCCCGCCACATAAGGACTATTAATGGGTGAAGTCAAGGATGTTCGACTCCACTCAGTCACTGGGTCACAACCAGCGAGAATGACGATTGCGCAAAGCGCAATCGTTTTTTGCAGGATGCCTAGACGGCTTAAGAACATTTTTTATTTTTCCAACACTCCACTCGCCACTCCCAAGGCGCGACAGCAGCGGGCTCAGCCCAAAGTCCAAGCTTTTTCTGACGCGCAGACTTTTCTAACTCCAGCAAAGATTTATCGCGCAGAAACTTTCCTTTGGCCTGTTGATTCGCCCAGGCGAATCCCTGCTCGACTTGCAACCGATTGGCGGTGGTGCCGTCAACCGGGATGTCACAGATATGGCGGTCGTAGTGATCCTTTTCAAAACAAGTGATCGTGATTGTTTTGCCAGCCACATAATTTGCTAAATTTTTTCTGGACGCCTCACCAAAGGGTTGGCCAGGCTGACTGCTACCGTGCGCCGTTTCAGGGGCATCGATACTCGCCAACCGGATCCGCTCCTGTTTGTTGTCTATCAACAGGTTGATGGTGTCTCCATCTGACACCCGGACGACTTTACCGGTCAGCTTATAAGGTGCGCCTGACGCGTGTGCAGTCGGGACAAGTTGTAGGAGCAGATTTTGTGACCCACAGAGGCCCAGGAAGGCCAGTGCCGCCGCAAGGATCCCAAAAAAAGCACCGCTGATTCGTTTATTGTTTTTCATTTAAATGATTGATTTATATGTAAAAATTGATCAAATGTTCCATAAATACCGCTTGATGCATCCAAAACGACCCGAAGCAAAGCTTTGCGCTTTTTGAGCATCAATCTTGCACTAAGTTCAAACTAACCGCCAACATGATTTAATGCTAAATGACCGTATCGACGGCAACAGACATCAGACCACATCTGGGTAAAGTTTAACCATGCAGATCGTATTTCTTGACAGCGACACTATTACAACCCCTTTACCCGTCCCTGATTGGGCGACCAAATGGGTCAATCTCCCTGCCACACCCCAAGATCCTGACGCTGTCGTCAAAGCGCTGGCAGAGGCTGATATTTGCATCACAAACAAGATCAAACTCACCCCAGCCATTTTGGCGCGCTTGCCCCGTCTAAAGTTTGTCTGCGTCGCCGCCACTGGCTACGACTGCGTCGATCTGCAATCCTGTCGCGAACACGGGATCGTCGTCTCCAATGTGCCGGGCTACTCCAGGCAGAGCGTAGGCGAAGGCGTGATTGGCTTTATTTTTTCGCTTCGTCGCGCCCTCCCTTATTACCAAACGACTGCACGTCAGGCTTGGCCTGGCTCTTCTCATTTTTGTGTTCATGGTGCACCCATCCTCAATGTGCGGGGCGCAACCCTAGGGATTTTTGGTCGTGGCGCTATTGGCAATGAGGTCGCGACCCTTGCTCAAGCACTCGGCATGATCGTGATTTTTGGCGAACACCGTCACCGTCCCGATGTGCGTCCTGGTTATGTCCGCTTTGAAACTCTGTTGGCTCAGAGCGATGTCATCACACTGCACTGCCCGCTGACCGAAGCCACCCGAGGCATGATCGGTCAGGCGGAGATCGCCCATATGAAGCCTGGCGCCATGTTAATTAACACCGCGCGAGGCCCTCTGATCAATGAACAAGCGGTCGCCGACGCTTTGCTCAGCGGTCAATTGGGCGGCGTGGCACTCGATGTGCTGGCAGTCGAGCCACCTCCCGCCGAAAATACACTCCTTGAGCTGCATCTACCTAATTTGATCATCACCCCACACATCACTTGGGCAAACGAACATGGTATGCGCAGCCTCATGGATGGTATCGCAGGCAATCTCAACGCTTTTTCTCAAGGTAAACCCATCAACGTCGTGAGCTGAGACGTCCTTGAGCTTGACTACCATCTCGCCGCCCCTTCACACAGCTGGAACAAAGTAGGCGTCACTCTCACTCATCAGGCAAATAAATGAGCACTTTATCTACATCCCAATCTGCGCAGCGCCCGCTCTATGTAGGTTGCGCAACCGGTTTCTCAGGTGATCGTACGGATGGCGCTGGCCCCGTTGTCGACACACTGATCGCCTTAGGTGGTGGCGTACTGAATTTTGAAACACTCGCCGAGCGAACCTTGGCGCTGGCGCAAATCGAAAAACGCAAAGATCCGAAAATGGGCTATGAGCCTCTGCTCGCTGATCTCGTAGGCCCTGTTCTCAAGCGTTGTCTCGACCACAAAATTCAGATCGTGAGCAATTTTGGTGCTGCCAATCCGCTGGCCGCCGCGCAAAGAATATTTGCGATCGCTCGAGAACAAAAATTGCGTACTCCGCGCATTGCAGTGGTGTATGGCGATGATCTGACTGAACCAGAGCAACTGAAATTTTTACTCAAAAAACTCGGTACCGATATTGATCCTGCGCGTGTTGTCAGCGCCAATGCCTATATCGGCGCCTATGAGATTGCTCAAGCCCTCAACGATGGCGCGGATATCGTTGTCACAGGACGCGTCTCTGATCCCTCGCTCACCCTTGGCCCAGCGATCGCACATTTTGGTTGGGCGATGGATGACTGGCACAAAATGGGTTGTGGCACGATGGCTGGACATATGCTTGAGTGTGGGACGCAAGTCTCGGGGGGCTACTACAGCGTACCCGGTCAAAAATCCGTCCCTGGTATGGACCAGATTGGTTTTCCCATCGCAGAGATTCGGGCAGATGGCACGTTCTCCGTTTTCAAAGCAAACAACACTGGCGGACTCGTCGATGACCGCACGGGTCGCGAACAGATTCTCTACGAAGTGCATGACCCCGCCCGCTATCTCACACCCGATGTCACAGCGGATATTACCGAGGCCAGCATCACTGAAGAAGGTCCGAATCGTATCCGCGTGGAGGGCATTCAAGGGCATCCCCGCCCAGCCGAACTCAAAGTCAACGTCTGCTACGACAACGGTTATCTCGCCGAAGCCGAAATTTCCTACGCCGGTTTTCGCGCGAGAGAACGCGCGGCACTTGCCGGCGAAACGGTGCGCAAACGCATCGGACATCTTTTACCATTGCGCATCGACTTGATTGGTGCGATTAGTATCTTTGGCGATGATGCTGGAGAGCTCATGGGCAAAGGCCTGCCCGAGTCCCGCGATGTTCGTCTGCGTGTCGCAGGCGTGCATATTGATAAATCCATCGCAGAAAAGATTTTGCGCGAAGTCACCTCTTTGTATTGTTGCGGCCCAGCGGGCGGAGGGGGCGTTCGCACCTCACTGCGTCCTCGCCTTGACACCCTATCTTGCACCATTCCACGTGAATCCGTCCCTTGTGGCTATCGCTTTGTCGAGGAGCAGCACGCATGACCTCAATCGTTCAGCAAACCGTTCAATTACCTCTTTATCAGCTCGCCCATGGACGTGCGGGTGACAAAGGCAACACCTCCAACATCAGCGTCATCGCTTGGAGTCCAAGCTGTTTTGAGCTCCTTGTTTCGCAGGCTACGGAAGGCAAAGTCGCCGAGTGGTTTGGCTATCGTCACCCCAGCAAGGTGACGCGCTACGTGTTGCCCAAGCTGCTGGCGATGAATTTCGTGCTCGAAGGCATTTTGGATGGTGGCGTCAACGATGCGCTCAACTTGGACACCCATGGTAAAGGCCTGTCCTTTTGGATGATGGATATGCCGATCGAGGTCCCGCAAGAGCTCGCTCAACAATTGAGTATCAAAGAATACTCAAAGTAGGCCTATTGAAAAATCATTCAGTCACCGCTAAAAATCACGTTCACCCCAAAAAACTTTTGTTAAGCAAATGGACAGCTGTTGAGCCCACGCATAAGGAAAAGCATTTTTTGGTCGTGAAAGTGATCGAACCTGAGATGATTGGTGCTCCCGTCGTTGAAATC
This sequence comes from Zwartia lucis, assembly GCF_965234455.1. Taxonomy (GTDB): domain Bacteria; phylum Pseudomonadota; class Gammaproteobacteria; order Burkholderiales; family Burkholderiaceae_B; genus Zwartia; species Zwartia lucis. The sequence continues at coordinate 641,249 of NZ_OZ248473.1, read as the reverse complement.
GAGCTAGAAGCCGCGATGACGGGACGCACCCTCAGATTACCTTGGAGAACACTCAGGGATCAACGGCATTGGCGCCAAGGCTGGGTGGATTAGGAGCCTGTTGGTCCTGCTTTATATCCCCGCGCATCCTTTGTAAATAGCCGGATAGCTAAGCTCGCAAGGTAAAGCACAATGAGCGTACCGGCAAGATCACCGACAAACATCGGAACAACACCAGACCACGCATCAGGCGATAGTCCTTTGAAATAAAAGTACAAGTTGTGGGGAAAGGAGTTAAAAATCGCCCCCGCTACCGCAAATACCAACAGTTGCGAATGCTGTAATCCAGCTAAATCTCGGGGTAGTTTTAACCAACGCGTGCAAAGATTGAAAGCGACGAGGGGACCTAGCGCAGAAAGCCCGGCGAGCATGACGATATTGAACGGCTCGTACTTCAGTAAGCTGAGATTGGTCAAAATTGCACCAAAGAACAAACCTAGAGCTCCGGCCCACCCCCCGACTATGACCGCAAACATCCGAATCGCTGCAGGCAAAAAGATCCAACTAATAAAACCTGTAAGGTGAATCCTGGAAAACAGCCAATTATTCAATTGAAACAGCGCAAACCACGCGAGTGCGACACCCAACACAAATAAAATCATTAACTTACAAGCTCTTGGCGTGCAAACGTTGGGACACTACTGGCGCCAAATTAAAAATTATGGCAATCTGAATGCACTAAAAAGCTTACAAAATTAGGCTGACAAAACAGGGATTTGTGACACAAAAGCTTTCCAAATGAACAAGGGCTTACAGAATAAATCTGTAAGCCCCTGATTTTTTGGTGCGCCCGGCAGGATTCGAACCCACGACCCCTTGGTTCGTAGCCAAGTACTCTATCCAACTGAGCTACGGGCGCTGTAAAGTCAGAAATTATATCAGTTTTTAAAAAAGTGTGGATCTTGGCCTCTCTATAATCAATTAGCTCACCTTTGATACGATGACTGTTCCATGCAAACCCCTTTATCCTCTCCAAACGACGACTCAGCCGGTGTAATTCGGTCACTTCTACATCGTGTTTGGGATGCAGCCGGCGGTGAGCCAGGAAGAACCTCACAAGTATCTCTGACGGGCCATGGCAGCCTAGCTTCTTTTTTTGCCGTCACCGAGCTCGCAGCGGCGTCAATGGGTGCTGCGGGTTTAGCCCTTGCCAGCATGATCGACACCCTCAATCAAGCCTCAGGCCGAAAGTCTGAGATGTACCCTTCTGTGATCGTCGACCGACGTCTAGCCTCTTTTTGGTTTGGCTCCACGCTCAGGCCCGACGGCTGGCTGGCGCCCACACATCGCGAAGTCGCCGCCGCAGATTATCTGGCGCAAGACGGTTGGTTGCGCTTGCACACGAATGCCGCACACCATTTATCGGCTGCACTCAGAGTGCTTCAATGCGAGGCGACGCCTGTAGCGATTGCTCGCGCCGTATCGACTTGGCAGCGAGATGCACTCGAGGCCCGCATTCTCGTTGAGGGAGGCTGCGCAGCCACCATGCTGACCACTGAACAATGGTTAAAACAGCCGCAAGGCAAAGCGATCAGCCAGGAATCCTTGATCGACTGGACTCCTGGCACCAAAGGGTTGTCTGGACCTTGGCCATTCGAAGTCACTCAACCTCTCAAAGGATTAAAAGTCCTAGACATGACGCGCGTACTGGCTGGCCCAGCGGCGACGCGCATGCTGGCAGGACTTGGCGCCCAGGTCCTACGCTTGGATGCGCCGATCTGGGAGGAATCAAACGCCCCAGAAATGACGCTCGGCAAATACTGCGCTGAACTCGATCTGCGTCAAGTCTCGCATCGTGCGCACTGGGCCAAGCTCTTGAGCGAAGCGGATATCCTGGTGCATGGCTATCGGAGTGACGCGTTGGCGAAGTTGGGCCTTGATGCTCAGACACGACAGCGCCTCAGACCGGGCCTGATCGATGTGTCGCTTGACGCCTATGGCTTTACCGGACCCTGGCACAACCGTCGTGGTTTCGATAGCCTGGTGCAAATGAGCATGGGTATTGCCCAGACCGGCCAACAGCTCGGTCACTACGACCGCCCTGAGCCTTTACCTGTTCAAGCGCTCGATCACGCAACAGGCTATTTATTGGCGACCGCCGTCTTAAAAGGACTCGAGACTCGCATCAAAACAGGTCAGGGGTTGATCGCACGCGCCTCCCTCGCACGCACAGGCGCGCTCTTACTCACAACGCTGGATCCTCTGGGGCTTGAGCGTCCCAGGCTGTTACCTGAAACGCCAGAAGATTTAAGCGATGAGGTGGAACAGACAGGCTGGGGATTGGCCAAACGTATCAAGTGGCCTGTCACCGTCTCTGGTGTCACCATGCACTGGCCCTTGGGTGCAGGGCCGCTCAAGCGCCATGCGGCACAGTGGTTGTAGTTGTTGTGTAAAAACCTAGCGAGCGGCGCGCGGCACAGTCCAGTATTTTTCTAAAAGAAAAAATCCAGCTTGCATCAATAGTGCCAACACGGCGGCAGGAATGGCTCCCGCCAACAACAATGACGTGTTGTTGAGCGCAAGTCCCTGCACAATGCGCTCACCGAAGCCACCCGCACCGATAAAGGCCGCAATCGTGGCCGTACCGACACAAAGCACAGCTGAAATGTTGACTCCCGAAATAATCATGGCACGCGCCAAGGGCAATTCAATTAACCAGAGACGCTGAGCCGTCCTCATCCCGAGCGCGGTTGCGGCTTGACGCATTGAGGAAGGGATCTCTTTGAGCCCCGTATGCGTGCTTTGTACGATTGGCAGTAACGCGTATAAAAAAAGCGCCACGATCGCTGGCACGGTACCAATGGTCCCAAGCACTGTAATCAAAAAAGCCAATACGGCTAGAGAGGGAATCGTTTGCATCACGCTTGTGACTGCGAGCACGACCTGTCCGAGCCTAGGTGCATAAAAACACAATACTCCCATTGGAATACCAACTAACGCAGCTAAGAAAAGAGAACTCAAAACGAGAAACAGGTGCTGCCCAGACAAGCGCCAAAAATCCGGGCCAAACAGAACAGTCATAAAGCTGTTGCGGGCTGCGCTATCCGGACGCGTCACAGTCGTTGCATCTTGCAAAAACTGCTTGGCCACAAGAGAAAAACTTTGTTGATCAATTTCAGCACGCGTATTGAGGGCGAGCATGGTACTTTGCGAAATTGAGTTTTCAAGCTGTTGCAAGGCCTGCCAGGCTACCGGAAAACGCTCAGGCACATCAGCTCGAAACAGCAATAGCGCTTGATAGCTGGGGAAAAATTGGCGATCGTCTTCGAGTGCGGTGAGCGCATAGCGCGAGAGCTTGGAATCCGTTCCGTAGGCATCGACTAAATCAATTTTTTTAGCAGCGATGGCCTCATAGGCGAGACCATGGTCGAGTCCCCGAGGCTTGAGCGCCTCCAAGCCGTAGGCATTCACTAAGCCTCGCCAGCCATCAGCGCGACCTATGAACTCATGGGACAGACCCAACACGAGCGTTGGATGACGCCTTAAATCTGAAATAGTCTTGATCTCCAGTGAGCGAGCAAGGTCACTGCGCAGCGCCAACACATATGAGTTGTTAAAGCCGAGTAGCACTCCGGCTCGCAAACCCATTGGCAAGAGTCCGGCGTTGATTTCCTCGAGCGTCAGCGCTTGCTCGGTCTTGAGGATTTCGCGTGTAATGGTGCCGGTGTACTCGGGATAAACATCGATCTCGCCACTTTTCAGTGCCGAGAGCAAAATGCTGGTATTTCCCATGCCAGATTTAAGCTGCACCTGAGTGTCGCCCGCCTCGCGCACCACCTGAGCGATGATTTCACCGAGAATAAAAGACTCGGTGAAACGTTTGGACCCCACCACAAACGGCGCAGCTGACGCGAACTGCGTGCTCAACAGGCAAAGCATGGCGAGCATCAAGATGCGCAAAGAACGCCGCATCGCGTTTAAACCACCACGAGTCGCGCGGCTTGCTTTTCACCGATATGACCGATGACACTGGCGTGACCAAAGTCATGCTTCTTGAAAATAGCGAGTACGTCCTGCACGGTCTCTGGTGCACAGCACACGAGCAAACCACCGCTTGTCTGTGGATCCGTCATCAAGGTCTGACACTCGTCGGGCAAGCCTACCGCCAAACTCACATCCTGGCCGTAGCCGTCCCAATTGCGACCCGAGGCGCCCGTGACCATACCTGCCTTGATCAAGTCAACGACACCGGGCAATAAAGGCACGTCCGCCCATTTAATCTGGGCCGTCAGATCCGCGCCGCGAGCGATCTCTAACGCATGTCCGGCCAACCCGAAACCCGTGACATCGGTCAGCGCATGCACACCTTCTAGCTCAGCCAGCTCTGGTCCAGGTGTGTTGAGTTTGGTGGTGTTGTGCAACATTGAGGCGTAGCCTGCGGCGTCAAGCGCTTCTTTTTTGAGCGCTGCGGACAAAATACCCACGCCAACCGGCTTACCTAAAATCATCACATCGCCTTTACGCGCACCATCATTACGCTTGACACGGTCGGGGTGCACGAGACCGAGCACGACGAGCCCATAAATGGCTTCGACGGAGTCAATCGTGTGACCTCCGGCAATCGGGATACCGGCCGTACGACACACAGAAGCCCCTCCTTCAAGGACCTTGCCAATGGTTTCAGTCGACAGAACATTAATAGGCATTCCCACGAGCGCCAAGGCCAAGATCGGACGCCCGCCCATGGCGTAGACATCACTGATGGCATTGGTCGCCGCGATACGACCAAACTCATGCGGATCATCCACGATCGGCATAAAGAAATCTGTCGTGGCGATCAAGGCCTGCTCATCATTTAAACGATAGACCGCCGCATCATCGGCTGTCGCGATACCAACCATCAATTCTTTGGGGATCGGCATCTGCAGCGTACCCTTCAAAATCTCATGTAAGACGGCTGGCGCAATTTTGCAACCGCAACCGCCACCATGTGACAGCGAAGTTAGGCGTGGCTCGATTGTTTTCATGAGATTCCTTAGGGATTAAGACGAAATAGATTGTTGAACGATTGTAATCAAACGCTCTTGTTCTTGGGCAGGGGCAAATAATGGTGCCCGCAGTGCACACTGGCTCTCCAACAGCGCATAAAAAGATGGCTCGCGACGCAGACGCAATAAAAGCTCTGCCAAGGCATTTGCATCTTCTGTGGGAAAAAAACCTGCATAATCCTGACCCAGCATGCCTTCGTTGCCGGAAATGCGAGAGGCGATCACCGGCACACCGCTACAAATCGCTTCCATGACAACATGCGCCCCACCTTCCATCACGCTTGGATGCACCAGAACGTGAGCACGCTGAATCAACCGACGCGTCATTTCGTGCGAACGCGCGCCTAAAAACGTGTAATGTGGACAGGCTGCCGCAGTCTGATGGGCTTCTTGGGCAAGCTCCATGTCATGCTCGCCGCCCACATGCTGTAGCTCAATCTCTGGATGAGCGACCAACTGTTGAGCCGCTTTAAAAAAAGTTCGAGGCGATTTCTCGGCACGCAAATGTCCCACCATGACGGCACGAAGACGACGTTGGGATTTAGGGAGTGTTTGACGCGTCGTGGTGGATTGAAAGGCCACGACTGTTTTGGTTCGAAAGGCTTCAGGCACGGCTAGAACACCCTCAGATTGCAACACCACCAAGGTGTGCGCCCACAGCAGGGACAGCTGAGCTGCAGGATCGCTCTGAATATCCCGATACAAGTCTGTTCCCGTGAGCACCACAACCAAACCGCGCGTCCCGCGACGCGCATGCCAAGCAGCGATCGACGCATGGCTTCTGCGTGCATGCAACGCGATCATGACGTGATCACGCTCGCTACCATCCCACTGCTGCACAATCTTGACCCGACAAAAATGACGAAGCATGCTTGCGTAGCGCTTGGCCGTTTGCCAATTGCCGTTATTCGCAGCGGCAAGAGCGGGACTGACAATCACAACATTCAAAGGGGTGGGCGTGGGTAAAATAGACATAACCAAAGGTTACCAAGAATCATGCGACAGGCTGAAGTAAACATATTGGCTCAAGGGCTTAAGTCCCTACGGACTCACACCCTGGGGGCCTTTGCGCACTATCAGCGTGCGGGAGCGTTGGCGGTCCCTTTGGAGGATGAGTTTAATCCGCCGCTATGGGAGTTGGGGCATCTCGCCTGGTTTCAGGAATACTGGGTGGGGCGCAACCAGCAACGCGACCTCGGCATTTGGCAAGACCTTGCCCACCCCAGGCTAGCCTCGATGCTTGCCTCAGCCGATACCTGGTATGACAGCGCACGGGTTGCACACAAGCAACGATGGAGTCTGCCCCTGTTGCAAACAACCGATTGCCTGGCATATCTGCAAAACACACTTGCCGCCACACTGGACCAATTGGAGCACGAGGTGGACGGCTCGCCTGCATTGTATTTTTATTGGCTTGCACTGCAACACGAGGCCATGCATCTCGAAGCGAGTACCTACATGGCCCAGTCTTTGGGGATCCCTTTTGAGGTGAGCTGGAAGCCTTCTTTAAATGGCACGCAGTCCACCAAGCCTGATGCCTTACCAACTTTTAGATCACTACCCAGCTCAACTTGGACACTAGGAACACGGTGGCAAGAGCTTGAAAATAAAAGGTTTTGTTTCGACAACGAAGTCGGTCATCGCGCGACACGGCTTGAAGCTTTTTCCATTGCGCTTGAGCCCGTAACCTGGTCACAATATCTCGCCTTTATTGAGGCCACGGGACACCGCTTACCTCTTTATGTCCGTCCTGCCTTGTCACCCCAGGCGCTCTGTCCCTTTGAAATCCGAGTCTTTGATGCTTGGCAGTCCATCCCTCCTAATGCATGCGCCACCCATATTTCCTGGGATGATGCGCAAGCCTATTGCCGTTGGGCACGATGCAGACTTCCGACCGAGGCCGAGTGGGATTATGCGGCACGCACGCAACAGGATTTCCACTGGGGAGAAGTATGGGAATGGACAGCTGACACCTTTGAGCCTTTTGAGGGATTTACGCCCCACCCCTACGTCGAATACTCCGCACCCTGGTTTGGCTCACGCAAAGTATTACGTGGTGCGGCATCAGCGACGCATCCGTATTTGCGCAATGTCAATTACCGTAACTTTTTCACTCCCGAGCGCCGGGATATCTACTCTGGCTTTAGAGTGTGTGTCTAGCCTCTTTGGACATCAACTCGCCCAGAACAATGCAAATTGTGCCTGCGGATCTGTCCAGCATTGTGTCTGCGAAAATCCAGCGCGCTTGAGGTGCTCCGTAAAACTCGGGATCGTCCATTTGTAAGAGTTTTCCGTATGAATAGCCTCGCCCTCAAGAAAAACTCGTAAACGCTCACCCCAGCGGACCGTGACGGCCTTGCGGGCAATCAGATGCATTTCAATCCGAGATTCGACCTCATTGAATACTGCCTGATGCCGCCAATCACGCACATCAAAATTCGACCCTAACAAGCTGTTGATATGCCTTAATACGTTGAGGTTAAACGCCGCCGTCACCCCAAGATCATCGTCATAGGCGCGCTCGAGCGTGTCGGTGGCTTTAACTAAATCAATGCCAATCAATAAACCCGAGCCCGGCTGAGCGTTTTGACAGAGTCTAGAGATACGCCCTAAAAACGTAAGCGCCTCCGCGGGTGTGAAATTTCCCAGGCTCGAACCCGGATAAAAAGCAAAGACTGGGTGTTGCGTGATTTGACGCGCCAAAGCTGCAGGAAAATCAAGCGTTGAGGAAAAATCCATGCCGACACCCACCATCTCAACGCCCGGGTGCACCCGCTGGAGGTTGACCAGTGTATCGATCAAATAGTCGAGCGAAATATCGACCGCAACGTATACGCTAGGAGTCGTACCCGCAAACAGACTGGCCGCCTTCTGACAGCTCCCTGCACCCAGATCAACCCAAGCCGCTTGTTTTGGAATGTGTTGATGAATGGCAGAGGCATGCTCAAGCAAAATACTAGCCTCGGTACGTGTTGGATAGTACTCGGGCAAATGGGTAATCGCCTCAAATAAGGTCGAGCCTAAGGCGTTGTAGAAATATTTTGGCGAACAGTGCGCACGCGGCGCAGTCAAACCGAGCTCCAATTCCGTGGCCACCTTGCGCGGGTCCATCTCGAAGGTGTTGTAAAAACTCGGGGTCTTCTGGGTCATTCACCTGCTCCGGGCAACTCAAAAATATGATCGAAACCTTAACACGTTGCCTTGCAACATAGGTCTTTGGGATCCGAGCTGAGGCATAATCACTCACACCCTTTAGGCGATATGAGCCACGATGACAGCCTCGACGACACACCGCGATCAAAGCCCTTGGACCGTCTTTTGGATTTTCCTGCGTCTAGGGCTGACCTCTTTTGGAGGGCCCGTCGCGCATCTAGGATATTTTAGAGAAGAGTTCGTGACGCGTCGTCAATGGCTCAGCGACCGCAGCTACGCCGATCTCGTGGCGCTCTGTCAATTTCTACCTGGACCCGCAAGCAGTCAGGTCGGTATCGCATTGGGATTTTCCAGAGCGGGCTACTCGGGTGCGCTGGCGGCCTGGACTGGCTTTACCCTACCCTCGGCGATTGCGTTGATATTGTTTGCAATCGGAATCTCCAGCGTCGGCACGAGCTTTTCGGCTGGCGCGCTGCAAGGCCTGAAAATCGTCGCGGTCGCCGTGGTCGCCCAAGCGGTTTGGGGCATGGCACGTAGCCTCTGCACAGATGCAAAGCGCATCACCATCATGGTGCTGGCCACATGCGCCGTGCTGCTAATGCCTTCAGTCTGGTCACAAGTCGGCGTGATCCTTGCGGCAGGGCTCGCCGGGCTCGCCTTGTTCAAGCCCACACCCCTCGTGTCTCATGAGCCACTTCCCATACAGCTCTCTAAGCGGGCGGGTGCTTTCTGGCTCGCACTTTTTTTTATTGTATTGATCGCTTTGCCCATTGCTTCTGAGGCCTTACCCAATCAGGCACTGGCAATCGTTGATGCCTTTTATCGTGCGGGCTCCCTCGTATTTGGTGGAGGTCATGTGGTGCTTCCACTTCTACAGACCGAAGTGGTGCCAACGGGCTGGGTCGACGAGCATGTCTTTCTCGCAGGCTATGGTGCGACGCAAGCGATGCCCGGCCCTCTTTTCACCTTCGCCGCCTTTTTAGGTGCCTCTATGACCTCTGCGCCAAGTGGTTGGATCGGTGGCATGATCGCTTTGATCGCGATTTTTATCCCGTCCTTTCTGTTGGTCGTTGGTGCGTTACCGTTTTGGGAGCAACTGCGCCAAAACCTCCGTACACAAGCTGCATTAATGGGCATCAACGCCGCTGTTGTGGGTCTCCTTCTCGCTGCCCTATACCAACCCGTTTGGACCAGCGCGATTTTGAGCGCGCAGGATTTCGGACTAGCGCTCGTCGCCTTTGTCGCACTGATGTTCTGGAAACTCCCGCCATGGCTCGTGGTGATTGCCGGTGGTGCAGCGGGATGGTTACTACATCTACTTTAAAAGCTTAGAGCCTCAGCATGACATGGGGCAATTCTAAAAGAAAAAAGCTAAATAGGCGATATCAACGCCTGGCCCGCGCGATGGCATTTTAAGTTTTCAAGCACCCGCTCAACTGCCTCTTGCATCGCCTCAGGTGAGAGACCTGCTATGTGAGGGGTAATGACAACATCGTCAAGATCAATCAACCCAGGTGGTAACGTTGGCTCACCCTCATACACATCGAGTGCCGCACCCGCGATCACTTTATGATTGATCGCTTCGATCAGCGCAACCGTATCAACAAGGCTTCCTCGCGCCACATTGACTAATATGCCATCAGAGCCCAATAAATTTAGTACTGTGCGATTGACGATATGGAAAGTCTCAGGACCGGCAGGTGCGCATATCACCAGAAAGTCACACCATGTTGCCAACTCCTCGATATTCGAGAAATAGGCATACCCAAACTCATCCTTACGCGTTCGACTGTGATAGCCCACCTGCATATCAAAAGCGAGTGCACGGGTTGCGAGCTTTTGTCCAACAGCACCCAAACCGAAAATGCCTATTTTTCTTCTTGAGATATGTCTCGGTCTCGGTAACTCGTCACGCCATAAACCTTTTCGAACTTCACGATTGAGAAAAGGTAGTCGCCTGACCGTGGCAAAAAGCAGCATCATGGTGTGATCCGCAACAACCTCGGCGTTCGTTCCAGCAGCGTTACAGGCGACGATCCCTCTTTTGCGTGCCGCGGCAAGATCTACGCCTTCGTGACCCACACCCAAGGTGCTGATGAATTCGAGTTTAGGCATGAGCGCCATTTCGGCTTCTTTCAAACCAAAAGCACCGTTAGTCAGAACGAAATGGATGCGCGCGCCATGTTCAAGCATGGTTTGCGTTAAAAATGATCGATCACCAGCATATTTTTCATAAGGCATGTAGATCAAATCAACATGTTCGGACAAAAGAGTGCGATGCTCCTCTGTCAAATATACGAGCACTAAAAGAACAGACTTTTGAAACATCTTCACACATCCTTCGTCACAGCAAAATGATCAAATTCATTATTCAGGTTTTTTGCCGAATTGAACGCCTGCCCATTCCTCAAAATGTCTGATTGGAAAAAGATTGTCTTTTGGCCCATCACCTTGTGTCATGGCAAAAGCCAAGAACTGTCGGGCATTTTGATTGATAAACATCGGCGCCCCAATTTTCTCTGCTTCATCCAGACACATTTTGATATCTTTGTGCAGTAACTCTGTTGTGAAACGTACAGTGAAGTTTCTGTCTAGGGCACCCTGTGGAATTCTTTCAAGCGTTGCAAAGGACCTACCGCTGGAAACATTTAGCACGTCCAACATCGTTTTAGAATCCAGGCCCGCTTTCACGCCGTAGACCAAAGCCTCGCAGCTCGCCAACATGCTTGTGGCATATAGGGTGTTATTAATGATCTTCATCGTTTGTCCTAAGCTAGGATCCTCGCCAAGGAAGAAAATATTTTTGCCGATGACTTTCAAAATAGTCTCGGCTTTTTTAAAAGCCTCTGTATCTCCTGCGGCCATGACTGCCAATGTGCCGTGTTGGGCAGCAACAGTACCTCCACTGACTGGAGCGCTTACAAATGCGATTCCGCGCTGAGACAAAATATCATGCACTTCTTTTGTGACTGAGGGGCCTGTTGTGGAAAGATCAATCAACATCTTGACCGTTGAACCTGCCAAGACTTCCGCAGCCACAGACTTGACAGCGGCAGGCACTGGCAAACACAAATACACATCCGTGACGCGAGAAGCGAGATCAGAGACTCCGTCAGCGACTTCAGCACCAAGAGCCTTGAAGCGAGAAAGTACCTCTTTGTTCAAATCGAAAATCACGAGTTCATGGCCTGCGGCCAGAATGCGTGTCGCAAAATGTTGTCCGATATTACCTGCGCCAATTAAACCTACTTTCATGCCTATCTCCTTGAGATTTTTTAATGTACTTTTTCTTTTATACAGTTACTAATATATCAATTAAGCGGATTGAAAGATCGTACCGAAGTCGCAGTGATCTTGCGCGAGTGTGGCAACAGCTGAAATAAAGGCGCTCTTTTGTTCAGCACGATACACGGCGGCATATGAGGCAAGCGGCAAGACAGGCGTCACGGAAAGCACCTGAAGCGAGCCAGCGTGAATCATCTGTTGCAGACAATTTTTAGGCAAATAGCTGACGCCCATGCCAGAAATCGTCAGTGCGATCAAGGTCACCAGGCTATTACTCAAGATTGTGTTTTCAGGCTTGATACCAATGGATTGCATCCATCGATTGTAAAGCTGCCCCGTGCCTGAACGATCGTCTTGAGTGAGAAGCCTGTGCTTGGCAAGATCCTGCATCTGCAAGCGTCGCCCAATCGACACCAGACCGGGCTTGCACATCCAGGCATTCTCCACAACGCCAACTTTTTTTACCACCAATCTTTGATCTTCGAAGGCTTGTGGAACAATCATCAAGTCGACCTCGTCCGTCAACAACTTGTCTCTCAATGCGAGACTCACATCCACATACGGCTCAATTACAACTCGCGGATAACAGGCCTGAATCGCACTGACTAAGCGAGGCAACCATGTCATTGCGGTGAGCTCCGTCACGCCAATTCTGATGCGGCGCACCAAAATTTCTGGGCGCTGAAACTGCTCGATGGCCGTGTCCCTTTGCTCCAACAAGCGTTTAGCGACCAAAAACATCTCTTCGCCCTTTGGCGTCAATCTTGCCGAGCGCTGGGTTCGATCAAAAAGGGGCGTCTCGAACATTGCCTCCAATTCATGCACGCGCTTGGAAACCGCGGATTGCGTTGTGTGCAGGCGAGTAGCCGCTTGAGAAAAACCGCCCGCCTGAACAATCCAAAAGAGCGCCTCCAACTGTTTAAAGGTCATCATTCCGGTTTCTTCTTATATAAATAGATCACAATTTGGAATATATATTAATTCCTATTTATCGCTTTTCATGATTTATTTAATTGCCCAGAATCCTACTAGGTCGTGAATGTTATTTTGGTGATAAAGGGAGAGATAGATGTTTCTGACAGATGAAGAGACAAAAATGCTGTCGGGCGATAAAGGCCCTGCAGTCCAAAAAGCGATGCAAATCCTCGTCGCACTTGGAGAAAGCTTTGGAGCGCAGAAGCTTCTTTCTGTCAATAATGTTCATATGGCGGGCTCATCCGTTCTCGTTGCCGAAGAAGCTGGCACACGCTTTGTGGAGGATATGCGCAAACAAGGCGGCACTTTTGTCACGCGGGTGACCACCAACCCGACAGCGGTGGATCCTACACAATGGGAGCAAATCGGCATTCCAGAGTCTGATCAGATCCTACAAAAACGCCTGACCGGTGCGTATGCGGGGATGGGAGCGAACACCTGCAATACTTGCATCCCCTATTTGGTCGGTAATATGCCCCGCTTTGGTGAGCATATGGCTTGGGGCGAATCCTCTGCCGTCGTGTTTGCCAACTCAGTGTGCGGCGCCCGGACGAATCGTGAAGGTGGCCCCAGCGCGCTTGCAACTGCGCTCACCGGAAGAACTCCGGAATATGGATTCCACCTAAAAGAAAATCGCTATGGAAGCTTCTTGATCAAGGTCGAGACGCCGATGCGCGACATGACCGACTACGGAACACTTGGATACTTTGCCGGAAAAATCGCCGGTCAGGATACCCCTGTGTTTGAAGGGCTCCCCAACAATCCCACACTAGAAGATCTCAAAGCATTAAGCGCGGCACTCGCAGCTTCGGGCGCTGTCAGCATGTTTCACGCTATAGGTGTGACGCCAGAGGCTCCTACACTTGAGGCGGCCTTTGGCGGTCGCCCCCCAGCTAAAACACTTGTTTTTGGAGAACAAGAGCGTCAAGACGCCGAGAACGCACTCAACAAAGAGCCCTCGGATCACGTTGACTGGATACTCGTCGGATGCCCCAACGCCTCCGTGCAGGAAATTCGAGAGGTCGCCGAAGCACTCGAAGGAAAAAAAGTACATCCTGAAGTGTCGCTGTGGGTCACCACCGCCGGCGCGATGTACGCAATGGCCGATGAAATGGGATACATCAAAACGATCAAAGATGCAGGTGGCGTCGTGGTGAGAGAGACTTGTCCCTTTTTAGCGAGAAGTCGAGTCATCGCGCCTTCGAAAGGCTACAAAACCTTGACGACGAATTCAGCAAAGATGGCTTTTTATGCGCCCGGTCAATTCGGACTGCCCGCCCACTACGGCAATCTGCAGCGTGTGATGCAAGCCGCTCTCAATGGCGTCTGGAGATAATAAATATGACTGCAAACACATTACGACTCCAAGGTCGAAAAATTGTCACTGGCAAAGCGCAAGGCGAAGCGATCGTGACACGGGAAGCCATCAGCTTTAATGGTGGTGTCGATAATATGACAGGCATCGTGACAGAACCCGGCCACGAAATCGAAGGGATGAATATCTCGGGTAAAGTCCTTGTTTTTTTAACTGGCAAAGGGTCGACAGGCGGCTCTTACAAGATTTACGACATGGTATCCCGTGGTACAGCACCCGTCGCTTTTATTCAGGTCAATCCAGAACCTATCACCACCATCGGCGCAATTATCGGCAATATCCCTGTGGTTGCGGGACTAGACCAAGACCCGACAATAGTGATTAAAACAGGCGACTTCGTCGATATTGATGCGGACGCTGGCGTTGTAGAAGTCAGTCTTAAAAATCGTTCATAAAAACTAAATAAGCATATTTCTATAAAAATCAGGAGACAAACCATGATCACAAAAAAAATATCACAACTTGTTTTAACAAGCTCGATGATCGCCTTGAGCACGTGTGCCATCGCGCAACCCACTCAATGGCCCACGCGCCCCGTCACGATGGTCGTTCCTTTTGCTGCAGGTGGCAGCACCGACATCACAGCTCGCATGCTGGCTGAAAAGCTCGGTCCCATCCTCGGTCAAAACGTCGTGGTCGAAAACAAACCAGGTGCCGGTGGCAATATTGGCGCTGCCTTTGTTGCGAGAGCTCAAGCCGATGGCTACACCATACTCTTGCATACCAGCACGCTCACCGCAAACGTTTCTCTTTACAAAAACATGGGGTTAAACGTCCAGAAAGATCTGGTCCCAGTATCGCAAGTCGCGCTGATCCCGAACGTCCTCATGGTGAACAGCAATTTTCAAGCTAAAACGCTTGCTGAGTTTGTGGAAATCGTGAAGCAGAAAAAAGTGCCAATCAACTACGGCTCCTCGGGCAGCGGTGCCTCCAACCATCTCGCGGGTGTGTTGTTTAACAACATGGTGGGTGGCGAAATGGTGCATGTCCCTTACAAAGGGGGTTCCTTAGCCAACAATGACTTGTTAGCTGGACAAGTACAAGCCGTTTTTTCCCCAATGGTTGAAGTCCTAGGCTATTTGGACAGCGGCAAGCTCAGACCCCTCGCCGTCACCACTCAAACTCGCTCTTCCAGAATTCCAAATACCCCGGCAATCGCAGAGATCCTCCCAGGCTATGAAATCGTCTTGTGGAACGGCGTTTTTGCACCCGCTGCGACACCACCAGCGATTATCAATAAACTGAGTAGCGCCATACAAACTGTGATGAAAGACCCAAGCGTCTTGAAAAGAATTGCCGAACAAGGATCAACCTCTATCGGCAGTAGTCCTGCCGACTTCAAAAAGGTGGTGGATGCTGAAATTCCAAAATGGGCAGATCTGATTAAGCTGTCTGGAGCAAAAGCTGACTAAAGCAAAAAATCAAGCTGAATCAAAGGTTCGATCACGCAAGAACGTGACCAAAGAAAGTATTAACAAATGATCCTCCAGAAATGGAGGATCATTTCTATTGATTTTTTACTTGATAGACAATCCGCGACTTTTCGCCAGCGCACCCCAACGGGCTATTTCGCTTCTGAGGAGCACACCAAACGCATCAGGAGAAATTGCAGCCGCAGTTAAGCCATCGCTCGTCAAAGTCTTTTCCATCTCTGGGTCCTGAAGAACTTGATTGATCGCTTTATTTAGCTTGTCCTGAATCGCGACCGGTACGCCTTTAGGGGCGATGATGCCATGCCAGTTTGTGACTTCATAAGAGGGGTAACCTGACTCCATGACTGTCGGCACATTCGGCAATGCAGCTAACCGCTTGGGCGTCGTCACAGCCAAGGCCTTGAGCTGCCCTGTACCCACCAACGGCAAGGTTGAGGCAACCGTTCCAAAAATAATATCGGTGTGGCCCGCGACGGTATCGGTCAATGCCGGCGAAGTGCCCTTGTATGGAATATGCAGTAAGTTAATCCCAGACGTTTCATTGAAATACTCAGTGGCCATCTGGGTGATGCTGCCTTGTCCCGAGGTCGCGAAACTGTATTTACCAGGGCTCGCCTTTGCTAAGGTCACAAGCTCCTGCAAAGTATTAGCAGGGAAGTTTTTTGTCGCCGCGATAATAAAAGGACCCCGTGCCAACAGTGCAATCGGAGTCATGTCATTACCAGAGTCAAAAGGTAACTTGTAAAAACTAGGGTTAACGGTGTAGCTCGCAGCAGACAGAAATAAGGTGTAACCATCCGCGGGAGACTTCAGGGCAAGTTCAGAGGCAAGGTTACCGCCCGCACCGGGCTTGTTTTCTACAATCACTGTCTGACCCAGCACGGGGCCCAGCTTAGCAGCCACTAAACGTGCGATCAGATCTGATCCACCACCTGGCGCAAAACCAACGATCAGTTTGATGGGTTTATTTGGGTAATTTGTTTGTGCAGAAGCCGTTGTTGCAGCGAGTGAAAGCCAAGAAAAAAGACAAGCCGTTAGAGAAAGTTTGGCAAGCTTTGCGAACGCACGAGTTGAGACCATGATGGAGACTTCCTTTGCATTAAGGTAGGTAGTTACCATCATACATCGCGAAGACGTTTGTCAATCCCCGTAACAACCCTCAATGCGTACCTCTTTTATCTTGAAATTAAACCGTTCTGCCATACTTATCCTCAAAGCGCACGATATCGTCCTCACCCAGATAGCTACCAGACTGCACCTCAATGATTTCAAGGGGAATCGTGCCTGGATTGGACAGGCGATGCGTTTGACCAAGGGGAATATAAGTGGACTGGTTTTCAGACAAAATGGTGACCTTGTCACCATTGGTGATTTCTGCTGTACCTGATACCACCACCCAGTGCTCGGCACGGTGATGATGCATCTGCAAGCTTAGACTCGCCTTAGGATTGACGAGAATCCGCTTGACCTTAAAACGCTCACCACCATCGATACTGTCATACCACCCCCAAGGGCGATAGACCTTGCGATGGAGGTTTTGCTCTTCGCGCTTCTGAGTATTGAGCGTATCAACAATTTTTTTCACGTCCTGACCACGAGACTTATCTGCGACCAAAATCGCATCGGCGGTCTCGATCACAACGAGATTTTGGACACCAACCAAGCTCACTAAACGGCTAGAGGCATGCACAAAAGTATCACGACAATCTTTGGAAATGACATCGCCTTTGTGCGCATTACCGTCGGCGTCTTTTTCCTGAATATTCCAGACAGCGTCCCACGCGCCGAGATCGCTCCAGCCCGCATCGAGACTGACCATTTTGGTGGTAAACGTGCTGCCAGGACAGCGCTCCATCACGGCATAATCGATCGACTCACCTAAAACCTGTGCAAACTCCGCCTTGCCGGGGCGCAAGAACTGGCTGTCAGGCTGTCTAGACTCCCAAGCATGTTTGACCTTGGCGAGCATCTCAGGCTGGAAAGTCTCCATGGCCTTTAACCAAACGGAAGCCTTTAAAACAAAAATACCGGCGTTCCAGAAATAACAGCCTTCGTTCACATAGGCCTGAGCAGTCTCGAGATTCGGTTTTTCAACAAAACGCTCAACACTTTTAACTGTCCCCTGTGTCTTGGCTAAATCAGCTACTTTGATATAGCCATAACCGGTTTCAGGACGGTCAGGCTGGATCCCCAGGATCACAATACTGCCCGTTGCAGCTTCGATCGTCGCAGCCTGCAAGGCTTGGGTAAATGTCGCCACATCAGAAACAGCCTGATCCGCCGGCGTCACCGCCAAGACAGGATCAGCCCCGCCTTCGCGTGCCGCCAGAGCCGCTAGCGTGAGCGCGGGCGCTGTGTTGCGTGCGATAGGCTCAAGCAAGTACTGGGCACCACTGATACCGCTTTCACGAAGTTGCTCCAGCGCCAGAAAGCGATGCTCTTCGTTGCACACGATGAGAGGTGGAGTCGCTTGCGCTTGCGCACTACCGAGCCCCTGCATTCTTTCCGCTGTTTGCTGAAATAGACTGTTATCCCCCGTCAGGCATAGAAACTGTTTTGGAAAGCCGCCACGAGAAAGCGGCCAAAGCCTTGTGCCAGAACCGCCACAGAGAATGACTGGTGTGACTTGAATGTTGCTTGCCATTTGAAATCCAGAGGAATCAATATATGAATTTAAAGATTAATGGATTGTAAGTCGGATCACAACTGAACATATTCCATTTTTTCAACGATATCAAAGAGAAATTGATATGATTGGATCGATCATTTACTGTTCTGTTCCTGCGTTCAGAAGTTCCATGCGGCGCTTGACCCTAATGAGCGCTTTGCTTCGATTTTGCCAAAATAGGAGTCAAGCTCGTGAGTCATCCTCAATTTGACCTGACCATTCGAAATGGTCGAATTTCGACCGCAGGTGATACGTTCGAGGCCGATATCGGCGTCATGGGAGGACAAGTCGCGGCAATCCGTAAACACTTACCGCCAGGCCGAAAAGATATCGATGCGCTAGGCAAGTTGGTTCTACCCGGAGGGATCGATAGTCACTGCCATGTCGATGAGCAATCACCTTTCGGCATGGCAGTTGTGGATGATTTTGAAAGCGCCACGATTTCTGCCGCATTTGGGGGAACAACGACCATCATTCCGTTTGCTGCACAACACCGCGGCATGCGTTTGCCAGAAGTGATTCGGGATTATCACGAAAAGGCTCGGGCGCGGGCAGTCATTGACTATGCGATGCATTTGATTGTCACCGATCCGAACGAACAGACGCTCAACACACATCTACCACAGGCCATTCGTGATGGCATCACTTCCTTCAAAATCTACATGACCTACGATGCCCTCAAGGTCAGCGATGAACAGATTTTAGATATCCTTTTGTTAGCCAGTGAAAAAGGTGCGCTCGTGATGATCCACGCGGAAAATCATGACATGATCCGCTGGCTCACACGCAAGCTTATCGCCAATGGTCATACGTCTCCCAAGTTTCATGGGGTCGCGCACGACCCACTCGCCGAGTCCGAAGCGACCCATCGTGCGATCGCTCTGGCCAGACTGATTGACGTTCCCATTTTGATCGTACATGTCGCGGGTAAAGAAGCCCTTCAAGTGATTCATTCCGCGCAAACTTTAGGCGCCAATATTCTGGCGGAAAGCTGTCCGCAATATTTGTTTTTAACCGAAACGGATCTCGATCGAGCTGGCCTCGAAGGCGCCAAGTATTGTTGCAGCCCACCCCCACGCGATCCATCCTCTCAACAAGCCGTCTGGCAAAGCATGTTGGATGGTACTGTCCAAATTTATTCTTCTGACCATGCGCCTTATCGTTTCGATACAACGGGCAAACTACCAAAGGGAGATCAAACACGTTTCGATGAGCTTGCTAATGGTCTGCCAGGACTAGAATTACGAATGCCATTGTTATTTTCAGAGGGTGTGATGACCGGTCGTATGAGCATCGAGCGATTTGTTGCATTGACGGCGACTAACCATGCACAAACTTATGGCCTTTACCCGCGCAAAGGGACCATCGCAGTCGGCAGCGATGCCGATATTGCGATCTGGGATCCTGCACAAAAAATAACCATCCGAGCCAGTGATTTGCATGATCGAACTGGATATACACCCTACGAGGGGATGAACATCACAGGCTGGCCAACAACAGTTATTAGTCGAGGTGAGGTGATCATTGATCAAGGAAACCTTTCGGCCA
Organism: Zwartia lucis; assembly: GCF_965234455.1. GTDB lineage: Bacteria > Pseudomonadota > Gammaproteobacteria > Burkholderiales > Burkholderiaceae_B > Zwartia > Zwartia lucis. The sequence goes on along the minus strand of NZ_OZ248473.1, from coordinate 621,785 downwards.
GTCTCGGAAGGGGTCAGTTTCTAAGCTGTGGCACGCCTCAACCCGTTTTACGACAACGTCTGACAGGAAATAAAAATTCCTTGATCAAACGATACTTTACGTAAATTGCAGCTTTGCGAGTCTCGCATACAGTCCGCCCTGAGCGATCAGCGCTGCGTGACTACCCTGTTCGACCACGCGACCGTGTTCCAGGACGAGGATGCGATCGGCTTGCAGTACGGTCGCTAAACGGTGCGCAATCGTCAACGACGTTCTGCCTGGCAGCACGCTCTCTAAAGCAAGCTGAACCTCGCGTTCTGACTCGGCATCAAGGGCACTGGTAGCCTCGTCAAGCAGCAAGAGCGGTGGATTTTTCAAAATCACGCGCGCGATTGAAATGCGTTGCTTTTGCCCACCCGACAAGCGCACCCCACGCTCACCTAAAAAGCTGCCATACCCTTGCGGCAAGTCAGAAATAAATCCGTGGGCGTGCGCGGCCTTAGCTGCCGCGACGACCTCTTGATCCGTCGCATCGAGTCTGCCGTAGCGAATATTTTCCATCGCACTTGAAGCAAAAATGACGGGCTCTTGCGGAACGATCCCAATCATATTTCTTAAAGTGTCTACCGGCCATTGCGTCAGATCGCGACTAAAAACCTCGATCTGCCCAGTGCTGGGCTGATAAAAGCGCAACAACATCGCAAACAACGTACTCTTGCCAGCACCCGAAGGACCGACTAGGGCGTAACGTGCACCCTGGGGCACGGAGAGCGTCAGATGATTGATCGCCAAAAAATCTGGGCGCGAGGAGTATGTAAATGTCACGTCTCTGAACACCACGGCCTCAGAGGGGTGTTGCGTATCGAATACGCCCTTCACGGAAAGATTTTTCAGCGTTACGTCATCCGAGTGTCCTGTCAATTTGGGTCGATTCGTCAACGCGGGCTCGGCCTGCATCAACTCTACGAGCCTCTCGGTCGCACCCGCTGCGCGTTGCAAATCACCCCAGGTCTCGGACAAGGCACCAATCGAACCTGCGATGAACACCGCGTACAACACAAACTGCGTCAATTCACCTAGAGAGATCACACCGGCTGTCACCTGCCGCGCACCAATCCAAAGCACAAACACAATCACCGCGAAAGCCATCACAATCGCCGCCGCTGTCAGCAGCGAGCGCATTTTGATCCGTTTTTTTGCTTCGGAAAAAGCCATTTCTACTGCAGCATTAAAACGTTTTTGCTCATGTGGTTCTCGCACAAACGCCTGAACCGTCGTGATCGCATTCAAGACCTCTCCGGCCATCGCGCTGGTATCCGCGACCTTGTCCTGGCTGGCGCGCGACATCTTGCGTACCCGTCGACCCAAGGCCCACAGAGGCAGCACGATCATCACCAACAACACAATCATTACACCCGCCAGCCAAGCACTCGTCACCAGCATCATCGTCATGCCACCCAGCAACATCACCAAGCTACGTAGCGCAATCGAAATACTTGATCCCACCAAGGTCTGGACTAAGGTCGTATCGCTCGTCATCCGTGACAAGACCTCACCCGTTTGAAGTGTTTCAAAATAGGCGGGACTCTGCCGCAGGACGTTTTCAAAGACGCGCTGACGGATATCGGCGACCACGCGTTCACCGAGCCATGACATCACGTAAAAACGACTGGCCGTCATCAAGGCCAACACCACAGCCAAGAGCAGCAGATTGATGAACTTGAGGTCAATCGCCTCGCTTGTTAAACCCGTATCTACCAGATCACGAAAGGCCAAAGGCACGGCGAGCGTCGCTGCTGCCGCCAAAAGCAAGAAAAGCCCCGCTAAGAACCATTGTGTTTTATACCGAGAGAGCACTCGGTATTCGCGTAACCACCGTGTCAGACTACTGAGTTTTGTCGCCATAGTGGTCTAGTGTAAGACAATCAGCGCTAAGGTGTGACCCGCCTTGATAGGCCTTCGATTTGAAGCAAGTTCATCTATTAAGAAACTCTATTTTGAGTGTTAACCTATTCAACTGTAGCGTATGTGATCCGTATTGGATTTCACGCAAATAATCTATTCAATACACTCAACCTTACTGAAATTAGGGTTGTTCCAACAGCTGATGCAGTAATATTTATCTGGATTTGCATTAGAGATTTTTTCTTACATCTCACGCAATTTTTATATAGATTTTACGCGCTCAAGAAATACTTATGAACTCAATGACCATCGTGCGCAACTTAAAAGATGTGACTTCAAGACTCTGCCAAATTACTTATTTGATTGGTAATACGCTTACAGTTTTCGGCTGCTTAGCGTTACTTTTTGGTGTGTTAGAAATGTTCGACATGGACAAATTCTCGTTTGGTTTGTCCTCTGGCGTACGTGTTATCGGTACTGTAGCAATTTTAGGATGTTTACTGAGTGCAATTGGATATGGCGTTTCCGATTATCTTAAAAGCAAGTAACCCATAGGAGCAAAAAATGTTTAAGCGTTCAGATTTTTTTATCATTACCGCTGTGATGCTTTCCTTCATCATCTCGGCTTATCTATGGTTTGTAGTTAAAGATCAGCAACAAGCAATCTTTACTGCTATTTGGATCCCTTCAATTTTCACTTTTGGCATTTACTTTAAATTGTGTGCACTCATGGGATTGAGAAAATGACTGAAAACTATCTCCTCATCCCAGCAATTATAATTTTCTCAGTGTTGGTGATTGGGTTGATTTATACAGTAGTTGAGTTCACTAAAATGAAAAAAGACTCAGAAAAAAAAGACTGACTTCGCGGTATAAGTCTGTATTTGGGCTTTTATGAGCATACACAAACGCAGCTTATCCATTTTTCTGATCGTCGTGTGCCAGATCGCAGCGATGGCGTTGTGGTTTTCCGCCTCTGCAGCGGTACCGAGTCTGCTCGATAGTGGTCAACTCTCAACGGATGCCGCCGCTGCGCTCACTTCGGCCGTCCAGATCGGCTTTGTAGTCGGGACGCTCGCAAGCGCGGCATGTGGTCTTGCCGACCGTTTTGACTCCCGCGTATTGTTTTCGGCCGCAGCACTTCTTGGAGCGCTCTTTAATGGAGCGCTCTTGCTGTCTGGTTTTGATCACCCTGTGGCACCTGTGCTGAGATTTGCGACAGGCGTATGCATGGCTGGCGTCTATCCCGTCGGGATGAAGCTCGCCGCAGGCTGGTCAACAGGCAATATGGGGCTGCTCATGGGAGCTCTTGTCGGCGCAGTCACCCTAGGGTCGGCCATGCCCCATCTTTTTTACGCCTTTGTCAGCATCGGCTGGGAAATTCCTATCGCGCTCGCGAGTGGCTGCGCGATCGCAGCCGCAGCCGCTATTCATTTTGTAGCGCTCGGTCCCAAACATGCCAAATCCATCTCTTTCCACTGGACGGACCTGAAAGCGCTCATGCGCAACAAACCCATCCTTCTCGCTCAAGGCGGTTACCTCGGACATATGTGGGAGCTCTATGCCATGTGGGCGTGGCTGGGCAGCTTCCTGATGTGGGCGCTCCCCGCCTCCGGCCTTGAGATCAAACTAGGGCACGCTACGATTTCGTTGGTGACTTTTCTCGTCATGGCGGCGGGAGCTATTGGATGCTTGCTGGCGGGTCTGCTTGCCGATCGCATTGGCCGCACCTTCACCACCATCGGTGCACTGGTCTTGAGTGGTGGCTGCGCACTCCTGATCGGCTTTTCAGTCGATGCGGGTCCAGTGGTCGTCATCGTCATCGCAGCGATCTGGGGTATGACCGTCGTGGCAGACTCCGCGCAATTTTCAGCGGCGATGGCCGAACTCGCAGAGCCTCGCTTGATTGGCACCGTGTTGACACTACAAACGAGTCTTGGTTTTCTGCTCACGGCGGTCTCGATCTGGCTCATCGGGCACATGGCAGATGCAGTTGGTTGGCGCTATGCCTTTATCGTGCTGGCCATTGGCCCCTTGCTCGGCGCACTCAGCATGATGACGCTGCGACGACAACCCGAGGCGATCAAGATGGCGGGCGGACGGCGCTAAGCGCACTCACGCGTTTCTAATACACGAGCGGTAACTCATCCCACCGTGTTGTATATCTCGGTGAGCGATTTTCATTGCGCATCGACCAACGTTGTGTAAAACCACTCGCGCCCGAGCGTACTGTGCCATGCCCGTAATCACGATTAATCATATCGAGCGCAGCCATCAATTGGGTCGAACGCTGCGTGACAGCCGCATGATCAAAAATACTCATCTGCCGCGCCTGCTTATCTGACAACAAGGTCAGCATCACGCCCGCTTTTTTATAGCGATACCCCGAACGATAAATAACCTCAAGCCCCGCGAGTGCAGCTGCCGTGAGCGTGAGCGTATCGTCAGTCGGCTCAGGCATCGGCACCGTGAGACCCGCGTTGTATTGCTCATCCTTATTGAAGCGATTCGTCTGAATAAACACGTAGACTGCGGCCGAGACGGACTGTTGCCTACGTAGCTTTTCAGCAGCACGCGACAGATAACTCGCAAGCGACTCGCGCAACTCCTCGATGGTTTCCACCGGTCGACCAAAACTGCGCGAGGACATAATCTGCTGTTTTGGCTGCGCCACATCATCAAGCGCCAAACAAGAAATCCCTCGCAACTCATTACAGGTGCGCTCCATCACCACACCAAAGTGCCTGCGCATTTCTTTGGGCGCGGCATTGCGCAGATCCAGCACTGTATGAATCCCCATCACCTCAAGCCGGCGCGCGATGCGTCCGCCCACCCCCCAGACCTCACCCACCTCAATACGACTCATCCAGCGCACACGCTCCGGACGCGGAATCATATGCAGATCGCACACGCCGTCGAACTCGAGATTTTTCTTGGCCAGATGATTGGCGAATTTTGCGAGTGTTTTAGTCGGCCCCACACCAACACAGACAGGCAATCCCGTCCACTGCTTGATACGCTCACGCATCTGGTGTCCCATCGCGACTGCGCCCCCGTGAAGGTGCGCAACGGTCTCGATACGTAAAAAAGACTCATCAATACTGTAGACCTCGGTGTCCGGCGAAAAGTCCCGCAAAATCTGCACGACACGATTACTCATGTCCCCGTAGAGCGTGTAGTTGGAGGAGAAAGCCTGAATATGATGTTCACGCGCCAAGTCTTTCATCTTGAACCAGGGCGTACCCATTTTGACGCCCAGCGCCTTGACCTCATTGCTACGCGCCACCGCACAGCCATCATTGTTAGACAACACCACCATCGGGATGCCTTCGAGCCCGGGCTTGAACACACGCTCGCACGACACGTAGAAATTATTGACATCGACCAGCGCGAACTGTGGGGCGGGTGTAGAGACCGTCGACATCACCCGCCTCGCACGGAATAACGACGCACCACCCCCACCACCACACCCCACACTAACAACTCGCTACCGTCTTTAAACTCAATGTGTTGATACGCAGGGTTTTCAGCGCGCAATTCGACGCGTCCCCGATGCTTGAATAAACGCTTGAGCGTGTAATCGCCATCCACCACCGCCACCACGATATCGCGGTGCTTGGGTGTCAAGGCGCGATCCACAATGACCTTGTCACCCTCCTCGATACTGGCGCCCGACATCGAGTCCCCTTTGACCGTAAACAAAAAGGTTGCAGGTTTATTACGCACTAGGTAATCGTTGAGATCGAGTCCGACTTCGATGTAATCGGCTGCAGGCGAAGGAAATCCCGCGCTGATGCGATGCGCCAAGAGCGGCAAATCGCGCGCAACCGGCTCTGACGCCATGTCAACTGGCGTTTGACTTAAGTTTGTCTCCACGTTGGAGGGCGGAGATTGATGTTTTAATATACTGTACATAAATACAGTATACGATTAACATTTGGATACAACCAAATGAAATCTTTTAGGGCTCGCCAAGACAAAGCCACCTACGACCACTCCACACTAAGTCACACTAAATGAAACTTTCCGTTGAGTGAGATCATGCTTTAATCAATCTCAACGCAGCTCACACAGGATAGAAAATCATGTCAATTTCCCTCTACACCGCGACCGTCCCCGTTTTCAAACAAATGCTGTTAGCACTGAGTGACGTGCTCAAAAAAGGCGAAGAACACGCGCAAAACCGTAAATTTGATCCTGCCGTGTTGTTGCAGTCGCGCCTGTTTCCCGACATGCTGCCACTAGTGCGCCAAGTCCAGATCGCTTGTGACTTTGCCAAAAGCGTCCCAGCACGTATCGCGGGCGTAGAAGTCGCCGCCTACGAAGACAGCGAGCAAAGCTTTGCCGAATTGCAGCAACGCATCGCCAAAACACTCGCACTCATCGAAGGGATGACCGCAGAGCAGCTCAATGGCAGTGCCGTCAAAGAAGTCGTTTTGCGCCCCGGTACGCCAAAAGAGAAAACGCTAACTGTCGAGGACTATGCGCTGAAATACGGCATGCCACAGTTTTTCTTTCACGTCACAACCGCCTACAACCTGCTACGTCACAACGGCGTAGAGATCGGCAAGAAAGACTATATGGGATCATACTGATCGTCGATTGACTGAGTGAAACCCCCCAACGACCCAAATGATAACGCTCACCCCGAGGAAGCTTCCAAGACCTGGGACCTCGCGGGTGTGACATTGTTTCGTACGCTCGGCTATGTCGTCGGCCTACCAAGCTTTATTGTCGGCACGGCCGTCTTTATGCTGGGTTTCGCACTGAGGGATCCGGACATATTGAATGTTGCTTGCCTCCTGTATAGCCTCGCACTGGTCTCGATCGGCGGTCGTCCCGTGTTACTCAAGCTAAACCCTCAAAACGAGATACATGCACTCAAAATTGCTAGCCTCTCAATCCTCGCGGGCGCTTTGTTTTACGGAATGCTACTCGCCCTACTGACGGCGGTTGGTTTCAATATGTTCTAGTCATGTGACATCACTGAGAATCACCATCGCCGCAATGCGTGCGTCAGGAAATTCTTTATCCCCTACTCCCGCGAATTTGTATATACTTTTGAAAACTTATAAGAATGGAGATGGCCTTGACCTCAACGTTAGCGCCTATGCCGATGGGATGGTTAAGTGAAGAGGTCACGCGCGACAACTCTTGGGTGATTCAACTCAATGCACAAGAGATAAGCGGATTTAAACGCGCCCTCACGCATGCAAAGCAACTGAATAAACCTCTTTTAAGTATGTCGCCAGAGGATTATCCATTGCCCGATCGCTCAAAAGCGGCACTGCAGCGGGCAATACAGATGACGCAATCAAAATGGGGCTTCTGTCTCATGAAGGGCTTTCCCGTCTTTGAATGGAGCGAAGCGGATACAAGGTTGGCCTATTGGGGAATGGGGATGCACATGGGGGTCGCCCGCCCTCAAAATAAGGCCAGTGACATTTTGAATGATGTACGCAGTGTCGTTGACCAATCAAACTATTACGGCAAAGGTGGCCGTGGATACAACACAAACGCAAGTTTGGATTTTCATATTGATTTTGGTGACGTGGTGACACTTCTGTGCCGAAGAACAGCAAAGTCAGGAGGACACAGCTTAATTACCAGCACCAAGGCGATCTATCAGGAAATCATACGAACGCATCCGGAACTAAAAGAGACGCTGCACGAACCGTTTTATTTCAGTTGGCAAGGTGCGTCCGGTCTGGAAGATCATGAGTACAACCAATGTACGCTAGCTGGATTCAAGAACGCACATTTCGCATTCAGGTCAAATTTAAAAAATATTATCGCCGCACAGCGGGACTTTCCAGAAGTACCCAGACTCACCGTCCATCAACTCAAACTCCTGGATTTACTAGAAATACTCTACCGAGATCCAAAATTTTGCTACTCGATGCAACTTGAAGCAGGTGATCTTCAGTTCGTTAATAATTACGCAGTGATTCATTCAAGAACGGCTTTTGAAGATTTTGATTCTGAGGATTTAAAAAGGCATCTCCTTAGATTATGGCTCGCGATTCCGGGCTGTCAACCATTGCCAGACGAGTGGCTAGAACCTTATAAAAATACGGCTCCGAATGCCGTAAGGGGAGGCCTACGCGGAAATAATATGTCTGACGAATTCCTTAGGTTTGAAGCAAAGATAGCGAAGTTTCATGACATGAATAATGAATACTATGAGGGACATCCAAGATGAAATATAAAAAATACTCAAGCCTGATAAAAAAATCGTCGCTTGTATTACTCCCTCTACTTGGAATCTTCTCCGCTCAGGCGCAAGAAGGCAAATTTCCAACGGGTACTGTGACGATCGTTGTCCCCTACAGCGCCGGAGGTGGGACTGATACTGTGGCTAGAAATCTTGCGCGGGTATGGTCTGAGGAATGGAAAAAAACAGTTGTCGTCGTCAATAAAACAGGAGCCGATGGTGTAATAGGGAGTCAAGCAGTGCTTCAGGCTCCAGCGGATGGTCACACCATCTTATTACAAGTGAATCAAGCACTTTTTTACCCAATCACTCTACCGAATGCCAAGGTAGACATTATTAAAGACTTCACACTTGTTTCTAAAATTCAGCAAAATGCGATGGTGTTTGGCGTCCCATCAGCATCGACCGCAAAATCATTCAAAGAATTTATTGTAGACTGCAAAAAAACAGATGCGGCTTGCTCTTTTGGTGCAGCCACGCGGCATGGTGAAATAATGGCTCGACAAATTATTGAGTTGAGTGGTATCAAAAATGCTCAGGTCATTCCATACAAAGGAACCGCACCAATGATGGTCGATGCATTGGGCGGTCACGTCAGTATGGGAATGCCGTCTTTATCAGTCGCGATGCCACACTATAAAAATAGCAAATTCAGAATACTCGCCTCAGGTGCGCAAGGACGTCTGGACTCCATACCGGAAGTCCCCACGCTGAACCAAGAAGGGCTCAACATGGTCGCAATGACTTGGTACGGTCTGATGATCAAGAAAGGGACGCCCGACGAAGCTTTAAAAACGATTGTTAAAGCAGTTGAACTCGCATCAAAAGATCCGAAAGTCATTGCTGCTATTCAACAAGAGGGTGCCATGCCGGTATTCAGCTCATCCGCCTCTTTCGAAAAAGAGGCCAAAGAAGAGTTTGATGCCGTTGAGCCATTGCTTAAAAAATATCTCTTACCAGAAAATGAAAAGAAAGAGGCAAAGAAATGAGACCTTCACAACGACTCAGACAACTCTTGTCGAGTCCAGGTATGCAAATCGCACCTGGCGCCTACGATGGCATAACAGCTAAGATTATTGAGCAAGCAGGATTTCCCATTGTTTATATGACAGGAGCCGGCACTGCCGCATCCCTTGGATTTCCCGATTATGGCTTGGTCACAATGTCGGAAATGGTCGAGAACGCCGGCATTCTCGCCAGGTCTGTCAACATCCCAGTGATATCCGATGCAGATACTGGCTATGGCAATGAGCTCAACGTCACTCGAACTGTCAGAGAGTTTGAAGCAAGATTCGTTGCAGGCATTCACATTGAGGACCAAGTATCTCCAAAACGATGCGGCCATTTAGATGGAAAGGAAATTGAGCCACTGGAAAAATATCTCAGTAAGATACGCGCAGCCGTTGCCGCACGAAGAGATCCTGATTTTGTGATTATCGCCAGAACTGATTGCCGCGCATCGATGGGTTTTGAGGAGGCTATAGCAAGAGCCAATGCTTCATTGGAAGCCGGCGCGGATATGGTTTTTGTAGAGGCCCCACAGTCTCTACAAGAAGTAGAAGCGGTTCCAAAAAGAGTAAAGGGCCCCTGCATGTTGAACGTTGTTCAAGGAGGAAAGACACCTCCTTTAAACCTCAAGGATGCAGAGAAAATGGGGTACAAACTAGCGATTCTTCCCGGTATTATGCTTCGCGCCGCGATCCCTGCCTTCGATCACGTTCTACAAACAATTCTTTCGACACATGCCGTACCTGAGGCTTTGAATAAGGTCTCCCCGCATCAAAATTTTAGAAGATTTGGTGCAGATGAGTGGGACGCAATCCGTGCCGAGTACGCAAAAGACGAAAAAGCGCCAGTCAAACCTACTGATCAACAATGAAGCCATCGAAATGCGGACGCATTGAGATTGGCTTGACGAGGGGGGGTCTGATCTTGTGAGCATCTGGCAAGATGTTCATTCCCAAACCAGGACCGTTAGGAATGTCGACAAAGCCATCTTTGGGTAACGGCACCTTGTCGACCACGTTACTGCCCAAGTGAATCGGTAGAGACTCAAACTTACCAGACTCAAAACCAGTCGCATATTCTTGAATCGCGAAATTTGGAATGGCGGCCGCAAGCTGTAAACATGCCGCCAAACCGATCGGTGACAAAGGGTTATGCGGGACGATTTGCACTTGATACGCTTCGGCGATCGCTGCGACCTTTTTTGCGCCTGTGATACCGCCACAGAGACATAAATCGACGCGTGCGTACTCCACCCCTCCTCTGGCCATCAACATTTGGAACTCATAGATGTTGGAGAAACGTTCACCTGTCGCAATAGGAACATGAATTTTTTCTGCGACACGCGCCATCGCGTCATGGCTTTCAGGACGAATCGGATCTTCAATGAACATCGGATGCGTATGCTCAATGCCACGTGCGAAAACAATCGCCTCCGCAGGTGTCAAACGACGATGAATCTCCAGAAGCAAATCAACGCGATCGCCCACCACCTCGCGCATGCGCTCTGTGTTCTCGATCGCATCGCGCATTTTCTTGATGTGGGTCTTGAAGTACACCTGATCGTCGCCCTCGTCCAGAAAAGGATTCAGGTGCCCAAATGCGGTAAAGCCGGAATTCATTTTTACCTCACACTCCACAAGCATCTTTTCGATGGTGCTCTCGTAGATATGGCCATAGACACGCGCTTTAGTTCTCGCGGCTCCACCTAACAGCTCATAAATAGGCACATTTAATGCTTTACCCTTGATGTCCCAAAGCGCCATATCAATGGCCGAGATCGCGGCATTTTCCGCTAGACCTTGAAAATAGCTGAAGCGATGCATCACATTCCAGTGATGCTCGATAGGGTATGGATCTTTGCCCTCTAAGTACTCAGCGAATCTCTTGATACATGCCCCGGCAGCTTCAATATGCCCCCAGGTTCCGGCCTCGCCAAAGCCAGTAATACCCTCGTCCGTCTCAACCCGCACGAACATAAACTGCCCCACATGCCAAGGTACTACTTTTACAATTTTCATTTTGATTCTCTTAAACGTGACTGATTAATTGAAACCGCAAAAAATTACTTTTTACGGGCAACCAAGCGTTTCGCGTGTTATTTTAATAAATCCATCGACTAATGTTGAATGTTGATCCCTGTTCCAAGCTAAGGCTAACTCCAATTGCGGACCACCACCAGCTAGAGAGCGAAACGTTATCCCTTTAAGCTTCATATTTTTCGCAGAAGCTGGTACTAAAGCAACCCCCATACCACTTGAGACCAACATCAACATCGAGGGTATATCCCCGACTTCCTGAATCACCTGCGCCGAAAAGCCGGCATCCTGACAAGAACGAAAGATCTGGGTTTGTAACGCAGAGTCCAAACTACGCGAAAAACAAATAAATCCATCTCCCTTGAGCAGGGAGAGATCAATCTGCTTCTGGTTTGCGAGAGGATGTGATGTCGGCAGGGCAACAATAAGGCGCTCTCGGGTGATAGTCAGTAATTCAATATTAGGTGAACGCGTTGGAGGCCTGAGAACGCCAATATCTATACGCCGCTCATCAAGCTCCTCAATTTGTGTTGGAGTGAGTAGATTATCTCGAAGCACGATCTCTACCATAGGATAGCTCTGACGATAGACCATGAGTATTCTAGGCAAATCAGAATAAATAGCAGAATTAGTATATCCAATGATCAGTTTACCGATCATTCCTTCTTGAGCCCGCAAAATCGTATTTCTAATTCGACCCGTTGCACTTAGAATCGACTCCGCCTCAGGGATGAGTGCTTTCCCTGCTTCTGATAATTCAACGCGATGTTTGTTTCTAATAAACAAAGGAGCACCGAGTTCCTCTTCCAGCTGTTTGATTTGGCGAGATAAGGGCGACTGAGCGATATGGACACGCTCGGCTGCGCGACCAAAATGAAGCTCTTGGGCAACAGCTAAAAAGTACCGTAATTGACGCAGCTCCATCAAATAACCCTAAATACTTTTGAAGATACTGTAGTTTCCTCTAAAACGGCTCTGTTTACAAAGGTTTATGTCTTGCAAAATTCACGTCGAAGAGCAAGTTTATCGATCTTTCCAGCGCCATTTTTTGGCAATGACTCTTTAAAGTATATGTATCGTGGCTGTTTATACCTTGCAAGACTATTATTTAGACGCTCAAGAATTTCAGTCATTGTGGTGAAGTGATTAGGCTTCAAACTCAAAATAGCGCAAACAGCTTCACCCCACTTTGGATCTGGAACTCCAATCACTGCCGCTTCTAAAATGTTGGGATTTTCAACAAGGCGCGCCTCAACCTCCATTGCATAGACGTTTTCTCCACCGCTAATAATCATATCTTTGATGCGTCCCACTACAGTCAAATAACCCTCAGCATCACGTCGTCCTAAATCACCTGTTCGTAGCCAGCCATTATGAATAGCTGCAGCAGTTTCATTTTGATTTTTCCAATACCCCAATGTAACGTTGGGTCCTTTTACTTCGATCTCTCCAATCTCATCTGCATCAGCAATGCCACCATCAGCTTTCATAATTCTCAGATCGCTAAAAAGAGGTGACAAACCTGCACTCATTTGTTTATTTGATGGAGCAGTAGGCGATAGTGCCGCCGCAAGTGAAGTCACTTCAGTTAATCCATAACGATGTACAACTGAAATACCGCGTTGTGTATAAAAAGAAATAAGTATTTCTGGAACGGGTGAGCCTCCCACCAACACTGCCCGCAAGGAGGAGAGATCATATTCATCGAAGTTAGATGCTGCGGCCATCATCTTGTACATAGCGGGAACACCTGCGACAACTGAAATTTTTTGATGCTGAATACGATTCAAAATCTTATCAATATCAAACGAACGCTCAAGATGCGTACACGCTCCACGCAGGAAAGCATCCATGAAAGTCGATGCTGGAGCCACATGAAAAAGTGGTGCTGAAATAAGTACTCGATCAGATGCAAATCCTCCTTGCAGCAAAATCATATTGATGGTGTTCCAAAATAAATTACTGTAGGTATGAATGACACCCTTCGAACGCCCAGTACTACCTGATGTGTACATTAACCAAGCCACATCGCCTTCTGATGAATTAAAAAAATTCAGTTCATCGTATCGAACATGATTAATTATTTGACCCAATTGATCAGCACTCTTTCTGTTCGACTCAACCACCCACATATTAGGAAATTGGACTTTTAATGCATCACTAATTGATGGGAAATCACCACCATGAATAAAAATACTTGGTTCACAATCTTGAACCTGATCCAAAACCTCCGAAGCTGTAAGCCTGAAGTTAATTGGAACAAAAATCGCACCAATGCGCGCCGTTGCAAACATAATAATTGCATAACGCGCGTCATTAAAATCCATGTAAGCAACGCGATCACCTGGTTTTATTCCCCGATTGTTCAGCTCAGCTGCTAACGCGAGAGATGCCTGAAACAACTCTTGATAGGTCCAGTGCTCACAGTCCTCCTTGTCGAGCCAAAAAGAAAGACAGACATGATCCGGTTGCAGCTGCGCGCGTTTCTCGAGCCAATAGGATGGATTGAAAAACTCACTGTTCATCCTTCACTCCCCAGTATTCTCATGTTGTGGACGAATCGTTGATCTTAGCTGCTTGTCCTTTGCATTCTGCGACTGAATCCGCTCACGGGCTTCTTTCCATTCAGTATCGCTCCAGCTGTTGTAGTGAGTGAAATACGCACCCTGTGCAAGATGATAGGCTCCATCAATTGCAATCGTTTCACCTGTTAACCACTCACAACCATCGGCAAGTAAAAACGATACCAAATTCGTTAGTTCTTTCATCTTGCCTAGCCGTTGCATTGGATTTTCACTAGTCTCCTTTTGGTGCGGATTTTCTGCAGGGCGAAGTCTTGCAGTCGCTCCAGCGGTTGGAAAGATTCCCGGGGCAATTGCATTGAGCCGAATACCGTAGCGCCCCCACTCGACTGCAAGGGATTTCGTCATAACATCGATTGCTCCCTTTGCCATTGCTGACGGGACAACGTAAGGGGAACCGGTTCTCACCCAACTAGTAACAATCGAGACAACTGAGCCAGGAGTCCCAGACGAAATCCACCTTTTACCTACGGCATGGGTAACGTAGAACGTACCATGCATAACGGTGTTTGCAACAGCATCAAATCCTCTAGGGGAAAGATCCTCTGTTCGACTAATAAAATTTCCAGCTGCATTATTGACTAAGCCAGTTAGTGCGCCTTCCTTCCAAATTTCTTCAATTTGTTCATCAACTGCATGTGAATCCCTCAGATCTAAAGTTATTGTTTTGACCCGACCACCATGTTTTTCTATCAACTCACTGGCCGTTTCATCCAAAATACTCTTTCTTCGACCACAAATGTAAATCTCGGCACCGAGTGACAAAAGATGTTCTGACATCTCCTTTCCCAGACCAGTACCCCCGCCTGTCACAAGAATACGATGACCTTTAAATAAGTCTTCTTTAAACACAACCTAATCTCCCGATGAGCACTGCTTCAACGCTTGTCAATTAATGATTGATCGCTAGCCACTAGTATCGGTATTTAAATCCATCGTCGCTACAACTTAATTAGCAATAATTAAGACCTATAAAGTCTTGATGGAGATTAAGCGACTCTATACGATGTGAGAAATAATGGAGATCGTACGATGACTATGTGTTTTGAACTAAATCAGGATCAGCGACATTTACGTGAAAGCATCGAACGAGTCATGCAGCAGATCATTACGCCTGAATATTTGCGACGCATGGATGAAGAAGGTCACTACCCATACGAAGCTTATGAGGCATGGGTAAAACTCGGTTTAACCGGATTAGGACTCGATCCGGAATACGGTGGATACGGTGGAACGATGGAAGACCTCGCTCTTGTTTCCGAACAACTTGGATATTTTAGTTACGACCTTGCAACTGCGTACATGGTTCCTCTTTTTACTGGTCAAACTCTTCTTAAGCACGGTCGACTCGAGCAAAAGAATGAGTTCCTTAAAAAATTGATTAATGGAACATTAAGAATGTCCGTCTGCATTAGTGAGCCCTCTGCTGGCTCAGATGTCAGTGCAATACAAACAAAAGCAACACGTGATGGTGATGAGTGGGTAGTCTCTGGTCAAAAACTATGGACAACCGCAGCTGGAGCCAACAATACAATTCTTCAAGTCTATGCTGTCACAAATCCAAATGTTCCAAAAAAAGAAGGTATCTCTATTTTTTTGATCGATAACAATACAGTTGGTGTTACTTTGAAAAAAAATGAAATGCTTGGTCGCCGAGGTGTAGGCACCTATGAGGTCTTTTTTGATGAAGTCCGAATTCCTTATACCCGTATTCTCGGAGAACTTAATGAAGGATGGAAATATCTGTTATCTGGGTTACAGCTAGAAAGAGCATTAACTTCATCTGCGTACGTCGGTGCAAGTCAGAGTGTTGTAGATATTGCCACCCAATATGCATCCGATCGAGAACAATTTGGCAAACGAATAATCGAATTTCAAGCTATTGGTCATATGCTCGCAGATATGCAAACAGAAGTAACCGCAGCACGCTTACTTGCCTATGATTCCGCTGGTCGACTTGCACAGGAAATGAACGCTTTACGTGAAGTCTCTATGGCCAAATTATTCGGCTCCGAAACCTATGTCAAGGTTGCAAATCAAGGTATGCAAATTATGGGTGCCTATGGCTATAGCATGGAATATCCGATGCAGCGGCACTTTAGAGACGCCCGAAGCACAACGATAGGAGCAGGTAGCTCGCAGATGCAAAGAAATACAATTCTTTCAACCATGGATCCACGCATTAAAAAGTAGTACTAAATTAAACACATAAATCGAGTTAATAATTAAAAACAAACGGAGACAGATAATGATAAATAAACTATTGATTTCAAGCTTATCAATTGTACTTAGCTTGTGTGGAGGAGTCGCTCACGCTAAATATCCAGAAAGGCCCATCACCATGGTCGTTCCTTTCCCTCCAGGCGGCACCTCTGACTTGCTCGCCAGAATCTTAGCCAAAAATGTCGGTGAAAGAATGAGGGTGAACATAATTGTAGAAAACAAACCAGGCGTTGAAGGGCAGATCGCTGCTCAAGAAATCACAAAAGCGAATCCCGATGGGTATAAGATCGGTCTGGTGACATCTGGTAACCTTTCTGCTTTACCTGCGATGCGTATCAAGCCTCCCTATGATGTTGTCAAAGACTTCACACCCATTGCGGATATTGGTCGTTATGCATTTTTTCTATACGCGAACCCAGAAGTTCCCGTTAAAAACTTTAAAGATTTTGTTAGCTATGCAAAGGCAAATCCAGGAAAAATGAGCTATGGATCCGGTAACAATACGGGTGTGTTGATTTTCGCTCAAGTTAAACAACAGTTTGGCATCGATTTGGTACACGTACCTTACAAAGGCGAGCCTCCTGCCATGACAGATCTGGTAGCTGGAAGAGTGCAAGCAATGATCGGAACAGCTGCTGGTCTGCCGTTCGTCAAGGAAGGGAAACTAAATGTTTTCGTCAGTCTGCTACCAGAGCGCTCGCCACTTGCTCCTAACGTCCCAGTTTTTAAAGAAATTGGCTTAGGAGAACTTCCAGTACTTCTTTGGGCCGGAATCGTAGGACCTTCGAACATGCCCAAGCCTATTGTGGATCAACTCAATAAAGAATTTGTTGCTGTGTTGGCTGATCCCTCTGTGAAAAAACAAATTGAAAATTTGGGTTTTGCGGTGACTCCGGACAGCCCTCAAGCCTTTGCAAAGTTAATCGCCGATCAAGTCCATGCTTATAAAAAGCTTGTGACGGAAATCGGCTTGACCCTGCAGTAGCATCAGTCAAGTCTCGCGCCTGTCTGATGCCAAATGTTTGGCAAATGGCAGGCGAGAGAAAAGTGCACATCACCCCTTTTCAATATCCATCACAGCCAACACGACCGCTTCGGGTGTAATGCCGAAATGTCGGTACAGTTCATCTGCCGGACCTGACAACCCATAGTCACTCATCCCGACAAATCTACCCCTGCTCCCAAGATATCGCTCCCAGCCAAATTTAACTGCGGCTTCTATGGCGACAGTTCTAGTCTCTGGACATAAGACCTGATTTCTATAAGACTCTGGCTGTACGTCAAATAATTCCCAGCATGGCATCGATATCACGGCCGTAGATATGCCTTGAGCTTCTAACTGTTCACGGGCTTTCAAAGCAATATCAACCTCAGAGCCTGTAGCAAGGAGGGTCGCTTGACGCGGCAAGGAGCCCCCCTCAATCAACACATAGGCACCACGTGAGGAAAGATTTGTTGCGACAGAGAGCGTACGGAGATGAGGAAGCGCTTGTCTCGAAAAAATAAAAGATACTGGCCCTTGCTTATGAGAAAGCGCCACCTGCCAGCACTCTACCGCCTCAACTGCATCAGCGGGACGCATCACCAACATATGCGGCATGGCGCGTAAGGACGCCAAAATCTCGACAGGCTGATGTGTCGGGCCATTTTTACCTATCCCGATCGAATCATGACTAAACACAAACTTCACAGGCAGCTTCATGAGGGCAGCGTTGCGCAAGGCAGGACGCATGTAATCTGAAAACGCCAAATACGTCACACTCACAGGAATAGTGCCACCGTGCGCGGCCATGCCATTACACATAGAACCCATCAAATGTTCACGTACACCGCAATGAACATAAGCACCGCTCTGATCCAAAGCAGAAAAAGCAAGCAACCGTCTTTTATGATCAGTAGGCGCCTCAAGATCGGCACAGGCCACTACACGCTCGGGTAAATAATCTGTCATGCAATCATTAATCGCAGCAGATAAATTGATGCCACCGCGCGCAGGCTCGGCAAGAAGCGTCTCCTTCAGCCCATCAAGAGCATGCTCAAGCGCAGGCGGCAACTCCCCTCTCATCACACGTTCAAATTCAGCACGTTTTTCTGCAGGGAGTGCGGCGAGCCTCTCTAACCATTGCGATCTAACAGACTGACCCGCAACGGGACTCGTTCTCCACGTGCTTAAAATCGCCTCAGGCACATCAAAAGAAGGATGAGGCCAGTTTAGATCCTGACGCATCTGAGCAGCGTCCGTATCAAACAGCTTGGCACTATGCCCGCCACGTTGCCCCTGAAGCCGAGCAATACCTTTGGCGATCGTTGTGCGGGCCAAAATAATTGAAGGCCGACCATCCTGCCTTGCCGCTGCGATACAGGCAGAGACAGACTGCATGTCATGACCATCGACGCGCTGAACGTGCCAGTGAGCGACTTCAAAACGTTTGGCAACATCCTCGCTAATTGAGAGTTCGGTACTGCCATCATCCGTGATGGCATTATCATCCATCAACAAAATCAGCCTGCCCAAGCCGAGATGACCGGCCAAACTGATCATTTCCTGTCCAACGCCCTCTTGCAAACATCCGTCACCGACAAAAGCATAGATGAAATGGTTGACGAGATCACTCCCAAATCGTGCTCGTAAAAATGCTTCGGCAACCGCCATACCCATCGCGTTTGCGATGCCTTGACCAAGCTGACCGGTAGTGACTTCTATACCTGCCTCAGGGTCGAATTCCGGATGGCCTGCGCAGTGCGATCCAAGCTCACGAAAGGATTTGATTTGCTCGAGCGAGATCTTTTGGTATCCCGTGAGATACAGAAGGGAATACAACAACATTGAGCCATGACCGTTAGACAGCACCACGCGATCCCTATCCCACCAAGTTGGGTGCTCAGGATCATGCTTGAGATGATGCATATACAACGCTGTCGCGATCTCTGCCATGCCCAGAGGGACACCCTGATGACCCTCGCCAGCACGAAGGATGGCATCAACTGAAAGAAACCGAATCGCGTTGGCAAGTGACTGAGGATGGGGTGCCGCGGGTACAGTTGTCATTGCAGTTGTCATTGCAGTTGTCATTACAGTTGTCATATCACTCAGTCTGAATTAATGAATCAACATGCCACCATTAACATCCAGCGTGATGCCCGTGCAATACTTTGACAAATCGCTCGCTAGAAAAACGACACAACCAGCCACGTCGTTAGGCTCGCCGATTCGATTCATAGGGATGCCAGACAAAATATCAGACAGGCGATCCTCTGGAATCAAACCCTTATTGATGTCTGTTTCAATCAATCCTGGGGTAATACAGTTGACTCGGATATTGTCGATACCACACTCTCGCGCCATGGCGCGCGCCAAACCCAAGACGCCAGCTTTTGCAGCAGAGTAATGGGGACCACCCAAAATGCCTCCACCTCGCTGAGCGGAAACAGAGGAAGTACAAATGATCGAGCCTTGCTTACGCTCACGCATGGCAGGCAAAACTGCCTGTGACATAAACAGCGCTCCACGCAAACTCACATCCAGCACGGCATCGTAATCTGCTGCGGTAATTTCCATCGTTTTGCGGGGCTGGGTAATACCGGCGTTGTTAAACAAAATATCGATCTGGCCCATGTTGGCCAATACCGCCTTAACTGCGGCTTCACACGAAGCCTTGTTGGTCACATCAGCGACCACACCCATATGTTGCGCACCAAGTGTGGCTGCAACAGAAGCAGGCTGTGCCTTTTCAAGATCAAGGATGACCACACGTGCTCCCTGTGCTGCCATCATTCGTGCCGAAGCGAAGCCTAGCCCATTCAAGCCCGCACCGCCCGTGATGATCGCCACTTTATCTTTTAACAGCATGATTAAATTCTCCGTTGAATCTGATGTGATAAATGAGTGTGTTGTGTCAGACACTCAGGATAAAAAACTTGTAATGGAAGAGGAGATCTTATTTCTCCAACCCATTCAGTAGGTCATAGCTTCGAATCACTTGACTATCATCGAGTCGACCATCACCTCTGCCAGAAGAAGATAGAAATAACTGATATGCCGCAGCGGTCAGAGGCAACGCTGCTTTAGCATCGCGACCCGCTTGCATCACAATCCCTAGATCTTTGACAAAAATATCGACGGCACTCGTGACGATAGGATCCGACTCAAGCATGCGTGAACCCCTGTCCTTGAGCATCCAACTCGAGGCTGCAGAACCGCTCATAATCTCAAGCAGCATGGTTAAATCGAGACCGCTTTTTTTCGCCAGAGAAAATGCTTCTGCCGCGACAGCGATATGCAAGCCACACAAGAGTTGGTTGACCGTTTTACACATCGCGCCTTGGCCAGGCTGATGACCGACATGAAAAATACGCTCGCCAACGACTTGGAATACATCTTGAATGTCTTTAAAGGTTTCTTGATCGCAAGCCGCCATAATCGTCAGAGACCCATTGGTCGCTCCAACAACGCCGCCAGACAACGGCGCGTCGACAAGACGACGACCCTTAGCCTGAACCTGCTTGGCAATGTCTTCTACCTCAGCAGGCGGGCACGTCGACATTAGGCAGACGATCCCGCCCATTGGCAACACATCTATCGCGCCAGATTCAAATAACACCTGCTTGGCCTGTGAGGCATTCACCACCAAGATCAACAACAGATCGACGCCCGCGCATGCCTCTTTAGCATTCGTAAAAGCCTTGCCGCCCATACCACTCAGTACAGTGAGAGAGGCGGGATTAATATCAATCCCGTGGACGGAATATCCTGCTGTGATTAAATTTTTAACCATGGGAAGCCCCATGGCTCCCAACCCTGCAAAAGCAATTTTTTTCATGTCAATATATTGTCAGTGATGGAACATATGTCATAAGCATGAGTACGGCGAGCGCAACCAAGTAAAAAGGCCAAAGCTCTCGAACAATCGCTCCAATTGACTCTCTTGAAATAGCCGCCGCGACAAAGAGTGTGGTACCCACTGGTGGGGTAAAGAGCCCGATACTCAGATTGACAGCCATCATGATCCCAAGCTGAATCAAGTCAAAACCAATTGCGTTCCCAATTGCAACAAAAGTAGGACCCAGGAGCAGGATGGCCGCGGGGAGGTCAAGGAACATACCAACAATAAGCATGATCACGTTCAACATCAAAAGAATCATGAGCGGATTTTTGAGAGTTTCAAGAGCCCACTCTGCAACCGCTTTAGGGATCGCTTCAACGGTCAATACATACCCGACCATATTCGATGCGGATATCACCAACATCACGATACCCGTCGTAATTGCAGTATGTACCAGCGCATCTATCAAACGTTTTAGATTGATGTCACGATAAATCAATAAACTGATGACAAGGCCATAGAACACGGCCATCACACTCACCTCGGTTGGCGTGGCGATACCGGCTCTCAGCAAAATCACAATAAATAACGGCATCGCCAATACTGGTGATGCATAAAAAGTAATTTTGGCAAATTCACGTGCAGTAATTTTATTCATCAGTCTTGGAAAATTACGTAATCTGCCAGAAAGATAACAGACCAACATAAATCCAAAACAAAGCATCAGCCCTGGTACGAATCCCGCTAAAAATAACGATGCGATGGATTGATCAGAAACACTTGCATAAATGATTAATGGAATAGAGGGGGGAATCAACCCTGCAATCACTGAAGAGGAGGCGATCGTAGCGGCTGCGAAAGGTGCCGGATAACCTTCCTTTTTTTGCCAGGGAATCAGCATCGATCCTAGTGCAGAAGCCTCAGCAACTGCGGAGCCAGAGACACCACCAAAAATTGTAGAACCCACCACACTGACTTGAGCGAGCCCACCATGCATGCGTCCGACGAGAGCGGTAGCAAATTCAATCAGTTTTTTACCAAGCGTACCACCCATCATCAGATTGCCAGACAGCACAAAAAATGGAATCGCTAAGAGCGGAAAACTTTGAGAGGGTTGAAAAATCTTGACAACAATCGTTGCGCTTGGCATACCTCCCGCTGTGACGGCAGCGATTCCAGAACTCACGATGAGGGCATAGCCGACTGGGAAGGCCAGTACAAGCAGTGCGAAAAAGATAGCGAGCATCAGAATAGTCATATGCTGTCCTCGAGTGTGTTTGATCGTACTGTCAAAGGGTCGTCGGCAAACAGCAGGCGAAAGAAGGTAGTAATGCCGGTAACACCAAGTGCTGCAAAGCCAACGATCACAGACATATATGCCCACTTTGCTGAAACACCTGTCACAGGGTAGAGCTCTGAACCTGTAATTTCAATCACAAACAAGCCAACCCAAGCGAGATAAAAGAACGTTGCAATCACTAGCAACTGCAAGACCATCATCACCACTCGATTGACATTCTTACCTAGAAAACCGTTAATGGTCTCAACAGCGATATGCTTGCCTAACTGGGCAGCAAGCACGATACCGCTCATCATCAACCATGGAAAGAGTAGGTTTGGCATTTCAGTCGGCCAGCCCATTCCCTGGTTGGTGATGTAACGAACAACAACTTCTGCCATGAGCGAGATAAACATCACGGTAATTGTGATCACAGCGATGATCATGCTGATGACTTCAATGATCCGATCAACTCCACTCACTAGATGCATTGTTAAATGATGTTCTCTTGCGCTCATGGATGATTTCCAGTTCGTTAAGGCTTAGCAGCTTCTGCAACAACTACATCAACAAGCTGAGGAAAAGTTTTACGCCATTTGTCGTAAACAGGCTTGGTCGCAGCGATGAAGGGAGCTTGATCAACGGCATTAATCTGGATACCGGCCGATGTCAACTTGCCCTTTAGATCCGCATCAGCAGCCAATGAAAGCTCACGATTCAGCTTGGCAGACTCTGCGGCAGCTTCGCGAATAGCTTGTTGATCTTGCTTGGAGATCCCGGCCCATGCCAACTTACTTGCTAACAAAGGTGTTGCTTCGTATTTGTGGCCCGTCAAAGAAATGAACTTTTGAACCTCAAACAGCTTTGAGGAGTAGATGTTCACGAGCGGATTTTCTTGACCGTCAAACACACCTTGTTGCAGAGCAATGTAAAGCTCGGAGAAAGCGAGAGGAGCGGGATTAGCGCCTAACGCATTAAAAATATCCAAGGTCATTGGATCGGGTGGCGTACGGACCTTAATACCTTTCAGATCTTCGGGCTTGTTAATCGCGCGCTTATTATTACTGGTATGGCGAATACCGTTATCCCACATCGCCAACAAAACCAGACCTCTTTTGTCTGCAGCATCAGCCAGTTGCTTACCAACAGGACCATCTACAACTTTGTATGCATGTGGCAGATCTTTAAACAGGAATGGCAGACCTAGCACCGCAAACTCAGGTACTGCAGCCGAAGTTGTACCTTGAGAGTTCGCGCTAAAGGCCAGCGTACCCAAACGCAAGTTTGTGATGGACTCTGCATCATCTCCGAACTGCGCACTGCCGCCTACGTTAATCTTGACGCGACCATTTGTTTTTTGTGCAACCAACTCTGCAAACTTATCAGAAGCGACCGCCTTGGGATTACCTGGGGCCGCATTATGAGAGAGTCTGAGTACTGTTTGTGCAGAAGCTGCGGATACTGAAAGCGCTAAACCTGCAATAGCTGCGACGAGAAGTTTTTTCATGTTGTGTCTCCAAAATAGCTTTATTGTTTGATTGCACTGGGCTGACAGGCTCAGTACGTCATTAGGCTTGATCAATATGATTCATGCGTGTGTGGGTTTTCCTCCTTTACTTAGGTCTTTTAGAGTTCGTTACGGATACGTTGTGACATCAACTCCGTTGAAATGCCATAACGATCATGCAACGTCGGCAATGCACCAGCATCCAGAAAAGCGTCCGGTAATGCAATAGGTAAATACTTGGGTGCGAGGCGTGAACGCAACAACAAGCTTGCAACCGACTCACCCAGACCACCAATCACCGAATGATTTTCTGCAACAACCACTAGACGATCAGAACGCTTGACTTCGCGGAGAATCGCTTCTTCATCTAAAGGCTTAATGGTGGCCACATGCAAGACGCTCACCCCGATGCTGTCCTTTTGAAGTTGCTCAGCAACCTCTAATGCGCGCATCGTCATAATTCCAGAGGAAATAATCAAGACCTCTTTACCTTCGCGTAGCAGCTTGGCCTTGCCCAACTCGAACTTGTAGTCGTATTCATCGAGCACGAGCGGCACATTGCCTCTGAGCAACCGCATATACACTGGCCCCTGATGGTCCGCCATCGCAGGCACTGCCTGCTCAATGTCCAAGGCGTCGCAAGGATCGATGATGGTCAAGCCTGGAATCGCTCGCATCATGGCAATGTCATCTGTCGCTTGGTGGCTGGGACCATAACCTGTCGTCAAGCCTGGCAATGCCGCACAAATTTTGACATTCAAATTTTCTTCACAGATCACCTGATGAATAAAATCATACGCACGACGGGTTGCGAACACAGCATAGCTCGTCGCAAATGGTGTCAGCCCTGTTTTGGCCATACCACCTGCTGCGGCAAGCAACAACTGCTCTGCCATGCCCATCTGAAAAAACCGCTCGGGATAGGCTTGCGCAAAAATATGTAGATCTGTGTACTTACTCAGATCCGCCGTCATCCCGACAATATCAGGCCGCGACTCGGCGAGAGCGGCGAGCGCCTTGCCAAAGGGCGCCGCGCGCACGCGCTGACCTTCGGAGGCGATTGAGGCAATCATGGCGGAGGTGGTCAACCGCGGTTTAGTGGGTACATTAGCGCTCATGACCGCTCTCCGGGTCCATAGGTTGAATCCAAAATATCCAGTGCTTGCTGCCACTCGGGGGGATCAACACGTATGAAGTGATTTTTTTCACGCGCCTCAAGAAAAGGAACGCCCTTACCCATGAGCGTATCAAAAAGAATGACACGGGGCTTTTTTTCAGTCAGTGCACGTGCAACATCAAATGCATCACGTACCGCGAAAAGATCATTGCCATCGACACGCTGAACGTGCCATCCAAAAGCTTGCCATTTATCAACCAACGGTTCAAAACCCATTATCTTTGTAGAGGGACCGTCAGCTTGCTGATTGTTGATATCGACCAGACAGATCAAATTGGAAAGCTGATGGTGACTGGCACCGAGCGCAGCCTCCCAAGTCGCACCTTCGTCCAACTCACCATCCGACATGGAGTTATAAACAAAGGCATCAATTTTTTGGTGTCTCAAGCCAAGTGCGATCCCCACTCCTATCGCTAGGCCCTGACCAAGAGAGCCACCGGAGATTTCCATGCCGGGCGTGTAAGTCGCCATTCCAGACATTGGGAGTCGGCTGTCATCTCCACCATACGTATCCATTTCCTCTGCGGAAATGATCCCTGCCTCTAAAAGCGCTGCGTAATGCGCAATCGCATAATGACCATGAGAAAGCAAAAATCGGTCGCGGTGCTCCCAATCTGGATCATCAGGTCTGAATTTCATGGCATGACAATACGCTACGGCAAGCACATCCGCATATCCGAGCGCTTGACCCACATAACCCTGGCCTTGAATCTCACCCATTTGGACTGAATATCGCCGAATCCTATAAGCGCTATCAGCCAAAGCGTGATCAGTTGGTTTTTGCTTCATCGCGATTAGACTTCCTCGTCATTTACACATCTTTAGCAGAGCTCTTTACAGCTTTCAATCAAGTCGCTGGTTACCTTTAGAGAGCGATCGCCGTTATACGGCCATGGCCACCATGAAAGGGATTCGTTTGAGCTTGCTTGTCTCCGTTTGCTTGTCTGAGTTATCTCAGTGCAATCGTGTTTTATGTTAATACTACCAACTCGACAGAACGAAAACAAATGAATAATTTAGTCTTATAGGTGAATTTAATTCATGTTAAAAACGAACAATGAGAAAAATTCCCCCGCTTAAATCCGTACAAGCGTTCGAGGCCGCCTCACGCCTTGGATCTTTTGTTGCCGCTGCAGACGAGTTGCATCTGACCCCCTCTGCGATCAGCCACCAAATTCGGACGCTTGAGCAGAGGCTAGGGATCGCCTTATTTCATCGTGCGCATCGCAGCGTAGAGTTAACCGATATCGGACGTCGTTACGCAGAGTCAGTCTCTGAAGCACTCAATCTAATCGAGTCTAGTACTCGCAGCATTGAGAGAGCTGGCAAAAGCGATATCCTGACGATTCATAGCGTTCCCAGCATCGCGGCTCAGTGGCTCATGCCACGACTTTCCAGATTTTCCGCCATGCATGCGGATATCGATGTGCGCTTGAACGCATCGTCCGCACCCGTTGACCTTGCCGCAGGAGAGGCAGATTTCGATATCCGTTACGGACATTTTTTTCCCGATGCTGGCGTGATGGTCGAACCCTTCCCTGCGGAAACAATCGTGGTGAATTGCTCTCGCTCAATGCTGTCAGGTCGTCTTCAATCAAAAGGGGCGTTTACCTTTAATGGTAAAACGTTGATTCACACAGAAGTAAACAAATACACTTGGAGAGATTGGTCCAAGGAACATCCAGAACACAGTTTGGATCTTGAACGAGGCCCACGTTTTGATCGTTCATTTATGGCAATTAACTGTGCAGTAGACGGCCTCGGTGTTGCGTTGGAAAGCACACTACTCATCGAACGAGAACTGGAAAGTAAAAAGCTCGTCATGCCCTTTGGACCAGAGGGCCCTCAAATCGTCTGCCATCAACTGACATACCTCAAGTCCAAAGGGCACGTGCAAAAAATGAAAGCTTTCCGTGAATGGCTGTTTGATGAACTGGACCAATCCATGGCTAATCTCGGCTAGCTCCCAGCACTTTCAATACTGCGTCAGTACTCTTCAAAATAAAAATACACCTTTACCCGACGTTTGCTTGTCAAAAAGCTGATATGCCTGGACTGCATCCTCAAACCCCCAGCGATGGGTAAAAAGAGCATCGACATCCAAGCCACGATCGGCAACAAATCTTGCGCAGTCACCTTGACCAACCGTTGAAAACGTCCATGAGCCGATGATCGTCACTTGGCGGCGTAACAAGTCTGGACTCACATCAAGCGATACGCTACCACCTTCACCCACAAAGCAAGCCTTGCCCCACGTTCGCACGCACTGAACAGACTGTTTTCGTGCCAAAGGGGAAGAGGAAGCATCGATGGAAGCATGTGCACCCAACCCATGCGTCAACTGCTTAATCGCCTGCACGGGGTCATCTTTGGAGGGATTGATCACAGCATCCGCACCTAACTCTTTGGCACGCGCCAAACGCTCCTCACTCACGTCCAGCGCAATCACCCGCGCACCCAAAGCATGGGCCAACTGCGTCGCCGACAGTCCAACAGGGCCTTGTCCGAAAATCGCGATCGTTTGATCGCCATTTAAATCAAGACGATGTAGAGCCCCCCAAGCAGTCCCAGTGCCACAAGCAATCGCAGCGCCCGTTTCAAACGTCAACTCTTCAGGCAATTCAACAATCGTGCTTGCTGGGCATTTCATGTATTTAGCATGTGAGCCATGACCAGTGACGCCGTAGACTTCTTTAACGCCTTCGTCACAAAGCTGCATCCATCCAGTCGAACAATGGGGGCACGCGCCACAACCCCGATAGTGATGCACCATGGCACGCTGGCCCAAATAGGCCCGCTTCGGGTTGACCCCGGATCCAACAGCAACCACCACGCCACAAGGTTCATGTCCCGCTACCACTGGAGGCGCATCACCATAGCCGAGCGCCCTGATCGCCTCACCACGCGGGGAACGATAAAACTTAAGGTCGCTTCCGCACATGCCTGAGGCTTTGATCTCAAGCACAACCTCATCTTGACCCGGTGAAGGATCTGGAAAATCCAGATACTCAATTTTGCTATCCCCCGCAAATACAATCCCTTTCATCGCATGGCTCCTGGTTGGATTTTTAATTTATATGTGTATAACATTAAGACGGGGATTGCGCAGCCCACCAAGCCCTTTGACGCGCAAGCGGTGATCCACGATGCCATGCTCATCTGACCCCATTCGGCGTGTGCCAACCGAGTGATACATCGTCTGCTAATGATAGAAATTTTATCTTTTGATGATATAAAAGTACGCGCACAATAGAAGTTTTCATTACTATTGTGAGTAAAGATGTCATCAGTGACTTCCTTCATTTCAACCGTCAGAAGAGGTTCATCATGCACACTAAACGCCGTACACTAAAATCGATTACAGCCTTGTGCGCGATCGGCGCTATTGGCAGTATTGTCGGAATGAGCTCAGCCTTCGCACAAGCAACCAAATGGCCCGATAAACCCGTTCGAATCGTGGTCCCTTTTGCCCCAGGTGGCAGTAATGACATTATTGCCAGACGATTAGCCGAAAACTTGCGACAAAGCTTGGGGCAACCTTTTCTGATTGAGAACAAACCAGGTGCTGGTAGCGTGGTCGGTGCAAACTATGTTGCAAAATCTGCTCCGGATGGCTATACGATTTTATTTGTGTCAGGTTCACTTGCCACAACAGCAGGCGCTCAAAAAACACCCTATGATGCCAAAGTCGCGTTCGAACCAATCACCACTGTGGCTGATTCACCCTTTGTATTGCTGACCCGCGAGGGCCTTCCAGCTAAAAATGTCAAAGAACTCATCGCGTATATCAAAGCCAACCCTGGCAAAGTCAATTATGGAACAGCTGGCATTGGCGATAATGCTCAACTGATGACGGAGTTACTTGCTAAAGAAGTAGGTGGACTCAAAATGCAATCCATCGCCTACAAGGGCATTAGCCCAGCGCAGCTTGATCTCGTCGCTGGTCGTATCGACTTTCTCTTTACGACTATTGCTTCAATTAAAGGCACGTCAGCAGACGCACTACCAAAGATTGCCTTTACAGGCGCTTCACGCGACCCAGATTTTCCCAATATCCCTACCGTCAAAGAACAAACAGGATTGGACTACGTCGTCACGATCTGGTGGGGAGCCTTTGGTCCAGCAGGGATGGATAAAAAAGCTCGCGACATCCTGAATGTCGAAATTAAAAAAGCGGTATCGACACCCGAGTTTAAAAAGTTTCTCGAAACTCTCGGCGCTCAACCTTCCACTTCATCGCCTGACGAACTACGTGCGCTTTTAGCCAAGGACGTCGATCGCTGGACTGCAACGGCTGAAGCCATCGGCATTCGTCCAAAATAAAAATCCGTGAACAAACACTCTGGAAACTAACATGACCACCAGTAGACAAAATGAACAAGAGGATTTTTTAAGTCTTGTCGGCGAGTATATTTCCGAAAGTACTGCCAAAATGCATGGCATAACTTCAAGAACAGATCCCAAAATTTTGGCCAATGAAGCGATGCGACTGAATCGTGACGCCAGACTTGCAACAGATGCGGGGATCAATCCGTTCTATCAGCCAACTAGTTTTCAGAGTGTATTGAAAAAAGAGGCCGACGTTCTACGCGTCGGTTCCCCCGCCCTCAACCAAAGAAAAACAACAAGCTCACCACAACATTCCTCTAATTTTCCTTCTCTTGTTGAGACTGCTCAACGTTTGCGTGATGGTCAAGTCACAAGCACGGAACTGACCCAAGACGCGGTCAGCAGAGCCATACAAACTCAGCCAGCTCTCAATGCATTTCTTGAAATATGGGCTGAAAAAGCACTAGAGACCGCGCATCTCAGAGACAAAGAATTACAAGCAGGTCATGACCGCGGATTGCTTCATGGCATTCCGCTCGCGCACAAGGATTGTTTCAACATCATTGGGCACTCGGCAACGATTGGTTCCAAAGCTCGCAAGTCAGCTCCTAGCCAAGATAATGCCCGCGTCATCGAACTGCTTGATCAGCAAGGTTCTATCAATATTGGTACGCTTAATCTGAGCGAAATGGTTGCAGGACCAACAGGACAAAATCCTATCTTTGGTGATTGCTGCAATGCTATAGATCCAAACAGAATTTCTGGCGGTTCCTCAAGCGGCTCAGGCTCGGCTGTTGCCTCGGGTGCAGTATTTGCTTCAATGGGTAGCGATACTGGGGGTTCCATCCGCATCCCAGCCTCCGTCAATGGCTTGTTCGGACTGAAGCCTACCTATGGAAGGATTTCTCGTGCTGGCTGCTTTCCACGCGCATATTCAGTAGATTGTCCAGGCCCGCTCACGCGATCTGCACAAGATTGCGCTGCGTTGCTCCAAGCCGTTGCTGGACATGACCCCGATGACCCGTCTACCTTATCAACTGAGGTGCCAGATTATTTAGGCCTCTTAGATGTTGCGGGACTTGGAAGTCGAGTCGCAACACTCAGCTTTGCTAAAGATGAACGTTACGACCCGCAAATCAACCAAGTTTTTGAAAATTTCATCAGCCATATACAAGGTCAGTTTGGCGAGGTTAGTCATGTGACCTATCCAGAAGTCAATCGCTGCAATGCATTAAGCGAAGTGATCTCAAAAGTCGAGGCTGCAGCCGTCCACGGACAATGGATGCGAAAAAATCCTCAGGCTTACTCACAAGCCGTATTCACCAGAACTGAGACAGGCTTGCACATACCCGCCGTTCGTTACATGGAATCGCTTATCTTTCGACTGGATATATTGGAATCCTTCATACGCGAACAATTGCGCGATGTTGATTTGTTGGTTTGTCCAACCATCCCCATCCCAACACCACTTCGAAGCGAGATTGATCTTGAACGACCAGAGGTGACGCTTAATACTGTGGTTGCATTAACGCGGCTCACCCGCCCCTTTAACTATCTCGGGCTACCGGCCCTGACCATGCCGATTGGACGCGATGCAAATGGCATGCCGGTTGGGGCGCAAATTATTGGTCGACCCTTAGCTGAGGCTAGAATCCTCTCGTTTGCACACCTCATCTCTCAAACGATGAGTGCTTAAAAACATCATTCCTTTTATGAATCACTCAATCATGAGCGAACTATGACAACAAAACCATGGGATCAGTATTTAGGCGAACAAGACAAAAAAGTGTTGGAGCGTGGCCGTTTTGCCAGAAGAATGGGCTTTGGTAAAAAGCCTGCAATCATTGTCGTCGACGCACAAAAATTTATGGTTGGCGTACCCGGCCAAGAATCTGAATGGCCCTCAAGCGGCGGACAACAAGGACATGATGCGATGGCACAAATCGTCTCTCTAGTCAGCCAAGGACAAAAGCATAAGATTCCTGTTTTTTTTACGCGCTTTGAGATCGCGTCATCTGGTGTCGATATGGGGGTCTACGCACGCAAACGAGACTTGCTGCACTCTCCGCACTGGTGTCTCGCGGGAGAGGTTGGCTCAGAGCTCGTGGATGAGCTCACACCAACCAGTCACGATATTGAGTTTGTTAAGAAAAAGCCAAGCTGCTTTCATGGCACGCCTTTGTTGGGATATCTCATCGACAGACAGATTGACACTCTCATTGTCGTAGGTGGCTCGACAAGTAATTGTGTACGCGCCACTGTGTTTGACGCTGCTTCTTATAACTATCGCGTCATCATTCCTCAAGAAGCAGTCTTCGATCGTTTCCCTATTTCAAATGCCATCAGTTTGTTTGATATGGACAAACAATTTGCTGACGTCGTCAATGTCCAAGAGGTCTACCAGTATTTTGAATCAATCAAGTAACGCAACGAAGCGTCACACGCTGGAAAATTTCATTGCATTGCAGCGACAAATGGCTTGAGCTCATCACGAATTAACTCAAGCGACTTGGTGAATTCCGCTCCGGGCATATACGCCAGCACAGCCGCATCATTTTTGACAGTCGCAACAAAAGCAGGATCGGCAATCGTGTCCTTTATCGCTTGTTGAAAGCGATTGGCAATACTATCAGGTAAGCTTTTAGGACCAGCGATGGCTCGCTCTGATGTCACACGGATTTTGTAGCCGAACTCATAAATTGATGGCACGTCGGGTATAGCTGAAACTTTCGTTGGATTCATGACTGCAACAGGTATGATATTTTTCATATTTCCATACCCTGCCAGATATTCACCCACGCTCGCAATAGCGAAATCAACGTGCCCACCGATTAGAGCGCTCTTAAACTCACCCGCGCCCTTAAATGGAATGTCAGTGCCACTGATCTGCGCAGCAGCCTCGAGCTTGAGCAAGGCCTGATGACCACTTGTGCCTCGTCCACTCGTCGCAAACGACAAGGATTTAGGTTCCTTTTTGAGGGCACCGATAATCGCAGGGATTGTTTTGAACTTAGCATCATCACGAACCATCAATACGGCGGGATCATCGACGACACGGGCAATAATACGAACGTCATCCGTCTTATAGGTCGCTTGCTTGTACATCGGAATAAATACAAAACCTGGCACATTAATAAAGCCAACGGTGTAGCCATCAGGTTTCGCACGTGCAAGATAGGTTGTTGAAATCTCACCACCTGCACCCGGTTTGTTTACCACAACAATTCTGGTCTTTCCCCCAAGTTTTTTTTCAAGAAATGGCACAAGCGCTCGGGCCATCAGGTCCGTGCCGCCACCCGGGGCGAAACCAACGACTAATTCGATTGCTTGGTCTTCGGGCCACGCCGCATAGCTTGGCGCACACAACACGCTCAACAAGACCGCAACGGAACAAGCTTTAACTTTTCGAAGAGACATCAGGAATTCCTTTTTAAGTGCTTTTATAATCTTCAATACATTCAATATACGGCCAGTATGCCAAAGCAAGCAATACTTTTATCACTTTGATAAAACATATTTTTTGCTCTAGCAAATAGCGGTCAAAGATTAATTAAGAACAATTTTTGCCTCTGTCACGACACGAGCCCACTTTGCCGTCTCCGAAACCATCATGTCTTTCAAGACTTTAGGCTTGCCACCAACAACAGTAAATCCCATATCCACAAGACCTTTATTTAACGTGGCCTCCTTCAACGCAAATTCAAAGGCATCATTGAGTATTGCAACAATATTTTTTGGCGTCCCTGCGCGCACAACAAATCCATACCAAGAGATCAATTCAAAACCCGGCACGCCCGACTCACTAACTGTAGGTAGATTGGGAAATTGGGGTGAACGCTGAGGCGTTGTAATAGCCAGTGCCCGCAGACGGCCGGCGTTGACCAGAGCCATTGACTCAGGAAGAATGGCGATAGACATTGTTGTCTGTCCCCCTGCTAATCCAGCAAGCGCAGGAGCACCTCCCTTGTATGGAATATGAGACATCTCGATTCCTGCCATCATTTTGTACATTTCAGTACCAAGATGTCCCGGCGAACCATTTCCTGCCGTTGCGTAATTACTCTGATTTGGTTTGCTTTTAAGATATGCAGTCAGTTCCTGCATCGTGTAAACAGGAACAGATGGGTGAACGAGAACCTGACTCGCTTGTTCGGTTGCCAGAATGATAGGCTCAAGGTCAGTAAGGGGGTTGTATGGTGACTTTTCCTTGTAGAGGAGCGGATTAACCGCTAGCGCAGCCGAAGTCCCGAGAAATATGGTGTAACCATCTGCGGGCTGTTTTAAAACATGACTCACTGCGATGTTGCCGCTCGCTCCAGGAATATTTTCTACAATAATAGTTTGACCAAGTTTCTCACCCACCGCTTTAGCCATTGTGCGGGCAAGGAGATCCGTCGATCCTCCAGGCGCGTAAGGCACAATAATTTTCATTATCTTATTCGGAAACTCCTTTTGAGCGCCTTGGGCCGACACTACACCAACGCTTGAAAGACCAAACAGCACGACTGCAAGAACTTTAGCCACAATCTTTTTCATATCAATACCTTTTAAATGTAATAGATTAAAAATCCTAAGCATCACATATGTGTCATGATTTTTTAGGCATTCAGGATAAGTGACAACAAGCACTAAACATATTTATATAAAGCATCAAGCGTTGTAAGTGATGCGGGACGTTCACTTGGCAGTCCATAACCGCCTCCTCCAGGTGTACGCAAAATAACTTCGTCACCCGGAGCTAGGATGTGTGGACGCCGGCTATCAATAGCAACACCATTTATCAATACCTCGCCGCAAGCACCCTCTCCACCACCTCCGAGACCTGGCGCAGAGACTTGGATTCTTTCTGTCAGAAATACAATCGACAAGGGGCCATCGTGACTATTAGTGAAACAGATTTCCTCACCCAGTCCACCACGCATACAACCTACACCGCCCGACCCTGGTCGCAAGCGTTTATATTTAAAAAATACCGGTGAATCTCTCTCAGCGATCTCAATAGGAGTAGGTGAAATATTACTTGGCCAAGACATTGCAGCTGAACCGTCTTTACTCGCTGTAGCACCCATACCTCCGTTGTAGAAAAGAACAGTCGCAAAAGGTTTGCCGTCAGAGCGAGTCCCGCTGAGATTGGCAATCCAAAGTGGAGAGCCAGCACCAGCCATCACTCGCTTAGGTAAAACTGAGTGGAGGGCTCCAAAAATTAATATTGGAACGTAATGACCCGTACAAGAACGTCCACCTACCGGTGCAGGAGATTTTGGATTTAGTAATGATCCCTCAGGCGCTGAAATACGGATCGGTCGAAATAAACCATCGTTGTTAGGAAGGTCTGGAAGTAACAAGCACTTAATTGCATAGACAGTCATCGCATAGGTATAAGCCAAGACACAATTTATTGCACGCGGCTGTTGTAAGGAGGTTCCAGAAAAGTCACAATCAATTTCACCCCCTTTAACATTGACCAATACAGAAAAGCGAAACCTATTTTCAAAGCCATCTGTACACATCTCATATTGATATGAGCCGTCTTTTATTTGATGGATCGCTTGCCTCATTGCAGATTCACCGCGAGAAAATAAAGCTTCAGCAAGCTCATCCACACCATCTAGCGCATACTCCCGCAGAACATCGCCTATGCGATCTGCAACGAGTTCAACAGCCCCAACTTGAGACCAGATATCGCCAATAGTCTGTTCTGGAGTCCGAACGTTAGTCTTGATTAACGTGATTAATGTTTCATCAGGCACTCCCGCTCTTAAAAATCTCATCATTGGTATATGAAAACCCTCTTCATATAGTTCGCGAGAATCAACAGAACGGATTTTTCCTCCAATATCAGGCACATGACCCGCAGTTGCCGCAAAACCAATCAGGCTATTTTGATAAAAAATTGGTTTCACCAAGCAAACATCATTGAGATGCCCCGTGCCAATCCATGGATTATTAGTAATGTAGATATCACCTTGGCGGATCTCATCGATACCAATCAGTGACATCGCGGCCCTGACCGTTCGGGGTAAGGTACCAATAAAAGAAGGAATACTTCCACTGTTTTCGGCAAGTGCACGCCCTTGAGAATCAGTAATGACTACTGCAAAATCATTCGCTTCAGTTGAAAGCGTTGAAAATGAAGTACGTACGATTAGTTTTGCCGCCTCATCTGCAATCGAACGAATACGCGTCCAAAATACCTCTAAAAAAATTGGATCCGCTGCTCGGTTTGTAATAATAGATTTATTAATTAGGCTCATTGCTCAACATCCCCAATCGTAATCACCAAATTGCCACTAGCTAGCTGTTCAACACGTCCTTTAGGACCGACAACAAGCGTAGAGCTCACATCCTCAATCAGCAGTGGTCCCCTTGCAGAAAAACCCGTTGAGAGCTCAGCTCGCTCGAAAATCGGGGTTTCAATATAGGCATTGAGCTCCTTAAAATACACCTCACGAAATCCTTTGGGTCCAACATCGTGACCTATGCGCATTAACTCTGGCACAAATTGGGTATGAGGTGGCGCATCACCTGAGATCCGGACATTGACAAACTCAACTTGCACATCAGGCGGTGTGCGACCAAACTTTTCCTTGTATGCGCTTTCAAAAGCTTGAACAAGTTTGATGCGAATATTATTTTCAGATTGAACGGTGTCATCCGAGTAAGGTCCCTCGGGTAACTCAACGGATAAATTGAAACCTTGACCGACAAATCGACCGTCCGCTTGCCGCTTTATCGATATGGGACCAAACGCATACGAAAGCGTTTCTAAGGTTGACCGCGCCTCAACTTCTAATTCGCGGTAAGCATTTTCAAGAGGACTCAACTCATTTGAAGAAAATTTAAAATTCAATGTTCTTGACAAGTCTGACCGAGCGGAGGCCATTAATAAACCAAATGCTGAGGCCACACCCGCAGAGGGGGGGCAGATAATTTTAGAAACACCTATTTTCTGAGCAACATAATAAGCGTGAAGAGGGCCACCACCTCCCGTGCACACCAAGACAAAATCCCTTGGATCACGTCCACGCTCCGCAACGTGTACGCGGGCAGCGCCGGCCATGTTTTCGGCAACGACATCGTGAATACCCCAAGCCACGTCGATCAAGCTCCGATCAAGTGACTGACCCATTTGAGACAAGGCTTCGACAGCACGACTAGGATATATAGATAAAGAACCACCAGCAAAATATTCAGGGTTAAGGTAGCCAAGAATTAAGTTTGCATCCGTCACTGTCGGCTTGACACCTCCGAGACCGTAACATGCTGGGCCAGGCTCTGAGCCGGCACTTTCCGGACCCACTTTTAACAATCCTAATTGATCCAGATGCGCGATGCTCCCACCCCCAGCACCGATTTCAATTAGGTCGACTGTCGTAATTCGAATTGGTAATCCACTTCCCTCTGAAAATCTTTTGCGACGAGCGACTTCAAAGGTAAATGAAATTGACGGTTGTCCATTCTCGATCAGACTCAACTTAGCTGTTGTCCCCCCCATGTCAAATGCCAAGAGATTCGGGAATCCATCCTGTATTCCGTAGTGTGCTGCCGCAATTGAGCCTGCAGCTGGCCCAGATTCCAATAAATCAATCGGATTACGCCTTGCTTGAGAAATATGGGATAAACCACCATTCGAGAGCATCATCAGGACACCACACTCGATACCTAAATTTGCCAACCTATCCTCGAGCGCAGTCAGGTAGCGACTCGCCATGGGTTTGATGTAAGCATTTGCTAGTGTGGTGGACATTCTTTCAAATTCGCGTATAACGGGCGCGACATTCGAAGATAGCGTGACTTCCATTTGAGGAAAATCACGTTTAATCCACTCTGCAACAGTTCTCTCATGACCTGAAAAAGCGTACGAATGAAGCAGACAGACTGCGATGGAACTCACGCCTTGATCAGCCAAATAAGAAACAGCCGATCGGACATTTTCTTCATCGAGTGGCTCTAACTCATGACCTTTAGAGTCAACACGACCGCGAATCTCAGCGCGAAGATTGCGTGGAACAAGAACTGGAGCCCGCTCTATCGTTAAATCGTAGAGATCAAATTTTCGTTCATTACCGATTTCAATGATATCTTTGAAACCATCATTGACCAGCATTCCAATGCCGGTCGCTCGGCGCTCAATCAGCGCATTAGTAAACAGTGTTGTTGCATGAACGACTCGTTTAATTTTAGAGGGGGGAATTCCCCATTTTTCAATGAGTTCAATGACACCGTTTGTGACTGCCAGAGCTGGATCCCCATGTGTAGTCAATACTTTTGAGCTGTATAGCTTACCGGCAGAGTACTCAAGTGCCACAATATCAGTAAAAGTGCCGCCAATATCAATACTGATTGACCAATCACTCACAAATGATCTCCAACAAAAATAGTTATTTTCATCGTGCTAAGTAGCACGATGAACTTGCTCACACCAACTCTTCGCATGCCAAACGAATCCTACGACACCCCTCTTCCAGCACAGCATCTTTTGTAGCAAAAGATAATCGAAAGAACGGCGACTGACCATACGCGGCCCCCTGAATGACGGCTACGTTTTGCGATTCGAGAAGATGTTTTACAAAGTCCGTGTCATCGCGAATGACATTTCCTTCTTTTGTTTTTTTTCCGATCGCCTCTGCACAGGATGCAAATAAATAAAATGCGCCTTCTGGCTGATGAAAAATTAAGCAAGGGACATGACTGAGTAGACTAACAACTTTGTCCCGACGACTTTGAAAAATTGATCGACTCGTCTCAACAAAATCCTGAGGGCCAGTCAAGGCTTGAGTGGCTGCGGCCTGACTTATGGCAGAGGGATTCGATGTGCTCTGTGACTGAAGTTTTATCATATTTTTAATGAGTGTCGCAGGACCCGCCGCATAGCCAATTCTCCAGCCTGTCATTGCATACGCTTTTGAAACGCCATTAATTGTCAATGTGCGCTCCATCAGAGCGGGCTCAACTTGAGCCACAGTCACAAATTCTCGTCCGTCATAAATTAAATGTTCATAAATGTCATCTGCCAACACACTTACGTGAGGAAACCTCAGTAAAACTTCCGTGAGTGCTTTGAGCTCGCTGCGCGTGTATACAACTCCGCTAGGGTTCCCGGGTGCATTCAAAATCAACCAGCGTGTTTTGGGTGTGATTGAACGTTCGAGTTGTTCAGGTGACATCTTGAAACCCTTTTTAGGGTCGCAAGCAATAAAGACCGGACTGCCACCAGCAAGACGCACAATATCGGGGTAAGACACCCAGTAAGGTCCAGGAATAATGACTTCATCACCGAAGTCTACTGTGCACATCAACGCATTAAAAATAGCCTGCTTAGCACCACTACAGGCAACAATTTGATTCAGCTCATAAGAAAGCTCGTTTTCTCGTTTGAACTTTTCTTTAATCGCCTCTTTAAGCTCAACCGTGCCGCCTACGTCGGTGTATTTGGTTTTGCCAGAATGCATCGCAAGAATGGCGGCCTCTTTGATATGTTCTGGCGTATCAAAATCAGGCTCACCTGTTGTTAAACCAATGACGTCACGGCCTAACGCCTTCAATTCTCTAACGCGCTGACCCGCCATAGAACTTGGCGAGGGCTCTATACGGCCTAGTCTTTTAGAAATATGGATCATTTGTTCGCTTTTTATTTGCTGATGAAAAAAATTACACACTTCTAAATGACCTTAGATGTTGAGCCCTAAAAATTCAAATCAAATAAAAAGATAGATTTATCGTTTTTAGCGATAAATACATTAATCCAGCATTTTTTTGAAACTCGCACAGGTTTATTTAACACGAGGAATCTTTTTGACACCCAAAGGAAATTTATGATGATCAATGGAAATTAAAATCGAATCTACAAGATGTGTTGCGCTTGGGGCCATGGAGCGTAGGCGGCGAGAAATAAGACCAATTTCTCGATACAGAATAGGCCCCTTCAGCGGGCGATATGCAAACTTTGCAAATCCTGTCAGATTTGCTGCAAGCGCAGGTAGTATTGAAAAACAATTGCCTTGGTTAATGAGTGGATACAAAGAAGTTGTACTTGAGGCTTCATCGTGCCTCCCCTGAAAAACCTCTAGTTGATTGACGTTCTCACGAAGGAATTTGCTTATTCCTGTGTCGGGTGTAAGCGATATAAAACCTTTAGAAGTCAGACTGTCCCAATTAAGTGACTTTGATGAACCGGCAAGATGAAAATCAGATCTACAAACTACACCATACCGATCCATCAAAAGTGGCACATAATCCAAAACATCTGTGTTTTTAGGGCGATCTGCAATAGCAAAATCAACTTCTCCGTCAATGACCAATTGCTCAACATGACCTGCCCCAGTATCTCTAAGTGACAGAGTAATCCCTGAATATGAAGAGCGAAAGTCAGCAATGACTGTCACCATGACTTGATACAAAAAAGATGCCGCACAGGCAATCTTAATATGCCCTACTTGCCCCTGAGAGTATGCTTGCAGGTCTGAAATTGCCGTATCAAAATCACGCAAAATCTGATCAGCTTTGCTTTTGAAGCGTTGAGCTTCATCCGTCATGACTACACTTCGTGTCGTTCTATCAAAAAGACTAAAGCCAACAGCTGACTCAAATTGCTGAATAGTCGCAGTGAGCGACGACTGGGTAATGAACAAGCGAGCAGCTGCTGTAGTAAAAGAACCCGTGGTGGCGAGCTCAGAAAAGGCACGTAAATGTCTCAGCGACACGACTCTAGTCATATGAATCTTTAACTTGGTTAGATTAGTTCTTGTAAGTCGGATCTGCGCGATCCAGTTTACGAATCAAGGCGGGCCACTCTAGATCACCAAAACGGCGACGCGTACTGGCTTGATAGTTGTTCCACGTTTCTTC
Source organism: Zwartia lucis (assembly GCF_965234455.1). Taxonomy (GTDB): domain Bacteria; phylum Pseudomonadota; class Gammaproteobacteria; order Burkholderiales; family Burkholderiaceae_B; genus Zwartia; species Zwartia lucis. The sequence goes on along the minus strand of NZ_OZ248473.1, from coordinate 581,875 downwards.
TAACACTCTTTCTGACACCTTGACCATGGGTGAGTTGCACGCCATGGCGGCAAGTTGCGCATAACAGGAAAGCTCTAAGCGATGCAACCAGTTAAAGGCCTCTCCGATTGTCACACCCGCAACGAGTGCACCATGATTACGCAACATCAGTACGTTGTTTGTGCCGAGATCTTTCACCAAGGATGCTTTTTCTGTATCAAGCAAAACCACACCCTCGTAGTCATGGTATGCGATCTTTAGAAAGCGCATCGAAGTTTGATTGAGCGGTAGCACGCCACATTCAAGAGAAGAGACCGCCATCGAGGCCCAGCTGTGCGTATGCACGACGCACCCCACATCGTGGCGCGCTTCGTGAATAGCACTATGAATCACTGCACCTGCGCGATTGACGCCATAGCCCAGACTGCCAAAATCAGGGCCTCCCAGGACCTTGCCGGAAAAGTCGATCTTTAGCAGACTCGACGCAGTAATTTCCTCATACATCATGCCGTAGGGATTGATGAGATACACACCTTCTTCGTCCGGAATGCGCGCGGAAATGTGATTAGCGATCATGTCCGACAAGCCGAACATCGCCACGAGTCGATAGCAGGCTGCCAGATCGACACGCGCTTGCCACTCGGCATCAGAAACCTTGCCTTCAAGTGACGGGATTTCGAGGTAACCATCTTTTGCTTTCATGTTGTCTCCTAGGTGCGATTTGATCGCTATGAATTTTGTAACAATATTGAGTTTTCATCATACAGCGCTAAAAAAATTTCATGATGTCATCCGCACAGGAACGATGATCGAGCTTGCTGTGCCCGCGTCGCGAGTGAGGGCTGGACCCCCTGATATCTGCCGAGATGTCCACACCACGCCCTGCGACAGTAAGGCAGCGCAACTGGTCCAAAGCATCGGAAGAAAAGAGACGCTTCCCCAAAGCAAGACAATCATTTAACCACTCCGTTAAATAGTCGCAAGAGGCGAACTTAGTGGAGGGAATATTGAAGGAAAAAGACCTCAAGTCAATCGAACTTTTTATGAGTTTATATTCGATTTATTCGAAAGATTGTCAAACTTAAATACAAGCGATCAAAATCGCTATAGACGTGTCTCATAAAATCCATAAAACTAGATTTTTCAACTAATTTTATGGACAAGCAATCAGTTTAGATGTTGAAGACTACTTTTTTACAAGCCATGAGCGATACCAGCTTTTAAATAAATTAAGTTGAGTTTCAGCGTAACGTTTTTGACTCAAAGATAAAGTGTCTGTTTCATTAAAGTGTAATTCGTACTCTAAATTGCCCTCCAAAACCATCAGGTACTTATAGTAAAGAACCAGATCAACACCCTCATCGAATGAGGAAAGTACCCCTAACGCATCCTCCAGCTCACCTGCGCGTACACGAGCCGAAGCATCACCAGCGCAGGCATGCTTGCACAAATCAACCAAGTGCAAAACTTCTTTGGGTAGGATGTTTCCAATACCTGTAATTGCACCTACAGCACCACAATTGATATAACCGTGCACCACCTGCGTGTCCACACCAACGAGCAGCGAAACTGAAGAATCATTACCCACAATGTGTTCAGCGGCATACCTGAGTGAGGCCGCTCCTCCAAACTCTTTAAAACCTATAAGATTTTGATACTTTTTTCGCAACTCAAAAAACAAGTCAGCACGCGTTTCAAACCCATAGTAAGGACTGTTATAAATGACGGAAGGTAGACCTTTAGCAGCTTCCAAAATACCTTCAAAATGTGCGCGCTGAGCAGCTACCGACGTTCCTCGTGAAAGAACTCGGGGGATGACCATCAAGCCACTCGCCCCACACGCTGCAGCATGTGCGGCAATAGCAGCAGCGCGCTTAGGACTCTGAGCACCCGTTCCGACAATCACGGGGATTCCCGCTTTGACTAAACACTCAACGCCCTGCATGCGTTGTTCATCGGTCAAAAGTGGCCAATCACCCATAGAGCCGCAATACACAACGGCAGACATACCTGCTTGTATTAATTCAACACCTTTTTTGACTAGCGCGTCAAAGTCAGGTTGTCTAGCAGCGTTACACGGCGTCATCAAAGCTGGCACAACGCCTGCAAATACATTTTTATTCATTATTGTCTTCTCTAAAGGCTAAATTACAAGGTTTGTCCGACTTTACGTAACTCTGCCAAGACAGGTGCTTTAGGTAACCAAATCTTGTCATAGTCGGCAATAACGGCTTGCGCATCAGCGCTATTAGCGGTTCGGAATGGGATCTTGGTAGCTTTGAATTGCTCGATCAATTTTGGTTCATTACCCGCCAATTGATCAATCTGAGTATCCAACGCCGCACGCACAGCTCGTGTGATTAAATCTCGATCAGCAGGTGTCGTGTTCTGCCAGACCCGACCAGATACCAGTGCCGCAACCGGCATAAAGATTGCATTCATCTGCAAGATTGACTTTGAAACTTTATCAAAGCGCTGATTCCAAGAAAACTCTAAATCAGCCTCGAGCCCATCCACCTGACCATTCGACATCGCATCAAAAACCTGAGGCGTCGCGACTGGCGTTGGAGCGGCTCCGAGCAATTGATAAAAGTCGCGATAAGCAGGAGTAGGATTAATGCGCAACTTCATTCCCTTGATATCAGAAATCTTTGTAATATCTTTGGCAGAGAAAATCGCACGCATGCCCGTTATACCCCAGGCTAAACCTATCGTTCCAGTGGTCGAGGGCAATACATCTAGCAGACTGACAGCAACAGGATGTCGCACAAGTTTTGCAATTTTATCGGTAGAGTCCACCACATAAGGAGCAGTAATTGCGGCAATCGATGGGACACGCGAACCAAGTTCCGCAGCCATGATCCAGCCCATATCAAGGGCGCCGGACTGCATTTGCTGCAACATCGCGGCTTCATTACCGAGTTGTCCCGAAGGGAAAATAGTCATACTTAGTCGACCATTTGTTTCCTGTTTAAGCGTGTCCGCTACTTTTTGAGCAGCAACGTTCCAAGGATGACCGTTCGGGGTAATGATGCCTAGTCTTAATTGCTTTGTTTGGGCGAACAAGAGGCTAGGAGTACCCAAGACCAAAGATGCACCACCAATAATCACTTGACGACGAGTAACTTTCATATGAACTCCTTTGTGGATATAGTTATTTCAACAAGGCTGTTGAGAGACTCGGAAAAAAGCAAAGCAGTACCAACAATAAGCAAGAAACGACAAAAAAAGGCCAAGTGATAAGGAACATCGCACCTGGTTTAGCACCCGTCACAGCGGATGCCACAAAAAAACTCAATCCGACCGGAGGTGTTAATAAACCCAATACCAAATTGATCACAACAACCACACCAAAATGTCGTGGGTCAATGCCATAAACCTCCGTTGCTATAGGAAGGAGGATCGGCACAATCATGATTAATCCAGGAATTCCATCAATGATGGTACCGATTAACAAAATCGCGAGACTTGCAATCAACAGGAAAGCAATCGGATCCGTTGCAATCAATTTGATACTTTCTGCAAGCATTTGAGGAATTTTTCCATAGACCAATACCCAGGAAAAAACGACTGCTGCAGCAACTAGAAACAACACAATGGCAGAGTAGACACCGGCGCGAAACATCATTTTAGGCAGATCAGAAAATTTAAATTCCCGAGTCCAGTAACGACCTATCAATGCAGCAACGACCGAGCCAACAGCCGCAGACTCGGTCGGATTTGCTAAGCCACCCAAAATAGAACCAATAATGACTATTGGAATCAGCAAGGTCGGAGCCGCATTCAGGACGATCGCAAGACGCGCCTTAATCGATTGCTTGTCCGCTCTTGGGTAGTTATAGAAAAAGCCCATCACCATAATGATCAGAAAAAACATTCCAGTCAAAATAATGCCTGGAATGATTCCTGCAATCAGCATGTCTCCAACAGCAACTTGTGCGAGCGTGCTGTAAACAACAAACATAACGGACGGCGGAATGATCGGCCCGAGCATGCCACCATAAGCCGTCAGGCCAGCAGAAAATGTCTTGTCATACCCCTTCTTCACCATTTCGGGAACCATGATTTGAGACATGATTGCGACTTGCGCAGTGGAAGAGCCAAGTATCGAGGACACCAGCATGTTCGCAAGTATATTGACATAGGCTAGACCACCCTTTATGGCACCTACAAATGCCATAGCAAGATTCACGATCCGTTTGGTGATACCACCACCGTTCATAATTTCACCAATCAATATGAACAATGGAATTGCAATCAACCCATAGCTATCCACACCACCAAATAGTTGTAGAGGGTAATTAATAAACAATAATGGATTGCCAGAATCCATGATGTACACAAGCGCACCCAAGCACAAGCATATTCCGATGGGCAAACCAACAAACATCAGTCCAATAAAGATTGCGGTGGTCATCATGATTAGTTAATTCCCTCAGCACCACCAAGATTGATATCCACGCTCGACGCCGGTTCAATCCATCCAAGGTCTTCTAAAAGATTTGCAAGGCTGTGAATGATCATAGTGACTGAAAATATGGGAATGATGAGGTAGATCACCCATGTGGGCCACCCTAGTGTTTGGGTTCTTTCCGTATAAAGAAAATTAAATGTTTTACCAGCTAGCGCCTTAGCATCAAAACCCGATTGGAAATATCCGACCGGATCAAACCAGAGCACACACATCCATGTCAAAGCAATTGCAAAAAAAGTGACACCTGTACCTGCCAAAACCTTGGCGGTTTTTTTATAAGTCTGAGGCAATCTGTCCGTCACAATACTGACTGCAAAGTCCATTCTTAGACGAGTCATGGCTGAACCACCGATAAACGTGAGCCACACTACAGAATAAACAGCCGACTCATCAATCCAATATATCGGTGCACCGCTATAGCGGGTTACAACATTTAGTAATATCAAAAAAGTCAGCAGGAACATCAGTCCTGTAATACATTTTTTTTCTACCCCAAGCGTGGCACTTGAGGCAGTAATGACGCAACGTGTCCAAAAGGACGACTGGCTTGGATGTGTAAACTCTTTTGTCACATTTTTTTCTAGCATCACATACCTTGCATGGCTAGGTTTTTAATTTATTCAAATAATTGTATATTGTATAAAATATGCAAGTCAATGGATTTCCCGTAGAATGATCAAAGTTCATCCTCTACAAAAACATGGAACATAAAACACTCGCCAACGCCATTGCTGACAAGTTGCGTCAAGAAATTTTGAGTGACCACTACTCAGCCGGAACGCAACTCCGCCAAGATGCACTTGCAAAGGCATTTGGCGCCAGCAGGATTCCAGTAAGAGAAGCCCTCATTCAATTGGAATCAGAAGGGCTTGTGAAAATGATTCCCCACAAAGGGGCCGTCGTCACCAGCCTCTCCAAAGCAGAAATCAATGACGTTTTCGATTTACGGCTTATTTTAGAAACAAGACTCTTTAAAGAGTCAATTCCGAAACTAACAGAGGTCGATTTTGCACTTCTAGATGAAATCCAACATGAATTTGGTGCAGCAATCAGAAGCGGGGACTTAACACAGTGGGGCAAACTCAACACAAGTTTGCACTCCACACTGTATTCTCGCGCCGAGCTTCCACAGACAGTTTCCGTCGTCGCAGGACTTCTGCAAAAAAGCGATCGTTACACTAGGGTTCAGCTTTCATCCAAGGAGGCTAGAAAGCGGGCAGAGAAAGAACATGCAAACCTAATTAATGCTGCAAAGAAAAAAAATATTAAAGCTGCATGTTCAATGCTTGCAGAACATATCGAATCCGTTCGCTTAGACCTGCTCAATATATTAAAAAAAAACAGCCATCCTTCTAGCTCTTAAGAAAGCATTTAGCACTCCAAGCACAGATCACGACCAAACTGTAAAACTAAAAACTCTGCACCTGCCTCCCTTGACTCGACCGCAAAGGAAAAGTCGGATGGTTCGCTAAAAAAAACAGACGACTCCGCGAAATCACGATCGCCATACTTTAGAACACCCTGAATATTGACGAGATACTGACCACCACTCTGAGTACTGGAGTGAATCGTAAAAGATTTGTTTGGACCAAGTCTAACCAAACTCGCAGACAAACCATCATCGAGCGCGTAGTGACTATCGTCAAAAAGTGGCTCCACAACGGGATGATCCAGATGACCCAGCACGGCCTGCGTACTTTTCACAAAAGGAATGGAAAAGTGCCGTTTTTTCGAAGGACGGAGTTTTTCACGATAGCCTTCCTTGTGTAGATAAATCGCCCCAGGATCTTTGCGCGGACGCAAGGCGAAATAAGAAAGTCCTTGCTGGCTCGCCGTGATGGGTCCGTAGCCTGTATAGGCATCCGTGTAATGCACCACCGCAGGGCCAAGCTTGCCCTCGGTACGCCCCATCTGCCCTTCCCCCTCAAAAAACACCTGAAACTGCTCCACCTCATGAAAATGCGGGTGGATGATTTCCTGAGGCGTCATCTCGATCAAAAACGCTTGCGGAGAGACGGCTTTACTATCGTGTGACACCGCATCCGAAGGGCGCAGAAAATCCGTCCTCCAGTGCACCTCGCCGCTCTCCATGCGCGATAGTCGTCTGTTACTCAAGGACTCCTGCTTTGTTGAAACGTGAATCATGATCCTCAGCCTCCTAGATTGAATTTAACCCCGCATTGCCTTGAGTTGCTCTGGGTACCCGGACGGATCGATCGAAACATCGAGCAATGATGGACCATCGCAAGCTAGGGCCCGTTGCATCCCCTCTACAAATTCTTGCTCATTCGAGACGCGGATACCCACACCACCGAGTGCCTCCATCGTCGCCGCAAAGTCGTGGTGACGCCAACGCACTCCCTCCGGTTTCATCGAACGACTCTGTTGTTTGATATCAATGAGAGATAAGGCACTATCATTAAAAACGATCACGATGACCTGAGCCTGTTGCTCAACCGCGGTGCAGAGCTCACCGAGACACATCATCAAACCACCATCCCCGGTAAAGCACAAGACCGACGTATTTCGCTCTTGCACCGCGGCTGAAATCGCAGCCGGCAAAGCAAAAGCCATCGTCGCCAAGCCATTAGAGATGAGGACATCCCCCGCACGCTCCGCAGGAAAAAATCCCGCCACGGAAAACATGTGTGCGCCCGCATCAATCGAAAACATGGGCTTAACCCCTGCCTCACGACAACAAAGTGCGGCTAATTGCGCAACCCGATCAGGTGCGACTCCGTATTGCACAGGAGAATACGTCAACTGCTTTTGCGCACTTTCGCGTAAAGCATCAAGCGCAGACGCACTCCAGCCGCCTTGCTCATAGCCCTGCGACGCTATCAACGTCTGCAGGATATCCGTCAAAACCCCCACCACACGTATCTCAGGCACCACATAATGGACGGGATGCACACACGCAGCGATATCCACCACGGGAGTGTCGTAGCGCCAAGGCTGCAAGATCAACTCGACGGGATCCATGCCGATCAAAATCATCAGATCAGAGGCGGCAATGGCCTCTTGCTCAAGCGAGCCACCCGTAAAGATACCCACTACGCGGGGATCCGAATCAGGTATCACACCTTTGGCTTTATACGTCGTCAGTACGGCACAACCCAACGCATCGACAAACTTTCTGATGATCTCTGCATGAGCGCGCGCCTCCAAGCCCAGAACAACAATAGGCCGACGCGCCAGTCTTAATCTTGCCTGAAGCTCTTGTAGCTGTATCGTCGGCGAGACCCCATGCTCGTCAGTCTGAAGCTTAGTCCGCGTCGCGTTGACGCGATTTTCAGAAGACATTGAGACAAGCTTGCGAGCAGTCTCCGAAGTCAACTCAATATGCACAGGTCCCATGGGGCCGGCACAAGCCAAAGCGAGCAAAGCCTCAATTTCAGCCTCTGGATCTTCAGACTCGAGTCGGCTGACGGCTTTGACGATCGGTGCCAGGACCGCTTTCTGATCAAATACCTGATGCGTGATATAGGACAACTGTTTGGGGGTAAACCCGTCTGTCAACACCACGACTGGTGCACGATCCAAACTCGCATACGCCACGCCGTTAGCACTGTTGGTGAGCCCTGGACCTTTGGTCATAAGTGCGACACCCGGCACACCCGTCGTCTCAGAAAGCGCACCCGCCATCATGACCGCTGCGTTTTCAGTTTTAGTGAGGATGAATTCGATGTCTTGAGCAGAGGCGGCAGCGATCACGTCAAGCGAGGAACCCCCACCAGGAAGACCGAAAATTTTTTTAACGCCCTTTTGCCCAAGTTTATGCACCAACAACTGCGCGATCGTGATTTTTTCACTCATCGTCATGTCTCTTCTATCATTTTTTTTGTTTGCCCGTTAATCTAAACAGAATAACTTAAAAAATGGAGTCACTTCATGCACTTTTTTTTAGTCGAAATAAAGAAGTACCTCGGGCTTTCTTTCGCTTTCTTTGTTGCTTTACTTGCCGCTCCAGCATCCAGCCAGCCCGCCTACCCTGCCCAGCCTATTCGTTTAATTGTCAGCTTTGCGGCCGGTGGCCCCACGGATGTCTTTGCGCGCCTGATCGCCTCCAAGCTAGAAAAAGAACTCGGTCAGCCCATTATTGTTGAAAATAAACCGGGAGGCGGCTCCAACATCGGCTCAGAATTTGTCGCCAAAGCCAAACCTGATGGCTATACGCTCTTAGTCGGTACGGTCGCCAACACCACCAACATGGGGATCTACAAAAATCTCGGCTACAACACGGTGCGAGATTTTGCACCGATCACTCAGATCATGTCCTCGCCGAGCGTATTAGTCGTCAATACAGATCTGCCTGTTAAAACGCTTGATGAACTCATCGCTTATGTCAAAGCCAGACCCGGCAAATTGAACTACGCGTCTTCGGGTGCCGGTGGCATGCAACACCATGCGGGTGAAATGCTCAAACTACGCGCTGGTATCGACGTTTTGCATATTCCCTATAAAGGTGCGGCGCCGGCTCTAACAGATGTCATAGGTGGAACCGTAGGCATGGGTTTTAAAACCGCCAGCGGCGTCATGCCTGCGATTCAATCGGGCAAAGTACGTGCGATCGCTGTCGCCGGAAGTCATCGCTTGGCTCAATTACCGGACGTCCCCACCATGGCCGAAGCAGGCATGCCTGGCATCGAAGCCGACTCCTGGAATGGACTGTTTGCACCCGCCGGTACACCGCCCGCCATCATCAACAAACTCGCTGACGCAACGATCGCGATCCTAAAAACGCAAGAGATCAAAGATCGCTTTGCCGCGATCTCTGCGACCCCCGTAGGCAGTTCACCCGCTGAGTTTTCAAAGTATGTCAAGGATGAAGTAGACAAATGGGGCAAAGTCGCAAGAGAAGCGAATGTTCAGTTGAATTAATGCAGTCAAAAAAGCGATAAAGAGGAGAGGCTTACAAGGCTCTATCCGCACGGGTCTTGAAGTATCTGACATTGCAAAAAAAACTTCCGTCCTCGGCTTCTAAAATTTGTCGAGGACCTTCAATGCCACTCAAAGCCAAATACGCAGCAGTCACTATTGAAGTTATCCACGTCAACATCCTTATATTTAAAATTATTGTGGTTTCAATTTCGCTTCATCAACGATCTTAGACCACTTGATGACCTCATCTGCAACCAATTTTCTCCATGCCTCTGGAGTATTGGTACCAACCACCTCATCAAAACCAGCTGCCGCTAATTGTTTTTTAAATTCAGGCGTTTTTAAAATTTTTACAATTTCCTGGTTGAGCTTTTCTATAATTGGGGTAGGCGTTCCTTTTGGGGCATAGATGCCACTCCACTGAATGGTTTGAAAGCCCGGCACACCCGCCTCAGCAATCGTTGGAAACTCTGGTAGCGAAGAGGAGCGCACGGAGTCGCCAATACCTAGAACTCTTAACTTTCCTGCCTTGACATGCGGCAAGGGCGCTGCCGCACCACTCATTGCAAGTTGCACCTGACCACCGAGCAGGTCAGTCAACATCGGGCCAGAACCGCGGTAGGGGATATGCACCACATCGATACCCGTTGATATCTTTAATAATTCCATCGGCAACGTATTGGCGTTTGAACTAGATCCATAACTCAATTTTCCAGGATTCGCTTTGGCATAAGCAATGAGTTCCTTGACCGAATTGATCGGAAGACTGGTATTCACGACCAATAAAACTTGTTGAATCGCAGTCTGAGCGACAGGTTCAAGATCTCTTGATGATAAATAAGGAAGTTTTTTTCCAAAAGCCACATTGTAGGCTTGGCTCGTTCCATCAATCAGGAGTGTGTAGCCGTCTGGAGGAGACTTCACCACAATATCCGTACCGATGATGCCATCTGCACCTGGCTTATTGTCGATCAGTACCGTCACGCCAAGCGCTTTAGATAAGTCCCGACTCAACATCCGTGCGAGAATATCGGTGCCACCACCGGGCGTATAGGGGACAACGAGCTTGATAGATTTGTTTGGGTATGTGTCAGCCTGAACATTCAGACCTAACAAACTCAATAAGCCTAGCGAAATACTCAACATACGAACGCAAAAATTATTCACGATGTCCCCTTTATGAAAATTAAAAAAGAATGAACTAATCAGCGGTGACTCCTGCTCCCTTTGCGACTTTGCCCCATTTTTCTGTTTCACTTTGCATAAACGCATTTGCATCTTTAACCGAAGACTGCGTCAATGGCGCTATCCCGACATCGATCAGCCTTTTCTTGACATCTGGACTGTTGGCCGCTTCGACAACTGCCGCATGCAACCTTTCAACAATGGTCGAAGGCGTCTTAACAGGCGCCATCAGTGCAAACCAATTAAAAGCTAATACGCCAGGTAATCCAACCTCCTTGGTGGTTGGGAGATCAGGGGTTAATTCGGCACGATTAACATCCGCCACTGCCAAGCCGCGGAGACGACCGTCCTTGATCATTGGAATGAGTACAGGAAGATCCATAATGACACCATTAACATGTCCACCAACAGTATCCGTCACGGCCGGTGTCGCACCTTTATAAGGCACGTGTACAAAACGACCGCCAGATTCATTCTTAAGCAACTCAATTGCAAGATGTGGAAGGCCACCAGCACCCGCTGAAGCCATCGTAATATCTTGTTTCTTTGACAGTGCCACTAACTCCGCCATATTCTTTGCAGGAACAGAGGGGTGAACGGCAATACCTTCAGGAGTCGACGCAACAGTATTGATCGTCACCAAATCCTTAAGCGGTGTATAGGGAAGGTTTTTATAAGTATGAGGACTAATGGCAAGCGGACTAGCACTGCCGAGCGTCAGGGTATAACCATCAGGTTTTGAACGCACAACATAATCCGTACCAACCGTTGCATTGGCACCTGCACGATTCTCAACGATCACTGGCACACCCAAAATGGATGAAAGCTTGGGGGCAATTATGCGCGCGACAATGTCATTGGATCCGCCCGGGGGGAATCCAACAACAATTGTGATTGGCTGCGAAGGGAACTTGCCCTGAGCAAAAGATGGCGAGGGCGTGCCAAACAGACACGCCGTGACAATCACCAAACCAAATCCATAAAGACCCGTTTTCATCACGTGTCGTCTGTTGTTATTCCTGCGTAGTGTTTGAGTCATTTGATGTTCCTTTAGATAAGAATGAACATGCATAAAATGCCGTTTTAACTAATAGATCAACCAAGATGTGCCATCAACTGGTTAATATCTGAACACGCCTCAATATTGGCTACGGTATCGGCAATCTTCTTGGCGCGCTCCTCGCCAAGCGTCGGAATCACCAAACTATCGAATTTCACACGTAACTCAGCAGGACTCATCGGGTTCTGAATCGAGCCCTTTGGATAATCGACTTGAGATGAAAATACTTGTCCATCGTTTGTTGTCAGTGTCATTAGACAAGAAACACCTCTTGGCAATGAAGCATCCACAACGAATTCAACGAGATTGGAGACTCGCATCAAATCATCTTCTTTAAGACGTGCATTGTTGTATTGAGCAAAAAGAGCCTGTCCATCTTTCAGAGCGACAGCCACTGAGTAAGGAAGACTGACTTGTGCTTCGTGATAGGTCGATGGGTTTGGATTTTGATGATAGTGGGCCCAGTCGGGGTGACGTGCCATCTTGATGTGCTTGATGTTCGCCAGTTTAGGCGCGTGCTTATTACGAATCTCCAATGCACAGTCAATCGCATTATGAATCGGACGCGCACAAGAGTAAGGTTTGAATTCGATGTCAAGTTGGTAGGGCTTGTCTAAGTCTGCTGTCAACTGCTCTGGATGCTGTTCATCCGTAAACGCATTCAAAAAACTACGCTCTCCATCAAATATCGTTGCTGCACCAGTAAAGCCTAATTGTGCAATCGAAGCTGCTGTAATGCCACTGCGTGCAGCAGGACCTGGATTAAAACGCTTTTGCATCGATGGGCCATACATCTCCATTAAGCCCGCAGACTGGGCACCTGCCAGACCTAACGCAGACACCATCACTTCAGGAGAGAGTTTGAGAAGGCGACCGGCAGCGACTGTTGCACCAAAGGTTCCGCAAGTAGGTGTGGTATGAAATCCTCGGTTACGTAAAGACGAATTTGCCGCTTTGCTGACACGCTCCATCATTTCACAACCGGCAGCTAAAGCTGTCACAAGATCCCGACCACTGGCACTCACCTGCTGAGCAACAGCAATCGAAGAGGAGTAAACCGGTGGACTAAAGTGAAACAGCGCCAAAACATCTATATCATCAAGCTCTACGCTATGTGAAGAAATCGCATTCGCAAATGCCGCTGACATCGCAGGCACACGTCGGCCATCACCAATCAGTGTCGCCTGAGGATGACCGCCTGTGCTAGCAGCGAATTCGCGCGCAACACGCCCACTCTCAGTCTGACTTCCACTAACGGCAACACCTAGGTAATCAAGCAGCAAATGCTTGACGGACTCAATCGTGGCCTTAGGTAATTTTTCATATGTCATTCCACAATAATGTGGGGCGATGATTTCCGAAATGGTTGCTGAATCTTTTTTCATGTCCTACGTCTCCAATCATTAACAATTAAAATTAAATATTGATCAAACTTGCCGCTGCGCAGCAAGCAATGAAATCAGTTCGGATAAATTATTTTTCCTGTCCATCTCATCCACTAGATCGACGACATGATTGATCTGCGAAGGACTCAAGCATGACTCAACGACGTTACGAAACTTGTATTCCACATCATCGGCTGAGAGCGGATTTTCGGGACTACCACGCCTGTTAAGAATCTCATGACTATGCGTGGCTCCGCTCCTTGTTGTCACTGAAACACGTGCAGCGTGACGGAATGCCGCACCCATCGCATTAATCTCAGGATCATCATAAGCAGTGATACGCGTAATAAAGTCCAGCAATTTCGGATCAGTCAAACGATCCTCTCGATACTGCCTGACAAAGGCCACACCATCGTAAGCCACGACTGCCAAGCCGTAATACAGATTCATCTGTGCAGCGGTGACGCCTTGGGCCTTGTAATCCCAGGCGCAATGCACATACGTCATATGACTCACACCGACTTTGACCTGAGCGATATCCTCTGGCTGTAAAGTGTGCGTTTTCATCAGATGCACGAGTGCATCTAATGCCGCATGAATACTCGTGACGCTTGCATGAGGCTTATAACCAATCTTTCCTGTCTCCCATACGGACCCTAAGTCGTCCGTCAGCCTCGCAGCGTTAGGTGTCTCGGAGTATGAGCTGAGATAGCCACCGTAGCTTGCCTCAAGCACATCCAAAATACCTGTAAAACCATCTGAAGCAAGTTGTGCAGAATACACGCCACTTTGTGCTGCGCGCCCAGAATGAAAACGCTTAACCATGGCTCCCTCTTGAGCCGCCATCAGCCCACCTGCCTGAGATCCAACGATACCTAACGCATGCTGCATCTGCAAGGCATTAAGCCCAAGCATATGACCTGCCGTCGCGGCTGCAACAAAGACACCAGAGGTTCCTTGTGGATGAAAGCCCCTAAAGAACAAGGACATCGTTGCTGCATTACCCACGCGGACACCAATTTCATAGCCTGCCGCCATCGCAGTCAACACATCTCGTCCACTGCGACCAGACTGCTCCTGCGCAAACGCCAAAGCAACTGGTAATGCAATCGAACCGGGATGAACAATCGACTCTTTATGAATATCATCTAACTCAAAGGCATGGCCGGCCGTCGCATTGACGAGCACGGCCCCCGCGATGGAAGATTGACGACCCGTGCCAAATATTGCTGCCACGGGTCTTGCCCCTTCCCGCTCCACCATGGCTTGAACACGTTGTGTCCAAGGTAGCGTCGCACCAAACAGACAGCAACCAATGCTGTCCAGCACACTCGTTTTCAATCGATCAATCACCTCTTTTGGAATCGATTCAAAGCGGATATCTACCGCAAACTTTGCCAGATCACGTGTGGCGTTTTCGAGCAGGGGTGGTTTCGAGCTACTCATGCATCATTTCCTTTAAGGCTTAGTCCACTTTGATATTGGCGGACTTGATTATCTTGGCCCAGCTTTCTGTTTCCGCTTTTAAAAACGCGGTAGTCTTAGCGGGATCTTCATTCAAAATCGTGACACCTCGATCATCTAATTTTTTACGAAGCTCAGGCTGATTTAAAGCAGCACTGAAATTTTTGTAAAGCGTATCGACGACATTTTTAGGTAGCTTTGGTGGCCCCACCAGCATGTACCACGTGCTGACTGAATAGCCTTTGACACCAAGTTCAGCAAGAGTCGGGATATTTGGTGCGATCGAGGCACGTTTCGTGCCTGTCTGGCCGATTGCACGCAGGCGATTATCTACAACATAGGGCAGACTTTCAGCGATCGGTAAAAAGGTCATGTCGACTCGATTACCCACAATATCTACAAAAACTGGACCACCCCCACGATATGGTACGTGCAGATATTGCATCCCAGACAAATCGCGAAATACCTCGCCTGCTAAATGAGAGGAACTTCCGCTACCGGCGCTCCCAAAACGAATCGCATCGGGCGAAGCCTTACTTGCCGCAACCAACTCCTGTACTGTTTTGGCGGGAAGTGATGGGCGAACCATTAACAGCAAGGGC
Organism: Zwartia lucis; assembly: GCF_965234455.1. GTDB lineage: Bacteria > Pseudomonadota > Gammaproteobacteria > Burkholderiales > Burkholderiaceae_B > Zwartia > Zwartia lucis. Next base: position 566,845 of record NZ_OZ248473.1, on the reverse strand, counting down.
GCTTCGCCCACGAGTGAAATCGCTGTGACATCATTAGCTTTGTAATTCACCTTGGTATAGAGGCTTTGGTTAATCGCAAGTCCCGGCGTACTGAACAACAAGGTATAGCCGTCAGGATCAGCTTTTGTGATCGCCTCAAAGGCGATATTGCCACCCGCGCCTGTACGGTTTTCAATAATGAAGTTCATACCTGTGGACTTGCTGACCTCCTCCACGACCTGTCTTGCCACGATATCCGCACTCCCACCTGCAGGAAATGCCACAAGCATACGAATAGGCTTATTTGGATAGGTTTGTGCAAGGACGGGAGCCTGAACAAATAGACCTGCGACTACTGCCATTAATACATTTTTTATTTTCATTTTATTTCTCCTGAATAATTAGACTTGTTTGGCGTCCGATCACTTTTCAGACGCAATAGGTGCAACATCCAAACGTACAACCACTCCTTTCAACGACTCGCTTTCTGCTGGGTATCGCGTCATAACCAAAGGATCATGACCTGGAATAATGTGTTCGGGCGAATCTGCCAACTGGCGAAGTGTTTCGTAACCCTCCATGGCCTCACCTAAATTAAACATTGTGGTGAAGAGCCTTTTTTCTTCGAAATGCTCGTAGTAATGGCTTGCATCCGAGGCCAGCACAACCCAGCCGCGCTGTGTCTTGACCCGCACGCACTGGAGACCGTGCGTATGTCCCCCTATGCGATGCAGTGAAACGCCAGGAGCGATGACTTCATCACCTTTGTGAAAGATCACGCGGTCTTTATAAACCATCCGCACCATACCAACAACCTCATCGACCTCATAGCCATGATTGAATTGACGATAGCGCATATGACGGCCGGTCGCGTAAGACATTTCATCATCCTGCAAATGAAATTTTGCGACAGCAAAGTCAGTAAACGTTCCGACATGGTCGTAGTGCAAATGGGTAATCACGACATCTTTGACAGTGTCTGCATCGACGCCAAGAAGAGCCAGTCCCTCGCGAGGCTGCCGTAAAAAGGTTCGTCCGCGCTTTGCTGCCACCTCTGGACCAAAACCAGTATCGACAACGATCGTGCGTTCATGATTGCGAATCAGCCACACGTAATAATCCATTGGCATCGGTGCATCGTGTGGATCGCCACCAATGAAATGATTAGTACGTTTTGCATTCCGCGTTGCATATCGAATCGCAAAAACTTCATATATATCTTGAGTAATTTTTTGACTTTGATCCACCATCTCGATCCCTATACTTTTAAAACATTGTCAAATACCTGACGACGTGCGTAATTGTCAACGCTCATCGCCACCATTCCCGCATCCCTGATCCCTGTTAAAAAATCGCCTGGCACATTGCAATCGCCGATACGTGCATGAGCGACACCAGAATGCGTCACAACGTCCATCACATCTAAATTTGGACGTGGTCCCGTCGCAAAGACTAAGTACTGACCGATCTCGAGTTTGTCCTTTTTTCCATCCGACAAAGTTACGTTGCAGTACTTATCCACAAGGCTATCGATATGGCAGCCCGTGACAATATTGACGCCATCCGCCTGAAGTCGCTCGATCAACTCGAATCGATTGTTTCTCGCCATGCCATTTGCAATCGTGGGCTGCATTTCCAGGAGGTTGATTTCACACCCGATGATTCGCAAACTATCCGCGACTTCAGCCCCCACCATGCCGCCGCCAATGATCGTAACCGTATGCTCAGGCGTGAACTGTTCAAGCATGCTAAGCGCGTCCCATGCATGAATGACCTTGACGCTGCGATCCAGCGTATCGACCTTGATCGGTGGCGGAGCAGGACTCGCTCCCGTTGCCACCACGATGAAATCAGGGTTGTAAGCCTTAATCCCAGCCTCAGTTGCTTGAGTACCAAGACGTACAGGCACACCAAGCGCTTGTATCGACTCCCAGCGATAGGTCCAGACTGGCCATACTTCAGTCTTGTCTGGTGCAGCGGCTGCGAGATGAATCTGACCGCCTGGACGGTTGGCGCTTTCCCAAACTTCAACCTCGTGCCCTCGTGCGGCGAGCACGCGCGCGGCTTCGATACCTGATACTCCAGCACCTAACACCAACACGCGTGCAGACTTCGCACGATGTGTGTTGAATAACTGTGGTTCTGCAAACTCAAGCGCTTCAAACTCTGTGCCGATCATTGGATTTTGTACGCAAGATACATCTTTCTCGAGCGTCAATCTTTCAAAACATACATTACAGGCAATGCAGGAGCGGATCGGTACGTTTAACTGTCCAAACGCTTTTTTGCACCAGTGGGGATCGGCATACAGGGCACGCCCTACAGAGACAAAATCCGCACTTCCCTCTTGCAGCATCCTCTCCGCATCCGCGGGATCGACAATACGACCAGCCACCATGACAGGGATCTTGAGCACCTGCTTGAACGGCTTAGCCAAATCAACCAAAAATGAGCGCGCAAAGGACGGGGGCTGGATACAGTACTTTGATAGCTGAGGACTCTCATTGCTACCCCCTGACAAATCAATTGCATCCACCCCGTATTGCTCCAGCGTTTTAGCTAAATGAACCGCCTCTTCCGTGGAATATCCCCCTTCGATAAATTCGCTCACACTTAAGCGCACAATCAAACTAAGCTCGGGAATCGCATCTTTTAACTGATCGATTGTTTCCAACAACAAACGCATTCGATTATCAATAGAGCCGCCATACTGATCTGTTCGATGATTCAAGCGAGGCGTAAAAAACTGTTGAAATAAATAACCATTCGCGGCATGCACTTCGACACCGTCATAACCTGCGATCCACAGACGTTTTGCAGCAGTCACAAATAGCTTCTGAATCTCGCGTATCTCAGGAATAGTGAGAGGTCGGACTGCGTCACCTGTATTTGGATTGTGCCAAGGTGACGGCCCCACAGGTTCCATATTTAGGACTGAACGACGCAGTAAGGCACCCCGATGATTGAGTTGCCCAAACACCGCACAGTCATGTTCCTTGATCGCTTCGACCAAACTGGCCAGACCAGGGATGAACCTGTCGTGATAGCAACACAATGAATTGTGATGGGGTCGAGCCTGAGCTGTCACGACCATTGCTTCGGTCATAATCATTCCAACGCCGCCCTTCGCACGCTCAGCGTAGTACTGCTTATCTCTCTCAGTTGAAAGCCCGTCTGTCGTGCTGTAATTCGTTCCCATCGGTGCCATAGCAATGCGATTTTTAATCCGCACGCTTCCGATTTTGCCTGGTTGCTGTATCAGCATTTTCAATAATCTCCGGACTGCCTTGACGATCTTTCCTCATCTCCTTAGACTCTAATAGCTTATAAAAAAACGATCAATCGGCAAAAATTCAGAATACTATTGAAATAAATTCACAAATAATGGCATAAAGAGGCAAGCAAAAGTGGAGAACCTTAATGCGCTACGTGTTTTTTTTCGCGTAGCGGAAACAAAAAGCTTTACGGTTGCAGCAAACAGACTCAGTCTCACTTCCTCGGCCGTCAGTAAGGCGATTACGAGGCTAGAGTCAGAGCTTGGGGTCAAACTGCTGCACCGCACCACACGCTCTGTGAGCCTGACAAACGAGGGCACACGATTTTTCGAGCAATGCCAACAGATTCTGTTGGATATTGAAAATGCCGAAAATACCTTGAGTCGAGCGACATCGACGCCAAACGGTCGACTGCGGATTCATCTTCCGGTAGGCTTTGGAAGACAAGTCATCGTTCCGGCTCTGAGCAAATTCATCGACCTTTACCCGGATCTGATTGTCGACGCAGAGCTCAGCGACCGAAGCGTGGACTTAGCCTACGAGGGCATTGATGCAACGGTATTGATTGGAGAGCCTGCAGACAATCGCCTCATCGCCCGACATCTCTGTCATTTGCAGTTCGTCGCGTGCGCCTCACCAGAGTATCTGGCAAAGCGTGGAGAGCCTCAAACACCGGACGATCTCGATCAGCATCATTGCCTCTCTTATGTGATGATGAACTCAGGTCGATATCGAGAGTGGCACTTTCAAAAGGGCACGCACACTTTCAGCAAGACCGTCTCGGGCCGCCTCAACATCAACAATGCCGAATCCCTTCTGGAGGCGGCGTGCTCCGGGGTCGGCATCGTCATGATTAGCAACTTTATTGCAGGTCAAGCAATCAGGACCGGAAAGCTTCGAACCATTCTCAATGACTACCGCGCCATCGGACCGCCGGTATCCGTGGTCTATCTACCCAATCGGCATTTGTCCGCAAAGGTCCGCGTCTTTATTGATTTTCTAAAACAATACATCACTGACAATCCGGACTGGGATCGTTAAAATTTTCTTGCTGCCAAGGTTTCCGCGATGGAGGCCTTGGGAGGCAGATCAAGACGCACGGCGATGTTTTCAAGCGCTTTAGAACAGGTTGGATATAAATCCATCACCAACGGGTCATGACCTGGAATAATGTGATCCTGCGACTCGGCGAGAGTATGTAACAGCTGATAGCCTTGCATCACCTCACCGACATGAAAGACAAGCGGAAAGAACCGCCTGGTCACAAAGTGCTCATAAAAATGACTTGCGTCAGAAGCTAGAACAACCCAGCCTCTGGCAGTGTGCACACGCACCACTTGCATGCCTGCTGTATGTCCCCCCACGCGATGCACACTCAAGCCAGGGGCGATCACCCCGTCACCGTTGTGAAAGACCACGCGATCTTTGTAGACAAGCCTCACGACTCCAGCGACATGATCGACCTCGTAGGGCCGGCTATGCAACACACATGCCATATGACGACCCGTCGCAAACTCAACCTCTGAGTCCTGAAGATGAAATCTTGCATTTGGATAGGCGTCAAAGGTCCCGATGTGGTCATTATGAAGATGAGTAATGACGATATCCTTGATCCTCTCCGGTGTAATACCAATCAGACTAAGCGCCTCCATGGGGGTTCGATGCAAAGTGCGGTGACGCTTGATCGCCATGTCTTCGGCGAATCCCGTATCAATCAAAAAAAAATCGTCTTTGTTTCGTACAACCCACACGTAATAATCCAAAGGCATCGGACCATCATGCGGATCTCCGCCACCAAAATTCGCAGCACGCAAAGCCGGCCTACTCGCGTACTTCAACGCAATAATTTCATAATCAGGCAGGTTTCCATTTTGCTCGGATAACATCATGTAGAAACCCCCTCATTCGCGACAGAGACGCGAAGTAATTGCGCCAATATGTCAATATTGGTATGTTGATCGAGTGAAAAAACCATTTCCTCAATCTGCTCAGCCACTGACCCAAAGACTGGACAAGCCTGCGTCCATCACGCAGCTGTATCTTGATGACAGTCGGTCGCCGAGCGGGATAGCCTACATCCAGATCGACCGAGGGCATCACACGTGTACGTCCAATCATTCAGACATCAAGCTCCAAGCAGATCCCTCACTACCTTATCTGCGTGACAACAAGTAATCAATGATTTAGATTTCACAACACCGATGAAATGAATTCATTGATAATTTCCCCGGAAAAACCTTAATTTTCACTAACCTCAACTAGCGCATCACCCAAGAAACAAACGATCCTGCTATAAAGCCCAACAAATAAGGCCAAAGCCACTTGGGTATTCCAAGGAACTTGGGGGCTGAGTCTTTAACTTCTTGGGTTGCGCCTCCTTCCTGATCTTCGGACGACAAAATATTTGCAGCCTCTGGATATTTCTCTTGTAGAGCAAGCTCGAAACGTTTGAAAAAATCCTCGGCCAACGATTTCGCGACACCGTCGATCAATCGTTGGCCAAGTTGGGCAATTTTGCCTCCGACCTTGGAATGCACGGCGTAGCGTAGTTCGCAGCCACCCTCATTGGCCACAAGCTCTACTTTTGACTCGCCCTGTCCAAAACCTGCCACACCGCCTTGAGCCTCGAACTGCAGAGAGTAGGACGCGGGTGCTTGAATGTCTGCCAAGGTGACTTTGCCGTTGAACTTTGCCGCCACAGGACCGATTTTGACAGCGACAATCACTGCGTATTGGTTGTCTGCAATCAGCTCAAACTTTTCACATCCAGGGATACAGGCTTTTAAGATCATGGGATCGTTGAGTGCATCCCAAGCTTGTTGTTGTGAAACACCAAGTTGGCGATTTCCTTGCATATCCATAGGGTTCTCTCGTTTAAATACCTACTGTTTAACTAACTCTGCCAAAGACTGCGCTAATTGCTCCAAATGTGCAAGATTATGTATGGCAAGCAAGCGGTCCGCGTGCTGATGTATGACGCTTGCGCCACTCGCACTCGGGACATAGTGCTCAAAGCGCAGCAAGGGGTTGAGCCACAATAAGCTTCGGCAGTTGCGTTTGAGCCATTCGAGCTCCCGAGCCAAGACACTTGGCTCGCCGGTATCGAGACCATCGGTAATCAGCAGCACGACTGTCCGACGACCGATCACGTGTCGCTGCTGGGTTAAGCGCAACTGCTCAAGCGAGCGTCCGATCTGCGTACCGCCCGCAAAATCCTGAATCAGCTGATTCGCGCTAGAGAGCATCAGGTCAGTCTCTGTATGCCGAAATGCACGATTTAAGTCCGTCAGCTGATGACCAAAGGCGTAGACCGAGCGCGATCGTCCACGTGTACTTTGATGTAAAAAAGCCAGCATCAATCTGGCATACCGCTCCATCGAGCCCGACACGTCGACCAAAATCAATACGGGTAAGGCTTGGGTGCGTCGAGCTAGATGGGGCAAAGATAACAACTCGCCATCTAAGCGTGCCGTCTCTCTGAGCGTCTGCGTCCAATCCACCCGAGTGCCTGAGAGGCTGCGTTGTGTCCGCCGCGCAGGGACTTGCGGCCAAGAAAGTGGGATCTCGCTGGCAAGCCGTTGCACAAGTTTAAACTCGCTTGCGCTCAAGCTTTCAAAATCAGCGTGCCGGAGTTTTGCTCGATCGCTAGCCGTCATCGCGGCATCAAAATCAACAGAGTCCTCTTGCGCAGGAGAGCGTGGGGCGTTTGACGCGATAGCGGCCAAGGCCTCCTGGGCGCGTGCGCGGCGTTTAGGCACAGGCGCAGCTTCGGTGGCTTTAGGCAACATTTGTGCTAACAATTGTTGTGTAAATTCTGGATTACGAAAATAAGCCTCAAACAGCTGATCAAACACCTCCAGATCCTGCTGGCGGCAAACCAAGGTGGCCTCCAAACCCGCACGAAAATCTTGCTTATTGTCGAGCCCGATCAATAAGGCAGACTCGAGCGCCAAGCCTATACGACCACTATCCATCGGAAAACCAGCACGTCGTAAGGTGCGCGCAAAGCCGACGATGTTGTCAGCCATTTTTCCTACGCGCGCATCACCAAGTTGCATACAAATACGCTAAATGTCTGAATCGGGCGCAAGCAATGCATCAAGCATCGGTTCAAGTGCAGCAAGATCTTCGCGCTGTTTGAATAAGATCCCGACTGTGCTTTGAATCACTTCGGGATCGAGCTGCAAGGTATTGAGCGCCACGAGAGCCTTGGCCCATTCAACGCTTTCAGCGATACCGGGAGAGCGACTCAAGGCATTGACAAAAGGCGCACGGCGTAGACGCTCCACAAAAGCGGCAACCTGCTCTGCTAGTGCTTGACTTGCCTGAGGCACTCTCTCACGCACGATTGCAAGTTCACGCTCACGATCGGGGTAGTCCATCCAGTGATATAAGCAGCGACGCTTGACCGCATCATTCAGGTCACGCGTTCGATTGCTGGTTAGGATCGTCACCGGCGGAATAGTCGCGCGAATCGTACCAAGCTCCGGAATACTGACTTGGTATTCACCAAGATACTCCAATAAAAAGGCCTCAAAGGGCGCGTCGGCTCGATCGACTTCATCAATCAACAGCACCGCGCCAGGTGCAGGTGTTTGCAAAGCCTGCAACATCGGTCGGCGCAACAGATACTTTTCTTGATAAATTGCATGCTCAAGCTGCTCGGGTGTGGCGTGATCTTGTTGCGCACGCATATGCATCAGTTGTGCAGCGTGATTCCATTCATACAGCGCTTCGCGCTGCTCCATGCCGTCGTAGCACTGCAAGCGCACCAGCGGGCGTTTCAACACACTTGCCAATGCCTTGGCGAGCTCTGTTTTGCCTACTCCAGGTTCACCTTCGAGTAGCAAAGGTCGCTGCAAAGTCAGACTTAAATACACGGCTGTGACTAAACGTCGCTCGGCCAAGTAACCAACGGATGCGAGCGCTGACGTTAACGCCTGGACTGAATCAACGCTGAGCGTATCTGCCATGAAAACTTCCAAAAAACACCCCATTACTGGGGCGTTGTGCGCTATGTAAGCGCCATCTGCACAGCCACGCGCGTCTGCACTTTGATGAGTTGGGCGCGATAACTTGCCGAGGCATGGATGTCACTATTGAGCTCTGTGTCATCGACCTCGACTCCGGCGACCGACTCAGGTGCAAAGCTTTTAGTCAGTGCAGCTTCTAGTCCAGCGTGACGAAACACACCGCTCGAAGCACCCGTGACCGTCACACGCACTCCCTGAGCCGTATCCGCCACAAACACTCCCACCATCGCAAAGCGTGAAGCACCTTGCTTAAACTTTGCATAGGCCGCGCGCTTAGGAATAGGAAAACTCACGGCAGTGATGAGCTCTCCGGGATTTAAAGCGGTGGCATACATCCCAAGAAAAAAATCCTGAGCGCTGATGGTGCGTGCATCGGTATGAATCGTCGCATTCAAGGCCAACAAAGCGCTGGGGTAGCACGCCGAGGGATCGTTGTTCGCAACGGACCCACCGAGGGTCCCCATTGCACGCACTTGTCGGTCACCAATACCACCGGCCAAGGCCGATAACGCTGGGATGTGCTGCTTGACAAGCGCATTATGCTCAACATCGCAATGTTTGGTCATCGCACCGATCACAATCTGCTCGCCGTCCTTGCGGACCCCCACAAGCTGGGGAATGTCGCGCAAATCAATCAACTGCTCAGGCTGCATCAAACGTTGCTTCATCGAGGCCAGCATCGTTTGACCACCCGCTAAAGCCTGCCCACCCGCTTGGACGAATTTGCTTGCGTCTGCAAGGGTTTTTGGACGCTCATAGGTGAATGCATACATATTCAGTTCTCCTTAGGCTTTAGCCGATTGAATGGCTTGCCACACGCGGTGTGGCGTCGCAGGCATGTCAAGATCCTTGACACCCAAGGGCGCCAAGGCATCGAGTACTGCATTGATCACGGCAGGAGGTGAACCGATCGCACCTGCCTCACCACACCCTTTGGTACCAAGCGGATTATGCGTACAAGGCGTGCACACATGACCGATTTTGAACTCTGGAAAATCATCAGCACGCGGCATGGCATAGTCCATAAAGGACCCGGTTAATAACTGCCCAGTCTCGCGGTCATACACGCAGTTTTCAATCAGCGCTTGTCCGATACCCTGCACGAGACCACCGTGCACCTGGCCTTCTACAATCATGGGGTTGATGATGGTGCCAAAGTCATCGACTGCCGTAAAACGATCCAAACGCACCACGCCCGTTTCGGGGTCGACTTCAACTTCCGCGATGTAGGTGCCCGAAGGGAAGGTAAAGTTAGTGGGATCGTAGAACGCGGTTTCATTCAACCCGGGCTCTAGGGTATCCAAAGGATAATTGTGGGGGACATACGCGGTGAGTGCCACCGTGCCAAAAGGAATCTTTTTGTCGGTTCCTCGCACAGTAAATTCACCATTTGCAAAGTCGATATCTGTATCAGAAGCCTCGAGCAAATGCGCCGCGATCTTTTTAGCTTTAGCTTCAATTTTGTCCAAGGCTTTCATAATCGCCGCACCACCGACTGAGATCGAACGCGAACCGTAGGTGCCCATCCCAAAAGGCACTCGACCCGTATCGCCATGCACGATATCGACCGCATCGACCGCGATTCCTAAGCGCGAAGCCACGACTTGGGCAAAGGTTGTTTCGTGACCTTGGCCATGACTATGCGAACCCGTAAATACGGTCACGCTACCGGTCGGGTGCACACGCACCTCGCCACACTCAAACAAGCCCGCCCGAGCACCCAAGGCACCTGCGATATTGCTTGGCGCAAGACCGCAAGCTTCGATATAGCTTGAATACCCAATACCGCGTAATTTGCCTTCTACTTTGCTGGCAGCTTGACGCGCTGCAAATCCTGCAACATCTGCCAACTTTTGCGAAGCATCCATGCAGGCAACATAGTCACCGATGTCATATTGGAGTGCAACAGGTGTCTGATAAGGGAACTGGGTGATGAAATTACGTCGGCGAATGTCATCTTGAGAAAGCCCAAGCTCAAAGGCCGCACGACTCACAATACGTTCCACCAGATAAGTTGCCTCGGGACGACCTGCACCGCGATACGCATCGACAGGCGCAGTATTGGTAAACCACGCATCTACCTCAGCATAGACGAGCGGCGTGGTGTACTGCCCGGCCAGCAAGGTTGCATAAAGGATCGTCGGCACACAGGTTGAAAACGTAGAGAGATAAGCGCCTAGGTTGGCGTCTGTATGCACGCGCAACGCTAAAAATTTTCCGTCTTTGTCCAACGCAAGCTCAGCGTGGCTTGAGTGATCCCGACCATGTGCGTCTGACAAAAAGGCCTCGCCTCGCTCACATATCCACTTGATATTACGGTTCAGTTTTTTGGATGCCCAGGTGAGACACACATCCTCTGCATACAAATAGATTTTGGAACCAAAACCGCCGCCCACATCAGGGGCAATCACTCGAACTTTGTGTTCGGGTAGACCCATGACAAAGGCTGTCATCAGCAAGCGCTCAACGTGAGGGTTCTGATTTGAAACGTAAAGGGTGTAGTCGTCATTCGCACGACTATAAGAACCAATCGCGGCGCGAGGCTCCATCGCGTTGGGCACTAAGCGATTGTTGATGAGGTCAAGCTTAGTGACATGGGCGGCACCCACAAAGGCGGCATCCACCAACGCTTTATCACCAATCGCCCATTTGTAGCAATGATTGTCTGGCGCAATATCGTGCAGTGCTGCCCCGCCCTTTGCATCACGTACATCCACCACGGCGGTCAAGGGCTCGTAATCCACTTCGACGAGCTCAGCTGCATTTTTTGCTTGTTCAAGCGTCTCTGCCACCACCATCACCACGTGGTCACCCACGTAGCGCACTTTATCCAGAGCCAAAATAGGATGAGGCGGCTCTTTCATGGGTTGACCGTCCGTGCTGGTGATCAGCCATCCACAGGGTAAACCGTTGATCTTGTCGTTGGCAACGTCTTTACCCTCGAGTACACCAATCACACCAGGCGCGCTTTTCGCGGCGCGCGTATCCACGCTTTTAATCCGCGCGTGCGCGTGAGGTGAGCGCACAAATACGGCGTGCGTCATACGAGCAAGGGTAATGTCGTCGGTATATTGCCCTGCACCCGTCAGAAATCGGTAGTCTTCTTTACGTAAAACTGACTCACCGATATGCGGTAATTTTGCGAATTCGTTTGCGCCCATGGTCGCCTCCTTATGCTTTCATGGCGGCAGCACCTTGCTGCACAGCCTTGACGATGTTTTGATACCCAGTACAACGACAAATATTGCCTTCTAAATGTTCGCGGATCTGTTGTGCGCTAGGATCAGGGTGCTTTCGGCAAATATCCACTGCATTCATCACCATGCCCGGTGTGCAATAACCACATTGCAAGCCATGGCAGTCTTTAAAGGCCGCCTGCATCGGATGCATGGTGCCATCGGGTTGCGCCAAGCCCTCGATGGTGTCAATCTCCGCGCCCTCAGCCTGTGCAAGCAAAACATTACAGGACTTGATCGCATTGCCGTTCATGAGAACCGTGCATGCACCACACTGGGCGGTATCACACCCAACATGCGTACCCGTCAAATGGAGATGCTCGCGCAGAGCCTGGACTAGCAAAGTATTAGGTGCTGCGGTGAGGGTCACTGCTTGACCATTCACCGTTAATTGGATCTGCATCATGAAGCAATCTCCTATAAATTTGACTGAATATGTCTTAAGAATATTTGTATTCGTTATTTTTCACTTATGCAACATGCACGTGTTTAAGCTCAGTTGATCCGATGTTACTCGCGACTGGCCTTAGCGACGTATTCGGACAGTATTTTCATCTGTTCGGGCGTCAAGCCTGGGTACGCAGGCATTTGACCGATGCCGTTTTTAAGAGCATTCATGACTCGCGCAGCGTCAGGCTGGAGATCGTTCATTGATGGGCCCACCGCACCCGCTGCGCCCGCTGCGTCAAGGGTATGACAAATCGCGCAGGCTGGCGCTGCCCCTTTTAAAAATAAAAGCTTACCTTCTTCATCATTTGCCGAAGCAACCGGAGTCAATGCTGCACCAGAGACCAGTGCCACTGCACCGATTACCCCAGCAAAATGAGTAAAGATTGTTTTCTGCATGTTTAAGCCACAGTGATTTTGACAACGTGTGCTTGCCAGCCACTATTCAGATAGCCAGCTGCGTTTTCCACCGACAGCGCGACCTGATCCACACCAGACTTGGTGGTGACGCGGCAGGCGACATCGTATTGACCTGCTTTCAGATTTGCAGCCAAGACAAATTGACGCCAAGCATACTTGCCCAAGTCTGGACCCATCAAGCGCGCGGCCTGCCATGTTTTACCGCCGTCGAGCGATACATCGACCTTGGCGACGTCCTCTGACCCACCCATGGCCACACCGGTGATTTGAACAACACCCGCTTTGACTGGACCACTGTCAGGTGAAGGCGAGGTCACCCAAGATTTGGCATCCATCGTCCAAACCGCAGCTTGGCTTGGATCGCCCTTTTGACCGACCGGCGACATCCGGTAGCCTGTTTTTTGGATGGCGGCTTGAGTTTGTTCTTTGGTAAACGCTAACTGCTTGATGTATTTAATATTGTTAACGCCACTGTAGCCAGGCACGACCAAGCGCAGGGGACCACCGTGGGCCAAAGGCATCGGCTCACCGTTCATTTCCCAAGACAACATGGCGTCTTGCATGGCGGCCAGCGGAACAGAGCGCTCGACGACGACAGCCAAGGGGTCAATGCCTTCGGGAAGCTTTTCACCACCAGTACCTGTCATATAAACCATGCCGGCAGAAACGCCACCCAAGGCCTTGATGACGTCGCGCACGTAAACACCGGTCCACATCACGCAGCCCGCAGCGCCCGTCTGCCATCTTGTGCCGCTTGGCTTGCCAGGAAACAACGCGCGACCGTTGCCGGAACATTGCAGCACCGTCGCCATTGTGTCGAGTCCGATCTGCTTGAGATCGCCCAAAGAGAGCGTCTGTGGTTTGCCAACGCCTTGGATGCTTATTTTCCAGGCATTGACGTCACCAATATCGGCCGCTGAAGGGGCGGGCAGATTGTTTCGGATAAAAAGACGATCAGTCGGTGTGATGATGCTCGAGCCGATTGCAGCACGTTTGGTTTCAATCGTTGTCGGGGTATGAATGATCATGCTGTCAGCATCTTTCCAACTGACATAGGCCGGCAAAGGCTTTGCTTTAGACGCGGCCGGGGCTGCTGCAGCCGCAGCGGCTTGCTGCGCAGAGGCGAGCGTTGGATTAAGCCCAGCGGTGGCAAGCAAACCGGCAGTGGCGCCAAGCAGATTGCGGCGTGAGATTTTGATTGGGTTTGTCATGAGGACTCCTCAATTGGATGAATGGAATGAGCTTATAACGAATATGTCACCAGGTCTATTAAAATCCTCGCTAAATCAAGGTGTTGAGATGAAAGCATCAGTAAATTTATGCGTTTTTCTGTCGTAACAACCTCCACCCGGCTAGCGCAGCCAAGACACCAATGACACCATAAGACACCCCATAGTCATCTAACGACGTTACCGTCACAGAAAATAGCGAGGGCAGCAGCAACACACCGGCAAACATCAACCCAGAACCCAAGCCCGTTGCCTCCGTTCTCTGCGAACCACCCAAGCGCGCCCACTCGGCATAGGCCAAGCCTGTAAATCCGCTCGCGGAAGCGCCGGCAACAGCACAAAGCGAGAGCACCAGCCAAGGTGCCCAATTCATTCCGAACTGACCTGTCAGCAATGCCGTAATACCCATAATGAAACCCTGCCAAGCCAACAAGGTGTGCGCAGAGAACCACTTATCCGCCAACCAGCCCCATAGCGGACGACTGACCACGGCCGCTAACTGATAAACCGCCAAAGCCCAACCCGCTTGTACTAAGTTAAACCCCGTTTTACTCGTCAGGTGTACGGTAATAAAAGCGATAAAGCAAAGCTGTACGCCGCTATAGACAAAACTGACAAACGCTAAACGTCGCAACTCAGGCCGATCGAACAAAATTTGCACCGGCGCGAACAAACCTTTGCTCAAAATTTGACGCGAAGGCTCTCGATCAATATCCCATGAACGACGCACGCACTCAAGCAACAACACCGCCGCCAACACCGGCACCGTCTGCCACAGCAAAGCCGCTTGCCAACCCAGACTCAAGGTCAGCGGCGCCATCACCAGCCCCGCCAACACCCCTCCCAGAGGCACGCCAATCTGGCGGATTGAGAGCACCAGGTTCATGACACGCGAAGGGGTACGGGGCACCAACAGATGAGCACTCGCGGGAGCCGTCGCCCCATAGGCCAAGCCCAACAGCGCAGCCCCAAGAACCACGGAGGTGACGCTCCCGACAGCGCACGCGAAAAGCATCGCAAGTGTGGCGATTAAAACTAGTTGACTGACCCGGACCGCCCCAAAGCGACGAATAAAGCGTGGCGACAGCAAGGCCGAAATAATGCCCACACCATAGATGATAGAGATGAAAAAACCCACCAACGTACCTGGCACCCCAAGGTCCTGAGCAATCACGGGCGCTACCACCGGAAACGAATAGGCCGCCATCGTCGCCAGGCTTTGCGTGGCAAGAGTGGCGATGAGCGGAAACACGGGGAATTTTAGGCCTTCACGAGATTCACTTGGGAGGGGTGAGTGGTTGACACTCATGAGTTTGCCTTTACCTGAAAAGAAAAAAAGGCTACGAAACAAAATTTGTTTAATCCGTAGCCTTTTCGTGAAAACGATAATTTACAGTATCAATCAAGCTGTAAATTTATTTTCTTCGCAAGCGCAGAAAACTTTTTTACTTCAGCATTAATTTGTTGACGCATCTGCTCAGTTGTTCCACCCTCAGGCTCAGCGCCTGAACCCAACAGTTGCTCACGGACTTCTGGGATTTTCAAAATCGCAGCCACTTCTTTTTGAATCTTATCAATAATCGGCTTAGGCGTTCCGGCAGGTGCCATCAAGCCAAACCATGTGCTCACATCAAAACCAGTGAGTCCCGATTCGGAAAGTGTCGGTACATCAGGCAATGCAACCGATCTTTTGGGCGTTGTGACAGCGAGTGGACGAACCTTTCCTGACTTAATGTGAGGCAAGCAAGAAGGAATCGTGTCGAACATCACCTGAGTCTGGCCACTGATCAGATCGACAAGCGCAGGAGCGCTGCCTTTGTAAGGAACATGGAGCAACTTGGTACCCGCCATGTCATTGAACTGTTCACCGATAATGTGATGCGCCGTTCCTGTTCCTGTGCTGCCATAGGCAAGCTTGCCTGGATCGGCTTTTGCCAAGGCGATGAGTTCCTGAACATTTTTAACTGACATCGTGGTCGGTACGATTAAAACGTTTGGAACAGTCGCTATAACAACAATGGGCGTCAAGTCGCGTTCCAACTCATAGCTGCGTTTGTTGTAGACCGCTTGAGCAATCGAATGATGCACTGCACCCATCAGCAGGGTATAGCCATCAGGCGCCGCCTTAGCCACAAGTTCAGCACCCAGACGCAACCCTGCTCCAGGCTTGTTTTCAATCACCACAGACTGCCCCCAAGCTGTCTGTAGCCTAGCGCCAATAATGCGGGCCAGAAAGTCTGTGCTTCCGCCGGGAGGCGATGGCACAACAATTTTGATCGCCTTAGTCGGGTAGGCCTGCGCAAACGCGGGCAATCCGAACACCGAGAGCCCTGCAACCGCCGCGGGGGCCATGATGAACTGTCTACGTGTTGTATTTTTTAAAGTCATGCTTGTCTCCAGTTGTTATTCAAAACATTCTTTGATCTTGCAATTAAAGCTAAAGGCGCTTGATGACAGCGCGCGCAATATCTTGTGTATTACTACGTCCGCCGAAATCGTAAGGGCACACTTCTCCACTTTGGAATGCGCCCTCAAGCGCCTTTTCTATCAAACGAGCACCTTCAAGCAAAATCGGATCTTGGTGTCTAAGCGAAAGCCATTCAAGCATCATTGCCGCAGATAGAAACATCGCGCTCGGGTTGGCAATACCTTGCCCGGCGATGTCTGGCGCTGTCCCATGCGATGGTTGGAATACAGCATAGTGATCGCCGATATCAGCTGAAGGAGCCATCCCCATGCCGCCCACTAGAGCAGCGATCAAATCGGACAAGATGTCACCAAACATATTTTCTGTGACCAGAACATCGTATTGCCAAGGTTTCAAGACTAAATTGAGTGCCATCGCATCAACATAGGCATTTTCAATCGTGATGTCCTTGAAGGCGTCTGCACGCTCTTCAAATACCTGCCGCCAAAAGGCCATCGAGGCAAAGACGTTCGCCTTGTCAACACTGGTGACATGCCCTCTTTTGCCTTGCGCCTTTCTGCTGCGTGCCAGAGCAAGCGCAAAATCACAAATACGCGCAGTTCCGGAATGCGTGATTTTCATTTGATCAAACGCTGCAGCCTGTGCGCCTGATCCCTCGATATAACCGCGACCTCTGGAATAAAACAAACCCTCTGTGTTTTCGCGAATGAGCACCAAGTCAATCTCTGCTGCGCGCGGACTACTCAATGGGACAGGTAGTCCTGGCCAGGTGCGAATCGGGCGCACCCCTGCATACAGATCTAAGGCGAAACGCAAGTCTAGTTGCGGGATGATTTCCGTACCATCCGCCCCTCGCACATGAGCTAAACCCATTGCACCAAACAGGATGGCGTCTGCACGTTTACACGCCTCTAGTGTTTTTTCCGGTAAGGCATCTCCACTATCCAAGTAATGCTGCGCCCCAGCAGGATAAATCACCGTGTTGAAGTTTCTGTCAATGTTGGGACCTAATGCTTTGAGAACATCTAAGGCGACCATAGTGACTTCGACCCCAATGCCGTCTCCTGGTAAAACTGCAATTTCATAACTTTTCACTTGAACCTCACATATGCGGAATATTGAAACGTGCAAAAATTTCTAACAACTCTTTACTTGCGCGTTCGCGATGCGCTCTGTTTTCTTGAACTGCACCAAGGACGTCCCCGGCCAAAATTTTTTCCACAAGCGCGCGATGTTCACGCGTCGAGTTAATCGGCAACGGTCTAGCTTGAAGCGAAAACATACGAGCGCGATGCGCGCGATCCCACACACTCATGACAGCACTTTTAAGTGTCTTGTTACCAGCGAGCTCAATCAGCTCTGCGTGAAATAACTCATCCGCCTGTGCCCACTCATCACGATTATTGGCGGCTAAGGCACGCTCCATTGCATCCGTTGCGTGAATCAACGCCGCGATAGCTTGAAAATTAGGTTTTCTTTTTGTGAGAGTTTCAACCGCCACACCTTCAAGGGCGGTGAGCACCTCATAGATCTCTGCCATTTGTGCTGCTGACACAGGCAGCACATGCATGCCGTGCCGAGGAATCAAGTCAATTAACCCCTCGACCTGCAAACGAACTAAAGCCTCCCGTACAGGGGTTCGGCTCATTCCCAACGCCAAACAAATTTCCTGCTCGAGCGCACGATGGCCTGGCGGCCAATGGTTATCCAAAATTCGACGCCTGATTTGCTCGTAAGCATCATCAACAAGGGTGTTCGAGCGCGACATTAATGTATTCATTAATGTATTTGTAATACAAATTACGTTTTTTTTACCTAGCGGAAACCCTAGGTACCCTCTGAGACGGCACCACCGTTGAAGCGCGCTGTCAACAGGCGGTCGATATGCTGTTTCCTCATACCCAAGCGCCGGGTTTTCAATTGCCGGGTTGCCACATTATCAATATCATCAATTTTTGTTCCCTTCAGCGGATTCCTCTGTCTGACACTTTACCGGTCCCTATATCTAGCCTACATATGAATACGTTGCCCCAAAACGAAAGTGAAAAGATCCGTCAGTTATTCCCAATTATGAAAGAGTGTACTTATCTCGATCTAGGTGGAAGAGCCCCACTTTCTTCTGCAGTCAAAGCGGCGGTGGACTCCTATCTAGATGACTGCGTATTCGGAAGAGTGGATAAGGACGCCTTGTTCAAAGAAACCGAGAAAGTGCGCAGCCAATTCGCAAGCTTAATCAATGCTGCGTCCGACGAAGTTACGTTTACCAAGAATACCTCGGAAGGGCTGAACATCGTCTGCACTGGGATAGACTGGCAAGCTGGCGATAATGTGATCTTCTGCCCAGAACTGGAGCACCCAAACAACATATACCTTTGGTTAAACCTCGAGCAAAAGGGTGTCGAAGTCCGAATGGTCGCAGCAAGGGATGGTGCCATGCCGATCGATGACATGATTAACGCCATGGATGCTAAGACCCGCCTCTTGACCATATCCAGCGTGTCGTTTATTCCCGGGTTTCGCACTGACATAGCGAAACTGGGACGGGCATGTCGCGATCGCAGCGTATTGTTCTTGGTAGACGGGACTCAGTCGGTTGGCGTTCTGCATACAGATGTCGAGCATATGCATATTGACGCACTGGCTGTTTCGACTCAAAAAGGCTTGCTGGGTCTGTATGGAATGGGTTTTTTGTACATACGGAAGGCCATCGCCGAACAGATGAGTCCCACCTATATTGCCCGCTTCGGCATCGAATTGGGGAATGAGGGTGCGCTCGAGTACGATTTCGGTGGCGCTAAATTCAACCTTCGTCCCGGCGCCCGGCGTTTTGACTTGGGCAACTACAATTTTGCGGGCGTTCGAGCTGTTAGAGAATCTCTGGAGTTTATTACTTCCGTGGGTGTTATGCGTATCGAGAGCCATGTGATCGCATTGGCACACCAATTAGCTAACGGATTCATAGGTCTCGGCATTCCCGTTTGCGGAGGCAAACCCGGCGCGCATACAGCGCAAACGGTTGCGGTTGGCCTTTACAGCGCAGACGAAAGCGACGGGAGTACCGCCGAATACCTCGAGCAACTTTACGCGTATCTGCTATCGAACAACGTAAAACTGTCCATGCGCAAAGGGATGCTCAGGTTTTCGATGCATCTGTATAACGACGCTACGGACGTCACCCGAACCCTCGAGCTGACGAGTATGTTCCTGAAACAAAGGATAGGCGTGGCGGCTTAAGCGCTCCGAGAGAAAGCTGCTACTCAACGAGTCTGCGGTGCAGTCTCTCAAAAGTCGCCTTCAAATTTCGAGGCGAGCCACTGCATGAAAAGCTGCACCACAAGGTTTTTTGTCGATCGTTGCAATCCCACCGCATAATAATTTAGTCCGTCAGTGACTTCGCCGGAGAAAGGACGCACCAAAGAACCTCGTTCGAGTGCGTCTGCAACCAACGAGGATCGTGTAACTGTGATGCCAACGCCGCTTTCGAGCGTCGATATCACCGTTGCTGAATCGTTGAAGTCGATACACGCGCGCTGATCTGAACTTAGGGGCGTCTCAGTGTAGTGCTGCTCCCAATAGTCTACGTAATCTCTGTCCCGGTTCCGAAGCAAAATGATGTGGCCAGGTATAGCGCGAGGATTGTCAATGTTTGCGGCGACATTAGGGGCACAGACTGGAATTAACACATCATTGGTGATTTTTAGGGACTGGTAATCATGCCAATCGCCCTTACCTAACCGAATCGAAATGTCGGCCCCCGACGATTCCAGGTCTGCGTAATACCGGTGTACGTCAATGCGTATATCAACTTCTGGATTTGCCAGGGTGAATTCCCCCAAACGCGGAGCCAGAACTCGTTGTGCAAAGCTGCGAGCGACGGACACAACTAGTGTGTGCCGACCGGCAGTAGCCGACAGTTTGCTTACCCCTTGATCCATCAGTAGGAATGCCCGCGATGTGAAGTCGTAAAGCAGCTCTCCTTCTTCGGTGAAGCGCAACCCTCGTGGCCCGCGCTCGAAGAGTTGAACACCGAGGTGGTCTTCCAGAGCCTTGACTTGGCGGCTCAAGGCGCTCTGCGTGAGGCGGAGCTCCTCGGCAGCCCTGACCAAATTCAGATGTCGTCCAGCCGCGTTGAAAAACAGGAGCGACCGCAATGACGGTATGCGCGAAAGAACGTTGGTATTCGATGCAGTCATAGCAAACCGTCCGATTAGTCAATGGTGATACTAAGGAGCAGCCTTTATGCTGAAGAAGCTTAAGAAAAATTCTAAATATGAAAACTTGGAGAATACAAACATGGTAAACCGAAAAGGTAACTTGACACGAATCTTCACGGGTTGTGTGCTTTCTATGGCACTGGCGGCCGCAAGTTATGCCAACACGTTTCCTTCGCGACCGATCAATATGATTGTTCCTTACGCTGCCGGGGGATCATCAGATTTCGTGGCGCGGGTGCTCGCTCAGAAACTTGGTGAATATTTTGGTCAAACGGTCGTGGTGGAGAATCGCGCAGGTGCAGGTGCCACCATCGGCACCGGTCTAGCTGCAAAAAAAGGTCAAGAGGGCTACACGGCGCTTTTGGCGGACAATGCACAGACCACTGCGCCAGCGCTTTATAGAAAACTTCCTTACGACTCGGTGAGGGACTTTTCCGTCGTAGGCTTTGTCAGTCGTGCCGAAGTCATGCTATTTGCCAATAAAAAATTGGGCATCAACAACGTTCAAGACTTGATCACGCTGTCTAAAACAAAACCCGGGACTGTCACGGTAGGCACAGGACTTGGCTCTCCGAGCCATTTGATCACTGAATTTTTTAACTCCAAGGCCGGCGTGAACTTGACAGTCGTTCCCTACAAGGGTGCATCCCTGGCGCTCAACGATTTGCTGGCTGGCCATATCGACTTGGTCTTCACGAATCCCGCTTCGGCTGCGCCGCTACTGAAGGGAGACCAAATTATCACGCTCGCTCAGACTGGAGAGCAACGGGATAAGCGCTTCGCTAATGTGGCCACGTTCCGCGAGAGTGGCGTACAAGGATTCGATGTCAGCTATTGGTTCGCCTTGCTAATTCCTGCAGACACACCTGAACCTGCTAAAGCGAAATGGAAGGAGGCTTTAGCCACTGTCCTGGCAGACAAGGAGGTCCAGAAGAAATTCGCAACGGCCGGTTTAAGCCCCTATGTCTTGGATCCAAATGAAGCGCAGAAGGTGATGCTGGAAGAGGTGCGTCAATGGGGAGAGGTCGTCAAGAGCGCCGGTATAAATACAAATTGATGCGGGGAATGTCCTGACCCTAGGCTACGAATAGGGATCAGGGCTTGACCTAGATGGATACCTTCTCATTCATTACTTGAGAGCAGACTGCGTGAAATAGTCCCTGACATTTAACAGATCCCGATTAAATTCTTGGGACGACATGAATAAGTTAGGATACTCAAGTGAAAGGATGACATAAAAGGTAAAACTTATTAAGAGCGCGTATAGGATAGATAAAATCCAGTTAGTTTCATTTTTGACAGCCATAGTGAAGCCAGTCAAGACGCTACCAATCATCAGCAAAATAAATAAAAAAGTCATGACTAACCTTGGAGGATGTCTTGTGACTTTGATGGTGCCAGTGGTAAAAACAGATGTCAGGTTCGCGAGTTGCGGCTTAAGAATTTGATCAACCAGCAGTTGATTTGTTGTGGTTGTTTTTTGTGCAGCGATCAATGTATCTTCGTTGATTTTTATGATGAAAGAGTTGATTTTGTCAGTGATCGGTTCAACGTCAGCGATCCTGCTTATGTTGATGTAACCGTTAACACGGAGATCCAAAAGCTGTCGCAAGGATTTTTCAAGATGCTCTTGATCTGCCGGCTCCAAATACTTGGCCGAGTTGTAGAGTGCTTTTATGGCACTCGCCTCAGTTCGATTTCCCTCCACTCGCGCGGTGAAACCACTTGTTGCGCTTGCAAAAGTAAAACCCAAAGCTAACGCTGACAGGCCAAAAATAGCTCCGATCAAGCCATCTTGAAGAACGACTGGTTTTGCACGTTTTTTTATATTAAACGTACCTAAGAACCAGCCTGCCGACATAAGCAGGAGAACACTAAACCCAACAAAAAAATATGCGTACTGGACTACCCCAAGGGAGACAAGAGTGTATGATGACATTGATTTTCTGCTTCACGTAAGTGATTCAACGCGAACTTTTCAAAATTCGCAGCCCCTAAAACTAAAAACCATCCGCATCAGTGTACACTCACTAGGAATTTTTCTTAGCAGTGTGCAAAACAGAGTTAGTGCGTGAGGCGAGCCGAGGTTAGCAAAACTATAGCGGCCTAAAAAGGAGATATCTTGAGTCCGACTGAGAGAGGTTTCTTCATGCGCCGCATATCTAGCGGCTTTTTCTTGTTCGCGTTTACTTGGATCTTAGCAGGCTGTGGTCAGCTTACGCCGAGCATTGGTACGATGTCCAAGGCATATCAAACAGTCATCGAACGGACCGAACGAGACTCTACTCTACTGAATATAGTCCGTGCATCCAAATCGTATCCACTCAATTTCGTCACAATCCCCAGTATTACCGGCTCTGGGTCGGCTGTCGAAACCGTAGGTCTGACTGGCAATCTTATCGCGACCACTCCGAGCTCAGCAATCGGTTTCATTTCGCCAGGGATTGGTTCAGGTTACACGCCTGGATTGAGCATCGCTCTGAGCAGCGGTTTTACGTTCACACAATCCTCACTGGATAACGCGGCCTTTGCTAAAGCATTTGGTGCGACCCTTCCATTAGACATGGTCCAGACTGCGCTCGCTCAGGCTCAAGCTGTAGCAGAGGGTAGCGGTCCTGTAGAGTTGGTGCTGTCTTTGTTGATCGATTCAATTGAATTGACCGACTCGGCAGGCCGCACTCGCATTCTCAGGAACAACCCATTATTTAATGGCTACCTTGATTTTCAGAATGAACTACGGCAGATGATCCACTTAGGATTGATGGTAGAGAATTTTTCTCGAGAGGTTCCGTTTGGGGGACCAATGTCTGGTACTCAAATAAATGAAATGATGTTTAAGTTTTTTGATGCTCAAAACAACATGAAACTGTCCGTTCGACGCACCTCAAAGATGGGTCGCGAAGATGATTTTCAAGTTTATCAGGAAGTGCATACTTCTAGATTTTGTTTCAACCGAACTGAGCACGCAGCTCAAGCCACACGTTTTTATGGGGCACAAGCCGTTTGTCACGACCCCATTGATACTAAAGATCTGTCAACTAGAACTAAAAAAACAATGACATCACAACAAGTTGTGATGAAAGTCCGCTCTGTTAGAGAGATATTTATTTTTCTAGGAAATGTGCTGGCGGCGCAACAGCTTGATCCTCCGGTATATTCAAGTGTAACGGGTAGTGATGGTTCTAGAACGAATGATCAAAAAACGACTGGTATTCCCATCTTGGTTGTAAAGAAAAATCAGCGATCGCTTAAGCCATTTGTAGAAACTGAATATGAAGGCGACACTTACACGATTCCGTCTGAAAATGCTGGTTTGAGTACAAAAACCGTATCAATGTTGCAAAACTTCTTGATGGTTACCAAGGTGCCAGGTGCAATTCCGGCAGCGCCCTCTGTCCTGATCAAGTGAGGTCAGTTTTTTTGGTTGATCGTAAGCGTCCGGCTAGTTCCGTCTAGCTCTTCCAAAATATCCAACTTCTTACTCTAGTCGCCGTTTGCGTAGATTGATGTGTCGGGCATTTCGTATCCTCTGTATTGAGACCTTTTGTCCTCTCGGGTGTACTATATGACAACAGAGACAAAGGCAAGACGAATACCTGCTCGCACCAATATGTCGCAGAGGTGAGAAAAACCAACTACTCCTCGCCCGCCAAGAAATCACGCGCCTTAACGTACATAACGTTGCACTCGCGACTTAAGTATCAACTCAAGCCGCTGGATTAAACCTATCTTTACGCTGTCGCGAACACTGGCTCCTGATACCTATGCGCTACCAAACCATTATTGATCCTAGTAACAAAAACAACTCGCACTCCTTGACGATTGATTTCATCGCCGAGGCAACGGGTGGCGAGTCGCTCGACATACTAGATGTCGGCTGCTCCGCGGGTTATCTCGGCGAGTACCTACGCGCCCAGGGTCATCACGTAACCGGTATCGATATCACGCCTGAAGCCATCGAAAAAGCTGCCGAGTTTCTAAACGAAGCTCACTGCATGAAAGTAGAAGACTTTTTTGCAGCACATCCCGAACGCCGCTTTGATGTGGTGATCTTTGGAGATGTACTTGAGCATGTCACAAATGCCGACGAAGTCCTCAAACTCACCGCTCGAATCCTAAAACCCCGCGGCCGCGTCATCGCCTCGATCCCCAACGTCAGCCATCTGGCCGTGCGCGCCATGCTGCTCGAGGGACGCTGGGAGTACGCCAACCTAGGCCTGCTCGATCGTGATCATGTCCGGTTTTTTACCCGCAAGACGATCGAGCAATTGTTTCACGACACAGGTTTTGATGCCGTCGACATGCGCACAACCAACCTGCCTGTTGAAACCGTAGACGAGATGTGCGGCATGAAACTCAACCCCACCTTCGTCGACCTCGCTAAAAAAGCTGCGGGTGACGATGACTCCGCCACCGTCTTTCAGTACGTCACGATGGCGCAGCTCCGGTCCGATGTACCACGCGTCGTGTGCCTAGTGCCAGAAATTGGAAGCAACCTGTTTGGCTTTCGCGTAAAAGACCCTCTAGACAACTGGGCACGACGACATGGCGGTGCTGTGCGCTATCGTGTCTTGGGCGAACATCGACCAGAGGATCTCGTATGGGGCGATGTATTTGTCTTTGAACGTATAGCAGGCACCTACACGCTTCACCTCATCAAACTACTCAAACAATACGGCAAACGCGTTGTGTTTGAGATCGACGACCTGCTGACCGAACTACCGGACTTTCTAGCACATCATCGGGGCAACCCCGCGACTCAACAGTCCCTCAAAAACGCCATCACACAGGCCGATCTCATCACCACCACCACACCCAGACTGGCCGCTCGACTCGCAACCCTAAACCCTCAGGTCATGTGCGTGCCCAACTGCATTAAAGATATGCCCCCCGCACGTGAGGCACACGGAGATGCATGGGCACCTAAAGCCACGCTGATCGTCGCCGCGAGTGACACCGTGTTGGTCGACAAACTTATCGCCCCTCTTAAACATATCCAAGCCAAATACGGAGACCAGATCAAACTCGTCGTCGTGGGCCCTATTGATCGAGCACTCGAGCAAGGCGGCATTCAGTTTGAACGCGCCCCCATTCTGCCCTATCCAAAGTTTGTCGAGCTTTTGCAAACACTCGTCAACCTCATCGGTTTGATCCCACTCGACGACTCAATCTTTAGCTCGTGCAAAAGTCCGATCAAATATTTTGACTATGCATCGGCGTCTATTCCCGCGATTTGCTCAAACGTACCGCCCTATTCGGACTACGTCGTGCATGATCAAACAGGGCTGCTTGTAGAGAACACCACCGAGGCGTGGATCAACGCAATTGAGTCACTCATACAATCCACCGCAAAACGACAAGCACTCGCCCAAGCTGCACGCGAGTATGTCATCTCCTCGTATTTAGCGGACCAGGCAGGCGATGCCTGGCAAACCGTGATACAAAAACTTCATATCGATCACAGCCCAAAGGACGCTACCGCCATGGCGAAGCTCGTAGAGGCGTCCATACTCTCGGTTAAATTCAGCATCATCAAATGGATCGCCAAAAAATTCCTACATCACCATACTTATGTCAAATTGCACACCATACTGCGCGAAGAAGGAATCTCAGGAATTAAAAAACGGATCGCAAAATTGAAAAGAGCATTACCTTAGAGGAATGCACCAGTACCAAGCCACGCGACCTTAGCCAACCCTTGGTGGCTATTCCATTGCGCACGTTAAATGGCGGGCAAGCATCTGCACCCACAGCTCACATCTATAGCCACTCAAATACATATCAATTGGGTGCTATGTGTATATCCACCCATCTATAGCTGTCTCAAAAATAGATACCCGTGCTCGCCAAATTCAGCTAAGGTTCGACCCGACAGAGTGATGGAATTAAAGTACGAGCTCGTCTAGCCCGCTCCAGCGCCATCGTGAAGTAGGTTTTCAAAATGCATTGTTAATCAAAAGGCTTTACATTTAGCTTAACTTAGGAATGTGCATGCGAACCATCTTTCTTAACAAACCCACCTTTAATGATCGCATCACAGCTTGCAACAGCGGTAGACAGCCTCCAATCCAAACGTTAATGCCTATAGCTTTTGGGTGGATTTAGGTTATAAATTCTAGTGTTGTCTAGAGCCTAAAGTTATTGCTAAGTTGCCCTTATCCTTTAGCGTCAAAACGATGAACGATACATTAAAAAGCAATCACTCCATCAGTCGCCGCCAAATCATCTCAGCGGCAATCGCTGCCTCTGTCCTGTCGGTGCCGGCTTGGTCTGTTGCAAGAGGATTTTCAGTCAATGAGATGATCTTGCTATCAGCAAAACTCACCCAAAAGTCACCCAATCTCTTTTTGCCCGTCGATGCCCAAAAGATGCTTGAAACTTACGCACAAAGAGGGTTCATACACCGCTTGCAGGCTTTATTGGCCAACCCCGAGTCTGACCTAGAGCTCGGTAACGAAATTGTAGCTTCGTGGTATAGCGGGATTGCGCAAACCTTGCAGGGCCCTCAGCTCATCACTTACAACAATGCTCTGATGTGGCGTGCAGCTCCCTTTTTACATACGTCAGCTAACTGTGGCGGTCCCACCAACTACTGGGCATTGCCACCCCCAACTTAAGGACATTGACTTTGGAAAACACTGTCACGACAGATGTTGTCATCATCGGCTCTGGCGTGTCGGGGGCGCTATTGGCTCACCGCCTGGCTAAGCAAGGCATTAAAGTCTTGATCCTCGAGGCGGGCAAGACCGTTGAGCGAGCCCAAGCCGTCAATACGTTCGAAAATGCTCTTATCAAGGTTCCAGAATCTGCCTACACCCAAACCCCGCAGGCGATGTTCCCACGCACTGACGAACCTCATCAGTGGTACGTACAAGCGGGTCCTGATATTTTTAAAAGTACTTATCTGAAAGTGCTGGGTGGAACCACCTGGCATTGGCTAGGAACGGCAATACGTCTCATCCCCAGCGACTTCAATACTCAAACACTGTTCGGCCAAGGGATTGATTGGCCAATCAATTACAGTGACCTAGAGCCTTATTACACCGAAGCCGAAAATGAGCTTGGGGTCTCAGGTGATGCAAAGCAAGATCAAGGGTCTCCTCGTCAGAGCGCCTATCCCTTGCCCGCGATCGGACAATCCTACTGCGATCAAACATACATCAAAGCATTAGCCCAAACACCCTACGAGGTGACCCCCACTCCACAGGCACGCAACTCGGTTGCACATGACAACCGTCCCGCCTGCTGTGGCAGTAGTAGTTGCATTCCTGTCTGCCCGATTCAAGCGAAATACGATGCCACGGTTCATATTAAAAAAGCCCTCGCTGCCGGTGCCACGTTGATAACTGAATCAACGGCTGTTCAATTGCTTGTAGGCAAAGACCAACAAATCGAAGCCGTCAAATTCAAGCGTTGGGATCAGTCAGAGGGCTTCATCAAGGCTAAACAGTTTATCTTGGCATGCCATGCGATTGAAACTCCACGACTGTTGATGGCTTCGAAATCAAGCACGTACCCCAAGGGACTGGCCAATCGCTCTGATCAGGTTGGTCGCAATCTCATGGATCACCCCGTGCAACTCTCCTGGGCTCTATCGCGAGCGCCTGTCTACCCATACAGAGGGCCTCAGGCAACCTCTGGCATCGAAAATATGCGCGACGGCGCGTTCCGAAAAAATCGAGCAGCATTTCGGATCGAAATCGGTAATGATGGATGGGGATGGCCCACTGGGGCGCCAACATCGACTGCCCAACAGTTTGCCCGAGCCGGTTTGCGTGGCGAGGTTTTAGATCAGGCCATCTCCAATCAGACCTCGCGCCACATTCGTCTAGCCTCGCTCATGGAGCAATTACCTGACCCCGAAAATCGAGTCACGCTCGATCCGAAAGAGTTAGATATTTACGGAGTACCGAGACCAAAATTACATTATCGTGTAGATGACTACGTGCAAAAAGGCTTGAACGCCGCACAAACGGCTCACACGGAGATTTTTGGTCACATACGGGCCACTGAGATTCAGCACAAGCAAGAATACGAAGGTGCGGGTCATATCATCGGAACGACTCGCATGGGCCACGATGCAAAATCCTCTGTGGTTGATGCCAACCTTGTCAGTCATGATCACAAAAATTTGATGATTGTTGGATCGAGCGTTTTTCCGACGGGCGGAAATGCCAATCCAACCTTAACCATCGCAGCATTGAGCCTGAGGGCCTCTGATTTTTTGATCAGACAACTGCGTCTTGAGACTGCTGTGAAAAGAGTGCAGTGATCTTTAGAAAAAAATATTTCAGATCATCAATATCGACTCAATCAGTCCTCTAGAAAATCAGATTATTCTTAATTAGTTTCAATTTAACTTCATGATTTTGAGGCGATCAGAGGCCTCTTGCAAGGGCGCATTACTGATCGCGTCCAAGCCAGAAAAAGGATTTTGAGAAGCGTAAGCCAGATACAGCGCAAATAGACTGACCACAAAAAAGGAAAAAATACACAGAAATTGAGACGCTGGCTTTTTAAGCATCGCCATAGATAATATGACAGTCGAAGCGACTAGCGTGAGGATGGCAAGAATGAGCCCGCGAGAACCAATTCTGTATTCACTTATTTCAATTCTGACGAGCCGATACTCCCGAACTCGCGCGACAAGATTGCCGAGTTGCGAAGCTGTGAGTGGTTGAAGCTTAGTAAAATTGAATGGGTCGTAAACGATGTCTGACATCAGAGTGAGTGGTGTGAGGGCGCTTCGAGTACCCTGACGAATGGAGAGCGCATCGCCTTGGTGCATCGCTGGCCACTCTTTTTGCAAAACGTCTGAAACGTAAGCACGTGTTGCGTCCATGAGAGGTGCTCCGACTTCTGGTTCGATATTGAGTGATATACGTCCAAGTGTACGGAGCGCGTCCGCCTCTTGCATTAATGAGGTCTTTGCACGGATATGGACATTTGAGATGTCACTGAAGACAAAAGCGATGCCCAATGAGAGCAAAACTATGGCTCCAGCGTTCAATCCCGAAATATTAATACCATCGAATTTATGAACCAACTCGGCGTGTCTTTTGGGGGAAAAGCACCAACGCATGATGAGATAGGCGATGCCAGCGCTTATAAGCACGATGAGTAAAAAGAATAGAGCCATTAAAATAATTGTTTGCATGATCCCGATTCGTTTTATATATCAATGTTATTCATTCAAACCAATCGGATGTGCAGGTTCCGATACATAGCTAATATTACAATACGATTGGACCGTATCTCAGCTTAAAATGCCGGAAAAATTTGAAATAAGTCTCATCACATCAATCATTGAATATTCATAGGATTTTATGGAAGCCGAAAAAACGTCTGAAGACATCATAAAGGCTGGTGGTGGCGAGAAAAGCCCGCATGCGATCAAAGCCTTAATCATTTCTCTTTTTGCCTTAGTGCTATCGCTTGCCGGCTTAGGTGGAGGCGAAGAACTTAAAATCATCTCCTCTAGCAATATGATCGATTCTAATTATCAAACCATTGCAGAATTTCGATTATTAAGGCAGTCCATATTACAGGACAGTATTGAGCAAATGGAGATGGGATTATGGAAAAACTCTTCTCTAACATCGGTTGAAAAAAATAATGTTGAAAAAATTATTGAAAGCAAAAAGAAAGATATTCGACTGCTTGAATCTAATGCGGATAAACAGGATGGGAAAAAAGAGCTTGAATTAAAACTGTCAAAAATTCGACATGAAAAAAAACTAGCTCAATCCAAAAACAATTCCTTTGAATATGGTGAGGCCCTACTTCAGATCGCGATAATTTTGGTGTCCACGTCGATCATTTCATCGATCGTAGGCTTGATGCTTGGGGGGGTTCTCATCGGAGCTTTTGGAATCCTCGCAGTTCTAAATGGTTTCTTTTTATTTTTTATCCTTTAATTTTCCCTCAAGCATCAAGGGATTAAAGTCAGATCAAATCGAAAGGGAAACGTTAGCGCGGCTACAACTAGGGAGAGCCAGAAGCACAAAGACCCGCGCTGATCGGGGCAAAAGAAGCCCAGAGTGATCAAGCCGTCAGGCGACACCGCGGTTCACATACCCGTAAGCCATGTTGGTGCGCCCGTCACCGTGCCGGTCATAAATTGCTTTACCACTGGCGATCTTATCGACGCTGACAGCGGCACGCTGGGCAGGCGTAAAGTTGTACAACCGGGCGTTATTCTCGCCAAAAATGGCTCGCTTGATCGGGCCATCTGCTAGGCCTAAGGGCTTCAAGCCATAACGCTTTTGTAGGTCCTCGGGGATTTCGAGGCGACGCAGCGCTTCGATTTGCCATTGCGGTGCGCCTGTCCAGATGGCATCAGTGCCCCAACAGACGTGGTCTGCGCCCAAGCCTGCGACCAACTGGCCCATCATCACGGCTGAGACGCGTGGATCGGCAATCGTACTTTGTGCAAAAAGCTGTCCGACATCGGCATACACATTATTGACGCCATATTTTCCGGGAATATCCGCCAAATCACTCACCCAGTCGATCCGGCCTGTTTTTTCAAATTGTTCCCACGCACCTTTGGCACCTCCACCACCGCTATAGCGGTAGCCACCGTGATAGATGATGAAGTTCAGTTGTGGCCAATCTTTGGCTGCTTTTGCCACATCATCGACCCTGGCGTATTTCAGTAAGTTTGGGAAATTCTTTTCGACCGAAGGTGGAAATAAACCTTTGTGAATGCAGACGTTTTTAAGCCCGGCTTTGACAAATCTTTCGTAGGCGGGATACACAAGTTTTTCGTCATCTAGGAGCCAAGGGTGCACAGACAACTGCTTGTTGGTGTTATCGCCAATCGTGTAGCCTTTAAACGAATCGGGCTTTAGCACCTCAATCGCACGATCAATTTCGTCCAGCCAGCCAGCGTAGCCTGGTGTAAAGATGGCGTGCGCAAACGCTCGCTTTGAGCCCGCAATTGAATTGATAGTGGCACGTGCCTGGTTTTTCATATCGTTGGTTAAAAACCAGTCTGACACTTTTTCTGAGGGTGCACCGCTAATGCAAGCAACTTTGGTATCACTATCTAAAAATATTTCTTTTAAATAGTTGGCAAACTTAAGGTCTTCAAGCGTTTGGGGTTTGCCCACCAAGCCCGGATTCCAGCCTGCCTTACCCACCGCCTCGCGGCTGCGCACAAAACCTGCAAGGCTCGTGTCATCACGCAAAAAGTGCGTGTGCATATCCATAATGAACTGCCCAGACAACGACTGCGCTCGTTCGTTGGCCATTTCGGGCGTTGCGGCCTCGGCCCGCGATACGCCAAACACTGGGCCATACGTTTCATTCATCGCCAAAAACGCGGCGGCCATCCCAGAGGCTGATTTAAAAAACTTGCGACGTGTCAGACCATGTTTTTTTGCAAGCTCGTCCCCCAACGCCTTTACACGCGCTTCGTATTCTTTTTGCTTAGGCGTTTGCACACCCGGCAGAAACTCATCACTTGAGACACACTGAACTGGTATTGGCGCAGGAAAAATCGATGACTCGGCAGGGATGAGAGCAGCAAGTTCGTCGGGGCTGAGAAGGCTCATGATGGGGTCAACTCATGGAGGGTTGGCGAGATGGGAACAAGCGTTACTTTTACACAAATCACTCAAAAAATATAGGGCTAGACAATCAACCATTCATTCACCCCAACCGCGGCTGCATAGAATAATAACTATTTTGTCTCACGTACATCCACGTCTATACATTGAGTTTATTTTACGTTAAGATGTACACGTACATCCAACGAGACTCGCTATGGCTAACACCAAACTATTCAAGAACGGCAATTCACAAGCCGTTCGCATTCCTGCAGAACTGGCCTACAGTTCTTGGGACGTAGAGCTTGTAATCGAGCGACTGGGTGACGAGTTACGCATTCGCCCGGCCCAACGGCGCATGGGCGATGTGTTGGGAAAACTTGCGAAGTTTTCACCTGACTTCATGGCTCACGGGCGCGGCGAGAACATTGAAGGCGAGCGTGAGGCGTTATGAGCCCAAAGTACATGCTCGACACCAACATCTGCATCTACCTCATGAAGCATCAGCCACCCGAGGTCAGGGAGCGCTTTGCTGCCTGCTTCGTCGGTGACGTTGTCATATCCGCTGTAACCTTGGCAGAGCTTGAGTTCGGCATTGCTTGCACAAGTGCCGCAGCGCAAGTAGCCAATCGCTCGGCGCTCGACAGTTTGCTCGAAGACATTTTGGTGGCGCCCTTTGAAGCTCAGGCGGCCAAAGCCTACGGACCGATTCGTGCCGCGTACAAAGATCGCAACCGTGATGCGCTCGATAAGCTCATCGCCTCACATGCCGTTGCTCTTGACGTGACGCTAGTCACCAACAACGAAGCAGACTTTGTGAACTACGCTGGTCTGGTTGTAGAAAACTGGGTTAACAACCGCTGACTAGGGATGTAGGGTTTCAAGTCTTTTTCTGGCGGTCAGTCCGTGCTTTGCCCGGATCAGAGCGATACGGTCTCGTCCAAGCGCTATGCCATCACGCTTCAAAAGAGTAACGCCATATTTACGGTTACTTGTACCACCTGAATGCGATAGAAGATCCATCGCATCGCACCTATCCCCAGAAATTAAAGGACACGATCGGTCCACGCAATATGGTGCATAGCTGGGCAACCAATAAGTCCATCAAGTCACAAATAGAAAAAGCTAGGGCTGGGCATAATAAGTAACAATTTCATGTTAGGCAGATAAGTTGTTTGTTTAATATCCAATGACCTTTTCACGCCACCGGACAGGTCGTTGATGCATTTTGCTACTTTCCCCTCAATCGAGGTCGAACGTGATTTTTTTGAGGATGAATTAGCTTTGTAAAAAAAACGCCTCGAATGAACTGACTGTTGGCGCCGATTCAATATTGACCATTGGGGAGTAGACGTATACCCTAGTTGGTTGCGCACCAAAATAAGTGCATAAATCTGATAACGTTTAGTTTGGCTGAGATGTTTATAGCTCATAAGGTGACTTTGACTTGGCGGTCGGGAAATCTGAGATGCTAGAACACTCTCAGCCAACCCGCCTAATTAATCAAAGTTGCGCTTCGTACTTGAAACCGCCATTTTAGTTAAATATAAAAATGCTAAACAAATTGAAATCGAACCAAGATAAAGCGCCAGCATGCCAAGCACCAGATCCGCTTCTAAAAAAACCGGCTCTACGTGTTGGTCGGGGCGCAACCGATTGTCATGCGCATATCTGTGGGCCAGACGCGATCTATCCTTTTTCACCCCAGAGAATATACACGCCACCAGATGCGCTACTCCCTCAATATCAAAGCCTTTTAAAGACCTTAGGCATTGATCGGGCTGTGCTGGTTCAGCCGAGTATTTATGGGGACGATAATCGTGCTTTGCTCAATGCGCTAGTTTCAGATCCCAGCCATCTCCGAGGGGTGGCGGTCGTGAATGCAAATATCACAGATGACTACCTTGAGCAACTACATCTGGCGGGCGTTCGGGGAGTCAGGTGCAACATCGTAGATTTGGCAGATGCTAAAGGCATTTTACCGATTGATGATTTACGTTACCTTGCCGATAAAATCGCACCTTTTGGTTGGCATATGGAATTCCTCATGCATGCGAATGAATTTCCTGAGCTCAACCAAATGTTGAAAGATTTTCCAGTGCCGATTGTATTGGGCCATCTGGGCTACATTAAAACGCAGCACGGGGTTCTTGATCGTGGCTTTCAAAATCTTTTGGCTTTAATGCGTGAGGGACGTGCATGGGTAAAACTAACCGGCCCGTATCGCATCTCATCTTTTGATCAACCACCTTATCCTGATACAAAAGTATTTGCCCAAGCGTTAGTCCAAGCAAATCCCAATCAATTGTTATGGGGCAGCGATTGGCCGCATGTGATGGTAAAAGGTTCGATGCCAAATGATGCTGATTTATTAGATTTGCTGCTTGATTGGGTGCCTGATGCACTATTGAGAGACAAAATTCTTTGCGAAAATCCAACTCGGCTTTATCAATTTTTTGACATAGCTTGAACATTGGTCAGTATTTTCTTTAGTTCAACGCCCACTTGTTTATTTACAAATTGGGTTGTTGCAACTTTAGACAAATCAACATCCTTGGCTTGATACAGACCGGCCTTGACCATTTGCGCGTAAAAGTCAGCTATCTGCGCAGGCTTCATTGCGCCTATTCCGTCAGCGCTCGCGTCCCCAGAGTCCACAATTCCCTGCTGCTTCATTAACGCCACCGACGCTTCAATTTCAGCGACTGTGATTTCAGGGTTGTCTTTCAGCATGCGAGTATTGGCTGCTGTGCGATCACCATACATAAAATTGACCCAACCAATGATGGAGGCGTCGACAAAACGTTGGACGAGATCAGGATTGTTCTTAACGGTTTCAGTCCTGGCTTCAATCAAGGTGCTGTAAGTTGAAAAGCCATGATCAGCTAAAAGATGAACAACGGGTTTGAATTTCCCCTGCTGCTCGATATAGATAGGCTCCGCCACCGAATACCCCTGTTGGATTGATTTGGGCTGTGAAAGGAAGGGGCCGAGGTTATAGTTGTAGGGTCTAAGTGCTTCATCTTTAAAGCCATGCGCAACCTTGAGCCATTGCCACCAAGAGAACTGTCCATCCTTGGCGATCAGTGCAATCGGTGCATTTTTAAGTGCGGAAAAATTTTCATAACCCTGATTGGGATGCGCCATCAGCGCTTGCGGATCTTTTTGAAACATCGCAGCCACGACTGTCACCGGGATACCATTTTTTACATTATCAAAACTATGCAGAAGATTGCCGGTCATTAAAAAATCAACCCGCCGCGCGGGCAATAGTGGCCTGTTGTTGACTTGAGGGCCACCTTGACGGATCGTCACCTCAAGACCGTATTTGTTGTATGTACCATCCGCGACCGCTTGATAAAAGCCTCCGTGAGCCGCTTGCGCTTTCCAGTTTGTCGCAAACGTGACAGCTTGTTGAGCGTGAGAAATTGCCGATAGCGTGACCATCAGCATCAAAGATTGAATGAATCGCCAGACCATGCTGCTCTCCTAAAGGGTACGACTGGTGTCGTTCAATTGCTCAGCATCATGCCAATGCGCAAGCAATACGCGTGAAAGTGCAGTAAACAACATAAAGATCAACACACCCGTTAATACCAACAATGCCAGTGCGGCGAACATTTTGGGTGTTTCGGTTCTGAAACTGGCTTCCAGAATGCGCGAAGCCAGTCCTGTCTCTCTGCCGGCGGCACCCGCCACCATTTCTGCGGTGACTGCGCCAATCAAGCTGAGTCCGCCAGAAATCTTCAGCCCGGCCAGAAAATACGGCAAGGCTGAGGGTGCACGTAGTAACCTTAGGCGCTGCCAAGGGCTTGCCCGATAAAGCCTAAAAAGATCCATGAGGTTGCGATCCGTCATCCGCAGTCCAGTCACTGTGTTTGAAAGAATTGGGAAAAAGGCGACAATCCATGCACATAATAAAAGCGCGGCGGTGGTGCTGTCGACATAAATGAGGATCAGGGGAGCGACCGCCACAATCGGTGTCACTTGCAACACAACCGCAATGGGAAAAAAAGCACGCTCTAAAGCGGGAGAAAGGGAAAAAACGGAAGCAATCAAGATTCCGCCGCTACAGGCCAGCAGCAACGCACCGAAGGTGATTTGGAGGGTAAACCACCAGCTCGCTGCGAGCGAAGGCCAATTCGCAATGAGACTGTGTAAGATCACAGACGGAGCTGGCAAGGTGTAAGGAGGAATATCCGCCCAGCGCACACCGAACTCCCAAAGCATCGCAAAGATGACGAGTGTGGCGATTGGAAGCATGACATCCGTCAGCTGCTTCATCGCGCTGAGGTCTCCATTAGCATTGCACGCTCGAGTGCAACAGAGAGTTCTCGACAATAATTCAAAAAAGTCATAGAAGTTCTGAAAGCAGGTTCTCTAGGATAGGGCTCATCAATTCTTAATGCATGCATAATTTTCCCTGGGCGTGCCTGCATGACAAGGACACGTTGACTCAAAAATACGGCTTCGGCGATATTGTGTGTCACAAAGAGCGTTGCAACAGCGCGTTCTTGTTGCCAACGTAGCAGATCATCGTTGAGCTTTTGTCGGGTAAAGTCGTCGAGCGCGGCAAAAGGCTCGTCCATGAGCAAAATTTTAGGATCATTGATGAGCGCGCGCGCAATAGAGGCACGCATCCTCATCCCGCCCGAGAGCTGTGAGGGGAATGAATATGCAAAATCCTCTAGCCCTACACTTTTTAGCGCGGCAAACACGCGTGACTTGACCGCTCGCTGCGCAAATCCCTGCAAACGTAACGGCAGATAAACATTGTCAAAGATACTCGCCCAAGGCATCAAGGTGGCTTCTTGAAATACAAAGGCTGTTGAGTCTTTATCGGTCGTGAGAGCGGGGGCGTGCACGCTGCCAACCGAAGGGCTGTCAAGACCCGCGACCATGCGCAAGACTGTACTTTTTCCGCAGCCAGAAGGTCCCAGTAAGGTGACAAATTCACCTGCCTCGATAGACAGTGAGATCTCCCGTAGAGCAAGCGTTCCGGATTTAAAACGTTTTGACGCTTCTCTTAGCTCAACGAGGGGCTTGGCTGTCGCATGATGCATTTTGGTCTCGGAATACTCTCAATACGATACGTTGAGCTTAACAGTATCCTCAGCGTTTTTCTTTTGCTAAAGGATCAAAAGGATCAAAAGAATCAAAGATCCCCGTCGCTGCATCACCATGCCTGACGCTGTCCACCGACCCATGTCTCTAACACCTTGATGTCAGCGATTTGAGCAGGGGCAGTCGTGCGTGGATTTTTTTCAAGCACCACAAAGTCTGCTAACTTTCCAGCTTCCAGACTACCCACTTCGTGATCCGACATCATCTGATAGGCTGCATCAATCGTCACTGCGCGGATTGCATCATCGACAGAGACTCTCTGCTGAGGACCCAGCACTCGTTCAAGGGGACTTTGCCACACGCGTGTGACACCCTGTGTGATGTATTTAAGTGGACCATAGGGAGAAACAGGAGAGTCACTATGATACGCAAACCGAATACCCTCTTTCTTCATCGAGGCGGACGCATCGATTCGATTCGCACGTGTAGGTCCAACGATTTGGTTATGAAACGGTTCGCCCCAGTAATGAACATGACCGATCGTAAATCCTGGAACAACGCCCAGTTTTTTGGTTTGGATGAGTTGTTCAGGCTTAGTAATTGTGAAGTGCTCGATACGCAGTCTACGTTTCTCGGGTTGCGCGACACCGGCGAGCAGCGTGCTGTAATTTTCCAACGCTTGATCGATCGCGCGATCACCATTGGCATGGATTGAAATCTGCCAGCCTTGATCAAAAAAAGGCCGTATATCATTTAAGAATGTCTCAGTTTGATAGTTGAGACTCCCTTTGTTTTCGGTACCAGAGGGGTATGTGTACGGTTCGTTCAACGCTGCGGTTAAGCCCTGAGTTGATCCATCGGCCAAAAATTTCACACCCACAAAGCGCAAGCGATCATCCCCCTGATTGGGCTTAATCGCATTAAACCCCTTGGGAATAGCGCTGCCATATAAATAAGCACGCACTCTGACAGGCAAACCGCCATTGGCCATCAGGTACTGATATAAGCCCAATTCATGATCCAGACCAAGGTTCGCGCCAACAGTGATTTCAGCCGAAGTTGTGATGCCCTTCGTCGCAAGCCTCTTGGTCGTCTTGCGCATCGCCTCAATCAACTCAGCTTGCGTAGGCACGGGCATCTTGGCTTGGAAAGGCAGATAACTCGGCGGCTCAATCAACTTGCCGGTCAGATTACCTTTAGCATCCTTGACGTAAATACCGCCACCGGGGGGATTAGGCGTTTTGTTGGTCACACCAGCGACTTCGAAAGCCTTGGTGTTGACATAGGCAATATGGCCGGATTGATTGACGATAAAAATTGGAACATCGGTCGAGACTTTATCAAGCACCTCTGTTGTCAGCTCCGCCATAAAAGGCGAAGTCCGCGAGGGATCCACACCGAACCCCGCCAACCATCCCCCAGGTGGCACATTTTTAAGCGCTGCACGCAGCTTAGTGCTGATCGTATCCAAGGTATCGTAGGGCAAGGTAAAGTTAGACAAGTCTAACCACAGACCCTCGACCATTGAAGTTAAAACGATATGAACATGCGGTTCTACAAACCCTGGCATCAGCGTGCGACCATTCAAGTCGATCACGTTCGTCTTTGAACTAGACCAGTTTTTCTTGATCTCCGTTTGCTGACCGAGCGCGACGATTTTGCCATCTTTGACGGCGAGCGCCTCCACCTCTTCATTGTTGGCATTGACTGTCACGATCGGCCCACCCAGAAAAATTGTATCTGCTGCCGCATAGACCAGAGCACTCTGAGTCAATAAAAAAGCTGAACAAAATGTGCTTAATACAACTGAAGTTCGCGCTCGCATTATTCTGACCTCTTGATTATTTATTAAGAGTAGATTGATAAATCTGTTGCTGAATACTTTCTGGCAGAGGCTGACTTTCTTCTGCTGCAATCATAACTTCTATGTACGAACCACCATCATGGGCTTGTGCACGCGCAATCGCAGCGTCGAGCTCAGCCACCGTGAAGACGCGTGCGCTAAACCATTTATCACAGCCCATCGCAGCAGGGATTTGTGCGTAATTCCAAGACGCGAGATCATCATATGATGGGCCTTTCTCACTCAGCACAATCTCTACCCCATACAGACCATTGTTCAGCACAAAAATGATCGGCTTGATGCCATACCGTCCCATCACCCCGATTTCATTTGCCGTCAGCTGATGTGAACCGTCACCTGTGATTAAAACCGTACGGCCTTGTTGATTGGCCATACAGATACCCATTGCAGCAGGTGTCGCCCAACCAATCGACCCCCAAAGCGTCTGCGTCTGAAACCCAACGTCCTTGGGCAACAACATCGGGGTAGAGTGAATCGTACATGTGCCAGTCTCAACCACATACACATCACCTGGACGAAGCATTTTTTGAATACGCGCATACAGATTTTCCGAAGAAGTCGGCTGACTCGGTTCGACCTGAATAGACAAGGGTGATAAAGATGATGAAAACTTTAATTGAGGGAGTGCTTTTAAATTTTCGGTGAGCCCTCTTAGCATGTCTTCAAGCGCTACACCAGTAAAAATAGTGTCGCCCAGCCTGACGAAATGATCACCAAGAGTGAGTAATTTTTGTGAACTGATGTTGGAAGACCAGAAAGTCGTATTGAAATCCTCAAATATGACGCCGCCAATATCGAGCACTAAATCTGCCCCTTCTACCGCAACATTCAGGCCAGCTGGATTGGACCATGCGCCACTATAAATACCTAAATACTGAGGATGAGATTCGGAGACAATTCCTTTATCCATCGGCGTGGTCGCGAAAGATATTTCGGTTTGGCTCAGGAAAGCGAGCAATGACTCTCGGAGCCCATAGTTACCAACAAGATAGGTTGGCAACGCCACAATACTTTTAGCTGCATTGATTTTTTCGATTACAAAATTTAATGCAGCACTCAAACTTTCCGGATCGCTTTTGGCCCGTTTAATCTCAGCCAGAGCCTGGCCTTTGATAGGCGTGCCAATGATGGGCATTTTCGCCAAATCCATCGGTACTGTAATGTAAGCAGGCGCACTTAGACGCAGCGCTTCACTGATCACTCTCTCCATCTCGCTCACAACATTATCGGGTGTCAAGTTAGTGGTCACACAACAGGCGGACGCAGAAAGATGCTGAAAGTTATTGAATACCCCATCGCCGAGCGTGTGATGCGTGATCAGGCCTTGCTTTTGAATCCGTGAACTTGGGGCACCCACAATATGAAAAACCGGCAATCGCTGGGCACGCGCACCCATCACGCCGTTGATCGCACTGAGTTCACCGACACCATACGTGGTCGAAAGAATCGAAACGCCTTTGATACGCGCATAACCATCTGCCGCATATGCAGCGTTGAGTTCATTGGCGCAGACAATCCACTGAAGTCGCTCACTCGCCTCAATCGCATCATCAAAAGGAAACGCATAATCGCCCGGCACACCAAAGACTCGATCAATACCCAGATCAGCCAGTCTATTGAGGACATACTCCGCTAAGGTGGGTGCTGAATAAGTCATTTTTTACCTGAAAATTTTGCGTGATTAAAAAAGGCGTTTGCGTCATTGAAAATGCGATACCCGTGGAAAATGCTAAGTGATATTAGCAGTGGTCTGACTATCTTGGACAGTCTTTCAAAGAAGATACGCGATAGTCTTAAGCTTAGACAATTTGGACGCCTATTTTCAGTCCCCTGTAGCAATGAGCCGGTCTGGCCAAACTAGACAGCCCGATAAGTGATAAAAAGTCATTGGTCTTTTTGGCGCAGAGCGCCCAGGAGAGTAATGATGAGACGACCCAGAAGAAATCACACGGCCGATTTCAAGGCCATGGTAGTTTTAGCAGCGCTGCGCGGGGATAAGACCCTCGCGGAGTTAGCAGAACAGTTTGAAGTGCATGCGAACCAAATCTCGCAATGGCGCCAGCAAGCAATTGACAACATGGCTGCAAGCTTTGGCAAAGAACCCGTTGGCGCGGTATCTGAGGATGAAGTCAAAGATTTACACGCCAAGATCGGACAATTGACGCTGGAAGTCGATTTTTTCGAACGAGCGTTCGCCAAGGCGGGATTGCCGAGCGCAAAGCGATGATTGACCGCACCCATGCCCTGAAGGTCAGCCGCCAATGCGAATTGCTGGATCTGCAGCGGTCGACTTTTTATTACAAACCTAAGGCTGACCATAGCAAATCGCTTGAGCTCATGCGTAAGATTGACGCGTTGCATTTAGAGTTTCCATGGATGGGGTCACGAAGCATTAAAGATCAACTCGCCAGAGGTGGTATGAGCGTGTGCCGTGATCGGGTGCGCGGCCTGATGCGCAAGATGGGCATCCACGCGATCTATCGGGCACCCAGAACGAGTATTCCATTTAAAGGTCATAAGATTTATCCTTACTTGCTCAAGGATCTAGTGATTGATCGCCCCAACCAAGCCTGGGCAACCGACATCACCTATATTCCTATGGCTAAAGGCTTTGCATATCTCGTTGCCATCATGGACTGGGCGAGCCGTAAGGTCTTGGCCTGGCGAATATCCAATACTCTGACAGCAGATTTTTGTATCGAAGCGCTTCAAGAGGCCCTTGGTCGGTATGGCAAGCCAGAGATTTTTAATACTGACCAAGGCAGCCAATTCACCAGCGAGGACTTCACGGGGGTGTTGAAAGAAAACGGTATTCGGATCAGTATGGATGGAAAAGGCCGTTGGGTAGATAATGTTTTTGTTGAACGACTCTGGCGCTCTGTAAAGTACGAGAACGTTTATCTTAGGGCGTACGAATCAATGGCGGCATTGCGCGAGGGCATCAAAGACTACTTTTTGTTTTACAACACAAAAAGAACGCATCAATCGCTTGCCAAGCAGACACCAGATGAGGTTTACTTTAAAGACAACGGGCTGAAGGAAGCGGCCTGACATGACCGATCAATGACTTTCACTTATCTTCCTCGAAATGCTGTCCAACAGAGTTAGACCACCGCTCCTTTAAGTTACTTAATATTTTGAATAAGGAGCTTCCAGAAAATAATAATCTTATGAATAGAGATCTAGAAAATATGGAAATTTTACAAAGAAAACGCCTTAAGGTAATCATTCCATTCTATAAAAATTCTCATCTTGTTGATTCCCTATTTGAGTCCCTAGTGAGTTGTGCTTCAGAGTTTAATTCTCTTGGTGCTGAGCTTATTTTGATCAATGATAGCCCTGATGATCCCCAACTTTCTGCCGAATTAGAAAAGTGGCTAAAAAGTAATACTCGTTTAAATTTAAGGCTCATTACTAATTCAAAAAACCTTGGATTTTTAAAAAGTATTAATCAAGGCCTCAAGATTGTCATTGAAGCTAAAGATGATGTTTTGCTTCTAAATTCAGATACATATATTTTCCCTGAGGCTTTAAGAGAGTTATCTGAAGTTGCTTACTCGGATCCCATGATTGGATTCGTAAGTCCACGCTCTAACAATGCAACATTGTGCACCCTGCCTAGTAACGGGGGGTTAAAAGACTCCCCAATTGAATACTATAAAGATTTTTTGTTGTTGAAGAATTATTTCCATAGAACTTCTTATGTACCAACAGTGGTTGGATTTTGTATGTTTATAAAATCTGAAATTTTGCTTAATTTTGGGGTACTAGACCCAATTTATGGATATGGATACAGCGAAGAAAATGATTTGATTATGCGTGCAAATAAATGTGGTTATAAGGCAGCATTAGCGAACCATGCATTTGTCTGGCATAAGGGTAGCGCCAGTTTTGGACTCGATGAAGGTAGCGTAATCAAAGCTGAAAATGAAGTGCTGTTGAATAAAAGATACCCAGAATATGAGCCCTTAATTTTTCGTTACTTTGACTCACCGGAATTTCGAGCTGAAAAACTTGTTGCGGGCTTAATGCCCGATAGACAGGGAAAATTCATCATTGGTTTTGATTGTAGAAATATAGGCACTTACTTTAATGGAACGGCCTTAGCAGCCAGAGAATTAATTTTTTCAGCAGCTAAGTATTGGCCAAATAATATTCGCATTAAAGTGATGATGTCCTTAGAGGCTTGGAATTTTCACAAATTTTCAGAAAATACTCGTATTGAATGGCTTAATCCTTTAGATGCTTCTGCTCCTATGGGTGCAGTTGTAAGAATAGGTCAACCATTTTTAACTGGTGATATTGATAGGTTGCTGTCTTTAGCGCCAGTAGTTTCTTGCTTTATGCTCGATACCATTTCAGATGATTGCGGTGAATTAAGCCTTAAGTTTGATGTCAATCTTTGGCGTTTTGTCATGAAGTCATTCGATATTATTTTTACGAATTCAAATTTTACTGCCCAACAGTTTAGAAGAAGATATGAAATAGGTTTAGATACACTAATATATCCTACATTACATTCTACAAACCCCTCCGAGTACGTTAGCGAAAATAGCTCTTCAGACCAGCGAACTTATACACACGATATACTGGTCATAGGCAATAAATTTTTGCATAAAGGAGTTGAGTCATGTGTGAATCTCTTGATAAATACATTTGGAGATCTGCAAATTGTTGTAATGGCTCACTCTGAAAAAAAAATAAAAAATGTGAATTATTTATCAGTCGGAAATTTATCCACAAGTGAAATAAATTCTCTATATATAAATTCTAAGATAGCAATATTTCCTACTTATTATGAGGGTTTTGGGTTTCCATTAATGAATTGCCTGGCCTCTAGAACTCCAATTTTTTTAAGACCCTTACCTCCCTTTATAGAGATAGTCTCAAAAATTGTTAAAGGTAAAGATAATATTTATTGGTATACCGACAATCAAGATCTTAGCAATCAACTTTCCAAGGGAATACCAATTTGGAGGGGCGACACTGCTGAGGGTGAAGTTTTAGGCTGGAAGCGATCTGCCGAGGAAGTTTTAGAACAATTGTTGATTGCAACACAAAATGTAAAGATTAATAAATTAGCATCTAGAATGCGCTGGTTTGAATTAAGTTTTCGGCCAATATTGCCTAGGCATAACTTGAATGTAACTAATGTTGCTATTCAATTTTTGATACCTATTCTTAGTAAGATATTTAACAGACTTTTTCAGTACTCTATTTTTTTAAAGATTGGTAAGACAATTCGTAAATTATTTAGCTATTTTTGATTAAATAATTCACTATAGATTACACAGATTAGGCGGCGTTTCTTTACGTGTTAGCGTCTGGTTGAAGATTTTTTTTGATCAATATGCTAGAGACAACATAGGTTGTTTCTAAAATGACGGGCCCCAAGAAGACCCCAATGACGCCAAAGCAGGTGACACCGCCCATTATCCCAAAAAAAGTCATGACGCCCGGCATTTTTGTACCGCCTTTAATGAGCGCAGCAGTGATCCACTCGTCGAAAAAAACGGTGAACAAGGTCCAAGCAATGATAAATATTGACC
This sequence comes from Zwartia lucis, assembly GCF_965234455.1. Taxonomy (GTDB): domain Bacteria; phylum Pseudomonadota; class Gammaproteobacteria; order Burkholderiales; family Burkholderiaceae_B; genus Zwartia; species Zwartia lucis. The sequence goes on along the minus strand of NZ_OZ248473.1, from coordinate 522,555 downwards.
AGCCGATGCTCCCTTGAAATATTACCCAAATGATGACAGGGATCAGTATCAATAAGGGGCCAATCATGAGAAGTGCAGAAGCGAATGCCGCGCTCGACAGGGCAAGTGCGTGCGGTATTCCGGCGATTGAGAGGCCAATTGCAACGACGCATGCAGTGATAGCCGCAGAGCCGACGACCCCAAAGGCTACCGAACGGGTCGCATCGCCAATTACTTTGACGCAATTGCTAGCTTCAACACCCAGGTTTCGACGAATGAGGTCATGCACCGTCGCGATGACGCGATCTCCGATGCTATAGAAAAATGAGGCTACGACGATCGTTAAGATCAAGTGAAGCAGAATATCGCTGAAACCTTGAATTTGTTTTATGACCGCTGCGCTATTGCTCGAAAGAAAAGATTCAAAACGGTCAATGATTCCTGGAATCCCTCCGTGCACCAACTGCTGCCATAGATGAGTTAAAGATTCTCCTGCGAATGGAAGGTCTAGCATCCAAGTAGGTACTGCGATCGTTTGTATAGAGAATAACTCTCGAAGAGCATGGATTAAAACGTGACTATTTTGAGCGTATAGCAGTAAGCCAACACCCAGCGGTGCGACGACCACTAAAATCATGAGCAGCGTAGTGAACGTGACCGCCAGAGAACGACGATTCTTACACCACTTGTTAATTTTTAAAAAAAGAGGCCAGGTGGTGCAAACGATGACGGCAGCCCAGAGCACGTCGCCTGAAAAGGGCAAGAGTATATAAAGAGACAGCGCAAAGAGCGCAATCACCAGTCCGAACAAAGGTAAGTTTATTTTTTTATTCATAGGGTTCTCGGCGATGCTCGTATGTGATGTGGCGTCGTTCATTCTCAGGTAATTTTTTAAAGCGCTGGGGCATTTATTGGTTTTCAAAAGACTTGAACTAAGTTCAAGAGCGCGAACCTTGGCTGGCGCCTGATTCCGGTATCACACTAACAGATGACTTGAAAAAAGTCGACGGTGCTCGAGTTGGAAGCGTTCCTCGTATACATAAAGAACGTTAGCGTCGCCGATCACTTCTTCAATTTGTATCTTCGAATTTTTCCAATACCATTCATCAGCTTTACCTCGACTTAAATCCTCTAGTAGCCGATTCTTCGTAGTCAAAGCCCCTGATACCTTTCCGCGAGTCATCTCGATTGGCATCTCCTTTCCATCGCGCTTGATCACTACGGCGACAGCTTCGCCGATCTTCCCGCGAGTGGGAAGCTTATCGCCTTGTATGCTCTCTTTGATGACTGGTATTGCGCCGATTGATATGAATTCGTCGCCAACCTTAAGAGTGCCGCTTGCCGGCCCGCCAGGGAACACCTCAGTCACTACCCTACGATCCTCTTCCCTACTAAGGACAGTATCCGCAATAAACCCGAACCCGACAAAACGATTGTTCACTACGACCCCATCGCTCGCCATATTCTCCTTAACCATGATGCAGTCAACTGAGTATATTCATATCCGCTTAACGTTTAGCCGCACCCCCCAACATGAATATGGCTTACACATTTTGCGACACACCAGTTTCAAGATATAGATTTATATAGAAAAAAATTCATAAAATGAACTCATAATGCGTTGGTGCCGTGTTCGACTCACGGGGGGGGCACCAGTTTTTAAGCGGCTCACAGCGAAGTGGCCTTATTTTAGATCCAGTGCATCCGATCTGGTATTGGAGTAATCATCAATGAAAGGCACATCATTCAAATGCCTAGCTGCAATACTGCTAATCATCATTTCTGGATGTAGCCAAAAAGATGATTTACCTAATGATATTAATTTACATAGAGTAATTCTCTTTTCTGCGGTTCCCCTGGACTACCGACATTTGAAACGAGATGTAGGTGGTGAATGCAATTTTGAGCGGATTACTAAAGAGTTAAATGGTGACTATAGTTTCATTGGTTGGGCAATTCCCTCTATTAGTGCTTCATCGGTTGCACGGACTTATTTAATAAGTGTAGATGTAAATAATTCTGTCAGATTTGGACTAGCACAAAAGCAGGATCGGTCTGATGTTGCTGACCATTTTAAGAATAAGAAATTATTGAATGTAGGTTTCTTAGCGAGGTTCAAAAAGTCCGATCTTCAAAGTGGCGCCTGTATCAATATTTATCAGGTATACGACCAAACAATATTGAAATGCAAAAATGACTTGAATTTTAAAGAGGATGGTATTGAGCCGTGCCCATAAGAAAATATTTCGATAATATTAATTTACTTCGTGGTTTTGCTGCTATCACAGTAGTAATTTATCATTTCATAGAAATCAATAAATGGTTAGAATTTCCTACGTCTGGACTGCTGGTATGGTTTAGAGCTGGATGGATGGCGGTAGATTTATTCTTTGTGATTTCTGGTTTTGTTGTCGGATTAGCTATTTTTTACGATATTAATTCTACTGTTAAGGGATCGGATAATAATTACAAAAGAAAATTTTTTATAAATCGATTTGCAAGAATATTCCCGCTCTATCTCCTCACACTCTCCATATCGCTAATTTTCGTTAATCCTAATCTTATTTTTGATCACTTACTCAAAAATATTTTTTTACACGTATTTTTCTTACAGAATTTGTTTCTAGAGTATCGTGATTCCCTCAATGGGGTTACGTGGAGTCTTGCTCCTGAGGTGCAGTTCTATCTTATTTTATTATTTTTTGCGCCATTGCTCTTAAGGGCAAAGATTGGTATTTTGTTGATAGTGTTTATTGGAGTCGCATGGTTTTTTCGCGCTGGACTATTTTCGCAATTTACAACTGCAATTACTTTGTGGAGTGCTAGTACAAATATTTTTGGGGTCATTGATGAGTTTGGGATTGGATTCATTTTGTCTCGAATCTACTTTACCCCTTGGGGGGAGAAGCTGTTTAAATCAAACCCTTTCAATCTAACGCTTTGGCTATCCCTGACTTTAATCGTAGGATATATTTGCCAATCTTTTTATTGGAGTATTCCTGATTACTATGGAAGTATTAGTCCGTATACCTTTTTAAAAACTTTACTGGCAATCAGTTTTGGACTTTTGATACTATGTTTTTGTAGCCTGCAGGTAACCGGTATTTACAGAGTAGCCCTCAGCCCACTTTACTATTTGGGTACAATTTCGTATGGAATTTATTTATGGCATTTGCCAATACTTGCATCCATTAATAGGGTTGTAGGCGTTCCTCCTACTTACCAGCTTGCTATTCTTTTAATCACTTCGATACTTGCCGCTTCAATGAGCTGGCATTTTTTCGAAAAACCCATTATTGATAAATATCGAAAACTTCAAAAATCATATTAATATCTTTCAATATTTATATCTTCATGCGGACGGATTTTAGTTGTGATTAAAGCATTTCGTCTTATTGTCCAAAAGGCTCGCTACAGAGATGTAGGATTATGGTGGTTCTTAAATGTGAAAGGCAGAGGTGGTCATCCTGCTGGCGGCAAATTATGAAGTTAAAAATGTACTGTTTTAGCTGTCTAGGCACTAAGATCAGTTGTTCACACGCTGTGCCCCGCACAAACGATATTTTTTGAGGCTTTTATGACAGAGTCAATTGATACCTCCAGGCGTGCCATGACTCTTGGTCTGGCTACGGCGCTGTTAACCCCTGCGGCTGCGATGGCCCAGACCACCGCCCTTGGTAAAACTGGGGCGACCGTGCCCATATCGGGCGCGCTGACGGCAGACGCAAAAGCGTATTTCACTGAGCAAGAGCCTTTTTTTAAACAGTTCGCGCAAGAGTTCACCCTTGACCCGAACGTTGTGTACTTTATGGCGGCGCAAAAAGGTTCGATGCCCAAAAGTGTGTTGTCGCACCTTAAAGACGGGCTTGATCAAGTCGCGCGCGATCCGTTTCCGGTGTACGTTGAGCCCTCGTCAAAGACACGTGCGAAGATTGCAAAGTGCTATGGCACCACACCTGATCAGATCGCGATCACTCGCAACACGACTGATGCATTGTCGCTTATCTTCAACGGCATTGACTGGAAGCCTGGTGACGAAATACTGATGACCCCTCTCGAACATCCGACAGGTATCACTTTGGCGCTTCGCACAGCTGCGCGTTACGGCGTCGTGATTAAGCAGTGGGGCGTGCCGGTACACGCCAACGCGACCGCCGACGAGGTTGTCGCTGCGCTTGAGCGACAAGTGGTGCCGGGTAAAACTAAGGCGATTTTCTTTTCGTCACCGTTATGGCCGATTGGTCAACGCCTGCCTGAGCGTCGTATTGCTGCGCTGGCCCAAAAAGCCGGAGCCATTACCATTGTAGATGGTGCGCATTACAACGGCATGTTTGATCCACAACTTGATGAAACCGGGATCGATTTTTTTGCTTTATGCGGTCACAAGTGGCAATGTGGCCCCGGTGGTACGGGGGTGCTTTACATTCGCAACAAAAAGCTGGCTTCGAACGCCACCGAGTTACCTAAGTTTTTTATTAGTCGCTCGCAATCTCGTATTGTGCCCTTTGATGGCTCGCGCGGCGATTGGGATATTGGCGCAGCGCTCTCGATGTATGGATTTCCTGAGTCGGCTGATTGGCGTGCCTTGGGCGAGGCCTGTGAGTTATGGGATCAGATTGGACGTCAACGCATTGAGACGTGGCATGTGCGTTTGGGCGACTATTTTCGTGATCAACTCGTCTCGGCTTTTGGAGAGTCTGCGGTGTTGGGTGCTCAGCGCGATCCTGCGCTTAAGTCTGGAATAATCGCCTTTAATCCTTTTCCTTCACAGCAGCAACGCTGGGATGAGAAGTTGAATATCGAGTTTCGCGCGCGTATGTTGAAAGAATATAGCTTTAGGATTTCGGGACTCGGTGTTGGCAATAACGGGTTGACTCGCAAGCCTGACCCAGAGGCCGCTCAGTTTTCACCCGGAACAATCCCAAATCGCGACCCCCTCACGCTGGCGCCTGCGCCCATGGATCACCCACAACGCGTCAATGCCTGCGTTTGGAATAATCGTGAGCAGATCGATCGGTTTGTTGCGGCAACGCAGGATTTGGTCAAGAAAATGATTTAGGCCGCTCGGCGATACTGATCGTCAGCGCGCGGTCTGGATGGCATACTAAACAATCCTTCAAGCCCCTCTATTTTCGAACGTAAAGGTGCGATCATTCGTGTTTAGTCCGCAAACTTTATTCGAACGCGCTCATCTGCGCGTGATTGAACGTAATTGGCTCTCAGCCAATCAGATCGTTTTTTATGACTCTGACCTAGAAGGCAGCGTTGTCGACACTGGGTACATCAAACATCAAGAGATGACCCTGGCCTTGATCCGTGAAGCCTTGGGCGGACGTCATTTAACGCGAATTTTGAATACGCATCTGCACGCGGATCATTGTGGCGGCAACGCGTTATTAATCAAGACTTACGGGGCAGACCTACTATGTCCGAGCGCATCCTTTGAAGCGGCAAAACAATGGAGCCTGCTCGCAGCTGAGTTTGCCTCAGTCGCCCAGCGCTGTGAGCGCTTTACACCTACGGCGACACTGCAGCCTGGGCGCTCGATTTCACTAGGCACACGCCGTTGGGAAATTCATGCTGCACCTGGGCATGACCCAGACTCAATTATCCTCTTCGAACCGCTTGAAAAAATCCTCATTTCTGCTGATGCACTTTGGGAAAACGGCTTTGGCATTATCTTCCCCGAACTTGACGGGCAAAGTGGATTTCCTGAGCAACAAGCAATGTTAGATCTCATTGAAAAACTTTCGCCCCGAGTTGTGATTCCTGGACATGGGAAGATATTTACCGAGGTCGACGCGGCGCTTAGGCGAGCCCGCACACGACTTGCAGCGCTGTATGCTGAGCCGATCAAACACGCGCGTCACAGCTTAAAGGCGTTAATACAATTTTTAATGCTAGAGCTCGAGTCGACCACACGAGAGGACTTAGCGCTTCGTCTTCACGATGCTAAGCTGATTGGCAGCATCTGTGCTTTGAGCGAAATGCCACAATTGCAAGCCATTGACTGGGCGATAGATAGCCTGATTGCTGGCGGACACTTAACTGAACGTGATGATCGTATTATGCTGACCTAGAGAGCCAGCGCGCTGCAAGACATCTCAGCTGTAGTCTCGTGCATCTTCAATGAGCTTTCCGTCTTCGGGTAGTGCACCGGGTGCGACAAACTGAATTTCGGCACGCAAGCGCGTGACCTCGCGCACAACCTCTTCCACCTGCAGCGCAAGGCCCGCCGACGATGATCCCGGGACAAGTTCACAGCGCACCTCCATCTTGTCCTTGCCGATTCGACCCGTCAGAACAAGACGGGCTTTTTTGATATGCGGAAAGCGACTAGTAATTTGAGCGACTTGCCCTGCATGTACAAACATCCCTCGTACCTTTGTCGTTTGGTCGGCACGTCCCAACCATCCTTTGATTCTTAGATTAGTGCGACCGCACGCTGCAGCCATACTCAACGAGTTGGGCTGGAAAGCCGATAGATCACCTGTTGCAAAACGAATCATCGGATATTCTTTAGCGAAATGCGTCACCACCACCTCTCCGGTCTCACCAAAAGGCATCGGCTTTGAACCACCGGGTTCGACAATTTCAACAATAACCTCTTCATCCACAATCAGACCCTCGGCTGGGTCTAAGCCCTCATACGCGATCACACCGAGCTCGGCAGTCGCATACGCTTGACTCACCTTAACCTGATGCTGAGCAAACCACCCGCGCAGCGAGGGTGTAAGGGCCTCGCCTGAGACTAAGGCTTTGCTCACGATGGCATCGGGTGAGCCTTGCTCTAGGCATTTCTCAATCAGTATTTTAAGAAACGAGGGAGTCCCGACATAGCCGTTTGGCCTTATCTGTAACATCGCCTGAACTTGCTGTTCAGTTTGTCCGACACCGCCGGGAAACACCGTACATCCGATTTCGTGCAGTCCGCCCTCCAGGATCCATGCACCTGGGGTACCGTGATAAGAGAAACCGTTATGTACGATATCACCCGATTCAAAGCCTGCGGCACGCAAGGCTCGGGCTGAGCGAAAATAGTCTGTTCCCAGGCCTTGGGGCTCATAGATCGGTCCGGGTGATTGGAAAATTCGGCGAATCTGGTCAACAGAGACGGCTAGCAGTCCACCGAGTGGCGGATTCGCCGTTTGAATGTTAAGCAGATCTGCTTTTCGAAGAACGGGAAGCGCGGAAAGCGCCTGCAGACTGTCCACTTGGTTGACTTCAATAGACGCGAGTGATGCAGCGTAATAGGATGCGTTTTTTTTTGCGTGCGTCAATGCACTTTGTAATGCGAGCACTAGGTCGGCATCCCGTTGCTTCGGTGTGCGTAGCTCTAATGGCGTGAGGGTGGTATTCAAGCAAGTCAACCTTATATTTAAATATAGCGAGATAATTTATGCGAGCCAACGCTTTCGGCGTTTATAACTCTTGACTTCCTTAAACGATTTGCGCTGCCCGCCGCCCATCCCTAAATAGAACTCCTTTACATCTTCGTTGCTCCGCAAATCTGCGGCGACTCCATCCATCACGATACGGCCACTCTCCATGATGTAACCGTAATCAGCGTACTGCAACGCCATATTGGTATTTTGCTCAGCCACTAAAAAAGTGACGCCTTCTTTTTGATTGAGATCTTTAATAATCTCAAACACTTCTTCAACAATTTGTGGCGCCAAGCCCATCGAGGGCTCATCCAATAGCATGACACTAGGGTTTGACATGAGCGCACGACCTATCGCACACATTTGCTGTTCACCGCCTGAGGTGTAAGCCGCCTGCGAGGTGCGTCGTATCTTTAACCTGGGGAAATATGTATACACCTTCTCTAAGTTCGCACTGATTTGAGCTTGATTTTTTAAGATGTATGACCCAGCTAGCAAATTTTCCTCAATCGTTAAATGCGCAAAGCAATGTCGGCCTTCCATGACCTGCACCACTCCGCGCTTAACAAGATCAGCAGGTGTCAGGTTTTCGATACGCTCTTGCCTCAAAGCGATGGAACCTTTGGTCACCTCACCACGCTCAGCACGTAAAAGATTAGAGATTGCACGCAAGGTCGTAGTCTTACCAGCACCGTTACCACCCAGAAGGGCAACAATTTGGCCTTGAGCGACCTGCAGCGACACGCCCTTGAGAACGAGAATCACGTGGTTGTAGATCACCTCGATGCCGTTCACATTTAAAACGATTGCAGGACTATTCATGGACAGCATCTCTTCATGAAGTGTGGAATCTATCCCCGCTGGTCCGATGAGGACCAGCGGGGTCAGTCTTAGCGCTGGCAGTCCTCTTTAGAGCGACGAGCCATCTTCTTTTCAGCGGCATACTTTTCAGCTGACGCTTTGACCATCGGATCAATCAGAGTCTTGTCTGCTTGAAGCCAATCGGACGCCCACACAAACTTCGTACCATCCCAAGTGTGAACACGTGCCCACGCCGATCCCATGTGATCACTACAAGTCGTAGCCACCGGGCGCATAACGTCTTTGAAACCTAACACATCCAGATCGGCTTGAGTCAGGTTCAGGTTTTCATAGCCCCAGCGAGCTTGTTCTGGCGTGACAGGCTTACCTTTTCCAAACTTCGCCTGCGCGGTACGGGCACCTTCTACTGAAAGCATCGCACCGACTACGCCACGCATATAGAGCACTTGACCAACTTCGTTACGCGGCCCGACTCCTTGTCCTTTGTCATACACCATAGAAAGAATTTGCTTGACCACATCTGACTGTGGTTCAGCGCCGTGCTGCATCATGACTGCGCTGTAACCTTTGGCGGCAGCACCAACATCTTTTAAATCAGGCTCAGCACCAGACCACCAAGTACCAAACATCTTCTCGCGAGGGTAACCCACCGCGATCGCTTCACGGATCGCCGTCGGCGTCATGACCCCCCACGTTTGCAAAACGACATAGTCTGGTCTTTGTTGACGCACTTGTAGCCAGATAGCCTTTTGCTCAACACCTGGTGCAGGGATTGGAAGCAACTGCAATTGAAAACCGTGCTTTTTGGCACGCTCTTCCATGATTGGCAACAGCTCTTTGCCAAAGGGACTATCGTGATAGGCGACGGCAATTTTCTTGCCTTTCAGTTTGTCCCAACCACCTTCCTTGTTGGCGATGTGCTGCAACACAGTATCGCCCGCAACCCAATAATGTCCGATCAGAGGGAAGTTCCACTTAAAGATATCTCCATCGGCCGAATCGCTACGACCATAGCCAGAGGTAATCATTGGAATCTTGTCAGCAGGAATCTTCTCAGTTAACGCAAAAGTGATGCCAGTCGACAGTGGCTGGAACACTGTGGCTCCACCATGCTTTCCTTTCAGCCGCTCGTAACACTCTACGCCTCGGTCAGTCGCATACGCGGTTTCACACTCTTCGACAAGCGTCATCACGCCATTGATCCCACCACGCGCATTTACAAGTTTCATGTAATCGGCGTAGCCATTGGCAAATTGTGTTGCATTGGGTGCGACGGGACCCGTACGACCGGTCAGGCTAGGAAAGAACTGTACCTTTTCCTGCGCGGTAGCTACCGATGTGCCCACCACTCCCGTCAACCCTGCGGTTGCGAGGGCGAGTCCTAAAGCAATCTGTCGAAATTTCATGGATTATCTCCTATTGCATTAAACACCGGTTAAAGCAGCGAAAGCCCTAGCTCTCTGGGTGTCGTCAGAGTACTGAGGTACAAGAAATCAATGTGGGAATGGCCAAAGACGCAGCTTCTGTTTTCCGATACTCCAAAGCTTGGCTAACCCATGCGGCTCGGCGATAAGGAACCAAACAATCAACACGCCGAAGATCATGAACTCAGCGTGAGAAATCATTGCGGTCGAAACAGTGACCCCAATAAGACTGCCAACCCAAGGCAGAGCCTGATTTAGAAATATCGGCAAAATCACAATAAAAGCCGCTCCAAAGAAGCTACCCATGATGGAACCCATCCCTCCGATAATCACCATGAAGAGCAGTTGGAACGATCGGTCAATCGAAAACGCAGCCGGCTCCCAAGAGCCTAGGTGTACAAAAGCCCACAAGCCGCCTGCGACTCCGATAATGAACGAACTGACCGCAAAGGCGCTGAGTTTGGCATACATGGGTCGAATGCCAATGACCGCAGCCGCCACGTCCATATCGCGAATTGCCATCCATTCACGGCCAATCGCACCGCGCACCAAGTTCTTGGCTAAGAGTGCAAACGTCGCAGTAAACGTCAGACAAAATAGATATTTCTCAACCGGTGAGTCGATTGTCCAACCCAAAAAACTGAGATTAGAGACGGCAACAGATCCCGAAGAACTGCTGTTGGTAAACCAACCAATTCGAGCAAAGGCCCAGTCGCAAAAAAACTGTGCTGCGAGGGTGGCCACCGCGAGATAAAGCCCCTTGACACGTAGACTCGGAACACCGAATACGATTCCGACCAGCATCGCGAAAAAACCACCCGCGAGTAATGCTAAGACTAACGGCATGTCCTCGATTCGAACAAAAACGTTATAGGCCATGTAGGCGCCCACAGCCATGAAAGCGCCCGATCCCAATGAAATCTGTCCACAATAGCCAACTAAGATGTTTACACCGATGGCCGCCAAGGACAAGATCACAAAGGGGATCAGAATCGCTCGGAAAAGATAGCCATCGGCAAGAAAGGGGACGCCGATAAACGCAAACGCAATTAACGCTAAAACAGCCCAGCGATCTTGCGCAATCGGAAAAATCTGTTGGTCGGCTCGGTAGGCGATTTTGAACTGGCCGTTTTCTCTGTAGAACATGCTAGTCCTCCTACACTCGATCAATAATTTTTTCACCGAACAAACCTTGCGGTCTGAACAGCAGGAACACAAGCGCTAAAACGTAAGCGAACCAAATTTCAATACCGCCACCCACCAACGGCCCTAAATAAACCTCTGAGAGTTTCTCGCCAACACCAATAATCAAACCCCCTATGATGGCCCCAGGTACGGACGTCAATCCCCCGAGAATGATGACCGGAAGAGCTTTGAGTGCGACCGTCGTCAAGGAAAACTGAACGCCAATCTTAGAACCCCAGATGATGCCCGCAACTAACGCAGTGATGCCTGCAACAAACCAAACAATGACCCACATTCGATTAAGAGGAATACCGATGGATTGGGCGGCCTGATGATCGTCTGCAACAGCTCGCAACGCCCGCCCAGTTGTAGTCTTCTGAAAGAACAGCGAAAGCACAGCCACTAGAGTCGCAGCAATCAAGGCAGCAATTAGATCTTCTCTGTTGACCAGCAAGCCCCCTTGAAATATGTTGTCCAAGACAAAAATCGGCTCTTTGGGCATACCAACATTGATACGGTAGACCGCGCTACCAAAAACGGTCTGACCAAAGCCATCAATAAAATACGTAATGCCAAGTGTTGCCATCAAAAGTGTGACGGCTTCTTGATTGACCAGATGACGCAACACCAGACGCTCTACCAGCCAAGCAAAAATCAACATGCAGATTGCTGCCAACACAAATGCAATGATGTTGGCCAGCAGCAAGCTTTCAAAACCTAACCAAGCTGGCACCCACTCAGAGAAACGCGCCATGGCGAGCGCGGCAAACAGCACCATTGCACCTTGAGCGAAATTAAAAACGCCTGAGGCCTTAAATATCAGCACAAATCCAAGAGCAACCACTGAATACAGCACTCCCGCCATTAGGCCGCCAAGCGTGGTCTCCAGGAAAAAAGCCATCTATATCTCCGTGTTTAGTGCGATGTGCCAAGATAGGCTTGAATCACTTCGTCGTTGGCACGCACCTCATCTGGCGTACCGTCACCAATCTTTTTACCGTAGTCCAAAACCACTACACGATCACTAATATCCATCACCACACTCATGTCGTGCTCAATCAGGACGATGGTTGTACCAAACTCATCTTTAACATCCATGATGAAGCGACACATATCCTGCTTTTCTTCGACGTTCATCCCCGCCATGGGTTCATCGAGCAACAACACCTGGGGCTCCATTGCTAGCGCACGCGCGAGATCGACTCGTTTTTGTAAGCCATACGGAAGCTGACCTACTGAAATCTTTCTGTAGGCCTGAATCTCTAAAAAATCAATGATGTGCTCAACTTTCTCGCGATTGGCGATTTCTTCGCGCTCTGCAGGTCCGAGACGAAGCGCTTGAAGCAAAATATTGCTTCGGATGAACAAATTACGACCCGTCATAATGTTGTCGATGACGCTCATACCTTTAAAGAGCGCCAAGTTCTGAAAGGTGCGTGCGATCCCCATTTTGGCAACTTGACGACTATTCATATGACTAAAGGTCTGGCCACGAAATGAGATTGAACCTGCTTGGGGCGTGTACACCCCATTAATGCAGTTCAGCATCGAGCTCTTACCCGCTCCATTTGGACCGATGATCGCTCTAATCTCATGCTCTCTTACATTAAATGAAATATTAGTCAGCGCATTGACTCCTCCAAAGCGCAAACTAATATTTTCAACATCTAAGATGACATCGCCAATTTGCCGATTTGCCATTTACGATCCTTGTTTTCTTAAAGATACAGGTCCGACGTGATTGACAGTCCGTTAAACGGTCGTCATGCCTTTCCCACGATAAACGTGGGGACCTCGTGCATCTTTAACGTTGCCGAGACCTTGCCTTCGCGCCCATCTTCAAAGCGCACCTGAGTCTCAATGAACTGTTCGGACAAACCGCCGTATATCGCACTTACAAGCGGAGCATACTTGCTCTCAACAAATCCACGCCTTACCTTCCGTGTGCGCGTCAGCTCATCGTCATCAGGATCAAGCTCCTTGTGCAACACCAAAAACCTAGAGATCTGCGCATGCCCGAGCATTGATTCTTGAGATAATTCTTCGTTCATCTTTTCAATACAGCCACGGATGAGTTCAGCCACAGCAGGATTACCCGTCAGATCCACATAGCCACTGTAGGCAATGTTACGGCGCTCAGCCCAATTTCCAACTGCTTCAAGGTCGATATTCACAAATGCACTGATCGTTTCGCGTCCCGAACCAAACACAACGGCTTCTTTAACAAAGCTAAAGAACTTCAGCTTATTCTCTATGTATTTAGGCGCAAACACTTTTCCATTGGCGAGCGTGGAGACATCTTTTGCGCGATCGATAATGCGAAGATCTCCGTCGCGATCGATGACACCAGCATCTCCAGTGTGGAAGTAGCCCTCTGCGTCAAACGCCTCATTGGTCGCTTCTTCGTTTTTGTAATAACGATCCATCATCGACACGCCGCGCACTAATACCTCGCTGTTGTCTCCGATACGAATCTCAACGCCGGGGGAAGGTTTTCCAACCGAGTCATATTTAACCTCACCGTCTCGATGGATACAGACATACGCACATGTTTCCGTTTGTCCGTATAGCTGTTTCAAGTTCACACCGATAGACCGATAGAATCTGAATAAGTCCGGACCAATCGCTTCACCCGCTGTGTAGGCAACACGAATGTTACTCATGCCCAAGGTATTACGTAACGGACCATACACACACATATTGCCCAAGGCGTACAACAGGCGCTGGCCCAATGACACCGGCTTGCCATCTAATAGATTGGAGCCGCATTGCCGAGCAACACCCATGAAGTAATCAAACATCTTGCGCTTGATACGACCAGCATCTTCCATGCGAATCGTGACAGAAGTCAGTAGTCCTTCGTATACGCGTGGTGGTGCGAAGTAATAAGTTGGACCGATCTCTTTCATATCCGTACTAACGGTCTCTCGCGACTCAGGGCAATTGACTGTAAATCCTGAGGCCAGACACTGGGCCATTGAAAACAAAAAGTCGCCTACCCATGCCATTGGAAGGTACGCCATCACACTATCTGCAGGTGACAGCGCATCAACCTCACAGGCACCTCTGCCGGCACCAATCATCGATGCATGTGTTTGGCAAACGCCTTTGGGCTTGCCCGTCGTACCCGACGTGTAGAGAATGACGCTTACATCGCTGGAGTGACCCATTGCAACTTGCGCATCAAAGTAGTCTGGCTTTGCTTGATTGAAACTGCGTCCCGTCTCCAAAAGTTCATCAATAAAGCAAAGCCTTGCATCGTCATAGCTCCGCATCCCCCTTGGATCGAGATAAAAAATATGGCGTAGTGCTGGAGTCTGATCTGCTATTTCAAGCAGCTTATCGACTTGCTCCTGATCTTCTGCAAACGCAAAACCGATCTCCGCATCTTGCAACACGTATGTCATTTCTGTTGCGACTGCGTCCTGATATAACGGTACAGCTATACCGCCAAGTGCATGTGCAGCAAGCATTGCCTGATATAAGCGAGGCCGATTGTCACCAATGATGCCGAGGGTCATGCCGCGACCAAAGCCCTTGCTTGCGAGTCCGCCGGCCAGTTCACGCACAGTCTTGGCTGCGTCAGCCCAAGACTCCGTCTGCCAAATACCAAGAAACTTCTCGCGATAAGCAGGATGCGTTGGCCGCAACCGTGCGTGCGACAGTAATAGTCGAGGAAACGTTGGATCGCGCGTTAAGTCGAGATTTTCTTGGGGCTGGCTAGACATGCGTAAATAACCTTTTTGTCTCATGCAAGCAGTTGTCTTTATATATCATTTGCCATTGAAACGGCTTGAACTTGCGTGATTCTTACGCGCATTTTGGGTAAGGGATAAAACAATAAAGTAATGGTGCTTTGCAGCATTATCTACTCGCATGCTCTGGCAAGATATTTAAGCTTCATAGGCTCACAACTTTGCCGGTAAAGTTAAAGCGAGTCATAAGATTGGAGATATGGATTTATTTGGGCCAACCATTCAATTCGAGGCGCTCAAACTGTCATAGAATTATCTTTATGAGTTCTCAAACAACAAAAAGTAAATCATGATGCTTTCGATTGAAAACATGTCGCAAGCTGAGGTAGCGATGGCCATTGAATGGGCTGCGCAAGAGGGTTGGAATCCTGGCATATCAGATGCATCGTCATTTCGGGTAGCAGATCCCAGAGGCTTTTTTATCGCGAAAATGGGCAATCAAGCTGTCGCTGTCATGTCGGCTGTACGATACGGAGAGCAGTTTGGATTTATTGGTCTTTATATCGCTCACCCAGATTTTCGCGGACGTGGCTTTGGCTGGGACCTTTGGCAAGTGGGCATGCGTCATTTACATGGCCGAGTCATTGGCTTAGATGGCGTTCTTGCACAACAAAGCAATTATCAAAAATCTGGGTTTCAACTTTCTCACCGTCATATACGATTTGAAGGCCGCTCACGAGGGGTTGGATTAGAGTCAGATTTTTCTAATATATCGACTGTCCCCCTAGATCAGATACCACTTTCAAAGATTCAGGCTTTCGACAGGTCATTCTTTCCAGAAGACAGAGCATTCTTTATATCTCAATGGATCCGGCAACCTGGCAGCTACGCGCTTGGTTTAATTCAAGAGGGTGAGATCTCTGGTTATGGCGTCATCCGCCCCTGTCGGGTTGGTTTTAAAATTGGACCTCTATTTGCTAATTCTGAGTTGGTTGCTGAAAAGCTTTTCATATCCCTTTGCGCTCTTTTAGCAAACGATACCCCGGTCTTTCTGGATATCCCTGAGTGCAATGCAGGGGCAATGTCACTTGTTCGCCGTCATCATATGCAGCCTATGTTTGAGACTGCTAGGATGTACACAGGAAGTGTAGGGGACGTGCGTTTAGATGACACATATGGCATGACTACATTTGAGCTAGGCTAAATATGAATCACACCTACCTGCTAATCGTTGGCTGCGCGGCATGCCGATATCCTCGCTGACAGCTCCCATGAATACTTCTGTAAAAATTTCTGACGTATCTGTGTCTGTTATCTTATTGTCACTCCTGCGTTGGGAGCAGACTGAAAGCTGTATTCGCAGTATTGTGGCTCACACGGAAGGCCCCTATGAGATCGTTGTCGTTGATATGGGTTCCGGGCAAGAGGTTGTTCAAAGCTTGCAGCAGTTGCAACTGACCTTGCCCCAATTGCGGCTTATTCGGAATACAGACAATCCTGGTGTGAGTGTTGGTCGCAACCTAGCTGTAAGGGCTGCTAAAGGTCAGTATGTGGTGTTCTTGGATAACGACACTGAGGTCACCGCTGGATGGCTGCCACCGTTGCTTCAGGCGATCGGTTCATCAGTCGATGTGGCTGCTGTAGGTTGCAAGATTGTTAGCCCCAAAGGAGCCGTGATCTGCGCTCCTGCCTTAGTCAAAACAGAATTTCTTCAAGGAAGGCTAGTCAAAATCGGTATGGAATTTCTTGGTGAGTTGGACCCTACTGACGCAGGCGTGGTGATGCCCGGCTTCGTGGATTGGTATCCAACTACGTGCCTACTGGTGCGCAAAGAGGCATTTTCGATGGTTGGCGGATTTGATGAGCATTTTTTGCGGTGCGAAGAAGACAAGGATCTAGGATTGTCACTGAGGCAAGCGGGTTATCGCCTGTTTTATACGCCGGAGACGACAGTCATACACCACAATGCTCGACCGTCTGACGAGTACAAGAAAATTCGCAATGATATACAAAAGCTCCTCAAAGACATTGCTTACTTTGAGAGTAAATGGGAATGCAGGCCATTCATCCGGCATGGACGAAATATGCTGAAAAGCGCAGGTTTAAGCGATGCGGTGATCGAAAAGGTTAAGCGTTTTAGTCTCATCAACCAAATTGTCGAGGACAAGCTGGAGATTCGTGAGTTGATCTTGACTGTGACTGATGTTTGTAATCATCGCTGCTCGATGTGTTATTACCATGAGAGTCTGAATCAAAAAGTCTCCGTCTTGACGCTGAATGAGTATCAAAAAATTGCAGCAAGCATGGGGACCCTTAATATATTGTGGGTCTCTGGCGGTGAGCCTTTCTTGAGGCGTGACTTGGCTGAAGTCTGTGGAGCATTTTTTGATAAAAATCCCCTGCAGCATGTATTTATCCCAACTAACGGTTCACAGCCCCATCAGATTGAGGTTGCGGTTCAAGCATTACTTGATCGTATGCCAGGAGTACGACTCACGATTATGTTTTCTTTGGAGGGATTGGAGGCTGCTCATGATGACACCCATGGTGTGACGGGTGCTTTTGAATTAGTTAAGTCATCGATTAATCGATTGCACTTCTTGAGAGCTCGTCAACTAAAAAGTGGTCGCACTTTTGGAATTTTGCTAAACACAGTAGTCTCAAATCGGAATGTACATGAAGTGCCAGCACTTATGGACTACGTAAAAAATAATATGTTAGTGGATTCCCATTTCCTCTCACCGCTTCGTGGCATGCCCAAAGACAACAGCCTAAGCCCACCTTCGCAAAGCGTATTTCGGAAATTACTCGATGATGCAGCGCCATTTTTTGATCACTACACAAAGCGCAGCATCAGTGACTCCGCCGAGCAAGAAGTCATTCACACTCGCCGTCAAAGACGACATCAAACTTGGCTTGATGTGCTCAGCGGAGGGCCGTTGCCAAACACCTGCCAAGCTGGGCGTTTGATTGGTGTGCTTGAGCCTGATGGTGGTTTGCGCTTGTGTGAGGAATTTCCCATTGTTGGTAACGTTAGAGATCATGGGTATGACTTCGGTCGCGTGTGGTTCTCTTACAAGGCCGATGCCAGCAGACGTAACGTCCCAGGTTGTAAGTGCACGCATGCCTGTTTTATTGGTGCATCTGAACCTCGGCAGAGCGCGAGTTCATGAACAATAGATAAATCTGGTGTGCATGATAAACGAGTAAATATTGCAAATAGTGAAATAGTGATCGACATCACCCCAGAGCAAAACAAGGTGGCATTTTGGGTTTAGAATTTGACAATGTCTTGTGATGCTGGGGTGCACGAAAAACCAACTGAAGTGACAGGCCCCAAAGCCCGTTTTTAGCTTTTACACTCGCTTCTATATTTCAAATTTATCTTTGTAACGCCTTGATTTTAAAGCTTTAAACATATCTTAATTTTCTCATAATTCGTTGGTGCCGTGTTCGACTTACGGGTGGGCACCACTTCTTTTTGAATGACTCATCCATGAAACGGTATTCCTCTCGGATGGCGGCGGTCGATGCCCCCATCATTCCCGCCATCGCTGAACTGGTTCGCAGCAACCCCGGTACGATTTCGCTGGGGCAAGGCGTTGTTAATTATGGCCCCCCAGAGGACGCGATCAAAGCGCTTCCGGGACTGATGGGCGATACGCAACTTCATAAATATCAGTCCGTTCTAGGGCATGCAGGTCTTCTCGAAGCGCTCGCTCAAAAACTCAGCGCTGAAAACAATATTCAACCCGGTTCAGAGTCACTCGCGATGGTGACTGCGGGCAGCAATATGGCATTTTTAAATTGTGTCATGGCTGTAGGCGATCCGGGTGATGAATTTATTTTGCCGATGCCGTTTTACTTTAATCAGGAAATGGCGATCAGGATGTCTGGCTGCGTGCCCGTGACAGTCCCCGTCAACGAGGACTGGAGTCTCGATGTCGAGGCGCTGGCGGCCGCCATTACGCCGCGCACGCGTGCCATTATCACGGTTTCCCCTAACAACCCGACAGGGGCTGTGTACTCCGAGGCATCCTTGACTGCCGTCAACAAACTCTGTGCTGAAAAGGGGCTTTACCATTTTAGCGATGAGGCGTACGAGTACTTTACCTACGATGGATCGAGACACTTTTCACCAGCGTCTTTGCCCGGTGCGGCTCGGCACACTTTTTCGTTTTACTCGATGTCTAAAAATTACGGCATGGCGAGTTGGCGGCTAGGATATGTGGTTTTCCCGGCTGATTTATTTGATGCCATGAACAAGGCGCAGGATACCAATTTGATTTGTGCACCGTTGCCCTCACAATTGTTGGCGCTGCAGGTGCTGAAATATGGTCGCGCATGGGTTGCGCCCAAGATAGAGGCGCTAGCTGCTGTTCGAGAAAATGTGTACGCGGCGCTGAGTCAGCTCGGTGATCTAGTGCAGTTTCCCAAAACACAGGGTGCTTTTTATGTTTTGATGAAAATGCCTGGGCTCAAGGATGAGCAGGATCCGCTCGCCTTTAATCGCGCCATGGCGCAGAAGCACAAAGTGGTCTCCATTCCAGGTTTTGCTTTTGGCTTGACCAATACACAAGACGCAAATTATCAACGTTTGTCTTATGGTGCACTGCAGGCCGCTAGCGTCTCAGAGGGCGTTGAGCGTTACGTCGCGGCTGTGAAAGACTGGTACGGAAGATAAAGCAATGCTGTGATCAGTATCTCGATCACTTTGAAATCACATCTGCCCCAGATCCAGAAAGTCTCATGCGCTCGCGTTACAGCGCCTTTGTGCCGGATGCACATCATGGTGATTTGGAATTTGTAGCGGCGCAGGTCAATGACGCAACCGGCTAAATCAGCCCAGATTCTGAGACTTTGTTATCATGCAAAGCGCAGTAGGCGAGCCTGCACGTAGGGATGCTCATGAGGGCATGACGGCTGCTTGTCTATTCACATGCAACGCCACAACTGTGACATTAATGTTATGACACTACTGACGATTATTCTGTTACCACTGCTTGCCGGGTCGACGGTTGCGCTTCTCGCTGCGAGGGTGAGCCGTTTAGCCTCCGCCTTGGCGGTCGCTGCCGTGACGTTCGCTAGCCTGGGGTTACTACTTGGTTTTAGTGATGCCATCTTTAGCGGCCAAAAAATAGTCACCAGCATTCCATGGATGCCTGGGCTCGGGATTAATTTCGCATTCAGGCTGGATGGTCTCGGATTTCTGTTTACGCTCCTGATTTTGTGTATCGGTTTGCTGATCATTCTGTATGCCAAATATTATTTGGCTGAATCTGATTCGATTGGTAAGTTTTACGCCATGCTTATGGTGTTCATGGCGGCGATGCTGGGCATCGTATTGACTGAAAATATTTTGCTCACCTTCGTTTTCTGGGAGCTCACTAGCCTGTCATCCTTTCTGCTGATTGGCTATTGGAACCACAAGGCCGAGTCGCGCCGGGGTGCTCGGATGGCGCTGACCGTCACGGGTGGTGGTGGTTTAGCGATGTTGGCGGGTTTTCTTTTGCTGGGTCATGTGGCGGGAAGCTACGAACTCACGCAGATTTTTGCGGCGCGCGACATCGTTCAGGCAAGTCCTCTGTATTTACCGATTTTGCTTCTCATTTTGCTCGGTGTCTTTACGAAGTCGGCACAGTTTCCCTTTCATTTCTGGCTCCCCCAGGCGATGGCAGCGCCCACGCCAGTCTCGGCCTATTTACACTCCGCGACCATGGTCAAAGCAGGTGTGTTTATGCTGGCGCGTTTGTACCCGGTGCTGGGTGGGACCTACGACTTTGAGATCATCGTCTCGGTCGTTGGGCTCACGACCATGGCCTTTGCAGCCTATGTTGCGATTTTCAAGCATGATATCAAGGGTTTGCTGGCCTATTCCACGATTAGCCATCTTGGTCTGATTATGTTTTTGATTGGTTTGAGTTCGCCGCTTTCGGCTGTGGCGGCGGTCTTTCACATTATTAATCACGCGACCTTCAAAGCCTCTTTATTTATGGTCGCTGGCATCATTGATCACGAATGCGGCACGCGGGACATGCGCCGTTTAAGGGGCCTGTTCAAATTCATGCCTTATACCGCCACGCTGGCCATGGTCGCAGCAGCGTCGATGGCAGGTGTGCCTTTGTTCAATGGTTTCTTGTCCAAAGAAATGTTCTTTGTCGAGTCGCTCGCCCTGTCTCATCTCGGTTGGTTCGGTGAGGTGGCGCCCTGGGTGGTGACTTTTGGTGGAATATGCAGCGTCGCATACTCCACGCGCTTTATACACAACGTTTTCTTTAACGGTACTGCGACGGATCTGCCCCACACGCCTCATGAGCCTCCCCGTTTTATGAAGGTACCGGTTGAGCTCTTGGTTGTTCTTTGTATCTTGATTGGTGTGCTACCTGCGCTGACGGTTGCTCCGCTTGTCTTTTTGGCTGCTGTTGATGTATTTGGCGGACCGATTCCCTCCTATACGATTGCGATCTGGCATGGCTTTAACATCCCCTTGCTGATGAGTGTGATTGCATTGTTTGGTGGCGTGCTGGTGTTCTGGTTGTTACAAAA
This sequence comes from Zwartia lucis, assembly GCF_965234455.1. Taxonomy (GTDB): domain Bacteria; phylum Pseudomonadota; class Gammaproteobacteria; order Burkholderiales; family Burkholderiaceae_B; genus Zwartia; species Zwartia lucis. The sequence continues at coordinate 501,519 of NZ_OZ248473.1, read as the reverse complement.
TCGTTTTAACTTGCATCTGATGACGCCTAAAGAGCTCAATGCAAATCGGATTTTTGTTCATACGATTGAATCTTTACTCGCTTTTGCGCGGAGTCTGACCGCACGTTTGCAAAATGGTTCTCTGCAACGTTATTTAGCGCTCTTGATCGTGAGCGTCATTGTCCTTGGTGCGTGGCCCTTTATGCAGTTTGGCTACACGACCGGTGATGCACCGTTGACGGATGCGAGTCCGTTGGCGGTCATTGTCTGGGTGATTGCCGTGGTGGGTGCTCTTGCGACAGCGGTGTTTCATCGTCAACGCTTGGTGGCCGTGATCTTGATCGGTGTCGTGGGTTTGGCGACCGCGCTGACTTTTGCTTATTTTTCAGCGCCTGATTTAGCGCTGACCCAGCTTGCGGTCGAGGTCGTGAGTACAGCGTTGCTGTTGATGGCCCTGGCTTTGTTGCCGCTTACGGGTCCCAAGGAGTCAAGTTTGTCGCGTCGTAGTCGCGATATTCTTTTATCCGTCTTGGCGGGTGCTGGTGTGACGGCATTGATGTGGGCTGTGTTGACACGACCGCTTGATTCGATTGCCTGGTACTACTTGGCTGAAAGCGTTGGGCGGGGAGGTGGCTCAAACGTCGTAAACGTGATCTTGGTCGACTTCCGTGGTTTTGATACGTTTGGTGAAATTACGGTGTTGGGAATCGCCGCGATTGGTGCGTTGAGTTTGATGGATGGTTTGAGTATGGAGCGCAAGCTCTCGCCCGCTGTGCTCAATTCCGTGATGCTTTCTGTTGCCGCACGCATTTTGCTGCCGTTTGCCTTACTGGTCAGTGTCTACATTTTCTTGCGCGGACATAACTTACCTGGTGGAGGTTTCATCGCGGGTCTGATCACCTCGGTCGCACTGGTGATGCAGTATATGGCGGGAGGTCTGTTGGCGACGTCAAAAACACTGAGTATCGAGTTTCCAAAGGTGATTGGAAGCGGGGTCTTGATTGCCGGGCTCACTGGGTTGGGTAGTTTTATTTTTGGCTCAGCATTTTTGACGAGTACTTTTGGCCATCCCGTATTGCCCTTGATCGGAGAGGTACCGCTAGCAAGTGCGGCCGCTTTTGATTTGGGCGTATTTTTGACTGTGGTCGGCTCAACGCTGCTGACAATTTCGGCCTTGTCCGGGGCGAGTCAACGTCCCGGTCCTGTTGCAGGAGTGACTCAATAATGGAATTACTACTGTCTTCCGCGCTGGGTATTGTGACGGCATGCGGGATTTATTTGATGTTGCGTGGTCGGACATTTTCAGTGGTACTGGGACTGTCACTCTTGGGATACGCCGTCAATCTGTTCATCTTTGCGATGGGTCGCTTGGTGGCGGGTCGTCCTCCTGTGATTTCTGAGCAGGCTTTGTCGTACGCCGATCCTATTCCCCAGGCTTTAGTGCTCACAGCGATTGTGATTGGTTTCGGGATGACGGGATTTATCGTTGAGCTTGCGTTGAGAACACGGCATGAGACCAAGTCTGACCATGTTGACGGTCACGAGGCTGAGCCGCAACAGGAAGGCAAGAGCGCATGAATCATCTTCTTGTTCTGCCGATCATTCTTCCGGCATTGACGGCCGCATTGTTATTGTTTTGTGGACGTCAACTCGGGCTGACTCGTGTGCTGAGTTTGTTATCGACGGCCTTATTACTCGCTGTGTGCGTGTCTTTGTTCCTCGATGCAGAAACAGGCGCTTTTCAGACCTATGCGCTCAGTGATTGGGTCGCACCCTTCGGTATTGTGCTCGTATTGGATCGTCTGTCCGGTCTATTGGTGTTGCTGACAGCGGTCGTCGCACTCGCTGCCCTGTTTTACGCGATGCAGGGTTGGGACACGCGTGGAAAATATTTTCACGCGCTTTTTCAGTTTCAGTTAATGGGTATTAATGGCGCCTTTTTGACGGGCGATCTATTTAATCTGTTCGTGTTTTTTGAAGTCCTGCTGATCGCGTCTTATTGTTTGCTGATGTATGGGTTTGGCGAAAGACGCTTGCGTGCCTCGGTTCACTACGTGGCGATCAACCTGACGGGTTCTGCCGTATTTTTGATTGCAGTCAGTTTGCTCTACAGCGTGACGGGTACGCTCAATATGGCGCATCTTGCTGAGGTGGTTGCACAGTCCGCACCCGAATATATTGCACTGATTCGCTCCTCTGGCCTGATGTTGCTCGCTGTGTTTGGTATCAAGGCTGCATTATTTCCCCTCTATTTCTGGCTACCTGCCGCGTACTCAAGCGCCTCGGCGCCCGTGGCGGCCTTATTCGCCATCATGACCAAGGTTGGGGTGTATTCCATCTTGCGCTTCACAACCTTGATATTTCCAGACAACACAGGTCCTGCGGCGGATTTGACGACCCCTTGGCTTTTGCCCGTGGCAATCGTCACACTGATTCTTGCGGCTCTCGGTGCGCTTGCGGCTAAACGCTTGCTTGAGTTGTTTGCCTATCTCACGATCGCTTCAGTGGGTACGATTTTGATTGCTGTTTCGGCGGGAGGGGTGGCGGGTCTTTCGGGTGGGCTGTTTTATTTGATACACAGCACGCTGATTATGTCGGCGCTCTTTTTGTTGGCTGAAATGATTGGGCAGGCGCGAGGAGAGGCTCAGGATCAGCTCCATCAGGGACCGATGCTCTTAAAACCTGTTTCGCTCGGAATAGTCTTTCTTGTAGGTGCGGTGATTGTTGCGGGCTTGCCGTTGTCCTCTGGTTTTCTGGCCAAACTCATGATTTTGCAAAGTGCGATGCAAAGCAGTTCGATGCCCTGGGTTTGGGGCTCAATTTTGGTTTCAAGCCTGTTAGTTCTGATTGCGCTGTCACGCGCGGGAAGCATGATTTTTTGGAAAACCTCTCACGAGACCTCCTCACAGGCTGTGGCGCCGGACAGTTTGCGGTGGCTGCCGGTTATGGGTCTGTTGGGTTGCAGCCTCTTGATGGTGGTGTATGCCGCGCCTCTAAAGCGTTTTACGGATGCTACCGCGCAACAACTCAGCACACCAAGCCAATACATCAAGGCAGTCATTGGTCAAACGACAGATCGTGCCCCACGCCCTCTGCCTGTGGAGGCAAAATAATGAAAGCTTGGTTTCCTTATCCCGTTCTGTCGCTTTTGCTGTTTGTGGCTTGGCTGCTGCTTGTCGCAGAAGTTTCCGTCGCGCATGTCTTGTTGGCGTTTTTTCTAGCGTGGGGCATCCCTATGCTTTGTAGACCATTTTTAAAAGATTTGCCCCCCGTTCATCATGCTTTTGCGACGTTGCGTTTAGTGGCTCTAGTCACCTACGATATTGTCATGGCAAACATTGTGGTGGCACGTTTAATCTTGGGTCCGACAGCTCGCTTGCAGCCTGTCTTTGTTTCTGTGCCGCTCACACTCACGCAGCCGATGTCTATTTCCTTGCTCGCAAGTATTATTACGATGACGCCAGGAACAGTCTCCTCGGATTTATCGCATGACAACAAGATCCTCATCGTGCATGCGCTGGATTGCAGTGATCCTGAGGCGCTTATCGCGGATATTCAACAACGTTACGAAAAACCTCTCTTGGAGATTTTCGGATGCTAGACATTTCAATCAAAATTGCTTTGGTCGCGATCGCAGTATCGATGGCGCTGACTCTTTATCGGCTCATCAAAGGTCCTGATACACCAGACAGGATTCTTGCGTTGGATACGCTGTATGTCAATGCTGTCGCCTTGCTGGTTGTGTTAGGGATCTATGACAATAGTTCTATTTATTTTGAGGCGGCGTTGCTGATTGCGCTGATGGGATTTGTGGCGACCGTCGCACTTGCACGCTATATTGCGCGCGGCGATGTGATGGATTGAGGACTGGAGACGATCATGCTTGAAGTCATAACCTCTGTATTGTTGTTGATCGGAGCTTTTTTTATCCTGATGGGTTCGATTGGTCTTGTTCGCTTGCCTGAATTTTTTATGCGACTGCATGCCCCAACCAAGTCTTCGACGCTAGGCGTGGGGGGTGTCTTACTCGCCTCTATGGTCTATGCGTTGAACGAGAGCGTGTTGATTCACGAGTTGATCATTACCTTGTTCGTGTTTGTGACCGCGCCTGTCAGTGCACATTTGCTTTCACAGGCGGCACTTAGGCTCAAATTAAAATCAAAAGCGCGTCTACCTGAATGAAAAGTCTGGGAGAGGGCTATCGCGCGCTGGTGATTGGTGCGACCGGCGCGATTGGTTCTGGTTTTGTTTCGGTTCTGCGAAGCGATCCCAATTGTGCCGAGGTTGTTGAAGTTTCACGCGTGCATTTCCCTGAGTTTGCCTTGGAAAACGAAGCATCGATAATTCAGGTATCCACGCAGGTGAGTCAGCGAGGTCCTTTTGCGCTGATCGTGGATGCGACGGGCGCCTTGACGATCGATGGCAAGGGTCCTGAAAAGCATTTGGGCGCGTTAGACTCAGCGCACTTGATGCGGAGTTTTCAAGTCAATGCGATTGGGCCGGCTTTGTTACTGAAACATTTCTTGCCGCGCTTGGTTTCGGGGCGCGCGATTTATGCCAAGCTTTCCGCACGCGTCGGGAGTATTGCCGACAATAAAAAAGGGGGCTGGTATGGTTACCGTGCCTCTAAGGCTGCGGTCAATATGTTTCTACAGTCAGCGGCGATTGAGTTTGCCCGTAAAAATCCGTCTGCAGTGATTGCCGCTCTACAGCCAGGCACCGTGCAATCAAACCTCACTAAGCCCTTTGTAGGTCAAGAGGGGATTTTGACCCCCTTTGAGTCTGCGAGTGGTTTGTTGCAAGCGTTGGACGTGCTGGGTTTAGATCAGGCGCATCAAGGTGCTTTTTTTATTGACTACAAAGGGCAGGCGATTGATTGGTAGAATGTTTTGCCAATACTGCCTTTATTTTGACTCTATATTCTTTTTGGTTATATAAAGATAGGAAATATGTACTTTAGCTTTAGGGAGCCTAGGTGCAAAATGTGCTCCTCAACCATTTTTCACAGGCATTTTCGGTCATGAAAAAAATAGCTGCATATTTCTTGGGTTTACTGCTGTCTGTTCATGCGTTTGCAGCCGAACCTCTTTTATCCGCGCAAGCTGTACAAGCAGGTCTGAGCGCACCCAATACGGTCATCCTCGATATTCGCGATCCAAAGTCTTATGCCGAAGGTCATATTCTTGGGGCCTTGAATGCGCCTTATGGGACGTGGCGTGGTCCTGCGAGCAACCCAGGTGAGCTTCCTGCGCAAGCAAACTTGACCAAACTCGTGCAACGTTTGGGTTTGACGCCTGACACCCATGTCATCGTGACGTCCTCGGGTAAAGACGATACCGATTTTGGTGCGGCTGCACGCGTGTACTGGACACTCAAAGTATTGGGTCTGCAACACCTCTCCATCTTGAATGGTGGTCTCAAGTCTTGGCAAGCAGCGGGTTTTTCCTTGGACAACAAGCCTGCCACTGCGACGGCCAGTTCTTTTGTTCCAACAATCAATCAAAATATGATTGCGACACGCGAAGAGGTTGTGGCTAAGGTTAACGCGGGTCAAGCTCAGTTGGTCGATGCGCGTCCTGTTGCATTTTTTGATGGTTCGACCCGCCATACCGCTGCCAAAGTACCTGGCACGCTTAAAGGCGCAATCAACGTTGAGCATTCCAAGTGGTTTGAGCCAAACAGCTCCTCGGTTGTTTCCGCGGGCGAAGCAAAAAAGCTGGTCTCTTCAACTCCTGTTAAATTAGACCAAGAAACGGTCTCTTTTTGTAATACAGGTCACTGGGCCGCTACAAACTGGTTTGTCTTGTCTGAGTTAGTCGGCCAGAAAAACGTGAAGCTTTATGCCGGCTCCATGGTTGACTGGACACAGGCTGAGGGTGCGCTCCCCATGGATAACGTGCCCAACCGTTTAAAGCAGTTGTACATCGATGCCCAGTTGAAGCTCGCTAATAAATAAGTTTTATTCAAAAATAAGCTTCAGCCAAGCAACACACTAATATGAAACGCCTCCCCCTGAGTGTATTGCTGTTTTTGTTCTTTATTTTTTTGGCTTGGACAGTGTCCATTCGTCAAGCCGCGTTGTTTGCGGTTGGTCTTGGTATGGGGGCTGCCTTGGCAGGGGCTCGGTTTGGGTTTACGACGGGGTGGCGTCAACTGATTGAGCAGCGAGACCCAAGAGGCGTGATGGGACAGTTAGTCTTGCTTGCCTTGGCTTCAGTGTTTTCTCTGACCTTGCTTGGACAATATCCCGAGTTGACTGCAGCACTGGGTCCTCCAAGTATCAGCTTGCTCGTTGGTGCCTTTGTGTTCGGGCTGACCATGCAGATTGCCGATGGTTGCGGGTCTGGTACCTTGTACAAAGCGGGTCTCGGTATCCCACTCAACATGGGTATTTTGCCGCTCTTTGCGCTGGGGAGCTTTTTAGGCTCCGTGCAAGTCGGTGATTGGCTCAAACTGGGTCAAATCGAGCCCATCGGTTTGGTAACAAAATTTGGTAGTTCGCAGGCCATATTGATCACCTTGCTTGGTTTGGCAATCATGGCCCTGGCGGTCAGGTTGTGGGTCGGTCAGGGGAAAACATGGTGGGATCGCAAATGGCTGATCGGTGCACTTGCGTTGTCCATCCTCGCCGCGCTTAACTTGATCATCGCAGGTCAGCCTTGGGGCGTGGTGTATGGTTTTGGTCTGTGGGCCGCAAAGATTGTGAATGCTGCGGGTTTATTTGATCCTGCAGCGAATGCATTTTGGAGTCAGGCGGGCAATGCCCAGCGTCTCAATGAAATGGTGTTGATGGACATTACGTCCATCACCAACATTGGTATCTTAGGTGGCGCTCTATGGATTTCGGCACGCGCCTCTTCCGACAGTAAACCTTTGACCTCCACGCAGTGGATGGTTGGTTTAGTGGCAGGTTTTCTGATGGGCTATAGCTCGCGTCTGGCGTTTGGTTGCAACATTGGTGCCATGCTCAGCGGGATCTCAACAGGTAGCGTGCACGGTTGGATCTGGGTGCCTCTGGCATTTGCAGGCACATTGATCGGTGTGCGTATCCGCCGTCACTACCAATTCTAAGAGTCGGTAAAAATGATCCCCTCGTCAACAAAATATCAAACGATTTTTTGGGTGTGTTTGATTTCGTTTCTGGTTTGGGATATCGCGGTGTCCCCCCCTGTAGATCTGCGTAATGAGCCGCCCTTAATCGCGGCTGGCTCAGGAAAGCCTTCGAGCGGTGGTCACTGCGCTGTTTCAAAATAAACTGTTTCAAAATAAAAAAAGCCGCCTTGATTGAAAGGCGGCTTTTTTCATCTACAAAAAAGATCAGTACGTTATCGTCTGACACGCTCGGGATGTTCACCATAAGGTGGGCCGTACATGACTAATACTCGGGCAGGCTCGGCACTTGTCACAGAAAAGACATGCATCTTGTCGGCCGGGAAAAAACAAGTATCTCCGACCTCCATCTCAAAGGCTTCACCGTCGACTTCGACATGTGCTGAGCCCGCGAGCAAGTAACAGACCTGTTCAAGCCCCGGATGCGCGTGAGGTAGGGCACCACCCCCGCGCGCAATGGTTCCCAAGACGACTTCGATATGTTTGGCGCCGACATTGTCGGCACCAATCAGTCGACGATTGCTGGTTTCATGATGATTGGCAGGCGAGTAGGGTTGAACGCTCGCCTCCTTGATCAGATATTTTGAGGTCATGATGCCGGTATTTCCTTTTTATTCAGGTTTGACACCCGCACCGCGCAGCATCTCGCCCCAATGCTTGAGTTGAAATTCCACGTATTTGGCAAACTCTTCGGGAGTTTTTGTTGGATCGAGCTCAAATCCGGTTGCGGCAAGTTTTTGCTGAAAGTCTTTGTCAGCAAATACAGCTTGCAGTTCAGTATTGAGTTTGTCCACGATTGGACGTGGCAAGTTGGCAGGTCCAAAAATACCATTCCAGGAGGTCAGATCAAAGCCCTTCACAGTACTTGCGATGGAGGGTACGGTGGGAAAGCTTTGTGAACCTTTGGCTGTTGTGACGGCGAGCGTGCGCACACGATCAGACTTGAGCGCACCCATACCTGAACCTAAGTCCACGACATACACCTGGACCTGGCCTGAGATGAGATCTGTCATCGCTTGGGGGCTGGCTTTGTATGGAATACCGACAATATCAAGGCCTGCAATACGTTTAATCGTTTCCATCGTCACCATGGAGGTGCTGTTTGGCGTTGCATAAGAGAGCTTGCCTGGATTCTTTTTCGCATAGTCAATCAATTCCTGCAAGTTATTGACAGGCAGTTTTGGATTGATCGCCATGGCGAAAGGCAACTCACCGACACGAGCGATCGGGGTGAAGTCCTTGATCGGATCGTAGCTGAGGGTTTTAAACATCCATGGGTTCGCTGAGTGCGAGGTGTTGGTTGTCATGAAGAGCGTGTAGCCATCGGGTGCTGCTTTGGCCACATACTGGGCGGCGATCTGTGCGCTTGCGCCGGCTTTATTTTCAACAATAACTGTCTGCTTGAGGCGCTCTGACAATTTCTGTGCAACGTTACGGGCGACACCATCTGTGCCGCTGCCCGCTGCGAAAGGAATCACGAGCGTAATGGGTTTGTTAGGGTAGGCTTGAGCAAAAACGCTTACCGATAAAGTGAGGGTGGCAATGCCAAGTAGAGTTTGTAACTTCTTCATTGATTTTATCCAAGCTCCTAAAGGGGATTTCTTTTTAGCATAATGGGGCGGCGTCGAGTCAAAAATCTTGAGAGGATCTTCCCTAGCATACGCAGGATCAATAAGCGTATTGACAAGCGATTGACTTTACTGATGCAGGCCAAAAAGGCACAATCACTCTATGCCAACATCTACCTATTTAACCGCAGCGTTCTACTTGTTTGTGGATCTGCCTGACTTTATTGACCGAAAGCAAGCTCTTCTCGAGCATTGTGAACAGCAAAATGTGAAAGGCATGATTCTGTTGGCGCGCGAAGGGATAAACAGTACGATTGCGGGCGCTCCGGCTGATGTTCATGCCGTATTGCGGTATCTTCGTTCCGACCCGAAATTTGCTGCCTTGCAGCACAAAGAGTCCTGGTCTGATTTGCCTCCATTTCACCGTATGAAAGTCCGTCTCAAAAAAGAGATCGTGACGCTAGGAATACCCGGAATTAGTCCAGCAGTGATGGCTGGGACTTACGTGAAACCGCAGGATTGGAATGCACTGATTCGTGATCCGTCTGTGGTGTTGATCGATACACGCAATGATTACGAGGTCGAACTGGGGACCTTTGAGGGTGCGATCGATCCCAAGATCAAAACTTTCACGCAGCTCGTGCAATGGGTGGAGCAGGCTGAGGTTCTCGCGGAAAAAACCGGTAAAAAACCTAAGGTCGCCATGTTTTGCACGGGTGGAATTCGCTGTGAAAAATCCACTGCGCTCATGCGTGCCAAGGGTTTTGACGAGGTCTATCACCTCGAAGGGGGGATTCTCAAATACCTCGAGGAAATTCCTCCGGAGCAAAGCCAATGGAGGGGCGAGTGTTTCGTTTTTGATGATCGTGTGTCTGTCGATCATTCTCTCCAGCGTTCTGGACGTCAGCTCTGTCACAATTGTCGCGATCCTCTGCCTGACGGTGCGATGCAGTCTTCCGAGTTTGAAAAGGGTGTGAGTTGCCCGCGCTGTTTTGCCAAGGGAGACGATGAGCAAAAAAAGCGCGCACGTGAGCGTCAAAAACAGTACGAATTAGCCAAGGCGCGCCGTCAACTGCATATCGGCGCTAAGATATCTACCAATCATTCTTCATCCCTTCTTAGAGAAATTAATGAAAATTAAACAAACACTTGCGGCTCTGACGAGTGCCGTGTTGCTGAGCAGCCTAGGTGCTGTTGCCTTGGCCCAAGAGTTTCCACCCACTAAGGCCGTGACGTTGTATGTCGGCTTCCCTCCAGGGGGTGCGAATGACATCGCCGCGCGTATTATTGGCAAAAAGCTTTCAGAAAATATTGGACAAAAAATTGTTGTTGATAACAAACCGGGCGCGGGTGGCAATATCGTGACTGCGTTAGTGGCGAATGGCCCCTCTGATGGATCGGTCATTTTGCTGGGCTCGATTGGCCCCCTGTCCATTGCTTCACATTTGATGAAAATCCCTTACGACCCTGTCAAGGATTTGGCTCCACTCGCAATGGGTGGTAGTTTTCCAAATGTGCTGTTAGTGTCTCCGGATTCTGGCATTAAAACGCTGAAAGACTTGGTGGATCGCGCCAAAAAAGAACCTGGCAAACTCACCTACGCATCGACGGGAGCAGGCTCTGCATCCCATCTCCAGGGAGAGTTGTTTAATCAGCGCGCGGGCGTGGATATTGTGCACGTCCCTTACAAGGGTGGCGGTGCGGCGACTGTTGATGTCATCGGTAATCGTGTGACGGTGTACTACTCCGCATTGCCTTCGGCAGCACCCCACATCCGTTCGGGTAAGTTGATTCCTTTGGCCGTGACAGGTGATACCCGTGCTGATATCTTTCCTGATATCCCTACGATTGCCGAGTCGGGATATCCAGGATTTGATGCGAGAAATTGGTATGCCTTCGTCGCATCCTCCAAAACATCTCCTGCGATTTTAGATCGTTGGAATCAGGAAATCGTCAAAGTGATTACGGACAAGGAAGTGACCGCTGCATTGCACTCTCACGGGCTGACGCTTGAGCCTGGTTCCAGAGATGATTTGGCTAAGTACATTGCTAAAGAGTCCGATACTTGGAGCAAAATCATTAAGGATCGAAACATTAAAATTGACAATTAATCGTTGAGTTTCTAATCACATCCGCTCGGATAACAAAAAGGCGATGCTAGCATCGCCTTTTTGTTGAGTGGGGTCATACATGCAGAGACCTAATCAGTCCTCAAATTGCCCAAAACGAACGGTCGTTGAACCGACCTTGACATTCGAGGTTGAGGGCATCACTAACACGGTGTTGTCGTAGGGCACGCGAATGGTATGTTCTCCATCCGTCGCCACGATGTCGCCTTTTTTAGGCACGACTTCCAAGCCCTTGAAGTCCTTGTTGAAACGGAATCCCGTAGACTTGGCGACAACGGCTTCGGTCACGCGCACGATGCGTTGATGAGTGCATACGGGTAGGCGTAACGCAGGCTTGACAAAAGCATCGTCCACCATATCAAAGAGTCGCAAAAAGCGCAGCAAGGTGTCGTTCGCAACATCCGCAGAAGACTTTTCCCAGTGTTGACCACACTCGATCAAGATGCCAGTGCGTGGGTCATCGGGTTTTCCAAAACCTCCACGTTCAATCATCCTCAGACCAGCAGGATGTCCCGTATCGATCAACAGATACTCAGGAATGCCCAGGCGTTTTGACAGCGCAGCACTTTTTTCTCCACCCTGACCGGTCGCGCCACACACCATGATCGGAGCACAGGGCTCGGACATAGAATGAATATCGAGTAAATAGTCCGCAGCATCAACAAAAGGCTGAAGGACGCGTGCACGGCGTAGCTCCGCAGAGTCACGTGAGCCGAACAACACATCATCGCCCCAGACACGGTTAAAGTCCTCGTCGATGTAACGACTCGCACTTGGTTTTTCTGGATCCCAGCGGGCGTAGGCAAGAACGTTTGCAAAGGCGATCGTCAGACGACCGACAAGAGGTTTGACTTGTTGGCGTAGAAACCAGTCCATGGCAATCGCACCACAAAACTCGTTGCCATGCGTCAGCGCCTGAACCATGACATGTGGACCAGGTCGACCTGAATCAAAGCTCCACACGTAGGGGACACCCGTGTTGCCGTTTTCCCACGCGCTGATGTCGGGCGCTTGGATTTCGATCGGGTAGGGTAGTTTCATTTTGTAACTTTTTGAAAGAGATTTAGATTAGTTGGGATCGTTGAGATGGCAGGCGGAGTGCCTGCCGGGACTGATTTCTCTCAGCAAGGGTGCTTCGACGGAGCATCGCGGCATTGCTTTGGGGCAGCGTGGATGGAAATGGCAGCCTGGCGGCGGGGCGAGGGGAGAGGGAATCTCACCCCTAATCGGTACAAAGGTACGATGCTTTCTGTCGATCCTGGGAATTTCCTCGAGCAGAGCTTGCGTATAGGGATGATTCGGCGCGGCAAATAACTCTTCCGTTGGGGCGATTTCTGCCACCCGACCCAGGTACATCACCACGACACGGTTGGACAAGTGTCTGACGACGCCCAGGTCGTGACTGATAAAAAGATAGGTCAGACCCAGCTCATCACGTAGATCCATGAATAAGTTGAGGACTTGCGCTTGAATCGATACATCGAGAGCCGCGACGGCCTCGTCACACACCAGAAACTCAGGTTTGACAGCCAAGGCACGGGCGATACCGATCCGGGCACGCTGCCCCCCTGAAAATTGATGTGGGTAGCGTTGCATGTAAGTTGGATCAAGTCCGACGCGAGTCAGCATCGCGGCAGTATATTCACTCTGTTGCGCGCGATCGACAAGGCCATGCACGCGGGGTGCTTCACCGACAATATCGATGACGCGCATGCGCGGATTGAGTGAGGCGAAGGGATCTTGAAAAATCAGTTGTACGGGGCGACGCACGCCACTTTCGCTTTCGAGCGGCTGACCGCGATAACGTACTGTGCCCTCAGTGGGCGTATGGAGTCCGCATCCTAGGCGACCTAGCGTTGACTTGCCACATCCGGATTCGCCTACGAGTCCGACCACTTCGCCTTGGTTGATCGTAAAGGTCACGTTGTCCACGGCATGGACAGTCTGTTCTTTTATATTTGAACCAAAGACATTGGCGATTTTTTCAAAAATATCGAGTTTTTTGCCGAAGCGTTTTGAGACTCGATCAAAAGCTAATAATTCGGTCACGCTGCGCTCTCCGAGGAAGCCGTGGAAGGCTGCTGAACGATAGGATTCCAACAGCGAGTCGTACGCGAGCCGATCGCAACCATCTCTGGCATTAGTGCGCATGCCGGGGTGACATGCGTGCAGCGTGCCTCGAAAGCACAGCCCGCTCCTAGTTGCATGATCGAAGGAGTCGAGCCTGGAATCTGTCGCAGCCGCTGTCCTGGTATCGTGGTGGCGGGTACCGAGTCGAGCAAACCACGGGAGTAGGGATGTGTCGGATCATTTAGCACATCTTCGGCTGGTCCTTGTTCGACGATACGACCGGCATACATCACGGCAATTTTATCGGCCAACCCTGCGACAACAGCCAAATCGTGCGTAATCCAGATGAGCGCCGTACCAGACTGACTGACGAGTTGTTGCATTTCATATAGGATCTGACCTTGTACGGTGACATCGAGAGCCGTAGTGGGTTCATCCGCGATAATCAAATCAGGTTTATGCAGCATGGCGATCGCGATTGCGACGCGTTGCCGCATCCCGCCTGAAAACTGATGGGGATACTGACCCAGACGCTCGCTTGGCGAGGCGATGCCGACTTTACCCAATACTTCGACACAGCGTTCACGCGCGACGGCTCGTCTGACGGACTCGTGCGCGAGCACGGTTTCGATCATCTGCGTTTCCACGGTCAACACAGGATTGAGCGTCATCATTGGATCTTGAAAGATCATGGCGATTCGACGTCCACGCAGGCGTCGGAGTGTTTCATCATCGGCACCGACAAGTTCTTGACCGTCAAAAACGATGCTGCCACTTGCAATTTTTCCAGGGGCATCCACGAGCCCCATGATGGAGAAGCCCGTCACAGACTTGCCAGAGCCTGATTCACCGACTAAACCAAGCACTTCACCACGCTTGAGTTCGAACGATACGTCCGCAACAGCCGGAAGAATGCCGTCCCTCGTGGCGAACTCCGTACGAAGACCTTTGACTGTTAAAAGCGCGCTCATCGTGACAACCTCGGATTCAAGATGTCACGCATTTGGTCACCGACTAAATTGATCGCCAAAATCGTCAGGAGAAGTGCAATACCGGGGTAGACGCTGATCCAGTATTTACCGGAAAGCAGATATTCGTAACCATTAGAGATTAACAAGCCGAGTGAGGGCTCGGTCGCTGGCAAACCTAAGCCTAAAAAGGAGAGGGTGGCTTCGAGTGCGATCGCATGCGCGACTTGGACAGTCCCCACGACGATGAGTGGCGCCATGGCATTGGGGAGCAGGTGACGCAAGACAATGCGTGAGCCCTTTAAACCCAGGGAGCGGGCGGCTTCGACATATTCTTTGCCGCGTTCGACCAAGGCGGCCGATCGAGCGGTACGCGCATAGTAGGCCCATTGGACGCTGACCAAAGCAATGATGATTTTGTCCACCCCTTTGCCTAGGACGGCGAGCAGGACCAACGCAACCAAAATGGCGGGAAAACCAAGCTGAATATCCACCAGGCGCATGATGACTTGCTCGAAGCGACCACCCAAGTGCGCAGCCAACACGCCTAGAACGCTACCGATCACGAGCGCAATGATGCCGCTGGTCAAGCCGACATAGAGAGAAACGCGCAACCCGTAAAAGATGGCTGAAACCATATCCCGACCTTGACCGTCCGTACCCAGCAGATAGGTCTGTCCGTTCAGGCCTTTTTCTCCAGGTGCCAGACGTGCATCCATCAGGTCCAGAGACGCGAGATCATACGGGTTTTGGGGTGAGATCCAAGGCGCAAAGAGCGCAGTGAACATGACCACGACCAACATCACAAGACCGACCATCGCGACAGGACTTTCGGCGAATTGCGAACATAAACGCTTGAAAGGCGTTTGCACCTTGATGACCGGGATAATAGCTTCGCTCATCAGTTTTGCTCCGCAATGCGTACTCTTGGGTCTAAAAGAGAGTAAAGAATATCAACCACCAAATTAATAATGATGTACATCGCGACCACGACCAGAAGGTAAGCCACGACTACGGGACGATCCAATTGGAAAATGGAGTCGATGACAAGCTTGCCCATGCCAGGCCACGCAAAAATTGTTTCGGTCACGATTGCGTAAGCAATCACAGAGCCTAGTTCCAGTCCAATGACAGTGACCAGCGGGATGAGGATGTTTTTCAACAGATGAACACCGACCACACGGCTCGATTTGAGCCCTTTGGCGCGCGCGAATTTGATGTAGTCAAGCAGGCTTTGCTCGCGGGTCTGGGCTCGAGTCAGCCGGATAATCAGCGCGAGTTTTAAAAGCGCCAAGTTCAGCGCAGGGAGAAATGCGTATTTGAGACCTTCCCAGCTAAATATTGATAATTGCAGGCCAAAAACATCGGTGGTGGGACCACGGCCTGTCGAGGGTAACCATCCCAAGGTGACAGCAAAAAACAGGATCAGGAGTAAGCCCACCCAGAAAGTCGGTAAAGAAAAGCCGACGATCGAACTCGTCATGATGATTCTAGAAAAGGGAGAGTTTGGCCTCAGTCCGGCATAAAGACCAAGCGGTATGCCGAGAAACACCGAAATCACCATCGCCAGAACGGCGAGCTCCATGGTGGCGGGCATTCTTTCGAAGATGATTTCCAGCGCAGGTTTTGCGTAAACAAAAGAGTTGCCGAGGTTGCCGGTCAGGGCCCCTTTGAGAAACAGGTAGTATTGCTCGACGACGGGCTTATCGAGACCAAGCGCGACCCGAGCGCGCTCTTTCTCAATTTGATCCGCCTCAGGATGGACCAAAATCTCAATGGGATCTCCAACAAGATAAAGACCCCCGAACACCAAAATTGACGTAACAAACAACACCAACAAGGACTGTGCCAAACGACGAAGGATAAAAGCGGTCACTGGTTACAAGTCCTTTGTTGGTGAGGTGAAACGTTGGGCGTCAATTATTTGGCACGTTTAACGTCGTGAGCCAGTGTGGATTGATCCGCACGACCTGGGTACGTAACGCCTTTGCGTGAAGCCCAAGTACTGACTTCATAGTGCAGAGGAATCAGACCCATGAGTTCGATGGCTTTTTCGCTGGCAAGCGCCAAGGCGGCATCACGCTTTTCGTCATCGATAATCACAACCGCTTGCGCAATGAGTGAATCTAACTCGGGGCTTGAGAACCGTCCCCGATTTGCACCGCCCATGCCAGCCTTTGGATCATTGGTGGCGAGTAAGGCGCGCAGAGGGGAAGAAGTGTCACCCGAAGCGGCACCCCAACCCGCCAAAATGAAGGAGAACTCCATTTTACTGGCGCGTGAAAAGAAGATATTGGAGGGCATGGTGTCGACTTTGGTCGGAATGCCATTGCGTGACAAAAACTGTGCCACGGCTTGAGCAGTCGCGCCATCGTTGATGTAGCGGTTGTTGGGTGAATGCAGGGTCACACCAAAACCATTCGGGTAGCCTGCTTCGGCCATCAGTTTTTTAGCACCAGCTGGGTCGTAGGCATCGGGTTTGAGTTTTTTGCTCGTACCAAAAAACACTTCGTCTAGCAACTGACCGGCAGGAATCGCCTGATCTTCCATGACGCGCGAAACAATCACGTTTCGGTCAATCATCTTGCTCAGAGCACGGCGAACGCGCGCATCTGTAAAAGGGTTTGCCTCGAGAGGTTTGCCATCAGCCGTAGTCACGAACGGCGTGTTTGTTTTGCGATCACTGTCCATGTGCAGATAAATCATGCGATTCGAGACAGCATTGGACACCTCGACGCGCTTATCTTTCTTGAGTTTGGCAGCATCCGCAGTCGGTACGCCCTCGATCATGTGTACATCACCAGAAAGCAAGGCCGCGACGCGAGCAGGAGCACTTGTAATGATGCGAAAGGTGACCTTGTCCCAGTCGGGCTTATCGCCCCAGTAGTCATTGTTGCGTGTGATGATGACACGGTCGCCCGAGACATACTGTTGAAAACGGAATGGACCTGTACCGATCATCGCTTTGCCAGAATTGAAATCCTCGGTCTTGGCTGTTTCTGCGATCGCTTTGGGCACAATCGCAACGGACACCATATCGGAGGGCAGCAGAGGATAGGGTGTCTTAGTTTTGAAACGGATGGTGTGATCATCGACAATGTTGACGTCAGTAATCGCGCGGACAAACACAGCGAAGGAAGCCGGGCTATTCGGCACGTTAGGAATGCGTTTAATCGTGGCAGCAACGTCTTGTGCGGTGAAGGGTTCGCCGTTATGCCATTTCACACCTTTGCGGAGTTTAAATTCCCACTCGGTGTCGGATAAGGCTTTCCAAGACTCAGCCAATCCGGGGTAAGTTTTAAGCGCCGCATCCGTTTTGACCAAGGTCTCAAAGACATGGGCAGCCATTGCGTTGTTGGGCGTCAGATTATGGAAATGGGGGTCAACCGTTGTCACAGGCGTCGACAGCGCGATCGAAAGGTCTTTGATTTCCTGAGAAAAGGAAACTGTCGACCAAGAAGCGGTCAAGGCAATAGAGGCGGCTAAGGAAGCACCGACTAACAACCGGCGCACTGGATTCATACCGAATTTTTGTGATTTTGACGCAGTCATGACATAGGTCCCAGATCAAAGTAGTAACGCCCTTCAATGTACCGGCTGGCCACGTAAGTGACAACCGTATTGCCTAATGGTTTACCAGTATTGGCATATAGGTAGGATTTCTCATTCATCTATTTTTAGTGTAAAAGTGAGTGTGTTATTAACAAATGAGGCAAAGGCGGTTTATTAAATATATGTAATCCAACATCAGGTAGGGCTAAGGAGACAACGATGAGCAAAAAAACAAATAGTTTCATCACACGACGTTCTTTCAATGCAGGTTTGCTATGTGCTGCGCTCGGAACGGCTGGCATGGGTGCATCTTTTCAGGCGCTTGCGCAGCAGCAACCGATCGAGATCAAGCTTGGACACGTAAGTGCGCCTGGCTCTTTATATGATTTGACGGCGACAGAGTTTGCCAAGCGTGCGAATGCGAAACTTGGCAACAAGGCCAAAGTCGTGATCTTTGGTTCAAGCCAACTCGGTGGCGACAAAGAAATGGTTCAGAAACTCAAGCTCGGCACACTCGATCTCTCGATTCCTTCGAGTGTCATGAGTTCGGAGTCGGATTTGTTCGGTATTTTTGAATTGCCTTATCTTGTGCAGGATCGCGAGCACATGAAGCGTATTTCGAAAGAGGTCGTTTGGCCCACACTCGTTCCTGCCGCCGAGAAAAAAGGTTTGCGCGTGATCGGAGTCTGGGAAAACGGTTATCGACATATCACCAACAACAAAAAACCCATCGTCAAACCTGAGGATCTCAAGGGGATCAAGTTGCGCGTGCCTGAAGGCAAGTGGCGCGTGCGCATGTTCCAAGATTACGGCGCCAATCCAAGCCCGATGAAGTTTTCCGAACTGTTCACCGCCCTGCAAACAGGTGTGATGGATGGTCAAGAAAATCCATTGACGCAGATTTACTCCTCTAAGCTAAACGAAGCACAGAAATATATCTCGATGTCGGGTCATGTATACGTCCCTGCTTACTTGACTGCGGGCTCACGCAAGTGGGAAAAGCTGCCAGCTGATGTGCGCAAGATTTTGGAGGAAACCGCGATCGAGGTGCAAGATTATGCCTACGAGATGGGTGCTAAAGGCGATAACGAGTTGCTCGCAAAAATCACCGCGAGTGGCAGGACTGCTTCTAATGATGTAGATAAAAAGGCATTTGTCGAGGCTAGCAAACAGATTTATGCTGATTTCGGTAAAGAGGTCAACGGTGCTCCAGTCTTGATCAACAAGGTTAATTCACTTCGTTAAGGCCTGATGAGGGCGCCTGTGATGGGCGCCCTTTCTCTTTATCCATTTAACAGGAGTGTTCAATCATGTCTCAAGCGGCAACGATGCCTTCGGACTTCGGGCGGCTCCGCACCGCCTATGGTCATTTTCTAACGCTAGTGGTCAGTGTGTTGATGGTGACCTTGTTTGTCGAGGTGACTTTGGGCGTCATTTTTCGGACAATTGGTCAGCCACTGGTGTGGTACGACGAGGTGGCTTCCATATTGTTGGCGTGGCTAACGTTTTATGGCTCGGCACTTGCCTCGTTCAATCGAGCCCATATCGGTTGTCCGGAAATTATCGACATGTGTGCGCCGAAATACAGACGCGCACTAGGTATCTTTTCACAGATCATTGTGATAGTTTTTTTCGGCATGCTGGGTTGGTATGGCATGGATATTATGCCTATCCTGGCGACTGACTTTATGTCGAGTCTTCCGGATGTGTCGATGGCGGTTGCTCAGTCGGTGATTCCGATCTCAGCTTTACTGATTCTGATCGGAGAGTTTCTGGCTCTTTATGATCTTGTCATCAAACCGATTCAGGACTGAGGCCGCATCATGCAAACCATTATCTTGATTTTCGGCGCTGTCTTAGCGCTTGTCTTTATCAATGTCCCGATCGCTGTTTCCTTGGGGGTCGTCGCGACGATTGCGATGGTGCTCTCAAGTGGTCCGGACATCATGCCCAACCTGCCGGTTGTGATGTATCAAAGCGCCACGAATTTTCCTTTGTTGGCGATACCTTTGTTCATTCTGGCTGGCGCCATCATGAACTCCTCAGGGATTTCACATCGTCTTGTCGAGTTGGCTTCTGCGCTGTTTGGTTGGATCCGCGGCGGCTTGGCGCATGTCAATATTGGTACTTCCTTGTTCTTTGCCGAGATCTCTGGTTCTGCGGTCGCTGACGTCGCTGCGATAGGCTCGGTTTTGATTCCAGAGATGAAACGTAAGGGTTACTCCGCGGCATTTAGTGCTGCGGTGACATCATCGTCGGCGACGTTGGCGGTGATTATTCCACCTTCGATTCCGATGATTCTCTATGCGGTCATGGCCGAAACTTCTGTTGTGAAGCTCTTTGTCGCGGGTATCATTCCTGGTCTGATTGGCGGTTTGGGCATGATGGTGCTGTCTTACTTTCTCGCTAAACGCTATAACTTGCCGATCGAAGACAAGTTTTCTGGCCGAAGGGTGTGGAAGGCGATGCTCGGTGCCGGATGGGCATTGTTGCTACCTTTCATTATTTTGGGGGGTATTTTTGGTGGCGTGGTGACTGCGACCGAGGGTGCAGCACTCGCAGTGGTGGCGGCACTCTTTATTGGTTTGGTGATTTACCGCGAACTCGACTGGGCGCACTTAAAAGCGTCTGTCATAGAAGGTGGGGTGCAGACCGCCACCGTGATGCTACTTGTTGCGGCCAGCGGTTTGCTTGGAACATATTTGACCGAGGCCTCCGCCCCACAGCAACTGGCGGCACATGTGTCCGAGTTCACTTCCAATAAGTACGCCGTGCTTGCCTTGCTGAATGTACTTTTTCTTTTCTTAGGCGTTTTCTTGCACTCCGCAGCAGCGATTATCTTAGTGGTGCCTGTGGTGATGCCTCTTGTTTTAGCGGTTGGCATTGATCCCGTGCATTTCGGCTTGATCGTCACGATTAATCTTGGTATCGGTCAGCAGACGCCGCCAGTCGCGAGTGTCTTGATGGTGGCGAGTTCGATCGCGAAATGCAGCGTATGGGAAACCACGCGCGTCAATATTTATTTCATCGGCGTTCTGTTTGCCGTGTTGATGCTTGTAACCTACGTGCCTATTACAGGTATGGGTTTAGTCAATTATTTTTATAACTAATTGGAGTTTGATTGATCATGTCTGAACTTTTGTTGCAGTCCCGTGCTGACGATATCGTGACCTTGACGATTAATCGTCCAGAAAAGCTCAATGCGATGACCAAGCCCCTGTGGGGCGAGCTAGGCGATACGATTGTCGCCTTGTCCGCGCAGGACGATGTGCGTTGCATCATATTGCGCGGTGCCGGAGAAAAAGCCTTTTCTCCTGGTAATGACATCAGTGAGTTTGAAACGCAGCGTTCCAACAAGGCTCAGGCGACTGAGTACGGACACTTTATGCATCAGACGGTTAAAAAAATAAAGAGTTGTCGTCATCCGATCGTCGCGCAAATTCACGGTATTTGCGTGGGTGGTGGCATGGAGATCGCCGCCTTGGCCGATATGCGGATTTGCGGGACCTCAAGTCGCTTTGGCGCACCGATCAAAAATTTGGGTTTGGTGATGGCCTATGACGAAATGGAGCCGATTGCCTCCCTGATCGGCGCTTCAAAAGCACTTGAGATCTTGCTTGAAGGGCGTATTTTTGATGCACAAGAAGCCTTGCGCATCGGACTCGTTTCGCGCGTAGTGGCCGATGATCAAGTCGCGGCAGAAGCGCTCGCGACCGCGCAGCGCATTGCTGCAGGTGCACCTTTGGTTGCGCGTTGGCACAAGCAATTTGCTCGTCGTCTCAAAGACGACACCCCCTTGACGGATAAAGAGCGTGAGGAATGTTTCGAGTGCTTTGATACCGAAGATTTCCGCATTGGCTACAAATCATTTTTAGCTAAACAAACGCCTAAATTTGTAGGACGCTAGGTTGTTTGATTAAAAACGTTGTCAGTTATTTTTTCACATCGAGTTGAGTTGAGCGCAATGAGTCAAACAGAGAAGTCTTTCCCCATGCCCACGGGGCCGCTCGCGGGCGTTTGTGTTCTTGAGCTTTCACAGATCATGGCGGGTCCTACCTGCGGAATGATGTTGGCCGATATGGGCGCCGATGTCATCAAGATTGAGAAAATCCCAAAAGGCGATGACTCGCGGGGCTATCAAGATCCCCGTATCAATGGTGTATCCGCACCATTTCTGGTGTTGAATCGCAATAAGCGCGGTGTGGCGCTCGATCTTAAAAGTCCCAAAGGCGCAGACGTTCTCAAGCGCATGGTGCTCAAGGCCGATGTGCTGACTGAGAACTATCGCCGCGGCACGCTGGAAAAACTCGGCGTTGGCTATGAAACCCTAAGACAGCTCAATCCTGGTTTGATCTATAGCGTGGTGTCGGGCTATGGTCGAACGGGACCTTTGGCCGACAAGGGTGGCTTTGACCTGATTGCGCAAGGTTTCAGTGGATTGATGAGTATCACAGGTCACCCAGGCGGTCCTCCCGCTAAGACGGGAAATCCGGTGTCTGATATCAATGCCGGTATTTTGGCGTGCGTGGGCATCTTGGCCGCATTGGTGCATCGTGGCAAAACCGGGCAGGGCCAGGTGGTCGATACATCTTTGATGGAAGCGGCGATGCAGCAAACGTATTGGCAAGCCGCCATGTTTTTTGCGACAGGTATTTCAGCAGGCCCAGGCGGATCGGCGCATCCTTTGACCGCACCCTATCAGGCGTTTAAAACAGCGAATGGTTACCTGAACATTGGTGGTGCAAATCAAGCCAACTGGGAGCGTGTCGCGGAGACGCTAGGGCATCCCGAGTGGAAGACCGATCCTCGTTTTGAGACCAATACGATTCGTTTGGCCAATCGTGAGGCACTTGAGGGTTTAATTGAGTCTGAATTACGTAAAAAGACGACTGCGGAGTGGATCGTGATTTTTGATGCGACGGGTGTGCCTGCAGGGCCCGTCCATACGATCGAAGAGGCCTTCAGTCATCCTCAGGCCATTGCTCGAGAAATGGTGGTGGAGTCCGTGCACCCCAAGGCGGGTCTCGTGAAAGGCGTCGGATTTCCGATCAAGTTTTCTGAGCTGCCTCGCACTGCCGTTCTACCTGCCCCTGAATTAGGCGAGCATACGGTTCAAGTCTTGAGAGAGTTTGGATTTAAAGATGGAGAAATCAACGACCTTGTGCGTGACAAGGTCGTCTTAGATGCATCTCAGTGATGCTGAGTAAGTGTGTGACGCTTACGCACTGCGGCCACTGACAAATTGACGGCAGTTGGAGAGCAAGGTATCGCTGGCTTTGGCCAGCAAGCCTTGATCTGAACCTAGCCCGACCATTTTGTAGCCCCATTCGATATAGCGGTGCGCATCGGCTTCGTTGGCTGCAAGGATGCCGATTGACTTGCCGTGTTTGGCGGCAATCGCAGGCAGCGACTGGATGGCTTTTTGTACCTCAGGATGATGTTGCTGACCCAGAAACCCCATGCTAGCAGCCATGTCGTTGGGGCCAATGAAGGCACCATCGACGCCTTCAACACGAATGATCGAATCAAAATATTTCACACCATCAGCGGATTCGATTTGAACGAGTACGCAGAGTTGTTCGTCTGCGTTTTGCGCATAGTTGGCAACGCGTCCCCAGCGATTGGCACGCTGTTGACCGGCGACACCTCGAATGCCGCGATGTGGGTAGCGTGTTGAGCGGACAATTTCCTGCGCTTGGTCAGCGGATTCTACGTTGGGCAAAATAAGGGTGCGCACGCCCATATCCAGATATTGTTTGACTAAATCTTTGTCAAATTTAACCAGGCGCACGGCAGGCTCTAAGTTGTAGCCTCCAAGCATTTGAATTTGAGTCAAGACAGTATGCATATCATTGGGGGAATGCTCCATGTCAAGTGTGAGCCAGTCATATCCAGAACTCGCCACAATTTCAGTCGAGTAGCTGCTTGATAACGCACACCACAGTCCTAATTGAATTTGTTTGTTGTAAAGGGCTGCTTTAAGAGAATTTGGTTTGAGCATCGTCATGTGAGTTTGTCTTTTCTTTTATGATGAATAGGCTTGATGTTAAAACACCTTGTTGCAGTTTACTAAGAAGTTAAAAGAAAGAGGATATTCAGATGGATAAGTTGGAAAAATGGCGTGGTTATGTGCCTGATGCGGAACTTGAAACCTACAAAAAGGGTGGTTTTGGAGAGCGCATCGGCATGGGCGCGCGTGTGGCTCTGCTCAACGTAGATACGACGTATATGTTCGTCGATCCTTCTTATTCGATGTGTGGACGGGATATGACCTCCGTCACCGATGCTGTCACGGCATTGACTCAACAGTTTCGCGCGCTTGATTTGCCGATTTATTACAGCCGTCGCGATGATCGCAGCCACCCCACCTATCGAGGTGTCTGGAATTACAAACTAGCCAATCCTGATGCGTTTCAGTACCACAGCGATCCGCGTGCGGATCAATGGCCAGAAGCGTATGCACCGCGTCCGATGGATCGCATTGTCCTCAAAAATAAACCCTCTTGTTTTTTTGGTACTCCACTCGAGTCATTTTTGCGCTACGACGGCATCGACACGATTGTTGTGTGCGGCATCTCTACGTCTGGTTGTGTGCGCGGTGCCGTGTCAGATGCTTTTGCGCATAATTTCAGAGTCATCGTGGTCGAAGAGGCGTGCGGCGATCGCAGTCCTCAGGCCCATCAGGCCAATCTATTCGATATGGATATGAAGTCCGCTGATGTCGAAGCGCTGGCTTACGTGCAGGAGCAGCTTAATGCTCGGTTTGCCTGAGGGGTTTTTAAGTATCCGTGTCATGCCTCGCTCACAGCGAGTTAGCGATGCCATGTTGTAAATTCGTCGACGTCCATTCTTGTACTTTGATAGCTATTGATGGGGGCTTCCATATCTGGATAACCCAGAGACATCGACACGATGAGTTTTTTGCTGGAGGGGATTTCTAAACATTGACGGATGGCATCTGGATAGCCCGAAACGGAGGCCTGCATACAGGTGCCTAGTCCGGCCCCGTGCGCTGCGAGAGTAAAGGACTGAAGGAATAATCCCATGTCCAGCGTGGACCAATGCTCCAGGGACGCATCCATAAAAAAGAAGGCCGCACACGGCGCACCAAAAAATTTAAAATTTTGCAGACGTAAATCATTTCGTAATTTTTGGTCGTCGCGACCAATGCCGAGCGCGTTAAAACGGCGCGTGCCGTGATCTTTGGAGCGAAAATCAAGGGCGGCGGGCCAGGATTCTGGGGCAGGAAAATCGTACTTGGGAGGTGTGTTGTCGCTGGCAAGCTTAAAAAGCACTTCGGCCAAGGCGTCACGTTTCGCACCGGTGACGATGGAAACCTCCCAGGGTTGGGTGTTTTTATAGGAGGGACTGCGTCCCGCGGCTTGTAAAACCTCTCTGAGCAGCGTCTCTGGGACTGGGGTTGATTTAAAGGCCCGAATACTTTGACGCGAATTGATGCCTTGCAGTAAATCCATTTTAGAGTCCCCTCGGAATTATTATGCGAGGATTGTAGCGATGGTTTACAGTTACAGGCTAAATATGCAATTTTGGAGACTAAAAATGCGTTTAAATTTTTCTCGTACTTTGCTTGCTGCTGCCCTGTTGCTTGGCACGACTTTGGCGCATGCCGCCTATCCGGATCGTAGCGTGACGTTGGTCGTGACGTACCCTCCGGGCGGAACGGCTGATCGAGTTGCTCGTTTGATCGCACCTGAGCTGGCTAAAGAACTCGGGCAAAACGTGATTGTGGACAATCGCGGTGGTGCGGGCGGGATGATTGGCGCAGCCTATGTCGCTAAGGCGGCTCCGGACGGCTACACCATCATGCTGGACGCCGCCAACCATACGCAAAATCCTGCGCTGCGTAAGATGCAGTTCGATACCCTCAAAGACTTTTCTTCAGTGATGTTGTTGCAGCGCGTCCCAAATATTTTGGTGTCGAGCCCCAACTTTCCCGTAAAAACGGTTCAGGAGCTTATTAAGCTGACGACTCCTAAGGCACCGGTCGTACATTATGCGACCTCGGGTGCGGGAAGCGCCCAACATTTGGCTGGAGCGTTATTTAACGCCCTGGCTGGGACCCATCTGGAGTCGGTCCATTACAAAGGAGGTAGCTTAGCCATTACGGACGTGATGTCTGGGCAAGTACCTTTGGCCTTCGCAACGGTCGGTACGGCTCTGCCACAGATCAAAGCTGGCAAACTGAATGTGATCGCCTCGGGCGGTGACAAGCGTTCTGCTGTTTTACCGGACGTACCCACGATCGCCGAAAGTGGTGTCAAGGGTTACTCAAGCTATGAGTGGAATGCGATCTTCGCTCCCGGAGGCACACCGTCAGCCGTCATTGATCGGCTCAACAAGGCACTGGTTAAAGTCATGCAGCAACCTTCGGTCAAAGCCGGTATCGATGCGTTTAGTGGTGAAATCATTGCATCCTCACCACAGCAGCTCGAAGAGTTTCGGCGCGCTGAGTTAGCCAAATGGCAGCGTGTTACAAAAGAGTTCAACATCAAGCTCGATCAGTAAGCTTGAGTTTATGATTTTTCAGTTAAGTCCCGAGGGCTTCTAGCGCACTCGGGCTTCCCGGTATATCAATAATCGTGGGTTGATGCCGGGTCTTTAAAAGAAATCTTTCAAGTTCGGACTTCGAGATAATGACCGTCTGAGTGTTGATGTGCGGATGGGCTTGAATAGCTTCAGCATGCCAGATGGATCGGTCTATCACGAGCTCTACGTTGTTAAGCGTGTCATTCATGAGGCTCAATACACTGAGACTACCAGAGCTCACGCTCAGAAATTTTTTTAAGCGTTCTTTTGAGGCGAACCCCAAACGTTTAATGCCTAGAATTTTGCTAAGGGAGACCAGATCGACAGTCAGATAGGGTGGAACAATGACAAGAAGGTGGCGGATCCCTTTTTTGTCGCGCAAAAAGAGATTTTTGTTTCGCGTTCCGGGTATGTGGGAAGAGAGCGCTTGAAACTCGTCACAAGTTTGAGCCGCATGGTGTTCGAACCTTGGAAAGTCAAATTGATACGTTGCAAAGAACTGTGTGATTACCATGATGACTTTTCTGAGAGTTTTTACTCAAGCCGGATTCTAGGGTTGAACCTTAGGTTCGTACCTCACAATTCCTGTCATCTGCTCCTTTTGGGTAAGAGATCTTGATATTTATAACGCTCTACAATACAAAACTGTCTAAATGAATTGGAATTCAAATATGTCTGGTCCACTTTCGCACATCAAAGTTCTCGATTTATCTCGCGTACTCGCAGCGCCGTGGGCTGCTCAAAATCTCGCTGATTTAGGTGCGGATGTCATCAAGGTTGAACGCCCTCTAAAAGGCGACGATTCCCGCGCCTTTGCGCCACCTTTTCTCAAGGATGAGCAGGGCAATACGACACGCGAGTCGGCTTATTTTTGTGCGGCCAATCGCGGCAAACGCTCTATCACGATTGATATCTCCAAGCCCGAAGGGCAAGAGCTGGTTCGCGAGCTCGCAAAAAACGTTGATGTGATCCTTGAAAACTATAAAGTGGGTGATCTTGCGCGCTACGGACTCGGCTACGAGGATATCAAAGCCATCAACCCTGCCGTCATTTACTGTTCAGTGACTGGTTTTGGTCAAACGGGTCCCGAAAAGGACCGCCCAGGGTATGACTTCATGGCTCAAGGCATGGGTGGCTTGATGAGCATCACTGGCGAGCGCGATGACCTGCCGGGTGGCGGGCCACAGCGTGTCGGCGTGCCGATTATCGACCTGACAACGGGGATGTATGCAAGCATCGCTATTTGTGCCGCGATCGCGCACCGCGCAGTGACCGGCAAGGGACAATGGATTGATGTTTCTTTGCTCGATTCCTGTGTGGCCTTTCTCGCGAATCAGGCAATGAACTATTTCGCGACTGGTGAGCCGCCTAAGGCAATCGGTAATGCGCATCCCAATATCGTTCCCTATCAGACCTTTAAAACTGCTGACGGTGCATTGATTTTAGCCTGTGGAAATGACAATTTATTTAATAAGTTTTGCGAAATTGCTGATTGCGTACATCTTTCCAAAGATCCGTTGTATTCCACAAACGGCGCGCGCGTAAAAAATCGTGAAGCGATCACTAATATTTTGAATGATATTTTTCTTAAGCGTTCGACCCGTGAATGGGTCAAGATGCTGGATGAAGCCGGCGTTGCGAATGGTCCGATTAATAATATTGCCCAAGTATTCGAGGAACCTCAGGTCTTGGCGCGGGGCATGAAAATTGAACTCCCGCATGCCGTGGCTGGTACGGTGCCATTGGTCGGCAGTCCGATGAAGTTTTCCGATACGCCGATCAAGCATGAGATTCCCCCACCGGCTTTGGGTCAACATACAGACGAAATTTTGCTGTCAGTATTAAAAAAATCACAGGATGAGATCACTTCGCTCAAGACGAAGGGTATTGTGTAGTCTGCCATTGATCAAAAAATTGGTACTAAAAAATATAAAAGGGGATATTGCATGTACGATTTAATCATCAGACAAGCTCAGGTGTTCGATGGACTGGGAAATCCAGGCGTCATCGCGGATGTGGCCATTCAAAACGGTGTTGTCGCTGAAATCGGTGGTGTAACCGGTGCGGCAAAACAAGAGGTCGATGCCAAGGGCTTGTCCTTGATGCCTGGGATCGTCGATTTGCACACGCACTTTGATGCTCAAGTGACTTGGGATCCTACGCTGTCGCCATCTCCTGCTTTAGGTGTGACGACTGTTGTGATGGGAAACTGTGGTTTTGGTATTACGCCATGTCCAGCAGAGCATCGTGAAACCATGATGAAGAATCTCTCTGTTGTCGAGGGGATGGATCTCAATTCTTTGCTGAACGGCATCAACTGGAATTTTGAAACCTTCAAAGAGTATATGGATCAGTTACGGGCAACAAAGCCTTATCTGAATACGGCTCTATTTGCAGGTCACTCGGTGGTGCGTACGGCTGTCATGGGTGAGGCGGGTTCGCATAAAGTGACGCCGACCCCTCAAGAGCTTGAGGCGATGTGTCAATTGGTGCGCGAGGCTATGCAAGCCGGTGCGATTGGTTTTGCCTCTTCTTTTTCGCCTAACCATAGCGGCTATGGCGGCATCCCCATGCCCTCGACCATCGCGACCGAAGAGGAATTATTAGCGTTGTCTGGTGTGATGAAGGAGTTTGATCGGGGTGTATTCATGATGGCGACGGGCGCGCGTGCGACGCCCGAGGTCATTGAAAAAGTCGCGGCTAATAGTGGTCGACCTGCTTTTATTTCGACTGTTCTGTCAATGTACAACCCAGCGACTCCCGATTTAGCCATCACGTATTATGAAAAAGCCGAGCAGGCGCGTGCGCGTGGCAACGAGGTCTATATCTTGTCGAGTTGCCAGCCCTTGTCATTTGATTTCACGCTCGAGGAGCCTTATCCGCTTTATAGTCACTCTGCTTTTGATCGGGTTAAAAACCGTCCCGCAGAGGAAATCCTGAGCGCTTACAAGGATCCTGCATTCCGCGCGCAGTTCAGAAATGATCTCAATCATCTCAAACCTGGTATTTTGTTTCTCGGCGACTGGAATTATCTCGAAGTTGGTGAGGTCTCAATGCCTGAGCATGTCGAGCTTGAGGGGATGACCTTCGTTACGTTGGGAAAAAAATGGGGAATGGATCCACTTGATGCATTCTTTGAGTTGGCCATCAAAGAGAATCTAAAAAACCATGTGATTGGTAAATTTTTCAATCATATTGATGAGGGTGTTGCTCCCTTACTCAAGCATTCTTCTTCTGTCGTCACACTGTCTGATGCCGGTGCGCATTTGATTTATATGTGCGATGCGGCCTTTGGTTTGCATTTCCTCGGACATTGGGTACGAAAAACAGGTGAGTTTTCTCTCGAAGAGGGCATTCGACGCCTCACGAGTCATGCGGCAGATCGTTTTAAGATCCCTAATCGTGGTCGATTGGTCAAGGGAGCACCTGCGGACATGTTGTTGTTTGACCCCCAAGAGGTTGGGATGTCAAAACTTGAAACCTTGCACGATCTGCCGGGTGGCGGGGCGCGCAAGGTGCGTTCAGGCACAGGCATCCATGGCGTTTGGGTCAATGGGTGCATGGTGCACGATGGCAAGGACTACGTAAAGCTTGCCGAAGGTCCGGGTCATGTGATTGACTCCTTTATGCACTAAGGTTCGTGCACTAAGGGTGACTGATCACCACCTTGCCAAAATGTTTTTGTTCTTGAAGATGCTGGTAAGCGAGTTTTGCATCTTCAAAAGCGAATACTTTGTCGATGACTGGGCGCATTTGATTGACCTCGATAGCGCGAAGCATGGATTCAAAGCTTTGTCGGCTCCCTACCGTGATTGAACGGGTTGTAATCGACCGTCCTCGAAAGAGGGTGGGATCGAGTTGTTGCCCAACACCGCCTAAATTGCCAACCTGTACCACATGACCTCCGATTGCTGCAGACTTGAGTGAACAAGCCAAGGTACCAGGGCCACCGACCTCGATGACAAAATCCGCGCCACGTCTTCCCGTTAAACGCATGACCTCCTTGTCCCAATCGGGATGGGTCGCATAGTTGATGATTTCGTGTGCACCTAAGGCGCGGAGCTTTTCGGCTTTTGAGTCGCTTGAGGTGGTGGCGATCACACGTGCGCCAAATAATCGCGCTAATTGAATGCCAAAAACTGAAACTCCGCCCGACCCGAGTGTGAGCACGGTATCGCCCGGCATGAGTTGACGCAGATCCGTTAGGCAGCACCAGGCCGTGACCGCGGCGCAGGGTAGGGTGGCTGCTTCCTCAAAAGATAAGTGTGAGGGAATTTTGACGACACCTTGTTCATTGAGGACGACGTACTCGCTCAGCATGCCATCGATACTGCCGCCCAAGTCGGTGGAGAGATGCTCCGCTGCGAGATGCCCACCCATCCAACCTTGAAAAAATGCCCCCGCGACTCTATCGCCGACCTTAAATCGTTTCACGTCTGCGCCAACGGCGACAATTTCGCCAGCTCCGTCAGACAAGGGAATCACTCGAGGACGTGGCGGAACTCGATACGAGCCACGCATCACCATCAAATCACGGTAGTTCAGTGCGTTTGCTTTGACTCGAATGACGACTTCTCGTGAACCTGGGGTGGGGTCGGGTTCGTGATTGAGAGAGAGATGATCCAAGCTACCTGTTTTTTCTAGACGGTACGTTTTCATATGGGGTTTCCATGACTGCGATTAAATTCCTGATCGCGCAAGACGCGACGCATAATTTTCCCAGAGGGATTTTTTGGAAGACTCGCGACAAACTCAATACGTCGCGGATATTTATATGGCGCTGTGTGTCGCTGCACGTGTTGTTGTAATGTTTTGATGAGGGCCTCACTAGGTATGTAGTCAGGATGAAGTACGACGAACGCTTTCACGACTTCTCCGCGCTCAGCATCCGGGCTGGCTACAACGGCACTTTCGGTGACGGCAGGATGTTCGATCAACGCATTTTCAACTTCGGTCGGTCCGATGCGATAGCCTGCTGAGCTGATCATGTCGTCGCTGCGTCCCGCATAAAAAAGGTAGCCTTGTGCATCGCGAGATGAAAGATCCCCTGTCAGCCAGTAGTCAATGCCGTCGATGGTTCGGATGCTCTCACGTGTACGGGCCGGATTATTCCAGTAGCCCAACATGAACTGGGGATTGGGTAGGCGCATGGATAATTGACCGACTTGATTAGGTCCAAGTATCACATTGTCATCACTTAATATTTCAAAATGCGTGCCAGGAATAGGTTGACCCATCGAGCCAGGCTTGACTGGCAGGCAGGGGTAATTAAGCACCGTCATCAGTGTTTCGGTTTGTCCATAGCCGTCTAGCAACTCGGATCCAGAATGCGCTTTCCACTGGTGCACAATTTCAGGATTGACGGTCTCACCTGCGGAAACACTCAAGCGCAATACGCTGAGATCAACCTCAGCGAGATTTTCGTTGACGAGGTGCCTGAACTCGGTCGCGGGAGCGCAAAAAACGGAGACTTTATACCGCGCAAGAAGCTGTAAACGCTCACGGGCATCAAATTTACCATCGTAAAAAAAGACGCAACTCCCACGACTCCAGGGACCAAACAAAATACCCGTCCCCGCTTTTGCCCAGCCTGTATCCGCTGTGCACCATTTGATATCGTCCTCGACAAGTGTCTGCCACCACGCCGCGGATAAGCGCCAAGTGTAAATGCCACGCGTGGCATGTAAAACGCCTTTGGGGTGGCCTGAAGAGCCAGACGTGTAATAGAGAAGGGCAGGCTCCTCGGACGTGAGGGCCGCGCAGGTAAAGTCAGAGGATTCTTGTTCGCTGAGACTCAGAGGCATCCAATGGGCTGCGTTTGTTTCTTCGACACTCAAACGTATCGTGAGCGCATCGCATCCAGAAAATTTTTCTATATTCGTCGCCGTGGTGATGGCTGCGATAGCACCTGAGTCCTTGACGCGAAACTCGACGTCTTTTGACGTGAGCATTTCAATACAGGGAATCGGAATAGCGCCAATTTTCATGCATGCAACGATGGCGAGTTGCCATTCAGGGATGCGGGGCAACATCACAATGACGCGATCGCCTTTTTTTAAGCCATGACGAGTCAGTAAGTTTGCGTATTGATTTGAGATGCGACGAATATCTGAAAAGTTAAAGCGCCGTTCATGCCCCTGCGCATTGCACCAAATCAACGCAGGTTTGTCACGGCGTGCGGCTTGCGCATCCACGACGTCGTGTCCAAAATTAAAAGTTTCAGGGATCGCCAAAACAAAGTTTCGTGCTGTCTCGGCATAGTCT
Organism: Zwartia lucis; assembly: GCF_965234455.1. GTDB lineage: Bacteria > Pseudomonadota > Gammaproteobacteria > Burkholderiales > Burkholderiaceae_B > Zwartia > Zwartia lucis. The sequence goes on along the minus strand of NZ_OZ248473.1, from coordinate 469,332 downwards.
TGCATGGGGTGCAGGGACATGAGAAACCTTGGTTGCGACGATCTGTGAATGTTCTTTTAAACGATAGTCAGTACTTCGCGGACAGGCAGGCGAGGCTTTTGTGGCCAATTTCCGGGTGCAGCGACACCCACTGCCACCAGCATCGCAGGGATGTCGTTGGCTGTGAGCTTGAATTCTTTGGAGACACCGGCTGGATCAAAGCCGATCATGGGGCCGCTGACTAAACCCATTCCCTGCGCTGCGAGCATCAGAGTCATCGCTCCCATCGAGGCGGAGCGGATCGCTTCATCACGCTGTCTGATAGGGTTGTTCTCGTGCCCGTCGTGCGCCATTTGTACCCAGGCATCCGCCATGGATTGTTCGAGTAATCCCGACGCGATCGAAGGCTTGAGTGCATGCGCTAAACCTTTGTGCGCTTCAAGCTTTCCGCAAACGATAAAAATCACTGCTGCGTCGACGATTTTTTGCTGGCCATAGGCAACGGCTTTGAGACGCTCTTTGGCTTGTTTGGATTGAACTGCGATGAATGTCCAATTTTGAAAATTGAATGCGGTCGGAGCGCACGTGGCTAAGCGGATCAGCTCTTCGACCTGCGCGGTCGTCAGACTTTTGGTCGGATCGAACATATTGGCAGAGATGCGTTGCTCGATTGCTTCTTTAACGGTATTGATCATGATGAAATCTATGCTCTATAAAAAATGGATGTTATTTCAGGGCTTGCGCGAGAAGTACAGCGGTATGCGTCGCTTTAGTGTCAGCGCCGTCTTGAATTTGATGGCGACAGCTTGTGCCGTCCGCGACCACGACCGTGCCTTCTGTGCGGTTGCGGATCGCCGGCAGCAAGGACATTTCAGCCATCGCCATGGAGGCGGCATGGTGCTCTGCTTCGTAGCCAAAGCTTCCAGCCATACCGCAACATGAAGATTCAATCGTCGAGACGTTGAGTCCGGGAATCCAACTCAATACAGTCTGGACCGGTGTCAAGGCATCAAACGCTTTTTGGTGACAATGTCCATGAAGCATTGCGGTTTTGGTCTCAAGGGCTTTAAGCTCAAGAGTCAATCGCCCAGCTTTTTGTTCCTGGACTAAAAATTCCTCAAATAAAAAGGCATGTCGCGCAAGCAGCTTGGCTTCTTCACCGTAACCGTAGTCTAAAAACTCGTCACGAAGCGTGAGCAGGCAAGAGGGTTCAAGTCCCACGATCGCCACACCGCGTTTGACAAAGGGGACTAAGGCATCGAGGGTACGCCTTGCTTCAGCTTTGGCTTGATCGACCATACCCGCAGACAAGAACGTACGACCACAACACAGGGGACGCTCGCCAGCGCGTTGATTCAGATGAACAGTATATCCCGCCGCTTGTAATACCTGCTGAGCGGCTAGAGCGTTTTGCGTATCGATATAGTTATTGAACGTATCGACAAAGAGTAAAACCTCACGTCCGGAAGTCGAAACCAAGGGCTTTTGCTCTGTCTGACGACCCAGAAAACTTGTTTTAAAGCGTGGCAGAGAACGCTCAGTGGCCAACCCGAGGGCGCGCTTGGTCGCAGCACCCAAAACAGGTGTGTGCTCCAGCATACTCAACAGGCCACCGACACGACTCGCAACACCGGCGTAACGTGGCATGTAAGCGATCAGCTTTTCGCGCAGCGTCGTACCATGACATTTGGCCCAAGCTGCACGGGCCTCGATTTTCATCTTGGCCATATCGACGCCCGTCGGACAGTCTCGTTTACAGCCCTTGCAAGATACACACAGATCCAGCGTTTCTTTGACCTCTGGACTCGCGAGACCCTCAGTACCGAGTTGACCAGAAAGCGCCAAGCGCAGCGTATTCGCACGTCCACGCGTCAGGTGTTGCTCGTCCTTGGTAATGCGATAGCTCGGACACATCGTGCCGGCATCAAACTTGCGGCAATGTCCGTTGTTATTGCACATCTCGATGGCAGAGGCCAAGCCGCCGCTGGCATCGACACCTGTGCCAGGCGCAGTTTCCACGCCCGTCATCGGATCGCGCAAGACGTTCCAGGCGGACCAGTCCAGTGCTGTTGGCGTTGAGGCGACGGTATAGCCCGGTGCAAAACGGAAGTTGCTGCGATCATCCATTTTGGGAGGATGAATCATCTTGTTAGGGCTGAACCTGTTGTCGGGGTCGAACAATGTTTTGATTTCAGCAAAGGCTTGATGAATGCGAGGGCCGTATTGCCACGATACCCATTCACCACGGCAAAGACCATCACCGTGCTCACCCGACAGCGCGCCTTTGTATTCACGCACCAGCGCAGCCGTTTCCTCGGCAATCGCGCGCATTTGCGAAGCACCTTCTCGACGCATATCTAAAATAGGACGCACGTGGAGGGTGCCTACGCTCGCATGGGCATACCACGTCCCCTCGGTGCCGTAGCGATTAAAGACCTCGGTCAGTCGGCTTGTGTAGTCCGCTAAGTGTTCGAGTGGGACGGCGCAGTCCTCGACAAAAGAAACCGGTTTGCCATCGCCTTTCATGCTCATCATGATGTTCAGGCCGGCCTTGCGAACATCCCAAAGCGCCTTTTGTGCTTTGGGTTCAGGCATTTTGACCACACAGTCAGGCAATCCCAGATCGCTCATGAGCGTATTGAGCTCATCTAGTTTTTTAATTAACTCAGCTTGGTCTTGACCTGCGAATTCAACCAATAAAATTGCGGCAGGCGAACCGACCAAGGCCTTTTCGATGACGGGTCTGAAGGATGGGTTTTCCATCGCCAAATGAATCATCGTCCGATCGACGAGTTCGACAGCCGTTGGTTTGAGTTTGACAATATGCTGAGCGGTTTCCATTGCTTTATAAAAGCTTTGAAAATTCACGACACCCAGTGTTTTGTGCTCGGGCAGCGGAGACAGCTTAAGTATGATTTGTCGGCTGTAGGCAAGGGTGCCTTCTGAGCCCACCAGTAAGTGGGAAAGGTTGGCGTAGCCGTCGTCCGTATAGACGCGCGGATTTTGGCAGTCGAATAAGTCGATGTTGTAGCCCGCGACACGTCGCAACACTTTTGGAATGCGTTCGGCGAGCTCAACGCGTTCACGCGTCGCAATCGTTTTGAGTGTCTCTAAAATCCCCTCAAGCCTCGCACCTTGAACGGGTGCTTTGAGTGAGCCAAAATGCGCCTGTGTTCCATCCGCGAGTACGGCATCAATGCCAAGTACATTGTGCACCATGTTGCCATATTCGATCGAGCGCGAACCACAGGAGTTATTCCCTGTCATCCCACCAATCGTGCACTGCGCACTGGTGGAGACATCGACAGGAAACCACAAGCCATAAGGCTTGAGCCAGGCATTGAGATGATCCAACACAATACCGGGTTCAACGGTGACAGTGCGTGCTTGTGCATCAAAATCTATAACATTGCACAACCAGCGACTGTTATCGATAATCAGCGCCTCACCCACAGTCTGACCGCACTGGCTCGTCCCCGCGCCTCGCGACAATACCGCGACTTTTTGATCTCGCGCGATATCGAGTGCACGCAGAACATCCGCTTGATCCCGCGGCACTACAACACCAATCGGTCTGATTTGATAGATCGAGGCGTCGGTTGAATAACGTCCTCGGCTTGCGCCATCGAACAATACATCTCCTCGCAACTCTTTAGCTAAAAGCTGTGCCAGGGGGGAGTGTGTACCTGACTTGGTCGGTGCGAAAAGAATGGGTTTTGGGATCGCTGGGGAGACAACGGCATTCATGATGCGTTTGCGAAATAATCCATGCCCGCCGCCACACCGCTACCCGCGAGTTTGACACCGGAAAGTTTGAGACCCATTTCGATGCCAGCGAGCGTAGCAAGCAAGGTCAGATCATTGCTATCACCCAAGTGCCCAATGCGGAACATGCGGCCCTTAAGTTTGCCAAGCCCGGTTCCGAGGGAAAGGTCAAAGCGCTGCTGCACCAGTTTGCGGATCGCATCGGCATCGATACCGACGGGTGTGATGACACCCGTCAAAATTGGGGAGTACACACTTGGGTCTGCGCACTGAATGGGCAAGCCCCAAGCGTTGACCGCTGCGCGAACACCTGCTGCCCAACGCTGATGACGCGCGAATACATTTTCCATGCCTTCCTCGGCCAGCATGTCGATCGCTTCGGATAGACCATACAGTAAGTTGGTACTCGACGTGTAGGGCCAGTAGCCATCCTTGTTCATTTCGACGATTTCGTCCCAAGCCCAGAAGGAGCGTGGCAAATTCGCTGTTTTGGAGGCTTCGATCGCGCGCGGCGACAAGGCGTTGAAGCTGATGCCAGGGGGCAGCATCAAGCCCTTTTGGGAACCACTGACCGAGACATCGATCCCCCATTGATCGTGCCTGAAATCCGCACTCGCCAAGCCAGAGATCGTGTCAACAATTAATAGAGCAGGGTGCTTAGCCTCGTCAATCGCTTTGCGCACTGCAGCAATATCCGAAGTCACACCCGTCGATGTTTCGTTGTGCACGACACAGACGGCCTTGATGCTGTGCGATTTGTCCTCAAGCAGTCGGGCGTGAATCATATCGGCTTGAACACCACGACGCCAGCCAGGCGCATTGGGTAGGTGTTCGTCTTGGCCTTGCCAAGACAGTATTTCAGTCTTGAGGCCGATACGGGTCGCGAGTTTGTTCCAAAGCGAGGCAAATTGACCGGTCTCAAACATCAAAACGTGATCGCCTGCGCTCAACGTATTCACAAGTGCAGCCTCCCAAGCGCCTGTTCCCGAGGCGGGGTAAATCACGACCGGATGCTCTGTCTTAAAAATAGTTTTCATCCCCTCCAGCACCTTGCGACCCAGCGCGCCAAACTCTGGTCCGCGATGATCGATGGTGGGTAGACTGATCGCACGCAAAATCCGATCCGGCACAGGGCTGGGGCCTGGAATTTGTAAAAAATGACGACCAGTAGGGTGAAAGTTGAGCTTAAGCATGAAAATTCCATTTAGACGTTTTGAGAAAAATACCATAAGGCGCCTTAGGGGTGGGGTAAACAGCGTAATATCTAATGCTAATAACATGAATAAATCTGGGTAGGAGATGACTCGGTTGCATACGTCCCTAGGTTGTTACCTGGGTTTTTTGTTGAGCCTGCTGATTGCAGGCTGTGCCCCTTTCCCCAATGTTGATCCGCCCGAGCCTGAGGTGGGCGTTCAGACGCTTGCCTCTAAAGAGGCGTTTTCAGCGACGAGCGGGAGCTGGCCCTCTGATCGGTGGTGGGCAAAATACGACGATTCCCAACTTGACCAGTTAATGACCGAAGCGTTGCGAGATTCACCGAGCCTCAAGGTGGCGCAAGCTAGGGTTCGACGAGCGCAAGCGGTTGGTCAAGTCGCCGGAGCGCCTTTATTACCGCAAGTGGGTCTCGAGGCTGCGGCAGGCGTGCAGCGGTTGAGTTATAACTATTTGACAGCGCCCCAGAGTGTTGTGCGTGGTTGGAATGATGTGGGTCAGGTCGCCTTGGATATGCGTTGGGAGATCGATTTTTGGGGAAAGTATCGGGCTAGTCTAGCGGCGGCAACCTCTGAAATCGAGGCGCGTCGCGCCGAATTGGCACAGGCAGAGCTTGTTTTGACGACCTCGCTGGCCTCAAGCTACGCAGAGCTGGCGCGTTTGTATGCGCTCAAAGATACGGCCGAACGTGCTGTTAAAGTCCGTGCCCGAACACAGTCCTTGTTTGCCGAACGGCAATTACACGGACTTGAGACCAAGGCAAGTGTGTTGGAAGCGCAAGCCAAAGAAGCACAAGCTCAGACCGAAGACCTTTTTATAGCGGAGCAAATAGCGCTTCAGAAAAATCGATTGGCCAGTTTGCTAGGTGCAGGACCTGATCGAGGTTTGCAGATTCGTCGTCCAGGTGCTGTGTTGCAAAAAAGCTTAAGTTTGCCCGCAGAGCTGGCGGCAGATTTAATAGGAAGACGGCCGGATGTGGTGGCTGCGCGTCTGCAAGCGCAGGCGCAGTCTAATCTGGTCAAAAGAAGTGAGGCTGATTTTTATCCCAATGTGAATTTAGCTGCGATCATTGGTTTGCAGTCATTAGGATTGAATGTTCTTGGACAAAGCGGTTCGACGTATGGCAGGGTAGGTCCGGCGATCTCTTTGCCGATTTTTACGGGCGGGCGTCTACAGGGAGAGCTCCTTGGTGCGCGCGCCGAGTTTGATGAGGCTGTGGCCGTCTACAACAACACTCTGATCCATGCATTGCAAAATGTTGCAGATGTTGTGACCAGCTATCGAGCCCTCACAGGGCAGCTCATGCAAGCTGAGCGCGGGTTGACAGCGGCTTTGCAGGCAAACCAGCTTGCCTCGGGAAGATATCGAGGCGGGCTCTCCAGCTACCTCGAGGTCTTGGTATCAGAGGACATCATGTTGACGAGCCTGCGCGTCGTCACAGAGTTGCGCGCTAGAAACTTCCTGTTGGATGTCGCCCTCGCACGCGCGTTAGGTGGCGGTTACCATTCCAATCAAATCGAACCCCTTCGTTTGTCCAAGTGATGATGCAATCCGGTCCAACTATGCCTTCGTCTGAAAATTCAAAAGTAAACGCCAGTCAGCAAAGGAAACGCTGGCTGCAGCGCTTATTGTTCGTTGTGATCTTTCTTTTTGTACTCTTTGTCGCGTATTGGTGGTTGCTTGGTTCGCGTGTCGTGTCGACAGACAATGCCTACACCGCCACTGAAGTCGCTCAAGTCGCTGCAGCGGTCGACGGTACGATCAAGGGGGTCAACGTGATTGATACCCAAGCGGTGAAGCAAGGCGATGTATTGGTTGAAATCGATCCTGCTGATGCAAAATTGTCTTTGATCGAGGCGCAAGCGGAGCTTGAGAAAACGGTGCGTAGGGTCGAGGGATATTTTCTCAATGATCAAACGCTTTCCGCACAGGTGTTGGCCAGAGAGGCGGACTTGCAGCGAGCCTTAGCTGAGTTGCAGGCCGCACAAGCCGATGATGCGCGCGCTGCGATTGATCTCAAACGTCGACGCGCACTGTCGAACTCTGGCTCTGTTTCCGCCGATGAGTTGACGCGTGCTGAAAATGCCTGGCATGCGGCTCAGGCAAATATGTTGGCCTCGCATGCGAATGTCGCTCTTGCGCGCGCAAACGTTGAGAGTGCGCAAGGTGCGCGACGTATCAATCAAGCGCTCACAGCAAATACGAGCGTGCAAGCGCATCCCGAAGTTCAGTTGGCTCAAGCACGAAAAGAACAGGCGCAGCTGAATCTAGAGCGTACGGTCATACGCGCTCCAATCTCAGGTGTTGTGGCTAAGCGACAGGTACAGCTTGGTCAGCGGGTGCAGGCGGGGACAACCTTGTTGGCCATCGTACCAACTGAACGTATTTATGTGAATGCAAATTTCAAAGAGGTACAACTCAAAAAAGTTCGTGTCGGTCAGTCTGTTGAAGTCATCTCCGACTGGTATGGAAATGCAGTGCAATATCGTGGCACGGTGACGGGATTCGCGGGAGGGTCTGGTGCTTCTTTTGCCGTCATTCCCGCTCAAAACGCGACGGGCAATTGGATTAAAGTTGTTCAACGCGTACCCGTTCGTATCGCGTTGGATCCTGAGCAGCTGCAGGCTCACCCCCTTGGGGTGGGTCTGTCGATGACGGTGCGTATCCATTTAGAACGACCCTAGGTGGGTTGATGTTTGCGAACAAGTCCAATCTCGAAAGTATGGAGCCGCTCAAGGGCGGCAGACTTTGGTTTGCTGCGTTTCTGATCGCGAGTGCGAATTTTATGTCTGTTCTAGACATGACAATCGCCAATGTTTCCATTCCAACTATTTCGGGTAGCCTCGGGGTCACGGTCAATCAGGGCACGTGGGTCATTTCCTCCTATGCGGTGGCCGAGGCGATCATTGTCCCTTTGACGGGCTGGCTTGCCGCGCGCTTTGGCGCAGTGCGTGCGTTTATTTGGGCGATGGGACTGTTCGGTTTGACGTCCGCTTTTTGCGGTTTAGCCACCTCACTGGAAATGCTGGTTTTTGCTAGAACGCTCCAAGGGATTGCAGGTGGCCCGTTGATGCCCTTGTCCCAAACCTTGCTGTTAAGAATATTTCCTCCAGAAAAGGCAGGGTTCGCCATCATGATCTGGGCGATGACAACACTGATCGCACCGATTATTGGCCCCATTTTGGGAGGTGTACTTTGTGACAATCTTTCTTGGCCCTGGATCTTTTATATCAATTTACCATTGGTGTTGCTGGGCTGTTTTTTTGGAGCCAAGTTGTTGGGTCGATACGAACTGAGCCTTAAGCGCGTTCCTATGGATGTGGTGGGCCTGTGCTTATTAGTGATTTGGGTCGGTTCTTTGCAGCTGATGCTTGATCTGGGCAAGGATTTAGACTGGTTCGCCTCCACTGAAATAGTCATGCTTTCCTTATTGGCTCTTGTCGGCTTTGCTGTGTTTTTGATCTGGGAGTTGACCCATGAGCATCCTATTGTCAATCTGAGGGTATTCAGGCATCGCGGTTTTGCGGTGGCGGTCTTGACGATGAGTATGGGCTATGCATGCTTTTTTGCGTTAAATGTTCTGACCCCGCTATGGCTACAAACCAATATGCTCTACACCCCTAGTCAGTCTGGTTACACCACCGCTTGGACTGCATTATTTTCTATTTGTATGGCACCGTTGGTGACAAAGTTTGCCAATAGGGTGGATCGTCGTCGGTTGATTAGTGCGGGGGCTTTATGGTTAGCACTGGTGACTGGATTACGGATGTTTAGCAATACGGACATGACCTACTGGGATATTGCCTTTCCAATCATGATCATGGGATTTGGCATGCCAATGTTTTTTATTTCCTCTACGGGCTTGGCACTTGGGAGTGTGAGCCCGGAGGAGACAGCCTCCGCGGCTGGACTGGTCAGTTTCTTTAGAGCGGTGTCAGCAGCGTTTGCCGTCTCTTCGGTCACGACAGTTTGGGATCACCGTGCCGTCGTTCATCACGCTGAAAACGTTGCGTTGTTAGATGCGGACAACATCATGATGTCTCGATTGCTCGCGCAAGGCATGGACAGACAGGCGGCGCTCACTTATATGGAAGAGCAGTTGCAACGTCAAAGTGTGATGCTGGCAACGAACGAGATTATGCTTTTTGTGGCGTTGATGTTTATAGTGACGGCCGGCGTGGTTTGGCTGGCGCCTCGTCTCAAGGTTAAAACTCCAGCGGCGCAATCAAAGTGAACCCGGTGCGCTGTTGAAAGGTCTGAAGATCGCATGGTGCATCAATATCAACGATGTAGTGATCGTTATCGGTGATAAAGTGCTGGACCTGCTCTGGATGCGCATCGATATAAGCTTTACAACTCTGACCGCTTTCTAAAACATGTCGCACCGTATGACCGCTCAGAACAACGGGATTGCCTCGACTTTTAGCGACAACTGGATAGATCATCGATCGGCCTGTCGTTCGATCATGAAAGAAGCGGATGCACGCTCGATAGTCGTTTGCCTGCATGAGCGGTTGATCGGCTAAAGCAATCATGACAGATTTTTCGTCTTGGACCTGCATATTGGGTGCTGCGATGCATTGCAAATCTTGAGTTGCTTGCAAACCCAGAAGAACGGATGATTGTTGGTCGCGCTGCGGCTCATGGTTTCTGACCAGATGGATGCGTGCCAGCTTATGATTCAAGGTGTGGATTGCAGCTTGTGCTTCAGCTTCGATCGCCTGATGAAAATACCCTGTCACAAGAACGATATCCTCGGCGCCCGCAGCAGTCAGTGCTAAAAGTTGCCGTACAAGCAAGCTTTCATGCTCGAGTCGGAACAAACTTTTAGGGAGGCGTCCCAGACGAGAGCCTTCTCCCGCCGCGAGCAAAATCGCGCAAAATGATGGTGTCTGTTCGGAGCGCATCGGATCGGTTCCTAATCGGATCAAGTAATCGGATCAAGCAATCGGATCAAGTAATCGGCGCTGGGTTAAACAACACCAGCGAGTTTTGAATCTTCCAATGCTCTGCCCAGGTTTTACGGCCACTCGCGATGTCGAGCATCAAGTGAAAAATTTCCCAACCTAACTCGTCAAGCGTGAGTTCGCCGTCTGCGACGCGTCCTGCATTGACATCCATCAGATCATGCCAGCGACGGGCGAGATCCGTGCGTGTCGCGACCTTGATGACAGGGCAGTGGGCTAAACCATAAGGCGTCCCCCTGCCGGTTGTAAAAATATGCAGATTCATACCGGCTGCGAGCTGAAGCGTGCCACAGATAAAATCGCTGGCAGGTGTTGCGGCGTACACCAGCCCACGTTGATCTCGAGCGAGTTTGTTGCCTGGTGAAAGCACGCTTGAAATGGGTGCGGAGCCGCTTTTAATAATCGAGCCCATCGCTTTTTCAACGATATTAGCTAAACCTCCTGCCTTGTTACCTGGGGTCGTATTGGCGCTGCGGTCAACGTTGCCGCGCGCTAGATAACGGTCGTACCAGTCGAGCTCGGCCACGATGTCGCGTGCGACTTCTGGCGTGGCCGCGCGTGAGGTCAGTTGGTCGACGCCATCGCGTACTTCTGTGTTTTCACTAAACATGACCGTCGCACCGGCACGCACCAGAAGGTCTGCTGCTTTACCGAGTGCGGGGTTGGCCGTCACGCCGCTCAGCGCATCACTGCCGCCACACTGCATACCCACCACGAGCTCGCTAGCGGGGACGGTTTCGCGTTTACGCTGATTGAGCCTGTTGAGATGCACGGTTGCCTCTTGCATGATGGCATCGATCATCGACATGAAGCCAATGTGCTTAGGATCTTGGAGGCAGACCGTGTCGACACCGGTCGAGCGATCGTCTTTGATGGGAAAGCTGCCAGGTGGCATCAAGCGATCGGGCTGAAGCTTTTCGCAGCCAAGACTCACCACCATGACTTCGCCACCAAAATTTGGATTCAGGCTAATGTTACGCACAGTGCGAATTGGAATGATTGCTTCGGGAGCGTCAATCGCCACACCGCAGCCATAGGCGTGATCGAGTCCAACGACATCATCGACATTGGGATATTTGGGTAATAGCTCGCTTTTGATGCGCTGCACTGCAAAGTCAACCACGCCTGCTACACATTGAACGGTCGTCGTGATTCCGAGCAAGTTACGGGTGCCCACCGAGCCATCCTCGTTACGAAAGCCTTCAAAGGTGTAGCCTTCGAGAGGACCGCCTAGATCCGGTTTGACGGTCGCGATGGGAAGATTTTCAAAGTTTCTCGCCTCAGGCATCCTGAGCAGTCGCTCATGAATCCAGCTTCCGGCAGGAATGTCTTTGAGGGCAAAGCCGATCGTGACGCCATAGCGTGTCACAGGCGCATCCGTCTTAAAGTCGACTAAAGCCACCTTGTGTGCCTGCGGCACCTTGTCCTTGAGGATCAGTCCGTCCAAAACGACAGTACCCGCAGGAAGTCCTCCGTCATTGCCTACAATGGCGACGTTGTCGTTGGGATGCATTTTGATTAAAAGAGGGGTGCTACTGGTCAAGGAAGTGGCCATGGCTCTGTTTTTTTAAAATAGTTGGTCTGAAATAAAATGTATTTCGAATGTGACCTAGAAGATTAAAGGCAGTTTAAAGGATGAAGTACACCAAGCAGGCTTAAGTACTTTGAAAACAGCTGGTCGTACTTGCTTCTGTGTTGTCAGTCGATAGGTTTGGTATAGCTAAAAATTGAGATGTATACAAAAATAGCCAACCGCATTCATAATATGATCGTCACTCCTAACAATATCCGCACTGCATAGACTGTAGGTTACCTAAAACACTGAACTCAGGAAGTAGAAAAATGAAAAAACTCAAGAAGCTAATAAGTATGGCGGTATTTTCAGTAGCCGTCGGTATAAGCACGACTTCGGTTTTCGCAGCCTACCCTGACAAACCAATTAAGATTGTCGTTCCTTACTCCACTGGCGGCAGTTCAGATCTTATGGCTCGTATGATCGGCGATTTTCTTAGCAAAGAGATTGGCCAGTCCATAATCGTGGAGAATCGTGCCGGAGCAGGCAGCATGATTGGTACTGCTTATGTCGCAGAAAGCGCTCCTGATGGCTACACAATGCTCTTGGCCGATGTCCCCTTCACGATCGTGCCTAGCTTATATGCCGGTCGAATTAAATACGATGCACAAAAAGACTTCGCACCAGTTGCTCTTTTAGGCACGTCCCCTATGTACTTATTCATTCATCCCGATTTTAAGGGTAAGAATTTAGAAGAACTCGCGAAGCTTGCTAAACAATCCCCCGGAACAATTACGATCGGATCAGGTGGAAACGGCTCTTTTACGCACATGATGGCTGAATTATTCATGCGGGAGACAAAAACCAAACTCGTACACGTGCCCTACAAAGGAGCAGCAGCGGCTATGCAAGACTTGGCCGGCGGTCAAATCAACGTAAGTTTTAGCACAATGCCCAGCGCAGCAGCACTCTTCCAAGCCGGCAAAGTTATTCCCATCGCGACCTCCTCACCCACTCGTCACCGCGACACTCCAAACGTACCAACTTTAAAAGAAAGTGGCTTTGAGGGTATGACCATACAAAGTTGGTGGGGTTTAATGGTGCCGTCAAAGACACCTTTGGATATTCGGAATAAATTGAATACGGCCTTAAGTAAAGTACTGAAGGAACCTGTGATTAAAGAGCGTATGTCTCGTTTAGGCGTGGAAGTTGCTGAGCAAACTGATTCTCAAACTTTACAACGCTTTCTTGAAGAAGATTTTACGCGTTGGAATAGACTAGTTCGCGAAGCGAACATCAGTTTGAACTAATAAGAAGCAAGTCATGGCTCAGCAACGCTCAATACCGGAAGAACAAATGGAACGCTTGTTAATTGAAGCCGCAGGCGACGCGGCCCTCATGGATGATTTTATTAAGATTTGTTCTTTCGGGGGTAGGCGTTCGGGGTCTGGACAGGATAGTGAGGCACTGGATTGGGCGTTGGGACGTCTTCAAGAAATTGCAACGAATGCGAAGCGTGTTGACGTACCCTATGCAGGGTGGCATTGCGTCAAGTCAAGCCTGCTCCTCATCAATCATGCAATACAACTGCAGTGCAACCCTTTGCTGCGTTCTGCTTCAACACCCCCCGAAGGGATCAAACTCGAAGTAGTCGATCTTGGGAAAGGACGTACCGAAGATTTTAAAAGCGCCGGGGAAAGCATCAGGGGTCGCGCAGTGCTGGTGGAACACGAATATCCTTTCTCACCTAATCATATGCACCGCAGAAAGAAATACGACCTAGCAGTTGCCGGAGGGGCGGCGGCATTTCTTATTGCTAGCCCATGGGCAGGCGGCGGACTGCTTTCAGGATCATCTGGGCGAGGCTACGAGCAGAGCGGTATTCCTGCAGCATATTTGGACTTCGAGTCCGGGCAGACATTGCGCAAGGCTGTTACCTCAAGCAAGGCAGTCATAAATTTGTTAATCCTTGGTGAGGAACAACCAAATGCTAAAGCTGGCGTAGGGATTCTAGATATTAGCGGTGGACAGGAAGGTACGGTCGTGATTAGCGCCCATATGGATGGACATGATCTCGGGCAAAGCGCTCTAGATAATGCTACGGGAGTTGCAGTCGCCTTGGCTGCAACTCGGGCTCTCGCATCGCACGTATCCGAGCAAACACCAAGCTTAAGAGTGTGCTTTTTCTGTGCAGAGGAGTGGGCGCTCGCAGGTTCAGCCAAATATCTCGATCAAATGTCACCCCTAGAACGTAATCGCATTAAGCTCAATATCAATCTAGATACTGTGGCAGGTGACGATAGCTTGACAGCGCTTATTAGCGACTTCCCAGCGCTGAAACAGTATGTCGACCAAGCCAGTAAAATGGCTCAGGTGCCTATCTCAACGTGGCTGCCTCTTATGTCTAACTCCGATCACGCAAACTTCGCTAGACACGGTATTCCTGCGTTCCGTCTTGTAGCCGGCTTCGATAGGCCTGACTCCAGAGTAAACAACATACTTTCACCTGGTGACATACCAGCAATCATTAAAGAGTCAGAGTTGCGTCAAGCGCTTCGGGCTACTTGTGCACTCATAAAGACCGCGTTAAATATGAACGAAAACGAACTTAATGCGCTCGCTCTACGTTAATCACTGCCAGATACGCGGCATGGATATGGCTACTGTTAGCGCCGTTGAATACTGACCAAACTCCTGGTTGATCTCATTGGTGGCTTACATATATCAGAACCGGATATGGATTACTCATATGAATAAATTATCACTTCCTCTCCTTTTGTTGATTTCTATGATTGGTCTTGTGGCATGTGGGGATGGTGGCGGAGGAGGGGGCGGCAGAAACGAGAAGGTTTGGATTCAAACTAGCGCAGGTTCATTTGAAACACCAGCATTAGCGGCGACTTATAGTTTTAGTTCCGCTCCCGGATATTCTCTGGCCGTCCATTATTTATATCCCATAGATTTAAATGACGATGGTGTGGATGAACTTCTTGTTGCAGGCTTTGAAACTCAACCAAATACACCTGAAAATTATAAAAATACTAGGATTTCAATACTAGGTTGGAGCAATGGACAGTTTGTTAACTTAACCAGTCAGTGGCTTCCTAACAATGCAGATCAAGTCGAAGGTGTCGGCGATATAGCGGTGGGTGATTTCAATAATGATGGCCGCATGGATATCTTCTTGAGCGCCTATGCAGACATGACCTTTAATGTAAATGCTTATCAGCTAATAAATAAAGGTGGATATTTGGAAAAGACCGCCATTGAAAGCGTGGTTGGTTGGCAACATGGCGTTTCGGCTGGTGATATCAACCAGGATGGTTACATGGATGTTTTTGCTGTTGGGTATGGTGATTCGTCTAGGGTTTATTTGGGCGGACCCAGTGGATTGACGTCGCATAGCTACACTTCATATGCTGGAGGCTCCGGTGTTGCCATGGCAGATTTTCTTAATGATGGGACCACTACCGCATTTATCGTAGATTTCGGAAATGATCGTGTCCAAAACTCAGTATTGATGCGACTAGTCGCTGACGGCAGTGGAGGATACAGTTTTTCTCGAATCGCGACACCTCCAGGACCTCTACTTGGCGATATTGGACATAACGTTCGCTCTAAAGCGTTTGACTTTAATGAGGATGGCTTAATGGATGTCTTGGTCTTTACTCGGGAGAGCTGGAACGGTTCGCAATGGCCAGTTAACTCCAGAATTCAGTTTCTGAAAAACAATGGTGGTGGTCAATTTGTTGATGTGACTTCCGATATTCTTGTTGGTTATCAAACCAACAGTAATGTTTCGTATACACCAGTATTTATAGATCTTAATAGAGATGGACGAACTGATATCTTTATGAGCGAAGGGCAATGGACTGGCGATAATCATTCCACCGCCATGCTCATCAAAGGAGCTGATGGAAAGTTTGTTGATACTGGTAGAGCCGAACTATCTGGGCAAGTAAGCTCTAGCGGTGGAATGGCAACAGTTTTGCATGGTCCCAACGGGAAACTCTACTTTGCATTTGATGCTCAATCTAGAGGTGGGTCTGCTACGATTAGCTTGTCAGAATTCATACCACGTTAATTTTTTAAATATGAGTATGACCGTCAGGTTGTTACATTTCAATCTTAAAACTATTTATTTAAAATGAAAATTGTTGAAATTCGCGAGTCGACTCGCCCGATCAAATCCAATATCCGAAACGCCTACATCGACTTTTCCAAGATGACCTTGAGTCTAGTTGCGGTCGTGATGGACGTGATCCGTGATGGCAAGCCTGTGATTGGTTATGGCTTCAACTCAAACGGTCGCTACGGACAGGGCGCGCTCATGCGTGAGCGTTTTATTCCTCGCGTGCTCGAGGCTGCACCCGATACCTTGCTGGATGAGCGCGGCATTTTGTGCCCGCACAAAATCTGGACCACGATGATGAATAACGAAAAGCCAGGCGGTCATGGAGAGCGCTCGGTGGCGATCGGAACCATCGATATGGCAATCTGGGATGCCGTGGCCAAGATCGAAGGCGTGCCGCTTTATCAGATGCTTGCGGACCGATACGGCAACGGACAACCCAATCGAAAAGTATTTGTCTATGCTGCCGGGGGCTATTACTGGCCGGGACAGGGACTCGAGGGTCTGACACGCGAAATGCAGAGCTATCTGGATCGCGGCTATTCGGTCGTCAAGAAAAAAATTGGTGGGGCATCCTTGGCCGAAGATTGCAAGCGCATCGAAGCGGTGCTCAAGCTGCTAGGCCCTGGTCAACGTTTAGCTGTAGACGCCAACGGCCGCTTTGATCTCAAAACCGCGATTGCTTATGGCAAAGAACTCGCACAATACAACTTGTTCTGGTACGAAGAGGCAGGTGATCCGCTCGACTACGAATTGCAGGCCGAGCTCGGCAATCATTACGAGAATTCGATGGCGACCGGCGAAAACCTTTTTTCCATGCAGGACGCACGTAATTTGATTCGTTATGGCGGTATGCGACGCGATCGCGATTGGCTGCAGTTTGATTGCGCGCTGAGTTATGGTTTGGTCGAGTATCTTCGCACTCTGGATATGCTGCTTGAATACGACTGGTCTCCGACGCGTTGTGTGCCGCATGGTGGTCATCAAATGTCTCTGGCCATTGCCGCCGGTTTGGGACTTGGCGGTAATGAAAGCTATCCAGATCTGTTTCAACCCTATGGAGGGTTTCCGGATGGTGCTCGGGTTGAAAATAGTATTGTCACCTTGCCTGAGCTTGTTGGTATTGGTTTCGAAGGGAAAGCCGATCTATATGCTGAAATGAAAGCATTGGCGAGTTAAGAGTTTTCTAGCTTTAACCTCTAGTTGACGAGAATTAAATGTTATCTAAACCTCTCATGACGCACGAAAAAGCGTATCGCACATCTGTTGCTAGGGCTTTGACTGCAGCTGCTCCCAAAAAAGTCCTTGATATCTGCTGCGGTGACGGATGGTTACCCTATGCCCTTGGCCCAGATGTTGAGTTGCATGGGATAGATCTTTTTGAGGGAGCGCCCGCTGGCTATCATCAGTTTATGGTGGCTGACTTTAACCAAGGTCTGCCGAGTGACTTGGAACAATATGATGCGATCGTATGCTGCGAAGCCATGGGTTACCTTCAAAATCCAGGTCTTTTCTTACAAAGTGTTCGTAAACACTTAAAAGATGACGGCATGTTTATTTTGTCTATTCCTAACCCTAATTACACTGGTGCTAGAGTCAACCATTTGATTCAGGGTTTTCCTCGGTCTTATTCGTGGTTCAAACAAAACGAGTCGCCTGAGCCGCATATGCCTTGGTTGTCTCTGGGTGTGTTTCAACTCTGGCTTTTGCTTGGCTTGAATGGTTTCAAGGATATGCAAGTCCACGAGGTTGATGAGGAGAAACCTCGCCATGGTTGGGAATATTTGCTGGGTTGGGTGGCCAAAGGCTATGCCAAGCGTCGCTTTGACAAGGCGCAAATCGAGAGCGTTCGACAAGTGTGGGAACATGCCATGCGCGATCAAGTGATTTATGGTCGCCAACTGGTTGTTTCTGCACACGCCAAGTCGGCCTCATCAATATGACCCGTGCAAACGGTTGAACGTTCGATTTCACTATAATCTTCCAACTCTCGTATCCATCTCACTTTTCGGTTCATCATCATGACGCAAGCAGTTCAAAAACAGAATCTACGGGTCGCGATCGCCGGTTTAGGCGCGATTGGGAAATCCATTGCGACGACCTTAGCTAAAGGCGGTGTGCCAGGCGTAGAGTTGACGGCGGTCTCTGCTAAAAATCATGACAAAGCCAAAGAGTTTGTCGGCACGCTTGCGCACCCCGTCAAGGTTCTGAACATTGCTGAGTTGGAAAAAGAAGCCGATCTCGTGATCGAGTGCGCGCCTGCCGCGCTCTTGTCAGAAATCGCCACACCTTTTCTGAAAGCACAAAAGCAAGTCATCGTCTTGTCCGTCGGTGCGTTGCTGTTTCATCCAGAGCTGATTGCGATGGCCAAAGAGCAGGGTGGGGTGATTCACGTTCCGACCGGTGCTTTGATTGGCCTCGATGCGATGATCGCCGCCGCTGAGGGCAAGATACATTCAGTCCGTATGGTGACACGCAAACCCCCCAAGGGCTTGGCAGGCGCGCCGCATTTAATTGAAAACAACATCAATATCGAAGGCTTGACCGAAGCGAAAAAGGTGTTCGAGGGCAATGCGCGTGACGCCGCTAAAGGCTTTCCAGCGAACCTGAACGTCGTGGTCGCGTTAGCGCTGGCGGGTGTGGGTCCAGAAAATACCCTTTTGGAAATCTGGGCCGATCCAGCTGTAGTGCGCAATACGCACACCATCGTGGTGGACTCGGATTCTGCCAAGTTCACGATGACGATGGAAAATATTCCTTCAGAAAATCCTAAAACAGGTCGAATCGTGGCTCAAAGCGTCATTGCGATGCTGCGCAAAATGAAGTCCAGTTTCAAAGTTGGTACTTAAGCCGTACTAAGGCCCGGGCCTACGCTGCGATACTCGCAGCATGGGCCTGACGCGGCAAATCAAGGGTCGTGACCCGAGTCAGTTCCCTTTTATATTTTTTGTCATCGAAGGGCCGAGCTCTGTGCATGGTGGTTCGGTTATCCCAGATCACCAAGTCGCCAAGCTTCCATTGATGTGAGATTAAAAACTCCCGTTGTGTCGCGTGCTCGATCAAGTCCTTGAGTAATAAACGCCCTTCGGGAATTTCCCATTCCACGATACGCGCCGCATGCGAGGCAAGATACAGCGCTTTGCGATCCGAGCCCTCGACTTGACGCACCAAGGGATGTGTGGCGCCCGGAAGTTTTGCTTGCTCTTCTGGTGAAAAATCAAATCCCATCGTGTGCCTGGAGTAGACAATCGAGTGATAGGCGTGAAGCGGTGCGATGGTCTGTTTGAGTTCGTCACTCAAGGCATCGTAGGCTGCACGCATGTCAGCAAACTCGGTATCCGCCCGAACGGGTGGAATATTGCGGGCATATAGCATCGAGTAGCGGCCGCAAGGGTTTTCAAAGGACGCATCTGTATGCCAGATACGGTTGCTGATACCATTCATGCGTCGCCGGTCTTGTGCCTCCAAAATGTTGCCATCTCCGCCGACGTTGGAAATATCAGTGAGCGCCTCGTTGCCAAAGCGATTTTTAGACAGGACAGATGACGACGTCTTGGCATGAAGCTCACCATCCAGGCGTCTGGCAAACTCAATTTGCTCTTCATTCGTAAAATGCTGATCTCGAAAAACGAGAACCCCAAACTGACTCATTGCGTTTCTGATTTGTTCCAGAACTTTCTGGTCATGCAAAGCGCACAAATCAATCGGACTGGCCAGCCCCATAAAGCTTGGATGCAGTTTTTCGAAGGTTAAGCTCACAGTTGTCTCCTATGACCAAGTATTACTAGGCTAGGTTGGTTTTTTTTAGTTCGGATTTGTAACTTCCAATATACACGTTCTCGATCAATCGCTAGCGTGCACCTGAAATTTTGATGCATATCCAAAAAACGCTTTAAAAAAGGCCTGAAAACTAAAAATAACTTTTATTTGAACGTTTCTTGCGACCGATTTAAGCAGTCTATCGTGGTGTTAGTTCCTGTTTATGAGAGGGGATTTGATTTTCTCTCAGGCAGATCCGGTGCTACTATTTCAGGTTAGCGAAGTTTGAACTCAGTGCTTTAAAAGAAACATTTACATGAATCTGCCACTTAACGCTCCTGCTTACGTCCGTCACGAAGGCCTTAAACAATGGGTCGCCTCCATCGCCGCCAAGGTCAAGCCTGACAGTATTGTCTGGTGTGACGGCTCTCAGGAGGAGTATGACCGCTTGTGCGCGGAAATGGTCAAGTCCGGCATGCTCATCAAGCTCAACGAGGCAAAGCGACCCAATTCATTTTTGGCCCGCTCGGCACCGGATGATGTCGCCCGAGTCGAGGATCGTACATTTATTTGTAGCGCCAAAAAAGAAGACGCAGGTCCGACTAACAATTGGATTGCGCCTGCCGAGATGCGCACCAAGTTGGACGAATTGTTTGAGGGCTCCATGGCTGGACGTACTCTTTACGTCGTACCATTTTCAATGGGCCCGCTTGGTTCACCGATTGCGCAGATTGGTATCGAGCTTTCTGATTCACCGTATGTTGTTGTCAATATGCGCATGATGACGCGCATGGGTAAAAAGGTCTATGACGTACTCGGCACGGATGGAGATTACGTACCCTGTGTGCACACGGTTGGTGCACCCTTGGCCGCAGGTCAAGCTGACGTATTGTGGCCCTGTAATCCAACTAAATACATTGTTCATTTCCCAAAGACGCGTGAGATCTGGTCCTATGGCTCAGGTTATGGCGGCAACGCTTTGTTAGGCAAGAAATGTTTCGCTTTGCGTATTGCTTCGACCATGGGCCGCAGCGAAGCCAGTGAAAAGAGTCCTGGCTGGTTGGCCGAGCACATGTTGATCCTGGGCGTGCAAGCACCCTGGGGTAAAAAATATCACGTCGCAGCAGCCTTTCCTTCGGCCTGTGGGAAAACTAACTTTGCGATGTTGATCCCACCCGCTGGTTTAGCCCAGCAGGGTTGGAAAATCACCACGATTGGTGACGACATTGCTTGGATCAAGCCGGACGCCAAAGGCAATCTGCGCGCGATCAACCCAGAGGCAGGCTATTTTGGTGTCGCGCCTGGTACGAACGAGCAGTCTAATTTCAACTGTATGGCGACGCTCAA
The DNA here is from genome assembly GCF_965234455.1 of Zwartia lucis. Classification (GTDB taxonomy): domain Bacteria; phylum Pseudomonadota; class Gammaproteobacteria; order Burkholderiales; family Burkholderiaceae_B; genus Zwartia; species Zwartia lucis. The sequence continues at coordinate 448,658 of NZ_OZ248473.1, read as the reverse complement.
GCGGGATACGATTTTCACTAACGTCGCCTTGACCGATGATGGTGACGTCTGGTGGGAAGGGATGACTAAGGTTCCTCCCGCCCACTTGATCGATTGGCAAGGTCGCGACTGGACACCAGAGCAGGCCAAGGAAAAAGGCATCAAAGCCGCACATCCGAATGCCCGCTTCACAGTTTCCGCTACGCAAAACCCGGTATTGGATCCTGAGTGGGACAACCCAGAAGGTGTCGTGATCGATGCGTTCATCTTTGGTGGTCGTCGTTCCACCACGGTTCCCTTGGTCACAGAGGCACGTGACTGGGCTGAAGGTGTGTACATGGCCGCGACCATGGGTTCTGAGACGACGGCTGCTGCTGTTGGCCAACAAGGTGTCGTGCGTCGTGATCCTTTCGCCATGCTGCCTTTCTGCGGCTACAACATGGCTGAGTACTTTGAACACTGGTTGTCCTTGGGTAATTTCTTGCAAACCTCAGGCGCCAAGCTGCCCAAGATTTTCTGCGTCAACTGGTTCCGCACCGATGAAAATGGTAAGTTTGTCTGGCCGGGCTTTAGTGAAAACACGCGCGTCCTAAAGTGGATGTTGGGTCGTATCGAAGGCCAAGCTCAGGGTAACGAGCACGCTTTTGGCATTACCCCAGAGTTTGCGGATATTGACTGGGAAGGTATGGATTTTTCTCAGGAAAAATACAACACTATTACCTCGATTGATGTGGTCGCCTGGCAACAGGAGTTCAAACTCCACGACGAGCTGTTTGAAAAGCTTTCCTTTGGTTTGCCTGAGCATCTACTCAAAATCAAAGCGAGTTTCGAGGCGCGGCTTGTCAAGTAACTCGCTCTTAAATGAGCTGAAATATAAAAAGGCCCGAATCATTCGGGCCTTTTTTGTAGGTCATGACATGCAAGACCTCCGTGCTTTCAGTGCGTCAAGTACCGGCTCTTTCGAGCATTGCGTGCAACAACACGTTACACCCCGCCTCAAGATGCTCAGGCTTGGCATCCTCAATCTCGTTATGACTGATCCCATCTTTACACGGGACAAAAATCATCGCTGTGGGAGCAACCCGAGCCAGATACACGGCATCATGTCCAGCGCCGCTCACTACATTCATTTCTGATAGGCCGATCTTTTGAGCGCCATTGCGCACAGCATTCACAAGCTCTTTAGCAAAAGCCTGAGGCGGAAAATAGACGACTTGCGTGATATCGATGGTGACCTTGCCTTTTGTTGCGATCTCCTTTGCTTTGGCATGCAGGTTTTCAACCATACGCGTCAACGTCTCATCGCTATCCGCGCGGAAATCGACAGACATTTTGACGGTGCCAGGGATGACGTTGCGCGAGTTGGGGTAGTTGTCCAACATGCCCACGGTGCCGCGTGCATTCGGTGCATGATCCAATGCAGTTTGGTTGATTAACTGAATCATGTGCGAAGCGGCGAGCAGGGCATCATGACGTAAGGCCATGGGGGTTGGGCCCGCATGGGCTTCGGAGCCGGTGATGACGACGTCAAACCAGCGTTGTCCCAGCGCGCCCGTGACCACACCAATCGTAATGTCATGCGCCTCGAGGACGGGGCCTTGCTCGATGTGCGACTCAAAATAGGCGCCGATTTTCTTAGGATCGATTTTGTCCGTACCGTTGTAGCCGATTGACTTGAGGGCTTCGCCAACTGAAATACCATCACGGTCTTTTTGCGCAAGGATAAAGTCTGTTTCGAACTCGCCGATAAAGGCACCCGAACCCATCATCACAGGGACAAAGCGAGAGCCTTCCTCATTGGTCCAGACGACGACCTCGAGAGGCGCTTCGGTCTCTATGTCAGCATCGTTTAAGGTGTGAAAGACCTCAATGCCTGCCAATACCCCATAGTTACCATCAAATTTGCCACCGGTTGGCTGGGTATCAATATGGCTTCCGGTCATCACGGCCGGCAAGTTGTTGTTTCGGCCTGCCCGGCGTGCAAAAATATTACCCACAGCGTCAATCCGGATGGTGCAACCTGCGGCCTTGGCCTGGGCCACAAAATAGTCACGGCCTTGGCGATCTAGATCTGTCAAAGCCAGTCGGCATACCCCCCCTTTTTTGGTTGCCCCTATTTTGGCGAGTTCCATCAAGGATTTCCAAAGGCGCTCCCCGTTGACGCGCAAATCAGTCAAAGGGGCGAGGGTAGTGACAGTCATAATCTAACTCCGTGAAATGATCGTGAATCTTGTGGTGATTAAGCGACTCTGCTGAACAACAGATTGATTGCGCTTAAGGTGATAACTAGGTTAAATGATGACATGCGATCGCGCAATGCGTGATCGTATCTAAATTAGATAAGGTTAAAAGATGAAACTTGATGCGATTTCGCACCGCCACCGCAATACCAAGATTGTCGCGACCCTAGGGCCTGCAAGTAGCGATCCCGCTATGATTCGCCAGCTTTTTGAGGCGGGAGTGGATGTTTTTCGTCTGAATTTCAGTCATGGAACGCATGCTGACCACAAATTGCGCTATGACGCCATCCGTCAGATTGAGGCCGATGTAGGACGCCCTGTCGGGATTTTGATGGACTTGCAGGGTCCCAAATTGCGCCTTGGAAAGATTACTGATGGCAAACTGGCCCTAGCAACAGGACAAAAGATTCGCTTGGATCTGGATCCGACGCCAGGAGATATCAACCGGGTGCCACTCTTACACCCTGAGATTTTTGCTGCAATTCGTCCTGGTGACGACTTGTTGATCGATGATGGCAAGGTCCGTCTGCGTGTGCTGTCCTGCACGAAAGAGCATGCAGAGGTCCAAGCCCTCAATGCAGGCGTCATCTCAGATCGCAAAGGTGTCAACGTACCCGGTGCGATTTTGCCCATGTCTGCCATGACCGCCAAAGACCGTGAAGATCTTGATTTCGGACTGAGCATCGGTGTTGACTGGATTGCCTTGTCCTTTGTGCAGCGCCCCGAAGACATTATCGAGTTGCGTGAAATCGTGGGCAATCGTGCCTGGATTATGGCCAAGCTTGAAAAACCCTCTGCCATTGATTCGCTCGAGGCGATCGTGGCGAGTTCTGATGGCGTGATGGTCGCGCGTGGAGACTTGGGCGTGGAGTTGCCTCCCGAGGAGGTCCCTGTGCTTCAAAAGCGGATCGTTCGTGCCTGTCGCGAAGCTGGGAAACCCGTGATTGTCGCGACTCAAATGCTTGAGTCGATGATTACCTCTCCGGTGCCTACCCGTGCTGAGGTGAGTGACGTGGCGACTGCAGTCTATGATGGTGTGGATGCTGTGATGCTCTCGGCAGAGTCTGCCTCCGGGGCTTATCCCATCGAGGCGGTGACAATGATGGAAAGGATTTTGCTCAGCACCGAGCGAGATCCCCTACAGCGCGTGACCATGGACGCGGTTCATTCAAGACGGAAAAATGATGCCCGCGACGCAATCTCCGCGGCGATCCGCACGATTGCTGAAACCTTACCTGTGGCAGCCACTGTTGCCTATACCTCCTCAGGTGCAACGACCTTGCGCGTTGCGCACGAGCGTCCGCGCGCGCCTATTCTGAGTATGACCCCCGTTGCCGCTGCCGCGCGTCGTTTATCACTTGTATGGGGTGTGCACTCCATTCAGGCTGCCGATGTCGATAGCGCAGAAGAAATCGTATTGCACGCGAATCTTGCTGCTAAAAAATATGGTTTTGGTATGCCCGGTCAGGCACTATTGATCATCGCCGGCACCCCCTTTGGTGTGCCGGGTTCGACGAACCTCTTGCGTATTTCCTGGATTGGTGAGGAGCCAGATGTCTCCTAAAAAGCGTTTTTTCCTCATGCGCTGATTTTTCTCAGTGTGCGTCCTGCAGAGATGAATATAGAAGTTCATGCTGCAGCGCACAATTGCCAAACTAGGGACAATCGCACTAGGAATTTCTGCTGCCAGATGCTACGCTTTTTGCGAACAATCGAAGTAAAGACTTTCGTTTGCCTTTTCTTGCTTTTAACATTACATCCAAGAGGTTATTCATGCGTTTTCGTCTGGCTTTAACGGCAGCATCACTCGTTGCAAGCATGTCTATTGCAACCTCCTTTGCACAGGGAACGGATTCACCCAAGATTGGCGATGAAAAGTACAAGCCTTCAGTCGGTCAGAGCGGTAAAGACGTGATCTGGGTCCCGACCAATGATGCAGTAGCAGAGGCCATGCTCAAAATGGCAAATGTCAAACCTGGCGATTTGGTCTATGACCTCGGCTCGGGAGATGGCAAGATCGCGATCGCAGCAGCTAAAAATTTCGGTGCAACTGCGGTTGGTATTGAGTTCAACAAAGATATGGCTGATCTTGCCACCCGCAATGCGGAGCGTGCAGGTGTGGCTGACAAGGTCAAAATTATCAATGGCGATATTTTCGTCGAGGATTTTTCTAAAGCCAACGTCCTGACCATGTATCTGTTGCCCGACCTGAACCTCAAACTGCGTCCCACCATCCTCAAAATGACGCCTGGCACCCGCGTGGTGACAAACTCGTTCCATATGGGTGACTGGGAAGCGGATGCTTTGATTGGCAACGGCTATACCCAAGGCTATCACTGGGTTGTTCCTGGCAATGCCGCGGGCAAGTGGACGATTAAAGGCATCGAAGGGGGCAAGTCAGCCAGCCTCGATATTACCCAGCGTTATCAACGCGTGGGTGGCACGCTGTCGATCGACGGCAAAGCACAACCCCTTCTTGGACCTTCTTTGGTGGGTAATCGCTTGAAGTTCAGCTTTATCGACCAAGGTGGACAGTCACGTATTGCCGATGTGAACTTAAAAGGTAATACGTTCGCTGGAAATGTCCTTGAAACTTCTAATCTTTACGAAATCACTGGTACACGAAACTAAGTGATTCGTTCTTAAATCTATCTATTGCCTTTCTCCGCCACAATCCGTGCTTCATGCACTGGTTGTGGCGTGACTTTGCGTGATACATCACGAAACTATTTCCTTTTTATGCCTCTATGACTCAGCCAACATCGACAGTGAATGAACCAACGCAACGCCTGACCGCCTTTAGTGCGATCGCGATTATTGTGGGGATTGTCATTGGGGCAGGTATTTTTAAAACTCCCTCGATGGTGGCAGGTGTCACCGGTGATGCGGGGTGGCTGTTAGTGGCCTGGTTTCTAGGTGGCCTCATTTCTCTTGCAGGTGCGCTTTGTTATGCAGAGCTTGCGACAACGTATCCACATGCAGGCGGTGACTATCATTTTCTAGCGCGTGCCTTTGGTAAAGATATTTCCTTTTTGTACGCATGGGCCAAGGCAACGGTCATTAATACGGGTTCGATTGCGCTTCTTGCTTTTGTGTTTGGCGATTACATGACCAAGGCGATCAGTCTCGGACCTTACTCCCCGGCGATCTGGGCGGTTGGTGTGGTGGTGGCGCTCACCCTGATTAACTTGATTGGTATCTCTGCGTCGTCTTGGGTCCAAACCCTGCTGACCATCATTGAGGTGACGGGATTAATTTTGGTGGCGATTGCTGGTTTTTACATCTCTGGAGATGCGCCGGCTTCACCTGCATTTTTCTCCTCCACACCAAGTTTAGGGATGTTTGGTCTAGCCATGGTCTTCGTATTGCTCACCTATGGCGGGTGGAACGAGGCCGCGTATATTTCCGCCGAAGTGCGCGGTGGTCGTCGCGCGATTGTGCCTGTGATCCTCCTGAGTATTCTGATCCTGACGCTGATTTACCTCTTAGTCAATATTGCTTTGCTGGCTGGACTTGGTTTAGAAGGACTGTCAAAGAGTAATGCGGTGGCCGCAGATCTGATGGGCAAAGCGTTTGGACCCTGGGGCGAACGTACGCTAGGCATCTTTGTTGCTGTGGCCGCCTTGACTAGTATCAACGCGACCATGATCGTGGGCGCCCGAACCAACTACGCTTTAGGAAAAGATTGGCCCGCTCTACGTTTTATGGGCCATTGGGAAGGGGGTCGAGGTTCTCCGATTCGTGGCTATTTGGTTCAATCCACGATTTGTCTTGCTCTGGTTATTTTTGGTATTTTCCAGACGGATGGTTTCGGTGTGATGGTGGAGTTTACTGCCCCAGTCTTTTGGTTCTTTTTATTTTTGGTGGGTATTTCAGTCTTTGTCATGCGTGTGAAAGATCCCAACGCAGATCGTCCTTTCAAAGTGCCTCTCTATCCCTTGACGCCGATTTTGTTTGTGTTGACTTGCGCATACTTGACGTATTCGAGCGTGACCTACGCAGTGAGTAAGGGCGCCGTGCATATCTCTCTGGTTGTGATGGCGATTGGTGTCGTTGCCTTGTTTTTCACGCGCGGGGTCAAAGGCCCGACTAAAAATATAAACTAATCAATCACCAAGGCTCCTATCTCAGAGCCTTGGCGGTTAATGTTTGATGCCAAGGACCGCGAGACACTCTCCGTAGGTGAGTGCGTCCTCGCAAAGATAGACGACGATATCTTGCGGTGACATGTTTTCTAAAATTTGAATCACCTCCTCGGCGATATCAGTATTGCTTTGAATACCTGCCACGTGAATTTGAGCCCCGCTTGCAAAGACCTCGGCAGGTATGAGTTTTTCAACAACCGAAAAATCGATCTTTGAAATCACGACATAGGCACGGACAGTCAATGCGTCAGCGGACACGTCGAGCAAAACGCCCCCTTCAACAGCTTGTGCCAGCTGACTTTTAATCATCAAATCCATGTTGATCTCCTTGGTGCTTCGCCGCAACGCTCAGGCAGCCTTTGTTATCAGTGTTTTTTCTTCGAGTGCCTCAAGCAAGCCGGTTAACAGTTGGTTAAGCTCAGCGGTCATCAAGGTAAACTCGCCATCGAATTTTTCCGCTTCGTTCGCAGGTGCGAGCTGATCGGCTTCGTCGAGTATGTCTTGCGGGGCGACACGTTTGATATCAAGCGTGTCGGTCAGGACAAAAGAGACCTTGTCATGCCAGGTGAGTGCGAGACGCGTGCATTGTTTGCCGGACTGGATGTGTTTTTCAATATCGGCAATGTCAAGGGCATGTTTGACATAGCGGATTGTCGCGGCTTTATCGCCGCCTGCCCTGAGTTCCGCATCCTGATCGATGCTGAAATTGGCAGGTGCCTCACCGCTCGTAATCCATTGCGTCATGGCGACTGCCGGGCTTAATGTGACTTGGATGGGTTCTACAGGGAAAGGGTAGATGGCCTTGCCAAGTGCTGACAAGATTTCCTCGGCTTTTGATGTTGACGCTGTATCGATGACGAGCCAGTGATGAAGGGGGTCAATCCAGACGCGTGTATCGCGTGTCAAACTAAACGCACGTGGAATGAGCGCGTTGGTGACTTCCTCTTTTAAATCTCTGAGCTGTTTACGTCCAGGTTTAAAGCCTTGCTGCTCTTCGAGCTCGAGGGCGCGCTGTTTGACAAACTGATTGATCACCGACGCGGGCAAGAGTTTTTTTTCAGAGCGAAAGGCGCAGAGAATTTGGCGATCGACGCGATAGGCGAAGCGTACGTCATCTTCTCTCGGAGGCGTCCAACCAGAAGCCGTTGGCGTCGCTGCGCCAGGCGAGACAAACTGCTCTTTAGCCAAAAAGGCGTCGATTTGCTCGGCTGTCCAGTTCCAGGTGTTTGAGAGACGAAACAGCTTTAGATTTTTAAACCACATAACTTACCCTGCCAAAGGGAAGGATTCTAGCTGATGTCAGTGTGGCAAATTTGCTGCAGAGGCTATGTTCTCCCTAACATGCCTTCAAACGTCGTGTGAATGAGAAGTTCGACAATATCCTCATCAGAAAAGGCGCCACCCATTTTGAGAAAATCTGCGACGGGGTCACAAGAGCGGGCAAAAATAGTATAGAGAATGACCTCGCCAGGAAGCGAGGGAGACAAACTGCCTGCGTCTTGGGCTTGTCCAATCCATTCGCCCAGTTTTTCCGTGAGTGTGCTGAGTTGGGCCATATAAGGCGGATTGTTGAGCAGGGCTTGCTGAATGCTAGAGCGTGTCGAGGGCAGCAGTGGCATCGTGCCACTCAAGTGCAATCTAATCGCCCACCTGACGAGTGATTTCAGCTTGTCGAGCGCAGACAGTTTTGAGGCCATGCCGTCGGCGATCGCGATGGTTTCTTCGAGTAGCCGCGTCATGGACGCCGCAGCCAAGGCTTCTTTTGATTCAAAGTGCTTGTAGAGACTTGCTTTGGCGATGCCAACGTCCGCGGCGACTTCGTCCATGGTCATCAGATCAAAGCCCTTTTGAGCGAGGAGTCTATTGACCGCATCCAAAATTGCGTTCTCACGGAACTTAAGCTGTTGTTGCTTAAACGTGAGTTTATTACTGCGAATGGTCTGTGGGCTGACTGACATCGGCTTGTTTAATTGAATTTAATCTAAATAGTTCATTATATTACTATTTGGTCTAAAAACATACTAATATGTTAAAAATATCTCTCAATAGTTATATTTAAGCCTCTAAAGTTCAATTATGCCCTTCACTGTTAAAACTAACGACCATTCTCGCCAAGCAACAAGCGCCAGCGGATTACCAGAGGCTTTTAGCCAAAATTGCGATGCTCTTTGGCAATTGTGCGGCGAGGGCATCTTTAGTTGGAGTGTGTTTCGTTTTTACCGCGCGCGATTGTTGACCCAGACTGGCGCTTTTGACAGCACCCAGCCTTTTTTACTGGATCTTCAATATTTGCGGGCCTTGACGGGGCAGCAAATTGTTTCGACTTCAATCGATGAAATCGCTAGATTATTTGAGTTGAGTGAGAACCACCGCTCAGCATGGTCCGAGGCGTTGTACGGCATGATTCCAAATGTCTCTCTTGGAGATCGTTTATTAGGATGGTTTGTACCCGAAAGTGGTGTCCAGTTTTTCTCTGCGACGCAATCACTCGGACATATTCAAGATCCAGAATTTGTCCGTATGTTTAGTGCCATCTGGTTAGATGAGCGCACACGCAGTCCTCAGCTGCGTCTTGCCTTGCTTGGTACGCAGCCGTTAGCGCCGCCTGAGAGTTCAACTTTCGTTTCTGGCGAGGTGGGTGCATGAACGAGGTGTCAAGGATCCCTCTCAATAGTAGGATTGCCGTGATCGGTGCGGGTATCTCCGGGCTCGCTTCTGCCTGGTTGTTGAGAAATCACTCACACATCACACTGTTCGAGGCGGGTGCGTATTTTGGGGGGCACTCCAATACCGTTGATGTTTCGATCGAGGGCATGACACACCCGGTTGATACGGGTTTTTTAGTGCATAACGATCTGACTTACCCCAATTTAATTCAGCTTTTTTCTCATCTGAATATCCCGGTTCATTCAAGTGATATGTCTTTTGGTGTATCGATTTCTCAACCCGATATCGAATGGGCGGGGACCAATCTAAGCACTGTGTTTGCGCAGCCCAGCAACGCGTTTAAACCGAAGTTCTTATGGATGCTTCGGGATATCTTGCGTTTCAACCGCAATGCGCAACGCTACTTGGATCAGTGTCGAGAGCAATCGCTGACGCTTGGCGAGCTTCTTGATCGCGAGCGGTTTGGCGAGGCCATGCGCGATTGGTACCTCCTGCCGATGGCCGCAGCGATCTGGTCTTCATCAGTGAAAGATATTTTAGGTTTTCCTGCCTCCACCTTTCTGTCGTTTTGTCTCAACCATCGTTTACTGCAAATTGAGGACAGACCCAAATGGAAGACTGTCGTGGGCGGTTCGCGCGAATACGTCAAAGCGTTGGTGACCGAGCTCAGTGACGCACGCTTAAATTGCCCTGTTTACAAAGTAGAGCGCGTGGGCGAAAAGGTGGTGATTCGCTCCGCACAAGGCATTGAGCATTTCGATGCTGTGATTTTTGCCTGTCATGCTCCGACCGCGCTCGCCTTGTTAGGCGATGTAAGCGAGCACGAAAAAGAGGTTCTACAGAGTTTTCGCTATCAGCCTAATAAGGCGATCCTCCATCTCGATACCCAACTGTTACCTCGTCGAAAAAAAGTCTGGTCTGCATGGAATTACATGTCTTCTCCCGGGGAGGATCAGCAGCGCCCCGTAGCGGTCAGTTATTTATTAAATCAATTACAGCCCTTGCCCTTTAAAACGCCTGTGATTGTGACGCTGAACCCCAATCAAGAGCCCAACCCAGACTTGGTGTTACGTACTTTTGATTATGAACATCCCGTGATGAACATGGAGGCGGAACAGTCGCAACGCCGCTTGCCGGAGATCCAGGGTCTCAAGCGTTCTTGGTTTTGTGGCGCTTGGTCAGGTTATGGCTTTCATGAGGATGGGTTGAAGTCGGCTTTGCGAGTGGTTAGAGATTTTGAGGTAGAGATTCCTTGGGTGCCCGTGTATGCGTGAGTCCTTGCTCGAACTTTGTCGCGGTCGTGTGATGCATGCACGACTGAGGCCTTTTGTTCACAGGTTTGTATACCGCGTCTTCTGTATTCGTTTGCGGATCGATCAGTTGTCCAAACTGAGCGCTTTCAATAGCTGGCTTTTTGGCATCGATAAAAAACGTATCGTGAGTTTCCACAGCCGTGATCATGGCGCGCGTGACGGTTCTAATTTGATGACATGGTTGTCCGAGGCACTCAGAGCGAGTGGTGTCAGGATGGAGCTCGGCGCAGTCTGGTTGCAATGCTTTCCTCGGGTATTTGGTTATGTTTTCAATCCTGTGAGTTTTTGGCATGTGCATGACACGCAGGGTCACTTGCGTGTTTTATTAGCTGAGGTCAACAATACTTTTGGTCAACGACATCAATATATCTTGAGTGCCCCTGGCTTCGAGCCCATCGAAGAACACACACTCTTGGAGTGTCAAAAGGTATTCCATGTCTCCCCCTTTTGTGATGTCCAAGGCGCTTATCGCTTTAAGTCCAGTCGTCACGGCATTCAAGAACGGATGGCAATCGATTATTTCGTTTCGAATGAACAGTCTCAACCCCTCTTGAAAACGGCGATCGTTGTTCAAGCGCAAGTATTTTCGAAAAGCGGTTTATTCCTCTGCCTCTTGTCGATGCCAATGATGACCATCGGAGTCATGCTACGGATTCATATACAGGCATTCAAGCTTTGGCGTAAAGGCGCGATATATCACTCGCTGCCACCTTTACCCAAGGACGAAGTCACTCACAATACAAAGGTTTCCTCATGAGGTTGAAAGAAAGTCGTCTCTCTGGTGTCATGGCTAAAACGCCATGGGCGGGTAGACTTTTTGTGAATTTATTGAGCCGAATTTCCTACGGCTCTCTCAAACTAATCGATCCCGCAGGCATTGAGATGATGCTTGGACAAAATGCCTCTGACCCTTCTGGGTTGGTCCTTCACGCAGAGCTTAGGGTGACCGACTGGCGTGCGGCAGGACTGATGATGCGCCAAGGGGACGTTGGTTTTGCCGAAAGCTTGCGCCGGGGCTGGATCGACTCGCCCGACCTGGTGGCTTTGTTCACGCTAGCCATACGTAATGAGCAGATCTCCGAGGCGGTCGATGGACATTGGTGGGCTTTGCTACTCAAGCGCTTGTCGCACTGGGTCCTCAAGGACAATAGTCGCGCAGGCAGTCGACGCAATATTCTCAGCCACTACGATGTTGGTAATCGTTTTTATCGGCTGTGGCTTGATCCTTCAATGACTTATTCGTCTGGCTGGTTTCAGGGAGATGAGTCAAAAGATCTCGCATCGGCACAAGATGCAAAGTATGACCGAATTCTTGACCAAATTCAGGCGCAACCAGGTCAGACGATTCTTGAAGTGGGTTGTGGTTGGGGAGGCTTCGCCGAACGCGCCGCTCGGCGTGGTCTGAACGTCGTGGGGATCACCTTGTCTGACGCTCAGCTTGAGTGGGCCACACAACGCATGCAAGACGCGGGTCTGAGCGATCGCGTGCATTTGCGCCTACAGGACTATCGCGATGTGCCCGAGCAGTTTGACCATATTGTCTCGATTGAAATGTTTGAGGCGGTAGGCTTATTGCATTGGCCCAGTTATTTTCAGATGTTGGCACGTTGCCTCAAACCTGGCGGCAGAGTGGTTGTGCAAACCATCGACATCACAGAGGATCGTTTTGATGCCTACCGTCGCGGGACGGATTTTATTCAACAATTTATTTTCCCGGGTGGCATGTTGCCAAGTCCCTCGAGGTTTAAAAAAGAATGTGAGTCGGCGGGTCTGCAATCGCTTGAGGTGTTGTCTTTTGGACAAGACTACGCAGAGACGTTGAAACGCTGGGCACAGCGCTTCGAGTCTTCGCTTAGCCATATTCGTGAACAAGGCTATGACGATGCCTTTATACGTATCTGGAGAATGTATCTTGCCTATTGCGAAGTGGGATTTCGCCAAGCTCGAACGGATGTAAAACAATGGACATTATGCGCAAAATCTTGATTTCATTTTTTTTGAGTTTGATATTGTCGACTGCTGTCGCGGCCACGGTATTTACGCCTTTTTTACCAGGTGCGCAACAAGTCGGACAGGGGATGTTCAAACGTTTTGGTTGGTCGATCTATGAAGCCCGTCTCTATGCGCCTGACGGTCGCTTTGCTCCCAACAAACCCTTTGTGCTGTCGCTGACGTATGAGCGCACGATTGCTGGTGATCGCTTGGTTCAGGCATCGTTGGATGAAATGCGAAAGCTTGGTGCCCCCGTGGATGAGCGTCCTGAGTGGGGGCCGGCGCTTTCTCAAGTGTTGCCGAATGTGACCAAAGGTGTCACGTTAACGGGCGTTTATCGCCCCGGTGAGGGAGCGACTTTTTATCAGCAGGATATTGAAACGGGTCGTATCGACGACGCGTTAGCGCGGAGTTTTTTTGGGGTTTGGCTTGATCCGCGCACGAGCGAGCCGAATCTTCGCCAAGCTTTGCTCGGAGAAAAGAAGTGAGGACGACGGGCCTCCTTGCCTATGCGATGTTGGGCTTGCCCTTGGCAATGGCCATGTTACCGATCTATATGATTTCTCCAAAATTCTATGGTGATGGTTTGGGTGTGGATCTTGCTGCGCTGGGCGCGGTTTTGTTTCTAACGCGTATGTTTGATACCGTTCAGGATCCCTTTCTTGGACGTGTTGTCGATGCATTTCAGCGCAAGCGTCATGGTTGGTTGCTCTTGATGGTGGTCTCTGGGGTCATCCTGGCGGTTGGATTTGTCTTGCTATTTACTCCGCCAGAATGGTCCAAACTTGGTCTGCTTGGATGGTTGGCGCTGAGTTTATTGCTTGTGTATTTTGCGCATAGTTTATTAAGTATTTGCTATTTGACTTGGGGTGCCAGACTGACAGATGAGGTGTCTCAGCGCTCTCGCGTGACAGCCTGGCGTGAAGCTTTTGGTTTGATTGGCGTGGTGATCGCCTCGGTCTTACCGACAGTGTGGGTGGCAGAGTGGGGGGCTAGACAGGGCTATCAATGGTTTGCCTGGGTTTTTGTCGGAGTGTTGTTTGTAGGGTTATTTTCGACTTTGCGTTGGGCGCCTTCGCCAAAGGTGTCCGCTGCAGGCACGTTAGATGGCTGGCGTGTAGCACTCAAACCTCCTGCGGTTCGTCGCGTGATGTGGTTTTATTTATTTAATGCAATCTCCGTCGCGATTCCAGCCACGCTGGTTTTATTTTTTATAGACGATGTCGTGCAAGCACCTCAGCATGCTGGCGTGTTCTTGGGGATTTACTTTCTTGCTGGCATGCTGACTTTACCGCTTTGGGTCGCGCTCTCCGATCGCGTTGGCAAGACGCGTGCTTGGATGCTTGGAAGTGTGCTTGCGACAGCATCCTTACTTTGCGCGGGCTTCATAGAGGGCGGCGATATTGTTGCTTATGGTGTGATCTGTTTCATGGCGGGTAGCGCGCTCGGTGCGGATGTCGCCTTACCCCCCGCCATGCTTGCCGACGCGATTCCTGAGCAACATCGTAAAAGTACTGGGCTTTATTTCGGGATCTGGGTGTTGATTAGTAAGTTTGCCCTGGCAATCGCTGCAGGTCTTGCGCTGCCGAGCCTGAAGGTTTTTGGTTATGTCCCGGGACAGTTTCAGACCACGATCGGGCTAACGGCGCTCTATGTTTTTCTACCCATTGTGTTTAAAGGCATCGCCATCTTGGTGTTACTGCCTGAGCTCGGTGGCCGGCAGTCATCACGGGTGTCAGAGCCCAAGGAGTCTTAATCATGAAATTCAAAGCCCTTATTGCCTCCGCCACCGCTGCGCTGATGACGGCCTGCGGTAGCGTAGATGTGGATCAGTACGCTAAGGAAACGCCCAAGCTTGAGTTGTCGAGTTTTTTTACCGGCACCATTGATGCCTGGGGGATTTTTCAAAAGCGTAACGGCGAAGTCGCGCGTCGCTTTCATGTCGAAATCTTGACCGAATGGAAAAGCAGAGATGAGGGAATCCTCGACGAGCGGTTTACCTACTCCGATGGTGAAAAACAACGACGCGTCTGGACCCTCAAACGGCAAGCTGACGGATCGTGGCAGGGTACGGCAGATGATGTGGTGGGTGTCGCGACGGGGAGAGTTGCTGGCAATGCGTTGCATTGGACCTATGTGTTGCGTTTACCCGTCGATGGCAAAGAGTATTTGGTGAATTTTGACGATTGGATGTGGCAGATGGACGATGCCTCGATGATGAATCGCTCCGTGATGTCCAAGTTTGGCATTGATTTAGGCGAGGTCACTTTATTTTTCCGCAAGCGCACGCCCGGTAGTCCTTCGTGATGCGACCGCTCAATCCACCGATTAAAAATTGGGCCGGTAAACGCGTCTGGTTAGTCGGTGCCTCTAGCGGGATTGGAGCGGCTTTAGCGCAGTCTTTATTGACGGCAGGCGCATGGGTGACCGTTTCCGCGCGCAGGCAAGAGGCCTTGCTCGAACTTGCTCACCCTTATCCTAATGCGCATGTCGTAGCATTTGATGCGGGAGACGCACTCGCATGGCCAGAGGCATTCGAGCGTACCCTTGCTGCGATGGGACATGTCGATTTGGTGGTCTTTGGCGCCGCTCGCTACGATCCGACCCACAGTTGGGAGTTGGATCTGGATCAAGTACAAAAGAGTTTTGATTTGAATGTAGTGGGTGTTTATCGAGGCGTGTCTGTTTTAGTCCCTTATTTCTTAAAAAGAGGTGAGGGCGGATTGGCCGTCATTGCGAGTATTTCTGCGTATACCGGTTTGCCAAAGGCCGTCATATACGGTGCGACCAAAGCCGCGTTGAATAATATGGCGCAGACGCTTTACTTTGAGCTTGAGCCTAAAGGGATTTCCGTCTACCTGATCAATCCTGGCTTTGTTGAAACACCGATGACTGCGGGTAATGATTTTGAAATGCCTGGTTTGATGAAGCCTGCCGAGGCCGCCAAGGCGATTGTGGCAGGTTTTGAGCGCGGCGATTTCGAAATTCGTTTCCCGCGCGGTTTTACAGGTGCCTTACGCTGGATCAGTTTTCTCCCGGATTACTTGCGGTTTCCTCTTTTGCACAAAATTACTAAGCTTTAAAGGTGTCAGCGATGAACACGCGCTTCTCAGACATTGCACATTGGTTTCAAACGCTTAGCCCAGAGACGCTGGAGCGTGTGGGAGAAATTTATGCCCAAGAGGCTGAGTTTATTGACCCCTTTAATCAGCTTGCCGGCCTAGCCTCAGTGCGTGCGGTGTACCAGCACATGTTCGATACGCTTGAGCATCCACGTTTTGTCATCTTGACGAAGGTGGTCGATGAGCGTCAAGCGTTTATGACATGGAACTTTCTTTTCGAGTGCCGCGGTCAAGTGCAGCAAATATCTGGTTGCACACAGTTTGAGTTAAACGATCAGGGCTTGATTGTTTTGCATCGCGACTATTGGGATGCAGCCCAGCAGGTCTACGAAAAAATTCCCCTGCTCGGTTCTGTTCTGCGCATGATCCGACGCAAGCTTTCACTCCCAACAGCTGCCTAGCCTTTTTTAATACTCCAAAACATTAAAATAAAAAAAAGCCCCCGAAGGGGCTTAAAAGCCGTTTGAGCGCAGCAGTCTCAGACGGCGGGGAACTGATTTTTATGAACGTGCTGCATCGCCACGCAGTGTGGGGTAGCGCACATGATCCACCAAGTCTTGGATTTCTTTGCGAGGCGCTGGGGTCAGCAAGCTCACAATGATGATCAGTGCAAAGCCGAGCGGCACGCCAAAGACACCGGCCGAGATTGGCAAAATGCCATACCAGAGCTCGATGGGGGAGGTGATGCCGAAAATTCCACGCATCCAAACTTGAGTGGTCGCCATGTAGTAAAAGGTGACGCCCAAACCACCGATCATGCCGGCAACCGCACCCCACTTATTCGCGCGCTTCCAGAAAATCCCTAAGGTTAGGGCGGGGAAGAACGCAGCAGCAGCGAAGGAGAACGCGGCAGAAACCAAGAACAAGATGTCCGCCGGTTTCTGTGAGGCAACATAGGCTGCTGCAAGCGCGACCACTAACAACAAGATTTTTGAAATCAACACCCGACTCGCAGTTGGAGCGTTGGGATTGATCATCTTGTAGTACAAGTCGTGGGACAAGGCGTTAGCAATTGTCAGCAGCAAGCCGTCCGCTGTTGAAAGTGCTGCTGCCAAACCACCTGCTGCAACCATGCCAGAGATCACATAAGGCAAACCACCGATTTCTGGTGTGGCCAACACAACGATGTCGCCACCGATGCGCATTTCACCTAGCTGCAAAATGCCATCTTTGTTTACGTCAATAACAGACAACAAGGAGGGGTCAACGGATGCCCATTGCCCAATCCACGCCGGTAGCTTGTCGAACGGCGTACCAACAAGCACGTGGAAGACCTCATATTTCACCAGTACGGCCAGAGCAGGGGCGGTGAAATACAAAAGGAAAATAAAGAACAAGGACCATGTGACCGACTCACGCGCCTGTTTGACCGAAGGCGTGGTGTAGTAGCGCATCAGAATATGCGGAAGCGCTGCTGTACCGACCATCAAACAAAAAATCAACGCTAAGAAGTTACGACGGGAGGTGTCGTATGCGATCTTTTGAGCATCTGTACCATTAGGATCCCCCGCAAATTGCTGCGCATGTCGGGGCATCCCAGCCAAAGGAACTGCCCGCGCGTTATTTGCAGTGCGTTCTTGCGTCCAGAGCTTCTGTGCAGCAGCTTCAGTTGTGGGAACAGCTGCGAGTGCTTTTTGTGCAGCATCTTGTTCAGCTTTAGGCGCATTGGCTGCTTTTAAGTCAGCAACACGCTTTTCTGCATCTGCTTTTGCCTTGGCCATCGCAGCTGGAATATTTTTCAGCTTGGCATCGGCTTCTTCTGCACGCTTTTTATAGATCGCAATGACTTCAAGTTCTTTTGGATCCTTCAGCAGCTCTGCTTCTTTGGCAGTCACTTTTTCAAGTTGATAGCCATAGATTGCCTGAGGAATGGGAACACCTGTTTGTTTAACAGAGAGCCAAACGACTGGAATCATGTATGCAATGATCAGAATGATGTACTGAGCGACTTGAGTCCAAGTCACCGCACGCATCCCACCGAGGAACGAGCACACCAGGATGCCGCCAAGGCCCAAGAAAATACCGATTTCAAAGGGAACACCCGCCAAACGTGTCGTAATCAAACCGACGCCGTAAATCTGAGCGACAACGTAGGTGAACGAGCACAGAATCGCGGCAATAATGCCCAACAGGCGGGGGATATTACCGTCATAGCGCTCACCCAGAAAGTCTGGAATCGTAAATTGACCAAACTTTCTCAGATAAGGCGCCAAGAACAATGCCACCAAACAGTAGCCACCAGTCCAGCCCATGATAAAAGCCAAACCACTATAGCCTGTCAGGTAAAGCGTTCCGGCCATACCAATAAACGATGCGGCTGACATCCAGTCAGCGCCCGTTGCCATGCCGTTGTAGAGCGCGGGCACACGTCGTCCAGCTACGTAGTACTCAGCGGCATCATTTGTGCGGCTCATGACTCCAATACCAGCATATAGGAGAACAGTAGCAGCCAAAAATATGTAGCCGATCCATGCACGACTCAAACCCATTTGTTCGGCGATCGCAAGAGCGATCACAAAAACAATAAACCCGCCTGTGTACCAGGTATAGACCTTGTTGAGTGATTTTTTGAAGGCTGCGTTCGTGGTGTTTGAAGCGAACATGCCGCCTTCGTTTGGTGTCATTCCGGCCATGTTATTCCTCCTCTTCTTCGTTGACGCCACATTCTTCGTCAAGCTTGTTCATATATGAGGCGTAGAACCAAATGATCAGGCAATACACCACCAGAGAGCCTTGTGACCCCATCCAAAAACTAAAGGGCCAGCCAAAAAAGGTAAAGTTGAGCTCACGGGCGTAGTAGCCCACCACAAAAGTGACAACAAACCAGATCAGCAACAAAATTGAAGTGATGCGTAGGTTTTTTTGCCAGTACACCCGATGTTTTTCGGTTAGTTGCACGGTTACGTCTCCTCATCGTTATCAGGCCAGGTTCCCCTGGATCGATTTTTGAAACACAAAGAAAAAAAAGAAAAAACAAAAAGAAAAAAACAAAAACAAAAACAAAAACATAAAAAAAAGATTTAGCCAGTGAGTCCTGTTTCTCGTTCGAGTTGACGCGCGAATTTCGGTTCAAAGCCTTTCAAATGTTGAATAATTTTGGTCGCTTCGTCTGGTTGTTGACGGTCAATATGCACACGGGCGAGTTGATACCACGCGTATGGACTCATAGGTTGAAGTTTGGTGTTGCGCTCGAGGGCCACAACGGCCTCTTCTAAGCGTCTTTGTTGGATCAGTGTCAAACCGAGGCCATACCATGCTTGATCTAACTTTGGATCGAGGTCTAGCGAATGCCTAAAGGCGCGCTCAGCTTCGACAGGTTGTTCAAGCTCTTGCAAAAGAAAGCCAAGGTTGAACCAGGCATAGACGGGTGCATCGGGATGTTTAACCAAGCTCCGGTAGCTTTCAACCGCACCGACCTTGTCACCAAGCTCTGCTTTGAGATGGGCGATACTGCCTAAAGCATAGCGATCTTCGGGGTAGTCGCGAAGCATATCCTCGAACAAACTGATGGCACGTTTCCGTTGCCCAAAAACAATCAGTGTGATCGCACACCATTTGTATTTTTGCCAGTTCAGATCAAGTTTCATTTACAGCCCACCATTCCGACCGAAACACAATGCTCGATTTTTGCAACCGTGGCTGCGAGATAGAGCGCAGCCACTAAACAAAACGCCACGAACGCGTGGTGACGCGTGGCGATTTGTTTGGGGGAGATCAATGCCGCTAACATAAGCCAAGGCTTATTCACGACTTGAAAAAGTTGATAAAACAAATTTGTTTCACGTTTTGCGCCAGCAATCAAAAACAAAATGCCTTGACCGACAAGGGCGAGTAGCCCGATGTACAAGAGCAATTGCAGAATATTGAGAAATGGCAGCAACCCGAGTCTCCCTAATGATGTGTATGCGCTTTAAAGCGAATTTGTTATGCGTGCGCTGAGATGGGCGAACTTTAAGGCCGATTGCTGACAGCTTTCTGACAAAATTTCCCCAGCAATGGTAAGTGTTGCAGATCGACAAAAATCGTACTTTTTCAGCGCCTCAATACAGGGTTAACCCGCGCTGTTGAGTGCTGTTTGTGTGCGCTGCAGCATGGCGGGAAAGTGAATTTCAAAACGCGCGCCCTTGGCGGATGGGTCAGTACTGGCAAGATGAGATTCTGTCACGATGACGCGCGCCTGATGGCGATGTGCGATCTCGCGCACGATCGCCAGACCGAGTCCGCTTCCATCAACACCCGAACCCAAGACACGATAAAACCTGTCAAACACGCGTTCGCGTTCATCGACGGCGATGCCTAGTCCGGAATCTTCGACTGCGAGCACAATTTCGTCGCGTTGTTCGTATAAGCCCACTGTAATGTGACCGGGTGCTGGCGTGTAGCGAATGGCATTATCGATCAGATTGTTCAGGGCCTCACTTAAGAGCAGACTCTGTCCTTTGATATAGAGGGGGTGTTCAGGTCCTTCAAAACCTAGGTCGATACCTTGGTCAAGCGCGACATGCACCCACTTCTGTATTTGTTCCCTAGCCAAATGCGTTAAGTCAGTCGGCGGCATTTCTGTCGTGTTCGGGTTTTCAGCATTCGCCATCAAAAGGAGCTGATTGACGAGGCGCGTTGCGCGCGCCGTACCCGCAATAATTTGTTCTAGGCTTGCTTGCGTGTTTGCTGTGGGCTCCTCGCGCATGGCAAGTTCCGCTTGTGTTCGCAAACCTGCCAAGGGAGTTTTGAGCTGATGAGCTGCATCCGCGACAAAGCGTTTCTGCGCCAATAATGTGGCTTCCAGTCGGCTGAGTAGATCATTCATTGCCTTGATCAGCGGACCGATTTCTGAGGGCGCCTGACGCTCGTCAATGGGGGACAGGTCGTCGGGTCTTCGCGCGCGTAACTTTCTTTGTAAGGCATTGATGGGTGCCACGCCTCGCGATAAACCAAACCAAACAAGCAACACCGCGATCGGCAAGACAATAAACTGTGGAATGATTACGCCCTTGATGATGTCATTGGCCAGTTGTGTGCGACGATCCACGGACTCCGCCGCGACCAAGAGCACAGGACCGATGCCTCTCGCGCTGAGATCCCTCCAGGTATAAGCGATACGGATTTCAAAGTCGCGAAGCGCATGGTTTTCGTAATAAATCGTATTAGGCAGATCGCTTGGCGTGCGTTCTGGGGTAGGGAGCTCTCCATCGCCTCCCAACAAATCGCCGTTTGGACCGATCACTTTCCAAAAAACGCCGTCATTTTCTCTGATGCGCAATGCGAGTCGAGCGGAGGATGACATGCGAAGCGCGACGACGTCATCGGTCGCTTCGACTTGCTGACCCAAGACTTGTAGTGCGTTGGCCAAGTTGAGGTCATAAGGAGTGTTGGCCAGGTTTTGAGCCACGACATAGGTAATGGCAATGCTCATCGGCCACAGCAAGAAAAGTGGCGCAAGCATCCAGTCCAAAATCTCTCCGAGCAGCGAGCGTCTTGAGGATTCGGCCGTCGATTTTGCCGCTCCAGTTTGGAGTACAGCCAGTGCTTCGAGATTGACGCGGGCGTGTTTCAATGCCACAGCCTAGAGACACATAAGCATTTGACGTCGTACAGACCACGCCAAAGGTGACTCATAGCGCACTCGTGTCTCGCTCAAGACAGTAGCCGAGGCCCCGAACTGTTGCGATTTTGACGCCGCTAGGTTCGAGTTTTTTACGCAGGCGATGCACGTAGACCTCGATGGCGTTGGAGCTGACCTCTTCACCCCATTCGCACAAGTGATCAACGATTTGTGTTTTGCTCACCATACGCCCGCTGCGCGTGAGCAAAATTTCGAGCAGACTGACTTCTCTGGCTGAGAGCTCGAGTGCATGCTGATCCACCATGGCGACTCGACCTGTCTGATCAAATTCCAGTTTGCCGTGTTTAAGAATCGTAGAGCCTCCTCCAGCCCCTCGGCGCACGAGCGCCCGAACACGCGCTTCAAGCTCAGAGAGGGAGAACGGTTTGGCCATGTAATCATCAGCCCCCAGATCAAGCCCCTTGACTCTTTGCTCCACACTATCGGCTGCAGTGAGAATGAGGACTGGCAGATGAGAGTTTTTACTGCGTAAGTTGCTCAATACCTCCAAGCCGGACATCCGTGGCAGACCCAGATCTAAGATGAGGAGGTCAAACTCCTGCGATCTGAGCGCAGAGTCGGCCGAGAGTCCGTCGCTGACGGCGTCCACGGCATAGCCGTTTAAGCGCAGAGAGCGGGTGAGGCCGTCGGCCAAAATGCTGTCATCTTCGGCAATCAGGATTCGCATGGGTGCAGGGGCCGGTGGGTCTTTCTGATAAACAACAAGGGAAGAATTAAGTCTATTCTTGCATAGCCCCTTGCATCCTCGCTATGGGATGTTGCATAAATGCGTACAAACCCTAGTCATATGAAAAATAAAATGTCGAGGAGAGCAGGAATAAGTTGTCATACTGTTTATTTATACAGTATAATTGAATGCAATAATTTCAGTATCAGTTTTTCAGCTTTAGCTCACAACTCAAGGAATTTACATGGATGATAAAACCCTCAAGGCCGGCGCCGCTGAAAAAGGCAAGGCACTCGCTGCTGCGCTCTCCCAGATCGAAAAGCAATTTGGCAAGGGCTCGATCATGCGTTACGGCGATAATCAGGTCGAGCACGACATTCAGGTGGTCTCCACAGGTTCTTTAGGGTTAGATATCGCGCTTGGCGTTGGCGGCTTACCTCGGGGGCGTGTGGTTGAGATCTACGGTCCCGAGTCCTCTGGAAAGACGACCCTGACCC
This sequence comes from Zwartia lucis, assembly GCF_965234455.1. Classification (GTDB taxonomy): domain Bacteria; phylum Pseudomonadota; class Gammaproteobacteria; order Burkholderiales; family Burkholderiaceae_B; genus Zwartia; species Zwartia lucis. The sequence continues at coordinate 426,413 of NZ_OZ248473.1, read as the reverse complement.
TGCAAGTGATCGCCGAAATGCAAAAAGTTGGCGGTACTTGCGCTTTTATTGATGCAGAGCATGCCCTCGATGTGCAATACGCCTCCAAACTGGGCGTCAACCTAACTGATCTGTTGATTTCCCAGCCTGACACTGGCGAACAAGCCCTCGAAATCACGGATGCGCTGGTGCGCTCGGGTTCTGTTGATCTGATTGTGATCGACTCTGTGGCTGCTCTGGTGCCTAAAGCTGAGATCGAAGGTGAGATGGGTGATTCTCTACCCGGTCTCCAAGCGAGACTGATGAGTCAAGCGCTGCGCAAATTGACTGCGAGTATCAAGCGCACCAATTGTATGGTGATCTTTATCAACCAAATCCGCATGAAAATTGGTGTGATGTTTGGCAGCCCCGAGACGACGACAGGCGGTAATGCACTGAAGTTTTACGCATCGGTGCGTTTGGATATCCGCCGTATTGGCGCCATTAAAAAGGGTGATGAGGTTGTCGGTAACGAAACGCGCGTCAAAGTCGTTAAAAACAAGATTGCACCTCCATTCAAACAAGCCGAATTCGACATTATGTATGGTGCAGGGATCTCACGCGAAGGTGAAATTCTTGATTTAGGTGTGACGGCTGGGATTGTCGACAAGGCGGGTGCATGGTTTAGCTATAACGGTGAGCGGATTGGTCAGGGTCGCGACAATGTGCGTGATTTCCTGCGCGAACGCCCTGCGATGGCGATTGAAATTGAAAATCGCGTGCGCGAAAAATTAGGGGTCGTGCCTCGCGTGGGTGGTGCTCCTGCGGCCGCCGCTGCAGCAACAACCAAAGCAAGCTCCGCAAAAGCCAGCAAGCTCGTCGCCTCTGAGCCTGAGTCCGAGCCCGAGTCCGAAGAAGACCTGTAAGTATCTAACGTGTCACCCAATGCACGCCTGTGAGAGAAATCGTGTCTAGAGACGCGGATGATGAAGAGTTCGAAGTAGGTCCCAAGCCTGCAGCACCACGGCCTGGCCTGTCCCTCAAGGCCAGAGCCGTAGGTTTGCTGTCTCGCCGAGAGCACAGCAGACAAGAACTTGAGCGCAAGCTTACGCCCCATGCCGAGAGCGCAGAGTCCTTAGCCGTGGTTCTAGACGCGCTCACGCGCGAAGGATGGCAGTCAGATGCGCGTTTTACCCAGGGATGGGTGCATCGTAAGGCCCCTGAGCAGGGGGCTGCACGGATTGTCCGAGACCTCAAGCAACATGGGATGACTCCCGAAGTCGTCGCGGCCGTGCAATTAGACCTTAAGGCCACTGAGTTTGAGCGTGCTCAGGCGGTTTGGGCCCGCAAATTTTTGAGCAAAAAATCTGCATTGAGCCATTCCTCACATATTTCTTCACACCTGTCGCAAGCAGAGTATGCGAAACAGGGACGATTTTTAGCGTCACGAGGGTTTTCGATGGAAGTGATCCATCGCGTACTCAAGCAAACGCGTTCTTTAGGTGAAAATATCGAAGAGGAGTAGGCTGAAGTTCACCTTTAGACCGTGTTAGTTTCATGGTTAATGCGCGTTGTAAGACGTTATTAGTCTTTATAAGGCGCTTCACTAGGTCATATGCACTAGGTGCGCTATACTTTTAACCTTTGTTGCAATGTGTCAATTGACCGCCCAACCTAGTATGCCGCTTCCAGCGCCAGCCAGTTCTCGCAAACCGATGCACAACCGTTCGATACAGGTTCATTCCTTCGAGCGAGATGATGGTCTCTGGGATATTGAGGCCGAACTGATTGACAACAAATCTTATTCTTACACCAAGCGCAATGGAACGGTTCATGCTGTAGGCCAGCCGGTTCATCATCTGCATTTGCGTATCACGATAGACACTAGCTTTGAAATTAAAGAAGCGTTCGCGATGTATGACGCCTCGCCCTTTGGGACTTCCTGTACGGCGGTTTCTGAAGCGTACCAAGATCTTGTTGGAATGAATTTGCTGAAAAGTTTCCGTCAGCAGATCAAAGAACGTTTTGCTCGCACTGCGGGCTGTACGCATATGACCGAGCTCGCTTCAGTGTTGCCGACCGCTGCTGTTCAAAGCATGGCGGGTCAAAAGCGCGCAGAGGCTGAGTCAGCGGGCCGCAGGCCCTTCCAAATGGGAGGATGCTATGCCTGGCGACCCGATGGCGAAGTGACCAAAGAACATTATCCGCAGTGGTATGTAGATTCAAAGGCAATACCCCCGGGCCCTGATGCGTAGTTTTCCAGGCAATCGCTTTTTTTAGTTTTTTTGGACGGACAGGATTCCCATGAAAATCCATGAGTATCAAGGCAAAGAATTGCTTCGGAAGTTTGGTGTAGTTGTTCCTCAAGGCTTTCCCGCGTTTACCGTGGACGAGGCCGTAGACGCTGCTAAAAAACTAGGTGGCCCAGTTTGGGTGGTCAAAGCGCAGATTCACGCAGGTGGTCGCGGAAAGGGCGGTGGCGTCAAGCTCGCGCGTTCGATCGACGAAGTGCGGCAGATCTCGTCAGAGATCTTGGGTATGCAGTTGATCACGCATCAGACAAGCCCCCAGGGTCAAAAAGTGCGCCGCCTGTTGGTCGAAGAGGGCGCAGACATCAAAAAGGAATACTACGTCGGGATCGTGACAGATCGTGGGACACAGCGTGTCTGCGTGATGGCTTCGAGCGAAGGTGGCATGGATGTTGAAGAAGTCGCCGAAAAGCACCCTGAAAAAATTCTCAAAGTGTTTGTGGATCCTGGTCAGGGCCTGACAGACAAAGAAGCCGCAGATCTCGCGCGTGGTATTGGTGTGCCTGAGGCTTCTATTGCCAAGGCATGCGCAGAGTTTCAAAAACTCTACAAAGCCTACTGGGAAACGGATGCCTCACTGGCGGAAATCAATCCTCTGATTTTGACGGGTTCGGGCGACATCATCGCACTCGACGCCAAGTTCAACTTTGATCCTAACGCTCTGTTCCGTCATCCAGAGATCGTCGCGTATCGGGACTTTGATGAAGAGGACCCCGCCGAGATCGAAGCCAGCAAGCATGAGCTCGCTTATATTCAGCTCGATGGCAATATTGGTTGCTTGGTCAACGGCGCAGGTCTTGCGATGGCGACGATGGACACCATCAAACTGTTCGGTGGCGAACCCGCGAACTTTCTGGATGTGGGCGGCAGTGCCACGGCAGAGCGAGTCACCGAAGCCTTCAAGATCATGCTTGCAAACAAGGGCACCAAAGCAATTTTGGTCAATATTTTCGGCGGCATTATGCGTTGCGATGTGATTGCCGAGGGCATCATCATCGCGTGCAAGGCGGTCAACCTCAGCGTGCCTCTTGTGGTGCGTATGAAGGGTACCAACGAAGAGTTGGGCAAGAAAATGTTGGCCGATTCTGGCCTGCCTATCATCAGCGCTGACACGATGGCCGATGCGGCCACCCGCGTCGTCGCAGCAGCCAAATAATTCTGCCAGGGATTCTGAAATGTCGATTCTGATCAACAAAGATACTAAAGTCATCACCCAAGGGATTACCGGTAAAACCGGTCAGTTCCACACACGGACTTCGCGCGCCTATGCGAATGGACAAGCCGCATTTGTTGCCGGCGTTCATCCCAAAAAGGCGGGTGAAAATTTTGAAGGCATCCCGATTTTCGCGTCAGTTAAAGACGCAAAGGCCGAGACGGGTGCCAACGTTTCCGTAATCTATGTCCCGCCTGCGGGCGCTGCCGCTGCAATCTGGGAAGGCATTGAAGCCGAATTGGACTTGGTGATTTGTATCACCGAGGGTATTCCTGTTCGCGATCTGCTCGAAATCAAAGATCGTATGGCAAAAATGAACAGCAAGACTTTGCTTCTTGGACCCAATTGCCCAGGTTTGATTACGCCAGACGAAATCAAAATTGGCATCATGCCCGGACACATCCATCGCAAGGGTCGCATCGGTATTGTCAGCCGTTCAGGCACCCTGACCTACGAAGCCGTGGCACAGGTCACTGAGCTCGGCCTCGGTCAATCCAGCGCAGTTGGCATTGGTGGTGATCCCATCAATGGTCTGAAGCATATTGATGTGCTCAAATTGTTCAACGAAGATCCTGACACCGATGCCGTGATCATGATCGGTGAAATCGGTGGTCCTGATGAGGTCAATGCGGCTTTGTGGGCAAAAGAAAATATGAAAAAGCCGATGGTTGGCTTTATCGCAGGTGTCACCGCACCGGCTGGCAAGCGCATGGGACACGCTGGCGCCTTGATTTCTGGCGGAGCAGATACAGCAGACGCCAAGCTTGAAATCATGGAAGAATGTGGCATTCGTACGACGAAAAATCCCTCTGAAATGGGCAAGCTTCTTAAGTCAGTATTGTAAAAAAACAATGCTTTAACTGACAATCGCTCTCCTTAAAGCGCCGGCGTGTCTCAGACGTGCCGGCGTTTTATTTTCTAAAGAGTTATCCCAAATCAAGCGGTATTCATCGCTTTGATGAATAAATCGGCTGTCCGTGTTCAAATCGGATGCGTAGACGTTTGAATTCAAACTTTGCATGGATGAATGACAGGACAAATGATGGAAAACAATAAGCCTAAGCGCAGCTTGACAATATTGCAGTGGCTCGGATTGCTCGGCGTGATTGGAATCGCACTGACGATTCTCTTGAATTATTTGCGCTGAGAGTGATCGAGTGGCCTCTAGAAAACTAGTGATAGCAACCCGTGCCAGCCGCCTTGCGTTGTGGCAGGCCGAGCATGTGCAGGCGCGCTTACTCTCGATTTATCCACAGATGCAGGTTGAATTACTCAAGCTCAGCACGCGTGGCGATCAGATCCTTGATCGGAGTCTTTCAAAAGTAGGTGGTAAAGGGCTCTTTATTAAAGAGCTCGAATATGCGTTATTGGATGGACGCGCCGATTTGGCGGTGCATTCGCTCAAGGACGTTCCCGTCGATATGGAAGCTCCCTTTGAGCTTTCAACGGTTCTGGCGCGTGCGGACTGTCGCGATGCTTTTGTATCAAATGATTACGTCGCACTGTCTGATTTGCCACCCGGCGCGATCGTCGGTACGTCAAGTTTGCGACGCGAAGCGCAGCTCAAAGCACGATTCCCTGCGCTCGTGATTCATGCCTTACGAGGGAATTTGGATACGCGTCTGGGCAAGCTCGATAGCGGTCAATATGCTGCCATTATTCTTGCCGCAGCGGGACTGGAGCGCTTGGGTCTGGGTCACCGCATTCGTTCCAGGATGACAACGGAGGCTTCGCTTCCTGCCGCAGGCCAAGGCGCGCTCGGGATAGAAATTTTGGCGACACGCTCGGATCTCCGAGAGCTGCTGGCACCACTGTCTTGTCCTGACACAACGGTCTGTTCGCTTGCCGAGCGTGCAGTTTCCCGTGCCCTCGGTGGGTCGTGTCAGGTGCCACTGGCAGCCTACGCACAGCTCGAAGGTACGCAGCTTAAGTTGCAAGCTTTAGTCGCAACGCCAGACGGTCAAACGATTTATCGTGCTGAGCTTACAGGGCCTTCGGCTCAAGCGGAGCTTTTGGGATCCACTGTCGCCCAAGCCTTATTGGCGCAAGGCGCAGGTGAGATCTTGGCGCGTTTGTCCGAGCCCTCCTGATACCCCATGGCTCAGCCTCAACATACTGCGATTCTGACGCGACCTGCGGGCCGCAATACGGTCGTGATGCGCGAACTGCTTCGACGCGGTTGGTCTGTGTTGGAGTGTCCTGCTTTGGATATCCGTGAAGTGGTCGCGGTCACCGGAGAGTGTCCTCGACCGGAGCTTTTTGATTTGGTGGTGTTCGTCAGTCGAGCCGCGGTGACGGGCTATCACAGTCAGTTGCTCAGCGCGGGGATCGCAGCTTGGCCGCTGTCAACGCGAGTCGCCTGTATGGGGCCTGTGACAGCCAGTGCGATACGCAGAGTGTTTGGTGACGGCCTTGATGTCCTCCATCCCGCCTCTGATCTTGCGCAGGATTCGGAGTCATTATGGCCAATCTTGTTTGCGCTTGAACATCCTGTTGAACGCGTGTTGATTGTGCGGGGACAAGACGGTCGTGATTGGTTGAGTCAGCGTTTGAGCCAGCGTGGCGCCAACGTTGTGCTGCATCAGGCCTATCAACGCCAGTCCGCACAATGGCCCACTTCGTTAAATGAGCATTTAGCCGCACTGAGCCGCCAAAATGCACTTCCCGCATGGTTGTTGACGAGTGCGCATGGTGTAGAGGCTCTTTACAAAAATCTCGAAGCCTTGGGCCTTTTGGGATGGTTCGCCGAGAGTTCGTTCGTACTGACACACGAAAGACTCAAATCTCTTCTTTTTAAGTTGTTAGAACCGCATTTCAAAAGCGGTTTCACGACGATGAAGTGTGTGGTGGCGAGCCCCGAAGACGATGTCATTTTGACAGGATTCGAGCAGATTTCTCGTGTTCAGGCGCCAAGTACGCAAGTTTGAACGATTTTTTCTAGCGCTACGGCTACAATTAGCATATGACTGAAGCCCATACTCCTAGCCCCCCACAGCCAAGTGCTGCATTACTGAAAGGTAAAAAGCGCACGAGTGGTCCTTCATGGCCGATTTTGCTTGCCATCATATTTTTGCTGGTCGCGCTTGTGGCGGCCGGTGGTGCTTGGTTTTTGCAAAAACGTTTTGAACAGACAGGTCGAGAGATCGCAAAGCAGGTTCAGGGACTGACCTCTCAGCTTAACGAGGCGCGCCAGGATTCTACGCAAGCTTTAGGGCTCGCCCAGTCCCAAGCCCGTCGTATCGCTCAGCTCGAACAAGAGCAGCTCGAGGCCAAGAGCCAATTTGTCGCCCTGGAGCAACTTTGGGCGGGTGCAAACAAGGGCATGGAGGATGTCATGCTCGCCAATGATGTTGATCGCCTCTTAACGACGGCTCATCAACAACTCCGCTTGGCGGGCAATGTCAACAATGCGATTGTCACGCTAGAGGCCGCCCAGTCTTTGTTAGTGCGTGCCGACCGAGCCCGCTTTGCCGGGGTGCAGCGTGCGATTACTCTTGATCTTGAGCGGTTGAGAGCCGTTCCTTTGATCGATATGACGCAATTGTCCAGCCGACTTGAGACGCTCAGTGCCTTGGTGGCGCGTGCGCCGTTGCTTTTGCCTGATGCGGCGGCGCCCGTGATCGCGAGCGTGGCACCATCAGTCCAGCGCGTACCCACGCCCTCCGGGACTGCTCAAGCGCCATCCCCTGCGTTGACTTCTGCGCAACAACCGTGGTGGCAACGTGGGCTCGATCAATCCCTCTTGTGGTCAAAGTCTGCTGCTGCAATGGTGGCGCGTGAATTCGTTGGGGTGGTGAGTATCCAGCGCGTCAGTGACGCCAACGCGCTCATGATGTCACCTGAGCAGGGGGCACTGTTGCGGGCGAATCTACGTACGCGTGTGTTGACGGCGCAGATGGCGCTTTTGATGAATCAGGCCCCTGTCTGGAGAGCGGAGCTTACTCAAGTTCAGCAGAGTTTGGTTTCGCGTTTCGATCCCAAGGCAACTGATACGATCGCAGCACTTCGCCTGGTTCAGGAGTTGGCGGCCATACAAATCGCGGTTAGCTTGCCAAGCATCAAAGACAGTTTGTCTGCTCTTGAGTCGGTGCGCTCTTCAGAGCCTAGTCCCGCGGGCGGACAATAATTATGCGGACTTGGTTTTGGACGCTCGTATTATTGACCGCTGCCGTATTATTGGCCGTTGTCCTGAGAGAAAATACCGGTCACGTTTTAATTCTCGTCAATGACTGGCGCGTTCAGGTCTCGTTGGCGTTAGCCGTCGTTTCTTTGTTGGCTTTGTTTGTGATGGTGTATTGGCTCATACGCGTAGCCGCATGGCTCAGTGCGATTCCTTTACGTGTGCGCGGCTGGAATACGCGACGTCGGGTTCGACGAGACCAAGAGCTGCTCGAACAGGGCTGGACCGAGTTATTGGAGGGACGGTACTCTCACGCTGAAAAAGATTTGACCAAGCTTTTTGGTCGTAGCAAGGATGCGAGCCGCCAGGTGTTGGCTGCTTTGTCGGCAGCCAGAGCTGCCCATGCGTTGGGCGAGTTTGGTAGACGCGATCATATGATTACGCTTGCCAAAGAAAAGGCTTCCGATGATCAAGCCCTCAAAGAAGCGATTGCAACCGCAGCGGCGGATCTGTATTTAGATCAAGGCATGGCTGCGCAAGCACTCGAAGAACTCCTGCCCTTGCAAGAAAGTGGTGCGCGCCACATCCATACCCTACGCCTATTGCTCAGGGCTTACAAGCAGCTCGATCGCAACGAGCAGGTCTTTACGCTTGCGCGGACGCTCAATCGCCGTGGAGCCTTGCATGACTCGGAAGCCCGACACATGATTGAGGCGGCTGCCGCTGCGCACTTGCGCGAAACGACGTATTCGGGTGATTGGAAAGCTTTTTGGAAAAACTTAAAGTCCGAGGAGCGTACCCTGACAGAGGTTGCCTTGGCCGGTTCGGCTGCGTTTGAAGCGAATGGACTGTTGGACGATGCTTCTAAAACCCTCGAGCAGTCCATTCCACTCTCTTTTGATCCGCGCTTACTGGCCGCTTATTCGCGCGCTGAGCCCTCTCAAGTCAAACGAAGACTCGAAAAAGCCGAGGCCTGGGTGCCAACACGTCCCAATGACCCTGACTTATTGGCCGCTATCGGTCATTTATGTCTGGTTGGACAGATTTGGGGACAAGCAGAAAATTATTTATCGCGTAGTTTGTCAAAACGTGCGGATGCTCGGGTACATGCTTTGTTAGGGAGTCTTTACGACAAGCTTGATCGTCCAAAGGACGCTGCTGCGCAGTGGCGTATGGCAACAGCAGTGAGTGCCGCGCTCCCCGTATTGGCTTCGAATGCGTTCTTGCCTATTGCTGACACGGCAGATGATCCGGGTGTCCTGCACGCTGAAGGTTTGGCCTATCTCTCGGAGAGCGGTTTTCCAACGAATTGGAATAGAGAGTCCGCCTTGGACGCTCAGGCGAAGGCTCAGGACAATGTGATGAGCGCACCACAGTCAACAAACCCCATCAGTACTGGCTTGCCTCACGAGACATCGATTTTACAGCCCGGTCGCGATAGCCTCGACGACTACTTCGACAGCGCACCTGTTGCTGGATTGGGTGAACCCGCCCCGGTAATCACGCTTGCGCCGTTGCCAGAAAAAAAGTCTTAATTTTTCATATTCAAACTTTCAGGACGTCAATCAACATGTCAGACTTTGTATTCGAGCCGCAGGCAACCATCGGCTTACCCGTCGTGGGCAGCAGCAAGCTTTTTCCAGTACGTCGTGTGTACTGTGTCGGTCGCAACTATGCCGAGCATGCCAAAGAGATGGGTTTTACGGGCCGCGAAGATCCGTTTTTTTTCTGTAAGCCTGCCGATGCATTGATTCCTATTCCAGCAGGTCAAGCGGGCAAGATGCCTTATCCAGTAAAAACTTCAAATTTGCATTACGAGATGGAGTTGGTTGTTGCGCTTGACCGGGGTGGACGTGACATCCCTGTGGACAAAGCAAACGAATGCGTCTTTGGCTACGCCTTGGGTCTCGATATGACGCGTCGTGATTTGCAAGGTGAGGCAAAAAAACAAGGCAGACCTTGGGAAGTGGGCAAGGGCTTTGATCAGTCAGGACCGATTGGTCCGCTTCACCCAAAGTCTGCAACGGGTGTTTTGGCGCAGGGCAATATTTCACTGCATGTGAATGGCCAGCAAAAACAGACCAGCGATTTGTCACAAATGATTTGGAATATTCCTGAGAGTATTTCCTATCTCTCAGGTTTGTTCGAACTCAAGGCCGGAGACCTTATTTTTACCGGTACGCCTGAGGGCGTGGGTGCGGTCGTCAAAGGTGACAAACTCGTGGGTCAGATCGCCGGCCTCGGTGAGTTCGAAGTTCATATCGTTTAAGTCGACTGCGAGCCCTTAAACGGGCTTGCCAATGTCGGCAGCATAGGCCGGGGCGGGATGCAGCGTGTTTCTTGCGCCCGCCTTGAGTAACTGGCTCGGCACATCGTGACCGATTAGACCAGGCAGCATCGCGGAGACCTTCAAGAGTCGATCGAGATCGATGCGGGTGTCAAAGCCCTCGAGCTCAAGCATGTGAACCATGTCTTCTGTGCATGCATTGCCACTCGCACCAGGCGCGTAGGGGCATCCCCCGATTCCACCTAACGAGGCATCGAAACGATCAATGCCTGCGCTGATTGCAGCGAGAACGTTGGCTTGCGCCATTGAGCGTGTGTTGTGGAAATGCAGGGTAAAAACCATGTCAGGAAATAGTGCTTTTGCGCGTGTCGTAATCGAACGGACTTGCGAAGGGTAGGCCATGCCCGTAGTGTCGCAAAGCGTCGCACGTTTGACGCCTAGATTGGCAAAGCGCTCAACCCAGCGCATCACTTCATCTTCGCTGACATCGCCTTCCATCGGGCAGCCGAACGTTGTCGATAGCGATATATTGATTGCGACGGCGCTGCCAGAAATAGCCGAGACCACTTGCTCTAATTGAGTAAAAGATTGCTCTCGCGTCATGCGCAGATTTGAGCGATTGTGGGTTTCGCTCATGGACATCACGAGATTGGCTTCATCGATACCGCACGACAGCGCGCGCTCAGCACCGCGTACGTTGGGTACGAGTACGGTGTATTCCACGCCGGGTTGACGCGTGATTTCGTGCATGACGCGTTCTGCGTCGCGCAGAGCAGGGATGGCTTTTGGGGAGGTAAATGACGTGACTTCAATCTTGGCAAAGCCACATTGACTCAAGGCGTCGATCACGCGAACCTTATCTTCGGTTTCGATAAACTGAGCCTCGTTTTGAAAGCCATCGCGCGTGGCGACTTCTTGCATGTAAATTCTGGGTCGGATAATTTGCGTCATGATGTTCTGTGTGTATGTGTATGTGTCTGTGTATGTTTAAGTCATCAAGCTAAACGTGTCAGTGGCTTAGATAATGCCGCGCTCTTTCCAGTCAGCCTGTTGCGCGGCACCGATTCCTAGTTCCTCGAGTACCTCGGCAGTGTGTTGGCCTAGTTCAGGTGCCGTACGGGTAATTTGTCCGGGAGTTTGGCTGAGCTTGGGCACAATGCCCGGCACTTGCACCACGGATCCATCGGGCAGGGTCGCATCCAAAATCATATCGCGAGCCTGATAGTGCGGGTCTTGCGCGATGTCTGCGGCATCGTAGCTTTTGCCAGCGGGTACGCCAGCCTTGTTCATCGCCTCCAGCACAAAGTCCAGGGGATGTTGCTCGGTATAGGCTGAAATCGCGGCATCAATACGCTCTGCATTTGCAGCACGTCCCACGTTGTTGGCAAGAGTTGGCTCGGTCGCCAAGTCTTCGCGACCGATGGCCTCCATGAGTCTTTTGTAGATACTGTCACCGTTACCAGCGATCAAGGCGTAACGACCATCGTGGCACAAATAAGCATTAGTCGGTACGATCCCAGGCATGCTCGCGCCGGAGGGCTGTCGCACCACACCAAATTTTGAGTACTCGGGCAAGAGACTTTCCATCATATTAAAGACTGACTCATAGAGCGCGACGTCGACCTCCTGACCCACACCGCCTTGCTGCTCACGATGTCTCAGCGCCATCATGACGCCGATCACGCCGTGCAGTCCGGATAAGGTGTCGCCGATCGATACCCCAACCCGTACAGGAGGACGTCCTGGTTCACCGCTTAAGTAGCGTAAGCCTCCCATGGCTTCTCCGATCACGCCAAACCCCGGACGGTCTCGATAGGGGCCAGATTGACCGTAGCCGGAGACACGCAGCATGATGAGCTTTGGATTAATTGCATGCAGATCCTTAAAACCCAAACCCCATTTTTCCATCGCACCGGGGCGGAAGTTTTCAATCAGAATATCGGCATCGGCAGCCAATTTACGGATGACCTCTTGTCCCTCGGGCTGCCGCAAATCAAGCGTCACTGAACGTTTGTTACGGGCGTGCGCGGCCCACCAGACCGATGTACCCTCGTGCAAGAGACGCCAAGTCCGCAGAGGGTCACCTGTTTTAGGCGGTTCGATTTTGATCACATCCGCACCAAATTCAGCGAGAATTTTCGAGGCGAAAGGGCCTGCGATCAATTGGCCCAGTTCGATCACGCGCAGACCGCTCAGTGGAAGTGCCATTGTCTGATTTATGGTGCTAGCCATGGTTGATTCTCTCTTGCTTTTTGTTCGTACTGTTGAATCTGGTCGCTATAACCCAAAGTCAGGGCAATTTCATCGACGCCTTTGATCAGGCATTCTTGCCAGAAGGGATCGATTTCAAAGTGCAGCGGTTGCTTGAAATAGCCACACGCAACCGTGCAGTTTTTTAAATCAATCGTGATGCTGAGCCCGGCTTGGCGCTCAGCGATGGGTGTATTGTTTTGAGCCGCTTGCGTCAACGCAAGACGTAACGCCTTGAGCGTATCGGTTGGTAATACGATAGGAAGCACACCATTCTTCAAACAATTATTATAAAAAATATCGCCGAAACTTGGGGCTAAAATTGACTGAATACCGAATTCAACCATCGCATAGACAGCCGCCTCGCGCGATGATCCACAGCCAAAGTTTTCGTCGCACACCAGAATATGAGCGCCTTGAAAAACAGCGCGATTCAAGACGAAATCTTCACGAGGACGTTGCTCAGCATCAAAGCGCAAGTCATAAAACAAGTAGTCCGCATATTCGCCACGACGCTTTTTGAGGAAGCGCGCAGGGATAATTTGATCCGTATCGACGTTACGGCCCTCAAGAGGTGCCGCCAGGCCATTCAAAGTCTTAAAGGGTGTCATTAGGAGATCCTTGAGAGCAATGGACGAACATCGGTGAGATGACCAGAGATCGCAGCCGCGGCGACCATGGCTGGGCTCATGAGGTGTGTTTTGACGCCCGGACCTTGGCGGCCGACGAAGTTGCGGTTGGAGGTCGAGGCGATACGCTCTCCCGCAGGTGCGGTATCTCCATTGATTCCCACGCACATCGAACAGCCAGGTTCGCGCCACTCGAGTCCTGCGTCCTTAAATATTTGATCGAGACCTTCTTGTTCAGCGGCTTTTTTGACCTGCGTAGAGCCTGGTACAACGATACCGGGAACTTTGGATCGACAGCCTTTTAGGATCTGGGCGGCACTGCGTAGGTCAGAGAGTCGGGCATTCGTGCAGGAGCCGATAAAAACCCGGTCGATGTGAACGGTATTGAGGGGGGTCCCCGGTGTCAAGGCCATATATTCAAGGGCGTCGATCATGGATTGGCGCAGGGCAGAATCAGAAACCTGTGCCGGATCTGGAATCATGCCGGTAATGGGTAGGGCGGCTTCTGGGCTGGTCCCCCAGGTCACCATGGGGGCTAAGGTGCCAAGGTCGATCGTTATTTCTTTATCCCAGCCGCAGTCGGGATCAGAATAAAGTTGGCGCCATTGCACAAGCGCGCGATCCCAATTGCGTTGCTTGGGGGCAAAAGGGCGACCATGCAGATAATCAAAGACCAGATCGTCCGGTGCCATGATGCCAAAGCGGGCACCCGCCTCAATGGTCATATTGCACATGGTCAGGCGATCCTCGAGACTCAGCGCACTCAGTGCTGGGCCTGTGAACTCGAGCGCATGACCTGTTGCACCAGAGGAGCCAATGTGCGCGATCACCGCGAGAATGATGTCTTTGCCTGTCACGCCTGCGTGTCGTACGCCCTTGAGTTCAACACGCAGGTTTAAGGGCTTGGCCTGCCAGAGCGACTGGGTCGCCAGCACATGCGTGCTTTCAGATTGTCCGATGCCGAAAGCAAGGGCGCCGAATGCCCCGTGTGTCGAGGTATGGCTGTCGCTACACGTCAGGGTCATGCCAGGTAGCGTGATGCCTTGCTCCGGGCCCATGACATGAATAATGCCTTGTCGCGCATCATGGATAGGAAAGTAGTTGGCACCACTCCATTGCATATTGGTTTCAAAACGCGTGATCATCTCAGTGATTTCCGGAGACGACGCGTCTTTAGGATGACGACTAATGGTCGGCACATAATGGTCTGCGACACCGAAAATTTGAGTGGGATTTCGCAAGGATAAGCCGCGTTCGCGCAGGGCACTGAAGGCGTGAAAAGACCCTTCGTGAATCAAGTGACGATCGATATACAGCAGAGAAGGCCCGTTAGAGCGCTCGACAACAATATGTTTACGCCAAATTTTTTCGAAAAGCGTCATTGACGTTGGGTTTGGGGATGCCATCACTCAGTTTTCCTTGATGTTCTTATCCGTCCGCGAGGCAACGGGATCGATGTGTGTCAATAAATTCAAAACGCGATGTCTCTGCATCACGGCATGACGTGCTGCCAAACCAATATCATGACCGACCTCGACAGTGAGGTGCGCATCCACTTCGATGTGGGCATCAACCAAAATCATATCGCCCATCTTTCGAGTCCGAACATCATGGACACCGAGCACGCCTGGCGTCTCTAAGAGTGTTGCCGAAATAGCCGCAACTTCTTGTTCGTCTGCAGAACGATCCATCAGATCGTGAAAGGCGCTGGCGCCAAAGGTCCAGCCCATTTTTCCGATCATGAGCCCCACAAACAGCGCAGCGATTGGATCGAGAATCGGATAGCCTGCGAGGTTGCCCACAATACCCACGGCAACCACCAGCGACGAGGCGGCATCAGAGCGTGCGTGCCAGGCATTGGCCACCAGCATGCTTGACTTGACGCGCTTAGCGATCTTGAGCATGTAGCGAAACAGCAGCTCTTTTGACACGAGGGCAATGCCTACGATCCAAAGCGCTGCACCATGAACGGTGGGGATATCTTCGGGGTTTTTAAGTTTTTCAAAGGCGGCCCAAAGCATGCCTAGCGCAACGATGATCAGCAAGGTACCCAACACCATCGAAGCCGCAGTCTCAAAACGCTGATGCCCATAGGGATGGTCCTGGTCGGCGTCTTTTTGACTATGGTGGTTGGCAAACAGCACAACGAAATCGCCTATGAGATCCGATAGTGAATGAATGCCGTCGGCGATCAAGGCTTGAGATTTCGCAAAAATCCCTGTCAGTATTTGGGCCGTGCAGAGCAGGATATTGACCACCACGCTCACCCAAGTGCTGAGTTTCGCCGCGCTCGCTCGCTCTTGAGGGGTGAACTCAGTATCCTCGCTGTCGTCGTAGAGTTTAGAAGTTTTCATTGCGCTTGGGAGTGGAACCGTTGCGGACTAAAGGGGGCTAAAGAAATTTCTGGCGGGGTGCCCGTGGCCAGTTGCGCCACAAGTCGACCCGTGCGCGCCGAACCCACGAGTCCGACATGACCATGACCGTAGGCGTGAATGATATCCGCACAACCCGAGGCCAGGCCAATACAAGGCAGTCCGTCGGGGGTGCTGGGTCGCCGTCCCATCCATATCGTGATGCGCTCGGTGGGTAAGTCGGCCGGCAGTTTTGGGTACAGCGCGACCAGGTGCTTGCGCAGTATCTCGGCGCGTCGCCAGTCGGGCGTGTCGTCTGTTTGTGCGATTTCGACCTGGCCAGCGACTCGTAAGCCCCGTTCCATACTGGTGACGATCACTTTACGGTCCGCAAACATTGTCGGGATGCGCGGTCCTGCTTCGGGGGCAGCCACGACGGCATGGTAGCCACGCTCGGACTCCAGGGAAACCTTGTCTCCCGCTAGGCGCGCAAGCTCTTTGGAGCGAGCTCCGATCGCAATGACAGCTTTATCACAAGAGATTTCACCCGCGTCGGTGATGACGGCTTTAAGGGCACCATTTTCGATGCGAAAGCCCGTCGCGCGTGCGCGAATCAGTTGCGCGCCGCGAGCTTGAGCATGGGCGATGAGCGCTGCGGTATAAGCCCCCGGATTTCGACAGCTGCCTGTTTCGGGTACCAGAACACCAAAGGTATAGCGTCGATCCAAGTCAGGCTCGAGCTCGGCGAGCTCAGCCGCGTTGAACTCTTTCCAGAGGATGCCTTCTTTTTTACGTATATCCCAGGCTTTTGCGTCCTTCGCAAAGTGCTCTTTCGATAGATAAGCATGCAAAAGACCGGTTCGGACAATTAAGTGACCCACGCCAGCTTGCTCCGCCATCTCTTGATGCAGCGCCGGGGCACCCGCCAACAGCGTGCGCAAGGCAACGGCTGTGCGTTCGATTTTGGTGTAATTGGAGGCGGCATTCAGATAACGCACCAGCCATGGGAACGCGCGCGGG
This sequence comes from Zwartia lucis, assembly GCF_965234455.1. Lineage (GTDB taxonomy): Bacteria > Pseudomonadota > Gammaproteobacteria > Burkholderiales > Burkholderiaceae_B > Zwartia > Zwartia lucis. Next base: position 410,276 of record NZ_OZ248473.1, on the reverse strand, counting down.
AAGTACTTCCAACGAATCGCGAGGGGACCTAACGGATCGGCCAGCCATTTTGGGACGTCTTTCCAAACGCCCGGCGCAGCCGGCGGCAGCACTGAATGAGAAGAAAGCCAGCCCGCATTGCCAAAGCTCGCTGCTTGCTCGTCTCCCGGGCGATCTGGCTCGATCAAGGTGACGCGCAAGCCCGCACTGAGACATTGGTAGGCACTCGTTGCACCAATAATGCCCGCCCCGATAATGACAACGTGATCTGTTTGTGGCATGGTGATCGCTATAATAAGAAATAAGTTTATATCCCAAGGTTATTTGGGATATATAGTCAATCCATCGTAGCATCAAGGGCTGTTCGCGTCTTTAGCCGCTCCGGTATGATCTATTTTTTAATTGACGCCTCTGAAGTGCCTAAATGGGGTTTTGACTCGGGAACTGATTCAAGTGAAAGCTGTTTTTATTGATGCCAGTGCAACGCTTGGTGATGTGGCGGAGCGGTTACACCGTCCTGACGATATCGCGTTGGTGGTCAATCGTCAGGTAGATATCACGCCGGAGCAAATCCCCGCTGTGATGGGGGAGGCAGAAATATTGATTGTGGATCATACCGCCGTACCCACAGCCATTGCCAAGCAGTGCAAGGGACTCAAGCACGTCGTGTTTCTTGGAACTGGCGCACGCTCCTATATGAATCCCGAAGAGTTAGCCGCGATCGGTATTGAGGTGCACATTATCAAGGGCTATGGCGATACGGCAGTGGCCGAGTGCGCCTTTGCGTTAATGTGGGCTTCTGCCAAAGGTTTTGCCTCTATGGACCGTGAGATGCGCACAGGAAATTGGCTGCGCACCGAGGCCGTCCAGCTGACCGGAAAAATACTGGGTTTGATCGGTTTTGGCGGTATTGCGGCAGAAATGGCGCGTTTGGCACTTGGCGCTGGCATGCAGGTGATTGCCTGGAATCGCACGCCGAAGTCTTACCCAGGCGTTAAATTTGTCACATTGGACGAGCTGTTGGCACAGAGTCAGGTGATTTCTTTGCATTTATTGCTCAATGACGAAACCAAAGGCTTCATTTCTCGCGAACGGATTGCCCAGATGCAAGATGGCGTGATGTTGATTAATACTGCCCGAGGCGCCGTGATCAATGAGCAAGCGATGATGGAGGCCTTGGGTTCAGGCAAAATTGCCCATGCGGGCTTGGATGTGTTTGAAATTGAACCGCTTCCCAAGGATCACCCTTTTACAAAAATTGAAAATGTCACGCTGTCGGCGCACTCGGCCTTTCGTACACCCGAAGCAAGCGACAACCTCATCGAAGCATCTTTAAACCACTGCCGCCGAATTTCGGGGCAGGGCACATTGCGTTAAGGAGATCACCATGCGTCAAATATTTACACACTTGTCTGTTGCATTGATTGCGGCTTCCACCTGTTCAGCAGTTTTTGCCCAGGCGGATACCAAGTTTCCTACGCGATCCATCACCATCATGGGCGGCTTTCCAAATGGTTCTGGCACTGACATTTACGCACGCAAACTCGCTGAGGCGATCTCGGCGTCTTGGAATGTGCCTGTGGTGGTGGATGCAAAAACAGGCGCTGGTGGCAACATCGCCTCGGATTTAATCGCGCGCACTCAGCCAGATGGTTACACCTACCTGTTTGGCACAGCAGGGACGCATGCGATCAATGCAGCGCTCTATAAAAAACTTAATTTTGATGTTGAAAAAGACTTTACTCACATCGCAATTTTGGGTGACGTGCCCAATGTCCTCTTGATCAATCCTAGTAAGCTGCCTGACGTCAAGACCTGTGCAGACTTGCTCAAGCTGATGCGGGACAAACCCGGTGCGCTGAATTATGGCTCGACCGGCAATGGTGCGTCCACCCACTTAGTGGGTGCTCAATTTGCGAACGCGGCGAAGGTCAACATTGTTCACATTCCCTATCGCGGTCAGGGACCTGCGATGACAGCTTTGCTTGGCGGAGATGTCGAGATGTTCTTTAATCAGAGCGCACCGGCCATTGCCTCAGTCAAAGGGGGGCGGACTATTGCCTTGGCAGTCAGCAGTCCAACGCGTTTGGCCGCACTTCCAGATGTGCCAACTATGGCCGAAGCCTGTAACTTGCCAGGTTTTGTGAGCAGTACGTGGTACGGATTATTTGGCCCAGCCAAGCTTCCGCCTGAGATCTCAAGCAAAATGAGTGCTGAAGTGGTGAAAATCGTGTCGACGCCTGCTTTCAAAACATGGCTCACAGACTCTCAGGGCATTACGCCCGCTGCAGATCCTGGTCCAGCTGCGTTTGCACGCATTCACAAAGAAGACATAAAAAAATGGGCGGAAATTGTGAAAATATCTGGCGCTCAAGTTGATTAAATTCAACTGCTTTAAGCATCGACGGAGTAGGTAAAAGTACTTTAAAATCCACAGATGCTTTCAACACATCACTTTATTTGTAAAAAGTGGCTCCACAGACATTTTTTAATTGTTTGCGGGGCCATTTCTGTTTCCGGTTGTATGGTCGGGCCTAATTTTCAGGCGCCAGGAACCAAGCTTCAGCCTGCCTTTAGCCAGCCACAAAAGACGGCTTTCACAGAGGCCATTGCCTCGTCGCTTGAAACGGCGCCCAATCCTGTGCATTGGTGGGCGGGTTTTGATGATCCTACGCTGACCGATTTACTCGCCCGCGCAGCCAAAGACAATCTTTCTCTGCAGCGCGCAGCGATCCGTATTTACCAGGCGCGTTCACAGCTCGGCGTGGCGGATGCGAGCCTGTTACCCACAGTCGCTTTGGCCGGCGGTGTCACGCGAAACGATCAACCCAATGCCTTGACGCAGTTTCTGAATGCCTCTTCCTTGTCCACGACCCAAAACTTGGTGGTTCAGGCCAACTGGGAAATTGACTTTTGGGGTAAGTACCGGCGCGGCATCGAAAGTACGGTGTCTTCATTGTTTTCAACCACTGCAGCGTATTACGCAGCCGATGTCTCCTTGGCCGCTGATGTCGCGAACACCTACATCACCATTCGTAATTACCAAGCATTGCTGCGTGTCGCACGCACGAACCTCGCCCTGCAGGCCGAGAGTTTAAGGATCGCCTCCTCGCGCTTTAAAAATGGTGCGACGTCTTTGCTGGATCTCAGTCAGGCTCAGTCCCAATACGAACAGACGAAAGCTGACATTCCGACCCTGATTTCTGCGCTCAAAAATGCTGAATTTGCCATGAGTATCCTGTTGGGGGAATTACCCGACTTTTATGAAAAAACCTATGGCCAGACGCAGAGTCGCTTGCAACCTCCTGAGTCATTGCAGGTCGGGATTCCCAAGGACTTGCTGCGTCGTCGTCCTGACGTCCTGCAGGCCGAATACGCCGCGGCAGCCCAATCTGCCTTGATCGGCGTCAATACGGCGGCCTTGTATCCTAGTTTTTCGCTCAGCGGATATTTTGGCTTTCAAAATGTCTCAATGAATAACCTCAATCAGTCCAGCCTATTTTCGTGGGATAACCGCACGACATCGATTGGCGGGAGTTTTGTCTTTCCACTGTTTTATCGCGGCGCGATCGTTGACCAGATTCGTGTCCAAGACGCCGTTTTTCAAAGCAGTGTTCTAGCGTATCAAAATCAGGTGTTGCAAGCCCAAAAAGAGGTCGAGCAAGCGCTGACGTCGATTTCAACGACCCGCAGTTCGACCTTGGATCTTAGAAAGTCCGTGACGGCCGCTCAGCGTGCTGCGGCACTCGCGCTTGATCGTTACAAGGCGGGACAAAATGATTACAACACCGTGATCGTGGCGCAGCAGCAGCTCTTGCTAGTGCAAAATAGTCTGGTGCAGACAGAAACGAATAACCTGTTGGGCTATGTGGCAGCCTTCAAGGCCCTTGGAGGTGGTTGGAGTGGGACGCTGGAGACGCCTTCTTTACCCGCTGCGATGGTCGGACAGATGCAAGCCCGAACCAACTGGGGGGATGCTTTGACCAATCCCGCCGAGCCACGTTTAGTGAAGTCTACCGAGAAGATTCAATGAGCATGATGATACATACACTCAATGCGAGACAGCTATTGTCTGCGGTGACTGCTGTGATGGCACTCTTGTTTTTAACTGCTTGCGATAAAAAGGCGCCTCCCAAAGCCAGTCTTCCTCCTCCTGCGGTGACAGTGGCCAAGCCGGTCTCTCAAGACGTTCGCAGCTTTGAGATTTTTGATGGCAATGTTGCGGCCTATTTGTCCGTTGATTTAGAAGCACGCGTTCCCGGATATCTGACCAAGATAGCCTTTCAAGACGGTGCGCCAGTCAAAAAAGATCAACTGCTTTTTGTCATCGAACAAGAGCAATACGCGCAACAGGTCAATTTGACAAAAGCAGTTTTCGAAGAGGCCAAGATTGAAATTAGGCGTCAACAGGCTTTGCTTAAAGACAATGCAACCTCACAGTCGGCTGTCGATAAAGCGACGTCACAGTATTTACAGGCCGAGGCCAATTTAAAGCTCGCTCAAATTAACTATGGCTATACCGAAGTACGTGCCCCCTTCGATGGGCTGATGGGACGACATCTCATCGATGTGGGTAACTATCTGGGGGCGAGCCCTCAGGGCGTTAAGCTTGCGACGATCCAAAAAATCGATCCTATTTACGTTTATTTTTCTATTAACGAACGCGATTTGCTCAAATACCAAAAACAGTTCGTCAATGAAAACGATCGTAAATCCCAAGTCAACAAGCTCCCTGTCCACGTCCAGCTTCAAGGTGAGGAGGGGTATCCACACGCAGGGACCTTGGATTTTGCCGCCAATCTTCTCAGCACCAGTACGGGTTCCTTGCAGCTTCGCGCGGAGCTGCCCAACAGCAAATTCAGTTTGATACCCGGTCTTTACGCCAAAGTCCGTGTCGAGTATGGGGAGCCTAGACATGCTGTATTGATTCCGAACAGTAGCGTGCAGACAGACCAGCAAGGCGATTATGTGTTTGTGATTGATGAGGGCCAAAGAGCCTCACGCCGCAATATTAAGCGTGGTCAGAGATTCCCCCCCTTGGTCGAGGTCACGGGTGGATTGACGGCGAAGGAATCAGTCATTATCAACGGTTTCATCAACGTCAGAGACGGGCTGGTGGTTAAGCCAGAACTCTCGACGCTTGCGCCGTTGCCTGCACGTAAATAGTCAGGCAACAGGATTCCCCATGCTTTCTAAATTTTTTATCGAACGTCCGGTGCTTGGCAATGTGATCGCACTGATCACGATGCTAATCGGCGCGGTCTCTATTTTCGGTTTGCCGATCGCGCAATACCCTCCGATGACACCGCCGACGGTACAAGTCACCACAATGTGGCCGGGCGCCAGTGCCAGTCTGGTGCAGAGGTTAGTCGCCAGCAATATTGAAAATCAAGTGAACGGCGTAGAGAATATGCTCTACATGCAGTCTGACTCGACCAACGATGGTCGCTACACGCTGACCGTGACCTTTGAGGTGGGCACCGATCCCAATATGGCCCAAGTCACGGTGCAAAACCGTGTGGCCATCGCCTTAGCGGCCTTACCGCAAGCTGTGCAAAAGCAGGGCGTGACCACCAAGGTGCAGTCAACCTCTATTTTGCAATTTGTCACGCTGACTTCAAGCAGTCCAGAGCACGATGCCCTGTTCCTGAGTAACTTTGCGAACTTGCAATTGCAAAATCGCTTGGCGCGCATTCCAGGCGTTGCCGCCGCCAACGTTTTTGGTGTGGGGAACTACAGTATGCGGATCTGGCTGGATCCTGCACAACTGAAGATGCGTAATTTGTCGCCGGCCGATGTGTCGGCGGCGATTAGTCGCCAAAACGTGATGTTGGCGGCAGGGCAGGTGGGCGCACCGCCCGTCCCGTTGGGGCAGGATTTTCAGCTGACACTGAATGTCACCAGCGCGCTTGAAACGCCGGAGCAATTTGAGCAGATTTTGCTCAAAACAAACGATCAAGGCGAGTTGACCCGTTTAAAAGACGTCGCGCGTGTCGAGATGGGCAGCCAGAACTACAGTCAATTTTTCCGTCTAGGGGATAAACCTGCCGGCGGTATTGCGATCTATCAGCTTCCCGCAGCGAACGCGATTGATGTCGCCAAGGCTGTGAGAGCCGAGATGGAAAAAATCTCCAAGACTTTTCCAAAAGAGATCAAGTGGGAAGTCCCCTTTGACACCACGATGTTTGTGACGGCCTCGATCAAAGAGGTCTATCACACACTCTTCGAAGCCGGCATTTTGGTGCTGTTAGTCATCATGTTGTTTTTGCAGGACTGGCGTGCAACGCTTGTGCCCGCAACGACTGTGCCCGTGACGATTATCGGCGCCTTCGCTTGTATGGCAGCCATGGGATTTTCGATTAATTTGCTGACACTCTTTGCGATTGTCTTGTGTATCGGAATCGTGGTCGATGATGCGATCGTCGTCGTGGAGGGGGTCGCCAAAAAAGTTGAACTTGGCCAGACGCCTCGTCAGGGTGCGATTAATGCCATGACTGAATTGCTGGGTCCGATCATCGGTATCACGCTGGTCTTGATGGCCGTATTTTTGCCCGCTTCATTTATTGCGGGTATCACGGGACAGATGTATCGACAGTTTGCGCTCGTGATTGCGGCGACGGCTCTCATTAGCGGGATTAACGCCGTGACGCTCAAGCCGACACAAGCGGCGCAATTCATTACCCCCAAATTACTTGGGGCAAAAAAGAATTGGTTTTTTGTCAAATTCGATCAGGTCTTTGAAAAGATTTCCGCTTGGTATGCCAGGTTGATGCATCACCTGATGGACCATCGCAAAATCACTTCTTTGGTTGGACTCGTATTGATTGTGGGCGCGATCGTTGGACTGATTCGCTTGCCGACTGGGTTTATTCCTAATGAGGATCAAGGCTATCTCGTGGTGGCCGTACAGCTGCCTGATGCGGCAGCCTTGTCGCGCACACAAGCAGGCATGGCAAAGGTCGTCACAGCCATTGAAAAGGTCCCTGGTGTCCAACAAGTCGTGTCGATTGGTGGCGTCAACGCGATGAGCAATAATAGCTCGCAGTCCAATACTGGCGTGATGTACGTCATCTTAAAACCTTGGGAGGCCCGCGGTAAGGGCGAAGATCTCAAATCAATCTATATTGGGATGAGCCAAGCGCTCAAGGGCATCCAAGAAGTCAGTGCGAACGTTTTGTTACCCCCCGCAATACCCGGTTTAGGTTTGTCCGGTGGTTTTCAGATGCAATTGCAGCTGATCGACGGCAGCAACGATTTTAAAAAGCTCGAGCAAATCACTCAAGATTTCCTGCAAAAAGCGCAAGCGCTTCCTGAAATCATGGTGGTTTTCACGCCCTTTAGAAATAATGTGCCTCAACTCAAGCTCACCTTCAACCCCTCTAGAGCCGAGACACTCGGAGTTTCTCTGGGCGATGCCTACGATGTGTTGCAGTCCTCGATTGGCTCGACCTATGTGAACCAGTTCTTTAAGTACGGTCAAACCTATCAGGTGTTTTTGCAAGCCGATGGAAAAAGTCGCGTGAGCGCGGATCAGATTGAGCGTCTGTATGTGAAAAATAAATCCGGCAATATGGTGCCTATGGGGTCTTTCATCGAGATCACGGAGACGACCGGTCCGGCCATTGCTTCCCAATACAACATTTATCCGACCGCGGCGATTCTCGGCGCAGCGTCAGAAGGATTTAGCTCAGGACAGGTCATTAAAGTCCTTGAGGATTTGGCGACCTCGACCCTGCCTGAATCAGCGAGTTTTGAGTGGACTGCGATGTCCTACCAAGAAAAGTTGGTGGGAAACACCGTTGTCTTGGTTTTTGCACTGTCGATTCTTCTTGTCTACTTAGTGCTTGCGGCCCAGTATGAGTCATGGGCTGCGCCGATCTCCGTGATTTTGGCGGTGCCACTGGCGCTGGTCGGGACGGTGATTGCTCTGTTTGCGACGGGCTTAGCCAATAACATCTACGTGCAGATTGGTTTGGTGCTGATGATTGCGCTCGCCTCTAAAAATGCGATTTTGATTGTTGAAGTCGCGCTCGAAGAACAGAAAAAAGGACTCAACGCGGTCGACGCCGCGCTCAAAGCCTCACATGAGCGCTTCCGACCCATTGTGATGACCTCAATCGCGTTCATTCTTGGTGTGGTGCCTCTCTTGACGGCTTCTGGTGCCGGCGCCGCTGCCCGCGTCTCGATTGGTATCACCGTGTTTAGCGGCATGATCGCCTCGACGTGTTTGGCTGTTGCACTCGTACCTGTTTTTTATGTTGAAATTCAGACTTGGGTTGAAAAACGTCAAGCTAAACACGAGGCCAAGCTGGCTGCGCGCCTGGCTGCACACGAGCGTGCGCTAGCAGCCGAAAAAATCCTACCACCGACAAACTCTAATATTTGAGATCATCTTATGGCCCGCATCCCTTACGCAGACTTAAACAATCCCGAAGCAAAACCTTTGGTCGACCGCATCACTGCCGAGCGAGGGAGTGTTCTGCATGTTTATCAAATGCTGCTGCATAGCCCCCCGATTGCAAGCGGGTGGCTAAATTATTTCACAGCGATTCGTCAGCAAAACTCTTTGCCGGGCGCGTTGCGTGAGCTTGTCATTATGAGAATTGCGATCGTCAATGGTGCGCCTTATGAGGCGGAGCAGCATGCCCCGTTCGCCTTGCGTGAAGGGGTGACACAGGCTCAGCTCGACGATTTAACGAGCTGGGAGTCATCCAAGCAATTCGATCCTACGCAGCGTGCCGTGCTTGCCTACGCAGACGCGATGACCAAAAACATTCAAGTCTCCCCGGAGGTCTTTGCGGGAGTCAAGGCGCTGTTGAGCGACCGTTTGATCGTCGAACTGACGGCGACGATCGGTGGCTACAATATGGTGTCACGCTTTTTGGAAGCCTTGCAAATTCACTCGCACGATGCACGCTAACAAGCGCGATGAGCTTGTTTGTACGAGCTTGTCAGCATATGCGTCTCTGGGTTTATGAGGTGTAAAGTGGATAACCGCCCGGCTCAGCATCTAACAACCTGAGCATGGCATGCCACTCCAACTCGCCGTAAGGCCGACGCACACCTGGTTGATACAGGTGTGCGGATTTCTCCAAAATTTCTTTTGGGGGAAGAGAGAGGGCAGTCCCCGCCGCCATGGCGTCGACCTGCGCCCGACAGGACATCTCGAGCTGATACATTAAATTAAAGGCCTGAGGCACAGAGGCGCCACTTGTGAGCAAACCATGGTTGCGAAGAATCATGGCGTTATGCGAGCCCAGGTCTTTGACAAGACTCTCGCGCTCGGCGAGATCGATCGCGGGGCCATTAAAGTCGTGATAACCAATATGGTTGTTAAAGCGGCTTGAGGTTTGTGTCATCGGCAATAATCCACAATCCATCGAAGCCACGGCCATCCCTGCGCGGGTATGCGTGTGAATCACGCAGCCGATATCAGGACGCGCTGTGTGAATACAACCATGGATGACGTAGCCGCTTTTGTTGATTCCGTAATCTGTATCGGGTTTACGCACAATTTCACCTTCGACGGTGATGCGCACCAAGCTAGACGCAGTGATTTCCTTGTAGAGCAACCCGTAGAGATTGATCAACAAGTCCTCGGTGCCAGGAATACGGGCCGTGATGTGGTTGTAAATCATGTCAGTCATGCCGTACTTGTCCATCAAGCGATAGCATGCGGCCAGGGTTACACGCGTCTCCCATTCCTCAGGACTGACTTTTCCCTTTAGGGGCTCGAATTGTGTTGAAAATTTGCCGCTCACCATATTCTCCTGTTTTTTTCTAGAGGAATCTTACTCTAGCTTTGGGGTGCCACGATCAGGTCGGCTGGATCCAAAGCGTGTTGCTTGAAATAGAGCTCAATATTTCGAAACATATGACCAACGATATGCGGGACATTGTCATACACACCTCCCGCAGAATGCGGCGTCGCCACAACCTGATCCATATGGAGCAAGGGATGATCGGCGCGAGGTGGCTCGCCTTCAAAGGTATCGAGCCCCGCACTGGAAAGCTGACCCGAACGCAGAGCTTGCACGAGCGCGGCCTCATCAATCAGCTCGCCTCGAGCGGTATTGATCAGCATCGCGCCGCGTTTCATTTTATTAAAGGTCTTGGCATTAAAGAGGTGCTTGGTCTGCTCAGTGAGCGGCGCGTGCAGGCTCAAGATGTCGCTTTGCGCTAACAAGGTATCAAAATCGACGTATCGCACGTTGAATTGTTGCTCAATAGCGGGATCGAGTTTTGTGCGGCTGTGGTAAATGAGGTTGACGTCAAAGCCGCTCAGACGTTTAGCCACAAAACGTGCGATATTGCCAAAGCCGAACAGTCCGACTGTTTTGCCGTCAAGCTTGGAGCAGACGGTACGTAAATCCGAGGCGATCCATTGACCCTCTTGTAAGCTTCGGTGCGCCAAGGGAAGGCGACGTGAAGTGGCCAAAATAAGCATCAGCGTATGTTCAGAAACCGGGATGGAGGTTGCGCCAGCCGTGATCGCAACCGTCACACCCGCCCGTCGAGCTGCCTCGAGATCGATTTTATCGACGCCAATTCCCCATTTTTGAATGAGTTTCAAACGTGGCGCCTGCGCGATCATTTCAGCGGTCACAAAAGTGCCGGCGGCCATGATGACCTCGGCATTGCGCACTAAACCAAGATGCTCGGCTTGTTCGTTTGTTTTCGCAAAGGCAATCGTGAAAGAGGGTGGCGTCAAGGCGCGAACCACCTCAATGGTGGACGGTGCCATCGGTGTGAGAAAAACAATATGTGGCTGCATGAGAATGAAGTAAAGGCTGAAAGCGGTATTGGGTTGTGCTCAAGTTGGAGGCAGCGTAATGTCGCCGCGCTCGATCAACAAGACCTTGATATCTTTTTTAACAATTTTTCCATAGCCGGATTTGGGCATGGATTCCCAAAATACAAAGTGTCTGGGCCAGCGGTACTTGGCACAACGTCCTTCGAGATGTCCTAATAATTCAGCCGCTTCAACCGCGTTTGCACCTTCGCGTCGCACGACCACGGCCACGCCGACTTCACCCCATTTTTCATCGGGGATCCCCAAAATCGCGATTTCCGCGACACCGGGGTGGGTGAGTAAGACTTCCTCTACTTCGCGAGGGTAGACGTTGGACCCGCCCGAGATGTACATGTCCGATTCGCGACCTGTGATGTAAAGCAGGCCGCGCGCGTCCAGACGACCCAGATCACCTGTATGAAACCAGCCACCGCGCAACGCTTTGGCGGTCGCTTCGGGATTGCCGTGATAACCGGCAAAGACGGCGGGACCGCGACAGCAAATCTCTCCGATTTCACCCGTCTCGACAGGCTCAAGTCGATCGTTCAGGATCGCGACTTCCATCCCCACGCGTGGCCTGCCGCAGGAGCCAATGTTGGCGTTTGGATCCGTATCCTCCGCACTGTGCATCTCGCGGGGCAGGACGGTGATGTTACCGGTGACCTCTCCCAGCCCAAAGTACTGCACCAATACATTACCGAGTTTTTGCAAGGCCAGTTTTTGATCTGCCCGATACATCGGCGCCCCGGCATAAATCACGAACTGCAAGCTGCTGTGATCATATTCATCCACGGCAGGATGTTCGACCAGCATTTTGATGATCGTCGGCACGGTGAACATATTGGTCACACGGTGACGTTCCACCGCCTGCCAAAATTGAGCAGGGTCAAGCTTTTCGCTGGGCATCAACACCGTCGCCGCACCACGGGCGACATTCAGTAGCGCATGGATTCCCGCGCCGTGCGAGAGCGGGGCGACTGCGATCGAGCAGTCTTGCTCGGTGGTGCCAGGGATTAAATCAGCCAGGTGGTTGTTGACCACAAAGGCCATTTGCCCGTGCGTCAAAATGCCTGCTTTAGGTTTTCCCGTGGTGCCCGAGGTGTAAAAAAACCAGAGTGGATCATCATAGGCAACCGTTTCTTCTGCATCGACGGCGTCAGGATACTGGGAGATCAAGGTTTCATAAGACCATTCACCCGCGCGCGGTTGACCAATCACAATGATGTGTTTGAGCGTGTCTGAAGCCGCCAGCACCGCGTCCGTATGCGCTTGAAAGCAGTCCTCGACAAACATGGCGACGGCACCGCTTGAGGCGCCCAGGTAGGCGACCTCGGGCGGGGTCAGACGAAAGTTGGTGGGCACCCAGACGCAGCCGAGCTTAAAGGCCACCCAACAATGTTCAAAAGTTTGCAGGTTATTTCTGGACTGCAAAAGTAAGCGGTCGCCTTTTTTGATGCCAAGCGCGCGCAAGGCACTGACCATGGCGTTGACGCGTTGATTGATCTGCGTCCAAGTCCAGCGCTGCTCACCTTGAATTAAAGCGGTGTGTTGTGGATACAAGCGGGCGGTATGTGTCAACAAGCGCCCGAGGTTCATCGACTGTGCTGCGTTCACGTCGACTCCAGCACGCTCAGGTAGTTGGCGACAGCCGCGCCACCCATGTTAAAGACCGCGCCTGCATGCGCGCCCGGGATTTGCATGTCTCCGGCCGTACCTGATAGTTGCATCGCCGCCATGACATGCTGGGACACACCGGTCGCACCAATAGGATGCCCTTTGGACTTTAAACCGCCCGAGGGGTTGACGGGGAGTTTGCCTTGTTTTGTCGTCACGCCATCCAGAATGACGCGAGCGCCTTGGCCGTGAGGGGCCAAGCCCATGGCTTCGTATTCAAGCATTTCGGCGATTGTGAAACAGTCATGTGTTTCCACAAACTTTAAATCATCGAGACTGGCACCTGCGTCCGCAAGACCTTTTTGCCAAGCCAGCGCCGCACCCTCAAAGCGTGTCGCATCGCGACGCGAGAGAGGCAGGAACTCATTGACCTGGGTGCGCGAGCGCCAACGCACCGCAGGCACGGTGGCTCCGGCTAAAGGTTCATTCGATAACACTAAGGCCGCAGCGCCATCAGAGACCAGCGAGCAATCGGAGCGCTTGAGCGGACCCGCGACAAAGGGATTTTTTTCTGAAGGATTGCGGCAAAAATCAAAACCTAAATCGCGACGCATATGAGCATAAGGATTATGCATACCGTTGGCGTGATTTTTAGCAGAGATCGCGGCGAGTGCATCAGACTGATCACCAAAGCGTTCAAAGTACTGACTCGCGATCTGACCAAACACACCGGCAAAGCCACCCTCCGTATGTCCTTCTTCTTTTACGTAGGAAGCCTTGAGCAAGATGTCGCCAATCTCTTTGTTGGGCAGGGTGTTCATCTTTTCCATACCCACGACGAGTGCACGTCGGATGCGACCACTTGCCAAGGCGTCGAGGGCTGCCCAGATTGCGGCTGATCCTGTCGCGCAAGCATTTTCCATCCGTACAGACGGGGTATGACGAAACTCTGGGATGGCGACGCTCATGAGCGCGCCGCTGAAGTCTTGTTGCACAAAGCCGGCGTTAAAGTGACCGACAAAAATGGCATCGATATCGCTGGGTTCTAGGCCTGCGCTTGCAATAGCAGGCAATGCGGCCTCACGGATCAGTTGATCGAAATCCATGTTGTCGAGCTTGCCGAACTGGGTATGTCCCCAGCCAACGATATAAGGTTGTTTCATTGAAATCTCCTTAGATAGAGCCGTCTTGGCTCTTGCGTAGCGTGGGGATGCCCACACCTGAGGCATCAAAACCACCATCGACCGCGAGGCACTGACCATTGATGAAGGAGGCGGCTGGACTGCAGAGAAAACCGACTGCCTCGGCAACTTCTTCGGGCGTACCATATCGATTCATCGGAATCGTGTCGTAATAGTCCGAACGAATCGCGACACTGTGAACGAGTTTGGCCATTTCGGTATCGACGGGGCCCGGGGCGACCACGTTGCTGCGGATGCCAATCGTACCGAGTTCGACGGCTTGCTGCTTGGTAAGGTGAATGATGGCGGCTTTACTTGTGCCGTAAGCGACACGCAGCGTGCTGGCACGCAAACCAGAAATCGATGCGATATTGACAATCGAGCCACTACCGTTCTTTTTCATATAGGGAATACACGCTTGAGAGCATAAAAATGCGCCATCCAAGTTGGTGCCCATCACGTAACGAAACTCTTCAAATGTTGTCTCAGTCAGAGGTTTAAACACCGCGACTCCAGCATTGTTGACCAGTGCGTCAATGCGGCCAAATTTTGCTGCGATCAGATCGATGGCAGTTTGTACTTGATCAGGTTTTGAAATATCACAGAAGAGGGCCAATACGCGGGACGGGCTATTGAGCTCAGCTTCTGTCGCTTTTAGAGTGCTAGTCTCGACATCTAACAGCGCGACCCTATAGTCATGTGCAAGAAACCATTTGGCGATTGCAAGACCAATCCCGCGGGCGCCACCCGTCACAACGGCGACAGGACTATTGGAGGTAGTTGAGGACAAGAGCGACTCCAGAAGGTGAATAAAACATGAACAGTGTCAGACTTTACCAAATCGCGCTAAAGTAGAAGTGAGAGTTGTCAATGAACTTGAAACTAAATGATCAAGATAAAGAATGCTTTAGTATATCTGAGGGGCCCATCGCACATTGGCGCACCCGGATGCTCAATGCCTTTGATGGGTTAGCTCTGAAAACATCTGCCTACTCATGAGTGCTCTTGACGCCGCGATCGCACCTAATATTTTTGACAGTTTCGCAGAGACCGGACTGTTGCTGCCCCTTGTACTAGGTAATCTTTTGTCTCAAAATCTGTGGGACTTTAGTGCGCGGATACAAGCAAAGCTCGCATCCGATACGTCTGAAATCGGTGTAGAGCAAGATCCTCTCAAATATATCAAAGCGATTCAAAAGCAGTTAGATCGTCACTTCAAGCATCTGCATCCACGTGAAGTTGCTCAGATCTGTGGCGAGCTCAATCTGTCCGATGAGCGGCGGCGTCTAGGGTCTAAGTCGGTCGACCGAGCGCTTGAAATAATCGAGGCGAACTTTCAACAGCGGCTCGCCTCGGGCGCCGTTCCACCCGAGGCGATAGAGCCCATTCAGAGGCGAATCAAACTCGGATTTTTTCCCGCTTTTTTCTATGCCAATGTCGATGTGGTCTTGGCGAACAAGCGCTTGTTAGGTCGAAAGTCTAGTGCGTCTTTAGGCTTGACCTCATGCTTAGATGAGGTCGCGATATTTTCTGCCTTGGCGATGACCATGCCTGGTGGAGGCATGGCGAACATGATTGCCTTAACAAGCGCCTCGCACTACACCGCTTTTGGTTGGACGCATACAGGTCAAGCTTGGTGGTTTTACGGTAAAAATAAATTGTTTTTCAAACAAGACTGGTCTGAGCTTGTTGCGCAGCAATTTGACGGTCATCCTCAAGAAGCGTTCGATTTTTTCTTCAAAGACATGGAGCGTATCGTCTGCGTCACGGGTGCCTTCGATCTGATGACGGGTGAGAGTGAGATTTCTACCGAGCATATGGCTGAGATTGTTGAGCAGCTGGATCGTTTTTTTGGTGTGCGCTTAAATCAAGTGAGCGCCGGACTATCGAAATCGATCCAAAAAAAAGAGGCCTCTTCATTTGCACCGGTATTGAGAGCGTTGCTCGATGCGCAGACGCTTGAGCGCACGCGCAGGTATTTGTTTGATCAGGCAGACCCCCATCTTTTACCTGTACTGTATTCTTATCGCACGCTCACTTTGCACGATTTACGCCCCTATCTTTGGGTCGCGCGCCATCAGCCGGTCTGTCTGGCGCTGGGTCGTGCGCTAAAGTCTCGCCAAGAGGCGATCGATATTGTCAAAAATCTAACAGGCAGTCTATCGATTTTTAAAGATCGAAATCGTATCGCCATGCCAGATGAGACCTTGAGGTTGAACACGGGTTCAGATCGAGATAAAGCGTTGCTGCTGCACGTTCTGTTGGAGCACTTGAAGGACACAAGCTCAGAGCCTGTTCGGGTTGAGACATTATTGACCGCCGAAGACAGTGTGGTCTGTAGGGATAGTTTTTGTTTTAGCACTCAGACTTTTGGTGAAGTGGAGCGTCCTGTATGTGGCGTGATTGCCCAGTTTGCCGATGACATAAACACCTAATGTCCACACTCAATTCTGCGCACTCCACACCAGAGCGCTCTATTCCACCTCATGAAAAGTGGACAGTGGGTTGTGTGGCATTTGCCGCCTTTACTTTTCAATTTGAAGCTTTTCTAGTCGGTGTCGCCTTGCCTGATATGGCAAGGGAAATGGGCGCGTCGTCGACTGAGATTTCCTTCGTTGTGATGGCGTATCTCTTGGCTGCAACCCTGACGTTTTTGCCTGCAGGACGAATGGGTGTGCGCTATGGCTTACGCACGGTCTTTCTCTTCGGCACATTACTGTCGTGCCTAGGGACCTTGATGAGTGGTTTATCGACGCATTTACCCATGCTTTGGACGAGTCGCTTTATTCAGGGAGTAGGAATGGGCGCGCTTGTGGCTGTCAGCTACGCGATGATTCCAGCGTGGATCGAACAAAAGCGGCTTGGGTGGGGCTATGGCATGCTTTCTTTTGGGGCAGGCATGGGCATGATCGCAGGCCTGCCCGTGGGTGGAATACTTTCTCACTATTTTGTTTGGCAATGGATCTTTTTAGCAACCATTCCGATATTTGTATTGTTGTTTGCGATGGCATATCTGCATCTGCCGAGAGAAAAACCACTTCAAAATATCCTCCCCAAGCGCTCTGGAACGCATTGGATAAATTTGTTTCAACACCACGGGTTTTTCTTGGCATTACTCACATTGTTTGTGTTTCAGTTCGTCAGTAGTGGCGTACGTTTTTTGATGCCGTTTTATCTTGAGTTGAGTATGGGGATGACTGCGCTCATGAGTGGGGTTTTCATGCTGATTTTCCCCTTGTCCTTCGCTCCGACTGGCATTTGGGCCGGACGTTTGGCCGACCGGATGGACGCACGCTCTCTCGTTCTCTTTGCTTTTGGGATGGGCGCATTGATCTGTGCGCTTTATGTGGGCGTTCTTGAGCAATTAAATATTTGGTTCTTCTGCGTGTTCATGCTCAGTTTTGGCATCGTGTGCGCGCTGTTTACACCGCCTAATAATCGGCTCATCATGACGAGCCTACCGGAGCTCAAGCGTGGTGAGGCGAGTGCGCTATTGCCTGTCGCGCTCAATATGGGCAGCCTGCTAGGGATTGGTTTTTTTGAAACAATATTCAGCATGAATTTCCCCTCACAAGCGCACAAGGCATTATTAGAATTGGCATCGAATCAAGCCACCCAACATGCCATCATCGAAGGTTTCACAACCGCCTTTTTATATGCAAGTATTATTTTTTTTGGAACTTTTTTATTCTTACTGTTCAACCGATTCCGAAAAAATTAAAAAGCGCACAACGATGACAGAAGGTATCGTTGTGCGCAGTGTTGTTGTCGGTTGAGTCAAGGAGCTGTAGATTGCGTGGAGGCGCATTACTCCTTCTTGTTCATGAACTCAATCAAGTCACTAAACGTCTTTTTATAATCGATCATCTCCTGATCCATGCCTTTGGCATCGCGGACATCCAGTATCAACCCCATCTTGTTAGCAAACTCTGCAAATTCTTTGCTGTTCGCGACCTTGAGCGAAGCTGTCAAGAGTTTATCCAAGACTTCTTTGGGCATTCCCTTGGGTCCTACGATGCTGTAGTCTGCAGGGAGCGTGACGTTGTAGCCTGCCTGAACCACGGATTCGGCATCAGGAAATATTGCATATTTTTCCTTGGAAAAAGAGGCCAGAACACGCACCGTGCCGGCTGCGACATGCGCAAGGACGGTGGGGGCATAGCCTGAAACGGCTTCGACGCGCCCCCCTAGCAGGGCTACCAGTGCTTCAGCGCCGCCACCCGTGAAAGGGACCGTTGCAAGTCTGATTTTCGCAACCTTGTTGAGTTCTTGTATGACCAGATCAGGCGCTGTTCGATAGCCGGAAACCGCGACGCGGACCTTGCCTGGATTTTTGCGGGCAGCGTTGAGTAAGTCTTCAAATGTTTTGTAGGGAGAGTCTGCCCTGACGGTAATGATGGCAGGCAGATCGACCAGCGAGACAATCGATTGATAGTCTTCAGGGCTTTTCCACGTCAGTGTTTTATTGACGAGTGGTTGATAAGCCAGCACGCTGTTTGAGGTCAGGCCAATCGTATATCCGTCTGGCTTGGAACGAATCACTTGTCCGGTGCCAATGGTGGCAGACCCACCCGGCTTGTTTTCAACGTTAACCGTGACGTTGAGTTCTTTGGCGAGTTGACCTGCAAACTGCCTAGAGATCGGGTCTGTCGATCCTCCAGGCGAGTAAGGCACGATGAAGGTGATGTCTCGGTTGGGGTATGACTGGGCAAAAACAGGAGCTGCGCAGAACATGGCGAGAACAAATGCTGCGGCTCGCGCTGAGTATTGAATCAAGGGCATTGTCTACTCCGATGTTTTATCTGTTGTTGAACTTAGCCAAGTATGCCTAAGATCAGCAGCAAGCGCCAGTGCTTGCCTGTTTGGCTTAGGAGAGTGGCAAGGTCAAGACGTTTTTGGAGCCTGGACGCGCCAGCATCTTGGCGTACCAAGCTTCAATATAAGGGCGGGTCTTTGAAGGAATATTGAGTCCAAACCAGCGATGAATTTCGCAGGTCATTGGGATATCGGCCATAGTGAGCTTGCTGCCGGCGACATACTCGGTTGTGCTCAGATGCGCCTCGAAGCGGTCAAGCAAAATCTCGGTGCTGCTGATGGAGGCCGCGACTTTCTGCATGTCACGCTCAGGCTCCGGGATGCGGATGATCTGCCAGAAGGCATCTCGACCTGAGGGACTAAAGGTCGTTTGTTGCCAGTCCATCCAGCGCTCGGCGTTAAAGCGCTCCTGCAAGTCGACGGGGTATAAATGTCCCAACGCATGTTTTGCGCACAAATAGCGGACGACCACGTTGGACTCCCACAACGTGAATTCGCCATCCACCAGGGTTGGCACAACAGAGTTGGGGTTCATGGCGATGTACTCAGGGGTTTTAGTGATGCCAAAAGCGCCACCCGCATCGATCCGTTCAAACTCCAGTCCGAGTTCTTGTGCAGTCCAGACGGCTTTGCGGACATTAATAGAAGTAATGCGGCCCCAGATGCGTAACATGGTTTAAATCCTCTTGTTTAAATAGATTGTTATTTCAAGGTATTTGAATGTATTTCAAGGTATTTCAATGCATTTCAACGCATTTCAACATCTACTGAACAAAGTCAAGCAGTGTATTAAAGAAAGGAATCGAGACCGTGAGGCGGCCCGGCTGTTCACGCCACTGAATTTCTGGAAAGCGTTGTTGCGTCAACATGAGACGGTTTTTAACACTTGTCAGATCATGGGTGTGCAAGGCGATTGCTCCAAAAAAACTCTCTCGCATTTCGCCTTGCGGGGATTGCTGACAGGCAAGTGCGCCATAACATTCAGCATATTGTTTTGGCGTCACGAAAACCAGCTCATAGTGTTGACCTCGAATTCGATACTCGCCATGTGCGCCCTTGATCAGCTTGCCTTGTGAGGCAGCCAGGTATTTTTTTGCTTCTTGGGCAGGCTTGTTGGCGACGATTAAAAAGGCCGAGGTACGACTGGCTTGGTTCGCGTGCGCTTGCCACTCTTTGCGCCAAACAAGCTCCGGCGTGAGGTGTTGACAAAAATACACGCGACCGGCCGGATAGGTGGCGGGCGCAAAGCGTGTGGTGCGAAAGCTCGCCAAATACGTCATCCCTTCGAGGTCAACCGGTCGAGAAAAAGCTTGGACCGCTTGAACGGGAAGTTTTGCTTTGTGCAATGACGCATACGTATTGTCAGCACTTAGAGTTTGAAAAACCAAACCGTCAATGCCTACCGGGGTATCAAGGACCTCTTTTCGCAAGAGGTCCGTACCCGTTGGTAAACCTACGATCTCGACATAATCATCTTTCAGGACAATCAGATGATTGATGGAGCCCAGAGAGTGTCGGCCTCTTGGCGTCAGTTGGAATCCGAGAGATTCAAAAACAGCTTGGGCACGATCCATGTCAAAGTGCACATTGATGACAGTGTGATCAAGAGGGAGGGCTAGGGTCTTGGACATGGCTAAGGTTCTCTCGCTAAAGGGGGCTCAGACTTTTAGGGTGGCAATGACTGGAGCATGATCCGAAGGCTGCTCATGCGCGCGTGGTCCTTTATCGATCACGCATGCTGTGCAGTGTGGCACCAGGGAGCCCGACAACAGCACATGGTCGATCCGTAAGCCTGCATTACGTTTAAATCCATTCATCCTGTAATCCCACCAGCTAAAGGATTTTGGAGCTTGTTCAAAGAGACGAAAAGCATCGTGAAAGCCCAGATTGAGTAACGCTGTCAGTGCCGCGCGCTCGGGGGGAGAGACCAATATTTGTCCCACCCATTTTGCTGGGTCGTGAACGTCCTCATCGGCAGGAGCGATGTTGTAGTCTCCCAGAATAGCCACATACTCATGACTTTCTTTTTCGTCGGCGAGCCAGTGCTCGAGTGCCTCGTACCAGGAAAGCTTGTACGCGTACTTTTCACTGTCAACGGCTTGTCCGTTGGGACAATAGGCACAAATCACGCGAATCGTCTGATTACCAAAGGGCAGGGTGACGGCAACCACACGTTGCTGCGGATCTTCGAAGCCAGGGATATTTCGCACGACTTGTACACCAGGCTGGCGTGAAATCACTGCGACACCGTTATAGGTTTTTTGACCGGTCCAAGCGGCGTGATACCCAATTTCCGTAAAAGCTTCTAGTGGAAACTTATCGTGATCGAGTTTGAGCTCCTGCAGACATAAAGCATCGACTGGATGAGCGGACAGCCAATCGATGACTTGAGGCAGGCGAACCTTGAGAGAGTTGACGTTCCAAGTAGCGAGTTGCATGGCACAGTTTTAAATGGCGCAAAGCCGTTGAGCCAGATTCTAAACTGCTATTTGTATATATATTCGCGCGGCACACGTTTTACGTTGCATAAGAGCTCATAGGCAATCGTATTTGCACGTTGCGCGACGTCGTTGATATCGACGTAGCGACCCCAGAGCTCGACGCGACTGCCAAGGCCTGCCTCGGGGAGCTCTGTTAAATCAACGTTGAGCATATCCATCGATACACGCCCAACGATTCGGGAGGGCTTGCCGTCGATGGCGACCGGGGTGCCGGTGGGGACGCCTCGCGGGTATCCATCTGCATAACCCATCGCGACCAGTCCCACGCGGGTTGGACGTTCAGCGATAAAAGTGCCTCCGTAGCCCAAGGCGTCACCAGGTTGTAGTGTTCTGACAGCAAAGACTTCGCTTTGTAAGGTCATGACGGGTAAAAGCTTTTGCTCAGGATGTTTTGCTGAGAACGCCGCGGGTAGAGGGCTTGCGCCATAGAGCAGCACGCCGGGCCGAGCCCAGTCTCGTCTGGCATCAGGCCAGGCTAAAACGCCCGCGGAGTTGCAAAGACTGCGTTCGCCAGGTAAGTCTTGCGTGGCCATTTCAAAAGCCCGGATTTGTGCTGCAGTGGCATCCTCGTCGGGTTCGTCTGCGCGGGCAAAGTGCGACATCAGGGTGATGGAGGCGACAGCAGTGCAAGAGGCCAGCCGTTGATAGGCCTGGGTGACTTCGTCGAGGGCGAAGCCTGCGCGATGCATACCTGAGTCGACTTTAAGCCATACATGTAAGCTCGCGGGGGCCAGCGCACTGGCTTGAATCATGTCAATCTGAGCGGCTTGATGCACTGCAAACCATATTTGATGGTTGTGGGCCGCCAGCAGTTCGGCCGTGTCAAAGCAACCCTCGAGTATGAGTATGGGGCGGGTAATGCCCGCTTGTCTCAACTCGAGTGCTTCGGCCATAAACGCGACGGCAAAGCCATCCGCAATGTCAGCGAGCGCATGTGCGCAATGCACAGCGCCATGCCCATAAGCATTCGCTTTGACCACAGCGAGTGCGCGGCCGCCGTGCAGGGTTTGTGCTGTGAGGTAGTTTTGGCGCAGCGCCGCCAGATCAATTAAGGCTTTCGAGGGTCGTGTCATTCGCAGTCATATACCAATCGTTGGGTTTGTGCGGCTCCTAAGCGGGTAATGCGATGGCGCGCGCAGCCATACCAGAGTGTGCTGCATGATAGCGACTGACCGCAAGACCTTCGGTGCTGATTTCTGGACTTTTGCCAGTCAAAATATCCGCAATCAGCTTGCCCGATCCACAGGCCATGGTCCAGCCCAAGGTGCCGTGGCCTGTATTGATAAAGAGGTTACGCAGAGGGCTTGCGCCAATAATTGGCGTGCTGTCAGGGGTCATCGGACGTAAACCTGTCCAAAATGAAGCCTTGTTGACATCGCCGCCTGGAAACAAATCCGTGACGACTTTTTCAAGCGTTGCGCGTCGCTGTGGATTGAGTCTGAGATCAAAGCCACTGAGTTCGGCCATGCCTCCCACCCTGATACGTTTGTCAAACCGCGTCACGGCAACCTTGAAACTTTCGTCCAGCACGGTTGACTGGGGAGCCAGACTTTCGTCGATAAGGGGGACCGTGAGAGAGTAGCCTTTGACGGGGTATACGGGCAGGTCGATGTTCAGAGGTCCCAGCAGGTCACGCGAATAGCTGCCAAGCGCTACAACATAGCGATCCGCGACGAGCGTCTCGCGGCCGACGCGCACGCCCTTGATTTCGTTGCCTTCGTTGATCAGTTGATGAATGTCTTTACCATAGAGGAACTTGACGCCGAGCGTTTCTGCCATCGCCGCGAGTCGGGTGGTAAAGAGGTTGCAGTCGCCTGTTTCGTCGTTGGGCAGTCTCAAGCCGCCCACCAGTAAATGGCTGGCATTTTTTAAGCCAGGCTCAACAGCGGTCAGCTCGTGTTGATGAAGGAGTTCGTAGGGGACACCACATTCTTTGAGGACCTCGATGTCACGGCTGGCCGCATCAAATTGGGCCTGCGTGCGAAAGAGTTGTAGCGTGCCCGAGGTCCGTTGTTCGTATTGAATCCCCGTATCAATGCGCAGAGCGTCGAGGCAGTGGCGACTGTACTCAGCCACCCGCATCATGCGTTCCTTGTTGATGACATAACGTTTGGCTGTGCATTGGCGCAACATGCTGGCCATCCATTTCAGTTGCCATAGACTGCCGTCTAGACGAATCGCAAGAGGGGCATGCTTTTCGAACATCCATTTGATGGCTTTGAGTGGAATGCCTGGTGCGGCCCAAGGGGATGAATATCCTGGTGAGACTTGGCCCGCATTGGCAAAGCTCGTTTCGTTTGCGGCGCAAGGCTGGCGATCGACAACAGTCACGTCGGCACCGGCTTTTGCCAGGTAGTACGCGGTTGTCGTGCCGATGACGCCGGCACCTAAAACGATCACTTTCATGGATGAAACCTCGTTATTCAGGGAATAACTAAAGTTTAGAGCTAGCCTAGCAGTGTTTTTTTTTGATTTTTTCCAAAAAAAATAAACAAATCACTTTTTTTGTTGTTTTTTGTGTGATTATCCAGAGAAAAGTGACTTATTACATAAATTGTTGCTTTTTTGGGAATAATTGTTTGACTGTGGCAAGTTTCGCACGTAAACTAAATAAGCAAGATTCTCAAGCGACGCGGTTTTTGTACCTAGGCTGTCGCCCTTAATGGTAAGCAGTGGTGTCTATCCCTTCCTTGATCATCTAGCACGCTGGGCGTTTTTGCCCGATTTTTATATTTATCAAGGAAGTTCGAAATGGCAACTGGTGTCGTGAAGTGGTTCAACGCCGAAAAAGGTTATGGTTTTATTATGCCTGACGGCGGCGGCAAAGATTTGTTCGCTCACTATTCAGAAATTCGTTCGAGTGGTTACAAAACCCTCGAAGAAAACCAGAAAGTCAGCTTTGAAATTGGTCAGGGCGCAAAAGGCCCATCAGCGACCAACATTCAAGTGCTGTAATTCTGTACTGACTAGCGTCTGATTTTTCAGGCGCATGTCATCAAAACCCTGTATCGCGTAAGTGGTGCAGGGTTTTTTTATACTAATGCTCATCCTCTTTTTTGCTGAAAACCTATGTCCTCTGCTTGCGTTCAATCCATCACCACACGCCGTTCACAAAAGCTCGTTCAGGCGCCTGGTCCCAATGCCGAGCAATTACAACAGTTGCTCGCCGCGGCCGTGTGCGCGCCAGACCATTCGGCTCTGCGAGCTTGGCGTTTTGTCTTGATCGAACAGCAAAACATTGGTGCCTTGACTGATCTGGCGATCGGTGCGACACGCCGCTCAGGTCGGGAGGTCACTGAGCAAAAGGAACAAAATACACGCAAATGGTTGTCTTCCGTCCCTTTGCTGATTGGGTTGGCCTACAAGATTTCTCACGATAACGAAAAAGTCCCCGAGATCGAACAAACTCTTTCTATGGGCGCCGCAGTAATGAATATTCAAAACGCCGCGCACATGATGGGTTTCTCGAGCTACTGGAGTACTGGGCTAGGGACGTACACGGACGAAGTGCCTGAGGCACTTGGTCTGGATACCTTGGATTACCGTTTTGTCGGTTTTCTTGCAGTCGGTACACCGAGCGTCAAGCTGCCACCTGCGCAGCGTCCAGATCCTGCTGCGCTGACAACGACTTGGCAGCCCTAACAACACGCTAAGGCTCCCGGCAAGTCACTAGCTTGCCGGTCGGATGCGCTTGAGTCTCAGGGCGTTGACCACCACAAAAACACTGGAGCAGGCCATCGCGCCTGCCGCAAAAACCGGTGACAACAGCACGCCAAAACTCGGATAAAGCACCCCCGCCGCAACCGGAACGAGCGCGACGTTGTAGGCAAACGCCCAGAAAAGATTTTGATGAATATTTTTCAAGGTATGGCGTGAAAGCTTGACGGCAGTGGCGACTCCCATCAGATTGTCGGACATGAGCACCACGGACGCCGCCTCGATCGCGACGTCGGTCCCAGTGCCGATGGCGATGCCCACATCGGCCGTGGCCAGTGCCGGGGCGTCATTGATCCCATCTCCCACGAAAGCAATCGTTTGATGTTGGGCACGTAATTGCAGCAATAGAGCGACCTTTCCCTCGGGTAAAACTTGTGCATGTACCTCGTCAATCCCAAGCTGTGCAGCGACTGCTTGTGCGGTGAGTGGGTGATCTCCTGTGATCATCACGGTCTTTAGACCAAGCTGTTTGAGTGCGCTGATCGCCAACGCCGCACTTGATTTGATCGGGTCAGAAACCGCCATCATTGCGGCCAGTTGACCATCGACGGCAAGATAAATAGGCGTTTTGCCTTGTGCTGCCCATTGTTCGGTCAGTGCGTTGTGTGTTTCAGTGCTGATTCCATGCATCCGCATAAAGTGTTGTGCACCTGACAACAGAGATTTGTTGCCAACCGTGGACGCCACCCCTGCACCTGTGGTGGCCTTGAAATCACGCGCGGCAGGCAAGGGCAGCCTTTCTGTATTCGCAGCCGCGACAATCGCTTGAGCGATAGGGTGCTCAGAGTGCAGTTGCATGGCGGCAGTCCAGGCAAGCACCATTGCGCGGTCATAGTGGGGATCTAAAACGACCAGGTCGGTCAGCGTAGGCCGTCCCTGAGTCAACGTACCGGTCTTGTCAAAAGCGATCACCGTGACATCGCGCAGTCGTTGTAGTGCTTCACCTTGTCGAAATAAAATGCCCAACTCCGCGGCCCGACCCGTTCCCACCATAATCGAGGTCGGCGTGGCCAGTCCCATTGCGCAAGGGCAGGCAATGATCAGCACGGCAACAGCATTGACGAGCGCATAACTGAGGCTGGGTGCGGGTCCTAGCGCCAGCCAGGTTAAAAAAGTCAGCAATGCGCACAGCATGATGACCGGCACAAAACGCGCCGTGACACGATCCACGACAGCTTGAATCGGGAGCTTCGCGCCTTGCGCCGTTTCAACCATGCGAATAATGCGGGCTAGAACCGTTTGCGCCCCGGTGTGGGTGGTGCGGTAGGTAAAACTTGTCGTCGTGTTGAGTGTTCCAGCCGTGACGCGCTCACCCAGGTGCTTGGTGACAGGGATCGGCTCACCAGTAATCATAGACTCGTCAACATAAGCTTGTCCTTCAGTCACGACGCCATCGGTCGCCACTTTTTCCCCCGGACGCACCAAGATCAAGTCGCCAGGCTTGACCAAGTCGATATTGATATCTGTGGGCACGCCCTCGACCATGACGCGAGCCTGCCTAGGTTGCAACCCGATGAGATGTTTAATTGCAGTGCCCGTTCGTCCACGTGCACGTGTTTCGAGGAGTCGCCCCAACAGAATAAGTGTGACGATCACCGCAGCCGCTTCAAAATAGACGTGTCGAGCTCCTTGCGGTAACCATGCCGGCTGAAACGTCGTCACCATGGAATACAGCCAAGCACTCGAGGCGCCCAGTGCGACTAGAGAGTTCATGTCTGGACCAAGCCGCCACAACGCGGGAAAGCCTCTGGTAAAAAAACTGCGCCCAGGACCCAACAGAATCAGGGTGGTGAGCAGTGCTTGCAACCACCAGCTGCGTTGCAGGCCGATTGTGTCGTGAATCAAGTGGTGGATGGCGGGAAACAGATGCGCGCCCATCTCTAGGACAAAAACAGGCAAAGTCAGAACCAGCGCGAGTGTCAATGCGCGATTGAGCGCATGGGCTTCTTGTTCTTGCTCGGCCGCAAGTCCATCCTCTGTGGCTTGAGCACCGTCAATCAAGGAGGCTTCGTATCCCGCTTTCTCTGAGGCCTCCAGCAATGCATTGACCAGCGACTGCGGCGCTTGGACGGATGCATCAACACTAACGGAGGCACGATGTGTCGCCAGATTCACCTGAGCCAGAGCGACGCCAGCTACTTTTTCAAGTGCTTTTTCTACCCGCAGCACACAGGATGCACAGGTCATCCCCTTGATCGCCAACTCAATGTGGCGTTCTGTCACCTTGGGGGAGATTTGCACTACCATGCTGAAATCATCAAACGATTCAGATGCCATTAAATATGAAGGATCATGCTCATGACATCATTCCAAGTTAGTGATATGACATGCAATCACTGCGTGAAGACTATTACAGTTAGTGTACACAGTGTGGCGCCTGAGGCGAGTGTTTTATGCGATGTCCCCACCCATACCGTCACGATTTCAGGTGCGCATGATGCTCAGCAAGTTGAGCTTGCGATCAAGCAGGCCGGTTATACGCCCATCAAAATCAGTTGACGCAGGTCCTGAGTGACTACATCGACCTTTTCTGTATCGGGTGCAAGCAGCCGTGCACGCCCCGTCTTATCAAAAATAAAGACGCCACGGCTATGCGTCACATCATAGATTTTTGCATCGTCACCCGGCTTGGGTTTTTCAATTTGATAGGCAACACGATAGCGGCGTGCAAGATCGGCAACCTGTTTTTCACTCCCGGTTAAACCAATCGCGTTCTTGTTAAAGGCATTCACGTAGGCTTGCAGCACATCGGGTTTATCACGGTGCGGATCGACGCTGACAAAGATGATACGTACATCTTTAGCGTCGTCACCTAGTTTTTCCAAGACTTCGGTGAGTTGTGCCATCGTTGTCGGACAGACGTCAGGACAGCTGGCGTAGCCAAAAAACATCAGGACGGTTTTATCTTTGAGGTCGTGTTGAGTGATGGACTTATTGCCTTCACCAACCAGAGAAAACCTTAAGTCTGGTAAATGTCCGGACACATCATAGAGAGACCATTTCTGAGTGGGATCAGAACACCCCGCTAAAAACATGATGCTCAACGCCATGAGACCCATCATGGTGCGCTTGATGATGGCGTTGAGTGGCATGCGAAAAAGATGAAACATTGTTAAGTCACTAGCGGCATGGACGCATCGGGCTTGGACGCATCGAGCATACCGCTATGACGCAGCAAAGCATCCATCTTTGGGGGGCGACCGCGAAAGGCATTGAAGGACTCGGCCGCAGGGCGTGTGCCACCCACCGCCAGCACTTCACGACGAAACTTCATCCCTGTCTCTGGATCGAGCGTACCAAGATGTCCCGAGGCTTGGTGAGCCGAGACTGCACTGCGCGCTGCCGCCTCTTCAAAGGCTTCAAAGGCATCGGCGGACAAGACTTCAGCCCATTTGTAACTGTAATAGCCCGCACCGTAACCACCCGCGAAAAGGTGTGAAAAACTATGC
Source organism: Zwartia lucis (assembly GCF_965234455.1). Lineage (GTDB taxonomy): Bacteria > Pseudomonadota > Gammaproteobacteria > Burkholderiales > Burkholderiaceae_B > Zwartia > Zwartia lucis. The sequence goes on along the minus strand of NZ_OZ248473.1, from coordinate 382,228 downwards.
GGAAACCGATGCCAGCTAGGAGGGCGTATCACCGCGACTTCCTCTCGGACTTGATCGAGTTGTGTGAGAACCTCGGCAATCGATAGACCCTGACGACGATTATGTAACTGAATGTCAAACAGTGAAAACTCGATTTGACGCACGGTTTGCATACCGCTTTGGAAATTACGTGCGGCTTTCATTCGATCGTAAAGGTCTTTAGGCAGCGGCTCATTCGAGTCGATGTGTGCGGTCAAGCGCTGAAGCACCTGCCACTCCCAACAAAAGTTTTCCATAAACTGCGAAGGAAGCTCGATGGCGTCCCACTCAACGGCCGCAAAAGCTGAAACACCGGGCTCGTCCACCTCAGAGAGCAACGCGTGCAAGGCATGACCACTCTCATGAAAAAGTGTGATGACGTCATCATGCGTGAGCAACGCAGGGCGATCGCCTTGAGGACGGGCAAAATTGCACGTCAAATAGATCACGGGCGTTTGAACTGTTGACAAGCGTTTACGACGATTGCGTTCGCTGTCGACCCAAGCACCGCCTTGCTTTCCGGATCGCGCGTATAAATCCAACATCAGATAACCCAAGATTTCACCTGAGTGATTCAGAACTGTTGCTGCCCGAACATCCTCATGCCAGCCGTTCAGTGTGTAGGGCACTAGTTTGACGCCGAACAAGGTCTCAATGACTTCAAACAGTCCACTCAAGACGCGAGGCTCGGTAAAGTACTGCTTGACTTCATCTTCTGAGTACGCGTAGCGTGCTTCACGCAGCCGTTCGGAAGCATAGGGGACATCCCATGGATGTAACTCGGTCAATCCCAGTTCACTTTTGGCAAACGCTTTGAGCTCGGTGAGATCCCGTTCGGCGAAGGGTTTTGCGCGTTTGGCGAGCTGGCGCAAAAAGTCCATGACTTCTTCGGCGCTGTCGGCCATGCGTGTTTGCAGGCGCAGGTCTGCAAAATGCTGAAAACCCAGGAGCTGGGATTCTTCGGCACGTAAAGAAAGTGCTTGTTCGATCAACGGAGAATTGTCCAAGCTCGTATCGCCCTGATCTGAGGCGCGCGTGGCATAGGCATGATAGAGCGTGCGACGTAATTCGCGATCGTGCGCGTATTGAATTACCGGTAAATAGCAAGGCATTTTGAGGTTGAGCGTCCAGCGATCAGCCAAAGGGTCCTTGAGCGAAGCCAGAGTGTCTTCGGGGATGCCGTCTAGACGTTTGAGGTCTTCGATGACGAGTGACCAGCGATCGGTCGCATCCAGGACGTTTTCAGAAAACTTTTGTGAAACTTGAGATTGACGATCTGAGTTTGCGGCATAAAGCGCCCGTGCCTCGCCTTGTAATTCAACGCCACTGAGCTTGAAGTCGCGCAACGCAAGGTCAATGACCCGACGACGGGCTGCAGACCATGTTGGAAACGCCTCGACGTCACGCAAGCGCTGATACTGCTTGTAGAGACCCTCGTGCAAGCCGACCCAGGTTGAAAACTCACTGATCGGTCCGAGCATCTTGTTGTAGACATCGCGTAACTCGGGTGTGTTGACCACGGCATTTAAGTGGCCAGCGATTGACCACGCGCGCCACAAAGGCTCCGAGGCATCATCAAGCGGTGTCACGATCGCGTCCCAAGTGGGCGCGAGCGAGGGATCGGCGGCAACATCGATTGCGGTCCGTGCTTTGGCCAGGAGCTGCTCGATGGCTTGGCTGACGTGGTTTGGAGTGATCGATGCGTAATCGACCAATGTATCCATTGGGACGAGAAGAGGATTCATGTTTGTAGCCTACCTTTGTTGAGCGCGTTCAGCGGCCTCGACCGTATTGACCAATAACATCGCAATCGTCATGGGTCCTACACCGCCAGGCACAGGCGTGATGGCTCCGGCGACAGTTTTTACGCTTTCAAAATCAACATCACCACAGAGTTTTCCATCTGCCTCGCGGTTAATGCCGACATCAATCACAATCGCCCCATCTTTGACCATGCTCGCATCAATCATTTTAGGCTTGCCCGTGGCGACAACCAGAATATCCGCATGGCGAGTATGCCAGCCCAGGTCTTTTGTTTTGGAGTTACAAATCGTGACCGTCGCGCCTGCGCTTTGCAGCAGCATGGCCATCGGTTTTCCAACGATATTGCTTGCGCCAATCACCACAGCGACTGCGCCTCTCAAAGAAACTTGTTCGGACTCGAGCATTTTCATGACACCGTATGGTGTGCAGGGTCTAAAGAGCGGCTTACCGATCATGAGCAAGCCGGCATTGCTAATGTGAAAGCCGTCGACGTCTTTGTTGGCGGCGATGGTTTCGATGACGAGGTGCGCGTCAATGTGCGCAGGTAAAGGCAATTGCACCAGGATCCCGTGAATAGAAGGGTCTGCGTTCAGTGTGCGAACACGCTCGAGCAGTGCCTCCTGCGTCATCTCGGCACCATATTGTTCGAGGACTGAGTGCAAACCTGCCTTTTCACAGGCGGCCACTTTGTTTTTTACATACACTTTCGAGGCCGGGTCTTGACCGACCAAGATTACCGCAAGACCAGGTTTTGTTCCTGCGGTAGTCAAGGCCGCCGCACGCTGAGCAACTTCTTCGCGTATCGTGGCCGCGAGCTTGACACCATCAATGACACGTGCCGTCATGCGGAGATCTCGGGTTTGCTGAGGGCGACTTTCATCAGGTCTGCGACCGTGGTCACTTGTAGTTTTTCCATGATGTTGGCACGATGCGCTTCGACTGTTTTGATGCTGATGCCTAAGTCGTCGGCGATCTGTTTATTGAGTCGACCTGCAACGATGCGCTCGAGCACCTGTTGTTCACGTGCGGTCAGGCGTGCCAGCATGGCCTCATGCTCACGCTGGGCTTGTGCTTGCGAGAGCCTTTCATTGGCTTGTTCGAACATCCGTCCAACGATTTCACGCAGGTCGGTTTCGTCAAAGGGCTTTTCAAGAAAGTCGATCGCCCCTTTTTTGATGGTGGACACGGCCATCGGTACATCTCCATGTCCAGTAATAAAGACGATTGGCATGGTTGATTTACGAGCGATCAGTTGCTCTTGCAACTCTAAACCGCTCATGCCAGGCATACGCACATCCACGATCAGCACACCAGGACGTTTCTCGTCATACTCAGCCAAAAAGCTTTCACCGCTTGGAAATGCCCGAACCCGATAGTTGTTGGCTTCGAGCAGCCAACGCAAGGAGTCCCTGACAGCTTCGTCATCATCAACGATGTAAACGGTGCTCGCGGTTTGGGGTGCATTCATGTAAGTAACTCCTCGGACTGAAGGTGCTTTTGCGCTTCAAGGCTTGAAACACAAGGCAGTGTAAAGCGAAAGGTTGTTCCGCCTTCTGGATTGCTGACCGCCCAAAGGCGACCATGATGAGACTCGATAATAGTGCGGCAAATATTCAAACCCATGCCAAGCCCCTCGGTTTTAGTGCTAAAGAAGGGCTCAAACAGGCGTTCTGGGTCCGAAAGTCCGTGGCCACGATCCGTGACGGCGACTTCGATTTGATTGTCATGCAGCGTGACGGCGACGACCAGGGTTTCAACCGCGCTGTGCTCCATCGATTCCAAGCCATTTTTAAGCAAGTTCAATAACACTTGTTCAATCAGAATCGGATCGGCAAAGACGTCTGGTAAATTCTCGGGCACCTTGTGACTGATCGCCACTTGGCGCTTGCGGGAATGAATTTCGGCAAGACTGATGGCGTTATCCATCACGGTTTGAATCTGGATCGCCTGACGACGTGGTTCGCTGCGTTTCACAAAGTCCCGGATACGGCTGATGATTTTGCCCGCGCGCTGCGCTTGAGCGGCTGCTTTTTCCAAAGCAGGCAGCAGGGTTTCCATGTTGGCATTGCCTGATTTGACCATGGCGACCGCGCCCATGCTGTAGTTGGCGATCGCGGTCAGGGGTTGGTTCAGTTCGTGGGCTAATGAAGAAGCCATTTCACCCATGGTGGTCAGGCGACTGGTAATTTGAATCTTTTCTTGTTGAATGCGGGAGGTTTCTTCGTGCTGACGACGTTCCGTGATGTCACGGGCGACCTGCAGCCTGACGCGTCGCCCGTCTGTCCAGGCCAGCATGCGGTGCTGCACTTCAAACCATCTTTGTACTGAGGCCGAAAAAATCTCAACAGACTCGTCGGTATAACGTCCGCGGCGACCCGCTAGCAATTCATCATGACCATTGGTCTGTGCGCCAAACAATCGTCGGTAAGTACGATTGGCAAACAAGAGCTCAAGACCTTCGTTCGTATCTGCGGTCACAGAGATCGCATCATCTAGCCCTTCAAGAACCGTCATAAAACGCTCGTGGGCTGCAGTCAGCGCCTCTCTGATTCGCTTGGGTTCTGTAATGTCGGTCATGGAGGTCATCCAGCCGATTTGGTTGTTTTGTGGATCAAGGAGTGGCGAGACATACATGCGCGCGTTGAAACGCGAACCGTCTCGACGTTGCGCTTCGAGTTCTAAGCCACTGCTCGGTGCTTTGCCAGCTAACACGCTTTCCAACGTTTGAATATGCGAGTCGTGCATGCCAGGAACCCAGTAGGGGAAGGGCGGCATTCTGCCGATGAGGTCCGCTTCATTCCACCCAATCATGCGGCAAAACGCCGGATTGACATAGGCGATACGTCCTTCGAGATCTAACACGCGCATCCCCGTTGACATAGAGTTTTCCATGGCACGCCTAAAGCCCGTCTCCGCGATTAACGCGGCCTCGGCCTCTGAGCGATATCGCGTGTAGCGCAACAAAATCAGCAGCGCGATCACAATCACCACCGACAGTGCAATGACCACCCAAATTAAACGGTGTTGGCGCATCTCCTGATCGATCGTGATAAACATCACGCTGCCATCCTGGATGCGCTGAAGCCAAAAGAAGGCGCCCATCACACACGCATACAGGATCAGGATCAGCATTGGCGTGAGCCAATACCAGCGACGCCGGCGAAGGCGAGCCTGATCTATAAAGGGCGCAGCAATGACAGACTTTGGGGGGGCGGACATATTTCACGCGAAAGGATGGTTAGTGCATTTTAGTCAGGTTATGACAGGGGATTGCCCTTATTCGTTTCATAATGCGAAAATACTTACCGCCTTGTGAAATTTTTGTTGCCGCAACCAAAAGTTATACCTAGAATGCGGCAAATACCCAAAAAACAGTTAGGCTCTCATTTAAAAGAACCTACGAATCAGGAGATTCACATGGCACCACAAGCTGCCGGTTTCAATGCCGCGAACGACGTCGATTCGCTGGAAACGCAAGAATGGCTAGATGCTTTGGCAGCCGTGTTGGACCGCGAAGGTCCAGAGCGTGCGCATTTTCTCTTAGAGCGCCTGACAGATTTGGCACGCCGCTCTGGTGCGCATATTCCTTTTTCTCCTAATACTGCTTATCTCAACACGATTCCCGTTGGTTTAGAGCCCACACAGCCTGGCAACCTTGAGCTCGAAGCGCGTATTCGCAGCATCATCCGTTGGAATGCCATGGCGATGGTCGTTAAGGCCAACAAGCACAACCCGCCTGATGGCGGAGACCTCGGTGGCCACATCGCCTCCTTCGCCTCTCTGGCCACAATGATCGGCTGCGGTCAAAACCATTTTTGGCATGCGGATACCCCTGAGCGAGGCGGGGACTTGGTGTATTTCCAAGGGCACTCTTCGCCGGGTGTCTATGGACGTGCCTATCTTGAGGGTCGGTTGACCGAAGAGCAACTGGATCATTTCCGTCAAGAGGTGGATGGCAAAGGCTTGTCTTCCTATCCTCACCCCAAGCTCATGCCCGAGTTCTGGCAGTTTCCAACGGTCTCCATGGGTTTGGGCCCGTTGATGGCGATCTACCAGGCACGCTTTCTCAAATACCTCCATGCGCGCGGCCTCGCAGACACGAGTCAGCGCAAGGTCTGGGTGTTTTGCGGTGATGGCGAGATGGATGAACCCGAGTCCTTGGGTGCGATCAGCTTGGCCTCGCGTGAAAAGCTCGATAACCTGATTTTTGTGATCAATTGCAACTTGCAGCGACTCGATGGTCCTGTGCGCGGCAATGGAAAAATCATTCAAGAGCTAGAGGGCGACTTCCGGGGCAGTGGTTGGAATGTGATCAAAATGATCTGGGGTGGCTACTGGGATCCTTTGTTGGCCAGCGACAAAGAAGGCATCCTGCGCAAGATCATGGAAGACACTGTCGACGGCGAATACCAGGCCTATAAAGCCAACGACGGTAAGTTCGTACGCGAACACTTTTTTGGCAAGCATCCTAAGCTACTTGAAATGGTGTCACGCATGAGCGATGAGGATGTGTGGCGCCTCAATCGTGGCGGTCACGACCCGCACAAAGTGTATGCCGCATTTTCTGCCGCCACCAAGCACACGGGACAACCTACCGTGATCCTGGCCAAAACCATCAAAGGTTATGGCGTGGGACATATGGTTCAGGCCAAAAATCCATCACATCAACAAAAAAAGCTCGACACGGACACCATCCGAGAGTTTCGCGATCGCTATAACATCCCGATTCCAGACAGCAAGATTGAGGAAGTCCCATACTTCAAACCTGCCGAAGACTCTCCCGAAATGCTGTACTTGCACGAGCGTCGTAAAGCCTTGGGCGGTTACTTGCCCAAGCGCCGGACCCGTGCTGACGAGACACTCAAAGCGCCTGTTCTTGAGGTTTTGAGACCTGTCCTGGATCCAACGGCCGAAGGTCGCGAAATCTCGACCACACAAGCGTTTGTGCGCGTGCTCAATCAAGTTCTACGTGACAAGGATCTCGGTCCACGCGTGGTGCCAATTTTGGCAGACGAGTCCCGTACCTTTGGTATGGAAGGCTTGTTCCGTCAGATTGGTATTTATGCCCCTGAGGGACAAAAGTACACCCCCGTCGATAAAGACCAGGTGATGTACTACCGCGAAGCCGCCGATGGACAGCTCTTACAAGAGGGCATCAACGAAGCGGGTGCGTTTAGTTCTTGGATCGCCGCTGCGACGTCGTACTCGACGAATAACCGCATCATGATCCCGTTTTATATCTACTATTCGATGTTTGGTTTCCAGCGCATTGGTGATCTGGCCTGGGCTGCGGGCGATATGCAAGCCAGAGGTTTCTTGCTAGGAGGGACTGCAGGTCGCACCACGCTAAACGGTGAAGGACTCCAGCACGAAGACGGCCATAGCCATATTTTCTCTTCGACCATTCCTAATTGCGTTTCCTACGATCCCACCTTTGCGCACGAGTTGGCCGTCATCATTCAGCATGGTTTAAAGCGCATGGTCGAAGACCAAGAAAATGTGTTCTTTTACCTGACCGTAATGAACGAAAACTATGCGCAGCCCGGTTTGAAAAAGGGCGACGAAGAGGGCATCATCAAGGGCATGTATCGCCTCAAAAAAGGCGGTAAAAATAAACTGCGTGCTCAACTACTGGGTTCCGGTACGATTTTGCGTGAGGTCATGGCGGCCGCTGAGCTGTTGGAAAATGATTGGGGCGTCTCGGCTGACATCTGGAGCGTGACGAGCTTTACGGAGTTGCGTCGCGATGGTTTGGATTGCGAACGTCACAATATGTTGCATCCAACCGGCAAACCTCAAACACCTTTTGTCTCAAGCCTGCTTGAAAAGACCGAAGGTCCGATCATTGCCTCAACGGATTACATGAAATTGTTCGCCGATCAGGTCCGTCCCTTCATGCCGCGTGGTCGCGACTATAAAGTCCTTGGAACAGATGGCTTTGGGCGCTCGGATTTCCGTTCCAAGTTGCGCGAGCATTTTGAAGTCGATCGTCACTTTGTCGTGTTGGCCACGTTGCGCGCGTTGGCCGACGATGGCAAGGTACCGGTGAGCCAAGTGGCGGCTGCCATCAAGAAATATGGCATCAATCCCAACAAAGCCAATCCTCAATACGCCTGATAAAGAGACCTGACATGAGCAACGTCACAGCTATTCAAGTTCCGGACATCGGGGATTTCGATACCGTCGAGGTGATCGAGATCCTGATCAAAGTCGGCGATACCGTTAAAGCAGAACAAAGCTTGATTACCGTCGAGTCCGACAAGGCCTCGATGGAGATCCCCACCTCGATCGGTGGTGTGGTCAAGTCCATCGAAGTCAAGGTGGGTGATAAGGTCAAGCAGGGCAGCGTGATGATGCACGTTGAAGCCGCTGCCGCAGGCGCTGCGCCTGCACCCGCAGCACCCGCAGCAGTCGCCACAGCCGCGCCCGCAGTTGCACCTGTTACTGCACCTGTCGTACCTGCACCTGCCGCTGTCCCTGCACCTGCAACCGCGTCCGCCGCTAGCGTGTCGGCGGCGGTCTCCGCGCTGGCGACTTCACCGTCCAGCGCGCCTGCAGCAGGCAAACTGGAAATGCCCGTATCGACGGGTGGTATGGCCCATGCCTCACCGTCAGTGCGCAAATTTGCCCGTGAATTGGGCGTTGATCTGAATCTTGTGACAGGTACGGGCAATAAGCAACGTATCCTCCAAGAAGATGTGCAAAATTTCGTGAAACAGTCCTTGGCCGGTGCAGCGGGTGGATCAGGCGCATCTAGCGGCGCTTCCAGTGGCGCCTCCATGGGGGGGCTTGACCTGTTGCCCTGGCCGAAGATCGACTTCACCAAATTTGGCGAAGTCACGCCTAAACCGCTTTCTCGCATCAAGAAAATTTCCGGCGCGAATCTGCACCGCAATTGGGTCATGATTCCGCACGTTACGAATAATGACGAAGCCAACATCACTGAACTCGAAGCCTTGCGCCTCACACTCAACAAAGAGAATGAAAAGTCCGGTGTCAAGGTCACGATGCTCGCGTTCCTAATCAAGGCGTGCGTGGCAGCCCTTAAGAAATTCCCCGAATTCAATGCCTCGCTTGATGGCGATCAGCTGATCATGAAACAATATTTTCATATTGGCTTCGCGGCGGATACTCCCAATGGGCTTGTCGTACCCGTGATTCGTGATGCGGATAAAAAAGGCATCATCGAGCTCGCCAATGAGAGCAGCGAGCTTGCTAAAAAAGCCCGCGACGGAAAACTTTCTCCCGCTGAAATGCAAGGTGGATGCTTTTCGATTTCCTCACTCGGTGGTATCGGCGGCACCCATTTCACCCCCATTATCAATGCCCCCGAACTCGCGATCTTGGGCGTATCCCGTTCCTATATGAAGCCCGTCTGGGACGGCAAGACCTTCGTGCCGCAGCTGACCTTGCCGCTCTCGCTTTCCTATGATCATCGTGTGATCGATGGCGCGTCAGGCGCACGTTTCAATGCCTACCTTGGCAGCCTCCTGGCGGACTTCCGCCGTATCGCGCTTTAAGGAGTTGCCATGAGCAATCCAATCGATGTGGTCGTTCCCGATATTGGTGATTTCGATACCGTTGAAGTCATTGAGCTCCTCGTCAAAGTCGGAGACGCAGTCAAAGCGGATCAAGGTTTGATCACTGTTGAGTCAGATAAGGCTTCGATGGAGATCCCGAGTGCGCAAGCGGGTGTGATCCAAAGCATTTCTGTGAAGGTCGGAGACAAGGTCAAGCAAGGCTCGGTCATCATGAAAATGGCGGCTGGTTCTGCTGCAGCAGCCGCACCTACCGCAGCACCGACTGCGGCTGCTTTGCCTGCGACAGCTAGTTTTGCTGGCAACGTAGACGGTCGGTATGACTTGTTGGTGCTTGGCGCGGGACCCGGTGGTTATTCCGCAGCCTTCCGGGCCGCCGATCTTGGTTTGAACGTTGTGCTCGTTGAGCGTTACGCCACGCTAGGTGGCGTGTGTTTGAATGTGGGTTGTATTCCCTCCAAGGCCTTGCTGCATACCGCCGCTGTGTTGGAGGAAGCCCAGGCACTCGAAGCCCACGGTATTTCTTTTGCGAAGCCTAAGATCGATCTGGATAAGTTGCGCGCATTCAAAGACGGCGTGATTGGTAAATTAACAGGCGGTTTAGCCGGCATGGCCAAAGCTCGCAAAGTCATGGTGATTCAAGGGTTGGGCGAGTTTGTGACGGCGAACCACCTCAGCGTCAAAACGGACAAGGGTGTGCAAACCATCGCTTTCGGTCAGGCGATCATTGCAGCTGGGAGTCAGTCCGTCAAACTACCTTTCATGCCTGAGGATGAGCGTGTGGTGGACTCGACAGGCGCCTTACTGTTGCGCAGTATTCCCAAAAAAATGTTGATCGTGGGCGGCGGCATTATCGGACTTGAGATGGGGACGGTCTATTCCGCGCTCGGCTCACGTCTCGATGTCGTTGAGATGCAGGACGGTTTGATGCAGGGCGCGGACCGCGATCTCGTCAAAGTCTGGCAAAAAATGAACGGCCATCGTTTTGACAATTTGATGCTCAAGACGAAAACCGTCGGTGCCGTCGCTAAAAAAGACGGCATTTATGTGACGTTTGAAGGCGAGGGCGCGCCTAAAGAGCCTCAGCGCTATGACTTGGTGCTGCAAGCCGTTGGTCGCACGCCAAATGGTAAAAAAATCGCCGCTGACCGTGCGGGTGTCGTGGTCACCGACCGTGGTTTCATCGAGGTTGATCGACAGATGCGGACCAACGTGCCCAATATTTTCGCGATCGGCGATATTGTTGGGCAACCGATGCTTGCGCACAAAGCTGTGCACGAGGGCCATGTTGCCGCTGAGGTCGCCGCGGGTCAAAAGAGTTATTTTGATGCACGTGTCATTCCTTCTGTGGCCTATACCGATCCTGAGATTGCATGGGTAGGATTGACTGAAGATCAAGCCAAACAAGAAGGCATTGCCATCACCAAGGGTGTGTTTCCTTGGGCCGCCTCTGGGCGCGCGATCGCCAATGGTCGTGATGAGGGCTTTACTAAACTGTTGTTTGATGCCACGACCCACAAGATTTTGGGTGGTGGGATTGTGGGCACCCACGCAGGTGATTTGATCGGTGAGGTTGCCCTGGCGATCGAGATGGGCGCTGATGCTGTGGATATTGGTAAAACGATTCATCCACACCCCACGCTTGGTGAGTCGATCGGGCTCGCGGCAGAGGCGGCCGAAGGGCATTGCACAGACTTGCCACCGGTTCGTAAAAAGTAAGCCTAAGTCAATAAGTATCCGCTCTAAAAAAAGGCTGCCCCATTTGGCAGACTTTTTTATAATGCAACACACATCGTTTAAAGCGCGACTGTTGAAAACCAAGGGATTGCGGCGATGAGTATAAGACCTGCAATCAAAGCCATAATATAAGGCCAGATGGCACCCATGACTTCATCTGGCGAAGTATTGCCAATACGGCAGGCGACAAAAAATCCGATGCCAATCGGAGGCATCATCAGTCCAATATTCATTGCGGTCACGACGACCATTGAATAATGGATATCGTGTATCCCGAGTTTTCTGGCGATCGGAAACATAATAGGTGCCAAGATTAAAATTGCGGGGAGTCCTTCAAGTAAACATCCCAAGATTAAAAAGATCAGGATTGTGACAATCATGAACGTGACGACACCGCCTGGCAGCGTGGTTAGAAACTGCGAAAGATTTTGTACGACGCCACTTTGGGTTATCGCCCAGGCCATCGCAGAGGCTGTTCCTAGAATCAACAATATTGCACCGCTTAGTGCCGCGGTTTCTACCAGCATGCTGTAAATCTTATTCCAACCCAAACCGCCATATAAAACCTGACCAATAATCATGGCGTAAAGAACCGCAATAGTAGAGACCTCAGTTGCGGTTGCAACGCCACCACCAACGGCACTGCGTATTAAAAACGGCAGAACCAGTGCTGGCGATGCAATTAAAAGGGCCCGCCCAATAACAGAACTGCTTGAACGTTTGACTTGATCCATGACTTCATGGCGCGCCTTCCATCTTGCCAAAATAGCCAGAGCGATCAGCAGCACTATCGCAATGATGACGCCGCTTTGAAAGAGCCCTGCAATCGAGACTCCGGCAACCGAGCCAAGAACAATTAATACGATGCTTGGCGGCACGGTGTCAGCCATCGCGGCGCCCGTTGCGAGTAGTGCAATCATTTCTTTCGGTTTATGCCCGCGACGTTTCATTTCTGGAAATAGAGCGGGTGCAATCGTCGCCATGTCTGAGACTTTAGAGCCTGAGATACCAGAAACAATAAATAATGAACCTAAAAGTACGTAGGACATGCCTGCTTTAATGTGTCCAAGTAACGAAGCTAAAAAGTCAACAATGGCTTTGCCCATACCGGTTGCATCCAAGACGCATCCGAGAAGAACAAAGATCGGGACCGATACCAAAATCAGACTCGACATGCCTTCGTCCATTCGGCCAATAATCACCATGAGTGGCACGTTGGTCGCGAAGGCTAAATAACTCAGCGCGCCAATGCCGAAACAAAAGCCAATCGGTACGCCTGCAACAAGACAAAGAGAGACCAATACAACCATGAAAATAGCGATGTTGTAATAACCTATTTCAATGAGCGCGCTTGAGCTTATCCAGCAGAGGGCCGTCAATACAATTACAACAGCCACGGCTGCAGCAAGGTTACGCAGGCTCGCTGTGCGGGCAGCGTAGGTGACGAGTATGGCAAGCATGGCCAAAATGCCAAAGGCAAGTGCGGAGACTCTGTATGTATTGGGTATGTTCAGTGCGGGTGACTTCACAAACCATTCTTCTTGCGCATAAATGAAGGCGGGTTGAATAAGCGCTAAAAGAAATGCGACGATCGCAACGAGCGCCAATGCATGGATAAAGCCTTGTATTTTTTTGGGCATCATGTCCAAAAACAAACTGAGTCTTAGATGCTCATTGCGATGCATGGCAATGGCAGTGCCGAGCATGGCCAGCCACAGAAATGAAAGTGACACCACCTCATCGATCCAAACGATCGGAAGAGAAAAAACGTAGCGCGCGACGACACCAACAAAAAGAAGAACGATGATCGTAACAAGCAACGTTGCGCTGAGCACCTCGAGCGGTTTAATCAGTCGTGAAATAACTGGGACTGGTTGGGGCGCGACTTCGGTTGTCATTAAAACTCCGGGTAATGCAAAAGGTCTTAATTCAGTGTCAGTAAAAATTTGGGCGCCACAAAAAGGGCGCCCGAATTTCTCAAGCTTGAGTCGTGACTTTGCTTTAAGCTACAACCATTAGGCCAACTTGCCGCTATAACGCTCCAGCATGGACCAAGCATCGTTTCCGAGTTTTGTCTTCCATTCTGTGTAAAAGCCGCCGGCGCGCAGACGATCGCGGAACGAGTCCGGAGTTGTCTGATTAAAGATCATGCCTTTTGCGGTTAATCCTTTTTGCAGAGTCGCGTTCATGCCTGCAACGTCCTCGCGTTCTTTCATGCCGGCCGCATTAATATTTTTTGCAACGATTGCTCTGAGGTTTTCTGGCAATCTCTCCCAGGCACGTTTGTTAGCCAAGAACCAAAAACCATCCCACATATGGTTTGTGATTGAGCAATATTTTTGGACTTCATTGAGTTTTGCAGTATCAATGATGGCGAGTGGATTTTCTTGACCATCAACGATCTTGGTTTGGAGTGCACTATAAACTTCGTTGAAGTTGATAGAGGCGGGTGCTGAATCAAACGCCTTGAACATCGAAGTCCACAGCGGAGACACAGGCACACGAATCTTAAAGCCCTTGAGATCGGCGGCAGTTTGGATGGGCTTGGTCGAAGAGGTAATCTGTCTAAAGCCATTGTCCCAGATTTTGTCCATGACGACGAGGTTGGCTTTATTGATTTCCTTGCGAACATGCTCGCCCAAATCACCATCAAGGGCTTTCCACACGTCGTTGTAGTTGCCGAAGGCGAAGCCAATGCCCGTAATGGAAGACGCAGGGACGAGCGTGGCCAAGATCAGGCCTGACAAAGTGAAAAACTCAACACCGCCGCTTCGAACTTGGCTGAGCATATCGGTATCAGAGCCGAGTTGGCTGCTTGGGAAAATACGAATTTCAACGCGACCATTTGTTTCTTTCAAAACCGCTTCTACCATTTCTTTGGCCCGAATATTCATCGGATGGGTCAAGGGCAGGTTGTTGGCGTACTTGTAGGTAAATTCAGCTTTGGATTGTGCCCAGGCGCTGTTGAGAGGAGAGGCCAAGGTAATAGCGCCTGCACCCATGCCAGTCAATAGTTTGCGACGTGTAATAGACATTTTTGTCTCCAAAGGTTTTCTAATTGTTAACAATCATAGCAATGAACTGAGCGTTCATCGTCCCTAAAGGTGCCTCAGGACGCTAAAATACGTGTTTTCCCCTACGTTGCCTCCTGGTCGTCAAAGTGTCTCATATTCTGCTTATCCCCGGCTCCTCAGTTTTATCCAGTTTTCGCCTAGAACGCTTGCTTGCAAAGCTGCGTGCTCTTGGTCTGCCTATTTCTGGGGTCAACGCCCGATATGAGCATTTTGTCTGGTGTGAAGTGTCCCCGGATGCCACAACAAAAGCACGTTTGACCCAACTGCTGGACTATGGAGTGCCTCACGATCGGTCTTCAGTGGCGGATGGTGCGATTGTGCTGCGCGTCATTCCGCGACTTGGCACGATTTCTTCCTGGGCGAGCAAGGCAACCGATATCGCACACAATTGCGGTCTGCTCGGAGTCCGGCGGATCGAGCGAGGCATCGAGTACACCTTGACCCCTGAGCGTGGCTGGCTTAAAAGTAAACGTCTGGATGCCGAGATGTTGGCGCAGGCGGCCAGTTGCTTACACGACCGAATGACTGAAACAGTCGTAGACGCTAATTTCGACCCTGAGGTGTTATTTCGCTCACTGCCCGGCAAGCCGATGCAGACCGTGGCGGTGATGGCGCAGGGCAAGGCTGCGCTTCTAGACGCGAATACTAAGCTTGGTCTGGCGCTGTCCGAGGATGAAATTGATTATTTGACGCATTCATTTACCGAGCTTGGCCGCGACCCAACGGATGTCGAGCTCATGATGTTTGCGCAGGCCAATAGCGAGCATTGTCGGCACAAGATTTTCAATGCCCAGTGGGTGATTGATGGACAGCCGGAGTCCAAAACCCTGTTTGGCATGATTCGTGAAACTCACGCGGCCCAGCCTTTAGGCACAGTGGTGGCCTACTCGGACAACGCAGCCATCATGGAGGGCGGCGAGGCTCAACGCTTTCAAGCTGCGGCTGGCAATGAGGGCCAAGCTGCGGTGTATGGAACAGAACTTAAAACCGTCCATACGGTGATGAAGGTCGAGACCCATAACCATCCAACCGCGATCGCACCTTTTGAAGGCGCCTCGACGGGAGCGGGTGGAGAAATCCGTGACGAAGGCGCGACGGGACGAGGTTCCAAGCCCAAAGCGGGCCTGGCAGGCTTTACGGTTTCCCACCTGAGATTCGAGGATGCGCCCCGCAGTTGGGAGTCTGACCATCACGGGGCACCTGATCGGATTGCGTCGCCTTTGTCCATCATGATTGAGGGGCCTTTGGGTGCAGCGGCCTTTAATAACGAATTTGGTCGTCCCAATTTGCTGGGGTATTTCCGCTCCTATGAGCAGACTGCGGGTCAAACACGCTGGGGCTATCACAAGCCCATCATGATCGCGGGCGGTCTGGGCAGTATTGATGAGGGCTGTACTAAAAAAGACCGCATTGAACCAGGCTCTCTGCTGATTCAGCTTGGCGGACCCGGTTTGCGGATCGGCATGGGTGGGAGTGCTGCCTCCAGCATGGCGGTTGGCACCAATACCGCAGCCTTAGATTTTGATTCCGTACAACGTGGAAACCCTGAAATCGAGCGTCGTTGCCAAGAGGTGATTGATCGCTGCTGGCAGCAAGGTGCAAACAATCCGATTGTGGCGATCCATGATGTCGGGGCAGGTGGTTTATCAAATGCTTTTCCAGAGCTTGTCAATGACGCAGGCCGAGGCGCGACCTTTGAGTTAAATCGTGTGCACCTCGAAGAGTCCGGCATGTCGCCCGCAGAGATGTGGAGTAACGAATCCCAAGAGCGCTATGTGCTTTCGGTCTTGCCCAAGGATTTGCCGCGTTTTCAAATGATCGCCGAGCGCGAGCGTTGTCCGTTTGCTGTGATTGGTGTGGCGACAGAGGCGCGTCAGTTAAAAGTCGTTCAAGGCGAAGGCTTGCCGGGTCTCGATGCGCTGTCGCCTCAGAGCGGTTTGCGCCCCGTTGATGTGCCGATCGATGTGATTTTGGGTAAACCTCCGCGCATGACACGAGAGGTCAAACGGGTTGCACCACAAACAGTTCCTCTCGATTTGACTTTGATTGCTTTGGATGATGCGGTTACGCGCGTTTTGCAGCACCCAACCGTCGCGAATAAAAGCTTTCTCATCACGATTGGTGACCGTACCGTGGGCGGTCTGTCGAGTCGCGATCAACTTGTCGGTCCTTGGCAGGTCGCTGTGGCAGATTGTGCGGTGACGCTTTCAGACCATGACGGTACGCGCGGCGAAGCCATGGCGATGGGTGAACGTACACCGATTGCTGTGATCGATGCTGCTGCCTCTGGACGGATGGCGGTAGGCGAAGCCTTGACTAACCTGGCTGCAGCCGATGTCGCCCGTATAGAGGACATCAAACTATCTGCGAACTGGATGGCAGCGTGTGGCGCTCCAGGGCAGGATGCCGCGCTGTTTGATACGGTCTCTGCCGTCAGCGCGTTATGTCAGCGTGTTGGACTGTCGATTCCTGTGGGCAAGGATTCCCTGTCAATGCAAACAAGCTGGACGCATGAGGACGAAAAACGCCAGGTGATTTCACCTGTGTCCTTGATTGTGACGGCGTTTGCCCCGGTACAGGATGTACGACAGACCTTAACCCCACAGTTGCGCACGGATGTCGGGCCGACTTCGCTGATCCTGATTGACTTGGGGAGCGGAAAAAAACGCATGGGCGGGTCGATCTTGACACAAGTGTGTAACCAAGTGGGTGAGCAAACACCCGACGCCGATGATGCCGAGGCTTTGAGGACATTTTTTGTCACAATTCGTGCCTTGGCTGAGTCTGGCGTGTTGCTGGCTTATCACGATCGCTCTGACGGAGGTTTGTTGGCGACCGTTTGTGAAATGGCGTTTGCCGGACATACAGGTGTTTCTTTGAACCTCGATATGTTGACCATCGACGCCAATGCCGAAGATTGGGACGCTTACAACATTCGTGCAGCGCAGGTAGAAGTTCAGCGTAAAGAGCTCACTATCAAAGCCTTGTTCAATGAAGAGTTGGGTGGGGTGCTTCAAGTGCCAAGTTCAGAGCGTGATGCCGTCATGCAAGTCTTGCGCGCAGCAGGACTGTCTGTGCATTCACATGTTATTGGATCCCTCAATCCAACAGACCAAATCGAAATTTACCGCGATGGCAAGAAAATCTGGAGCAAACCGCGCGCAGAACTCGCCAAGCTTTGGAGTGATGTGAGCTATCGCATTGCTGCCCTGCGTGACAACCCCGCTTGCGCGCAGGCTGAGTTTGAGGCGTGGTCCGATACCACCGATCCAGGTATGACCCCGATTGTCGGGTTCGATCCTCAGGAAAACATTGCAGCGCCTTTTATCAACAAGGGTGTGCGGCCCCGCGTGGCGATCTTGCGCGAGCAGGGCTGTAACAGCCAGGTTGAGATGGCCTGGGCGTTTGATCGTTCCGGGTTCGAGGCCTGGGATGTCCATATGACTGATTTGCAATCTGGTTCGGCTGACTTGTCAGGCTTTCAGGGCTTGGTCGCTGTGGGTGGGTTCAGTTATGGGGATGTGTTGGGCGCAGGCGAGGGCTGGGCACGGAGTATTTTGTTCAATACACAGCTTTCCGATCAGTTTTCCCAGTATTTTGCTCGCTCAGATACGTTTGCCCTCGGCGTGTGTAACGGTTGCCAGATGATGGCGGCTCTCGCCCCCATGATTCCTGGTGCACAAGACTGGCCACGTTTCACCCGTAACGTTTCCGAAAAATACGAGGCGCGTTTCTCGATGGTTGAGGTGCTTGAATCACCTTCGCTCTTTTTCAAGGGTATGACAGGCGCACACATTCCCGTTGCTGTGGCCCATGGCGAGGGTTTTGCTAATTTTGCTCGCCAAGGCGACGCCACCAAGGTGTTGAGTGCGCTCAGATATGTGGACCATCGCGGCCAGGCAACTGAAAACTATCCTCTCAATCCAAACGGAAGTCCCGGTGGTTTGACGGCTGTGACGACTGCGGATGGACGTTTTACGGTGATGATGCCGCACCCCGAGCGTGTGACCCGTAATGTCATGATGTCTTGGGCGCCTGAGTCATGGGGGCCCCAGGATACCAAAGGGGCTTACACACCTTGGATGCGTTTTTTCCAAAATGCGCGTGCCTCTCTGGGCTAAGCCTTGTACTAGTCTGCGTTGATATCCAAAATCATGCAGGTTGTTGTGGCAAAGGCGTGCAACTTGCCATCGGGACCGAGGATTTTCCCCTCGGCCGTGGCGACTTTGCGGCCTACTTGGATCACAGTCCCAATCGCCCGCACTCTGCCCACACTCGGGCTGATGGCGCGTGTCATTTTGACACTCAAATCCAGCGTGGTGTAGCCCTTTCCTGCCGGCAACATTGAATGAATCGCGTTGCCGAGAGCCCCATCCAAAATGCTTGAAAACCAGCCGCCATGGACAGAGCCCTGAACGTTCAACACGGCTTCGGTGGGGTGACCTTGTAAAACGGCTTGACCTGACTCAATTTCCATTAGCATATAGTTCATCGTGACGGCCATCGGACCGCAGGGCAAGGCACCGCGTCTGACCGCTTGCATGATCTCGAGTCCTGTCATGCTCGAAATCTGTTTTGGGGATAAAAAACCCGAGGAGCGACCGTTTTTCATGTCGTCCAACAGGACCTTTTCCTCATCAATCCAGCGTGCAAGGGTGTCGCGGGTGTTCATATTGAGTTCGCTTCCAAATTAAAAAATTAAGGATTCCCTCTTTTAGCACCAGTTTGACCCCAAAACTAGGGGTTTCCCCATCGTATAATCACGCTTTGCGTCCGGAGCTTTTCATGCGTCTTATCCAAACTGCTCTCACCTTCGACGATGTTTTGCTGGTACCTGCCTTTTCACAGGTCCTGCCACGCGACACCTCGCTGGTCACTCGTCTCACACGCAATATTTCCCTCAATATTCCGCTTGTCTCTGCAGCGATGGACACCGTGACCGAGTACCGACTCGCGATCGCGATGGCCCAAGAGGGTGGTATCGGAATCATTCACAAAAATCTGACTGCTGATCAGCAGGCCCATGAGGTGGCGCTTGTCAAGCGTCATGAGTTCGGTATTGTGAGTGACCCAATTACGCTGAGGCCTGACATGAAAGTGCGCGATGCGATCGCCCTGCAGCGTCAGCACGGTATTTCCGGTTTGCCAGTCGTGCAGGGTGGCAAGCTTGTTGGCATTGTCACCAATCGCGATTTGCGTTTTGAGGATCGGCTCGACGCGCTGATTGCGACGGTCATGACGCCACAGGACCGGTTGATCACGATGAAAGAGGGCACGACCCTCTCTGAGGCTCAAACATTAATGCACAAGCATCGTCTTGAGCGTGTGCTGATCGTCAACGATGCCTTTGAGTTGCGTGGCTTGGCCACAGTCAAAGACATCGTTAAAAACACCGAGCATCCTGCCGCATGCAAAGACAGTCACGGCCAGTTGCGCGTGGGTGCCGCTGTGGGTGTCGGTGATGGCACCGAAGAGCGTGTTGAAAAACTCGTGGCCGCAGGCGTCGATGTGATTGTGGTGGATACCGCCCACGGTCACTCCGCTGGCGTGATCGAGCGTGTGCGCTGGGTTAAAACCAACTATCCAAAAATCGAAGTCATCGGCGGCAATATTGCGACAGCGGATGCCGCACGCGCCTTGCTCAACGCAGGTGCGGATGCGGTCAAGGTGGGTATTGGCCCAGGTTCGATCTGTACCACGCGAGTCGTGGCGGGTGTCGGCGTACCGCAGATCACAGCGATTTCAGATGTCTCCAAAGCCCTCGAGGGCACAGGTGTACCGTTGATCGCCGATGGTGGCGTCCGTTTCTCAGGCGATGTGGCCAAGGCCATCGCGGCCGGTGCGTCCTCCGTCATGATGGGTGGGATGTTTGCTGGCACCGAAGAGGCTCCTGGTGAGGTCGTGTTATTTCAAGGCCGCTCCTACAAGTCCTATCGCGGCATGGGGAGCTTGGGTGCGATGACGGACGGCTCTGCCGACCGCTACTTCCAGGATCCTGCTAACAACGCAGACAAACTCGTACCCGAAGGGATCGAGGGACGTGTCCCGTACAAGGGCAGTGTCTTGGCGATTATTTTCCAACTGGTGGGTGGCGTGCGTGCGTCGATGGGCTACTGCGGTTGCGCCTCGATCGAAGAGATGCGCACCAAGCCTCAGTTCGTTCAGATCACCGCTGCCGGTATGCGCGAGTCTCACGTACACGACGTGCAAATCACCAAAGAAGCGCCCAACTACCGCGCCGAATAGTTCCTCTCAAAGAATAATAGGTTTACCCCTCATGCATCAGCGCATTCTCATCCTTGATTACGGTTCACAAGTCACCCAACTGATCGCACGTCGTGTGCGAGAGGCAGGGGTCTATTGCGAATTGCACCCCGGTGATGTGGATGCCGCTTTTTTGCAAAACCAGCTTGCACAAGGGCTTAAGGGCATCATTCTGTCCGGCAGTCATGCGTCGGTGTACGACGATGACTCACTCAAGGTCCCGCATGCCGTGTTTGAGTCGGGTGTGCCAGTCCTCGGCATTTGCTATGGCATGCAGGCAATGGCGCAGCAGTTAGGTGGCGAGGTCAACTTTTCTGATCACCGCGAGTTTGGTTATGCCGAGGTGCGTGCCCGCGGTCATACGCGTTTGCTCAACGGGATCGAGGATTTCACCACAGCCGAAGGCCACGGCATGCTCAAGGTCTGGATGAGTCACGGCGATCAGGTGACGCGCTTGCCTGAGGGCTTTAAAGTCATGGCCTCCACAGCCTCTTGTCCGATTGCGGGGATGGCGGACGAGGCACGCGGTTTTTACGCGGTGCAGTTCCACCCTGAGGTGACCCACACGGTTAAGGGTCAGGATCTGCTCAATCGTTTCGTCCACGATATCTGCGGTTGTGTCGGTGACTGGACCATGCCCAGCTATGTGGATGAGGCTGTCGCACGCATTAGAGAGCAGGTGGGTGAGGATGAGGTGATCCTAGGGTTGTCAGGTGGCGTGGATTCTTCCGTTGCGGCTGCGCTGATTCACAAAGCGATTGGGGACCGTCTGACCTGTGTGTTTGTCGACCACGGTTTGTTGCGCCTCGATGAGGGCAAGCAGGTCATGGAGACCTTCGCTCAAAACATGGGCGTGCGTATTATTCACGTGGACGCGACCGAACAGTTCATGGGCAAGCTCGCGGGCGTCTCAGATCCCGAAGCAAAACGTAAAATTATTGGTCGCGAGTTTGTCGAGGTTTTTCAGGCTGAGGCAGGCAAGCTCAAAAAAGCCAAATGGCTCGCGCAAGGCACGATATATCCTGACGTGATCGAGTCCGCGGGTGCCAAAACAGGCAAAGCGGTCGCGATTAAGTCTCATCACAACGTCGGTGGTTTGCCGGATACCTTGAATCTCAAATTGCTTGAGCCTTTGCGCGAGTTGTTCAAAGACGAGGTGCGCAAGCTAGGCGTAGCCCTTGGTCTGCCACATGGCATGGTCTATCGTCACCCGTTTCCTGGTCCAGGCTTGGGCGTGCGCATCCTGGGGGCGGTCAATACAGAGTTTGCGAATCTCCTGCGCCGCGCGGACGCAATCTTTATCGAAGAACTGCGCAACACCATCGACCCAGAGACCAAGCAGTCTTGGTACGACCTGACCTCACAAGCATTTGCAGTGTTCTTGCCGGTCAAATCGGTAGGCGTGATGGGCGATGGCCGGACATATGATTATGTCGTGGCGTTGCGCGCGGTACAGACTTCGGATTTCATGACGGCCGATTGGGCGCCTTTGCCTTATCCTTTGCTGGCTAAAGTTTCCTCGCGCATTATTAATGAAGTGCGGGGGATTAATCGCGTTGTTTATGATGTGTCGAGTAAACCGCCTGCTACGATTGAGTGGGAG
This sequence comes from Zwartia lucis, assembly GCF_965234455.1. Lineage (GTDB taxonomy): Bacteria > Pseudomonadota > Gammaproteobacteria > Burkholderiales > Burkholderiaceae_B > Zwartia > Zwartia lucis. The sequence continues at coordinate 360,230 of NZ_OZ248473.1, read as the reverse complement.
TAGTTTTTGTAACATAAGTCATTGATTTATAACGATTTCTTACTTACACAAAAGTTTCACACTTCTTGTAAGTGCTTGTTTTTGTTAGGCACAGAGTTTACACTTACACATAAAGCTACACAAAACTGTAGCTATTCAAAATCGTAAGTTACGTTAAGCTCATATGCCATAGTGTCCAGCATGGGCATTTCTTCGCGTTCGATACGATCGTACTCGGTTCGTACGGCTGGATCCTTCATCATTTTTTTGATCAATTCATCATGCGTCAGCATGTTTAACCTCCTTCAGTCGGGTTTCAGCAATCAGCGGTCTCGTTCCGTGAAATACGCAGTTGGCATTGAGGTTACTCGGAAAACCCAAAGCAGAGTCGTTAAACAACGCTGGATGTTGAAGGCGATCGTTTATATAAATTTGTTTTGTCGTAGCTAGGCTACGATTAGTCGTATTATTTTAAATTTACTTGATTTGGAAAAGTTGTTAAAATCGTAGTATGAATACGATTAGCGCAAGCAAAATAAATACGCTCTATACCCAGTTGGCGTCGGGAACGCCGCTAACTTCAAAGGACCTAACGGCGTTGGGTATCTCTGCAGACTTGGCCGTTCACTACGTCCGTGCGGGTTGGCTCACGCGCCTGGCTCGCGGCGTGTACTACCGCCCAAATGACACCTTGGCTCTGCATCCTAGCCTGCTGCTGTTGCAGCGTAGGTTTGATGGCCTACATGTGGGTGGCAAGTCTGCGCTCGACTGGTACGGCCTGCGTCAGTACGTGTCCCAGCGACCTGTGCTGCATCTTTGCGGCTGGACGGCTGGCCGTCTGCCAGGGTGGTTTACCGAGCGATTCCCGGCCGAGTACCACCGCAAGCGCCTATTCGATGAACAGCCGGGCGCCATGCTACATGTTGGTCCCTTCGAAAATCGTGGTGGTGCTGCGCAGGTCTCGACGCCGGAGCGCGCACTGCTGGAACTGTTGAGCGATGTCGGCGTGCGCCAGCCTTTACAGGAAGCACGCGAACTCGTAGAGGGAGCCTACAGTTTGCGAGCAGACGTGCTGCGCGAATTATTACAGCACTGCAAGAGCGTCAAGACCGTGCGGCTGTGTCTGCAACTCGGCCGCGAGGCGTCGCTGCCCTGGGCGGTCAAGCTCGACCCGGCTACGCTGCCAACGGGCAGTGATCGCCCTTGGGTGTTTCGCTCAGCCGATGGCCTTTTGGTGCTCAAGTGATGAATCCGATTTATCTTGAAACCGCGCGCCTGCTGACGCAGATCGCGCCGTTGGTGTTCATGGATGGCACCTTTGCACTCAAGGGTGGCACTGCGATCAATCTGTTCGTGCGTGACATGCCGCGTTTATCGGTGGATCTTGATTTGGTCTTTCCCGATCACACGCTGTCGCGAGACGAAGCGCTGCTGCGCATCAACGAGTCTATCCGGCAGGCAGCCGAGCGCTTGAAAAAGCGAGGCTTCCAGACGTATACGCCTGTGGCGGCGGCAGGGGAGACCAAGTTGTTGGTGCGGCGTGGGTCGACTCAGGTAAAGATTGAAGTTAACTTCGTCATGCGCGGGACTGTGCGGCCGGTGCATCGCGCCTCGCTCACGACGGTCGCCCGAGAGGTATTGATGGCCGATCTCGAAATCCCGGTTGTATCGCTGGAGGACGTGTATGCCGGCAAACTGGTGGCTGCCTTAGATCGTCAGCACCCACGCGACCTTTTCGATGTGATGCAGCTCTTGGCGCATGAGGGTATTACACCCTGCATCCGTCGCGCGTTCGTGGTCTATTTGGCCTGCTGCAATCGACCGATCCATGAAGTCTTATTCACGTCGCTGCGAGACATTCGGCACGACTACGAGCACAGTTTTCAAGGGATGACGGCGGAACCGGTTCCACTCGAAGCGCTACTCAATGCGCGAGATAGCTTGATAAACCAACTCCGCAAGGGTTTGGATCATCATGAGCGAAGTTTCTTACTCTCTCTTGTTGTAGGTACGCCAGATTGGTCGCTGCTGGGGATTGAGCATCTTGAACTCCTTCCAGGCATCCGCTGGAAGCTGCACAACCTAATGCGTTTGCAAAAGACCGATGAAAAGAAATTTATCCAGCAGGCCGAGCTTCTCAGGCTTAGGATGTCTGAGTTATCCTGGGCTTGATTATGACGCGCAATAGCACGCTGACCCGCATCCCGCCCGAGGACTTGATTCCTGTCTACGTTCAAAAAAGTGAAAACTATCCATCTTCGGCCTGCGGTTAGTTTGTTTCCATCATCTTAAAACGAGCCGTGTATGTCAAAGACCGAAGCTGAACTCATCCAGTTACGTGCTGAGAATAGCTTGCTGAAGGCCTTGCTTGCACAACACGGTATCGCGGTGCCGCAACCATCAAATTCCGACATTAGCTCCGTTGGCGATTCCGCGCTGCAACCCAATGCCAATGAGTTGTCACCCAATGCGAAGGTCAAACTCTTCCGACGACTCTTTCGCGGGAGGGAGGATATCTATCCAGTTCGCTGGATAAGCAAGACGACGGGAAAGCATGGGTATTCGCCCCTCTGCGCCAACAAATGGCGACCGGGCATTTGCAAATTGCCGACCATAAAATGTAGCGAGTGCAGTCATAGCCTTTATGCGCCCGTTACCGACAGCATCATTCGCCAGCATCTCAGGGGCGAGATCACCGCCGGCGTGTATCCACTTCTGATCGACAACCGATGCTATTTTCTCGCCATCGATTTTGATGAAACGGATTGGCGCGAAGACGCCCGTGCAGTACTGCAAACCTGTCTCGACAATGATCTCCCCGCAGCATTGGAAATCTCGCGCTCCGGCTCGGGTGCACATCTTTGGCTATTTTTTGCGAACGCGACGCTGGCAAGGGATGTGCGGCGGCTAGGGGCGGCGCTGATCAGCGCGACCTGCGCCCGCACTAGGCAGTTGGCCCTTAAATCGTACGACCGCCTGTTCCCGAATCAGGACAGCATGCCGAAAGGCGGGTTTGGCAACCTGATCGCCTTGCCGTTACAAAAGGAGCCCCGTGAACTTGGACGCAGCGTCTTTGTCGACGCGAACTTGCAGCAGCTCCCCGACCAGTGGGCGTTCCTGGAAAACATCAAGCCACTTCCGCAAAGCCGTATCGAAACTGCGCTGACCAAACTGGTTGGAGACCGCCATCCGCTCGACATCGCTTATGCCGAGGTGCCGGAAGAGAATGCTGACGCCCCATGGGTACGACCGGCCAAGCCTGATGTCAAACTCAACGGTATCATGCCGAAAGCGGTTAAGGCGACAATCGCCTCCCAATTGTTCATCGAGAAGGCCGGCTTACCGCAACCCTTGATGAACCGGCTAATACGGATTGCGGCGTTCCAAAATCCGGACTTCTACAAACTTCAGGCCACGCTCAGGTCCACATGGAATACCCCCCGGATCATCAGCCGCGCAGAAAACCACGAAAAATTTCTGTCGTTGCCGCGAGGTTGCCTGACCGATGTCGAGGCATTGCTTGCCGTAAATCAAATTGAGCTCCGTTTAGACGACGCGCGTTCGATGGGGCAACGAATGAACGCGACGTTAAACGGCGTGCTGCGCCCGGATCAGCAGGAAGCACTCGAAGCTGTCACAAAACATGATTTCGGCATGCTCATTGCACCCACCGCATTTGGAAAGACGGTCACCGCAGCGGCCGTTATCGCTAAAAGAAAGGTCAGTACCTTGGTGATTGTCCACCGCGCCGACCTGATGCGGCAATGGCAGGAGCGGCTTGGCAGTTTCGTCGAACTGGACGAGCAAAAAATTGGCCTGATCGGTGCCGGGAAAAAGAAACCCACCGGCATGCTCGATATTGCAATCATTCAAAGCCTGGCGCGTCGCGACGATCTTCCTGAATTGTTCAGCCAATACGGGCAGGTGATCATTGACGAGGCACATCATTTAACCGCAGAAACATTCGAAGCGGTCTTGAAGCAAGCTACTGCACGCTTCGTCCTCGGGCTCAGCGCTACTCCCGTTCGCAGCAACGGGCACCACCCGATCATCTTTATGCAGTCGGGTCCCGTCAGGCATATCGCCAAGCGCCCGGCACACGTCCCGGATCAGCTGACGGTCCGGATTCGCCATCTTCCGACCCCGCCCATTCCGCCACACGCCAGCATTCAAGAGGTCATCCGGCTGCTGGCTGAGGACGATGATCGAAACGCACGTATCGTCTCCGACGCGACCAATTCCTTGAAGAACGGGCGGAAGGTGCTATTGCTTACCAAAAGGACAGAACACCTTGACCTGTTGCACACGCAATTGGCAAATGCCGAGTACCCTTGCTTCATGCTGCACGGCCGCATGAAGGTAAAGGAACGCCAGGCGATCATCAAGGCCTTGGAGGAGTTGCCGGAGGACACCCCGCACATACTGTTAGCCAGCGCCCAATTGGTCGGCGAGGGTTTCGATCATGCGCCGTTGGACACTCTTATCCTGACGCTGCCGATCTCATGGACAGGGACGCTGCAGCAATACACCGGCCGTCTACATCGTGACCACGCAAACAAGAGCGACATCTTGATTTACGACTACGTTGAATTGGACCATCCGCAACTCTACAGGATGTGGGAAAAGCGACAACGGGGTTACCGAGCGATGGGTTATCATGTTGATTCCAATCAACAGCAATTTCGCCTTGAATCCCTATGCCCAAAACCATCCGCGCGGATCTAAGCAGATCTAAGCAGATCTGCCTTCTAGGGGATTAGTTTAGGCAATAGAGTGTTGATCTATGAAAAAAATTAGCGAGCGTCAAAAACTGCTCGTAACAGATCTCATTGCCGAAAAGGGTCTGAACAGGTACGTCACCAATATCGCGCAAAGCGAACTCTCTGATCAAGACGTTGTGGACTATTACCATGATCTCTGGCACATGTTGAGCAGGTTCGCAAACAGCTGTGGAAAGTTCACGAGGCTCATCTCCTCGATGAGCGCACCGGCAAGACTCATGTCATGCAAATGAATGCGCGAGAATTGGCGAACCCGTTATTGATTGATCTGCTGGAACCATTTTTTACGCACTAAATGACAGAAGTCAGCAAAAGATCGTGGTCGAGGGGTCCCTTGGCCAATGGCGCGGCAGTCTGCAAGACGAAGACGTGGTGACACACTGAACGTGTTATCTGCAATTATTAATGGCCGAGAAGTGGGTGTTGGTGAAATACGCTCGATGATTGACGTGGATAGCACTGGGTGCTAGACTTCTTCATGCCTACTAAAGCCAAGTCGAGAGCGTTCAAGACAAAGAAGTTCAGTAAAAACGCCAAAAACGCACAAATTTCGGATGCCGAATTGTGCGAAGCTATTCAGGAAGTCATGGCTGGGCAGGCGGTTGACTTGGGCGGCGGAGTCTATAAGAAGAAGCTCAACAAGAACCAGCATCGCTCAATCATCCTCGCCAAGGGTGGTCAGTATTGGATTTATGAATATCTGTTTGCAAAGAAGGATCGAGACAATATCGATGATGCCGAGTTGGTGATGTTCAGAACGCTTGCAAAGGGGTATGAAGGGTTGACGAGGTTTCAGTTGACGAAGTTGATTGAGGGAAAACTTCTTGTGGAGATTTGTCATGACGATGAAAAAAAAGTTTAAAACCGATGCCTTCGAGGCTATCTATGAATCTGCCCTGGCCTTGCACAGTGTGGGCGCCATTGACAAGGCAACCATGCGTGAATTCGATGAGACCTGTCTCGTCAAGACGCCTATTTACGAGGCGAAGCAAATCAAGAGAATCCGCGAAGAGGCCAAGGTCAGCCAGCCGATTTTTGCCATGTATCTGAATACGAGCGAATCAACGGTTCAAAAGTGGGAGGCAGGGACTAAAAAGCCCAGTGGTATGGCCCTCAAACTGCTGGATATCGTTCACAAGCATGGCTTGGCAGTGCTCGCTTAACCTGAATCTTTCCTCACTGATACCCCGGCATCATCCAGGAGCTATGAGGGTTGGTTTGAAACGGGTCGCCTCTGTACCACCAATAACGATGTCCAACTGTGTATTCACCGAAATGCTATATACCAATGCTATATACATGGGAGTAGGTGATGACAATAGCGATTACCACGGTGTTTACCAACAATCGAAGCCAAGCTGTCAGAATGCCTGCTGAAGCCCGTTTGCCTGATGAAGTGAAAAAGGTCATCGTACGTATTCGAGGTCGGGATCGGATCATTACACCGATTGAAAATACATGGGATAACTTTTTCTTAAATGGCCCCTTAGTATCTGATGACTTCATGAATGACCGCGGAGTACAAAAACCCGTTGAGAGGGAAAGCTAGTAATGCTCAAGTATTTACTTGACACTAACATTGTCAATTATGTTCTAAAGCGCAGACCTAAGGAAGTGCTGGAAATTTTTAATACGAACGCCAGTCGCATGGCGATTTCTAGCATTACCTTATCTGAGTTGATTTATGGCGCAGAAAAAAGTCTAAACCCCGATAAAAATTTAGAGGCAATTGAAGAGTTTGTTAGCCATCTCGACGTGCTCCCCTATGAAGCCAAGGCATCACAACACTATGGTCAAATCAAAGCAGCCCTAGAGAAGAAGGGTGAAATCATTGGTGTGAATGATATTCATATTGCAGCTCATGCCATTAGCCAGGGTCTCATATTAGTAACCAACAATTTGCGAGAGTTTAAAAGGGTTCCAAATTTAGCGCTTGAAAATTGGGTATTGTAATTAGGGGTAGTTATGAAAATTGAAGACGTCTGATCAGTGGCTTCGAACGTTTGTGCCAACTGTCTGTGTTTGCTCAAGAAGCATGGGGACGTTACTCGGGCTGTAGACAGAGCCATCAATGTTTACCACGCGCCGGCGGATGCTTCCAATGTCTCTGGAGTCCCTTAGAAGGTCTCGCATCAGTAGGGCCTGAACGTCGATGACCACAGGGGTCGTGATGCCGTCGGTAGGTACGGCGTCGACCATGAATTCGATCGCGCTCTTGTGGTTTAGCAGCATGACCGTGTCTTCATCGATAGGGCCTGCATGCTCAGCCAGATCAAACAACGCCTTGGTGTCGATTAGGCTTTTGCCATTACCCTCTAGACGCGATGATGACCACGACAAGTCGATGAGTTGTTGCCGTCATTGAAACTGAATCCTTATGCGTCTCGCAAAGTTTTACTTAAGTACGAGCGAGAACTCTAATCTAATCATTATTCTATGGTGGTTGTTTAGCATTGGCCCTCTGCTGGATCGCTTGGCATCGCTCCATCAAAGCTTCGAATGGCTCGGCGTCATCGAGGAATAAGCCGTCATCGACCATGTGTTGATAGTCGGTAGCCAATTTGGCCAACGCGCCGTCATTCGGTACAAGCTGGAGCCCACCTGCGACCGCTGCGTGATAATCGATGGCGTCGCCGTACGTGTTCTTTTCTGCAAAAAACACACTCTTATGGTCGGCAACGGCGCGTGCAAGAGCTTTGTCCACGATGGCTGCGGCGGCGAAGCCGGCAGCATCCAGTCTCGTCACGTCGTGCAGGCGTTCGGCGGTGGGGAGTTGGAAGAATTCAATCATAGGCCACCAGGGCGCTGACCTCTTGGGCCATCCACGTCGGCAGGCGCGACCGCGCCGAAGCGACTTCTTTCAGTTCGGACGGTGGCAGTTTGGCGCGCAACTTCTGGATCGCTTCCCCGGCTTTTTCCGGGCCAAGCCAAGCCAGTGCCCGCACTACCTCGCCCGCAGCCCGCCCAGGAAAAATCAGTTGCCAAATTGGCGCGTGTCGGAACTCGACCATCTGAGCGCCCAATTTTAAGCGGCGGCTAGGGCCGGACGTGAGATAGACCGCTCGCATTGGGACCTGCGTGGTCAGACCCAGCGCGTTGGCGGCTGCGGCGCCGTGTGACACGATGGTTTCGCCACGTTGGTTTGCCAAGCCTTCGACCATCTTGACGGCCGACGGCGCGCGGGTGCCGAAGCGGCTTTCGATGGGCAATACATAGATGCCGCGGCCGGCACGCAATAGGGTGCCACGCTGCACCAGGCGGGACAGCACTTGATCCACGGCTGCACGATTGCCTAAATGCAGCAGCTCTTTGGCGACCAAAGGCGTGCCCTCCGGCGCTCCGGCGGCGTGCTCCAAGACTTGTTTGGCGAGGGTCTGCATGGCAATATCTCCTGACTGGTAGAAGTATGACATGATTTCTGACACTTTTCAAGTCCTAAATCTCTGGAGTGCAAAGTCAATCAAAGGCCTATGAGCTTGAAGCTGAATGCTTTTTCGACATTCTGGACTGCAGTCACCAATCCCTCGATATGGCAGGATGTGGACGGCATGTTCTGTGAGCGTGGGGGACCTCATTGTCACGCGCGATGGAAAGCTTGCTGACGACCGCGTTTAGGCACCGAGTTGACTATGAACAAACACGGTTCATAAAAGCTGACCACAAAAGCTTAAATACAGTTCAAGCTTACCCAAACGGCGTCAACCAGCGCTCAAAAAAAGATTCACAGTTCTTGCTGTAAAGTGACCAGACAATGCCCGAGAGTTGGGATTGGATTAATGATGGCCGGGTAGGCGGTTGGTATGAAGGGTTGACGAGGTTTCAATTGACGAAGTTGATTGAGGGAAAACTTCTTGTGGAGATTTGTCATGTCGATGAAAAAAAAGGGCGGTTTCAAGTTTAATACCGATGCCTTCGAGGCTATCTATGAATCTGCCCCGGCCTTGCACAGTGTGAGCGCCATTGACAAGGGTCAGCCAGCCGATTTTCGCCATGTATCTGAATACGAGCGAATCAATGGTTCAAAAGTGGGAGGCAGGGACTAAAAAGCCCAGTGGTATGGCCCTCAAACTGCTGGATATAGTTCACAAGCATGGCTTGGCTGTGCTCGCTTATGGCTTGCTGGTATTCAATCGCAGCATCAGTGTCATCGGATGCAACGGCGACGACTGAAAACCATAGCGCTCGTAGAACGCCTTGGCTTGGTCGTGAAGCGCATGTACCAGCAATGCTCGGACACCGGCGTTCTGAGACACCACCACTGCCCGATTAACGGCGTCTTGCAGGAGGGATGCGCCAAGCTTTCTACCCTGTGCTCGATGATCAACCGCCAGTCGAGCCAGCACCATCACCGGAACTGGATCAGGCATATTCCTTCGCACCGAGCTGGTTGCCATCTGGTGCGAGGCAGCGCCTGCGGCCATGGCGTAGTAGCCGTAAACAAGGCTATCTTGGTCTGTCACGACAAACGTGCGGCTGGCACCGCTCATTTGGTTGGTCATTGCGCGGCGCTTGAGCCACTCGTCGAGAACGGCCTCGCCGCACTCAAATTCGTCCAAAATGTGGATGGCCGCGAGCGGCTGAGGTGCGTTGAGTTTGAAGCTCATGCCTTGACTGTGACCCACGGAGCTGCCACGGACATGAGGCGCTCAAGCCCTGGATTGTGGCTGGGCGGGGCGTCGAGCATTGCTGTGAACTGCTGGAACTTTTCGGCATTTAGGCTGAAGAACACTTGGTCAAGTACTACCGCCTGCGCTTTGTCGCAGGCGGCCTCGAGCATGAAGTCTGAACGGTTCTTGCCCAGCAAAGTTGCAGCGTGATCAATCAAGTCTCGCTGCGCGGGCAGTGCCCGTAGATTAATCGCGGCGTCGCGCATGGTTTTCTCCTTTGAGTGAATACACAATAGATACACGAAGAATAGCCGAGCGTGTAGCTGTTGTCAATACGCGACACACCTTGTTCCGCAATCAATCCAGCGTTGAGGAGGTCTTTCAATATCCGGTTAAGGGACGGCCGGGGAATCTGAGAGCTTTGTTCGAGGGTGCCTGGCTGCACGAATGAACTTGCGGCAAGTTCCAGTGCAAGTACGGCCTCATGGCGAGACGACAAAGATGATGCGGTCATGGAAACTGAATCCTTGTGCGTCTCACAAAGTTTTACTTAAGCACGCGCAAGAACTCTAATTTATAGCGCTTGTGGTGCTGCTACAGTCGGCGGTGCGCTGTCAACACGAGAGAAATGCCCCTTCGGCAGTAGTGGATCAAAACGCTGGTCAGTAGCAGTCAGCATGTTGTGCGATGGCGTCGCGGACGCGGCGCTGGTCACAACCGATGAGGAGGCAATGACGCAAGGGGTCTTGAGGGAAGGCTAGCCGTGAGCGATCAGCTCAACCAAGGCCTAACCGTCAGATCAAATCGAAACTACTGCACCTAATTAGTGGTCTGTGCGTTTGAGATCACGGTAAAAATTTTCATGCGGCCCCACCATCAACAATTTGAGTGTGCTCTCGTCTAACACTCGGTAGGCGATCAAGCAAAGCAGGTGACCCATTCGAAATTTGTAAACCTGCACACCGGCCAGATCGCCAACTTTGGCTTCTCCGGCTTCAGGTTGGCTGACGATGGTTCTGACAGCCTCGTCTAGCACGATCTTTTGTTGCTTGTGTAGTTTCTTGACGGCGCGCTCGAAAGTGGGAGTGATAAGGATTTGCATCAGTTGAACTGGTACTCACCCACAGGCTCTTCCTGGTCAGCGATCAAGATATCGCGGATAACACTAAACGGCAAATCAGGGTTTTCTGCAGCGATTTTGCCGATTTGTGACCAGTATTCGATCTGCTTGGGCACCGAACGGTGCTCAATAGCGCCATAGCGCTTGGCGGTTTCGACCAAGTCATCAGACAATTTGACATTGATAGACATCTTGAACTCCTTAGTAAGGGTTCATTTTAGCATAAAAGGTTCCCAAATGGAACCCTGGCTGCGCTGCCTTTTGGGCGACAACGGAAATCAATTTGAGCTGGGGCAGCATTCAGGCAATTGATCCGGGCTATCGACTGCCCATGCACTAGACCAACTCAACCGCGTTACGTAACACGCCCGGGCGAAGATCAGATCGCTTGCCCGGCTTTTTCCGGGCCAAGCCAAGCCAGTGCCCGCACTACCTCGCCCGCAGCCCGCCCAGGAAAAAATCAGTTGCCAAATTGGCGCGTGTCGGAACTCGACCATCTGAGCGCCCAATTTTAAGCGGCGGCTGGAGCCGGACGTGAGATAGACCGCTCGCATTGGGATCTGCGTGGTCAGGCCCAGCGCGTTGGCGGCAGCGGCGCCGTGCGACACGATAGTCTCGCCACGCTGCTTTGCCAAGCCTTCGACCATCTTGACGGCCGACGGCGCGCGGGTGCCGAAGCGGCTTTCGACGGGCAATACATAGATGCCGCGACCGGCACGCAATACGAGCGGAAGTTCCTAGAAACAGATCGCGCCGCTCAGCATCACTTGCGTGCGGTGTCGATCGGCACATCGGGATCTTTCAGATATGCCTCATCCCTCGATATGGCAGGATGTGGACGGCATGTTCTGTGAGCGTGGGGGAACTCATTGTCACGTGTGATGGAAAGCTTGCTGACGACCGCGTTTAGGCGCCGAGTTGATTCTGAACAAACGCGGTTCATAAAAGCGGTTCACAAAAGCTGACCACAAAAGCTTAAATACAGTTCAAGCTTGCCCAAACGGCGTCAACCAGCGCTCAAAAAAAGTTTCACAGTGTGGTCCTGCCCGGCCATACAGTCTTGCATTGCTTCCGTAGGCCCACACCCGATGAGGAGGCAATGATGCAAGGGGTCTTGAGGGAAGGCTAGCCGTGAGCGATCAGCTCAACCAAGGATTAACGATCTCAACACCGGCCTGCGCAAAATCCCGAACATTGCGTGTCACCAGTTTGCAGTCGTACGCTCGCGCAGTCGCTGCAATGATCGAGTCAAATGCTGCCATGGGTTTGCCGTTGGCTTCAGCTTGTACCGTCATCTGCGACCAAGCTCGAGCCACGGTTTAACACACCATCAGGTGTGGGGTCTGCCCACTCAAACGACGGTATTCAGCAGCGGAAACCATGACCACGGCCTCTTGGCCTCGACGAGTGACGAGCTGTGGGCCCTCTTTGATCGTTCGCTCAACCACCTCGCTGAAGCGGCTCTTTGCCATTTGTAGTTGCCAAGTGTGCATGATGTCAATTCCAACTAGTCAGTCTAGTCATTATTGTTGTGCACATGCACAAGACTATCAAGGTGCATATTGGAAGCGCCCTGAGCTTGGGCCAGAAGCTTAGACCGAACTCGATCGATGGGGTGAGACTTGGTCGGCTCAGTGTCTCGTCGCAGAGAGCCTTTCCCGATTTGGTAGCAATAGATCCACTGGGTGATGATGTGCTGTTACAGGCTGGGGGTTCAGTATTCAATCGGCACCAACACCCTTATCATCGCGTCCTACCGAGACTCGTTCGTTCTAATGCTCAATTCTTGCTCGGCTTGAGGACGCAATCAAATCTGCGAAAGTAACAGGGCAGCGTGTGGATGAAATAAATTCAACGTAAAGCGACACTCGCTATTAGTACCGCTGAGTCAAGACGGTATTAACCGGAGCCTTACGTTAGAAGCACTCATACAAACTAATTACTATAAACTGCAGATATAAAGCCCAACCACAGACGCACATTGGAAGCACGCACAAAAATAGACTCAGTCATCGCCGTTGATTTGGACGGAACAGTGACACTGACCGACACGCTGCATGAATCGGCGTTATGTCTGCTGCGTAATCAGCCCATAAATGTCCTGGCTCTGCCATTTTGGTTATTAGGGGGCAAAGCAGCACTCAAAGCCAAAGTGGCTGAAAACGTGAATTTAGATGTAACCACGCTGCCCTATAACAATGCGCTGATTGAGTGGTTAAAAGAAGAGCGGGTAGCAGGTAAACGAATCGTGCTGTGTACAGCAGCAGACGAGCGGGTAGCGCAGGCCATTGCAGACTCCTTAGGTTTATTTGACGAAGTGCTGGCAAGCGATGGGACAACCAATAACGCAGGTATAAACAAGCGGGCAGCATTAGAAGCAAAGTACGGGACGAAGGGCTATGACTACGCAGGCAATTCAGCGGCAGATATAGCGGTATGGGCAGGCGCACGGCATGCTATTGTGGTGAATGCTAGCGATGCGATTACCAAGCAAGCCGCCCAAGTCGCCACTGTATCTAAAGTCTTTCCGCCCCAAGCCGTGACACTTTCGGATTGTTTAAAGATGCTGCGGGTGCATCAGTACCTAAAGAATCTATTGCTTTTTGTTCCGCTGTTTGCCGCACACCAAATTAGTAATGTTCAATCGCTATCCACGCTTATTCTTGCGTTTGTGTCCTTTAGCCTGTGCGCATCTGCCGTTTACATGGCCAACGACTTATTGGATTTAGAAAGCGATCGCAAACACCCGCGCAAACGCCATCGTCCGTTTGCTTGCGCTGCCGTACCCATTAAGGTGGGGGTAGTGCTTGCACCACTATTCGCTGTTGCTAGTCTTCTATTGGGGCTTGTAGTAGGCGCTGCATTCACAGCGTGGTTGGTTGTCTACTTCTCACTCACTTGCGCTTATTCATTATGGCTAAAGCGCCTTGCCCTCATTGATTGCTTAACGCTAGCGGCGCTCTATACACTGCGCATTATTGCGGGTGCTGCCGCTGTCGCCATCACCTTGTCATTTTGGCTATTGGCATTTTCTGTCTTTATCTTCCTATCTCTTGCGTTTGTAAAGCGTTACGCAGAACTTCAGGTTCAAGCAGATGCGGGTAACAGCCACGCACAGGGCAGGGGCTATGCGGTCACAGACGCGCCGCTTATTCAGACTTTAGGTATTACGGCAGGATATGCGGCCGTACTCGTGTTGGCACTCTACTTACACGGTGAGACCGTAGTGCAGCTATACAAAACGCCATTTCTCATTTGGTTCGCTGTGCTAACTCTATTGTTTTGGATTAGTTGGGTATGGATGAAAGCGCATAGGGGCGAGATGCATGACGACCCTATAGTGTTTGCCATAAAAGATAAGGCAAGCCTCTTCGCTGCAGCACTCACAGCAGCAAGCTTCGTATTAGCAAGCATCTTTTAGCATGAGCAATCAATTGTCATAGCCGCTGCAATTGTGTTGCCATTTAAGTATGTAGCGGACAAAAAGCTCATTTTTAATTTTGCTGCGCAAGGAGTAGGTTATGGAGCAGGAGCGATTGGCCTGGCGCTGATTTTTCTAATGAAGTACAAGCTAGACAAACGATATTTTTTAAAAAACTAACTTTCTAAATTAATTAGCGAGAACGATAAAAATGAATATAAAAATTCAGAAAGAAAGTCTTTTGGAATGGGGACTAATAGCTATCGGGTTTCTCGTACCTCTAGTTTTTTTTAGTTCTTTAGAATGGAATCCCGAAAAATCAACACGAGAATTTATGAATAAATTTTTCGGGGCGGATGTTTGGCGTGTATTAGAGAACCTTAAAGATACTGACGAAATATCGCACCACAGAGACAATGTTCATCCCTATTTTTCGTTATTCGCAGTTTCTACTGCCCAACTTGGCGCTTTTTTATTTGGCATAGGAAGTGAATTTGGCACCTATCGAAATGTGTTTGGAACACTTGGCGCTTTTTTCTTTTGGTACTACCTATATAAAAAAACGGATGCGCTCTCGGCTTTCGCGGCGTTAAGTTTACTTCTCTCCACCATGACCGTCAGAGTTTGGAGCGTAGTACCAGAAACATTTCTATTTGGTTTTTTTACGTTAATGATTGCACTTAATGCAGCACGGCTTAATTGGAATCCAATTTTTGTAGCGATCACTTCTCTCTCTGGCACGATTACAAACGTTTTCTTTGGTTTGCTGTACGCATACAAGAGGTTTAAGTTGTCAAAAAACCTCGTCTTATTCGTTTTTTCATCCGCCCTCATATGCTTGTTTTTGTCTCTCTTGCAGCGAAATATCTACCCAAGCTCCGTGCATTTTTTTGACTTTTTACTTTTGAAGGGCGAGGCCATGTTCGTCAAAAGAGTATTGTCCGACATACCATTCAGAATCTTTGATTTTATATTTTCTGGATTTGTTTTGCCTATACAGGCTCGCCAATCACTTCCAATTATGTCTAAGCCAGTTTGGCTAGAGTTTTTTTACGGGGAAAACATCGGGCTAAGATCAAAAGTTGCGGTTTACTCGTCTTTAGCTTTGGTTAGCTTACTAATTGTGTCAGCAACTTTCAAAATTTGGCGAGAAAAAATTAATGACAACTGTTTGATGCTTATTGTTGGGTTCCTTGTTTTCCAGCTTATGCTTCATTGCGCATATGGTGACACGCCTTTTCTTTACTCGTACCACTTTTTGCCATTCATTATCATTTTTATGACGCAGTTTCAGAGTGGTATATGGAGAAAAATTTGTCCATTTTTGTTAGTGGCTCTTGCAGTGGCAATACAGGAGGTAAATCTTGCGCACTACGGCACTTTCAAATCACTCTTTTTTTGAGACGGAGTATGCGGCTCGGTATACGATGCGTTCGGACATTGACGAAGTAAAAACCTCTAAGCTGAGCTCTACACCTTTTCCCCAAGACGCTTTTTATTGATTAGCGCGCGGGCATGTGCGAGGAATACCGGTCTTATATATTTTTTTGCTTGAACTTTATTGTGACATAAATTGTCGTGTCCAACCCAGCGAGTCAGGATCTGCTTAGGAATTTGCGTGATGGTGATACCGTCGCGTTGTAAGCGAAATATCCAATCGGTGTCTTCCGACTGGCGCAAAGAGCCATCGATAGGGTATCTGTAAAAAATGCTTTTATCCATTGCCATGGCACCGAAAACATGACAAAACCTTGCCTCATCACGCAATGACTTTGCGACCCAAACAGGCCAAGCTAGCTCCGGCTCTATTCGTTGTGAGGTTTGTCCCATCACCACTTCAATATGATTTGCGCTGTTAAGTGTGCTTAGGAGCAACTCATATGCGCCCGGCAGCCACTCGTCATCTGAGTCTAGCCACATCACGATGCCACCTCTAGCATGCGAAAGTCCTGCTACTCGAGCTGCACCTACGCCGCGATTGACTTTAAATTCCACGAGTCGCAGCGGTGCATCCTGCGTGATGAAAGCACTTAAAACGTCGCGCGTGTTGTCTGTCGATCCGTCATCAACAACCACTATTTCAAGATTGCGATGTGTGCGCCACGGAATCGAGTTCAGACAGCGGGCCAGCCGATGTGCTCGATTGTAGGTTGGAACAATCACCGAAACCTCTACCTGTGTCATCAAAAACTCTTTTTCGACAATCTTTTATTATTGCTCAACGCAAAGGACTAGTGATATATTATTTCTCATTGATGAGTTAGTCTATCGCAGTATGCGGTTTCTTAGAGACTGAGCAAAATCCCATGATACGGTTCGAAATTGATACTAAGCGTTTTGCCAGTGACCCGTTAGAGGGTGAAACTATCATCATGGATATGGTCGCGGGACGACTGTTTCTGTTGGAAGAGGGTGCTGCCACTGTCTGGGACAATATCGTTAGAGGGGTGGCAAGAGATGAACTTCTTACTTTGCTTGGTTCTCGATACGGTTCAGAGGCTGTCATGGGGTGCGAGACCTTCCTTCAGCGTCTGTGCGAATTAGGATTGATCACAGAAACCCGCAACAGCCAAGAGGTAGAGATCGCTGCAAATTCTGAACGTTGGCCTGCAGTGATAGGCGAGTTTCGGCTGACCGAATACGATGACATGATTGATATCATCACGATGGATCCCATACATGATGTCGATCCCGATCGTGGCTGGCCCATCAGCCGCGATAGCTGACGTTCTGGTGGAGGCTCGCACGGCATGACCCGAATCCGCAGTTGGCTCGCCGGTCACGCCATAGATTTGTCCTTTACCAAAGGCACTGAGCCGCTTGCTGCTGCTTTTGCCCACAAAGGCTTCCAAGATCAATCATTAGCTGAACTCACGATATCTTTTGACGTAGATAAACACTTCGTGACGAGCGCCCTAAAAGAGAGCGAAAACGGGCTTTTCTGCGATCGGAGGACTGGCAAGTTCGCTTGGCTTTCATCAACTCCCCCTAATGTACAGACACTTTCTTTTGATGGCATTTCAGGAGGAAACACTGCTTTTGGGTCTTTTACTCTAGGTGATATCAAGGATTTGGATGGCAGTATTCGCACTCGACCAGGGATTGACATCATTTCTGCATGGGCTGCGAACCGAGGCATTCTACCCATACACGCCAGCGGTATTGCTCTTGAAGGTCGAGCCTTAATCCTCCTCGGGGTCGGCGGTAGTGGAAAGACCACAACTGCACTGGCACTTGCTCAGAGGGGCTGGGAATTACTAGGTGACGACCGTTGCTTCTTGTATCGTGAGGGTCTCCAAATAAAGGTGGCGAGTCTTTACGCCACCACTTTCCTGACCTCTGAGTCCTTGTCACGACTAAAGGCTGGTGATTGGCCAGACTTGGGCGACTCTCGCCACGGCAAACATGCGCGAAGCCTACCTTCAACTGCCCGAATCGCAGAGACCGCTAATCTCGTCGGCGGGATCTGGGTATCGCCAGATGCTCAAAGCCTTTACAAACTCCAACCTCTGAGTCGTCGCCAAGCGCTCGTGCCCTGGCAATTGGCACTCTCGCCCGCCCTTCATTCACTCGGACCATCACCGGCCTTGCTCAGAGGTCTGTCAGACTTGTCACATAAGGTGGTGTCTTGGCGCTTGGGACTCAACTGGGATTTCGATCAGATTGACAAAGTTTTTCGGGATATGGTTTCTAGGCAAACAAACAACCCATGAACTGTGTTGTAGGGTGTTGTAGCGATGCAGACAAACAAAAATACACTGGATCTTCTGGACGCTGCCGATACCCCGGTCGTTTGCATCATCTATAACCGCTGTCGGTTCGTACGTAATTTGATCAATACGTTACGTCCAATCAAACCACGCCGGATCCTCGTCGTTGCGGACGGACCTATTAGTAACAATAGCGAGGATCACCAAGCCTGTGAGTTAGCACGGGCCGAGGTGGAACGAATCGATTGGGAGTGCACCATTGAACGCGATTACGCCGATAGTAATCTAGGGTGTAGCAGGCGTATCGTGAGCGGCTTGGACTGGGCCTTCAGTTTGGTGGATAGGGCGCTCATCCTCGAAGATGACATCGACGCACATCCAGAGTTTTTTTACTGGGCAACTCATATGCTTGATGCTTATGAGGATCGTGACGATGTGGCCATGGTGTCTGGTCATAATCCTCTCGTACGCTGGCCACAGGTGCTTCAAAATAGCGCTGGAATCCCAAGCCGTCGTGGCGGCATTTGGGGGTGGGGAACTTGGCGTCACACATGGCACGCCGTGCAAAAAATCTCAATCGTAGGAGCCGCGAGACTTTCTGAATATGACGTTGCGAGCTGTGATTTCGAGCCGAGCCTTGGCGCACTCTACACACACTACCTTGAGTCAGCGCGTAAAGTACCAAATCTTTCTTGGGACTGTGATTGGACATTACGCATGGCCATGTCTGGACGGGTCGCCATTATTTCGCCGATTAATCTCATCCATAATCTGGGAGTTGGTGCTGATGCGACGCATACTAAGGATGGTGACGACTTAGTACTTTGCCCAGCGCGACCCTTAGCGTTGGCCGATTTTGCAACGGAAAGATTACTCTCTCCCACTACTCTTAGCCTTTTGCCCGCGGGTACTGACGATAGGGCTTTTGACCGAGCTCGGGTGCTGATCGAACTACTGGTGATGACGCGAGATCCGAATATGGCTAAGCGGCTTGCACGCCACCCCCATCTTCCGTTGGATGACGTTACGAAATTGCATCTGCTGCCATTTCTCCATCATAAAGAAACGCTTCATTGGATCGATCACATCGCCTCAGTGGCAGTTGATTCCATGACAGTTAAGCATTGGCGGCACGCTTTGGCTGATAGTCATGACCCATCAGCGCAGGAGAGTAAATAATGCCTGTGTACCCAGGTCGCTCAAGTATCTCAGTCATCGTTGCGAGCCTGAATGCTGCGCCAACGATAGATGCAACCTTAGACAGCATCATCGCGGCGTTTAAATCCGATAACAATCACGAGCTTGAATTGATTTTGGTTGATGGAGGTTCGCAAGATGGGACCGTCAGACGCGTTGCGGCCAGACGCAATGAGATCGCAAATCTCAACATAGTTCATCAAACATCGCGAGGGATAGGTGCAGCCCGCAACCAAGGCATCGCAGCTGCGACATCATCGTTGATTGGGTTTTGTGATGCGGATGATGTGTGGACACACGATGCTCTTACCCTGAAATATGAATCGCTCGATAAGACTCCATCAGCGTGGGCTGTAACCGGCCAAGTTTCGTTTCGAACGGTTCAAGGCGATAATTCTGCAGCGCATGCGCGCCGTTGCGCTGGTTCGGAGCATCTCGGTTACACACCAGGTGCACTACTGATTCGTCATGAAATTTTTTCACTGGTAGGACCCTTTGACAACTCGCTGCGCATTGGCGCAGATAGTGACTGGATGATGCGTGCAGTGCAAATGCTTGGACCGCCATTAATCATCCCTCAGACTGTCCTCGAAAAAGGGCTTAGGCCTGGCAGCCTTTCTACCGATGTTGTGACCTATCGTCAGGAAATGATGTTGATCGCTAGACGCTTTATTGAACGCACTCGCCATAAAGTTGATCCATGAAAATCCTTCATATTATTCCCCGCTGGATTGGTGGAGGGCCTGAGCGTGCCATATTGGAAATTGCAAAATACGACCGTAGCCAGGGCGAGACTATCCAGCGCAAGGTCTTGGTGCTGGATAAGCCTATATCCGCGCCACTCTTTACCATGGCTCGTCGAGCTGGCATTGATTTGGTGACAAAGCTGGATGCGCAACGGCTAGAAAGTGAGTTTGATGCGGCAGATATCGTTGAAGTCACCTATTGGAATCATCCACTCCTTCTTGATCTTCTCCGAAAGCCCTTGCCACCCTCCCGTCTGCTCATGTGTTCGGCGATTGCGGGGAATACGCTGCCGCACATGCTTTTTGATGAACTCGTCGCCTTTGCCGATAGCTGGGTGCTCTCTGCGCCGCTTGGATTGGGGGCTCACCTCTTGGCTCATGAACATGTCACGCATATTCCAGCCCTTGCAAATATGTCGCGTCTAAACTCGTATGCACCCAAACAACACGATGGCGTACGCATTGTTTATCTCGGTGGAATCGCCACGACAAAACTTCACCCCGATTTTTCAGACATCGTGGCAGGTGCCTCTAGTCCTGACATTCATTTTGACCTTTTTGGCGATGCTGACCCTGCGTCTCTAGAGGACCTGAAAAAAAATCTTAATAACCGCGGTGTTTTAGATTGTGTCAGTTTCCATGGCCATGTAGAGAACATTGCTGGCGCTTTTGCCCTGGCCGATATCTTTGCCTATCCTTTAGCCCCTGGCAGTTATGTCACAAGTGAGAAAGCTCTTCAAGAAGCGATGTGGGCGGGCATCCCTCCTGTACTCATGGCTGGGACTGCAGCGACGGGTTGGATTGAACATAATGTGACAGGTTTTATCTGCAACAACGTCACTGATTTCGTCACAACGCTTAGACGCTTGGCCAGTGATCCAAGTCTACGCCGTCGTATCGGTCAGGCTGCACGTAACGCATCGCGTAAGCTTTTTGATCCCGCTGCCAATGCAACAACGATGGCCCGTGTTTATTCAGACTTGATGAGTCGCCCTAAGCGAGAACGTCCTCCTATTCTTGGTGCGGGAAACTCTGCTGCAGAATGCTTTTTACAATCCCTCGGAGACGCAGCCAAGTTTTTTCTTGAGTTAACTGAAAGGGGAGTGAGCGGACTGACACCAATCCTCAATTTGAATATCGATATTTTGTTGCGCGGGGAAGGGGGGTTGATGCACTATGCCAAGACCTTTCCCAATGACGCAGAAATAGCAAACTGGGCGTTACGTCTTACAAAAATTCACTCGCACAAATCATCTAAGATTGAGCGAACACAAGAATTTGGAAAACATATAATTGAATATTGAGCCGCCAGTTTGTCAGTTAGAGGAGCGGAGGGCCGCTCGTTATGTTTTATGCATGCCCCGCGGCTGCGGCTTGAATGATGTTCTGTGCCAGATTTGGCACTCCTATCAGTACGCAAAGGCCCAAAATCGAATACTCCTTGTGGACACGCGCGTATCTGGTTTAGCTGATCGACTTAGCCGCTACATGACGCCCGCGCAAGGATGGGGTTCAGACATGATCGAACTCGATCATTCACATTGGGCGCATCTCAACCAATTGACCTGTTATCCTAAAATAGCTGAGGGTTGCTTGGACCTTTTGCCTCATATTTTTTTGGCAAGTTTGACTGCAGATCCGAATTTTGTTGCGACCAACCGCACACGCCTGAGTATGCAACTTTTACACCTCCAGCGACTTTGGCAATACCTTCAGAAGCCGTCTAAAGAGAACGATCCATTGCGTAAGCTTGCGTTTGTATTCGCTAGCCTTCGCATGAAAGTCACCAAACCCGATTATCATTTCTACGAGCCCTGTGAGGCGGATATCGTTGTTCATCACCGCTCCGGAGGAGGGGAAGAATCTTTTCATTGTTTGGGACTCATGAAAGCTACGGAATGGCTGAGCAAACACATTCACAAAACGATTGACGCACTTGGTAACAACTTTGATGCTATCCATGTTCGTCATACTGACTATCGAACTGATTATGAACCTTTCATACAGTCTTTGAAAGATCAACTTGCTGGCCGTCGCGTACTCGTTTGCAGTGATAACCCTCATGTGATTCGTTATATTATGAATGAACTCTCAGGATCCGAAGTCTTTACTTTCGAAAACACACTCGAACAAACCCCTTGCCAACTTGACGTCAGGCAAATTCATCATCGACCTGCCCACTATCAATGGCACCTAGCGTTAACAGAACGAGTAGAGCGAAACAAACGCGTTTTCGTTGACCTGTTGGCAATGTCTCGGGCGAACCATCTTCATTACCCCTCTGTCTCGCGCAACGGTTGGACCGGTTATTCGGGTTTCTCGCGATTGGCTTCAAATCTTGCTGAACATTCAGATGTTCGCGATACTTGGCTGGGGACACAAAATACATGTAGAGGTAATCAGGCGTCATTTGGCTAGGAGTCAAAAATAATGAGTTTGGTTTTTGGTTACGCAAATCCAGTGTTACAGAAGGTTTTATTGGAGTTGTGCTTCAGTGAAGAAGCGATCGACCCATTATTTAGAAAACCCCGTCTAAGCATATTGGACCAAGCGCTCAAGGATGATGTGCTCTCCGGTGAACAGTTACGGGTGTTGCCCCTGCTATACCGCTCGACCTCTTTGGATGGCATGAGCACCGAATCGGTTAGTAAGGTTGTGGGCATGTACAAATACACCTTTTGTCGCAACAACCTGATGTTGCATCGGCTCGGGCAAGTGCAAACCCTATTCACTCAGGCTGGTTTTGCGCCAATGATTGGACTCAAAGGGTTGCCAGCTATTGCCTATGTGCAGTTGGGGATTGGTGCGCGTCCCATGGCTGATGTTGATGTGTTGATTCCTCATTTCCACGAGCGCCCTGAGCAGGCTTTTACGATTTTAGATGAGTCTGGTTTCAAGCTAAAGGGCAGTGGTTTCCGATCTGTGACGATGACCTCACAGGATAAGCTTGAGTTCGATCTTCATTGGTATGTTCACGATTGGGCTCTTGGTCAGGATTTGGTTGATCGCATTATTGAATACGCCAAACCGCAATCACTTGGGTCGCAGTTGTTACGCATTCCCTGTGTCGAGCATCACTTGGCGCATACCATTGCCCATGGTGTGCTGACCAACACCTTGATCTATGATGCCCGCTGGGTTTTTGACACTGTTGCAGTTATTAAACGCGCTGAAAATATTGATATCGATCGGTTTGTCGAGTTTGCTAACCGCGTGATGGCACCGCAACGGATTCGAGATGCGCTTTCGGCGCTTGCAACGGAACTGCCCGATACCATCGCCATTGACCGAGCAAAACTTTGGCGTCTATATGACGCGGTCAGTACTAACCCGAAACTCGTTTCATGGCTTTATGAACAAGCGCCCGAGCCAAATCTACCTGCAGAGCAACGCCCCAGATCACCCCGATTAAATCCTATTAAGGCCATGCTTGTAGGCTATTTCTGGGTTCCCAGATACCTGCGCAAACGACAAGGTTTGTCGTTTTTAGACTATTTCCGTTGGCTTGAGGCATTTCCGCCGCGGACCCACAGAAATGCCTTGTGGCATTTCACCAAAAAGATTTTTTTGCGTGGCCCGGTATTTTTGTACCGAGTACTAGCACCAAAAATTTCAACAAAATGAACAGCTGCATTAGCGCAGATTTACGAGCATTATGGCGTTTACTCGGTGGCAATTGGCGACGGCGTTTTTGGGGGTTGATGCTGTTGTCGTTGGTCGCCTCAGCATGCGAGATATTATCGATAGGCTCGCTTCTGCCGTTTCTGGTCATACTGACAGACCCACAACAACTCTCTCATTGGCCGGTTGTTGGTCAATGGTTACAAACATCTGATCCAAGTTCTCATCAACCTGCCAAGATTATTGTCGTATTTTTGGGGTTGGCGTTCGGCATGGCTGTATTGACAGCTTCACTCATTCGCTGGTGGCTGTTTACGTCGTGTTCTCGTTACACCTATCAGCTAGGCGGCTTCATAGGACAAGATATATTTAGGCGAGCTTTGTTGCAGCCGTATGCTTTTCATTTAACCAAGACCTCAAGTGAGATCATCGATGTGATTACCAGTCGGGTGCAGATGTTGGTGAGCTCGGTATTGATGGCGGGGTTACAGTTGCTGACCAGTTTGGTAATGGTGCTGGCGTTTGCTGGCGTTTTGTTGTGGATCAACCCACAGTTGGCTGGCACGGCACTGGTCGGCTTTGGGCTGGTGTACCTGCTCATATACCGAGCCAGTCGCTGGTATTTGTCCGCCAACAGTAAGAGCATGTCGCAGGTAGGTGACAAGCGCTACAAAATGCTGCAAGAGGGGATGGGTGGCATACGCGATATTCATATTGATGGCACACACGAATATTTCGTTAATGCTTTTAAGCAGGCGGACGAAGTGTTTCGACATGCCCAAAGCCAAAATGCCATCATTAGTGCCAGCCCAAAATACTTGGTTGAGGGGTTGGGTACGCTTTTCTTGGCTGGGCTTGCGGTGGCTTATGCCACCCACTCACCAGATACGCAAACTGGCTCACCAAGTTTGACCAGCATCGTACCTATGTTGGGCGTACTGGTCCTATCCGCACAGCGTTTATTGCCCCTGATGCAGCAGATTTATGCCGGCTGGACCAGCATTCGTGGCATGGCGGACACTCTGCACATCGTGCGACAGTGGTTGCAATTGGAGGTGCCACAGCAGGTACCTCTACAGCCATCACCACAGCCCCTACCAATGTCAATAACGCCCTTGTTAAAACCTGTAAAGCCTGGGGTCTCCAAAGCTTTCATTGAGTTAAATGACGTGAGCTTTGCCTACCAGCCAAGCATGCCACGGGTGCTTAACCACATAAACTTAACAATTTATCAAGGACAAACTATTGGTTTGTTCGGAACCACGGGTGGCGGCAAGAGCACATTACTCGATATTTTGATGGGCTTACTTGAGCCGACGACTGGGCAATTGCTTGTGGACGGCAAGGTTCAATATTCAGCCAATAGCAACCCAGACGCAGGCGCTTGGCGAAGACATATTGCGCATGTGTCGCAGCATATCTTTCTGGCGAATGCATCCATCACCCGTAACATTGCTTTTGGATTGCCATCTGAAGCAATCGATCATGACAGAATACAGTTGGCGATTGTGCAAGCGCATCTCTTTGAATTCTGCGATTCTTTGCCTCAAGGGCTTGATACCGAAATCGGTGAGCGTGGCATACGGCTTTCAGGCGGCCAACGCCAGCGTATTGGTATTGCACGTGCCTTATATAAAAGGGCGAGCCTACTCGTACTTGATGAGGCCACTAGTGCGCTGGACCCTATAACGGAAGAAGCGATCACGCAGTCATTGGCTAGACTTCATCCGGAACTTACCATTGTGATGGTTTCGCACCGGCCTAGTGCGTTAAAGCATTGCGATGTGATTTATCGAGTTGAGCAGGGTAGGTTGCATTATGAGCGGTGAAGACACCACATCAGAGCAGCTTAATTAGTGGTCACTTTGGTATCGAAATCCATACCAGTCGGATCACAACAGAGCCTCGCTACCTGCGCTAAGGAAAATTATGGAGACAAGCAGTCAAGATAGTGCGATATTAAGCCTACTTTTGGACAAACATTTTGTCGCAAAGCGTTCCATTCTTCAAACACATGTCCAATATCAGCGTGATCATTCCGGCACACAATGCGGCCAAATTCCTTTTTCAAGCCATTGAAAGTGTCTTAGCTCAGCGCGATGTCGCTGTAGAAGAAATATGGGTGATCGATGACGGTTCTGATGACGATACGGCCGCGATAGCATCTCGATATGGCTCTGTCGTTCATTGTCATAGCCAGCCTAGGTCTGGCGCAGCGGCGGCTCGTAACGTGGGTGCTAGCCTGGCTCGCACACAATGGATTGCATTTCTGGATGCTGATGATGTGTGGTTGCCTAAGAAGTTATCCGAGCAGTGGGCCTTGCTCGCTCAGGTACCCAATGGATTGGCCTGTGTCGGCCAGTGGGAAAATTTTCTGTGTCAATCTCTCGATAGTCAAATGGTAAAACGGTTGCGTTTCCCGCCAGGTGTGCAGTCAGTGCCGATGGCCACGACCTTATTAATCAGCAAGGAGTGCTTTAATGAGACTGGCGGGTTTGACGAATCTCTGATGTTTGGTGAATTTGTGGACTGGCTGTTTCGAGCACGTAGCCAAGGTGTCGAGTTTCATTGCGTGCCGAGTTTAGTCGCCAAAAGAAGGGTGCATGGGGCTAATCACTCCATAGATCGAGAGGTTCGCGCGCAGTCTTTATTGCGATTGGCTATAAAGAGAGTTAGGGTGCATGCTCTCCGAGATGAGTTGGCTAAGGGGCTCTAAGTAATGGGCTCTAAGTAAGTGGCTCTAAGCGTAGATTTTATTTTAACCAGTCGAGGATGAGGTCGAGATGAGTGCGTATAAGTTGGCAGGTGTAAACATTGTTTTCGAAGTTTTTGATGGTGAGATCGTGGCTGTTCACCTAGACTCGGGAAAGTACTACAGCTTAAAAGACACTGCTGCCTATGTGTGGAACGCGATGATGGCAAAGCAGTCTAGTCAAGCGATCGCTCAGCGATTAAGTGCACATTATCAGCTTGATGAAAAGCTGACCCTTAGTCAAATTGATGATTTTATTCATCAGTTGGTTCAAGAAGGTTTGCTGGTGGCCAACGATGGGCCGCCTGATTCTGCCAGCTTGCTAGAGCATCCTCAAGGACTTTATGTTGCCCCTACGTTTGCTGTGTTCAGTGACATGCAAGAGATACTTTTGTTAGATCCAGTTCATGATGTTGACGATTCAGGGTGGCCAGTTGCGAATAAGCGTTAACTCTTAACTGGTTCGGATACCGATTGATGCGTCCAGCTGATAATTACTCGCTATGGCTGGCTGCAACACAGGCTTCAGCTCAAGCAGGGACAACAACCCATGTTTTTGATGTGGCTGGAATCACCATCCGGGCGAGGTTGCATCATGAAAGCCTCGTGCTGCCCTTTCTCTCAGCGATTAGTCACCTCTCATCGTCATTAGCTGACGCTGGGTTGGATGATGGGTATGTGATCGACATATGGGATAGTTGCCATTCGGGCGTTCAATTTCCGCGTTTCCATCATGACATCGATGACGTGATGCCCAGAGGCGAAGTGCCCGCATACAGTGGTGACGGAATAAGCTTTGCTTACTTTGCGCACGCACGAATGGTTCAAATTTTGGATCAATCCAAAAAGCACGGCATCGTGGCACTGGTCAACGCACAAGCCTTGCCCGCCTTTGAATTAGCGTGTCCATTACGAGGTATTTTGTCTTGGGTCTTGCGCTATAACGGTATGGCTATGATTCACAGCGCTGCGCTTGCCGATGAGGATGGGAATGCACATTTAATTATCGGAAACAGTGGTGCAGGTAAGTCGACAACCGCGATCAGTTGCTTATTAGCTGGCATGCATTACATCGGCGATGATCTTTGTGCCCTAGGTCAGGGTGAAGATGGCCTGATTTATGTTCACAGCCTTTACTCGTCGGGTAAGACTTATCAATCTGAGTGGAAATTTTTGCCACAGTTAGAAAAGTTGACGTTGCCACCAGGTTTGCGTATTGATGAGTTTCACAAAGAAATTTATTTTTTTTCCCATGATGAGCGACTTAAAACTCAGTTGTGTCGCTCAGGTAAGTTACAAACCATTTTTGTACCCTGCAAGGAAGGTAGTGTGAAAGCAACCGTTCCGACGGTTGCCTCACTGATCAGTCTGACGATGGGATCGACACGTGAGTTGTTGCCAGATGCTGGCTTTGAAGGACTGACAATACTGGGCAAAGCATTTCGACAGGCGCAGGTCGTGTCACTACCTCTTAGTCATGACAGGCAGTGTCCTGTGCCGCGAGCGCTCGCCACGCGGCAGCTACAGCAAAGGTCGGGATGATGAAACTTTGCTTCATTGGAAACAGCGTCAGCGCACAAAAGAACTCTTACAGGGATTTACTCGTGGCCCAAATCGCTAAGCGCGATGTCGAGGTTTCAGTGGTTAATTGCTGTTTGGGTGGAATCGGTTCATTGGGTATCGCCTTCTTTATTGATTTGTTTGCAAAAGGGCAGGCATTTGACTGCGTTGTGTTGGATACTTTTGTGGCTGATCTTGGGGGGGCTACACCTAGGCATTTGATTGCGCCAGCACTTGGCGGTTTGTTGCAATGCACTGCAGTGTCTCAGGCCACTGTGATTCCCTTGTTTCTATATCGTAGCGATATTGAAGAAGAACAATACCAAGATGTGCTTGATATTTACACGCAGGTGCTAAAAAACCATGGGCTATCAGCGATCAATGTTTATGCCTCGGTCAAGTCCTTAGTTGACGATGGCCAATTGGATGCGTCGACTATTGTCTATGACGGTGTGCACACCACGCCTGCAGGTGCTGCACTTTATGCCAAGATTGTGATGAACGAGGGGGGATTTGAGAACAGGTTGACTCAAAAAAGACTGCCTAGTGTGCAATCTGACGCGATTATTGCCAAACCCTTGCTGCCGGTGACCCAGTTTTTGGTAAGAGGGCGCTTCGAAACTGGCCTATACCGACTTTCATTGCCGTATGTATGTGTGCAGGCAGGTGATGACTTTGATGTCGAGGTTTCAGACGGTCTATGCATTGGACTGATCGTTGTCGCGGATGCCGATTCAGGGGTGATCTCGATAAGCTGTCAAGAGTGGGTTCATCAGGCTCAGGTATATGATCGCTGGTGCCATCAAAATAGGCTGCAGGTGGTTTTTTTTCCCAAGCCGGTGCCGTCCAATCAAACGATTCAGATTCACGCTGCTTTGGAAGATTGGGCAGAGTGCAGCGCAAACCTTGGCAAAAACACAACCCGAAAGATCGGTTCAAACCTAAAAGTCGTCAGCTTGATGCTCTGTGCTTCCTCATCAATGGGGGGTTCTGAATGTCCTTGGTAACCGTCGTGATCGCAACCTTAAATTCGCAGCGATATTTTATGCAGTGTGTTCAGAGCTTGTTATCCCAAAGCTATCTTGATTTTGATGTGGTGGTGGTTGATGGCGGCTCATCAGATGGCACCCTGCAGATGGTGTCGTTGTTGCCCAATGCAAAATTGGTTCTACAAAGTGGTCGCGGACTCGCTGCTGCCTGGAATGAGGGCATTGCGCACTGCAGCACGCCCTACGTTGCATTTCTTGACAGCGACGACTGGTGGCAGCCAACCGCACTGTCTGATCATATGTCAGCGCTTCTCTCAGGCGCCAATCTTGACTACAGCACAGGAATGTTCCGGTTTTTTGCTGAGGACCCGGACGCATTGCCTTATGGTTTCAAGCCGAGGTTGCTTGAGGGGCTGCATCAGGCACTCATGCCGGGGTGTTTTGTGGGAAAGAGAGCGCTGTTTGATTCGATCGGCATGTTCGATGAAAGCTTATCGGTTGCGCTGGATATTCAGTGGTTTCATGACTTAAAGCTCAGTTCAGCGAGGCGGTATGAACTGGATGCTCATGTCCTCAATAAGCGCGTGCATTTGTCGAACCTCTCATACACGTCTTGTGAAACGGGTACCTTCAGCTATGAATTGTTAAGAGTGATCTATCGCCGATTAAAGAGCAAGGGTTTGTAAATGGACAATCTTGTGCTGGCGTCCAAGCGGTCTTTTATCGATTCCATTCAGCGCGCTATCGCTGATCGAAGAGGCTTTGCAGCTGGCAAACTCGGTGGGAGTGAACAGGTCTGTCTTTGCTTTCATTTGGCCTCCGGGATGTCTGATGAATCGCATGAGGTTGATCGGGCCAGGCCAGTGTTTGCTGCCCTAAAATATCATGCAGAGCGACAAACTGGCATTTTTCCGACATCTTTTGAGTTCCTGCAAAGGTATTCAACGCAATACGCCAGCGCAGTTTCACAAGCAGACTTTCTTGGTTTATTTGGCTACCCTGCTGAGCGTGAATTGGTGCAAAGATTAGGCTTACAAGCGGGATTGTTAAAGTTCACAGACACAGAACCGGATCGATCCATCCCGCACAACCCGAGCTTATGTTACCTGCCAACGTTAAGTGGCCAGCGCATATTGCTGATTGCACCGTTTGCCAGTTTCGCAGCACAGAGGGCCGATAAGAAAATATTCGAATCGGTCTGGAGTCGTATCGGTGTGCCCTGGTTTGAACCCGCAGCTGTTCTAGCCATCGATATTCCTTATGGATATATTGGTCAGGTCAAAACGTTTGAGCGTTTTGGTGACAGCCTAAAATTGAAGAAGCATATTTGCGCTCAGATTGATTCTCTTGATTTTGATGTGGCACTGATTGCTGCTGGTTCGCTTGCGATTCCTCTGGCGGTGCACATCAAGAGCGCTGGCAAGGTTGCCATTTCGCTCGGCGGTCATCTTCAGGTATTGTTTGGCATATTAGGTCAACGGTGGCTGCGTGATGAGTTTTGGAGGCAACACTATATCAACGAGCACTGGGTACGAATGCCGCAACAGTTCGTCCCTGAAAATTCGGCTAGCCTTGTGGACAATGGGGCATATTGGTAATGGAGCAACACAATAAAAAGCCGGTTGCCCTATTTGTCTATAACCGGCCGTCGGTGACAGCTCAGACACTGAACGCGATCATTCAGTACCAGCCTGAGACTCTTTTTGTGGTGTCAGACGGCCCCAAAAATGGCAAAGACGATGAATGCAAGGTTAATGCAGTTCGAGGTCTATTGGCATCGTGCAAGAGTTTGTTCAAGGTTGTCAGTTTGCACAGAGAGGCGAACGTTGGGTGCCGCCAATCAATGATGACGGGTCTGGATTGGGTTTTTGACCAGGTTGATCAATGCATTATCCTCGAAGACGATTGTTTGCCAGACCGGACGTTTTTTGACTATTGCGCTCAATTGCTAGACCGTTATCAGGCCTGTGCAGAAGTCATGTCGATTAGCGGCTTTCGTGCTGAACAGTTGAAGTTCAGTGGTGAGTATTCGTATGGATTTTCCAAGTACCCGTCTAGCTGGGGTTGGGCAACGTGGCGTAGGGCCGTGACGGGTTTCAGAACTGCCTTGGCGGATTGGTCAGACGAGGATGCGATGAAATGGCTTGAGTCTTACCTGGGCAGTGGCACTTATGCACGATATTGGGCTTATAAGTTAAGTTCTGCGCATCGTGGTGCGGATCTCTGGGATTTCACCTGGGCTTATCATTGTTGGAGACGTGGGGGGCTATCGATTTATCCTTCAGTGAGTATGATCAAGAATATCGGGTTTGGTCCGGAAGCGACTAGCACTGTGAGTTCGCAACATCCGTTTGCACGACAAAACAATCAGTGTTTAGGCTTTCCGATGAAGCATCCGGCAGCAATTGCCGCCTCACGAGACTTCGACGAGCGGGTTGAATACCTGTTGTATTCCGGGATGCAACGCCGATGTGTTGAGCTCATGCGCAAAGTGGCGCTGCAGCGCCTTTCAAAGGGCAAATAATGTTTCCACTTTTAGGCCTAAAAAAGCCAGATCAGTTGCTAGCACTGATTGATTTTTGTTTTAGCCCAGACCCGGCAAGCGAAAGTTCTAGACTGATTGACCGGTGTCTTCAAGAGGATCTGCTCACCGGTGAACAGTACAGAATCCTGCCGCTCATGTATGGGAAGACAGCCCTCGAGCGCTTAAGCCCGTCGTCGATTTCGAAAGTTCAAAGCGCCTATAAGCATACGTTTTACAGAAATCATGTCCTTTTGAACCGAGCTTCTGTGTTGCGCAGCAGGTTGATCGAACGGGGTTTTGCGGAACCAGTGTTTTTGAAAGGTGTTCCCAACTGTTTGAGGTCTGCCAGCGGCATTGGGTCTAGACCGATGGTTGACGTTGATCTCTTGATTCCAGACATGCACTTGAAACCAGACATGGTTCTTAGTTTCTTCAAGGAATATGACTTGAAGTCGCTGGGGTCAACCGTTCGCTCTGTGACGGGCGAATCACCTGAAGGATTTCAGTTTGATTTCCATTGGTACTTGAGTGACTGGGCAGTTTCTTCAAGCGTTGTAAAACAGTTGGTAAATAGCTCGGAGTGTTTGTCGTTTAGACAGGTCGCGTTCAGAGTGCCTTGTATTGAGCATCATTTAGTTCATGTGATCGGTCACGGGATGTTTGATGGACATTTGGCCATGGATGCGCGTTGGGTGGTGGATGTCTTGATGTTGCTCCAAGGTCGGTTCGACTTTTCTGAAGACAGAATAGTTGACCTTACAGATCAGGTTCAGGGACGGGCTCGAATTCAGAGCGGACTCAGGTTGCTCGCGCAGCACACGCCCGAACAAATTCAGATTGACCGCGATGTTTTGTTGGCTGCGGCAGACCGAATCAGGCCTATGTCTCGGGGCTCCACTTGGTTGCTTGATCGAAAACTTATTACCGACTCTACACACACTGGTCGTTATAGCAAAAAAGATTTGATCAAGGATGTGTTAACCACTTACATCTACACCCCATTTCTTTTATGTAGAGAAAATCGTTTGCCTCTGAGATTTGCAATTGGTTTGGTTTTTGGCTTTCCGCTAGAACCTATTAGTCGATGTATCGTGTTGTTTAGATTGAAAGTAAAAAAGCATTTCTACCGACTATTCGAAGTATAGGTGCATCAGGCGTGCATGCAGGTGGGCTAGGGACAGCGCTGAGATCATAGGCAAAGGCTAGCACTTTGATATATTGATGCGTATTTTGGAGCCACTGATGAACAAGAAAATTGCTGAACCGCAAAAGTTCTGGACCTTTCTCTAAGTCCTTCTGTTTTCGAGTTTTCAAGAACCCAAGAGATTCCTTTTGCTAGATCGTCTGTGTCAAAGGGATTTGATAGAAAGCCCGTTTTTTTGTGCTTCACGATATCTATCATTCCGCCCGTGTTGAAGGCTACAACGGGTGTGCCACAAGCCAATGCCTCAATACCGGTGTTGGGCAAGTTATCTTGGCGGGACGGCAACACAAAGACATCGGCGGCGCTATACATGGCTCGCAGACGTGTATCGTCGTTCAAATGACCGCTGAAATGTGTGCGTAAGCCAAGGTCAGTTAGGGTGTGAGCGCCAGCTTGGCCGAAGACCGCTAGCTCCAGATCTGGGATGTCGGCACGCAGATTCTCTAGCGCATCCCGCAAAAGATCAAAGCCCTTGCGTGGATCCCTGCCTGCGCCGAAGGCACCGAACAGCACAATCGGAACGCGCTCTGGTAAGCCCAACAGTTTACGGGCTAGGGATTGCGGCAGAGGTGTCCAGAATTCGGTGTCAATAGGGTAGGGGATCACGCATACTGGCCAGTCGCGCATCAAGGCACTTTGTCTGACGCATTGGGCCAGCCAGTGACTCGGGGTAACGATATGCATCGGCCTTGACCAGTACATACGTTTTTGATCCCAAGCTCTGCGGTTTATATCGGAGGAAAGTTCATGGGCAGGTCGGTTGCCCTCGTTATAGCCCTCTCTCCATCGGGACTCTGTGGTGTAGTGCTCGCACCCGCAAAATGCCCACATGTCGTGCAAAGTCCAAACGATAGGCTTATTAATGGCCCCGATCTCTTTGATGGACAGTAAGCCATTGATCCAATGCAGATTGACAATTTGTTTGCTTGAATCGTTAATGTGTGAAAGCAAGCCAGGCACACCATCACTCATCTCACTATCCTCACCAATCAAGAGCGATGAATCTTTGTAAGAGGGTGCTCTCGATCTTCGTAAAAACTTATGAGCGGTATGCAGTTTGTCATTGATGGATACCGGCTCAAATTTTTTCACTACAGCAGAAGTGGCGGTGCTGGTCATGCATAATAGTTCGCTATCGAGTCCATGTTGGACTTGGCATTGCGCGATCCGGACACTTGCTCGTGCAGCCCCACCCATGTCAGCATGGGTTGAAACGTGCAGAATCGATGGAGATGTCGTTTTGGTCATTTATATCTGATAAAAAGGCACTAGTAGTCTTAACGCTCTAGGTTGCAGTTTCCCCCGGAAGATCCGAGTCACCGATTAGCAGAGTGCAACAGCCCTATTTTTTGACAGCTTTCAAAATTTTTAATTTATTTAAATCTATCCGCGAGGATTGAACGATGGACACTTTACTGATTACAGTTGCAATAGGTGAAAATTATCAGAAAAGATACAAGGCGTTATTTTATGAAAATCACAAAACCTATGCTACTAAATGTGGGTACGATTTTAAAATCGTAACAGATTTTCTCGATATTAATAATCAACATACTTCTTTTATTAGTCTTCAGAAAAGCCTTGTGTGCTCGCAAGACTTTAGCCAAAAATACAAAAAGATTGTTTATGTTGACGCCGATATACTCTTCAATATCAAAACAGCGACCCCAATTCATCTCTTGATTGAGAATGAAAATATTTATATTGCTGATGAATATTCGCAGCCGACACAAGACGTGAGATTAGAAATTCAGCAATTAAATAATTGGGAAAGATCGGCAACGGATTATTACGCTCTAGCGGGGCTAAATCTAAAAACCAAATCCGTCCTTAATACAGGTTTGATGATCTTTAACCCTGAAATACATAGAAGGATTCTAGAAGATATTTATATTGAAGCCGTGAGGAAAGGATTAAACCATCCACGAGGGTTCCACTTTGAGCAAGCAATGATTGGATATGAACTTCAAAAAAATAGTTGCTGGGAGAAATTATCAAATGATTGGAATGCTATTTGGATGCTTCAAAAACTAGCGCCAAATAATTCAATCAACTTACTTGATTTCTATGCGCAAAATAAAGCCATTCATTTTGCTGGAAACTGCGATGTTCACCTTATTCCATGGCTACTCAGGAAGTATTATGGAAATGACTGAGTTTCATTGTCCAATCTGTAAACTCTTGTTAGTTGACGAATGGGCCATGGCCAAAAGGTTTCTATCCAATGACTAACTTTCCCAAAATCTATGTCGCCGGACACCGAGGGATGGTGGGCAGTGCCATCGTGCGTCAACTGTTGGCGCAAGGCCATCCTGCCGAGCGTATCGTCAGTCGAACGCATGCCGAGCTTGATCTGTGCAACCAAGCTGCAGTGAACGCTTTTTTTGAGCAAGAAAATCCCGATCAGGTATATATAGCTGCGGCCAAGGTGGGGGGCATTTATGCCAACAATACTTACCCCGCTGAGTTTATTTACGATAACCTTATGGTACAGGCTAACGTCATTCATGCCGCCTTTCAAAACGGCGTTAAAAAGCTTTTGTTTTTAGGTTCAAGCTGTATTTACCCCCGAATGGCGCAGCAGCCTATGCGCGAAGATGCCTTGTTGACTGGTACGCTAGAGTCCACCAACGAACCGTATGCCATTGCTAAAATTGCAGGCATCAAGCTCTGTGAAAGCTACAACCGCCAATATGGTGAGAGCCATGGTGTGGATTACCGCAGTGTCATTCCTACCAACCTATATGGCCCAGGTGACAACTACCACTCAGAAAACAGCCACGTTATTCCGGCGCTCTTACGCCGCCTTCATGAAGCCAAATTGGCCAATGCTTCTCGCGTGGTAATTTGGGGCACGGGCACGCCTAGACGCGAATTTTTGTATGTGGATGACATGGTAGCTGCCAGTGTGCATGTCATGCAACTACCTCAAGCCTTGTATGCGCAGCACACCCAGCCCATGCAAAGCTACATCAATGTGGGCAGCGGCTCTGACGTCACCATCGCGGAATTGGCCCAAACGATCGCCCAAACGGTGGGCTATACCGGTCAGATCGACTTTGACGTCACCAAGCCAGACGGAACCCCCCGCAAGTTGATTGATAGTTCAAGGCTGAACAGCCTCGGCTGGCAAGCCCAAGAACATTTGTCTACTGGTCTGGCCAAAACATACGCCGACTTTCTAAAGCAACAATGATCCGTATTTAGGTGGTTTCAACCCCAACATAGAATCTGAAATAAACCATGACTCCTGTGCCCAAATTCGCACTTATCATTCGCGAGCCGCTAAGGCAGGATGTGGTCCGTGTTGTTTCGCTGTCTTTAATTTATAACTTTTGAGATTATTTTTATGCAACAGACAGATCTAACTGGTACAAACCAATCCGATCAGGCATCCAATGACTTGAGAACGGGTGAGAAGCAAGCCAGACGAAAAGCATTGAGTCGAATTGGCAAGTATTCGGCATACGCTATACCTGCGGTTTTGGCTTTAACGCACAGGGCAGCTTCTGCAAGCACTCTTGATCTTGACCCTCCCGTGCCAAATTAGACAGCCCGACAAGATATAAAAGACATTAGTTTTTTTGGCGCAGACAGTTCAATGTCTTATCCAGCTTGCAAGTGCTGTTCGAAATTTTCGTAATTGTTGAAGCGCTCGCCCCGCAGAAAATCTCAGCAATAAGTAAGTCAAACGACCCGCAAGGATTGCCAGTAGAACTGCAGTCGTCTTTTTCTTGAGATCGGCCTCTAGAATGACTTGAGCGCAGGATAGTGATACACACATCCGTTGCAAAGGGCCGTAACTCCAAGTACTTGAAAGACTGGCTGCATGCGAGCGCTTTCGATAAAGTACCCGGCGGACTCTAATGCACTCACCTCGTAGCGCGAAATACATCAGGAATGGCCAGTCTGCTGCATATTCACCCCCGAGATGAGAGCGTAGCGGTGGCCCAGCCCGCGCAATGTCCAGCCGGAAAAGGCCACGGTAACTGGCCCACCAACCATGAATCCACTGAAGTACAACCCTCCCGCGTGTCAAAGGGTCTGTCACGCCATCAAGGCCCTCGCAGACAATGGTCTCCTCTTGCCTTTCGGCATGAAAAAATGTCATATCTGAGTACGCAATTGATGCCTGATCGTTTTGAGCAAAAGCTGTCACTAAAGTAGACACATATTCCTGATCGATCAGGTCATCGTGGCCAATGAAAAAGCATAGATCGCTCTGCGCGATTCTTAACAGTTCATTTGCGTTACGAACCCATCCGAGACGCTGCGTTTGGCACACCACTGTAAAACGCTGATCAGCAAGCGCGAACTGCTCACAACGCCTCGCTGTATCGTCATCTGAGACATCGACGGAGATGAGTACAGCGAGGTTGGAATAGGACTGATTTGCGATGGAGTGAAGCGTCTCTTCGATGAACTCGCTTGCGTTGTAGGCGGCTACAAGGGCGGTGACGCGAGGAGCGCTTGTGCTCATGATTTAGTGCGCCCCACGCGCTGTGCGGTCTACACGTTCTGCTACCTCGTACGCGAAGAGGGGGGCTGCTGTGAGCTTACCTGGGTCCACGCTGTGATAGCCGTCCAGGGTAAAGACTCCAGAGGTCGCGCGACGATGCAAGCCACTTGATATGTCGTCGACGTCGGTTCGGCCGTCGGCAACGATTGCCCCCGCATCCACCTTTAGTACTTCGGCGCTAGCAATCGCTGGTACCCATCTGGCAAGCGCTCTGATTGTTTCGTCCCCAACGCTTGCGGCAACATTCGGATCGGGTTCTCCGCGGCATGCCGCATCCCATGTCCGTGGTGGTGCCACTTCTGGCGTCCAACCTTGCAGGCATGCGGGATACCACGAAAGGTAGGACGTGCCATTAGGGCGGATGACGATATCTCCGTACCGTCCAATCACCATGGTCATCGAGGGCGCGTTTTTAAGCGCTTCAGGAGTTCGGCAAATCACTCGGTATTTGAGCCGGTGTAACACGTTGGGCCGCGGGGTGATGCCCAATGTCTGATCTATGGCTAGGCGTCGTTCCCACGATGCATTGACCACCTGTTCCGCGTCGAGGCAGAATGGTACATCGTGCACCACTCCTTTAATGTTGAAAGATCTGCCAGCACGTTCTATGCCACGGACTTCATGCTCGGGCAAAAACGTAATTTTTTTATTAGCAGAAACTGCATGACGTATTTGTGTTGCAAGATCCTCTGTATCAATTGCACGCTCCTGCGTGCGGAACGCGCCCTTTATCAGCGATTGAGAAAATACGTCATCCATCTGATTCGGAGCAAGCTGATATGCCAGTCGCTCGGGACGAAGCCCCAGGTAGGTCAGGGAATCGTCTGAGGCAAGTTCAGCTTGATAGATATTTTCGACTTGTGCATAAAAAGACGCTAGCGCAGAAGGTTCAAGAAGAGAGTCTTGCGCGACGAGATAGTCAAAAGGAGTTGAAACACCGATCAACTGCAGTTGATCTCCAATCCAGAGTTCAAGAAGTGAGCTAAAGCGAAGTGCAGCCCTTAGCTGAAGCCGAGCAGTCTCAAGGGTGTTGTCGTTGGCATAGATAAGGCCTAAGTGAATTTTGCCTTCGTTGCGAAGACTCGCGCGACTCATTGGTAAAACGTCTTGTTCGATGAGGGTAACGTCATGATTCCGACGCGCGAGTTCGAGAGCGACACAACAGCCAGTAAGTCCGGCACCGATAATAGCGATTGGACGTGTCATGTTAGGCTAAGATGGGAGTTAGGTATAGCAGCCATATTTAATTTACAACTTTTGAGATTAATTTTATGCAACCGACAGATCAAACTGGTACAAACCACCCCGACCAGAAATACGATGGCTTGATAGCAGAGGAAAAGCAAACCAGACGTAACGCATTGATTCGAATTGGCAAGTACTCAGCATACGCTGTACCTGCGGTTTTGGCTTTGACAGCCAAGGCAGGACCTTCTTCAATTCCTGGTTAACAACCAATTGACTCAGGATCATAAGCGGGGAGATAGGTGCGATCCTAGTTCAGCCTGTTCAGTTAGAATGATAATCAGTTAACTGGCTTCAGACTCAACCTTAAGTATTAATTTTATGCAATCGACAGATCAAACCGGCACAAATCAACCCGATCAGAAATCCGATGACTTGTTAGCAGATGAGAAGCAAGCCAGACGAAAGGCCTTGAGCCGGATTGGTAAGTACTCAGCATACGCAATACCTGCGGTTTTGGCTTTGACAAGCAAACCAGCAGCTGCATCAGATGGCCCTGTTCCACCTTAAGGATTAATTTTATGCAACCGACTGATCAAACTGATTTAAATCAACCCGAACACGAGTCTGACGACTCGATAGCAGATGAGAAGCAAGCCAGACGTAAGGCATTGAGTCGAATTGGCAAGTACGCTGCATACGCCATACCCGCTGTGTTGGCTTTATCCCATAAACCCGCTCATGCCTACACCTAGCCTAATTTCTGATGGTTAACAGTTTGAGTATCGCTTTACATGACTCGGTTCTTCATTGCTTAGGGCAAAGCTCTAGTTTCGGTGCTTGGTTGTATGACGACCATCTCGTGACGTGCGACCTAAAAAAAAGACACATTGAGTTGCACAATCCTGCGTCTGCTGCCATTTGGTTATTGCTCAGTGACGTCACCAATGACGCCAACAGTGACGATAATATCGTCAAAGAATATGCAGAATTGTTCGCTTTGCCGCTGGCTCAGGCTCGAAGTGATGTCGACGTGTGCTTGGCTAACTGGTTGAAGTATGGTTGGGTCGTTCGTGATGCTACGAAAAAGTGGCGTCTTTCTTTTCCTGATGAGCAGGTTTCTCCCGCTTCAGATACGATCAATAGATTAGTCGATGAGCCCATGTGTGATCACGTGATTCACCGAGGTTTTTATTGCTTTGGAGATGAGGCGTTTGAGCTTCAAATCCGCTCTTCTACCACTAAGGTGGCGATTGATCCTTCAGCACAAGGGTTCGCTGCGCGACTGATCGCTATTTGTGAGGGTTTCGCCAAGCTTGACGAGCTGCCTTCGGGAGCTGGCTGGGTGACGGTATCCATTCAGGATGAACATATTGTCTTGCAAGACAGTAGTGATCAGCAATCGCGCCGTCTTGAAGCAGGTCTTGAAATGGGACTGGTGTATGAAGCCATGATAGGCGTCTCATATCCAGCGCGCGACGTGGTGTTGGCACTACATACTGCAGGGGTTAAGCAGGGGCGTTGTTTGGCCCTAGCGGGCGTGTCTGGTGTGGGTAAAAGCACGCTTTCAGCTTTGTTGGCAAAGGCCGGTTGGGAATTACTCGGTGACGATATTCTGGCCATTGAGCTCAACAAGGGTGGTCAGTCAACACCGTCGTTAGGTTTGTTGCGCTTTCCGACCGCAATCAGTTTAAAGTCAGGGAGTTGGCCGAGACTGTTGCCACTTTATTCTGAGTTGGCTGATTTATCAGTTCTTCCCTATACCTATGGCGGAAAAGAAGCAAAATATTTACCCATCGCCCACACTGCCACCCATCAGACAGCGTCAAGTTGGGATGCAATTATTCTGCCACGTTTTGTGGCTGATCAAGCGCTCAAGGTGCAGGCTTTAAGACCTGCTTTGGGTTTGCAAGGTTTGCTCACTGCGGGTTTGTCTATGTTTGGCGCACCCACGATTCAAACCATAGACCATGCTTTAAACGCATTAATCCGATTGCCGTGTTTCGCCATTGAGTACGCTCACTTTGAAGAGGTGAATGCTTGTTTAAAAGACCTGACGATCAATTAGCGACGCATTATTGGTTGTGCTCCGCTATCTCGCCGCTCGTCGACAGCGCAGCAGTGGCCAAAGAGATCGAATCAGGTCAATTAGACTGGGATATGGTCATGGCTCAAGCGCATCGGGGTATGGTGCTGCCCTTACTTTATCGGGCACTGATTCGAAAACAATTGCTTGATTGTGTACCAAAGGAAGTCGGGCAAGCCCTAGAGGGTTTTTTTGATCTTAACGTACTGTTAAACAGCCGACTCAGAGCGCAAGTGAAGGCGGTCACTGTATGTTTGAATCGATACGATATCGTGCACGTGTGGCTCAAAGGCGCCACGCATTTACTACGCGTCGATTGGCAGCAATCGCCTCGTACCATGTTAGATCTAGATGTTTGGATACCGCATCGAGGTCAACATGATGCCGCCTTTAAAAAACTTGCTGAACTGGGTTATGAGTCTGTGGCAGAGGAGGGCGGGCAATTGCTTGGAGGGGAGCATCACTATCCTCCGTTGTTTAAAAATGGCGAGTCAGCTCGCCTAGAGTTTCATGCGTCGGTAGTCCCGACTAAATATTCACCATTGCTACCAGAGGGTCCCGCGCTCAATCATACTCAATGGCGTGAGTGGGAAGGGGAAAAAGTAGGCGTGCTTAACCCAGTCGATCAAGCCATGCATGCTTATATTCAATGCGTGTACATGAGCGGAAAACAGTTTCTGGCTGGGCAAGTGACGCTGATGAAAACACATGATTTCGTAGAAAGATTTATGCTAGCTGGGCCAAGTGCCCTCAAGTCAGAGTCATTTCAATGTTTGCATCAAAAGCCTTGGTCTGAACCGGCCAACATGTTCTTTACCTATCTAGGGCGCGCGTTTGGAGTGGCTTCTGATTTCAACACAAACACTCTTTACGAAGACCGACTTAGATACCCAGCGTTGGCGCGTTTGTCTAAAGCACGAGACTTTTACCAGCGCGTCTTGAAATCTATTCGTCAAGGGCGAGTCGGGCCTTGGCATGACTTACCGACTCGGGTGTGGAGAAATATACGCGAGATTTTTTTTGCGAAGGGTGCGTAAGCTTACCCTTTAGCTCAAACGCGATTTCGCGGTTTCAAATACGAAGTGCAACACGTTCTAAAGACGAGTGGCTGAATCTGCTCGTTCACTTTGTAAATATGTAGGCAAGGGTGCCTCTACGAATCAGAGGGGTGACTTTTAAGCCAGCGGTCAAGCTGATGGAGTGCGCTAATAGATCGCATAAAAGTAAAGGCAAACTCTAATTGTGTTTGACCAGATACCGCCTGTTTGATTTGAGCTTTTAACTTATCTCGATCAATGATCGAGTGGAGGTCACTGTGTAAATCTGCTTCTAGGGCTCGTGCACGCTCAGCTATGACGGGCAAATTTCTGGTTTGCATATCTTTTATCGTGGCAGCATAGCCCATATCTTTGCTCGGCTTCCAAGCCACAGCTTTGGGAACCATGTCATTAATAGCGCGGCGGTGAAGATAACGGCCCATCCCTTTAGGGCCGACTTTTTCAATGCTAGGCGTTGACAGATATTGTTGCACGAGTCGCACATCCCACAGAGGCCAGTGGTACTCCACGCCATAGGCAGCTGCCATTAACGTGCAGTTTTCGAA
Source organism: Zwartia lucis (assembly GCF_965234455.1). GTDB lineage: Bacteria > Pseudomonadota > Gammaproteobacteria > Burkholderiales > Burkholderiaceae_B > Zwartia > Zwartia lucis. The sequence goes on along the minus strand of NZ_OZ248473.1, from coordinate 318,626 downwards.
TCGTGTCGCCACATAGGGCATCTTGAGTAATTGATTCAAAATAAAATCATTGATCCGGCGATAGGGGGCATCATAGCGAGCCGTTTCCATGTACTCCTGATGCAAGTTTAACTGCTCAACGATGTGATGCTGCAGCAGTTGATGGGGCCAGCGGGCGTTCCATGCTTTCAGAAAATTCGGGTTATAGGCAGGGTTTTTGCGTTTCATTAACGCCGTTCTGCCCGTGCGTAAAGTACGAGTCAGCATGTTGCCTGGCGATATGTTCCATAGCGCACCGTAGCTATGCCGATCTAACAGCTCCCATCGCAAGTGATGCGCGGGGTTGGTCACGACTTCATCGCCACCAAAACCCGAGTAAAGCGTGCGAATGCCGTGTAGCTGACATTCTTTGTTGGTATGAAAGCACATGCTTGGGTGGCAGCTGGGCCTATTCGCGTTACAGGCGGGTACAGCTTTGGGCAATTTACCGTTGTGGGTTGTTTCGCATCAAATAAACGAGATGCTGAACAATCTTGACGCACTTTCTATTTTCCTACGGCGCATTGATTAAACAGCATAATCCTTGGCAGTTGCTAAGCTTGTTTGGCTTGATGCTGCTTGCTAGTTTGACTGAAGGCGTGGGCATTTTATTACTCGTTCCCTTACTAGATTTACTCAGCGGTCATTCGGCTCAAGGTATCGGGCAGATACTTTGGAAAGTCTTTGAAACCTTGGGCATTCCGCAGTCCATCGGCGGTGTTTTAGCAGCCTTTATTGTGCTGGTTGCTTTGCGCAGTGCAATTCAATACGGGCGGGACCAGTTAAGCGTGATGGTGCAACACAAAATCGTTGATCGCTTGCGTTTGGAATGTTTCGCTGCGCTTATGCGGGTTGAATGGCGATGGTTGATTAATAGTCGTAAATCCGATCAAGCGAGTCTGTTGCTAACGGACGTTACTCGTGTGGGTAATGGTCTTAATTTTGGTTTGGCTTTGCTCGTCACCTTTTTTTCATTGGGAGCTTATCTTACGGTCGCGGTTGCCTTGTCTTGGCAAATGACATTGTTTGCCTTGGTGAGTGGCCTGATAGTATTAGGCTTGCTTTCAGGTCAACGTCGCGCTGCCCTTCATCTCGGGCAAAGTATGGGTCAAGCAAACCGTGCGTTGCAAGGCTATGTTCAGGAATCGCTCAGCGGTATCAAGCTTTCTAAAATCCTCGGCAACGAGCGTACTCACCTAACGCACTTTGCAAATACCGTCTCCGAAGTTCGGAATCAGTATGTTAGGTTCGCGTCGAGTACCAGTGCGTCTCGCGCACTTTTCCAACTCGGTGGGGCTATTCTGCTGGTCGCTTATCTTTATATCGGCTTGAATTTTAGTCAAACCCCCATTCCTGAGTTGCTGACGCTCGTACTGATTTTTAGTCGTATTATTCCGCTCTTCATCGCGGGTCAGCAGCAATTTCATCATTGCTTGCACGCACTCCCAGCCCTCGAAGAAACCCAGACTTTGCTGAAAGACTGCCGCCTTGCCGCTGAACCCGAAATAGGGTCAACTTCCCCTTGGCCGGTGCAGCAAGGTATCACCCTTGAGAGGGTGACAATCGCTTATGAAAGCCGAGATGCCCCCGCATTAAACCAGGTTTCAGTGACTTTTCCAGCCAAAACAACAACGGCCATCATGGGCGCATCAGGTGCTGGTAAAAGTACATTAGCCGATGTTGTTATGGGGTTATTAGCGCCTGATCAGGGCGAAGTACGGGTTGATGGCATAAGTCTTTCAGACGCTGAACGTATGCGTTGGCGTCATTCGGTTGCCTATGTGCCTCAGGAAGTATTCTTGTTTCACGAGAGCATCCGCAATAACTTGTTATGGGGAAATGCAAACGCAACGCATAACGATATGCAGCGTGTGCTCCAAATGGCAGCCGCTGAATTCGTCTTTAATCTTCCGCAGGGCTTAGATACCGTCGTCGGTGACGGTGGCGTACGACTCTCTGGAGGAGAGCGTCAGCGTATTGCGTTAGCCAGAGCTTTGCTCAAACACCCAAGCCTGCTAATTTTAGATGAAGCGACAAGCGCCCTCGACGTAGATAACGAGGCCCGCGTGCGTGATGCGATTGAAAAGCTACATGGTGATCTAACCGTGATCATTATTGGACACCGTTTGCCCACCCTGGAGCATGCCGATCAGGTGATTGTTCTAGAGGCAGGGCGCATCGTTCAGCAAGGCTCATGGCAAGATATTCAAAATATTATGAATCACACAAAATGAACGATACTGAATCTGATCAGGTTAAAAGCTTGTTGCTCGACCTGTTGTCACCCAGTCAGCATGTATCCGCCCAAATGTTGACCTGTTTGGAGCCAGAAGCTCAGGCCGCCTTTCTGCAGTCAGTGCAGGATCATCGGCTCGGCCCACTTCTGCGCTATATGCTGAGCCAATACCACCAAGACGTGATCGTGCCAGATCACATAAAGCTAGCAATAGACACCAGCTTCAAAACCGCAGCCTTTCGTTCATTGAATGCACAACAGAGCCTCATCAACATTCATCGTCTGTTAAGCCAACATCAGACGCCTTATATTGCTCTGAAAGGTGCTTACCTCGCGTTTCATGCCTACCCACAGAGCGCATTACGACCGATGCGTGATCTCGATATCTTGGTGCCAGAAGACCGTGCTTTAGAAGTTTACGAACTATTGAAAAATGAGGGATATCAAAGACTTTTAGAGTATCAAGACAACCCTAAGATCCCGTCAAAAAACAAGCATCACTTACCCGCGTTGATCGACCCGACCTCTCGAATTCTCATAGAAATCCACACTAGCCTCTCTGGCTCAGATGATGCCGCCTTTGGTTTGGCTGCAGATGAAGCATTCTGGTCTAGAGCGATTGAAAGACCCATTGCGAGTGTTGCAATTCGCTTCGAGTCATCCACAGATTTACTGTTACATCTAATATGTCACGCTGTTTATCATCATCGATTTGATAATGGTCCATTATTGATCACAGACATTGCATTTCTGCTTGATGGTCAAGATATAGATTGGCCATTGTTCTGGGAGATTGCCCAACGAGAAAACATCACAGCAGGCTGTGTTCTTGTGCTTAAAATAGTTGAGAGGTATTGGTCACAAACGTTAATCATATGGCCAAGCACGCCAGTTAAATTTCCCTCTGATGCCATGCTAAAAGATGCGGTAATCTTGCTGCTACGCGATTACAAACTGAGAGGTGTGGTTGGATTTAAAGGTGGATTGGTCAATGCAGATGGCATATTGCAACAGATCTCTTTGCTATTTAATAAGGTCTTTCCAACAAGAGCATATATTTTTGCTTTTTATGGACTACCAACAGGTTCTTTAAAGGTTTACGGTTATTACTTGATCTATTTATTTCGAAATCGTTTACCAAAGATGCTTAAGTCGATCACTACTCGACACACCTCTGAGCTTGCTCGCTTGCAGCGATTGGACGACTGGTTAACTTAGGGTTTGTGGTGTTTAACCCTGGGATAGGGGTGATGGCCACAGCGCAAACAGTTATAGATGTCAAATAACGTAAAAGGCCATGAAAGAGGAATGACTAAGTATTGGGGTAAGCTTTTTGGCGGGCAAGCCTTTTTGCCACTTAAAATCGAATGCCACCAAAATCGACCAAAATTAGCCAAGGAGCGCAAGTAAATCTTTGCTAAAGGATTTGATTGAAGTTTTTGTTGATATATGTAGCACGAGCCTAAAGAGGATTGCATGCGATTTCGACGCATGTTAGCTGAAAGACCATTTGGTTGGTACTCGGCAAACACTGCCGCATCGTTACAGAGATAGACCTTCTCGTTGAGCATTTGATAAATCAGTGCTGACTCTGCAATAAATAATTCACCCTCGAATTCTGGAAATCGATACCGCATCATTGCTTTGCTAAAAATGATTGAGTGATCAAAGATTGGCTCCTGAACAAAACGTTGAGCAAACGTCAGCGCTCGGCCAGGCTTAGTAAATAAATACTGTTTTTGCGCTTTAGGCACGACTAACGTCATTTGAACAATATTCGCACCCATATTTTGAGCTTGCGTAACAGCAGATTGAATAAAATTTAGCCCCCTTGGGTTAAACCAGTCATCACTATCAACGATAAAAATCCAATCTCCTTTAGCGTGCTTAAAGCCCTCGTTCAGTGCCCTGTGCTTGCCCCCATGAGTAATTTTGATGTAGGAAATGGGCAGGTTGGCTGAAAGCATGAAGCTTTCAACTAATGTCGTTGTTTCGTCTTTTGAGCCGTCGTCAATAATCAGCCATTCGATTTTTTCATCTTCATAGGTTTGCACACATATAGACTCGAACAAACGGGGCAAAAGATTTGCACGATTGTAGGTTGCAGTCAAAATCGTGATACTGACAGAGGACATAGATTCTAATGATAGAAAAGGCCAAATAAAAGCGATCAGTTTGACACAGCTATCGCATTCAGGGGAAACTCACTAACCCGCATCATAGCTGACGACTACATTATGAACTTGAATCGATCTTATCTTGAACTTTTATCGTGTTCACAATGAACGTGGAATAGGTCATGGCTGATTGTCGAGCCGCGGGCTTTTTGATCAATTCACTTCACCTCGGCGGTGCCGAGACAGTTTTTGCTACAGATTTGACTTATCTGAGCGCACTGGGGATCACCGTTTATGGCATCACATTAGATGAATCGAGCCACCCACTCAATGAGATTAATGCCTACAATTTGCGCTCAAGCCGTGAAACTTCTTTGCAAACAGCTATCAAGTTAAGTCAATTCATTCGGGCAAAGGGTATTTCTCATCTATATGTCACTTTAGATTGCTCAATCAAAATCGCCTTGTTTGCAAAGCTGCTAAACCGAAACTTTAGACTGATTGTCAGAGAGTCGAGGATCTATCACTACAAACCCTGGCACCACAGGTGGATAGATAAAATCTTTTGTAGATTGGTGGATCAATATGTGGCAGTGTCTGGCGCGGTGAAAGACTCGATGCCTAAAAGTTTTTTGCAGAGTTCCAGTCGGGTTATTGTCTTAACCAACGGTGTCAAAGAAAGAGAGCAGTGTGACAATTATCAGTCCGAAGTTATCAATCTTGTAACGGTTGCAAATCTTCGGCCTATCAAACGAATCGATTTACTTATTCAGGCTTTTGGTCGTTTATCAGACGCGTTTCCTGAATTGAATTTGTTGATTATTGGGTCAGGTGTAGCCGAAACGAGTCTGAAGAGTCTTGCGCGTTCGCAGCCCGGTGCGAACAGAGTTCAGTTTCTAGGGCAGCGAACGAGGCGGCAGATTGATTTAATCTATCAGTCACCTAGTGTATTTGTCTTGGCCTCAGATGATGAAGGTTGTCCAAATGCTTTGCTCGAAGCCATGGCACATGGTTTGCCCTGTGTCGGCTCGGATGCGAAAGGGATCGCGGAAGTGCTTGATCATGGTCGCGCAGGAGCGTTGTTTGAAAAAGGGTCAGTAGATAGCCTCGTAAGCGCATTACTTCGGGTGTTACATTCCTCGCAATATCGCCGTCAACTGGGCAACTCTAGTTTTCTGCACATCAAAACCTGTTACTCGATGCAAAAACATTTTGCCGAACTCGAGCGAGTGCTTTTCCCTGAAGGACTACCCGCGTCAGTCCGTTGTTCCACCACGGTGCAAGATATTTAAGGGAAAGTTTAGATGTTGTCACGCAGAGATATTTTAGATAGGGCGCAACATATATGGCATTTGTTCACGCGACAGCGCTCTTGCCCCGTGAACTATATTGTTGAGAGTGTTGAGTGGTCAGTGACCTGGGATGGTCGCTATATCAGTCAGGGCGTTAGCCGTCTTGGTATCGATTGTGTTGCAACGCATCGAGCCGGGAGTATTCATAAAGCCATTGTGCATTGTGGCAGTTTAGGGCTAACACTTCAATTTGCTGAAATTGCAGCACGTAACCAAAACTTGATTGTGTCGACCATATTTCATGGTGACTTCGGTATTTCTGACAAGATGGATAGCCAGCTTGAGCGATTTTTACAGTTGGTTCCAATCCTTTCTTGTGTGGTGGTTGCTAATGGCACGATGCGTGAACGCCTTATTCGGTGGGGCGTTCCAGAGTCAAAAATCAGGCAAATCCCCATCGGCGTCAATCTCAGTTTATTTCAGCCAACGAGCAGCACGCATCGTCAATCAATGAGGGCTCGCTTTGGCATCCCCGAAACATCTATTTGTGTTGGCTCATTTCAAAAGGACAGTGAAGGATGGCCAGACGGGCACTCGCCAAAATGGATCAAGGGGCCCGATGTTTTTGTTGATACTGTCACGGCATTGGCGAAGTCCTTCCCAGTTCACTGCTTCATTACAGGACCCTCACGTGGCTATGTCAAGCATCGCCTTGAGCAGGAGGGCATTACTTTCACTCACATTTTTTTAGATCGATACGAAAATATTGTAGATTGCTACGCGTGCTTAGATTTGTACCTCATTGCATCAAGGGAGGAGGGCGGGCCCAAGGCCGTTCTTGAGGCGACTGCCTGTGGCGTTCCAGTGGTGTCAACCCGTGTTGGAATGGTGCAGGAAGTGCTTGCTGATGAGGCAGTGATTGCCGACGGACCCACTGATTTGTTGATTAAGGCGCAGGTTGTTTGTCAGAATCTTGAGCCCGCATTTCAACGCGCTCAGAAGCGGGCAACATGCCTATCGGCCTATGACTGGAGCCAGGTTGCTCAGGCCCATTGGCACCTCTATGCAGATCTCCTGAACATGTCGGATTTACCAGACGGTCAACGTGTCTGATGCGGATTCTTTATCTTTTTGCAAAACGTTGGTATGACACCAAAATGTCAATGGGGCGCTGGCTTTACGGTCAGGCACTTGCAAACCACCCCGATGTTGAGCTTAAAGTTTGGGGAGTAGGGTGGCCTGCATATGACATCAAACTCACAGTCGCTCAAAATATCAAGCAAAACCTTCCTCATTTCTTAGCGCAAAACTCGCACCAACCCGGCTGGGAACCGACCCACGTTTGGGTTTACAAGGGCGAAGACTATATCGACTTGCCTGAACTTCGACTGCCTAAACTGCTCGTTTTTAACGAGGCATATGACGCACAGGCCATTAGACGTGAGATGGGTTATGTCAGGCCAACGCATGTGGTGTTTCACCATGAGAATGACTATCAACGGTGGCGTTTGGATATACCTTTGGCAAGGCATATGCCACATGCTGCACCTCATTGTGAGATTAACCCTCCAATTGTTGACAGACAAATTCCGTGTCTTGTAACGGGTAACCTGAACAAGGCTATTTATCCGCTTCGAAACCGCTTTTCATGGTTGGTTCGATTGCACATGCTACCTGGTCAGATTTATGTTCATCCAGGCTATCGGCTAAACGATCACGCGTCAGTTGCCAGACAATACAGCGCGTATCAGCAGCAGTTGCTTAATGCTCGGCTTGGTCTTGGCTGCTCATCGGTCATGAAATACAATTTGGCTCGATTTGTCGAATTGGCCATGGTTGGCACAGTGCCGGTCACTGATCATCCCGATGATTCAGCGTTTGCCCGGTATTTTGCGAAAGCCAGCATTATTGTTCCAACTAATAGTAGTTATTCGACCTTGCGACGAACTATCAAGGCCGAGCTACGCGACACAACGGCCTTGCAACAACGCAGTGACCTGTTGAGAAAAACGGCTGAAGCCGAGCTTTCTCTGTCGCGCTATGCACAGCGCATCGTGGATTATCTTGATGAGTGAGCCAAACCATTGAAAGTGCACATACTTTATGACTTCAAGGACCACCCTTGGGGAGGCGGCAATCAATTCCTCAGTGCGTTAAGGCGTCATTTCATTCATCAGGGTATTTATGAAACAGATTCTGGCCAAGCAGATATCATTCTGTTTAATAGCATCGACCTGATTGCCTCCCTGCCTGCAATTCGAAAAATAAACCCTCAAGCTGTATTTATTCATCGCATGGATGGTGTGTTTCGGTTGCACAGAAAAACCACTGGTGTCACACAGGACAAAATCTCATATTTGGCCAACCGATTTATTTCAGATGCAACGGTATTTCAGTCAGTCTGGTCCATGGAAAACCACATCCGTTATGGATTCCCCAAGCAATCAGACTACATCGTGATTCTGAATGCGCCAGACACGGATATATTTACTCCCAAGAGTATTTCAAATTACGATTCAGTTGGATGTGCAAAAGGGCTTTTAGCCGCACAGACCAATATAGATAGCCCAGTACCTGACGCACACAACAGAATCGTGAAACTTGTTGCGTCGAGTTGGTCAACAAACCCAAAGAAGGGTTTTGATATTTTGCAATATCTTGACGAGCACCTGGACTTTAATCAAATTGAAATGTTATTTATTGGTCATTCACCCGTTAAATTCAAGCATATCAAGATGCTTGGACCAATGCGTAGCGCCGATTTGTCAAAGGCGTTACAAGCCAGCGACCTTTACGTCTCTGCCGTTGAGGACGATACCTGTTCAAATGCATTGTTAGAAGCCCTAGTCTGTGGGTTGTCGTGTGTGGCTCGCCGATCGGGCGCAAACCCTGAGATTCTTGCAAAAAGTCAGCATGCAAATTTTATGTTCAACGGCAAAAACGACGTCTTAGCGACCCTAAACCTTGCAATTGAGGCGCTTGGTCAAACTGGCGATAGAATAAAGGTAGCCCGTTTCGATGAAACGGCTGAACACTATATTTCTTTTATGAGATCGCTTCACTTTAAACCAGCTCGAAAAAGAATAACGGCTTTTAGTCGCTTATGGTTCGCTGTCATGCTCACATACTACGGTCGCGTCATTAGATTTCAGCGATATCGTCAGCGCATGCTTGAATGGTTCCACAAGTGAATCATCAATCCATATCGTCAGCTATGCTCACTGACAAAGAATCTGATGATCTCTCATTAGCTGAATTGCATAAAACCGTTGTTTTGGTGCGCTACTCAGCAAGCTATTATGGCAGTGGTGGGTTGAGTGCTCACCTGCAAGGCCTTAATGCAGTGCTTGGATCTACCCTGAATTTGACGACGTATCAGGTTTATCTCGATGCTCGCGGAATCCTTCGTCTAGGCATCATTAATCCACTTGGACAAACTGATTTTGCGCATGGTCACTCAGAGGCTTTTAAAGAAAAAACTGTTTGTCTTCGCATTGCATCTGAGTTGATCGACAAGTTACGTTTTCTGAAAGAAAAAAATGCGCTAGCTCTGATGCGGCCAATTCGATCGATCATTAGGGTTTTGTGTTTTCCAAGAAATCGTTGGTTTGCGCGCTGTGTGCCGGGGATTCGTGCCAAGATAAAACTCAATGATCGTGTCGTTGATTTTATACGCGACATTATCGGTGAGGTGAAATTCCACTATCCTGATAAACATATTTTGTATATCGATCACTGCCCCTATCAGCCACTGGCCCATGCCCGCTTAAAAGTGGCAACAGAAGCTGGGGCAATTTCTGCGGTGGTCTACCACGGCGGCTTTGAGCAGGCGGATCATCGATTGCTGATTGAAATTGCTAAACGGTACCGATTTGGCGCGGTGACTTTAACAGATTGTCCGTTACCATTGAGGGAGCTGATCGAGCCAAATGGTGAGGAGCTCGCGCTACTTCAAAATGGTATTGATTTGATGTTTTTTGATCCAGCAAAAGTTGATCATGGGCGGTTTAGATCACGCATCGGTGTCGATACCGGTTGCCGCATTTTGTTGGTACCAGCGCGTATTACTTACCAAAAAGGTATCCACGATATGATTGACGCCTTGGCGCTTTTGCCCTCAAGCGTCTTGAGTCAACTGATGGTGGTTTTTGCAGGGCAGACCAATAGCCAAAGCTATCGTAGATGGCTGGAAAAGAAGATCAAGTCTCACCATGTACTGCGTACGATATCTTTTCGTTTTGTTGGAAATTTGGATCAGGTCGCTTTGCGTGAATGCTATCGAGACAGCGAGCTGGTCGTTTTGCCGAGCTACTCCGAGGCAGTGCCTCGCGTATTAATTGAGGCGCAGGCGATGGGAATCCCATGCGTGGCAACAGATGTTGGAGGAACACGGGATGGAGTGGCAGAGACGGGTTGTGTCAAACTTGTCAAAGCGAAAGATGTGGCGGCAATGGCAAAGGCGATTGAAGAGGTCTTAAATACCCCAGATTTATGTATCGGGGAACTGGAGCATACTCGCCAATTCTTAGCGACCAAGTATGACTTGGAGGTGCTGGCCTTGAGACATGGACGGTTTTACCGCACGCTTTGCGGGGAGGTCGATGGCCGCATAGGCTCTGAGTTGACTGACCCTTAAAAAGGGGAGGAGTCGGTCATGCCGCGCTGGATTTCTTCGATGAGAGAGGGCTCCTGAAATTCGGACGGATGGATAAAAGGTGACAGTTTATCTATTCGATTTTTCGGGGCTGTGTTTATTAATATATAAAGCTTGAACTATGACTCGTCCACTTCACATCCTGCTGATTGCGCCATCAGCCCCGCCAAAGAATAGCCCAGAGTCAATGCAAGTCAGCAGGTTCCTCGATACTCTCGACCAAGATATCAGGGTTACCCTTGTTACTACTCCGATTGTCGCAGGGTGGGCTTGGAAGGACTCTAGTCTAGCAATAATGCGTCATAGGGTTGACGTTATCACGCCCGCTTTGCCATTCCATCAGGTCACACACCGTGTGTTGGCAAATCGCCGCCTATCTTTTTTGCACAGCCCTGATAGGGATTTCTGGATAACTTGGTTTGCGAAGTATGTTTTGCGCCGGCTGCCAGATATTCCAGATGTCATTTACTCCCGCTCAGGATCGTTTTCCGCCGCCATGCTCGCACGGCGGATTAAATCGATGACGGGTCGCCCGTGGCTCATGCATCTCAGTGATCCATGGTTCGGAAGCCCTTACCGGCCACTATCAAGTCGACGCAAAAAAATTGACCAAGCACAGGAAACTATGTGTTTTGCTGATGCGGACATGATTTCTCTCACGACAGAGGGACAGGCCGACTACTATCGCAGGCGCTACCCTGCACGCGCTCCATTTATAGCAGTGACCCCAAATATGATGCCCGCAATCCACCCATTACAAACGACTGTTCGCTGTCAAGGACCAATGCTCATTGTATATACCGGTGCAATTCATAGCGATCGTAATCCTGAGACTTTGCTTGAAGCAATGAGTCTTCTTTGTAAGACAGCTCCAGAAATAGTGGACCAGATCCAGATCGACTTTTATGGCAACATTTCTGACGAGATAGCGATAGCCATTAGTAAGTCACCAAACTGTTTCGTTCATCGTCCGGTGTCTTTCGACCGGGCAAAACAACTGCAGGCCGAAGCTGATCTGCTTCTTTCTATTGAGCCTGATGGGGACAATCCACTGTTGCCACATTTCCTACTTTCGAAGATCGTGGACTATCTTGCTACCTGTAAACCTATCTTGGCAATTGCGTTACCAGGTAGCGAAACTGACCGCTTGTGTCGTGCGGGCCTAGGGTGGGCGTTCGCGCCCGGCTCATCCGCAGCATTGGCTGACAAGCTTGTAACGTTATTCAGATTGTTTCGTGCCGGTCAATCGCTTGGCCGGAGTAAAGACTTGAATACTTCACCCTATCGCGCTGAGACAATTACGCGGGATATCTCAAATAAGTTGTTCAGCCTAGTGGACTTAGGATAAAGGGACTTTTAGCCACGCAGGCCAAGACAGATGGCCTGGTATCTGACGCACACAACAGAAGGCTGTATATTTCTTTTATGAGATCGCTTCACTTGAATCCAGCTCGAAAAAGAATAACGGCATTCAGTCGCTTATGGTTTACTGTCATACTCACAGACCACGGTCGCGTCGTTCGATTTCAGCGATATCGTCAGCGCATGCTTGAATGGTTCCACAAGGGAATCATCAATCAGAGCCGGTCTGGCCAAACTAGACAGCCCGATAAGTGATAAAAAGTCATTGGTCTTTTTGGCGCAGAGCGCTCAGGAGAGTAATGATGAGACGACCCAGAAGAAATCACACGGCCGATTTCAAGGCCAAGGTAGTTTTAGCAGCGCTGCGCGGGGATAAGACTCTCGCGGAGTTAGCAGAACAGTTTGAAGTGCATGCGAACCAAATCTCGCAATGGCGCCAGCAAGCAATTGACAACATGGCTGCAAGCTTTGGCAAAGAACCCGTTGGCGCGGTATCTGAGGATGAAGTCAAAGATTTACACGCCAAGATCGGACAATTGACGCTGGAAGTCGATTTTTTCGAACGAGCGTTCGCCAAGGCGGGATTGCCGAGCGCAAAGCGATGATTGACCGCACCCATGCCCTGAAGGTCAGCCGCCAATGCGAATTGCTGGATCTGCAGCGGTCGACTTTTTATTACAAACCTAAGGCTGACCATAGCAAATCGCTTGAGCTCATGCGTAAGATTGACGCGTTGCATTTAGAGTTTCCATGGATGGGGTCACGAAGCATTAAAGATCAACTCGCCAGAGGTGGTATGAGCGTGTGCCGTGATCGGGTGCGCGGCCTGATGCGCAAGATGGGCATCCACGCGATCTATCGGGCACCCAGAACGAGTATTCCATTTAAAGGTCATAAGATTTATCCTTACTTGCTCAAGGATCTAGTGATTGATCGCCCCAACCAAGCCTGGGCAACCGACATCACCTATATTCCTATGGCTAAAGGCTTTGCATATCTCGTTGCCATCATGGACTGGGCGAGCCGTAAGGTCTTGGCCTGGCGAATATCCAATACTCTGACAGCAGATTTTTGTATCGAAGCGCTTCAAGAGGCCCTTGGTCGGTATGGCAAGCCAGAGATTTTTAATACTGACCAAGGCAGCCAATTCACCAGCGAGGACTTCACGGGGGTGTTGAAAGAAAACGGTATTCGGATCAGTATGGATGGAAAAGGCCGTTGGGTAGATAATGTTTTTGTTGAACGACTCTGGCGCTCTGTAAAGTACGAGAACGTTTATCTTAGGGCGTACGAATCAATGGCGGCATTGCGCGAGGGCATCAAAGACTACTTTTTGTTTTACAACACAAAAAGAACGCATCAATCGCTTGCCAAGCAGACACCAGATGAGGTTTACTTTAAAGACAACGGGCTGAAGGAAGCGGCTTGACATGACCGATCAATGACTTTCACTTATCTTCCTTGAAAGACTGTCCAACGTAGTCAGACCACCTCTACCTGTTACCGCAACCACTGACAGTATCATTATTAGAATAATGTGACGTCGAAACCACTTAGACAAACGATGCATTATTTTTTTAGGTAAACCAAGTATCATGACTGCCGAACCTTTTAAACATGCGACTTTATAAACTTTTGCAGCCAATACAGCGGATTCTGTAATATATAGTATGCGTGATAGCTGCGTTCGTCAAAAATTTCTTGATCTATTTCATACGAGCTTTATTGCCTCTCATGCATGAACAAGGCCCTGCTTGGCTCCCAAAAAAACCTGAGTACCTTTCAGAAAAAACCGGGACACGCCCTCAAGAACTGCTGCTCGAGGTAGAGCTTCAACGCATATCAGGCTGCCAGACAGCCTGTCTGTACTTGGTCCACGCCTCAAAGTATGAAGCGCTTTCTAAACGACCAGAGTCAGTGCTGCATCCTGATGAACTGAAATATTTTCACTCGCTGAGTGCCCTGAAACGAAAAAAAGACTACTTGCTGGGACGCTATTCGGCAAAGCGTGCTCTCCTTTATCTTTCTGACACCCGCTCTGCCCCGACCATACACTCTGCCCCAGCCATTCAGATCAAACCTGGGATATTTCAGCAACCTTTGGTCAACGGTCCGGGCTGTGAAGATCTCTCTATCTGCATCACTCACAGTGGCAACCTCGCGGCTGCAGTCGCTTTCCCGACAGGTCACCCACTAGGAATTGATCTTGAGCGGAAGGATCCTACACTGGTTGAGACGCTCAAGCAGCATATCGACCAAGAGGAATTGCCGCCTACCCTGCTCTGTGCCTCAGAAGCAGAGCGCTACACTCGCGTCTGGACAGTCAAAGAATCGCTTAGCAAAATCTTAAAGTGTGGGCTCACAACGCCATTCTCTATTTTAAGGCTTCGGGCAGATCCCTCCGCTGGTGACCCTGTGTGGTCAGGCGGCTTTGAAAACTTTTCTCAATACCGGTTTATTTCGCTTTGCTCAAAAGAGCTATCCTTTGCACTGGTTCATCCTGGACGCACAACAGTGGTAGTTGCGCTCGAGAAAATCATCCATTTTGCTGCCTGACTGACCTCTGCCCTATACTTTCGTAGAGTTGAATTTTCAAAAGGAATTGCAACACAATGCTGAAATTAAATTCAATCGCCTATGTTTTTCCTGGACAGGGATCGCAACGCGTCGGAATGGGTGAAGGCCTGTTTGACCGTTACCCAGAAATAGAAGCGCAAGCTAATACCGTGCTAGGTTACTCTATTCGCGAACTTTGCCTCAAAGACCCCTCGCGACAGCTTGGGCAGACCCAATTCACACAACCCGCACTTTTTACGGTCAACGCCATGGCCTACCGTGATGCGGTAGCGAGCACAGGACAAGGCGGGGACCTCTTGGCAGGTCACAGCCTTGGCGAATACAACGCCAGTATAAATCCCTCAAAGTAATGGCATGGCCGAGAGCTTTGTTAAAACCTTCAAACGAGATTATGTCCGTCTGGCCAACAGGCCGGACTCGGCTACCGATATGGATAGGTTGAAAGTTTGGTTCGAGCATTACAATCAAAAACATCCTCACAGTGCATTGAAATATCTTTCACCGAGGATGTTCCGTGAAAGGTAGTCAATTAACTAACTGATACCCGCGGTCCTTTAATGCGGGGGCAAATCCACTCTAAGCACCATTAACCTAAAATGATAGTTAATGAAAAATAGTTATCAAGTTTTCCCCAATGCTTCCCAAGCCTTCATTCTTAAAATGCTGCTCGATAGGAATTCTGTTTTAGAGACTTTTGAGCAATGGAGAGTTATTGCAGGAAATCAAGATAGTTGGGATTCTGCAACCTTGCGCTTAATTCCGATACTGTATTCCCGCCTGCAATCTTGGGGTGTTCCATCAAAAGAGTTACTTTTTTTAAAAAATGTGTACCAAATGCATTGGATGCTTTCTCAGCGCAGTTTGATTCACGCCAAGCAAATTATTTCTTTTTTTAACATCCATAGCATTACTAGTTTGGTGGCTAAAGGATTGCCCTTAGCTGTGAACTACTATGAAAAACCTTTTCATCGACCGATAGGCGATGTTGATATTTTGATTCATCGAGAAGATGTTAAAAAAACTTATGAATTATTGCGAAGCAATGGTTGGGTTTGTATTGATGATGGGGGAGGAAAAAAGAGCCTGTCAACCTTATTAGCAGGGGCTAATTCTTTAACTTTTAATCATGAGCTGTTTGGTAAGCTTGATCTTCACTGGAAGTTATTTCATGATTGCGCAAAAAAAAATGTCAACGACCAACTTTGGAATAGGGCTATCGACTTTTCCTGGGAAGGAGAGTCTTGCCTGAGGCTGTCAAATGAAGATATGCTTATTCATACTCTATTGCACGGAATGAGAGGGTCAGCAGAAAGTAGCATTCGATGGATCATGGATGCGGCCATGATTATCCAAAAAGATGGGGCGTTGTTGGACTGGAATTACATTGTTGGGTTTACGCAGGAGAACCAAGTTACCCTGCGGATATTATGGGCATTGGAATATTTACGCATTCAATATGATTTAGGTGCGCCAATTTGGGTTCTGAGTGCTTTAAAAAAAATCCATATTGATGCTTTTGAGCGTTGGGAAGCAAGAGTTCTTTTAAGTGACCCAAAACTATTTTCTGCGGGAGTAGGGCGTTTAGAGCGCAGGTATCTTCGTCTATGGCAGTTATGGCGACGTTCTGATAAACAAGATATGATTGTTGCCATTTTGGCGAAGATTCTTCCTGCCTCACTTTTTAAAAAATACGAGTTTTAATTTATTAAAAGTAGTGGATGCTTTAATGCTAAAAAAGATCCTAATATAAGGATAGTATTAGTAAGGATTGGCTCAATTGATCAAGTGAATCAAATTCAAGGATAATCAAAATTCTTAACTTCATGTTGTAGGGGAGGATAGTGTAGCCCTAACCAATATCGTAAGACGTGGATTGATTAAGGAAATATCCATTGCATCCGTGGCGGGCCTGTTGCGATCGTTTTGACAGACGCAAATATCAATGTTAAATTTATCTGCCTAGAAATTTTAAAATACTGATCAAGTGTGAGCTATGAAAAACAATAATGAAAATGGAATGACTGAAAATGTAGGCAATGACGATGTCCAAGGCGATATGCCAAATGAGGTTCGTCGAAATCTTGTCAAGAAAATATCGCTTGCTGGCTTAGTCGTTCCTGCTGCGATCATCTTGACTGATGCTAGCACCAACGTAGCTTTTGCATCCTGAATCTATTGAATCCCTTTCCGTTTGCATACTAGGGGCAGACCGAAGAGAGTCTATTCTTAAAACTATTGAGTCTGTGAGTCGGTTTAACCTCACTATTCATGTGGGTGTTGATCAGCCCCGAGAGTTACTTCATGGATTGCCCGGAGTGCATCAGCATCAAATTATTTGGACTGATGATTTTGCTTTTGCACGCAATCAACTTTTGAACTTCGTCACTTCTCAGTTCGTGCTCTGGATCGATAGTGACGAATATCTATTCTCCTTTCCCAGATTAAATTGGGGTGCAATGTGTGACCCCATCTATGCAGTGCAAATGGTGGTGAAATCGGGGATGCTACCAAGCGCATCCATTAGGCTTCATCGCCACCAAAAAAATATTGCCTGGAAGGGTTTGGTCCACGAGCAGTTAACCTTAGATGGAAATGAACTTTTACGAAGCTCCCCTAAATTAGCGCCTGGCATTGCGCTAGTTCATAATGGCTATGAGGATAAGAGCACTCTAACAAAAAAAAATGTGCGAAATCGCCGAATTGCTCAGCGTAAGGAAGATTTATCACAACTATCTAGGGGTGAATTACTGGCCCTAGCAAGAAGTGAAACTTTTCGAGGAAATTTCAATGCCTTACTCTGGGTTTATCTATATCGATTTTCGCAAGATGAGGGCATCATCGATCGCTATGATCTTAGGCATGAACCCGCACTGATGTTACTAGCCGCAAGATATAGTGCACCTGCCTTACAAGTATTAAGTTCAAATCCATTGATCGTACCGATCCAATTGGGGATGCTAGCTTACGAGCTCCTTGAGCATAAACAGATCAGTCAAGAGCGCTTCCAATTTTTGTGCGATACCTTACGCTTGGGATTGTATGATTCGCTCTATACCTTTCCGCTTGAATTGGTGGGTGGTGATCCGCAGTTAGTAATGCATCACATTCAAAATTTGGCCCTAAATTGGACTCCAAAAAAAATCATTGATAAACCTATGAATATGCCCTTAATCGATCAGAACAGTCAGTATCAACAGTTAGCAGGCGTGCAAAGTGAGACTTTTGAGGATGAGTTAATCATGATGCATCCCAAAAGTTGGAGAGCGGTTGCATTAAATTCTGTAGCAGCGGTCTTATGGGAGGCCCTTGCCTGGCCACAAAGCCTGGCTCAACTATTAGATCTTTATTTGGAGGCGTTTCCTCAGCCTGATCAGAAGGGCGCAGAACTATTAATTAATGATGTCTTACAGCTTTTATTAACGCATGAGTTTATTGTCAAAAAATAATTTTTGCTCAAGTTGGGATCCGCTATTTGGACTGATTTTTTAAATTCACAAGCAATAAATTTAAACCATTTTTTGTATCCCAATTTCTAATATTGAGCTGATAAATTTTTTGTTTATTTAGTAAATACCGAAGTGTTTTAAGGATACCAAGACCACTTCCGCCTTGAGTTCCAATCAGTTGATTTAAGCCTGCGGCGATCGCCTCTAATCCCATTAACTTTTTGATATTAGTTTCGTATTCATCGTTTCTTTTTAAAAGAACTATTGCCCCAATAGGATAGGATTTTTCTAAGGGAAGCATCCTAGCCGAGCTTCTGCTCAGGAGCACTCTTTCTTCGCCCTCTAAGTTGCCGCAAATATACTCATAACGTGTAAAGTATTCGTTAGAATTCAAGATATTCTGCGCATGTGACAGTCTTAACTTTAAGGGTTTTGGGAAGGCTTCAACTTCATGAGTAAAAGGGTTTAAGGTAATCATGTCATCCCCCAAAATAGGAAGTCCCTCTTTGAGTGCCTCGTAAGCCAGAGTGCTTTTTCCAACCTTGCTTGCCCCCACAAAGACGATTGCTTGACCCTCTAAAATAAAGCCTCCCGCATGAAGAACTAGGGTCTTGATTTTTCTGAGGAATGCTGCCCCGATTGCCAAGGTGCAATATAAGAGTAGATCTGCCCTTTGCGTAAAGGTCTTGATAGACCAATGGGCAAACTCTACTGTGCAGTTGGCAGTGTCATGATCATGAGTAATTTTGATATCAGGGATCAATAAAGATCCGCTTGGTTTAACAAGGTACGGGTGCAGCGCCATCAGGCGCGCACAATCTGACATAAGCAATGCTTCGTTGCACTCAATAACAACTTCGATCTCTTTCCAAAAGAATATAAAAAATTGATTTGGTTGTGCAGTAATTTTTTTCACCATTTTTTAATTACAAGATGACATTCTATAAGGCAGTTCGAAATTTACTAGGGGCGGTTGCAAGAGTGAAGTGCGACAAGCCGGCGGTAATATTCGGCAGCATTAAATGTATCAGGTAAAAATAGTTCTGCAGGGCATTTAAAGCCGAGGCTTTTTCGAGGTCTAGTATTTAATGCCCAAGCAACAATAGCACATGAGCGCAACTGATTAAGCAAGATACCGTCAGCAACTAACGTTGTCCATCTGCATTAAATCTTGACCTGAATTGAGCTAATCGAAAATCAGGGTATAAATATTTAGGCGAACAGATATGCCAAAAAATCCAGTCTATTTCGCAGTGTCGATAGTGAGAAAAGTAAACTGGCATTGCTTCTGTACAATCGCAGTATTAGCCTTGATGAGTTCGTTACAAGCGAATGCCCAAATAACTGGCCTGTGGCGAGCTGACTTCATAAAAGGTTCGGCGATAGTTAGTTTCAAAACTCAGCGTGCAGGACCCATAAATAAAGACATATCTGATAAACATTTGCAGCAATACTGCGTTTGTACGATGACCTACATTGCTGACTTACTAAACAATCAGTTGGCGACGGACATTGAAAACGGTTTCAAAAAAATGAATCCAGTATGGAACCAGATGGCTGCACAGTACTGTCAAAAAAATTTTAGTAAGTACTAAAGTCTGATTTTTAAAATGATCTGTACCGGCCGGAACTTAGCTCAAAAATTTTAAAAATAAAAAATTACCGGTGCTTTAAAGAACTATGCGGGATGTGTTCAAAAATATGGTCGTCGTTCGTGCAGAACATGGTGTAAAGGTAGCAGGATGGAACCCAAATGAACTTTTGGGGTCGTGGTACGGTGGGGCGCGAGTCTGGTAGCCGACAAGGGATGGGGCATCACTGCGACCAACCAAAGGTGGCTAAGAGCGACCGGTCACAACAGATACATGCCCAGCAGGTGACCAGCCGATTTTATTGGTGGGTAAATTAGTGGGTAAAAATAAAAAGCGCCCCGGGAGGCGCGTATTTACTTACTACTTGGCGCAGGCGCAGTCCTAACCTAGGAATGTATGGATTTGGACACTAACAAGTTTGTTTAGAGACTTTTAGACTCCTCAAGTCCTTGAAGATATAAAGAAAACTCACACTTCTTAAGTGTTGTGAGTGCAGTGTCGTTTCTAAATCCATACACTTTGCGCCAAAGCTGTCCAACTCATTATGGACGCGGAAATTGGTAACTCAAATGGTAACGAAAGGAATCGACATGACGACTAACTTGGATTTTCAAACCGTTAAAAATCTTAAAAAACCCGGCCGATACACAGATGCTTTAGTCAAGGGGCTACACCTATGGGTTAATTCCAGTCAGTCTAAATACTGGATTTTTAGGTACACAATCAACGGCAAACAACAAAATATCAGCTTGGGTGTTGGCGCCGGTTGAACACCTAAGTTCAAACCATCAGCTCAGACTTGATCTAAGCTTCAGGCGTTTATGACAAAGCTACCAGCTCAAGGGTGCCTTGGAGCACGACTCTCATGAATAAAGAAACTGCCTCAAAAAAAGGGGCACCAAGCCCCTTTAAATTTTGCAAACATTAAGCGCCGGCTTTAAATGACTTGTTCCAGTAGTCCAAGCAAGCAACCTTGCCATCCACAAGATTTTTAGAGTCGTACGCAAAAACACTTTTGAGCTCTTTGTCGGTAAAGCCTACACGCTCACGTAAATCAGGTGGCATGTCCGCGTTGCGTACCGTCGGCGCATACCCCATTGCCTTGGCGAACTCAAGCTGTCCCTTTGGATCAAGCATTTTGTTGAGATAGTTGTAGGCACCCGGCTTATTTCTGGAGTTCTTTGGAACAGCGCCTTCAAATGTGACAGCAATAGCTCCTTCTTTTGGAATCACAAAACCCAAGGGCAGACCGGCATCCTGCCATTGAAGCGCGCGTGCCTTCCACATGCACGTCATCCAAATTTCACCGGATTTCAAAGCGGCAGCTACAGCTTCGTTAGATGGGAAAATTTTAGGATCGTTTTTCTTAATCTCAGCAAGGAATTTCATGCCAGGCTCAAAGCTTGAGGTATTCCCTTTATTTGCCAGACCGGCAAACAGGGTGTTGGCCACAAAAAGAATATCCGAGAAACCTACACGGCCGCGATATTTTGGGTCGAGTGCAGCTGAAAAACTGTCTGGTGGCGTTGGGATTTTCTCTTTGTTATAGACAAGCACCATCGCACTAAAAATGTGAGGGATCGAGTAGCCCGTTTTGAATTGCTCGAAGATATTTGCCAAGTTAGGCATTTCTTTAGGCGTTGCTGGCTCAAAAACATCGAGCTGGGAAACGTCATACATATCGACATCTTGCAGCAAACACACGTCCATAGAACCACGCCGTGAGCTGCGTTCAGCGCGGACTTTGGTCGCGCGAGCGACTGCATTACCTGTGTCAAAGACGACTTTTGAATCCACCAAGGGATTAACAATTTTTTGCAACAAGTTTTGATAGTCTCCTCCCCAAGTGCCAACAACAACGCTGTTTTCTTGGGCAAACACATTACTGCTTACCAACGGCATCGCTGGTGCCAGCATCAGTCCAGAGGCTGTTTTCAGGAATGTGCGTCGTTTTGCATTAGTATTTTGCATGAGTACTCCTTTGAGTAAAAAGACGTGATGAACTAGGAACTCCGAACGTTTGTTCTGAGGGCACTGCGAGTGACTGCAACTTAACAAAGGGATGGGGCAACTGCAACGCAATATCCTCTGCGTTCAAATCTCTGGCAATCACAACGATGATGTTGGGCGACTGTCGAAGCTGCTGCATCCTGCGGGGCATCCCGTAGGTCGTGCCCACACTCTGCACCAAAATAGGATCTTCGCAATCCTCGACATGCACCAGTGCTTTGACTCGCAACAACTGCTCGCCACACGCCCCTGCCAAATCATCGAGCCAAGTAGAAAATTCCTCCCACACAACAGGTCGAGTCAACGTGGCACGCATCACATGAATTCTCGCATGCGCCGCTTCTGGCCTGTATTGACCAAGGGCCTGAATCGCCCTGTCAATCAGGTCTGCGCGTTCTGGGATTGAAGCGAAGTCTTGAGCCAAAAATGCTTCTTTCACCACGACATCTCGATCACGGCCGCCTACTATACGTGCCAACGGGTTAATCGCTTGCGCGCGTTGCTCAGCCTCTATCTGTCCGTGATCATCAACCAGATCTACCTTAGTCATCACAATGCGTTGCGCGGCAGTCAGCTGAGCCGCTGCTTCTTCAAACGTATCTTCATGGAACCGCTCTTGACTAGCGTCGTACGTACACACGACAGATACGCGCAGATTGCGGGATGACAACTCTGGGTCAGATAGTGAGGCCAAAATGGGACCTGGGCGGGACAAACCACTCGTCTCCAAAATGATCCGTCGTAAAGGTGGAGCACCGATTTTGCGGGGGGCATCAAGCAACTCTGCAATGGTGATCACCAAGCTACTGCGTAAGGAGCAACAAACGCATCCATTGGACAACAGGATTGTTGAGCTGGCGTCGCCAGCTTCTGCAATCAGTGCGCCATCCAAACCAATCTCACCGGCCTCGTTAACAATAACAGCGGTGTCCTCCAAAGACTGTTGGCCCAACAAAGCCACGAGCAGCGTCGTTTTTCCGCTGCCCAGAAATCCGCAAAGGACGAAAATATCAACGACGGGGTGGCCGATCTGCATAATCTTCCTGCCAGCTTTCATTGACCATCTGCTTGACTTGTTCAAGCAGTTCTTGCGTATCGTAAATAAGACCTGCCCGGATGGTATAGCGCAAACTGCGATGCCACTCGACCTTGCCTGTGTCATCATTGAGACGAACCGCGCCGGTTCCGTACATCAATTTAAAATCTTCCAAAGGGTTGAAATCATGCACCAACAAGTCTGCACGCTTACCCACGTCAATGCTGCCTGTATCGTCTTGTAAGCCTAATAATTCTGCGCCCTGTGAGGTCGCACTACGTAATACCTCAAGCGGGTGAAAACCAGCCTCTTGTAAAAGCTCAAGCTCACGAATCAAGCCAAATCCGTATATCTGATAAATAAAACCTGAGTCACTCCCTGCGCAAACCCGACCGCCCAAATTTTTGTAGTCATTGACAAATTGCATCCAGATTTGATAGTTGCGCTTCCATTCGATTTCGTTTGTCGCACTCCAGCGATACCAGTAGGCACCGTGACCACCACGTTGGGGCTGAAAATAGCGCCAAACCGATTTCCAACAATAGTCACCATGCCAGTCAGCACGTCGGGCACGCATCAAATCGCGGTTGGCATCGTAAATGTTGAAGGTGGGGACAAAGGTATGACCCAACTCAAGAAACTGATGCAGCACGTCATTCCATTTGCGACTGCCTGGCGACGCCGCCTGGGCGAACATCTGTCCCGATACAGAAAAGCGAAAGTATTCGTCCCCATAGTTGTAGTCAGTTGGAAAGTTTTGTACGACCCGATTTTCAAAAAGTGCCTCAGGAATGCCGTAGTAGTGTTCTGAACTCGTCAGACCCCATTGGGCAGAGGTCAGTGCATTGAGCTGTGTCACGGCCATCTGCGCATGATGACAACCTGTTTTGAGTCCCTGCTCTTTTGCTTCGTCCAAGGCGGCTTGCATAATCGCAGGTGGCGCACCAAAAAACTTAATGCCATCGACGCCTCTGGCTTTGATCTTGCGCACCCAGTCTCGCGCCTGAGCGGGGGTGAAAATCGTCTTGATTCTTTCATTCACAGCAGGAAAGTATGAATGCAAAACCATCCGGGGGGCCGCAATATCATTGCGCTCAGCGGCCTCGCGTTGCTGCAGCATATAGCTGAGCCCATTCATGGAGCCCATTTCACGGACTGTCGTGACACCATGAGCGAGCCAGAGCTTGTAAATGTAATCCGCTGGGGGGACGACACCGCTCATTGAATGATATGGAGTCCCCACGTGTCCATGACTATCAATCAAACCGGGTGTAACAAATTTGCCGTGACAATCTATCTCATGGTCACCCGGTGCCGGACGAATCTTTGGATTGATCGCTTTAAGTGGCGCGCCGACCAGTTTGAGCTCAGAAATTCGTCCGTTCTCGACCACAATATCGTAGGGCCCTGACGGGGGGGCACCTGTACCATCAATCATCGTTGCGCCACGCAGCACCAACCGTTTGAAAGGGCCGATCCCCGCGTTCCGAGAGGTCGCAGGGGTTGCTGGGAACAACCCTTTGGGCTCATTCATTAGCCGAGTTTCTTCACCTACGTCAAAATTTTCAATCAGACTTGTGTCAATCATGTTAGCTCCCTAATACTTTATCCATGCGATACAGTCACGGCATTGATCCGGATGACGGGTCTGCTGGCGTGAGCTCTTGTGGGTGCGTATTTTAATGTCCCGCTTAGAGACGATTGACAAAAATTTGCCCTTCCTTCATCACTAGAGGGATATGGTCGCCCTGCCCTAACAGACAGTTCACCTCGCGCATTGGATTTCCCTCAACGATGAGCACGTCCGCAAACGCGCCGACTTCAAGCCGACCGAGCTTACCCTGCATATTGAGTACTTCAGCAGCCGTTGTTGTCGCACTGCGAATGACCTCGGGCAACGGCATCACCTCGGAGCGAATACGAAACTCTTCGCTTTGGAGCCGCTGTGACGGTCCGAGCAAATCACTGCCGTAGCCTATCTTTACACCCGCCTGACGATAAATCTCTAAAGAGGAAAGTCCGGCCGTGCTGACGTCAGCGATTTTGGCAATACTATCGGCCGGAAAACCATATTTCTCACCTTCTAGACTGAGCGCCTCAAAGGTAATGAGGGTTGGAATCACAAAAGCCCCATGCTCATGCATCAGACGCGCGGTCGGTGCATCAATCAAGTTGCCATGCTCGATCGTTCGAACGCCCAACTTAATAGCACGCGTGATGGCCTCGGCTGTATATGAATGCGCCATGACGTAGGTCTGCCTAGCAGTTGCTTCTTGAACCATTGCTGTGATTTCTTCCTCGGAGTAACCCCAGGAGGCAATAGGATCTGTCGGAGACGCCACCCCGCCAGAGGCCATAATTTTGATTTGATCGGCGCCCATTTGCAATTCTTGACGGACGGCTTTTCTAACCTCATCGACACCATCAGCAACACGTCCGATGTCCCCGGCACGGAAGCAGCAGCCACAAAAACTCATAGGACGCAGATGGTCTGAACGAGGACGCGGGTCACCATGGCCTCCCGTTTGACTGATCGCTCGTCCTGAAATAAACAATCTTGGGCCATTGATCGTGCCTTCGTTGATGGCACACTTTAATCCCCAGCCTGCACCACCCGCATCGCGTACGGTTGTGAAACCTCGCTGTAGCATGGCTTGGATGATCGGCACTGAACGCATCATCACCAGCGCGTCAGGCAATACGCCCTGGGTGCTTAAATTCAGTTGCGTCGCGAGTACATGGACATGTAGGTCGATCAGACCTGGCATGATTGTTTTACCTTTCACATCAATTTCTTGTGCACCCGTTACCTTTATAGGCGTCGACGAAATTTCACGAATGACTCCGCCTTCGACGAGCACATCGTGCTCCCCCTGCAGGTCTGAAGCCAGAGGATCAAGCAAGTTGCCATTACGAAAGAGAATGAGATTTTTACTCATGAGCGATAGTTTCCGGACATGTTCAGGACGTCATGGTTCTGACGTAGCGTCGGTGGATGAGCCAACTAGAAGTCAGCGCGATAGCCATGGTAGCCACAACAAGTATGAGTGCCATGCTCGAACCAAAAGGCCAATTAGAAGCCTTTGCGATTTGACTGTACAGTGATGGCGCCATCATGGTGATGCCGCTACCACCAAGCAAAACTGGGGTTGCGTAGGCATTCATACACAAAATAAATACCAACATCGTGCCCGCCGCTACTCCTGGGGCGGCGATGGGCAAGACCACTCTCCAAAACGTTGTGAACTGGTTAGCACCCAAATTGCGGGCGGCCTCTTCGACGGCAAAGTCCATCCCTTCAAGGACGCTTTGCAAGGTCAAAATCATAAAAGGCAATACCACCGCTGTTGTACCAATCACCACGGCCAAAGGCGTGTAGAGCAATTTGATGGGCTCATCAATGACGCCCATCCAGAGCAGTAATGCATTCACAGCCCCGGCATTACCCAACACAACCATCCAGCCTGCAGCGCGCACAACGTTCCCGACCATCAAGGGAAAAACCAGCAAAATAATCAAGATACTCTTAAAGCGTGTTTGTGTTTTCGCTAAGAAATACGCTACAGGAAAACCCATGACTAAAGCCAGAAGCGTGCAGATCCCCGCGACTTTAAGTGTGTCTGTGAAGACTTTGCGGTAATACGTGTCAGTAAAAAAATTGATGTAATTTTGAAGGGTAAAGCCTTCTTTCATCATCGTACGTGGATCAAACTCATTAAAACTGTATCTAAACATCAACAGAATTGGGACCATGATGATGAGGAGTACAACGATCGAAGCGGGAAAGGCAAGAGAAAAACCTAGCCTGGAGGATTCAGAGGTAGCCACGCTCTGGCTCTGGCTCATGCTCGATCCTTGTCAGTAAAAACGACACAGTCCGAGCCTCGGAAATTGGCAAAGAGAAGGCTTCCCGACTTGATGGGTTCTCCCCTCTGATAAGCCTGAGTGTTTGGTAAATGACAAGAGATTTTCTGCCCTTGCTGGTCTATTAAGACCACATCGATATTTGCGCCCAAATAAGCGACAGACTGGACTGTGGCCTGAAGGCTGTTGTCTAGCTCAGGCGCAGAGGACAACGTAATGCGTTCGGGTCGAATGCCAACACAGCGCACCTGCTCGCTGAGCCCAGCAACCTGAATTGTCGTACCTGCCACGGTTTGAAAGGTGGAGTCAGCCGAAGGACGACCCTCAAAAAAACTCATTTTGCCCAAAAAATCGGCAACAAACAGATTGGCAGGTTTCTCGTACACGGCTTTGGGTGTGCCGACTTGCTGCACTTTGCCATCATGCATGATGGCCATGCGATCAGACAATGCTAAAGCCTCTTCTTGATCGTGCGTCACAAATATAGTGGTGAGACCCAAGCGCTGCTGCAAGGCGCGAATTTCATCGCGGACTTCTAAGCGTAACTTGGCATCGAGATTGGACAACGGTTCATCCAGCAAAAAGACTTTCGGCTCAATTGCCAATGCTCTCGCAATCGCGACTCGTTGCTGTTGACCGCCAGATAACTGTCTCGGATATCGATCGCGATACTCAGACATCCGGACCATATCCAGAGCCAAGTTGATCCTGCGATCACGCTCGACTGCATCGACCTTTTTCATTTCAAGCCCGAAAGATACGTTGTGCGCGACAGTCATGTGCGGGAATAAAGCGTAACGCTGAAAAACCATCCCCGTATTGCGCTTGTGCACAGGTATCGTTGTGACATCGGTATCACCGATCAGGATACGTCCCGCAGTCGGATCAATGAAGCCAGCAATCATTCGCAGGGTCGTGGTCTTACCACAACCACTCGGCCCCAAAAAGGCCACCAACTCACCGTCCTCGATGTCTAGGGAAAAGTCTGACACGGCGACTGCAGAGCCAAACTGTTTGCGTAAATTAAGAAGTGAAACCTTGGCCATGATGCTTAAACGACTTGACTGAGTTTTACAAATCGATCTGTGATGAGCATGATGATGCCAAGCAAGATGATTTGAACGGTTGACACAGCCGCGATGGTCGGGTCAAGATTAAATTCAAGATATTGCAAGATCGCAATCGGCAAGGTTGTTTTGCCGGGCCCAACCAGAGAAAGCGACACCTCAAGATTTTCAAAGGAAACAATGAAACTAAACAAGGCGGCCGCAACGATGGCGGGCCGCAGCATCGGCAGAGTGACCCGCAAAAATGCCGTGCGACCATTCGCGCCCAAGTTGCGAGCAGCCTCCTCAATCGATGGATCCAACCCATGCATGCTCGCCGACACGAGCCGTACCGTCCAAGGGATTGTTAGGCAAATGTGCGCTAACACCAGGCCACCCAATGTTCCGACCAGGTCCCGATCAAAGAAATTTTCCGCGCGCAAATAAAAGAGATAAATCGCAATGCCTGTCACGATCCCTGGCATTAACAGCGGGGATAAAAGCAGTGTATTGAAGTATTTGCCGCCGTTAAATTTGTAGCGAATGAGCCCCAAGGCGGCGATTACACCCAAAATGACACCAAAAAACGCTGACACCAAGGCGACCTGGAGACTGAAGATGAACCCATTTACAAAAGCTTGGTTCTGCCAAGCATTGGCATACCAAGCCAAGGTGTAGCCAGAGGGGGGGAAGTAAAGAATTGCATCTTTAAAAAAACTCAGCCACACCACGAATACGAGCGGGCAGAGCATGATCGCGTACACCAAAAAAACCACGCCCCTCAAAATCAAGGTACTGAAGTGGATTCGAGGGCGAACAAAATTAGCAGCAAACACAATTTACAAAGGCTTTATATAATCCTTAATCCTAGGCGAGTTGCGCCTTTGCCAGATATTGGGGTTAACCCTTCCAGTTAAGATTTTTAAAATTAGATTTTTTCCCTATAGGAATACCTGTCGCGAGACTTGTTGAGTTCGCGGCTTAGCTTTCGTAGGCAATACCTCGGGGCACTTCTAAACGAAGGTGAAAAAGAGGCCCAGAGTTATTAAGACGTCAGGCGACACCGCGATTCACATACCCGTAAGCCATGTTGGTGCGCCCGTCACCGTGCCGGTCATAAATTGCTTTACCGCTGACGATCTTATCAGCACTGACAGCGGCACGTTGGGCCGGCGTAAAGTTGTACAACCGAGCATTATTCTCGCCAAAAATGGCGCGCTTGATCGGACCATCTGCTGGGCCTAATGGCTTCAAGCCATAACGCTTTTGTAGGTCTTCGGGGATTTCGAGGCGACGCAGCGCTTCGATTTGCCATTGCGGTGCGCCTGTCCAGATGGCATCGGTGCCCCAACAGACGTGGTCTGCGCCCAAGCCTGCGACCAACTGGCCCATCATCACGGCCGAGACGCGTGGATCGGCAATCGTACTTTGTGCAAAAAGCTGTCCGACATCGGCATATACATTATTGACGCCATATTTTCCGGGAATATCCGCTAAATCACTCACCCAGTCGATCCGACCTGTTTTTTCAAATTGTTCCCACGCACCTTTGACACCTCCACCACCGCATACGTTTCACTCATCGCCAAAAACGCGGCGGCCATCCCAGAGGCTGATTTAAAAAACTTGCGGCGTGTCAGACCCTGTTTTTTTGCAAGCTCGGCACCCAACGCCTTCACACGCGCTTCGTACTCTTTTTGCTTAGGCGTTTGCGCACCCGGCAAAAACTCATCACTTGAGACACGCTGAACTGGTATGGGCGCAGGAAAAATCGATGACTCGGCAGGGATTAAGGCAGCAAGTTCGTCTGGGCTGAGAAGGCCCATGATGGGGTCAACTCAAGGAGGGTTGGCGAGATGGGAACAAGCGTTACTTTTATACAAATCACTCAAAAAATATAGGGCTAGACAATCAACCATTCATTCACCACAACCGCGGCTGCTTTACCCTAGGCGATTTTCGTGAGTAATGTTTATAGAGATTACACGCTATTAAGTAATCTTACGCGAGCCCACGAATGGGTACGGAAGAAGCTTTCCGTGCTGTCACTGCCGATAATTTGCAATACGGCATGGGCAAGAAAAGTCTAGCTGCAAAAATCAACGCCAGAAGTTTACGAAACACCCACGGTAGCACCCTGCCCCCGTACATTCTTATATATATGAGACGGGTTAAGGCGACTGCGGTAGGCTGGGCTTATTGAACTAACGGCACAGCAACGCTACCAAACAAGCGCGACATGAACATAGAATTACCATGACTCGAATTTATGCCCTCGAAGCAATTGGCTTTTGAATCAGTATGTTTAAAGGATCACGGTTTGATGGGTCTAAAAGTCACTGCTCTTTAATTACATTAATGTGCCCGCCACAAGCGACAAAACAACTGCGATAGTTCTCATCGCAACGATATGTATTGGGCGACGCCCAGCAACTGCTTTGATAGCGCGAGCACGATCTTGCGTCGTCCTTATTGTTCGCCCGACGAATACAGTTTTGATAGCTCCACCGATTTCGTTGCTCACAGGCCTGACGATCATTCGCAGCACGCTGATTCTCATTACCAACACAGACCTCACGCGCAATAGAACATTGAGCGACGCACTGACGGCCACCATCCGTCGTTGGTGGGTAGTACTCGTAGCGAACAGAGGTGCATGCGGATAAGAATAGAACACAAGCAACTACGCAGCAGCGGCCTGACAAGCGACTGGCTATTCCTGAGAAGCTAAAGGCGGTAAACATACCCAGTAAGTCCACTTGTTACCTCTTATACGTAATTGAAACAACACAATCAGAATCGATGAGGTGCCACGCAGGCAAGTCAGCAAGCTCAGTCGCAACCATCCTGAAACTCGGCACACTGTCTTGATATATTGCAGAACCATTTGACTGCACAGTTTTACGACGCTCCGCCCCACTCACAACAAAGACGCGATTAGGCATAACGGAAAAAAATTCACTGCGTACTCCAATCGTTAATTGCACTTTACATATTTAATCTGGTTTGCATCTAGCAGATAACTTTCAAAAACTAGCAAAGGGTCAAACTTGCCTTTACCTAATATTGCGAACTTAAAATCGGCTGGCACAACCTGATTCGACCCAAACCAAGAAAAGGCAGACATGAGTTTTTCTGTCTTACCGTCAATCGTCAAAAACACATCATTGTTGGAATTAGTCCGATCGAATCTAAACTCAATTACGGTCGGTTGGCTGCAGAAAACAACACCCTCTGGCGCTTCGATTGCGAATGTTGAACTGACGTGCGCAGCGCATGTCATGAGAGCCAGAATGATAATTTTTTTCAATTGAAGATATACTATTTTGTTAACATGTTTACATTTATATACAAAATTTTTACATAATTCGGGATATTGAGCACTCTAACCGCAAACCACTGATGAAGTTAGTGTTGTGCTTGGTGCTTGTCTTTTCTTAGCTCAAGTACGTATACAACCTCTTGCGAAAAATTCCAAACTGTTTGGCTAGAGCGTTCTTGGTCGTACCACTTGCAGCAAGCGCCCTCAATTCATTTTTCTCTATCTCATTGAGGGATTGCTTTCGGCCTATACGCCCTCTTAGCTTTAGCAATAGCAATGCCTTGAAGTTGACGCTCACGAATGACTGAGCGTTCCCATTCAGCAAGCGACCCCATAATGCCGAGCATCAAGTTTGCCATCGGATTGTTGTCGCCCGTAAAAGTAAGCGATTCTTTAATGAACTGAATTTTTACGCCTTTAGCAGTCAGTCCTTTGACTGTCGTGATCAGATCGTTCAGTGAGCGAGACAAGCGATCCATCGAATAGATTATGAAAGTGTCACCTTCGAGCAGATGAGCAAGAGCTGCCGCTAATTAAGGACGATCCGTTTCCTTGCCCGAGGCTTTATCTGTCAATGTCTTATCTAACTTCAGATCGGCAAGCGCCTCTTCCTGACGGGCAGTGTTCTGTGCCTCTGTACTCACACAAATGTAACCAACAAGTTGTCCTTTGCTCATCTCACCCTCGCAATCTAAAAGTGTATGAATAGGATCTAAATTGGACATTTACAAAGTGTCAATAAATTAAAAAACCATCCTATACTGACACTATTTTGATGATTTGAGGGTATCTAGTTAGCGTGTAGCCTATCCAGACAGTGATTTCATTAAGCATTTTATTAAGATTAACCTTACTCGTTCAGTCTATGGTTGTTGTTACATTTCACGGGAAACGAACACAGTCTCTTACAACACTTTTCCCATACTCAAGCGAGGCTCAACTGAGTAGCCAATAGACTTGTAGAAAGCCGCAGTTGCTTCATTCGTAGAAAGTAGCTGGAGGTTGATTTTCATACAACCCAAATCAGCAAGTGCTTTTTCAGCGTGTTGAACGAGTGAGCCACCCAAACCACTGAGTCGTTTTTTTGGATCTACTGCGACTGAATACAACCAACCACGATGCCCATCGTAGCCCGCCATAATCGTACCGACGATGTCAGTATTTTCAACTGCGACAAAAAACAAGCCATCATTTGTCGCTATCTTTTTTGAAATAGCCAAGTTCGGTTCGTTATGAGCAGTTTCATAACCAAACACATTTCTCCAGAGTTCAACAACCTGAATTCGGTCGGTGGTGTCTTTATATTGACGGATTGTTGGCATAACTGTCCCTTGATTGAGGGATACATATTAGCTGTTAGAGCTTTGAAATATAGTTTGGAGTCTAGAAGGATGTGGGGGCAGAAAGACCCAAGAGCTGTGTGGGAAGCGGAGAGGGTCAAAGCTGCTAAAACACATAGCCCATTTTATAGTATAGCGCTTTAGCTTTAAGCGTTGTCCAGCATTGTCCTTATTAAATCAGCTACATACAGTGCCAAGAGTGTGTCTTAGAATGTATCTTTATTTTTATTATTTTTGACTTTTTCTATATAAATCAAATAGTTAAAAGTACTTCTTGGCGGAGGCGCAGGGATTCGAACCCTGGATGCACGTTTTAGCGCACATACTCCCTTAGCAGGGGAGCCCCTTCAGCCGCTCGGGCACGCCTCCAAACCAAGGCGCTATTCTAGCATGACGAATTGCGCCTTTTTAAATCACTTTATGTTCTTAAATCTTGGTCGGTGCAGCCGTTTCCAGACCAAAAGCTTTGTGCAGCGCGCGGACGGCGAGCTCCATGTACTTGTCTTCGATCAAGACTGAGGTTTTGATCTCGCTGGTGCTGATCATCTGAATATTGATATTTTCTGCGGCCAATGTTTTAAACATTAGGCTCGCGACACCCGCATGTGAGCGCATGCCGATACCGACGATCGAGACCTTGGCGACCTTGTCGTCTGACACGACTTCGCGGGCACCCACGGCGGGTGCGACCTGACCGGTCAACAGGGCGAGCGTGCGTGCAAACTCGTTGCGATGAACGGTAAAGGAAAAGTCAGTCGTACCGGCCACGGACTGGTTTTGCACGATCATGTCGACGTCGATATTGGCGTCGGCGACTTTACCCAAGATTGCGTAGGCGATGCCTGGTTTGTCGGGCACGCCCAGCAAAGTAACCTTGGCTTCGTCGCGGCTAAAGGCGATGCCCGAGACAACAGCTGCTTCCATTTTTTCGTCTTCCTCAAAAGTAATCAGGGTGCCGGAGAGCATTTCCTCGTCCAGCGGCATGTCGGGGTCAGTCAGCGAGGACAAGACCCGCGTGGGCACACGATATTTACCCGCGAATTCAACCGAGCGAATCTGCAAAACCTTTGAACCCAGGGACGCCATCTCGAGCATTTCTTCGAACGAGATCACATTCAGGCGGCGCGCATCGGGCTCGACGCGTGGGTCCGTCGTATACACACCATCCACGTCGGTGTAGATCAGGCACTCATCTGCCTTGAGAGCAGCAGCGACGGCAACAGCTGAGGTATCCGAGCCACCGCGTCCGAGCGTCGTGATGTGACCGTCGTCATCCACGCCTTGAAAACCTGTGACCACCACCACACGACCAGCATCGAGATCGGCGCGGATGCGCTTGTCATCGATCGCGGTGATGCGCGCCTTGGTGTAGGCGGAGTCGGTGCGGATGGGAACTTGCCAGCCAGCGTAGCTGCGGGCCTGTAGACCAGCAGCCTGCAGTGCGATCGCCAATAGGCCACTCGAAGCTTGCTCACCAGTGGCGGCGATCATATCGAGCTCGCGACCATCGGCAGAATCAGAAAGCTCGCGGGCCAGGCCTAACAGACGATTGGTTTCGCCCGACATAGCAGACGGCACCACAACGACCTGATGGCCGGCCGCATGCCATTTGGCGACGCGGCGTGCGACGTTTTTAATGCGCTCGACGGATCCCATGGAGGTTCCGCCGTACTTGTGAACGATCAGTGACATGATTTAGGGTAAAAACGGATAGGCAGATGCAAAGTCCACTATTTTAGCCCGAAGACAGCAATACACGCCCGCGCAGACAGCGCACAGTATGGGAACCGTGTTGCCACAATAACTCCCGGTCGTGTCCCAGGGCATGAAGTTGCCTCAACTGGCGCATTAAATCAGCCAGTCGTCGCTCTCCGGGCATGGCAACCTGCTGCTGCTCGAGCCAGTAGCGCAGCACCAAGACCTGTCGGGCTGGGCTCAAGTCCCGCCAGGCTTTAAGGCTAAAGCTCTGGTCAGACGAAGCAGGCTCGAGCGTGAGCCAATCCAGGGCTGCAACCTCGTCCAAGATTTCCGTCACCTCGGCGGCCTGTCTAGCATGGCGCACCAGCGTCTGGCACCACGCAGGCCAGTGTTTTTCTAAAACAGGCAAGAGCTTCGTTCTGAACGCCCCCCGCTTGTAGTGCGGATCAGTGTTACTGGGGTCCTGGACGGCCTGCCAACCAGTCCGATCCGCAAACTCCTGCGCGATGGCGACCAACTCCTTACGCTCAATGTCCAACCATGGACGCAACAAACGCATTCCCTGACGCACCACATCGTCTTGCATCGCACTCAGCCCCAATACCCCTGCCCCGCGTAACAAACGCAGCAACACGGTTTCAGCTTGGTCTTGCTGATGATGGGCGAGCAAAAGCGCGGCCACTTGATGCTCGCCTGCGAGTGCAGCTAAAGCTTGATAACGCGCTTCGCGCGCCGAGGCTTCGGTGCCCAACCCCTGCGCCAGATCGACCTGTACATGACGCACGACCAAAGGCACAGCGAGCACACGCGCAAACACGTCCACATGTTCGGCCCAGGCATCAGCCTCAGGCATCAAACCGTGATGAATATGAAAAAAATAAAGGGCTTGCCCGCGTTGCGCGCACACCTGCGCGGCAACCAAGGCCAGCGCGACAGAGTCCATACCGCCACTCAGTGCGACAGCGACGGCTTGCTCCGCGGGGATCTTTGCAAGCGCCTGCTGAAGTGCTCGCACGGGAGCGTCAGGCCAGGCGTTGTGCATCAAGAGGAGCAAGTAAGCGCGAAAGGGGGCACCTGAGGTACCACCCTTAGGCGCGCACCTCTTGGAAACTACCATAGGACAACAAACGCTCGAGCCTGTGATCGATCAGTTGTTGAGGTGTCATGCCAGACAACGAACGCAACGCATCGGCCAACGAACGACGCAACAAACGCGCCATCACGCGAGGATCGCGATGCGCACCTCCAACGGGCTCGTTGACCACCTTGTCGATCAAACCGAAATCTTTGAGTCGATCAGCAGTAATGGCGAGTGCGGCCGCGGCCTCGGAAGCCTTGTCCGGGCTGCGCCACAAGATCGACGCGCAGCCCTCGGGCGAAATCACCGAGTAAGTTGAGTACTGCAACATCAACACGACGTTACCGACCGCGATCGCCAATGCCCCACCCGAACCACCCTCGCCGATGATGGTAGAGATGATCGGCACCTTGAGCTCGGCCATGGCGAAGAGGTTGTGACCGATGGCTTCGGACTGGCCGCGCTCTTCGGCACCGATGCCTGGATACGCTCCGGGGGTATCGACAAAGGTAAACACGGGGAGGTTGAACTTTTCTGCGAGACGCATCAAGCGCATCGCTTTGCGATAGCCCTCGGGACGCGGCATCCCAAAGTTGCGCGCGGCGCGCTCCTTGGTATCGCGACCTTTCTGGTGACCGATCACCATGCAAGGCGTACCGTTAAAACGCGCCATCCCACCCACGATCGATAAATCGTCAGCGTACATACGATCTCCATGCAGCTCATGAAAATCGGTAAAGATTTCACGTACATAATCCAGCGTATAAGGACGCTGCGGATGACGCGCGACCATCGAGGTCTGCCAAGGTGTCAGCTTTGAATAAATATCTTTGGCAAGCGTCTGACTTTTTTGTTGAAGTCGACTGATTTCATCTGAAATATCGACAGCCGAATCCGCCTGCACATAGCGCAGTTGTTCGATTTTGCCCTCGAGCTCGCCGAGGGGGTGTTCAAATTCAAGAAAAGTATTGCGCATGTCTATATGTGCTCATTTAATCCTAGGCGCACTTAGTATTCCACCGGAGTGGGATCCAAGCATCGCCATAAATACCAAGTCGCGACCGTGCACCACGGTTGCCATCCCTGGGCCACTTCTCGAGCTTCAAAGCGGGAGACGGGCTCACCGCTAAAATAGTGTAACGAGATTGCTTTTAATAGTCCCGCATCATCAAGTGGCAAGATGTTGGGCCGCTGAAGATTAAAAATCAAAAACATCTCAGCAGTCCAGCGACCAATACCACGAATGTTCGTCAACTCGACTATCACTTCCTCGTCTTCCATACTGGCCCATTTTTGAGGCCGCACGAGCTTGTCGAGAAAATGTGTTGATAGATCAAGGACGTACTCGCACTTTCTCCCAGAAAGTCCAGCTGCACGAAGGCGATCCACGCCAGCAGCCTGGACACTTGAAGGGGTTGGGCGTTTGCCGCATTCGAGCAAAAACTTTTGCCAAACCGATTCTGCTGCTTTGACAGAAATTTGTTGACCGATGATCGAGCGGGCGAGTGTCACAAAAGGATTGCCGCGTGAGGTCAGAAAAATATCCGGGTACTTAGGAATAATTTTTTTCATGATCCGGTCACGCCGCATCAATTGAGCGGTCGCCGAATCCCAGTAATCAGGTTTACCTTGAGCGATATCAGAACTAGGCATGGAATAGACCTTAGGCACGGCGCCACTGAGTCAGGCCACCGGGCTTGTCATCAAGCTCGACTCCTGCGTTTTTCAGTTTCGCACGAATCTGGTCGGCAACGGCGAAATTTTTCGCCGACTTGGCTTGCGCCCGGGCCAAGATCAAAGCTTCGATCTCAGACTCGGAAAGCGCGGCAGCAATACTGGGGTCCTCACCCGCAGCACCCTGTTCGATCGCGCGACGGGTGTAGCGTGTCGGACTCTGAAAATAAACCATTGGGTCTTTTTGCAGGAGTCCCAGCAGCTCGGCGAGTGTTTTAAGCTGCGCCGATAAAGCAGCGCTTTTATTGCGATTGACCTCGCTGGCCAGCTCGAACAAGGCCGCGACAGCGCCCGCGCTATTAAAGTCGTCGTTCATCGCCTCGCGAAAGGCCAGCGCCTGCGGTGCTTGCCAGTCAATGGCGACCGCGCCACCCGCAGGCGGGCAATTTTGCAGCGTCTGATAGAGCCGATCAAGCGACAGCTGCGCGTCGATCAAATTGTCCGGTGCGTAGTTTTGTGCACTGCGATAGTGATTACGCACGATAAAGAAACGCAGCATTTCGGCTTCGCGCGGATTGACCTCGTAAGCAGCCGACTCGGTAACGGCGGGCTGTCCTTGCTTGGAGGCTTCGTCCAGCACGCCAATGGTTTGGCGGATCGTTCGAAAATTGCCCAACGACTTGGACATTTTTTCAGCATCGACCATCAACGGACCGCAATGCATCCAGTTGTTGGCCAGCGTGCCGCCAAAAGCACCCTCGGTCTGAGCGATTTCGTTTTCGTGATGCGGGAACTTGAGATCCGGACCGCCGCCGTGGATATCCAGGGGCAAACCCAGCAGAGCTTTACTCATCGCCGAACACTCGATGTGCCAGCCAGGTCGACCCCAGCCATAGGGCGAGTCCCAGCGCGTGTCGGCAGGCTCGTGCTCTTTGGCGGATTTCCACAGGACAAAGTCAAGCGGGTCGCGCTTGGAAGAGGCAACAGCCACACGCTCACCGGCGCGCAAGTCGTCAAGCGACTTGCCCGACAACTTGCCGTACTCCGGAAACTCGCGGACGGCGAAATTTACATCACCATCGACTGCGTGATAGGCCAGACCTTTTTGTTCGAGCTTGCCGATGATGTCAAGCATATCGCCGACATACTCGGTCGCGCGGGGTTGCGCATCAGGCGACTGCACGGACAAGGCATGCTCGTCGGCATGCATCGCATCAATAAAATAGGAGGTCACTTCACCCAAGCGGCGGTTGGTTTCGACCGCGCGTCTGATGATTTTGTCATCGATATCAGTAATATTACGTACATATTGCACCTGATAGCCCGAGACGCGCAGCCATCGCTGCACAACGTCAAAGCTGACCAGCATCCTGGCATGTCCCAGATGGCAATAGTCGTATACCGTCATTCCACACACATAAAGCCCTACTTTGCCAGGCTGTACCGGGCGAAATGGGCGCTTGGAGCGGGACAATGAGTCGTAGATCTGTAGCATACGTGTGGTCAGTCAAAAGCAGGGCTAAAATGTAGTTCTACAAGTATAGCAATTGAGGGTTCCACGACTTGAAGTTGGCAAAAAGTACGCGTTCGATCACAAACATGGCGGCATGGGTCGCCACAGCCATGGCATTGTGCCTGTCGGTGTCGATCCCAGGGGTTGCGCTCGCCCAAATCAATTTGAGTGGGGGCACACCTGCCACGCTCAATCCTTTGGCAAGCGATCCGACTGAGAGAGGTGGCAATCAATCGCTTCGCAACACCATGCCCTCTGCGGTTCCCAGCTCAGCCAACACAGTCCTTGGAGACAAGGTCCCCGATGGCGGCTGGGACGGCTTAGCCAGGCTTCTTGAGGCGCTGGCCCCCTCCGTAGACACCAGCATTCCACTTTCACCGACCGAAATTTCTCATCGAATCGATGGTTTGATTCGTGCAGGTCGACTTAAAGAAGCGCTCCAAACGGTGGAGGCGCGTCAGGCTGTTGAAGCCCTTCGTCATACACCAGGCACCGATGTGCAGCTCATGTTTTTGCATGCCCGTATCCTGGCCGAAATGAACCGCCCTACCGAAGCCGAAGCCGTCTACCTTCAGATGACGACCCGTTTTCCCGAGCTACCAGAACCTTGGAACAACCTCGCCGCGCTATACGTCAAGCGCAACGAACTTGAACAAGCCAGGCGCGCGCTTGAGATGGCCGTGATGATCAATCCAAAATACCCCATTGCACTCGCCAATCTTGGCGACGTTCAACTAAATCTTGCACTGCGCGCCTACCAACGTGCGGCACAGGCTGGCGTCCCAGGCTTGGCGCCAAAAATTAAACGTGTGAAAGACCTACTTGAGGATGCCCCGAAATGACGATTTTCTCTTATGGGTTGCGCTTGATGCGCGGCCTCGCACTGGTCGGTATGATTCCGCTAGTGTCTTTATCGGCCCAAGCGGCCTCTCCTTCCAACTCGACTCAAAAACAAGGCGTTACTTCCATGAGCACAGCACCACGCGTCAAAATGTCCACTAATCAGGGCGACTTTATTATTTCTCTCAACGCTGAAAAAGCCCCTAAGACTGTGGCGAACTTTCTAGCCTATGTCAAAGACGGTTTTTTTGACGGTACGATTTTCCATCGCGTGATCGATGGCTTCATGATTCAGGGTGGTGGTTTCGAGCCAGGCCTTAAGCAAAAGCCCACCAAGGCCACCGTAGAAAACGAGGCCAACAATGGTCTGAAAAACAACAAGTACACGCTTGCCATGGCGCGCACCAGCGATCCTCACTCAGCGACTGCACAGTTTTTTATTAACGTCGCGAACAACGACTTCCTGAACCACACTGCGCCGACTGCTCAGGGCTGGGGCTACGCCGTGTTTGGCGAGGTTGTCGAAGGTCAGGACGTGATCGACAAAATGAAAGGTGTCCCAACTGCTAACAGCGGCTTTCATCAAAATGTACCGACCAACGATGTTGTGATTACAAAGGCAGTTGTCCTTGAATAAGATCGAACTCGACGGACCGGTCTGGCTCGCCTCGGATGTACATCTGGGGCAGTACACAACCGGCACCGCAGAAGCTTTCCGTGATTTTCTAAAGCTCGCCGCCAGCGAGGCTAAGGCCTTGCTGTTGCCGGGTGACATTTTCGATGCATGGATCGGTGACGATGTCGCTGTCGTAGCACCCCCTTGGCTCGCTCGGGACTTGATGGCGATCAAAGCCTGTGCGGCGCAGATTCCCGTTTGGCTAGGAAGGGGTAACCGCGACTTTTTAATGGGCGGCGCGCTCGCTGCTGGCCTAGGCGCACATTTATTACCTGAGCAGGTACTCGTCACGATCGGTGGCCGCACGATGCTGCTGAGCCATGGTGATGAATATTGTACCGACGATGTGGCCTATCAGCAGTTCAGAGTCATGGTGCGCAACCCGGCCTGGCAATCTGGTTTTTTATCCAAGAGTATTCCCGAGCGGCTGAGCATGGCCGCTCAAGCACGCGGCGAAAGCATGGTCGCCAACCAAACCAAATCGATGGAGATCATGGACGTCAATGCCGACGCCGTGGCTGCAGCGATTCGTAGCGCGAATGTTTCCCTTGTGATTCACGGACACACGCATCGTCCCGGTCGTAATGTACTGAACGTGGACGGTCGTATCTGTGAACGTTG
This sequence comes from Zwartia lucis, assembly GCF_965234455.1. Taxonomy (GTDB): domain Bacteria; phylum Pseudomonadota; class Gammaproteobacteria; order Burkholderiales; family Burkholderiaceae_B; genus Zwartia; species Zwartia lucis. The sequence continues at coordinate 278,614 of NZ_OZ248473.1, read as the reverse complement.
GGTACTGCCAGACTGGGATTGCGAGCCAACCGCACCGCAGGGCAAGATGCGCGGGGGCTGGATGGTGATTGATGAGGAAGGCCCGGCACTGTTTGATCTGGATCAGGCCTAAAGCGCATCGCGCTTTAGGCTGTCTCCTTTAGTCTGAGGCCTTTAGTTTAAAACCCTTAGACCTTAGCCGCGCAAATAGCCCAGCATTTGCGTAAAGATTTTAGGCGTCGCGGCGATCACGTTGCCTGATTCCATCCAAGTTTGTTCACCCTGCAGGTCACCAATTAAGCCGCCGGCCTCGAGGACCATCAGGCTGGCAGCGGCCATATCCCACTGTTTGAGACCCAGACCGCAGAAACCGTCCATCCGACCTGCCGCCACATACGCCATATCAAGCACCGAAGAGCCCGTACGGCGCACGCCTGCGCAACCGCGTGCCATTTCCATAAAGCGAGGCTGCGACAGCTCATCGGGTCCGATAGAACCAGGCCAGGCAGCACCCAGCAACACATCGTGAAATTTAAGCTGAGTTGAAACGCGCATCCGGCGATCGTTGAGAAACGCGCCACCGCCGCGGCTCGCGGTAAAAAGCTCATTACGCGAAGGATCGTAAATGACGGCTTGCGTCACCTGACCGAACTGTCGTAGGGCGATGGAAACTGCGTAGGTGGGCAAACCGTGGATAAAGTTTGTCGTGCCATCCAAGGGATCGATCACCCATTCATTGGGGGCTAATGCACCCTCTGGCGTGTCGCCACCTTGATGCCCGGATTCCTCACCCAAAAAGGCGTGCTCAGGGTAAGCAGTACGCAGCACATCAATGATGGCCTCCTCTGCGGCACGGTCGACTTCCGTGACATAATCTCTTGGGCCCTTACGGGCGATTTGTAACCGATCGAGTTCAAGACTCCCACGGTTGATAATGGTTCCGGCGCGCCGGGCCGCCTTAATGGCGGTATTAAGCATCGGGTGCATGAGCGTAGTTTTTCTATTAAGCAAAGCAGAATTTTAAATGACTTCCGATTTTTCCCGTGTTCGCTTCATTATGACCGAGCCAAGCCACCCCGGAAACGTCGGTTCGGCCTCGCGTGCGATCAAAACGATGGGGTTTGAAAACCTGGTGCTCGTTGCTCCGAAAACCCCTGAAATCAACATTCAGCCCGAAGCGATCGCTTTGGCCAGTGGTGCAGGCGATGTGCTGGCGGGGGCAAAAACCTTTAATAGTCTTAAAGATGCCTTGGCGCCGGTTACGCTCGCTTTTGCCCTGACAGCTCGGGAACGCGAGCTTGGCCCGCCGGTCTGCGACATCCGCGAGGCTGCCCACCTAGCCCAAAGGCACCTGCGCGAGCATCCTGAGGGCTGTGTGGCCCTCGTAGTGGGTACAGAACGCTCAGGACTAACCAACGAGCATATCGCGCTCTGTCATCGCGTCTGTCACATCCCTGCCAATCCCGCCTACAGCTCACTCAATGTGTCCCAAGCCATGCAACTTGGCGCCTGGGAATTGCGCTACGCCCTGCTGCAAGGCAGCTACGCGCAGAACAACCCTGCGGCAGAGACCAGCGTGCCTCCTGTTTCGCTGCTTCAACCCAAGCCACCCGCCAAGCACCCTGGCAGCCAGCCTGCCAGCGGCGAGGCGGTCCAGGCTTTACTCACGCATTGGCAGGAGGCGCTCGAGGCCGTGCGCTTTCTGGATCCCGAACACCCCAAAAAACTGATGCCCCGCATGCGTCACTTGCTCAATCGAACGGATTTGAGCAAAGACGAAGTCGACATGATGCGCGGCGTCTGTACCGCCATGATCGCGACGGCACGCATGAACAAACCATCTTCATAAGCTGGTTACTATCAGGCGAAATTCTCGTCTGCGGTAGCATCAAAGATATGTTTAAAAATCTACGCGAAGACATAGCCTGCATTTTGGAGCGAGACCCTGCTGCGCGCAGCAAGCTCGAGGTCCTCACGTGCTATCCAGGCTTGCATGCCCTCATGGCGCATCGCTTGGCCCATCGCTTGTGGAATGCTCATTTTTATTGGCTGGGACGCTTTATTTCGCATCTAAGTCGTATGTTGACTGGCATCGAGATTCACCCTGGCGCAAAAATTGGCCATCGAGTCTTTATCGACCACGGTTTCGGCGTCGTGATCGGTGAGACTGCAGAGATCGGCGATGATTGCACTATCTATCAGGGCGTCACGCTCGGCGGCACACGCCTCTACAAGGGCGCCAAGCGGCACCCGACGCTTGGCAAAGGCGTGGTGGTGGGTGCAGGTGCGCAAGTGCTAGGTGGCTTTGTCGTGGGCGATGGAGCCCGTATTGGCTCGAATGCTGTGGTGGTCAAGCCGGTACCGGCATATGCGACGGCGGTGGGCAATCCCGCGCGCGTCATTGAAAAAGACGATGAGGAGCAGACCTCCTCTGTCATCCCCGCTATATTGATGGCCGCCTATGCGGTCGACCCAGGTGCGGCAGATCCTTTGAATAAGGTTTTAAACGAGCTGATCACGCACGTGGCCAGACAAGATGAGCGGATCTCAAACCTATGTCAGTCGCTTGAGGCGATGGGCTCCAAAATTCAGGACGCCTCACCGCCACTGGATACAAAGAAACTCACCAAGATTGTGGATGAATAAACGGAGCTGAGTGCTTAAAGCAGGGCTGAGTGCTTAAAGGTTTGACAAACCTGATTAGCTTAACGATATTGCAATACGTCTTTGTGCCTGCACGACAAATCTCTCTGCGGTGTCCACGAGCGTCACGACAAATTCATGCCCCACCTTAAGGGCATTAGACAAGATCACGAGATCTTCAATGTACTCATGCACCATTTGATTGCGAAGTTTACGCATTTCCAACCAGTCATCCGTGGATTCGAGCCATCCCAGCTTTTCAGCACGATCTAGATTGTCGATCGCCGATGCTTTGGGTTCAGCTAAAGCATCTAAAAGTGTGGGCAAAAACTTATCCGCCAAGGTGTCCTGTAATCGTCCAAAGCGACTGACAAAGGCATCAAGCCTTTCTGCCAGCAACGGATCTTGGGTGATCGCCTCAAGGGACTTTGCCGATAAAGCACCAGCAAAGAGACGCGCATCGGTTTCCTGTAGGTAGTACGATTCCTTTTGGACCACACGGCAAAGGAATTGCAAACGCAAGCGAAGGCCTTCTTCGAGCTTCACAAGACGACTCCAGTGCGAGCAGCAATGTCATGGACAGGTTGAATCATGAGGTTGGGCGCTTTCAGCACAACATCAACTTTACGCCCATTCATCGCACGTGACACGCGGCTGGCGACGCGGGCGCTCAAAAGGGCGGGCTCTGATACAGCATTGGGTACCTCAATCATTAAGTCTACGTCCCCGCCTTTGGCTGCATCGTTGACTCTGGATCCAAATAAAGTGACGCGCGCACGCTCTCCAAACACGCGAAAAGTTGTGTCTCGAATCATCGCTATTTGGGCCAAATTCAGTCTCATAGCTTTATTGAACCATACCGTCGCTTAAAACAATAGATCTATCCCCAGTCCGGTCAGTCGGCGCAACTCTTGTTCGCCTGCGCCAGACACGTCGTCCACCACGCGCACCACTCCGCCTGGCTCGATCTGAAAGACCGCGATGTCAGTGTAGACGCGAGAGACACAAGCAAGGCCCGTCAGAGGATACGTACACTGCTTGACGAGCTTGCTCTGACCCTCCTTAGTGAGTAACTCCATCATGACAAACACGTCTTTCGCACCGGCGGCCAGATCCATCGCGCCGCCGACTGCAGGAATCGCATCGGGCTCACCGGTAGACCAGTTGGCGAGGTCGCCATTAATCGCAACTTGGAACGCGCCGAGCACACAAATATCGAGGTGGCCGCCACGCATCATGGCAAACGAATCGGCATGATGGAAATAACTACCTCCAGGTAACAAGGTCACTGGCTGCTTACCCGCATTGATCAAATCCCAATCTTCTTCGCCAGCGGCGGGAGCGGGCCCCATGCCCAGCACACCGTTTTCGCTTTGCAGAAAAATGTCTTTGTCTTTGGGCAAATAATTGGCGACCTTGGTCGGCAAACCGATTCCGAGGTTGACGATTGCGCCTTCTGGAATATCGCGCGCCACGCGGGCGGCGATCTCATCTCTAGAGATACGTTTCATGATTTAACCTTTACCTGCTTTGACTGCTTTGGCTGGAATGCAAACAACGCGCTTGACATAGACACCGGGTGTCACGATCGCCTCAGGATCGAGCTCGCCGAGTTCGACGATTTCATTGACTTGCGCGATGGTGAGCTTAGCGGCCGTGGCCATGACAGGACAAAAATTACGTGCCGTTTTGCGATAGACAAGATTGCCCCAACGGTCGGCGCGATGCGCGCGGATCACGGCGACATCAGCCTTGATAGGCCCCTCTAAAATGTAGTCTTGACCATCGATGGTGCGGACCTCTTTGCCCTCGGCAAGCTGCGTACCGACTGCGGTGCGCGTAAAAAATCCACCAATTCCTGCACCTCCGGCGCGAATGCGCTCGGCAAGCGTGCCCTGAGGCACAAGCTCGAGCTCGAGTTTGCCAGCGCGATAAAGTCCGTCAAAGACATGAGAATCCGACTGACGGGGGAACGAACAAATGATCTTACGCACTTGACCCGAAGCCAACAACGCTGCAATCCCCGTATCACCCGAACCGGCGTTGTTGCAAACAATCGTCAGCTCACGCGCGCCCTGCTCGATTAAGCCATCAATCAGCTCATGGGGTTGCCCTGCGCCGCCAAAGCCTCCAATCAGCACGGTCGATCCGTCCTGAATGCCTGCCATGGCTGCCTGCAAATCAGGCACGATTTTAGAGATCATGTTTTTTCACCTTGTTGCGTGTCGTGTATTTATTTGATCGATTATAGAGAACTCTGACATCACCGTGGCTTACACTAAAGGCTTCGCTAGATGCGCCGCACCAATCCTTAAAACACCCTATGCAAGACAATGCCCTGACGCCCGCTAGCAATGAGCAACACACCCCAATGATGCAGCAATACTTGCGTCTAAAGGCTGAGGCTGGCCCGTTGTTGCTGCTCTATCGCATGGGGGATTTCTATGAGATGTTTTACGAGGATGCCGAGCGCGGCGCGCGTCTGCTGAATCTGACGCTTACGCGTCGCGGTACCTCCAACGGTGCGCCGATCCCGATGGCAGGCGTGCCCTATCATGCCGCCGAACAATATCTAGCCAAACTCGTGGCCGCAGGTGTCTCAGTCGCGATCTGCGAACAGATCGGTGACCCCGCCACCAGCAAGGGTCCGGTTGACCGCAAAATTGTTCGGATCGTGACGCCCGGTACGCTCACAGACGAGGCGCTCTTACCCGCCAAATCAGACCGCTCTGTCGCGGCGGTCTTTGTCTCTCGCAAAGGCAAAACACCCCGCGCAGGGTTGGCCTGGCTCAACCTGGCTAGCGGTGAATTCAAACTCACAGAGTGCGCACCCGAGGCACTGGACTCGGAGCTTCATCGCATCGAGCCCGCTGAGATCATTTATGCCGACGATGTCGAACTCGACGTGAGCCTGAACTGTGCCACCACCCGCGTACCCCCTTGGCACTTTGAGGCTGAACAAGCTCAAGCACAACTTCTGGCGCATTTCAAAACGCAATCGCTCTCTGGTTTTGATGTGGACGATCTCCCGCATGCCATTTGCGCAGCGGGTGCCTTGCTTCGCTATGCGGGTCGCACACAAGCCCAAGGGCTTGCGCATATTCAGAGCCTCAGCGCGGACCGTGCCAGCCAATACGTATTGATGGATCCGGCTACGCGCCGCAATCTCGAACTAACTCGCACACTGTCTGGCGAGGAAGCACCCACCCTCTTTTCGATTTTAGATAGTTGTCGCACACCAATGGGCGCGCGTTTGTTGAGACGCTGGCTCCATCATCCCTTACGCGACAATGCGCCTGTCCTCGCACGCCAACAAGCGATCGCCGCGCTCATGCAAGCAAATGACGCGAGTACTGAGTTACTGCATGCGACCTCAGTCTTAGAGTCCCTGCGTGGAGCATTAAACGCATTACCCGATCTAGAGCGTATCGCTACGCGCATTGCGTTGTTGTCTGTGCGGCCACGCGAACTCGCCAGTTTGCGCGATGCGCTGAGCGCCCTACCCCAATTACAAATATTACTTTCCTCGGCTCAGTCTAAAGACGCAGCGGATTGTGTGCGTCTGCGAGAGATCGCTCAACACTTGTTACCTCCCCCTGACATGGAGCGCTTGTTGAGTGCGGCAATCGATACCGAGCCAGCCGTACAAGTCCGCGATGGTGGGGTGATTGCGAACGGCTATGATGCCGAGCTCGACGAGCTGCGTGGAATTTCTACCGATAACGGCACCTACTTGCTGGAGCTCGAAGCGCGCGAGCGCGCCCGCACAGGGATTTCCACGCTGCGTGTCGAGTTCAATCGTGTTCATGGATTTTTTATCGAAGTCAGTCGCGCGCAGTCCGACAAGGTGCCCGAGGATTATCGCCGTCGCCAGACGCTCAAAAATGCCGAACGCTACATCACACCTGAGCTCAAGTCATGGGAGGATAAAGTCCTCTCCGCTCAAGACCGCTCACTGGCTCGGGAAAAATGGCTTTACGAACAAGTGTTACAAGCGCTCATGCCGATGGCGCAAGCCTTGTCCCACTGTGCGAGTGTGTGCGCAGAACTCGACGTACTGGTCGCGCTCGCGCATCACGCACAGCATCACGACTGGGTCGCCCCAGGCTTGCTCGAGCATACCGCGATCGAAATCACGGCGGGTCGCCACCCTGTCGTGGAGCGCTCGATCGAACGCTTTACACCCAATAGTTGCAGCCTCAATCCGCACCGCGCCTTGCTTGTCATCACGGGCCCTAACATGGGGGGTAAATCCACCTACATGCGTCAAGTCGCCCTGATTGCCCTGCTCGCCCGAATCGGAAGCTTTGTGCCGGCGCGTGCAGCGGCCATCGGTCCACTAGATCGTATTTTTACGCGCATTGGCGCCGCCGACGATCTGGCGGGTGGACGCTCGACTTTTATGATGGAAATGACCGAGGCAGCCGCGATCTTGGCTTCGAGCTCGGCGAACAGTTTGGTGTTGATGGACGAAATCGGCCGTGGCACCTCGACCTATGATGGTTTGGCGCTTGCATGGTCTATCGCTCAGCGCTTAGTCACGCACAATCGCGCCCTGACGCTGTTTGCGACACACTATTTTGAAATCACCCGAATGCCGAACGAACAGCCCAACACGGCCAATGTGCACCTGGCGGCTGCCGAGTCTCCTTCGGGTATCGTGTTTTTACATGAAGTGAAAGACGGTCCCGCGAGTCGCAGTTACGGCATACAAGTCGCACAACGCGCCGGAGTGCCCGCAGCCGTGATCAGACACGCGACGCGCGAACTAGAGCGACTGGAGTCACAAGGCGCCCCCACGCCTCAACTCGGTTTGTTTGGAGAGGTCGTCGCCGCTGAAAGCATGACACAAATCGCCACAGAACTCGCGGATGCCCAGGCGGCACTGCACCAAGCCCTTAATGAGCTCGACCCCGATACGCTCAGCCCGCGTGAAGCATTGGATGCGCTGTATCAACTCAAAAATTTATTGCCTTAGGTCTTTTTATGCACACGGATCAACCTCTCGCCCTGCTGGGCGGACTCACCCCTTCACAATTTATGAAGACCTACTGGCAGCGTAAACCTCTGCTCGTGCGCCAGGCTTTCAAGAATTTTAAACCCCCCGTTTCAATGGCAACGCTCAAAAAAATGAGCAAGCGTGACGAGGTTGAGTCCAAACTGATCTGGCGTGACAAAGACGAATGGAACATGGAGGTTGGACCTTTTAGTCGTCTGCCAAAAATGTCGGAAACACACTGGACACTATTGGTGCAGAGTGTGGACATCCATGATGATGCAGCCTGTGCGCTGATGAATCAGTTTCGCTTTGTGCCGGACGCGCGACTCGATGATCTGATGATCAGCATGGCCACGACGGGCGGTGGTGTGGGTCCACATTACGACAGCTATGACGTGTTTCTTTTGCAAGCCGAGGGTCGCCGTCACTGGAAATTTGGTCAACAAAAAGACTTGTCCTTGGTACCTGGTTTACCTCTCAAGATTTTGCAAAACTTTGAACCGGAGCAAGAGTTTGTACTGGAGCCAGGCGATATGTTGTACCTGCCCCCACAAGCGGCACACGATGGTGTCGCGCTCGATGATTGCATGACGATCTCGATTGGCTTTCGCGCACCTGACGAGGCGGCGCTGGCACGTGGCATGCTCGAAGCTGCCGCGGATCAAATCTTGTCACGTGCAGGTGTCGCAAGCGGCCCCTACGGCGAGCCTCCCTTGCCTGGTCCCGCGCTCAATAAGTTTTACCGCGACCCCGCTCAGCCCGCTGTGGCACATCCCGCCGAGCTCCCCGAACGCCTGACCGAGGCCGCGATCGCTGCCGCCAGCAAAATCCGCTTTGACCACGCGCTGGCCACCCGCTTTCTGGGCTGCTGGTTGACCGAGCCCAATCAGGCCGCTGTCTTTGACAGCCCGCTTGCGTTAGCGATGGATGAGGACCCAGAGACGCACGATCAGGCATCCTCCTACACACACTGGGTACTCGATCGACGCAGCCGTATGCTCTACCGTGACCAGCAGCTTTTTATCAATGGCGAGCCTGCAATGGTCAAAGCCGAAACAGGCCTTAAACGACTCGCGGATGAGCGTGAACTGGCGGGTACCGACCCTTCTGCCAAACGCCTGTCACAGGAGGCACTCGACGCGTTAGCAGACTGGATTGACGATGGCTGGGTCCATCTTGTCAGAAAGTAGATGGGATCAACGCTTCAAGACTGAATCAAGCATCCCGCTTTTTCAATAAAGCGGATGACTTCGTCTAGGCCCTCACCGGTTTTTAAATTCGTCATCACCCAGGGACGGTCCACACGCATGCGCGCAGTGTCGTGGCGCATGACGTCAAGGTTTGCGCCCACATAGGGTGCGAGATCGGTCTTGTTGATCACCAACAGATCACTACGGGTGATACCGGGACCGCCTTTGCGGGGAATTTTTTCGCCACCCGCGACGTCAATCACATAAATCGTCAAGTCCGATAAGTCTGGACTAAACGTCGCTGCTAAATTATCGCCACCGGACTCGATAAAGATCAAATCAAGATCGGGGAAGCGTTTTTGCATACGATCGATCGCTTCGAGGTTGATCGAAGCGTCTTCGCGAATGGCCGTATGCGGGCAGCCGCCTGTTTCTACACCCATAATGCGATCCGCCGACAAAGCCTCTGCTGCAACCAGCAAGCGTTCATCTTCTTTGGTGTAAATATCGTTGGTCACAACCGCAAGCTTGTACTGATCTCGCATTTTTTTGCAGAGGACTTCGACCAAGGTGGTCTTGCCCGACCCCACCGGTCCGCCGATACCGACGCGCAAAGGATTGGATTGTTGTGTCATGGTGTAATTCCTATTTTTTAACTTCTAAACAAGCGGCTATATTGCGTTTCATGTCTTGTACTGGCTAAGGCGAGGCCAAAAGGCGCTGAACCCGCCTCGGCGGTACTGGTTGACTGTGCGATCAAACAAGTCTTTGCAATGTCTTGTTTGAGACGATGCAGAAGTTGCTGACCTTCGATTTGTCCTAAGGGAACTGTTTTCATCGCGGCCAGGACTTGGTTTTCTACCCAGCTCCAGAGATAAGCCGCCAATGCCGTTTCTTTTTCAACGCCCGTGCATGCAGCCAACGATGCATACGCGGCAGGGTAAGACCACGTCACATTTTTGAGGTCGGCGAGTGCCTGCGCCAACGGCCACTGTGCAAACAGCTTGGCCATCGAATACCCCATCTGTACAGATTCGAGTCGTAGCTCAGCGGTTTCACGCATGGCGCTCAGCTGCTGATTTCCTTCGATGAGCGCATCCCATTGCTGTTGTGAGGCGGCCACATAACAATACAACCACCAAGGCAACTCCTGGCGAGCCAGATTGAGCAACAGACCATCTCGGATCCAGACATAGGCTTGCTCCATATCTGTGACCCAACGATCCTCGATCGCTTGTTCTAGACCCTGCGAATACGCAAAGCCCCCTACGGGCAAAGCCGGGCTCGCCAAATGCAGGGCCGACAGGAGGGAGTTAAGCTTTGGATCGTGCATGGGCTGCGATAGAGAGTTGTTCACCGATCTGACCCATCGCCTCATCCTGCAGCTCGACCCCGCACTCGCTTGGATGTTGGTGATGGTGATGCGCATGTTCTCCTGCGCCCCCAGAGTAGGCGCCACCTTCTGGAATAAAAGGCTGATGCGTATTTTCTACTGTTCCGCCCAACCGTCTGACGAGCTCTGCCAACACTTGATCTGGCTCGATCAGGGCGGCATCGGGCAGCAACATCGCCCGCACGTGACGGTTAGCCAAGTGATACACAATACGCATGAGCTCAAAAGGATTGTGGGCACGGATCAGCATCAACTCCTCGGCGGCGGCTTGCACCAAGACACGTTCACCTGTTTCACCGGTGAGCACATCGCCGTGCTGCATGGATTCGCCACGCGGCAGGATCACTGCGACTGCGCGTCCACTGGGTAACATGGCGGCCAAGCGCGAGCGCTGCCGATCCTCCAGCGTCAACTCGAGCACGGGCAAGGACTCGGCGGCTGCGTCTGTCTGTGAGCGCGCTTGCGCAAGAATCCGCGTGGTCAACAAAATCGCCATCTTCGTTCCTAAAACAAAAAGTAACGTTGCGCCATCGGCAGCACCTGCGCAGGAGGACAGTCAAGCAACACACCATCGGCATAGACCTTGTAGTTTTCCGGACTGACGGTGATATGCGGTGTGGTGCTATTGAGTTTCATATCAGCCTTAGTGACCGTACGCGTGCCCTGCACGGTCGCGATCTGCCTGCGCAAGCCGAGCTCCTGATGCACACCGCGCTGCACCGAGATACCGGACATGAAGGTGATGCAACTCGTTTCGATGCCGCGCGCAGACGCCCCAAACTGTGGACGAAAATGAACAGGCTGTGGGGTCGGAATCGACGCATTGGGATCTCCCATCGCCGCCATCGCGATCTGGCCACCTTTGATGACGGTCGAGGGCTTGACACCAAAAAAAGCAGGACGCCACAACACGAGGTCGGCCCATTTGCCCACCTCGACCGAACCAATCTCATGCGCCATGCCATGCGTGAGCGCAGGATTGATGGTGTATTTGGCGATATAGCGTTTGATGCGCGCGTTATCGCTCGTCGAGGGATCAGAAAAACCTGCCTCGCTCAAGGAACCGCGCTGCTCACGCATTTTGTGCGCAGTCTGCCAGGACCGCATAATGACCTCTCCGACACGACCCATCGCCTGACTATCCGAGGAAATCATCGAAAACGCGCCGATGTCGTGCAGGATGTCTTCGGCCGCAATGGTTTCACGACGGATACGACTTTCTGCAAAAGCGATATCTTCGGCAATCGAGGCATCGAGGTGGTGACACACCATCAACATATCCAGGTGCTCATCCAGCGTATTGATGGTGTAGGGCCGAGTCGGATTGGTCGAGGATGGCAGGACATTTTGCTCACCGCAGACGCGGATGATATCGGGCGCATGGCCGCCTCCCGCTCCCTCGGTGTGGTAGGTGTGGATCACTCTGCCATCGATGGCCTTGAGTGTCGCCTCGACAAAGCCCGACTCGTTGAGTGTGTCGGTATGAATCGCGACTTGCGTGTCGGTCTGATCCGCAACCGTCAGGCAGTTGTCGATCGCAGCCGGTGTGCTGCCCCAGTCCTCGTGGAGCTTTAAGCCCACTGCCCCAGCTTCGATTTGTTCGTGCAGTGGGCCCGGTAGAGAAACGTTGCCTTTGCCCAGCAAACCGATATTGATCGGATAGGACTCAAGCGATTGCAACATGCGCGCCAAATGCCATGGACCAGGCGTCACCGTTGTGGCAAACGTCCCAGTCGCAGGGCCCGTACCGCCACCAATCATGGTCGTCACGCCTGAGCACAGGGCCTCTTCGATTTGTTGAGGACAGATAAAGTGAATATGACTGTCTACACCACCCGCGGTCACGATCATGCCTTCGGCTGCAATGACCTCGGTGGCAGGTCCAATCACAATCGTCACACCCGGCTGGATATCCGGATTGCCGGCCTTACCGATGCCGGCGATGCGTCCATTTTTAATGCCGATATCAGCTTTGACGATGCCCCAGTAATCGATGATCAGTGCATTGGTCAAGACAGTGTCGACACAATCCGCGCTCATACGCTGCGACTGCCCCATGCCATCTCGAATCACTTTACCACCGCCAAATTTGACCTCCTCACCGTAAATCGTAAAGTCCTTTTCCACGCGTGCAAACAACGCAGTATCGGCCAGGCGAACGCGATCGCCTGTCGTCGGACCAAACATCTCGGCGTACGCTTGTCTTGAAATTTTCATTGATCCAGACTCCCCATGACGGCCCCAGAAAATCCGTACACGATCCGATCCCCGCTGAGCGCAACAAGCTCAACGACACGCTCTTGTCCTGGCTCAAAACGAATCGCCGTGCCCGCAGAAATATTCAAGCGAAAGCCGCGCGCAGCAGCACGATCAAAATGCAACGCTGCATTGGTTTCTGCAAAATGAAAGTGGGAGCCAATCTGCACGGGTCGGTCACCGGTGTTGGCTACGGTGAGGCTAAGCAGCGTTCGACCCACATTGATTTCAAGGTCTTCACCGTCTTGGACAAGTATTTGTCCGGGAATCATGGGCGTTATTTGCATGTCCGCTCCTCACTGAATAGGTTGGTGAACCGTGACAAGTTTGGTGCCATCGGGAAACGTAGCTTCGACCTGAATGTCCGGGATCATTTCAGCGATACCCTCCATGACGTCTGCGCGCGTCAAAATACTGCGGCCCTCGGCCATCAGTGTTGCGACCGTTTTGCCATCGCGTGCACCTTCCATGATCGCTGCGGTGATGAGGGCAATGGCTTCGGGCACATTGAGTTTCAAACCACGTGCTAGACGCCGTTCGGCAAGTAAAGCTGCTGTAAAAATCAGCAACTTATCTTTTTCTCTTGGGGTGAGATCCATAGAAACTCCTTTATTCAGGTAGCCCAAAGCCGAGGATTGAGGGCTGGGCGCTTTAAAACAATGGGTCGCAAGATGGTCCAGGCTTGTTCAAGCAAACCCTTGAGCTTTAAGGGCTCGACAAGCAAGCGTCCGACAAGTAACCGGGGATGCAACACGGTCCAGGAGAACGCAGGACTATGAGTACGGAGCGACTCCAACCGAGCCTCTGTCCAAGTATCTGGATCAGCCAGAATCGCCCAGAACGTTGCACAGGCATGCTGCCCTCTCAAGCCGATCGGGGAAGCAAACAAGGCATCCTCACCTTGGAGCACCATACGATCGTGCCAGACCAGTCCCTCGAACAAATGGATGCGCAGAGATTGCGCAAAACGACCGCTCTTGAAAGACTCGCCCGAAGCATGACGTCCAAAAATCAAATGATCCCACCCCAACATCGCGCCTGTAGCGCCGGCCTTGATCGTAATCTCAGATTCAACCAATGCACGATCAAAAACTATGGTTTCCTGTGGCAGCCACTCCAACTGTCCATCGAGGGTAATCTCTATTTTTTGCGTCGCGGGGACGGCCCCGTCCGTCCCATACCACTTAGCCGCCGATGGTGTGGTCACCAACCCCTGACTGCGCGCCTGACTCTGCACTTGCACCTCGAGGCGATCACCCCCTGCGATCCCGCCCGGTGGATGCACAATGATGGCATGGCAAAGTGCGGGGCCCTCTGGGTAAAGCGCCTTTTGAATGCGTAACGGTCCCAGATGCTGATGTTTTAGATTCGTTTGGAAAGACGCAGCTTCAGCCACAGTCGCAGTTGCAGTGACAGTTGCAGGCGCATGATTAACCGGTCTGACAAAAAAATCAAGATCAAGCCGAGCAAGCCATTCTTTGGGGCTGAAAGTCTCTATAGGGTGCATAACCTACTCTAAAGGGTGCATACCCTAAATACAAGCAAAAATGATGCCCGAATTCGATATTGCGCCTTATACCGTTCGCGGGGCTTGCACCAAAAAGAAACGCCCCAAAATGGGGCGAAAATTAAAGCAGGAAAGCACCAAGACGGTGCTTTGTGCTCCGTTTAGATTTTGTCTGCCAGAACGCCTAAGAGACGCTGGGCTGTTGCACTCGTATCACGCACTCCTTTTTCATCCAGGACGACAACTTCGGTCTGCGTACCCTTGGTCGTCAAACGAATTCGGTATGTAGGCGCCTTACCAGTGTTTTTTGCGCCAAACATGCGTGCCAAGAAGTGTGGATCTTCGCGCTTAATGCCTGTGTCTACGTCCACGTAACGGACATAGAACTCACCGGTCGATCGGTCGCGATCATCCACAGCAAAGCCACCCGAATCCAGTGCCACACCCACGCGGCGCCAGGCACGGTCAAAAGTTTCATTAATGATCAAGGCGGTTTTATCGCCACCCGGTCCCGTCGTGACCTGAGGCCCCTGTGGATCAGCGCTTGCCTGAGCGACTTTTTTACGCGCACCATCGACGTCTTCGCCCAGGAAAGCCATCATTCGAGCGAGCATCGCGGCATTTAGACCAGGGTCTTCTTTGCTAATGGTCCAACGGATCTCTGCAGCTGCGCCGCCAGAGGTCTGACCTCGTGCCTCCTCAGTCATGCGTTGATGTGTGATGTAGATCTCTGTTCGGTTGCCGTTACGCTCGATACGCGTGCGAAATTTGTCGCGCGTACCGCTGTCCCAAGCACCGGGAATCGCTTTACCGAGCATCTGACGAATCCAGCTATCTGGAATATTGGCGCGATTTTCCGCCCAGTTGGTCACGAGCAAGCCCGCTTTGGGATCAGTCACATCTAGAGTGAAACCCGTTTCAGTCCAGAAATCAGCCGCTGAGGAAAACGCGCGATCAGCCGGCATATCCACCGACAACCAGCGCAAATCACCATCGCGCATCACACGCATATCGGCGCGCGTTGGCAAGACCGCTGATTGGGCCGTCGATGCTTTGGCTGCAGGGCTTGCCTGTCCAGTCTGCTGAAACTGTGAAAAAGTCGTCGTGCCTGAGTCCGGTGCTCGGAAACGTGGGTCACTCGCAGCCTGAGTCATGTCGGGCGGAATGCTCAGAGGATCGGTTCGAACCACACTTTTGTAATCAACCGAGTCATCGCCACTGAGCATCTCGCGCACTGAGGCACAGCCGCTCAAGGTCAAGACTGAGACTAAAGCCATCACCATCAACGCATTTTTTTGACTCAATACACTTTTCATTTCAGAGCAACCCCGCCTCAACCATTGCAGCTCGCAAAGGAGCGTGAAACTGAGCACCTAACTCCACAAGCGGCAAACGGATGCCCGAGGGGATACGACCCATCTGCGTCAACGCCCACTTCACTGGAATCGGGTTACCTTCGACAAACAAAAGTTTGTTCAGAGGACCCAGCAAATTATTTAACTGCCTGACTTTTTGAACATCACCGGTCAGAGCAGCTTTGCACAAATCGCT
Source organism: Zwartia lucis (assembly GCF_965234455.1). Classification (GTDB taxonomy): domain Bacteria; phylum Pseudomonadota; class Gammaproteobacteria; order Burkholderiales; family Burkholderiaceae_B; genus Zwartia; species Zwartia lucis. The sequence continues at coordinate 263,096 of NZ_OZ248473.1, read as the reverse complement.
CATCTGGCGCGGTGCGATGTTGGCTGTCACGGAAATATTGCCACGACCACCCAGCAAAATCAATGCAGCAGCTGTCGCATCGTCACCACTCAGAATTTGGAAATGCGCAGGCACATCACGGATCAACAGGGCACCTCGGCCAATATCACCTGTCGCGTCCTTGATGCCAATAATGCCTGGGATCTGCGCCAAGCGCAGGACTGTGTCATGTGACATATCCGCGACGGTACGACCCGGAACGTTATAGAGAATAGTGGGGAGATCGACCGCTTCTTGAATGGCTTTGAAGTGCTGATACATCCCTTCTTGGGAAGGCTTGTTGTAATAAGGCACCACCGATAAGCCTGCCTGCGCACCGACCTTGAGGGCATGCTCGGCCAAATGAATGGCTTCGCGCGTGGAGTTGGCGCCAACTCCTGCAATGATGGGGAGTCGTCCTGCCGCATGCTCGACTGCGACACGGATCAGTTCGGCGTGCTCGTCGACATTGACAGTGGGAGACTCGCCAGAAGTACCGACGATCACGAGACCATTTGTGCCCTCCTGAACATGCCAGTCCACCAAAGCTCGAAAGCTTTGATAGTCCAAACTGCCGTCAGGATGCATCGGAGTCACCAAGGCGGGCATGCTGCCTTGAAACTGGGGTCTGTTAGAAAATGAGTGCGTGGCCATAAAGGAAATCCAGAGCGCTGAACGGGGCGCGGTCGCGCCATTAATAAATTAAGTAAAAGTGTACCGGAATAGTGTGATCTTAGAGCACTAATCGAACCACCCATTCACCAAGGGACATGAGTGGGGCGATTAGGGTGCCAAGCAAGCCCGTTGCCAGCAATGCAATCACAATCCAAAGGCCGAAGGGTTCGATTCGGCCATACTGCCACGCCAATTGATTAGGGAGTAAGCTAAAAAGCATGCGTCCACCATCCAGAGGGAGAATCGGCAGTAGATTCAAGGCCATCAAGGTCAAGTTGATCTGGATTCCAATCTGAGCCATCTGAAACCAAAAACTACTTCGATCACCGGTCTCAAACAATAAGCGCAGGGAAATCCCCCACAGAATCGCCATGAACAGGTTGGCAGCGGGTCCGGCCAAGGCCACCCAGAGCATGTCTCGCTTGGGACGGCGAAGACGGCCAAAGTCTACGGGCACGGGCTTGGCCCACCCAAAGAGTAAAAACGGCCCGCCCACCAACTTTGACATCAATAAAATACCCACCGGCACAGCGATCGTGCCCACGGGATCGATATGTTTGATGGGATTAAGTGTGACACGGCCAAGCTGCGTGGCCGTTGGATCGCCAAACAACCTCGCGACATAGCCGTGGGCTGCCTCGTGTAAGGTGATGGCAAACATCACTGGCAAGGCATAAAGCGAGATGGTCTGAATAATTTCGTTCATGCGATGGATTGTAGAGGTTTATCGCACGTCAAATGCTAAGAGATCCCAAGAACTGCTGGATCGCCGCGGCCGCGTCGAATCAATTCGGGCGATGCGCCGGTCAAATCAATGACCGTCGTGGGCTCAAAAGGACACGCGCCCGCGTCGATCACCGCCGCCAACGCATGCTGAAAACGCGTACGAATATCCTCGGGTTCATTGAGTGGCAGCTCCTCGCCCTCAGGGATCAAGGTCGTTGACAACAAGGCCGCATCCACCATTTCCAAAAAAGCAAGCGTCACAGGGTGTCCCGGCACGCGAATGCCGATGGTTTTACGGGAAGGATGCGAAACGCGGCGAGGCACCTCGCGAGACGCCTCTAAAATGAAAGTCCACGGTCCGGGTGTGGCTTGTTTTAACAGGCGAAACTGGGAGTTATCGACCCGGGCGAACTGACTAATCGCCGTCATATCACGACACAAAATCGTCAAATGATGACGCTCGTCCAAGCCGCGCAACTTGCGCAAGGCCTCTGCGGCAGCCCGGTCATCAAGGCGTGCGACCACCGCATAACTTGAGTCAGTGGGGATCGCAACCAGACCGCCATTTTGCAAAAGCTGGGCCGCCTGCTTAAGCAGCCGAGGTTGCGGATTATCAGGATGAACGACAAAGAGTTGTGCCATAAAAACGCAGACCACATAGAAGAGTTAAACTAACGAAGCGTTGTCCCCGTAGCTCAATTGGATAGAGCACCCGCCTTCTAAGCGGGTGGTTGTGAGTTCGATTCTCGCCGGGGGCACCACCCTGTAAAGAGGTAGGCAAACAAATGAAATTCAAATTACTCTTGTTATTAACTATAACTTGTACGTTTGTTATTTCCTGTGGCGATGGCTCTGACAGCTACTCTAATAGTGGGGCGCCCGATACTACCAATACGTATACCTCATTAGCAACTCCGCTTCTCAATTACATCGCGGCAGATCAAGCTGTCACGACTTCCACTGCAAGTACCGTGAATACCAGCATCATTTTGGGTGCGGATTACTTTGCAACAACACCCTCAATCATGACGGCTAATTATGGTTTTGAAGGTTATATGGGAGTACCCAATCTGAATGGCACGGACTCTGCCGCTCAAGCTGCGGCCTACGCTGGCAATATCTCTTTTGAAAATATTGATCCGAGCCTGCAAGCGCCATCAAGAGCCTACTACTCCGCCTCAAGCACACAAAGTGTTTCAGCTATCTACGGAATTGATGCAACCGCCGGTGACACCATTCCTGTTGTGTTTAGTCATCCCATTTGGCCACCATCAATCAGCGCAGCAGCTTTTCAGGTCACCATGAATACTGGGACCGTTGTCACTCCTTTGTCTGCAAGTTTTCTACCTAATACAGAATACAACGAGAGACAAACTGTGGTGCTCATCGGTTATTGGGGAAATCGCATATTGCCTGGTAACCCTGATGCTGAGTATCCCGTTACAGTGAGTATTGTGGACTCACCCACAGAGTTAAAATTTATCACGCAAAAAGGGATAGTTTCTGCAGTGGGACTCAGCATAGAAAGTAAAAATCCATACGTAAGCGGAAACGGACCTAGAATTCTTGCAGCTAAATTAAACGTTTTCTCTAGTCTTGGAGAAAGCAATCCTAAGTGGTTAAATGCCTCCTACGCCAATAGTGGCTCGGATTTGTTTGGTTCTTCTGCGCAATACCGTCTACGTGTATATACCAGCGCAGGTTTTTCACCTGATGGTATTAGCAGTATTTTGCCGACTGACTTTAGTAAATTCTTCATTCTGGCGGCTAACGACTCTTCAGATAATACGGTGCAAATTACCCAAACTGGAGTGAGTTACCTCATCCCAGGTTACGGCAACATTATGGTATTGGGTATTGCAGACACGGGGCCATTACAGTCAACATACAATTTGGCCTACGTTGAGGATCATGACAATCAATACGACATTATTCTTTCAGGCGATGCTGCCGCTATTGCAAGACTCACCACGATCCGCATGCCATCTTCTGGAGCATATTCACCTGTCTTTAATCCGGGCGGGCCTGGTAATGATCCGTCGAGTAACCCAGCAGGTCCATTTACAGTCGCGAGCTCAGATCAAACGGTCAACGTTACCAATCATCTTCAAGATGGGGCTTATGTCACTTACGTCGAGATCGATGGTACGGTCGCCAGAAATGCTTTAGGCCAACCTGTTGGAGTATTGCAGGGCGTAGCCATCATCAATAACGCAACCCAATACACGGTGAATGCTTACGTAGATCCTGATGGCAAAAGATTTTACTCATCCTTCCCAGTTTCAAATAATTGATTTGATTATTGAATCTTAGCGCCCTCACGCAAGCGCTTGACGAAATCTGCACGCTGCTGCTGAAGCAAACCTTGACGAAGGTCGTTTTTGGCCTCGTTCAAGCCAGGGGGTTGATAGCTGCGCTGGTCTTCAAGTTTAATAATGTTCCAGCCCGCTTGTGTGCGAATGGGCGCGACCGCCACGCTGCCTTTTTTCAAATTCACCAGCACATTTGAAATCGCTGGCAAAATCTGTGCGGGCAATACCCAACCTACGTCACCGCCCTTTGCCTTGCTAGGATCAATCGAGGATTGCTCAGCAATTTTCTGAAATGACTCGCCTTTGTTCAGCCGCGCCAAAATGGCCTTGGCCTCGTCTTCGGTTGACGTGACGATCAGACCGACCTTGTATTGTTGCTGATCTTTCAGCGCTCCTATCATTCGGTCATACTCAGCTTTGATTTTGACGTCCGTGATGGGATTCTTTTTCATCATGTCGGTCAGCAACAGCTCTACCATCAAGGTCTGGCGCAGCTGAGCCAGTTGTGTCTTAGCCTCAGCGGTTTTATCAAGACCCAGTTTGGCAGCCTCTTGGGCCAAAATCTCGCGATTAATCAGCTCATCTTTGAGCAGCTGTCTCAACTCTGGTGTGTCACGCTGGCCTTGGGCGACGTTGGCGCGCACATTTTGCTCCATCAAGGATTCTGGAATGGCGATGCCATTCACCGTTGCCAAGGGGGCACTTGCGCTAGGGCTCGCAGCGGCACTGGCTTTGGGTTGCGCATGCGCAACAGTTCCTATCAACACAAAGGTCGCGCACAAGACAGACAACTGAGGGATGGGAAATTTCATCGTTTGAACCATTGGTAAGCTAAAGTTTATTTAGATATAGGACAATTCATTATAGGCGTAGAGCATTCACAGAAAAATAGGGCCTCCGAGCGGGTGCCTCACGAATGTCAAGCGCTTGCGATTCTGTTATGTTGACAAATAATCGCTATTAAAAGTCGTCTTTGGAGCAATTTGCATGACTACCATTTCACTCAACGCAGACCTCATCAAGGCTTTTGCTCCGACCGGAGTGCTGCGTGCCTCGCTCAACATCGGTAATCCCGTTCTTGCCAATCTGGATGCCCAGGGCAAACCTTTCGGGATCTCGATCGATCTGGCGCAGGCGCTAGGCAAAAAACTAGGGGTCCCGGTCGAGCTGATCGTCAACGAAACGGCGGGCAAGTCTGTCGTCACGGTTGAGTCTGGACGTGCCGATATCGGATTTTTTGCCGTCGACCCAGAGCGCGGCAAAGACATCGCGTTTACGGCCGCATACGTACTGATCGAGGGGTATTACCTCGTCCGCACGGACTCTCCGATTACGCATAACGAGCAAGTTGACGTGCCTGGCAACCGTGTCGTCGTCGGCAAAGGCAGTGCCTATGATTTGTTTCTGACCCGCCACCTCAAACAATCCCCTATCGTGCGCGCCTCGTCTTCGCAAACGGTCGTGCAAGACTTTTTGGCGCAGCAGCTTGAAGTCGCCGCGGGTGTCAAACAGCAACTCGAAGCGGACACCCAGAGCATGTTGGGCGTACGCATTCTTGGTGAGCGTTTTATGGTCATCAACCAAGCGATGGGCGTACCTAAAACAAAGGGGCCGGCTGCAGCGACTTTTTTGCGTACCTTTGTCGAGGAAATGAAAGCCACGGGCATGGTCAAAGACTCCATGACACGTCATGGCATTCAAGGCGCTGGGGTCGGTCATGCGGCAGACCCAAGCCAAGACCCTCTCGACCTTCTCTGAGTCTCGGGGCTTAAAGATAAGGCGAGGCCAGCCAAACCACCTTGTTTCGCAAGCGCATCCAAAATGGATCCCTGCGTAACGTGCGCAAGGTAATGCGCTCGGCGTGGGCGATGATGTCGTCCACCTTGGTCTCGATTTCTTTTGCTATCCCTCGATCATAGACCTCGAGATCAAGTTCAAAATTCAAGCGCAAACTTCGAGGATCGATATTGGATGACCCAATATAGGACCAACCACCATCGACGGTAAAAAGCTTGGAGTGATCAAAGGTTCCTGAAGCCCGCCAGACTCTGCAGCCTGTCTCGATGAGCTGATCGATCTGTGCCATCATCGCGGCGTTAACGAGTTTGAGGTTGTTGGCGCCTGGCACCACGATATCGACAATCACGCCACGCCTTGCCGTGGTCGACAGGGCCGCGATCAGGGCCACATCCGGCAGCAAATATGGTGACTGCATCCGCACATGCGTTTGCGCGACCGCGAGCGCCCCCAACAGCATATTGTGTGTGCTGGCCAAGGTCGCATCGGGCCCCGAAGGGACGCAGCGCAAAGCGACACCCGTTTCTTTGATTTCCACGGCGGCTGGGGCAAACCACACGTCGCCCGTGAGCTTTTCCGTGGTCGTAAACGCCCAATCATGCGCAAAATTCGTCATGAGCTGATACACAATCGGCCCACTGACCTGAAAGTGTGTGTCATGGGTGACAGCCTCTTTGGCGATCGCAGTGACAAAGCCTTCACGGATATTCATTCCACCCGTAAAGCCATGCAAGCCATCAATGACCAAGAGTTTTCTATGGCTGCGCAAATTGGCATAGACCAAGCGAATGCCAATGACCGGTTGCATGAATAACGCAGTATGCACACCGGCATTTCGTAGCAGTGCCGTAATAGGCGGATGTGAATACTTGGCACCAACAGCGTCTATCAATACCCGTACTTGCACTCCACGATGATGCGCATCGATGAGCGCTTGAGCTAATTCCTTGCCAACAATATCGTGATCAAAGATATAACTCTGCAGCGCGATCGAACGCTGCGCTTGCCGGATGGCCTCAAGCATGGCGGGATACGTCTCATCGCCTCCATTGAGCATCTTGATCTGGTTTGCGCCCAAGACCTTAAAGTCGCTGATGTGATCGCCTAGTTTTTTAAGCGAAGCAAACTGAGGACCCGACACGTCAACAACGTCATGCACTAGGACTTTGTCGATCAACTCCTGATCGTAGAGCGTGTGCGCACGTCTGGCAAACACGCGGTCCTTGCGAATCCGATTGATCCCCGCCACCAGATATAGAAAAGCACCCAAAATAGGCGAGAACAGGATCACACCCACCCAGGCAATCGCCGCACGAACATCTTTCTTGGTCATCGCAGCATGCACGGACGCCACGCTACTGGCGGCGATCGAAATCACAAACAGAAGATGAGGCCAATATTCAATCAGTATTTCTTCGAGCCGAGCCATAAGGAGCCACCTAGTTCATTAGAGAAATGCTGTTTCCGGATCACGTCAAACGCGCAAACATGATAGAATTTTGCTTCTGTGGTGGACGTAGCTCAGTTGGTAGAGTCCCAGATTGTGATTCTGGTTGTCGCGGGTTCGAGCCCCGTCGTTCACCCCAGTACAGATTTTCTTGGAAAGCCCTGCCTTTCAGGGCTTTTTAACTTTCCAATGCTTTTATACTACCAATGCTCTAACGCCCCACCTTCTTGCGCCACGCCTGAAAGTCCTCCGTTGTCTTAGGCTCTGTGTTGGGATACAAACCCAAGATCGACCGACCCGTCTTGACCGTTTCGGTCACAAAATCCTCAAACACTGTCATTTCAGTCGCCTCATTGGCCAACTCATCGGCCAGATGCGCGGGTAACACCAGCACACCATCGGCATCCCCAACGATCACATCGCCAGGAAACACGGGTGCGTCGCCGCAGGCGATAGGCACATTGATATCGATCGCCTGATGATGGGTCAGATTGGTAGGGGCAGAGGGTCGCTGATGATAGGCAGGAATCCCCAACTCAGCAATCTCCGCCGAATCCCGGAAACCGCCATCCGTCACCACACCCGCCGCGCCTCGAGCCATCAGGCGTCCGACCAAAATACCGCCGGCTGAAGCAGCTCGGGCATCCTTGCGGCTATCGATCACCATCACGGCACCTGCGGGGCACTCATCCACCGCTTTGCGCTGAGGGTGCGCGCGGTCTTTAAAAACCTCGATGCCATTCAAATCCTCACGCGCCGGGATATAGCGCAACGTGTAGGCCTCGCCCACCATATTTTGCTTGGCGAGCGAAAGTTTTTGCACATTTTGGATAAATTGCGAACGCAAGCCACGCTTGTACAAGCAAGTCGCCAACGTGGCAGTACTCACCGCCATCAGTTTGTCGCGTGTTGCCGCGGAAAGTTTGCTCATTGAATAAGTCTCTCTTGAGTGTCAGATTGAGTGTCTTAGTAAATATCGGGCTCTGAGACCGCTTTGCCAAAGTCCGTTCGCAAAAAGTCAAAATCGCAGCCCTCGTTAGCTTGCTGGATATGCTTGGAAAACATCCAACCATAGCCGCGCTCGTACTTGGGTTCGGGTGCTTTCCAGGCGGCTTTTCGGCGGGCGAGTTCCTCTTCGGATATATCAAGATTGATGGTGCGTGCGGGTACGTCGACGGAAATCATGTCGCCATTTTTCACGAGTGCAAGAGGCCCTCCGACAAAAGACTCGGGGGAGATATGTAAGACGCACGCGCCATAACTCGTACCGCTCATGCGGGAATCAGACATCCGCAACATGTCGCGCACCCCTTGCTTGAGCAGCTTTTTCGGCATGGGCAACATGCCCCACTCAGGCATACCGGGACCACCCTGAGGACCGGCGTTACGCAAAATCAACACATGGTCAGCCGTAACATCGAGATCGTCGCTGTCGATCACGGCCTTCATGGAGGGATAGTCGTCAAACACAAGCGCGGGTCCCGTGTGACGATGTAGGTGCGGTGGGCATGCGCTGGGCTTAATCACGCAACCATCCGGCGCTAGATTACCCTTGAGCACGGCCAGCGCGCCCTCGGCGTAAATAGGATTGTCGATCGGGCGAATCACGTCGTCGTTGAAGACGGCTGCGCCCTCGATATTTTCACCGAGCGTTTTGCCCGTGACCGTCATGGAGTCAAGATGCAAGTGCTGCTTGATGCGGGACATGAGACCGGGCAGGCCGCCGGCATAAAAGAAATCTTCCATCAAATATTGATCGCCACTCGGACGTACATTGGCGATCACCGGCACAAAACGACTAAAGCGATCAAAGTCTTCGAGTCCGATGTCACAGCCGGCGCGTTTGGCTTGCGCGATCACGTGGATGATGGCGTTGGTCGAACAGCCCATGGCCATGGCAACCACAATCGCATTTTCAAAGGCGGCATGGGTCTGAATTTTGTTGGGCGTCAGGTCTTCCCAGACCATGTCGACGATTCTGCGTCCCGACTCAGCGCTCATGCGTAAATGATTGGAGTCAGGCGCGGGGATCGAGGAGGCGCCTGGCAAGGTCATGCCCAACGCCTCGGCGATCGCTGTCATCGTGCTGGCCGTTCCCATGGTCATACACGTGCCATGGCTCCGCGCAATACCGCCTTCTATTTCAATCCACTCTTTTTGGTTGATCAAACCCGCACGTCGGTCGTCCCAAAATTTCCAGGCATCCGAACCAGAGCCCAACACCTTGCCTTGCCAGTTACCACGCAGCATCGGGCCTGCAGGCACGTAAATAGAAGGTAAGCCCGCACTCGTCGCACCCATCAGCAAGGCCGGCGTTGTTTTGTCGCAACCGCCCATCAGGACCGCACCATCGATCGGGTGGCAGCGTAATAATTCCTCGACATCCATCGCGAGCAAATTGCGATAAAGCATGGTGGTCGGTTTGACGTACTGCTCTGCGAGCGAAAGCGCGGGCAACTCGATCGGAAAACCTCCCGCCTGAAGTACGCCACGCTTGACGTCCTCGACACGGTGTTTAAAGTGGCTATGGCAGGGATTGATGTCAGACCACGTATTGATGATGCCGATCACGGGTTTACCGACCCAATCCTCGGGACCATAACCCATTTGCATCGCGCGCGAACGATGACCAAAAGAACGTAAGTCGTCAGGCGCGAACCAGCGTGCGCTACGCAGAGACTCAGGCGTTTTAACGTGCTTTGCGCTACTTTCCTTACTCATGGGTCAAACCCCTCCGTTTGTAACCAGATTTTTATGCCTACAAATGATTGTAGGGTAGTCAGTTAAAAAACCGTGCGATTCTTTGAGTTATCGTAGCGAAATCTGATCTTTCATTCTTAAAACACGCTCCTATCACGCTGAATCTAATGAACAAGCCCGTCTCTGTCTCTGCCTCCGACTTTGCCCAAGCTCTTTTTTCGCCTCGGGCAATTGCCTTGGTCGGTGCCTCTGGCAATTTACAAAAAAACACTGCACGGCCGATGCGCTTTATGCGCAAACACGGTTTTCAAGGCAAGCTTTACCCAATCAACCGGACCCAGACCGAAATCATGGGCGAGCCCGCCTATGCCGATCTCGCCGATTTGCCAGGTCCGATCGATCAAGCGTTTGTCATGGTCGCCAGCGAACTTGTGTTGCCCTTGATTGATTCCTGCGCCAAAGCGGGTGCGAAAGTCATCACGATTTACTCGGATGGCTTTGGCGAAACAGGGCCCGAAGGGATGATCGCCCAAGAAGCACTGCTCGCGCGCGCCAAAGAGCTAGGCGTTCGCATTCTCGGACCGAACAGTATCGGCTTGGCGGACCTGCATAGTGGCATGATTTTGTCGGTCAACGCGGCCTTCGAAGCTGAGACTTTGATTGCGGGCGGACTGAGTTTGGTCTCACAAAGCGGCTCGATGATGGGCTCATTGATGGCACGCGCCAACGCGCGCGGATTTGGTTTTGCAAAATCTGTTTCAGTTGGTAACGAAAGTGACGTCACCGTAGGTGAAGTCATCGACGCGTTGGTCGACGATGCACACACCAACGTCATCCTGCTCTTTCTTGAAACCATACGCGACTCGCCTGCCATGGCGCGCGCGCTCGAACGTGCCCGCGCCCATAACAAACCTGTGATCGCCTACAAGATTGGTCGCTCTGAGCAGGGTGATGCCTTGGCACAATCGCATACGGGTGCGCTGGCTGGCAATGACGTCGCCGTAAATGCCTTTTTGCGCGCCCATGGCGTGCTGCGTGTGCGCAACCTCGAGACCCTGTTTGAGATTACCCCTCTCGCCCAACGCTACTTGGGTAAAACAGCCCCCCACCCACAGCCTGCGCGTGTGGCGGTGATCACCACGACTGGAGGTGGTGCGGCAACCGTGGTGGATAACCTCGGCCTCATGGGCATGGTGGCGGTCGCCCCACCGCCTGCGTTCGTTGCGCAGATGGCGCAACGCGGCATGAAAATCCGTGAAACGACCATCATCGATTTGACGCTCGCGGCCACCAGCGCGCAATACAAAGACCTGCTCGAGCAGCTGTTACGTACCGACTGGTGTGATGCCGTGCTGAGCGTGGTGGGTTCTTCCGCGCAATTTCATCCCGAGCTGGCGGTCAAGCCCCTGGTCGAGTCCGACAAGCCAGATACCAAACCACTCGCGGTATTTTTAGCGCCCGAGGCCATGGCTTCTTTAGGGCTGTTACAAAAAGCCGGTATCCCGGCGTTTCGTACGCCGGAGTCCTGTGCGGATGCTTTGTCAGTATTTTTCCAAGCGCGAGACAATGCTCCACCCGTTCTGGCTGATATTGCGTGGTCCCCAGGTTTGCCCAAAAAGGGCTTACTCACCGAATACGAAGCAGCACAAGTCTTTAACACGCTAGGTGTTCAGACGGCACAAGCCCAGCTTATTAGTGAGAAGCATCCTACGCATTCAGTCCCCTACCCTGTCGTGGTCAAGGTTTCCTCGCGTGACATTCCGCACAAAACCGAAGCCGGTGGCGTCAAGGTTGGGGTTGGCAACACGACTGAATTTGAAACGGCTGTCAAGGAAATCTCCCAGAGCGTCCACGCCTATGCCCCACAGGCGAAACTGGAGGGGTTTTTAGTCCAGGCAATGGAGTCGCGACTGCTCGAACTGATTCTCGGCTACCGCAATGATCCGCTCGTTGGCCCGACGATCATCCTGGGAGCGGGTGGTATCACCGCCGAGATCTCACCAGACTTTGCGATTCGGCTCGCCCCCGTCACGCTCGCACAAGCGCACGCCATGATTGACGAGGTGCGGATCACCAAGCTGATCAAGGGCTTTCGCGGCTTGCCCAAAGGCGATTGCGAAGCGTTGGCGCAAGCCGTCGTGGCTTTTTCCAAACTGGCGGCTATCAAAGAAGTCAACGTCCTTGAAGCCGAGATCAACCCACTTTTTGTACAGGCTAATCGCGTCCTTGCCGTTGATGGTTTGGTGAGACTGGGTTAATGGAGATTCAACGCTTGAGAGTCAACGCGCATGACTAAAGAAACTGTGACCACGACCGGACAAGTCCACGGACTTGCTCACTTTCTTGGCATCGCACAAATCTGTTCCTACGGTACGATTTACTACGCATTTCCACTCATTGTCGTGGCGATGCAGCGCGAACTGGAGTGGTCCAAATCGGACGTCTATGGCGCGCTGACAATTGGCCTGTTGCTAGCGGCCGCCCTTGCCTATCCCGTCGGACTGGCGATCGATCGGGGGCACGGCAAGCGCGTCATGGTGTGGGGCTCACTGACTGCGGCCGTCTTGTTTATTGCCTGGTCGTTCGTGCAGAGTCTGTTTATTTTTTACTTAATCGCGGCGGCGATGGGCTCGCTGCAAGCTGCCATCCTGTACGAATCGGCCTTCGCCTTGCTGGCGCGACGCGTTGGTCCACAACACTCACGCGCGGGTATTACCACGATCACGCTTTGGGCAGGTTTTGCGAGTACCGTTTTTATTCCACTCGAACAATTTTTAATCGATGGTTGGGGTTGGCGCCTATCGCTTTGGGTGCTTGCCCTCGTCAACGTGGCTTGCGCTGCGGGTTACTGGCACTGGATTAAACCCGAGCTGGATGCAGCGAATGCGACACAAACAACGAGCAAAGCAGAAAACATCGCGCGTGACAAAAATATCATTCATGAAGCGCTCCACAGCTCGGTATTCTGGCTTTTATTGATCGCGCTGACGACCTACTCCATGGTGTTTTCAGTGTTCACTTTTCATATGTATCCCATGCTGCTTGATAAGCAATTACCGACAAGCGAAGTCGTGTGGGCCCTTTCGATTATCGGTCCCGCTCAAGTGCTCGGGCGCATTATCATCAGTCGCTTTGCGGCGCGCGTCTCGATGCGAACGCTCGGCTCCATCATGCTGAGTATTTTTCCGTTTGTCTTCGCGACCTTTTTGCTGGACTCGCTGAGTTTTCAGCTTGTCGCAGCGCTCTTTGGTATTTACGGCTTAACGAACGGTATTTTTACGATTGTGCGCTCTCAAGTCGTACCGGAAATGTTAAGCGCACACGCGTATGGCGCGCTCAACGGCATGATTACCGTCCCCACCATCATCGCGCGCGCCATCGGACCTGTGGTGGCCGCCTGGTTGTGGGCGATTGATCAGTCCTACGATATTGTGTTGGTCGCTCAGGTTGGTGCCGCGGTATTGTTAACCGTGCTGTTTTGGACGGCTAATTTGGCAAGCAGAAGAAAACCACTCATTTAAAAATGTGCCAGATAACCGCCGTCGACGGCGATCACCTCGCCCGTGACATAAGAAGCGGCGTCAGAAGCTAAAAATGCCACGGTGCCCGCGATCTCAGCGGGTCGCCCCCAGCGGCCCAGCGAGGTCCGCTTTTCAAGCATCGCGCCTAGGGCCGTATCCGCAACCATGGCGGCATTGGCCTCGGTCGCAAAAAAACCGGGCGCCACCCCATTGACCGTGATGCCATACCGACCAAAATCGGCTGCTAACGCTCGTGTCATCGCAGCGAGCCCGCCCTTGGCTGTCGTGTACACCGCATCAGATGCGCGCGAAATCGGACCGGCTATCGAGGTGATATTGATGATGCGTCCACCACGCTGATGGCTCACCATACGCTGTGCCACCTGGCGGGATAACTCAAAAGGCGCGACAAGGTTCGCTTCGAACATTTGCCGCACAGCATCAAGCTCAAAGGCAAAGACATCGCGTCGATCGCGCAGTCCTGCGTTGTTGACCAAGATATCGATGGGGCCAAACGTCTGGTCCAACTCGCGCATGACACGATCAAACTGCGACAGATCCGACGCATCAAAGGCCACAGCCTGAGCCTGACCTCCCTGGGCACGCACCTGCTCCACAGCCATCGCAAGCGTCGCCTCATCGCGACCGTTAAGCAAGACGCGCGCGCCCTGATCGGCCAGTCCCTGGGCAATCTCAAAACCGAGTCCACGCACACTGGCGGTCACCAGCGCCGTTTTGCCATGCAAAGAAAATAGACTCATTTCATTCCTGTATCCGCCCTGCAGGCTTGTTGACATGGATTTTATTGCACAATAGGGGCTCACTTTCTTGACACGGCGGCTCCGAGCCCCAATCACATCATGACAACCCCTGCCTCCAAACCATACCAACATCACGCCACCAACAACAACGATAGCCACTGGGACATCGTCTCCATGGACGCAACGAGTTTATCGCGCGCGCTCCACCGGCGCGCACTCTCCTGCGTTGAGGTGATGGAGGCCTTTCTCGCCCAGATCGATATGCAAAACCCAACGGTCAATGCGATTGTTGCCATGCCTGAACGCAGTGCTCTCCTTGCGCAGGCCCAAGAGCGTGACGCACAACTCGCCCACAATCAAAGTATGGGGCCTCTGCACGGTTTTCCCCAAGCGCCCAAGGATATTGCACCAGTCGCTGGTATGGTCACGACCAACGGTTCACTGATTTTCAAAAACCAAGTCACCAAGGTCGACTCTGCCGCCAATGGTCGCGTGCGCGCCGGTGGTGCGATCTTTGTCGGTCGCACCAATTCACCCGAGTTTGGTCTTGGCGCGCATACCTATAACAAGGTCTATGGCACAACGCTTAATGCCTTTGATCCCTCGCGCACTGCGGGCGGCAGTAGTGGTGGTGCAGGTGTGGCGCTGGCCCTGCGTATGTTGCCGGTCGCTGATGGCTCAGACATGATGGGTTCTTTACGCACACCTGCTGCGTTCAATAATGTCTTTGGCTTTCGTCCCTCGCCAGGCTGCGTCCCGCACGGCCCCGGCGAAGAGGTTTTTTTCCAGCAGCTCAGCGTCACAGGGCCCATGGCGCGCAACATCCCCGATTTGGCGATGTTGCTTGCAGTGCAGGCCGGTTTTGATTCCCGCCTGCCGCTTACCCGTCGCCAAGACGATCCGCGCTTGTTTACCCAACCCCTTGAGACCGACTTGCGCGGTAAACGCATTGGCTGGCTCGGCAATCTGCAGGGTCACTTGCCCATGGATCCGGAGTTGCTCAACGTTACCACGCGCGCACTCGAACATTTTAAAACCCTCGGCTGTACTGTAGAAGACGCGCAACCCAATTTTGATCTTGAGCAACTCTGGAACGCCTGGCTGACCTTGCGTAGTTTTACTTTTGCTGGGGGCAATGCCCAGCACTACGAGTCGCCCGAACGCCGTGCCATGCTCAAGCCCGAAGCCGTCTGGGAAATCGAACAAGGCCTGAACTTGACCGGACCGGCAGTCTTTGCTGCCGCCAAGGTCCGCACGGCTTGGTATCAAGAGCTACGTCGAATGTTTGAGACGTTTGACTTTCTTGTGATGCCGACCACGCAGATTTTTCCTTTTGAAGCCGAGCAACACTGGCCCAAAGAGATCGCCGGTCAAAAAATGGACACTTACCACCGCTGGATGCAGTCCGTCATCCCCGCTACCATGGCCGGATTACCCGCACTGAGCATGCCGGCAGGTTTTAGTGCCACAGGCATGCCAGCGGGGATTCAGGTGATCGGTCCCCTGCAGCACGACTTCGACGTTCTGCAGCTTGGGCACGCTTACGATATGGCGAGCCAGTATTCACGTGTATTAAGCCCACTTCTCAAGGGCGCATAAGTCTCATTGGACCTAGGCAAGTTAATATGTTGGCTGTCGTGGCGCCTTTAGTGGGCGACACAGCTCACTCAGGCGAAATAAACGTGTCGACAGTCCCTTCAGAAAACATTGCTCTAGTGACAGGCGCTGGCAAGCGACTGGGGCGTAGCATTGCCTTGGGACTTGCCACGGCAGGATGGGATGTGGCGATTCATTATGGGACCTCAGTTGCCGAGGCACAGCAGACTGTCCTGGATATCCAGGCACTCGGTCGCCGTGCGGTGGCATTGCAGGCCGATCTTGCAGTGGAGTCGTCGGTGGCGAGCTTGGTGACACGCTGTACCGAGGCGCTCGGATTGCCGAGCTGTATTGTCAACAATGCTTCGTTATTTGATTTCGACGAGGCGCAGAGCTTTAGCTATGCGCGACTCAATACGCATATGCACATCAATGTCTCGGCGCCCGTGTTGCTCGCCCGCGAGCTGCACCGCGCGCGCAGTCAAAGTACCCATGCGTTTCAGCACCCCGCCGTTGTGATCAATCTGCTCGACCAAAAGCTGATCAACCCTAATCCAGATTTTTTGTCCTATACACTCTCCAAGGCCGCTCTCCTTGAGGCGACCCGCTTGTTGGCCCAAGCACTTGCTCCCCATGTGCGGGTGGTTGGTCTGGCACCGGGAATTACACTGGTCTCCGGAGATCAAACCGAAACAGGTTTTAAGCAAGCACACAATAGGACACCTCTAGGCAAATCCTCTACGCCCGAGGACATTTCCGCCGCTGCAGTCTATCTCGCCCGTGCGCATGCCATGACTGGCACCACACTGTATGTAGACGGTGGCCAACACCTCAAAGCATCCGATCGCGATGTGATGTTTTTAACTTCCTGACCTCTGAACACCTCAACAATGACCCCTACGAATATTCAAAAGCTCGATCTGACACACTGCCGCCGCTTATTTTTAAAAGCTTTTGAAATCAACATGAACATCGGTGTGCACGAGTTCGAAAAAAAAGGGGAACAGCGTGTCGTGATCCATGTCGACTTGTATGTGCCTTTGCAAAACAACACACCCAGCAAGGATGATCTCAGCGAGGTTGTGGATTATGACTTTATGCGCCAGACCATCGCGGACATCATCGCGACTGGGCATATTCACTTGCAAGAAACCCTGTGCGATGAGATCGTCAAACGCATGCTCGCACACCCCTTGGTCTACGCCACCCGCGTCTCGACTGAAAAACCTGATGTCTATCCAGACTGCGAGGCGGTGGGTGTCGAGGTGTTTCGTTCTAAGTAAATAGGAACTTGGCTTATGGATCACAAGCTTTTAGTCAGTCTCGTATGCCCGTTTCATAACGAAGAAACGGGCGTCGACGCCTTTTACAAAGCTCTCACCCACGAGTTCTCGCAACTAGATGCCTTTGATTTTGAAGTGCTCTGCATTGATGACGGTAGCAAGGACCGCACTCTTGAACAGTTGATCGCGCTGACTCAAAAAGACCCACGCTTTCAAGTTTTAGAGTTGTCGCGTAACTTTGGTAAAGAAGCCGCCCTGACGGCCGGACTAGACCGAACTCAAGGTGATTTGATTATCCCGCTCGACTCGGATCTGCAGGATCCGCCCTCTTTAATCGGTCGTCTGATTCGAGCCTGGGAAGAAAGCGGTGCAGACGTCGTGCTCGCCGAAAGGGTCGATCGACAAAGTGATAGCCTGAGTAAACGACTCAGCGCTGCGGCGTTCTATGACACCTATAACTATCTTGCTCATGTCAAAATCCCCACAAACGTGGGTGACTGTCGCCTCATGACGCGTATTGTCGTCGACGCGTTGAAGTTACTTCCTGAAAAGCAAAGATTCATGAAAGGACTCTTTGCATGGGTGGGTTTCAAGACCGTCACGATTGCTTATGTACGTCAATCACGCACGACGGGCATCACCAAATTTTCAGGCTGGAAACTCTGGAATTTTGCCTTGGAAGGCATCACGAGCTTTAGTTCCCTCCCCTTGCGCATCTGGACTTATCTAGGTGTCTTTGGCGCTTTCATCACGGTTTTATACGGATCGTTTATTTTGATTCGAACGCTCATTTATGGTGTCGATCTCCCCGGTTATCCCTCTTTATTTGTTGCTGTTTTATTCTTGGGCAGTATTCAACTGATTGGTATCGGCGTCTTGGGCGAGTACATCGGTCGTACGTATATGGAGGCCAAGCGTCGACCGACCTATTTGATTCGAAAAACGTATCAAAAGGAAAGTATCCCTGAGCATCACCGCCCAAAATGATGTCATTTGGGCAGAAATCCCTTTTTAATTTAGAATGAACACTTCTCATGACTTGTGGCACACCCCTCGTGCCCTCCTATGGACATACTGATACTTGTTGCACTGATTCTTCTGAATGGTTTGTTTGCGATGTCTGAAATCGCTCTCATCACCTCCAAACGTTCAAAACTTCAAAAAGCCGCCGATGCGGGCGATGCTTCTGCCAAAGCAGCACTCAAACTCGCAGCCGATCCCAATCAATTCCTCTCCACTGTTCAGGTCGGTATCACTTCGATTGGCGTGATGAGCGGTATCGTGGGTGAATCCGCGCTCGCACAACCTCTCGCGCTCTGGCTTCAAGAGCTTGGCCTTAATGCTGTGTATTCCGGTTATCTTGGTACAGGTATTGTCGTTTTATTGATCACATATTTTTCGATTGTGATCGGAGAGCTTGTACCCAAGCGCCTGGGTCAGTCCAATCCCGAGGCGATCGCCAGGTTGATGGCCAGACCGATCGCCTTTCTTGCCCTGGCGACGCGGCCCTTCGTCAAGTTGTTATCCGGCTCCACGAAATTTATGCTTCGACTCCTGCGCATCAAAGAAAGAAATCAGACTGAAGTCACTCAAGAAGAGATTCAGGCGGTGCTCGAAGAAGGGACCGAGGCCGGACTCATCGAAACAGATGAACACACCATGGTCAAAAATGTATTTAGACTGGACGACCGTCAAATTGCCTCGTTAATGGTGCCCCGTGCGGACATCATTTATCTCGATATCCAGTCTTCGATCGAAAAAAACCTTGAGACGATCGAACTGACGGATCACGCGCGGTTTCCGCTGGTCAATGGCGAACTCAATCAAGTGCTTGGCGTGCTCAATGCGAGAAAACTGCTGTCCAAGATCGCCAAGGGTGAAAAATACGAATTAACCCAAGGGATAGAAGAAGCCCTTTATGTACCCGAAACGATCACCGGCATGGAGTTGCTTTCGAACTTCCGCTCCTCGGCACGACAAATGGCCTTTGTCGTGGACGAATACGGTGAAGTGTTAGGCATCGTCACCCTGCAAGACTTAATCGAAGCGATTACGGGAGAGTTCACCCCGCGTGATCCATCAAAATCCTGGGCGGTACGTCGTGACGATGGGACGTGGCTACTCGACGGCCACATCCCGATCCCCGAACTGAAAGACTGCCTGGAGTTGTCTGTCGTGCCCGAAGAAGAAAGAGGCCGCTATCACACCCTGAGCGGGATGTTTATGCTGCTGAGCGGCAAACTTCCGATCGAAGGCGACAAGGTCGCTTGGGAAGGCTGGCAGTTTGAGATCATGGATATGGACAGAAAGACGATCGACAAAGTCCTTGCTTCGAAATTGAGTTAGTTATTGGTGGCACCCGTGCTGCTGACAACAGCCTTCCACTTGGGAATCTCTGTCAGAATCAGAGCAGAAAATTGCTCGGGTGTTGAGCTTGTTGGCTCAATGCCCAGACCAATCAGTTGTTTACGCAGCTCAGGATCTACCATGGCCTTGGCAGTTGCCTGATTGAGTCGCTTGATCACTTGGGATGGCGTTCCTGCGGGCACCACAAGGCCCAACCAATTCAACACCTCATAGCCCTTGAGTCCGCTCTCTGCAATCGTTGGCGCGTTCGGCAACACGTCCATCCGCGTAGGTGCAGTCACTCCAAGTACTTTGACCTTGCCGTTGCGGATATGATTTTCATACACGGAGTAGGAGTCGAACGTCATATTGACGCGTCCGGCCAGTAAGTCTGTCACAAGTGGCGCGCTGCCCTTGTAAGGAATGTGCAGCATCTCCACACCCGCCATGGTGCTGAAAAGCGCACCAGAGATGTGACTCGAACTCCCATTCCCTGCCGAGCCGTAGCTCAGCATGCCAGGATTTTTTTTAGCCAACGCAATGAGCTCTGCAACGGAGTTGGCAGGCACGTCTGGGCTGACCATCAACACGCGCGGTGTCAGGTGCGTCAAGCTCACAGGAGCAAAGTCTTTAACAGGGTCATAACGTAGATTGGGATAGAGCGAGACATTGATCGCCATCGTGCCCATATTGGCAAATAAAATCGTGTAACCATCTGCTGGAGATTTAGCGACGAGTTCGCTGGCTGTGCTGCCACCCGCACCACCCCGATTGTCGATCACAATCGGCTGGCCCAGCTCTTGACCCAGCTTGATAGCCATGCCCCTCGCCATGATATCCGCTGCGCCGCCGGGTGGAAAAGGCACCACCAGGCGAATGGGCTTGTCTGGATAGGCGGCAAGCGCACTACAGGCCAAGCCAAGCGTGGCGAGTAATACCAGACCTTGTTTTTTAAAAAATCCCAACATCTTTGTCTCCCGAAGTATTTTTAAAGTATTTTTTATCAAACTATTTTTTGTTATTCGCTATTGCAAGTATGGACTGCATAAACTGAATGATGCCATGACTCACGGCTTCTGGCTGCTCTGGGATCAGCGCATGGCTGGCATCCTGAATGCGCAACACCTGGACGCGGTCGGCGCCGAGCTCTTTTACTAAATCTTTTGCGGTGGCGATTGGGGCAAAGGGGTCCTGCTCTGCCTGCAAATCCAGAATGGGCGCAGACCCCGCCTGCCACCACCGATGACGCGGACAGGCTTGACTCGCCTCTCTCTGCATCCGCGCCACGTCTGGATGCCACCCAGACAACCAGACATGCGCATCGTGTCCAGGCGCAAAAAAAGCAGCCTGCAAGGATGCCAAGCGCACCTCATCGCTCAAGCGCATATCCATGCAGGTATTAATGTGCTGAGTAAGTTCAGGTCGAATCGTATTGTGTGCGGCGGCAATCAGTATCACGCCTCGGATGCGATCGGGAGCACGCGTCGCAACATTACGCGAAACCCAGTTTCCAAACGCATGTCCGGCAATGAAGACAGGTTGATGCGTGAGGGTGCGAATGACCTCTATAACATCCTCTGCCAGATCATCGAGAGTCAGTTTTTGCACCGGCCCCGCACTCCGCCCAATCCCCCTTGGATTGGGTAAGCACACGGAAAAGCCCTGTTGAGCGATACGATGCGCCACCTCCTCCATATCCTCTACGCCTCGCCCAAGCGAGGGCAGCATCACGAGCCAAGGCCCCTCTCCCACCGTAAAGATCTCAATCGTCGCCCGCTCGCTTTGCACAAAGCGGGTTTGCATCGGGAAATCAGGAGACGGACGATTGAGGCTCAATGTGGTTCCAAAAGGCTGCGGATAATAGCTGTGCCTCGAATATTGGCACGATTAGGCACAACGACCACACACAGCCTACGCCAACTACTTTCAGACCTATGTTGAGCGCGATGTCAGACAATTAATCAAACTCAAAGACGTTATTTTATTTGAAAAATTCATGAAGCTCCTGGCAGGTCGCGTAGGCCAAGTCATCAACTACCAGTCTCTGTCAAATGACGTTGGTGTCGATGGCATGACGATCAAAGCGTGACTATCCATCCTCGAAGCCTCCTATGTCATTTTTCTACTACCACCTTATTTTGAAAACTTCGGCAAACGTGTCATCAAGACACCCAAGATTTACTTCACTGATACAGGTCTGCTCTGTTATTTGCTTGGTATAGAACGTGTTGAGCAGGTGGGTCGGGATCCCTTGATCGGTAATCTCTTTGAAAACATGGTGATACTGGAGGCGCTCAAGGCCCGCTATAACCGAGGGCTCACATCCCATCTCTATTTTTTTAAAGACAGCCAAGGCCATGAAATTGATCTGCTGCACAAGCAAGGCAGCGAGTTAATGGGTGTGGAGATCAAAGCAGCGAGTACTTGGAATGCGAGTTTTAAGCGCACACTCCAGCATTTTGACCAACACCTCAATGCGCTAGCCATCCGCGCCGTGATCTACAGTGGTCAAGCACTTGAGTTTAGCGATGGGATCAAAGCCCTGTCCTACAGAGACGTTGGGCAGTTGTTTGGTGGCGTTCACACCTAATTCTGATTCCAAAAAATAAAACGATATCGTGTTTTTTAATTTTGATTCTGCTGGCTGAAGTCATCCTCAGAGTGAATCAATCCGTCATCAAGCAACTCAAATCCTTTTCATCTAAAGGATTCAAATCCGCGCAGCATTTCATCGAAAACTACTTGCTCGATCTATATAAAAAAGATGTCGCAATATCAAAGTACAAATGAAATACAAATTAAAACGGGTTACAGACTTTTGATCTGTAACCCGTTGATTTTACTGGTCGGGGCGGTGGGATTCGAACTCACGACCCTCTGCTCCCAAAGCAGATGCGCTACCAGGCTGCGCTACGCCCCGAAGACAGCTAATATACCAGAAATATTCAGCCTAGGCCAAGCGCCACTCAGGCCAATTAACCAAAACGGCCGGTAATGTAGTCTTCGGTCTCTTTACGCTTGGGTTTGACGAAAATCTTATCCGTCTGACCAAACTCCATCAACTCGCCCAAATACATAAAGGCCGTAAAGTCCGACACGCGGGCGGCCTGTTGCATGTTGTGGGTCACAATCGCCACGGTGTAATCAGATTTCAACTCATGCAGCAATTCTTCGATTTTGCCGGTCGAAATCGGATCGAGTGCCGAAGTCGGCTCGTCAAACAAGATGATCGAAGGCTTGACCGCAACCGAACGGGCAATACAAAGCCTCTGCTGCTGACCACCAGAGAGGGATAGACCGCTTTGGCTCAACTTGTCCTTGACTTCGCCCCATAATGCCGCCTTGCTCAACGCCCACTCGACACGCGCGTCCATTTCAGCTTTACTTAAGTTTTCATACAGACGCACACCAAACGCTACGTTGTCGTAGATTGACATCGGAAACGGCGTCGGCTTTTGAAACACCATGCCGATGCGAGCGCGCAACAGGTTGAGATCCTGCTTAGGATCCAAGATGTTTTCACCATAAAAGTTGACTTGTCCCTCGGCGCGCTGGCCAGGATACAAGCTGTACATACGATTTAAAGCGCGCAAGAGGGTCGATTTGCCACAACCTGAGGGACCAATAAAGGCTGTTACCTTACGCTCGGCGATATCCAGATCAATGTTTTTTAGACCCTGGAACTTGCCGTAAAAAAAATTCAGACCACGCACCTCGAGTGCATTTTTCAAAGGCGATTCATTGACTTGATTATTCATAGCGATATCCAGGAAGTTAACTAGCGTTGCGTTCGCGGAACAAAACGCGCGCGATAATATTAAGCACCAATACGGACAACGTAATCAATAGAGCGCCAGCCCAGGCGAGACTCACCCAGTTGTCATAGGGACTCATTGCAAACTGGAAGATCACCACAGGCAAGTTCGCCATCGGTGCATTCATGTTGGTAGAGAAGAACTGGTTGTTTAAGGCCGTAAATAGCAGTGGTGCGGTCTCACCGCTTATCCGCGCAAGCGCAAGCAGAAGGCCTGTCATGACGCCTGAACGCGCCGCACGCAGTGTCACATAATTGGTGACCTTCCAATGGGGAGCGCCTAGAGCAAACGCGGCTTCACGTAAGCTACCAGGTACAAGACGCAACATATTTTCCGTGGTTTTGAGCACCACCGGGATGGCGATCAGAGCAAGTGCGAACGAACCCGCCCAGCCCGAAAAATGTTTGACCTGCGCCACCAGCACCGCGTACACAAACAAGCCCAAAACGATGGACGGCGCGGATAACATAATATCAGTCACAAAACGCGTCACCGAGGCCAACTTGTTGTCGTCACCAAACTCAGCCAAATAAACACCCGCAAAAATGCCAATAGGTGTGCTGACCAAAACGCTGACACCCACCATCATCAAACTACCGACGATCGCATTAGCCAAACCACCACCAGACGTACCAGGCGCGGGAGTAGACTCTGTGAAGATCGCTAGACTCAGGCCAGCAAAACCATTTTTAAAAAGGATAAACAAAATCCACAGCAAGACAAACAAGCCTAAAACCATCGCAAAAAAGGAGGCATACAGACCAAGCTTGTTGACGAACTTACGGCGTCGATACAGATTGTTATCCATTAGGTCTTTACCCCTTGAGCTCTTTCAGTGCGCAAAATCATGATCTTTGCGATAGCAAGTACGACAAAGGTAATCACGAATAAGAGAAAACCAAGCGCGAACAATGTCGATAGGTGAAAATCGTCCGCTTCACCAAATTCGTTGGCAAGCGTCGAAGCAATCGAGGTGCCGGGTGCAAACAAAGACTCGCTGATACGTTGAGAGTTACCGATCACAAACGTGACCGCCATGGTTTCGCCTAAGGCACGACCAAGACCCAACATGATGCCACCGATCACGCCTTTTTGTGTGTAAGGCAATACGATATAACGCACAACCTCCCACGTCGTACAGCCCACCCCATAGGCAGACTCGCGCAAAATCGGAGGCACAATTTCAAACACATCCCGCATCACCGCAGCGATAAACGGCAAGATCATAAAAGCCAGGATAATGCCTGCGGCTAATAGACCGATACCATTCATGGCACCACCGAAAAGGGGGCCGATCAACGGCATTTGACCAAGAGTAGACTGCAGGGCTGGCTGACCATATTCGGCAAAAAGAGGCGCAAAGATAAAGAGTCCGAACATGCCGTAAATAATGGAAGGCACAGCGGCAAGCAGCTCAATAGCCGTGCCTAAAGGGCGACGCAGCCAGAGCGGGCACATTTCCGTTAAAAATAGTGCGATACCGAAGGCCAAGGGAACTGCTATCAAGAGCGCAATCACAGAGCTAACAAGCGTGCCGTAGATCGCGATCGCGGCACCGAAGTCTTCGTTGATGATGTCCCACTCAACGGTCCAAATAAATTCAATACCGAACTTTTTAAAAGCCGGCCAGGCGCTGATCATCAGCGAAACTAAAATAGCCGCGAGTGCGACTAACACTAGTACTGCAAAAAACATCGTGACTTTGTGAAACAAAAAGTCCTGAATACGCTGCTTTTTGACCACGGCAACCATGCGCGGGTCCATCATGCCACTCGTCGTTGGGGGCGTACCCATCTACTACTCCTTAGAACCGAATGTCCAGACCCACAGGGTCTGGACAGACTGATTTGAGACTCTACGAAACATCTCAATTTAGATCGTTTTTGATACTAAGTTTTAAAAACTAAGATCTAAGATCTCAAAGCTTAGTGCTTGATCTGTGACCAAACTTTGCTAGCAATCGCCTTGGTCAAGACATCTGGCAGTGGCACGTAGTCCAAGTCAAGCGCCAGTTGCTGACCGTCTTTAAAGGCCCAGGTAAAGAACTTAATCACGTCTTTAGAAGTTGCTTTGTTGGCAGGCTCTTTGTACATCAAGACAAATGAGGCACCGGTGATTGGCCAAGCTGCAGCACCCTTTTGCTCAACCAGAGAGATTCCCATACCTGGAACGCTAAACCAGTCGGCACCAGCCGCTGCCGCAGCGAAAGTCTTTTCGCTTGGGGCCACGTACTGACCATCTTTGTTCAACATTTGCAGGTACGTAATGTTGTTTTTCTTGGCATAAGCGTATTCCACGTAACCAATTGAACCTTTCACGCGGGTGACGTTCGCGGCCACTCCTTCGTTACCCTTGCCACCGACTGAGCTGCCTGCGGGCCATTTCACTGCGGCACCCTTACCAACCTTGTCTGCCCAAGGCTTGCTGACTTCGTTCAGATAATCAGTAAAGATAAAGGTTGTGCCGGAACCATCCGCACGATGAACAACAGTAATTGACTGGTTAGGCAATTTTTTACCTGGATTGAGTGCAACGATCTTAGGGTCATTCCAGTTTGTAATGCTACCCATAAAAATATCGGCCAATACTGGGCCCGACAGTTTGAGTTCAGCTTGCTTAAAGCCTTCGATGTTGACGATTGGTACAACACCACCCAGAATCACTGGAAACTGAACCATGCCGTCTTTTTCGAGCTGAGGACCTGCCACAGGCGCATCCGACGCACCGAAGGTCACAGTTTTAGCGCGAATCTGACGCAAGCCACCCGAAGAACCGATCGACTGGTAATTCAAACCAACGTTCTCGTTTTTTTTGTAGACTTCGGCCCATTTAGCAAAAATTGGGTAAGGGAATGTGGCGCCTGCGCCGGTGATGTCGGCAGCCTGCACAGACAAGGCTGCAACAGTCAAGGCGATGCCTGCTGTTACGGAAGTCAGTACGCGTTTAATCATTTTTAGTCCTTAATATGTCTATGGATATAAAACTCCTTTACTACTAGACATATCTTAGAGATCAAAAATGACGGATTCGTGACAGTTCTAAACTTTTTTTCTTTTAAATGTTTAATCTTATATAAATCAATGACTTATAAATTCAACCAAGCTTATCCATCAAATACTGGTGCAAGGAAAATGGCGCACGACGATTACGAATCAACTGGTAGGTCCCATCGGGCTGCTGTAGCCAAGCACGCTGGTTATCTCTGAGTGCATCGGTAAATGCCTCTTCGATCACGCGATTTTTCAGGGCAAGCTGCTGAACAGGGAAGGCGATTTCGACACGGCGGAAAAAGTTTCGATCCATCCAGTCGGCCGAGGATAGATAAACGGACTCTTTTCCTTGATCATAGAAATAAAAGACCCGCGAATGCTCTAGAAAACGACCCACGATCGATCGGACTGTAATATTTTCAGATAAGCCCTCCACGCCCGAACGCAGCGCACAGACCCCGCGTACGACCAAATCAATCTTCACGCCTGCTTGACTGGCTTTGTAGAGCTCTTGGATCACAAGAGGCTCGAGCAGAGAGTTCATTTTCGCCAAGATGCGAGACTTTTTACCTGCTCGGGCTGCACGCGTTTCGGCACGGATCATGTTAATCACGGTGCTGTGCATGGTGAAGGGCGACTGCAGCAGCATTTTTAATTTACGACGTTCCCCAAGTCCAGTCAGTTGTGAGAACACCATATCCATGTCTTCGCAGAGCTTTGGATCTGCCGTCAGCAAACCAAAATCCGTGTAGAGACTCGCGGTGCGTAAATGGTAGTTACCCGTACCCATGTGACCGTAGCGACGGATGCGTCCTTTTTCCCGACGCAGCACCAACGCCATTTTTGCGTGCGTTTTGTGCCCCACCACGCCATAGACGACATGCGCGCCGACCTCTTCGAGGCGGGCCGCCCAGTTGATGTTGGTCTGTTCATCAAAGCGCGCCATCAGCTCCACCACAACGGTGACCTCTTTACCCGCTTTGGCCGCAGTGAGCAGTAGATGCATCAGCTCCGAGTCCTCGCCAGTACGGTAAATCGTTTGCTTGATCGCCACCACATCCGGATCGTAGGCTGCCGCAGTCAAGAAATCTAGCACAGGCTGAAATGACTGATAAGGGTGATGCAACAAATAGTCCTGCTTGGCGATCGCCTCGAAAATCCTCGGAGACTTTGCTGGCAGCTTGTCAAAGGGTGCAGGCACACGTCCGTTAAAGTTGGGAAACAGCAAATCAGGCGCTTTGACCACATTACAGATCTGCATCAGTCGCGCAACGTTTGCGGGACCATTCACACGATACGTATCCGCAGCAGTCAGCGAAAACTCTTTTTGCAAAAAGCTCTCTATATGTGCAGGTGTGTAGTGATCGATTTCCAAACGTACGGCCGAACCAAAGTTGCGCTGTGAAAGTTCACCTTGTAGCGCCTGACGCAAATTGGTGACTTCTTCTTCGTCGACAAACAAGTCACTATTACGTGTGACGCGCCATTGGTAACAGCCTTCCATGTGCATCCCAGGAAACAAATCCCCGACAAAGGCGCGCAAAAACCCTGTCAACAAAATGAAACCGTGTGGTGCGCCAGACACGGCGGGAGGAACCTTGATCAAACGAGGCAAGGCACGTGGGGCCTGCACAATCGCAATCGTCGACTTGCGTCCAAACGCATCGGCTCCGGATAAAGGCACGATGAAGTTCAGACTCTTGTTGTAGACCCTAGGAAAAGGATGCGCCGGATCCAAGCCGATCGGTGTCAGCAAGGGCATGACATCGCGACGAAAGACCTCGCGGGCCCACTTTTTTTGAGCCGCATTCCATTCCGCAGCCTGATGAAGCACGACGCCTTCGGCTCTCAGTGCTGGTAAAACCTGCTCATTGAGCAAAGCGTATTGACGGTCGACCAGCACATGTACCGCCTGCTGGACACGCTCAAACGCATCCTCGGCCGTCAGTCCATCAGGTCCGACCAAATGCGGGTGCTGTGCGATCTGAGCCTTGAGGCTGGAGACCCTAATTTCAAAAAACTCATCGAGGTTGGAGCCTACGATACAGACGTAGCGCAAGCGCTCCAGAGCAGGCGTATCCTGGCGTTCAGCCATCGCCAACACACGCTCGTTGAATTGCAACAACGACAACTCACGATTGAAGTACAAGGGCTCGGCTTTCTTTCTGGCGGGCATTTGGATAAAACCTGTAATAGGTGTGGAGAGACGCAATTCACTGCTTTTGAGCACATGTTAGCGGCATTTTCGCGTTTAAAGCTTATCCTGCCTATATGACAAACTTTTTACAAGATACCCTTTTATAATGCTTGAATTGTAATTAGGTTAAATGTCATGAAACACCTGTTGGCAGCAGTTGATCTAGGGTCCAACAGCTTTAGGCTGTCTATTGGACGGGTTGCCGAACAAAATGGCGCCAAACACATCTATCAGATCGACCGACTCAAAGAAACCGTGCGTCTAGCTGCTGGTTTAGACGCCTCCAAAAATCTCAATCAAGAAGCCATCAACCGCGCCATCGAGGTCTTGCAGCGCTTTGGTGAGCGCTTACGCAGCTTTGATCCTGATCGTGTGCGCGCAGTCGCCACCAATACTTTTCGTGTCGCACGCAACATCGCGGACTTTTTGCCGCTCGCCGAAGCCGCTCTGGGTTTCCCCATTGAGGTCATTGCCGGTCGCGAAGAAGCCCGTTTGATTTATACCGGCGTGAGCCACACCCTTCCCATTTCAGCTGAAAAAAGACTGGTGATCGATATCGGTGGCGGCTCAACCGAAGTGATTATTGGCAGAGGTGATGAACCCCTTCTCACCTCCTCGCTCTACATGGGCTGTGTAAGTTTTAGTCAAAAGTTTTTCCCTGATGGTCGTATCGATGCGCACGGGATGAAACTCGCCGAGCTTGCGGCCCGTCGCGAAATCGAGGTCATCACCAAACCCTATCGAAAAATGGGTTGGGATACCGCCTATGGTTCTTCAGGCACGGCCAAAGCACTTCTTGCGATTTTGACGGATGGAAAACTAACGACTGGCGGCATCACGCGCGAAGGCCTAGAACGTCTCAAAACCAAACTGATTCGCGCTGGCCGCGTCATTGCCAACGATCTGCCTGGTATCAAGGTGGATCGCACCGACGTGTTGACTGGTGGCTTGGCGATCATGACTGCCTTTTTTGATGAAATGCGTGTCGAGACCATGACGACGGGCGACGGCGCGTTACGTCTTGGTGTCTTGGTCGACTTAGCCGGGCGCGAAGAAGCACATGATCGTCGCGATGAGTCGGTGACGGCTTTTATGAAACGCTATCACGTCGATCTTCGTCAGGCAGCGCGCGTCAAGCGCACCGCCTTAAGTATTTTTGAAAGCCTGTTCCCGAATCGTGGCGAACCAGACGAACTCAGACACACACTCAGCTGGGCAGCCGATCTACACGAAGTGGGTATGTCGATCGCACAGGCGGGATATCACAAGCACAGCGCCTACATTTTGAATAATGCGGATATGCCGGGTTTTTCACGGATCGATCAATTACAACTCGGCCTCTTAGCACTTGTGCATACTGGCAAACTTGCCAAAGGTCAGTCGCTCGTCAAAAACCGCGATCAATGGCTGGCAATTTTATGTTTGCGCCTGGCAGTGCTGCTGTGTCGTCGCCGTGAGGATGTGGCGCATCTGCCGCTTTCTATTGGCATCCAGGGCAACACCATCGTCTGCAAGGTCGATAAAAAATGGCTCGCCACGCATCCGCTCACCGATTTTTCGTTGCACGGCGAGGAGTCCGAGTGGAGCAAAGTCGGCTTTGACTTTGAGTTGATCCTGGTCTGAACGGCTGCGGCCTGAGTGCAGAGCCGTGTTTAGCTCAGATCGACCGCCGTCAGCATGGCAATGCCCTGCTCGACCAAGCGGTCGTCTTCGGCCTCAACCATCAAACGCAGTTTTGGTTCCGTACCTGAGGCACGAATCAGAACACGCCCCCGCTCTCCGAGCATGCTCTCGACCTGTGCCTTGGCGGCGACAAGCCCAGCGTGCTCAGTCCAGCTCTTGCCAGGAATCCAAGGCACATTGACCATCGTCTGGGGATACATTTTGAGCGCTGCTAGCCACTGCGGCAACGACTCGCCACTGCGCTGAAGCGCCGCCAACACTTGCAAAGCAGACACAATGCCATCACCCGTTGTATGCGAATCCAGACACAAGAGATGCCCCGAACTCTCGCCACCATAGAGCCAACCACGATTGCGCAATTGTTCTAATACATAGCGATCACCAACTTGGGCGCGCTCAAAAGGAATGCCCAAGGACTTGAACTGTTTCTCAAGGCCAAAGTTCGTCATGAGCGTCCCCACTACACCCGCGACAGATCCGCGAGCAAGACGCTCTCGCACGACTGCGTATAAGAGCTCATCACCGTTATAAATACGACCGCTCGCATCGACCATTTGTAGTCGATCCGCATCACCATCGAGTGCGATGCCTAGGTCTGCGCCGCGAGCGCGCACCTCTTTGGCCAAGCTCTCTGGATGCAAGGCTCCGACGTCCTTATTGATATTGAAGCCATCGGGCGAAATACCAATCGCGTGAACCTCGGCACCTAGCTCACGAAACACGTGTGGCGCGATGTGATAGGCAGCGCCGTTTGCCGCATCAATGACGAGCTTGAGGCCCTTTAAATCCAAATCAGAAGGAAAGGTACTTTTGCAAAACTCGATATAGCGTCCTGGTGCGTCGTCAATCCTACGCGCGCGGCCAAGCTTTTCAGAGGATACACATACCATGGGCTCATCGATCGCCGCTTCGATCGCGGCCTCGGTCTCGTCGGGTAGCTTCATACCCTTGGAGGAAAAAAACTTGATGCCGTTATCATGATAAGCGTTGTGCGAGGCGCTGATGACGATGCCAGCGACCAAGCGCCACGTACGTGTTAGATAAGCGACCGCAGGTGTTGGTAGAGGCCCCGCCAACAACACCTCGACACCGGCCGAAGCAAAACCTGCCTCAAGGGCGGACTCCAACATATAGCCACTAATACGTGTGTCCTTGCCGATCAGCACTGTCGGACGACCGCTGCGACCACTCGCGCTCGTTCGGTCTTGTGATTGAGTCAGCACCTTGCCTGCGGCATAGCCGAGTCGCAAGGCGAATTCAGCATTGATCACCGGTCCGCCTGCAAGACCGCGCACACCATCCGTACCGAAATATTTTCTTTTAGACATTTTTATTTTTCTGCATCCTGTACAGTATGCCAAACTGCCAAAGCGTCCCGTGTTTCTCGCACATCGTGCACCCGCAAGATGCGGGCACCACGAAGAACGCCAGCGAGCGCGGCGGTGATGCTGCCCGTCAAACGCTGATCCACAGACTGTCCCGTTACAGCGCCAATCATGGATTTACGCGATACGCCCAAGACGAGAGGATAACCTGTCTCAGCGATAATTTTCAGATTGGCGAGCAATTGATAGTTTTGCTCGACCGTCTTGCCAAAACCAAAACCAGGATCAAGACTGATTCGCTCAGCTTGTACACCCAGTGCCTCGAGCGCGTGGGCCTGCTCAAGCAATACGGTCTTGATATCGTTGACGACCTCGTTGTAATGGGGTGCTACCTGCATTGTGCGCGGCTCGCCCTGCATGTGCATGATACATACGCCGCAATGACCGTGACGCGCTACAAGCCGCTGCGCAGCAGGATCTCGCATCCCTGTGACGTCATTGATGACATCTGCACCTACATCGAGGGCCGCTTGCATCACCTCGGGCTTGCACGTATCAACCGAAATCGCGACACCGCTATGCAGGAGCGACTTGATCACAGGGATGACGCGTGCGAGCTCGTCTTGCACGGAAACGGACAATGCGCCTGGGCGCGTGGACTCGCCGCCAACATCGACGATATCGGCACCCTCTTGAATCAGATTGTGCGCATGACGGATCGCCGCTTCTGTCCGGGCGTGCTGCCCACCATCCGAAAAAGAATCGGGGGTGACATTGACGATTCCCATAAGAATCGGGCGCTTGAGTTGAAACTCAAAGCGCCCACATACCCATCTATCAGCGATCTTGCCGAGCACGAGCGACTTAAACCACAGCGGCAGGATCAGTCGTCGTGCCGGGTGCTGTGCCACTGGGTGGCGAACCGGTCGAATCCATCGGTGCCTCGGGCACTTTGGGAGGACGCGGTGGGCGACCCTCGACAATATCGTTGATCTGATCCGCATCGATGGTTTCCCACTCGAGCAATGCTTTGGTCATGATTTCGACTTTTTCGCGGTTGCCCTCAAGAATCGAGCGAGCGACAGCATATTGCTCGTCGATAATCTTGCGAATCTGATGGTCAACTTTTTGCATCGTGTCTTCGGACATGTTCGTTGTCTTGGTCACACTGCGACCAAGAAACACCTCGCCTTCATTTTCCGCATACACCATGGGACCCAACTCGGTCGACATGCCATAACGCGTCACCATGTCACGGGCAATCGCTGTCGCA
Organism: Zwartia lucis; assembly: GCF_965234455.1. Taxonomy (GTDB): domain Bacteria; phylum Pseudomonadota; class Gammaproteobacteria; order Burkholderiales; family Burkholderiaceae_B; genus Zwartia; species Zwartia lucis. Next base: position 230,631 of record NZ_OZ248473.1, on the reverse strand, counting down.
CGCTCGAAGTCGTTGGACGCTCCCGTCGTCATTTGATGCATGAACAGCTCCTCAGCGATGCGGCCACCGAATAACACGGCAATCGTGCAAAGCAAGCGCTCTTTATCCATGCTGTAGCGATCACCTTCGGGTAACTGCATCGTTACACCCAACGCGCGACCACGAGGAATAATCGTAACCTTGTGCACAGGATCGGTTTTAGGCAACATGCGCGCGACAATCGCATGACCGGACTCGTGGTAGGCCGTGTTGCGACGCTCTTCTTCGGGCATCACGAGCGAACGGCGCTCGGCACCCATGATGATTTTGTCCTTGGCTTTTTCAAAGTCGGACATATCCACTGTACGACCATTGCGGCGCGCAGCAAACAAAGCAGCCTCGTTGACCAGATTGGCCAAATCAGCGCCGGAAAAGCCAGGGCAACCACGGGCCAAGACGTGCGCATTGACGTTTTGCGCCAAAGGAACCTTGCGCATATGAACGTGCAAGATCTGCTCGCGACCACGAATGTCTGGCAGAGGCACTACCACCTGACGGTCGAAACGGCCAGGACGCAGCAAGGCGGGATCCAGCACATCGGGACGGTTGGTCGCGGCAATCACGATCACACCCACACCTGTCTCGAAACCATCCATCTCCACCAGCAACTGGTTCAGTGTCTGTTCGCGCTCGTCATTACCACCACCAAGACCTGCACCACGCTGACGACCCACTGCATCGATCTCATCGATAAAGATGATGCATGGTGAATGCTTTTTAGCATTTTCAAACATGTCACGCACACGAGATGCGCCGACACCGACGAACATCTCAACGAAGTCAGAACCTGAGATGCTGAAAAAAGGAACCTTGGCTTCGCCGGCAATCGCCTTGGCAAGCAAGGTTTTACCTGTACCAGGCGAACCGACCATCAACACACCGCGAGGAATGTGTCCACCAAGCTTTTGAAACTTGGTTGGGTCACGCAAGAAATCAACCAGTTCTTGTACGTCTTCTTTGGCCTCATCGCAGCCCGCCACATCCGCAAACGTGATGGAGTTGGTGGACTCGTCGAGCATGCGCGCGCGTGACTTACCGAAGCTAAACGCGCCGCCCTTGCCACCACCCTGCATTTGGCGCATGAAAAACACCCAGACACCGATCAGCAACAACATCGGAAACCAGGAAACGAAAATGCTCATCAGGAACGAGGGTTCTTCGCGGGCTTTGCCAGAAACCTGCACGCCGGCTTTCATCAAGTCCGACACCATCCAGAGGTCGCCGGGCGAAGTCAGCGTATAGGGACGGCCAGCATCAGGCGTGACGTAGAGCACATCGCTCTGAACGTCGACCCTGCGGACTTTGCCAGCCTTGGCATCATCCATAAACTGGGTGTAACTGACCGAGTCTTGGGCGGGGGCACGGCTGTCAAACTGTTTAAAAACAGTAAACAGCACCAGCGCGATCACCATCCAAACGGCTACTTTAGAAAACGAGTTATTCAAGGACTATCTCCTGCTTGTCATTCACACAAGCGTTAACCCTTCACAGGGAAATTTCGCTATTCAGCTATTTGTAATTCTACTCTGTTCTGAGACTGCCCTCGCTGCATTCCCTACATACAAAAGGGATCAAAAGCTGAGCAAAATCAAATATGAGCCATTTAATTTCCTCTTTGGTACCCGCCTGAACATATACGTATCAACATCAGGTTTTCTTCAGACCCTTGGCGATCAAGAAAGTTTCAGAAGATCGGTCACGCGAAGCCTTGGGTTTACGCTCTACCACACGCTTGAAATGGCGCTTGAAACTTTCAACCACCTGAGAAAAGCCACTGCCATGGAACGCCTTGACGATGAGCGCTCCCTCAGGTTTGAGGTGCATCAGCGCAAATTCAAGGGCTAAATCGATCACTATTTGAATTCGGGCGGCGTCAGCCATCCCCACCCCAGACAAATTTGGCGACATATCTGACATAACTAAATCTACTTTAGTATCTCCCAGTGTCGCGTTCAGCGTGTTCAGCACCTCGTCATCGCTAAAATCACCCTGAAGGAACTCAACGCCTGCGATGGGCTCCATCGGCAAAATATCCATGGCTACAATCCTGCCATCGATCACGCCTCCCTTGCCCACCAAACGCTCGCGAGCGACCTGCGACCAACTACCGGGCGCTGAACCCAGGTCCACAATCACGTCCCCTCGACGCATGAGCTTTTCGGCGTCCAAGATTTCGGTTAACTTGAAGGCCGCACGGGCTCGATACCCCTTTTGAGTGGCTAATTTGACGAATGGGTCGTTGATGTGTTGCATCACCCACTCTTTAGAAAATTTGTTTTTGGCCATTCCCGTACAATCTACCTTATGACTATTATGGAACTCACCCCACGCGAACGCAGCGCCCTTCGCGCTGCTGCCCACCCATTGCGCCCTGTTGTCCTGATTGGCGACAATGGCCTGACTGAGGCAGTACTCAAAGAAATCGACATGAACCTGTCGGCCCACGAACTGATTAAAGTTCGCGCCGGGACGGCTGATCGAGATACCCGCGATGAAATGCTCAATTCGATCTGCGAAAAGCTTTCCTGCGCCGCCGTGCATCATTTGGGCAAGATGCTGATTTTGTACAGATACGGCGCTAAAGGCACCTACCTGAAAGCAACTCCAGCACCGGCCTCACCTGCAAAACGCAAACCCTCCGAGCCCCACACGCCGAAAAAGCTCGCCGCCGAGGGAAAAAAGCTGGAAAAACCTACCCGTCGCACGCGCGCCGAACGCGATCACGATGAGGATCTGGATCGTCCGCGCGTCTTTTCAGGTGACCGTCCGGCACGCCCTAGTACACGTGCTTCTGGTACCAAGGATACAGCACATGGGATTCCGCGTCGCAGCTCGCTGTCTTTGCGGGCCGGTGCGCGACGTGGCGCCCCTGGGCTTTCAGTCCGTAAACGACCTGCCGCCAAAAGTTAAGTCAATCACGTTTGAATCAAATACCTTTGATGCGAAAACATCAAAGGTATTTAATGCTGACAATCTCAAACTCACGAATGCCGGATGGCGCCTGCACTTGGACGACATCGCCTTCGTATTTACCAATCAACGCGCGCGCGACCGGACTCGACACCGAAATCAGGTTCGCACGAATATCAGCCTCGACATCCCCCACGATCTGATAGGTGACCTTGTCACCGGACTCCAGATCCTCAATCTCAACGGTCGAACCGAACACGGCGCGACCATCAGCATCAATGGAACTGGGATCGATGAGCTGGGCATTGGAGAGCGTGCCATCGAGCTCGCTGATGCGACCTTCGATAAAGCCCTGTCTCTCGCGTGCCGCATCGTACTCGGCGTTTTCCGACAGATCACCCTGAGCGCGCGCCTCGGCGATCGCGGTAATCACGGCAGGACGTTCGACGTGTTTGAGGCGATGCAGCTCGGCTTGCAAGCGCTCGGCCCCGCGCACGGTAAGAGGAATAGTGGCCATCGTATTTTTCCCAAAAAACAAAACCCCGGATCGATGCGAAGCCGGGGTGGTGATCAAGGCTCTATTGTGGTCAAAGTTGGCGGCAAATGCAAGCCACAAAAAGAAAGTCGCCCGAGATTTATAGCGTGAGGACGTCTTGTTTGAGTTTGAACTGCTGATCTAGCTCGCCAAAGGTGCCTGAAAAACGGACATACCCCTTTTCAAGAACATACACTCTGTCGCTCACTAAACGCGCAAAATGCACGTTTTGCTCAGACAAAAGAATGCTGACGCCCTGCTTTTTGAGCGCGAGAATCATGCGCACCATTTGCTCGACAATAATGGGGGCCACTCCCTCAGAGGGTTCATCAAGCAAAACAAGATAAGGGTTACCCATCAAAGTTCGGGCGACAGTAAGCATTTGTTGCTCTCCGCCGCTCATTTTTCCGCCAAGTCGTTGCGGCATCTGCGCCAAATTCGGAAAAAGGTCGAACAGTTTTTCGACGCTCCACGAAGGTGCGGGTGTGCCATCGGGCCAATGTCGGGGGGCCTGGCGACCAACGGCAAGATTTTCCAGCACGGTTAGATCCGTAAAGATGCGCCGATCTTCGGGCACAAATCCAAGACCGAGTGACGCAATTTCATACGGCGCAAGACGGGAAATATCGCGCTCCATAAAACGTACTTGGCCGGCTTTTTTATCCAACAACCCCATCAGGGTTTTGATTGTCGTCGACTTGCCCGCACCATTACGGCCCATCAAGGCGACCACTTCGCCCTGCCTGACCTCGAGATCAACATCGAACAAAATTTGCGCCGCGCCATACCAAGCGCGTAGGCCCTCGGCGCTCAAGAGCGGCCATTCAGAGGTGCGATGTCGTGACTTAGGCATGTGACCCACTTCGTTCTGAAAAGGTCGTCCCAGAGCCAAAATACACTTCTTGCACTAAAGGATCACTCCGGACTTGAGCGGGAGAGCCCTCTGCAATCAAGCGCCCTCTGGCCAACACGATCACGCGATCCGCAAAAGCGAACACGACATCCATGCTGTGTTCCGTAAACAGGACCGCAATGTTGTGTTCGACCACCAGACGCTTGGTGAGTGCCATCAAGGCATGTCGCTCCTCGGGTGCCATACCCGCCGTGGGTTCATCCATCAATAAAAGTTTCGGCTCATTGGCCAAGGCCATTGCGAGTTCGATCCGTTTGACGTCGCCGTAAGCCAGTTCGCTACAGGCGCGCTCTGCCTGCCCTACCATTCCCACCTGCTCGAGCAAATCTCTTGCACGCTCCAGGGCAAAGGCGCGCGCAGGTTGCAAAAAGGAAAACAAGCGACGGTGATGCGAGAGCAAGGCCATCTGCACATTTTCGATCGCAGTCAACGAGGCAAAGGTCTCGGCAATCTGAAAAGTCCGACCCACACCAAAACGCCAGATCTCGCGCGGGGCTTTGCCAAGCAACTCTTGGCCAGACAAGCGAACCGAGCCGCGATCTGCGCGCAACTGTCCATTGATCATATTAAAGGTCGTCGTCTTGCCTGCGCCATTCGGACCGATCAATGCAAGGAGTTCGCCCGGGCGGACTGAAAAACTCACGCCATCCACCGCGGCAAGACCACCAAAAGATTTACCGAGATCGCTCACGACAAGAAGACTCATCGCGCACCTCGCACAAAAATACGTCGTGCTGCGCCGGCAATACCCTCGGGAAACAGCAACACCAATAACAAAATAATGCCACCCAGCATCGCACGCCAGTATTCAGTATTGCGAGCCACGGTATCGTGCAACCAAGTAAAACTCAAGGCGCCGACCAGAGGACCCGCTAGCGTTTGGATGCCGCCCAGCAACACCATCACCAGTCCATCGACTGATTTGCTCACATGCAAAACTTCGGGAGAGATGCTGCCCTTGGAAAAGGCAAATAAGGCACCCGCCAGGCCCGCGACAGCGCCTGCGATCATAAAGGCAAGCCATTGCATGCGCTTGATATCGATCCCAATCGCATCCGCGCGTAACACGGAGTCTCTCGCGGCACGCATGGCATACCCAAACGGCGCGTGTAGCATGCGACGCAACAACCATACGGCAGCGACCACTAAGGCCAGTGTCAACCAGTAATAGTGCTGCTTGTCGGTCAACCATTGCGCAGGCCAGACACCGATCAAGCCATTGCTGCCGCCCGTAAAGCCATCCCATTGAAACACCACCGCCCAAGTAATCTGCGCAAAGGCAAGCGTCAGCATCGCAAGATACACCCCTGATAAGCGCACGCTAAACCAACCAAACAACGCTGCACCCAGAACGGCCACCACAGGCGCCAACAACAAAGCGCCCTCCATCGGAATACCCGCATACTTCAAGAGCAGAGCGGCGCCATACGCGCCCAAACCAAAATACGCAGCGTGTCCAAAAGAGTGCATGCCGCCAGGTCCCATGATGAAGTGCAAACTCGCTGCAAAAAGAGCAGCCACGAGCAGATCGATACTCAAGATCGTGACATAAGGCGAGGATTGCGTCAGCCATGGCAAGACGATTAAAAAAGTAATCAACGCGCCCCAACATCGCAGGCTCCAGACGCTTGCTGCGCGCAGAGGCGCTTCGATGTGACCGACGTGGCGTGCGGGAGGTTGCGGGCGACCGAACAGTCCCCAAGGCCTAATCATCAAGACCGTGGCCATCACTAAAAACTCAACAACCAGTGTCAGCTTAGAAAAGGAAATCTCAACGCCGAAAATCGTTACCAGGCCCAACCAGATGCAGAGGGCTTTGATTTCAGCGATGAGCAGGGCGGCGACAAACGCACCCGGAATCGAGCCCATCCCCCCCACCACGACCACCACAAAAGCCGCACCAATGATATTGAGATCCATTTCAAGGCTGGCAGGCTCGCGCGGCAGTTGCAACGCGCCGCCCAGCCCTGCCAGAAAGGCGCCCAAGGCGAAGACACTGGTGAATAACCATGCTTGATTGACACCCAGCGCCGCCACCATTTCACGATCTTGCGTCGCGGCACGGACATAGGTCCCCCAACGTGTTCGCGTCAGCAACAGCCACAGTAAACCCAATACAAGCGGTCCCAGCACGATCAACAGCAAGTCGTAACTTGGAAAGCTTCGTCCCAAAATCTGTACTGCGGACTTAAAACCAGGCGCGCGCGGGCCGAGCAACTCCTCGGGCCCCCAGAACCACAACACCGCGTCCTTGATCACAAGTACCAACGCAAAGGTCGCTAACAATTGAAACAACTCAGGCGCGCGGTAGATACGCCGCATCAAGGTCATTTCCACCAAAGCGCCCAATACGCCTACACAGAGTGCCGCACCCAGGATCGCCGGCCAAAAGCCAATCGTGGCGGAAAAATGCGTGACCAAGCTATAGGCGACGTAGATGCCCACCATGTAAAAAGAACCATGGGCAAAATTGACAATGCGCGTCACACCGAAAATCAACGACAAGCCTGCGGCCACCAAAAATAACGAGGAGGCGCCGGCCAGGCCGTTTAAAAGCTGAACGATGAAACTTGCAAGATCCATACAGTGGAGTGAGCGTGTTTAATCAGCCGGTCGAAGCTTTATCACCTCGGCGGCGGTGGGTAGAAATCGGGAGCCATCCATGTAGCGGAAATCCACCATCACGCCTTTGCCACCCTCATTTTTAGTTCGACCCACGAACGCACCCATTGTCGACTGATGATCCTCTGGGCGGTAGGTGATAGGTCCAAACGGTGTCATCAATTGCAAGCCCTTAAAGGCGGCGATCAACGCCTCGGTATTGGTTCCTTTTGCTTTTTTAATGCCCTCGGCGAGTGACATGATGGTGCTGTAACCAATGACCGAACCTAGTCGCGGATAGTCTTTGAAACGTACCTGATAGGCATTGAGGAAAGCCTCATGCTCTGGCGTCTTGATACCGTACCAAGGGTACCCCGTGACCAACCAGCCGTTGGGGGATTCATCCTTGAGCGGATCGAGGTACTCGGGTTCACCAGTCAGCAAACTCACCACTTCACGGCCCTTGAATAAGCCACGCGTGTTGCCTTCGCGGACAAATTTCGCGAGATCGGCGCCAAAAAGCACATTAAAAATCGCATCGGGTTTGGCATCTGACAAGGCCTGAACGACACTCCCCGCATCAAGCTTGCCTAAGGGCGGGGCCTGCTCGGCGACAAACTCGACATCTGGTTGTGCGGCTTTGAGGAGCGCCTTAAAAGTCGCCGCTGCGGATTGACCATACTCGTAATTGGGATAGACAATCGCCCAGCGCTTTTTATTCATCGCCGCTGCTTCGGGCACCAACATCGCGACTTGCATATAGGTTGAAGTTCGCAAGCGGAAGGTATAGCGGTTACCATTTTGCCAAACAATCTTATCGGTCAACGGCTCGCTGGCGAGAAAAAATACTTTTTTCTGTTTCGCGAAATCCGTTAGGGCTAAACCAATGTGCGAGAGAAAAGACCCCGTCAACACATCCACCTTGTCGCGGGAAATGAGCTCTTCGGCGACCCGCACGGCATCACCAGGATTGGCATTGTCGTCACGTGTGATGAGTTGAACTTTTTTGCCATTGAGTCCACCGGCGGCATTGATCTGCTCGACGGCTAACTCCATGCCCTTTTTGTAAGGCTCGAGAAAAGCGGGCTGCGCTTTGTAGCTATTGATCTCACCGATCTTAATCGTGCCCTGTGCCAGCGCGGCAGAGGAAAACGCCAACACCGCGGCGCTTTGCAACACCACACGGGTCCATTTAAACGGGTTCTGCATACTCATGAATCTAGCTCCTACAACCATTCAACATCTCGATCGCGCATTGTGGCGCATAGCCACTATAGCCTTACAGACCCAAAACTTTAACCAAATTGAACGCTAGATAAGCGTTAACCGTAGTTATCCGTCAACTTGGCGAAGATTCTCCGCCATATTTGTTATAGTTTTTCATTGTCAGACATAAAGAAAATCCGCATGAGTGCTTTTAACGAAGAAAAAGTCCTGAGTGTGCATCATTGGACAGACCGCCTCTTTAGTTTTACGACGACGCGCGATCCCTCACTGAGATTTAGTAACGGTCATTTCACCATGATCGGTCTGCGGGTCAATGATAAGCCCCTCTTGCGTGCCTACAGTATCGCGAGCGCCAATTACGAAGAGCACCTTGAGTTTTTGAGTATCAAAGTCGAGGACGGCCCACTGACCTCACGCCTGCAACACATCCAGGTCGGTGATTCGATTGTGGTCGGTCGCAAACCAACGGGCACCCTGCTGATCGATTATCTATTACCCGCCAAACGTCTATATATGCTTGCTTCCGGTACCGGTCTGGCGCCCTTTTTGAGCGTCATCCGCGATCCAGAAACCTACGAAAAATTCGAAGAAGTTGTGCTGGTCCATGGCGTGCGCGAAATCGCCGAGCTGGCGTATCACGACTATTTGACACAGACCTTGCCTCGCCACGAGTTTTTAGGCGAAATGGTGAGCAAGCAACTGCGCTACTACCCCACGGTGACGCGGGAGGCTTACACCCATACAGGTCGAATCACGACCTTGATTGAAAACGGCAAACTCTTTTCCGATTTGGGCGTGCCCAGTCTGGACCGCGAGCAAGACCGCATCATGATTTGTGGCAGTCCTGAGATGTTGCGTGACCTCAAAGGCATACTTGAAGCGCGTGGTTTTAACGAAGGCAATACAACGCGACCGGGCGACTTTGTGATTGAAAGGGCTTTTGCTGAGCAATAAGCGCGCGCAGTACACTGAATGCTCTATTTTGAGGATTGATGCACAGCATGACTGAAATCTGGTTGGTTCGTCACGGTGAAACGCCCTGGAATGTCGAGAGTCGCGTCCAAGGCTGGGAAGATATCGGACTCAATGAACATGGCATCGAGCAAGCGCGTTCGCTGGCGCGCCACATGAAACTCCTAAGCGACTCGGGCACGCGTCTGGACGCGATCTACAGTAGCGATCTCAAGCGTGCGCAGCATACTGCAAGCATCGTCGCCGAATCGATCGGCCTGCCACTCGCACTGGAGCCTGGTATTCGTGAGCGTCACTTTGGAGTCCTGCAGGGCTTGATCTACAGTGAAATGGCGCAGCATCAGCCTGAGGCTTACCGCATTTGGCGCAGTCGAGATCCGGATCTAGAGATGCCTGAAGGAGAGTCGCTAGGTTTTTTTCATCGCAGAGTCGTAGGCGCGATGAACAATCTCGCCGTCAAACATCCTGGCGAGCGGATCATGGTGGTCAGTCATGGCGGCGCGATGGATATCATCTGGCGCCATGCCAGTCAGGTCGGATTACAGGCTGATCGCAAAGCACCGTTGCTGAACGCGAGCCTCAATCGCTTGAGTGTTTCTCCAGAGTCTTGGAAGATTCTCGGGTGGGGCGAGGTTGATCACCTCGGTCAGGACTCACAAAACGACGTCACGCCCTAAGGCCTCTGGCGAGGCTTACGAGGCGCATTGACAGCTAAACGGTCATATAACCAGTTCGGCAGCACGCGCATGATTTTCCCCACCACGCCCATTTGCCAGGGAATCACGGTATAAGAATTTTCTTGCGCGATCGCCCGAGCTGCGCGTGTTGCAAAGACTTCTGCCTCTAGCAAGAATGGCATGCTGAAGGGGTTTTTCGCAGTCATCTCTGTTTTGATGTAGCCCGGCGCGATGGTCACGACACGCACTTCAAAAGGCTTGAGCTCCAGGCGCAAGCTCTCGCAATACGTCGTGACGGCGGACTTCGAAGCACTATAGGCGCCCGCACCCGGCAGACCTCGCACACCGGCGACCGAGGCGATCCCAACCAACGTGCCTGCTCTAGCCTGCTTCATATGTGGCACAAAGGGTTCAAACGTTGAAACAGTCGCTAAAACATTGGTCTCAAAGATCGCTTTGAATACCGCAAAATCATCTTTTTGCTCAGTCAAGGTTCCGGCACTGATTCCGGCTGAAGCGATCACGATGTCAACGCGCCCTACCTTTTGGATGAAGTCTTCAGCGGCCGCATGCAAGGCTTGACGATCGCAGACATCCACAACGTAAAGATGTTGCGTACCCGGCAACGTGGCCGCGAGCTCTCGCAGACGATCGCCGCGACGTGCGAGCAAGCCCACCACATGACCCTGCGACGCATAATGGTGTGCCAAGGCTGCGCCGAGACCACTACTGGCACCCGTAATAAAAACGCTCACCGCTAACGACCTGCCTGCTTGACGACACCCGAGACGAGTAGTTGCTCGATCGTCTCTTGAGTCAAGCCCAGTTGTTGCAAAATCTCGATCGAATGTTCGCCAATACGCGGCGAACTTTCAACTGGGCGACGATGGGGGTGAATCGGAATACCAATATAAGGAAGGACGCCCACACCTTGTTGCTCAAGCTGCTGCGTCAAGTTGAGGTGAAGGGCCTGAGGATGATTGAGTACTCCCTGGTAATCACGCACCACGGCATGCAGGACATCGTGCTTTTTAAATAATGCAGTCCAATACTCGGTGGAGTGTTGGCGCAGCTGTAGACGCATGGCCTCGTGCAAAGCGGCTCTATTTTCAAAACGAATATGGTTATCGAGAAAACGCGGATCCGTCTTCCACTCTTCGTGACCCATCGCATCGCAAATATTGTGAAAATGCTCCGTGTGGACCGTCACGACAGAAATTTTACCGTCGGCGCTGTCAAAGACCCCGTTTGGGGCGCTGACCGAACCAAACGGTCGCTTGCCTGCGATCGCTTCTTCGATAAAGCACATGCCTTGAAACGAGGCGCAGGCCTCGAACAGGCTCACTTCCACATGCGTGCCTTGCTGGCGCGCCAACCGTTGATACAGGGCGGTTGCAGCACCTTGTGCCGCATACAAACCCGTCATCACATCTGCGGCTAACAAGCCGATGCGACGTGGTATGCCGTGCTCATCCTGATTGGAAAACATCAGTCCGCTGTCGGCTTGCATGACTGAGTCTGTGGCGGGTGCGTCGGCGTAGGGACCATCTGGTCCGTAGCCACTAATCGAGACGTAGACGAGGTCAGGTTTGAGCAAGGAAAGCGCTTCATAACCAACGCCCAGACGCTGCGCCACACCAGGACGAAAATTTTGCACGAGGACATCGGCTTGCATCGCCATGTCGAGCAAGATTTTTTTACCCTCGGAAGACCGTGCATCCAAAGCAAGCGCTTTTTTTCCGGCACTATGCTGAATACCATAGGCGCTGTGATCATCCTTGGTGACACCGACATGGCGAATCCAGTCGCCCGCTGGGGGTTCGACTTTGATGACATCGGCCCCCTGTTGCCACAGAATATGCGCGCAATAAGGTCCTGCGATGCCCTGGCTGATGTCTAAAACACGTAATCCTGTGTAGGGAAGCGTCATCAGCCAGTCTGCCTAAATGTCGTTAAGAAGCGAGCGAGCGGTGTAAGTCTTGGAGTGAGTACACCTTGATCCCGAGACCTTCGCGCAAGTATTGCATGCCCTCGACGGCCGCGAGCGCGCCCGCAATCGTCGTGTAATAGGTCACGCGTGCCGCCAAGGCTTGGGTACGAATCGCGCGCGAATCGGTGATCGCATTGCGGCGCTCCTCGACGGTATTGATCACGAGAGAAATTTCGCCATTTTTGAGCATGTCGACAATATGCGGACGACCTTCGGCGACCTTGTTGACCAGTATCACGGGAATACCAGCCTCCTGGATCGCAGCGGCCGTTCCACGTGTTGCGACCACCTTGAAGCCCAACCCGTGCAGACCGCGCGCGACTTGAACGGCCTTGGGCTTGTCCGCATTTTTCACACTGATAAAGACCGTGCCGGACTCAGGCAGATTGACGCTGGCAGCCATCTGGGATTTGACGAAAGCCTCACCAAAGGTTTCGCCCACGCCCATGACTTCGCCCGTCGACTTCATCTCGGGTCCGAGAATCGTATCTACACCTGGGAACTTCACGAAGGGGAAGACGGCTTCTTTGACGGAGAAGTAATGGGGCACGACTTCTTTTGTAATGCCTTGCGACGCCAAGGTCTGCCCTGCCATCACACGAGCGGCGATTTTGGCGAGCTGCAAACCCGTGGCCTTGGACACAAAGGGAACGGTGCGCGATGCGCGTGGATTGACTTCGAGGACGTACACGTCGCCGTTTTGGACGGCGAATTGCACGTTCATCAAGCCTTTCACATTTAATGCACGCGCCATCAAGGCGGTCTGGCGCTTAATTTCCTCAGTCATCTCGGGAGACAGCGAGTATGGTGGCAAGGAGCATGCGGAGTCACCGGAGTGCACGCCCGCCTGCTCGATGTGCTCCATCACACCACCGATGAACACCTCTTGACCATCGCACAAGCAATCAACGTCGATTTCAATCGCGTTATTCAAAAAGCGATCGAGCAATACTGGAGAATCGTTACTGACTTTGACGGCCTCGCGCATATAGCGCTCGAGATCGATTTGCTCGTGCACGATTTCCATCGCGCGTCCACCGAGTACATAGCTTGGACGTACCACCAAGGGATAGCCAATTTCTTGGGCGTGATTGAGCGCTTCGCTTTCAGTGCGCGCGGTGCGGTTAGGCGGCTGACGCAGGTTGAGCTTGTTGAGCAGTTTCTGGAAACGCTCGCGATCCTCTGCAACGTCGATCGACTCGGGGCTGGTGCCGATGATCGGCGCACCGTTCGCCTCAAGTGCGCGGGCGAGTTTCAAGGGCGTCTGACCACCGTATTGGACAATAATGCCCACCGGCTTTTCCTTGTGGACGATTTCAAGTACGTCCTCAAGCGTCAAGGGCTCAAAGTACAAACGATCCGAGGTGTCGTAATCGGTCGAGACGGTCTCTGGGTTGCAATTGACCATGATGGTTTCGTAACCATCTTCACGCAAGGCGAGCGCCGCATGCACGCAGCAATAATCAAACTCAATACCTTGACCGATACGGTTGGGACCACCACCGAGCACCATGATTTTTTTACGATCGGTGGGTGCGGCTTCGCACTCTTGTTCGTAGGTAGAGTAGAGATACGCCGTATTGGTCGCGAACTCAGCCGCGCACGTATCAACACGCTTGTAAACGGGACGCACGTTGAACTGATGGCGCAACTTGCGGACCTCGGCTTCGACGGTGTCGAGCAGAAACGCTAAACGACGATCCGAGAAACCGCGACGCTTGAGCTGCAAGAGCGTCTCCACATCGAGATCTGCAAGTGTGCGCTGCTCGAGCGCCAATTCAATATCAACAATTTCTTTGATTTGTGCCAGGAACCAAGGATCGATCTTGGTGAGCTGGTGCACCTCGTCAAGGCTAAAGCCCTGCGCGAAGGCATCGCCCACGTACCAGATCCTCTCAGGGCCAGGCTCGCCGAGTTCGATTTGGATTTTTTCGCGATCGGTTGTCTTTTGATTGAGACCATCGACACCCACTTCGAGACCGCGCAGCGCTTTCTGGAAAGACTCCTGAAAGGTACGGCCAATCGCCATCACTTCACCGACCGACTTCATCTGTGTGGTCAGGCGTGCATCCGCAGTCGGAAATTTTTCGAAGGCGAAACGTGGCACTTTGGTGACCACATAGTCGATCGTCGGTTCAAAGGAGGCGGGCGTCGCACCACCCGTGATTTCGTTTTTCAACTCATCGAGCGTATAACCCACAGCAAGACGCGCAGCGACTTTAGCAATCGGGAATCCTGTTGCTTTGGAAGCGAGTGCCGAGGATCGCGACACGCGGGGATTCATTTCGATGACGATCATGCGACCGTTTTCAGGATTGACTGCGAACTGTACGTTGGAGCCACCGGTATCGACACCGATCTCGCGCAACACCGCGATCGAGGCGTTACGCATGATTTGATATTCTTTGTCGGTCAAGGTCTGTGCGGGCGCAACCGTGATGGAGTCGCCAGTGTGCACACCCATTGGATCGAGGTTTTCAATCGAGCAGACAATAATGCAGTTGTCGGCGCAATCGCGCACGACTTCCATTTCAAATTCTTTCCAGCCGAGCAGTGATTCCTCGATGAGCAACTCGCTGGTCGGCGAGGCCTCAAGACCGCGGCGGCAGATCGTTTCAAACTCTTCGGCGTTGTAGGCGATACCGCCGCCGCTGCCGCCCAAGGTAAAACTTGGGCGAATCACGGCGGGAAAACCTGAGGTCCCAATTTCAATCCCAATCCGCTTTTGAACTTCCCACGCTTCTTCGAGTGTGTGGGCCACACCGGAGCGTGCGGACTCGAGTCCGATCGCGCTCATCGCGACTTTAAATTTTTGGCGGTCTTCGGCTTTTTCGATCGCGTGCGCGTTGGCACCGATCAGTTCTACGTTGTATTTTTTGAGTACGCCGTGCTTGTCGAGATCGAGGGCACAATTGAGTGCGGTCTGACCACCCATGGTGGGTAAAACCGCATCAGGGCGCTCTTTTTCTATGATCTTTTCAACGACCTGCCAAGTGATTGGCTCGATGTAAGTGACATCGGCGGTCTCTGGGTCCGTCATGATGGTCGCAGGATTGCTATTGACTAAAATGGTGCGGTAGCCCTCGGCCTTTAAGGCTTTGCAGGCCTGAGCGCCGGAGTAATCGAATTCGCAGGCTTGACCGATGATGATCGGACCTGCGCCAATGATGAGAATACTTTTTAGGTCTGTACGCTTGGGCATGGTGACTCTTTATTGTTTACCGGCCATCAGGCTCATGAATTGATCGAACAAGACCACGATGTCGTGCGGTCCAGGGCTGGCTTCGGGATGCCCTTGAAAACAAAATGCCGGGCGGTCCGTGAGTTCAAAGCCCTGCAAGGTGCCGTCGAACAATGAAATGTGCGTCACGCGGGCATTGGCGGGAAGCGTTTTAGCATCGACGGCAAAACCGTGGTTTTGGGCTGTGATGAATACGCGTCCGCTTGCCAAGTCTTGCACAGGATGGTTGGAGCCATGATGGCCCGTTTTCATCTTGAGCGTCTTGGCACCTAGGGCCAGCCCCATGATCTGGTGTCCGAGACAGATCCCAAAGGTGGGCAACTTGCGCTCTAGAAAAATCTTGGTTGCGGCAATGGCGTAGTCGCAAGGATCTGGATCGCCCGGGCCGTTGGAGAGGAATACCCCGTCCGGATTGAGTGCTAAAACTTGCTCGGCAGTTGTTTGCGCGGGCACCACAGTGATGCGGCAACCACGTTCGGCGAGCAAGCGCAGAATATTGGATTTCACGCCAAAGTCATAGGCGACGACATGTGGGGTCTGACTATCATTTTTGCCATAACCAACGCCTAGTTGCCACGTGGATTCCGTCCAAGTGGCATTTTTAGTGGCGGAAACAACTTTGGCCAAATCCTGACCAGACATGCCAGGAAAGGCTGCGGCAAGCTTGAGCGCTTGGTCCGCATCGTCACCCACAAAAATACAACCACCTTGCGCACCACCCTCGCGTAGGATACGTGTGAGCTTGCGGGTGTCGATTTCAGCAATCGCGACAATACCCTGTGACTTGAGGTAATCCGGTAAAGACTGGGTCGAACGGAAGTTTGACAGTCGAGCGGGGCAGTTGCGGACAATCAAACCAGCGGCGTGGATTTTGGTGGATTCAACGTCTTCGAGGTTGATACCCGTATTTCCGATGTGAGGATAGGTCAGCGTCACGATCTGGCCGCTATAGCTGGGGTCCGTCAAAATCTCTTGGTAACCTGTCATAGCGGTGTTGAACACCACCTCGGCGACGGTATGCCCCGGGGCACCGATCGAGATGCCTCGAAACACGGTACCATCAGCCAAGGCTAAAATAGCAATCGTTTTAGCGGCAGTTGATTCAACACCAGACCCTGGGTTTTTAAGCTCTATCTCAGTAAATATATTTGGAAGCACAATGAACCCCGGCATCAAATCTTGTAAGCAAACCTTGGAAGTATAACCCGATGGCCAGCCTTCTCGAATCTTTACGTCAATACACCACCGTTGTAGCAGACACGGGCGACTTTGAGAGCATGAAACGCTATCAGCCCACCGATGCAACCACCAATCCATCGCTGATTTTGAAGGCGGTCCAGCAGGATGCTTATCGCCCCATGCTGGAGCGTTGCGTCAAGGCGCACCCCAAGGCTTCCAAAGAGGCGCTCGTGGATCACTTGCTTGTGGCGTTTGGAAAAGAAATCCTTAATATTGTGCCAGGGCGCGTTTCTACTGAGGTTGACGCCCGTCTTTCCTTTGATACACGCGCCACCATTGATCGGGCTCGTCAAATTATGGCGCTTTATGAGACCGAGGGCTTTGGTCGAGCGCGCGTTTTGATCAAGATCGCGGCGACTTGGGAAGGTATTCAGGCCGCCCGGGTACTCGAGTCTGAAGGCATTCGCTGTAATTTGACCCTGCTGTTCTCTCTTTCTCAGGCGGTGGCGTGCGCCGATGCCCGCGCTCAGCTTATTTCCCCTTTCGTGGGCCGTATCTACGATTGGCACAAAAAACAGCAAGGCAGCGCCTGGAACGAGGTCGCGAGCAGCGGCCGCAACGACCCTGGCGTCCTGTCGGTCACCAAAATTTACAACTACTACAAGTATTTTGGCATCACGACCGAAATCATGGGCGCGAGCTTTCGTAATACAGGTCAAATCTTGGCCTTGGCCGGTTGCGATTTACTAACGATCAGCCCCGAGCTTTTAGCAAGTCTGAGCGAAGCTCAGGACAGTCTTGTAGCTTCGCTCACGCCTGACAATGCGCACGCCAGTCAGCCAAAGGCTTTGCCCTGCAATGAGCAAAACTTCCGTTTTCTGTTAAATGAAGATGCGATGGCGAGCGAAAAGCTATCCGAAGGCATTCGTGCTTTTGTCGCCGACGCGCGCAAGCTCGACGCACTGATTGACGCACAGCGTTGAGGGATCAGGTTTGGGCGCGACAAGCACCCTGACCTTGAAGCACCGTGCTTTAGGTAGGACGGCGCTCCAGCAATGCCCAGGCAACGGTCCCGGCATCCACATACTCTATTTCGCTACCTGCGGGAACGCCGCGTGCAAGGCGTGTGACCTTGATGCCGAGCGCGCGCAGGGACTCTGACAAGTAATGCGCGGTGGTCTCACCCTCGGCCGTAAAGTTGGTCGCAAGAATCACCTCGGCCACTTTGCCATTACCCGCTCTTTTTAAGACACGGCCAAAATCAAGCTCATCGGGGCCTCTACCCTCAAGCGGTGCAAGGCTACCCATCAGCACATAATACAAACCGGTGTAACCGTGGGTCGCCTCGATCGAATTTTGATCCGCAGGCGTCTCGACAATACAAAGCAAAGTCTCGTCACGTTCCGAGTGCTCGCACGTCGCACACACAGGCACCTCGGTAAAGCCATTGCACTGCTCACAGTGCTGCAAACATTCGACCGCTTGGGTCAGTGCTTGTCCGAGTTGCTCGGCGGCTTGCAGATCATGCTGCAGCAGGTGATAGGCCATACGTCGCGCCGTCCTGATACCCACGCCCGGCAAACGCTTGAGCGCCTCCACCAGCGCCAGTAACGGTTGCGGTTCAGTTCCGATTTTTTCCATATGAATTAGAAAGGTAGTTTCATTCCGGGTGGTAAAGGCATACCCGCCGTCACTGAGGACATTTTTTCCGACGAAGTCGCCTCGGCTTTGCGCAAGGCATCGTTAAAGGCGGCAGCCACCAAGTCCTCGAGCATATCTTTGTCGTCGGCAAGCAGGCTAGGATCAATCGTCACTCGCTTGACGTCATGTCGACACGTCATGGTGACCTTGACCAAGCCGCCACCCGATGCACCCTCGACCAAAATATCGGCCAAAGCATCTTGAGCCTTTTTCATGTTTTCCTGCATCTGCTGTGCCTGACGCATCAGACCAGCAATTTGTCCTTTCATCATGATTGGATTTCCTGAAAAAAAATTAAAGAGTCAATCGGGTCAGCATCCTAATTGCGCTGACTGGGTCTAATGGATCCGGTGACCACCTTGGCACCAAAGTCCTGAATAAGTGCTCGTACAAAAGGGTCTTGCTCGATCGCAACCTCTGCAGCCTCTTGACGCGCCTGTTGAGCCACCAGATCAAGCGCATGCGCGGAGGCCCCTTCGCCTGCACCGATCTCAAACAGCAACTCGATCTCGAAACCAAAATAATCATTCAATACGGTACGCAAGCGTTCGACTGGAACGCCTTCCGACAAGGCTTTGCTCGGAACGCGCAAGGTCATTTGTTGCTTGACGATTGCAACGCACTCAGACTGTCGGGCCAGCTGCTCGGCCATCCCAGAAAGCGGTAACTTGGCGGCGAAGGTAGCCCATGGCTCGGGCAAGACGATGATGCCGATGCTGGCAGAAGCCACGGGGGACGTGATAAACACCTGGTTAAGCCCCTCCGCGTCTGCTGAATGCATTTTTTGGAAGTCCGCGGCAGTCAGTGTGTATTCGTCTTGCTCATCAGAACCCTGAAAATCAAAGCCGTCAACAGGTTCTGCATCAAGTGCTGTATCAAGTGCTGCATCAGTTGCTACATCAGGCCCTGAATCAAGCTCTGGCTTAGTCTCTGGTTTTGGCGGAGGCGCTTGCGCTTCTGCCGGGATGACTGCCTTGGGAGCGGACACAGGCGGCGTTGGCAGAGAGGGCGGAGGTTTAATGGGGGCTGGCTGAGCGGAGACCGTGACGTTGGGTGTCACTGAGGAGGCCGGGGCCGAGGCAACTTGGACCGAAGCATCCGGGGCAGGCATTGCTAAGCCTGAGGTCCCACCCAAAGAAAGCATCCGCAAGCATGCCATGACAAAACCTGCGTACTCGTCTGGAGCGATCGCAAGTTCTGAACGGCTATGGACCGCGACTGTGTAAAACAATTGAACCACATCGGGATGCAGAGAGGTCGCGAACCGACGAATATCGAGCGCGACGGGATCGGCCTCGTCAACAGCTGCGCTGACCCGCTGAGCAATCGCAATGCGTGACAACAGGACCGCCAAATCTGCCAGAGCCGCGCGGTAGGAAAGACCGCGTGTCGCGAGTTCGTCAGCGATTTCAAGCACCGCAGATGCCTGCCCTGATTGCAAGGCATCCAACAGTCGAACCAGATGCCGCTGATCAATGGTACCAAGCATACCCCGCACCGACTCCTCAGTCAGATTGCTGGCGCTGTAGGCAATCGCCTGATCCGTCAACGACAGGGCGTCGCGCATCGAGCCTGCGGCCGCCTGACCGAGCAGACGCAAAGCGGGTACTTCGAAGGGGATCTGTTCTTGACCCAGAACGTTTTCGAGGTGACCCACAATCGCCTCGCCAGGCATTTGCTTTAAATTGAACTGTAAACAGCGGGACAACACTGTGACAGGGATTTTCTGAGGATCCGTTGTCGCAAGAATGAACTTGACGTGAGCAGGCGGCTCTTCGAGTGTTTTAAGCATTGCGTTAAACGCATGGCCTGTCAACATGTGGACTTCGTCGATCATATAGACCTTGAAGCGGCCCGCACTCGGCGAGTAGACCGCCTGCTCGAGTAACTGGGTCATTTCATCGACGCCACGATTAGAGGCAGCATCCAGCTCAAGATAGTCGACAAACCGTCCCTGGTCGATCTCGGTACAAGCCTGACATACGCCACAAGGCGTCGCCGTGATGCCTGTTTCACAATTGAGCGATTTGGCCAAAATCCGCGAAAGCGTTGTTTTACCTACGCCTCTCGTGCCGGTAAACAACCAGGCATGATGAAGGCGCTGGGTGGTCAGTGCGTGCGTGAGGGCACGAACAACGTGATCTTGACCGACCAGCGTATCGAACGAGCGAGGGCGCCATTTACGCGCAAGAACCAAATAGCTCATAAGTTTTACCGACCACAGACGGAAATGAAAGAGGCGAGCCTGACTTCGGCACTAATTCTGCACGGCTGTGGCTGCTTCGTTCCCGACCTGACCAGATTGACCGCCGAACCATGCGAAGGGGCCCGCCAAACTAGATTTTAGCAGGGCTTGCCTCACTGCACTGGAACATATTCAAACCAGAGCTGATCACGTGGAAAATACAAGGCCGCGCGCGCCGGAGCGCCATCAAAAGCAGATAATTTATTGCAATACCGCTCCAACTGGGACTGATAGCGCAACATCATCCGCTGACCAAAGACTTGCGTGGTTTCAGTCGGCTCGGGTCGTCCGGTTTTGTAATCGACAACCAGCCATCCCTTGTCATCTTTAAGGGCATAGTCCAGCACCGACAGCTGACCGGTTTCATCCAACAAAGCCCATTCGCGCCGAGCCTGAGAATGGTTCAGTAGCCACCGACCTCGCTCACTATTGAGCATCGCGACCAAGGTGTCGATGACCTCAGTGGCAGCAGCAGCCCCCTCCTCTGCAGCGACCCCCAGTTGGTGTAACTGCCGTTCAATGCGGGTGCGTTGCTGTGCGACCCGCTCCGGAGACCATTTCGTGGAGTCTTTCTCGCCCATGTGCGCCAACCAACCATGCACCAAAATACCCGTTAGACGCTCGAAACTCGATTGCGCGCGCCAAGTGAAGGCGAGATTATGAGACTCTGGTGCTTGACCTTGCTGTGGGATCCGGTCTTTGAGGCGTGTCAAATGCGACATTAAAAATGCAGGGACGGGTTGTTCTGAAATTAAAACCTTTTCAACCATCGCGGCAAGCTCAGGCAGCTGCACATAGGGAAACAGGCGTGCTAATAAGCTACCCGAGCGCGCCGCCAATGGCGCCCCTGTATCAACGTCGCGCTGCAACTCTGCGACGAGGTGCAGGCTTTGTTTCGCTCGGGTCGCCGCCACATACAACAAGCGATCGACTTCGAACTCACTGCGCCGCTTGTCGCGCTGGGCAAGATATTTAGAAATCACATCTTGCTCATCTGTCGCCCGAGCCTTGATCGGCCCCAGCATGACTTTATCCGCGACTTGCTCGATGCGAACTAAAGGTGTGCGATCAGACACAGGTTGATGATGCAAACCAAACAAAATCACGGACTCAAACTGCAAACCTTTCGCTTTGTGCATGGTCATCACTTCGACCGAACGCTCACCCGCTTCGGGAGAGGCGTATAAACGCGTGAGGCGTGCATCAAGCACATCCACATCGAGTCCACCATAAGGTGCGATTTTCTCAATCAGCGCAAAAACACTCTCGGCATCTTGCAAGTCGGTCGCAGTCCGCGCGAGCGCAACGCCTCCCAACAAGCGCCAGACACATTCAACACGCGCGGCCAAAGGCGCAAGATCGTCCTGCGCCAAAGCGTCCAGCATGACAGGCGCAACCGCACACAAGCGTTGATACTCATCTGGCGAAAGTAGTGTTTGTGCCTGACACTTTGAGGTCGAGTCCTTGGGGCGCAATGCGCGTTCGAGCAACGTGGGAATCGAAGCCTCTCGGTCCATCCCGAAGAGACGATGCAAACTCTCCAAACGTAGACCACAATAAGGAGAACGCAATACCGACAGCCAGGCAGCACGATCGCCGGGATGCGCTAAGGCGCGAATGATTTGCACCAGGTCGACCACGTAGGCACGCAAATGCAACGGCACCAATTCGACCGCACGGCAAGCGATACCCTCTTGGGCTAGCAATTGCGTGACATCCTTGAGATGAGAGCGCGCACGCACCAAAATCGCGACAGGATGCTCCGCGTCGGGAAAGGCAGTGAGGGCCTCTCTGACTAAGTCCAGCACCACGTCCTCGGAGCGGTGTCCCAACTGAGGACAGACTGGGTGAAATCGTACGGCAGGAGAGATCGTCGCGTCTTTGAAGGCTGTTGAAGGTGCATAAGCAATCGCACCTGCGGACGGATCGTCTTTCTGAGGAAAGAGCGAAGAAAAGGTGCCATTGACCCACTCAACAATGCCACGCTGAGAGCGAAAGTTATCCGTCAACGTCAAACACTCAGGACGGATCGTCCCTAAGCCTTCGTCGCGCACACGCAAAAACAGTACAACGTCGGCTTTACGAAAGCGATAAATCGACTGCATCGGATCGCCCACCAAAAACAAGGTTCGTCCATCGCCTTGTTGCCAGCCTGACGTGATTTTTTCGATCAAGGAAATCTGTGATTGGCTCGTATCCTGAAATTCGTCAATCAAGAGATGTCGGATATTTTGATCGAGTTTTAGTAACAGCTCGGTAGGTTCTTCGGCACGACCCAACGCCTGATCGGCTCTCCGGGCAGTTTCGATAAAGTCGACCTCGCCAGCTTCCATAAACCTCAGCATCAATTGCGCCGCTGCGATCCGCAAACAACTGAGCTGTGCTTGCAAAATCTCCCATTGATCTTCGGTAAACACGGGCTCTGGGGTGTTGACCACCGCGTAAAGACGCTTGACCCAAGCAGTGGTTTGAAGTGAATCATGGCTTTGCAGCCATTCAATCACTCGCTCTTTTTCTCTTGTTTGAGGCAGAAAACCTAGATTTTTATTGACGGTTTTACGCAGGCCGCCCGAGCTAGTTAAGAGTAAAGCGGCAAGAGCTTTCCAACGCGGCAGTTCAAAGGCTTGCGCATCAAAAGCCTGGCCATCCCAGTCTTGTAGGGCCCATATGGTGTGCGAGGAGTTGTCTTGCGACAAGACCGCGACAGCGGCGCGCGCAAGCGGCGCTAACTGTTCAGCCCAACCGACAGGCATCAAGGCTCTCAGACCCACCAAATCCTGACTGACTGCATCTTGAAAATTCTCCTCCAAGACATGACGATCATCCCCATCAGGCAACAAGGGCAACCACTGATCCCGCTGAGCCAACATGTCCGCAAGGGCATCGCAGGTTTGGGCCACATCCAAATCCATATGCTCAAGCAAACGCGTGACAGACTCAGACTCACCCACCATCTCTAGCGTCTGACGCGCAGCCTCGAGATAATGAACCCGCGCATCGTCGACGGGATTGGGGACCCCACCCATGGAGGAAAGCCAAGGCATATTGCGCACCAACGAGGCGCAAAACGCATCAATCGTTCTGATGGAAAGGCGCGCGGGATGCTCTAGCAATGCCCAGCCAAATCTCTGATCCCGTTCAAGCGCGGCGCGTCCAAGCCGCCAACTTTTCAGCTCGTGCGCACTCTCAGGTTGTATGGGATTTTCAGCGCGACGAAGTTTTTCCAACACCCGCTCGTGCATTTCAGCTGCCGCTTTACGCGTAAAGGTAATCGCAACAATTTCCTCGGGACGTCCGACGGTCGCGAGCAAGGCAAGAATACGATCCGTGAGCAACTCGGTTTTGCCTGAGCCCGCTGGCGCCTGGACAAGGAAAGAGTATTGTGGATCTGTGGCACGCTCTCTGACAGCCCAATCGCTAGGTTGTTTAGTGGCCATGTATTGCTCCGCTCGCGCGATCGAACGAGTTGGTAGTCTCAGCGCCATCCTCGTATAACGCTTGACCATCGTCGTAGCGCCTGAGTAGTGCCGGCACATCGCAATACTTTAAATCCGTGCGCGACCAAGACTGGTTGATCGCCACACCTGAGGTGAACTCGGACGCTAAGGCATGCACCACGTCTTTGAGCCGAATAATCGCTGCTGACCAATCTGGGTCAGGATATTCTGCTTGATCAAACAGCGTCGGCCCCTCGAGTCCGATATCTCGGCTCACTAGACCCACGGGAGGCTGTGCGCCTGAATGCAAATGAACTAGCATCAAACCTGCGACGGTATCCAGAACGCCTTGTTTATCCAGCACGGCGGCATAGGCAGGCAATTGCAGCTGAACAGGTCGTTCACGTTGCCAATCGTTGAGCACTGTTGGCAGGCTTGAGCCGCCTTTGTAATCAATCACGACTCGACTGCCGTCCTCTAGTTCATCCATGCGATCCAAGCGAACATTGAGTGTCAAGCCCGCGGCAGTAAGCGCGTGCTTTTCCTCAACCTGCACCGCCACAAAGGGTTTTCTTTCACACTCGAGCACTAACCAGGCCGTCACAATCGCTAAGGCCCGCTTCTCTTCGAGCGCACGCAAGGCAGGGTTTAAAGCAAGCAACTCCTGCTCTGCAGCAAGGTGAATGAATTCTTGAAGTTTTTCTCGCAGCTCACCCGACGCCGTCATACGTTGACATTCAGACTGACTGCGAAAGGATAACCAAACCAACTCCATCACCGCATGGAGAAACATGCCACGGGCGGATATGGGCACGAGATCCGAATAGGCTGGAAGTCCATAGGCACCTAAGCGATAGCGCACAAATGCCCACAAGGGATTGCGCGCCTGCGTTTCTAGCAAAGCAATACCACCCTTGACGTGTTCCTCAGCCCGTAAAACCGGAGCCTGATCATCCTCGAGAGATTCAAGAGCCGCGCAACCTGGCGTCTCGATCATGGATGATTGAGCGAAATGGCTCAGGGCGATGCCTTGAATCAAAGGCGAAGGTCTCAAGCCGCGCTCACCCTCGTGCATGGCCGAACTCAGCACGACCGTGGGTGCGAGCGCGCATAACTGTCCATGCATGTGCACCGCCCACTCGCGTTCGCGCTCTGGCGTCGCCCTAGGCGCACCGACTCGGCGCAAATCAGACAAGGGAATAAAGGGATTGGGTTTGGCAATAGCGGGAAACACCTCATCGGTCAGACCTAATATCCAGACGCCATCCCAACGGCCACCTTCGGCCTCCAACATACCCAGCACATCGAGTCTTGCACTTGGGTCACGTTGCGGCTGAAAGGGAATACTGCGCGCAAAACGCGCCAGAATATTCAATGCTTCGGAAGCGGAGGTTGAGGGTAAAAGCGGAGATAAAGCATCGAAGCGCTCGAAGAGTTGATCGAGCGCCTCAATGACCTGATATTCGGTCGAGCTTTGGTGAGCACGTCCGGGAAAGCCAAGCGTTGATAAGGTTTGACGAAAAGACGTCGACCAAAAACGCAGCGACGCCTTGCGCGGCAGCGCAGCCCAGGCTTGCCAGGCAAGCTGCCATGCGGGGGATAGATATTTAAGGCGCTCAATCTTTTTAGACCACGCCATCACACCCATCTCGCTGACTTGGTTGTGGCGCCAGTCGGCATCGACGTTGGCTCTCTCACCCAATTCAGACAAGTCGCCAGCGCAATAGCCTGCCAACAAAGCTGCACCGAGGTCACTCGCACGCGCTTTGCGTTGTTCTTTAAACAACACAAAAGTGCGCAGCCAGGCCAACACCGCGCGCACAGCCTGCCACTCCGATAAAGGTCTTGCCACCGCCACGTTGAAAGAGAACCGTTGCGCAGCGGGCTCGGAAGCATCGCTCTGCCCCTGAAGCACGCGCATCAAGGTTCTGCGCGCAAAAGCAACCTCGGCCTCAAGACTGACAGCGACGATGGCATAGCGGCCCTCGGGGTCTTTTTCCAGCTGGGAACGCGCCCAGTGTGCAGCCGCCACCCATTCTCCTTGGGCCGTATCAAGCATCGCGCGCGTCAATTGCGCTTGTATTGGCGTGTCTGATTCAAAGACAGAAACTGTTACACCTCGCTCGCTCAAGGCCTCGAGTAATTCCGCCATTCTTGGTGTGATTTCAGAAAACCCTGCCAACAATAATTGCGGCCTCACTGGAATCCCCTCGCGCACATGCTCGATCACCCGCTCAAGCGCAAGATTAGGATCAAGGGCCTCTAGGCGCTCGAGCTCTTGGTGATAGCGTTCGCGCCACAACATGAAATGCGCATGCTCTTCTGTCGACGATGACGGATCGACCTCGATCTTCCACTCGTCGATCAGTTTGTCCGCCTGTTGCGCAGCGACGGCAGCTTGTTGCGTATCAAGAAGCGGCTCTTCGGCTTCGATCTCGTCGATCACTCGTCCCCATAACAGCTGGGCGCCAAAGGCGTCGAGAAGAATGGCATGCGTATAGAGCGACTCATGAAAGCTGGCCTGCACGAGCTGCTGCGAAATCCAGCCCGACAACGGGACGATCAAAGGAATTTCACTCACCTTGGTCTGCGTTCGCGTGAGCAGCGCAAAATCTTGAACGATCCGTCTGGCTAGGCGGTTATTGACGGTCAATACAGTGGTCTGAGCCGCCTCGCGTTGCGAGAGCTCGGAAAAGGAAACCCGAGGATAAGTATTGAGATTGATCATAAATCCTGATCAGAAGCCGCACATGGACGCGACGGCTTCCCAACTCACGCGCATGGCGGGGGTGAGATACCCCATAAAACCCACCGTCAGCACAACGAGTAGCATGACGCCGAGCGAGACTCTGAGCCACAGTGAGACACGAGGCTTGACCTGAGCAAGCTGCGTCAGTTGAGACTGCTGAGACTGCTGCACGTGCTGCGTCATGGTCAGATCTCCAAAAGTGAATCGTGCAAGGGCTTACCCAGAAAAAGTTTAAGTCGTCTGGGGACTCGTCATACCAGGCAGCTTGATCGCGATAGGTTTTTCGCGCACGGGTAAACACAAGGCCGCTGCAACCAGCGACAAAGCAATCGCCATCCACCACACCAAATCATAACTACCCGTACTCGACTGTATTTGCCCACCGAGCCAGACTCCGATAAAGCTGCCGAGTTGATGTCCAAGAAAGACCATACCAGACAGGGTGGCTGCGAACCGCAAACCATAGATCTGCGCGATGAGACCTTGAGTCAGTGGTACGGTTCCGAGCCAAAACACACCCATCCACGCTGCAAACACATACAGCACATAGGGTGTGGTAGGCATCAGCAAAATCCAAATCAGACCCACCGAGCGCATGGCGTAAATGCCTGCCAATAAATTCTTTTTGCTATAGACGCCGCCGAGTTTGCCAGCAGTAAAGGAACCAAAAACATTGAACAGTCCGATTAAGCCGATCGCGATCGCTCCTGTTCCTGCATTGAGTCCTTTATCCACCACAAAGGAAGGTAAGTGCAGCGTGATGAAAGCGGTGTGAAAACCGCAGACAAAATACCCCCAAAACAGAAAGTGAAACGTTGGATGACGCAATGCCTGAGCAATCGCCGAAAACATGGACTGTTGTGGACCCGTGCCGGCTGCTGGTTTACCACGCAGGAACCACACCAAGGGAAGAGTGGCTGCAAACACCGCAGACATGACCCAATAGGCGCCTGTCCAATCTAGCGTGTCGATCAACAGTTGGCCCGCTGGAACAACCAAAAACTGACCAAGCGAACCGCCAGCGCTTGCGATTCCCATCGCAGTACTGCGATGCGCCAAAGGCACGGTACGCGCGATCACTGGCAAAATCACGGCGAAGGTCGTCCCCGCTTGACCAAGACCAATTATGACACCCGCAGTCAGATAAAACTCCATTTCAGTGCTCGCCAAGCGAGTGCCCACTAAACCAAGCGCATACAGCACAATGGACAGTGCAATCGTTCGCCCCGAACCTAAGCGATCCGCCATCATGCCCGCACCAATCGCACCGAAACCCCACACGAGATTTTGTATCGCAAAGGCGAGCGAAAAGACTTCGCGATTCCACCCTCTCTCCAGTCCCATCGGCTGAATAAACAAACCGATCGTGGCGCGAATCCCCATTGCCAACAGCACAATAAAGGTGCCCATCAGGATCGTTCTGAACGCTAGCGGATTATCAAGCAGTTTGCCTGAATCAGTTGCCGTGCTGTTTGTTGTTGTCATGAGCGAATCAGAAAAAGGCTGGAATGGCGCCGCCGAGACGAATCGAACGTCCGACTCCCTTCTTAGGAGGAAGGTACTCTATCCACTGAGTTACGGCGGCGTGTTGTGTAGTTTAGCAAGTCCCTCATCCACGCGGGTGATGCTGCGCGTGCAAACTCTTTAAGCGCTCGCGCGCCACATGCGTGTAGATCTGCGTCGTCGAAATATCCGCGTGGCCAAGCAACATTTGCACAACGCGCAAATCCGCGCCGTGATTGAGCAAATGCGTGGCAAAGGCATGCCTCAAGACGTGGGGTGACAACGGTGCCCGTACACCCGCGAGCAAAGCATATTTTTTAATCAACAACCAAAAAGATTGACGCGTCATCGGCACCCCTCGCGCAGTCACGAACATCGCCGGACTCGTGCGGGGACCGAGCAAAACGGGTCTCGCCTCTTTCATATAGGTGGTGATCCAATGCGCAGCCTCGGCGCCTAGAGGCACAAGGCGATCCTTACCTCCCTTGCCTTGCACCACTCTCAGCACACCGTCAGACAAGCTGATTTCCATGACACCCACGCTGACGAGTTCGGATACCCGCAAGCCAGTGGCATACAAGACCTCAAGCATGGCGCGATCACGCAAGCCTCTGGGCGTATGCACAGGGGGCTGCTTAAGTAACGCCTCGACTTGGTTTTCAGAGAGCGTTTTGGGGACACGCAAAGGCTGACGGGCTGTCGTCAATTGCAGACAAGGATCGATCGTGACACGCTGGTGGCGAATGGCCCAGAGGTAATAACGGCGTAGGGTTGCGAGTCGCCGATTCGCAGTACTCGGTTTGGAATGCGCATGCAATGCGGCGAACCAAGACTCAATGTCAGCGCCAATAACCGCATCCAACGCAATTCCACGCTCGAGCTGCAACCACTGCTCAAACGCACACAGATCCCGGCGGTAAGCCGAGAGCGTGTTGGCCGCCAGCCCGTCTTCGAGCCAAACGGCGTCGATAAACGCGCTGACAGCGCTTGATTCCTGAGTACGCATGAAGGATGCAATAACGCGAAAGGAGAAATTAATAGTAGCATTCACCACCATTGCAATTTGACCGTGCTCAACCAAAAAAAACGCTCTTGATGCCCTTGTCGCCCCTCAACACCTTCATACTCGATCTACCCGACGAGGCCGCCACAGATCGGCTAGGCCAGACACTTGCCCTCGTCGCGGCAGACCTGCAAGCGACCGCGGCCGGCTTGGCTCCCGGCACTCAAGCCGGCGGGCGCATTCACCTGCAAGGCGACCTCGGTGCGGGTAAGACTTCCTTAGTAAGAGCTTTTTTGCGACAGTGTGGAGTTTCTGGACGAATAAAGAGCCCAAGTTACGCACTACTTGAATCTTATGAAGTTTCTAACTTATACTTGTATCATCTTGATTTTTATAGATTTAGCAATCCCACAGATTGGTTAGATGTGGGATTTCGGGATTTACTCAATAATCGCGCAATTGTTTTGATCGAATGGCCAGAGCGCGCGGGCGACTATTTAGAACATCCGGATTTATTAATCCATTTGTTTTACGCCGACCAAGGTCGACGGGCAACGCTAAGTGCATACACAGTGAAGGGACTTCGATGGATCGACGCACTGCCTCAGATAGGACAGGACTCTCAGGAACGCTGAAAGCGCCTGCCCGTCGTCGTTTGTTAGGCGCTGCCACGATTTTACTTTTACCCTTGATCCCTCGCGTCGCAATGGCAGCAAAGCTCCTTGCCGTGCGCACCTGGCCCGCGGATGATTACACTCGCGTCACGCTCGAGCTCGATAGCGAGTTGCGCGCCGAACACTTCACCCTCGAAACCCCCAATCGCTTGGTGGTGGATATTCAAGGGATGGAAATGAACCCCGCACTCAACGACTTAGTGCGCAAAGTTCGCCCTGACGATCCTTTTATCAGCTCTCTACGCGTCGCGCAAAATCGCGCCAATGTGATTCGCCTTGTTTTTGATTTAAAACAGGCCATCGCACCGCAGGTTTTCACACTGAAGCCAGTGGGTGAATATAAGTATCGCCTCGTGCTAGACCTGTACCCGAAAGTCGCGCAAGATCCGCTCGCGGCGCTGCTGAAAAAAATGCCGCAAAAAAAATTGGACGAAGATCCACTTGCACGCGTACTCAGTGAACTCAGTAAAAATCCCAAGGGCACGGGTATGGCTGCTGTACCTGTAATTCCCGAATCCTTCGCACCCCCAATTGCCCCGAACCGAGGTCCGAGCACAAACCCGACTGCACTCGGTCGTCGTCGCATGGTCACCATCGCTGTCGATGCTGGGCACGGCGGAGAGGACCCAGGTGCGATTGGCAAGGGTGGGACACGAGAAAAAGACGTGGTACTGGAGATCGCCAAAAAGCTCAAAGCCCGCATTGATGCGACGCCTGGCATGAGAGCCTTCCTGACCCGAGATGGCGATTTTTTTGTGCCCCTCCATGTGCGCGTTGAAAAAGCACGTCGAGTAAAAGCGGATCTTTTTGTTTCCGTGCATGCTGATGCGTTCCCGCGCCCGACTGCAGGCGGAAGCTCTGTCTATGTCCTGTCCGAACGCGGCGCTTCAAGTACTGCTGCAAAATGGCTGGCTGAAAAAGAAAACTCTGCCGATCTGATCGGCGGCATCAATATTCAAACTCAAAATAATCAAGTCGCAAAAATTTTGCTTGATTTGTCGACCTCGGCCCAAATCAAAGACTCGACGCAGCTCGCCTCGACAATGCTGGATCAACTGCGCGGTGTTTATCGCCTGCACAAGCCACAGGTTGAAAGCGCTGGTTTCGCAGTCCTGCGCGCACCTGATATGCCTTCGATTTTGGTAGAAACGGCTTTTATCAGTAACCCCACCGAAGAACAACTGCTACGCAGTCCGCAAACGCAAGAGCGCTTTGCCGTTGCCATTAACACTGGCATTCAGCAATTTTTTCGAGCGAATCCGCACCTAGCCACCACAGGCTAATGATGTCGCCGCGTCGCCCCATCCGTGCCCTACCCGATTTGCTCGTGAGTCAAATCGCTGCGGGCGAAGTCATCGAACGACCTGCATCCGTTCTCAAAGAATTAGTGGAAAATGCCGTTGATGCGGGTGCTCAAACCGTTGAGATCCGACTCGAGGCGGGTGGCATCAGACGGATTGCTGTGATAGATGATGGGGGCGGAATCGAAAAACACGAACTCGCTCTCGCGCTCACGCGTCACGCCACGAGCAAAATCAGTTCACTCGAAGAGCTCGAGTCCGTCCATTCGATGGGCTTTCGCGGCGAAGCGCTCGCTTCGATCGCCGCAGTCTCCCAACTCACACTGATTTCTCGCACCAAAGACGCTGAGCATGCGTGGTGCCTCGAGCCCGGCACGCTCGAAGCTACGGCTGCTTCTGGTGCGCTGGGTACGACGGTTGAGGTTAAATATTTATTCGATCGCGTCCCAGCAAGACGTAAATTTCTACGCGCGGAGGCCACTGAGTTTGGCCACTGCATCGATGCAATTGAACGCATTGCTCTCGCATTTCCTGAAGTCAGCTTCCGCGTCTTCCACAACGACCGTGCCGTACGCCAATGGCTTCCCACCTCTGCCCTCAAACGCATCAGCGATGTGTTGGGTTCAGAATTTAACGAACACGGCATCGAAGTCAATGCCCAAGGCGGCTTGATCTCACTGATGGGCATTGTCACCCGCCCTACCGCGGCCCGCGCCCGCGCAGATCGTCAGTTTTTATTTGTCAACGGTCGTCATGTACGCGATCGAACGGTTTCGCATGCGATACGAAGTGCGTATACCGATGTGCTACACGGAGATCGACAGCCTGCTTTTGTACTTTTTCTTCACGTGGATCCTGCTGCCGTCGATGTCAATGTCCATCCAGCTAAACACGAAGTGCGTTTTCGCGACTCCGGTGCCGTGCATCGCTTTGTTCAGCAAACAGTGACGCAAGCGCTGGCGGGTGTCGCTGGCGCGCAGAGCGTATCCGCGGCTGAGATCGAAGTCTCTTACGATGCCAGGCGGACGGGCGATTCTGCCTTTGTGCCCACCGCGTTCGCGCCCTCAGGCTCGACCGGGACGCCTTGGCAGGCCACATCTCAGCGCGCTTTTCAACTGCGCGAAACAGGTCAGGCCATCTCCACCTCGCCCCAAGCATGGCAGACTCTCTACGCACCTCTCGACGAGCCCGCACCGGACTGGCCATTGGGTCGCGCGCTCGCCCAGGTGCATGGTATTTATATTTTGGCCCAGACCAGCTCAGGACTTGCCCTGATCGATATGCACGCCGCACACGAAAGAGTGGTCTATGAACAGTTGAAAAAAGCCCTTGATGAACAAACACTTCCTCAACAAAGTCTGTTGGTCCCGGTCGTATTTCATGTCACTGAAAAAGAGCTCGCACTCGCCCAAGAGTACCAAATAGAAATAGAAAAATTAGGCTTTGAAATGGCTGCCATGGGACCACAAACCATGGCGCTGCGGGCCGTCCCCGCGATGCTTGCGCGCGGTGATCTTGAAGCGCTTGCGCGAGGCGTCTTACGCGATCTTGAACAGATTGGTGCGAGTCAGCTATTAACCGAACAACGCAACACCTTGCTCGCGACCATGGCGTGTCATGGCGCTGTGCGCGCCAATCGCCAATTAACGCTCGAAGAAATGAACGCGTTGCTTCGCCAAATGGAGCTGACCGAACGCGCCGATCAATGCAATCATGGACGTCCGACCTGGATTCATTGGAACGTATCGGACTTGGACAAATTATTTTTGCGCGGTCAATGACAGCGCCCGCCTTACTTTGCATTGCAGGACCGACGGCCAGTGGCAAGAGCGCGATCGCACGTGCGATCGCAGAAACATGGCCATGCGAGCTGATTAATGTCGACTCGGCCACCATCTATCGCGGCATGGATATTGGCACGGCCAAGCCCTCACGCGAAGAGCGCGCACTGGTTTCTCACCATTTATTGGATATTTTGGATCCACTCGACGCTTATTCGGCTGCTGCTTTTCGACGCGATGCGCTTGCGTGCGTGACACAAATCCGTGCGCGCGGACGCTTGCCAGTGCTGGTGGGTGGCACGATGCTTTATTTCAAAGCACTGCGTGAAGGGCTCAATGATTTGCCCACAGCAGACCCTAAGCTTAGAAAAGAGTTGGAGTCACGCGCCTTAGCGATTGGTTGGCCCGCAATGCATGCGCAACTTGGTAACATCGATCCCCTCACGGCAGCGAGGCTCTCTCCAAATGATAGTCAACGTATTCAGAGGGCACTTGAAATTTGGCATCTGAGCGGCAAGCCCATGTCCGAATTACTAAACGTCTCTGCACAGACAGATCAGCCACTGAGGACTGTCACGCTGAGCCTGGAGCCGGCGCAGCGTAGCCACTTGCATCAACGTATCGCGTTACGTTTCGATCAGATGCTCGAAGAGGGATTGATTAAAGAAGTCGAGGCTTTGCGCGCGCGAGGCGATCTCCATACGGACTTACCTTCGATCCGCTGCGTAGGCTATCGACAACTATGGTCCATGATGGACGGGGCTGTCACGAAGGAACAAGCGAGAGAGCAAGCTATCGCGGCAACCCGACAACTCGCGAAAAGACAGCTGACTTGGTTGCGTAGCTTGCCAGAGCGCATGACCGTTGAGGCGGATGCTCCTGGCGCATGCGAGCAAGCCTTAAGAATCGTGAGTCAACTGATCGATGACCGAACGATAGTGCATTGACTTAAAGCACGACCGTTTGCGCATCTGTCGCAGCACACTCAGCAATTTCTCCGATTTGATAGACCGTTTCACCCTGTGCTCTGAGGGCCTGGCTGATCGCCTCTGCTTGAGCGGCAGGCACAACGGCAACCATACCCACGCCACAATTGAACACGCGATACATTTCAGTATCAGCAACGCCCCCTTGTTGCTGTAACCAACTAAATAACTTGGGCATTTGCCAAGCATCGCGGTGCAAGCGCGCTTGCAAACCAGGCTGAAGAATGCGTGGGACGTTATCGAGCAAACCGCCACCAGTGATGTGCGCCAAACCTTTGATTTGTTTGCCAAAATCCTTGAGCACAGCCAAGACAGGCTTTACGTACAAATGCGTGGGCGCCATCACGACATCGCCCAACGGCTGGCCATGAAAGTCTTGTTCTGGACGCGCATTGGCACGCTGCAGGATTTTGCGCAAGAGAGAGTAGCCGTTGGAATGCGCACCACTTGAGGCCAACCCAAGGACGACGTCGCCTGGCTGGATCGACTTCCCATCGATCAAAGCAGACTTTTCCGCGGCACCGACGGCAAAGCCGGCCAAATCGTATTCCCCATCCGGGTACATGCCAGGCATTTCAGCCGTCTCACCACCGATCAGGGCGCAACCCGACAGCTCGCAGCCCTTGGCGATGCCACCCACAACTTGGGCCGCGACATCCACGGACAATTTACCGCAGGCGAAATAATCCAGGAAAAAGAGCGGCTCGGCGCCCTGGACCAGAATGTCGTTGACGCTCATGGCAACCAAATCGATCCCCACAGTGTCGTGGCGCTGCCAGTCAAACGCAAGCTTGAGCTTGGTCCCGACGCCATCCGTGCCCGATACGAGGACAGGCTCTTTGTAACGCTTTGGTACCTCGAACAGTGCGCCAAAACCACCGATACCAGCCAAAACGCCCTCGCGCATCGTGCGCGCCGCCAGAGGCTTAATACGGTCTACAAGGGCGTCGCCCGCGTCAATATCGACGCCAGCGTCGCGGTAAGTCAGAGGTGCTTGAGGTTGAGTCATGGGAAAAAGCCGTGGTTGTGTGACAATTGTGGACTTACGTCCGTATATTTACTAATTTTACGATGAGTCGATGAGTCGGCAGTTACTTCTAGAGATTACACCCACCCAAAGTCCTAGTTTGGACAATACGGTCGTGGGCGCGAACGCCGCAGCCCTCGATGCGGTCAAGGGCTTGTCACGGGGTCGAG
The DNA here is from genome assembly GCF_965234455.1 of Zwartia lucis. GTDB lineage: Bacteria > Pseudomonadota > Gammaproteobacteria > Burkholderiales > Burkholderiaceae_B > Zwartia > Zwartia lucis. The sequence continues at coordinate 195,770 of NZ_OZ248473.1, read as the reverse complement.
CGCTGTATTTATGGGGTCCTCCAGGCTGTGGACGCAGTCATTTGCTCCAGGCAATGATCAAAGATAAAAAAGCCCAGCTCATCCAAACCGCGACCCCCTCGGTGGACATCATGGCGTTGGCTACCCTGCCCGCCGATCTGAACCGCACAGAAATCATCGCAGTCGACGATATCCAGGAAATGAACGCTGAACAACAGTCTGCGGTCTTTGCCCTGTACAATCGCTGGCGCGAGTTCGCTGCGACAGACCAAGCTTTTAGGCTTGTGGTGACAGGGGATCGAGCGCCCATAATGATGTCTTTGCGCGAAGATCTGCGCACTCGCCTAGGCTGGGATCTGGTGTTTCGACTTGAGCCGCTTTCGGATGAGGAAAAGTTCGAAGCGCTCACTGCTTATGCGCTTAGGCTTGGCTTGCCGCTTTCCGATGACATACTGGACTGGATGTTGACGCACTACACCCGTGATATCCGGCAACTTTTCGCTTTGGTGGACGCCTTGGACCGGTACTCTCTTTCCAAACACCGCAGCGTCACGCTGCCGCTTGTGCGCCAAATGCTGACAGACCGAGAATTTTTACAATCATGACCTCCAAAAGACTTGCACTTTTCGATCTCGACCACACACTCCTGCCTCTTGATAGTGATTATCAATGGGCTGTTTTTATGGCCAAGTCCGGACGCGCCGGCGACCCCGCCGAAGCCTTGCGACGCAACGAAGAGTTGATGGACCGCTACAACGCGAGTGAGTTGACCGCAGAGCAAGCAGCCGAATTTATGTTGGGTTTGCTTGCTGCCCACCCGCCACACTTGCTCGCGGCCTGGCACGAAGAGTTTATGCAACAGGTCATTCGGCCCGCAATGACGCAGCGCGCGATCGAATTGGTGCAACAACACTTGGTGGCCGGAGACCTCTGCGCCGTTGTAACCGCTACCAATAGTTTCGTGACTGCGCCAATCGCACGCGCTTTTGGTGTACCGACACTCATCGCCACGGAACCCGAGTTCATCGCTGGACGCTATACGGGAAAAATTTTGGGTATACCAAGTTTCAAACATGGCAAGGTTGTTCGGGTTAATCAATGGCTAGCGGGACAACATCAACGTCTTGATGACTTTGAAGAGTCTTACTTTTATAGCGACTCCATCAATGACCTTCCTTTGCTCGAAGTCGTCACGCATCCGGTCGTGACCAATCCGAGCGCGAGCTTGCTCGCCGTGGCTCAACAGCGCGACTGGCCTGTGCTCAATCTTTTTAACAAGCTAGCCAACGATAAATCCTAATGCTTACAGACACCATTAAACGCTTTGTTGGTCAGTTGTTTGGCCAGAGATCACAAGGTTTAAGACGGATCAATAAAGAAAAACACGGTATAGATCGTCGCATCGTTTCTCGCCATGCAATCAAGGTGTGCGAGGTCCTTCAACACGAGGGCTATCAGGCCTACATCGTGGGTGGTGCCGTACGTGACCTGATCGTTGGACTCGAACCCAAGGACTTTGACGTCGCGACCAATGCGACACCCGAACAGATCCGTCCGCTTTTTAGACGCGCGCGCATCATCGGACGACGCTTCCAACTTGTTCATGTGGTGTTTGGTCAGGAGATCATTGAAACCTCCACCTTTAGAGCGCCAGCGTCCGAACTGCAATCCACCGACGGTCATGGTCGAATCCTACGCGACAATGAATTCGGGACGCATGCGCAAGATGCCGCGCGACGTGACTTCACAATCAACGCGCTTTACTACGACCCCACGACTGAAGAAGTCATCGACTATCACAATGGCGTCGATGATCTCAAACATCGTATTGTGCGGATGATTGGCGACCCGCGCACGCGCTACCGCGAAGATCCTGTCCGCATGCTGCGCGCCGTCCGCTTCGCCGTCAAGCTCAAGGGAAAAATCGAACCTGACACCAAAGAACCGTTGGCTTCGATGGCCGAGCTCATTGAGAACGTCCCCGCTTCGCGTCTGTTTGACGAAATGCTCAAGCTGCTGACCTGTGGCCAAGCAATGGAATGTCTGACGCAATTACGTCAAGATGGTCTTCATCAAGGCATTCTCCCTCTACTCGATGTCGTACTCGAGCAACCAGGTGGTGAGGAGTTTATCGAGCTCGCGCTCGAACGGACAGATCAACGCGTGCGTAGCGGTAAAACCGTCAGTCCAAGCTTCTTATTCGCCGCCCTGCTTTGGTATCAAGTGGATGTACGCTGGAAAAAACGCATCGCCGCTGGCGAGCCCTCTATCCAAGGCCTGATGGACGCTGCGGACTCCGTGCTTGACGAACAAACAGAAAAACTCGCCATCCAAAAACGCTTTAGTGCGGACATGCGAGAAATTTGGTTTATGCAACCGCGTTTTGAAAAACGTTTACCTAAATCAATTTGGCGTATGTTTGAGCAACCTCGTTTTAGAGCTGCGGTCGATTTCCTTCAGCTTCGTGCGGCCGCACGCCAATTCGACAGCGTTCTCGCGCAATGGTGGATGGATTTGGCTAATGCCGACGACGATGCTCGCGCAGAAATGCTCGAAGAGTTAAGCCGACTTCCACGAGAGTCAAACACGACAGGGCCTCGCACACGAAGCCGTCGCAAACGTAGCCCGCGGGCAACCTCGGGGGCAACAAGCACGCCACCCGCTGATATCGGCTAGGTGTTGAAAAATATGTCTATGCATGCCTTGATTGGTTTAGGAGCGAATCTAGGTCAAGCGCGTGAAACGATAGAACGTGCGCTCGAAGCGCTCAACAGCACGCCAAGCATCGAAGTATTAGAAATTGCCCCTTTTTATGGCAGCGATCCGGTCGATGCGCAGGGCCCGACCTTTGTGAACACGGTCGCGCACATCAACACAGCTCTCGCGCCGCTGGCTCTGCTTGAGATCTTGCAGGCACTTGAGCGGACACATGGACGTGAGCGTCCATTTCGCAACGCACCCCGCACGCTCGACCTGGATTTACTCTGGTACGAGGACGTCGAGATGCAAACAGCTCGACTCACCTTGCCGCACCCTCGCATGCATGAGAGAGCGTTTGTACTCAAACCACTCAATGACCTCATGCCTGAGTTTGTTCTCAAGCAAGGCAACATTGCGTTGCTACTCGCGCAATGCAGCGACCAAAAACTCTGGCCGCTTTGAGTCCAATCGCTCTACTTTAAATGGCCTTGGCCGCCTCAAGCTTGGCAATAATCTCATCGCTGACACCCAAAGACTTTAAGATCGACAGGGTGTGCTCACCGACATCCGGGATCGGATCCATGCGTGCGTCAAAGGCGCTGCTGGTCGCAGGGGGTAGCAACGCAGGCAATGCGCCCACGGGCGTCTGGACTTCAGTCCAGCGCTGTCTGGCTTTGAGTTGTGGATGCGCCCAGACATCTTTCATCTCATTGACGCGGGCATTCGCAATTTGAGCCTTTTCCAACGCCTCGATGACCTGGTCAATCGTCATCTTGGCAAACGCATCAACAATCAGCCCTCGCAAACCATCCCGATTCGCGACACGTTTGGATGTTGAGTCATAACGGGGGTCTTTCGCCAACTCTGGTTGCTTGAGAACCTTTTCAGAAAAGACTTGCCACTCGCGCTCATTTTGCAAACCAAGCATGACGTGGCTACCGTCGCCGACCGGAAAGGGACCGTAGGGATAAATCGTGGCGTGCGCAGCACCCGCCCGCGGTGGTGGCGTCTGACCCTCAAACGCGTAATACAAAGGAAAGCTCATCCACTCGACCATGCTTTCAAGCATCGAGACGTCAAGATGACTACCCAGACCCGTTTTATGACGCAATAACAAGGCATTCAAAATACTGGAATAGGCATAGGAGCCTGCGGCAATATCCGCAATTGAACAACCCGCTTTGGCGGGTGCATCAGGCGAACCTGTCACGGAAATAAAACCACTTTCACTTTGAATCAACAGGTCGTAGGCTTTTTTAGTCTCGTAGGGACCGCCCTCGCCATAGCCCGAGATATCGCACACAATCAGCTTAGGAAAACGCTTGTGCAAAGCCTCGAACGACAAACCCATACGGGCAGCCGCACCAGGCGCCAGATTTTGCACGAGCACATCAGTCTCGGCCAAAAGCTCATTAAGAATCGGACCCGCGTCTTCATGCTTGAGATCTAACGTCAAACTTTCTTTGGAACGATTCGTCCACACAAAATGCGAAGCCATACCACGGGTACGTTCATCGTATTTGCGGGCAAAATCGCCCACACCTGGACGCTCAACCTTGATGACGCGTGCGCCGTTGTCAGCAAGTTGTCGAGTACAAAAAGGCGCCGCAATCGCATGCTCTAGACTGACAACCGTGATCCCATCGAGTGGGCGTGGTCCTGCTTTTTTCATACTTCAAACCTCAGTTCTGCTTGATGAGCAAGTGTGCCGTCTTGTTCAGCCCAGAGTTTGGCCTCGCCTGGCGCAGCGATCGTACCGGCAACCGAAAAAGGTGTTGGTGCAATTAGTGGACGCAAACCACGATAGGCAAGATGTCGAACTTGAGCGGCGGGGTTCGCCTTGACGAAAGCGCGACACATCAGCGTCGCGATCAAGGGACCGTGAATCACCAGCCCAGGGTAACCCTCGGTCTGTGTGACATAGGGATGGTCATAATGAATGCGGTGGCTATTGAACGTGACGGCCGAGTATCTGAACAACAACACAGGACTGGGATCGACCGAGTCGCTCCATTGCGCCGCGGGCGCAGGCTCAGTGCCTTGGAGCTTTGGAGGGCTTGGCTCACGATACACAATGTCCTGCTCCTCGCTGATGGCGAGCTTACCTTCCTGAGTGATGTCGTGTTTAACCGTCACAAACAACAAAGAACCTGTGCGGCCCTGTTTTTCTTTGATCGCCAATACCGTTGAAGTTTTTTGAGCCTCAATCCCGACGCGTAGTCCCTCATTAAAGGTCACACGCCCACCCGCCCACATCCGATTGCGATTGTCTGCAGGAGGGAGAAAACTTCCGCGAGCAGGATGACCGTCAAGACCCGTTTGCGCGATTGGCACGGTCTCCAGAAAAAAGGCCCAATGCCAGAGGTGGGGAACGATGTGCCCGACTTGAGGCGCGGACTCACCGAGCGTAGCGGCAATACAGGCGGCATGACCAGGATCCATTCGATCCACCACGGTCTGGGACTTGCCTAGCCAAGAATTTAAGTCTGTCGTCGACATCTAATGCGTTCCTTTTTATGCTTGAAGATCTTGCATGCGCTGCAGGTGGTAATTCGTATCACCCAATAACATCTCGAGGTAGGTTAAGCGCTTGAAATAATCGCCGACCTCGAGTTCGTCTGTGACACCCATACCGCCATGCGATTGTACCGAGGCCTCGCCTACGAAACGGGCGGCGGCGGCCACCTCGACTTTGGCCATCGAGACTACGCGACTGCGTTTGTTTGCATCATTCTCGCTCAACGCGATCGTGGCCACGTAGGTCATCGACAAACCCATTTCAGATTGGATCAACATTTCACCCAAGCGATGCTGCAATACTTGAAAATTGGCTAAGGGTTGTCCGAACTGTTTGCGTGTTTTGAGATATTGAATCGTGCTGTCAGTGAGATACGCCATGGCGCCACAGGCCTGCGCGCACAGCGCCACGATGCCGAAATCCAGCGCTTTACGCAGCGCGGCTTGGGCAGCTGCACCTTTGGCGATCAGGTTATTAGCCGGAACCGACACACGCTCAAACGTCACCGTTGCCGCACGCGCGCCATCAAAAGTGGGAAAGTCCGAGATCTGGATGCCCGCGCTTGTTGTTGGCACTAAAAGCACTGCCATTTCCCCATCGAGCACGACCGACACGAGCAGGGCATCGGAGCCTGCACCATGCCAGACCAAGATCTTTTTGCCATCAAGCTGAAAACCCGCTTGTGTCGGCATAGCACGCGTCGATAATGGTTGTTGCGAATCGCGTTCGCCCTCTTCTTGCCAGGCCACTGCAAGAATCGCTTCGCCCTCAGCGTGCGCGGACAACCATTGCTGCTTAAGAACGAGATTATCGCTTTCACCTAGCAGGGTGACGCCCATGACGGCACTGGAGATCACAGGCTCGCTGACCAGACCGCGACCGAGTTCTTGATGAACAGCTAGCATGGTCGCTGGTGTCTCGCCAAAACCACCAAACTCCTCTGCGACCATCAAACCACCTATACCAAGCTCGACAAGGCTATTCCAGGCAGCCACATCAAATTTCCCTGCTTCCTGACGCGCCCGGCGCAGGGGCCGCGTCCAATTGTCTGCGACCAAACGATGCAGACTGTCTGTCAACATCCGTTGCTCTTCTGAATATGAAAAATCCATGATGTTTCCTAGACCCCAATAATTTGCTTGGCGATAATGCCTTTTTGAACCTCGTTGGTTCCGCCGTAAATAGCCGTCTTGCGCATATCAAAATACGCAGCGGCTGCGGCTGCGGAGTATTCAGGCCCAGGGCCATGAAACTCTGACTCGGCCTGCATCCATTGTGGGTCATAAGGCCAGGCATCCGCGCCGGCGACTTGCATTTGCAACTTGGCCAACTCCATCTGCAACTCAGAACCGCGAATTTTGAGGATGGAGGCTTTGGGGCCGGGATCGCTTGATTCATCAGCCGCCACACGCAGCACCATCATCTCAAGCGCCAAGACTTGCGCCTCGACACGATTGATGCTGTCTCGCACTCTGGAGTTTAGGCTGAGGGACTCGCCGCTCTCCACTGAACGCTCTGCGAGTGATTTCAAGATCGCCAGTTCGCGATGGCAATGTCCAATGCCGGCGATACCGCTACGCTCATGGCCTAACAAATATTTTGCATAGGTCCAACCATTGTTTTCTTCGCCGATGAGGTTTTCCAACGGTGCTTCGACATTCTCAAGCCAAACTTCGTTGACCTCGGCACCACCGTCGAGCGTCTTGATCGGTCTGACCTGCACACCAGGTTGACGCATATCAATCAGGATCATCGAAATACCCCGTTGCGCTTTGGCAGAGGGATCCGTGCGGGCCAAACAAAACATCCAGTCGGCGTAATGCGCCAGCGTCGTCCAGGTTTTTTGACCGTTGATGATGTAGCGATCGCCGACACGTTCAGCACGTGTTTTGAGCGAAGCCAAATCTGAGCCAGAGCCGGGCTCAGAGTATCCCTGACACCACCAGTCATCGACATTGATGATACGGGACAGATAACGGTCCTTTTGAGCTTGACTGCCGTATTTAATCAATACCGGACCAATCATGCCTAAACCAAAAGGTAACAAACGAGGCGCGCCCGCTTTAAAACATTCGATTTCAAAAATCATGCGCTGCACGGCATTCCAACCCGTGCCGCCGTATTCCTTGGGCCAGCTCGGCGCTCCCCACCCCTTTTCGGCAAGGATACGATGCCAACGTAAATAGTCGTCGCGCTTGAGACGATGATGTGCAAAGGTTTTGGTCCGCAAATCAGCGGGTAGTTTTGCCAATGCGAATGCACGCACTTCTTCGCGAAAGGCGCGCTCTTCGGGGGTCCAAGTCAAGTCCATGCGTATTCTCCTGTACATGCAATCTTAACGCCCTCCCAGTTGGAAAACCGTCTTTCATTTTGGAAGACCGCATTTCGCAAGTGAAAATCCCCACCGACTTTCGTCATTTAAAAATCCCCCTACAATCAAGAAAAATATGACATAGACAGTCACTATATTGATGAAAACCCTAATGCAAGGCGCATCTGCGTCTTTTTTTGACCGAATGTCTTTTCTGGAATCAGCATGCTCGACAAGGTAAAAGCATCCCTGCAAGAAGCGGTAGAGCCGATCCAAGATGGTGCGGCCATGATGATCAGCGGCTTTGGTGATGCAGGCATTCCTTTCGAACTCATGCGTGCAGTGCTCGATAAAGGCCTGCGCGAACTCACCATCATTAGTAACAGCGCTGGCACACACGAAACCGGGATTGCCGGCTTGATCAAAGCGGGACGCGTGCGCAAAGTCGTCTGTTCGCATCCTCGTCCAGCCAATTCGGATGTGTTTGCCAATGCTTATAGAGCAGGCCAAGTCGAACTTGAATGCATGCCCCAAGGAACGCTGGCCGAAAGAATACGCGCCGCCGGAGCGGGTCTTGGTCCTTTTTTTACACCAACAGGATACGGCACACTCATTGCCGAGGGCAAAGAGCAACGCGTGATTAATGGCAAGGGTTACATACTTGAACAACCCCTTCATGCCGACTTCGCGCTGATTCGGGCAAACTTAGGAGATCGCTGGGGCAACCTGACCTATCGCTGGGCCGCCCGTAACTTCGGACCCGTGATGTCCATGGCCGCCAAACATACTATCGCTCAGGTCAATCGTGTTGTTCAGTTAGGCGAATTAGCCCCCGAAACCGTCATGACACCCGGAATCTTCGTTCAAGCAGTCGTTGCAATTGGAGGCGAGCGATGAGCGCAGCTACAACGAGCCCTTTTAAACCGCTTTCGCGCGCAGAAATTTCTTACCTTGTGGCCAACGATTTTCCAGATGGCTCGATCGTCAATCTTGGTATTGGCATGCCCACGCAGGTCGCAGATTATTTACCTCAAGACCGAGAAATTTTACTGCATAGCGAAAACGGTATTTTGGGTATGGGTCGTGCGGCCGTCGGCGACGAGATCGATGTTGATCTCATTAACGCAAGCCGCACCCCCGTTACGCTTCTTGCCGGGGCCTCCATCACCGAACACACGATTTCCTTTGCCATGATGCGGGGCGGTCACCTTGACTACTCTGTACTGGGTGGATTTCAAGTGGCTGCCAATGGTGATCTGGCAAACTGGATCACGGGCGGACCCGATGCGATCGCCGCGATTGGCGGCGCGATGGACTTGGCGATTGGCGCACGTAACGTCATCGTGATGATGGAACATGTCACTAAAGACCAAACTCCAAAGCTCATGCTGCAGTGCACCTACCCCCTCACCGGTGCAGGTGTCGTGGACCGAGTCTACACAGACTTGGCGATCATCGATGTCACTCCAGCGGGTTTTGAGGTACGTGCAATCATCGAAGGGCTGTCATTCGAGGCATTGCAACAAAAAACGGCAGCTCCGTTGAAAGCGTCGGCCAAACTCGCCGTCATTTGCCGCAACGCACAAGGTCATCCAATCTACGTGTAATCATCCATTGCAGTGACGCTTCTTTGGGTCACAATAAAGAAAATAAACCTAAAAGAGCGGAAACACGCTCATTTGCGCAGGGACCCATTTGGGCTCTGTCACTTTCGAGGAGACAACGATGCACAACAAATTTTCAATCGGTCTGCGTTTGGCCTTGGGTGCGGCGACGCTCGTCGCACACAGTTTGGCATGGTCACAAAGCGCTTCTAATCAACCGCTCACGCTGATCATTCCTTATCCACCAGGTGGTAGCGCGGACATGCTTGCGCGTCCTATGTTGCCGGAGCTGCAAAAGAAACTGGGACGTACGATCGTTTTAGACTATAAAGCAGGCGCAGGCGGCACGATCGCCACACAGTTCCTGGCGCGGGCCAAACCAGACGGCAACACGATCCTGATGGTGCTGACCGCGCATGCGATCAACGATGCGCTGTACCCTTCTTTACCCTACGACACGCGCAAAGACTTCGCCCCGGTTTCACTGGTGGCAACGCTTCCCTTGCTGGTTGCCGCGCCGCTTGCAACACCTCCCAATACAATTACTGAGCTCATCGCTTACGCCAAGAAGAATCCAGACAAACTGTCCTATGCCTCTGCCGGCAACGGCAACACGAGTCACCTTGCCGTCGAACTCTTTAAGTCACAGACGGGCACCCAAATGACCCACATCCCCTACAAAGGCAGTGGTCCAGCAGTCATCGCCATGCTCGGTAACGAAGTCAATTTGATGTTTGACAGCATTTCAACTTCGTATCAGCAGGTTAAAACCGGCAAACTCAAGGCCATCGCTGTAACAGGAGCGAAACGCGCTTCGATCTTGCCAGACGTCCCTACCGTTGCTGAAACGTTACCGGGTTTTGAGGTGAACGTCTGGTACGGCATTTTGGCCCCAGCGGGTACGCCAGCCGCCACGTTAAATACTCTGAGCAAAGCCTTTGCCGACGTAGGCGCCGATCCAAAAATAAAAGCTCAACTCAATGCAAATGGCTATGAAATGGTGGGTTCGACACCCGCCGACTTTGGCAAGCACATCGAAGTTGAGCTCGCCAAATGGAACAAGGCTGTAAAAGAATCTGGCGCAAAAATTAATTAACTTTAAGGAGAATGCTCAATGAAATCTTCATTATTCAAAACAAAAATCTCGCAAGCATTGCAAGTCGTTTGTGGCTTGGCTTTTACCTTCGGAGTCGCCGCCTCAGCACAAGCACAAGCCAACTGGTCGGATCGCCCGATCAAACTGATCGTCGGCTACCCCCCGGGCGGACCTGTCGATACCACTGGACGTGTCTTCGCGCGCTACCTTGGTGATGAACTCAAGCAAACGGTTGTTGTGGAAAATCGAGCGGGAGCAAGTGGCGTAATCGGTGCAGACGTAACGGCAAAAGCGACACCAGACGGCTACACGCTCAACTTTGTCGCAAGCCCAAGTCTCACGATTTCTCCCATCGTTCAACGCAGCAAACTCTTTAATCCGCGTACTGATTTCACATTAATCAGTCCCGTTGTGAGCTATACAAACGTTCTATTGATCGGCCCACAAATTCCGGCAAAAAATGTCGGTGAGCTTGTTGACTTTGCACGTAAAAATCCTGAAAAAGTCAGTTTTGGTTCAGCGGGTTTTGGCGGATCCAATCATTTATCTGCTGAGTTGCTCAAGCAATCAACCAAGACTGAAATGCTTCATGTCCCTTACAAAGGAAATGCACCTGCAATGGTCGATGTGATGGGAGGCAAGGTGACCTTTATGTTTGACATTACTAGCACTGGAAAAGCCTTTATTGACAGCGGTAAAGCCCGTGGCTTGGCCGTGACGTCGAAGCAACGTAATCCAAGCTTGCCCAATATCCCCACAATGATTGAAGCAGGCATCCCTGATTTCGAAGTGGTGGGTTGGTTTGCTGTGATTGGTCCTAAAAACATGCCCCAACCGATCGTCGCCAAGCTGACTGCCGCTGTTGAGGAGGTTAAGCGTAATCCTGAATTCATCAAATCGATTGAAGCTGGCGGTTACTTAATTGATCAGGGTGATGCCAAAGCATTGAGCGCTACGATCGACAGAGAATACAAAATGTGGGAAAGCGTGATTACAAAGGGCAATATCTACCCGAATTAATCACTGATATTGATGGTTACGATTCTGTACTTTAATTAAATAGATGGAGCTTTTGATGAGTGGAATGTTAGAAGGTAAAGTTGTTGTCGTGACCGGCGCTGGTGGTGGCATCGGGCGTGGCATTGCTTTGGCGATGGCTGCTGCAGGCGCTAAAGTCGTCGTCAATGACATCGGTGCAAGCCTCGCCGGAGAAGGCTCAGGAGCCGGACCGGCACAACAAGTTGCCGATGAAATTATTAAAGCAGGTGGTCAAGCTGTGCCAAATACTGACAGCGTAGCCACGCGCGTCAGCGCCCACAACATCATCGAAACTGCTGTCCAGACTTTTGGACGGATAGATGTCGTTGTCAACAACGCCGGCAACTTGCGCGACCGTGTGTTTCACAAAATGAGTGAAGAAGAGTGGACCCAAGTGATTGACGTTCACCTTAACGGCACTTTCTTTGTCAGCCGCGCGGCCGCGAACTACTATCGCGAACAAGAGTCAGGTGCTTTCGTGCACATGACCTCGACCTCGGGCTTGATTGGTAACTTGGGTCAAGCAAATTATTCGGCTGCCAAGCTTGGCATTGCCGCATTATCCAAGTCTATCGCATTGGACATGCAGCGCTACAACGTTCGCTCCAACTGCATCGCCCCTTTTGCCTGGAGTCGGATGACCAGCTCGATCCCTGCCAATACCGACGAGGAAAAAGCGCGCGTCACCAAGCTACAGAAAATGGAAGCCAGCAAAATCGCCCCCATGGCTGTTTACCTTGGCAGTGATCAGGCTAAAGAAGTGACCGGCCAGATTTTTGGCGTACGTGCCAACGAAATCATGCTGTTTAGCCAACCGCGCCCTATCCGCTCTGTGCACATGAGTACCGGTTGGACGCCGGAGGCCATCGCCGAAATCGCCGCACCCGCGATGCGTCATCACTTTATGGCGCTTGAGCGCTCACCTGACGCGATTGACTGGGATCCGATCTAATCATGGACTATCAGCTGATTAAAAACTGGGTGTTTCCCGAGGTCGATCGCACCTATACCGAGAACGACAGTATTTTGTACGCGCTCGGCATAGGCTTCGGTCAGGAGCCGACTAACCCACATCACTTGAAGTATGTCTACGAGCAAGACATGCAGGCCTTTCCAACTATGGCGGTCGTGCTGGGCTATCCCGGCTTTTGGATGAAAGACCCCAAAGCCGGAATTAATTGGGTCAAACTCGTACATGGCGAGCAGCGCCTGACAATTCACAAGCCCTTGCCGCCAGCGGGTCGCGTGATCGGTCGCTCACGCATCACGCATGTGATCGACAAGGGCGCCGACAAGGGTGCGTTAGTGCTATCCGAGCGCACGCTGCATGATGCTGCTGGCACACTTCTCGTCACGATCGGGTCAACAACTTTTTGTCGCGGTGATGGAGGCCTCAGTCACTCTGACGACAGTCCTGCACCACTTGAAGCAACGCCAGATCGTGCCCCGGACATGACGTGCGCCTTGCCGACGCTGCCACAAGCGGCGCTGATCTATCGGCTGTGCGCGGATAACAATCCCCTACATGCCGATCCTGCTGTGGCCGAACGCGCAGGCTACCCACGTCCGATCCTGCACGGCTTATGCACCTATGGGGTTGCAGCTCGGGCAATTGTCCAGGCCGTCTGCGAAAACGATGCCTCCAGACTCACTGCCCTTCACACTCGTTTTTCCTCGCCTGTATTTCCTGGAGAAACCTTAGTGTGTGAGATTTGGCGCGATGGCCAGGATGCTGTACGCTTCAGAGCCAAGGTCGCAGAGCGCGACATTGTTGTTTTAAGCCATGGCTACGCAGGAATCAAAGCATGACCACAGATGTGAAACCGCAAGACCCACAAGCACGCCGTGCACCCCTCGCTGGAATACGTGTCCTTGACCTGTCCCGAGTATTGGCAGGTCCCTGGTGCACACAAAATCTCGCAGATCTAGGTGCCGATGTCATCAAAGTTGAGCGCCCCAAGCTCGGCGATGACACCCGCGCGTGGGGTCCGCCGTTTCTCAAGGATCAAGACGGTAACGACACTACCGAAGCTGCCTACTATCTCAGCACCAACCGCAACAAGCGTTCAATTGAAATTGACCTCGCGAGTACCGAAGGGATTAAGCTCGTCAAAGAGCTCGCAAAACACTGCGACATCTTGGTTGAAAACTTCAAGGTAGGCGGCCTCAAGCAATATGGTCTCGACTACGAGAGCATGAAGGACGCATACCCCAGCCTGATTTATTGCTCCATCACGGGCTTTGGACAGACGGGCCCGTATGCTGAGCGCCCAGGCTACGACTTTATGATCCAGGGTATGGGCGGCCTGATGAGCATTACAGGTGAGCGTGATGACCTGCCAGGCGGCGGTCCTCAAAAGGCGGGCGTCGCAGTGACCGACATCATCACAGGTATGTATGCATCAGTAGGTATTCTTGCGGCGCTCCAAGAACGCAACCATAGCGGCTTAGGTCAGCATCTCGATATTGCACTGCTTGATTGTCACATTTCAATGTTGGCCAATCAAAACTTGAACTACATGACAACAGGACAGGCGCCAGTCCGGGCAGGTAATGCCCATCAAAACGTGGTGCCTTACCAAGTATTCAAGACGTCAGATGGTTTTATGATCGTCGCGGTCGGTAATGACTCACAATACCGTTCCTTTTGCGGCGCAATCGGCATCCCCGAATATGGAACCGATCCAAAGTTTGTGACAAATCGTCAACGTATCCTTCACCGTAATGAATTGATTCCAGTTTTGGAAAAAATCATGGCAACAGGTCAGCGTGATGCGTGGATTGCAAAGCTTGAAGCGGTGGGTGTGCCTTGCGGTCCGATTCAAACAATTGACCAAGTATTTGATCACCCACAGGTCAAAGCCCGTGAAATCTGGAAAAATATTCCGCATCCGACAGGCGGGACTTCGCCTACTACGGCGAGCCCGATAAATTTTTCTGCGACACCCGTTCAGTACAATCGGGCAGCACCTATGCTGGGGCAACATACAGAGGAGATTTTGAAGGAGTTGCTAGGTCGAATACCTTAAGAAAGCGTTGCCTGTCAATGATCGTCACAACACAATAAAAAATTTGTATTCTATTTAACTAGAAGTCTATTTATAAACTCGGAGACAAAGATGAAAAAACTACTGATTGGTCTGACCCTAGTGCATGCTGCGCTGGCCACACCCGCATTGGCCAAAGACTACGCCATTGGTGCAGCATTTCCTCTAAGCGGAGCGAATGCCGAATACGGACAGGTCTTTAGCTCAGGCGTGAACCTTGCCATTGAGCATATCAATGCGGACAAAAAATTATCAGGCAAGCTATCGGTCGTATATGAGGATAGCCAAGCACTGCCGGCTCAAGGCGTCATTGCTGCCAATAAACTCGTCAATGTGAGCAAAGTACCCTACATCCTCTCCGCCTTTACAGGTGTTTCAAAGGCCATGGCACCGATCGGTGCACGCACCAAGACTGTGATGGTGAACGGTGGCGGCGTAGGTCCTGATTTAGCGATGCTCGGCGAATATTTCTGGAACACTATTCCATTGGCGAACTTTGAAGTCACCGCAATGGCGCCTTATCTTGTGAAGGAAAAAGGCTATAAGCGTATCGCCCTGATTTACGTCGATGATCCGCTTGGACAAGCCGTCCTAAAAGATCTTACTAGCGAAGTTAAAGCCGCTGGCGGTGATGTTGTGGGGTCATTCTCGATTCCTACTACAGCGCAGCAGTTCTCTGGTGTTGCTGCACGCGTGCGTGACACAAAACCTGATGCTGTGTACATCGCAACATACGGCAACCAGCAAGTTCAATTGGTTAAGCAACTCCGTGACAATGGTGTGAGCCAACCATTGGCAAGTTATTCGGCCATGTCCTTGCCTTCAATTCTGAGTCTTCCAGAAGCGAAAGGCCTTGTTTACACCAGTCAGCAAATTTCGTTAAACAAAAACGATCCCCTGACCAAGCGCGTTGAAGAGGACTACAAAAAGAAATACGGTAAAGAGCCAAATATGTACGTACTCAACTACTACAACGCCGTATTGACCTTCGCTGACCTTGCAGCAGCACTCGAAAAAGCGGGCAAACCCGTCACTGGTGAAAATCTGCTGGCACAACGCAAAGCCACGAAAAACTTCCAATTCGTGGGCGCAACAGTCTCTTTTGCTGAGGACGGCACCGTCAAGTCACCCATTCAAATCAATGAGATGGTCGGTGATGGCACGAGCAAAGTGATCGCCGCAGGTAAATAAGCAAGCGTGTTGGTCAACGCGTGGACTTTGTCCACGCGTCCTTCAGATGTCTATATAGGAAACTGCCCCATGCTGTTTGCCCAATTGTTAGCCAATGGGCTGCAAACCGGTGCGCTCTACGCACTCGTTGCGGCCGGGTTTTCGCTGATTTTCGGCATGACCCGCATTTTTCATGCCGCGCATGGCGCCACGTTTACGATCGCTGGCTTTATTTTTTATGAGTGTTACGTCGTATTGGGCTGGGCATGGCCACTTGCGGCACTCGCCTCGGCAGCAGCAGCGGGTTTGTTTGGTATCCTGCTAGATCGCTGGGTCTATGCAGTGATTCAACGCCACGAGGGCTCATTCTTTACAGTGTTTGTCGCCTCTTTTGGTGCAGCCATTGTGGTGCAGAACGTCATCTCGATCGTCTTTGGTCGTGGCATGGTGACGGTCAGCACCCCGCTGAGCAAGAGCCTTGAAATCATTCCAGGTCTCTTTATCGCACCCATCGCCGCAGCGGTTCTTGTCAGTGCCATCGTGTCTTTTGCCCTGCTTCAATGGCTGTTAACACGCACCAATTTGGGTATCGCACTGCGTGCCTTAGGTGAAAATCCCGCCTTGATCGAAGTGTACGGTCTGACACCACGCCGTCTTTCTCAATATGTTTTTCTGATCGGTTCAGTCTTAGTCGTCCCAGCTGCCATTTTGACGGCGGCGACCTCAGGCCTAAATCCATCCATGGGTAATCACGTCATGTTGATCAGCATCGCCGCGACGATCGTTGGCGGGGTCGGTAGCTTAAAAGGCGCAGCCGTTGCAGGAATGCTACTCGGTCTCGCAGAAAACCTTTGCTTGGCTTTTATCGATCCCCAGTGGAGCGAAGCGGTCACCTTCATCATTTTGTTCCTGTTCATCCTGTTCCGTCCTGGTGGCGTGTACGGTCGAGCCACAGTTTCTTAAGGAAGGACACAACATGATTGCCTACCTACAAAATATCGCAGTTCTTTTTTGCATCAACGGCATCCTTGCGCTGACGCTGAACTTCATCATGGGCTACGCAGGAATTTTTTCTCTTGCGCACGCCGTGTTCTTTGGTGTAGGCGCCTATGCAACAGCCTATATTGCCTTGAACTTCTCCGACTCACTCTTGCTGTGTCTACTTGCCTCGGCAATGATTTCCGCCGTGCTCTCAATGGCGCTCGCACTCCCAGCCTTACGTGTACGAGGTGAATACTTTGTCGCCGCATCGTTAGGTTTGCAAGTCATTGGCGTCACCATTTTTTCAGAATGGAAATCTGTGACGGGCGGTCTTGGGGGCATGATTGGTATTCCAAGGCCCAACTTGTTCGGGTACGTCTTTAATAACGACACTGCCTTTCTCGCACTTGCATTCGTGATTCTTTTGTTGGTTCTTGCTATCACGGCATTACTCGTGCGAGGCAGTTTTGGCCGTAGCTTAATGGCGATTCGAGATAGCGAATCTGCCGCGCAGACCTATGGCAAGCATGTTAATGCCGTCAAAACACTTTCTGTGGCCGTCTCAGCAGGACTGGCTGGTGTGGCCGGTTCGCTTTATGCGTTTTATATGAGCTTCATTAATCCTGAAAGCTTTATGTTGGAAATGTCGATCTTATTGATGGCGATGGTGATCATTGGTGGAACAGGCACGTTGTTTGGGCCAATCGTAGGCGCAGCCATCCTGATGTCTTTGCCTGCCGCACTGACTTATCTTCCCTTTCTACCGCCCTCTGAGCTTGGCACGATTCAGCAAATCATTTATGGGCTTGCGATGGTCCTACTGATGATGTTTAGACCAGGTGGTCTTGTCGGTGGACGGACAAAGGGGAAGGCAGCATGACGACCGCAACGCCATCCACCTCTGTCAATACGGCCGCTCCGGCTGCGCCTGTGCCTCATGCGCCTCAAGAAATTCTCCTTGAGATCCGTGCTGTTAATAAAAATTTTGGTGGGCTTCAAGCGATCGCCGATGTCACCATGGACTTGCCAGCTGGCGTCATCACAACCCTCGTCGGCCCGAACGGTGCAGGCAAAACTACACTCTTTAACCTCATTACCGGTCATCTCGTGCCCACAAGCGGATCCGTGCACTGGCTCGGCAAGCCGCTCAAAGGCTTTGAACCCTGGCAGATTGCACGCATGGGGATTGCACGTACGTTTCAGGACTTGCGTCTCTTTAACCAAATGACCGTCGAAGAAAACATTATGACGGTGATGGAGCGAAGCAGTTGGCTGTGGCAAGGAGGCAAAGAAGCGGCCGAGCGCAGAGTCACGGAGATTCTTGAGGAAACCCAACTCAGCGATAAACGCAATGAACGTGCGGTAGATCTAGCGTATGCAGAAAGAAAGTTCCTCAGTCTGGCCCGCATCATGGCAAGTGAAGCCAAACTCTGGTTACTCGACGAACCTGCCTCCGGACTTGACCCACGCTCGTTTGAACGCTTCGTATCGCTATTGCGTCACTATGCCAAACGCGGCATCACCATCTGCATCATTGAGCACAATCTGGATATCGTGATCCAGCTCTCAGACCGTGTCGCCTTTTTAGATCAGGGCAAACTTCTGGCACAGGGCAGCTCACAAGATATTCTCAAAGACCCGCATCTGGCGGCTATTTATTTTGGAGACCGCTCATGAGCCAGGGTCCATTTCTCGAAGCTAATAATCTGCGGGTCGGTTATGGCGGCAGACCGGTGCTTGAAGACTTTAATCTCAGTCTCCAACATAACGAAGTCTTATGTTTGATCGGCCACAATGGCGCCGGTAAATCCACACTTCTGAAGGCCCTTTTTGGGCTCGTCCCTCTTGAGCATGGGTCCCTCACACTTGAAGGCAAATCCATCATCAAACCCGATCCAAGAGCACTCAGTGCTGCCGGTATCGCGCTGGTGCCTGAGGGTCGTGGCGTATTTCCTGGATTGACCGTCGCCGAAATCATGAAACTTGGCTTTTGGGCGAACAATATCCCGACCGGCGAACAGTCCGCCAGACTCGAATGGGTCATGAATGTCCTGCCCATGATTAAAAAGTTTTATACACAACGCGCAGGTACGCTTTCGGGGGGGCAACAACAAATGGTCTCTCTCGGCCGAGCACTCTTGAGTCAACCTCGCTGCCTGCTGCTCGATGAACCTTCGATTGGTCTTGCGCCTAAATTATTTCAAGACTTGGCGGGACCACTCCGCGCACTTCAACAAGAGCGCAAAATGTCAATTTTGATTGTCGAGCAGAACGTCCGTGAAGCCCTCAAGATTTCAGACCGAGTCATCGTCATGAAATCAGGCCAAATCATTCGTGAAGGCTCACCCGAAGCTTTCAGTAACAATACTGAACTCATGGAACTGTATTGATAGCTTGAGCAGATGCCAGCCAAAGCCTCGCAGCGCTAAACGGTTCGGAGCGCTGTCTATCGAGCCGAAACCCCGCAGCGTTGACGGAAAAAAGACGACCCCCTGTTTGAGCGAAGCGAGTTAGGGGTCGTCTCCGTCAACGCAAGGGGTCTGAGGGTAGCCTGCAAAGCAGGCCGAGAAAGCCAGCGCACCGAACCGTTTAGCGCTGCGAGGCTTTCACCAATCAATGCACTTACCCCACCACCACAGGAATCCCAGCAATCTTAGCCGACCATTCCCGAGGCCCAGTCGTATGCACCGAAGTACCCTGAGAATCCACAGCAACCGTCACAGGCATATCCACCACATCAAACTCATAAATTGCTTCCATACCCAGATCCTCAAAGCCAATCACCTTAGCTCCACGAATCGCCTTGGACACCAAATACGCAGCACCACCCACCGCCATCAAATAAGCAGACTTGTGCTGACGAATCGACTCAACCGTAGCAGGACCACGCTCAGCCTTGCCAATCATCGCAAACAAGCCTGTTTTCTCGAGCATCATGTCGGTGAACTTATCCATGCGCGTAGACGTTGTCGGACCTGCAGGTCCCACCACCTCTCCGCCAACAGGATCAACTGGACCCACGTAGTAGATCATCTTGCCGTGGAAATCAACAGGCAAGGGCTCGCCCTTGGCCAGCATATCCTGAATACGCTTGTGTGCCGCATCCCGACCCGTCAGCATTTTGCCGTTGAGCAACAAGGTCTGACCAGGTTTCCAGCTCGCGACTTCTTCGCGTGTCAACTTGTTTAAATCCACTTGCTTGGACGACTTATAGTCTGGCGCCCAATGCACATCCGGCCAGTCCGATAACGAAGGGCGCTGCAAGTGCGCGGGGCCTGAACCATCCAGCACAAAGTGTGCGTGACGCGTCGCGGCGCAGTTTGGAATCATGGCCACAGGGAACGAGGCTGCGTGCGTAGCAAAAGTCTCGATTTTTACATCAAGCACAGTCGTCAAACCACCCAGGCCCTGAGCACCAATACCAAGCGCGTTGACCTTTTGATAGATCTCAATCCGCAACTCTTCGAGCTTGTTGCTCGGCCCACGCTCAAGCAACTCGTACATGTCCAGATCTTCCATCAGCGAGTGCTTAGCCATCAGCACAGCTTTTTCTGCTGTACCGCCCACACCGATCCCAAGCATGCCTGGCGGACACCAACCAGCGCCCATTGTTGGAACTGTTTTCAAGACCCAGTCCACGATCGAATCGTTTGGATTCAACATCGCAAGCTTGGATTTGTTTTCGGAGCCACCACCCTTCGCCGCAACTTGAACGTCGACTGTGTTGCCCTGAACCAGTTCAACATTGACGATACAGGGGGTATTATCCTTGGTGTTTTTACGCAGAAAAATAGGATCATCCAGCACCGAGGCGCGCAAAGGATTTTCCGGATTAAGGTAGCCGCGGCGCACACCCTCATCGCACAACTCCTGAATGCTCTTTTTAGAGTTGAAACGCACATCCATACCAATTTTCAAAAAGACATTCACGATGCCGGTGTCCTGGCAAATCGGTCGGCGTCCCTCTGCGCTCATGCGCGAGTTGGTCAAAATCTGCGCGATCGCATCCTTGGACGCAGGGCTTTCTTCGCGTTCGTAGGCACGCGCAAGATGCTTGATGTAATCAGCCGGATGGTAGTAGCTGATGAACTGGATCGCATCAGCGATCGAATTAACGAAATCTTCTTCTTGAATAGTGATGGACATAGAGAACCCTACCTGTGTTTCGATATGTGAAAAGATATGTGAAAAATTAAAAGATCAGTCAGAGTACAACTCACGCACTCATCACCCTCATTTTCCTTTCCAGACGGGCTTGCGCTTTTCCGCAAACGCCGTCGCGCCCTCGCGGGCATCTTCGGACATGAAAATATGATCAGTCAAAGGACGCTGACGTTTGAACATGTCAGCCACTGGAAAATCGAGCCCTTTGACCACCACATCCTTGACAGTACGAATCGCTAAAGGCCCATTTTCGCAGATTCGAGCAGCTAATTTCATCGCTTCGGACAAGGCCTGGCCGGGATCAGTGACCACATTCACCAAACCAAGCTGGTAGGCGCGCTCGACCGAAAACATATCACCCGTCAGCAAAACCTCCATCGCAACATGATAGGGAATCTGGCGCGGTAATCGCACCAAACCTCCACCCCCCGCGACCAGTCCACGCTTGACCTCGGGCAAACCGAATTTGGCATTATTGGCAGCCACAATCAAATCGCAAGCCAACACCATCTCAAAACCACCTGCTACTGCATAGCCCTCGATCGCAGCGATGAGCGGCTTTTTGGGGGGAGCCTCATTCAATCCGCCGAAACCCTTACCCTCCACCGATGAACGCTTGCGCGTCTTGGCAAAGTCCTTCAAGTCCATCCCTGAGCAGAATGTTCCGCCTGCCCCGGTCAGGATCCCGATTTTGACATCGTCCCGGGCATCCATTTCATCAAAGGCCGCGGAAAGTTGCTGAGCGGTTTCAAAACTGATGGCGTTACGCGCCTCAGGGCGATTGATCGTAATGATCAGGATACCGTCGGTGAAATCCACACTAACCAAACTGGACATGGGGGCTCCTTGGGAAAAGGCGAAATTTTCGTTAAAAATGGCTGAATTTCTTAAATCATAGGCGATTCACGCCCAATCAGTCTCCAGAACCCCCCTTTACAGGCGCACACACCTCGCCCCCAAGCTAAAATGAACGCTTATTTCGCCTTCAATGCGTTCAAATTTTCATGATCACCTTTCAGCAAATTATCCTGCGCCTGCAGGAGTACTGGGATCAGCAGGGATGCGCCCTGCTCCAGCCTTATGACATGGAGGTAGGCGCCGGCACCTCTCACACCGCCACCTTTCTGCGCGCGATTGGCCCCGAGCCTTGGCGCGCCGCCTACGTCCAGCCCTCGCGCCGCCCAAAAGACGGTCGCTACGGAGAAAATCCAAATCGATTACAGCACTATTACCAGTATCAGGTTGTCCTCAAGCCCGCTCCGCCAAACATTCTCGACCTCTATATCGGGTCGCTTGAGGCGTTGGGTATCCGCCCGACCGAGCATGACATCCGTTTTGTCGAAGATGACTGGGAAAACCCGACGCTGGGCGCCTGGGGCTTGGGCTGGGAGGTTTGGCTCAATGGAATGGAAGTCACTCAGTTCACCTATTTTCAGCAGGTGGGTGGCTTGGACTGCACCCCGACAACGGGCGAGATCACCTATGGCCTAGAGCGCCTGGCGATGTACCTCCAAGGCGTGGAGAGCGTCTACGACTTGGTCTGGACAGACGGTTCAAACGGACGCGTGCTCTATCGTGATGTGTTTCACCAAAACGAGGTCGAGCAGTCTACGTACAACTTCGAACACTCCGATGCCGAGACGCTGTTTCGCCACTTTACGGATTTTGAGGTGCTTGCCAAACGCCTGATGGAGGTGCCACTGGCACTGCCCGCTTACGAGGCCACACTCAAAGCCGCCCACACCTTCAACATGCTGGATGCGCGCGGCGCGATCAGCGTCACCGAGCGCGCTGCTTATATTGGTCGTATCCGCAACCTGTCTCGTGCGGTCGCGCAGGCCTACTACGAATCCCGCGAAAAATTAGGTTTTCCCATGTTGCACTCAACCAAAGGGACACAGCCATGATCACGCGCCCCTTGCTAGTTGAGCTCTTTACCGAAGAGCTTCCTCCCAAAGCCCTACCAAAGCTTGGTCAGGCTTTTGCCGATGGCCTTTGTGCCGCCTTAGCTCAGCATGGACTGGTTGGGAAAGAAAATACGATCGTCGCTTTTGCCTCCCCTCGACACATGGCAGTCAGACTGACTCAAGTTCACAATGAGGCCCCCGAGCAAGCATTTTCTGAAAAGCTGATGCCCGTCAAAGTCGGCCTCGATGCTTCAGGCGCGGCGACTCCTGCCCTGCTCAAAAAGCTCGCCGCAAAGGGCTGGGAGCATATGGATGTCAGCCAGCTTGGACGCGAATCCGACGGCAAACAAGACTATCTCGTCGCCAGCGGTACCGCACCTGGAGCCAAACTAGCTGAGGTGTTGCAAGCCGCTATTGAAACGACCCTCACGGGACTGCCCATTCCCAAGGTCATGAAATACCAGCTCGCCGATGGCCAGACCTCGGTCAAATTTGTCCGCCCTACGCATGCACTGGTCACGCTGTTTGGTGACGAGATCGTTCCGGCCCAGATTCTGGGATTGACCGCGGGTCGTGTGACGCATGGCCACCGCTTTCTCCATCCTGGTCCGATTGCGATCACAAGCGCGGACAGCTACGAGACTCAACTTGCTCAGACCGGCCGCGTGGTCGCATCCTTTGATGCGCGTCGTACGCAAATCAAAGCCTTGCTCGACGCACAAGCCTCGCGTCTCAACGCTTCTCTCGGTCAAGATCCAGAAGTCCTTGCTTTATTGGACGAGGTCACCGCACTCGTCGAAGCGCCCGTCGTGTATGTCGGGACCTTCGAAGAACGTTTTCTTGCTGTGCCTCAAGAATGTCTGATTCTGACCATGCGTCTAAATCAAAAATATTTTCCACTTTTTCACCCCGCTACAGGCAAGCTCACCAATCAGTTTCTGATTGTCAGCAATATGCCAACCGATACACCTGCGGCAATCATCGAGGGCAATGAGCGCGTGATCCGCCCACGCTTGGCCGATGCCGAGTTCTTTTTCGAAACTGACCGCAAAATCACGCTGGCCTCGCGCGTCGACCCGCTCAGCGCAATTGTGTATCACAACAAGCTAGGGACCCAGCTTGAACGGTCGACCCGGGTGCAAAAGATCGCCGCCTGGCTGGCGCGAACCCTTGGCGCAGATATCGCCGAATGCGAACGTGCGGCATTGCTGGCTAAAGCCGATCTCAATACCAACATGGTCGGTGAGTTTCCAGAGCTGCAAGGCATCATGGGTGCTTACTATGCACGGGGTGACAACGAGTCCCCTGGCGTGGTCGAAGCACTGGCTGGACAATATCGCATCAGGCTCGACACTCCCGTCAAACCAAACGACCTGACCGCAACGGTGCTGTTTATGGCCGAACGCGCCGAGACACTCGTCGGCATCTGGGGAATTGGCCTGGCGCCAACGGGTGAGCGCGATCCATTTGGCTTGCGCCGCGCCGCACTCGGTCTGATCAGTGCCTTTGAGCAACTCACCGCCGGCAATGTGCTAAACATCCAACAAGACGGTCCACTCACACTACATGGTCTGTTACAAGCATCCGCGGACACCTTTGCCGCTGGCGCACTTCAGGTCGATACCGTTAATGAAGTGCAAACCTTTATCATCGAGCGACTGCGCAATCAACTCATTACGCATTATGATCGCAATGCTGTAGAAGCCGTGCTGGCGCTTGCGCCACCTCTTCACCAAATTCCTGCCCGCGTGCTAGCAGCTGAGACTTTTGCTCAAAGCCCGGATGCCGCGAGTCTGGCCGCAGCGAACAAACGTATCGGTAATTTACTGAAAAAAGTCGAAGGCGCCCTGCCTGCAGTCAATTCATCGCTACTGAGCGAGCCGGCCGAGCAAGCTCTCGCGAAAAGTATCGCGTCGGTTCAACCCGTGGCGCAAAAACAGTTCGACTCAGGGGACTACAAAGCAGCCTTGGCGACGCTGGCGCAAACGCGTGCGGCCGTCGACACGTTTTTCAATGACATCATGGTCATGGCCGAGGATCACGCCGTACGCTTGAATCGTCTCGCACTGCTCGCGCAACTGCATCGCTTGATGAATCAAGTCGCCGATATTTCCAGACTGGCACCATGAAACTCATTATCCTCGACCGTGATGGCGTGATTAACCAGGATAGTCCGGACTACGTCAAAAGTCCGGAAGAATGGCATCCGATCCCAGGCAGTTTGCAAGCGATCGCGCGACTGCACCAGGCTGGCTGGACCGTGGCCATTGCATCCAATCAGTCAGGTCTTGCGCGAGGTCTGTTCGACATTTCCGCATTGACAGCGATTCATCTAAAATTGCGCAAAGAGCTCGCGCAGTTGAGCGGCGCCGTGGATGCGATCTTTGTATGTCCGCATGGGCCTGAGGACGGCTGCGTGTGTCGCAAACCTCTACCCGGGCTGTTTCACGATATCGCCAGACGCTACGATGTCGACCTCAGTGAGGTGCCCACAGTTGGTGATTCGCTGAGAGATATTCAAGCAGGCGCAACTGCCGGTTGCCGTCCTTGGTTGGTGCAAACGGGCAATGGTCCGAAAACCCTCAAACAAGGCAAGCTTCCGCCCAACACGCAGGTCGTTGAAAACTTGGCCGAAGCAGTAGAAAAAATTCTTTCTCATGTTCAATAAACTCGCTCTTGTCACCCGCGCGACACTCTTCACCTTGCTCTTGGTGGTGACGGTGATCCCCTACGCGTTCGCTTGCATGGTCTGGTCGCCCTTACCCTTGCACTGGCGCTACAAACTGACGATGGGCTGGCCAAGAATGGCGATTTGGGGCGCGCGCGTGATCTGTGGCGTCCAGTGGCAAGTCAAAGGCTGGGAAAATCTCCCGGATGGTCCGGGGATTGTGTTGTCTAAACATCAATCTGCCTGGGAAACACTTTTTTTGCCCGCGTATCTGCCACGCGAGGTCTGCTTCGTCTACAAGCGCGAGTTGCATCGCGTGCCGTTTTTCGGCTGGGGTTTGGCTTTGCTCGCCATGATCCCCATCGACCGCAGCAAAGGCCGCGATGCCTTCGAACAAGTCGTCAAAGTCGGACAGCAACGCTTAGACGAAGGGCGCTGGCCTATTCTATTTCCAGAGGGCACACGCATTGCGCCAGGAAAAACTGGCCGCTTCAAAATGGGCGGCGCCTTGCTTGCCACACGCACGGGTGCGCCGGTGATCCCGATCGCTCTAAACGCCGGTGAGTGTTGGCCACGCAATGCCTTTATCAAAAAACCAGGCTGCATCACCGTCTCAATTGGTCCAGCTATTGAATCTGTCGGTCTCACGCCCGAGGAACTCAATGAGCGCGTGCAGGCGTGGATCGAAGCCGAAATGCAGCGCCTGAACCCCGAGCGCTATCCACAGCAATCATGAGCCAGCTCGAGCTTTTGCTTTCAGATGCAGACACACCCAAACCCGGGTGGACCATCGCGCCTGAAACCATTGCGCTCGGTGCTAAATGGCGCATTGTCCGTCATGGTGATCAAGCGATTGGCTTTAGCTTGTTACGCTCACGTCGGCGCAGTATCGGTTTTGTGATTCAGGACGAAGGCCTGCGCGTGACGGCACCGAATTGGGTCACCCTCGGTCAAATTGACGAAGCCGTTATTGAAAAAATGCCTTGGATTCTAGCCAAGTTGCAAGACTGGCAAGCACGTAAAGAACGTCTCGCAATGTCGCATACGCGCTGGCAATCTGGCGGCGAGCTTCCGTACCTGGGATGTAAGATCATCTTACGCAGCGGCACGCCTGGCACGCACGTCGCGCATGGTGCGCATGGTGCGGCTTATTTCGAGGGTGACCCTAATGCGCCCGAGCATGGTCAACTGCTATGGCTTGCCTTGCCCAACGATGCTGACATGCACCGCATTCGTGACATGACCCAGGCCTGGTTGCAAACACGCGCCAAAATTTTGTTTGGACAGCGCATCAAACATTTTCTGGATAAGACAGGCCTCACGATCAGCCGTTGGAGGCTCTCGTCTGCCGCAACGCGCTGGGGGTCCTGTACCAGCGATGGAAATATCATGCTTAACTGGCGACTGATTCATTTTTCACCCATGGTGATCGACTATGTGATCGCCCATGAGCTAGCGCATCTAAGAGAAATGAATCACAGCCAGGACTTCTGGTCAGAGGTGCAACAACTCTATCCGGACTATCAACAAGCCAAGAAAATGCTGCAAAAACATACACCCGATCACGTCCCTGATCTCTGACGGACAACGTCAGACTGTTGTTATCATTGATCCATCAGGTTTGAATCATATTCAGAAAGGAACATCCATGAGAATTTTGCACACCATGTTGCGCGTTGGCAATCTTGAGCGCTCGATTGAGTTTTATACAAAGGTGCTCGGCATGCGCGTGCTGCGCAGCACCGAGTACCCAAGCGGGCGCTTTACCAATACCTTTGTGGGATACCAAGATGAAAGTGAAGGTCCCGCACTAGAGCTGACCTACAACTGGGATACTTCTTCGTATGATCTTGGGACCGGCTATGGCCATATCGCCCTTTCTGTCGATAACGCCTACGAAGCATGCGATCTCGTTCGCGCGCGCGGAGGAAAAGTCACTCGCGAGGCAGGTCCGATGAAGCACGGCACAACCGTGATCGCCTTTGTCGAAGATCCAGACGGCTACAAGATCGAGTTGATTCAAAAAAAGACAGCTGCCTAAAGCCATGAAAATCGTCATCGCCCCCGACTCGTTTAAAGAGTCCCTGTCTGCGCCCAAGGTTGCCGCGGCGATCGCGCAGGGGTTGATCCAAGCCGCCCCCGAAGTGCACTGCGTCTGCATTCCGATGGCCGATGGAGGCGAAGGCACGGTCGAAGCGATTTTGGCCGCGACGGGTGGCGAGCTGCGCGTCAATATTGTCGAAGATGCGCTAGGTCGTCCGATCCAGGCACAGTGGGGTTGGCTCCCCGGCAAGATCGCGATCATCGAAATGGCCTGTGCAGCGGGCTTGGAACATATCGCGGTGGCTGAACGCGACCCCTTACGAGCCAGCAGTTTTGGTGTTGGTCAACTGATTCGCCACGCGCTGGATCTTGGTGCGAGACACATTGTCCTCGGCCTGGGAGGCTCCGCCACCAACGACGCGGGCGCAGGGATGCTCCAGGCGCTCGGACTAGAGCTGTTGGATGTGCAAGGTCATCCGCTCGCGCCGGGTGGTGCCGCGCTCACTAAACTCGCGCGCATCGACAGTCGCTTTTTAGACGCTAGACTCAAAGACACACAAGTCACCATTGCTTCAGATGTGAACAATCCTCTCTGCGGTCCAAAAGGAGCCTCAGCAATCTTTGGACCTCAAAAAGGTGCGACAGCGGAACAAGTCCAGATACTTGATGCAGCACTGGAGCACTTCGCGGATCAATGCGCCGACGCACTCGGTGAGGATCATCGTCTGGCACCCGGCGCCGGCGCAGCAGGTGGTTTGGGGTTTGCAGCTCGTGCATGGATGCAAGCTCGTTTTCGTCCGGGAGTAGAGGTCGTCGCTGAGCTTGGCGGACTCGCAGCGGCGCTTGAGGGTGCACAGTTAGTCATTACCGGCGAAGGTCGGATGGATGCGCAAACGCTACATGGCAAAACACCCATGGGTGTCGCCAAAATCGCCCTAGCTGCGGGCGTACCTGTCATCGCCATCGCAGGCTCGCTTGGAGAGGGCTATCAGGCTTTGTATCAAACCGGGATCGTTGCGGCGTTTAGCTTGGCATCAGGCCCGATGTCACTTGAGCAGGCATGCGCCAATACTGAACAACTCTTAAAAGACCGCGCGCAAGACGTTCTCAGACTTTGGCTCTCAGCTAAAAACGTCTCAAAATGATAGAACGCAGGATTTAGCGCTCGCCAGCTTGCCACAGCGCATCGGTGATACCGACAAAACCGGCAACCGAGACCTGCTCGGCTCGCCAAGTGGGCTCGATACCCAAATCCTCCCAAGGGATCAGCGTCGTCCACTCACTCAGCACACCGCGCAACATTTTTCGGCGCTGAGAAAAGGCACGCTGGACGACTCGCGCAAACAGCGCGTCGCTTTGAGCACGCAGTCGTTCGGCCCCCAAGGGAATCATTCGCACAATGGATGACGTCACGCGCGGCGGGGGGTCAAAGGCCTCCGGCAAAACATCGAAAAGCTTTTGAATGCGATAGCGATATTGAAGCATGACGGACAAACGGCTGTAATCAGACTCACCTGCACGAGCGACCATACGATCCACCACTTCTCTTTGCAGCATGAAGTGTTGGTCCACCACTTGTTCTGCACAACTGACTAGAGCAAAAAGTAGCGGGCTTGAAATATTGTAGGGAAGATTACCAACAATCCGAAGCTTGTCCCCAAACTGCGCAAAATCGATTTGAAGCGCATCACCCTCAATAATATTGAGTCGGTCGGAGGAAAAACGATCGCGCAGTCGCTGCGCAAGATCGCGATCGATCTCAATGACCGACAGGCGCTCAAGACGCTCTAATAGCGGTGCTGTCAAGGCAGACAAGCCAGGACCAATTTCGACCATGTTGTCAGCCGTTTGTGGAGCAACCGCACGAACGATCAATTCCACTACAGCAGCATCGACCAGAAAATTCTGGCCGAAGCGCTTACGTGCCTGATGATCCTGATTGCTACGGCTGCTCACGAAACGTTAACGTCCTGACTGACGTTGGCTCTTTTCAAGCCTATTGTCGATGAAGGCTTGGCTTCGGATTTGTTGTAGCCAAGTTTCAAATGCAGCGCTTGAGCGCTGTTGGAAAATTTGTTGACGCGCCTGATTGCGGATGAATTGATCAGCCATATCCTGCGTACGACGGCCATCAACAATAATCAAGTGCCAGCCAAATTGACTCTGCACAGGCTGACTGATCTCACCCTCTTTCAGAGCGTTCATCGCCTTTTCAAAGGGTGGCACAGTTTCGCCCGGATTAAGCCAACCCAACACACCACCCTGAGGCGCCGAGGCGTCATTTGAAAACCGCTTAGCCATATCCGAGAAAGGCTCTCCGCCTTGAACGATACGTTCGCGGATTTGCTCTAGTCGCTTACGCGCGTTTTCGTCATTCACCACAGCAGTCGTTTTAATCAAAATATGTCTGGCTTGTGTTTGCTGAACAGGCATGGGCCCCTGCGGGATAGGTCCCCCAGGTGTGCCGGGTGTCGGAGCCGCTTGAGGTTGAGGTTTGGGTGCGGGCGGCGCTCCACCTGCTCGACCAATCACTTTGAGAATATGGAAACCATTCGGACTTTGAATGATATTGCTAATGCGACCATCCTGAACACCAGCAACACCTTTGAGAAACAGATCGGGCCATCCATTTAAGGGTCGCACGCCCATTTCGCCCCCACGACTCGCCTCTGGTCCATCCGAGGAGGCTTTCGCGACCTCTTCGAAACTTTCGCCCTTGCGCACCCGCGCCAGCAGGCCTTGTGCCTTGGCACGCAAGGCCTTGATTTCCTCTTCGCTCGATCCCTCAGGAACGCGCACTAAAATCTGCGCCAACCCCATAATGGCAGGGGCAGTTGCTTGCGGTTTTGGTGGTGGTGGAGGAGGCGGTGGCGGCGCAGGACGCACTGACAATGGAAGGTTGCCGTCCTTACGCGCCTTTTGTTCACGTAAAAAAGCATCGACTTCTACATCACTAACAAAAATGGTGCTGTCTGCGACTCTCTGTCTCAGTTGCTCGAGCATGATTTCGCGACGAATCATGGAGGTGTAATCAGTCCAACCAATCCCTACGCTCTCGATTTGTTTACGCATCACAGCGACAGTCGTGTTGTTGCGCTTGGCGATAATCTCAAGACCAGTCTGCAACATCGTATCCGTCACATCAATGCGCAGTCGTCGTGCTTCTTGTTGCTCGAGCGCTTCGGTGATCAAGCGTTGCAAAATCTGGCCTTCGAGGACGGTCTCGGCAGGTGCCTTAATACCTTGTGCGGCGAGTTCGCGTTTAGCGATCCGAATACGCGCATCCAACTCTCGACGCGTAACGACCTCTCGATTGACCACGGCAACAATACCATCAGCATCGCGTTCAACAGGTGCTTTTTGCGCAGCGTTCGCCCGGGCGGCAGGCTGAGGCGCACCAAGCTGCGCCGAAGCGGTCAGCGCAAAGGACGTCAGGCCCAAAAACGTCAGCAAAGCCAAACAACGCCTAAAGTGAGTCGTGCCCATCATTGTCCTTTTTGTCGTGCTCGTCATCATTCGTACCTTTCAAATTTACTCACCCTCGGAGTCGGTGGATTGATCGGCTGATAGTCCGGAATACTGCGACCAATCACGCCCATGGGATTCTGACCCAAATTACCTAAGCCACCAAGTTCGAGCTGAAAAAATACACCTGTATTGGTTTGGTCCACACTCACGACATAACGCTGCAATACAACTCGACCCGTCCAGCAACAATCACCCTTGTACTCTAATCCCATCACGGCCTGCGTGACTTTTGGGATCGCGACAATCCGCGAAGGGTCGATCACGCTAGGGGCCGTCACATTATTCAGCGAATAATCCACGCGACCGATCGAGTACCACTTTTTAGTCAATGGCCACTGGAAAGCTGCACTAAGCTGATTTTGACCCTGAGACTGATAAAGGGAGAGCGGTGGTGGATTAACCTGATAGCGATAGGATAATGCAAGAGTGGCAAGCCTTTGTGGGCGCCAGCGACTCGTCAACTGAGCCCGACTGATCTGATTTGCATACGGGTTGTACTGGACCAGCGAGGAAAGGTTGATCGTGTCGGTCAAGGCCGCACTACCACCAAATAGAAATTGAGACCTGGTATTAGTACGTGGAACCTCTCCGGGCAAGGTGACCTGCTGATCCTCGAAATAGTACTGTTGTGCGATACCGAGCTGGAGTCGTTCAAAGCCAGAACTTGCATCAAGCCAACGCGTGCTCAGCGCAAAAGTTGCTTGGTTTGCGTTAGCGATCCGGTCAAAACCTGCGTAAATATTTTCCTGGAAAGCCGTGGAAAAACTAAAGTCGGCAAGGGTCGTGTCGTAAACGGGATACTGCGATTGATTACGATAAGGAACTCGCAAATAGTAGGCGCGTGGCTCAAGCGTCTGGAGTGCCGCTTTCCCGAAAAAGGAAGTATCCCGCTCAAACGTCATGCCAGAGTCGATCGACATAATGGGCAGCGCGCGCCCATTTGAGGGTTCTCCATAGCCAAAAAACTGGTCTAATCCATACCAATTGGTTTGGTACTGCGACAGGCTCATCGCGATTTTTGGGGTGATATACCAACCGGGTCGCACGATCGGGTAAGCGATCGAGTTGTAGGACAAAAGTCGCTGGCCATCAGGACGAAAGCGCAAACTTCCACCAGGACCGATTGCATAACGATTGTCCAGAGGCGCGCGAAACTCGGTAAAGGTATTTAAACTCTGAACATCGAAACCGCCAAAATCATAGCGTGCGGCATTGATCGCATACTCAGGTACTTTGTTGTACTGCGGTAGGCCTGAAATCGTTTGAAAGGTCGACACCTGCACGCTGGTACTGAAGTACTGATTGGCCCAACCACCGCCAGCTTGACGAGGTAGCGCCGTAATAACGGCCTGATTAATACCTAAGCTCGCGAAATCGTCGAAGTATTTGCTATCAGACACGCCACTGACGTTGTAAGCGCCATAGAAACCGCGACCAAAGCTTTGGCTGTGTTGTGCGCTATATAACCACCGACGCTCGCCCGTTTGAAGGTCCTTGTCTAAGTATGTACCGGCTATCGAACCTTCGTAACTTCTACCAAGATAGCGGAACTCGCCGCCCCACTGCACCCCACGCTTGGACATCGCGCGCGCTTGCAGGGTCGCATCGTAATTCGGGGCAATATTAAAGTAATAAGGCTGGGTATAGTCAAAGCCCGTATTTGACGTATTACCGAAGGTTGGCAACAAGAAGCCGGATTTTCTTTCTTTTTTAAGCGGAAAGGTCAAATAAGGCGAGGCTAAAATCGGTACGTTTTTAAAATAAAGTACGCCGTTACGAGCCACGCCTTCGTTGGCGGCATAGTCTAGGTCGAGTTTTTCAGTTTGGATATACCAAGAGGGCTGAGGGCAGGGACAGCCGCTGTAAGTCACGTCCGAGATGCTCATTTGATCGCGGTTGAACACATCGGCCCAAGAACCGGAGCCCGCTCCACCATCATCGAGCCAGAAGTTAGGCTGATCCACACTGGCCGTACCGTCTTCGGAGTTATAAACAATGCTGGTACCCGAGATGACATTGCCATCCCGAACCAAGCGCGCGTTTATTTGTGCGTCCATCACACCTGTGCGCTTGTTGTAATCAATGATATTGGCCTTGAGAACGGCATCCTGACGACGAATCACCGCCTTGCCTTTTAACTTGGCATTACCAAGTCCATCGCCTTCTATTTGCGTGGCCTCAAGAAACGCGGGCATTTCTTTATCGGGGACGGTACTGCGCTCTAGCAAAGGCGAAATGCGCAGCCCAGGGCCTACAATGACCGGGGTCGCAGGCGCAGGAGCAGGTTGAGCATGCACTGCCGCAATCCCTAGCCCCAACAACCACCACAGCGAATAAAAGAGTCGCACTTTCTAAAAAGTCACCTTAATACAGATACTTAGCAAAAACGCAGGTTTTTAGCCAAAAAGAACCTCTAAGATTATGAGTCATCCTACCGCTATTATAGAGAAGCCCCTCATCTTTGCTGAGATCGTTTGAACTGTCTATTTAATTCACCTTTTCATCACATTTTTACGATGACTTCAATGACACACTTAGAACCCAGAATGGCAAAACTTGTCGCATGGCTGGGCAATTGCCCTCAGTCTCTGGCACTCGACCTGTCCAGCCTTGTTCCCGCCTCTGGTGATGCGAGCTTTAGACGCTATTTCCGCATCACGGCGGCGCAGGGAACACTCGTCGTCATGGATGCCCCCCCTCCTCAAGAGGATTGCAAACCTTTCGTCGATGTAGCGGATAGACTTGCCAATGCAGGACTCAATGTACCCAGGGTGCTTGCGCAAGACCTGACTCAGGGATTTTTACTGTTGACAGACCTGGGGCCCACAACCTACTACGAGCGCATTCAAGCTGGACTCGATGAGGTAAGTTTGCAAAAGATGTATCGAGATGCGCTGGCCGCTTTAGTTCAAATGCAAGGCACCGAGGTGACAGGCTTACCTGTGTATAACGCAACACGACTCAAACAAGAACTGGGTCTGTTTATCGAGTGGTATGTCATTGCGCACTGCAAGGTAAACTTGGCAGCGACTGCTTTAGCAGGACTCGACCTCGTCTTCGATTTACTCGTCGAACGCAACGCAGTGCAGCCTCGCGTATTCGTGCATCGTGACTTTCACTCCCCTAACCTCATGCTCTGTGAGCGACCAGAGCACGGCGCCAACCCGGGTGTTTTAGATTTCCAAGATGCAGTGTCAGGACCGATCACCTACGACCTGGCGTCACTAGTCATGGACGCGCGCACAACCTGGGAAGAACCTCAACAATTAGATTGGGCGATTCGGTATTGGGAACTTGCTCGTAACAAGGGCTTACCGGTGCCAACAGATTTTGCGGATTTTCACCAAGACTATGAATGGATGGGACTGCAACGTAACCTGCGTATCCTGGGTGTATTTGCCCGGTTGAACCATCGCGACGGTAAGGCCGCCTATCTGGCGCATATGCCGCGCGTCAACCAGTATGTGCGGCAAGTCGCGGGACGTTATCTTGCTTTTAAACCTTTGTTACGCATTCTGGATGAACTCGACCAAGTCCAAACCAAGGTAGGATATACCTTCTGATGCGCGCCATGATTCTCGCCGCTGGGCGCGGTGAACGGATGCGTCCGCTCACCGATACCCTACCCAAACCTTTGATCCCAGTCGCGGGCAAACCACTCATTCAGTGGCACATTGAAAAGCTAGCGGCAGCGGGCATCACTGACATCGTTATTAACCATGCTTGGCTAGGTGCATTGCTTGAGCAAACGCTCAAAAATGGCCGTCAATGGGGCGTTGATATCCGCTACTCTGCCGAGACCGTCGCCCTCGAAACTGCAGGCGGTATTGCCAAGGCGCTACCACTTTTGGGAACAGAACCCTTTTTGGTGATAAATGGCGATATCTGGTGCGATTGGGATCCTGCGCAAGCCTTCAACATCGCGGCCACCATGCATCAAAGCACGCAGCAAGCCTGGTTGTTATTGGTTCCCAATCCGGCGCACCATCCAAACGGGGACTTTGGCTTGACCAAGAACGGTCTTGTGACAGAGGTCACAACACCCAAACACACCTTCTCCGGCATCGGCGTATACAAGCCATCGCTGTTCGCGCACACGCCTGCCGGACAACCCGCGAAACTTGCTCCTCTTTTGCGCGAAGCCCTCGCGCTTAAATATGTGACAGGTCAGCTTTACACAGGCTCTTGGGTTGATGTGGGTACCACTGAGCGTCTCAACACGTTAGAATGGATGCTTAAGAATTGAGGCCCGCATCGCGGAGAATTAAATGGTTATACGTGTTCAAGCTAAACGCGCGATTTTCAAACCTGCGCCGTACGATACTAGCCGAGGCTCGCGTGGCTTGCCCGGGTGGCTCATCCTCTTGATGGTGGGTCTTTTACTGGGCGGCGGGGGTGTGCTGTTCTTGCAAGCGAGCTATGGTGAAAAGCGCCTATCCGCTGGTGAAACGCAAAAACTGACCGAAGAGCTCAAAAATCTGTCGGTCGAAAAACAGACGTTACAAACACGTGTGGACGAAGCGCAGAAAGTGCTCGATTCCGAGGTGCGCACACGCGATACCCAGATCGCAGAGCTCACAGGAAAACTGACTCAAGCCGAGAGCATCATCGTCCCTTTGCGCGAGCAGCTCGATGTTTTTGCAAAAACGCTCGTGTTTGATCCACGCTTCGGCCCTATTGGGATCAGCACAAGCCAAATCACCCAAGAGAAAAACTCCACCAAGCTTTCCTATTTGGTGTGGTTACTACAAGAAAACGCACAAAGACCCGAGTTTAAAGGCTGGCTTGAGTTGTCGTTTGAGGGTCGCTATGCCAACGGTCGCGTGGAAACCGTGACCCTGCCCCGCATCGAGGTCAAACTTAAACACTACTTACATATCACCGGTACGACCGATTTGCCCGCTGGCTTTACTGTCACGCGCGCAAACGCCAAAGTGATTTCCGAAGATGGCAAGAAACAGGTGACCTGGCGAATCCTTCCTGTTGTGGTCAAGTAAACAAACTCGGCCGCAAAGCGCACCGTGCCCATCCCCAATACCCGCCCCGCCGAGAAGCTCTCGGCGACGTCTTACCTGAACGTTAAAACGCTGCTCGCATTCGGACTGCTGATTCATTTCGGGTTTGGGTATTTGCTGACGCTCTCCGTAGACGAAGCGCACTACGTCATGTATGCGGCGATTCCTGCCTGGAGTTATTTCGATCATCCCCCTCTCGTAGGCTGGATTCAGTGGCCCTTGGTGGCACTCGATGCTCCCGACAGCATCATTCGTTTGATTCCACAACTGCTCTGGCTGGCAGTCTGTTTCTTAGCGCGAGAGCTTGCTTTCAATCTGTACGACCGCCAACACGAGCGCTTGTCGCAAGCTGGCGTTGAGCGCGAGGCCGTCGGACTATGGGCGATCGGACTGGTGCTACTCGCACCCCTGATGCATGTGCTGGCCGTTGGTTTGCTACCCGACAGCTTGTTGATGATTTTAGTACTGCTGTTGATGCAAGTCACAATGCAGCTCACAGCGACTCGCCTAGATTCTGGAGACCTTAACAAACGCCACGCGTGGTCAAAATGGCTCGCGCTTGGTCTTTTGTTCGGTTTGGCTGGGCTTTCAAAATACACAGCCGTCTTACCTGCTCTGGCCGTCATTGTGGCATTGCTCGCGGGACGAGGATTGAGGATCTTGCTGACCCCGGGCCCCTGGCTTGCCTTGATTGTGGCACTCTTACTCATTAGTCCCGTACTCATCTGGAACGCTCAGCATGAGTGGATTTCCTTTGTCTACCAACTCAAACACGGCAGCGGTGGCACTTGGCATGCGCGCAGACTCGCGGCCTTTGCCGGCATTCAACTGGTCGCCTACGGTCCCCTACTCGTCTTTGGGGCGTATCTTGCGACCCGTGAGGTCATCCAAAGCAAGCAATGGCAACTTGCACCACTGCTGTTATTTTTCTTTATCCCCTTTTTAGTGACAGCCCTCATGTCGGGCGGTGGGGGGAGCCTGCCGCACTGGACGGCGCCAGCCTGGCTGGCCATGACGCCTTTTGCCGCACTGGCTTTGGCACAGCGCTGGGCCAGTGGGCGCCGGGCCCTGCTTCTGGCTTTTATACGCGCGCAGGTTGTGGTTTGTTTAGTGGCCTTTGCCGCACTTTTTTTTGTCGGCATCCCTGGTCTCTCACCTGATCACCCTCTTATTCGCAAAAACCCCCTCGCCGATCTGTGGGGTTGGGATGAGGCCGGCCTCAAGGCCCGTGAGCTTGCTCGCATACATCATTTAAACTCGCTCTCTGTGCGCAACTGGACTTTAGGGAGTCGTCTAGCTTGGTATGCCCGTCCCTTACCTGTCCATGTGTTGGACACCCGTTTTGATCAATTCGACCTCTGGTTTGGTCAAATTCCTCCCGGCACCGACAGTCTTTTTGTAAACTGGTCACAAGTTAAGTTCGAGCTTCCGACCAAAGCCGGCGAATTTAAAGAGTGTCGACTGATGGACACCTTTGAGGCCAAACGCTTTGGTCGTCAAGTTTCACGCTTTGATTTTTATCACTGCCGTCAATGGGGCACCTCCCGAAATGCCCAATAAAGCGATCTATTCCCCTTTGAAAAATATTTTTAAACACCTTTGGCCCTACATCCGTGTTGCGCTCTCCATTGTCCTGCTTTGGCTCGCAACGCGCAGTATTGACTGGCAAGCCCTGCGAGACACCAACATCGCCATCAATCCACTTTGGTTCGGCTTGGCTTTTGTTTTGCTGGTGCTGACCAATCTGGTGGCCGTTTTGCGTTGGGGCTGGCTGATGCGCAGCGCCAAACTCTACCGCCCCGCCCGCGACTACATCTCTCTTTATTTTGCGGGCGGTTTGATTAATCAAGGGCTCCCTAGCACGCTTGGTGGCGACAGCTACCGCGCCATCGAGGGTAGTCGCGCCTATCATGTCGGCATCAATACGCATGTCCACTCGCCCCCTCAACAAACGCTGAGTCAAGAGCTTCATCAATCCGTTGATTTACAGCGCGCCCCTCCGAGACTGAGGCTGGGATTTTTTAGTGTCGGACTGGACCGTGCCCTAGGTTTGCTTGGAAATAATATTTTGGGGGCCTTAGGCCTCATCGTGGGTGGCGCGATGCTCGCGCCCTGGGGGCAGTCCCTGGGTTGGTGGATCTTGGGTGCGATGCTCGGCGCCGCAGCCTTAGCCACTATTTTGCTCAGAGTCTACACGACGAGAAATTTGATACAACGCCTCTTAAACAAACTCGGCATGCCCAATGCCATGCTTGCACTGAAAGCCGGACTAGGCTGGCCAAGCGTTGCCCCTCAAGTCGTCATTTCCGTTCTGACACATGTGTTGGCGCTTTCGAGTTTTTGGTGCTGCCTCAAGGCTTTCGGGATCGATGCACCCTTTACTGCCTTGATGATTGGCATGCCTGCCTTGGGCTTGCTCATGATGCTACCCATCAGCATCTCAGGATGGGGGCTGCGCGAAGCCACGCTGTCAGCCACACTCGCTCTCTGGGGCATTGACAGTGGGATTACCGTACTTGCGGCAGTGAGCTTTGGTATTGTGACGCTGGTCACCTATTTGCCGGGTGCTTTGTCACTGTTGAGGCGAAAGCGCGAGGATGCTCAAAATCCAATGCGCGTATCCTCCAAACATAATTAAAATGTCCTGCTTATGAGCCTCAGTGTTGACACCATGCGCACCATCGACCACAGGGTCGGTGTACCACTTTGCGCCCTTTTTACGCCCATCGTATGGTTGATGGACTGGATCGCCCGGCTCGCTGGTGGCACATCTTCCTCGCCACGCAAGGTTCTTTTTATCGAGCTTTCTGAAATGGGAAGCGCGATCATCGTTGACCCAGCCATGCGCGCAACGCAGGCACGAGGGGCTGAGATCTTCTTTTTGATTTTTAAAAGCAACCGGGCCAGCTTGAGTTTGCTCAATACGGTGCCGCCTGACAACGTCTTTACGATCGACTCAAGCTCCGTCGTGAGCCTCGCGCTCGACACGCTAAAGTTTCTACTGTGGTCACGCGCGCGCAAGATCGATACGGTCATCGATCTTGAGCTTTTTTCGCGCTTTACCGCGCTACTCACAGGCTTAAGCGGTGCGAGACGTCGCGTCGGTTATCACATTTTTCATGGCGAAGGTCTTTGGCGTGGCAACATGTTGACCCATAAAGTCCACTACAACCCGCATATTCATATTGCAAAAAACTTTCTATCGCTGATTCACGCAGCCTTTGCGACGACTCAAGAAACACCCTTTAGCAAAATCAATATTCCTGATTCAGCCATCATCATTGCACAGGCTGTGATTGATCCACAGGTCCGGCTCGATGTCCTGCGTCGCATCGAACGACTTGCTGAGAAAGCCCAGTGTTCATTCAAGCTTGACGCACAGCCTCTTTTTCTAGTCAATCCAAATGCCAGCGAACTTTTGGTTCAACGTCGATGGGCACCTGAGCGTTTTTCAGCCCTAATTGTCGAGCTCCAACGCAAATGGCCTGATAGTTTGATCCTCCTGACCGGTTCACCCGACGAGCTTGAGTATGTTGAAAACGTCCGCCTTGGGTCGCAGGTAAGTCACGCACTCAATTTTGCGGGTCAAGTTTCCTTTGCAGAGCTCCCCGCGCTCTATAGCCTAGCGGATGTCATGGTCACGAATGACTCGGGACCCGGACATTTTTCTTCTGTCACAGACCTGCACACCGTTGTGCTGTTTGGACCCGAAACCCCTGCGCTGTACGGTTCACTCGGCAAATCCATTCCTATCACTGCACAGCTCGCTTGCTCGCCCTGCGTGAGTGCAGCCAATCACCGCAAGACCCCATGCTCTGACAATGTTTGCATGCAGGCGATCTCTGTCGCGCAGGTGATGGAAAAAGTCACCGTGCAATTCGATGCGGCGCGAGCATGACTCAAGTGCCCACCATGAAGACCGTTCAAGCAAAAGATTTTCTTTGGTGTCTGGTTCCCTTGGCGGTCTGGCTGACGTTGTGGTTGTTTGCTTCTCCCGAGCCTCAATTATTTTTGCAGCTCAATCACGCCGCGCAAGCCTTGCCTGAACTATTTTGGGTGAGTTTTAATATTCTGGGCAACGGCTGGGCTATTTTCGCTCTAGCCTGTCCTCTGTTGTTACTCGCGCCACGTCTTCTCCCCGCGGCGCTGGTGGGTGGCGCAATCTCTGCTGTTCTTTCTCATTTCTTTAAACACACGCTTGAGATGCCGCGTCCCGCTGCACTACTGGATCCCGCAAGTTTTCATATCGTGGGTAAAACACTCACGCATTTCTCGATGCCTTCGGGACATACCCTGACCGCTTTTGCGATCCTGACGGCCTTTTATTTTGCGCTAGAGCCTTCTAAACGCGGTGCGCATTGGTGGTTGTTTGTGGCTGCGACTCTAGCCGGTTTAGCGCGTATTGCTGTGGGTGCGCATTGGCCCGCCGACGTCTGCGCAGGTGCGACCATTGGTTTGTTTAGCGGGATCGC
This sequence comes from Zwartia lucis, assembly GCF_965234455.1. GTDB lineage: Bacteria > Pseudomonadota > Gammaproteobacteria > Burkholderiales > Burkholderiaceae_B > Zwartia > Zwartia lucis. The sequence goes on along the minus strand of NZ_OZ248473.1, from coordinate 155,529 downwards.
GGGCGCCAGACTCACACAAGCCATCCCGGCACGCGCCTTAGTTCCTCAATCATGGCTCATGCGGATCATCAGTTCAGCGGGTGTCGTTGGCGTGGTGATTCTCTTGACGACCACCATTGATTTTCCGCAAGCCAAACCCGTCCAATGGGTCGCGGCGACCATAGCAAGCATCAGCATTGCGTGGTTTACCTGGCGCTCTTTTACCGCGACCAAGTCCGGTCGCTCAGAGAAGAAAACCCGTTCGGCCACATAGAAAAAGGCCTGCGCATCCACGCAGGCCCCGATAACAGCCGTATCCCAGTCTCTTAATTCAGACCTGTTTCAGCCTTGTAGCGAGCCAAGTTTTCAGCGTTTGGCGGGTAGAGGCCTGGTAAAGCATGGCCCTTTTCAACCTGAGTCATAATCCAGGTCTCAAGTTTCTCCTGGGCCGCTGCGCTCGTCACGACATCATCGAGCATCGCAGCGGGAATCAACACCGCGCCATCGTCGTCCACGACCACGACGTCACCGGGAAACACCGCGACGCCACCACAACCAATCGGCTGCTGCCAATCGACGAAGGTCAAACCGGCTACCGATGGGGGAGCTGCTGCACCGGAGCACCAGACAGGCAAACCTGTCCCAAGCACGCCCGCAAGATCACGCACCACGCCGTCTGTCACAAGCGCGGCGACCTTCTTTTTTGCCATACGTGCGCACAGAATATCGCCAAAAATACCGGCGTCTTGAACTCCCATCGAGTCCACGACGGCGATACAACCTTCGGGCATATCTTCGATCGCACCGCGAGTCGATTTAGGTGAGGACCAAGATTCGGGCGTTGCCAAATCCTCACGCGCCGGGACGAAACGCAGCGTGAACGCGCGCGCCACCAGACGCGGCTGACCAGCACGGATCGGTTTGGTACCGCGCATCCAGACATTGCGCAAACCTTTCTTAAGCAAAATCGTCGTCAGCGTTGCAGTGGAAATCCCTGCGAGGATGTCTTTCACCTTGGGATCAAGTTGCATATCTACCATGAGTACTCTCCGGGTCACTAAGCGTGTGTGTTTATAAATGGTTTGAATTCGCGCAGGATTAACCCAACGCAGCGAGTTTTTTCTCTTGTCTGGTAATCAGTCGGGCAATGTCCGCCAAGTCGGGTGCGGACAGTTTAGGACCAGGCTTTCTGACCGCGGCTGAAGCGATCGCACCGCGTTGCGCCAGAATGTGCTTGCGCACAGCCAAGCCCACGCCAGCCTGTTGTTCGTACTTTGCCAAAGGCAAGTAGCAATCAAAAATATCGAACGCGCGCTCGACATTTCCTGCCTTAAAGGCCTTGACCACGTCAACCATCATCTCGGGGTAAGCAAAACCGGTCATCGCGCCATTGGCGCCACGTACCATTTCTTCGGGCAAGAACAAACCGCCGCCATTACCCGTCAAGATGGAAATCTGGCGCAGATCACCCTTTTCGATTGCCTGACGCACGGCCGAGAGCTTGGCCAGTCCGGGGAAATCCTCATGCTTGAGCATGACACAGGTGGGTGAGTTCTTCAGGATACGCAACACCACGCCCGCCGACATCTGCACACCGGTCGAGGTAGGGTGATCCTGGAGGCACCAGGGCACATCGGATCCCAAGGTCTCGTTGACCATATCGAAATAGCTGCAAATCTGGTCATCGGTGCGCACGGTCGAGGGGGGTGCAATCATCACGCCGGCCGCGCCCATATCCATCACGCTCTTGGTGAGTTCACTCATGGGCGCAAAACCTGCGGAAGAAGCGCCGACCACGACAGGCACTTTGCCTTGTACGCGGGCGAGGACTTGGCGCGTGAACTGGCGCGACTCTTCGGCAGTGAGCTTGGTATTTTCGCCCATGATCCCGAGAATCGTCAGACCGGTGACGCCACGCTCGAGGCAGAAATCCACCATCCGATCGGTACTTGCTAAATCAAGATCTCCGTTGTCCTTGAAAGGTGTGACGGTAATCAGGTAGACGCCTTCGGCGGATTCGTTAAAGGTATTGGCTGTCATTGCAGTGATTCCTTGTCTTTTTAACTACCTGAGAGATTCAATCCAACAGGATATCGCGGTGCGCGTTACGTTAGCACAAAGGGCGCCCTAGGATTGGTCTACGCACCTAGGGGTATCTCGACGCTATTGTTTATGCCTTGGCCAAGCGCTCCAACAAAGCCTGACCGGTCTCCTTGGTACCGAGCTTGCCACCAATATCTTTGGTTGATTCACCGGCGGCAATCGCTTCTGCCATCGCGGTTTCCATCACTTGTGCAGCGGTCACGAACTGGGGCTTATTTTGACGTTGACCATACCAATTCAGCAGCATCGCGACAGACCAGACCTGTGAAAAGGGATTGGCAAGGTTTTTGCCTGCGATATCAGGTGCCGAACCATGCGCTGCTTGCGCCATGGCATAGTGATCTCCTGCATTGATCGAACCCGCCATCCCCAAACTGCCAGAAAGCTCGGAGGTCAAGTCAGACAAAATATCGCCAAACATATTGGTGGTGACCAGCACGTCGTAGCGCTCAGGCGTCCGGACGACATGCGCCATCATGGCATCAACAATAATTTCCTCGATTTGCACCTCAGGAAACTCTTGACCAATCAAGCGGCAAGAATCGATGAACATGCCATCACCGAGTCGCAACACGTTGGCTTTATGCACCACGGTGACATGCTTTCTGCGGGTCATGGCGAGTTCGAACGCCGACCGTGCAATCCGCTCGCAACAGAGGCGAGTGATACGACGCAAGGAGACCACAACATCTGGTGTGATCAGCATTTCGCTGCCACCCGACTCGATATTGCGATCAGCGTAAAAGCCTTCAGTGTTTTCACGTACAACGACGAGATCTAGTGGCTTGTGAGCGGTGCCGCAACCCGGAAAGGTCTTTGCGGGACGAATGTTGGCATACAGATCCAAGCTCTTACGGAAAAACTTTGATGGATTGATTTCACCTTTGGCTTCGTCTTTGAAATCGTAGGTGGCCATCGGACCCAAAATCAAACCATCAGCATTTTTAACAGACTCGAGTAAGCCAGCATGAATCGTGGTGCCGTGCTTTTTAAGGCTCTCGTGACCAGCGATATCGTGCTTAAGCGACACGTCGAGCTTGAGTTTTTTAGAAATAAACTCTAACGCGTCGACCGCGACCGAGACTGTTTCCACACCAATGCCATCACCTGGCAGCACAATAATTTTCATAATGGGTCTCTAAAAAAAATTTTTTACTTCAAAATTGGCTGACAAAAATAATAAGTTAGCGTACATTTTAAAAATGATTCTTTTAAAACGATGTTGATCTGGCCCGAGAATACTCTTTTTTGCTCAAAGGAATAACATGAAAACATTCATTTTTAGCGCTCTTTTATCTTCTGCTATTTTAATTCCAAGCTTTGCTTCGGCCCAGACATCGCATCTCGATATTGCAATCGCCTCTTTAAAAACATCCATCAGCGAAGCCATTCAATGCGGTGGTGGTGGCAAAGATGGTGCGGGCTGCAAAGGAGCAAGAGGCGAGGCGATCGTTTTAATGCGTCAGGCCCTTGCCAAATTAGAAGCTGCGAAAAAAGGTCAATAAACAAGATCTAACGCTGCAAAGTCTGGGGTTTTTAACCAAACTTTAATTCGTCTCCGGGGCTTTGAAGATTGCGCAGTCTTTCTTCAAAGGCCTCTTTTGTCGCAGGCACGGAACGTCCCTCCGCTACTAGGTAATATGCCCAAAACGCAGTCGTCATCTGACTGACTCGCCCCCATAATGCCCGATTACCTTGCTCGGTCACCTTAATGTCTCGACTGAAGCGCTTGGGATCCACCACTTCGCCTGCAAAGCTCATATGGTCGGCATCACGTAGCTTGAGTTGAAGCTTGCTGCCTACAGGCAGATGAGCAAACACCGATTCTCGATTGGCCAAACTCACGCCAAGCTGTATGGCCTCTCCATCCTTTTTAAACGTCACAAACTGATCGTGATCACCCGTGATGCAAAAAAAAGGGATCGGGACCTCGGACATGGATCGCGCTCGCTCGAGCGAGGTCGCTCCCGGCGAAAACGCGATGACTGCCTTGATCCGAGGATCCCGCATGCTATTTGCGCCAAGGGGCTGTCCCGCAATCGTTTGGGCTGTGAGCGCGCCATAAGAGTGACCGGCTAAGCCAATCCTTTCTGGATCGATATAGGGGGCGAGTTGTGCAGACTGCAAGCAGTGGTCTAACGCAAAGCTACAGTCGGACACGCGTAAACCATATTGCGGTCCGGCGAGTGCCAGTTGCATATTGGCTTTGAAACTCTGCTTGTCACTGGTTCGCCAAAGAGAATCATCGGTCACAGGATGCGCAAGCGTCACCACAAGGTAGCCTGCTTGACGCCAGGCCTCGCACCACGCCCCTCCATTAGAGACGCCGCTTCCCAGGCCGGGCGAGTAGAGAATCATTCCTGTCGGGACCTGAGCCGCAGGCAAGCGTGCGCGCAGCTTGATCGAACGGCCTGTTTTAGGGTTTTTGATGGACACGACCGCAGGGTCAGACGTTGTGGCGTTCTCTTTTAGGTCTTGACGGACTTGCGCCATACTGCGACGCGGATCACCCAACACACTCGCGCCCGTGATACCAACAACACCGAGCGCGCCGAGCAAACGCCGACGCGTCACACTCACATTGCAACCGTTTTGAACTGACCTGGCAAGACGATCTCAAGCACTTCAAAATCATCCGAGTGACTGATTTCACGATGGCGGATATGGGGTGGTTGATGCACGCAAGTCCCTTCAACGAGTTTATGTTCGCCGTGACCTTCATATTCAAAAATGGCCCAGCCCTTGAGTACATATACAAATTGAAAGTCCAACTCATGGCGATGCCATTCACCTGTCGCGTTGCAACCTTTGGTCGCACGGATGACATGCATCACTGCAGCCCCCTTGGTTGAATCAAAGATTCCGAGGTCACGATAATCAAAATACTCACGCAAACCATCGTGCGTAAAAGGTTTGTCCTTCGCGTGTTGAATACTGAATTCCATTGTCTCTACACCTTTATTTTTAAACAATTACTTTTAAATATTTTTTACTTACAGTACACCTGCGTGTCTGGCCACACGGAGCACATCTGAGAGCGTATCTTCAGGCAAAATCAGCCCTTGCTTTCGATGCTTAAGATCGGCCAACTTTTCCATTTCACCCGGGTAGTAGACCTGCTCATGCCCTTGGGCTAAAGGCACGTCTTTTAAAGAGCGGATATACGCATCGATACGTTGCTCAAACTCGGTCAGTGGCTGAAACGCTGCGACATTCATCGCCACCATAAAGTGACCTGCACCGCTCCGGTTGGTCGGATCGTACGGTCCGTGAACCGTATCGAGAAACTGACTGCCCGACAATACACCAGACAAAATATCCACCATCACGCCCATCACATAGCCTTTGTGGCCTGCCATCGGAAGGATAAAGCCCTCCAAGGCTTCTTTGGGATCCGTCGTAGGACGACCTCGCGCATCGACCGCCCAATAGTCCGGAATCGACTCGCGCCGTTTATTGGCGAGATAAATCTTGCCTCGGGCCACACCTGAGTTGGCCATATCCATGACAACAGGTCCATAGGCACCACCCGGCACGGCGATCGACCAGGGATTGGTGCCGATCTTCTTTTTCAAACCACCCCACGGCGCCATATTGGGTCCTGCATTGCTCATCAACATCATGATGCAGCCTTGCTCAGCCGCTATACGCGTGTAGTACATGCACGTACCGAAATGATTGGAATTGCGTATCGAAACAATCCCGACACCGTGCTTACGCGCGCGGGTGACAGCCTCATCAACAGCGCGGCGCGTGATGACCTGACCAACGCCATCATGCCCATCCATCACCGCAACCGCACCCGCGTCGACTTCGAGCGTTGTGTGCGTGTGCGCTTTCATAGCGCCCGACTCGAGACGCGCGTAATACCAACCTAGCCGCAACATACCGTGCGATTGGTGGCCCCATAAGTCGGCCTGAACCAAAGTGTCCGCAGCCAGCAAAGCTTCCTGCTCGGGCACACCGATGCTGCGATAGACTGCGGCAGCGAGAGCTTTTACACGCTCGGGATCAAGAGGTTGATTAAGCGTGAACTCTTTTTCGTTCAGATTCATCTTGATCACTTCACCAGCGCCGAATACACAAGCGTTTTATAAAGCATACGACTTTGAATTTTGTGTGTCGGTCCCTGCGTCAAAATCAGAGCGGTCAGGTTTTCCTTGTAGTCCAGCCAAAAGCTGGTCCCCCAAACTCCAGACCAGAGGGACTCACCGAGAGAGCCGGGAACCCAGCACATGCCCTGATTAAGCCTGACTGCAAAGCCAAGTCCAAAACCGTAACCGGGTCCGGTATTGGCATGGGTCGAGCCCGTCATTCCCACCGTATGCTCAGCGCACATGAATTCGACCGTGCGACGTGATAAGTAGCGCCTGCCATCGAGCTCTCCTCCACGCAGCATCATCTGTAAAAATCGCATGTAATCCGCAGCTGTACCAAGCAGACCCGCCCCACCTCGAAGATAGGTACGGCCCACGGGGTTTGTGGTTTGACGATACGCAATGAGCATTTTGGCTTTAAGCGGATCCGAGTCAGGCGCCTCGGCGAGTCTGCCGATCCGCTCAGGCTCCAGCCACCATGAGGTGTCTTTCATGCCAAGAGGCTTAATCAACAGTGTATTGAGAATCTCCTCAAGCGTCTTGTTTTCAACCCGCTCGAGCAACAGTCCCAACACATCGACTGCGATCGAATACTCCCAGTGCGTGCCGGGCTGACTCGCGAGTGGGATAGTACCCAGATTTTTGAGCATCTGATCGCCAAGGATGTCTTGCTTGTTGGCTTCAATCTGCAATTCGTCATACAACTTTCTGATCCGGGGTGACTGAGCCCGATCACCATGCACAAATCCCGCGGAGTGTCGCATCAAATCTTGAACCGTGATGGGACGAATCAATGGCACGTCCCCATTGGGCGTCTCAACCTTGAGATCTTTAAGCTCCGGAAGCCAGTTCGTGATGGAGTCATACAGATTAAAACGTCCTCGCTCGACCAACATCATGGCTGCTACCGTCACCAGTGGTTTGGTCATCGAGGCGAGCCGAAAAATCGAATCGCGTGCCATCGGTATCGTACAGGCAGCGTCTTGATGTCCGTAGGCTTCGAAATGAACGCACTCATCATTGCGCAGCACCATTGTGACGGCGCCTGGGAAAATTCCGGTGGCGATCTGCTCCTCGATGGAGAGGCCAAGACGCTCGAGCCTGGACTGCGAAAAACCTTGGCGCACATGCGCTTCGTATTCAGGGCCAGGGCGCGCGGAAGTTGCAGAAGTCGATGTCATAGCGGTCCACTTAAGTCAGTCAGGTTCAGTTACGGCATAATCTTACGTTAAATCAACCCTCTCACCCTCAGGAATCTGTTGTATGCCCAAGCTTCGCCTCACGATCACTGTCGACGAACTCAATCAACGTAGCGGTGAAAACCTACCTGGCCTGATGGGGGTTGAGATGCTGGAACTCTCCGAGGGGTCGCTCAAAAGCCAGATGAAGCTGCGCAAAGTCCATTTCGCCCCCAATACCTATCTGCATGCCGCAAGCGTCATCGCCCTGGCCGATACGACCTGCGGCTACGCCACCGTTGCCCACCTGCCCGAGGGTGCGGCGTCCTTTACAACCATTGAGCTCAAAAGCAACCATTTAGGGACTGTTCGAGGCGAAGGCGCCATCATTTGCTGCACCGCAACAGCGCAACACCTCGGCGGCAATACCCAAGTTTGGGACGCGGTGGTCACGGATGCTGAAACAGACAAGAAAATCGCGATTTTCCGTTGCACACAAATGGTACTCTGGCCCAAGAAAGACGCGTGAACCTCCGGCCAAGCATTCCATACTCACACACCCCGACTTTATGCACACTCACCTGATCGTCCTGACCGCGCTGCGTGCCGAGCTTGATCATTCGAGCATGCCCTCAGGCGTCCAGGTTTTTTATACAGGCATTGGCAAGATCAATGCCACGATCACTGCGCTGCAAGCGATCGCACACACACGTCCATCACTCATCGTGAACTTTGGTACAGTCGGTGCGGTCAGTGAAGACGTCTCGGGCTTGCTTGAGATCAAGCGCGTGGTGCAACGTGACATGATCGCCGAGCCACTCTCGCCTCGTGGACGTGTCCCCTTTTGTGAACGTCCATACGAATATTTTTCGCACCAAGGCACACATACTTGTGGCACAGGCGATAGCTTTGTGACCACAAAAGATCCTTGGTTCCAAGAGCAAGGCATCCACGTGGTGGATATGGAACTCTTCGCGATCGCCACGGTCGCCCATGCGCACGGACTGCCATGGCTCTCGTACAAATATGTGACTGACTTTACGAACGAAGTGTCAGGTCAGGTGTGGCACGAGAAAGTCAACCACGGCGAAGAACTCTTTTTAGAAAAGCTGTTGGAGTTGCATCAAATCACTAAATAACAATACCAAGGAGACAGTATGGAATCCCGAAGCAAAAAAAGAATACTTTTTTCAGCACTACTCGCCAGCACTCTTGGCCTATTAGGCGCTACATCGTCGGAGGCGCGCGTCACAAAAATTGTGATTGATGAGGTGACGCCGATGGCTAAACCTGCTGTCGATGGGATCCGCCCTATTGCCTATGAAACAATCGCCGGACGAGCGTTTGGCGAGCTTGATCCAAAGCTGCCGCAAAATGCACTCATTCAAGATATCGAACTCGCCAAGAGTTCAGATGGCAAGGTTCGATATGTGGCCTCCTTTGTGATGCACAAACCCGTCGATCTGAGTCAGGCAAGTGGGTTGCTATGGCATGATGTACCCAATCGCGGTCGTGTCTATCCTTTTTCCCCGAGAGAACAGGAGCTAGGTGACATTTTTCTAGCAAGTGCTTGGCAAGGTGACAATAGTGGCAACACTCGCGTGCGTCCTGTCAATTCCGCCAAGACGGGTCAGTTCCTTGAAGTCCCCGTCGCACGCCTACCCAATGGTGATCCTGTTACGGGCGAAGTATTTGGGCGTATCGTCAATCGTTCAGGCAAGGCATCACAACCACTGATCGTGCAAAGCAATCCGGTTCCTTACAAGCCAATTTCACTTGACACATCAAAATCAAAACTGACTTCGAGGGGCGGCGAAGGCATGCACGGACAAGTCATGGATGAGATTCGCATCCCCGACTCAGCTTGGGCTTGGGGTAAATGCGATGACAAAACGCCATTTCCTGGCACACCCGATGCTACGCAGATTTGCTTAAAAGACGGCTTTGATCCCAAACGTCTGTACCAGGTCGTTTTTACTGCTGCTGATCCTTACGTTTTAGGAATCGGCTTTGCCGCTTGGCGAGATGTGGGTGACTTTTTCAAAAATGCAACCAAAGATGATTCAGGAACCACTAACCCAGTTGCTGGCATATCTAAACACAGCATTGGCAGGGGTGTTTCTCAATCGGGAAATTTTCTAAGAGGCTGGCTTCACCTTGGCTTTAATCAAGCTGAACACGGAGGCATTGTGCACGATGGAATGTGGCCGATCATTGCCGGACGTCGCATCGCGCTGAACTTTCGCTGGGCGCAAGCCGATGGCGTGCTTGAACTTTATCAAGCAGGTAGTGAAGGACCGCAATGGTGGCTCCCTCATCCAGACCCCATCCGAGGTTTACCTGCTGCGGGTATTCTAGATCGCTGCACTGCATCCAACACCTGTCCAAAAATTGTTGAGCATTTCGGTTCTGCCGAGGTTTGGGCACTCAAGCTCACACCGGAATGGGTGGGTACCGATGGCAAACAAGACCTTCCGCTTCCAAACACCGTCAGACGGTATTACATTGCCAGCAGTCATCACGGTGGTGGTGCAGGCGGTTTTGACACAAGTCTGCCCGGTGTCGGCTTGCCGAAAACGCCAGCCGTGTGTCCAGGAAATAATTTTGGGGTTGGCATTTTGCCTGCCAATCCTGTTCCGCACACTGAGACGGTCAATGCGATTCGCGTACATTTTCGAGATTGGGTCATGAAAGGTACCGAACCACCTCCTAGCCGCTATCCAACACTGGCTCCAAAACCAGGCGAACAAAGTGGCACTCTCGCTTTGGCCAACAAGAAAGATATCGGTTTCCCCACGTTGCCAGGCTTACGTCCCACGGTTCCTGAACCTGATTTCATCATGAGTGTGTTGGATTATGACTGGGGCCCTCAGTTCAATGCCTTAGATGTTTCTGGCATCCCGACAAATGCCCCACCACCCATCAAACAAGTCATAAAAATGTTCGCTCCTAAGGTGAATCTAGATGGCAACGAACTAGGTGGTGTGCCCGTCGTATTGCTCGATGCACCTCTTGGAACGTACTTGGGATGGAACATCACGGCTGACGGAGTAAAGCCCTTTCATAAAGATCAGATTTGTAATTATGTTGGTGGAATGATTCCTTTTGCGCGCACTGCGGCTGAGCGTAAAGCAAATCAAGATCCGCGCTTGTCTTTGGAGGAGCGTTATGGCAATCACGAGGGCTATGTCGCAGCTGTGATAAAGGCTTCTGAGCGCGCAACAAAAGAAGGATTTTTATTACCTGTGGATGCTGCCGCGCTGATCGAAAAAGCAAAAGCCAGCAAAGTACTTCGCTAGCCTTTGCTATTTATCAGGATTTTTATAAAACCCAAAAGTGATGCGTGCCGTCTCGTCCGAGCTGTTCGACTAAGCCGAACTCCCAGTCGAGATAGCCCTGCATCGCTTCGCGGGCATTGTCTGTCCCCTCATACGGCCGCTTGTAACGATCGAGCGCTGGAGACACCAAATGCGTCGGACCTTTTTCTAGCGCGAGACTCGCTTCGCGCCATGCCTGCGTACCTCCCTCCAAGACGAGCACCTCAGCATCACCTTGCGCATGACGCAGCGCTTGGGAAAACTCCTCGTATGCAAACCGCGCCATCGCACCATCCGGACAGGTCAGCACATAGCGCGAGGCCTTCGGCAACCGCGTCACGGCTTCTTTGAATTGCGAACGCAACACGTAATGCGCACCGGGAATGTGTCCTTGAATGTATTGCGCATGACGTCCCAGATCGACCACGATTGTGTCCGACTCCGAAGGGGCCCCAGCAAAGCATGCTGCCAAGCGCTCACTATTAATGATGGGAACTTCTGGGAGCGTTGGCAGCTCAGACTGCCAAATACCCTTGACACTGAAAGCCTTTGCGTCAACACCCTCTAACACATAGACATCCCATGCCATCTGCGCGAGCCAAGAGGCGGTCATATTGGCGCGTACACCATCAGAGTCAGTCAACACCAATCTAGCACCGCGTACGGGCGCGACCATCTCGGTTTCTTGTACCAACTGACCACCCGGCATCGAGCGAAAGCCTGTTAGGTGGCCCGCCAGAAACTCTTCGGGATTGCGGGTATCAAAAAAATAGGTCGTGCGTTCAACCTGAGTGCGCCAGATTTGTATCTCTTCAAGCGTTGCGCGTTTGACGCCCGCGCGATCGGCCACATGTCGCGCACGCTCGGCCGCGCTGTTTATCGTGACCTGCGAGACTTCGGAAAACTTTCTGGTTTGCCCTTTATCCAGGACTTGTTCGGCAAGCGTCCAGCCAATTGTGCCATTGCGCAAGGCAGAAACCTGATTGGGGATGCCCGCATTGATTAAGGATTGCGTACCGATGATACTGCGCGTGCGGCCTGCGCAATTTACAATGACGCGTGTCTCGGGTCGCGGGGCCAACTCGGCGATCCGCAGCACCAGCTCAGCGCCCGGGCAGCTAATGGCGGTAGGAATGCTCATCGTGTTGTACTCGTCAAACCGTCGAACATCCACGAGCACCACATCGGCTTTCTCATCGATCAGTGCTTTGACTTCCTGTGCGGACAGAGAGGGTGTGTGTTGTCGCGCTTCGACCAACTCGCCAAAGGATTTGCTCGGCACATTGACATCTTTAAAGAGCTCTCCACCCGCAGCGGCCCAGGCACGCACGCCTCCTGCAAAAACACTCACGCGGGTAAATCCAAGACTCACTAATCTTTGCGCCGCCCGCATCGCATCCGAATCGTCGAGTGGCACATCGCCCTCGTCGAGTGTCACAAGCCAAGCATCACGCCGCGGTAACTTGCTGTAGGCATCAAGCTCCAATCGTGACAAAGGAAAATTGGCTGCAAACAAAGGATGTGACTGGGCATGCGGATCTTCCTCGCGCACATCCAAAAAAGCGATTTCGCTTTTATCCAATAATGCCTGACGAACGGCCTGATAGTGACATGTTTCAATATTGAGGTGAGCAATACTTTGCATCTGAATGAATTCCAAAGTTCAGTCTTTCATCTTTTCTTTCTGATTAGTAATGATATACGGCATTCCGAGGATAGAATGGATCAACCAACCCTCAAAAGGCGGACTCGACCATGGCATTTGCTCTAAATCAATTACGTGTGCCGATTATTCAAGCTCCCATGGCGGGTGGGATCAATACACCAGCATTAGTTGCCGGGGTGACACAGGCGGGCGGCCTAGGCAGCTTTGGCTTTGCCTACAGCCCTCCTCAAAGAATCAGTGATGATCTTGCCGCGGCCAAGCGTCTGACCTCGGGTCCCATTAATGCCAATTTTTTCGTCTTTCAAGAAATCCCTACGCCCAGTGCTGAACTCCAGCACCAGGCTATTACCGCGCTCAAGCGCCTGCAGATCACCCAAGACCTCAGACTAGCCAGCCCCCAACCCCCTTTTATTCCTGACTTAAAGGCCATGCTTGAGCCTGTTTGGCTGCACCAGCCTGCAGTACTAACTTTTCACTTTGGCTTGCCACAAACAGAGATACTGGAGCGCGCACGCTTGTCAGGGATCACTGTAGGCGTCACGGCAACCTGTTTAGCCGAAGCGCAAGCGATCGAGGCGGCAGGTGTCGATTTTGTGGTCGCACAAGGGATCGAAGCGGGTGGTCATCGCGGCACCTTTCAGCCCGATACGCTTGATGAGGATACCTCCACCCTTGTACTCGTCAGACAACTCACGGCAGCGCTGCGTATTCCCGTCGTCGCGGCCGGTGGCCTCATGTCGGGCAATGACATTGCCCTGGCTCAGGCTGCCGGTGCGGCGGCGGCACAAATGGGCACTGCGTTTCTGGTTTGTGATGAATCAGGAGCAACACCAGCACATAAGCATTTCTTACTCACTAAACCGACTCGGGGAACCGTCTTCACCCACGGCTTTTCCGGCAGGCGTGCGCAAGGCCTGCGCAATGCGTTCATCGATGCCATGCAGGGACAGCCCCATTTGCCTTTCCCCCTGCAGAACACCCTGACAACCCCCTTGCGACAAATCGCTGTGCAACATGATGACGGCGAGCATCAAAGCCTCTGGGCCGGACGCGCATATGCCCAGGCTCGGCCCATGAAGGTTCAGCAACTCATGGAAGTCTTAGAACAAGAGTACTTGCAACACATCTAAACTAGGGAAAACCCTTAAAAATGACTTCTCTACAGCCTGTATCGTTGCAATATTGAAATACATCTATCCTCCACAATGCAGTTTCTCTATACTTCTCGCGTGCTGATCTGACGAGTACAGCCATATTGGCTAGCAGAACGTAGGCGCTTAACGCGGGTATTCAGGATGTGGATTGTTCGGATCGCACTAGATAAGCCATACACGTTTATCGTGATGGCTATTCTCATTTTGCTTTCTGCACCACTGGCGATCCAGCGCACTCCCGTCGACGTTTTACCTGAAATCAATATTCCAGTGATTAGCGTCATTTGGAATTATCGCGGCCTATCTGCCGAACAAATGGGCAACCGGATTGCCCAAAATCATGAACGCTCCATCACAACGACCGTCAATGATATCGAACATATCGAGTCGCGCTCACTGGGCGGCATCACGATCATCAAGATCTACTTTCAACCCAAAGCGAATATTCAAACCGCCATTTCGCAAGTCGTCGCGATTTCGCAATCCGCGCTCAGACAAATGCCTCAGGGCGTGGCGCCACCTCTGATTATCAAGTACACGGCCTCATCGATTCCTGTGATTCAGATTGGTATGTCGAGTAAAACGCTTTCTGAAAAAGAGTTATTCGACGCCGCACTGAATATCGTACGCCCACAGCTCGTCACCATTCCGGGCATTGCGGTGCCCTTTCCCTTCGGTGGTAAAGTGCGTGCCGTTTCGGTCGATATCGACCCAGAGGCTTTACGTGCAAAGGGAATGACCTCCTCGGACGTCATTAACGCCATTACGGCACAGAACCTCACCCTACCCTCCGGCTCTGCAAAGATCGACGATGTCGAATTCAATATCTCGTTGAACTCCTCACCGACCTCGATTGCCGAGCTCAACAACATCCCCATCAGAACCGTCAACGGTGCAACAACCTACATGCGTGAGGTGGCTCACGTCCGAGATGGATTCTCGCCACAGATCAATATCGTCCGTCAAAATGGTGAACGCGGCTTGATCCTGACAGCGCTTAAAAATGGTGGCGCATCCACGCTAGATATTGTCCAAGAGGTCAAGGAAAAGATGCCTTCCATCCTGCCCTTGTTACCCGAGGGCATCGATGTCAGACTGCTAGGCGATCAATCCATCTTTGTCGAGAAAGCCCTGGCAGGCGTGATCCATGAAATATTGATCGCAGGCGGTCTCACCGCACTGATGCTGCTGCTGTTCTTGGGAAACTGGCGCACCACCTCGATCATCGCGATCTCGATCCCGCTCTCAATTTTTACCTCGTTGATCGCTCTGCATCTACTCGGTGAGACCATCAACATCATGACCCTAGGGGGGTTGGCGCTCGCCGTCGGTATTCTCGTCGACGACGCTACCGTCACGATCGAGAACATCGAACGTCACATTCACATGGGCAAGGATCTCTATCAGGCCGTGCTCGATGGCGCTGGCGAGATCGCGATTCCTACTTTTGTCGCCACGCTCTCAATCTGTATTGTGTTCGTACCGATGTTTTTTCTGGGTGGTGTCGCGCGTTATTTATTCGTGCCGTTGGCCGAGGCGGTCAGCTTCGCGATGCTCGCGTCCTATGTTCTTTCCCGTACGCTCGTGCCTACGCTCGCCTATCTCATGCTTAAGGATGCGGGCAAGCCAGGCCCGGTTGGGCGCTGGATTCACAAGGTTCATGTTCGCTTCAACGCTCGCTTCGAGGTGTTTCGCGCGAGCTACGTGTTGTTACTCGGTCACCTCTTGAGCAACCGTAAAAAATTTATCGCAGGCTTTCTCGCTTTTTGTCTCTTGTCCTGCAGCATCTTTTTTATTCTCGGCCGCGATTTATTTCCCTTTGTCGATACGAGTCAGATCAAACTTCATATGCGCGCCCCAACGGGCACACGCGTCGAGCGTACTGCGATTCTGGCTGATGAGATTCAAAAAGTCATTCGAGAGGTCATTCCCGAAAAAGACTTGGAAGGCGTTCTTGATAATGTCGGTTTACCCAACAGCGGAATTAACCTGTCTTATAGCAGTTCGGGAACGATTGGCTCATTTGATGCAGACATCATGATTTCACTCAAGCCCGGTCATCGACCAAGCTTGGAATACATGGACGAACTGATCCCGATCCTGCGCGAGCGCTTTCCGGGTATTGAATTCTTTTATCAATCCGCCGACATCGTGACGCAAATTTTAAATTTCGGCACACCCGCGGCGATCGATGTGCAGATCGTCGGCAACAGCTACCGAGCCAATCATGAACTCGCCGCGAAACTCGTGAGTAAAATTGCAGCGATCCCGGGCGCCGCCGATGTCCATATTCATCAACGACTAGACCAACCCTCCATTGCCTTAAAAATGGATAGAACTAGGATGCAAGGCATGGGTCTGACGCCTCAGGATCTTGCTCAAAACGTCTTGCTGCCTTTGTCAGGCAGCGCCCAAACAACGTCTTCGTTTTGGCTGAACCCCGCCAACAATATCAACTATCAAATTCAAGCACAAACACCTCAATATAATATCGACTCACTCGATGACCTACTCAGACTTCCCGTCGGACCCGCTAATGCGGCGGCTTCCGCCACAGCAGCGACTGCAAACTCAGCGGCTAGTCGCGGCACACAGTTGATTGGCAATCTAGTGAGTTCGACGCCTACGACTGAATTCGCTATTTTGACGCGCTACAACATTCGTCCCTCCATCAATATTTACGCGAACGTGCGTGGACGTGACCTCGCCGCAGTCGCGATGGATATTCAAGTCATTATGGACGAGGCCAAATCTGAACTCCCGCGTGGCAGCAGCATGACCATGCGCGGTCAAATAGAAACCATGAAGCAATCCTATATGGGCTTGGGGATTGGTCTGCTGGGTGCCGTGCTCTTGGTCTACCTATTGATCGTCGTCAACTTTCAATCGTGGCTTGATCCTTTCATCATCATCGCCGCCCTGATCTCTGCGCTTGCTGGTATTGCCTGGATGCTGGTGATCACGCGCACCAACCTGAGCGTGCCGGCCTTGACGGGCGCCATTATGACCATGGGCGTCGCGACGGCAAATAGCGTACTTGTCATTTCTTTTGCGCGAGAGCGCCTTAAGGACGGACTCTCGCCATTGGCTGCTGCACTTGAGGCCGGTGCCACGCGAATCCGTCCTGTCTTGATGACAGCGATGGCGATGATTATCGGGATGATTCCCATGGCGGTCGGCTTTGGTCAGGGCTCCGAACAAAATGCCCCGCTCGGACGAACTGTGATTGGTGGCTTGCTTCTTGCGACCGTTTCGACTTTATTATTCGTACCCGTTCTTTTCGCAAGTCTGCATGGCTGGCTTGATCAACGCCGCGCCTCCAAGGAAGCAACAGCATGAAGGACACGCTCCACGATTCTCATGGTTTACCGCTCGGACACCCCGACAACGCCGAGTCGTCAATCAAACTGAAAAAAACATTGCGCACAGTGAAATTAGTCGCTGTCGTAATTTTTGCGTTAATGCTCTTTGGTCTTGGTACGGCCTTGCTTGAGCGATGGTCCTTTGCCGAGGTCTTGGCCAAACGCGCCGACGAAAGTGGACTCATGCACGTTCTCGTGGTCAAGCCCACAATCCCCGACAAGAACAACCCCAATATGCGCTTAGTACTGCCTGGGACGTTGCGTGGGATTAATGAAGCTCAAATTCATTCACGCGTGACTGGCTATGTCAAACAATGGTTCAAAGATCTTGGCGATATCGCCAAGCAAGGTGAAACGCTTGCGCTGATCGATATCCCGGAGATCAATCGTCAAGTCGAAGAAGCGACCGCGAATTTCAATCTTGCCAAAACGGTTTTCGAACGCTGGAGACGTTTACGCGCCGAAGACGCTGTTTCACAACAAGAAATGGACGAAAAAACTGGTCTCTACAGACAGAGCGAAGCCGTCTTGAATCGCTTGAAGCAGGTACAAAGTTTTGGCACTGTGACCGCGCCTTTTGAAGGTCGCATCACGCGACGCAATATCAACCTCGGCGACCTCGTCAATGCCGGCAACGTAGGAAACGCGCAAGCCATGTTCTCCATGGCGCGCACCGATCGCCTTAGTGTCTATGTGTATCTGCCTCAGGATCGTACGTCTCAAGTCAAGGTCGGGGACGAAGTTTCGGTGTACCAGACCAACGCGCCCGAAAAAATCATCAAGGGCCGTATTGCACGTACTGCCGGCGCGATCGACATCAATACGCGGACTCTGCAAGTCGATATCGAGATCCCGAACGAGAACAATGCGTTATTGCCAGGCGCCTATGTAGAAGTGGCGATGCAAATCGCCCTGGGTAATAGCTTGATTGTTCCCACCAACACCTTGATTTTTGGAGCGGGTGGTCCCTTCATCGCCGTGGTCGATCAGGACAAGCGGGCTCAAAAGAAAAAAGTTACGCTTGGGGTTGATTTTGGTAATCAAGTCGAGATCCGAAGTGGGATTACTGCTGACGATCAACTGATTTTGAATCCGATGGATTCTTTGGTCAATGGTCAAGTCGTTGTACCGCAGTCGCCTGCGCCACGCGTACCCTCGACTCGACGTGGTTCCTGAGCGTATGATGAAACCAAGTCTAGCCTTCTGCTTGTCCGCCCTCCTCATGGTCGGCTGTTCAACCATCGGACCGGACTACGAACGTCCTACTGTTGAGTTTCCGGAAAATTGGAAAGCGCTTCCTGGTGCCAATCCTGCGCTTTGGAAACCTGCCGCGCCGGCTGATGACGCACCTAAAGAAAAGTGGTGGAAGGCTTTTGGTGATCCGATACTGGATCAACTCGTCGAGACCAGTCTTACAAACAACAATACTCTGAATGCCTCGCTCGCGCGACTCGATCAAGCAATCGCTCAAAGCGAAGCGCGTAGCGCCGCACTGTTGCCGACGGTATCTATCGGAGCCACAGGTGCACGCACTGAAACCTCGGCCAATCGCCCAGGCGCCAATTACAACACTAACAACCAGTCTACGACTCAGAATAATTTTCGACCTGTCGCAGTCATGACCTATGAGATCGATTGGTTGGGCAAGGTTCGCCGCGAAGTCGAGGCGTCACGCAGCACCGCACAACAAGCTGCGGCCGACACGGAAAACGTCAAACTCTTGCTTACCGCGCAACTCGCCAATTCGTATTTTCTTTTGCGCCAATACGACGAAGAAATCCGTGTACTCTCTGGCATCGTACAGATTCAGGACAAGCTTCTGGCACTCATCAAGAAGCGCTATGACATGGGCGCCGCCGGACGCACTGAACTCTCGCAACAAACAGCGCTCACCCAATCGAGCGGCGCACAACTCGAAATCCTGAGGTCGCTACGCAACGTTCAAGAAAATCTATTAGCGACCTTGACCGGCACGCCCGCCTCCGCCTTTAGCCTTGCCCCAGGTAGCTTGCCGACACGTGTGCCTGCCTTCCCGGTCGGAGTGCCTTCTACGTTGTTAGAAAGACGACCTGATGTCGCGGCAGCCGAACGCGCGATGGTCGCCGCCAATGCCCAAATCGGTGTTGCAAAGGCCGCATTCTTTCCTACAATCACCCTCGCCCCTGTTTTTTTTGGAGGAGAAAGTACCATTCTGAACGCACTATTTAATGCGCCCTCGCTTATCTGGTCTATTGGTCTGACAGCCACTCAAACAGTATTTGATGGCGGTCGTATCAGCGCTAATTATCGCTTTGCGCAAGCGGGCTATCGCGTCTCTCTTGCCAACTATCGTCAATCCGTCATGGTGGCAATACAAGAAACACAAGATGCCATGAGTTCGCTCGCGCAACTCGATCGTGCCCGTGCGATGCAGGACGAAGCCGTACGCAATCTAAACCGAGCTTATCAAATCAGTGCGATCCGTTATCGTGAGGGCCTTGATACCGTTCAAACCTTGGCGTTAATCCAACAAAATCAACTCACTGCCCAACGTATCAAATGGCAAATGCACGGCGGCCAATTCATCGCCAGCGTGTCTTTAGTCAAGGCTTTGGGTGGAGGCTGGGAAGGACTGACTCTGTCACAACCTTCCCAAGAGAAGCCTTCTTTAGCGACTGTTGAAAAAAACTGAAGCGAGACTTAGTTTTTTTGTAAGAGTTGTATGCTCTTTTGATCAAGTCGCGTGACATTACCCTGAGTCATTCCTTTGACCAACACATCAACCTGTCGACCTGCTAAAAAAACGTTCGCAGCTGGGGCATTGCCCAAGATCAACCCACTCACATTCGCGATTGGTACCGAGAGGCTTTCACCCGGTTTGTAGATACGATCGGCCCTTTTTCCATCTACAGTCTGAAGCGATACCCAACATTCCGCTTTGAAATCAATTCGCAGCGTGGCTTTACCCTCTTGTGCAGGCGGGGCTGTTGGTGCAGGTGCGACTATTGCTGGCGATCGTGCTGAGGCAGGCGTAACGGCCGGAGTAGATGCTTCCAGTGGGAGTGATGTTGAGACGGAGGCCGCTGAAGGGCTCTGAGCTGTCGCGCTAGAAGCAGTATTGGTTTGAGCTGGCCGCGCTTGAGGCGCCGAAATCGGAACCGCAGCCGAAGTGATACTTGCACTTTCAGCAGGGGTCTCCGTTACGATGTCTTCTTTTTCATCGCTGAAGGGCCAGCCTTCGGTGATCGCGAGAACAATCGCGCCTAGTAAGAGCACCCCAATTCCGACGTATAGGTAACGGGGACGTCTAGTTGCATATGATTTTTTCGGTGCCGAAGTCGCTGCTACACGATGGAGTTTGGCAACACCCTCTGCCGGTGAGAAGCGCAGACTCTCTGCAGACCCATTTTCGATCTGCGTCACAAGGGCATTGACCTCTGCTCTGCTATGAAGTCCTATGTAGAATACATAGGCTTTGATACTCTGGATATATCTTTGCTCATGATGAAAACTGGTCACCTCACCGGCTTCGATCGCAAGCAATTGAAGTTTGGACAACATTAAACGTCGCGCGACATCCAGGACATCTTTTTGCTGATCTAGCCGCTCGCGTGACAACAATCCACCTAATTGCACGCGCAAGGCGACGATCGGGTCTCCCTGCTCGATACTTTGCTGATCAACATTATCCATACATCACCCTATATCACGTGCGAACAGCTTAGAGACAAAACCCTCTGGACGATCCATCTCATGCAGCACAGTGTAATGATTTAAACCCGGAAGAATATGTAAACCCACCTCGCAACCCTGCGTGCGAAGATGCGCGGCCATGCGCTCAGACTCACCAATCCAATCCTTGGGCTCGGCACCTCCAACAATCACCTCATAACCAACCGAAGAGGAAAAAGGGTGACGAAGCGGGCTCAGCACCTCAACATCCTCGGGCTTGAGTCTAATCTCTTCGTTGACGGAAATCTGTAAAACCGGTTCGACATCAAAAACACCACTGATTAAATATGCCTTTTTAATCTTGTGATGTTTGAGTTCAAACGCAGCGCCTGTTTGAGCCAGAGTCGCCGCGATAATATGCGCACCAGCAGAATGCCCAGAAACGTAAATTTGCTCAGGATCGATCTGCCAAGTCGCCGCTTGGTTTGCGACCCACTCTAAACCACGCTTGGTCTGACTCACAATCTGCTGCACCGTCACAGCAGGACACAGATCGTAATTCATGACGACAACGGAGCAGTCAAGAGGCAAGATTCCATTGACGACAAAACTATAATCTTTTTTATCACGGGCACGCCAGTAACCCCCGTGAAAAAACACCATCAGAGGACGATTAGGATTGCCACAATAAAAGAAATCGGCATTTTCAAGCGGGCCTTCGCCAAAGCGTAAGTCGTAACGTCCAACAAACTTTTCACGTGCCTGCTCGCTCAGACGAGCGCCAAGATCGCTGAAAAAAACCAATTGCTCAGGCGTCACCGTCGTGCGGGGATTGTATTGTTTTTCAATCGCGTCATTCATCACATATTCCTCTAGTCTGTCTTGTTCTTATATTTGATATTTCATTCTAAAGCTAGTGCGCGGACTTATTCCAAGCTCTCTTTCTTCCATCCGCCGCCCAAGGCCTTAAATAAATCAACCCCGGCTTGAAGGCGCAACGATCGGTTTAACACAAAGGCAAGATTCGCTTCATTTTGAATACGCTGTGCCTCCAGCACATTCAGATAATCAACATACCCCGCCTCATAGCGCACTGTCGCCAGCTCTTGCGCCTTGGCCGCGGCGGCTACCTGCTCTGTCAGATAGCGCTCCGTCTCGAAAGTCTGACTCACTGAAACGAGCGCATCGCTGACCTCGCCAAAGGCGTTTCTCACAACTTTAACGTAATTACCAAGAACTTCTTGCTGTTGCGCATTAGCAAAATTCAGACGTGCGGTCAGAGAGCCACCGGAAAACAAAGGTTGAAGCAAACCTAACCCTGCCGACCACACTGCGCTCTGCCCCGAAAGAAAGGCGCTAAAGTCGACGCTCTGCGCCCCAAAAACACCCGTCAGTGACAGCGTCGGAAAGAAATTAGCCGTCGCCACGCCAATACGCGCATTGGCAGCAGTGAGTTCTTGCTCCGCACGATTCACATCTGGACGACTTTCGAGAAGCGTGGAGGGTAAACCCGCGGGCGGAACCGGCGGAATTGGCAAGCCCCGAAGATCAATGGGGGCAAGCGTCAATTGCAATTGGCCCGTCAATATTCCCAACTGATTTTGAACGATCGCCCTTTGACGGGTGAGTTCGGAAAGATTCGCCTCCGAGGCCGCTTTGGCCGCGCGTGCTTGACTGACATCGATCGGCGACACCAGACCGCCATCGAGCTTTGCCTGCGCAATCCGTAAAGAGTTTTCACGGGTTTTCACGGAATTCGTCACGACATCTCGCTGAGCATCCAAAGCACGCAAACGTAAATACGTGTTCGTGACCAACGCAGAGAGTGTCAGTCGAACACTATCCTGCTCGTACTGACTTGCAGTCGCGACTGCGGTTGCTGACTCGATATTGCGCCTAACTCGACCCCATACATCAATCTCGTACGAAGTCACTAAGCCGACTTGCGTCGTATTTGTTTGAAAGCCTACACCTGACGGAGAAACAGAGGTTCCGGTGGATGCGCGCGTTCCTGAGGCGGTCATATTCAGCGTCGGATAAAGAGCCGCACCCGCTTGACGCGCGAGCGCCTGCGCTTGACCTAGACGCGCGACTGCAATTTGCACCTCCGCATTATTCTTTTGGGCACTCGCGACCAAATCATTGAGAACGGAGTCGTTGAACAAAGTCCACCACTCGGTCAGTACGACTTCGCTGGAGGCACTCACCGTTGACGTGACCGAAGATGCAGCGCGGAAGCTCTCTGGCAAGGAAACTTGAGGGCGTTCATAGTCTGGACCGAGTAAGCATCCACTCAACAGCCCGACTGTCGCTAGCGTCACAGCCAGACGTACGGAAAAGCGCTTTTGGCTCACGTTAAGAAGCATCATGATTTTTTTCAGTACTCTCATTTTTTTTATTTCGTGAGAGCCAAGTAAAAAACATCGGGACAAAAATAGTCGCGATGAAGGTCGATGCCAGCATCCCGCCAAACACACCTGTACCCATGGACTGACGCGCTGCCGCGCCCGCTCCAGTAGAGATCACAAGAGGAAATACGCCGAGAATAAAAGCCAGAGACGTCATCACAATCGGCCTAAATCGAAGTCGAGCGGCGCTCAGCGCCGCATCCATTGTGCTCATCCCTTGCTCGCGCTTTTGCGATGCGAACTCCACGACCAAAATAGCATTCTTGGCTGAAAGTCCGATCAACACTAATAAGCCAATCTGAAAATAAATATCGTTTGGCATGCCGCGTAAATAGACGGCAAGCAAGGCGCCGAATAACGCGAAAGGCACAGCTAACAACACAGCAATCGGAAGCGACCACCGCTCATACTGCGCAGCAAGAATCAAAAACACCATCACAATGCCAAACATAAATGCCAAACCGGAAGCATCTCCCGTTCGAATCTGCTGATAAGCCTGACCAGCCCAGGCCAACTCATAGCCTGGAGGCAAGGTCGCACGCGCAGTGGCTGCCACAACATTAATGGCATCGCCGGAGCTAACGCCCTGGACGGCGCTCCCCAATACTTTGGCCGCAAGAAAGCCATTAAAGCGCTCGAGTTGTTCGGGACCTACGACTTGTTTGACGGAAATCAGTGCGGAGACTGGCACCATGCTGCCATTATTGGCACGCACATAAATCTGCCCAAGATCGGTCGGTTCGGTACGATATTGGGAGTCCGCTTGCATCTGCACGCGATAGGTACGACCATTCAAGTTGAAGTCATTGACATACAACGCACCCATCGTCGCTTGAAGGCTGAGATACACATCCGCCACGGGAATCCCAAGCGACAGTGCTTTGGCCTCGTCGACCTCTACATAAAGTTGTGGTGCTGTCGGTCTAAAAAAAGTATTGATACCGGTGAGCTTGGGTTGCTTTTTCAATTCCTCCGTAAAGTTGGTGACGACAGTCGCCAACTCAGTGACCGAAGGCTCTCCCTTGGACTGCACATAGAACTCAAACCCGCCAGCAGAGCCCAAGCCTCGGATCGGCGGAGGATTAAAAACAAGCGCCATGCCATCGGGTAGGCTCATACCGACACCCGTGAATTTCTTGGCGAGCTCAACAGAAGAAGACGTGCGCTCATCCCAATCCTTGAGGGGGATGAAAATCGTACCAGCGTTGGCTCTGTTGCCGCCACCGATAATGTCACGGCCTGCAATCACAAACACGCGCGCCACGCCGGGGTCTTCGACAATACGTTTTCGAAAAGTATCGCCCGTCTCTTCTGTACGCTGCAAACTTGCGCCATCTGGTAACACCAGCGCACTAATCAGATAACCTTGATCCTCGGCCGGAACGAAACCACCGGGTACTAAACGAAACATCGCAACACACCCGATCAAAATCGCGCCGAAAACTGTCGCACCTATCACCCGATGACGCAAGGTGATATCGACGAGTTTTGTATATTGTGTCGTGAACGCCGCAAAGCCTCGGTTGAACCATCCAAATCCTTTGGGTGCATGCATGCCTGGCTTGAGCAACACTGCGCAGAGGGCAGGTGTCAACGTCAAAGCAACAATGCCTGACAAAATGACCGCGAGCGCGACCGTCACGGCAAACTGCTGATAAAGTGTTCCGGCGATTCCGCCCAAGAAAGCCACCGGAATAAATACCGCCGAGAGCACCAACACGATCGCGACAACCGCCCCCGATACCTCGCGCATCGCCTCGTAGGCTGCCTCCTTGGGTGAAAGATTGCGTTCGGCCATCAGTCGCTCTACGTTCTCCAGCACAACAATAGCGTCATCAACCACGATACCAATCGACAAGACCATCGCAAACAAAGTCAGCGTGTTGATTGAAAACCCAAATACCCACAAGCCCGCAAAAGTGCCGATGAGCGAAACTGGCACCGCGATCAGCGGGATCAGGGTCGCGCGCCAGTTTTGTAAAAACAAATAAACCACCAGCCCCACGAGGATCATCGCTTCGAACAAGGTCTTGATCACCTCATTGATAGAAGCCGTCACAAATTTTGTCGTGTCAAACGGAATCACATATTCGATGCCAGGAGGAAATTTTTTCTCAAGCTCCTGCATTTTTTTACGTACACTTTCAGCGACAGCCAGGGCATTTGCGCCCGACTGCAAATAGGTCGCAACGAGTGCGACAGGTTGACCGACAAGCTTGGTGTTGGCATCGTAGTCGGCTGCGCCAAGCTCGACGCGGGCGATATCCTTGAGGCGCAGCGTACCGCTCGCACCTTCAGAACGAATCACGATGTCGCCAAATTGTTCAGGCGTGACAAGACGTCCTTTGGCCGTCACCGTATAGACCAGCTGCTGTCCTAGAGGGGCGGGCTCCTGTCCAATTTTTCCTGCGACGTTTTGTTTATTTTGCGCAGCGATTGCAGCTGCCACATCGGGCGCCGTAATCCCAAGTTGCGCCATGCGATCAGGCTTGAGCCAGATACGCATCGAGTAGTCCTTGGCACCTAGAATTTGAGCGTCACCTACACCTGGTAAACGCTTGAGCTCATCCACGATATTGACGAGCGCGTAATTCGAAAGGTAAAGATTCGAAAACTCTTCGGTAGGCG
This sequence comes from Zwartia lucis, assembly GCF_965234455.1. GTDB lineage: Bacteria > Pseudomonadota > Gammaproteobacteria > Burkholderiales > Burkholderiaceae_B > Zwartia > Zwartia lucis. Next base: position 129,986 of record NZ_OZ248473.1, on the reverse strand, counting down.
ACGTGATCGCCGTCACCAACAAAATATCATTCGAGCGTTTTTGAACCGTCACGCCAAACTGACGGACAATATCCGGTAAGCGTGGCTCCGCGATCTTGACCCGGTTGTTCACGTTGACTGTCGCCGTGTCGATATTAGTGCCCACTTCGAAGGTCGCCGTAATCGCTAAAGTACCATTCGATTGGGCACTCGAATTGAAAAACAACAGATTTTCAACTCCGGACAGTTGCTCTTCAATCGGTCCCGCGACGGTTCGCGTCAGCGTCTCTGCCGAAGCCCCGGGATAGTTCGCCGTAATAATGACGGTTGGCGGTGCGATCTGTGGGTATTGCGCAATGGGCAGTCCTCGCGCCGCCATCAAACCTGCGATCACGATTGTGATAGAAATCACCGCCGCAAAAATTGGTCGGCTGATAAAAAAACTCGAGAAACTCATCGGCCATCCTTTGGGGCGGCCACATTCTTTTGCGCATTAGGTACAGAAGCACCCGGCGAAGCTTGGCCGAGCGGCACCACCGTGGGTTTGACCACCGACTGAGGACGTATTTTGATGAGCTGATCGGTCACCACCCGATCACCCGTCTTTAAGCCTGACAATACGATCCAGTTTTTTCCGAGCCATTTGCCAACCTTGATCGGCGTCGGGACGACCTTGTTTTCAGGACCGACCGTCCAGACCGCAAATCCACGTTCACTTTGGATCACGGCCGCTTGAGGCACCAAGAACACATTCTCTTGCATTCCTGTTGTGATCCGAATGCGCAAAAATTGACCGGGCAAAATTTCACTATTGGGATTTGGAAACTCCGCGCGCATCTGCTGCGTACCGAGCTTTGGATCAATAAAGGTTGATTGAAAGTTAATTTTTCCTGACTCGGCATACACACGGCCATTGGGTAGCAATAACTCGACGGCCGTATTTTGTTTGGGGTCGAGTCGACCACTAGGCAGTTGGGCGGTGTCGCTACTGGACAAACCAAAACGTACCCAGATGGGATTGATTTGATAAATCGAAGTCAGCAGACCCGCATCTCCCGTATTGGAGATTAAATTTCCCTCTGAACGTAGCGATCGTCCGGATATACCGCTGACTGGCGCGGTCACGGTGGTCCATGTGAGGTTGAGCTGCGCAGTCTTTAAGGTCGCTTGGGCGATCTCATTGACCGAGGTGGCGTCATCGAACTCTTTACGACTCACCGCTTGTTTGCTGTAGAGCAATTTTAGACGCTCGGCCTCGCGGGCCGTCTGCTTGGCACGCGCCTGCGCTTCTTCGAGAGTAATTTTGAAAGACTCGGGATCAATCTGAAACAGCGGCTGACCCGCTTGCACCGGGCTGCCCTCTTCATACAGACGCTTGAGCAAAATACCGTTGACGCGGGAGCGCACCTCGGTTTCTTTGGCGCCTTCGGCTTGCGCTGTGACCTCAAGCACATTGGGGATGTTGGTTGGCTGAGCTTCAATGACCGACACGGGCAGCGGCCCCTGTGGACCAGCTGGCTGGGCCTGCAAAGCCCCAACTCCCACTAAGCACAACGCCGAAAGTCCCGCAACGAACCTACCGATACGCTGCGCACTGATACATTGCAACGTTTTTGTCGAAAAGCCGAGTACCAATTTGTGTACCGCACCAATCATGTGGGATTCCCAAACTTACAGTCAATTTATTGATTCTATACGGGTAAACCCAGATATCTTAGAACGAAGGCCAGATTTCCCTAGAAAACTGGCCCAACACACCGAAAAAGCTAAATAATATTTATTATAAATTGCGGCAAATCGCTTGCGTGACGTCCGTACAAGAGGCCAGACCACCAAGGTCTCGTGGGATCACTTTGCCTTGAGACAATGTTAACTCCACCGCGCGCTCGATTCGACCCGCAGCCTCGGTCAAATTCGCGTCTTGATGACGATCGCCTAACCAACGCAACATAAAAGATCCTGAGAGCACCGTGGCCAAGGGGCTCGCGATATTTTGACCTGCGATATCAGGGGCCGAGCCGTGTGCACCTTGGAACAAACCATGGTGATCGCCCAACTCGCCCGACGGCGCGATCCCCATCCCCCCTACTGTGGCGGCACCTAGGTCGGAAATAATATCTCCGAACATGTTCTCCGCAACAATCACGTCGTAAAACTCCGGGCGCTTCACCAAATGCACCGTGATCGCGTCCACATAGGAATAATCGATCGCCACGTCAGGATAGCTCTGCGCCACTTCGTCGCAAATCGCTCTGAAAAACGCATAGCTGCGCAAAATATTGGCTTTGTCGCACACCGTCATGCGGCGTTTGTGATCCGAAGGCGCCCCACCACGCTTGCGAGAGAGTTCAAAAGCAAACTTAGCGATGCGCTCGACGCCTTTGCGCGTCAAAACCAAGGTATCTGTCGCGACTTCTCCGCGAAGCAAAACACCCGCACCGCGACTGGCATACAGTCCCTCCGTGTTTTCGCGCACGATGATATAGTCAATATCGCCCGCCTGACGATTTTTGAGAGGCGAAAAATCGCCTTGATACAGACGAATAGGCCGTACATTGGCGTATAGATCTAGTTTGAAACGCAACTGCAAATGCAGATCATTACCCACCTCGGTTCCATCAGGATAGGTCACCTCGGGCAAGCCCGCCGCACCATGCAACATGGCATGCGAGGTCTGGCAGGCCGAGTACGTTTCCTCTGGCAATACAAACCCAGACTTTACGAAATGCGAAGCGCCTCCGGGAAACTGATTAAAGTCCATGACGCCCGACCCCAGAGCCTCCTGGAGCACCTTCACCGTTGCGCTACACACCTCAGGACCGATGCCATCGCCTTCAATCGTTGCAATTTGGTACTTAGCCATCTCTTTCTCGTCTCCCATATTTTTGAGTCCGACCAGAAATCCGTACTCTGGCCTCTTTGTCTTTTGAACCCTTAGTATATGTTTACAATGATTCGATGTCAGAATCTAAGTCTTGCACTCTTTTTAGAACCGTCTTCGTCCACAGGAACACACATGGCCATCAAAATCGATTACGTCTCGGATATCGCTTGCCCCTGGTGTGCTGTAGGCCTTGGTGGACTAGAGATTGCTTTAAAAAATATTGGCGAGGCGATTCCGGTGGAGGTTCATTTCCAACCGTTCGAACTCAACCCGCAGATGCCGCCTGGTGGTCAGGAGGTGTTTGAGCACCTGACACAAAAATATGGCAAAACCGAAGCCCAGGTGCGTGCGACCCAGCAAGACATCAAGGCTCGGGCCGCTGCAGTCGGCTACCCCTTTCATCCCGAAGGTCGCAAGCACGTCTACAACACCTTTGATGCGCATCGTCTGCTCTACTGGGCGGGCCTCGAGCACGGTCCCGCTGCGCAGCATCGTCTTAAACGCGAACTCCTGATCACTTATTTTACGTTGGCCGTTGATCTCGACGACCATAACAACCTGATCGCTGCCGTTGAACGCGCGGGACTTGACGCCATGCGTGCGAAAGCTATTTTGAACAGCCAGGAATTCAAGGTAGAAGTCCGCGCGCAACAGCAAAAATACACTAGCATGGGCATTCACTCTGTGCCCTCGATCATTATCAACGATCAGTATCTGCTACAGGGTGCTCAACCGCCCGAGGCCTTTGAGCAAGCGCTGCGCCAGATCGCCGCTGAAAACGCTGAAAAAGTTTAATTCGTTTTTTATATTTATTTCCACTTAACAACAACTCGATCACCTAGATTTCGAGTACCTCAGTTCGGAGACATCACATGGACTTACAACTTAAAAATCGCGTCGCCTTGGTGACAGGTGGTTCACAGGGCATCGGTAAAGCCGTCGCCATGAAATTTGCCGAAGAAGGCGCCACGGTTGTCATCGCGGCCCGCGGTCAGGCCCTGCTTGACGAAGTCGCAGCGCAGATTCGTGCCGCCGGCGGCAAGGTCACCGCGATTGCGGCCGACGTCTCACAAGACGCTGAATGCACACGTCTCATACAAGAGGTTTTAAAAGCCCACGGACGCCTAGATATTTTGATTAACAACGCCGGCACCTCCGCGACAGGCGAGTTTGAGTCCGTCACGGATGAAAAATGGCAGGCCGACTTTGATTTGAAACTATTCGCCGCGATCCGTTTGACCCGCCTGGCCATTCCAGAGATGAAAAAAAACAACTGGGGTCGCATCATCAACGTGACCAATATCGGCGCCAAACAGCCCAAAGAAAAATCTATGCCCACGACGGTCACGCGTGCAGCGGGTCTGGCGATGACCAAAGCCCTGTCAAAAGAATTCGCCCCCCACAATATCTTGGTCAATAGTGTCTGTATCGGCTTGATCCGCGCCGGACAGCACGAGCGCAAAGCCGAAAAAGCCGGTATCCCTGTCGAACAAATGTACGAAACCATGGGTAAAACCATTCCGCTGGGACGTGTCGGCCGCGCCGAAGAGGTCGCCAATGTCGTGACCTTTTTGGCCTCCGAGGGCGGCAGCTACGTCACGGGTAGTAGCGTGAATCTGGATGGCGGCTTGTCCGCTGTCATGTAAGCCAGGGAGCACAGACGATGTCCTCACTCACAACCACTGTCAAAGCCATGGTGTTCGACACGTTCGGCTCCGTGGTCGATTGGCGCGGCAGCATCACCCGAGATTTGACCCGCTGGGGTCAGGAAAATGGCTTTCAAGCCGACTGGACAGCCTTTGCCGTCAAATGGCGTGGCATGTACCAGCCCTCGATGGAAGCCGTACGAAGCGGCAAGCGACCTTGGACGATTCTCGATGTTTTACATCGCGAATCACTCGAAGTCCTCATCAAGGAATTTGGTTTTGATGCGATGACCGAAGCCCAGCGCGTGTATGTCAACAAAGTCTGGCACAGACTCGACGGCTGGCCCGATGCGGTGGGTGGTCTGACGCGTCTCAAAAGCAAATACATCATCGCGCCGCTGTCGAACGGCAATATTTCCTTGCTGACCGACATCGCCAAATACACAGGTTTACCCTGGGACTTGAATCTGTCCACCGAGGTGTTTCATTGTTATAAACCTCAGCCACAATCCTATCTGGGTGTCTGTGCGGCGCTGCAACTTGAACCCGGCGAGGTGATGATGTGTGCCGCCCACAACGATGACCTGCTTGCGGCCCGCAATGTCGGACTCAAGACCGCGTTTTGGCCACGTCCGACCGAGCACGGTCCAGAGCAGAAAACCAATCTAGTCGCGGCCCATGACTTTGATATCGTGGCCAAGGACATACGGGATCTCGCTACCCAGATGGGTGTGTAGGGTTAGCGCCAGATCTGCTGCTCAAGCGTGATCTGGCCTTTTTCCGAAGAAACAAAGAGCTCGCTATCCTGGATATTGACGTGTACCGTCATTGTGCGCTCAGCCCAGTTCGCGAGTTCTTTCGTTTGCTCTGCGGGCAAACAAACCACGTTGAGATTTCGCGTGCGGGCGAGCTTATTTTGAACAGAGTCCCACCAGATTTTGCTGGTGTGTCCGCCGTAGCAATAAATCACCACTTTGGTGGCGCGTCCGCAGGCCTTTAAAATGCGACGTTCGTCTGGCTGACCCACCTCGATCCAGAGATCGATGGCGCCGGTGAGGTCTTTTTGCCAGAGATCCGGCTCATCCGCATCGCTGATCCCTTTGGTAAAGACCAGATCCTCATGGGCATTCAAGGCGAACGCCAAGAGGCGTACCATCATCCTTTCGTCAGTTTCAGAGGGATGACGGGCCAACGTGAGGGCATGGCTCTCGTAATAATGACGGTCCGAATCCGCCACATTGAGCTCAGCTTTGTAAATTGTCGCGCGCAGGGCCATAAGTCGTCTTAAAGTTCGGTCTGACGCAAAGGCGTCATAACGGGAGTAACGTGAGTAAAGTAAGTAACGGGAAGTTCTGGATTATCCTTCATAACCAACTCTTAAGTGAATTTTCATGACAAACCCACAGATCGACGTAATTGCTCAAACCCTGCTGACAGCTCGCCGCACGCAGACTCCGGCCGATGCCAGCCCTTTTGCAGGCCAATTGCACAGCGTCTCTGAGGCCCTGGCCGTTCAAGACATCATCCTCGCTGCGTTGGCCCCTCAACAGACACCGATTTCTCGGCACTGGAAGTCTGGCGGTCCTTCTCGAACCGCCGAGATTTTAAATACGGCGCTGTTAGACACAGGGATGTTGAAAAGTCCCGCTCAGGCGGGCGCCCACCCGTTCAACCTTCGCCTGATCGAAATTGAGATCGGGTTCAAAACAAAGCATGCCGTCACGCCTGCGCAAGCAAGCGCCATGACACAAGAGCAAGGTCACGCATTGATCGAAGCTTTTACGGTCACAATTGAGGTGGTCGACTCCCGTTGGCAACAGGGTATCGATACCGAGGCTTTACTCAAACTCGCGGACATGCAGTCACACGGTGTCTTGGTCATCGGACAATGGCAACCTTATGGCGAACAAGAAGCACGCCGTGACTGGTCCAAACAACGCTGTACCGTCAAAATTGGCGAGCAAGCACCTCTGGAGTTTGTGGGCACACACTCGATGCAGGATCCGCGCTGGGTGATCCCAGCATGGGTTCAGCATGCGACATCTGGTGGCCAAACCCTACCTGCCGGTGCCGTGGTGACCACAGGCAGTTGGTCGGGCGTACCTGCCGCGCAAGCGGGGGATCTTGTCGTCGCCCAATTTGACGGCATTGGCTCAGTCTCTGTCCAACTCTAATCAGGTCCGTGCACGATGCAACCCCTCAAAGGCGTAAAAATTCTTGATTTCAGCACGCTGCTGCCTGGTCCCATGTGCACCTTGATTTTGGCCGATGCCGGTGCCGACGTCATCAAAATCGAACGCTCCGAGGGCGACGATATGCGTGCCTACCTACCTAAGCTCGGCGAGGATAGCGTCAACTTTTCTTTGCTCAATCGTGGCAAAAAATCCATTATCGCCAACCTCAAGGATCCAAGCACGCGCGAAAAAATAGAAGCGCTGATCCGCGAAGCGGACGTCATTGTCGAGCAATTCCGTCCGGGCGTGATGGATCGCCTAGGCCTTGGCTTTGAGCAGGTACACGCCTTGAATCCGAAGCTTGTCTATTGTTCGATCACCGGTTTTGGTCAAACAGGCCCTTATGCTCAAATCGCAGCCCATGATATGAACTATCAAGCCAAAACCGGTATGGTCGGACTCGGTGCTGGCGCGGACGGCGCCCCCCAAGTCCCGCCGGTATTGGTCGCGGACCTCGCCGCGGGCGCCTACCCAGCGGTGATGAATATTTTGCTGGGTTTACGACAGCGTGACCTCACCGGGCAAGGTTGTCATTTGGATGTCTCGATGGCCGACAACTTATTTCCGCTCATGTATTGGGGTCTTGGGCATGGCTGGGCCGCAAACCAGTGGCCCAAAGCGGGTGACGAACTTTTAACGGGCGGTAGCCCACGCTATCAGATCTACCAAACCTCCGATCATCGATACCTGTCAGCGGCGCCCCTAGAGGACAAGTTTTGGCGACGTTTTCTAGAGCTCATCGGGGCATCCGAGCTCACTCACCTCGAGCAACCCGCCCTTGTCAAAGCCAGCATCGCTCGCATCCTTGCAGCACACCCCGCCGCGCACTGGATGGCTCTCTTTGAGGGCCAGGATGTCTGTGTCGCTGAAATCGTATCGCTCGAACAAGCGACACAAGACAAACACTTTCAAGAGCGTGGTGTCTTTAAGCGACAACTAAAAACCAGTCATGGTGAGGTACTATCCGCGCTGCCGACCCCATTGAGCCCGCATTTTTTGAGTCCTGATACGATGGCGACCAGCCCCAAGCTTGGGCAGCACACCGACGATATTTTATGATTCACATTACCGAACTCCGCCTTCCGCTCGAACACACCGAAGACGCCTTGCGTGCCGCGGTGATCGAACGGCTCGGCATCACGACCGAACAATTATTATCGTTTGATATTTTTAAACGTAGCTACGACGCACGTAAAAAAAATGCCCTCACCTTTATTTATACGATTGATGCCAAGGTCACAGTGCCAGAGGTACTGTTAAAAAAATTTCGCGGTGATCCGCACATCAGCCCAACACCCGACACCGATTACAAATTCGTCGCACGCGTAGAGCGAGACACACAACGAACTCGGCCCAGACCCGTCGTGATCGGTTTTGGCCCATGCGGGATCTTTGCCGCCTTATTATTGGCGCAGATGGGGTTAAAACCCATTGTGTTAGAACGCGGTAAAGCCGTCCGTGAACGCACTCAGGACACCTGGAAACTCTGGCGAAAAAATATTTTGAATCCTGAGTCAAACGTGCAATTCGGTGAAGGTGGTGCGGGCACGTTCTCAGATGGCAAGCTTTACAGTCAGATCAAAGATCCAAAGTTTTATGGTCGTAAAGTCATCCGGGAGTTTGTCAAAGCAGGCGCTCCCGAAGAAATTCTCTACGTCGCCAAGCCGCATATCGGCACCTTTCGCCTGGTTGGTGTGGTTGAAAAAATGCGCGAAGAAATTATCGCGTTGGGTGGCGAAATTCGCTTTTCCCAAAAAGTGGTGGGGTTTGAGATCGCGCATCAGCAGATTCGGGCGGTCCAGCTTGAAAGCGGTGAAACGCTTGCCGCTGACCATGTGATCGTCGCCCTCGGACACAGTGCCCGCGACACCTTTAAAGTCCTCCACGACGCCGGTGTCTTCATGGAAGCCAAACCGTTCTCAGTGGGTTTTCGCATCGAACATCCTCAATCATTGATTGATCGAGCAAGGCTCGGCCCCAATGCAGGCAACAAGCTGATCGGTGCTGCGGACTACAAACTCGTGCATCACGCCAACAATGGTCGCGCCGTCTACAGCTTTTGTATGTGCCCCGGCGGCACCGTCGTCGCAGCGACTTCCGAAACCAATCGTGTCGTCACCAATGGCATGAGTCAATACTCGCGCAATGAGCGCAATGCCAATGCGGGTATTGTGGTGGGTATCACGCCCGCGGACTATCCCGGCGGGCCTCTCGCAGGTCTCGACTTTCAACGGCAAATCGAATCCCACGCCTATATCTTGGGTGGTAGCAACTACGAAGCTCCAGGCCAACTTGTTGGTGATTTTTTAATGGGTCGCGCCTCCACTGAACTCGGTAGTGTGATCCCGTCCTATAAGCCTGGCGTTCATCTGACCGATTTAGCGACTAGCCTTCCTGCCTATGCCATCGACGCGATCCGCGAAGCCATTCCCGCGTTTGAAAAGCAAATCAAAGGCTTTTCGATGCACGATGCAATATTGACCGGCGTTGAAACCCGGACCTCGTCCCCACTGCGTATGACGCGCGGCACAGACTTCCAAAGCCTCAACGTCAAAGGCCTCTATCCCGCGGGAGAGGGTGCAGGCTATGCCGGCGGTATTCTATCCGCAGGTGTCGATGGCATTCGTGTCGCAGAGGCGCTGGCGCTGAGCTACGTGTCCGCCTAGATGCACGCCGCATCATGAAACGTGTGACGCGGCGCGCAAGCTTTGATACCACGCTTGACTACGAATATCCTACTCACTTACGTGAGAGTATTGAGGACTTACCAACAACACCGGGTGTTTATATTTTTCATGGTGCCATGGGTGATCTGCCCTTGTATATCGGAAAAAGTATCAACATCCGCGCGCGCGTCATGTCGCATCTGCGCACTGCCGATGAAGCCCGCATGTTGAAACAGACGGAAAAAATTACCTATCTTCGTACGACGGGTGAAATCGGCGCGCTCCTGCTCGAAGCCAGATTGATCAAAGAACAACAGCCTCTCTTTAATCAAAAGTTACGTCGCACACGTCAAATGTGTTCGCTCAGAGTTCAAGGCGATCAACCTGAGGTGGTTTACTCCAATAAAATCGATTTTTCAAATACGTCTGATCTATATGGTTTGTATGCGAGTCGACACGCCGCGATCGCAGCACTGAAGAACATCGCGGATGAGAAACAACTTTGCTTGAGTGTGCTCGGACTAGAAAAACTCTCTGGAGATCGACCCTGTTTTCGCGCGATGCTCAAGCGCTGCGCCGGCGCCTGTCATGGTCAAGAAACTCTCACTGCACATCGCGCGCGACTGTTGGAGAGTTTGTCGCAAAGTCGCGTGATCTGTTGGCCCTACTCAGGCGCGATAGGACTGATCGAACGCTTGGACGACGAAATACAAATTCATGTCGTCAAAAACTGGTTTTATCTGGGCAGTGTCCCGACCATAGAACAAGCGCGGTCCTTACACCTGACTGCGCCCGGCTTTGATAGTGATGGCTACAAAATTTTATGCAAACCCATTATGAATGGCTCTGCGCAAATCGTTGAGCTTTAATGCCAGCTAGACAAATTCACTACAGCTCCGGCGTCAACGCCACGTTATTGAGCTTATTGAGCGTCTCAGGCCACTGAAGCTTTTGAGCTGATTGCAACAACACCCTGCCCCAAGACATCCAGCCATCCCAGCCAATACGTTTATCCCAAGAGTTGCCCCAGCAAGCTGCGGTTTGCACGCCCGCTTCGGCATACTGACGACCCAAATCAAAGTTGCGCTCAGTCATATGGAGTTGTGACAACACCATATAGGGCTCAGCGACCCAAGGATTGAGTTTAATCGCCTGCTCGAGTACCGCCGCCGTCGCAGTTGGAGACATCAGTGGTTGGCTTTGTTGCATCACCGACCAATACAAAGCCGCAGCCGCCGCTTCGTCACCAGGTGCCATCACTTGTCTGCCATGATCAAATACGGGAGGCTGTGGTAACTGATTTTTTAACTCAGGCTGTTGAAGAAAATTGCCTAAGCGTGAAATCTGTCCCCAGCGATATGTCGTGGGTCGCATCGGACCCGGCCACAAGGCGGCTGCCCAGTGTTGTTGAGCAGGTTGTGGCTTGTAGTCCGGATAACCCATGTAGATATCATCTTGCCAGCTATACCATTGCTCGCAAATATCGGCCATGCTCACGACAATGAAAGCCGCGACATCGCGGGCGGGCAACACAAAAGGCGCGCCGTGAAGCGTGATGGTCAGACTACCATCTGCCTTGAGATTACCTTTAAATAACTCACCCAAAAATTCGGTACGCGACATCACACAAAACAAATAGATCAGTCGCTCAGCATCCTCACCGACCGCTTCTTGCAAGCGACCCCGTTCGCTTTTTGGATCGAACTTCATGAGATCGACGTGCGCGTTTCCATACACGCTGTGCAAGAGCCCAAGCTGACGCACATGTTTAGGCTGCTGCCACAAGGTCAACGTTCGCGTCACGCCAATCAAGTGATGCCGAAAAGTGCCGGCTTTGTGCCAATCCTGTCCGACACCTCGGCCGAGCACCAAGGGCATTACAGGACCAAGATCAGGATCATGCTGCAACCACTCCTCGTCGAGTAAGCTGATCGCCCTGGCAAGTTGAGCTTGATCGAGTGTTGGCAGCAGCGTGGTCATGCGTGGTGTCCTAGAGTGTTTTAAATAACTGGGCGAGATAGCACACGACCGGGTCTTGCTCCAGTGGCCTTGCCCTGATCCCACACCACCGCACCATTGACAATCACCGTATTGATCCCGCGCGCCATGGCAATCGGGTTGTCATACGTCGCGACTTCGTCGACAGTTTCTTCGTTAAACAAGGTCAAGTCTGCGAAGGCGCCTTCTTTCAAGACCCCGCGATCCGTCAAGCCAAAGTTCACGGCTGTCAGACCCGTCATCTTGTGTACTGCTGTTTCAAGCGTGAACAAACCCAGACCGCGTCGGTAGTGACCGAGCACACGAGGAAACGTTGACCACAAGCGCGGATGCGGCGAAGTATCGTGTGGCAGACCATCCGAACCAATCATGGTGGGACCGAACTGCATAATTTTCTGGACATCGCCCTCGTCCATACGGAAATAAATCGCACCGGCAGGCAAGAGTCGCTCGACCGCTTCGGCTAGCGTCACACCCATTTTTTCGGCGATCTTGTCGAGATCCTGTCCTGCGTATTCAGGTAAAGTTTTCGACCACGTGACGATGACGCGCGCGGAGTTCTCGGCACGGCTCATCGACAAGACGGTCGAACCTGCCGCATAGGGATAACAGTCCAGACAAATCGGCTGTTTGGCCATGCTCTTGCGAATGAACTCAAGCGTCTCATCCGAGCGTCCATAATTTTTAGCGCCAATGACTTTGTGGTGAGAAATCACCACCGGCACACCGACTTCGCGACCGATGCGAAAGGTCTCTTCGAGGGAGTCCATCACACCGTCGGCTTCATCGCGCATATGCGTGCAATACAAGCCGTTATATTCTTTCAAAGGACGACAAATCTCGATGACTTCCTCGGTCGGTGCCGCGACCGCAGGCTCGTAAAACAAACCTGTCGAGACACCGATTGCGCCGGCCTGCATGGCTTCGACCACAAGCTCTCGCATTTGATCGATTTGAGCGGGCGTCGCGGGCTTTTCTAAATCATCCATGGTCGCGACACGCAAGGTCGTATGGCCCACGAGCATCGCGCGATTCGTCGTTGTAGGTTCGGCGCGTAACGCGTCCAGATATTCAGTAAAGCTGCGATATTTAAACCAATGCCCTTCATCATCGAGCAAGTTAAGGGGCGGCGTCACGGGATCTGGAATAGGACGAGGCATTGGCGCCAATGAAACACCGCAATTACCCCCGATGATCGTGGTCACACCTTGGCTGACCTTTGGCGTCATCTCGGGACTCGACAGCATCATACGATCATCATGGGTATGCGCATCGATAAAACCTGGTGCGGCAACTTGCCCCTTTAAATCGATTTCCTGCTTACCTGTGCAACCCGCAAGATCACCAATTTTGGCGATGCGGTCACCATTAATGCCGATATCGCCCTTAAAGCGGTCTGCACCAGTGCCGTCGATCACGAGGGCATTTTTAATCAGCAAATCAAACTGTGTGCTCATTTTTTACAACTCCTGATAGATTGAAACCTGCGGTGCGATTGCGATAACCTCTCACGCTGCGATCTTGGCGCCCTTGTCACCCAGATCCCAAAACAAGCCTGCCATCAACTGCAAGGACTCACGCGCCACCGAACCGAGCATGTGTTCGTTCGGAGCGTGCTGCGAACAAGCCGCATAGGAATGCGGTACCCAGACAGTTGGGAGCGCCAGTATTTTCGAAAACGCATCGTTTGGCAAAGTACCACCAAGGTTTGGCAGCACATCAACTTCTTTGCCCGTGGTCTGGGTGATAGAAGCCGCAGCCATTTTCACCCAAGCGTTATCAGGATCGAGGCGTGTAGCTTCGGCTGCTTCGCCACGACTAGGCTTGGCCTCGACATCGGTAAAACCATGCGCATCAAGGTGGTCACGGATGTGCTTCAAAAAGTTTGCGTTGTCACTGCCTACGACGTAACGCAACTGACAGAAGGCGACGGCATAACCTGGGATCGCATTGACAGGGGCGTCGGGATTACCCGTTTTAAAGGCCAAGGTTTCAAACGTATTCCAGGCAAAAACACGTTCAGTCGGCGTCAGACCAGGCTCAGCCCAATCAGGATCGATCTCTGGGTCATTTGGGCCACCCCCAACTTGGATATTGGCCAAAGCACGACGGACATTGTCTGGCAGGGAACTAGGCAACAATTTTGGCACCAAAATCCGACCTTTTGGATCGACCATCGAGGCGATCGCATGCGCCAGACGGATCCCCGGGTTTTTCAGCAAACCGCCCCAGTTGCCGGAGTGGTGAGCACCCTCACGCACATTCAAGCGTAATTCAAAATTGAAGGCGCCACGGGAACCGAGGAACAGTGTTGGGCGCGAGGCAGAGACACGCGGACCATCCGAAGCGAGAAATAAATCGGCCTTGAGCAAATCACCGTGTAGCGCGCACATTTCACGCAAACCAGGCGAACCCATTTCCTCACCCATTTCGATCAGTAAAGTCACGTTGTAGCCCAGCTTGCCCTGACGCGCGGTGATGACTTGCTCGAGCGCGGCGAGGTTGATGGTGTGCTGACCCTTGTTATCTGCCGTGCCACGTCCATACCAGCGGTCACCGCGAATACTCAAGGTCCAAGGAGTCAGCCCTTCGTTCCATTGCGGTGCATAGCCGCGCACCACGTCACCATGCCCGTAGGTCAGCACCGTAAAGTTTGCCTCGGGCTCAGTACGACTCGCGACTAAAAAGGGTGCGCCGCCCTCAATGGGATTCGGTACGATTTTGCAAGCGAAGCCAAGCTTCACCAACAGAGGCGACAGCTCTTCAGTGAGATAGGAGGTCAGCACTGGAATTTTTCCTGGCTCCTGACTTTCCGTTGGAATGGCGACCCGGCGCTCGAGGGTGGACTGAAACTGTCCCTGATCAAAGTAGGCAGTGGCTAAATCAATGGCTTGTTGACGACTCATGGGGGGCTCGCAGAAAAAAAGGGTTACCTTAGCTTAAAGCTTGGCACCCAATCGCACAACCTCGCCTTGGCGGAGAATTAAAAAGTCATTTAAAGTGGATAATAAGTAAAAATAACCCTGAGACAGACAAAACAACCGCATGTCCTCCCGCATCTATCGCGCCGTCACCGTCACTGGCGCGGCTCAAGTGATTGCAAGCGCCGGCGCGCATTATCTCCCCGCCGTCATCGCAATCCCCGCCAGCCGAGATCTCGGACTCGCCCCTGCCATCCTGTTCGCAGGCTTCTCCATTGCCTTAGGCGTATCCGCCCTGGCAGGTCCTCTGGCAGGCAAGATGGTGGATCGCTTTGGCGGCCGCCCCGTTCTGATGCTGTCCAATCTGATCTTCGCTTTAGGTTTGACCTTTCTTGGCTTTGCCGAGGGGATGTGGAGCGTCCTCTTGGGCTACGCAGTCCTTGGGCTCGGTATGGCGACTGGACTATTAGAAGTCGCTTTTTCGGCCATTGTGCGCCTTTTTGGCAAAAGCTCGCGCAACCCGATTACCGGCGTGACGCTCATTGCCGGCTTTGCCAGCCTTGTGGCGTGGACGGTTTCCGTTCACGTCGAATCCAAATTTGGCTGGAGTGGCGTCTGCTGGTTTTGGGCCTGTATCCATATATTGGTCGGTTTGCCCCTCAATGCCCTTTTGCCCAGTCCGCTCAGCCCAAGCGCCGAACTTGCTCTAAAGGCAGAGACCGCCAAACAAGAGGTCTCTGCTGCCGTATCCGCGGCACCCACACCAACAGAGCCTACCCCAATTCCCAGCAAATACACCGCCTTTCTACTGGCATTTGTCTTTGCCGCCAACGCTTTTGTCGGCATGGGCTTGATGATTCACATGCCTCGGATGCTGGAGGGCATGGGCGTCCCTCTGGCCTTAGCCTTTACCATCGGCGCGTTGGTGGGCCCCTCTCAGGTACTCGGCCGACTCATCGACTTCTTTTTTATGCGGCGATGGCACCCACTGGTCAGCACGCGACTGGCCGCGCTTACCCACCCGATTGGCGGGGCTCTGCTGCTCGTCTTTGGCGTCCCCTTCGCGATGGCTTTCGTCGTGTTGCATGGTATTGGAAATGGCATTCTGATCATTGCCAGAGGCACCCTGCCGCTCTCAATTTTTGGTACAAAGGGCTATGGACAACGACAAGGCTGGCTGATGATGCCCTCTAAGTTCGCGCAGGCCGCTGCGCCATTTTTATTTGGCCTCGCACTGACCGAATGGGGATCGAATGTGCTTTGGCTTTCTTGGGGCTTGGGTTTAAGCGTGTTTCTCGCGCTGTGCATGATCTCCACGAGATACCGTCCCACTTAATTGACGACTTTAGAACATGGCAATGAGCGAACAAACTCCTGATACGCAACGAATTGGCCCTTATTCAAAAAACGATTTCAATTTTTTTGAAATGATCACTCTGCGTTGGGCGGATAACGACTCCTATGGTCATATCAACAATGCCCATTACTACTCATTTTTTGACACAGCGGTCGATGGCTTTCTGATGCACCATGCTATGCGTTCGGTCTTGGCAGGTGAATATCAAACGCTCGTGGTCGCTTCAGAGTGTCGGTATTTTCGTCAAGTATCCTCACCCGGAACCATTCAAGTAGGCGTGCGCGTCGGTCGCATGGGTCGCAGCTCGATCGCTTACGAAGTCGCCGTCTTTAATGACGAGTCTGACGAGGCGGCCGCACAAGGTCAGTTCGTCCATGTCTGCGTCAACCGCGCATCTCAGCGACCCGTTGCGATTCCAGAAAGCTTTCGCCTCACGGCGCAAACTTTTTAAATATTCATGTCGGAGATCTTTCAAACATGACAACTGTTGTCACGCAAGAGCAGGCACTTAACGAACGCCACCACTACCGTTTACCCAACGGCACGGATACGTGGATCTCATCGTATGTCGGCATTAATTCCGTCGAACGGCGCGCAAAAGGCCTGCCCGCTCGCACACCCGAGGCTTTTCCGCCGCCGCTCGAACCGATTGCCTTTCTCGTTAAGCAAGGCGCCAACACTATGATTCCCGGCCACTATCACCAAGCCGATCAATTTCAAGTTTTCATCTCCGGCGAAGGCAAGTTCGGAATCAAGCCTATAGAAGGCTTGACGGTCCATTACGCCATGGCTTTTACACCCTATGCGCCGATTCATGCCGACCACACCGGCATTGAATACTACACGCTGCGTAATGGCTGGGATCCTGGTGCGCGCTGGATGCCCGAGCATCGAGAGGCACTCAAAGGACGTACCAAAGCCTACCGTCATGGCCTTGGTGCGATTCCGGCTCTGATCGGCGATGTCGACGGTCCCAAGCAGATCGAGGGCGTTTTAACGCAGATGATCGTGGCACCCGAGGACGACGGTCTGCTGTCCACCCTGTTTCAGACCACTGGTGAGGCGTCCATCAGCGGTCCCGCCCCCTCCACCGGTCGAGGTCAATACTGGCTCGTGATGCGCGGTCAATGTCAAATCAACGGGCAGCAAGCATTCGAACGGTCGCTGGTCTTTGTCGCGCCGGACCAAGCCGCACCCACCATCAGCGCGGGCGCTGATGGTGTCGCGATCTTGTTAGTGCAATTTCCAAAAAGAAACTAGGCCTGATCGGCGCTGGCGGGTTGCTCAACGACCTTTGAATTGGGCCGGCCGCTTTTCCATAAAAGCGGTGCGCCCTTCCTTGAAGTCCTCGCTGGCGAAACAGATTTTGACCATTTCCTCGGCGCGCGCGAGATCCTGCTCAGCAGAATGGGCGCAGACCGTACGAACGATGAACTTACTCGCTGCGACGGTAAGAGGTGCGTTTTCAGCAATCGCCTGAGTGTACTGAGCGACAACGTCATCGATTTGCTCAACCGAACACACTCGCGATACGAAACCCATGCGCAAAGCATCAGCGGCATCAAAGCGGCGTGCAGTCACAAAAATATCTGTGGCGTTGGCCAAACCAATCACATCCACGAAGCGTTTGATACCCGTATGTCCATATCCCAAACCCAGACGTGCAGCTGGCATTCTGAACGTTGAGTAATCCGAACAGATCCGAATATCACATGCGGCAGCTAGACCCAATCCACCACCAAAACAAAAACCACGAATTTTTGCAATGATGGGCTTGGAACATTTAAGGGGTGCAATCATCGAATCCGCTACCGCGTCATCGTAGTCTTTTTGCGTTTGGGGTGAGCTACGCAAGGTATCGAACTGAGAAATATCCGCGCCCGATACGAAAGACTTTTCGCCCTGGCCCGTAATGACGATCACGCGAACCTCAGGATCCGCATCAAAGGCACGAATTGCTTTAGGCAAATCTACCCACATCTGAACAGACATTGCATTCATTTTGGTGGGATTGGAAATTGTAATGGTTCCAACCGCTGCATTTTTGGTAATCAATAACTCAGCCATATCAATCCTTTTAGGTCATTGTTGTCATTATATTTTTAACCCGCCTAGTATCTCTTGCAATAATTCTCAAAGCAACATATAAAACAGGCAGTCCTTTTCAAAACCTAAAAAAACCATGTCTAAAATCCAGGCTTCGTCCGCGCTCTCCAATCTTCGTGTCCTCGATATGTCGCGCGTGCGCGCAGGTCCGAACTGTGTTCGTCTGCTGGCCGACTTCGGCGCGGATGTCATTCGTATCGAGCCTCCCAAAGGCGTCGACCCCAACGAAGGGATGTTTGCCGGCAATCGTGAAGGAGGAGATTTTCAAAACCTCAACCGCAACAAGCGGGCGATGACCCTCAATTTAAAAAAACCTGGCGCACTGGAAATCATGATGCGTCTCGTCAAAACCGCAGACGTCGTGGTGGAAAACTGGCGCCCCGACATTAAAAAGAAACTCGGTATCGATTACGAGTCTTTAGCCAAGATCAATCCTCGCATTATTTTGGCGAGCATCTCAGGTTTTGGCCAAGAAGGCCCTTATGCATCACGCCCAGGCTTTGACCAGATCATGCAAGGCATGGGTGGTCTGATGTCCGTGACGGGCATTCCAGGCCAAGGCCCCGTTCGTGCGGGTCTCGCCGTGGCTGACATGAGTGCAGGACTATACGCCGGCATCGGTATCCTGACGGCGTTGCTGGAGCGTGAGCGCTCAGGCAAGGGCCAATGGGTGCATGCCTCGCTCCTGCACGCCCAAATCGCGATGATGGACTTTCAAGCCGCGCGTTACCTCAATGAGGGTGATGTCGCCGGTCAAGCAGGTAACGATCACCCTACTTCTACGCCCATGGGCTTGTTTGAGGCAAGCGATGGCGCCTTTAACCTTGGCGCCTCAGGCCAAGGCAACTGGGTTAGGTTATGCGAACTGGTGCAAAAAACAGAGTGGATCGCCGACCCTGACTTTGCAAACGAAAAAACCCGTACCGTGAATCGCACACGCTGCAATAAGCTGTTGAGTGAAGTCTTTAAAAACAATACCGTCGAATATTGGGTTGAAGCCCTCAACAATGCAGGCGTGCCTGCCGGTCCTGTCTATAACGTGCCCCAGATGTTTGCAGACAAGCACATCAAACAAGCAAACATCTCAAAAATGGTCAAAGACAAAGCAGGCAATGAAAAAGGCTTTATCACCCAGCCTGCAACCTTGAGCCGTACCCCTGCCGATGTGGTGACCACTGCGCCTCAATGGGGTGAGCATACCCAAGAGGTTCTGTCAGAAGTTGGCTATTCGGCCGAAGAAATCGCCAAGTTCCAAGAACAAGGTGTGGTCTAAAAGCCAAGCGTAATAGGCGCACGTATAAAGGAGACACCTCGGTGTCTCCTTTTTTGATCGCTATACTTTTAGACGCAAATAGCGGCTTGAAGTACGAAGCGCAAGCAACCCCTTTTATTTTTCGTCAACAATAGGATTGCTCAGCAAACCAACGCCTTCGATTTCGACTTCAATCGTATCGCCATGCTTCATAAACACAGGCGGCTTTCTCGCATAGCCTACACCTGCGGGGGTACCTGTAATCACGACATCACCTGGCTCAAGCGTCATACATTCGGTAATCAGCACCAATGTCTCCACCACACCCCATAGAAAGCTCTTGGT
This sequence comes from Zwartia lucis, assembly GCF_965234455.1. Lineage (GTDB taxonomy): Bacteria > Pseudomonadota > Gammaproteobacteria > Burkholderiales > Burkholderiaceae_B > Zwartia > Zwartia lucis. Next base: position 110,598 of record NZ_OZ248473.1, on the reverse strand, counting down.
GTTGGCATCTTGCATAATCTGACCGTTCAGTCGAGACTGAATGCGCAAGCCGTCAGCACCGGGAGGCAGTTCGTCTGGCGTAACGAGCCAAGGCCCAAAACCACCTGTGGCGTCAAAGTTTTTACCAATTGTCCACTGAGTCGATTTACGTTGATAGTCGCGCAAGCTTCCATCGTTGAATACGCTATATCCGGCAACATATTCAAGCGCATTTGCGGCGGTAAGATGACGAGCGGTCTTACCCACAACAAAAGCAAGCTCAGCTTCGTAGTCAAACTTATCGGATACTTTAGGACGAATCATCGGCTCTAGGTGACCCACCATTGAGCTGGGTCCACGCATAAAAAAGCTTGGGTTCTCAGGACGCGCGTGACCGCCTTCAGCAGCGTGATCGGCGTAGTTCAACCCCAGACATACAATTTTACTTGGACGATCAATCAAAGGAATGAAACGTACACCCTTGAGGGCTTGCACCGCTGCAGACGCGCTTTTAAGGGCTTGCTGCGCACGACCCATCGCACCGGGCGTCGCAATGATTTCCAGCAAACTCTTGGGTAACGTGGCATCGGTTGCAGCCAAATCCACGAACTCTTGCGAATCTGCTGCTTTGAGTCCACCTACACGTTTTTGATTGTTCTGATCTACATAGCTAAATAAACGCATTCTCAATCTCCTTTATTATTTTCAAAATATTAAATTTAAATTTGAACTTGAACTAAAACTAAATGCCTCAGGACTTATAACCACAACCACGCGCCCACCACGAGACCCAGCGCGATGCGGTACCACGCAAATGCCCGATAGGTGTGTCGAGAGACAAACACAAGAATGGCGCGCACCACCACCAACCCGCATACAAACGCACTCACAAACCCCACCGCAATCGCCAAGAGATCTTGTTGTGTGAGCAAATGCGCATGTTTATAAAAATCGTAGACGGCCGCCGCCAGCATCGTTGGGATGGCCAGAAAGAAAGAAAACTCGGTCGCGGTCTTTCGCTGAATGCCCGACAGCATGCCGGCAATGATGGTGGCGCCTGAGCGAGAAGTACCTGGCACCATGGCGAGACATTGCGCACAGCCCACAATCAACGCTTGTTTCCAGGTAATTTTTTCAAGCGTTTGCACTTGATTCGCAGGTGCCTGAGCACTGTTGGCGGGGCGGCGGCGCTCCACCCAAAGCATAATCAGCCCACCCAGCACTAAGGTCACCACGACAACCCCAGGATGAAAAAATAACGCCTTGATGGCCTTAATAAATAACAGACCAATAATGGCTGAGGGCAAAAAAGCAATCAATAAATTGCGCGTAAAGGCGACCTCGACGGGCTCAAGGCGCATCGTGCCGCGCACCATCTGAAACAAGCGATGACGAAAAATCCACACCACTGCCAAGATTGAGCCTAACTGAATCACGACCTCAAAAACCTTGGCCTCGTTTGACTCAAAGCTGATCCAGTTACCAAAGAGAATCAAATGACCCGTACTGGAGATAGGCAAAAACTCGGTGATGCCCTCTACGATGCCTAGAAAAAAAGCTTTCCATAAATAGATTGTTTGCTCGGTCATGCCGACCCTGCCCCTTAATACTGGCTCAAAACAATCGATATTATCGCCGCAATTAGACTCGACTGCGCTTGGTTGGACTCAATTAAAACGTTGGCGTTGGAATCACCTGATGGGAAACATAGTGCCCACGCGCATCGACCTTGACTAGCATCACACCTCCTTGACCCACAGCTTCACCTGCATACGCTGAAATATTTACCTGGTGCGTCACCAGGATCAAGGGTTTGTTAGGTTTGGCCGTATTGGCTGAAGACTTTAGACGCTGCGCCAATAAGGTTCTCAGCGCCACCGTCTGTTGTTCTGAATCGCTCATGTTCCGAAAAAACGAACCGAGTGCCGGCGCGATCGTCACCGGGCCTTTTGCAAGCAAGGTCGCTGTATCCACGCAACGGCACCAGGGACTGCTCAAGACGTCAGCCGAGTCGATCCCTTGCTGTTTTAGCCAGACGCCCAAGGCTTGGGCCTGCTTGCGACCAAGATCTCCCAAATTTCGTTGTGTTGAACAGTCGCCAATTTTTAAATTAGGTGGATCACTAAAGCCGGGGGCATCAGCATGTCGAATCATCAACACATGCTGACCACCATTGAGCGCATCGCTAAGGGCGGTACTCTGCGCAGGCAACGTAAAAAAGGCTGCGCTGACTGACAGCAACAATATCCAAAGTGATTTGATCATGTTCATAACTCATCCAAATTTTCTGAGTTCCCGATAAACCCAAAAAGGCGAAACCGCCAAAATGACGTTTAACATAGAAAAAATGATGCTCGCCTGATAACCCCCCGTCCAGTCATATAAAAGACCTGACAGCATGGCACCAGAGGCGGCTCCAACCGACATACAGGTATAGGTCACCCCATAAATTGTGGCCAAACCGGGCCCCGGGAAAAGCTTGGAGCACAGGCCAGAAATAATGGGGCCCCTCGCTCCCTGCGCAATCCCAAAGAACACCACAAACGACATCAAAAACCAGTGGGAGGGAAAGTAGCTTAATGCCAACAAACTTGCCAAGCCGAGTGTCGTGCACATAAACGAGAGTGTCGCGGTGCGCCTCGGGCCCAATACATCCGCCAAGCGTCCCGCTGAACCGACCCCCAGGACAGACAACATACCCGCAAACCCAAACGCGCTGGCGGCCTCGATCGGGGTGAAGCCGGTTGATACCAAATAAGCAATCATCTGCACCAAGACGGTATAGACCACCACCGAGGTAAAAAAGAAGGCCTGCGCCAAGCCCCAGAAGCCAGAGTGTCGCAACGCTGCACGTAGGGGTGAAGACTTTGGTTGGGCAGGTCCTGTTGTCCTCGAAGATGAAATATCTACAGCACGTTGACTTTGACTCTTTTTATCGCGTGCTCCATATCCTGTACGGATCACGCGCCAAGGCAGCAACATGACGATTGGCAAAGCAAGGAGCAAGCTGCCACCCATCACTTGATAGGCATCACGCCAACCCACAGCTTGATTCAAATATTGCGCAAAGGGCACCAAGACAAGCGTTCCGGCACCAAAGCCCGCATACGCAATCCCGATCGCGGTGCTGGTGCTGTTTGGAAACCATCGGCTAATCAAACTGGCGGACGGGACCATACCGATCGCTGAGATGCCAATTCCACCCGCTACCCCAATACACAAATGAAACTGCCAGAGATGCGTCAAATGACCCGCTAAAAAACAACCTAAACCTAAGCTGGCGACACCCAGCAGGTAGACCACGCGTGGACCCCAGCGATCAAACAGTACACCGACAAAAGGAGCCGACAACCCGTTGGCTAACATGTAAATGCTGTAGACGCTTGAAAGCTCAGAGCGACTCCACCCAAACTCCGTCTCAAGCGGCAACAGAAACGTCACATAGGTATCGCCGATCCCGCGCCCAAGCATGTTGAAGACAAAACAAATCAACAACACCACCAATGCCATTTTGGCATCAGGCAACTGCAGCCTTGAGCCTAATTGCCACATCAGCGTTGCCTAAAGGTCTGAATCAAAAGATTTTGCACTGCATCAAACCGGTTGGCACTTCATAAATCCAGAACGGCGGCAGAGACACACAATCTCTCCGCGTTGATTAATCCCCCGATGTTCAAACTCCACAATGCCCGCATCCGTGCGCGACTTGCTTAGACGCTTGGACACAATTGTGGTCTCCACATGGATCGTATCGCCATAAAACACGGGACTTGGAAAGCGTGTATCCGTCATGCCAAGATTGGCAATGGTCGTGCCTAGCGTGGTTTCGCCCACCGAGATCCCAATCACGAGACCCAAGGTAAACAAGCTATTGACCAAGATACGACCGAATTCTGTTTTAGACGCAAACTCAGCATCCAGATGCAGTGGTTGCGGATTCATCGTCAACGTTGAAAACAGCACGTTGTCCATTTCTGTGACCGTGCGCGTCATCGCATGCTTAAACACCTGCCCCACTTCAAACTCTTCGTAATACAAACCAGCCATCACACCCTCCTAATAGGACTTAGGTAAGCCTAGCACTCGCTCGGCGATAAAACACAACACCAACTGTGGACTCACCGGTGCGATGCGCGTAATCAAAACCTCGCGTAAATAGCGCTCTACGTGATATTCCTTGGCGTAACCAAATCCACCGTGCGTCATGACCGCTTGCTGACAGGCATTAAACCCGGCTTCGCCCGCCAAATATTTCGCTGCATTGGCCTGCGCACCGCATGATTCGCCCTTATCAAACAGCGACGCTGCATGAAAGACCATCAGATTCGCGGCTTCAAGCTCCATCCAGTTCGCAGCCAGTGGATGCTGAATCCCTTGATTCATCCCAATCGGACGGTCAAAAACGATTCTTTCCTTGGCATAAGCCGTCGCACGCTTGAGTGCCACGCGCCCTAACCCAACCCCTTCAGCAGCGATCAAGATCCGCTCAGCATTCATCCCGTGCATGATGTAATGAAAGCCTTTGCCCTCCTCGCCAATGCGATCTTCGACGGGGACTTTCAAGCCATCGATAAACAACTCGTTTGAATCCACGGCTTTACGACCCATTTTTTCAATCTCATGCACACGCACGAAATTGCGATCAAGATCGGTATAAAACAGACTCAAACCATCGGTATGTTTTGTGCATTCTTCTAGAGGAGTTGTGCGCGCCAAGATCAACATTTTCTCAGCGATCTGCGCCGTTGAAATCCACACCTTAGTACCGCTCAACACATAGTGATCTCCGTTGCGCTCCGCTTTAACCTTGAGCTGCGTTGTGTTGAGTCCCGTGTTAGGTTCGGTTACCGCAAAACATGCACGCTCACGACCTGCGACCAAGGGCGGCAGCATACGCATTTTCTGTTCTTCGGTGGCGAACTGTACGACAGGATTCAAACCAAAAATATTCATATGCACAGCCGAGGCACCGGTCATGCCTGCACCCGACTCGCTGATGGCCTGCATCATGATGGTCGCTTCGGTGATCCCCAGACCTGACCCCCCATATTGCTCAGGGATGCAAATCCCTAACCAACCGTCTTTGGCCAGCGCCTGATGCAACTCGACAGGAAAGCCACCATGGCGATCCTTTTCCAGCCAATACTGATCATCAAACTGTTCACAGATTTTATTGATCGCTTCGCGGATCGTCTGCTGTTCTTGTGAAAAAGAAAAATCCATGATCACTTCCTCATTTGTTTAAATCCAGACAGCAAAATGGAGTCGCCATCATATTGAAACCAGCTCTAGCTCCAAGATGTTGCTTTTGGACTCACGCAGTCTGTGTGACACCCTCGCGGATCAAGGCAACGATTGACTCTTCGTCATAACCCAACTCACGTAAAATTTCTTCGCTATGCTGTCCCAGCATCGGTGCAGGCCGTCCCGCCTGGGGCTGACTGTCCGACCAAGTGGTCGGTACATCCACGCGACGAATACGACCCTCAGAGGGATGGTCTTCCCATTGAAAAAAGTTAATCGCTTCAAGATGAGGATCTTCGAAAATGGTCTCGAGGTCATGCAACGGCATAGTGGGAATATCTGCCTTTTCAAGCAAGTCCAGCCATGCTTGGGTCGTGCGCTCCAGAAAAATTTTAGCGACCAAGCCTTGAAGATCATTGATATGCTGCGTGCGAATGCTCAGGTTTTTAAAACGTGGGTCATTTTCAAATATTTCCGATCGACCAATCGCGCTGAAAAATGATGCCCACTGTTTATCGTTATAAATGACGGCACAGACATAGCCATCAGACGTTTTATAAGGACGGCGCTCTGACGCCAACAAGCGTGGATAACCAGGTGGTCCAAATTGCGGATCGAAGGTTTTCCCACCAATATGATCACTCAGTAAATGACTAATCATTGTTTCAAACATCGGAATATCGATGCGCTGACCACGTCCTGTTTTTTCACGATGGTAGAGCGCAGCACACAACGAAGAGGTGGCGTACAAGCCCACCGTCCGATCCACTAGATTGGAGGGCACATAGCGCGGCACATCTGAACCCGCTTGCATGATTAACGAGGGCAAACCAATGGCACCCTGAATCAAATCATCAAAAGCCGGCTTATGCGCATAAGGTCCGTCCTGACCAAAACCAAAAGTACCTGCATACAAAATTCGGGGATTGATGGCACTCACGACCTCATAACTCAAGCCGAGCCGTGCCATTGCCTGGGGTCGTACGTTATAGAGCAAGATATCAGCCGTGGCGATGAGCTTTTTGATCGCCTCCAGACCTTCGGGCTTTTTAACATCGAGCACCATGCCACGCTTACTACGATTAACATGCAAATAGAGAGAACCCATCCGCGGATGCAACATCGGTCCGACATCGCGCACCATATCGCCTTGCGGAGACTCGACTTTGATCACGTCCGCCCCCATGTCGCCCATCAATTGAGCTGCATAAGGCCCCATCAAAATCGAGGTCATGTCGATGACACGAATACCATCCAAAGGACCAACTATTTTCGTCATGTCGATCTATCCTTTAGGCCAGCTGCGCTGCGGCGATAATTTTTTTAGCAAGGCGCAAATGCGGTGTATCCAACATCTTTCCATCCATCGTCGCGACACCGACGCTTGCACTGGCCGCGAATGCCGCAATCACGCGCGCCGCCCACTCTTGTGTTGCAGCATCGGGCGTCATCGCCTCGTTGATCACCGGCACCTGGCCAGGATGAATCGCCGCCTTGGCAGAAAAACCATCGCGATACGCCATGCGTGTTTCGCGCTTCAAAGCCTCCATGTTGTGAATATCCGTGGGAACGGTATCGATGGCCGGTACGCCCGCGGCAGAGGCGGCAAACAGACAGAGCGAACGCACCAGACTAAAGGGCGAGGTCCATTCAGAGGAGCCTTCTTCTTTGTTGGTCAACGCGCCAATATCACCCGAGAGGTCTTCCGCGCCCCACATCATGCCGGCAAGTCGCGGGGTCGCTCCTCGATACTCATTCAACCCGGCAAGCGAATCAGCCGTCTCCGTCACAATCGCAATAATCGATGTCCGAGTATCAGGGGACTCAAGCGGATATAAGTGTTCAAACGCCTCTAGATAAGCGGACAAAAGACTGAGATCGCGCGCGCCCGTCGATTTGGGCAAGACCACGCCATCCGGGCGACAAGGCATCACCGCAGCCAAATCCGCCAGTGTCATGCCTGTCGTCAATGCATTGACGCGCACATAAAGCTCGGGAGTCTTGAGGCCAGCGCGTTTGAGCTCAGTCAAAAATTTGACCAACTCCACTCGGCCTTCTTGTTTACGGGACGGAGAAACTGCGTCTTCCAAATCAAAAATCAGCACATCTGACCCGCTTTGCAAGGACTTTTCCAGCTTGCGTGGACTATCGGCGGGCACAAACAGCAAAGAACGCATCACTCATCTCCGTCATTGAGTCTCGACATCGCAAGATGCCTTTAATTTTCTGCTTCGAGTATAGCGTGACAAGTTTTAGGGTTCGTGCTTGTCACATCGGCTCTACCAACAGGGTCGTATCAAAGCGCTGTGACCTTGGGTCCTGTGTAATGCTCGGGCCACAATTTCGCCACGATTTCCCTGTCGCTGCCGTAGGCAAAACAACTATCAATTTTGATTGGGCGTCCATTAGCATCCAACGCTTGCGGTCGCTTGCTGGTAATAGGCCACAAGGCCTGATAGGCCGTTGTCGCCATGGGTCCGAGCAACTCCATCATATGCGTGCAGCAAGCAGCACCTTTGAGTTTTTCTCTGACCAACTTGGACCAGCCCGCACCGATTTTTAAGCCAATCAGCGCTTGGAGTGAGGGTGGCGCATAGGTACATACTACAAAAGGTGTCGAATCAGAGCTCGCCGCCACATCTTTAATTTCAAACCACTCATCGATGACCAGTCGCACCCAGATATCGTGGACCGGCTCACCTGGTTTTCGCTCTGCCTGAGCTAAAGGCGATAGAAAAGGCTCAGTTTTAGTATCTACCACTCGACCCTCGATGTCATACAAGCCATCTGATCTTCGATAGGCTTTCATGACGATCTGACGTTGATGGACCTCTTCACGGTCAACAGTTGGGAGCAGTGGCACGGTATTTCTCTCAAAAACGGAACAAAAATAGCTAAGACAACACACCCTAGCGATGCTTTATTTTATCTCTGTCATGAAACACACTGAAAACAAACTTATATTTAGTGTTGTTTTCAATGTCCAGATGAGATTAAAGAACAACAAATACACAAAAAACAAATATTACTCATTAAGATGATGCCGAGTATCTGAATTCCTTGCCCTATGACCAGCCTGCTGCAGACGTTCACCAATATCAAACGACAAGAGTTGCTGCCCACACTGGTGGCAGGCTTGTTTTTTTTCTTCATTTTGAGCGCGTTGATGGTCGTCAGACCCGCACGCGAAGCCTTGGGGATGCAGCGTGGCATCGAGGCTATCCGCTGGCTCTTTATGGCAACCCTGGTGGTGACCTTACTTGTCAATCCGCTCTTTGGTTTGCTGGTAAGCCGTTATCGTCGATTGGTCTTTATCACCACGACTTACTCTTTCTTTGCCTTTGGACTCCTTTGTTTTTATGCACTACTGACCTTGGCGCCAGCACACATCGGGCTTTGGAGCGGTCAGGTTTTTTACGTATGGTTCAGCGTCTTTAATCTTTTCGCCACGATGCTTTTTTGGGCATTGATGACCGACCGCTTTACAAAAGAACAGAGCCAGCGTCTCTTTGCCGCCATTTCTCTTGGAGGCACACTCGGTGCGATGTTTGGGCCATGGCTCGCGAGTATGCTGGCCAAACCCTATGGCACGCCTTTGCTGCTCCTGATCGCTGCTGGTTTTTTGTTGTGCGCAGTGGCGAGTGCGTGGTGGTTGACTCATTTAAAGGTCCAAGTCGAGACAAGTAACCAGAGCGATGAAGCCTCAGTCACACAGACTGCAGAGCTAGACCCCGAGCGTGCCATTATCGGTGGCAGCGCCTGGGAAGGCTTTACAGCGGTGATCCGCTCACCTTATCTGCTTGGTATCGCGGCGTATGTACTGATTTTGGCGATTGTCGCGACCTTGCTTTATTTCACGCGACTGCAAATGGTTGCAGCCTTAGCGCTCGATACCGACACGAGGACCGCGGCGTTCGCGCGTATTGATCTCTACACCCAGGCCGCGACCTTTGTCCTGCAAGCCTTTCTCACAAGCCATCTGATCAAGCGCTTCGGCATTGCCTTGACGCTTGCACTTCTACCCATCACTGTTGCTTTTGGCTTTATCGGTTTAGCTGTACTGGGATCGCTCGCCGCGCTCATTGCTTTTGAGTCTGCTTTTCGCGCCGTGCAACGTGGCATCATGCGCCCGGCTCGCGAAACCCTTTTCACAACCGTACCACGCGCCGAACGTTATAAAGCCAAAGCTTTCATCGATACTTTTGTATATCGGAGTGGTGATGCCCTTGGCTCTCAAACCGAAGGGCTGTTGGGGCGACTGGGAATGGGGCTCGCAGGTCTCGCCTGGTTTGCCGTGCCCCTCGCCGTGGTTTGGATGAGCCTGGGCCTTTGGCTTGGCTATACGCAAGCCAAACGCAGTGAGTCGGTCACCCCTGACTTAAAACTTTAAAGCATCTTTTTAGGAGACTCGCACGATGAACCGTCGAACCTGGCTTCAAACCGCTTTAGCAGCTGCCAGCACCACAGCATTACCCAATGCTTGGGCACAAGCATTGGCTACGAGTAGTCCTCTCTTGACACGGGCCATTCCCTCGAGCGGTCAACGCCTACCCATCATCGGTCTTGGCAGTTCGGCAACGTTCGCGCAAGTCGCAAGCTCCGAGGACCGCGAGGCTCTAAAAAATGTCATAGCGAAAATGGTTGAGCTTGGCGGCACCGTTTTTGATACCGCCCCGAGCTATGGTACCTCCGAAGAAGTCGCAGGCAAGATCGCGCAGGACTTGGGTATTGCTCCAAAATTATTTTGGGCGACCAAACTCAACGTCGCGCCTCGTGGCGGTGGCGCAGCCGATGCGAACGCCGCACGTGCGCAACTCGAAGCGTCTTTCAAACGTATTGGCAAACCCGTCATCGATCTTATCCAAATCCACAATATGGGAGACGTTCAGACGCAACTTCCTATTTTGCGCGAAGCCAAGGAAAAAGGCCGAATTCGCTATCTCGGGGTGACGACGACGTTTAGCAATCAATACGACAGCTTGATCGAAACCATGCGTACGCAAAAAATCGACTTCATCGGCACCAACTACGCCATCGATGATTTATTTGCTGAAAAAACCATTTTGCCACTGGCCCAAGAGCGCGGGATCGCCGTGCTCTGCTACGCTCCCTTTGGTCGCACCCGGCTCTGGAGTCGCGTCAAAGGTCAAACCGTCCCAGAGTGGGCCAAAGAGTTCGATGCCACAACCTGGGCCCAGTTTTTCTTGAAATTTGTCGCTAGCCATCCCACTGTCACCTGCATCACACCCGCGACCAGTCGCGTCTCGAACATGATTGACAACATGGCCGGTGGTATCGGTCGCTTGCCAGATGCAGAGATGCGTAAACGGATGATCCAGTTGATTGACAGCCTACCCAACGCCTAGAACTTAAAGCGTGCGTCTAGATAGTCTCATTGTGCTAAATTCATGGTGTCGGCGTTGTTTGCGCCGCACCATTTTTTGATGCAACACTGCATCGCGCACAATGTCCTTATTTAAACGTTCCGTCGTCTCCGAAATCACCAACCACTTCAGCGTCGTTCTGTCGACGCTCGTTGTTGTATGGCTGAGCGTCATATTGGTACGCCTGCTTGGAGAGGCCGCCGCGGGCCGCATTGGCGCGGATGTCGTGATTGGTTTGGCCGCATTCACCACGATCGCCGCCCTTCCTATCATTTTGGCCGTTTCGATTTTTATCGGTGTCCTCACCACCATTACCCGCAATTTCAGGGAGTCTGAGATGGTGGTGTGGTTTTCAAGTGGCCTCTCGCTCCTAAACTGGATCAATCCTGTGATGCGCGTGGCCATTCCCGTCGCAGTCCTGATCGCTTCACTCACCTTGTTTGGCACACCTTGGGCAAATCGACAGATCGGCGAGTACCGAGCCCATTTCGAGTTGCGTTCTGATCTCTCCAAAATTACCCCTGGACAGTTTCTCGAAACAGAAGGCGGTGCCCGCGTCTTTTTTGTCGAAAGCCCTAGCGTGCCCGATGGGCCCCTCGGTCAAGTTTTTATGCGCATCATCGATCCCGACTGGTTAACGCTCATCACGGCCTCTTCGGCCGATACCGCCATCGAGGCGAATGGCGACAAGTTTCTTGTCTTAGGGCCTGGACAGCGTTACGACATCAAACCGGGAGCGCCTGAAATGCGACTCTCAAAATTTGACGCCTTCGGCGCTCGAATCGAAAGTAAAGACGGCGGAAAATCTCTGGAAACCGCTCGCGAGCGAACACTAGAAAGTCGCCGTTCACGCCCAACCGAATTACTCCTCACGGACAAGGTTCCCGCTTCCTACGGGCAGCTTATGTGGCGCCTGGCCGTTCCTCTCGCAGCACTGAGTCTCGCGTTGATGGCGATCCCGCTTGGTGCCGTCAATCCCCGCATGGGACGCTCCGGTGACCTGCTGATCGCGGGCTTGATTGCGATGCTTTATTTAAACCTGATCAATATTTCCCAAGGCTGGATTATCAGCGGCAAGCTTTCATTCAGCATTGGAGTCTGGTTAGTCCATGGCGTCTTTGGTCTCTTTACCGTTGGACTACTCTGGCACCGCTTACGCGTCAAAACCCCTAAACCCCCTGTCGTGCTAAGCGCGGCTTGATTTTCATCCTATAGGAAACAATATGAGTTCACTCGAAATCATTGAAGTCGCTGCTGGTAGCGGCACAGAAGCCACAAAAGGTGCGCACGTCACTGTGCACTACACAGGCTGGCTCCATGAGGCCACAGCACCTGAAAACAAAGGTGCTAAGTTCGACAGTTCGCGTGATCGCGGCGATCCGTTTGATTTTCCTCTCGGTGCCGGTCATGTCATCCGCGGCTGGGACGAAGGCGTAGCGGGCATGAAAATCGGTGGCAAACGCACCCTGATCATCCCTCCCGAAATGGGCTATGGCGCGCGCGGCGCAGGTGGCGTGATTCCACCCAACGCCACACTCGTCTTTGATGTCGAGTTGCTCGAAGTCAACTAAACAGTCTAAAAAATACACGTTTAATTTCCGGACTTGCTCAGAAGAGCACGTCCGGATTTTTTATTGCTTGGTATCCTTGGAGTCAAAAACCCGCCAACAAGCCACTCGCACCCAACGCTGCACCGATAGCAAGCAGCAACAACATATGTATCTTGGTACGATAAACGATAAAGGCGGTAACCGCCGCCAATAACCAGATCGGCCAGTCACGTACACCCTCCGTATTCGCCGTCGCCAATAGCCACCCGGCGGCCACCATCATAGAAATGACAACAGGACTGAGCCCCAATTTAAAGGCACGCACAGCACGAAGCTCTTGATGTTTTTGTACCCAGCGGGCGGTAAAGAAAATCAACACTGAGCTCGGTAACAAAATGCCTGCCATACAAATCAATGCAGCAAAAGCGGCCCAGCCAAAACCGCCCGCATTCAGGCCGATGTTCCATCCCATCAATGCGACGAACATCACATTCGGTCCAGGTGATGCCTGCGCAATCACGACCGAAGCGCTGAACTGCGCATCGGTCAACCAGCTTTGCTTATCCACAAGAAAATGATAGATTTCAGGCAGGAGCACTAGGGGACCACCCACTGACGCGATCGATATCGAAGCGAAATGCTTGAATAAATTGAACCAGTCAGTCCACAGCATGGCGAGCGTGAGGGTCTCGTTCATGCTTGCTCCTTGAGCTTTAAGAAAGCAAGAACATAACCAATGCCGCCTAGTACGATTAGTACATACAACAACCGCCATTGCAAAATTGCGATACCCACAAAACTCAAGATCACGAGTGCTGCACACACTTTTACACCCAATGGATTGGTTTTAAGCGCAGACAACAACTTAAGCCCTGTCGCACCGATCATACCGGCCGCGACGGCACCCATTCCACGTAGCGCATCGACGACCTTAGGCTGATTGCCGAAGTGTGCATACGCAATCGCCAACGTCAAAATCAATATCGTTGGGTACATAAACATACCCGCCAAAGAAACCAGCGCCCCACGCCAGCCGAAATATTTAGCGCCAACCATGATGCAAAGATTGAGCGCTGGAGGGCCAGGCATTGCGCGGGCAATCGCCCATTCCTCGACAAACTCCTCACGCGTCATCCATTTCTTTTTATCGACAAGCTCACGCTCGATAAAAGCAAGGACACCACCAAATCCCTGAATCGCGAGCATACTGAACGTATTGAATAATTCACCGAGTGAATGAGGTCGAGGTTTGAGCGAAGTGGTCATGTGAGCAGCGATGAAACAAAAAAAGAGAGCGGATTGACAGCAATTGTCTTCATTAAACTCCAAAACCCTGACCGCACCTTGCAGATCGATGGTCAATCCAATTCAAGTCCTAAAAGTCGATGCTTTTCGACAACAAACTACGCTCGGACTCGATCTTGCAGCGCATCCAACGCATGTTTAGCTAAACTAGAACCTGCTTCGGAGTAAATATTGAACGATGGAACACCCAAGGCTGCAAGCTCGTCAACCTCACTCTCGAACTTAGCGATGGCAACGATTTTGCAACTTAGCGCACTACCGACAATTTGGTGGGCCGCATAAATATTGCTGCGGTGGTTAGGCATCGCCAGAATAATCATCTCTAGCGTCGTACCTGTTTTGAGTTTGCTCCAAAAATCCGAGTCGGTCGCATCCCCGTACACCACATTTCTCCCTGCATTGCCTTGTTGTTTCACGCGCTGAGTATCATGTTCGATACCGATGATTTTTTGATCAAAATATGAACAGAGATTGTCATAGGCACCGCATCCAACACGACCCATCCCGATCACGAGCACACGAGCCTCACCCGTCTGAATCAATTGATCTCGCGGATGGTGCACAGGTTTTTGAAAAGAATTCCAAAATCTTTTATAGCGTTTGTAGAGATTTTCGGATCTCATCGAAAAGGGTGCTGCCAAGGCGAAACTAAAACTCACACAAATCGCCATGATGATGAGCCAATCGACAGGCAACCATCCCTTCATCACGCATAGAGCCGCCACGATCAAGGCGAATTCGGAATAAGTGGCTAGATTGAGGGATACAAATAAAGACGTCCGCGCGCGTAGGCCAAAAAATTCGAGTATCAAGTAGTAGATAAAAGTTTTAAATGGCAGCAGAGCACACAAGAACAATGAAACAAAAATAATCGTGGGGGTTGGCAGTCCTTGCATACCGATCGATAGAAAAAACCCGACCAGCATCAATTCTTTAAAACTAAAGAGCGACTTTGATAAATCGCTTGCTTTGGGATGACTGGCTAACAAAGCGCCAAACACCAAAGCACCTAAATCACCTTTGATACCAATCGAAACAAAATACTCAAACCCTGCACCAAGCGCAAAAAATAGTCCGCTCAGTACTAATAATTCACCATGTCCTGCCGCATCGAGTAACTTAAATAAAATTTTACGAATCACGGGTAATAACAACAGCGACAACGCCCAGACCGATGGATATTTCGCCTCACTCACCGTTAGAAAAATGACGGCAAAAATATCTTGCATGATCAATATTCCAATCGCGACCTTCCCATAAAAGGCACGCATATCGTCACGATCCTCAAGAACTTTGACGGCATAAACAGTACTTGAAAATGACAAAGTAAATGCCACTAGCACGATGACCGCTGGAGAAATGTCAAATATCGTTGAGGGAATTAACGTCTGACCGAGCCATAATACGCCCGCGTAAAACAAAGTCGAAACGATCATGTGGGCGAACGAAACTCCCCAGATTTCGTTGTTCGCAAAGCTTTTGAAATCGAGTTTCAGGCCAATTGAAAACAGCAATAAGGTCACGCCAAGCTGCGAAATCATGCTCAACCCTTCGGGCGCCTCAAAGCCCGAGAGGTTAAAAACAAAACCCGCGAGCAAAAATCCCACCATCGGTGGCAAGCCCACGCGTTTGAGTATCAAACCAAATAAAAAGGCCAGGCCTACGAGCGTGACTAACATCGGTGCCCTTTAACGCAGCGCCTTCAACACTTGCTGCCCCGCACGACCATTGACGGTCATACCCTTGGACTTTTGAAAGGCGCTGATCGCCTCTCGGCTTTTCGCACCGATTAAGCCATCAACTTCACCAATGTCATAACCGCGGTCTAACAATGCCTGTTGAATTTGGCGTCGTTCAGCTCGACTGGTTCCTGGATCATCCGTGGGCCATGCCGTTTGAAACATACCACCACCGCGCAGTCGATCACTTAAGTGCGCGATAGCTAGCGCATAGGACTCCGCAGCGTTGTAGCTATAGATGGCATCAAAATTTCGTAACACTAAAAATGCGGGACCTTGAGCACCTGCCGGAAGCAGAAGTGCGGCCTGTGTCGTCTCAGGCAAATTAGAAATACTCGTGACTTGTCCAGCCTTACCTGTGTTTTTCAACGGCTCAATGCCCAAACTTTTCCACTGCGCCAAAGACTGTTTGGTGCGCCGTCCCGAAGGTCCGGAATAATTAGCCGGCAGCCTGACCTCCACACCCCAAGGCTGACCTGCAACCCAACCGGCTTTTTGCAAAAAATTTGCAGTGGAACCCAGAGCGTCTGGGACGGATCCCACAATATCGCGGCGACCATCACCATCAAAATCAACAGCCAGTCGTTGATATGTCGTCGGCATAAACTGCGTTTGACCAAACGCACCCGCCCAAGAGCCCACGAGTAATTCTGGTGCAATATCTCCACTTTGCAAAATTCGCAACGTCGCGAGCAACTCACCTCTGAAAAATGCTTGCCTCTTGTCCGCACAAATTAAGGTTGTTAGAGAACGCACGATCTCGCGCTTGCCCTGGATGCGTCCATAATTGGACTCCACACCCCAGACTGCGACAATCACATTGCGATCAACCCCATATTTTTTCTCAGCTTCGGCTAAAACTTTGGACCATTCTTTGAGCTTGGCACGCCCATCCTCCACGCGCTCTTGATCCACAAGACCTGCAAGATAATCCCAAATTGCTGTTCTGAACTCAGGCTGAAAAGAAAAAGCCTTCAGTACATCAGGATCGGACTCGACCCCCTTCATCGCGCGATCAAACACCGCCCCTTGAATACCTTGAGAAACGACCGATTGGCGCAACTCCTTCACACAGGCATCAAAGCTAGTCGTTTGAGCAGTGACTGCAGATACGCTCAAAAGCAAACCCACAGCGAAAAGTCCTTTGGTCGCAATGCCGAACCACAACAATACTGCCCATCGACTATTCAAAAATTTCATGGTTGATGCCCGCCCAAGATGTCATATTTGACGATTGTAAGACGCTTGAGCGGACAAAACTCCATTTACTTCATCGGATTGAACTGATAGCCATTACCAGAAGGTGTGATGGTGCCCATCGCAGGGAAGGGAAAATGGAAACCACCCGCCATCATCTTTTCTTTGACGATCATGTCAAAAATTTTGCGACGCGTTTGACGTGCCATTTCAGGATCCATATCAAACGTCACAGCCCAGTCAGGATTGCGCGCAAATAACTCAGGCACGTTCGTCAAGTCTGCAACATAAATAAAAGACTGACCGCCAGATTTCACTGTGAAAAGTGAATGACCTGGCGTGTGACCGAAAGCGGCAACCGAGGTGATGCCTGGCGCCACCTCAGAACCGGCTTCAAACTTGACCAAGCGGTCTACGGGGATTTTGTTGAATACGCGTTGCGCATTGGTCATCGCACCCTTCAAGCCGGCAGGTGCTTTTTCCATACGGTCTTTATCCATCCAAAACGCATACTCGCTCGCAGGCACATGCACCTTGGCGTTAGGATATACGAGCGTGCCATCTTTAAAGAGTAAACCGTTGATATGGTCTCCATGGAAATGACTAATCACGACATTGTTTATATCCTCAGGCTTGTAACCGGCCGCAGCCATGTTCTCGATCAGCTTACCCGTCGTAGGTCCACCGTTATTGGCAAAGCCCGTATCCATCAAATAACGCTGATTTCCATTCACGACTAAAAAGGGTGTGAAAGGCACATCGATATAGTGGGTCGGTAAGTTTTGCGAAGCAAGCAAGGCTTTTACTTCTTCAAAGGGCGCATTTTTGACAAACTCCGCCACTAAAGTACGACGTCCGATACCATCATTTAAGGCAATCACTTCCATCTCGCCGACTTTCAGTTTTTTAAAGCCTGGAGCGGGTAAAGTGGGCGTCCCAAGATCAGGAGCGGCTTGTGCCCAAACTGGAGAAAATACGAGAGAAGCCGCGGCAGCTAAGCCAGCACCGAGAAATTTAAGTCTAGTGATCATGGAGCATTCCTGGAAGTTGGAGGAAAGAAAAGAAAATTTTATTTAATTTAGCAGCTTTATGATTCAAGGGAAATAACAGAATGACGGTCGTTAAAGCCTAAGTTATATTCATATCCATTAATCAAGTTTATTTCTAAAAAGGACCTCTATGCGCACATCATGCCGCTTCGGCTATTTCTTTAACCTCTGTGCTCTAACATTCGCTGGTTTCACCTCGATTGGAATGGCTCAAGCTCAGGCGCAAACCACCTGGCCCGACAAGGCCGTCACGTTTATCGTGCCCTTTCCTCCAGGCGGCCCAGTTGACACCACCGCCAGAATGACTACGCAAGCAATGGCCAAAAACTGGTCAACGCCGGCCGTCATTGACAATAAAGCGGGTGCTGGCGGCATTGTGGGTGCTCAAACAGCTGCCAAAGCACCGTCCGATGGCTATCATTTCTTTTTTGCTGCCATCCACCACGCGGTGCTGCCAAGCTTAAACACTAAACTCCCCTATGATATTCAAAAAGACTTCGTACCCGTCGGGATGGGTGCGCGCTATCCAATCGTTTTGGTCGTTCACCCCTCTTTGCCAGTCAAGTCTGTGCAAGAACTCATTGCCTATGCAAAAGCCAATCCTAACAAGCTGTCCTATAGCTCAGCAGGCACGGGTGGTGGCACACACTTGGCAGGCGAGCTCTTCGCGAGCCTGACGGGCGTCAAGATGCAGCACATTCCCTACAAAGGAAGCTCCCCTGCCATGCAAGATCTCGTAGGCGGCCAGGTACAACTGATGTTTGCCGACTCAACCTCCGCGATTCCCTTTATCAAGTCAGGTCGGGTACGCGCGCTCGCGGTCGGCAATCCTGAGCCGTCCGTGTTTTTTCCGGACCTCCCAACGATCGCCTCCGCTGGGGTCAAAGACTATGAAGCATATTCATGGTCAGGCGTTGTTGCCCCCAAAGGCACGCCACCCGAAGCTGTCAAACAAGCGAACGCTCAGCTCAACAAGGTCTTGAAAGATCCTCAAGTGATCGAAATGATGAACAAAGCTGGACAAGAGCCTGTCGCCATGTCACCCGAAGAATTTGCAGCATTTCTTGATAATGAAATCAAGAAATGGAGCAAAACAATTCAGACTGCCGGGATCAAACCTGAGTAAGCACAATAAGGGACTTAGCTTACTTTGGGCAAGTTCTCAACATCATAATGATGCGTGAGCGATCGATTCAACACAGGATCGATCAGACGCATCTCAAAATGAGCAGCGGGACGAATCGCACCTTGTGTGCCAACAGTCCCGCAACTCATCGCCACTCCTGCTGACAATATCTCACTTTTGACATAGCGCGCAATCAAATCTATAGGATGCAGTAATGCAGACAAGAGACCGGATTGATATTGGACCCGCTTACCATCCTCAGTGATGTAAGACTCAATCCTTAATTGATCCCAGTGCGCTGCAACATCTTGAAAACGCCATGCTTCTGAGCCGACTGGCTTGGTGCACACCTGTTTCGATAAGGCGACGCTCACCGTCTCCAGCCCACGATCCGTATGGTCGGATGTCAGAGAAAGCAGCAACTCACCTTGATGGGTAAAGACAAATACCTCAACCTCGCCAGAACTCTCTTGCCCAACCACTTCGATCATTGAAGCTTGAGATAACGTCTGACTGGCGACACGATAAAAAAGCGGAACAGAACTTGGCCGGGGGACACCAATCGCAGCCAACTCCTCAATATGATGCTCGATTGCAACATGATCACGCCCTGCCCATCCTGCGATGACCATTTGATGTATATCGATCGAGATTGATTGTTTAGATCCGTTAAGTACCAAAAGATCAAAATTTAATTCCATAGTATTTCCGAAAAATTTTTATAAATTTCAAGCGTTCAACACTCTAAATCGCGAACAACTTCGGCAACCAAAGTGCCAGAGCAGGAAAGAGTGCGAGCAACAAAAGCAATAACATCATCGCCATGACAAACGGGATAGAACCAACAATCACAGGCGTCATCGAACCACTGGTGCGAAGGCTTTGGACAACAAACAGATTTAAGCCAACGGGCGGTGTAATGAGTGCAGCCTCAACCAAAACAATAATGATGATACCTAGCCATATTGGATCAAAACCAAGCGCTATCATCACCGGAGCAACGATTGGTATTGTCGTAATCATCATGGACAGGGTTTCCATAAAGCAACCTAGTACAAGATAAAAAACAATTAAAAGGAAAAGCATGACATAAGGCGAAAAACCTAATTCGGTAATTGCATTAGTCAACGCAGTAGTCAATCCGGTTGCAGACATCACAAAATTTAAAAAACTAGCGCCCACGACGATCAGCATAATCATGGCTGAAGAACGCATTGTATTTTCAAGAGATTCGCGCACCATCGCGATAGTCAGACGACGATAGGCCGCAGCCAAAAACATCGCACCCAGCACACCTAATGCTGCGGCTTCCGTTGGCGTCGCAACACCCGCATAAATTGAACCCACCACCAACAAAAATATTCCCATCGGTGGCACGAGGTGCACCAATGATTTCAAACGCTCTGACCAACTTGCATGGATACGCTCACCACCCCAAGCTGGCTTGTACATACAAGCCAGAATAATCGTCAGCATGAATAGGCCTGCAAGTAACAGTCCTGGCAAAATTCCTGCAAGATAGAGCTTAGGCACCGAAGAGTTGGTCAACACACCATAGATCACTAGGTTGATTGACGGAGGAATCAAAATCCCCAACGTTCCTCCTGCAGCAATACTGCCTAAGAAAAGTGATTCGTTATACCCACGCTTTGCGATTTGAGGCAACGCGACTGTGCCAACCGTTGCAGCAGTGGCAACACTCGAACCAGAAGTCGCTGCAAACAACGCTGAAGCGCCAATATTTGCATGCATTAAGCCACCGGGCAGCCATGAGAGCCATAGACTCAGTGATGAGTACATACGCTCTGCAAACCCCGCGCGAAGCAAAAGCTCTCCGAGCAAAATGAACAAAGGAATCGCGACAAGCAAAAATTCCGTATTCGTTGTCCAGGCCAATTCACCCATTGCTCGTGACAGTGGCAGCATCGAAAATATTTGATCAAGCGCGATCCCAAGTACCCCAAGCGCCGCGCCGACAGGAATACTCAGACCAATTAAAACCAGTAGGATTGTCAAGGCAGTTGCAATCATGATGCACGATCCTCCATCACACGACGCTTTCCAGCAATCGCTTCTTCTTTCGCTTCTTCTTGTGACAAGCGTGCGCCCGCCATTTTGTTCACCATCCGATAATCACCCGTGACAAGTGCGCGACTGGCGCGCTCAAGCATCAACGCCAATACCACGACCATCCAAGCCAGACCCATGAACCACAAACCCTGTGGCAGCCACAATGGCGTGGCTAATGGCGTGTTGGCAGTCGAACTTTGCATCCAAGAAGTCGCGACCACCTCATACGCATAACGCGTCAACATTGTTAAAAATACAGCCAATGCAACAAGGGACAACCAGTCGAGAAACGCTGCGATTCGAACAGAAAAATGCTGGTAGAAAACATCTACACGGACATTCGCACGCTCGAGAACAACCAATGCAAATGACCATGTGGTGCTAATCGCAAAGGCGTACCCAGAAAGCTCATCCGCACCTCCAATAGAAATGGAGAAAAGCTTTCTGACGATGACATCAAAGCACACTAAACCTGCACTCAACAGCGTCAGAATGCCCCCTCCCCACACTCCCCAACGAGAAATGCGATGCGCACACGAGAGTCCTGACGTCTGTTGAGTGTCCATGGTGAGTCTCTTATTTCTTTGCTACGACATTCAACTTTTTACCAATGGTCGCATTGAAATCAGCTACGCACTGAGCGGAACAACGTGCCGCCCATTTCGGCAAAATCACATCCACGAGTAGCTTATCAAGCATCGCTTTATCCGCAGCAGAAGGCGTGACCAGAGTCATCTTGCCCTTTACTTCAAATGGGCAGCTTGCTTTGCCTGTATTACAAGCGTAACCCTGCTCAGTCTGCTCATTGGCAGCACTCCACATCGTATTCATCAAACTATTGATGTTTGTTTGCAAGAATGCCTGAACCTTTGGATCAATCTTGTCCCACGCCTTTTGATTCACTGCATGGATTTGCTGATTCCAGTTAATTGGCAACGCGAGCAAATGTGTTGAGACTTCGTACCATTTGGCCGAGTAACCTGAAAGTGAACCCGTAATCGCACAGTTCACAACTTTGTTTTGCAATGCTGGCACGACTTCACCAAAAGCAATCGTGACGCTTGTACCGCCCAGCGCTTGCACAAACTCGGCCTGTGTTCGACTGCTTGTGCGAACTTTCAATCCCTTTAAGTCGCCGAGGTCTTTGATCGGTGCATTACAAAAAATGACTTGAGCAGGATATGGAGACAGGCCAAGAATCTTAACGTTGCTATTGCCACCATAAAGTTTGGCATAAACAGGCTCGAATAGATTTGTGATTTCACGCGCGGTCTTCACATCTGGGGCTAAACCTGGCAGATCGATCGCTTCGTTAATTGGATTATCACTGGCAAAATAAGACAAAGTCGCTGTGCCAAACTCAATCACACCTTGACCAATCAGACGCATCAACTCTGGGCCTTTTAAACCCATTTGGTTAAAACCCTGAATTTCAGCTGTCACACGTCCTTTAGATAATTCAGGAATCGTCTTAGTCCAAAAGGGCTGTTCAAAATCTTTATATGCTGTGAGATTGCTTAAACCACCGACAATTTTTAGCTGGGTGCGTGGAAGCTCTTGCGCAACTGCGTTAGTCGTCATCAATACAGCAGCGCTCAGCGCTGCAAGCATTATCTTCTTCATAAGTGAGTCTCCTAGATAACGGGGTGTAGAGCCTGTGTCGATCTCCCGCATGCAATCGACACAGTTTTCAACTGCCTTAAATTTTTAAATGATGGCTAATTGAGTATTAAACTTGTCTGTCACTAACATGTACCCGGGTGAATGCGTAATGCAGAATTCAGGTTTTGATGCCATTAATACAGCCTGTGGCGTCACGCCGCAAGCCCAAAAAACCGGTATCTCTCCACCACGCACTTCAACCGGGTCGCCATAATCAGGTTTATTTAAATCATCGATTCCAATCAGTGAAGCATCACCCAAATGGACAGGCGCCCCATGCACTGAAGGAAATTTTGAAGTCAACTGAATCGCACGAATAGCATCAGCGGGTTTAAATGGCCGCATTGAAACGACCAAAGGACCGTGAAAGGGCCCAGCGGATTGCGTGGCAATATTGGTCCGGTACATAGGAACATTGGAAGCACAGGAGATATGGCGCACGTCCAGACCTTCAGCGACTAGTGCCTCTTCAAATGAGAAAGAGCATCCAATCGCAAAACTCACTAAATCTTCACGCCAGTATGACGACACGTTCGTGACCTCATCGTGCAACTCCCCATTACGCCATACTCTATAGCGTGGGACATCTGTGCGTATATCGAGATCTTCCCCATAGCCCGGGAAAAATGTACAACCCGGATCAGAGACCGATAGTAGTGGGCAGGGTTTAGGATTACGTTGACAAAACAGCAGAAAATCGGCAGCTAAGGATTTGGGCAAGACAACCAGATTGGCTTGAACAAAACCAGGCGCAGCGCCTGCAGTTGGCTGAGTAAAGATGCCCTGGCGGATGTGTTGACGAATCTGTTGCGACGGCAGCATACAAGCCTCTAGAAGCAAAATCGGGAGCTTCTATTCGACGTTAGTCATCACCGCCTGTCCAATCGTGCTTTCCAATCAGGACTGATAAAATAAATTTATCACCAAACCGCCGAAGTCATCAACCTCCTGAATGATCTCCAGCGACCTGCTGAGCAAGCTTGGCAAGAATAGCTGCGATATGCTCATCGGGACCACGACACCACGATGCGGTAAACGTCAGATCTGGCAACACAACGCCTGAGACATCCAAAAGACACAAGCTTCCTGTGCGAATTTCTTCCTGCAAAAATACAGGGGTGATGACTGCAACGCCGATCGCATCTAAGGTCATCCGTACAACAACAGAAAGCGAAGCACTGCCGTACATACGCGGCGAATGAATACCTGAGTCAGTCAATAAATCTCTGACGAAATGATGCGGCTGACTTGTTGCAGGATAGGTAATGACGGGACGTGCGCCAATCTGGATAAGCGTGACTGGCGCATGGTGTAATCCCAACTTAGGACTGGCCAGCCAAGCCAATGGATATTGACAAAGAGAGATATTCTTGACACTCGGAGCCAACACGGGCCCCATTAAAAAGGCCACATTCAAATGATGAGAGATCACTTGCTCGCGCAACACCGGAGATGTATCGACCTCGAGTTCCACGCTCAGATCAGGATAACGAGCGTGAACTTCCTCAAGATAACGAGGTAGCCAAGTTTGTACGATCGTCTCCGACACGCCTATTCGAACCTGACCCGCAATGCTCTTGCTGCTGTGCGCAGCATCCAACATTTCCTGCTTTAAGTTCAACATGCCCTGAGCATGTGCAAGTAACTCGCCACCCTTGGCTGTCAACGCTACGCCTCGAGTATTGCGCTCTAACAGTTTGACTCCGAGCGTCGTCTCTAGTGAAGCGATGCGCTGAGAAATTGCAGGTTGTGTCGTATTGAGTTTTTGCGCCGCTGCACGAAAACTCCGCAGTGTTGCTACCCAAACAAAGGTTTCAAGATTGCGGATTTCTATCAAATGGAGGCTCTTAGGTTGTTGGAATGACGCCGATTCGGACTTTTTGAGGCTGATCAATCAACGCAGCCGCAATCGTTTTACGATGCTCCGCAGACGTGCCTCCGCGCAGGCTCCAGGAACCAACGCGTCGATACCAAAGATTGAGATCAAAATCACGGATAAAGCCCATACCACCGTGAATCTGCTGAGCAGAACGTACCACCATCATGCACTGTTCATTGCCAAAAGATTTCGCCTGCGCGACATTGACCTGATAGGGGAGGTTTTCTTGCATGCGCCACAGTGCTTCGCGAGAGAGCATGGTAGTGCCATCGATGGCATTCATCATATTTGCGCACAAATGTTGAATCGCCTGAAATGCTCCAATCGGCTGACCAAAAGCTTCTCGTTGCTTGGCATGCGCAACCGCCATATCGAGTGTTCGACGGGCAGCACCTGCAATCATTGAAGCATACAGAACAGAGGACAGGTCCATCAATTCTCTTGCGATGAGATTGCCTGAATCAGCATTGCCGATGCGCGCGGCAAGAGGTACTCGCACAGCATTAAACTGAACTTTTGACTCGCCGTCCTTAGCCATCGATATCAAAGCTTCACTACTCAGACCCTTAGTCTCCGTAGGAACCAGCACCACACCGAGTTGATGAGGCGCACTCGCATCGCGATAAATCACCATGCATTGCTGAGACGCCCGATAACTACCAACAAAATTTTTATATCCGTTCAACACCAGTTCATGACCTTCGATACGACCCTGCAGCGCGATCTCATCGATTGACCAGCGTCCTGTCTGCTCGGCGACCGCATGACTCAAGATCAACTCACCTGCAATCACAGCTTGCAACATCGCCACCTGTTCAGGGCGGCCATAGCGATCAATGATCATCGCAGGCACCATCGTTGCATGCAGCGGAATCGGAGCGATATGATAACCAGCCACCTCAAACAGCAAACCAAGGTAAGGCAAAGCAAGCGCCTCGCCACCCGCTTGATGCGACAGGCACAACTGTAACCAGCCATTCTCTGCAAATTTTGACCACAACTCTGGAGAGTATTGCACTGCGCCAGTTTCAACCTGACGTACGAGCGCAGGCGTGCACTCGCCCGCTAAGAATTCAGCAGCAGCATCCCGGATCTGTACTTCTTGATCATCAAGCAAAATATCCATTTTTTAATCACCTGTCTCTTTATTATTTTGCGGCACGCGGCAAACCAAGACCGATGCGGGCGACCTGATCGCGCATCACCTGCACACTCCCGTGATTGATGGTCGACTGATACGCACCAAGAATATTGTGGGCAAAAATACCTTTTTCGATCGCGTCCGGAGAGCCTTGCATCAGCTGTGCAAACGGTCCCAAGATCTGACTATAGGCTTCAGTCGCGCGCACACTATGCTCAGGTGCGAATACTTTTTCAGCGGAGCCCTCATACGTAAATTTTCCGCCATGCTGCTCGATACTGATGCTGCGCATTGTCATCAAACGACACACCTCGGCCTCGGTCCACATTTCAGCGATCTTGTCGCGCACCTGTGGGTCATCACGCAAGGTATCCTGAAGCTCTCCCTCAGTGTGCAACCAATTGACGATATCTTCGTCACGCATGACCGAAATCAAGTAACGCCAAGCACCGACGCGATCCAGATTCAAGCCGCGCCTAGCGACCTCCCAGCCTCCGCCCTCATCGCCTAGCAGACACGTAACAGGGACCTCAACATCATCAAAGAACACCTCGTTGGTACGCTCTTCTCCATAGGTTGTACCAAAAGGCGCAGGCGGATCGTTTTGCACTGTCCAAAGCGGACGCACCGTCATGCCGGGCATCCCCATGGGAACAAGCAAAATCGATAAGCCGCGATGACGCACGGACTCCGGATCCGTGCGCACCATCAAATAGATATGCGTCGCATTCTGCGCGTTCGTCGTATAGATTTTTTGACCTGTAATGATGTACTTGTCGCCGACACGCTTGGCACGACAACGGATACCTGCGAGGTCTGTGCCACAGCCCGGTTCGCTATAACCTTGGCAAAAAATAATTTCACGCTTAATCGAGCGCGGTACAAACTCTTCTTTCTGAGCGGCAGTACCAAACATCAAGATAGAGGGCGCGCCCGTTCCACCCCCAAGCGTAATACCGGTGTAGCGATAAAACTCTTCTTCGATGACAAACTGGGCTGTTCTGTCGCCCCCACCGCCACCAAACTCGGTCGGCCAACTCCAGGCAAACCAGCGCTTTTGATTGACCTTTTCAAAGAAGTCGCGGATGGCTTCGCCCCAACCCTCCCCTCGCTTACCGGCAGCATTTTCAGCCCGCACGTGATCCGTGAAATGCTCAACTAGAAACGCACGCACTTCGGTGCGCAACTGTTCCTCTGCGGGATTAAATGTGAAATTCATTGAATACCATCTCCAATATTTTAGAAATTAGTTCAAGGATACCTCTTGTGAAATGGTTTTATCTTGAAAAACCCAATAGTTCTGTCCGGATTGTGAGAGTTTCGAACCCGGATAATTTCAAATCTTTCAGGGGTTTGAGTTGCCTGAACCCATATTCAGTGCGCTCAGGCAGTTTGCTGCAGTGCATCAACGCTAATGGCGACCATGATCGGGTCTACGTCGATCTGGTTACGACCCGCGAAGACGCTCACGTACCACCACAACACGGGGCGGCACAACCGACTGGGGGCAATTAAAAGCCGAACAATCGCGCTGGATTATCAGACAGAATCAGCTTGCGAACGTTCGCATCGTCCGTCCAACGTGCCAACAAATTAAACAGCTCAACTGAACTGTGCTCATCGAAGGACAGGTGGGGATAATCACTTCCCCAGATTAAACGATCAGGCGCTGCCTGGATTAATGCTGTCGCCATCGGATCCGCATCAGTGAAATGAGGCACTTTTGACATGCGATACGTACCTGTAAATTTAACGTAGGCCAAACGATCGCCGTGATTGACCAGATCCAGTAGCGCTTTGAAACCATCGGTCTCTAGCCCGTCTTTGGCTAAGTTCATGCCCATGTGCGCCATCGAAAACGGGATCGTCAGCGTTTTCATAAAAGGGATCATCTCCGTCGTCAACCAACCCGGCAAGAGAAAATCGAGATGCCAACCGAGTTCTTTGCAACGTGCTGCAATCTTTTCAATTCGCGGCTGCATTTTTTTAGATAAACCGGGCTCAAATGGGTGGATGGGACTGTAATTGATGCGCACACCACGCACACCTAGTTTGTCCATTTCGGCCAACATTGAGTCGGGAGCATCTTCATCAATATCAACAATGCCTCGACAAGCCTGCAACCCCACTTCTTTCATTGCATCCAACATGCAACTGTTATCACGCCCGTAAGCACTCGGCTGAACAAACACATAGCGCGTTAAGCCGAGATGCTTTGCCAGTTTGAGATATTCGGACAAGGGCGCATGGGGTGGTGCATAGCGCAATTGATCCGATCCATAGGGATATTTTTCTGCTGGTCCAAATACATGAAAATGTGAATCACAGGCATTCGCAGGCGCGGTAAATGCTACTTTTTCGTTTAAATCAAAAGACACGTCTAAATCTCCAATTAGAAAACAGTACTACTTTTTCAACCCAGCAATCAGCTCTCTCAAGGATGCGGCATCCTTGCTCGCGGCAGCAGCGAGATATGTGGTGTCGCTGCCTGCAATTAGAAATTTGGCACCAAGCTCGATCAGCTGAGTCTGCAACTCTGCATCACCTCTGATACCGCCGATTCCCATTGCAATCCCATGTTTTTTACAGGCCTGTGCAACGGTCTGATACGCAGCCAATAATTGTGGATGCCTTAACTGACCGGGAATGCCCATTTCAGTGCACAGATCATTCGAACCGATCAACAACATATCCACACCCGGCACTGAGGCAATCGCCTCGGCATTCGCGATGCCCTCAGGTGTTTCAAGCATAATCACCACAAGATTATCGGCATTACCTGATTCGTTCACTTTCGCTAAAGGCATCGACCGATACGCTGTAGCCGGACCGGCACCCATCACAGAACGATGCCCCAGAGGCGGATACTTTGCATAGGAAACGATTTCAGCAGCCTGAGCAGCCGTATTAACGTGAGGAAGAATCACCCCTTGTGCGCCGCCATCCAAGGCGCGAGAAATATCTTGCCCTAAATGACCTGGCACGCGCACGAGCGGCGTCACCCCGTAAGTCATAGCAGTAATGCAAATAGCGGAAGTCGCTTCAAAACCGATCGGACTGTGTTCCATGTCAACATACAGACAGTCAAAACCCGCTGCTCCCACTAGAGGCCCGATATCAACTGTCCGAGCCTGTCTCAGGCCCATACAGAGAGAAACCTCCCCAGCAGCAAGTCGACGCTTTAAATTATTTTCCATTTTAATTTTCCGTATTGAAATTATTCGACTGTGATTTTTGCGCGCACGATGACGTCTTTCCACAACTTAATTTCACTTTGGACGAGTTCAGTAAACACGGCAGAAGTCGTCGAAACAGGCATCACACCCGCAGAATTAAAAACCGATTGGACTTTTGGTGAGGCCACGGCGATGGCAATTTCTTTTTGCATGCGTGCCATCACAGCTGCCGGCGTTCCTGCTGGCGCCATCATGCCAAACCAATACATCATCTTGTAGCCAGGAAACCCAGCTTCTGCAAAGGTCGGCACATCAGGCATATTAGGATGACGCTTATCGCCGCTGACAGCAAGCCCTAATAATCTGTTGTCTTTAATGTAAGCAGAGGTGGATCCAGCACTTCCGATTGCGATATCAAGACGCCCAGCTGCCACATCTACCATTGCTGCAGCAATGCCTTTAAAGGGAACATGCACGAGTTGAGCATTGTTTTGCATGAGAAAAGCTTCCATCGCCAGATGCGCAGAGGAACCTTGACCGCCAGAACCAAAAGTCAGCTTTCCTGGATTGGCTTGCGCGAAAGCCATTGTTTCTTTCAGTGTTTTAGTTGGGAGTGTCGGACGTCCGACCAATACGGCAGGTCCTTCTGCGATTAGAGATACTTGCGCGATCTCTTTAGGTTGGTAGGGCAGTTTTGAATAAAGTGCCGCGGAGACAGCAAAAGAATTATCCGTGACTAAAAAGGTATATCCATCTGGCGCTGACTTGGCGACGATGTCAGTCCCTAAAGTACTTCCTGCCCCACCTTTGTTTTCAACAATAATAGTCTGACCAAGCTGCTTGGACAACTCGGCCCCCACTGTTCTGGCTGCAGTATCCGTGAATGATCCTGGCGCAAAAGGAACAACAACACGAATTGACTTAGTGGGCCATGTCGCTTGTGCATGAGAAGCACTAAACGCACCGGACAGCATCACCGAGATGGCACCGATCGCCATGACACAGGTCTTGATTGAAAGGTTGAATGTTGTCTTGTTGTTCATGCTCTTATCTCCGATCATTGGTTGGATGAGTTCAGCGACATCTGCTTGCATCGCCTTTTTGTATTTTCATATGACATTCTGTATTCTAAACATCAATTTGTCTATAAATACGAGAAATATTTATAAACTTACAGACTATGATTCGCCAATTGATTGGATATTGACTTATGAGTAGTTTGGAAAAAATGTTGGGCTTACTTGAAGTCTTTACGACCGATCGTCCAGTATGGTCGTCCGAAGACCTCATGCATCATATCGGTGCGCCTGCCTCAACCTGCTATCGCTATCTAAAGGTTTTACACACCGCGGGTTATCTCGCCCGCGTGGCCAATGGTTCATACGTCCTTGGCCCGCGCATCATGGAACTCGACCGAGTCTCTCGGGAAAGTGATCCCGTCTATCTTGCAGGTTCGCCGATCGCACAACGACTGACCCATGACACTGGACACAGCTCACTTCTCTGCATTCTGTTCAGTGACTCAATCATGTGCGTCCAACAAGCACGTGGCAGGGATGCACCAGCAGGTTTATTTAATAGAGGACAGCGTCGCCCTCTTGTGGCGGGTGCTTCAGCCAAATGCATCTTGGCGCACTTACCGATGCATCAGTTACGTATTCTTTATGCACGCCATTCAGAGCCCATCGGTGCCGTTGGACTCGGGAATGATTGGGACACGTTTAAAATTATGCTCAAAAAAATCCGACAAAGCGGCTACTCAACGAGTCTAGGGGACTATAACCCCGGAATCATATCTATTGCCGCCCCGCTTTTTAACCGCGAGGGTGAAGTTCTCGGAAGCCTAGCGTTGACAGCTTCAGACACTGTGATTCAGCTCTCGTCTTTTCAAGAACACGCATCACAAGTCGTTGATGCAGCATCAGCCATCAACACCAAAATTGCAGCCAGTCAACATGTCGTAGCACTTCCTGCTAGAGCACTCGGCTAAGGTATGCAGCCGAGTCGCAGTCAAACCGATATCGTCAGCTTGCAGAACTCGCGTTCACAGCGTCGAGTGCGTACTGTGCAGTGACTTGGATAGAGGAAAGAACCGGCTTTCCCCATGCATGGGTCAAAGGCGCGACGACATTCAACGTTGGTAGTTGCGAGCAAGCAATAAACATCGCATCCACATTACCCTGACACAAAGGCTGCGCGCGATGATCGACTTGCGCCTCGGTGATTTGACCCAATGCCACCACATCTGCGGCATAAAAACTATCAAAGTTCTCAACCGCGATATCACCAGATTTTAAAAACGCGCGTAATCGAACATTGACATCATCTTGATAGGGTGTGAGCAATGAGATTTTTTGTGCGCCAATCGCCTGCAAAGCAAGCACCATTGATCTAGCAGTTGTCACGACGGGCTTGCCCGTTGTCTCCGACAGCTTTTGTGCAATTTCAGAATCTCCTTTGGGACCTAAAATAAAACCAGCTGCGGTACAACCATACGCTATCACATCGACAGGCTCTTCATTAAACTGTTTCGCCAACTCAATCGCTGCCTCTTTATAGGCGGGTAAGGTTTCTTGGGTCAACAACCCCTTACCACGGGGGATACGCAGAGTACGTACCGTTGAGCCCGCCGGCAACCAACCAAGCATCTCGCCTTCCATGGTCGTATTATTGATCGGAACCATCAAACCCACTCGGATTGAGCGCCCTTTGAGGGACTGCGGTTGATGAGCTAAGGAAGATTGTGAGATCGTCATGTTACCTTCACTTTGAGATAGGTTTAAGAGGTATTGGAGTTCCATCCGGCAATGGAATTTTTGCGGTATTTAAAACCATCGCTATCATGCTGTAGTAACCCGTCAGTGCAATAGCATCTAAAACGCCAGGGCGTCCAAAAAATTCAATCGCACGCTCATAAATATCATCGCTGGGACTGCCTTGCGTCAAGCATTGCTGTGCGAGCGCATGCAGCACACTTTGCTCTTCTGACATCTCTTTCGGTGTTTCGCCTAATGCAAGCGCCTTAATAATACTGTCCTCAAGATCTGTTGTATTACGGGCAATACGTTCGTGCGCAAACCATTCATACTGACTACTCCAGTATCGCGCCACAGTTAAAACGATCAGCTCAATGTGCGCAGGCGCGATCTTCGCACCGTAACGCAAATGCTCACCAAGTTGCTGCACACAATTGGCCAAGTCGGGATGATGGATCAACGCTAAAAATGGACCGCGAATACCCCCTCGAGGTCCTCCAGCAATTGCGTCTGCCACTTCTCTCTGTCGCTCGGTCATCTGTTCTGAACTCAAAACAGGAAAGCGTAATTTTTGATCCAAGAATATCTCCAATTTGAAATTTTTATTAAATGCGTACTAAGCAGTCACAACGACAGGGGGCCTTACGGTAATGGAGTGCGCCGGCCTATCAGTACCATAAGTAATTGGCCTCCAATGCATCGCTCTTAATTCTCCAAACTCATGAGGCAAACGAACCCAATTCTCACCACCATCATTGCTACGAAAAACTTGACCAAGATTAGTATATGTAAAGAGCAGCATCGGATTGTCTGGATGCGTCACGACAGACCAAGGGGTACTATTCAGCACGCCGGGTAAATTGACCCGATTCCACGTAAAACCATAATCCTGACTTCGCCATAAAGTTCCAGTATTACCAGGAGGGCCATTTCCATTGGTCAGGAAAAGGACTGCGTCAGAGTCCGGACGAACAACAATCCCGCGTACATACTGCCAAGGTGAATTCAATTCAATAAAAAGCCAACTCTCTCCATTATTAGTGCTTCGATGTAATCCTCGGTTTGTAGTGGCATATAAAATTTTATTTCCCACTGTGTCATGAACGATTGCAATACCGTGCATATCAGCGGAAACAAGTCCCTCGGTCTTAAGTTCCCAAGAGTTTCCTCTATCTTGACTACGGTAAACGCCACCGATCTCGACCACAGCCCATAGCGTGTCACGATCAATCGGATCAAACAGCATTTGAGTGACCCGAGTGGGTCCCATATTGATTTCAGAAAATGTCTGAATACCTGGCGATGATAAATGCTCCCAAGTCTGTCCACCATTGGCTGAACGATAAAACCCTGCAGGACGCGTACCTGCATACAAAATATTTTCATCTTCAGGATCTTGAATGAGCGCCCAAATATCGCTCATCGGAGATGGTAAATGTGTCCAGCGCGTTGTACGTTCATCCCAACGAAATAAACCCATATCGGTTCCTGCATACAGAACATTGGGGTTACTCGGGTGACTACTAAAGCTCCAAACACGCGCCTCCAAATACATCCCCGAATGACTGTTGGGATGGATCCATGTCTGTCCCAGGTCATTGCTAAACCAAGCAGAATGACCAGCCGTTCCGGCGTAGACCTCAACGTTTGACGTCATGCCACACTCCAAATAATTATTTATTGTCATCCAATCAAAATATACTACTATTCAAGAAATACTAATAATAATGTCGCGATTTTACTCGCCAAGAGCAGTGATCGAAGATCCGCCGACAGAACACTCCAAGACAACAGAGAGGACTACCAATGACTCATTTATTTAAAATTTCAATCAGCCGCCGAAAGCTCGTTTCATTTGCCTGTGCTTTGGGAAGCCTCTGCGTGACAGGAATCGTGGCAGCGCAGACCTATCCGAACCGTTCTGTGAATATTGTGATTGGCTTCCCTCCTGGAGGGGCAATCGACACCATTGCGCGTGTCATGGCGCCCAAGATGTCCGCTGATCTTGGTCAACCTGTCGTCATTGAAAACAAAGCTGGCGCAGGCGGTGTGATCGGCATGCAATCCGTTGCACGCGCTGAGCCTGATGGCCATACCGTCTTCATGGGTACGATGGGTAATTTCAGTATCACCCCTGCACTGGTAAAAGACTTACCCTACAACGTCGCTAAAGACTTCGCTCCTGTCACACAAGTCGCATCGTCTGGTTTTATGCTTTACGTGAATGCCGCATTACCTATCAAGACTGTTACTGAGTTGATCGCCTATGCAAAGGCTAACCCTGGGAAAACAAACTTTTCTTCTAGCGGTAATGGTGGCCTTCCCCATATGGCAGCTGAAATGTTCGCCTCGACTGCGGGTATCAAAATGACCCATATTCCCTACAAGGGAAGCGCGCCAAGCGTCAATGATTTAATAGCGGGACAGGTGCAATTAACCTTTGAAGCTGTTGCGATTGGTTTGCCACACGTTAAATCAGGAAAATTACGCGCTGTCGCCACAACGGGTCTTCAACGCTTAGATGTTTTACCGGATGTTCCGACCGTGGCTGAAACGATTGCTGGTTTTAACGTTACAAACTGGTTCGGTATGGCAGTGCCAGCTAAAACATCTTCAGAGCGTATAGCGCGCCTGAATCAAAGTGTCGTCAAAGCATTACAAGATCCAGATGTGAAAAAAACACTCGCCTCGCTGGGCGTCAATCCAGTTGGAGACTCACCCACTGAATTTGGTGCTTACATTCAATCTGAATTTGTACGGTGGCAAAAAGTTATCAATGATGCAAATATAAAACTTTAGTTATTGCCGTGACCATATGGCCGGTGATACGGCCTGTGGTACGGCTTGGAATGGTAAGGCCGGTCTCGCACCACGACGACTCTCGTAGGAGGAGGAGAATAGTAGACGGGGCGATAGACTCGCACAGGCGGTGGCGTGTAGACGGTCGCGCCACCGTAGTAACCACCTCCCCCATAGGTGGTGTACCTGGGCTGACCCGGGGCTACCGCGACACACCCGCTTGTGAGAACGATCGCCACGAAGGCGGAAAGCTTGAGCATCTTTTGCATTGCTGAACCTCTCGATCCTAAGAACAAATGGGGTGGATGAAAAACCAGATCAGCTGATCTTCACTGGCTCTGACAGTCAGGCCATACTTTTGGTTCCTGAACTTTGGTGTCTTGTAGAAAAATATTCAATTCTGTTATTGGTGCGTTGCAACAAAAGGATATCCAGTTCCTGCTTAAGCAGCATCAGTACTCAAGTTGCTGAAGTTTCAATACGTAGACTCCTTAAATGAAAAAGAAGCTCGCTATGCGTTAATCTTAGAGCGGTATGTCAAACGAGCGGTATGTCAAACATGTATTAGATGCTGTAGCGTTTTGTACCTTTAGGGCGAACAAAAGACATGCAAAAAAAGACATACAAAAAATATCAGTAGTGTCCCAACGTTTCTCATAGGAGATCAAGCTGATTTTGCTCGAAATCGATACTTGAATTTTCGTGGGGCGGGTTAAGTAGTTGATTTATTGGTGTTGTTTCAAACATAGTCAAACTCAGGATTTGTAAAATTTCG
Source organism: Zwartia lucis (assembly GCF_965234455.1). Classification (GTDB taxonomy): domain Bacteria; phylum Pseudomonadota; class Gammaproteobacteria; order Burkholderiales; family Burkholderiaceae_B; genus Zwartia; species Zwartia lucis. Next base: position 75,767 of record NZ_OZ248473.1, on the reverse strand, counting down.
TGAAGACTGTTGGGCAGTTTCAAACGTTTTTTGAGTATCGCGATCAGCACGTAAGTGCAGACCGCGATCCAAATTTGCGTCTTGACTGCGTTCTCGCTGGTACCCAGAAAGGTCTTGATTCGAAGGTGTTGCTTGATCCATTTGAAGAACAACTCGACCTGCCATCGCTGTCGATAGAGTGCGGCAATCATCTCGGGGCTGAGCGCAAAGTTGTTGGTCAGAAAGGTCAAGCGTTTGCCATTCTCGTCTTTGGCTACAACGCGACGAATCACTTGCGGATACTCTTTGGCGGTGTAGTAGACGGTGAGCACGCCGGTCTGATCGCATATGATTTGTGTGTTCGCGCGATCGACTGGTTGGGAGTATCGCCGCTGAAACTTTGTGTTGGACTTGGCTCGCGTGACAAAGAACGCTTGCGATTGATGAATGGCATAAAGCCGTTGGTAGTCGAGGTAGCCGCGATCCAGCAAATAGAATGCCCCTGGCTCGATAATAAGATCGTCCAGCACGTTGACCTCGTGCGTCTTGCCGTCCGTAATGCTGATAAAGCTTGGGATTGCGCCCCGCAGGTCGAGCAGCGTGTGGAGTTTGATCGCGCCCTTGGCTCGACGAAACGGTGCCCACGGATACATCGACAGGCACAGATCGATCGTAGTCGCATCGAACGCATAAACCGTTGCGTCCAAATCGATACCGAGAGGCTCGTCGATATAAAGCGGCCTCGCAATCCCAATCAGATGCTGAGCGTAATCGGCATAGATCTGCCAAGGACGCGTCGCGTTCGCATTGGCCAGCGTATTGCGAGACAGCGTCGCACAACGAAATCCCATGTGGTAAAGACGCTTGGCCTGTGCGCGAAGATTGACTTCGATGTCGCGAAGCGACTCCCGATATGTCAATTGAGCAAAGGCCATCGCGAGAAACTGATCCAAGCAGGTAAAGTCCTTGACCTTGTGATCGCCTCGATGCGCGGCGACGCAACGCCGAAAAGTTGTCAGTGGCAGATGCATCATGATCTGCGAGAAAACGAGTTTGCCTTGGTGCATGAGGGTTCCCCGCGAGAAGTCGCGAACAACCCTCAGTCTGCTCGAAATCAAAGTTGAAATCGAGACCAGACAAAATGACCGAATTAGGCAATAAAATCATTAACTTACAAGCTCTTGGCGTGCAAACGTTGGGACACTACTGATATGCGATTTTAAGTAAATATCAGTCGGATCATCAAAATACTTATGCTCTACCTAGCGATTTTACTTCTTTCGCAACTGCGTACAGTGATGCTAAAAAGAAATTTACAGCTCAGCAAGTCGATATGATTTCCAAGTACGAAACTACAACACGCACGGCTGGTGCGGGAGGTGGTTACTTTGATGCATTTGCAGGGCTCGATACCACGTTAACGGGTAACTTACAGAAGCGTGAGTGCAAGCAAAGCGAGGATCGTGGTCGCCGGGATTTTCCTGCGATTGTTGGTTGGTATGCCCCAGGCTCATCGGATGGAGCTAGAAGCTACATTGAGACATTTTGTAAAGTGCCCACACTTAATGAGCGACTCGAGGCCCGTTACTACCATAATGACCAAGGGGCAGGTGCGACACCCAATAATGTTGTTAATGTGTTGGGTGTTCCGATCGCAGCGATTTATCTAGAAAACGATAGGCCACTTGCTAACAAGCCAGCCAATATTAGCTCTGAACCGATCGATTACCTAAGAGATTTTGATGGGAAGCTTTACCTTGATGCACCAAGAGCCCGCCATTTCGGCAGGGGCTTTTCTAATTCAGGCGTACTTTCTCCAACCCCACTCTCAAAATTACCAAATGGATACTTCGAGCTCCCGACGTTTCAAACTATTTGGGTTCAAGTACCTTCTGCCGACCCTAAACGTTGGTTTGTTGCAAAGATAAAGGCCGAGGAATATGGTGGCAGCATTAATTTTTGGACTTACCTCTCATGTGAAACTGTGCCGTGCAGGGTTAATCCGAATGATAATAATCTAGGCCTTTGGTTAGAGGGTGAATCCAACGGTCTGAAGTTGGACTTGGTGCAAACAAAGCAGGTCGTTGCTGGTGGTAAATTACTGAGATTAGAAACAAGATAAGGTTGATGCTAGATTGCAACAAAAGGTTCATCATCTATGCACTCACCTAACATGACAACGATTCCAGAGTTTCTCATTCGCCGTTTTAAACAACTCGGCGTAGACGAAGGCTTTGGTATTGTTGGAGACTTTGCCTTAAAACTATTTGATCGTCTTTCGCATCAAGGGTTTCCAATCTTGGTAACGGCCGACGAGCAGGGTGGTGCATTTGCAGCAGAGGCATATGCGCGACTGCGTGGCTTCGGTGTCTGTGCAGTGACCTATTCGGTTGGGGGGTTTAAAGTCGTGAATGCATCTGCAGGGGCTTGGGCTGAAAACGTCCCGCTTCTGATTGTGAGTGGAGCGCCTGGGTTAGCTGAGAGAAAGGGTGATCCTTTGATTCACCACAAGGTTAAAAATTTCGATACCCAGCTTGAGGTATTTAAGGATGTCACGATTGCTCAAGCTGTTTTGACAAATCCTTTAACCATTACACAAGAAATCGATCGGGTTCTTGCCGAAATGATTGCGACCCAACGACCTGGGTATATTGAGATTCCTCGAGATATGGTTGATGTCCCTGTTCTCGATAGAGATGCTGATTTACTTATCGAGTTGCCGAAAGTACACCCAAAACGTCTTGAGCTTGCCGTGTCTGAAGCGCTTGAACTACTGGTAGGTGCCGGAGATGCGGTTGCAATCGCTGGCGTCATGGCCGTAAGAAGGGGCCTTCAAAAGGAATTAGTGGCATTTGCGGAAAATTTTGAAGTCCCTATGGCCACTACCTCCTTATCTAAGGGTGTCATGCCTGAAACGCATCCGCTAGCCTTGGGTGTCTATATGGGTGCAGTCAGTGCAGAGACGGTTGTTCAGAAGGTCGAGAATGCCAAGCCACTGATTTCATTTGGTGTTTTGTATGCTGATTTAGTCATGGGCGGATTTACGGATCATCTGGATAGAGGGCAAGTGATTGAGTGTACCGATACGCATGTCAACATTGGCTTTCACACATATCAGGATGTGCCTCTTTGGGCCTTTTTGCCGGCTCTGATCAAGGCGGCTTCTGATGCGGGTTATCGGGAGTATGGACAGGTCGCACCCAAACAATTTTCTTATACGGTCGTTCAGGGTAAGGAACTGTCTGTTGAAAGATTGATGGAGTGCATCGCCTCTTTTCTAAATGAAAAAATTCGTCTCCTCGTTGATCCAGGTGATTGTCTCTTTGGTTCGGTTGAATTGCCGGCCCAATCATTGATGCTGGCAAGTGCCTACTATGCCACCATGGGATATGCCGTACCTGCGGCCTTAGGCGCTGCAAAAGCAGATCCCACGCGTAGACCCCTGGTCCTTGTTGGGGACGGTGCATTTTTAATGACGGGTTTGGAGGTGCTGAGCGCAGCATTTCACGGGGTCAAGCCGATTGTGATCGTTGTTGATAATGCGGGATATGGCACACAAAGACCCATGGCGGACGGCCCCTTCAACAATATTCCGTCCTTACGATCAGAGGAGCTGCCTAGGGCTTTTGGGGTCGGTGTTGGCTTGTTATGCAATACAGAAGATGAGTTGTATTCAGCTTTAAGCCGGGCAACTCAAACGGATGAATTATTTATCATTCGCGCTTGTGTACCACAAAGAGGGTACAGCCCTGGACTGGACCGTCTTACTTCAGCACTTAAAAAGCGAATATAAATTTGTATTGACTGATGTCATGATCGGTCAGGCAAGTTCAAGGATTTGACCTGTCTGGTTTTATCGGATCATTTTCATTCAGAAACTAAGATTTAGTAGTTGTATGCCCGCATATACTTTCTCGCATCATCCGCACCAAGTCCCAAGAAGGTTTTGCTATAAACCTTGATGGCACAGCCATTGATATTGATCTGATAAATATTATCTGCGTCACTCACAATAGAATTATCTGCAACCGGAAAGGCGACTTGCATTGAGGAACCACCTACCTCAAAGTTACCGATAGGCGCATTGCCGCAACGACCTTGAGTTTCAAATGTGTCGTAAAAAACATCATTTAAGTTAATCCACGACCAAACACCTTCTTCGCTATTGCCATTGATGGTCTTGAAATCGCCGACATTGCTGTAAATGACCCCACCACTCAGCGGAGTGTTACTGACATAGGGTTTCATAATGTTGTCATAAAAATTAGTAATTTGAGCGGCAGTAAAAGCCCCTCCATTTTTAATTTCTTCAGTGCGCATACCGGCTGTTGCAAAGAGTTCAATCTTTACGCTGCTGGCATCTATGCCCTCTAATTGGGTTGTTACGTAATCTAGAAGAGGCTGAAGTACGCATGGGCCGACTTGTTCTTGACCTAGGTTTGATGTTCCGGTGCAGCCATTTGGCAACTGTCCGCCAAAGGCGGGGTCAGATATGTCAATAGTGCCCTTGTCGCTCATAAAGTCATTAATACCACTGTCATCATAGTCAACCGAACCTTTTAGAACAATACTTGCTTTACTGCCAGGGGTGACCTCGTAAAAGGAGATCCGCGTTCCACTGCTGCCCGCATCAAAAATAGCGGTATGTAGTGGTGTCCCGTTAGCTTGGTTTGAATATTTGTTTAGAAGATAGCCGCGTGTCCAAGTCAAGCCAGGATTTGTTGCGTAATTGGGGCTGGTAGCATCTCTCGCTCTGGTTGGCACAACGCCGACAAAGCTGGCACTTCCATTATTTGTAAATAGTCCATTTGCTCTCCATAAAAAGTCATTCATGAAGGTGCTGTTAGGGCATAAGCCGGTCGTCAATATATTGTTTCCAGTGACCGTACCATTACATTTATTTTCTAAAGCAGTTTTAAAAGCAGATGCAGTCAGTCCGGTTGGATTGGGCAAGCCAAGATCTTTGGCTGCATAATAAAAATTATCTAACCCGACAAAATTTGCAGTGCTTGAAGCAATCGCTGTCCTGAGTGCGGTATAGCTGAATGTGCTGCCATCGCTGTAGGTGCCACTTTTGTTGCGATCCTGTTCCACAACAGTATCAACAATTGTTGCGTATTTATCTGTACAGGTCGTGTAGTTGTAACTAGGGGTGCTGGTGAAATTGAGTGCTGCGGGCAGTAAAAAAGTCCAAGGGGTGCTGGTATTGGTATTGCTTGGATACAGTAAAGAATTAAAGAACAGGGCGATGCCGCTTCCCTCCGTTGTATTAGCCACTGTTGCTCCTGTAGCAAAGCAATCTAGTCCACCATTGAGCGTGGCTTTTGGCTCCGTGCGATCTCCACTGCCTCCGCATGCGGAGAGGATGACGGCGAGTGCAATCACTGAAAGGAATTTATGTGGTGTGGTGTTTTTATGCACAGTTGATGGCCTTTAGGGATGAGCTAAAGCGGGTGAAGGTAGGTTTTTGTTGACACTTCATTGCTGGCATAGTGCTAATGCAGAGCTATCCGCTTTGATAACGGATTGGTGAGAGTAGTCTCCACACGCTGGAAGGCTTAACGTGGCCGGCGCGATTGATTTGATGTAGTGAGCCAAGCTATCTGCTGCGTAAATACCCCCAAGCGGCAGGCATTTTGTGCTTCCTGCTGAAAGGCAAAGATCTTTAAATACTGTGAAGTTTTCTGAGCCATCCCTTAGGTAGTCTGTGGTGACCAGTTTGTAAGTCGTGTCGCTCACTAAAGGAGACCAGATCTCTGTCGAATGGTTTTTTACCATTAAATTAGAAAATCTACTGCCAAAGGGTTTGGTTAAATCAAGATCCCATCTAATACCACTCGCATACGGGTGTGACCCATCCGAATTTTGTTGGTCTTTCCAATTTTGTACACCTTGTTCAAGAGCCATTTTCATTTCTGCACCGCTAATATTGATCACGATCAGCTCATTTGGAAAGGGTTGAATGGTAAATACGTCTTCCATCCTTATGGTTCGATCTGTTGTTCCGTCAGTTTCAAGTTGTTTACGGACGCCACCTGCATTCGTCAGCGCAAAATCAGCCACAAAAGGATCCGAGGCTGACTCAGCAGCTTTGCGGTAGCCCTCCGCCACCACTTGAGCAATATCACTGCCGCTGGCCTTATTGACCACCGAATCACATATTGCTCCCCCGCGGTTAGAGGTTCCGGGAACGCGGATTAAGCAAAGCGATTGATTCCCTTTTAGGGTACCAATAGGAGCAAGGGTATCTTGATCATATTGCTGATTAAAGGGCAGTATTTCACTTTCAAAGGCAATATCTTCAGTGGCCATAGCAACTTCCGCGACAGTCCTGAGTCTTTCTATAACAGCAGTGTTTGCATCAGTTGATAATTTTTTTGTTAATGCTCTGTCAGCGTAAAAAGTGTTTCCAACAATGACTGACGCAGTACCACTACACGATAGAACGGAACCGTCACCATTAAATTTAATATTCATTCGAGCAAATACTTTGGTGTACTCCCATGCTTGACCAATACATACTGGTTCACCCGATTTATTAGTGACCACGGTAGGGTATTTGCCGGACGGTGTTTTTCTGACAACGGGTGAGTATTCACCTAAAAAGGTGTGTGAGTCCCCGCCAAGAATGACGTCTACGTCAGTGAGTTTTGCTGCGATGATGAGATCATTTTCATAGCCAATATGGGACATCATCACAATGTGCTTAACACCTTGAGCTTTTAATTGATCAATCGTTCTTTGTGCGGCCGTGGCTTCATCTTCAAACACAGTCGAGGCATTTGGTTTTGAGGCATTTTTAGTTTTACCAACCACATCTATACCAAAAAGACCCACCTTCACTCCGCCAATGGTCTTAATGATGTAGGGAAGAAAGTAGGGTGATCCATCAGTTCTGCTGATCAAGGGCGAAGCTGGAGGCGGAGTGTTTCCGGGTTGAATATTTGCAGCGAGAACGGGAGTATTACATTTAGACGGGTTGATCGCTAAAAAGTCTAGAAACTTTTTCAGCCCTGAGTCGCCAAAATCAAACTCATGGTTGCCCGGAACAAATGCATCAAAACAAATATGGTTCATTGCAATGGCATCTGTCTTTCCTTAGTAAAGTTGATAGAAATACGTGCCCGTAATTGCATCACCCGTATGTAGTTTTAGAAGATTATTGGTTCCCTCTAATGATTTAAACAGAGTAATGAGCTGACTAAATCCCCCTAATGGAGAATATACCCTCTGACCATCTATCAATAGTTCTTGGGTATCTGGCGAACGAATATTGGAGTGTGTGTCGTTGACATGGGCGATATTGAGTTCATATGCAGTCCCTGTCTGTTCTCTGCCACCATCTGAACATGCTGATAGAACGGTGATCACCAGCGCAAGAAATCCAATGCGAGAAAAATAATTTTTTTTAAGTGCTGGATTAATCATGTCGGCTGTGATTGAATATGGAAAATAGAAAAGATTTATCCGCTACAGTATCAAATGATAATGAAGCTTGAATTAAATATGCTCTTAGCTTTCAATTATAGATTTTTTATTCTATGACAACCCTATACTGGAATATTGCGCTTAGGACGATTGAGTATTAAATGTAAGTATTCGTCAGAATTAACGCGTCTCTGAATCTGTTACAGTAGTTTTTTTAGGCATATGTAGACTGCTAATTGATTGGCTTGAAATGGAGTTGTTATGCAATTGAGTCGCCGGTTTAGGGGGCTAGTGAGTCTAGCCTTTATTGTTTGTGTAGCTCCTTTTTTGGCAAGCTGCTCTGATTCTAGTCCCTCCGGAAGCGGAACGGCCGCCCAAAGCGTTAACACGTGTTTTGGTTTGATTTGTATCGAAACAGTCAATGTTGGGGATCCCGGTAATCCTGCTGATACCGATACCGGCTTTGGCGCTGTGAACGATCAATATGCTATTGGTAAGTATGAGTCTACGGTCAGTCAATACGTTACCTTCCTAAATGCCGTCGCCGCAGTCACCGACAAAGAGGCGATCATTAGTTTATGGAATCGTGACATGGGGAAGACGAAATCCTATGTCTCGACCACCGGACTCATTGCACGAACCGGATCAGGCACTTCTGAACAACCATATGTTTATACCGAAAAGGTAGATGCTTCTTTGGGAGCAAGTTCCAGCAAGCGAGCCATCTTAAATATCTCATGGTTTTCTGCGGCGCGTTTTGCAAACTGGCTTCACAATGGGGCCACCGCTTCCTCTAGCACAGAAACAGGTGCTTACACGTTGAACTACGCCACGAGTGGAGTGTTCACCAAAAATGCTGGTGCACGTTGGTGGATTCCGTCGGAAGATGAATGGTACAAAGCTGCGTATTACGACCCAACAAAACCGGGTATGAATAAATATTGGAAATACCCAACAAGATATGATGAAGTGCCTACCTCAGAAGCGCCCATCGGTGGCGCTAATTCTGCCAATTACAATAGTCCTTTATCCTTGGAAAAAAATAGAATTACGCCTGTTGGTGCGTATACAGCTAGCTCAAGCTATTACGGCACCTATGATCAAGCCGGCTTGATGTGGGAATGGAATGATGCAGTGTATACCGGCTATGACGACAATCCCATTACGCGTGGAATGCGCGGCGGTTCTTGGAGCCTGGGTATTATCAACGTCTCTAAATTTGGTCCGCGTGATTATGAGCCGATTTATGACGACGACGATACCGGTTTTCGTATAGCAACTTCAAGTAAGTGAAGATCAATCATGTTTAAAAAAATAGCTTTTCTTAGTTTGGCTGCAACCGTACTTGCATTCGCGCTTGGTTTCGTTGCCCCCCATGCGATCGCCGCCGCACCTCTAGTGTCCATCGAAACTATTCCTGTCGAACACCCAGGAAATGCAGCGGATCCAGCAACGGGCTATGGCGCCGTTAACAATGCATTTAATATGGGTAAGTACAAGGTGACCATTACTCAGTATGTTGCTTTTTTAAATGCAGTTGCAACTGTGCCACCTAATCCGGTGATTAAAGGCCTCTATAAGGATGAAATGGGTGACATAGGTGAGGATTCTGGCGTCTTAATTCAACGCACTGGAGCAGGAACGGATGGCGACCCCTATCAATATACGGTTGATACTTCTACTGGCTGGGGCCAGCGCAGTGGCGATCGGCCCATCCCATGGGTGACTTGGTTTGATGCCGCCCGCTTTGCAAATTGGATGCACAACGGAGCATTGAGGGGAGCGTCAACTGAAACTGGTGCATATACTTTAGTGAATTATCAAGAGCAGGGGGCTGTTGCTCGCAATCAAGATGCACAATTTTTTATTCCATCGGAAGATGAGTGGTACAAAGCTGCTTATTACGATCCCTCAAAAGGCGGTGTTAATCTTTACTGGAATTATCCGGCAAAAAGCGATAAACCACCCCGAATTGACTTGGCTTCAAACAATCCACTCGCACCAGCGGCTAATTTCCAAAATGTCTATATAGGAAATGAGGCTGGTGTGTTGACTCCGGTAGGGGCTTACTGTTCTTCAATTGACCAAACTTATAATTCAGCAAGCTATTACGGCACCTGTGATCAAGGCGGCTTACTTTGGGAATGGACCGAAGCCTCATATCCCAATCCATTAACCGGGCCAAATCGAATTGTCCGCGGAGGGTCTTGGGGTCCTGGAATCACGCCTCTTCGTAAAACAATCCGCAGAGACTACGGACCAATGGCCGAGTTACCGTTTTATTTCGATGATGATACAGGCTTTAGATTGGCAACCCCCTTTCAGATTATGAGATAACAAACCAAAAAAGCTTTGGTACTAAACTGGCCAGAATTCCCAGACTTGCTGGGGGTTAATGGTGTAACCGAGTCTATAAATCGGAGGCATCCCAGCAATCAGATCTCTTAGGCCGATGATATTGTTATTTGGATCATCGTAATACTGTAGATTGCTTGGCTCAGGCACAGGAATACTTCCCGCCAAACTTGATCCAAAGGCGCCCATATCTTTTAACGTAGTGGTGTCATTGCCATCGGGAGCAAATAAGTAGATAAATGTTCCAAATTTTGGATTCGTGAGACCTTGTACGGCCGAAGAACTTACCAGCGGATTATTCACAAGATTAAAAAGTAGTTTTGAATAATTTTGTATGACCGTCATCATGGCCGTTTGGATGGGGCTGATATCAAACCGGTCAGCACTTGCCATCAGCAAATTTCCATAATAGTCAACAAAGGCAACAGCATTTCTTGCGCCCGGCGATTGGCTGATCAGATTTTCAAGGTACTGCTTGAGTTCTGTCGTTGGTGCTCGATAGTATGGCAGACTGACTGAGAATGCATCAGGCCAAAGCAACTGGTAGGCACTTTTAAGTTCCGCATTCAACAACGGATTGCTCATGGGCAATTGACCGTCAGGGTTTGTTGGATCCAAGCCATTGCCAGCGATTGAATCTCTAACGCTAGTGCTGCTGTCGGTAAACGTCGTTAAGCACCCATTGGCAGTCGGGGCACTCACCACAGAATCTGAAAGGCTGCCCCAACATAGGAGCGAGGGGGCGTACTATTCGCGACTCCATAATAGCCAAATTGATTGAGCAGTTTGGAGCGTAACGCAGGAGGTTGACCCAGAAAAGTAAAATCAGTATTCCAGTTAATGCCCGCTACTGTATCGTAAGCAACGACAGCAACATTAAATCCAGCAGTAATCAACGTTCCCGCACACATGGCGCATGGATCCAATGAGGATACGATCGTTAATTGATTCGGTTGGGGTAGACCTAATGCTTGCGCATTGGCATAGTACCAAGTAACCAATTGAACTTCGCCGTGCGCAGTAGGGTCATTGGTGTAGGATCGGTTTGACATCACCCAATATTTGCTCCAAGTGTTTGAACCACTCTATTGGGCATTGCCTTAATCACTTTTCCAGTGGAGTTTTCAATAATTACACCACCAACCCCATATGTTTTTTCACTGTTGGCTAACATTGCCATCGAAAGTGCGATCGCTGCAGACTCTTCCGCATTCGATACATATTGAAAGCCGGGGGTATTGGAGCTGCTTGATTCACCACCACAGCTCATTAACATAAATGAGGGCATTAACACCATTGCAGGCGAGCCCACCAGAAATTTCAAAGTGAGACGACGCTGAGGATTTTGCGGGGTTGAATGATTTAGCATAGGTAAAATATCTCAGAAAAGAATTTTTATTTTTGATGGCACGCACTATGTATAGACGATTTTAAATGATAGAGCTGCTTCTATGACAACTAATACGAAAAAAACCTCAGTAGGATTTCTATGCATAGTGATTGCTGGGGGTGCTTTGGTCTCGTTTGTAGCGCTAAATAGCGCTATCTGGAAGGGTGTTGGTCAATCGCTTCCTGAGGAGATGGCAGTATCAGTGGAGCAACATAAAATTGTCTTGTATAAAAATGATGTTTAAGAAATTTTTCTTGAGGGCATTCTATGGCCTCTTCATATTTTTTGGGCTTCAGTGCTTAGGTTTGAGTCAACCTGACGCTCGAGAGGCAAGCCCATTAAGTCCTACTACTTACACGAGCGTGTTGATTGACCCAACGGGCAATCTCAGTTATCAAGAAATTCTCTTGCCTGAGTATCAAGAGAAATTTAAGCAAGATTCTAATTGGGGTGAGGAATTTAATTTTGGTTTTAGCTCTTCTGTGTACTGGATCAAAATCGCTCTGTCTGGCCAGCAACTTCACTCAACGAACTGGATTTTAGAAATCCCTTATTTCGGACTCGATCATATAAACTTTTACTCACCTCAAGGCGAGGTCATTCGAACGGGTAATCTGAGGCCTGTGGACACAAGAGGTGTCTTTTATCGGTACTACGCCTTTCCAGTTGTGCTTGAGAGTACTGCCAAAGACTATTACTTACGCATCGATTCAAAGCAAAATTTGAGCGTCCCGTTGAAGTTATGGGAACAGTCTGTCTTTGATAGGTACATACAAACAGATACGCTGATTCAAGCTTTTTATTACGGAGGGTTGGGAATACTTGCAGCTTTTAACTTTCTCATCTTTCTTTACTTAAAAGATCGCACCTATTTGTATTACTCCGCGTTCGCGATACTTTTTGGACTTGGAATTTTTTCTGGTAACGGCTATGGACGACTCTTCCTTTGGCCGAATTCACCTCACTGGGATCAAATTTCACAGATCGTGATGTTGACTCTCGGTACGGCAATGGCCTTGATCTTTTCAACTAAATTTTTAAATACAAAAAAAGAACAACCAAGCGTAAACCAGGTTTTTAATATTTTAGTGATCGTACTCTTTGCATATGCAGCGATTGTTGTATCAACGATCTTTAGCGACAAATTGAAAAACGTGATCTTTCAAGTTTTTCCCATTATTGTGATGCCCGTCATTGTGATGGTTTTATATGCTGGGGCGCGAGCCTATCAAGCGGGTCAATACAGCGCGAAGTTTTATTTAATCTCTTTTGGCACCTTGTGTGTTGGAGGTTTCTTGGCAAGTCTGCGTCAGCTTGACCTCATCCCCACCAATTGGTTTACCTCTTATGTATTACAAATCTCCTCGGCGATTGAGATGTTGTTGTTATCCTTTGCTTTAGCAAGCCGAATTCAACACGAAATATCTTTAAGGGAGTGTGCACAACGAGAAGTCTCGTATTCGCAAAATACTCTTGTGCAAACACTTCGTGATTCAGAAGAAAGACTTGAGCGACAAGTATTCAATCGAACCAATGATTTAAAAATAATGCTTGAAAGAGAGAAAAAACTACGTGAGCAATACGTACGCTTTGGATCGCAGATCTCACACGAATTCAGGAACCCGTTAGGCATCATCGAAAACCAGATAGCCTTGCTCAGTCGTCAAATAGAGGGTGACTCTTACAAAAAAAGACTATCGATTATCAGTTCCGCCACACATAGACTGGCATTGCTCTTTGATCGCTGGCTTCAAGGTGACCGACTCGAGAGTCAGATCGACACAGATAGACCGCAAATCATTCAACTAGATACATGGCTTGAGGAGGTTATCGAGAAATGTAAAGCCTACCATCCCAATCATATCTTTACATATGCATCGCCAAAACAAGTCTCAACATTGGTGATTGATGAAAAAATGCTTGAGGTTGTTGTGCTAAATATTATAGACAATGCCTGCAAGTACTCTGACCCACAGTCAAAGATTCTGATTAGAATATTTTTAGAAAATAACAAGGTGGGAATTTCAATTAAAGACTCAGGCATTGGTATTGACCCATTCAATCACAACGCAATTTTCGATGAATTTATGAAGGTTCAGTCTGACAAAAATAAAACAGGCTATGGTCTAGGCCTGTCCTTTGTAAAGAAAGTGATGGAGTTTTATGGTGGTGAAATTCAACTGATCAGTGACTTAGACAAGGGTGCTGAGTTTATTGCCTGGTTCCCAGAAACATCTATTGATAAGATTTCCCAAGCGCTAAGACCCTAGAAAGGGAAGGCCTTTAGTGAGATGCCTTCATGACGCCATTAAATACTAATCCAACACCATAAACCGTTTGAAGCGGAAACTTGACCACACCAGCATCTTCGATTTTTTTCTCAAGCGACGCAGCATCACCTCTAGTCGCCGGTTATCGTAAGTAGTGGGGTTAAATCCTAGTCCGTTGACGACTGCGTCACGCGTAATGACTTGACCAGACTGATTGATAAAACAATTTAATAATGCAAACTCATTTTTTGTCAGTGCTATTTCTAGTCTATTTGGTGTTTTCAGTGCCCATTTGACTACATTCAATTGCCAGACTTCAGCTTCTGTCGATTGAGCCGTGCTTTGTCTGCGCTTGATACGATGCAATATTGCTAGCAATTCGTCGCTTGGAAAGGGTTTGACTAAATAGTAGTCAGCATCAACACTCATCCCTAAAATTCGATCTTGTGGCTGACCCATGCAGCTCAAGACTATTGAGATCGCCTCAGATTGTTTATGATACTTTTTCAAGATATCCAACCCATCGCCATCAGATAGATTTCTATCCAAAATCAAAATATCATATTGATTCTGCTTGGTCCACTCAAGATATTCTTCAATACTCCCGACACCAATCGCGTCAAAGTTTTCAAGTTTTAAAAGCTCAACCATGCCGTCTCTAAAATCATCCTCATCCTCTACGATCAGTATTTTTGGTGACATGATTTAAATCCGATTTTCTTGAATTGAATTTCTATTGTTAAGATTATCAGGCGTTTTACTATTATTTTGATTACAAATTAGCTTTTTTCAATCAAATGACGTTACGTAAGTATTTGTTAGATCGCTTGTTGACGTGAGGCGTGACTGGCTTGTAACGGGTGTCGTCAGTTAGTCCTGCTGATAGGCTGCCGATCCGTCTATTTGGGCACAAATTGCCTTGATCTGCATGGATGACTGATTCATGAAAGATTGTCTGTAGCTCTCATCTTGTCTAAGTTTTTGCATGTGATAGCGATTGGCATCGACGTAGGTAGGTATCAGCGCAGAAAGTGATGCATCCGAAGCGCCGAACGCATCCGCTAAGGCCTCACCATGAATATGCCGGGCAAAGCCGTGCATCAGCGCGATCGCAATATCTTTGGGAAGTTTCAGCGCCACAGACATACGTTGACCCAAGGCCTCTAACATCGATCGAGTCAGTACCCGCGCATTTTCATCAGGATAGGGCGGAGCCAGATTGAAATTTTTTAGCCAATATTCTGCACAACCGTCACGTGTAAGTTCAGTCATGATTCTTGACGGTATTCCCAGGAGTTTTCCGACAATTTGCCAGAGCGCAGCGACATGGGTCTTTTCCTCCGCGGTCCATTCAATGCCAAGACGTTCAAGAGCGCTTGGTGAGACCATTGCAAAACCCAACCACGTATGTACCATTTGACGCTGATCAATTGGCGGGCTGTCGTTGTGATGTGGCGTCTTTTTTTTCATGCTCGCCCGCACTTTGGCATGAATCAGTCGAACTTGCAGGGTATGAACATAGCCTGCGCCTCCTATTTGCCACGCGTCAGCTTGTAAAAGCTTAAGGAGCCATAATTGTGTTTCAGACAAACGTCTAGACGCGGCTTCATTCACAAGTTTTCCACTCTGAACCAATATATTGGCTATGTTAGGATCTGTATAGGTATGCAGCAGGGCACCGGGTCCCATGGATACGCTGATCCACATTGGACTTGCATACAGATAAGGCATCGGCGCAAGATCCAGAAAAGAAGTGACCCTTAAGAAATCTTCAGCTTCACTGAGCAAAGCATGATAAGAGGCCGGGGCTTGAGGAATCGAGTGTGCGCCATTTCTTATTCCTTCAAGTAACCAATTTTTTCCCTCAGGCGAAGCCTTGAGCCAATCAGCAATGACAGCATCTGCAAGTGGATCACCTTCGTTGAGTTCCGGCCATTTGTTTTGGTTGATGATATTGTTCATTTGATTGAAGACATTAAAAGAAAAGATTTTTTGAAAATGTCGTAATTCGTAAGATTTGATCAGAAAAAAGCTGTTTTTTAGACTTATATTAAGCTTGTACTATGGCACTTGTTAGGATGTATTTTGAGGGATCACTTATTTCAATCGAGGAAGATATTATGAAAAGCAAATTCATTGTTGCAGCATTATTGTCAATTGGCGTCACCTTGGCAGCGAGCTCAGCCATGGCTCAATATACGGGTTCGTCCGCATCGCGCGGTGGGTTTCAAGGACCAGGTAGCGCGTCTGATCAGCCGATGACTGTTGCTAATATTTTGCGGACTCCGGTTGATGATCTGCGGGTCACTCTCAGGGGTAACATCATTCGAAAAATTGGTGGCGACAAGTATGTTTTTAGCGATGGTACTGGGGAAATTCGTGTCGATATTGACCACTCTGAGTGGCCAGCAGAAGCAGTGAATGAAAAAACGACGGTTGAAATTATCGGCAAGGTCGACGTTGAATTTATGAGTCCGACGGAAATCGACGTCAAGGTCCTCCGCGTCATCAAGTAACATAAATTCGCTCTAAAGATCAGAGGCAAGTCGTTATATTTTTAAAAACCATTTTTAGTAATGGTACGACTTGTTTCTTTCTGCTCATGACGCCGGCAGCCCACCCTGAGTGGTTTTTGCATCTCCTCGTAAAAATCCCTTTTACGTTCTGTGAAAAGCTCAAAGTTCAATGCTGACAAATTTCGATACCTACCTTATTGCACTTCATTTTTGAACTCAACACCTAAATTAAGCTTGTACTATGGTACATGTTAGGATGTATTTGAGGGATCTCTTGTTTCAATCGAGGAAGATTTTATGAAAAGCAAATTCATTGTCTCAGCATTATTATCAATTGGCGTCAGCTTGGCAGCGAGCTCAGCCATGGCTCAATATACGGGTTCGTCCGCACCGAGCAGTGCTTTTCAAGGACCAGGTAATGCGTCTGATTATCCGATGACTGTTGCTGATATTTTGCGGAATCCAGTTGATGCTCTGCAGGTCACTCTTAGGGGTAACATCATTCGAAAAATTGGTGGCGACAAGTATGCTTTTAGCGATGGTACTGGGGAAATTCGTGTCGATATTGATCACTCTGAGTGGCCAGCGGAACCAGTGAATGAAAAAACGACGGTCGAAATCATCGGCGAGGTCTACATTGGAGTTTTGGTTGCGATGGCAATCGACGTCAAGGTTCTGCGTATCATTAAGTAACATCAAAGTCGCTCTAAAGATCAGAGGAAAGTCGTTATTTATTTTTGAAAACCTTTTCCATTAATGGGACGACTTGTTTCTTTCTGCTCATGACGCCGGCAGCCCACCCTGAGTGGTTGTTTAATTCAAGCTTAAATGCTTTCGCAATATCAGCTTGATATGCGCCTGCTAAGACGACTTCAGACCCCATGGATTGAACGTCTGTCAGCATGAGTACGATCGCTTTATATCCTTGCTGGTTCAGCAATTGTTGCATCTCTTCGTAAAAGTCCTTTTTGCGCTTTTTCAGAAGTTCAAAGTTGAATGCAGACAACTGCGCGATACCTACCTTATTGCCACTCATCTCAAAATTCTTAAAATCTCTTTGCAGCAAACTGTCAATGGATGCTGTTTTTAAATCCACTTCGCCAGCCAAAAACATTTGTTGAGCATACCGTTGGATATCTTCGACGCCTGCAATCGATGCGAGGCTCTTGGCGGCAATCTCATCTGATTCGGTTGAGGTGGGTGACCGAAAAGCCAAGGTATCTGAGAGGATTGCCGTCAACATGACACCGGCAATAGAGGGCGGTATGGGTATCCCTGCTTGTTGGTAAAGTTGCCAGATGATTGTGTTGGTACAGCCAACGGGCTTGATGAGCACTTCTATGGGCTCATCCGTTGATATGTCACCGAGACTATGGTGATCAATAATTCCTACAATTTCTGCCTGCTTGATATCATCGGGTGCCTGAGTATATGTATTGTGGTCAACCAGAATGACTTTTCGATTCGCCACGTTGAGCATGACCTCTGGCGCTTTTAATTTGAAAAAATCTAATGCAAATTGTGTCTCTGGGTTTGGCTTGCCCAATGCAATCGCAAGTGAGGGCTGTCCTTGCTGTGACTTCAGATACGCGAGTGAAATTGCTGAAAAAATCGCATCACTATCTGGATTTTTGTGACCAACAACCAGAATAGGCAATCCAAACGCTGCGGACATGATCGGCAAGATTAAAATTTGGCATATCAATGCTTTTTTTAGAAAATTTAAAATCTTTATGCATGTCATGACATCTGCCTCCTAGCGTGGTGGACCGTTAGATTGTACGCTGTCATATTCTTTATGCGCTTAAATCAGGAGCCATCAATGCTTATTCCACGTCAAGCCGTCCCCAACCTAGAGCTACCCACACTCGATCACGGTCCATTTAGCTTGGCGAAGGATCAGCCCAAGACTTTTACCCTAGTGGTGTTTTTCAGAGGTCTGCATTGCCCCTTGTGCGTCACGTATCTAAAAGACCTTGGTGTCTTGTTACCTCAATTGAAAGAGCGCGGTGTGAATGTGATCGCGATCTCGTCAGACGACGAAGGCAGAGCACGCGAGATGGCTAACAGGGTAGCGATGCCTGAACTGCGGTTTGGGTATGACCTCTCACTGGCGAGTGCGCGTGCTTGGGGTTTGTATCTCTCGACTGGAAGAGGGTTAACCTCGGCGGGTGTTGAAGAACCAGCCATCTTCATTGAGCCAGGATTGTTTTTGATCCGTCCCGATCAGACGCTCTACTACGGTGCCGTGCAAACCATGCCGTTTGCCCGTCCATCTTTTAGAGATCTCATGCTGGCGATCGACTATTCGATTAATAAAGACTATCCCGCTCGCGGAGAATACACCGGCGCGGTTTGAGCTTTGTTGGTGCGTTCGATGGGATTGCCAACGTTTTGATCGTTCCAAGTACTGAGTGATCCGTTTCAACTATGGTGATGCCATGATTTACGCGACAATTCAATTATTTCAGTCATCTCTCGGACTTATCATGCGTCATACATTTTCAATACTGATCGCCACAATGGCTTTAGCGGCTTCGGCTGCCATCGCACAGGTGCAGGATTTCAAGCACTACGGCAATTTCAAACACATGATGCAGTCGGGAGAAACGAAAGGGCAGGTTCTTCTTTCAGAGCTACCCACATCAGCTGGCGTTTGGGGCGTTGGTGCCTTAGCGGGACTGAAGGGAGAGATCATTCAAATTGAAGGCAAACTTTTAGTGAGTCTTGGCACGGATCCAAAAGGCGCCTTACTGCCACCCAAAGCTAACGATTCAGCGGTGTTGTGGGCTAGCACAAAAGTGACGGACTGGGACTCGGTCAAGGTGCCGACGGATATGACCCAAGCGCAGTTTGAAACATTTGTCACCCAGCAAGCGACCTCTAGAAAACTTGATTTAACCCAGCCCTTTATATTTAGAGTCACAGGCCATTATGCACATTTGATTTGGCATGTCGTGACCGGCGAGCGTTCATCGGGTGACGCGCCTCAGAAGAACGGTCATGGTGCGAGTGCAACGAGTGGCGGACACACCGGTCATGGCGGTCATGCGAATTCTCAGTCGGGAATGAAGCTTTTTCGCAGTCCTCTCTCGGCGGGTCAACTGGTCGGTGTCTACAGTGGAGACAAGCTAGAAGGGATGATTACCCATCCTGGTGAGAAATTCCATCTGCACTACATCGACAATGATTTGAAAGTATCTGGCCATGTGGATCAATACACGGTGAAAGCAGGATCAGTGCTGTTATTGCCAAAAGTCGGATAGTACGCGAAGAAAGTTATCCTGAGTGTGCCTTTCTCGCACGCCAGCGCCCATTGGGCTTGGCGGTTATGAAACGTGACAACTAGGGCGGCGTTTAATCAGATATTTCTGTTCACCCTCCATGACCAACTCATCGCGTTGATTCAAAATGGTGGAGGCGAGGGTGACTACGCCAGTGGTCTTGCCGCAGTCTAGCTTGGATATTTTTAGGCTTGGATAGAGAGTGTCACCGACATAGACGGGTTTAAGAAATTTGCTGGATTGCTCGATGAAACCTTTCATTGAGTCCTCCACGTAATGGGGAAACCATCCCGCACCCGCAGCACTTTGAATCAAAATTTGAAAGCCGTGCGCGCCTAAGTTTGGCATGCCACGTTTGCGGCAGTATTCAACATCGTAATGACTGGGATGATTGTCTGCACTCGCCAACTGAAACGCTGCAAAAAGCGCCTCTGTCATCGTGCGGGACGGGATTGGAAACTCTTCACCGAGCGTAAAGTCGTCAAAGTAATACTGTTTAAAGGTGAACATAAAGTGTCTCTATTCTTCTCTAATCTTTAATGGCTAATTTTGGCCTGCTCAACGACGCCTTGTTCAAATAAAGCATCAATGCGCTCAGTGGATAGGCCCATTTCTTTGAGCACTTCTTTGGTGTGCTCGCCTAAAAGTGGCGCGTGGCGAGAAGCATCTCTCGGCTCATGATTGAATTTGACGGGATAGCCGACATTTTTTGTCGGACCAAGTACTGGATGCTCCGTTTCGACAATGAGTGCGCGTGATTGAACTTGCGGATGTTCAAGCGCTTGATCCAAGGTATTAATTGGAGAGCAGGGTACGCCCGCAGCTCTGAGTAAGCCTAACCACTCATCGGTTGAACGCATACGCATGACTTCGGCCACCACGCGAACGGTCTCATTGAAATTTGAAACGCGCTCTGCATTGGTTGCAAAACGTGGGTCATTCATGAGGTGATCAAATTTGGTCGCGACACAAAAACGTTTCCATTGCGCATCATTGCCCACACCAAGCATGAGATAGCCATCTGCTGTTTCAAAAGCTTGATATGGTGACATGGCGGGATGGGCTGTACCCATGCGTCGAGGGGGTGAGCCTGTTCGCCAATAGTTTTGTGCCATGTATCCCATTTGCGAGATCGAAGTATCTAGCAGAGACACTTCGACATACACGCCTTTTCCGGTTTGTTGGCGTTCTAATAATGCTGCCAATATTCCACTGAGTGCAAAAGATCCAGTACCAAGATCGACAGGTGAAAAACTTGCGCGCGAAAAGCTACCGTTAGGATCGCCCATCGAGCTGAGCATGCCACTAAACGCCTGAAGCATGACGTCGTACCCAGGCTCTTTCCCAAGGGGACCATCGCGCCCATAGCCTGAGATTTCAAGGTAAATGATTTTTGGGTTGATCTTGCTGATCGTTTCATAATCAACCGCTAGCTTTTTTGCTGTCCCCGAACCAAATCCCTGAAGAATAATATCGGCCTCGGCGACGAGTTCATGAATAATCTGCTGGCCTTCAGGTGATTTAAGATTGACGGCAATACTTCGTTTATTGTGGTTCACAGCTAAGAAAATCGCTGATTGATCTTTTTCTTTAGGTAACCATGCACGTGTGTCATCGCCGCTGCCGATCGGTTCAATCTTTATCACATCGGCGCCGAGTTCGCCAAGAAACTGGGCACAAAGCGGTCCGGCCAGTACTTTGCTCAGATCGACGACTTTTATATTTTTTAAGGGTTTCATTTAAGCTTTGATATGACCGGTTTGTTTATACCGGACTATTATGCAATGCAAAATCCCTCGCGTGTAAGTGATGATTACCCAGAACAAGGAAAAATCATGTCATTTCTGAGTTATGAAGTCCGCAATGGTGTGGGCGAAATTATGTTCAACAACCCGCCGGTAAATGCGCTCTCAGAGCAGATGCTCGATGAGTACTTAGCCTATCTAGAGCTGGCGACTGCGGATGATGCGGTGCGCGCTGTGATCGTTGGCAGCCATATTCCAGGCAGATTTTGTGCGGGTTTAAACCTGGCTGCGGTGCATACAGAAGGGCCGGCTAAATTTCGCTCCTTACTTGATCGACTCTATATCAAAATGACGGATCTGCAGTTTTCGATGGGAAAGCCCACCATTGCTGCGGTGGGCGGTACGGCACGAGGCGGCGGGATGACACTGGCCATCTCATGTGACATGATTGTTGCGTCGCGTAACGCGACTTTTGGCTACCCTGAAATCGATGCAGGGGTATTGCCTTCTATACATTTCACGCATTTGCCGCGCATCATTGGTCGTCATCGTGCGTTTGAGCTACTTTTTAGCGGCCGTGCGTTTGATGCAGACGAGGCGATGGGGATGGGGCTGATCAGCAAGCTTGTCGAGGAGGGGCAGGAACTGGACGCGGCCCGTGCGTTGGCGCAGGTGATGTGTGGAAAGTCCCCTGAGGTTATCCGTTTCGGTCGTGCGGCCTTCATGCAAGCGAATGACAATGGTTACAGACAAGCGGTTACTGCTGCCGCTGATAGTTTTTGTAATATTGCAATGAGTGACTCGGCTCGCGAAGGGATTGAGGCATTTGTTGAAAAGCGCAAACCTAAGTGGTAGTGTCTTGCTGAATGCACCACGCGAGCACATCGATACGGTCTTGCCCAAAAAAGGTTTCTGGATCGTAGGCCATCGTCGGCACACCCCAGTGACCGGCTGCGGATAGTGCATCTGCATTGGCTTGTAACTGCTGTTCATAATAGTCGGGCCTTGCAGTGACTTGATTGCTTAGCTTAGACCAATCTAGGCCTGCTCTGCTGCAGGCATTTTTAAGATGATCGCCCACGTGCCATTGATCGACAGCGCCGTCCCAGAGCAATCGAGAAACTTCGAGGCAAAAATTGAAACCGCGTCCCGCTTCGGTGGCGGCAATGCCTAGATGACCGAGCCAGCGCATTCATGGTTTTAAAGTAATTAGGATTACGCAGGATATTTGGGTGCACCACACGCATATCAATCGCAACCCCCATTGACTCGCTTAAGGCCTGAAGCCTGGGTAGCGCAAGGTATGAGTAGGGGCTTCTGAAGGACCAGAAAAGGGAGATGTTTTTGTGAGGTTGTTTAGACATGGTTGGCTTTTTGAGATTTTGATCATCCACAAGGTTTTCGTCCATGACCCATTTGAAATCTCAAACGCAGACTCAGGAGATTCGAAATGGAACAAACATCGTCGAGCTTTCCCCAACTCAACGCACCCGCACCAGAAAGTCTCTTTAACTTGAAGTAAGCCTGCTGTTTTCATTTGAGAATAGCAGGTCTGCGATACAGAATTTGAGTCTAACGATTGGGTTACTTCAACCCGTACCACACACCACGTCCGCTGCCGTGCTGCTCCAGATGGCTGCGTTCGGTCAGGGTTCGAAAGTGCTGCTTTAGGGTGTTGCGGCTGGCTCCGGTCAGTTTGATGGCATCCATCATCGTCACGCGCCCATGCTCGCGCGCGCACTCCACGATTTGAAGTGACAGCTCGGGCAGTGCCGCCAGTACAATCTTTTCGCGCTCGATCTTCTTCTCCAGACGCCGCACCTGCTCTGCTAGCGAGCGCAAGAAGAACACAAGCCATGGCTGCCAGTTGGGAGCCTCCGTGCGGATGGTGCCCTGGGTCTGGCGCAGCGCTAGGTAATAGGCTTCTTTGTTCAGCTCGATCACACTCTCCAGCGAGCTATACGGCACATAAGCGTATCCAGTCTGGATCAGCAGTAGGGTTGTCAACACCCGGCTCAAGCGTCCGTTGCCATCCTGAAAGGGGTGAATTTCCAGAAATACTACGACGAAGATTGCGATAATCAACAAAGAGTGCAGATGCCCGTTCTGTCTCTCGTCGCTCACCCAGGACACCAATTCGGCCATCAGTCGTGGCGTGTCAAACGGAGTCGCCGTCTCAAAGACGATGCCAATCTGCGTACCGTTTTCATCGAAGGCGGCGACGCTATTCGAGTTGGTCTTGTACTGCCCTCTGTGACGCGTGTCTTTTTCGCTGTGTCGCAATAGGATCTGGTGCAGCTGCTTGATGTGATTCTCGTTAAAGGAGATGTCCTGCCACGAGCTGAACACCAAATCCATCAGCTCGGCATAACCGGCCACTTCCTGCTCGTCGCGGGTGTCAAAAGACTCGATAGCTAGATTGGAAAGCAAACGCGCTACCTCGCGGTCAGTCAGCTTGCTGCCCTCGATGCGGGTAGAAGATCCGATGCTTTCGATGGTTGCCACCCGCCGCAGCGCTGAGAGACGCTCGGGCGCGAGCGTGCCCAAGGCCCGCCAAGCGCCTTTGAACTCGTCGATCCGGGCAATCAGGCTCAGGATCTCGGGGGTGATCTGCAGAGTGTCTGAACGTAGCATACAACCAATAATACACCTATTTGCACCCATTTAAAACCGTACAACCTTGAAATGGGTGTAAATGGGTTATCTTTTATTCACTCTGGATCTTGGTCCACGTCGACATTGCCATTCCCGTGTCCTTGGCAAACCAACATACGATAAAAAGCGCAAGCCTAAGTGCAAGTGTCTTGCTGAATGCACCAAGCGAGCACATCGATGCGGTCTTGCCCAAAAAACGTTTCTTGTCCATAAACCATCGTCGGAACACCCCAGTGTCCTGCTGCGGTCAGTGCGTCTGCATTGGCCTGCAGCTGCTGTTCGTAATAGTCGGGTCTAGCACTCACAAGAGCGCTCAGGTCAGACCACTCTAGGTCTGCTCGGCGACAGGCATTTTTTAGATGATCACCTTCGTGCCACTGATCGACTACACCATCCCAGAGCAGTCTTGAAACTTCGAGGCAAAAATTGAAACCGCGTCCCGCTTCGGTGGCGGCAATGCCTAAGTGACCTAGCCAGCGTGCCAGTGGTTGTTCGGTGGAGACTTCCAGAGTTTCAGGATTTTGCTGGATGGGATCTGGAACAGGACGTCGAAAGGGCATGCCCAGAAACTCTGCTGTGCGTGCCGTGTCCCGCATGAAATAAGGTCGAGCTAGCGCATTCATGGTTTTGAAGTAATGTGGATTACGCAGAATATTTGGATGCACCACACGCATATCAATCGCAACCCCCGTTGACTCGCTTAAGGCCTGAAGCCTTGGCAGTGCAAGATACGAATAAGGGCTTCTGAAGGACCAGAAAAGTGTGATGTTTTTGCGTGATTGTTTTGACATGGATGGTTCCTTGAGATCTTGAACAAAGAGTATCTCAAAAAAAAGACCACCTCCGTAGGGATGTTCTTGTGCGGTATGGTGATGGGGTAACTGCGGCGATTGCTTTAGCTGCAGATTTAGATGACAGCCTCTAGGCCTTTGCGATCCAACAGGTTAAGCAACTTTAGCGAGGGACCGCTTGGGTGCTTATCGCCTACTTCCCACTTGCGCACTGTTGACAGGCTGGTATTCAATACCGAAGCCAAAACAGCTTGGCTTAGTTTAAGGTGGAGCCTCAGCGCACGAATTTTTTCACTATCGTATGCGGGAATGGGATCCAGACAAAGCAGATCAAATTTGCGCATTTTTCGTTTATCAATGAAGCCGAGGCGATGTAGATCGCTTGCAGTTTCATGAACAGCTTCAAAAATGAGACTCTTGGCCTTAGATTTAGTTGTCATCGCATATCTCCGTTAAGGATCCGTCATTCAAGGCTTCGTCCAGTTGTTTAACAGTCCTCGCCAATAGTTCTACTGCAATATCTTTCAACGCTTCCAGTTCAGCATCTGAGATATTTGCGCGGTCATTCTTTTCAAAACCGTACACAAAAATCCATCGGTTTCCTCTATTTGTCGCGACCAAGGTTCTGGCCCCACCCCGTTTACTACGACCGGGAAGCCCGACTCGTTTTTTGAGGATCCCGCCGCCAAGATCCGCATCGATCAAGCCTTGCGTCATTTCAATTACTGCAGAATAGAGCACCTCGTCATTGAGTTCAGTCTTACGCATCCATCGAGAAAATTAGCGAGTTTTAAAAATACGTCGCATGTTTTATTGTGCCACTAAGTGGTATAAAACGTCAAGGGCATTGCTCTGACAAATTTGGTGGCAACTGCAGTCTCCCCCCCTAGACCCGGATGAACCCAAACCTACGGCCAAAAAAATACCAACCCCGAAGGTTGGTATGTGCGGATAATGGTGGTGGGGTGGGTACCGAGTAAAAAAAGATGGTAGTTCAATAGGTTAGGGCGGCTGATAACACTGTGGGATGGACCGCCTGCGCTTTGGGAGGGGCAGCGAACATTGTTGATAAGCTTGATATAAAGCTTAAGCCCCTGAACGCGGTCTTTGTATGAGTATGTGAACTACCTTGATTTAAATCGTTTTTGCTTTCCGTGCTCTTGTAGATTGGATCAATTAATCAATAGCTGCCATAAGCGAAACTTAAGGCGCGCGAATGATAAAAAATTTCTGTGAATTTTATAAATTTAATCATTCGTCTGGTCACGAATGTTACGATGAACTGATATGGTCACGAGCTTAGGTCTGAATCAGGCTCCCTCAATCAGTAAAGTTGGTGACGCATGAACAACAAACTTAAACACGATATTCGTTCGTGGGGGCCCTGGCGGCATCTCGCACTCCTTGGCCTGACTGCTATTTTAGCCAGCTGTGGGGATGGCAATGGGGATGGCTCGGTTTCTGCTCCGAGCGGTGCTGTTGCGATGAATCAGGGTGCTGCCTGGAACGCCTCTAATCAGGCGGCCTTTTATTCTACTGATCAAGGCTCTTGGATTATTCCATATCAGTGGGCCAAGGCACTCAAATTACCCAACGGCGAATCGTTTTTAAGTCAGCTCACCACCAGCTACGGCTACATACCAAACGCAGTGAGCCCGAGCAACCCAGAGGGCTTGCCCGTTGGATTTTTAGTGGCTAACCCAGGCACTAACAATCAGCAGTTATCCATGAACTGCGCCGCCTGTCATACCCGACAGATTCAGGTAGGCGGCGTCAAGCACCGCATTGATGGAGGCCCCGCCTTTTCTAATTTATATGCATTTAACCAAGGGATTAATCTTGCCGTTGGCAATACCCTTTCAAACGCAGAGGCCTTTGACGCGTTTCAAGCTGCGGTTCAAGTTCCCGCGGTGACTTTACGTACGCAGTTAAGCACTTGGTATATGCCTTTCAACACCTTAATGAACGCGGCACTGCCCTCCACACCTTGGGGGATTGGCAGGGCTGACGCATTGGGGATGATTCAAAACAGATTGTCGGGTTTAGATATTGGCCCGGTAGCAAACAGTCACGTTATTGCCTCAAACATAGCGGTTGCCGCCCAGCCCGTTCGCTATCCTTTTATTTGGAATACAGGAAAGCAAGACTTCACACAGTATTCGGGTTCGAGCGTTGGCGGTAGTAGCTCTTATTCCTTAGCGCGTGATGCGTCGCAAGTGATCGGCGTCTACGCGGCTTTCTATCCTCGAGCCAATGCCGCGGTATCTGGCGGAGTCGATTTTTTAACCGAGAATTCGATCAACTACACGAATCTGCTCAATTTCCAAAATTTAGTGAATCAAATCGGACCACCACAGTACCCGTGGCCGGTCGACAATGTGCTAGTTTTTCAAGGGAAAGCACTGTACGAAAAAAACTGTACTTCGTGTCATGGGATTAAACAAGGCCAGCCCCGGCCGGGCAATTCAGACACGTGGGCAACGCCAATTCAAAATGTACAAACCGATAGCTCGTATTACAAAAATTTTGGGGTGATCACCACTAGTAGTGGTGTGTTGAGCGGCCTCGCCATACCTTTTTCGACAAATATCGTACCGGCGTCTGGTGCAGCTTCAATTAGTTTGGTGGATACGGCAAGTGAGACTGCCTTGGTGCAAAAAAACCCCAGCATTGATTTGAGTATCAAACCTCCCGATCGCCCCGTGGGTTCGTTTGAGTCGAAAGTTTTACAAGGGGTCTGGGCCGCTGCACCCTATCTCCACAATGGCTCTGTTCCAACCTTGGCGGCCTTGCTCACCCCCGCTGCCGCCCGGCCAACTAGCTTTCAGGTTGGGCCTGTTTATGACCTTGTTAATGTTGGCCTTGCCGTCGAGCAACCCAATGGCTCGGCAACTGTGCGCGTGACCACGGATTGCGCCACGATGGAGGGCAATAGTCGCTGTGGACATGAGTTTGGCACTTGGCTCACGCAGGATGAAAAGACTGCCTTAATTGAGTATCTCAAAACACTTTAATTGAGTTACGAACACCTTTTTCAAGAAATTTCAGCTGTGTGGACACGCCCACTTCGGTGGGCGTTGTTTTGGGCGATCACGATGAACCCAAGTCGACTTTGATGATCTTCTCGAGGCGCTTTTTTGTTATGCAAACCTAATTCATCCCCCAAAAAATTATGTCTTACCGCATTGAGGGTTGAGGCGCAAAGTGTAGCAACGACCTGTACGCGGGCGCATCAGGTCTGCCACGGATGCCGGCAGCAGAGCTTGAATCTGCAGTGCTTGAGCAATTACGAGGCCTTTTACGCTCACCAGAATTACTTGCCGAGGTTCTGCCACATGCGATCAGTTTGGATCCAAGCTTGGACGAGGCTAAAGCCACGGTCGTGATGACCCGCCTTGACGAGATTTGGGATCAGCTATTTCCTTCCGAGCAAGCGCGCATTGTGCGCCTCTTGGTTGAACGAGTGATTGTGTCACCAACCGAACTGGAGGTGCGTCTGCGCGCCAACGGGCTTGAGAAAATAGTTCTGGAACTGCAAGTCGATCGCCTGCAGGCCAAGAACGAGGAGGTCGCAGCATGAGCGGTTTACACATTCATAAAAATGGCACGCCAGAAGTCATTGAGTCCAGCGATGGCCGTCTCACGCTCTCGGTGCCAATTCAGTTCAAGCGACGCGCAGGTCGTAAGTTGATTACGCTGCCCAAAGGTGAATCGGGTGAGCCGAGGCCTTGGGGTATCGCCCCCACGGCGCTGCAACTTGCGTTGGCTAGAGGGCATCGCTGGCTTGCGCTGCTGGAGTCGGGGAAGGTGAGTTCTTTGCGAGAGATCGCGGCCCAGGAGGGCGTCGATAATAGTTACGTCAGTCGCATGATGAACTTGACGGTGCTGGCACCTGATATTGTTGAAGCGATTCTGGACGATGCGTTGCCAGACCACCTGACGCTGTTTGATATTGCGGTGGATCCGCCGGCGCTTTGGGAGGGGCAGCGAACATTGCTGATAAGCTTGATATAAAGCTTAAGCTCCTGAATGCGGTCTTTGTGTGAGTATGTGAACTACCTTAATTTAAATCGTTTTTGCTTTCAGCAATTTGTAGATCCGATCAATTAATCAACGTCTGTCATAAGCGAAACTTAAGTCGCATCAATAATAAAAAACTTCTGCAAATTTTATAAATATTAATCATTTGTATGGTTGCGAATGTTATGCTTTTTGTAGCGTTACATTGGGCGTAACTTGACTATGACGTCTTGAAAGCGATAAAAATGAAGATAACGGGGATATAGATATGTTCGGTATATCGCCAGCATTCTGTTGTTCTGTTTTTGGTGTTTAGCTTTTGGTCTTTACATAGGCGATCCACTCTCTATCCCATACAACATGCTCGGGCATATCGCAGTGATCAGCATGGCATTCATCACATGGGCTGTATTTAAGCAATCTACTCGCATCTATGGGCCCAGAGCCGGAACACAAGATTGGCTGCGCAGTCCAGATCGAAGCAGTCGTTGCGATGAAATGACTGATGAGCAAAGAGACGCAAGGGTTAAAGAGTTAAACAAGTAATTTGTACATGGCACCTAAGCTTTTAGTTTTTTTCGAGCGCGAGCTGCGATTGGACCATGCTGGGGAGGTTGGTGCGGTCAGCCTATAAAACGGAACTGTGGCTGTCGCTCACCTACGAGGCGATACTGAGATGCTTGCTTTTGCACAGTCGCATATAAAAACAGAAGCGGAACATTTAGCGTTGATCGAGCAATGGTTGCCACCTGATCGTCGAAGTTTACTTTTAGGGCCTTGGCGATTAGCAGGGTGGTTGACGGGCGCACTACCTGCTAAAAAATAGTCAGCTAATGTCGTTCTGATTATTGTTAGAAAACTTTGTGCTTGTATAGCGGATGATAAAGATAGCGATTGCTATCGCTAGGGTTGTGGCGCCGACCGCTAGCATCTCGTTAATGTTAATGGGAACGTGGCTCATGATATCAACCATGTGTCGGGTGAGTGCAGTGATAGCGATGTACAACAAGAATCTAACGGGCATGTGGTTAGTCTTGAAATAAATACCAACCATCGCGCCGATTTCTAAATATATAAATAACAGCAAAAGATCTTGAATTGAGGCATGATGTTTTTGAAAAAGTTCAAGAAACGTCCACCCAGCTGCCCACACCGTGGCGGCCCCGATGCCGAAAAGCGCAATTCTGTGGAATATACCAACGCAAACATTTCCTAGTTGGTCTAGATCTTTTAGTTGTTTGTTCACCGCGATCATCCTACGTGAGAGTGATCTTGATTGAGCATGCTAAACGCGATTGAGTGCAGCTCTGTCCATGGATAGACGCACCCCAAGAGACCCAGAGTCGTTTAGGACCGGTTGTTTTCTTAGGGTGATTTCTAGCGATATGATTTCTGCATATGCGGCACATGCTTTGACGATACGTGTGATGAGTCGCTCTTGCGTTTCGTAATGTTGATCTGCCGCAAGTCGTTGAATTTCAAGTAAGAGAAGATCGTAGTCGAATACATTTTGCATCGAGTCTTCTTCGATCAGAACAAGTTTTGGATCTATGCTGAGTACTAGGCTTAGTAGGTGTTCCTCGGGGTGTGCCGAGCCCGGTGCATAGTTCCCAATCTTTGTATCTATTTTGATTGCCTGCAGCTCGATGAATGCTTGTAGTGTCATGACGAAGTAATCCGGTTCGCTATCTGGCGATGTCATTGTAACGGTTGCACGCCGACATTCGTCTTGTCCTTACGGGTGCCGCTGCGTGTCTCACCAGACGCCATACAGCCGCGGTGCAGTCTCCTTTGCTATCCAATGCCACACAAAAACTCGCTCGATCAGTCCGCAAGTAACCTATTGATTTTATAGGTTTAGCAAAAACCACTCGCGGACTTCGACCCATATCCACAGCGCAGACTCACAGAGACTATCCGCCCCCAGAGACAAAACCTTCTCTTTCACCGCCCCGAACCCCCGTCTCCACAGTCCGCAACACTCCCCACAGACCCGCATGAACCCAAACGTGTACACAAAAAAATACCAACCCCGAAAGGTTGGTATGTGCGGTAATGGTGGAGCCGGGGGGAATTGAACCCCCGTCCGCGAGCCCTCTGCAGGCAGTTCTACATGCGTAGTCGATTTACTTTTTGTTTAACCTCGGACTTAGCCAACCGACAGGCCGGACCTTGGCGATTCACTTGGATTTAAGAATTTGACGAGTGACCCGGCAAACCCCGATTCTTTGTAAATGACGCTGCTGTGGATTTCTCCACCTGACCCAAAGACAAATCAGTGCAGCGGCTCACCGCTTAAGCGGCCAGAGCGAAACGCTCGTCGTTGGCGTTTATAGTGTTTCCAGTGGATTTACGAGCGAACTGGTGCTCGGCATGCCCTGCACTGTTTCGCGACCCACGTCGAATCCGGATCGGCCCCAGTTGTTTGATTGTAGACGAACAATCTATTTTGTCAGACCTTTAAGTTGTAAAAGAGTTCAACTATCGGTCAAGTATCAGTCAACTCATCAAAAGCGACTTGATCGCCGGCCACATTTCTCTGGCAGAGTGCACGCAATGGTCTGCTTGCCATGTTTCGACCGGATGATCAGGGCCACAATATCCATAGCTTGCAGCAATAGAGGCCATACCTGCCGCACGCGCCGCTTGAATGTCTCGAATATCATCACCTACATAGATGCAACGATCTGTTCCAAAGCCCGCTTGTTGTGCTGCATGTAGCAAGGGCAGGGGATGAGGTTTTAAGTGCGCCGTCGTATCACCACAAACCAGTACGGCGCAGTCTTTATCCAGTCCCAGCGCGACGACCAAAGGCTGTGCAAGATAAGTAGCTTTATTGGTCACAATGCCCCAAGTCAAACCTTTGCGCGAGATATCCTCGAGCAACTCAGGAACGCCATCAAACAAACAGGTATCGACATGCATCGCGGCTTCGTAGTCTTTTAAAAACTGCACGCGATGCTGTTCGTAATCGGGGTGTTCGGGCGTGATGTTCAACGCACAACGCAAGAGGCCACGCGCACCAGCCGAGGAATAGGGCCTCAAGACATCGATGGGCAAAGGCTCGAGCCCTGCGCGAAGTCGTTGCTTGTTGGCAGCAGCGGCCAAGTCAGGCGCAGTGTCGGCAAGCGTGCCATCAAAATCAAACAATACGAGTGCAGTCATTTACAGGTCGCCTTTGCGTGTAGCCATAA
Organism: Zwartia lucis; assembly: GCF_965234455.1. Taxonomy (GTDB): domain Bacteria; phylum Pseudomonadota; class Gammaproteobacteria; order Burkholderiales; family Burkholderiaceae_B; genus Zwartia; species Zwartia lucis. Next base: position 44,140 of record NZ_OZ248473.1, on the reverse strand, counting down.
GATAGTTGACGCTCGTGTCTTGATTGAGCGAATAATGTTCGGTCAGGGGGTTGTAGCCCATGCCGATGACTTGATGGGTGGTGAGCAGAGCGGCGCGAGCGGCTTGCGCGAGTTCACTGGGACGAACGAAGCTGCGCCAGCTATGTGTGCCGCGGGGCAACAGACGTAAAACATACTCGGCACCCACTATCGCAAATAAAAACGATTTTGGATTGCGATTAATCGTTGAGAAAAATACCCAGCCGCCTGGTTTGACCAAGGTCGAGCAGGCGCGCACGATTGAGCCAGGGTCAGGAACATGCTCAAGCATTTCCATGCAGGTCACGACATCGAATTGACCAGGCTGTTCGAGCGCCATATCTTCGGCACTGATGCTGCGGTAGGTCACTGGGACACCGGACTCTAGTCCATGCAGGCGCGCAACCTTAAGTGATTTATCCGCCAAGTCAATGCCGGTCACTGCGGCGCCACTGAATGCCATACTTTCAGCCAAGATACCACCGCCACAGCCTACGTCCAGCACTTTTTTGCCCTGAAGGCCGCCTGTCAACCCTTTGATCCAGTCAAGGCGCAGCGGATTGATGGCATGAAGAGGTTTGAACTCACTATTCGGATCCCACCAGCGCGAGGCGAGGGCACTGAATTTGTCGAGTTCGGCTTGATCAACGTTACTAGAGCCCTTGGGCATGTCAGCATTCATGGCAATTCTTTTTAAAAGTCTGGCGTAGATGCCAAGATACGTTTAGAAAACAACAAAGCAATACCAAGTCACAGTAACAAACTTTAGCCAATAACCGAATGGAACCCACAAAAGAAAAAAGACCTCGCGAACGAGGTCTTTTAATCTAACTATGACTGCCGAAACAGTCTAGCTAGTCAGCGTCAAGAATTACTTCTTGCTGCCGATGATTTCAACATCTACGCGACGGTTCTGCGCACGACCAGCTGCTGTACGGTTGTCAGCGACGGGATTAGCCTTGCCTTTACCGGATGCAGTGATGCGATTAGCTGGAACGCCTTTTGAAACCAAGTATGCCTTCACAGCATCAGCACGGCGAACCGAGAGAGTTTGGTTGTAGGCATCAGGACCGATCCAGTCAGTGTGACCGACGGCGATGATGGTTTCGAGGTTGATTTGAGATTGGCGAGCAGCAACTTGGTCAAGAATCTTCTGACCTTCTGGTTTGACGATTGCTTTGTCAAAGTCGAACAAAGCTTCTGCTTTGATCGAAATCTTGTCAGCTGTAGGCTGGCCAGATTTTTTGACGCACTCGGCTGCAGCCGTAGCTGGGGTCCAGAAGTTGTCCTGCCAGCAGAGTTCATTGGAACCGTTCTTCCAAATGAGCTCACCTGAGCCGTTCTTCCAATTGTCTACCGTTTGCGCGGAAGCGACGCCTGTTGCTGTGAAAGCAGCAAAGGCGAGTGCCAGAGCGAATTTGGAGGGTTTGTTCATGTTTCTCCTCGTTGAGCTTGAAGCTGGATAAGTGACTCGCAGCGAACCCCCGCCGCAAATAAAAAAATACATCAGGAAACGGGTCCAGTATAGCAACACAGTAAGTACTATTTTATAAATACCCGCTGGGTTTCCTGAGTGCTGATCGAATCTTAAGGCATTTAGTGGTGTTTAGTCACTCTTCTCATGCTCTAAGTGTGTCGATATGCGTATTTATACCCTTAACAGGACTTTCTTGTTGGTTTTTGGCAACAAAAAATTACGTTTGGACGCAATTTCGCAAGATTTTCATGTCGAAAATCTGCAGTTTTGAATGGGTAGGACAAAGCCTCCCCGAAAGAAGATGAACATTCTGACCGTGTGATTTCAGAAAAGTTCAGAGAATTTTGATTTTTTTATTTCTGAAGCAAGTATTTAAGGCGAGTATCCGATCCGGGCAGGGTAAAAACCGATCCAGCCAGGACAAAAGCCTGAAATTCTGACTATATATAAAGGTCAACCCAAGCTACGACGCCTAGGCGAGTGCCGGTGTAGAATCCTAGGCTAGCCTTACATAGTTACTTTTTACCATTTCGACCCCGTCTCGGGTTTTCAACCGCTGTCATTTGTTGCGAACTTTATGGATTCCTTTGCCAAGGAAACTCTTCCGATATCACTCGAAGAAGAAATGCGCCGCAGTTATCTCGATTACGCAATGAGCGTGATCGTGGGGCGCGCCCTCCCGGATGTCCGGGATGGTCTCAAGCCGGTGCACCGTCGCGTGTTGTTTGCGATGCACGAACTCAATAACGACTGGAACCGCGCTTATAAAAAATCTGCGCGTATTGTTGGTGATGTGATCGGTAAATATCACCCGCATGGTGACCAAGCTGTTTACGACACGATCGTGCGCATGGCGCAGAATTTTTCACTGCGCTATATGTTGGTAGATGGCCAGGGTAACTTTGGCTCCGTTGATGGCGACAGCGCCGCAGCGATGCGATATACCGAAATTCGTTTGGCGAAAATCGCCCACGAGCTTTTAGCGGACATCGATCAGGAAACGGTCGACTTCGGGCCCAACTACGACGGCAGTGAGCACGAGCCGTTGCTGTTGCCCTCGCGATTGCCTAACTTGCTCGTCAACGGTAGCTCCGGTATTGCAGTTGGCATGGCGACCAATATCCCGCCACATAATTTGGCAGAGGTCATTGATGGTTGCTTGTATTGCTTGCGCAATCCAGAGTGCACCATTGATGAGCTGATCGAGCTCATCCCTGCGCCAGACTTTCCTACAGGCGGCATCATTTACGGCATCGTTGGCGTACGTGAAGGCTATCGTACAGGTCGCGGCCGTGTGATTATGCGCGCTAAGACGCACTTCGAAGACATTGGTAACAATCGTCAGTCGATTGTGGTGGATGCCTTGCCTTATCAAGTCAATAAAAAGACTTTGCAAGAGCGCATCGCTGAGCTCGTGAACGAAAAGAAAGTCGAAGGCATTTCTGATATTCGCGATGAGTCTGACAAAGACGGTATGCGTCTTGTCATCGAACTCAAGCGCGGTGAGGTACCCGAGGTCATTCTCAATAATCTCTACAAGCACACCCAGCTCCAGGATACCTTTGGTATGAACCTGGTTGCCTTGGTTGACGGTCAGCCGCGTTTGCTCAATCTCAAACAGATGGTGGAGTATTTCCTCTCACACCGTCGCGAGGTGGTGACGCGTCGCACTGTATTTCAGTTGCGCAAAGCACGCGAGCGCGGTCACGTGCTTGAGGGCTTGGCGGTTGCGTTGGCCAATATCGATGATTTCATCGCCATCATCAAGGCCGCTCCAACGCCGCCTGTGGCGCGTCAGGACTTGATGGACAAGTCTTGGGACTCTTCTTTAGTGCGCGAGATGCTGTCGCGTGCGGATACGGAAGCTGTGGGAGGGCGTGCGGCCTATCGCCCCGACAACTTACCTGACGTCTTTGGCTTGCAAGCCGATGGTCTGTATCGCTTGAGCGAAACGCAGGCCCAAGAAATCCTAAACATGCGCTTGCAGCGTTTGACAGGACTTGAGCAGGACAAGATCGTCAGCGAGTACAAGTCCGTGATGGACACGATTCTTGATCTGTTGGATATTTTGGCAAAGCCCGAGCGCATCACGGTCATCATTAGTGACGAGCTTCAGGCGATCAAGACTGAGTTCTCCATCAATGCCAAGGATGCGCGACGTTCGGATATTGAGTTAAATGCCACTGAGCTTGATACCGAGGATTTGATTACACCGGCCGATATGGTGGTGACCTTGTCCAACGGTGGTTATATCAAGAGCCAGCCTCTTTCTGAATACCGCGCTCAAAAACGTGGTGGTCGTGGCAAACAAGCGACAGCCACTAAAGAGAACGATTGGATTGATCAGCTCTTTATCGCGAATACGCATGATTATTTATTGTGCTTCTCTGATCGGGGTCGAGTGTATTGGCTCAAGGTTTGGGAAGTTCCACAAGGCACGCGTATTTCGCGCGGCAAGCCAATCGTCAATATGTTCCCGCTGATCGATGGCGAAAAAATTACAGTGGTTCTGCCGATTAAAGCATTCAGCGAAGATCAAACGGTCTTTATGGCAACCTCGCGCGGTACGGTGAAAAAGACGCCCTTGTCTGATTTCTCCAACCCGCGCAAGGCAGGCATCATCGCTGTCGATCTCGACGAGGGTGACTTCTTGATCGGTGCCGAGCTGACTGCTGGAAAACATGATGTGATGTTGTTTTCCGACTCAGGCAAGGCGGTGCGCTTTGACGAAAATGATGTGCGTCCGATGGGCCGTAACGCCCGCGGTGTGCGCGGCATGATGCTCGAGGAAGGCCAGCAGGTGATCGCCATGCTGGTGTCGGGCGACGAGACACAAACAGTGTTGACCGCAACGCAAAATGGCTTTGGCAAGCGCACCCCGATTACAGAGTACACACGTCACGGTCGCGGTACCAAGGGCATGATCGCGATCCAGACTTCGGCGCGTAACGGTAAAGTTGTGGGCGCGGTGCTGGCCAACGCAACAGATGAAATCATGCTGATTACAACGGGTGGCGTGTTGGTGCGTACCCGTGTGTCTGAGATTCGTGAAATGGGTCGTGCAACCCAGGGTGTCACATTAATTAGCGTGGATGACGGCAGTGAGTTGTCTGGTGTGCGTAGAGTCGTAGAAAGCGATGTGGATGATGAGGCTGATGTGGATCAAACCGCGGCAGCTGATCACTCTGCTCAGCCAGATGCTTCAGCAGGCACCACAGATGAGGCCGGATCGGAGTCTTAATATGGCGCGTCCCTGGAACTTTTCTGCAGGGCCGTCCGCAATGCCTGAGTCGGTACTCAAGCAAGCAGCGGCGGAAATGCTGGACTGGCATGGCTCGGGCATGTCCGTGATGGAAATGAGTCATCGCGGTCAACAATTCGTGGAAATCTGCACTCAAGCTGAGTCAGATTTGCGCGACTTGCTCGATATCTCTCAGGATTACGCTGTGCTGTTCATGCAGGGTGGCGCGACTGCTGAAAATGCCATTATCCCGCTTAACTTACTTGGTCGAGTTCAGCAGCCTAAGGCTGATTATGTGATCAGTGGTATTTGGGCAAAAAAGGCCTACCAAGAATGTCAGCGCTACGGCGACGCCCAGATTGCGGCGACCAATGCGGTCGAGACGATGTTGATGGGTCACAAGCAGGCGCCAGGGACTTGGTTGCCTGAGCCTCGCTCTTGGCAGGTACGTTCGAATGCTGCATATTTGCATTTGTGTAGCAATGAAACGATTGGTGGCGTTGAAACCATGGATTGGCCCATCATGGCCGAGCTTGGTGCGCCAGATGTGCCATTGGTCGTGGATGCGTCCTCGCACTTTTTATCTCGCCCAATGCCAGTCTCCACCACGGGGATGATTTTTGCAGGTGCTCAAAAAAATGCTGGTCCTGCGGGGTTGACGATTGTGATTGTGCGGCGAGATTTGATCGGCCATGCCTTGCCCATTTGTCCCACAGCTTTTGATTATGCGAATGTTGAACGTGAAAAATCGATGTTCAACACGCCGCCCACCTATGCGATTTATATTGCCGGTTTGGTCTTCAAATGGCTCAAGGAGCAAGGTGGACTCGCTGCGATGGAGCAGCAAAACATCGCCAAGGCATCGCTTTTGTATGATTATTTTGATCAAAGCGCTTTTTATACCGTGCCCGTCCATTCTTCGGTGCGCTCACGCATGAATGCGCCTTTTTTCTTGCCGGACGTCAAGCTCGAGTCTGCTTTCCTAGCTGGCGCACAAACGCGTGGTTTGATGCAGTTAAAAGGTCACAAGAGCGTGGGCGGTATGCGCGCTTCCATTTATAACGCCATGCCGCTACAAGGCGTCGTGGCACTCATTGACTATCTCAAGGACTTCGAGCGCTCTCATGGATGAGTCATTGCAAGCCCAGCTATTACCGCTACGGCAGCGAATCGATCAGATTGATGCCGAGATTCTTGATCTGCTGAACAAGCGCGCAAAAACAGCGCAGGAAGTCGGTGAGGTTAAACATGCGCATCATGCGCAAGGACCTGTGCTCAGGCCCGAGCGAGAGGCGCAAGTCATTCGTCAACTGCAAGCACTCAATCGTGGGCCTTTTCCCACTGAGGCTGTCTCTTCGGTTTGGACGGAGATTATCTCTGCTTGCCGTGGCCTAGAACAATCACTCACCGTTGCTTTTTTAGGGCCTGCGGGGTCTTTTTCTGAGCAGGCCGCCCTTGAGCATTTTGGTCGCTCTGTGACGAGTTTGGCTTGTCCCTCTTTCGATGAGGTGTTCAGGGCTGTCGAGGCGGGTGCCGCGCAGGTGGGCATGGTGCCCGTGGAAAATTCGACTGAGGGCGCAGTCAACCGCACGCTTGATTTGCTGTTGGGTTCCTCTTTGCGGATTTTGGGCGAACGCTCATTGTTGATACGCCATTGCCTCTTGACCAAATCGGGCAACATGCATGGCATCACCAAGATCCTTGCCCATCCTCAAGCGTTGGCGCAGTGCCAAAACTGGCTCAACCGAGAGTATCCCGGTATTGTCCGAGAGCCTGTCTCGAGTAACTCCGAGGCCGCCCGACTTGCTTCACTTGATCCGTCCGTTGCGGCGATTGCCAGTGATGTGGCTGCGCAGACTTGGGGCCTCGAGGTCATTGCTCTCGGGATTCAAGATGACTCTCAAAACAAAACGCGTTTTTTGGCGATTGGTAAACTAGATATTCTTCCTAGTGGACGCGATAAAACAAGCTTGATTCTAGCCGTGCCGAATCGCGCTGGCGCTGTGTATCAAATGTTGTCCCCCTTGTCCGAAAATGGCGTTTCAATGACGCGTTTCGAGTCTCGGCCTGCACGCAAGGGGCAATGGGAATATTATTTTTATGTCGACATCGAAGGCCATTGCGACGATGTGCGTGTCAAAAAGGCATTGACTACGCTCGAAACGCAGTGTGCATTTTTCAAGTTGCTGGGTTCTTATCCGTCGCAGTAGATCCTGTGGTGATCGAGTGAGCGTTCAAGTGTTGAGCCTGCATCCCGATCGCTGAGTTTTCCCCAATTAGCTTTGTTGGTGTCCTTATCATGTCCGCTCAAGACTCTGTATTGATTCCGCCGCCGCACATCGCAGCGATCGCTCCTTATCAAGCTGGCAAGCCCATCGAAGAGCTTGCTCGCGAGTTTGGGCTTGATCCGGCCGGCATTGTGAAGCTTGCTTCAAATGAAAATCCACTTGGAATGCCCGAGTCCGCTCGGCGCGCGATTACCGAGGCCGTAGCCGGTTTGGGCCGGTATCCTGATCCTGCGGGTTTTGATCTGAAAAAAGCGCTTTCCGAGCGCTATGGCGTGCCGCAAAACTGGTTGACCTTGGGCAATGGCTCGAACGATATCCTGGAGTTGGTCGCCTCTGCGTTACTCGAACCGGGGAGTTCGGTTGTTTATTCACAGTTTGCGTTTGTGGTCTATCGCTTGGCCACACAGGCGCGTGGTGCAGAACACGTGGTCGTGCCTGCACAAGATCACGGGCATGATTTGCCGGCCATGTTGCGCGCGATCAAAGACAACACAAGATTAGTGTTCATTGCCAACCCGAACAATCCAACAGGGACGTATTTGTCCAACGAGGCGATTGAGTCATTTCTTGCCGCAGTCGCTCATCGTCATGGTGCTCGTGTCACCGTTGTGCTTGATGAGGCCTATAACGAGTTTCTCGAGCCCGAATTGCGTGTCGATAGTATTGGTTTGGTTAAACGGTATCCCAATTTATTAGTGTCCAGAAGTTTCTCCAAAGCCTATGGTTTGGCAGGTTTGCGTGTTGGTTTCGGTGTGGCCCAGCCCGTATTGACTGATTTGCTCAATAGAGTGCGACAGCCGTTTAACGTGAACTCACTTGCGCAAGCTGCCGCGATTGCCGCGCTCGGAGACACCGCATTCTTGAAAGAAAGTTTCGAGGTGAACCGTACTGGCAAGGCGCAGTTGCAAAGCGCGTTTGAAAAGCTTGGTTTGACCTATATCCCAAGTTATTCAAATTTTGTTTTAGTCAAGGTCGGAGATGCAGCGCAGGTCAATCTCGAATTGCTCAAACGTGGCGTGATCGTTCGTCCTGTCAAAGGTGATGGCTTGCCAGACTGGCTCAGAGTCTCGATTGGTTTGTCGCACGAAAATCAAAAGTTCATTGATGCGTTGACGGCGATTATGAAGCAGTGGGGCGCATGAGTACCTTCAAGATCAATACCATTGCCGTGATCGGCGTAGGCCTGATCGGAGGCTCATTTGCCGCGGCGCTTAAGCAAGCCGGAGCAGTCGGAACGGTATTAGGAGCCGGTCGTCGTCCGGAAACCTTGCAAGAGGCCGCTAAACTTGGGCTGATCGACGAGATCGTGAGTTTCAAGCAAGCTGCAGAGCGCGCAGATTTGATTTTTGTGGCGGCACCCGTGGGTGCTTTTGAAGCCATTTTTAAAGAGCTCGCGCCTTGGTTGAGTTCCAAAACAATTATTACCGATGGTGGAAGTACCAAGCAAAATGTGATCGATGCTGCGCGCGCTGGGTTGCAGTCACGCATTGCGCAGTTTGTTCCCGGTCATCCCATGGCAGGTTCGCATGAAAAAGGTCCTCAGGCAGCCGATGCGCGGCTTTATGTGGGACGACGTGTCATGTTGACCCCCTTGGTTGAAAATCACCCTCAGGATGTCGAGACTGTTCGGTCGGCTTGGTTGGCGTGTGGTGCCAATGTGGTGTCGATTGATCCCTCGCAGCACGATGGCGTGGTGGCCGCGATCAGTCATCTGCCGCATTGGGTCGCAGCCTTGTTTATGGAGTACATCACCCACAGTGATGATGCTGCACTGAAATTACAAACCGCGGGCTCTGGTTTCAAAGACTTTACGCGCGTCGCACAAGGCTCCCCTGAAATGTGGCGTGATATTTTTATTGCTAATCGATCGGCCATGCTCGCGGAGTTGCAGGCGCTCAAAGCTGTTTTCGAGCGCGCTGAACATGCTCTGCGTGGCAATGATGCTGTTTGGCTCGAGCAGATGCTCGACCATGCGTCTAAAGCACGTCGTGACTGGCAGGATCTTGGGTCATGAGCCGTTTGGCGTTTTTGGATCTTCCTCCTGCTAAGCGCGCACAAGGTGTCGTGACGCTGCCTGGGTCGAAAAGCATTTCAAATCGTGTGTTGCTTTTGTCTGCGCTGGCTCAAGGGACGACTCGGATTGAGGGTCTGTTGGAGTCGGACGACACTGCAGTGATGTTGACGGCGCTCCAGCAGCTCGGCGTACAGGTTGACATACATTCTGCGGAGTCGGTCAGCGTGACAGGCGTGTCGCGGTTTCCGGTCATGCAGGCCTCGCTATTTATGGGAAATGCTGGGACGGCGATCCGTCCTTTGACCGCTGCGCTCGCAGTGATGGGGGGGCTGTACACCCTTTCGGGCGTGCCGCGCATGCATGAGCGTCCGATCGGTGACTTAGTTGAGGGTCTGCGTGAGATGGGCGCACGGATCAGTTATTTGGATCAGCAAGGTTATCCTCCTATCGAAATCTCCGCTCCTGCGCATCTGAATGACCGTGTGCGCGTTCAGGGTTCGGTGTCCAGTCAGTTTTTGACGGCCGTGTTGATGGCTGCGCCGCTTGCCGTGGCGCGCTCCGGACGTGCGCTCACGGTCGAAGTCATTGGCGAGCTGATTTCAAAGCCTTATATTGAAATCACCCTCAACTTGATGGCGCGCTTTGGGGTAAAAGTTGAACGCCATGGTTGGCAGCAATTTGTCATACACGCCGATGCGGTATATCGCTCACCAGGCACGATCTTTGTCGAGGGAGATGCTTCATCGGCCTCCTATTTTCTGGCGTTGGGGGCGATAGGTGGCGGTCCGGTCAAAGTCATGGGCGTTGGCGCCCAAAGCATCCAGGGCGACGTCGCTTTTGCGGATGTGATAGAAGCGATGGGGGCGCATGTTCGTCGGGAGGAGGCTTCGATCGAGGTCACAGGACTCAATGTCGCTGCTGGCCAAAAGTTGAAGGCTTTTGATACGGATTTCAATTTGATTCCGGATGCCGCCATGACGGCGGCAGCGCTTGCTCTTTTTGCAGATGGCCCCTGTACCTTGCGCAATATTGCAAGCTGGCGTGTCAAGGAAACAGATCGCATTCATGCGATGGAAACCGAACTACGCAAGTTGGGTGCCCGCGTAGAGAGTGGTCCCGACTGGTTGCGTGTTTATCCCGTTTTGCCTGGTCTCTGGCAAGACGCAGCGATCGATACCTACGATGATCATCGCGTGGCGATGTGTTTTTCTCTTGCAAGCTTTGGACAGTCCAAGGTGCGCATCATGGATCCAGGTTGTGTGAGCAAAACATTTCCGACTTATTTTGATGTGTTGAGTGGGTTGTTGAAATGAAAAACGCGGTCCCTGTCATCACGATCGATGGCCCAACGGCCTCGGGCAAGGGCACGGTGGCCCATCGCGTTGCACAAGCTTTGGGCTGGGGCGTTCTCGACAGCGGTGCCTTGTATCGCTTGACGGCATTGTCTGTGCTTCAGAGTGGCGGGGACTCGGCCGATCCTCTGGCTGTGGCTCGCATTGCTGAGTCGCTTGAGGTGGTGTTTCACGCCAATGGCATTCTTTTAGAGGGGCGAGAGGTTTCTGCGCTGATCCGCCAAGAAGAAGTGGGCAATTTAGCGTCTCGTTTGGCGCCAAATCCTGCCCTCAGGGCAGCTTTGCTCGAGCGTCAGAGGGCGTTTAGGCGTCCTCCTGGCTTAGTCGCGGATGGCCGGGACATGGGAACCATCGTTTTTCAGGATGCGGACTTAAAGATTTTTTTAGTTGCCGATGTGCGTGCGCGCGCCCAGAGGAGATGTAAGCAATTGATCGAAAAGGGGATTTCTGCTAACCTAGAAGACCTGCTTACCGATATGCGTGAGCGAGATGCTCGTGATATCGAACGTGCGGTCGCTCCTTTATTACCTGCGCAGGACGCACATGTTGTTGACTCGTCAACGTTGACGATTGAACAAACTGTGCAAAGCATCCTTGACCTTTGGTCAAGGGTTTAACTCACTCCACCCCCAAAGGGTGTGCTACCGGCCCCAAAGGCCATCTGGATCTTCCTTAAATGTCAACTCAACAAACCTCAACCCAAGCCGGCGAAAGTTTTGCCGCGCTGTTTGCAGCAAGTATCGAAAAACAGGATATGAAGTCCGGCGAAGTCATTTCCGCCGAAGTCGTCCGTATTGATCACAACTTTGTCGTGGTCAACGCTGGTCTGAAATCAGAAGCACTCATTCCTCTCGAAGAATTCCTCAATGATCAGGGCGAGCTCGAAGTCAAACCGGGCGACTTCGTGTCGGTCGCGATTGATTCGCTCGAAAACGGCTACGGCGATACCGTACTGTCCCGTGATCGCGCTAAGCGCCTGTCGGCCTGGTTGTCGCTCGAGCATTCGCTTGACAAAAATGAGTTGGTCACAGGTACCATCACAGGTAAAGTCAAAGGCGGCTTGACCGTCATGACTGCCGGCATCCGTGCCTTCTTGCCAGGTTCGTTGGTTGATTTGCGTCCAGTCAAGGACACAACGCCATTCGAAGGCAAGACCATGGAATTCAAGGTCATCAAGCTTGATCGCAAGCGTAACAACGTTGTGTTGTCACGCCGTGCCGTGCTTGAAGCCAGCATGGGCGAAGAGCGTCAGAAACTCCTCGAAAATCTCCAGGAAGGTTCGATTGTCAAAGGCGTCGTCAAAAACATCACCGACTACGGCGCGTTCGTGGACCTCGGCGGTATCGATGGTCTGTTGCACATCACCGACATGGCATGGCGCCGTGTGCGTCACCCTTCCGAGGTGTTGACCGTCGGTCAGGAAGTCGAAGCAAAAGTCCTCAAGTTCGATCAGGAAAAGAGCCGTGTTTCACTCGGCGTCAAACAGCTTGGCGAAGATCCATGGGTGGGTCTGGCACGTCGTTACCCACAGCACACACGTCTGTTCGGCAAGGTTACTAACCTCACTGATTATGGTTCATTCGTTGAAGTCGAAGCGGGTATCGAAGGTCTGGTTCACGTGTCCGAAATGGACTGGACAAACAAAAACGTCGATCCACGCAAGGTTGTGACGCTAGGCGAAGAAGTCGAAGTCATGGTTCTTGAGATCGACGAAGAGCGTCGCCGGATCTCCTTGGGTATGAAGCAGTGCCGTCAAAACCCATGGGAAGAGTTTGCTTCTAACTTCAAGCGTGGCGACAAGGTTCGCGGTGCGATCAAGTCCATCACTGACTTCGGCGTGTTCGTTGGTTTGCCAGGTGGCATTGATGGTTTGGTTCACTTGTCTGATTTGTCATGGACAGAGACAGGCGAAGAAGCTGTTCGCAACTTCAAGAAGGGCGACGAGCTTGATGCGATCGTGTTGGGTATCGACACAGACAAGGAGCGTATCTCCTTGGGTGTTAAACAACTCGAAGGCGATCCGTTCAACAACTTCGTGGGTACGTACGACAAAGGCGCTGTTGTGCCTGGCACAGTCAAAGCCGTTGAGCCCAAGGGCGCAACCGTGACGTTGTCTCATGAGGTTGAGGGCTTCCTTCGCGCCTCCGAGATCGCAACGGGCCGTGTCGAAGACGCAACAACAGCCTTAAAAGTTGGCGACAATATCGAGGCGATGATCATCAACGTTGATCGCAAAACACGTTCGATCCAGTTGTCGATCAAGGCGCGTGATACTGCTGAAACGGCTGACACGATGCAGCGTATGACTGAATCGAGTGCTTCTTCGGGCACAACGAACTTGGGCGCTTTGCTCAAGGCCAAGCTCGATCAAGCTCGCGACACTGAATAAACCCAGTGACTAAGTCAGAACTCATCGCTGCACTGGCGGCCCGCTATTCACAGCTGGCCGCACGTGACACGGATTACGCTGTCAAAACGGTTCTTGATGCGATGACCCAGGCCTTGGCCGAAGGTCAACGTATCGAGATCCGCGGTTTTGGAAGCTTTTCTTTGTCTGAACGTGCACCAAGAGTCGGGCGCAATCCCAAATCCGGCGAACAAGTGTTGGTGCCTGGCAAACAGGTTCCTCATTTCAAGGCGGGCAAGGAGTTGCGTGAGCGTGTGGATTTAAACGAAGACCAGGTTGGAGCTGTGGCCGACTAGTACGAAAAACCGCCTGAAGGCGGTTTTTTTATGTTTGAACCACTTCGCGCGCTTACAATCACCTTTTGCACATTGGAGGATCAGCCATGCGCTACTTAGTCTGGGCCTTGCGCCTGATCGTTTTTCTTGCAGTGCTGTTATTTGCGCTCAAAAATACGAATCCTGTATCTGTGGTGTTTTTCGATGGTTTATCGCTACCAAATGTTCCCTTGATCGTGGTCATGCTGTCCACGTTTGTATTGGGGACGATCTTTGGTCTGTTATTAACGATACCCCCTGCGTTTAGGCGTCGTCGGGAGCTTGCGCGGCTTCGCAAAGAAGTGGAAAAGTTGCAAGCGGCTGCCAACCCTCAAGGGCAGTCGGGCATATCGCCTGATGCCTTAATTCCTTTATCACCTTTATAAATGGCTAGCGCCCGAATGGCGGCGTGTCGTGTTGATCTCTTTGGAATGTAGACGTGGATTTTGAAGCTTGGTGGCTGATTTTTTTGCCGTTACTGTTTGCTTTAGGGTGGATGGCGGCTCGCTTTGATATTAAGCAGATGCTGTCCGAGACACGTAATCTGCCTGATTCTTATTTTCGTGGTCTAAATTTTCTCTTAAACGAGGAGCCGGATCGCGCGATTGATGCTTTTGTCGAGGTTGCTAAGCTAGATCCAGAAACGACTGAGTTGCATTTTGCGCTAGGGAGTCTTTTTAGACGACGGGGCGAGATGGAGCGTGCAATTCGAGTGCATCAAAGCTTGCTCTTTAGAGAGGACTTGCCTATTGTTCAGCGTGATCATGCGCAACATGAGTTGGCTCAGGATTACTTGAAAGCAGGTATGCTAGATCGGGCCGAAGAAGCATTTAGTATTCTTAAAGACACCAGTTTTGCCTTGCCGGCCATGCGCGCCTTGGTCCGCATCTATGAGTCAGAGCATGATTGGCCTCGCGCGATTGAGGCGGTGCAAAAATTGCGAAAGCTTGTCAATGAACCTGTGCCGCAGATCGTGCACTACCACTGCGAACAAGCTCAAGCTTTTTTAGCTCAGAAACCCCCGAATATTGAACAGGCACGCCTTTCATTAGGTTTGGCCCAGGATGCGTTAGGCTCGGCTGAGTTCACGGAGGGAACACCTGCTTTTGTTCGTGTCGCGATGCTCAATGGCAGTATCGCAGCCTCAATGCAAGATTTTGCTCTTGAGCAACGCTATCTTGAGTCTGTGCTCAATCAGGCGCCAGAGTTCGCAGGCTTGGTGGCTTCAGATCTTTTCAATAACTACAGTGCCCAAGATTTAGCTGTGACGGGCTTGGCACGTTTGCAAGCGCACTATCAACAACATCCTTCATTGGATTTGTTTAATGTCGTGTTCCGCGGTTTGCGCGCCCAGCAAGGTGTTGAGCAGGCTTGGACCTTTGCCAGACAGTCTCTGCAGTCACACCCTTCCTTGCTAGGTCTTGATCGCTTGCTTGAGGCTGAACTTGCTCAGAAGCCTGCGGCGGATCAGACGCACGTTGAGAGTCCAATTCCCGGCGCAGATCTTAGTTTGTTACGTCGTTTGATTACCCGACATACCCAACGTCTGGATCGTTATGTGTGTAGTCAATGCGGGTTTCAAGCACGTCGCTATTATTGGCAATGCCCAGGTTGTAATGCGTGGGAAACGTATAAACCACGCCGATTGGAAGAGTTGGAATGAATCCATTTCCTAAAGAAGCTATTGCGCACGCTCGGGTCCTCGTTGTGGGGGACGTCATGCTGGACCGTTATTGGTTTGGTGAGGTTGAGCGTATTTCACCAGAGGCCCCTGTGCCAGTCGTGCGAGTGGTCAAGCGCGAAGATCGGCTCGGTGGTGCTGCGAACGTCGCACGCAATATCGTGGCGCTCGGGGCCAAGGCAACGCTTGTTGGGTTGGTTGGGCAAGACGAAGCTGCTCAATGCATACATGAGCTTTTAACCGAGGCAGGTATCGAGGCGCATTTGATTGCAGACTCGGCGCATCCGACTACACTCAAGATGCGTGTGCTGGGCAAGCAGCAGCAATTGCTCCGGATTGACTTTGAGGACAAGCCTACACCTTCGCTGCTAAAGTCACTGAGTGATCAAGTCGAAAAAATTTTAGCAATGCATGATGTGGTTGTTCTTTCTGACTATGCCAAGGGCGCGCTCGCGCAGGTTGAGTTGTTGATTGAGCTTGCTCGAAAAAAAGGTTTACCTATTTTGGTTGATCCAAAAGGAACGGAGTATCAGCGTTATCGTGGGGCGACGCTGGTCACTCCGAATCGCAGTGAGATGCAGCAAGCCGTTGGTGCGTGGAGCTCCGAGCAGACGCTTAATGAGCGCGCTCAGGCATTGCGTCAAGAGCTGAGTCTTGAAGCCTTGCTCGTGACACGCTCAGAGCAAGGCATGACCCTTTTTACAGAGCAGGGCCGCGAACACGTCGACGCTCAGGCCCACGAAGTGTTCGATGTTTCAGGTGCGGGCGACACCGTTTTGGCAACCTTGGCAGTGATGCGCGCAGCGGGCGTGGATTGGCCTAATGCGATGCTGTGGGCCAATCGGGCTGGTGGAATCGTGGTGGGTAAACTTGGTACCTCTATTGTCACAGCAGGAGAACTTTCATGATCATCGTCACAGGCGCGGCGGGTTTCATCGGCAGCAATATTGTGCGCGGTTTAAATCGCAAAGGTATGACGAATATCTTGGCGGTGGATGATCTGACGGACGGCGACAAGTTTGTGAACCTGGTGGGTGGAAATATTGCCGACTATATGCATAAGGATGAGTTTCGCCTTAGGGTGGTAGAGGGACGTTTGCCGGATATTCGTGCCATTTTTCATCAGGGCGCATGCTCCGATACGACCGAGCGTGATGGTCGTTTCATGATGGACAATAATTACCGGGTGACTCTCGAGCTGTTTGAATATTGTCAGGCGCACAAAGTGCCGTTTATCTATGCCTCCTCTGCGGCCGTATATGGTGCGGGCCCGGTTTATGTTGAAAGTCTGGAAAACGAACGCCCGCTCAATGTCTACGGGTACTCCAAGTTTCTTTTTGATCAGGTCGTTCGTGCGCGTTTTGAAACG
The DNA here is from genome assembly GCF_965234455.1 of Zwartia lucis. Classification (GTDB taxonomy): domain Bacteria; phylum Pseudomonadota; class Gammaproteobacteria; order Burkholderiales; family Burkholderiaceae_B; genus Zwartia; species Zwartia lucis. The sequence goes on along the minus strand of NZ_OZ248473.1, from coordinate 27,979 downwards.
CTCACCGCACAAGTTGTTGGCTTACGCTATTTCAATGTGTATGGACCGCAAGAGCAGCACAAGGGGCGAATGGCCTCAGTCGCTTTTCACAATATGAATCAATTCCTCACCGAGGGATATGTGCGTTTGTTTGGCGGTTGGGATGGTTATGACGATGGCGGACAAATGCGCGACTTTATCTCGGTTCATGATGTGGTAGATGTCAATCTGCATTTCCTCGATCATCCTGAAACCTCTGGCATTTTTAACTGTGGAACAGGTCGCGCTCAACCTTTTAATGATGTCGCTGCGGCCGTCGTCAATGCCATGCGTCATATCCAGGGCAAGACGGATTTGCCCCTCGACGATTTGGTCAAGCAGGGATTGTTGCGCTATGACAATTTTCCGGACGATCTAAAAGGGCGCTACCAGAGCTATACCCAAGCCGATGTGTCGGCGCTGCGACGCGCGGGCTTTGCCGCTCCGATGCGCGATGTGGAAACAGGCGTTTCCGAATATGTCCAGCAACTCCACGCCGCTCAAACGTAAGTCTTTTTATTGCGTTCGCATGTAGGTTACGTGAAGTACGCATGGATGACGGCTTGTTTTGAGTGACCACTGATTCGGTTTGACATTCAAGATAGCGATCTGCGAACAGACCCATTCCGGGCCTGTTTGACCGATCCGCACTCTTGGAGCAAACTTTTCATGAATCCTTTTATCAAAGACCCCGTGGCGCAACCCCTTGGTGCTCAAGCCACGGAACGTTGGCGTACACCTGCCAAAAGATCCAGAGCTACAAAGGTTTCACGGCGTGCGGGTATGGCGATGATCGCCGCGGGCCTTGTTGCCGTGTCGCCGAGTCAGGCGCTGGATGTGAATACTGCGTCTGTCAGTCAACTGGAGAGTTTGCGGGGTATTGGTCCTCGTACTGCAAAAATGATTGTTCATGAGCGCAGTCGCGCAGGCGCTTTTGAATCGATGGAGGATCTTTCTGATCGCGTAAGAGGTTTGGGTGAGCGGCGCGTCAGTGCTCTGCGCCAAGCGGGTCTTGAAGTCAAGTCATCCAAGGCGGGATTGCCACTCACCGTTGAGAGTGCGGCCCCAAGCAAGGCAAAATCAAGCGGCACTCGTCCATCGAACAGAACGAGTCCTGACTTAATCGCCAAGCCGGAAATTATCTCGCCTTCATCTTTTTAGTGCATCGAGTGTGACTTTTAGGGTGGTTTTGCATACTTTTTAGTATGATCAGTCCCTATGAAAACTTATTCTACGGTTGAAAATACGGTTGGCAACACTGCCCTGGTCCAGTTGCAGAGATTGCCGGGCGCCATTGCGCATGAGCGCGGCAATATCGTTCTTGGCAAGCTAGAGGGCAATAATCCCGCTGGCTCTGTCAAGGACCGTCCGGCTTTATCGATGATCTTAGGGGCCGAGGCGCGCGGTGAAATCAAACCTGGCGATACCCTGATCGAGGCGACCAGCGGTAACACCGGGATTGCCTTGGCCATGACGGCTGCCATGCGCGGGTACAAGATGATTTTAATCATGCCGGACAATTTGTCTGTCGAGCGTCGTGCCTCGATGGCTGCGTACGGCGCCAAATTGATTTTGACGCCTGCGGCGCAAGGCGGGATGGAGCATGCTCGGGACCTTGCCGCAAGGATGCAAGCGCAGGGTGAGGGTAAGGTACTCGACCAGTTTTCAAATCCTGACAATCCACTGGCTCATTTCAACACAACAGGACCTGAGTTGTGGGAGCAAACAGCGGGCCGTATCACCCATTTTGTCAGCGCGATGGGGACAACGGGCACGATCATGGGTGTTTCGCGCTATTTAAAAAGCCGTAATCCTGCGATCACGATTGTTGGGGCTCAACCCGCGGAGGGTTCGCAGATCGCGGGTATCCGCAAATGGCCCGAGGCCTATTTGCCTTCGATTTATGATCCATCGCTGGTGGATCAGTTTGAGCAAATTGAACAAAAGGATGCAGAAAATATGGCCCGCAGACTCGCTGCTGAAGAAGGCATTTGTGCGGGCGTGTCCGCAGCGGGCGCCTTGATTGCCGCGTTGCGTGTTGCGCAGACGGCTCGCAATGCCACAATCGCTTTCATTGTGTGCGATCGCGGCGATCGTTATTTATCGACAGGCTTATTTGACGAACAGGTTTAATCGCCCTAGGCCCTAGGCCCCAGGGCTGAGGGCTTAGCGTTTTTCCAGGGCTTGCGCTAAGTCAGCAACCGAGGCGGCATAAAAATAGCTGCGGTTGTATTGAGTAATCGCAAAAAAGTTTGGGGTTGCCGTGCGTAATTCCACTCGACCAGCAGCCTCCTCGGGCAAGTCAATCACGCCCAGAGGTGCACGTGCCCAAGCGGTTTCTTTTGCTCCTGCTATAAGCGTTGCGCCTGCAGCCCTCAGCTGAGGCCAATCCAAGTTGGCCTTAAGTCCACCATCAACGAGTTTGTCGGCAGAGGCGGGTAACGTGACGGGTGCAAAGACTGGCAGACCTCTTTGCCAGCCATGTTCGACTAAAAAGTTTGCCACTGACATGATGGCATCCGACATGTTATTCGAGAGATCGATGCTGTTGGAACCTGTCGCACTCACCGCAAACCGTTTAATGCTGCCCGGCATAAATTGTGGGATGCCAATGGCCCCGGCATAAGAACCCTTGATATTGCGCGCATCGAGTTTCCCAGCCAAATCAAGCTCGATCAGGTCGGCGAATTGTCCACGGAACATGGCGGCGCGGTCAGGACGCTTTGGATCAGGATAATCAAAGCCTAACGATGCCAAGGCATCTAAAACGCGAAAACTGCCCTGGCTTTTGCCATACAGGGTCTCGACGCCAATAATGGCGGCAATGATGTTTTGTGGGACGCCATAGCGCTTTGCGGCCCGATCAAGTTCGCTTGCATATTGCTGCATGAATGCGCGACCTTGATTGATACGAATGGGTTCGACAAAGCGTCCTCGGTAGGTCGCCCAACTGCGCGGCACGCGAGGCTGTCCTGCCTCGGGTGGCGTGACGATACGGACCACCGTGGGGTTGTAGCGGACTTCGTCGATGAGTCCTAGCACCTTCGCTTCGGGGAGCTGTCTAGAAGCAGCGAGTTCGACACCGAACTGCTGCAAGGCCTGGCGACGCGAGGCGGGAGTATGGCCTCCAACTGGAGTGGGTTGAGTTTGGCCTGGTTTGACGGTGTCCGACGGTTGAGTTTTATCCTGATTTGCCGCAGCGCCCTCTGCGCGTTCCCCTGCACCTGCTTTGGGCGAAACTGCGGTCCCTGAACAGGCACTTAGTAAAGCGGTCAGACAGCTAATGAACAGAATGCGGCGAGGCACAGACATAAACTTTCCTTATGGGGTAGAGTCGTTATGATAACCAGACATCCCTTTTTTATGTATTTCGTGTTTCTTTCAAAATGCCATAGGCATCGTTTCACAATCGCATAGGGGGCGATGGGGGCTCGGCCCCCTATATCCGGTAAAATCTTGGGTATGTGTACTTTAATTGCTTGATTTATCTTTGGAGATCGTTGGATGAAGGTGCTTGTGCCTGTAAAGCGTGTCGTTGACTACAACGTCAAAGTACGCGTCAAATCGGATCAGTCGGGTGTCGATATCGCAAATGTCAAGATGTCGATGAATCCTTTTGATGAAATCGCCGTCGAAGAAGCTACGCGTCTAAAAGAAAAAGGTGTGGCGACTGAAATCATCGCCGTGTCCTGCGGTGTTGCACAGTGTCAGGAAACACTTCGCACAGCGATGGCAATTGGCGCGGATCGTGGCATTCTTGTACAGACCGATGTCGAGCTTCAGCCTCTCGCTGTCGCCAAGCTTCTCAAGGTTCTGGTTGAAAAAGAACAGCCTCAACTCGTGATTCTTGGTAAACAGGCGATCGATGACGATGCCAACCAGACAGGTCAAATGTTAGCGGCCTTGCTTGGCTGGTCACAGGCGACTTTCGCCAGCAAGGTCGAGCTCGGTGAGGGTTTCGCGCGGGTCACTCGCGAAGTCGACGGCGGTCTAGAAACCTTGGAGCTCAAATTGCCCGCGATCGTGACGACGGATTTGCGCTTGAACGAGCCTCGCTATGTGACTTTGCCCAACATTATGAAGGCCAAGAAAAAGCAGCTTGATACGGTGACGCCACAGGATTTAGGTGTCGATGTCACGCCTCGCCTCAAGACGCTCAAGGTAACAGAGCCTTCAGCGCGCTCCGCAGGCGTCAAGGTCCCCGATGTCGCTGCACTCGTCGATAAACTCAAGAACGAAGCCAAGGTGGTTTGATCATGTCTATTCTTGTCATTGCTGAACACGATAATGTCCAATTGAAAGCCGCGACCCATAATGTCGTGGCCGCTGCTTCCAAAATTGGTGGCGACATTCATGTCCTCGTCGCTGGTGTAAACGCCGCGGCTGTCGCACAGCACGCCGCCAAGATTGCTGGCGTTTCTAAAGTGTTGTTGGCGGAGTCCCCTGCATTGGCCGATGGACTGGCAGAAAACGTCGCCGAGCAAGTCTTGGCGTTAGCGCCTGGCTACACGCATATTTTGTTTGCTGCAACAGCATCTGGCAAAAACGTGTCTCCCCGCGTGGCGGCCCGTCTTGATGTGGCGCAGATTTCTGAAATTCAATCTGTCCTATCAGCTGATACGTTCGAACGCGCGATCTATGCGGGTAATGCCGTGGCGACTGTTCAGTCGGCTGATCCAGTCAAAGTGATGACAGTTCGCACGACCGGTTTTGACGCAGCGCCTGAGGGCGGGAGTGCAGCAGTCGAATCAGTGACTCCGGTAGCGTCTGCGGGGCTTTCTACTTTCGTTGGGCGCGAAGTCGCGAAAAGCGATCGTCCAGAGCTCGCGGGTGCCAAGGTTGTCGTGTCAGGTGGTCGTGGCATGGGCAGCGCTGAAAACTTCAAGATCCTCGATCCGCTGGCCGATAAGCTTGGTGCCGCGCTGGGTGCCTCGCGGGCCGCTGTCGACGCGGGTTATGCACCTAACGATTGGCAGGTCGGTCAGACTGGCAAAATCGTGGCGCCTCAACTGTATGTGGCGATTGGTATTTCCGGCGCGATCCAACACTTGGCAGGGATGAAGGATTCCAAGGTCATCGTGGCGGTTAACAAAGACGCTGAAGCGCCAATTTTTGGTGTAGCGGATTACGGTTTAGTGGCAGACTTGTTCACTGCGGTTCCCGAACTCGTGACGACCTTGTAATGTTGCTGGGCGATTGATCGCCCAGGCGACAGAACCGCCCCCCACGCGTTGGATTTTTTATCCAATGACTGGGGGTTTTTTGTGTCTGGTTTGGTTTTTCTTGTGTTTTTCTTTTGCTTTTTTAGGTGATTTATGGCGTTTAGCGCTCCTGTCGATGATTTCAAATTTGTCTTCAACTATCTTGCGGATATGCCTGGTCTGTTGAGTTTGCCCGCTTTTTCAGGGGTTGAGATGGATTTGTTAAACGCCGTGCTCGAGGAAAATGCAAAGTTCACAGCTGAAGTGGTCGCCCCGACCAACAGGATCAGTGATCAGCAACCTCCTGTCTGCCAAGCGGGTCATGTGCATATGCCTGAACCTATTCATTTAGCATTTAAAAGTTTTGTCGAAGGTGGCTGGCAGGGTCTTCGTCATCCGGAGCAGTGGGGGGGTCAAGGGCTACCGAAGCTGCTTGCGACCGCGACAACTGAAAATTTGTATGCCGCGAACGTTGCTTTTTCTTTATGTTCGATGTTGACCGATGGTGTGATTGAGGCCTTGCTGCTAACGGGTTCAGAGGCTCAGAAAAAGACCTATATCGAGCCCTTGGTGAGTGGCAAGTGGACCGGGACAATGAACTTGACCGAGTCTCAGTCCGGGTCGGATTTGTCGCTTGTCTCGACTAAAGCGGTCGCTCAGGCAGATGGGTCCTATCGCTTGTTTGGTCAGAAAATCTACATCACCTTCGGTGAACATGATCTCGCTGAAAATATCGTTCACCTTGTTTTAGCGCGCACCGCGGATGCACCTGCTGGTGTAAAAGGTTTGTCATTGTTTGTCGTGCCAAAATTTTTAGTGAATTCCGACAGCTCACTCGGTGCGCGCAACGATGTCTGGTGTGCCTCGCTTGAACACAAGCTCGGTATCCATGGCAGCCCGACTGCAGTGTTGTTGTTTGGTGATAACAAGGGCGAGGTTGGGCAAGGCGCGATCGGCACTCTGGTGGGAGAAGAGAATCGTGGTCTCGAATACATGTTCATTATGATGAACGCTGCGCGCTTTGCCGTGGGCGTTCAAGGTATTGGGGTGAGTGAGGCTGCGACTCAACAGGCTACGGCTTACGCGCGTGATCGTATCCAGAGTCGCGCCGTTGAAGGCTCTGCGGGTCCTGTGCCGATTATTCAGCACCCTGATGTGCAGCGTATGCTGATGACGATGCGTGCGTTGACTGAGGGCGCGCGCGCGATCGCTTGCGTAGCTGCGGCTGCTGACGATCTCAGTATCGAGCATTCGGATGCCGAGGTGCGACGCGAGTATCAGGCGCTTTATGACTATCTCGTGCCAGTTGTCAAAGGCTTTTCAACCGAATGCTCTCTTGAGGTGTCTTCTCTGGGCGTGCAAGTGCATGGCGGCATGGGCTTTATCGAAGAAACCGGTGCCGCGCAGTTTTATCGCGACGCGCGTATTTTGACGATTTATGAAGGGACGACAGCGATACAGGCGAATGATCTGATTGGTCGCAAGACGCTTCGTGATGGGGGTGCCGCCGCGCAACGTCTGAGCCAGCAGATGAAACAAACCGTGGCGGCTGTCCGCGATCTTGCCGTTCGCGTTGATGTGAGCGAGCGCGCAGGCATGCTATTGATTGCGGACAATCTCTCGCGTGCGGTCACGCATTATGATTCGGTGATTGTTTTCGTGCTCGCCCAGACCAAAAAGCATATTCGCGCTGTCTATGCAGGGAGCGTGCCTTATTTGATGCTCACGGGATATGTCTTGAGTGGCTGGTTGATGGCGCGTGCGGCACTTGTCTGCGCTGAGCCTGATACAGAAAATGGAGATACAGGACTTTCACCCGCTTTCATGAAAAATAAAGTTGCGACAGCAGTTTTTTATGCGGGTGCCATCTTGCCTCGCACGCAAGCGCTTGCGGATGCAATTCATCAAGGTGTCGTGTTGACGCAAGCCGTCGATCACTCTACCTTGATGCTTTAAGGCCTTAGACTCAAGGCAAAATTGCATCGAGGCTTGTGTTGACCTCGATGAGAAGGGGTTCGCGCGATAACAGCGCAGCCTTGATCACTGCATCGATCTCGGACTTCTTTTCTAGGCGCGTCGCTTTCATGCCAAAGCTAGTCGCGAGCGTGTAAAAGTCGGGGTTAAATAATGAGGTGCCGCTCACGCGCCCAGGATAGCCGCGCTCTTGATGCAAACGTATCGAACCATAGCTGCTGTTGTTTGAGACGATGAAAATGATGGGAAGCTTACGCTCCACCGCGAGAATCATTTCGTTGCCTGTCATGAGAAAACCACCATCTCCGACCATGCAGACGGTCGTGCGCGTGGGGTCGCGCAAGGCGCAGGCGAGCGCAGCGGGCGTGCCGTAACCCATCGCTCCTGCCAAGGGCGCCATCAAGCGTTGACCAGACTTGAAGTTGAAGTGTCGATAAACGGGTGCTGCAAAAGTCCCCGCATCTAGACAAACTGTCGTGTCCCGAGTCGCATTGTCGGCGACCGCCCGCACAATATCCGTAAAGTTGACGCCTTGTTTGGCTTCGCGATTGGGCCATGCCGCATAGGGTAGTGCGTGTTGACGCAGTGTCTTGAGCCACTCCTGTCGAGCGGTGCCAGGCTGGGTCGCGTTGGCTTGCGTGAGCGCGTGCACCAGTGCGACTGGATCACAGACAAGCGGATAGTCGGCCACCGTGTCCCAATTGACAATGCGTGAATCCGGATAGCAGTGCAACAGTGTTTGGGGTGCTTGAGCGTAGCGCGGGAACTGGAAGTTTTGAGTCGTGATGTCTCCTAGACGGGTGCCAAGCGCTAGGATGAAGTCACTTTCTTGTAGTGTGACCATTTGGGCTGACGGATTGGACAAGCCGAGGTCACCGACGAAAAAAGGATCGTCATTGGCAAAGATGTCGTGACGGCGAAAGGACACCAGCGTAGGCAGTTGCCAATGGTGAACAAAGGCGCTGAGCGCTTCGCGTCCGCCAGGGCAATCAAACATCCCACCAGCAATCACAACGGGTCTTTGGGCATCCGCTAGGCGTTTGCCAATCTCATCCATGATGGATTGTTCGGGGAGTCCAAAAATCTGCGCATGGTTTTTGAAACTTGGCTTGGCGACGGTCTGTTGTTGAATATCCTCTGGGATGACCAACACGACAGGTCCGGGAACACCTGAGGTCGCCATCCGGATCGCTTTGAAAGCCGTCTCACCGAGTTGCTCGGGGGTCTGGCATTCGAACACCCATTTGGCGATTGAGCCGTACATTTTTTGATAATCAATTTCTTGGAAGGCTTCGCGGCGCAAATCCCGAGCGGCGATTTGTCCCACAATCAGGATCATGGGGACTGCGTCTTGCTGAGCGGTATGCACTGCAATTGCCGCGTTGGAGGCGCCTGGTCCACGACTTACCAGTGCGACACCAGGCCGCCCCGTCAAGCGGCCGTCGGCAACCGCCATATAGCCTGCGCCACCCTCATGTCTGCATGTCACGACATCTATTTGTGGGAAGTCGATGACGGCATCGAGCAAGCCGAGATAGCTTTCTCCGGGTACAAGAAAAATACGATCCAGGCCGTTGTCGGCAAAAACTTGAAACAGTGCGTGGCTAGAGGTAAATGAGTTCATGTGTGATGTTACTAAGCAAATTTTATGATTTTTAGAAAGTATTTATTCTTATTGACGTAAGGTAAAAGAAATTAGCATAAAGCGTGGTGTTGTAAAAAGACAAAATTGCAAAATACTGTTCTTGCAAACAGTACTGGTTTAATGTACAGTACTGTTTATAGATCACTACAAGGAGTCACAACATGACACGAGAAGTCCGCCACAATTACCCACCTTCATTTGCTGCCTACAGCTCTGAGCGCTCTACACCTACAGCTAAAAATATGTTGTCCGATGTGTTGTTACTGGCTTTTTGGATTGCAATGGTACCGGTATCCATGTGGGTCGGGAGCGCAGCAGGTTTCTAACTGCTCGCGAGCATGACAACACCGCTGGCGATAAAGCCGCATCCTACCAGTCTGCCCCAGCCAACAGGTTCGCGCAGGATGTAAAGACCTCCCAGCGTGACCAACAGCATGGACATTTCGCGAGCAGGCGCAACCAGACTCACTGGAGCACCATCGCGTAGCGCGTATAAAACCAAAATATACCCAAGCGGCGAAAGGACCCCAATGGCCCAGGCCAAGGGCCAGTAGCCGCGCATGGCTTCCCAAGCGCGTTTTGGCTGACGAGCCGCATGGGGCAGCAGCATCAGGGTTTTTGAGGCCGAGGTTGCCCAGTCGAATAACACAGGCGCGATCGCAAGGACCTTGACTCCATAGGCATCCACCAAGGTATATGCGGCAATCAGCAAGCCAACGAGTGCCCCCCAGCGCACCCCGATCATCGCTTCAGGTTGTAGTAAACGTTTGATTTGTCCTTGCGTGGCGATCATTAAAACGCCTGCCACAACACTCAGCATCCCAGCCAAACCCAACAGGGTGGCAGGCTCTCTAATAAAGATAATTGCGCCGATGGTAGATAAAAATGGACCTGTGCCCCGGGCAACGGGATAGACCACAGAGAGATCTGCCACTTGGTAGCCACGCTGTAGACTGAGACTGTAGGCCAAATGCAAGATCCCTGATAAGAGAATGCATCCTAAAATTGCCCAACTCCAGTCATTTTCCTCAAACACTAAAATCCAAATGACCCAGGGGGCGAACACGATCGTAGAGCAGAGGCCATAGGCGAAAACAAAGGCTGGACCAACTTTCGCTGCGCGTTTTGCAAGCAAATTCCAAGAGGCATGACACATTGCCGCAACAATGACAAGCAGCAAGGCGGAAAGGGTCATGGAGGGGCAAAATAGGGTTAAAGGTTAAAACATTGAAACATTTTTTCTGAATACGTGCGTGATCAGTCCTTAGAGGACATGTATTGACTCAAACAGAGGACATAAACGTTAAAAATATAGTAGAATCAAGGGCTTTTTATCGCATCCTCTGCCCGGTAGCGGTTATCTGAATAGGTCGGATACCCAGCCTAATAATATTGACCGAGAGCATGATGACTTGGAGTTTTTATGAATTTGATCGAAATCATTGAGCAAGAAGAAATCGCTCGTTTGACAGGTGGAAAACCTGTGACTGAGTTTGCTCCTGGCGACACCGTCGTTGTGAGCGTCAACGTGGTCGAAGGCACCCGCAAGCGTACTCAGGCTTTTGAAGGTGTTGTGATTGCTCGCCGCAACCGCGGTTTGAACTCTGCCTTCATCGTTCGCAAGATCTCCTCAGGCGAGGCCGTTGAGCGCACATTCCAGTTGTATTCGCCCCAGATCGCTGGCATCGAAGTCAAGCGTCGCGGCGATGTCCGCCGTGCAAAGCTGTATTACCTGCGTGATCGTTCGGGCAAGTCTGCTCGTATCAAGGAAAAGCTTGTTCGCAAGACAGTCGCTGCATAAGGCATTGCCAATGCACGATGCAACAAGTAAAAGCACCCCTCGGGGTGCTTTTTTGTTGAATGAGGTGTTAAAAAGTCATCACAGCTTTTTCGTCTCTCCTGATGCTTTACCTTTTGTCTATGTCCTCTGACTCCCCCGATCACCTTCGCCCTCGTCGACCTCCTGTGCGACCCTCCTTTGATCCCATGACGCAACCGTGGAGTCCCTCTGCGTTGCCGTTCGGTGCCGTTCCCGCGCACTGTTTAACAGCACCTGCATTGCGCAACGTACTGCGTGGTTCCATACAGCGACCCTTAGACATCCCCAATGAGTCTTTGATCAGAATGCCTGGGCGCGAAGGCACGCCTGTCGAGGCGGCGGTCTTGGTGCCCATTGTGCAGAGACCCGAAGGTTTAACGGTCTTGCTGACCCAACGCACTGCGCACCTGAATGATCATGCCGGACAGATTAGTTTTCCTGGCGGTCGTGTCGAGTCCACAGATGTCGATGTGCAGGCTACAGCATTGCGAGAGACGGAGGAGGAAACAGGACTCTCCAGAGCATTTATCGAGTGTCTAGGCGGCTTACCGCGTTATGTGACGGGCACAGGCTTTGCGGTGAGTCCGATTACGGCATTAGTGCGTCCAGGCTTCACACTCAACCCGGATACGTTTGAGGTCGCTGAAATTTTCGAAGTCCCTTTGTCTTTTTTAACGGATCCCGCCAACTATCGCTTTCATCGTGCTGAGCTCGCGGACGGACGTGTCCGTCAATACTATTCCATACCCTGGAAGCAATTTTTTATTTGGGGTGCGACGGCGGCGATGTTGTTGGGGATGTGTCAGATTTTGTCCGAGGCTGCCGTCGCCGGAGGTGATTAAAGGCGTATGCCAGCTAATAGCTCTCGTGCTCGTCTTTCGCCTGAATGAGCCTGACATAGAGAGCGTGGCGGGCAGGGTCGATGTCTTGCCGCGCTAACGCCGCAAGTACGCCGCAACCAGGTTCATGCTGGTGCGTACAGTTATAAAAGCGGCAGTGCTCACGGTGCGCGCTAAATTCAGGAAAGCCTCTTTCGATTTCCTCTCTGCTTAAATGCAACAGACCAAAGCCTTGAAAGCCTGGAGAATCAATCAGATCGCCACCACTCTCGGGTAAATGATAAAGGCGCGTACTGGTTGTCGTGTGTCGTCCCGCGCCTAGTGCGACAGAATGCGCTTGCGTTGCTGCTTGAGCCAAAGGGGCAAGGGTATTGAGCAAGGTTGATTTACCCATCGCGCTTTGCCCTAACAGGAGAGATGTTTTCTCTTTGAGTAGAGGTAAGACCTGGTTGCGTACGCTGACAGGATCGCGCGCGCAAATTTCAATGATGGGTACACCTAAAGAGCGAAAGGGCGCGAGTCTTGCTTGGGCCGCAGGCATGCCCTCGATCAGATCAACTTTGTTGAGCAAAATAGTCGGTGCGATGTCGGCTGACCATGCACCCGCAAGTGAGCGACCTAACAAGTCATCTGAAAAGGCTGGTTCGACAGCAATCACAATCAAAAGTTGATCAACGTTGGCGGCGAACTGTTTACTTTTGGACTCGTCAGAGCGAAATAAAAGATTTTTTCTCTCGAGGATGGACTCGAGCGCACCCTCATCTTGACCCTGTCGAGAAATGATGACGTAGTCACCTACTGCGGCATCATTTTTTTTGCCTCTCGGAAAGCATTTAAGCAGCGTACCATCTTCAATTTCGACGCTGTAATGCCTTCCGTGCGCAGCAATCACTCGGCCTTGCAGGCGCTCGGTCATGAGGCCAGAAGTTGGCGAATACGAATGGCAACCGGAGGGTGACTATCGTAAAACGCGGAGTGAAGCGGGTCAGGGGTCAAGGTGGAGGCATTGTCATCGACGAGCTTGACGAGGGCCGAAACGAGTTGGTCCGCGGAGCTTTGATTGCTGGCGAAACGATCGGCTTCGAATTCGTCTTTGCGCGAAAACCAGCTAAACAGCGGTGTCAGGCCAAAGGTAAAGACAGGCACCACCATAAAAAACAGGATCAGCGCCATAGCGTCATTGCGACCGCCGAGTTGTGGCAACACACCAAGGTCGGTGTAGAACCAAACCTGCTGTGCGAGCCAACCCAAAATTGCAAAGAAAATGAGTGCACCGGCAAAGCTCATCGCCAAGCGTTTAAAGATGTGGTTATGTTTGAAATGACCTAACTCATGAGCAAGCACGGCAATGATTTCCTCTGTGCTCAGACGAGCGAGCAAGGTATCAAAAAAGACAATGCGACGCGCCCGACCAAAACCAGTGAAATAAGCATTACCGTGCGCTGAACGTTTTGAGCCGTCCATCACGAACAAACCATTGAGCGAAAAGCCACAGCGCTGCGCAAGCTCTTGGATTTGTTGAGCAAGTGCTTTGTCTTCGAGAGGCGTGAATTTATTAAACAGTGGTGCGATCCATGTAGGGAAAATAAAGAGTACTAATAAATTAAAGACAGACCACAAGCCCCAGGCCCAAACCCACCAGAATTCTCCAGCCTCGGCCATCAACCAAAGCACTGCAGCGATCAGCGGCAGTCCGAGTGCGGCACCAATCAAAATACCCTTGAGGGTGTCGGTCACAAAAAGCTTAGGCGTCATCCGGTTAAAACCAAACTTTGCCTCGAGCTTGAACTGTCGGTAGAGAGAAAAGGGCATGCCAAGTGCACCGAGTAGCGTCATGACAGCCACGATTAAAAGAACTTGGCGCAATAAGTCGTGAGAAGTGAGCGTGCTGACCCAGAGATCGATCTGTTGAAGACCACCAAGCAAGGTCAAGCCAACCAGAATAACGGCGTCAAAAACGAGCTCGATCATTCCTAATCTTACCTTAGCGGCCGTATAGTCAGCCGCCCTTTGGTGGCTGACTAAGCCGATGCGCGAAGCAAACTCGGCCGGGACGGCTTCGCGATGATTCACTACGTGACGAAGCTGGCGACTCGCCAACCACAAACGTGTTCCGATCGTCGCGAGAAGGAAAGCAATAAAAAGTATCGTAAGCATGAGTCCAAAGAGCCTTATGACAGCATGTGAGAAAATCACGTTTTAACTGGATTGATTATATGGCCAAGACCCCCTCTCAGGCACCTTCTGCACAAAATGGAAAAATAGTTCCTAATGAGTTCCGTCTGGTATGGTTGGATATGGAGATGACGGGCTTAGACCCACAAAAGGAACGCATCATCGAGGTGGCCGTCGTCGTCACTGAGCCTGATTTGACCGTCGTGGCAGAAGGGCCTGTGTTGGTGATTCATCAAGAGGATGCCTTGCTTGACGCGATGGACAGCTGGAATCGTTCTACCCATGGGAAAAGCGGCCTCATCGACAAGGTCAAGGCCTCGACCCTAACCGAGGCACAAGCTGAAATCGAATTGATTGGATTTCTGTCCAAGTACGTTCCAGCGGGCAAGTCGCCACTCTGTGGCAATACGGTGAGTCAGGATCGACGCTTTATGTTTAATTACATGCCTAAGCTTGAGCAGTTTTTTCACTATCGGACGATCGATGTCAGCACGCTCAAAGAGCTTGCCCGTCGCTGGAAACCAGAGCTTTTAAAGGGCTTTGAAAAGCGTAGTAAGCATGAAGCCCTTGCGGATATTTACGAGTCGATTGATGAGCTCAAATACTACCGCGATAGCTTTATTAAGCTCGTTTGAGGGCCTTGCGCTTTAGACCCTTGATGATGTGGCGGTACCAGCCGTTTAGCAACACGGCAGAGATGGCTAGGCCGGTCGTGGCCATCAGCCACATACTTCCTGCCCCTACGGGTGAGCCTGCCAACAGCTGATTGCGCAGCGGTTCAATCAGCCCACGACCAGGTCCAAAACCCAGCCACCAACCACCTAGTAAGCCCACCACCATGAGTGCGAAAATTTGCAGGCAGAGTGGCACGACAGCAATTTTGTGCGCCCGCAATAGGTAACTGTTGATGCATTGCATGGCATCAACAATATGAAAGAAAGGCAAGAGAGCGAGCAATGACAAGGCGATCAGAGCCACAGCAGGGTCGTTCGTGTAAAGCGACACAATAATGTCTCGCCCAAAGTAGAGCGCGCAGGCCGTGATGAGCGCACCACCCAAGCCTATGACCAAGCCCATCATGCTCGTGCGATGCGCTTGGTTAAGTTGTCCTGCCCCAATCGCTTGGGCCGTGAGCGCTGCAGTGGCGACACCAATAGCCATCGGCATCATGTAGGCGAGGGCGGCCAAGTTTGAAGTGATTTGATGACCGCCAATGACGGCGGTGCCCTCTTGAGCCACTAATAACGCCATAAATGTAAAAGCACTGACCTCGACTAAGTACGATCCACCCATAGGAATACCAAGGCGCAAGATACTCCACAATTCGCCCCACTGCGGACGACCGAGTTTTAAATGAAATTGTTTGTAAAAAGGGCTGCGGGTGACGATCCAGAGCCCGATGGCAAGATTGATCCAAAAGACAATGGCAGAAGCGATGCCCGCTCCGGTTGCACCCAAAGCCGGCAGTCCCCAGTTTCCAAAAATAAGTAGCCAATTAAAGAATATTTTGAGCACAATGCCCACAAGATTGATCATCATGATCATTTTGGGACGTGACACTGCATTCGCGAGCGAATAAACAGTCCGAAACATGAGGGCCGCTGGTAAGGCGAAAGTCAACGCGAACAGATAGCTTTTGACATTGGAGCGAACCAAGGGATCGAGATCACCCGAAAAACTGAGCCAGACATCGGGAAAAAGAAGTACGGCACCGCCAAAAACGGAGAGCAACAGAGAGACCCAGATGCCTTGTCCCCAAGTTTGTCCGACGCGTTCGAGCTTACCAGCACCGACGTACTGTGCTTGTATGGGAATCAATGCGTGCATGACCCCAGTCAGACCAATAAACACCGTGATGTAAATAGAGATCGATAAGGCCATTGTGGCCAAATCGATCGGCCCCGCATGTCCCGTCATCGCTGTGTCTAAGACGCCAAAGGCCATGCTGGCCCATTGACTAATTAAAATAGGCCAAGACTGTTTAAAAATCGCACGAAGTGTTGCGCCAAAGGACCGAGGCGAGGTATCGACAACATTCATCGGTTGGGAAGGCGCAAAATTCTATAACGATCGAAGCGATCCGCACCTCGGGAACCTTGCCAGAGGACTTCGGCATGATCACTAAAGCCAGCCTCGCCATTTTCCAGTTTCTTTTTCGTCGTTTGCTGCAACACGAACGGGCAGACTGAGTCGTAGACCAATTCGATATGATCAAAGACGAAGAAGGAGGCGCGTGGTCCGAGAGCTAAACCTTGAGCCCTCAGGCAAGCGAGCTCCCCTGGTGTTGAAGACAAACCCTCGAGCGTTTTGCGGATTTCGGCAGACATTGGGCGGTAGCTTCGAACGTAGTCGATCGCAGGCATCCAAAGCAGCACAAGCAGGATCCAAGAAATTGTGAGACCACCCGCGGCCAGTAAAGATCCGCGCCAAAGTGCGTTAGGATTGGCTTTGACTCGCCAAACAATCATGGCGATCCAACAGAGTGTGCAGACAAAGGCTAAGGCCACGCTCCACCAGGCAATGGTCGGCTCGTACCCCACAGTCAGGCGAGCAATATTGAGTGAGATTTGCTTGGGCATCCCAAAATGAAGCGCAAACCATCCAATCCATACGCAAGCAGCCGTGACGGAAAAACACATCAGCGCAAACCAGTCGAGGGTGTTGATGACGCCTCGACGCATGGTGGGAATAGCGAAAGCTGCTAAGACCGCGAGCGGACAAATCAGCAGTACATACTCCGCTTCACCGGATTGAGGTGAAATAAACAGTGTCAGAAGAGCGCCTAGCACAAAGGCGAAAGGCACCCAAATATGAGGAGCCGTCGTCCAACGTCGCCATTGCCAAAGGGCCAAGAGGGCTAGCGGCCAAATCGGCCAGAGAAACCAAGGAAGATCGCGCAAAGGTCGCACGGCATGTTCGTATTCTGGCAGACCAAAGCTGAGACGATTCCAGTGAAGCCAGGCCTTCATCCACTCAGGGTGAAGTTCAATGGTAGGGATCCACCAGCAGGCGATCAGAACGGCCGCTATCAACACCGAACCGATGGCATAGTAACGCGCCGACCATAGAACTGAGCGCTTGAAAAAGGCAATGGGTAAGGTCAGCAAGAGGGGAACGACACCCGGCAAGGCGCGGGTTAAAAAGGCGCCAACCAGGGCTAGGACGAGTATCGTTGCACCCATTTTAGGCTTGTCCATCATCCGGGCAAGCGCATAAAAACCTAGTGCTTGAAACGCGAGATTCGCCGGGACATCTGAGGTTTCATGAAAACGTAGCAGCACGCCTCCCGTGGCTAAAAACAGTAATGTAGCAACATCCGCCAGGAGTCGCCCGTAGTCTTTGACGGTGGGCTCGCCACCGAAGGGCAGTGCCAGTGGCTGAGCTTCAGTTCGTCGTCCGAGCAAATAGGTTCCGTACCACACTGATCCTAGCGTGATGCCAAACCAAAGCAAGTTGAGCAAACGTGAAGCGGCAACCTCTCCGATCCAAGGTCCGAAAAGATGTATTAGCAAGGCACCCAGCCACATCACGAGCGGGCCGTCCTCGGTGAGCTTAAGATTGCCAAGCTGTGGGACCAGCCACTCCACCCCTTGAGATTGCAAGGCAGAAAGCATGGTGGCCAGACCGACTACATCATCTGTTTTCCAAGGATCTCTGCCGAACAGCCCTGCGGATACATAGGCAAGAGCCAACACCAGCAGCACCAGACGTGGAAGCTTGCTGGATGCGTTGGCTGTTAATCTTGCCGGGGTGGACTGGGTGTTGGAGGGTGACACGCTCGGACTCAAACCTTCATAATGAGGTGGCTATGGGCGACGTTACCAAAAAAAAGGCGGCCAAGGGGGCCGCCTTTTTGCGCGCAAATTGATCTGAGTCAATCTGATCAGGCAGACGCCTTTTTGGTACCGGACGTACGTGCGAAGCGGGCACGGAATTTTTCAACGCGGCCTGTCTCAACGATACGTGTTTGAGCGCCGGTGTAGAAAGGGTGAGATTCAGACGTCACGTCACATTTGAACAATGGATATGTTTTGCCATCCATTTCAATGGTTTCGCGGCTATTGAGTGTCGAGCGCGTAATGAATTTGTTGCCTGTCTGAAGGTCAACAAACACGACGTCGCGGTAATTTGGATGAATCTCAGCTTTCATATTAAATCCTTTCGGTTGGTCGGGTCGCCAGCCACAGCAATGTAGCCACGTATCCTAAGTCAAGCCCTTCATTCTACAGGTAAAAGCGAGATTTCGCAATGTTGCAATGCTATCCTGCACCTAAGAAATGACAAAAAAGGTGTTTTTTTACAATGGCTTGGAAAAAAAATGCGTGTCGACCGCAGCATGAAATCCCTACAATTTCTGAGGGGGGCGGTATTCGTTACCTGCATTTCGGGACGCAATGGGTTCAAGGTGCGATGTGGGTCTCCAAGCCCGCCGAGCTCGTGCTCGAGTACACAGCCCAGATGATGGCCTGGCTTCTTTTTCTTGCGCCAGGACGTCAACAAACGATCGGCATGCTCGGTCTAGGAGCGGGCTCGCTGGCACGTTTTTGCTTAAAACAGACGCCTTGCAAACTTCGCGTGATTGAGTGGAATCCTCTCGTGACGTCGGCCTGCGAGATGTATTTCAAATTACCCAGACCCGAGAGAATGCAGATTGAGCACTTGGATGCAGGGGTGTGGGTCGCTGATCCAAGCCAGCATGACCAATGCGCGGTTTTGATGGTCGATGTTTACGACGGCGAGGCCGCCGGGCCCGTTCGTGACTCACTGGCGTTCTATCAGAGCTGCCGTCACGTTTTGGGTGAGATCGGGGTCATGACGGTCAATCTATTTGGCGCGCATGCCAGTTTTGAAAAGAATATCCGGCGTTTAAGCGAGGCATTCGAGGGTAGATTATTGAGCTTGCCTCAGATCGATGCGGGTAATCAAGTTGTGTTGGCGTTTAAAGGACCGCCGATCGCCATTGACATCGAGCAATTGCTCGCACGCGCCGAGGTGGTTGAGTCACAATACGGGTTGCCCGCTAAAAAATGGGTACGCTCGATGATTGGGCGTTCCAACGATGGCATATTGACTGTTTGATTGGTGTTGACTCTTTAATGAAAATAAACTTATTCGGCGCGTGGCTGTTTGCCTTTGCACTGCTAATCGGCAGCGCCGGGGTCTCCGCGCAGACGAAGTCAGTCGCTATTTTCTCTTACCAGAAAGATGAAGTCACGGCGGAGATGACCGAAGGGATCCGCGAGGTACTGCGTACCGCAGGATTTCGTGAGGGGCGCAATCTGAAGCTGAGTCTCGTCGACGCCCAAGGCTCTTCGGAGCGAGCGCAGCAGCTTGCCCTTGATACTGTCCGAGGAAAACCGGACGTGGTGATTGCTTTGTCGCTGCCCGCCGTCCAAGCGGTGACGAAGCACACGACACAGATTCCGGTTGTATTTGCGGGCATTACAGATCCGGTTGAAAGCGAGGTGCTAGCGGGATGGGGGCCATCGGGTTCTAATGTCACGGGTGTGACCGATGCACTACCTTTGCAAAAAAGGGTGGCACTCATTAAACAAATTTCCCCTCAGGCCCGACGCGTAGGCGTGATTTACAACCCAACAGATGCAAGTTCGGTGGCCGCGGTCAAAGCGTTTCAGGAAAGTTTGAGCGGGTCCGGTCTTATTGCAATTGAATTGACGGTGTTAAGACCACTCGAGGTGGGCTCTGCCGCCCGGAGTTTGATCGAAAAAGTCGATGTTTTTCAAACGTTTTTGGATCCGACGGTCAATCAATCCTATGTCGCGTTGGTTCAGGTGGCCGATGATGCCCGCATACCTTTGCTTGGGTGGGATGTCAAAGATGTGAGAGCGGGTGCTGTGGCGGCGCTTGATTTAACTGCGCAAGACCTCGGTTCTGCAGCGGGCCGGTTGACCCTCAGAGTGCTGAGAGGGGCCAAGCCTGGCACGATTGCACCAGAAATTATTGCCAATCCGCCTATCTACGTGAATATGCAAGCGGCGACAAAGCAGTCCGTGACTTTTAGCGCAGCCTTCTTGAAAATTGCGCGTCCACTTGTACAGATCCACGTTAAACCTTCGGCCAAACCTGCAGTCAAATAGGGGATCTGACACGCACTGCGTGATAATCTCACTTTTTAGGTAACCCCTCAGCGATGGGGGCTGCCATGTTTCAAATAGATTCACACCACAGAGAGCACCCACCATGATTGATCTTGGCGTCAATATTGATCACGTCGCAACGCTGCGTCAACAGCGTCATACGGCTTATCCTGATCCGATTGCAGCGGCATTACTCGCAGAAGATGCGGGTGCTGATCTGATCACCTTGCACCTGCGCGAAGACCGGCGTCATATTCAGGATGCGGATGTCTTTGCCTTGCGTCCTCTGTTGCGCACACGTATGAATCTTGAGTGTGCCATTACCCCTGAAATGTTGGCAATCGCTTGTAAAGTGGTTCCGCAGGACGTGTGTTTAGTGCCTGAAAAACGTACGGAACTCACGACCGAGGGTGGTCTGGATGTGATTGGAGGTTTTTCGACGGTCAAAGCCGCTGTCGAGCAATTGCAGGCGAGCGGCATTCGAGTGTCTCTGTTTATTGATCCCGACGCGCGTCAAATCGCTGCGGCGGTCGATACGGGGGCGACCGTGATTGAGTTGCATACGGGCGCTTATGCTGAAGCAAACACTGCAGCTCAAGCAGACGCTGAATTAAACCGTTTGAAAACAGCGATCGCCGTTGCGGTTTCTCAAGGCTTGCGCACCAATGCCGGACATGGTTTGCATTTCGGAAACGTTGCACCAATCGCAGCGCTCGAGGGGATCGCTGAGCTCAATATTGGGCATGCACTCGTGGCGCAAGCAATTTTTGATGGCTGGGAAAATACCATTCGTAACATGAAAGCCTGCATGATCGAGGCCCGGCTCAAGGCGCAGCGAGGCGCCTTGTTGCAACCACGTCAACACTAAAGGTAGGCTGTCTTGGGTGCGATCGCTGGTATTGGTATGGACCTTGTCAACATGGAGCGCATCGATCGGGCTTGGCAACGCCATCCTGAGCGCTTTCCGGAAAAAATTCTCGGCGAAGATGAGTTGCGCGTGTTTAAAGCACGTGCTGCCCGCGATCGCGGACGTGGAGTGCGATATCTCGCGACACGTTTTGCCGCAAAAGAAGCCTTTTCTAAAGCGGTTGGCTTGGGGATGAGGATGCCGATGTGGTGGACGCGCATGCAAACGCTCAATTTAAAAGGGGGGCGTCCCACCGTGGTTCTCTCGGGTCCACTGGCGCAATGGTACGAGACGCGCTTTGGTGTCGCTCATGTTTCCTTGACCGACGAATCCGAATACGGAGCCGCGTATGTTGTGGTTGAGACGCTCTCGGATACATTGCCTACTAAACATATAAATAAAGGAGCATGATCATGCACGAACCGAGCCAAGCCCCAGTCACCATCCCTGTGATTCCTCGTGGTCCTTTGATGGTCGATGTCGCGGGTCTAAAAATGACCCCTGCCGAAGAAGCCCGCTTACTTCATCCGTTGGTCGGCGGAGTGATTCTGTTTGCGCGTAATTTCACCAACCGTAAACAGTTGCTTGCACTGACTCAGCGCATACACCAGTTGCGTTCGCCCAGCCTATTCATCGCAGTCGATCACGAAGGTGGTCGAGTGCAAAGATTTAAGACCGATGGCTTTACAGTGCTACCCTCGATGCGACGCTTAGGTGCGGAGTGGCACAAAGATCCGATGCGTGCGATGCGCATGGCTACTGACGTAGGCTTTGTGCTGGGTGCCGAGTTGCGTGCTTGTGGCGTCGATCTCAGCTTTACGCCTGTATTAGATCTAGATTTTGGCGTAAGCAGTGTCATCGGAGATCGCGCTTTTGATGGGGATCCTCGCGTGGTTGCGATGCTGGCGCGCGCCTTGGCGCAAGGTCTGGCGCAAGCAGGCATGGGCGCCTGCGGCAAGCACTTCCCCGGACATGGCGCAGTCTCGGCCGACTCGCATCATGCGATCCCCCGCGATTCGAGATCTTTGAAAAAAATTCTTGAACATGATGCCGCACCTTATCAATGGCTCGGTGATCAAGTGATTCCATCCGTCATGCCCGCCCATGTCATCTACACGAAAGTGGATGCGCTGCCTGCTGGTTTTTCACCTATTTGGATTAAGGAAATTTTGCGCAAAAAATTGAGCTACGACGGCGTAGTGTTTTCCGATGATCTCACCATGGAAGGTGCCGCGGTCGCAGGGGACATCTTGGCGCGCGCACGCGCTGCACTCAACGCAGGGTGTGATATGGCTTTGGTATGCAACCGTCCAGATCTGGCGGATGATTTGTTGCAGAGACTTTCTTGGAAATCCTCGCGTCGCTCCCAAGAGAGGATCGAGCGTTTGATGCCCAAGTCTGCTGCGCCAGACTGGAAATCCTTACAAAAGCAATTGGCCTATCTTGAGGCGTTGAAATCGGTCCAAGCACTCCATGAGCGAGTCTGAGCCAAACGCATTTGATATTAAGGCGTTTCTAGCGCAACTGCCGCATCTGCCGGGTGTGTATCGGCATATCGATTCGGCTGATGAGGTTTTGTACGTTGGTAAGGCGCGTGATTTAAAAAAGAGAGTGTCCTCTTATTTTCAAAAGACACCCTCGAGCCCTCGTATCGGTCATATGGTGGCGCGCGTAGTCCGTATCGAGGTCACGGTCACGCGCTCCGAGGCCGAGGCGCTGATTCTTGAAAACAACCTGATTAAAACGCTGCGCCCGCGCTACAACATTCTGTTTCGCGACGACAAGTCCTATCCCTACTTGATGCTTTCTGGCCATGTGGCGCCGCGCATTGCGTATTACCGTGGCTCGACACAAAAAAAAGGTCAGTTTTTCGGTCCTTATCCGAGCGCTTGGGCCGTCAGAGAAACCATACAGATTTTACAAAAGGTTTTTCGTTTACGAACCTGTGAGGATACGGTTTATGCCAATCGTTCCAGACCTTGTTTGCTTCATCAGATTGGTCGTTGTTCCGCGCCATGTGTCGATGAAATATCCCCGCAGGACTATTTGGCAGACGCCGAGCGGGCCGCCCGATTTTTGAAGGGTGAAACGCAGGAAATCATGGGCGATATTGAGCGGCGCATGCAAGGTGCCGCCGAGGCCCTTGAGTTTGAGCAGGCTGCGCTATTGCGCGATCAAATGGGGGCGCTTGCCAAGGTATTGCATCAACAAACCATGGAGGATTCGGATCAAAGCGATACCGATGTCATCGTGGTGGCCTCCCTTGGGGGCAAGGTCTGTGTCAATTTGGCGATGGTGCGGGGAGGACGTCATCTTGGAGACCGTGCATTTTTCCCCACGCATACCGATGGTGACTCCAGTGCAGAGGTCCTCGAAATTTTTATCGCTCAGCATTATGTGGATCATCCCTTGCCCGCAGTTGTCGTAGGGTCGCATGCGTTACCCGATCCTGCGTTGATCGATTTGATTGCGGAATCTTCCTCCACCAAATCACGTTTTATGAGTCGTCCACAAGGGGTGCGCCGCGCTTGGCTCGAGCAAGCGACGCGCAATGCGGAAATGGCGCTGGGGAGTGCGCTGCTGGAGTCGGGGGCGCGAAGTGCCCGAACGTTGGCGCTGGCCGAGGCCCTGGATCTTGATACTGACCCGGTCGCTCTCGACGCTCTGCATATCGAGTGCTTCGATATTAGTCATACCGCAGGAGAGGCGACTCAGGCTTCTTGCGTGGTGTATGCCCAGAATGCCATGCAGCCTTCCTTGTATCGTCGCTACAACATCGCGGGTATTACTCCGGGTGATGATTATGCGGCGATGAGGCAAGTGCTGACCCGACGTTTTGGAAAGGTCGCAGATGGAGAGGCGCTGATGCCGGGCCTGGTCCTGATTGATGGAGGCAAAGGGCAGGTGGAAATCGCCCGTCAAGTTTTTGTCGAACTTGGCTTAGAAACTGAGGTTTTAGTGGGCGTGGCAAAAGGAGATCGACGCAAGGTCGGTTTGGAAACCTTGATTTTCCCTGATGAGAGAGCCCCTTTAGTCTTGGGCGAAACCTCCGCCGCGCTGATGCTGATCGCACAAATTCGGGACGAGGCGCACCGTTTTGCGATTACCGGGATGCGCGCCAAGCGTGCCAAAGCCAGAAACGTTTCTCGTCTCGAGGACATCGACGGCATTGGAGCTAAACGCCGTCAACGCTTGCTCGCACGCTTTGGCGGTTTTAGCGGCGTGGCCAATGCGAGTATTGAGGACCTGACCTCCGTCGAAGGAATCTCCCCCGAATTGGCCGAGCGTATTTACTTTTCCCTACGCTAACTGGGTTAGCATAGCGTATGCCGTTAAATATCCCCATCGTCCTGACATGGCTTCGTATCGCCATGATCCCGCTCTTGGTCGGGCTTTATTATCTGCCTGAGTCGTGGATGAGCGTGCCTGCGCGCGACCTGACCGCGAGTCTGGCCTTTATTTTTGCCGCATTGACGGATTGGTTTGATGGTTGGCTGGCCCGTCGTTGGAATCAGACTTCGTCCTTTGGTGCTTTTTTAGATCCCGTCGCTGACAAGCTCATGGTGTCCGCGGCTTTATTGGTTTTGCTCAATCTCGATCGTGTGGACGTCATGATTGCGCTGGTGATTATTGGACGTGAAATTACGATCTCCGCCCTGCGAGAGTGGATGGCGCAGATGGGCGCGAGCGCAAGCGTTGCCGTACACTGGCTCGGTAAGTTCAAGACCGCCGCCCAGATGATTGCGATACCGTGCTTGCTTTACTACGACACGCTGTTCGGCATCCCTTTTGCGAAAATCGGGCAAGTCCTGATTGTTATCGCAGCGATCCTGACGGTCTGGTCGATGCTCTATTACCTACGTCGCGCGATGCCCGTCATTCGCGAAAAAACCTCAAAAAACTAACTTATTGACGCGCACTTCTGTGAAGTGAGGGTGTTGGCATGCCTGGCGTTGCACGCCAAGGGTTAATGTCTAGGCCACCACGTCGGGTGTAGCGTGCGTATACGGACAGGGCGTGTGGTTGACACCGCGTCAAAATATCCATAAAGATCGTTTCAACGCATTGCTCGTGAAAGCCGTTGTGCATCCGAAACGAGACGATATATTTCAGCAGCCCGGCAGGATCGATTTTTGGACCAGTGTAGTCAATCTGCACACAGGCCCAATCGGGCTGAGAGGTCACTGGGCAGTTGGATTTTAAGAGCCTCGAAAAAAGAGACTCACTCACTTTTGTTGTGTGGCCATTCTGTGTGGCCGCTAAACAAAGCAGGTCAGCATTGGGCTCATAACAATCAATCGTGAGTACCTGTGCATCAAGGTCCAAACCGTTGAATTCCTCGATCTGCAAGTTCGCAAAATCACGTGTCGGGATGAGCTCGACCGAGACTCGTTCTCCAGCGGCTGCCGAGAGATCCTTGCGCAAGGTTTCAAGCATGAGTTCAGTTGAAACAAAGGCGGTCTGATTGAAACTGTTGAGATAAAGCTTCAGGGATTTGGATTCGATGATATTGGGGCTGGTGCAGTCAACGATGAAACGCAATATCGCGACTTGCGGCATGCCTTGCGGGCTCAGCCACGACATTTCGTAGGCATTCCAGAGATCCCAGCCTGAAAAAGGCAGTGAAGGCGGAGACATTAGAGAAGCGAACTGTTCGCGTCCCAGTGCACGCGCAATGGGAAACAGCAAACTCGGGTCATAGGAAGTTGGATAGGCAACCTCTTTGCCAAGAGGAAGATCAAGCGCGGGAAGTTTCATCGAATCGCAACAAGAAAATAAACTCAATTTTACCTAGTTGATTTAAATCAAAGCGGAGATACACCTACAACACCTAGAATTTATTCATGAAGGTTCACTAGTGTCCCAACGTTTCAGAATAAAAACGCTGTAAATAATTGATATTCATAGATAAATCCCCATTTTTTGGTGTCCACGATTTGAATCCGATTTCCAACTTGAGTCATCATTTGCAGATGTTATCTGCCTGGGATGATCATGCACACTGGACAATTGGTATTCGCGCAAGTCATGGCTTATCTGCCGCTCAAAGCATTCAGTCGAATGGTTGCAGCTCGTCGAGCGCAACACAAGGTTCAGGATTTCAGTTGTTTGGATCAGTTCTTGGTTCTTGCCTTTGCACAGCTCACTACGCGCGAATCGCTGCGCGATATCGAGATCAATTTGCGAGCGCAACGCAAACATTTTTATCACATGGGGTTGCGCTGCAAAACGGTTTCTCGCAATACCTTGGCCAACGCAAACCGAGTCAGGCCGTGGGAAGTCTTTGCAGATTTGGCACATCATTTGATCAGAACGGCGCGTACGCTTTACGCCAACGAACCGTCGAGCTCGGAGTTGGTGTCGCTGATGGGTGCGACCGTTTACGCGTTGGATTCGACTACGATCGACTTGTGTTTGAGCATCTTCAATTGGGCACCGTTTCGAACTACGAAGGCAGCGATCAAGCTTCATACCCTGATAGATTTGAAGGGATCGATCCCGAGTTTTATTCATATCAGCGATGGAAAAATGCACGATATAAAAGTGCTCGATATCCTTTGCGAGCAAGGTTATATCGAGGCTGGCGCGTTTTACGTGATGGACAAAGCGTATGTCGACTTCGCGCGACTTTACACATTGCACATGGCCAAAGCGTTCTTCGTGACTCGTGCCAAGACAAACATGCAAGTCGCGATGGTGCAATCGTTTCCCGTCGCGACAAATACTGGTTTGATCAGCGATCATCATGTTCGATTGGCTGGGGTGCTGACCGCTGCGCGGTATCCAGAGCCAATTCGACTTGTAACGTTCTTCGACCGCGAAACAGGCAATACCTTCGAGTTTCTGACAAACAATCTCACCCTGCCAGCCAACACTATTTGCGAACTTTACAAACAGCGTTGGCAAGTCGAATTGTTCTTCAAATGGATCAAACAGCACCTTCGAATCAAAGCCTTTTATGGCAACACGGAAAATGCCGTGAAGACGCAAATATGGATCGCGATTGCGACCTACGTCTCGATTGCAATTATGAAGAAGCGATTGAATTTGAAATATTCGCTTTACGAAATCCTAAGAGTATTGGATTTCTCATCCAGTATGGCTACACCTTGTACATGTGTTTTTGTTTTGCTTACAAGATCGTAGCGTGTGACCCAACTGGTCAGGTCGTCTGCCGAACAGTACCCAGCGACTTGATTCAGCATGGCGATTTGTTGATCCGTGTTGGCTGTGTGCTCCCAGCGATCATATTGATAGAAATCCAATAAATATTTCACGTGTGGATCTTTTATTTCAGCACTGGCATTGAAGACAGCTGTGCGATAAAGACCTCGATCGTATGTGGTACCTAACTTTTTTTTTCGAACAAGCGAACTGCAATTTCCTTTTCCATTTAGTTTCTCCTTTAAGAATATGGATGGGTCGCAGTAGTTGCATTAGTTGCGAGAAGTCACAGAGATCAAAAGAAGTCGCTTGTAGCTGGTTGCCTGTCACTGAGTATCTGGGTTACGGGGGTTACAGGATTCGCTGTGTTGCGGTCAGAGCTACTCATTTGTCCCAAAGCAGTAACAAGCAACATGTAACAAGTAACCTTCAACAAGCAACTTCTTTCTTCAAGCAACCTAATGCAACTCACTAAGCAACTCGCAATTATTTATCCCTGACCAAATATTTCTGTACAAAATCCAGCCTGATTTCTTAGTTTTCTATGGCATTTTGGCAAAATTGATCGACCTTCATCACCATCAGAAAATACAGTTTGTGCGTGCCCCATCCACCTACAGGAGATCAAAATGAGCGCACTCGCAAACTTGAAGTTGAGCAATACACGACCAACCGTTTCAAAACTGTTGCCAGTGAAGATGGCAGTCGCAAGACCGTTGAGATTCAACGGCGTGTACGCCCCATGTGGTGGACGAATGTAGATGGGAGGATTTGCCTAACAGTTCGCTATGGTGCAAAACAGTTTGAATTAGCTAAGGGCAAAAGCACCGTGGAAGTTGGTGCTGCAGATCATCTTGTAGGCACTTTGCAAGTGATCAAGCAAGCTGTGGAAGCCGGCGAACTTGATGCGCAAATCGAAGCTGCCAGCGGCGCACTACGATCGGGCTTTAAGCGTTGAGTGCAAGCGTCCTGTAACGGGACGCTCACTCATCCGGTTTTGTCCTTTCGAAAGGACACCACTGAAAGCCAGCAGTGGGCATTGAGATCTTGTTAAATACACGAAAGGAGATCGCAATGCTGGTTCATAAACTGACATTAGGTCTCGCCCTAAAGTCTTGAATAATTAAACCCATATGTT
>NZ_OZ248472.1:0-1346872 GCF_965234455.1 Zwartia lucis | reverse complement strand
GAAACTGATCCAAGCAGGTAAAGTCCTTGACCTTGTGATCGCCTCGATGCGCGGCGACGCAACGCCGAAAAGTTGTCAGTGGCAGATGCATCATGATCTGCGAGAAAACGAGTTTGCCTTGGTGCATGAGGGTTCCCCGCGAGAAGTCGCGAACAACCCTCAGTCTGCTCGAAATCAAAGTTGAAATCGAGACCAGACAAAATGACCGAATTAGGCAATAAAATCATTAACTTACAAGCTCTTGGCGTGCAAACGTTGGGACACTACTGAAAAAATATAAATAATTTACCTTGAGGAGACAACATCATGAAGCTCACTAAGCTTTTAGTCGGCGCTCTCGCCATCTTTTCCGCACTCCACACCTCCATCGCACTCGCTCAGGACTATCCCAACAAGCCGATCAGACTGATTGTCCCCTTCGCCCCAGGCGGAGGTGCTGACAATACGGCACGAATCATCAGCGATCCCTTGTCCAAACGTCTTGGTCAACCCGTCGTCATTGAATACAAACCTGGAGCCGGCGGTGTAATAGGCGCGGCGTTTGTCGCAACCTCCCCAAAAGATGGATACACACTTCTTTACGCTACACCGGGCCAGCAAATGACTGCACCCTATTTAATGGACAAGATGCCGTACGATGCTGCGACTGCGTTCTCCTCGGTAATCCAGCTGATCGACGGGAGCAATGTTTTAGTCGTCAATAAAGATCTACCTGTCAACTCCGTCAATGAACTGATCGCCTACGCAAAGGCAAATCCAAACAAAGTGAACTTTGCGAGTTCGGGCATTGGCTCCTCTAGCCATCTCGCGGGAGAACTCTTTAAAAGTATGGCGGGAATCAATATCGAACATGTTCCCTATAAAGGATCAGGCGCCGCCGTCACTGAAGTCGTAGGAGGCTCTGTACAGATGTCGATTGACTCACTGTCAGTCTACCAGGCCCATATCAAAGCGGGCACAGTCAAGGCACTGGGCGTGTCGACCCTGTCTAGAAATCCGGCGCTGCCCGATCTTGCACCCATCGCAGATACCTTGAAAGGCTACTCTGCCTCACCGATCAACTACATCACCGCACCTGCAGGCACTCCACCAGCGATCATCGCAAAACTCAATAAAGAACTCAATGAAGTTTTAAAAATGCCGGACGTGCGTCAACGATTAATTTCGACGGGGCTCGAAATCAAGGGTGGCTCACCTGCAGAAATGGATGAAATTATTCGTACGGAATCTGCGAAATGGAAAAAAGTCATCGAGCAATCTAAAGCATCCACAAAAAAATAAGCCCTGAAGGAGATTAAATAATGCGTACCCTCAACACATCCTTTAAAAAAATCATCCTTGCTGGACTGATTGCAACGTGTGCCGCTTCGGCTCAAGCCAAGTTCCCCGATAGACAAGTCACCATCGTTGTGCCCTATCCACCAGGCGGAGTCACTGACGTATACGGCCGCTCAATCGCTGCCGAACTTTCAAAACAATGGGGACAACCTGTTGTCGTCGATAACAAGCCTGGAGGTGGGACGATCATTGGCACTCAATTGGTTGCACGTGCGCCTGCCAATGGCTACACCATCCTGTTAACCAGCTATGGATTTACCTCCAACCCTGTCCTTAAAAAGTCTCTACCCTACGACCCAAAAGGACTCAGTCCTTTATTTTTACTTGGACGCTCAACCAGTCTTTTAGTCGTGAATCCAAAGGTACCCTTTAAAAACGTCAAAGAAATGATTGAGTTCGGCAAAAGTAATCCCGGCGGTCTATTATTTGGCTCTTCGGGTAACGCCTCAAGCCCACATATCGCCGCTGAACTCTTTGCAGCCGAAGCTAAGGTTCGCATCACACATGTTCCTTATAAAGGGACCAGCCCAGCGATGAACGATTTGCTTAGCGGTCAAATCATGGGGATTTTTGATGGTCCGTCTGCGATGCCTCGCGTGAACTCCGGCACTTTAAATGCGATCGCGATTTCTTCTGAAAAGAGACACCCTGCCGCGCCTAATGTGCCAACATTTAAAGAGCTTGGCGTTGATCTTGTTTTTGGAAGCTGGTTTGGATTCTTGATGCCTACGGGAACACCCCTTTCCGTTCAAAATGAATTGCTCGAGGGTATAGAAACCGCCATGAAAACGACGAATGTTTTGAATGCCATCAATCAAACAGGACTCTTCATTGAAGGGCTTAAAACCGAGGCCTTTGGGAAATTTCTTGCTAATGAAGAACAACGGCTTAGAAATCTCATGAAAGTCGAGGGCGTCAGTATTTCAGTTGAATAAACCATTATCAAAAGGTAGCCATCATGGATTTGCAAACTCTTGAACTCGACATCGCGAACGGTGTCGCGACCGTCACCCTGAACCGCCCTCCGCACAACGCTCAAAATGCACAGATGCGTAGCGAAATCATCCAGGTCTTCGATTATTTCAACGACACCCCAGAGGTCAAAGTCGCCGTTATTACGGGTAAAGGGAAAATTTTCTGCGCAGGCGCAGACCTAAACGAGCGCCCAGGTCTAAATGAAAAACCAGGTGCCTATTGGCACCACAATCGCTTGGTCCGAGAAGCAGGCAATTCGATCATCGAATGCAGCAAACCCGTCATCGCGGCAGTGAACGGACCCGCGATGGGCGCGGGCTTCGGGCTCATGACGCAGTGTGATATTTGGGTAGCCTCCAACACCGCTGTGTTTTCGATGCCTGAAATCAATGTTGGTCTCGCAGGCGGGACAGCCATGCTGCAAAGTATTTTCGGCAAATCACGTGCGCGTCGCATGTTTTTCACGGGTATGAAAATCGATGCCGATGAAATGTATCGACTCGGCCTGGTCGAAGCGAGCCTTCCCCCGGAAGAACTCATGCCCTATGTTATGGAAATCGCCAATGACATCGCCAGCAAAGCACCGATCGCACTGAGTTATGCCAAGCAAGCCGCGCAAGTGACGCTCGTCATGCCGCGCCGAGAGGGCTATCGCTTTGAGCAAAATATGACGGTCGCGCTCGGTAAAACAGAAGACACTAAAGAAGCATTGCTCGCATTTAAAGAAAAACGCAAGCCAGTCTACAAAGGTCGCTAATCGCACCGGGATATCAACAACAATGAACACAGATGTAAAAGCCTCGATTGACTACGACGCATTCAGAGCGGAAATTCATGCTTTTGTCAGTACGCAATGTCCGCCCGATATCAAACAAATCATGGCGCTCAATCGCAAGCTCTCGCGCGAGCCCTGGAGCCGCTGGCAAAAGATTCTGTTCGCTCGTGGCTGGGGCGCACCAAACTGGCCTGTGGAATATGGCGGCACAGGATGGAATACCAGGCAACAAGCTATTTTTGGCGAGGTTCTTGCTGAAAATGACTGTCCACCCCAATATCATCATGGTTTGAGACACATTGGTCCCGTTCTGATCGAGTTTGGCTCAGAAAGCCAAAAGGCACGCTATCTGCCCCCAATCTTAGATGGGTCGGAGTGGTGGTGTCAGGGGTATTCAGAACCCAATGCGGGCTCTGACCTAGCTTCACTGAAGACCCATGCGCGCATAGAGGGCGATGTGTTCATCGTCAATGGACAGAAAACCTGGACCTCGCATGCCCAAGAGTCCGACCTAATGTACACGCTTGTCAGGACGTCAGATGAGACACGCAAACAAGAAGGGATCAGTCTACTGATTATTCCCGTCCGCTCAACAGGCATTACGATCAGACCCATCCGAACGATCGACGGCTGGCATCATGTGAATGAAGTTTTTCTAGACAACGTCGAAGTTCCTTTGTCTGACTGTATTGGAGAAATCGGCGACGGATGGAAATACGGAAAATTTTTGCTGGCGAGGGAAAGACTAAACTCAGCCAATACCGCGCCTTTGTTTCAATACCTTAAACGCACACGTGCACTTATTAACGAGCGGTTTTTCAAGCCAGAACAGCTGCAGCGCAAACAAGCGCTTGAGTTTCGTCTCCTGAACGCCGAAGCAGAACTCAGGGCTCTTCAGGAACTTGGCTTGGAAGCCATCGATGCTGTGATGAATAAAAAACCAATTCGACTACAGCCCTCCGTGCTAAAACTCAACAGCGCAGGACTCTTCCAAACGATTACAGAAATCGGTATGGAAATCATGGGTCCAGAATATGCGGCAAGTATGCCTGCTGACGAACAGTCGGTCTTTGATGGCAATGCCCAAGCCGCGCTCTGGTTACAAAATTATTTCTATTCAAGAGTACGCACTATTTATGGCGGCAGCAACGAAGTTCAAAAAAACATGATCGCCCGCGAAATTTTTGGACACTAACTCCCATGACGTTTACCGTAACACCCTTATTTGGTTCCGAATTTCAGGAGTCGGCTTCTCGCTTTGCCAAAGACGCAGAAATCGAGAGTAGCGGTCTTCTTAATGCGGATCAGAAACGACAGCATCGCGATCAAAAGTGGAAGGAAATGATCGCGCTGGGTTGGTCTGCTTGCCTCATTCCGGAGGCCGATGGCGGACTTGATGGCTCCCTGCTTGATTTTTGTGCGCTCCTGGAGGGCATGGCGACGCATGCGCTACCACTACCGCTGAGTTCGGGTATGGGTTTGCCCGCGATTCTGCTCGCACCTCTGAGCTTCAAAGAAAAATCATCGCTCTTGTCTTCAATGGCCGACGGTTCGATACGACTGCAACTGATTTATCAACCTCTTGATCCATTTTTAAAACAAATGTCACATGAGATGACATTAAAAATCATCCAGCTTGCAGGTACATGCGTTTTAGAGGGTAAAGTCGCCGGCGTTGAGCGCGTGCCTGAGGCAACTCACCTCCTACTCTGTTGCCAGAATCAGGATGGCGATCCCTCTCTCTGGTTAATCCCGAGTAATGAAATCTCGCCAACAGTCAGTCATGAAATTCGTATTGATTCGCGCGATAGCCTCTCGTTCACTTTCAATACTCAAAAGCTTCAAAACGATTGGTGCATCGCCTCTGGATCATCATTAGAAACGTCCTTTGCACGCATGTTTAACTATGGCGCGCTTTTATCGTCCGTCGAAGCCGTAGCAAGCATGGGTGCCGCGCTCGAACAAACGATCCGCTATTTAAGCGAGCGACAGCAGTTCGGTGTCACCCTTTCTAGCTTTCAAGTGCTCAGGCACTATCTTGCGGATGTTTACGCGAAATACGACAGTATTCGCGCCTTTGTCAGCGCTTTTACCCGTAAAGTCAGCGACACGGGCGAAATACAAAATCGTGAACTCTCTTTACTCAAGCTTTATCTTTCTCAAGTCGGTCCAAAACTCGCGCACACCGTGATTCAAGTGCATGGAGGCATGGGGATGACCGAGGAGCTTTGGGCCACAAGACTTAATAAGCGGCTTCTCATGACAAACCTAGAGTTTGGCGATGGTCAATTCCATGCAGAACGCGCGTACATCACAACAAAGGCAGACTAAAAAAATGCACGATCTAGACGCACTTTTTAATCCCCAATCACTTGCGATTGTTGGAGCCTCAAGCGACCCTAAAAAACTAAGTGGTCGCGCCATTCACTACATGAAAACCTATGGTTTCAAAGGCAAACTCTATCCGGTAAACCCGTCGTCGCCAGAGATTCAAGGTTTACCTGCTTATCCTTCCGTGTCGGAAATCCCAGGCTCTGTTGATCAAGCCGTCATTATTGTTCCATCATCACGCGTTGAGGAGTCTCTCAGGGACTGCGCAAAAAAAGGAGTCAAAGTCGTTCAAGTTCTAAGCTCCGGTTTTGGCGAAATGGGTCCTGAAGGCAAACTTGCGCAAGACAAATTGGTCGACATCGCGCGACAAGCAGGCATGCGTATGGTGGGGCCGAACTCGCTAGGCGCACTGAGCCCTTCGAATGGTCTCTTCGCGACTTTCTCAACCTCTTTTGCGAGAGGCTCTGCGCCCAAGTCCGGCAAAGTCGCCTTTGTCACGCAAAGTGGAGCGTTCGGTTCCTGCACTTATGTCATGGCGGATCTTAGAGGTGTGGGCATGAGTCGCACACTTGCAACGGGTAATGAAGCCGATGTGGATGTTGCAAGCTGCATCGACTATTTAGCCGAGGATCCATTAACGGAGGTCATCTGCGCATCGATGGAGAGCTGTCGCAACGGAGATCAATTACGTGCGGCTATCCATAAAGCATCCCGCGCCGGTAAGGCGGTCATCATGATGAAAGTCGGAACGTCGGAGGCGGGAGCCGCTGCAGCCGCAACCCACACCGGCTCACTCGCAGGTGACGATCGCGTCTATGACACCATCTTGCGTGAAACGGGCGCCTGGCGTGCGCGTTCAATCGAAGAAATGGTCGATATCGCTTATTTACTTGTGAACGGTCAAATGCCCGTCAATAACCGTGTCTCGCTTGTGACCGTATCGGGTGGAATTGGTATCTTAATGGCGGACGATGGCGCGCGAATGGGCTTGGAGATCAAACCTTTTTCCAAAGCCTTGATGGAGGCCTTAGCTGTTGTACTTCCATACGGTGCCGGCCACAACCCCTACGACACAACAGCGCAAGTCGCCACGACACCTCAAATTGTTGTCGATGTCGGTCAATGTATTTTGCAGCATACGCAGGAGGACTCTTTAATTTTCTATCTCGCGAACAATGGACTGGCGCCACTTGTTTTCAAGGATACGCTGAATGCCTTGCTTCGCCTCAAAGAGTCTTGCAAAGATCGACTCATTGTCGTGATTATGCCAAGTGAAGCAGGCGTAAGAGCCGAACTTGAACAGGCAGGTATTCCTGTTTTCGAAGATCCCACAAGAGCTGTTGCCGCAATCAGCGCTGCGTGTGAAATTCGTCAACGCCGAAATGCGATGCCCGCTCTTGGCGTGGCCAAGCAAGCATCTCGATTAGCCATTCAACCATCGGACGAATCCAAAGCTAAACAATTACTTCGGCAAGAAGGTATTCCAGTCATCGAGGAACGTGTTTGTCTCACGGCGAAAGAGGCTATACAGGCTGCCAATGATTTCGGATACCCAATCGTTGCGAAAATCCTTTCTCCGGATATTCAACATAAAACAGAAATTGGCGGGGTATTGCTCGGTCTCGCTCATGCCGCGGAGGTGCAAGCGGGCTTCGACACTCTGATTCAACGCGCGAAATCAGCTAGACCTGATGCCCGTCTTGAGGGTGTGCTCATTTCCCGCATGGTATCCAAAGGAGTTGAGACACTCGTTGGCATGCATCGCGACCCTGTATTCGGACCCATGATTATGTTTGGACTGGGTGGCGTCATGGTCGAGCTATTCAAAGACGTTTCGATGGCGAGCGCCCCTCTTGATCAGGCGGGTGCCCACCAATTGATTAACTCTGTCAAAAGTGCCGTCCTGCTAAAAGGTTGGCGTGGCAGTGAGCCTTTGGATTGCGATGCCTTGGCCGAAGTTCTATGTAAGATCAGTACGATGGCCTGTAAGTATCCTGAAATTCAAAGTATCGATATCAATCCTTTATTGGTTCAAGCCTCTGGAGTCGTCGCACTGGATGCCGTTGTTTCGACCTAAGCTTAAAATGATTTTTTTTGTCATTTTCTAATATAAAAATGAGTGCGCCATGTTGAAGACTTTCAAGCTTAATGTTCATCAGACAGTTGTGTGTGTTCTGTTACTACTCACCAGTGCCTGCGTCTTTGCTCAAAGCAATCCCATTAGGCTCATGGTGGGCTTTCCTGCGGGAGGCGGCACAGACGCCATTGCGCGCATTCTGGGCGAGCACTTAAGTCAAAAACTAGGCACACCCGTCATCATCGAAAATCGGGCTGGCGCGGGTGGTCAGATCGCAGCCCTTGCCCTTAAGACCGCGACTCCAGACGGTTCAGTACTCTTTCTTTCCCACGATCACACGATTTCGATCTTGCCTTTGATCAATAAAAAAGCGGGCTATGAGCCGGCGACAGACTTCGTACCTGTGGCTGGGTTTGCCACCTTTGCGAACGGAATCGCCTTAGCGGGAGATTTAGCTGAAACAACACTTGACCAATTTGTGCGTTCAGTTCGCACACAACATCAAGGAAAAGCCGCTGTCGGCGTGCCTGCACCTCAATCAGTTCCAGAGTTTCTTGTCAGAATACTCGCTGCGCATTACAAGCTTGATCTCATCGCGGTTCCTTACAAAGGCAGCTCGCCCATGATCGCCGACATGCTTGGCAAGCAAATCCCTGCCGGAGTGGCTTCCGTAGCCGACTTTATTGAGTTTCAAAAAGCGGGAAAGCTACGTATGGTCGCCGTCATAGGCAATAAGAGACAAGAGATCTTGCCTGAAACTCCAACCTTCGCGGAGCTCGGTATCAAAGGTTTTGAAGACCTGCCCTATTATGGGATTTTCGCTCCCAAAGGGACGCCTGCAGCCATACTTGAACGCTATAGCGAAGCCTTGAAAAAAGTATTGGAAATGCCCAACGTGCAACAAAGACTTGTCGCACTTGGTTTAACTGTGGACTACATGAGTGGACAGACACTCTCGGAGCGCGAACGCACTTACTCAAAAAACTGGGCAAAGATCATTGCCGAGAGCGGCTTTATATTAGAGTGAGTATCAAACGTAGCCGCTAAATTTTTAAAGAAAAAATTTCCGTAAGCTTGCTTTCTGAACCTTACCGTTTGCGGTCCTCGGTAACTCATCCACAATTTCCAGGCGTTCTGGCCAATACTGTGTGGCGAGTTCACGCGAAGATAAAAATACTTGCATGTCGTGAAGAGAAAGTGTCGCACCTTTTTTTAATATCACGAAGGCACAGCAACGTTCGCCTAGACGCTCATCAGGCATCCCGACAATACTGACTTCCGCAATGCGGGCGTCTTCAAACAACACATTCTCCACATAATGAATGGGAATATTTTCGCCACCGCGTATAACGATATCTTTTAATCTACCCGTGATTTTGATGTAGCCTCGTGTATCAATCGTAGCCAGGTCGCCCGTGTCAAACCAGCCATCAAAATAAAACGTCTTCATTAGATCTGGTGAGTTCGCATAGCCGGGACTCATAAAAGCACCTTGAACCTGCAAACTTCCCTCCACACCAGTCCCTAGCTCCTGTTGATTGACATTCACAATGCGTAAGGCCATGCCTGGCTGAACACGTCCGTCTGTTTGGGCTCGCGTTTCAAGATCGTCATCCAACCTTGTGAGCGTCACCACCCCATTTTCAGTCTGTCCCCAACCGCGAAGCACCTTTAGATTTGGCAAACGAGACTCAGCCTCTTTGACCAACGCAACTGGAATGGGCCCCCCGCCAGCACGAAATACCCTAAGTGATGACACATCAAACGCCTCAAGGTTACTTGCTTTGAGAATATCCATCAAAAATGTCGCACTCCCACTCGACACTTCAATTTTATATTGAGCGACTAATTCAACGAAGGCCTCTGGCTTCCAAGTATCTTGAAGGACAACAGCGCCCCCGACCTGAATAGGCAAACGAATTCCATTTAGAAACCCAGTTTGATGACCTAGAGTTGATGCCATGTGCAATACGCTCCCCCTTCGCAAATCCAATGATTTGGACATCGCAACTTGAGGTGCGTAAAGAGTATTGTTAGTGTGCATCACCCCTTTGGGGTCACCCGTGGTGCCCGAAGTAAACACGATCTCAGTGACCTCATCTGGATGTGGTCGCATTTGATTAATTGTTTCGCGAAGATCGCGATCGCATGGCGTTTGGAGAATTGAATTCCATGGATAGACTTTGTCATATTCATCCAGAGTTTCTCCCTGCCCCGGATCTTCATCGACAAGAATCAAACCCAGATCTGCATGAGTTGAACGGAGCTGTAGCCCCATGCTCAAATAGTCAAAGTTTTTGAATGTCCCAGGAATGACAAGCCACTTGCATTGCGCAACACGAAGCATTCCTGATACGTCGCGCGCCCGACTCATCGGCGTGATCAAGCATGTCACCGCGCCAATACGAACAAGTGCACAGTGCAATACAACATACTCTGACCAGTTCGGTAGCTGGATTGCCACGCGATCATTTGGCTTGACACCCAGACTGAGTAAGCCAGCAGCAACCCGGTATGAACTATCTTGCAGTTGCGCATAGGTCATAGACTGCCGAGAGTCAATGACGACAACATGACCGGATCTGGATTTCGCATACGCATCCAGATCATCAGTGATCAGCCTATCCGGCCAGATACCGCTTGAGCGGTACTGTGACGCAAGCGACACCTCAGTGAGCGCCCCAGCCGGATTCATACGGGTCTTAATTACCTTCGAATACGGGAGTTTGTTTAGCAACAAAAGCGTTGTAAGCCCGCTCATAATCCTTGGTCTGCATACATATAGCCTGCGCTTGAGCTTCGGCCTCAATGGCCTCATCAATCCCCATGCTCCATTCCTGATGAATGCAGCGCTTGGTCATAGCATGTGCAAAGGTTGGACCATCCGCTATTTTTTTAGCCATTTCCTGCGTTTCAGCCAAGAGAGTTTCTGGTTGACAGACTCGGTTATAAAACCCCCAACGCTCAGCCTCTAGACCATCCATCGAGCGTCCGGTGTATAGCAACTCTGATGCGCGGCCTGCACCGATAATTCTTGGAAGCATATTGCAAGCGCCCATGTCAGCACCGGCCAATCCGACTTTCACAAAGAGGAAAGCGACTTTACTGGTCGCGGTACCAAAACGCATATCGGAAGCCATCGCAATGATGGCTCCTGCTCCAGCACAAATACCGTCAATCGCCGAAAAAATTGGCTGAGGACAGTTTCGCATTGCCTTCACCAAATCGCCTGTCATCCTCGTAAACGCCAACAAGCCACTCATATCATCCTGCTTTTGCATTTGAACTAGAGGACCGATGATTTCATGCACATCACCTCCAGAGCAAAAGTTGCCACCTGCACCAACTACGACGACAGTCTTTACTGACTTAACATACGTCAAATTAATAAATAAATCACGTAGTTCAGCATAGGACTCAAACGTTAACGGATTCTTTCTCTCGGGTCTGTTGAGGGTAATCGTCATGACCTTACCGACAACATCCATTTTGAAATGTTTAGGCTGATAGTGATCAAAGTCAAAAGTGGCGGGTTGAAATTTTGAAATTAAGTCAGACATAAATATTCTCAATAAAATTAAATAGGCTGCAATATAAAACTGTTTACTTCTCGCGCTAGCCGACCATTGTCAGTCCACCGCTCACACTCAAAATTTGAGCCGTCACGTAATTTGAATCCTCTGAAGCAAAAAACAGAATTGCGCTTGCTGTTTCCTCTGGCATCGCAAGTCGCTTAAAAGGAATCGCTTTGATGAGTGCTTCCTTGAGCTTGTCCGGCTGCGCATGAAACAACGGTGTATCTGTTGGCCCGGGACATACACAATTCACATAAATTTGGTAGCGTGCCATTTCTCGTGCAAGTGATTTAGTAAATGCGATCATTCCGCCTTTCGCAGCGGCGTAAACGGTTTCACCCATACTGCCAACTCGGCCAGCATCACTCGCTACATTCACGATCTTCCCTGATCCTGCTTGAATCATTGTTGGCAACAATGCCTGAGTCAAGGTAATGGGTCCCATTAAGTTGATTTGCATCACCTTATTCATAAACTCAGGAGTATTGTTTACGAAGGGCTCAATACGATCCCATCCTGCTGCATTCACGATTGCATCGACAGCCGGTACCTGTGCCAACATGCGCTCACAGGCACTAAGGATGGACGCCCTGTCACCAAGATCCACTTTGATATACGTGAATGAGCCAGCGCCATTTTTTTGATTGATCTCGGACTCAATATTGACACCGCCTACGGTATCAATATCCAAGCCAAAAACATGGTATCCCTTGTTCACAAATGCGATGGCTGTTGCTTTTCCGATACCAGAGGCTGCACCTGTCACAACCGCATTCTTTTTTACTGTTGTCATAGCTATTCCTTTGAGAGTAATGATTTATTTTCTTTTATTTTTTTCTAAAAATGATCGTACGCGCTCTTTTGTATCATTGGCCTTGTAGAGTTTCCTCGTTGCCTCAAGCTCCATTGAGAAACCACTCGGGCCCAATTGTGCTGCCGCCGCGATACACGCTTTACTTTCAGAAAGCGCCATTCGCGAGAGCCCCGCTAGACGCACTGCAATCTCTTGAGCGCGAACATTTAACTCCTCTCTCGGCACCGACCATTGCGCGATTCCAAATTGCTCGGCAGACTGACCGTCGATCACCTCTGCAGTCAGTATCAAGCGATTCGCAATACCTTGTCCACACAGACGAGTCAGCCGCTGCGTCCCACCCGCTCCCGGTATCACGCCGAGACTGGCTTCAGGCAACCCTAACTTGGCTTCATGAGCCACGATGCGCAAGTCACAGGCCAACGCGAGTTCTAGCCCGCCGCCAAGAGCGGCTCCGCTGAT
The DNA here is from genome assembly GCF_965234455.1 of Zwartia lucis. Lineage (GTDB taxonomy): Bacteria > Pseudomonadota > Gammaproteobacteria > Burkholderiales > Burkholderiaceae_B > Zwartia > Zwartia lucis. Next base: position 1,334,525 of record NZ_OZ248472.1, on the reverse strand, counting down.
GACTGACAGCGTCACACCCGGTAGATTTTCAATACGAGAAAAAAGCGTCTGAAACTGGGTAATACTCTGCACCATTTTATCGGCGCCCTCTTCAGTCTCTATACATTCGCTCATTTGAGCGAGATCTGCCCCCGCACAAAAGACCTTCAGTGATGAATCAATCATCAACACATTCCAATCATCACGGCGCAATAATTCATCAATGGCGGCATGAAACTGCGTTAACAGTTCATCATTGATCGCATTGACCGGGGCGCGCGAAAGCGTTATTCGTGCAATACGATCAGAGACATTTAGCACTAACAAATCATTCCTCCACTTCCCAGCAGATGCTTAGAGAGATCAAGCGAAAGCAATACCCGCTTGTTAGTACTTTACAGAATGAATGATCGTTCAGTCAATAGCTAAAACTATTTGCTTAATTTTTCGTATGCACGCTTACCTTTTAAAGTGAGCGCAGCAGGCAGGATCAAACTCAGTCCTCGTTGAATATATTCTTCGACATCCATCTCCGGACGAAAGCGCCAAGACTTCAGCGCCCAAGCATGTGCGAACATCACAATTTGATAAGTCAGCATCTCTACATCAAGATCAGCTTTCATCGTCCCATCCTTGATGCACTGCGCAATACATTCCGTAATCAAGGCATTGGACTCAAGCTCTTTTTGCTGAATGATGACACGTCGCTCTTTAGGTAACGATTTTGTCTCCCTATAAGCCAAAACAGTCGCATTGACGTTCTTATCAATGATATTGATATACGCTCGGACAGCAGCATCAATTTTTTCGACTGGACTTGTTGGCTGCGCCAACACTGGGGGAATCTCCTGTATGTATTGGTCAAGAACTTTCATGAGAGCCAAAAACAAGATGTCTTCTTTGTCTTCGACATACTGATAGATGAGACCAATACTGACCCCGGCAGCTTGTGCAATATCCCGGATAGTGGTCACGTGATAGCCACGCTGACCGAACAAATCGATCGCGGAGTCTATGAACTGGGCCCGACGCTTTTCAACGAGTCCGGGCACATCCACTTTGCTTCTGACATGCGCAAGTGCGTTATTTTTAGATTGGGGCATGGAGCAAAAAAGGACACTAAGATATTAATTGTTTATTCATCAGCGATTTGATCGTACCATAGGATCACAAAGTCATTAGAGTGCATCAATGCAACGCACAAGGAGACATTATGGATTTGGGTATCCGAGGTAAAACAGCAATGATTACGGCATGCAGCTCTGGCTTAGGGCTCTCCATCGCCCAGCGTCTTGCCGCTGAAGGCTGCAATCTTGTATTGTTTGCCCGCTCAGCAGACAAGCTTGAAAACCTGGCCAGCACCCTGACAAAGGAACACGGAATTAAAGTGATCGCAGTCCCGGGAGACATGACGATTGAACAAGACATCGTTAGACTCACCAAAGAGACGGAGGATATCTTTGGGGGACCAGATATTTTAGTGTTGAATACAGGTCGTCCCCCTCTAAAGATGACGACTGTTCTGGGTGAAACCGATTCCAACAGGTGGGACTCTGCCTACAACACTCAACTTTTAGCAGCAACAATGGTTGTTAGAATCGTTGTACCAAAAATGATCGGTCGTGGATGGGGCCGAATTGTGGGTGTGACCTCAGCTTCCGTCAAGACCCCAATGCCCAATCACGCTCTTTCAACCGTCTACCGCGCCGGAGTCACTGCCTTACTTAAACATTTGGCCAACGAGGTTGCACAGCACCAAATCACCGTCAACACGGTTCAACCCGCATCCATCGGAACCGAAGCACTCACCTCCTCTTATGACATGAAGGAAAGGATCAAACGCGTTCCACTAGGTAGGCTTGGAACTCCAGACGAACTCGCTGCTGCGGTGGCTTTTTATGCATCGCAACATGCCGGTTTTATTACAGGGACTAGTCTAGCTGTTGATGGCGGGATGGCAGGAAACTTACAGTAACTTCTCTATTGACTTAAAAATCAATCGCGCAAATAATGTAAACATCTAACTGAACGATCGTTCATTCAACAATATCTGTACTTTAAACAGAAATTCATTAAGGGACGTCAGATCAAACTGGCGGGGCTAAAAGATGCAAGATGAGTTTTCAGCAGAACAGCAACAGCTTAGGAATATGTTGCGTCGCGTTGCGAGTGAGAAAGTAGCGCCTCGTGCCAATGACATCGATCGAAGTGGAGAGTATCCACAAGACATGTTTGAATTGCTGTGCGAGCTCGGACTGTTCGCCTTACCTTTCCCCGAAGAGCATGGTGGTACCGGCAGTCTTGTCAGTGCGTGTATCGCCATCGAAGAACTCGGTGCAGTCTGCTATAACACTGCATATTTGCTCGCTGTTCAATGGACGCCCTTTGGTGCAGTGCTAGCCGGTGGAACAGACACTCAAAAAAATACCTTATTGCCCGAATTGGCTTCGGGGAAAGTCCGCGCATCGATCTCGATTACTGAATCTCAAAGCGGCTCCGACGTCCGCGGGATCAAGACCAGAGCTAAACGCGTCAAAGGCGGCTATAGCATTTCCGGCAATAAAGCCTGGTGTACCGGCGCTTCCATATCCGATTACATCTTTGTGGCAGCCAAAACTGGGGATGACGATACCGCTGCAGGGATCAATTTTTTTAAAGTCCCTCGCAATGCGAAAGGTCTTGAAATTGGACGAAAAGAAGAAAAAACAGGCGCGAGAGGCATACCATCGCACCCATTATTTTTAGACGAAGTCTTTGTTCCGACCGATGACTGTCTGGGTGCAGAACAGTCCGGTGGCTTTAAGTTAGTCATGGAAGCAATGAATACCGCACGGCCTTTACATGCGATGAGAGGTGTGGGACTTGCACAGGGTGCGATAAACCATGCAATTGATTTTGTCAAAAGTCGGAAAGCTTTCAATGAACCTGTTGAGAACTTTCAAGGCATTCGTTGGATGCTCGCAGATATGGAAATGCAAACACAGGCCGCAAGAAGCCTTGTGTATCGGGTCGCACATATGGTGGACTGCGGCCTCTCGGGAAAGGCACTTGCACCGATGGCTGCTACAGCCAAATGCTTTGCGACAGATGTCGCGATGAAGGTCGCCATCGATGCCGTTCAAATTTGTGGTGCAGCAGGCGTGACCTCAGACTTTGCTATCAATCGTTACATGCGCGATGCGAAAGTCCTTCAGATTATCGAAGGTACGAATCAAATCCAACGCAATATCGTCGCCAATAGCCTACTAGGACCTGTCAGAAAGTCCACCTAAGATTGATCATTTATCAAATATGCGCTCGAAAGAGCGCCGCGCGGTTGGAGAGAGAAAAAAATGGAAATCGTTGGACTAGGCTTTTATTTCGAAGATCTTCCCCAAGGGAGAAAATATCAGACTATTGGTAGGACGATCACTGAAACTGACGTCATGAACTACGTCAACTGTCTCGGTTTGGTGGAGGTGCTATTCACTAATCAAGAGTTTCGTGAACATGGCTCGGATATCAAAGGTCGTATCGCACCTGGCATGCTCGCGCACGGTTTTATAGAGGGCTTGCTGATTCAGGCAACCATGCAAAACACGGCACTTGCTCTAATCAATATGGAAATCACGATGAAATCACCCGTTTTTGTGGGCGACACCATTCATGCCGAAGTCGAAGTCCTGGAGGCGCGCGTCTCAAAGAGTCGCCCTGGTCGAGGACTCGTCCGCTCAAGAGTCAGCATTGTCAAACAAGATGGAACCGTTGCTATTACCTACACGCCACTTCGTATGGTTAAGTGTCGTGAGGCCGCTTAATCATGAGTGACAAAGCGCTTCCCTCCGGTCCTCTTTCACGCATTCGTGTGCTGGACATGAGTCAGTTCATTCTTGGCCCGGTCGCCACCCAAATCATGGGAGATATGGGTGCTGATATCATCAAAGTTGAATCACCTGAGGGAGACGCCAATCGCTATATCGGCCCAAGACAGTATGAAGGAATGGCCGCACTGTTTCTAGGCATGAATAGAAATAAGCGCAGTATCGTTTTAGATTTACATCGGCCCGAAGCGCTTGAAGCGCTACTCCAGATGGCAGAAAAATGTGATGTTTTCCTTCACAGCATGCGTCCGGATTCAGCCAAACGCCTTGGAATCGGTTACGAAGCACTTCGTCAACGCAACCCAAGACTCATTTACGCCAGCGCACCAGGCTATCGTTCAGACGGCCCTAAACATAACGATCCTGCGTATGATGATGTCATTCAAGGTGAAAGTGGTATTGCCGGAATCAATATGCTGGCATACGGAGAGCCTAGATATTTTCCAACAGTCATCGCTGACAAATTTTGTGGACATGTCTTGGCCACACATATCAGTATGGCTTTGCTTGAACGAGAGCACAGCGGTCTCGGGCAATGTGTCGAAGTTCCCATGTTTGAAAGCATGCTGGCGTTCAATATGATCGAGCACATGTGGACCGCGCAGCTAGATGATCCAAATGGAACAATAGGTTATCCGCGCGCTCTCATGCCAGAACGCAGACCATTTAAAACACTGGATGGCTATATCTGTTTGATGGCGACTACTGACCAACAATACGTCAATCTATTTAAAGCGTTTGAGCGATCCGATCTGATTGGCGATCCAAGATTTGACAGTGTCACAGTCAGATCACAAAGATTTGCGGAACTCTATGGCTTGATCGGCGAAGAACTTGCCAAACAAACAAACGAGACCTGGAAAGAGCGACTCAAAATCGCGAAAATCCCCCATGCTTCGGCACGCATGCTCAGTGACCTGCAAAACGACCCTTATTTAATAGAAACAAAATTTTTCCAAACCCTCGAGCACCCGTTGGCGGGAAAGATGCATACGCCTTCGATTCCTACTCGTTATTCTAGAACGCCAGGACAATTGCGCATGCCTGCTCCTACGCTTGGAGAACACACCGCCACCATCCTGCGTGAATTTGGATTTACGGACGACCTCGTCCATCAATTATCAAAATAGCTTGCTTGTTAGCAGAGACGGATACAACATGTCACCCCAGCCCACTTCTCAACAATCGAACGGTCCCCTTAAGGGGCTGAAAATCGTTGAAATCGCCGGCTTAGGACCGGCTCCGATGACAGCCATGATGCTGGCCGACATGGGCGCGACCGTGATTCGTATCGATCGAAAAGTGGCAGTTGATCTGGGTGTCAAGCGGCCAAGAAAATATGATTTGCTTTTGAGAAACCGGGATGTCATCGGCGTCGATCTAAAAGATCCTCACGCGATTGAGCTCGTGCTGGAACTCATCGACGGTGCAGATGGTCTCATTGAGGGCTTTAGGCCAGGCGTCATGGAACGTCTAGGCCTTGGACCCGATCTTTGCCTGCAACGGAATCCAAAGTTAGTCTATGGACGGGTCACGGGGTGGGGCCAAGAGGGACCGCTTGCTCACTCCGCTGGTCACGATCTGAATTATGTTGCGATGACGGGTGCAATACATGCCTTGGGTAGAAAAAATGAGCCCCCTGTCGTTCCACTCTCCCTCATTGGAGACTTTGGTGGTGGTGGCATGTATCTCGCATTTGGCATGCTGGCAGCCATCATTCATGCTCGAACCACCGGGATCGGTCAGGTCGTTGATGCGGCGATGGTGGACGGCGTCATATCACTTCAAACCATTTTTCTTGGTATGCATGCGGCTGGCCTATGGAATCCAGAGCGGGGAACAAATCCGATCGACTCAGGATCTCATTTCTACAATGTGTATGAATGCTCAGACGGCAAATGGATTAGTGTTGCCGCCTTAGAAAAACGTTTTTATGATGAACTGCTCACGCTATTAGAAATTAATCCTAATGATATCGGAGATCATCTCGCACCTGCAAACTGGGATTTAGGTAAAAGAATATTTACTCAAAAGTTTTCTCAGCACCCGAGACAATACTGGAGTGAAAAACTAGAAGGTCGTGACGCATGCTATGCGCCCATTCTTTCTTGGAATGAAGCGATGGAACATCCTCATATCAAGGCAAGGAATAGCTTTTGCACTATTGATGGTGTCACTCAACCTGCTCCAGCGCCCAGGTTTAGCCATAGCACACCAAGTCTGCCGAGCTTACCCAAGGAAATCAACGCGGAAAACAATACCCTCGCCTTGTCTAGTTGGTTGAGTACAGATCGAATCGCTACGTTACGCAACAAGGGAATCATCGCCTAGGATTGATATCAATGATCACCTACAACACTTTGCGCAACTGGAGGTTCGGCGTCATCACACATCAATACAGAGAAACAGATGTGATGCGTTATGCGCTTGGGTGTGGCCTTGGCGCAGATCCTATGGATTTCAGACAACTTCAATTTGTATACGAACAAGATTTAAAAGTACTCCCCAGTATGGCTGCTGTGATAGGAAGTCCTGGTTCGTGGTGGCGGATCCCCGAAACAAAAGTATCTTGGCAACATGTTTTACATGCACAACAAGATGTCATTTTTCACCAAACGCTTCCTGTGCGTGCGACGATGCAAGCACATAATCAAGTTACTCATCTTCATGATCGCGGTGTTGGCAAAGGAGCCGTTGCAGGCTTGAAAAGAGAAATTTATGACGAAAATGGACGGCATATTGCGACCGCATCACGGATAGAAGTTCTCAGAGCAGATGGTGGTTTTTCAGAGCATGACGGAATCAATGATGACGCACCTGAACGGCTTTCGAACGTCCCAGAAAACTTAAGCAATGTTATAGAAATCGACTTGCCCATTCTCCCTCAAGGGGCGCTACTGTATCGACTCAATGGTGATCCGAATCCACTGCATGCAGATCCTGTTGTTGCAAAACAGGCAGGCTTTGAGCAACCGATTTTTCATGGTCTGGGAAGCTTTGGTTATGCAGCACACGCGATCTTGAAGAGCTGCTGTCAATTTGAACCTGACGCCCTTAAGCGCTTGGCACTGCGCTTTACCTCTCCGGTTTATCCTGGAGAAACATTGAGATTTTTAATATGGCGACGAAATGCTCGACTCGTGAATTTTCAAGCTTATAGTAAAGAAAGAGGAGTACTCCTACTGGACTGTGGTCTAGCGGAGTTAGGGTGAAATGTAGGATCTAACAGTCATCGCATCAGCGATACCCAATAAACCAAGGAGACGAAAATGAAAAGTAGCAAAATAATTAATAGCTTAATTGCAGCAACCCTCGTAACCTCAGCGATGATCGGCGGCGCGGTTCAAGCTCAATCCTATCCCAATAAGCCCATTCGATTTCTGATTGGATTCGGTGCGGGAGGATCAACGGATGTAACCGCTCGCATTCTCGGAAATGCGATGTCTAAAATTCTGGGACAACCTATCGTCATCGAAAATAGGCCTGGTGCGGATAGTTTGATTGCGACCCAGGCTGTCGCGCGCTCGGCTCCCGATGGATACACTATTCTTGTTGCTTCTGGCAGTCACTCCATTAATGCCAGCCTTTATCCAGAAACTAAAGTCGATCCAGTCAAAGACTTTACGCACATCGGCATGATTGGCGATGCCGCAAACTTTTTAGTTGTTCATCCTAGCGTTCCGGCCAACACTGCTGAAGAATTTTTAAAACTTTTACGCGACAATCCCGGTAAATACAATAGCGGAACAACTGCCAGCACAACGCTATTAGCGACCCAACTTTTTCAGACAATGTCTGGTGTGAATACTGAAAATATTCCTTATAAAGGTGCCGGCCCAGGAACACTTGCACTTGTTGGCGGTGAAATTCAGATGTCTATCACGAGCTTGGTAGGCATGTTGCCACAAGTCAAAGCTGGAAAAGTGAAGGCCTTAGCAGTCACCAGCGCTGTCAGATCCCCACTTGTTCCACAGGTACCAACACTCACGGAGAAAGCGCTTCCTGGCTACGTTGCAAGCACATGGTACGCAATGTTTGCGCCTGCTGGCACCCCTACCCCGATTGTTGATCTGCTCAACAAAACGCTCAACACTGTTCTGAAAGATCCACAGGTCAATCAGCAATTAGTAGAGCAAGGCATGGTGACTGAAGTCATGACGCCCGCTCAACTTGAAAAATTTGTTGCACAGGATCAAGTGAAATGGGCAAAAGTTGTAGCGGAAAGCAAAAAATAATGACGGCTGCACAAAAAGATACCAATTCCACATCGTCTGATCTAAAAGTTGCCCTCGTGACAGGGGCAACGACTGGACTCGGGTACGACATTGCAAAACGACTCGCAAGAGATGGATTCTTTATTGTTGCGACCGCTACAACAGAAGCGAATTGCAAAAAAATTATTGAGAGTTTTCATGAGGAGGGGCTCACTCAGATTCGTGCTCTTGCTCTAAATGTCACTCAAGAGGAAAGCGTCATCAATGTCATGGCAAAAATCGATCAAGAATTTGGTCGACTCGATGTGCTCATCAACAATGCGGGTGTGGCTTTGCGCGTGAATGGCAAAAAATCACTTGTCGTTGATACGCCCCTTAAAGACTGGCAACAAACAATCGACATTAATTTGACTGGTACGTTTCTTGTCAGCAAGCATGCCATCCGTCTCATGCAGCGACATAAATGGGGCAGGATTATTAACATGAGCTCTCGGGCTGGCCGAACCAGAACGATTTTGGCCGGCGCTCATTATGCTGCATCCAAAGCTGGCATTATTGGTTTTACGCGTATTTTGGCTGATGAATTAGCACCACACGGCATTACCGTTAACGCCGTTGCACCCACACGCATTTCAACCCCCATGGCGAAAACTGTGAGTAATCCAGCTGAGATGGATGCACGTTTTATCGCTGAGACTCCAGTTGGGCGACTTGGACTACCCAGAGATGTCAGCGCTGTAGTCGGATTTCTAGTATCCGATGAAGCTGACTTTTTAACTGGTATTACGATCGATATTTGCGGTGGTCAATTCATGCCCTAAGGATATAAAAATGGCTCTTCTTGGCCGTGCTATTGTTTTCATTCTCTTCGATCGTGCCCCTGGGACGGTTGAAGACTTTTATATCTGGCACGATGGCGAGCATATGCCCGAACGTGTAGCCATACCAGGCTTTCTTCGAGGGCGAAGGTTTCATATCGTCGGTGATGGTCCACAATTTATGACGCTTTATGAAGCGGCAGACATCGATGTCTTTACAGGTCCCGACTATCTCCAGCGTCTGAACAATCCAACGCCCTTATCCAGAAAAGTGGGTCCGCTCGCGAGAAACAACTCACGAGGCGTCTGTTCCGTGATCAAGAGCATCACGAACCAGGGAACTGGTTCGGCATTTGTTTTGATCCGCTTCGCAAGCCACGACTTGCATGCACTTGAGCACCAACTCAGTGACTTAGAAACCATCCTACACAACAAAATCGGTTTCTACGGGCTCCACTTGTGCTCAACAAGTCATGCTGCCAGTACGATTGAAGTTGAAGAGAAAAAGAATAGAGAGATCTCTATTCCCGATTCATTTCTTCTGATTGAGGGCAATCAAATCGACAATGTCCTAAGCATCTCAGATCAGATCATTGAAATAATCAATTCAAAATATCCCGATACGCTTACTAATATTGAAAAATTGACTTATTTACTTGAGGTGACTCACTTACCTCCAAGCATAATCAATCATTGATTTAATACACCGTTGTCAGTCGACGAATCGTCAAGGTGCAGCGTTGCGCTATCAGTGCATTGATTCGCTCTACCAAAACGCTATTTGAAAAACAATATTGCGCATCAGACTGTAAGGAACGTGCTTTCAATGGAAGCAACTCTGCTATTTCCAAAATTCTTTTTTTTGCTTGCGCTTTGGCAAGTCCGACACTTTCTGCCAACTGTTCCCAGTGTCTCGCTTGAACTTCACTGAACTTATATTTGCTTCCTATTTTCATCGCCATCTTTGGTGTCAGCGTTGGATAGACTGCTGTCGACAGGGCATCATACAGTGGTGCTAAAGCAGGTGAACGACCCGAATACAATAATTTACCGATCGGTAAATTATTGATCAAAACCGCATTTAATGTAAGGATTATTCCCGAACAGGAATAAAAAAGATTACTCATACTCTTTTACAATACATATCCCGATCGGGGTATTTAATGTAAACCGTTGCGAGAAAGCCCCACTCGATCAATGATCCAGTGGATTGCCCATCGCGGCATTCGCCTCTTGGGCCTTGGCAGGACCACGTAAAAACCTCGCAATCCCTACAGCGGCCAACACACCTATCAGTGATCCACAGGGATAGATCCAATACGTAGAAAAATCACCACGTGCAAAATCTGGCCCAAACGCTCTAGCCGGATTAAAGGCCGCGCCATCAAACGGTCCGCCCATCGTGCCCATTGCCATAACGTACGCCCCCACGGCAAGTGGTACTGAAGGGCCGAGTAGCTTGGGACCATTCGTCATGGACAAGATCAACAAGACCATACCGAACGTCAAGATCGCTTCGAAGATCACCGCCTGAAGATGCATGTCTGGCTGCGGCACAGTGGCGGCAAGATTTCCGCCTGTGCCAAAGAGTGCGGCAGCGGTTACAGAACCCGCCGTAGCCGCAATAAATTGCACCACCATGTAGCAAAGCGCCATGGGAAAACCCATGTCGCCTCGCAACGCAAAACCAAGCGTCATTGCAGGATTGAAGTGGGAGGAAATATCGCCCAAAAAATACACCGCAACCGTCAACCATAAAGCAGAAATAGCTGACAAAATAAAGGCATATTGATAAGGGGCTAAATCCCCACCACCATGTGCTGCAAGAATAGCTGCCCCACCCGACAAAACAAAGGTCAAACCCGAGGTACCAATAAACTCAGAAACGAGTCTCCTGGCACGATGATCATTGCTTTTCCAGTCAGCATAAGCACGATCACCGACTTGTTCTCTTAAAGCCTGATTACCGGCAAGGCTAGCCTGAGATTTCGAGTCCAAGATTAAGCCTTCTTTGCAGGAATATCAGCTGAACCAGGTTTTGTCATGTTAATCGGCACCACAACGCGGTCATACAGCTCCTCGTCCACACCGCAGGCCAAGGCCGCAGCCTTGAGTGAGGTGTTGTGATCAATCGCGTAATGTGCAATGACCGAAGCTTTGTCGTAACCAATCACGGGCGACAACGCTGTCACCATCATGACAGAGTTGTCGATGTTGGATTTCAACTGCTCTTCGTTGACGACCGCACCTTCAATCATGAACTCACGGAAGTGATCCGACATATCGGCCATGATCAAGGCAGAGTGCAAGTAGTTGCTGATAATGATCGGACGGAAAGCGTTGAGTTCGAAATTACCCTCTGAACCGCCCATCTGCACCGCTACGTCAGAACCCATGATTTGAATACAGACCATCAACATGGCTTCGGCTTGGGTCGGATTGACCTTGCCTGGCATGATCGATGAGCCAGGCTCATTGGATGGGAACGTCATTTCCATCAGACCGGTGCGTGGACCGGAACCCAACCAACGCATATCGTTGGCGATCTTGAATAAGGTGACAGCAGCAGTCTTGAGTGCAGCGTGCGCACGCACCATACGATCGAGCGTGCCCTGCGCAGTGAATTTATTATCCGCGGTCTTGATCGCAAAGCCAGTCAACGCAGTCAGCTCTGCAGCGACGTCATCACCGAAACCAACCGGAGAGTTCAAGCCGGTACCGACCGCCGTGCCGCCCATCGCAACCTGCAATAAACCTTGCGTCGCATACTCAACATCAACAATCGCGTCATTCAACGCACCCACATAACCCGACCACTCTTGACCAACCGTCAAAGGCGTCGCATCCTCGAGGTGGGTGCGACCGATCTTGACGATAGTGGCCCACTGCTTTGACTTCGCATCCAACGCATCGCGTAAACGCTTCAAGGCAGGAATTGTTTTTTCCGTTGCCATCTTGTAGGCAGCGATATGCATCGCGGTTGGAAACGTGTCGTTACTCGATTGACCCATGTTGACATGGTCGTTGGGGTGAATGGGCTCTTGCGCACCCAACGTGCCACCGACCAATTGAATACAACGGTTAGAAATCACTTCGTTAAGGTTCATGTTGGACTGTGTGCCCGAACCTGTTTGCCACACATACAACGGAAACTCAGCGTCCAGTTGACCGCTGATGACTTCATCGGCCACCTTTTGAATCAGCTGACCCTTCCAGGCGGGCAGGCGCCCAGCTTTTGTGTTCACAATCGCGGCTGCTTTTTTAACAAAGCCATACGCGTGATAAACCTCTTTGGGCATCTTGTCATGACCAATATTGAAGTGAATCAAGCTACGCTGTGTCTGCGCACCCCAATAATGATCGGCCGGCACTTGCACCTTGCCGATACTATCGAACTCTTGGCGCAAGCCTGTTGCGGATAAGCCAATTGGCAAATTCAGGATAACTGGGGTGGTATCTGTAGGCATGGTGATGTCCAAAATTTGGGTGGGTATAAATATTGAGCGACTGCGGCGAAATCGACGAAAAGCTATACGCCTTTGGTATTAGTCGCATGTTGTATTTTCACACACAAAAACTACAACTAGACACAATCATTTTGCTCTTTTCCTAATAATACCTTTAGGCCTAATCCGCACGAGGTCTTGTATGAGGTCTTTTGAGAGCAGGTGCGTTCTCAGCTAGACTATGAGCTCTGAACATAGGATCTCGCTCGCCATGGATGGCATTTATTACATCGTCGCCTATCTTTGCTTTGTCGCCTGGTTCAGCTGGCTGCCTGTCAAAACAACGTATCACTATCATCCGCCCTTCTTCTGGCGCTGGACGACCTTGCTGACCTCAAGCGGCCCTGTGCTTTCAATATTGATTTTGATTGGTTTTCTACTTTCGGCGACCTCTGACGAAGCCTACGGCAGCTTTATGGCAACGGGTTTCTTTATGCTGGTGGCGCTCTTGCCGTTTCAAATACTCATTGCAGTCACTGCCTATTTGTTTATCTGTAGCTCACTCAAAGAACGTCAACTCTTGCTCGATCACGAATCTGCCTCCAGCGATGGCTAAGTACCCTTCTTCATGCAAGCACAATTATTTGAGCGTGATCCTTCACATCTAGCACACAATCTTCTTGGTAAAGAAGGCGATGTGCGTTACTACCCCGCCGTCATGAAAGCAGAGGAATGCTCAGTAATCTTTACTGCGCTATTGGACTCACTGAATTGGCAGGTCGATCAACTATTTATGTTTGGCAAACTAATCACAACCAAAAGAAAAGTTGCATGGGTGGGAGATAAAGGCTGCGCTTATACCTATTCAGGTGTCAAAAAAGAACCCCAACCTTGGACGCCCGAATTACTACAAATCAAAAGCAAACTAGAACAAATCGCGCAATGGAAATTTAACTCCTGCTTGCTAAACCTCTATCACGATGGCAGCGAGGGAATGGGCTGGCATAGCGATGATGAGCCTGAGCTCGTTCAGACCGCCCCCATTGCGTCCATGAGCCTCGGCGCAGCACGTAAATTTTCTTTTAAACACAAAGCCGACAAAACAAATGCTTCGTTGATGTTGGAAAACGGCAGCGTGTTACTCATGCATGCACCGACGCAGACTTTCTGGAATCACAGCCTTGTGAAAACGACACGTCCGGTCGGTCCTCGCATCAATTTGACGTTTCGAGCGATTCAATTCTAGTCTCGCTAAACAGCGTATTAAATATTCACATTTTAAAAATAAATTGACCAAATCTAGTCAGGATTTTTTCTAAGTCCGGTTGTCCACTGTAGTACAGCGCTGAAGTCTTACGATACTCACTTTCAAACAAGGCTTTCTCCTGAGGATCATTCAAAAAAAATGCTGGATTTTTTGAAATATTTAGCTCGTCACTACCTCTAAAGCGCCGCACTTTGCGCGATTGATATTCCGATGTGCCAATAAAAGATTGGATCTCCTGTAAATCTAATAAACAATACAGATCGTAGTAATGGCGCATAAAGTTGCGCGGAAAAGACCGACTGATCTTTCGCAATCGATACTTCGTAGATATTGTTTGCAGTTTCTCAACAAACGTGTAAGTGGGTAAGTAGCACGGAATATTGACAGCTCGATTATCGTAAGCCGTCACTCCCGCTGAAACAGCTGTCTCATAGGCCCATGACGAAATAGTCACTTGGCGATTCGGCGCAGTGTCATCAAAGCCTAGCTCTAGCAAAATTCCGTCTTTTATCCCAGTTTGTTGTGCTGCTCTATTTGAGTAACGTAAACGAATTCCAGCACTACGCATTTTTTCTTCATCGAATGCAGTATCTCTCTCAACTGCACTGATACCGGGAATACTAATTTTCTTTGAGAGCCATTCGTAGTATGTACGTCGAGATTCGACATGAACATGCTTGTCGTGATTGCGCCCTACTTTTACATTCATAGCCAGTGGTGGATCAATTCGGATATCAATATCCTCCGAAAAACGATGAATCACGCCAAAGCCCTTAGATAAAGAAGTACCCCCCTTAAGCTCAAAGTGAAATCCCGCAGCCTTTAACCCCCAAAGGCAATGCATGATCCAGTAGTCTTTTTCAACCAATATTGGATCAATGCCGCGCTGCTCAGCAACAACGGCTAATAGTTCTTTGAAGTCGCGTCTGTCATGCAAAAAATCAAGCATTCAGCCAACGCTTGAAACGTTTACGCGTTGCAACTGACCCAAAATCCTCAATGGCACGACATAACTTCACTTGATCATAATCGACAAGCTTTTGCTCTACTCTTTTTAAAATACTATCTTTGTCTTCGGCCAACGAATCAATGTTGTTGAGTGCATCAACCATCAAGAACTCAGGCGTCAGTCTCTTGGGAAAACGAGGCTTAACCCTAAAGTCAAATTCGCGATTACCAAAAGAAAACAAACCATGACGCTTATGGTTATAAACAATGGTTTTGTTATAGAGCTGTGTAGTTCCAAAACCTAGCGTGTTGTAGCTCGAAGGAGAAAACACTAAAAAATCTTGATCATTTAGAAATTTTTTAACTAATGCTTGATCTGCGGGGGGGACGATACCGAATGCAGATTTTTTAGGGGCGTAGTAGAGTCCTTGGGCAAGTTTTTGTAGTAGGCCAGCCTTGACCAACATACCGAGGTGCCTGTCCACCGCATTGGAAACTTGTACCAAATCCTCACGCCGATAAACACACCCCGATTGCAACGTTTTCGCGACCAGTTCCAAGGAGCTCTCCTTGACCGGTGGAGGTGCGTTTAGGTTAGGCTCAGAATAATGTTTCATTGCATGAATATTAATTGACATTTCATGCAATTATAGCAAAAAAATTAACTCGATTTTTTCAATAAAACCCGACCGACTGGATCCAGAGATCCGCCTCATAGTCCTTGCCGAAAGCCACGATACCTAAGGAGCGCACAGAAGTCGGGCTGGGGGTTTGCCACAACATGCTGCCGGAGGCCTTAAAGTCTGACCAAGGTAATTGGATCGTCTGCCACTCACCAGTCGTATCAAAACCCGCTTGGTAATACTGCCAGGGCAACAAGGTCCAAGACGTGCGCAGATGCACAAAATATCGCTCGCCGTTGCCCTTGACCGTGATCTGCACACCAGTAGCACTCTGAGATAAAGATTCTTTGAGTGCTGTACGAAACTGAATAAAGCCCCCGCGATTGGCCGTACTCACGGTCCCTGACAAGTGGGCGACAGGACGACCATCCATGGTTTCAAAGCGCATCTGGCCCGTCGACACCCCTCCCATCACCTGATCCGTCAGAAACTCCCAGCGGGCTTCAGGTTTCCCGGAAAAGTCATCCATCATTGGGTTTGCTCCCGCCACCAGCGTGACATTCAGGAATAATAATAAGGCTGTGATCATTGCTTTCATGACGTCCACTCTTGCACCAGGGTTGGCTGAGCACCCAAGATAGCACCGATCAATCAGTTAGCGGGCATTCGATCATCGAACATTTGTTGATGCAGGATAAAATATACGTATATTAATATACGTATATATTTATGCGTATATTATCTGCACACGGAGAGAAAAATGCCTGCAGTTCAGTCCGAGCAACGCCCGCGATCCGCCGTCCCAGGCAAACGCGCAACCAATCTGACGCTCAGCACTGACGTCCTTGATGCGGCACGGGAGATGAAAATCAATATTTCAAAACTGTGTGATGCGTACCTCAGAGAGGTCGTTCGCCAAGAACAAGCGCGACGGTGGCGTCAAGATCATGCAGACTTCATCACCGCCTACAACGCAACGATTGAAAATGAAGGCTTGCCCTTAGATGAGTGGAGAAGCTTTTAATGGCGCGTTTTGACGTGTATGCCAACCCCGGCAACCAATCCGCATCCACCCCTTACCTGCTTGATGTTCAAAGCGATTTACTAGACGGGCTTGACAGCCGAGTGGTGATCCCCTTGCGACGCCTCAAAGACTTTCCCGACGTCAAAATTTCCAATCGACTCACGCCCATCATCAGAATCGGGCGTGAAGACTATTTGTTAGAAACACCAAAGATGGGGGCTATTCCAATGCGCCTGTTGAAAACACCCTTGCAATCAATCGCACACAAGCAAACAGAGATCATCTCGGCTCTTGATTTCTTGTTTCATGGTTTCTAAATAAAAGGGACTTTATTCAGCACCAAATGCTCTATCAATGCCCTTCCACCTTTTGGACAAACAAACATCTCCCTAATGTGTAATATGAAACATTGTTCAAACACCGAACACCCTCAGTACGGAGACAATCATGAAAAAAATAATATCGCTTGCGGTGACTATCGCCTCTTTGATGACTGCACCCTTAGTTGGCGCACAGTCCGCAGCTCAATCCTTTCCTAACAAACCCATCCGCTTTGTCGTACCCTTTCCACCCGGTGGCGGAAACGACATCCTTGCCCGTGCGCTTGCTCCAAAAATGTCTGAGATCCTTGGCCAACAAGTCGTCGTCGACAATCGTGCCGGTGCCGGCGGTAACATCGGCGCAGACTTTGTTGCGAAGTCTCCCGCAGATGGATACAACATTGTGATCGCCTCTAATCAAGTCACGATGAATCCATGGATCTATTCAAAGCTGCCTTTTGATATCGCCAAGGATTTCTCGCCAATCGCACAAATTGCCTCTGTCCCCATGCTGTTGGCCATTCACCCCGAAGTTCCAGCAAAAAATCTTCAAGAATTTATCGCGCTTGCAAAAGCCAAACCAGGTTCACTCAATTACAGTACTCCAGGCTTGGGCACACCTCAACACATTGCTTTCGAAGTCTTTAATTTCGATGCTGGCGTCAAAGTCACCCACGTTCCTTACAAAGGCACTTCGCCCTCCATTGTTGATTTGATTGGTGGTCAGGTCCAAGCGACGATTGGCACCATGGCTTCACTGGAACAACATGTCAAAACAGGTAAGGTGCGTGCGATTGCGGTCTCAACCCCGCAGCGCTCACCCACCATGCCAGATGTTCCAACCATCGAAGAGGGTGGACTCAAAGGGTATAACGTTCCACTCTGGTACTCCGTCCTCGCGCCCGCTAATACACCCAAAGAAATTGTCGCCAAAATTTCTGCCTCTATTCGCGATGCATTACAAGATCCGCAAACCAAAGCACAATTAGCGAAACAAGGCTTTGTAGAAAGCTATCTTGATCCCGCGCAAATGACCGCACTGATCAAGCAAGATCTGACGTACTGGCAAAAAGCCATTAACAATATCGGCCTCAAACTCGACTAATTAGAGATCACTATGTCTAAACAAATGCCCACGATTAACAAGGCATTAGAGGGCATACGTGTCCTCGACTTTACACAGATCGGTGCGGGCCCCCTGGCCGGTATGCAAATGGGCGATATGGGCGCCGAGGTCATCAAGGTCGAAGCGCCCAGCGGAGACATCGGTCGAAAGCTCGGCCCCCCTTGGCAAAACGGCGAGTCCGTGGTGTCAATGTCTTTTAACCGCAATAAACGTTCACTGATTATTGATTTAAAAAAGCCCGGAGGCGCTGCTTTAATTTTGCAATTGGCCAAGACCACGGATGTCGTGCTTGAGAGCTTTAGACCGGGCGTCATGGCGCGCCTCGGCATTGGCTACGAAGCACTCCGCGCAGTCAATCCGAAAATTATTTTTACCTCTGTCTCTGCCTATGGTCAAACAGGTCCTTGGCGTGACAAACCAGGCGTAGACGGGATCGTGCAGGCCGTCTCTGGTTTGATGAGCAACATCGGTAATGAAGACTCACCACCGATGAAAGTCCTCGTGCCCGCAGTCGATATGGTGACAGGCTTTTTAACGACAAGTACGGTGATGGCGGCCCTACGTGTTGTCGAAGCGACGGGTCAGGGACAGCATCTAGATATGTCGCTCTACAACAGTGCGATTATGTTTCAACAGTCTGCGATCGCATCGTATTTGTCGAGCGGTGAAAAACCCATCCGGATTGGTACCGCTGCGCCCTACTCTGCTCCGAATGAAGCCTATCCAACAAAAGATGGCTGGCTCATGATTGCGGCCTACCATGATGATCGTTGGCCCGCACTTTGTCAGTTACTCAACAAACCAGAGTTAGCATCGCACCCAGACTTTGCCACGATTGCCCTACGCGTGACCAATCGTAAAAAGCTCATGACAGAACTGACCGTCTTGCTTGCGTCAAAAACCTCTACAGCGTGGCAGACGCTCATGGAAGCGCAAGACATCATTTGCGGTCCAATCGCTGATTACGACATGGTAATGGACTCACCACAACTCAAACACAATGGGCTGATCGTCGACACAGCAAACGCGATCGCAGGCAGTGTCAAGATGCCAGGACTCGCCGTTGGGGACAGAAACGCGCAGTCCCGCGTGCGCTACGGTCCGCCTGCCTTGGGCGAACACAGCTGCGAAGTCCTTGCTGAGTACGGCTTGGATCAAGCTCAAATCGATGCTTTGTTGGCTGATGGTGTCATCGTGCAAAGACCAACATAAAATATTTCGGAAGAAAGAAGATGACGTTCAAAGCGATCAGACAATATCTTGAGGGCGATAAAAAAATTAGTCGCCTCGTGGAGCAAACGATTGACGATCTTGATCCAGGAGAGGTCGTGATCAAGACGCAATATGCAGCAGTGAACTACAAAGATGCGCGAGGCGTCATGGGTGTGGGAAATGTCATCGGACGATTTCCTTGCATTCCAGGTATCGAAATGTCGGGCACTGTTGTCGAATCCAGTCACCCTGACTTCCTGACAGGAGATATAGTCACTGTTCAAGGCGGACGCGACTTCGGGATGAAACGTGATGGTGCCTACAGTGAGTATGTTCGCGTACCTGCCAAATGGGTTGGGCGCATTCCTGCCGGAATGGATGCCTTTGACAGCGTTGCAATGGGACTTGCCGCCTATACGTCCGCTGTCGCCGTTGTTGAGATTGAACGTCGCGTCAAAACGACGGATGGTCCGATCATTGTCACAGGTGGCACAGGAGGAAGCTCTTCCTTTGCAATCGATATGTTGACGGGTTTAGGTTATGAAGTCGTCGCCAGCACGGGCAAAAAATCTGAAGAAGACTATTTAAAGTCTATTGGGGCGAGTCGTGTCATTGGACGAGAGGAAATCGCTGGCGGTGATAAACCGCTAGAAGAACAACGCTGGGCAGGCGCGATCGATGCCGTAGGAGGCGCGCCTCTCGATGCCGTGCTCCGCTCCGCCAAGAAACACGCTGTGATTTGCGCCTTTGGCAATGCCGCTAGTGAAACCTTGACGACGTCCATCTATCCCTTCATCTTAAGATCCGTTTCCTTAGTCGGTATCAACGGCAATCATCCTGTTCCAGAGCGCGGTGAGATTTGGGCGCGTATGGCCAAGGGTGGTGATTTACACCCCAAGCATCTGCATCAGATTGCCTATCCAATCAAATTTGAAAACTTACTCGACCATTGCGCTAAAGTCATGCAAGCGGGGATTCGAGGTCGTGCAGTCGTCACTTTTGAGTGATGACTATTGCGATAAAGGTTATATTTAAACGGTGTTGTTGTTTGTGTTAGATTGAAATGCAGCCAATCAGTATTTGGGCTGATTTCTAAAGGGAAGTCATGGATAGCAAACTTAAAGAGCTCGATCGACTCGGCAATCTCTGTGTTGGCATTTTTCACAGATTTGCGTTGTTCGCTATCGGTGCAGCCACATTTTGGGCTGCTGGATGGACATTTTTTGATTTGTTTCAAAAACATCACGCAACGATTCCAGATCTTTTGTTGCTGTTTATTTACCTTGAGATCGGCGCGATGGTGGGGATTTACTTTAAAACCAATCACATGCCCGTGCGATTTTTACTCTATATCGCTATCACGGCCCTGACCCGACACATGGTGGACATCATGAGTCATGTTCCCATCAACATCACAGAAATGCTTGCTGTGGGCGGCACGACTCTCGCAATTGCCTTATCTATTTTGGTTGTTCGCTTTACCAGCACGCGCTACCCAAGCGATAAAAACAGCGATATGAGTTAGGATCACTTCACTTTTCTGAGGGAAACAACGCCTGGGAAAGCAGAAACATCACTGCCGTACTCCAGCCAAACGAGAAAAACCCGGAGCAAGCCATAATGACGGTGATGAGTTGCCAGTGGTCTGATAGAGGATCCGTCACAAAGCCGACTGTGGTGTAGGTGCTACCGGCAAACACCATCGCCTGATGTTGATTGGGAATAATATCGAATAGGTTGAGCGATAAACCCCATATATAAATTTGCACTAAATGTGAAATCAACAGCAACAGAATTCCAGCAAAAAATACGCTTTGCGCCATCACCCAACGGCCTTCGTTCACGAGCTTACTCACACCATTTTTAAATTTAGTGGTGACAAGCATCACAAAAAGAGCCTGTACGATCAAGCACAACACGATCGTGACGCAACCGAGTATCAGCGCATCAAAATTAAAAACATAATTGGTTGCTATCACATTCATACTTGAAAAACTTTTTATTGTTTGTAGGCTGACCAAGCATCAACAGCGAAACCAGATGTTTTCTTCCATTGTTGTAATGCTTTGGACTGTATTGGAAAAACTAAAGGCGATGCCAGATCGGCCCGACGTCCGCCGATCAGTTTGCTTTGATTCATCCAAAAGGCATTGCCAAGAGTCGTGAACTTCAGTGACACCACCTCCTCGTTATCGATCGATCCCACCACGGGGATTTCGAGCGAATCAATGGGATTGATCGTAAACACCCCGCTCGATCCCATACAGCCATTTCCAACTGAGTTGGCCACCACGGTGTAGGCTTGCGACGTTTTAGCGGCCGCATACCAAAACACCATGGTATTGGCGGCATAAGGATGGTCGAATAATCCCGCAGCATCCTGCAAACGACCGCCATATTGACCTGACCAACTCACAGGCGCAGCAATGATGTCCGCGCGACGCAAAGACAACATGCCAGACGCTTCTGGAAAACGGAAATCATCGTTAAGCAAGAGTCCGATCTTGCCAATCGACGTTTCAAACACGGGCAAGTCATCGCCAGCGCTTAAAAACACGGCATTAACGGGATCAAGATGCGTTTGACGATAATGACCGAGCACCTTTCCATCAGGCGCGAGCAAAACCGCCGTATGGAAATAGCGATCCCCATCCTTTTCAATAAAGCTAGCGACTAGATGCGATTTCAAACGCACAGCAAAATCACTGGCAGCCTGCGTAGATTTTCCAAGCGCTTTTTCGGAGATACGATCAACGTTGTCCTTAGATACAGGACCGCTAAATGAAAACGCAGGCAAGACTACTAAATTAAATTCGGTAGAGCCGTTCTGCATGTCTTGAATCAAGGTCGTACAACGATCTAAATTACCCTCGAAATCATTGGCGTCTAAACGATATTGAACGGCCGCCGCCGTGACTTCGTGAGGCTTTTTTGAAGCAGCCGAATCTGTCGGTGCACGATAAAACGCAAGCTCTTTATAAAGCTCGGGTCGACGTCGCTCAAGGGTTTGCTTTTGTTCGTTATCAAAACGGGCTGGATCGATCATGCCGTAAATGATCGAAGGCTTGTTTGTCATTGTTTTACTGTAGTCCGTTGCAGACGCATGCGCAATCCGCTCGCCATCGGCCTGCCAAATCGAAGCCGAGCCACCATAGGTCACGGTCACGCCGGTTGTTGGGTTGCTCTCCGCATTGTTACGATCCGCCGCAATCATAGCCAAACCATTCCAGGCGCTCTGATGCTGAACCGCGGCGATCGTCGAGTGTTTTCCAGCAGCCTGCTCACCGAGCTGCGGCAACAAGCGATCTGATGAGCAAATATAGGCGATCAAGTCACAGCCCTTGAGAGCCGCCACGCGTGCAGGCTCCCAATAGGTATCGTCGTAACAAATAATCATCGTGATGCGACCGAGCTCGGTCTCAAACACAGGATAGCCAGTATTGCCAGGCACGAACCACAACACATCGGATGGGTTCAAACCATTTTTACGATATTTACCGACCAGACCATTAGGGCCCACCAGCGCTCCGGTGTTGTAGGTCAAGCCCGTGTCACGATCGATTTCTGCGATGCCGATCGCAATGTAGCAGTTGTATTGTTTTGTCACCCGTAACAGCGAATCGGTGGTCTTGCCTGGCACCGTGTCCATGTAAGGCAAAAACTGTTCGAGATCACGGTAGATGTAGCCCGAGACAGCCGCTTCAGGCATCACAATCAAACGGGCACCATTTTTAGCCGCATCTTCAGCAATGGCCGTCGCAGCCACAATATTTTTATCCAACTCCATAAACTCAGGGTTGAACTCAATCGCAGCAACTTTAAAAGCTTCTTTTACAGCAGTCATATTTTTTTCCTAACAAATCAAATCAGGCGGACATATCGGTGTCTTCTTTAGGCCACGTAGGGGATGGCCAGTCTCGGAGCACGCTGGTGACATACAGCACAGCAGCGGTAAGCGCGGCACCCACTGTCGCGATATAAAAATTAGTGCTGATTGTGAGTCCGTAAAACACAAGACTTCCAATAATGAGCGCGGTGGCAAACCAATGCGCCTGACTAAAGACCGCAGCACGATGCCGCGTCAAGGTATCAATCGCCATCCCACCCACGGTCGCCGTGAGAACTCCACAAAGAATAATTGACACAAACGGCACCTGGTGGATGAGTGCTTTTTGGCATCCAATCGAAATCAACAAACCAATCGCAACGCCTTTCAACACAAGGTATGGGATTTTTGAAGAAATAAATTTATAAAAAAAGAAGGCGCCAAAAACAGCTGCCAGCAGAATCCAGGGGAAGTAATACGGACCTGTAATCGCAATGGGCTCAAGTCCAAGTAGCAAGTCTCTGACAATGCCACCCGCCGCACCGCCCAAAATCCCCGCGAACAAGGTTCCTGCTATGGGAACGTTTCGACTACGGGCTGTCGCAGCGCCGTACATAGCCGTTGTCGACATCGCGGTGACATCGACCCATAACGGCAGCGTCGGTAACGTCTCAACCATTGTTTATCTCTATAAAAGAATTTTTTAATCAGTGCGAAAGTTTGAAGCACACCGAAACTTTACAAATTTTAACAAATCCCCTTGTCGTAGAGAGAATTAAATATTGCAACCGATTGACAACATGACCTATGCTTTGTATTCTTACTAAAATACAATCGATATGGATTAAACCAGAAATGTCCAACACAGCCACTCTATCAAGCAAGTTTCAAATTTCTATTCCCAAGGCGATCAGAGAAACGATGCACTGGTCTGCCGGACAGGAGTTTGTCTTTCTACCCAAAGGTGACGGCCTGTTGGTGATGCCCGTGCCCGAACTGAATCAGCTCCGTGGGATTGCCAAAGGTGCCAACCCCGACAATTACCGAGATCGCAAGGATCGTTATTAATGGCATCCAAGCAGCTTTATGTCGTAGACACCTCAGCTTGGATCGAATGGCTCACAGATAGTCAGCACGGCAAAAAACTCAGTAGCAAATTTCCATCCAAAGAATTTTGTATCGTCCCTACTATTGTTCAACTTGAACTGTCGAAATGGCTCACCAGAGAGCTTGGAGAGGAGCGTTCCGATTCTGTGATTGCTTACACACAAAAATGTATCGTGACTCCGCTCGACACTGATATCGCATTAATGGCATCAGAGTGCCACCGCAAGCACAAGCTTGCGACAGTCGATGCCATTGTGTATGCCACAGCTCAATATCATCGAGCTCAGCTAATGACGTTTGATGCGCATTTTGCCAAGCTAGCCTCTGTGACTTATTTAGCGAAATAATATTGATTCAAGCTCAGCTGAGCTGGTTTCTCAATTCTTCTGGAGTCAAATGTTGAAAATCTACGTCGCAGGCTATCAGCACGAAACCAACACCTTTGCGCCCACAAAAGCTGATTGGGCTGCGTTTAACCGTGGCGAATCCTTTCCGGCCTTCATTACTGGCCAGCCCATGTTGGACAGCTTGCGCGATGTCAATATCCCTATCGGCGGATTTATAGAGGCGGCGCGTCTCGAGAGATGGCAGCTCGTACCCGGTTCCTGGTGTGGTGCGATTCCATCTGCGCACGTCACGCGCGACGCGTTCGAACGCATCAGTGAGGCGATCTTGGTTGATATTCGTCGTGGCGGTTTTGATGCGGTATATCTCGATTTACATGGTGCCGCGGTTGCCGAGCATATCGATGACACTGAGGGCGAGCTCATTGCCCGCATCCGTGCAATCGTCGGTCCCAAGATGCCCATCGTCGCGAGCTTGGATCTGCATGCCAACGTCACGCACCGCATGTTGGCCGAGGCCGACGCCCTCGTTTCCTACCGCACCTATCCCCACGTGGATATGGCCAAGACTGGCGAGCTGGCAGCAAAGCTTTTAAAACGGCGCATCAAGCGCGGAGCGAAAGAGCCCATGGCGTTCCGTCGTCTGCCTTATCTGATTCCACTGAATGCACAGAGCACTTGGCTCGAACCCGCACAGTCACGCTACGCCGAGCTCGCTGATCTGGATCGCGAGTTCGACACCTGTCTGAGTTTTTGTATGGCGTTTCCAGCCTCGGATATCGAAGAATGCGCGCCAATGGTCTGGGGCTATGGTGACCGCGCCGAGGCTGCGGTGCAGCGACTGTACGCAAACGTAAGCGAACCTACGCAGTGGGCACTCGACATGTTTTCCGCACGCGATGCGGTCGAGCGTGCCTGTCTGCTTGGCGAGACTAACGAAAAGCCTGTAGTGATCGCTGACACGCAAGACAACCCAGGTGCCGGCGGTGACAGCAATACAACAGGTCTGTTGCGTGCCTTGCTTGAAAAAGGCGCAGGCAAAAGGCTGCCTGGCAAAGTTGCGCTCGGACTGTTGTTTGATCCGAAGACAGCCACCCTAGCTCATGAAGCCGGTCTTGGCGCGTCCATCACAACGTCGATCGGCACAGCCGTACCGACCTTTACAGGACAACTCAGCGACCCCCCTGTACAGGGTACCTATAAAGTCAAAGCACTCTCGGATGGCAAGGTGACACTAAAAGGCCCCATGATGACGGGCTCACGGATTGCGCTTGGGCCCTGCGCCTTGCTAGAAATCGAAGGTGTCCTTGTTGCGGTAGCGAGCGGTAAAAAACAACTCTTGGATCGCGAACTTTTCAGAATGTTGGGCGTACATCCCGAGACGATGAAAGTGCTGGTTGTAAAAAGCTCCAACCATTTCCGGGCGGATTTCACACCCATTGCCTCCCATATTTTGGTGGCGAAAGCGGCGGGTCCGATGGCTGCCGATCCAGCGGATTTGCCTTGGACGAAGCTGGCGAAAACGACGCGGACGAGGCCTTGATTCACCGCATTTAAAGCGGTGAATAATTGACTTTGCGGTGAATAAAGCCTATAATCACCGCATGAAAAGCGGCGATTATATTTATGTCTGGCAACTTCCAGACTGGCCTCAGTGGCGCTACAACGCAAGCGCGTTGGCACCTCTGCTCGCTCAAGTTCACCAAGCATTAGGTCAACTGCTCGGTCGCATGCGCGATCAAGGTGTCAGCGCCAAGTCCCATGCCACGCTTGAGGCCTTGACAGAGGATGTACTCAAAACAAGTGAAATCGAAGGCGAGCATCTCAGTCCGGACTCTGTTCGCTCCTCAATCGCCACCAGACTCGGAGTTGATATCGGTGCAATCGCGCCTGCGGATCGACACGTCGATGGCGTAGTAGAAATGATTCTTGACGCCACGCGCGCTCACCACACGCCTCTCACGGCTCAGAGACTCACCGACTGGCACACTGCTTTATTTCCCACAGAACAACGAAGCCAGTCAGAGATCAATGTGGGCGTATGGCGCAATGATGTCCAAGGCCCCATGCAAGTTGTTTCAGGCGCTACATACAAACGACGCGTGCACTTTGAGGCGCCACCCGCCGCTCGATTGCCCTCCGAGATCGCTGATTTTTTGCTATGGTTTGAAACTTATCAAGAGCTTGATCCCTTGATCAAGGCCGGTCTGGCGCATCTTTGGTTTGTGACGGTCCATCCCTTTGACGATGGAAACGGTCGTATCGCACGCGCTATCGGCGATCTCTCTCTGGCTCGAGCGGATCAGAGCGAACAACGTTTTTACAGCCTCTCCGCCCAGATTCAAAAGGAACGTAAAGACTATTACGCCCTACTTGAGAAGACGCAAAAGGGAAACCTAGAGGCAACCGAGTGGCTCAGTTGGTTTCTCGCCTGTCTGTTACGTGCGCTACAAGAAGCTGACAGTGTCCTATCCAACGTATTGAGCAAAGCAAACTTCTGGACGCGCTGGGCAAGCACGCCCCTCAATGCGCGACAAATCAAAGTGCTCAATCGTATGCTCGATGGTTTTGAAGGAAAACTGAGCAACAAAAAATGGGCTGCGATCAGCAAATGCTCTTCCGATACAGCGCTGCGAGATATTAATGATTTGGTGGAGCGCGGTATTTTACGTCGGACAGAGACAGGAGGACGCAGTACCAGTTACGCCTTAACCTAACACGAAAAAAATTCAGTCAACGCAAAAAAAAGCATTCGTCATTTAAATGGGTCATTCGTTTATTTCAATGAGCGCTTTAAGTCCGCGCAATAGTCTTTAAATGGCACAGGAGGTGTTTGCCAAACAATATCCGCTACCGAGGATCCATCAGATCCAATTGGGCCAGCGTGCATCCAGACAACCAGAACTTGAGTTAATGCGTCTGCAGACATCATCAGCGGGACGCCGCGATCTTTTTTGACATGCTCAGCACCTGCAAGTAACACAACCGTTTTATCCCTCTGTATCAAGCGATTAACTGTTTGAGCCATGCGTTCATTACGCGCAATTTGAATGCGCGCCATCCCGGGTACCTGAGCCTCAGGCAAAAGACCGCAATGGCTTGAGATCATGCTTTCCCGCGTTTCTTTTAGAACAGCTTCAGGTACTGATGAGTCCCATCGTGTATCTTTCATGACTTCACTCATTTCAGAACGGGGTAGGTTTGCGCCCATCACAGGGACACCTGCGCGCACAGCTAACATCACGATAGAGCCGTAACGCTGCCATGGCCATCCCGAGTCATTCCACTTTAAGGCATGGCGCACCATCGCTTCATCCGCCTGTGGAGAAATATCTCGGGTACTGAAACCCTCATCTACCATTTCCAATGCCAAGGCAGCAAGGCGCTGCGAGCTCACGAGTAAAGCTAGATTGAGCTTAGCAAGCGTTTGATGCTCGGAAGCATCGTGTTGCTCGCCTAGCAAAACAACGTGAGACGCGGGTAGCGTCAAGACGTGGGAACGCCAATCAGCCTGACCCCATGCAGGTGAGAGAAAAAAAAGTAATGTCAGAAATTTAAAAATCAATACATTCACTATTTTTTTCATGCGCTCATAATTCAAGCGTACTTAACCAAAATTAAAACGGTCAATACATTGGACTACGGATTTTGTAATACACCACAGCAATCCTCATCATCACTCCACCCACAATCACAATAGCCACCGCGAGCGTCAAATGAAACAACTCATACTTGGGTTGTAAAGAATACCAGTTTAAAAACAGCGACAGAATCAATCCCCAAATCAGGGCGACCTCAGCATAGAAAGAACCCTTAAGCCCTGGATTGTTCGCATCGGCGCGAATCACATCGCGTAATATGCCGCCCCCAGCTCCGGTCAACGCAGCCATTAAGGGCCCCCACATCCACAGAGGCTGAACCTTGGCTTCGACTGCAACGATCACGCCCACCACCGCAAAAGTCGACAATCCCAGAGCGTCGAAAAACTCAATCGCCGCATGATTAGAAATTCGTCCGATAAACATGTTTTTTTGACCATAGGTCGTTTTTGTTTTTCGGCGATACCGATCTTCTATATGGAACACCAAATAGAAAAACATCACCGTCGCAAAAATAGTCGCTAAATAAACAGGGGATCTCACAACAGAGAGCGTCTCGCGATTAATTAAAATATCGCGCATGATACCGCCACCAATCGATGGGAGTGCTGCAAGAACAAGTGCGCCAAACAGGCTGTAATTGCCCTGACGCGCGAGCAATAAGCCTGAGATTGCAAACGCAATCGTACCAATGATATCGATAATAAAAAACCAAGTTTGTCCTGCGGTTTGCCCAAGTAAAATAGGCAACAGATAATCTCGTATCACCTTGTTGTATTCACCGCTCTTTTGCATCTGAAGCAGCGTTTGATTAAACTGCTCGACCAACTCGGGACTCATCGTTTTCTTACTAAACAACACATGAATTGAGTCTTCGAACACTGGGTTTGGCATTTCCACTACCTGATTTTGCCACCCATGCCGCCATCCTAAGGTCCCTCCGACGAGATGATCAATCGGAAACGCATCAATCTTATGCTCCAACAAATTGGTGAAATTCGCCAGATCGTCTTTGGCCTTAATGATCCTGTTAGCGTAGCGAGGATCATTGATGTATTGCATCAACGTGGTACCGTAAAAAAATCCGTCAATCACACCTAGCTTATACGTGCCAGACTCAAGGATCTTGACGAGCTCCTCAGCAGAATTGAAGTTAAACTTTTTCTGCTCGCCCTTTCGTACGAACAACACATCTTTTTCAGAGCGATACGGGATCGAATAATAGGCATATTCCTCGCGCTCTTTGCTTCTGAAGGCGCCACCCGCAATATCGCGTGTCCCGACTTTAATATCCTGCTGATGTTGACGCCAGCTCACCGGATCAATCTGCAGTTCGATACCCATTTTGCCAAAAACGGTCCTGAGCAACTGCACGTCCAAACCCGTCAAATACTTGAGTTGGTATTTAACAGCTTCGTACTGATAAGGGTCCCACTGGTACCATCCACTTCGCAAGACCTTGGACTCTTGCTGGGACAGTGCAGGATACGCCATCAAGACCAATAGAAGACCTAGCAAGAAACGCCAAAATTGCGTTAAGGGGGTAGCGCTTTGGGCGTAGATTGTCATGTCATTTTCTGGTAATTGAGCCAACTAGACAAATGCATCATATTTTAGTCATGATGAATAAAGCAAGCTTTTGCGAGAAAAGTGCATTTACATTGGATACATTGATGATTAGCCAATACTATGTTTATCTAGGGGCTTTCGAATACTTTTAATTACAACGAGATACCATTTACTAAGGATCGAAATGAAACGTTTTTTATCACTAGTTGTTGTCACCTTTGCTCTAGCTGCACCAGTCGCGGCTCAGCAATCCCTAACAATCAATCACGGACCTGTCCCCACCCCAACCTTCATTGACCTTGGAGTGCCGGGTGACTCAGTAGGTGATCAGCGCATTTGGCAATTTAACGGGCAAACAACCGACCAACAAAAAGTGGTGATGGATTGGGTGATGACGACCGTTGGCCAAGGCAATTCGGCCTCAAGCATTGAAAGACGTATCACCATGGCTGTATTTTCAATCGGCCCTGACGAAAAAGATACCATTCTGATTCAAGGTGTCGGACTTTACCCAAAGGCCGATTCGACACTGAAGGGTAGCGCAGTGTTGCAAAGGGCAGTCATTGGCGGCACAGGCAAATATGCGGGCGCAATGGGTACGGTTACCTCGACACATCTGTCAGATAACTCATGGCAGCACGCGATTAACCTGAAATGATATTTTAGTGAGGAGGCACAAGGTTCGAACTTGTGACCCCAGCCCTCTCATCCACCCTAATTTAATGCCAGTCTTTTAGAGGATTTGCTCATGCAATCACGTACCTACCATTTTTCATTTCTGAGTGTCGCTACGACGACCCTAGTCCTCTTTGCAGCCCCAGCATGGGCTCAGCTCAAAATGGGTTTCAACGTCCCTTTAACTGGTCTCGCTGCTGCCGATGGCAAATCAGCACTAGAGGGTGCCAAGCTGGCAGTCGAACAGGCCAATGCAAAGGGTGGCGTGGCAGGTCAAAAAATCGAACTGATGGTCTACGATGATCAAGCATCGCCCAAGGAGGCCGTCACTTCGGCCACCAAGATGGTTGAAAATGATCGGGTGGTCGTCGCCGTTTCTGGCTCTTACTCCGCATCCACGCAAGCTGCAGCACCAATCTTTCAGCGTGCACAGGTGCCCTATGTCGTAGCCTACGCCATTGACCCTGACATTACCTTGACTGGAGACTACATGTTTCGAGTCTCGGCCATGGGAGAAGTTCTAGGTCGAGGAGGTGCTCAGTTGGTGCAAAACCTGGGTAAAAAGAAGGTTGTCCTAGTGACGTTGAAGAATGACTTTGGTCGGGCTTTGGCTGATGGTTTCAAAGACGCCGCCCCTAAATTGGGTATCAACATCGTCACTGAATATGAATACGAAATGTCCGATCGCCAGTTTGAGTCGCTGGTGCACAAGATTAAATCCGATAATCCAGAGGTGATCTATGCCACAGGCTACTTTTTTACTGCCGGTCCGTTGGTCAAACAGTTGCGCGCTGCAGGAGTGACAGCGCAAATCATCGGTCAGGTAGGTTATGACTCCGACAAGTTCATCGAAATTGCCGGGCCAGCGTCCGAGGGTACCTTGGTGACGACCTCGCTAGACCGAGACTCTAATGCGCCTGCAACCAAGGCGTTTCTGGCTGATTATCGCAAGGCAACAAATGCAAATGCCGTCCTGGTGGCTGCCGCGTCTTTTACAGCGACAGCAGTGGCGATTGAAGGCTTGAAGAAAACCGGCGGAAAAGGTGGCTCTGCATTGCGAGATGCCATTGCCGCAGGCAACTACGACATGCCGATTGGCAAACTATCGTTCAATGATCTGCACGAAGTGAAAAAAGATATTCAGGTGCAGATCGTAAAGGATAAGGCCTTCCGACACCATTCGGTCATTTCTGATCCAATTCTGCTGGCCCCGCCTAGCAAGGCTAAGTAAGTACGTAACGTCAGTAAGAAGGCCATGGTGTAACTATTCACAACAACATTAATGATCACTTTTACTTCAAAGTAAAAAAGGCGCCTAATGTCCGCATTCAAGTCCGCTTGCCGCCTCGCCCTCTTCATTTTCTGTGTTGTTCAATTAGCGAGTTGTAGTGACGGAGGTGGCACGACTAGCGCCGTCACACCAAGAATTTCTGTCGATCCAAAGATCGTCGCGATAGAAGTTGAATGCATGAAGCAATACGCCGCAGTTTCGACAAATAACTATGTCAACTATGCGGCTGCGATAGGCGCACCAGAACATACTGACTCAATCCACAGCGGCGTTCAACCGTGCGCAACTTTTACTGGCTCGTTTAACGGTTCAAATCAAGCAGCTCAGTCGAAATCAGAAAGCACATGGAGTTCAATTCAGTTTATTGTAAATGATGGCCCCACAGGAAGTTATCTTTTAGGTGGAGGGTTAGCATCAGACACAGCGGGTCAATTCGTCTCTAAATTCAACCCCTTAACGGGGCAACAAATTTGGCTGACATACATCAATGCAGTGAATCCGCTACCCGCGGATCAGTGGAATGCATTCGGTAGCATTGGCGTGATTGCAGATGGGACGATTATTGCCGTCGCAGGCACAACAATTGTGAAGCTTGATCCATCAACGGGGTCAATCTTAAAGTCGGTTCAGTTGGGAGTATCGTCCACTCTCTCAAGTCCAATCAATGCGAATTTTGAT
This sequence comes from Zwartia lucis, assembly GCF_965234455.1. Classification (GTDB taxonomy): domain Bacteria; phylum Pseudomonadota; class Gammaproteobacteria; order Burkholderiales; family Burkholderiaceae_B; genus Zwartia; species Zwartia lucis. The sequence continues at coordinate 1,302,599 of NZ_OZ248472.1, read as the reverse complement.
GGCTTCTTAATCGCTCCTAACGCATCCGGCGTAATTTTATTAAAAAGTCAAAATCGACCTATTGGCTGTACGACCCAAGGAAATGCTGCGATGACTTCCTGTCAAGCAGACTATGGGTTACCGCCAAATTCAACAGCGGTGGCGCTTGATTCCCGCACACTCAAATTGATTGATTCGATTGAACTCAATCAAATGGTAGCAACGCGAGGAGTCGTGACAGAGCACAATAATCGCACTTATTGGTATCTTGCCGGCCTGAATAATTTACAACGCATCATTGTTGATTCCCTCACGGGTCAATTAAAAGTTGATGCAGACTGGCTTCCCGAACCATATTTGCTGCCTGGCCAAACTGCCGGAGATGCTGTCGCAGTATTGGGAAACTGGGTGATTGCAAACCAAAATAGTTTAGGTTCAAAAGTCACGCCGATCACTCCTTTGGCAGTAAGCCAAGATATTAATTTGAATGGTTCTGTTACGTCTGTGCGCGCAACGCCATGGGGCAATACTCTTGCGTCAGGAGGTTATAGCGGATCGCTAGCGAGTTTTGGAACAGATTCGCAAAATAATATGATTTACGCTCAAGATACTTACCATGGAGTATTGGGTATGAGCTTAAATCAAACAACGGGTGTAATGACGACTGTTTGGAACAGATCAGATTGGCGTACAACGGATTATTTTTCTTTAGTTGGCCCAGCTAACCAGAGGGTATTGATTTCTCAATACCTTAATCCTGACATCACATCTTCGGCGGGTGCGTTGCAAACTGCACTTAACAGTGGCAAATATACCGAAACGGTAGAGTGGGCAAATGCAAGCACCGGAGCAACTATTCTTCGTCCCGAATCTAGCGCTTACACGGAATCAACTGCGCTAGGATCGCTGCCAAATCTTGGATATGGTGGATTAATTTATATGATGGGGAATTCGGGGACCGTTTACTTCTATAAACCTGAAGTAATCACTGATTAGCACCCTTTCACTATAAATCTAAGGGGTCGTCGCCGTCGCTGCCAGACGAAAACCAACGTTGATTGCGGTCGAATAAGGAACCGTTCCTAAATAATAAGACTTGGCTAAATACGATTCCAATGAAGTCCAAGCTCCACCACGGATACCAACATTTTTAGATCCAGCACCTGTTAAGGAATTTAACTCCCAAACGTTACCGTTCATATCAAATGCACCGTAAGGGCTGGTGACGCTGGAGAATGTTCCTACCGGGACGAGGTAATACTGAGTCGTAACAATTTCTGCCGCCTGAGTCACTGAGTAAAGATAGTTAGCACCATAAATATAATTGGCTTGATTTGTAACGGGCTCCGTAGAGAAGGTACTGCTCCCTGGGATTGCGTTTCCTGGAGGATTATTGTGCATGGTGGCGTACTTGTAATAACCACCCGCACCGCCATTTAGACCCTGATCGTGAAAAGCAGCTTTGTACCACTCATTTTCAGTAGGCAAATAAAAAGTAGGCGCGCTACCTGTATTTGGGTTGATTGTGTTCTTACCAGGTGCTGCGCCCTTTGTGTTTGCGCCACTTACTTTATAAGCACCGTCCTCGGTAGTGGTCGCATCTTGTGCACCCACAGGCTGACCATTCGCCATCCAATTCGCAAATCTTGCGGCATTAAACCAACTGACATACGTAATTGGGTAATTCGCGCTATCTTGTCCTAGCACCGTTCTAAAGGGTGGCGTTCCGGTCGGACTGTATGCATCCGTTCCTGATTCTTTTGCCATCGCCGCATAAACATAACTTCCCTGCGAACCTGACCGAGTAATTCCGGCAATATTAGCCGAGGCTTGCATCGCATTATTCCAAAGCCCATACGTATCTGTTTTTGCCACAGCATTCAAGAATGCGGCATAGTTCGCAACTGTTACCTCATACTTGCCGATTTTATAGACATAGGGTACGGATCCAAATCCTGTTGTATCACTTGCATTGTTGGCGTTGCCGACATCGACTAGTGAATACGTCACGCTTTGCGCCTGGGCAAAATGCATGGCTACAAAAACGACAATACCTAAGAGCAATCTATGCATCACTGGTTTCAAATATGGTTTAAACATCATTTCGTTAACGGACTCTATGGCTAGTTATTCAAAACGCTCATTTGAGTGTTGCTGCCAATCTAAATCCAATGTCATTCCCCGCAAAGGTGGGTGCAGTCGCTGCATAAGTAATGGATTGTGCGGCTTGTGCACCGGCGAACCAAAAACTACCTCGTATTCCACGGTAAGCCCCTTGTGTTCCGTCTAAATCATTCCACTGATACAAGGCGCCATTTTGGTCGAAAGTTCCGTAATAACTGGGGCTTCCGGTGTATGCACCAACATCAGTTAAATAATTTTGACTCAGTTCAAGAGTAGCCGCCTGTGTGACAGAAAATAGTAAGTTGATAATGACATTCATTTGGTTGCTGGTATTACCAACCAAATTACCTGGAGAGGCGTCACTTTGCGTAGAGTATAGGTAATAACCTGAAGAGCTTGTGTTGTTATAGCTAGGGCTAAAGTAAGCAGCCTTGTACCATTCGTTTTCTGTAGGAATCCAATACGCCACTGACTTGCCGGTGTTGGGGTTACAAATATTCTTGGCTACAGCCTTTTCGTTAATGGTTTTACTTAAGTCATAAGCCCCATTTTCAGTCGTCGTCGATGATTGAGGTCCGACAGGCTGATTATTGGACATCCAATTTGCAAAACGCGCGGCATTAAACCAACTCACATAAGCAATAGGCCTGTTTGAACTATCTCCCGAGTTATTCATCGCGGTGTAAACATAACCAGAAGTCCCTGGACCTATAGACCTGGTAATACCGGCAACATTTAAATCAGTAGCCATCCTAGGGTCATAGAGCCCATTAGGATCTGTTTTGGCAACAGCATTTAAAAACGCAGTGTATTGCGCAATGGTGACGTTATATTTACCCATATTAAAGGTGTAAGACACAGCGCCAAAACCATTAGCGTCATCGGCATTCCCAGAGTTACCAACTGAGACTACGCTGTAACTCACTAAGCTACCAGAGGGCGTCGCCACACCACCAACGCAGTTGACTGCATTGCCGTCGTTACTAGACGAGCTCGACTCAGAGCTGCAACTAGCCAAGACAGCAATGGCACCCACGCCAATCATATAGATCAGCCCTTGCCTAAAGAAATGGAAGACTTTAAAAAACAAGGCTGTGTCCTATATTGAAAAAAGTAGAATGTGTGTAACACGAGAAATCGTGAAAAGTCCATCACAACTGTAATTCGATTTTTTATTCAACAATTTGAATCTGTTTTTTTTGGTGGGCGGTACAAGTTTCGAACTTGTGACCCCTGCCGTGTGAACAGTAATCAGACACTTCACCTCAACCTGCATCGACGGTGTTCTCCGAGATTTTTCAGCTCAAAGTAGCCAAGCAGTAGTCGCCAACTGTTTTGCCATACAAATTCAGCACGAAAAAACCTGCTGGTCGCTGTCCGAACGTGTAGGTCCGTAGACTTCATTTTTGAACTCAACCGGCGTCAACATCTTACATCTCAGAATTAATCAAATCTATATTCAATACCAGCAGTCACTAAGTTGTAGGCCTGTCGGCCTACATTCACGTTCCAATTGGTAGTAGGCAGATGGACACCCGGATAGCTTGTCGCTCCAAATGTGTAACTGGAAGACTGAATTGAAAGATACCTATATTCCATAAATATTGCCAAATTTCTATTAATTTGTCCGCGTATGCCAGCCTTAGCTTGCATCGCTAGGGCAGAAGTCGATGCATTTGGATTGGAATTAAAGTGATTAATTCCAGGCTCTGTGGGATTAGTAGAGTTTGAGCCTCTCACAGAGAGCCAAGCACCACCTACTCCGCCACCAATATAGGGAATAAAAATATCTGAAAAAGGGGTTTTTATACTCAACAACGCATTAGCAAGCACAATTTTTGCGCTCAATGGCAGCGATACATACTGCGTGCCTAGAGCGTACGGCGTAATGTCTAAAACACTATCAGAAGTGCTATTTAGGTAGATGCCTTCTAGTTCTGCGGCCGGCCTTAAAATCCACTTAGAATTCATCGAGCTCCAGCCACTCCATTCATAGCCTAACTTCAAGCCGGCAACAGAAGCTCCAGCAGACCCATTGAAGCCATTGGCATTGACATTGATGTCAGGAACTCTTGGGGAGGGAGTGATGACAGTTCCAACTTGCTGAACGCTAGAACCCATAGAAGAACCGGTGCCACCAAATACACCAAAGTAAGTCCCTCTAGTATTAAAAGTATCGCTAGCAAGACAGTTACCACCAAAAAAAAGGAAGCTAGCCATCATTAAAGATAAGATAATATTTTTTTTTATAACTACCATGTCTATTACCCCAGACGTTAACAGGATCACAACATAAGAGTAAATCAAAAAATCAAGCGAATACTTACCAAGTCTATTGATATCTCAACCGTGATATTTTAAATGCCCAGCATGACATAAAGTAACCCTCAAATGACACAACCTCGTCTTGTATCTCCAAAACTTTCTAGAGCTTAATTATAATTTTTCATCTAATGAGGTAGGTTTAATAATTATGTCAAAAACACTCCGATTCATCATCGTTCCTAAAGTTGCAAATCATCCCTGGTTTAATGAAATTGACAAAGGTGCAAAAGCACAGGCAAATTTACTTAGCCGGGAGCTCAACATTGAAATACTAGTGGAATCCATAGCACCAGCTATTTGTGACGTCAATGAGCAAAACATTATCTTAGATCAAATTCTCAAGCTTAAACCTACTGGCATCGCAATAGATCCCGTTGATGCATTAAGCCATATATCTGCAATTAATCGCATCAGAGCAGCAGGAATCCCAGTTGTTCTTTTTGATTCCCCATCTGAGGATAGCTCTATAACAAGTATTGGTAACAATTTCGAAGAGCAGGGAACAATAGCGGCTGAACGTCTTGCAAAACTCATTGGTCATACCGGCAAGGTAGCTGTGATGCAAGGCTTTCCACTCGCGCCAAATCATAAAGCTAGATATGAGGCTCAATTAGCCGCATTAAGTAAGTACTCTGAGATTTGCGTTGTAGACGGAGGAGTTGATAACGATGATATTGAAACTGCTCATCAACAATGCGCAATGATTCTAAAAGCACATCCAGACCTTCGAGGTTACCTGTGCTGTGATGCCTCCGGACCGATAGGCATTGCTAAAGCTATCAAAGAAGCCGGAAAAATTGGGGAAGTAGCCGTTGTCAGTATGGATGGAATTAAACCAATCCTTGATGCAATCAAAGGGGGAATAATTGAATCGTCTTCAGCCACAAAACCACGAATGCAAGGTTCTATGTCTGTTCTGATGTTATGGCAAGCATCTCTGGGGATCCCGATACCCCAATCGATTGATACGGGAATTGATGTCATCACTCAAGATAACGTTGATCAATACCTATCGGATTTGCATTAGAAAAGCTTATCTGTATGCGTCTGGGAAAGTCGCCTAGACTATGGGAGTCAGGGTATTTCACAGCATCGTGACCGATGATTTCACGAAAGCGTGACCGTTTCGGATAAGATTAATCGTTAATTGTGCAACCTAACCGCAGCGGTAACGCTTTCGCGAAACCACCGGTCACGTTCAGCGAAATACGCAATTTATCGCCCGTTTTAGATCTTTATAACGGAGAAATCGTCGCCTTCGAAACCTCGAGGAGACCAGTGTTTGAGATGGTTGGTTCAATGCTTCAACAGGCGATGACCAAGCTTGGCCCTCAGGACAAACCGATCATTCACTCAGACCAAGGCTGGCAATACCAAATGCCTGCCTTTAAGAAAATGCTTAAGCAGCGCCAAATCACCCAGAGGATGTCTAGAAAAGGTAATTGTTTGGATAATGCCACGATGGATAGCTTCTTCGGTACGCTTAAAAGCGAATTCTTTTACTTGAATAAGTTCAGTAGTTATGAAGAGCTGAAAGCAGGTCTAAAAGAATATATTCATTATTACAACAACCATCGTATTAAGCTAAAACTAAAAGGACTGAGTCCCGTTCAATACAGGAATCAGTCCATTAGTACACTAGCAACTTAAACTGTCCAACTTTATGGGGTCAGTTCAGTTGGGGGTGCGGCCGAAAAATTGGATCAACGTCAACAGATTAGCGTAGACAAATGGGCAAACACCAGATCTTTTCAGCTGCCCGAAGGATGGCTGTCGTCACCAAACTGGTCTGACGACTTTGAAGATAAATCAACTGCAGCATCGTTGTTGCACGCCCTTTTTCCCAGATTACTAACTCGCCCGATACACTTGCGGCCGCGGCAACCTCCTCTCGAACGAGGCTAATGCCGACGCCTGATTGCACAAGACTAATGATCGTGGACTCCTGATCAGCCTCCACTACAGTCTTGGGTTGTTGACCTTGCTGCCTAAGCATGCTCTGGACAAGCTGGTAAAAGGATCCTTCCCGCGAGGTCGTCACCCAAGGCATTGCAGCAATTGTGTCCCAACTCGCATCGCTGATGCGGTCAGCCCATGAGCGTGCCGCAACCACGACGTACTGAAGTGGACGCAATTTCAAGGACAACAGGTCTACCGGGACTTCATCACCGAGCCAAAACCCAGCATCCAGTTCATGCTGACGAATTCCCTGTAAGACCTTATACGAGTTGCGGTGGCTGATGTCGATTTCTAAAGATGGGTGCTTTAGAAGAATTTCATTGATCATCTCACCTAGTCGGATAACTGATGGGTTGAGGATCGTGCCGATCGAGATACGTCCGACAACTTTACCTGTCAGTGTCCTAGCCACTGTGGTCATTTCGTCAACGGAGGCGAGCACCGACGCGGCATACTGCAGCAGCATTGCGCCCGCTGCTGTCAATTCCATCCCGCCGTGGTGTCTCTCAAAAAGTGTCAAGCCGAGCTCTGTTTCAAGGCTCTTGATTTGTCCACTCACGGCGGGCTGACTGACATGGAGACGCTCTGCAGCGCGCGTCAAATGCCGCTCGCGCGAAACGGTGATAAATGCACGCAGTTGATAGATCTCCATAGAGTCATCTTAGCAGCATCAATTCATTTTCCTGATATTTTCGATCGGAAAATATGATTTGACTTGACTTCTCCCTTTCAAGATGATGGGCCATAAGTTTGGATCTTGTCACGCCAATGGCGCTTGCTATAGCCACCAAGGGATTACCCCAGGCGTTTTTTGCATGGTTTGGAGTGCTATTTTGAAAATTCTCGATTTTCGCCTTCGTCCACCGATAAAGTCGTTTCTAAAATGCGGATTCTTTAATGAGGAGTCCAACCCATTTGCTTGGCACAGTCCATGGCCAAAATCCGCACTCAAACGTTCGATGCCTCTGCTGCTCAAAGAAGTCAAGAGCGCCGGCGTAGGCAGCGCTGTCGTTTGGGGGCGCACGACCCTTGATCCTGAGCGTAGCACCAGCAACGATGACGTTGCAGAGATTGTGCGAGAACATGGAGATCTTTTCTTGGCGGGCTTTGGCGGCATTTGCCCTGTTAGCGGAAAGATCGGAGAAAGTGTTCGCGAGGTCGAACGTTGCGCAAAAACGCTCGGGCTAAAAGGAATCACGCTTGAACCTAGCTTCGGCATGCGCCCACTCGCCTTTGCAGATGACCCAATCCTATATCCCATCTATGAACTTATGCAGGATCTTGGGTTAATTCTAGCACTCACCATCAGCCGCGGCAGCCCACCGGGACAAACGTTGCGACACTCAAACCCGGAAGCAATTGACCGCATGGCCGGCGAATTCCCACGCATGAAAATCGTGATTTCGCACGCATGTTGGCCGTGGGTTGAACAATCGTGCGGGCTGGCATTTCGTCGACAGAACGTTTATCTTCAACCCGACCTTTATGGGATGGGAATGCCTGGGACGACAGAGTGGGTCGAAGCCGCTAACAGCCACCTTCAGGATCGAATGATCTTTGGTAGTGCCTACCCCTATCAAGGAGTGCCGGAAATGGTCAATGCATACCTCAACTTGCCTTATCGACCAGAAGTGATGGAAAAAGTCATGTACAAAAATGCGGCGCGCTTACTTGAAATCGAGGACTAGATAATGCGACGTCGCTCATTCGTTGCAGCAGCAGCATGCTCACTTGCCTTCCCGGCAGTCTTCGCGCAATCGTCGAGCGCACGTTCTGTACGGATCGTCGTTCCCTTCGCCCCTGGTGGTGCGACTGATACATTAGCACGTGCAATTGCGCAACGCTTTACTGAGTTAACAGGCCAAACTGCGTTTGTCGAGAACCGTGCAGGCGCAAGCGGTAACATCGGCACTGAATTCGTTGCGCACGCAAAACCGGACGGACTCACGCTACTACTAACAATCAACTCCCATGTGGTCAATCCCAGTCTCTACAAAACGCTACCCTTTGACTCGATAAGGGACTTTCAGCCACTGACCCTAGTTGCCACCGCACCGAACGTTTTGATTGCACGGCCAACATTTCCAGCAGACTCCATATCTGCTCTCATTACGCTGGCCAAACAGAAACGCGGCCAATTGACTTACGCCTCGGCAGGGATCGGATCCGGCTCGCACTTGGCGGGGGTGCTCTTTGACAGCATGGCTGACGTGAAGATGATTCATGTGCCTTACAAAGGCGTAGCAGTCGCTATGACGGACATCATGGGCGGGCAAGTCGACCTGTGTTTTTCAGTGCTCTCCGTCATTTATCCGCTCGTTACAGCGAACAAAGTTAAGCCCATTGCAATCGCGGCCTTAAAGCGGTCTGCTCTATTACCCAACCTACCGACTGTTGATGAAAGCGGTTTGCCTGGGTTTGATGTTTCTTCTTGGTTCGGCCTATTTCTTCCGGCAAATCCTCCATCCGATGTACTGAATCGGTTACAGCAAACGCTTGAAAAAATCACACAAGCTAGTGAATTTCAGCAGAGTTTCGCCAAACAGGGTTTAAATATTATTGGTAGCACGCCGCAAGAGTTTGCGGCGTTTTTACGCAAAGACCAAGCTCTATGGACAAGAATCATTAAGGACAACGACATTCGAATCGATTAAAGAATGTCAAATACACCCTGTGTCAAACTACATAACGTGTAGTCTGACACAGGGTGTGATCGAGCACGATTGAATACTTAATTGACTACATTACAGTCACCCCATTTTATACCTACGCATGATTTGATTCTTAGTGCGGCGACGGCCTCCTTTTAAAGAATCTATATGTATCCGAAGTCAGTACGTGTGCGCGTAGTGATTTTAAAAAAACGACAAGACTCAATAGGTTCGTATTCCAAAAGACCTCTCTATAAAACTGGCTACTTCTGTTTTTAATTAGTTGGTTGATACTTAGGTCGGTGTCAGCCGTTCTGTGGAGGAGAAACAAGATGCTAGACAGTCATGCCTTGAAAAACTGGCCATTCAAAGAGGCATTGCAGACTTATACCGAGGCCGATACGATGCACTACGCACTTTCGGTAGGCTATGGTGCCGATCCAATGGATACGCAGCAACTAAAGTTTGTCTATGAGAATGGCCTGATCGCAGTCCCGACGATGGCAGTCGTGCTGAGCTACCCGGGGCTTTGGATCTCTGATCCCCGCACAGGAATCGACTGGCTTAAGACCGTACATGGCGAACAGTCAGTGCGGTTTCATCGACCCCTACCAAGCTCGGGTGCGGTGACTGGGTTAACCAGCGTGAGCGCAGTCACTGATAAGGGTGAGGGCAAAGGTGCAATATTCGTACAACGCCGAACACTAAAAGATGCCAACACTGGCGACGAACTTGCCACCTTAGAACAAGTTAATTTTTGTCGAGGGGATGGCGGCTATAGCCTGAAGGGCGGAGCTGACGAAAGACAAGTGTCTGATCCACCACCTGCAGCGCCGCATACTCTTCCTGAAGGCCCGCCTGACTGGGTGCACGACATACCGACCCTTTCACAACAAGCGTTGCTATATAGATTGTGTGCCGATCGACATCCGATTCATGCAGATCCGGCGGCGGCGGCGCGCGCGGGATTTCCTCGCCCTATCCTTCATGGCTTAGGCACTTATGGCATTGTCGGACATGCGATTTTGCGAACGTGTTGTGATTACAACCCAGAGCGACTAAAGTTTTTGCGTACTCGCTTCTCTGCGCCGTTTTTTCCGGGTGAGACCTTGCGCACTGAAATCTGGCGCAATGGAAATGTTGTTTCGTTTCGCAGTCGCAGTGTCGAGCGCGACGTGGTCGTGCTCAATAACGGCTATGCCGAAATCACCTCTTAGCCCTCCTTCAGGAGCCAAGCATATGGGACCAACCCCAACAACATCCTACACAGACGTTGGACCAGAAAAAAAATGGTTCGAGTATTTGGCTCAGGGTGATTTTATGATTCAGCGCTGTGGCGCTTGCGATGCCCATGTGTTTTACCCTCGCCTATTTTGCACGCACTGTAGCTCTCGGACACTGCACTGGATGGCACCAAGCGGGCAAGGAACAGTCTATGCAACGACCGTTGTTAGACGTTCTCTCGAAGAAGGGGGGGATTACAACATCGCGCTGATTGATCTGGCAGAAGGTCCGCGAATGATGAGTCGAGTAGTGGGGTTGGCACCAGACGCAATAAAAATTGGTCTGAAAGTTTCGGCTCGCATTGAACGTGAAGGTGAACAGAATCTTGTCGTGTGGCAATTGCATGAGGGCTCAGTGCCATGAATCAATCCCCGCTCCGTGGTTCGACAGCGCTCGTCGGTGTTGGCCTGGCGGGTTGCGGCGAAGCGCCTGGGTGCACAGCTCTTGAGCTGGCGGCTGAAGCTGTCGGCAATGCCATCGAAGATGCAGGCCTGAAGATCAGTGACATCGATGGCATCCTCACTGCCTCGGCCTTTAGCACTTCGCCATCGTTGCAGATGGCAGAGTATCTCGGTATCAGACCCACTTTCATGGATACGACCCGCCTTGGTGGCGCCTCATTCGTTGATCATCTGACCCACGCGGCCTTAGCACTTGAGTTTGGTCTGTGTAATGTCGCAGTGATCTGTTACGGTAGCAACCAACGCACGGCGCACGGTAAGCTCAAGTCGATGTCTGAACTGAGTCGATTTGAAGCCCTGTACCGACCTCGTTATCCTGTTGCGATGTACGCACTTGCGGCGAGTCGACACATGCATGAGTTTGGTACCACTGCCGAACAACTGGCGCAAGTTGCGGTATCGGCGCGGGGTTGGGCACAACTTAATCCAGAGGCTTTTTCTCGCAACGCACTAACAGTCGAACAGGTTTTAACCGCCAGACGTATATGCGATCCGCTCGGCGTACGCGACTGCTGTCTCGTGACAGACGGAGCAGGCGCTGTGGTGATGGTGCGCGCCAATCGCGCTCCGAGTCTGCGTCAAAAACCCGTGTATCTCTTGGGCAGTGCTAGCGCGACGACGCATCTGTCTATTTCTGCAATGCCAGATCTCACGGTAACCGGTGCGGCGCAGTCGGGCGAGCGCACCTTCACGATGGCGGGTGTCACACCTTCAGAAATTGACGTGATTGAACTCTACGACGCCTTCACGATTAATACCATTTTGTTTCTAGAAGACCTTGGGTTTTGCGCTAAAGGCGAGGGCGGTCCGCTGGTAGAGAGTGGAGCGATCGCCCCTGGGGGTCGTCTGCCTGTTAATACGAATGGTGGCGGTCTTTCTTGTGTGCATCCGGGCATGTATGGCGTGTTCACAATGATCGAGGCCACGCGTCAACTGCGCGGAACCTGCCAAGAACGACAAGTCGCCAAGGCCGAACTCGCGCTCTGTCACGGCAATGGCGGCGTGCTATCGGCCCAGGTGACGGCCATCTTGGGCAGCGAAGCGACGTTACATTAAGAGGATTCACGAAGTCTTGGTATTTCGCGCTTACCTGTTCGCTCTGTACAACCAGGTGTTACGCGCCGTTTGATCAACAAAAGGATAACAATGAGCGATGCTGAAACTGAGGTGCTGCAAGAGATCGAACAGGCGGTAACTGCTTTTGCAAGCAGAGAATTAGGCGCTGGGCGTGCGCGCAAGGTTCGCGACATGCCCGGAGGGTTTGACCGCAATCTCTGGAAGCAAATGGCAGAACTTGGTTGGGTCGGTGTACTCGTACCAGATAGGTATGGTGGAATGGGTCTGGGCCTGACCGAAATGACACTCATTTGCAGACACCTTGCCTCGGGTCTGCTGACTGAGCCTATGACAGGTTGCGGTGTTCTGGCGGTCGGGGCGTTGCTGCTTGCCGAGACAGAAACACTCAAGACCTCTTTTTTGTCAAAGCTATGTACCGGAGATTTTCTGCCCACCTTGGCGTGGCAAGAGACCGTCGGAGAAATTGAAATCACGGGTGCGACAGTTCAGGCTAAATCAACCCCTACAGGCATGGTCGTGTCCGGTACAAAGTGCTGCGTGCCCTATGGGGACGTCGCAGACGGTTTCATCGTCACCGCCACCACCTCGCAAGGGGTGGGTCTATTCTGGGTCGAAGGTGGTGCGCGCGTCACCATCAATGCCGTTCGCCTCGCCGATTCGAGCACCCAGGCTTTTGTAATATTCGACGACGCCCCGGCCCAGCAGTTATGCGCACCCACTCGGGATCTGAATGCGCTAAATGAGGTGCTTGATTCGGGCCGTATGGTCACCGCGGCTGAGTTACTAGGCGTTTCTTCAGCTTGCCTGGACCGGACGCTGGCCTACCTGCGCACCCGCGTGCAGTTTGGTAAACCCATCGGTAGCTTTCAAGCTTTGCAGCACCGCGCGGTCGATTTGTATATACAGAAAGAACTCAGCCTGTCAGCGCTCACTGACACTCTGTCCAAATGGCCCTTGGTTGCCAGCACAACAGCCCGCTGCTCCCTCGCGAGTCGCGCAAAGGCGCGCTGTTCGCAAGCAGCGCTAGAAATCGCGCGTGAGTCAATTCAGATGCATGGCGCGATCGCTTGGACCGACGAGTGTGATATCGGTCTGTATGTAAAAAGAGCATTGCTTCTATCAGCATGGTTAGGCAACGCGACGCTCAACCGGCGACGTTATTTGCAACTTGCACCCAATGCTTCACGCCAATCGGGGACAAAATGATGATCGACTGGAATGCGATGAACGATGACCTCTTTCGCATAGAGGTACGTGAGTTTTATCAAAAAAATTATCCACCAAGATTACGCAATATCTGGAAGTATCTTGACTGGGACGATACCGCCGAGTGGTGGAAGCGACTGTACGAAAAAGGTTGGGCAGCGCCAGCGTGGCCGATACAGTATGGCGGCATGGGTTTAGGCGCGAACAAGCAACTTATTTTTCATGAAGAACGACTAGATGTTTCACGAGGGCCAGACTTTGGTGGCATCACGATGCTTGGCCCCGTGCTGATTGAGTTTGGCACCGAACAGCAAAAACGCGAGCATCTACCTAAGATGCTAAGCGGCGAACAGCGTTGGGCACAAGGCTATTCTGAGCCAGGGTCTGGCTCAGACTTGGCCAGTCTGCGCACCGAAGCCGTGCTCGAAGCAGATCACTTCATTGTAAACGGACAAAAAATCTGGACAAGCTGGGCTTTAGGATGCACCCATATCTTTGCGCTCGTTCGTACCGACAAGACGGTCAAGAAACAAGAAGGTATCAGCATGCTGCTGATCGATCTGAAAGAGCCAGGCGTAACCGTGCGCGGGATTCGTAATCTTGCAGGGCATCAATCTTTCTGCGAAATATTTTTTGATAATGTCAAAGTGCCCGTAACGGCACTTGTTGGCAAGATGAATAGTGGTTGGACAGTCTCCAAAGCACTTGTGGGCTTTGAACGCTTAATCGTAGGCAACCCAAGACACTGTCTCTTCGCACTGGAGCGTTTACGCGCGATTGGAACTGCCAACGGCTTGATGGAGGACCCTGTCTTTATTGACCGTTATGCGTCCTTGTGTCTGGATGTCGAAGATCTCGGCGCGTTATATGAGCGCTTTTGCGAAATCGTGCGCCGTGGCGAATCACTGCCCCCAGAGATTTCGATGCTCAAGCTCTGGGCAACAGAGACTGTCAAGCGCCTCAGTGAAGCGATGCTCGAGGCCGCGCAGGGACTCGGTGGAACACAAGGTATGCACGAATTTGATGGGATTCCGATCGATCTCTTAGGCGTCTATTATCTAGCGCGCCCAACCACTATCGGGGGCGGCTCAAGCGAGGTCCAACGTAACATTTTATCGAAGCAGGTGCTCGAACTCCCCTCTGGCTGACTGCTATCGTGGAAGGTGCTCGGACTAACTGCCTGAGGATTGTTAGAGCATCTATCTCGATAAACGGTCACTTTAACAAGTAGTTTTTTCAATGAGTCCCACACCAACCATAAATAAGGCGGCCCACTATGAATGATACTTCGCAACGATTGACCGCACATGACCTGTTACGCCGTCGTTTAGTCGGTGGTGCACTTCTGACTGGTTTTAGTTCTGGCGTTCTTGCTCAGTCAAGCACTCCGTTTCCGAACCGTCTTGTCAAACTGATCGTACCCTACTCCCCGGGCGGCCCAGTCGATAACTTTGCGCGACCGTTTGCCCAACGGTTGACTGAAGTCTGGGGACAGCCCGCGATTGTTGAAAACAAAGCGGGGGCTTCTGCAACCATTGGTAGTTTGCTAGTATCCAGGGCAACGCCCGATGGCTACACCCTCTTGGTATGTAACGCGAGCGAAATCGTCATCTTGCCAGTGACAACCACGAATCTGCCTTATGATCCGCTCGAAGATTTTTCGCCCATCACCCAACTTTTGTCAGGCCCAATGGTGCTGGTAACCCCTGCGAGCAGTCCGTTCACGTCGCTTCAAGATTTGATTACTGCAGCCAAGCGTCGTCCCAAGGTTTTGACCTATGGGTCGGTTGGTCAGGGCAGTATCTCGCATGTCGCGGGCGAACTGCTCAACTCTCTAGCCGCCATCCAACTTCTGCACATCCCATACAAAGGTGCGGGCCCGGTCATTACAGACTTGTTAGGTAATCACATAGATGTCGCTTTCGTCGGCGTATCGGTAGCCGCGAACCTGATTACGACAGGTAAGCTTAGAGCGCTAGGGGTCACGACCACAAAGCGGTCTATGCTTTTTCCTAAGGTGCCAGCGCTTAGCGAGCAATTACCGGGGTTCGAGGTGAACTCTTGGTACGGTATCATGGCGCCCCCCGCTACGCCAAAAAACATCATTCAAAAAGTATATGAAAGTGTCGTCACGGTGATGAAACAGCCCGACTTTGCCGAGATGCTACGCGGCCGTGGCAGTGAGATCGAGGCCTCCACACCGGAACAGTTTTCCGCAACCATAAAAGCCGATATCGCACGGTTTGCCGCCACGATCAAAGCGGCTGGAATAAAACCTGAGCCAATCAACTGACATGCTGACTTCTTCGCTTCTTACGCTTTTAACACCACGCTCAATCGCTATTGTCGGGGCGTCTTCTGATCCGTCTAAGTTTAGTGGGCGAGTGTTAGGTGCACTGGTGCGTCACGGCTTTACTGGAAAAATTTATCCAATTAATTCAAAACAAGACAGTATCGCTGGCTTGCGTGCCTACACAAGTCTGGATGACATTACTGAGCCGATTGATTGCGTACTATATTCGATTGCGGCTTCATCCATCAGCGAGGTACTAAGCGCCTGTGAACGCAAGGGTCACGTCAAGTTACTGGTGGTGACGAGCGCGGGCTTCGCCGAACGTAATGACGAACAGGGACACGCTTTACAGGCCTCTTTAAGCGCGTTTGCCGCGCGCACCGGTACGCGCGTAATGGGGCCAAATTGTCTCGGCTTTTTGAATACGATTGATGCGACCGCTCTTGCAGCAGGCGCGGTTCTCGAAGTACCTGATTTGGGTGTCGGTCGTATCGGCGTGGTGAGCCAGAGTGGGGGCTTAGCTTTTGGAACCATCCTGATCGGCGGTCATCAACGCGGCATTGCCTACAGCAGAATGATCACGACTGGTAACGAGGCCGATCTGGATCTTGTGGACTGGTTTGCGACCTTGCTCGACGATGACGACACCGATGCGATCGCGCTCACGATTGAAGGGGTGCGCGACGGCAATCGCTTCTTAGCCTGCCTCGCTAAGGCGCAACACCTAAACAAACCCGTGGTAATTCTGAAGACCGGGCGCACTTCGCTTGGCGAAACGATGGCAATGTCCCATACCGGTTCAATCGCCGGCTCTCAGGCCGTTTTTGCGTCAGTCTGCGCGCAGTATGGCGCAACTTTGGTCAATGACTTAGAAGCGCTGATAGAAATTTCTGCCATGTTTGCAAAACTGCGTAAAAGCGGCAAACTAGTAGCCGGTGCTCCAAGGGCCAATCGTTCGGCAGGTTGTGCCGCCTTATCGATTTCGGGTGGTCACATTGGTCTCTTTGCCGATCTCGGCAGCGAGGCGGGTCTGCGCTTTCCTGTCCTGTCACTGGATACACAACAAAAGCTTGCGGCTGAACTCAAGGTGACTGTACCCGTCATCAATCCTGTCGATCTGTCTGGTGGCAGTGTCGCCAACCCTGGCCTGTGGGGGCACTGTGCGCAAGCACTGCTAGGTGACGAGCAGGTGGATATTGTTCTGCCCATCATGACGATTGCACGTAATTACGACTCAGTTTCTAACGATCTATTGCGTACCGACGCGAGCAGTCGAAAAATCGTCATGGCGGTCTGGCCGGGCAGTTGGCTTGAAGGGGAAGGCAAAGCACTGCTGCGTAACAGCGTGATGCCAATCTTTGATTCACAGACGGTTGCCGCGGCGGGAGCGGCCGCACTTGTTTCATATTGGCGCGTGGCTGCACAAGCGTCCCGAGAGTCTTACGCTAACGCGCAAGCTCAGGCCAACACCACCACCGACGTTCAAACTCAACTTCGCACTGACGCGCACACCCAAACACAGCTGACTGCGAGCAATTCAAATATGCGTGAAGATCTGCTTGCTTTGGCACGCAAGTCTCGCATCGCGAGTGAACGTGAAAGCAAGCAGCTACTAGCTCGTATCGGCCTGCCTGTTGTAGGCGATATCTTAGTGACAAGCTTGCAGGATGCCGTCGCAGCAGCGCACAAAGTCGGTTTTCCAGTTGTACTCAAGGGACTGCATCCCGACATCACACACAAGTCTGATGCAGGTCTAGTCTGGTTGAAACTTTCCTCCTCTGAGCAGGTGCAAGAAGCCTTCGAGGCCATCACGACCGCCTTGACGCGACTAGGCACTAAAGACTTGGCAAAGACCAGTGTACTCGTGCAAGAGATGATTCCCGAAGGGATCGAAGTGTTGCTCGGTGTGCGACGCGATTCGACCTTTGGGCCCTGCGTTGTCTTTGGACTCGGAGGAATCTACGTCGAAGTCTTGAAAGACTTTGCAGTGCGCAAGGCGCCGTTAATGCAAGAAGAGGCGCTTGAGATGATCAACGAGATAAAGGGGATTGCTTTACTCAAGGGTGCCCGAGGACGTGAACCGGCTGATCTGAACGCGATCGCGGCCCTACTGGTAGCGTTGGGCGACTTTGCCGTTACCTATCAGGATATTGTTTCTGAAGTCGAAATCAACCCACTCATTATCGTGAATGGTAAACAAACGATGTTGCGAGCCGTCGATGCCTTGCTTGTGTTCAAAGACGATACTGCTTAAGCAGTGGTTGAGGCTAGCGACAAGAGGCTCGCCACTTGAGGATGACAGCTAGGCACCCACTCAGCAGCCCGCTACCCTTAGCCACTCCGTTTTCTCAAGGCAAATCATGCAATCAGTAAATCAAGGTACTAAGCCGCAACCGCTTTCACCCATCATGCAGAGTCACAATACTTTTGCATATTTAAACTATTTTTTCGCGCCGCGTAGTCAGTCTGTGAGCGCAGGTCAGTGCCAGGCGCTCGAATTGTCAATACTTTGGTGATCCCCTAATGTTGAATAATGTCTTAATAAACGGCGTACTCACGCTGACTATCAATCGTGCCTTAGCCGCTAATGCCTTAAACCTAGCTGTGTACGAGGCGATGCATGAAGCCCTGACACGCGCAGCTTCGCAAGACGAGGTCAAGGTCCTTGTTATCACCGGCGTGGGCACACGTGCCTTTTGTTCTGGTGTTGATCTTAAAGAGGTTACCGAACTTTCGGCCTCTCAAGCCTCGCAGCACCGACTTGAGCTATTGCTGCGATGTTTCTTAGAGCTTCTAGATTTCTCAAAACCTGTGATTGCGGTGGTTCAAGCGCCTGCTGTCGGCGCAGGCCTGATGCTTGCAGCTATTTGCGATGAAGTATTGATGGCCGATCACGCCTGGGTCTCGTTACCCGAGGTTAAGTTGGATATGCCAACACCAATCGGTGCGGCCTTAATCTCTGCGCGTGCCAATCGCTCACTCTGTCACAAGCTGGTGCAACTAGGCGAACGGGTGAGCGCACTTGAATGCTTGCAAAGCGGTTTGGCCGAACGCATAGTGCCCGCAGTAGGTCTTTCAGAACTATGTCTGCAACGCGCGCAAGTACTGGCTGAAATCCCAGCTTATGGTTATGCAGTGAATAAAAAATGGATGAATCGAGATGTTCGAACGACACTCTTAGAAGCAGGACAAGTCGCCGCCGAGGCGCATCGTCGGCACGATAAAGACTAAGTACTGCTAGCATTCATTATTGCCATTTAACACATTGGAATCACGGTATAAACAAGTCTAAGTTTTACGCCACACCCCCTCTGTTTCGCCAATCGGCAGACTGTTACCGTCTTTTAATAAACTAGGAGTTTATAAATGCGAATAATCCTGGCATTTCTTCTTTTCTGCAGCATCGCTGGCGCTGCAACAGCACAAACTTGGCCGTCTCGTCCGTTGCGGTTAGTGATTCCATTTTCTCCGGGTGGTGGTGCAGACCTCGCGGGCAGGGTGATCGCGCGAGAATTGAGCGACGAATTAAAGCAGCCCGTGGTGGTGGAGAATCGGGCCGGCGCCGGAGGGACTATTGCTCCTGACAACGTGGCCAAGTCGCCAGCCGATGGCTATTCAATGGTCCTCGCCCATGTCGGCGGAATTGCCATTGCCCCGCACATGTACAAGAAACTGCCCTTTGATCCGATCAAGGATCTGGCTCCGGTCACGCCGGTGGCGAACGGGTTGAGTGTTGTGGTCGTCAACCCGGCGCTACCTGTCAAGACAGTGCGGGAACTCATCGCCTACGCGAAGGCGAATCCAAACCAACTGTCATTTGGATCCGCCGGTACGGGAACGGATACGCATCTGGCTGGCGAACTGTTCAAGACCATGTCCGGAACCACCATGACTCACGTTCCGTACAAGGGCGGTGCGCCGGCGGTGCTGGACCTTATCGCCGGGCGCGTGCAACTCAGCTTCGCGTCGGTCGCCAGCACCATCGGCCACATCCAAACCGACCGTCTGCGTGCTATTGCGATGACAGGAGTCAAACCGTTTGAAGGTCTCCCTGGCGTGCCGACCGTTTCGGAATCGGGTGTTCCCGGTTACGAGATAAACAACTGGTATGGCATTTTCGTTCCGACAGGAACGCCTGAGGACATTATCCAGCGACTCAACGCCGCAGTCATCAAAGCGGTGCAAAACCCTGAAGTGCGCGCCAAGCTCATCGCGGCGGGGCTTGAGCCGATGTGGAGCACGCCTGCGGAGTTCTCCGACTATGTGCGTTCCGAAACGACAAAGTGGGGCAAGATCGTGCGAGATTCGGGGGCTACAGCAGAATGATGACCGGGTGTTCACACCAGCTTGCGGCATAAAAATATCCCGAAGGTTGGATTTGACCTTGCAAGTCATTAATATTGTTGAGGTTTTTGGTGGGCGGTACAAGTTTCGAACTTGTGACCCCTGCCGTGTGAAGGCAGTGCTCTACCACTGAGCTAACCGCCCAATCGGGACGCGAGTTTGCAATCGCAAGATTGGTGTGTGCCTTATATGGCAAGACACGCATTATACACAGGACCCTCCACAACAAAGCCTGCTCTACCATTGAGCTAACTGCCCAGCCTTGTGCGCGCAGGACACAAAGAGAGTAAAAAAGCTGCGATAAGTAATGGCTCTACCATCCAGTTGAACTCTGCACCTGGGGCAACCCCTTCGGTTATCACTGGTTTTAGATGGCCTTCGAAAGCTCTCATGGCAGGCTCAAGCATAAAAACAAGAAGTACAAGCGGTACTAATCCTCGATAACGCAGCAAAAGCACCCAGAGCAGCAATGCTAACAGTAGCTGGCTGGCGCCCCATTGACCAAAAATGGCAATAATATTCGCACCTCCTGCAACGGATACGTCAATGGTGGCAATACTGTGTGCACCACCATCGGGAGCAAGCATATGGATCAAACTGCGCGCAGTGACCAAGCTCAGATACAAAAAAGCGATCCACCAAGCTAACGCTGGACCGCCTGCCGTTGAAGGATTGGCAGGAAGTAATGCGGCTAGATCAGGTCGCCAGACTTTGGGAAGCATATTATTCACAAGTGCTCCATCAATTTAAGCCTCACATTGGGCAAAGAGTTAATAATAAGTCCACACGGCTCGTTGTACGCACTAAATTGGCCGATAAGACTCCCCAGATCCACCTAAGGCAGCAGTGGTCTGACTAAGTTGGACAGGTTACTCTTGTCATCCGCTAGTCATTATTGGCCGGTGTAGTTAGCAGCGATGAAATTACCCGGTGGAGTGAAGAACATGAAAAGATTTTTTTTGTTTTGATCTGATGCACTAGGGTTTATAAAAATCACCTTCCATTCTTTACCCTTTTTTCCATCAATGTACTCAATGGACTCTTGCTTGATTGGCGACCAGCTTTTATCAAGTTTTCCATTTTTCACAAGAGCGTCCTTACGTTGGTTCGCACATTGAGTGATCGTAGATTCTGCAGCTGGTTTTGATCCGTGAAAATGGCAGCTGTCACCTGGCCCTGCGTATGAAACAAGTGGGGTAACAGCAGTAAGAGAAAATACGATTGCAAGGATAAGTGATTTCATATTGATTCCTAGTTTTCATTAAAGGGCGTTGCGACTGTTATCCGTCGTATTTTTGATGTCAAGATCTTCATGCGCGTGGCGATGTTCCTCGGAAGGAAATCTGAAAGACTCGCCGTGGACATCATGTTGGTATCCATGCAACTGCACAAAAAGCAAATAAATGCCCGCAAGAATAATACCTAAATTTGCTGTGTGGCTGAACCTTTCAAAATGCGCGGTTTTTCGCCAGAACGACAGCACGGCTACCATCACTATCAATGCCAAAATCTGACCTAGCTCAACACCCAAGTTGAAGCTCAAGATCCTGATGATCATATGAACGGGGTCATCTCCAAGTGGCAATTGCTGTAGGCGTGTTGAAAGGCCAAAGCCATGCAATAAACCAAAAGCAAAAACCATCTTAATTAAGTTTGGTGACGACATGTTGAAATGACGTTGGAAGCCGCCGTTATTATCAAAGCCTTTGTAAATCACGCTAACAGCAATGATTGCGTCGACTAACCAGAAATTCCAAGTGATTTTGAAATATGTAGCAAAGATTAATGTGAGGCAGTGTCCAATCGTGAAGACTGTGACAAATTTCACAATATCTTTAAAGTTGGTTAGAAAAAAAACAACGCCAAGTAAAAAAAGAAGATGGTCGTACCCAGTCAACATGTGACTGGCGCCTAATAAAATATATTGGACATAACCGCCATCCAGCATGCGCTGTTTGTCTTCATCGCTGATGCCATGCGCTAAAGCAATCAGCGGCAAAAGAGCGAGCAACAACACCCCAAGACGATAGGGAGAGAGGTATTTCATTTAAATTCCTCAATAAGTCAAAAGGATCGAATAGGACTGAGATGTCCTATGTTTTTTCAATCTAGACTAATGAGCGGGGTGGACGTAACAAACCGTCTATAAAAACGCTAGGAGGCTCTTTGAGCCCTAAAGAAGGCCTCAAATCTGATGTTGCGCTAGCTGAATCTGAATCTGAACCGGAGACCAGAGCCAATGACTGAAAGCTATCAGATACATGCTGATGTGAGGCATCACTACTGCCGTGATCGAAATGTGTAGCAAATGCGTCGTGGTGATGATGATCTATAGATTGATCATGAGAAAAAGCCTGATGAACTTCTTGTGATGCACTGTTGAAACTTTCAAAAGCAGAAGCCAACAAAAGTTGGCAGCTTAGAAAAATCATAACAATGGTTGTAAAAAAGCTCTTCATGCATAAATTATAGGGTAGATGACATAGGGTTTATGAAACATTTTTTGTAAGAATTGCCTAATAATTAAAACTGCACCTTCAGTCCCACGTTGATCGCACCCAATGCCTGGCCACTGCGTGCCTCGCCTGAGATGCCTGCATACGCAAACGTGTTCTCTGACATCTTGGCTGTGCCGTACAGTCCTGCTTGCACAAACGCCATGCCCGCATTCGGTGTGGTGATGTTGGTGTTTATCCCTCCAAGCGAGGCGTTGAGCGTCGGATTCAACAGTCCCGAGGAGTCCGCACCAATCCCGATATAAGCGCGGTAGGTGTACTTGGCCGTCATCGGATTGTTGGCCTTTGAACCCGCAGCCAAGCCAATCACCCCACGCACGCCATTGCCGGTGTAGCGATTGACGCTCAGCGCCGAGGCCACATCACCCTCATTGACGCCAGACTGCGAGACCATCTGCCAGGTGACCCGAGCAAAAGGCGTCAGACGCATGCTCTCTGTCTCAAACGGGCGGCTCAGCCCCAGACTGACCATCACATCGTTGCCCGAGACCGAGTTGTTTCTAAACCCTGCGCTCAGACCCGTGAGGTCACCGCGCTTGATGTCGCTTGAGCTCAAACCGACGCTTGCCATCGCATCGAGCACGAAACTCTCGACGGGCATCTTGCCGTAGGCAAACAAAGAGCCTTGTTGGATGGTGGAGGCACCATAGGTGGGATTGAGCGTGGTACTCGACAGTGCTAAGCCCGCACCCGCGACCGTGCCGTTGGAGGCGTAAAAGTCCGAACCAAACGTCAGCTGATACAGGTTGTTGCCCCAGCCACCGGACTGGCTGTCGCCTGCGCGATTGCCGCGCTGGTAGGCGAGCTCGCCCCAGACATTGCCCTTGGAGAAAGCCTTGGCCTCAGCATTGGGGTTGACGCTCGGGTTGGAGCTGACCGCTGCGCTCGGAGCGCCTCCCACCTGAGTGCTCATACTCGCGCTGGCCATGGGCATGTTCAGCCCCAGACCCGCCGTGTCGCCTAGGCGATTCAGGACCGCCTGTTGCGTGCGTTGGGTGGTTTGCGCCATCACTGCGACGGTCGCCGCATACACCTCACCGGACATACCTTGTGCAAGGTTAGCCATGCTCTGCGCAGAGGTCTGCCCAGAGATTGAGTACAGCAACTGGTCTTGGGCTACGGTTGCGGTTCCCGCTAAGCTCGCCTGTGCGAGTTGCGTCAACGCGCCACCCACGGACTGCGCATTGGCATTGCCCGAGGCTGAGGCGATGGTGGTCTGATAAGAGGTCGGGATCACTGCCAGATCGATACTATTGCTACCCGCCATGTTGTAAAACGGCAGGAACTGCGTGCCCGCGGCAAGCTCAGCAGGTTGCGTGACGGTCGAGAACCTGCCCGAGATGCCGCCATCGGCTGTGACAATACGCAGACGATCACCCAAACCCGGCACGTAGATCGCACTGCCAAAGCCAGCCTGACCATTCGTAAAGAGATTGGACAGTTGTGGTGAGAGGGTAGAACCTGGCTGGATCACGAACTGACCGTTGGTCACATTCAAGAAAGAGTAATAGCCTGTGGCGCCCACAGGTGAGGTGCTGCTCGCTTGGACCGTGCCGGCAATATCTTGCAGGTAGGTTGAACCTGCATTCATCGTGACCGTGGAGGTCGTCGACAGATAGCCCGGCGAGTTACCGGGCTTGAGTACACCCGAGACAATGGAGTTACCGGTGATCGTGCCCGTGCCCATCAACGTGGCGCCCGAGGCGACGAAGACATCGCCCGTGCCGGTGGGTGAGACGCCTGCGACTGACAAGGTGCCTGAGGCGATCGTGGTGCCGCCCGAGTAGGTGTTGGCACCAGTCAAAACCGTCGTACCTGTGCCATTAAATGTCAGCCCACCAGGCCCAGAAAACATACCCGACAATGTCGCGGCACCTAATGTAGGCGACGTGATCGTGCCACCTTCGGCATTCACGGTGAAATTGATGCTTGAATTGTTGCCGTTCGCGGTTGTGAGCGTACCACCTGCAAAGACAGCATTCACATCGCCAGATGAAATTTGATCGATGCTATACGTCTCACCCGTGGCGATATATGCTGAACTAACGCCTGAAAGTATCAAGTCCCACAGGGTGCCAGAGGCATTGACTAAATTCCAAACACCGTTAAAAAACGAGCCTGACGTTGCTAAAAAATTACTTAAATCAAGACCCTCTATGACCGAGACGTAAGA
The DNA here is from genome assembly GCF_965234455.1 of Zwartia lucis. GTDB lineage: Bacteria > Pseudomonadota > Gammaproteobacteria > Burkholderiales > Burkholderiaceae_B > Zwartia > Zwartia lucis. The sequence goes on along the minus strand of NZ_OZ248472.1, from coordinate 1,278,207 downwards.
ACCATTCGCGACTGTCGAGTCAGGATAAATACCGAAACTGAGAGGCGATGATCCTTCCACATTAAGGAAACTAATCTTCCCATAATGCGAAGGTGATCGAATGATGATGTTGTAGTTGGTGGGTAAATTACCGACATAAATGAGTGTTCCACCTGTTGTACCCTGCAGGTTATTTAACGTGGTGATCGTACCTGCGTTTGCTATTCCAAAAGCCTGAGCTTGAATCCCAAGCTCAGGGTCAACAGCGGCGGTCATTGTCCCAGTGTTGGTAATCGTATCAATAATACCGACTGAGTTAATACCGTCTGAGTTAAAGATAGCTGCAGCAATACCAGCCCCATTGAGTTCAGCTGTAATGGTTCCAGCATTAGATATATGACTGATCTCTCCAGAAAAATTTAAAACTCCCATCGCATATCCACTTTGACTATTCTTAGCAGAGATCACACCGCCTTGGTTATTAACGAGATCGGTAATTGTTCCTATATTTAAAATTGAGGCAGAGACTGCCTGAGTCGAAGTATCTGTTGAAACTGTGCCGTTGTTAATGAGCGTGGTCATTAAGCCAGCATTTGAGATGGCTCCACCACTAAAGACTTCAGTATTTAAACCTGCTCCGTAAATCGAGCCATTATTTGTTAAAGAGGATATGGCACCGCTAGTGTCATTATAAATTCCAGCGCCGGTTTCGCCATCGTCTCCAAAACTAGCGGATAAGCCGTTGGATGTGCTATCAATGCCATAGGATCCGCCTGCGCCACCATTACCGCCTGTGCCACCATTACCTCTTACATCACTTGCCCCAGGAATGCCATCATTACCCTTAGGCTTACCAGGACCACCAATACCGGCTAGACCACCCACAAAGCCTGCACCACCATTACCACCTCGGCCACCAGGACCGATGTCTATTAATGAAATAATCAAACCCTGGACACCTTCGCCACCAAAACCACCATTACCACCGTTTCCGTCGCTACCATTAAGCCCGGCAGTACCACCATTACCGCCTCTTGCCCCTGCTCCTCCGGCACCGCCAACAATCGTCCCAGTAATGACTAAGTTGTTAATAGTCCCACTATTCAGGAGTCCAACACCTCCATTCGCACCATTGCCGCCTGAAGTGGCATTGCCGCCCGCACCACCATTACCTCCATTACCACCATCACCACCATTCCCACCTGCACCCCCATAAGGATCCACAAAGTCGCCATTAGCGCCAGAGCCGCCATTACCGCCATTACCCCCATTACCACCAGTGCCACCGTGACCACCATTACCGCCTCTTCCTCCTGCTCCTCCAGCACCGCCAACGATGCTCCCAGAAATAGTCAAGTTTTGTACAGTGACACCGACATTGATTGTTACGCCAGCACCTCCAACAACACCATTCGAACCAGGCGTCGATGCATTGGTGCCAGCACTCGCATCTGCACCTCGGCTACCGTTAGACCCATCCTGTCCAGCATTGCCTGGGTTAACACCAGCACTGCCTGCGGAACCGTTTGCTCCATAATTCCCATCTACACCCGCAGAACCATCCAAACCTGGAGCACCATCCTCACCCGCGGTCCCAACACGACCATCATAAACTTGCCCAGAATAACTTGCCGCATTGATGGTCTCTGTATCAACACTAATGACGAGAGCTGATAAAGGTGCTGCCAGCATCGTAGGCGTGACCAGAGATAAAACAGCTGCAATAGCCGTTTTTTGAAAGCGAATTGGTCGCATTTAATCGATGCCCATAGTTATAAAATACTTAAATAAGTACTCACATAGACTCACTTATACGCTTTTAAGACTACCAAAAGCAAACATTTTGAGGGCTTTCAATAGGAAGAACCTCTCTTGCCTAGTTAGTCGATATCAGAGCTAAAGTGCATGGATAGAAAATCAAGTTGCCAGAGTCGCTTAAAAAAGGCTTTTGCAAAGGACGCCAAGACAAGAGGATCCTCGTGCGCCAAGTTTCCAACATTTGAGACATGAGAAATAATGTCAACGATCGAATTCCGTCCATCAACCTGCTGCAATAGCAAGCACTCCAAAGGACTCAGCGTCGTACTCCAGTTGTAGCGATTGAGCGTGTCATTATTAAAAGTGCAGCGATAACGTAACTCTGGTATGCAGTGATCAACAGTCTGAGCGTCAAAGTTGATGTGATAGGACTCTTTGGGACGCTCTTGCCGGCACGCAGTAAAGAAATGGCAGGCATTATTGGTGTTGATTCTCTCCATCACGGACCATTGCTGATGCTCATTTAATGCTGCAACAGAATGCAAGAACGCGTTGTCAGATTGCGCGGGAGGGTAATAAGGACTTTTTAGAAACAAATCCTGAAAAACAAGTCCTGCAGCCTCGACCAAACTGAAACAATCTTGAATCGAATAACTTCGATCCCGTCCGTGTAAAAAGGTATCCACGAGACCAGCATCAAAACCCAAGTCTGGTGCAATATCCAGATAGCTCTTGATGGGATGGTTTGGCGACAGAGCACTCAGCATCTCTCTGACGATCTTGAGTGACTGTTCATTTTGCTCTAACCCCAGATCACGGGCGACGGATTGCAGCATCTCAACGCCGATCCTTCCGTATTTAGCGTAGAGCATGAGCGCCATGACACCCTCACGCCGCAGGCATTGTGCGAGTGCGTCGATTCCTTTTTGAGGATCATTGAGGTGATGTAGCACGCCTGTGGAAACAATCAAGTCGAATTCACCGCTCAGTTCAGGTGCTTGTTCAATTGGGAGCAAGTGAAGTTCGAGATTCTTCATCCCATACTTGTCTTTAAGAAACTGATGATGATTGAGCGAGGGTTGACTGACATCAATCGCGACAACTTTGGCCTCTGGATTATTAAAAGCAAATATCGCAGCCTGATTAGTGCCGCAACCTGCAATCAAGATATCCAGATCAGCTTTTTTATGACGGTCTGGCCAGAACATGCCGTGAGCATGACTAGGGTCAAACCATTGCCAATTATTTTTTATCCACAGTTCGAGATCAATAATCGGTTCGGGATACATCCATTTTTGATACTGGCTAGAGACGATATCTGATAAAGGATTTTGCATATTCATTGAAATTAATCAGTCCTCGATAGACATCACAGCTTAATCAATAAGGGACGAGCACAATCGCATCAAACGTTTGACCACTATGCGTCAAGATTAACGTAGGCCCAGAAGGCGGCGCAGATAGAGTGATGATAAAGTTTAGGCGGTCAGTGACAAGATCATGAAAAAAATCTGATTCGATTTTTCTTGGTGAGCAGATACTTGTGTAAACAAGTGATCCTTTATTTAAGTTGCTCTAATTTCTTTAATGCCCCACTAATGGCATCGCCAGCTAGATTCACGGCAGGAATACCCCTAAAGACAAAAGCAATTCCGGCAACCGCTTGTAACTCCGCAGGCGTCGCACCCGCTCTCAAAGCAGCAACAGCATGGTTTTCCGCGGCTTGTGAGAGATTCATCAACAACATACCAAAAGCCATTAATTGGCATGTTTTATGATCAAGCTCAGCGGGCTCAAGCAACTTACCACGTGCCTCTTCAACGGCCAAGGTCATTTCAGGCGCGGTTGCCATGCCAAGCGCAAGTCGATTTTTAATACGCTCAGGAACAAAGCCTAAGCTATCAATATAGCCAGCTTCAATTTTTTCAATTGGTGACGACATTTACGCTCTCCCTTTAAATGGAGCAAAGTCATAAAGTTTTTCGGGGTTGCTCACAAATAGTTTGGTACGCACACTTTCGTTCGGGACCCAAGTTTCAAGAAGATCCGCCAAATCAATATCATTAGGCATGTCTTGGTGGATACCAGGATGAGGCCAATTGGTGCCCCACACACACTGATCGGGAAACTCGGTCAGCAAGGTTTGCGCAAAGGGTTTCATGTCCAGATAGTCTGGTGGTGCCGCATCGGAGCAACGATACCAACTCGAAATTTTTACCCACGTGTTGGGTTTACGTGAGAGAAGCCTTCGAACCACAGAGAACTGTTCAGAATGAATCGTTTGGCCACCCCTGACGCGCCCCATATGATCAATCACTAAACCGACTGGACACTGCGTCAGACGTTGCTCGAGGCTGAGCCAGTCTGCGGCGTCTTTGACATTGATTTCGATATGCCAACCCACTTCAGCGCAAAGGCGAGCGATGGCTTCGAGATCCTTGGTGGTGGCGCCTGTCGGGAACTGATCCATCAGCCGCGCAGCACGAAATCCTGCCGCATGCAGACGTTTTAAATGCTCAACACTATCGTGAGGCGATATCGCAGCAACCGCCCGGAAGCGGTCTGGATCAGTTTGTATGAAGTCTTCAGTAATGCTGTTGTCAAACCCATAAGCAGAGCCATGCACCTGTACCCCTCGATCAACGCCGAGAGCAGCATGTAAGCGCAGCCATTCTTCCCTTGTACAGATGGGAGGCGTGTATTTACGACCAGCGTCTAGCGGATATTGATCGAACAAATCGAAGATATGCGCATGACAATCAATCGTGCCTGCAGGCAAGCGTCTTTGAGGTGCTCGAAGATTTGAGTCGGGAGGTAAAGGTGTTTGATTCATGGTGAAAGTGTTTGATTAGTTATTGAGCTGAATATTGGCGGCTTTACCAACAGCTTGAGAGTTTGCAAAATCTTTGTTCACATAATTTTGAAACTCTGCTTGATCCATATTCAAAATCTCAACACCGAGAGATTCAAATTGTTTTCTGATCTCGGGTCTTTGCATCGCTTGTTTAAGGGCAGCATTGATTTGTTTAACGACGGCAGGTGGCGTCCCAGCAGGCGCGAAAATACCTGTATATGTTGTCATGTCAATGTCTTTGACGCCCAGCTCCTGTAGCGTGGGCACATTGGGCAGTCCAGCAGAGCGCGCTTTAGTCGTGACAGCCAGTGGTGTGATGGCACCGCTTTTGATATGCGGCATGGAGGCTGTCATTTGATCAATCATGGTTTCAACTTGACCGCCAATCAGATCAGTAATAGCTGGGCCACTGCCTTTGTAGGGAACGTGATTAAGTTTTGTGCCAGAATTGAGTCCGATGAGCTCAATCGCTAAATGTTGTGTTGAGCCGACGCCTGCGGAGGCGACGTTCAGCGCACCTGGATTGGCTTTGGCTTTAGCAGCGAAGTCGGCATAGTTTTTAATTGGACTTTTGCTAGAGGCTGACAAAACGAGCGGAACAGAATGAATCGGTCCCACCGCGATCAAATCTTTCGTTGGGTTGTAGGGTGGGTTGGAAACGAGTGCGGGGCCGATTGAGATGGAACCGCTTGAACCAAGCAACAAGGTATAGCCATCGGGATTGGATTTCGCGACGCGCGAAGAACCAATAAAGCCCCCTGCCCCAGGTCGATTTTCAACAATCACGGTCTGACCCAGTATCTCGGACATTGCGGGTGCGATCGCTCGTGCGGTGATGTCCACGTTACCGCCTGGTGCCCAAGGCACAACGATGGAGATAGGTTGACGCTTTGGAAAATCCTGAGCGATAGAGGGGCTCGTCATCAGGGCAAAGCTTGCGAGTGCGGCAACAGCATAAAATTTATTTTGCATGAAAAGTCTCCAAAATAGCCAAGGTCAGTAGGCAAGATATTGTTGTTAATTGCGATTCTTATACCATGATCATAGTCTTCTCTTTACAAGCTTGGCGCACCTAGGTACAACAACAGACTATGAATAATAAATAGAGGAATAAGAATGTCTTATGTTCACGCACAAGGGGCAAAGTTATTTGTTCAAGACACTGGAGCTGGCACGCCGATCGTGTTCGTGCACGAAATGGGTGCAGACTATCGCGAGTGGGAAGCTCAGGTTCGCTGGTTTTCCCGTAGGTATCGATGCCTTGCCTTCAGCGCGCGCGGCTACCTTCCCTCGGAAGTACCCACCGATCCGAATCTTTATGGGCTCGAATTTGCTGCCGATGATATTGCAGCCGTCATCCGCGGTTTGAATTTAGGTCAAGCGCATGTCGTAGGTTTGAGCATGGGCGCCTATGCTGCACTCCGGTTCGGGATGAAATATCCCGAGTTGGCTCGTTCGCTCGTGGTGGCGGGTGTGGGTTCAGGATCACTCGCTCAGGACCGAGAAGAATTCGTTGCCAAATGCCGAGCGCAAGCCGATCTATTTTTAAAATCAGGTTCTGCTGCCGTGGCGCCGCAAATTGGCAATGCACCGACTCGGATTGGCTTGCTTAAAAAGGATCCCCTAGGTTGGCACAGTTTTGTCAACCACTTGTCCGAGCATGATTCGGCCGGGATGGCGCATACTTTGAACATGTATCAAGCAAGTCGCCCATCGATTCAAAGTTTTGACGCAGAGATTCGTCAGATGAAGGTGCCAACACTTTTAGCGGTAGGTGATTTGGACAATCCTTGTCTTGATACGAATATTTACCTCAAACGCGCGCTACCCAATGCGCAGCTTTGGGTGTGTCCCAATACAGGTCACGCGATTAATCTTGAAGAGCCCGCTGCCTTTAATGAAGCTATTCAGAACTTTCTTTGTGGCTTGGGTTAGTGGCGACTCACTACTTGATAGAGGGCAAGAGGATGGAGATGCACAAGCCAAACACGCTGATGCAAATTGTTGCTAAACCGCCCCCAATCCAAAGGACGTACTTATGAGAATTAGTCAACACGGCAACATCTGCGCGTAATTTGGAAAATTCAGTTTTACATTCGTTTGTATTGGTATTTGTTGTGGCTTTTAAATCCGCCATCTCTGATGACATTCGCGCTTCGAACAAAGTGACTTTGTGATCAAGGTGATCGACCTTTGCCTCAAGTCGATCTGTCTTGGTCTCAAGTCGTCCGGTTCTCAATTCCAGCCGCTCTGTTGCCTCCTCTAGTCGATCCGTCTTCTTTTCAAGACGATCCGTTTTTTCCTCAAGTTGATGAAGATGAGTCTTGACTTCATGACTCAAGATTTTAAAGTCTGCCTTTGTTGCGTACTGACTATGTCTATGCAAAATACCCACTACTCTTCCCTTTTAATAAACGCTTAGATTCAAATTTTTTACAGCCTCCACTTTGAACTCAATGAGTCGCTAACTCAATAGTTTGAGTTAGACTATTACAAACATTTACACGCAAAAAAGCGGAGACAATTTTGAACATCACTGCAATTACAGCGATTCCGCTGTCATTTCGCCTCGACCAGGGTAAAACCGTCACGATGGGAATTGGGAGCACCACCAAGCGAGATGCGATTATTGTTCGCGTCGAAACTTCGGAGGGCATCACCGGCTATGGCGAGGCGCATCCGGGACGCAGTCCAGGTGCGGTAGTCAGCTTGATTCACAACACACTGGCTCCGATGCTAATCGGGATGAAAGCCACTGACTGTGTGGGTGTCTGGAAACGCGTGCACCGGATGCAACTCTCGAGTCACGGTGTGGGCTCAGGTGCCTCTCTCGCCTTGGCTGGTATCGATATGGCGATGTGGGACATCCGAGGCAAGGCTGCGAACATGCCTCTCTATGAACTGCTTGGCGGGAGTAAACGGCGTTTACCAGCGTATGCAGGCGGGATTTCCTTGGGGTATCAGCCAAAAGAGTCGTTAGCAGAGGAAGCCCAAGAGTACGTGGCGCGAGGCTACAAAGCCATCAAACTCAGGCTCGGGGATACGGCTGCTAAAGATATCGAACGCGTGCTGCATGTGCGCAAGGTGCTCGGGGACGATATTGACATTTTGACGGATGCGAATACAGCCTACACGATTGCAGATGTGAGACGTGTCTTGCCCGTACTAGCCGAAATCAAAGCGGGCTGGTTAGAGGAACCCTTCGCCTGCAGTGATTTTGCATCTTATCGCGAAGCCGCAAAAATCACCTCACTGGTGCCGATCGCGGCAGGTGAGAATCACTACACACGTTTTGAGTTTGCTCAACTCCTCGAAGCGGGTGACATCAGGATTTGGCAACCCGATCTCTCTAAGTGTGGGGGAATCACAGAAGGTCTGGCGATCGCTGCCCTCGCCTCCTCACATCGCATCCCCATGAATACGCATAGCTCTGCGACGGGCTTGAATCATGCGGCGACGATTCACTTTGCTTCAGCCATCGAAAACACACAGTATTTCGAAGCTTGTGTATCGCATTACAACCCGCTGCGTGATATGTTTGGTGCCAGCTTTGAGATTGGGCAAGACGGCTGTGTCGAGCCTCTGGACAAGCCAGGTATTGGTATAGAAGTCGATGAATCGATCTTTAAAAAGTACCCACTGATCGATGGTCCAGGTTATGTCGTCAAATTTTAAAAATCGGAGACAAAAAATGAATGCTTTTTCAAAAAAATTATTAATCGCACTCGGCTTGTCTGTGTGTATGGCAAGTACGGCCATCGCTCAAACATTTCCAGAAAAAACGGTACGAATCGTCGTCCCCTATCCTCCCGGTGGATTTAATGACACACTCGCGCGCATATCCAGCGACAGGCTCGGAAAAATTTGGAGCCAACCCGTTGTGGTTGAAAACCGCCCAGGCGGCAACACAACGATCGGAAATAGTTATGTCGCCAAGGCCCCCGCCGACGGCTATACGATTTTGGTCACACCTCTGCCGTTTTCAGCGATGCCTGGACTCTATGGCGCAAAACTTCCTTATGACGCACTCAAAGACTTTCGTGCCCTGATTCTGGCCGGCTCCACTCAAAACGCGCTGGTCACTAAAAAGGGGCTGAATATCAAAAGTGCCAAAGAGCTCGTTGAATACGCAAAAGCGAATCCTGGCAAACTCAACTATGGCTCAACTGGATCAGGCTCATCGAATCACCTTTCGATGGAGTTGCTGATGAACATGACTGGTGCCAAGCTCACGCACGTCCCTTACAAAGGCAGTGCGCCAGCTGTGGCGGCCCTCATGGCGGGTGAGATTGATGTGCTTTTTGATAATGTGCCAAACGTTGTTCAGCAGATCCGTGCGGGCACCATCAATGCGATCGGTGTGAGTGGTCTTAAGCGCACCGCGCTTTTGCCAGATACACCTACTGTCTCCGAGTCGGGCGTACCCGGCTTTGAGGTCAGTGTTTGGTTTGGCATGCAAGTCCCCGGCGCCACCCCCACTGCCATTGTGAACCAAGTCAACCGTGAGCTCGCTAATATTTACCGCCAACCTGAGGTGACTAAACGCTTTAATGATCAGGGTGTTGAGGTGATTGCCAGCACGCCTGAGGAATTCAGCAAACTGCTACAAAGCGAAGTCACGAAGTGGAGCAAGCTGATCAAAGAAGCCAACATTCGGATCGAGTAAACATGAAGATTCAAGACGTCACGCTCACGCTTTTTAGCTGGGACGATATTCCCTCCACCAGCTACGGTGCGCATACGGGCCGTTTTTCTGGTGAGAGCAAGCTCGGCTTATTGGCAATCACAACGGATCAAGGCATCACCGGACATGCCTTTCTGGGCTCTGCTTTTTTTCCAGCAGATATGGATGGCGGCAGTCTGATTCGTTACCTCAAGCCGATTTTGCTTGGTCAACATCCTCTTGACCGCGAACGTCTTTACAAAGCCATGTGGAAACGTGTGCGCACCACCACCGCGCGTTCGATCGGCGCGGTGGATGTCGCGCTTTGGGATATCGCAGGTAAAGCTGCAAACCTGCCGATTCATCAGCTGCTTGGCTCGTATCGCGATCGCGTGCCCGCCTATATCAGCTCGGCAGTGCTCGCAAGTCCGCAAGCCTATGCCGATGAAGCCCAGCATTACAAAGCCCTCAATCTAGCCGCCTACAAAATCCATCCGCCGCAAGTGTGGCGCGAGGATATTAAGGTCTGCGAAGCCGTTCGCAAAGCAGTCGGTGATGAATATGTATTGATGCTGGATTCGGTCTGGAGCTATGACTATCCGCAAGCGCTGCGTGTGGGGCATGTCATCGAAGAGCTCGATTTCTATTGGTACGAAGATCCTCTGGCCGATGCGGATATCTACAACTATATTGAGCTCAAAAAACACTTGAGTATTCCAATTATGGCGACCGAATATCCCGCAGGTGGGCTTGATTCATACGCGCCTTGGATCAAAGAGCGGGCGACTGACTTTTTAAGAGGTGATGTGGCAGTAAAAGGCGGCATCACCACGCTGATGAAAACCGCGCATCTTGCCGAGGCGTTTCACCTGAACTATGAAGTCCATCACGGTGGGAACTCGCTGAATAACTTTGCAAATTTGCACGTCATTATGGCGTTGCAAAATACGGAGCTCTTCGAGGTCTTGCTACCGTCTGAGTCGCAAAAGTATGGGCTGCTGCAGGATCTTGAGATTGATAGTCAGGGAATGATTCATGCCCCGACAGGTCCGGGTCTAGGTGCTCAAATCGATTTCGATCTAATCAAGAGAAAAACTCTGGGTGTATTGAGCTAGTCAGAAGTCGTTATTGACTCGGCTCAAACTGTCGCCACAAGCAACTGCCCTTGACCGATTCATCCAGTGTCGCCAGATATTCCTCATGCGCGAGTAGCTCCTCGGCGCTAGGCAAAATCACGGGTAAGCCGAGCGCATCCTGCTGATGCCCGCGGGCCTCGGCACTTTCTGTTTCGGGTACATCATAGGTATCGATCATCAGGCTGTCTTGACCGCGCGTCATGGCGAGCCAGACCTCAGCGAGTAGTCGCGAGTCAAGCAATGCACCGTGCAAGGCACGATGGGCATTGGAGATACCATAACGCTCGCACAAGGCATCAAGCGAATTGCGCTTGCCCGGGTGCAATGTCTTGGCGTGGACGAGTGAGTCGGTCACACCACTGCAAAACTCGGTCACCGGCTCACGACCAACTTTGGCGAGTTCGGCATTTAAAAATTTCAAGTCAAAAGGTGCGTTATGGATAATTAACTCAGCACCTTCGATAAACTGTAAAAATGCGTCGGCTTGATCTTTAAAACGGGGCTTGTCCGACAGAAAATCCGTCGTCAAGCCGTGCACCCCTAGCGCGCCAGGATCACTCTCTCGATCAGGATTGAGGTAGGTATGATAATGATTGTCGGTGACACCACGATTGAGCACCTCGACAGCACCAATCTCGACAATGCGGTGCCCCTGAGCCGGATCGAGTCCGGTCGTTTCAGTATCAAGAATGATCCAACGCATGGGTGCAGTCGCCGTAAAAGAGGTGTGAGTGTTGGTGTGAATTAGAGGCTCATTTTAGCGCGAGCTTCTTCGACCCCGCGGTTGGCAAGCAAGTCTGCGCGTTCGTTACCCGGATCGCCAGCATGGCCTTTGACCCACTGCCAGCGAATCTCGTGCTTGGCGACCTCATCTGACATTAACTGCCAGAGATCCGCGTTTTTGACGGGCTTTTTATCGGCGGTTTTCCAGCCTCGCTGTTTCCAGCCATGGATCCACTCGGTCATGCCTTTCATCACATATTGAGAATCGACATGGAGAGTGACGTTGCAAGGACGCTTGAGCGCACGCAACGCCTCGATGACCGCCATCATTTCCATACGGTTATTTGTGGTGAGGGACTCACCGCCGTGAAGGGTTTTCTCGATTTGTCCGAGTTTGAGCAAGACGCCCCAACCACCTGGACCGGGATTACCTTTACAGGCGCCGTCGGTCCAAATTTCTACGTTTTCTTTAGTTTGCATCGTTCGCTTTGTGAGTGACAGTCTTGTTTACTTTTTTGTCGGGTTTGAATTTTGTTGCATGGCCACGCCGGCGGCGCGACGTGCACTTTGCTGGACGGTCTTGCTTTTCCATTTGGGTTTGAGCAGGGTCATCCCATGGACCCGCTTGACGGCCGAGACTACATAGACCGCTCCACAAGACGGCCACCAACGATCACCAGCGGACTCGAAAAAAGCCGTGCGCTCGAGCCACTTTTCAGTGCGACAGGGCGGTATATAGCAGCCAAAATGGCCTAACTCTATCTCAAAAGACAATAACTTGAACCAATCCTTCAATCTGGAGAGGGAAACGTGCTGACGCACTTCGGCGGGTAACCAAGGCTTGAGGAGGGGCGCACGTTGACGCAGTCCCCACAAACTCCAAGGGTTAAATCCGGAAATCACGACCCTTCCCTCGGGCACAAGCACACGTTCGACCTCGCGCAATACCTGATGAGGGTTGCTTGCCGTCTCTAAAATGTGGGGTAAAACCACTAAATCCATGCTTTCTCGGTCAAAAGGCAAGAACTCGGGCTCAGCGAGCACGACGCCTGCCCAATCATAGATTTGTTGAGTTTCTGGGATGACTTGACCTGCAAAGGCTTTAAAGGGCATTCTGTTTGCGCGTAGCAGATCGAGTTCGGGCAATCCTATCTGTAGCGCTCGGTAACCAAACACGTTATCGACCATGCCATCAAAGCGTGTTTGCTCCCAATTACGGACATATCGACCCGGATCGGTGTTTAACCACGCACTCAGACTTACAATGGCAGATTCTTGTGTAGACACGCTGTTCCTGAAAAAAATATAAATGCCCGCTTACTCAAACCTGCATTGCTCCGCCAAAGGCAGCACATCGCCTGAACAAACGACAGAGATCGTTCCTCTGAACGCGTTTAACGACAACTATATCTGGCTGATCACCAATGGCAAGGATGCCATTGTGGTTGACCCGGGTCAGGCTGGCCCTGTGCAACAAGCGCTTGCCGAACGCAATTTGCTGCTTACCGCTATTTTACTCACCCATCATCACCAAGACCATGTTGGCGGTGTCGCTGACCTTGTTTCTCAGACCGGAGCTATGGTCTATGGTCCTGCGGGTGAGGTATTACCGCTCTGTGATGTCGCCTTGGTCGAAGGCGATGTCGTGTCGGACTCCAGCATGCAATTCTCCCTGTCGGTCCTCGATGTCCCAGGTCATACCGCCGGACATATTGCCTTTGCGGGTGAGATCGCAGGTCAGTCGGTCTTGTTTTGTGGTGACACGCTGTTTGCGGCCGGTTGCGGTCGTCTGTTCGAGGGAACGGCTGCCCAGATGGACGAGTCTCTGGCCAAGCTTGCCGCCCTACCCGCCAATACAGCGGTTTACTGTGCGCACGAATACACGCTATCAAATATGCGCTGGGCTCGTGCGGTCGAACCCGCCAATCAACACCTCAAACATTGGCAAGCTCTCGCTGAACAACAGCGCGCCCAAGGTCAACCTACATTGCCAAGCTCGATCGGGCAAGAGTTATCCTGCAATCCTTTTTTACGCGCTCGACAGCCTGACGTCGCACACGCTGCCGCCGTCTGGGCCGAGCGTGCCCTCAATTCACCGGTCGAAGTTTTTGCCGCACTTAGAGAGTGGAAAAACAATTTCCGTTGATGTTGATGCCTAATATTCAAGTGTTATTCATGCGTTTTCTCGTCTTGTTTACTGTCCTGGTGCTGGCAGGTTGCGCCGGGCTGTCTGGGACGGGCTCTCGTGAGGGCGCACAAGACACGTCGATGACGATCGACTTAACCGTCCCAGCACCCGACGCCTGGGAACGTATTCGCCGGGGCTATGCCATCCCCAACCTCAACACGCCCTTGGTCGACAAGTGGACGGCCTACTACGCCAGACACCCAGAGGCGATGAACCGCATGGCCAACCGCGCGGGTAAATATCTGTATTACATCGTCGAGGAAATCAATCGACGGGGCTTGCCCACCGAACTCGCCCTCTTGCCGTTTGTTGAAAGCGCCTACAACCCAATTGCTTACTCTCACGCAAAAGCCTCCGGCCTGTGGCAATTTATCCCCAGCACGGGCACACAATTCCAACTGAAACAAGATTGGTGGCATGACCAACGAAGGGACCCAATCGCTTCGACTAACGCTGCCCTCGACTATCTAGAGTATTTGTTCGAATTTCAAGGCGACTGGTATCTGGCACTTGCCTCCTACAACTGGGGCGAAGGCGCGGTTCAGCGTGCGGTCAAACGAAACGCTGCGGCTGGCAAACCGACGGATTATCTGTCGCTCAATATGCCTGACGAAACGCGTAACTATCTGCCTAAATTGCAAGCGATTAAAAACATCGTCGCCGATCCTAAAAAGTACGCAGTGGTGCTGCCCGATGTCGACAACTCCCCGTATTTTGTCGCGATCAAGAAAACCGTCAATATCGACTATGTCCTAGCCGCTCAGTTCGCCGAACTATCGTTGGAGGACTTTCAGGCGCTGAACCCCTCGTTCAACCAGTCCGTGATCTCCGTCAAAGAAAACCACGCTATCATCCTGCCACGCGATCGGGTCGCCATCTACAACAAAAACCTTGCTCAATATCGCGGTGATCTGACCTCATGGAGAACCTATGAGGCACAAGAGGGTGAAAATCTAGCCGCCATCGCGAGTAAATTCGGTGTCCCTGAGGGACGTTTACGCCAAGCGAATCGCATTCCCGGCAACGTACGGCTCGTGAGCGCTCAGACACTGCTCATCCCCGGCCCAAGCGGCGAAGGCATTCGCCTCAATCCCGCCGACAAAACTTCGTTAGCGCAAGCCGGCCAAGGCAACACAGCACGAACAACGACAACCTCAACGCCTAGTCGAACGGCGACGAACGCCCCAACGCGTACTCACATCGTTCGCTCTGGCGATACGCTGGGCAGCATCGCTCAACAGTACAGCACGACGGTGGCCGCCATTCGAGCGCTGAACAACTTAAAATCGGATACTCTGCGGGCTGGCACTCGGTTACAAATGCCAAGCGCTGCGAGTCGCATTTAATTGACTCGCCTCAGCAATAATGACAGTTAAATTTTTTAATTTTTTATCTTTAGGACTAGTCCATGGGCTTTCTATCTGGCAAACGTATCCTGATTACAGGCGTGATTTCCAATCGCTCGATCGCCTATGGCATCGCAAAAGCCTGCCACGAACAAGGTGCAGAACTCGCCTTTACCTTTGTGGGTGAACGTTTTCAGGAGCGGGTCACTGAGTATGCCGCGGAGTTTGGTAGCTCAATCGTCTTACCCTGTGATGTCGGCGACGATGGCCAGATCGAAGCCACCTTCACCGAACTTGTCAAACACTGGGATGGCCTCGATGGCCTCGTGCACTCGATCGGTTTTGCACCTCGCGAAGCGATCGCGGGCGAGTTTTTAGATGGACTATCGCGCGAAGCCTTTCGGATCGCGCATGACATCTCCGCCTACAGCTTTCCTGCGCTCGCCAAGGCAGCTCGTCCCATGATGCAGGGTCGCAATGGCGCGCTGCTTACGCTGACCTATCTAGGTGCTGAAAAAGCAATGTCCAACTACAACACGATGGGTCTGGCCAAAGCCTCACTCGAAGCCTCGGTGCGCTATCTCGCGTCCAACCTCGGCCCAGAGGGGATTCGCTCAAATGGTATTTCAGCGGGACCGATCAAGACCTTGGCTGCCAGTGGGATCAAGGACTTTTCAAGCATCCTCAAGGTCGTCGAAGCCAATGCGCCGCTGCGTCGCAACGTCACCATCGAGCAAGTCGGTAACGTCGCCGCCTTTTTGCTGTCCGACCTTTCGGCTGGTGTCACGGGCGAGATCATCCATGTCGACTCTGGCTTTTCAAATGTGGTGTGCGGCCTGATTGACTAAGCTCACCGCTTGAGCCACATCACCGCATTCCAGTGAGATGCATCAATAATGCTCCGACCGCACCGGCCCCCAAAATCAAGAAAACGGGGTTGATGCGCGTACGGAGAAGCAAACCAAAAGCCACGAGTGCAAGAATGATGGTCAAGGGTCCGACAAGGGCGGCCTTGGCAACAGCGTAGACGCCTGAGCACATCAACCCGATCGCAATCGGCTCCAAAGCCCTTTGCACGGCTCGACGCCAAGGGCGTTCACCGATTTTGTTCCAAAGACGCCCTACCGCTAAACACAAAATGCTTGAGGGCAGAAAGAACGAGAGCAATACGACGCCCGCGCCGAGCAGTCCTGCAATTTGAAAACCAAAGACCAAAACCATCATCATATTGGGGCCCGGTGCGAGCTGACCCAAACTATAAATATGTACAAAAGCGGTGTGATCGATATTGAAACGCTGCGCCAAGATAGTCTGCATTTCAGGTAGCACCGCCGTGCCTCCACCGACGGCCAGCACGGACAACATCCCAAAGGTCATCGCGAGTTGTAGTAAAGCGCTCATTGAGAAGAAGCCTCCTCTTTGCGCGGGCGATAAAGAAACAAACCGATCGGCGCCATAATCAGCAGTACTGTCACGAGTGAGAGCTTGAACATGCTCATCAAGACAAAGGTCGCGATGATCATCGACAAGGAGCGCATATGCCGAAAATGCTGATCACCTATTTTGTAGGTAATAGAAGCCAATAGACCCGTCGCTCCTGCAGCAATACCAGCCAGTAAAATATTCATGATCGGGTAATCAGCACCCTCGCTATACGCGACCCCCGTCATCAACACAAACAAACCTCCCGGCAAGATCAAGCCGATGGAAGCGACGCATGCGCCAAAAAAACCACGCAGCCGATCGCCTGCGAGGAGCGCAAGATTGACTGAATTTAAACCCGGCATGGTTTGACTGATCGCAAGCGTCGCCATGAACTCGTCGGGCGTCAGCCACTTACGCTTGTCGACAAGCAAAATGCGCTCATACGCCACGATACCACCGCCAAAGCTTACGGCGCCAATCAAGAGAAACTCTCTAAAGATAAGCCAAAGCGTCGTGGTTTGGCTCGACGTGGAATCACTCATTCCTCACTCCCGTATACAAGCGCGGTCTTGGTGCTTCCTTCAACAAGCCACTCAGGGATCGCGAGCTGTAAATTTTTGAAAAACTTATCCGCGAGTTGATGGGCAACGCTATCGTCACGGTTCGTTTTTTGGACCCGGTATGAAAACGCGAGCTCCCCCACAATCGGTTCGCCTACGCTGCGCATCCAAATCGCCACATCGATATGCGCACTCACGTTAGGTCCAAACACAATATTGCCAAGTGGCAAACAAGCCTCGAGGATTTTATTTGCCTTGCCACCCACAACCGAAACGGGCACCTCGGGCTTGAGTTCTAAACGTCCTAAATCAGGAAAGAGGCGTACGAGACTACCCATTTTTCCCTCAAAAACCTGATCGACGGGTACGGAGTCCATGATGGCATTGTTGGAGTAAATCATCCGTGTCGTACCTGATTTATCGCCTCGCAAAATTTCTTCTTTCAGGCGCATTTTTGTTTTAAAGGCCGTATCAGGTGTTGGATCGTAGGCAATTGATGCTTGCAAAGATTTGGCACGACACTTTAGCGTGACCTCGCACCAGTCGTCGATCCAAACGTTTTGTCGCGACTCACGCACTCGCAAGATTAAATTATTTTTCCTGAAATCTTGCTCAGGCGTATCAAAAAAATAAACGCTACGCAGTCCCGTGTTGGCATTATCAAGATGAAAAAAATCCACGCCCTCTTTCTGACAAAATGCCACAATCAGATGACTCAGTTGGGTAATACGACTGTAGCGATCAAGGCCCTCAGGTTTAAGCAATAGCTTGAACTCACGATTCGTAATCTTCTTGTCGAGTGGTGTCGTCGTCATAGTATTCATAGAGTGAGTTGTTATATAAAATTAAGTTAGATCGTTTTGAGTGAAAGACGTGCGTGTTCGAACGCTTGCTCAAGCGTGTCGCAATACTGGGCAAAACCATGCTCGCTTACTAAACCAGAACGGCGCATTTTTTGTAGGACTCTTGCATTCGCCTCACACAGAAAAACTTGAACGCCGCGTTTGTGTATATCACTCACGACATCCTCGATGGACTGCAAACCCGTCGCATCGATAAAGGGAACTCGGCGCAAGCGAATCACGAGAGCCTCCGGATCGGTAGCGGTGTGTTTAAGTACACGCTCAAAACTTTCGATTGCCGCAAAAAACATGGGGCCATCGATTTCATAGACCATCACACCCTCGGGGCGCTTAAAGTTCTGGCAGCCTGCAAACTCGCGTTCGAGAGTATCCTCTGCGATTTCGCGCGTTTCAACTGACGCGGCCATACGTCTGAGGAAATGAAAAATTGCGAGCATCACACCGATATTGACCGCGACTACGAGATCCACGAAGACTGTCAATAAAAAAGTGACAATCAACACAACGCGATCAGCGGTCGGCGCACGAAACAAAAGACGACCAAAATTGTGCAACTCACTCATATTCCACGCAACGACAAACAAGATCGCTGCCAAAGCCGCCAAGGGAATGCTTGAAGCGAGAGGTGCAAGCACTAAGAGGATCAACACAAGGGTCAACACATGGACGATACCGGCTAAGGGACCCGTACCACCGTTTCTAATATTGGTCGCAGTACGCGCGATCGCCCCAGTCGCGGCAAAACCACCAAACAATGGCGTCACGATATTGGCCACGCCTTGGCCGATGAGTTCTTGATTGGAGTTGTGGTGCGTGCCGGCCATTCTGTCGGCAACAACCGCCGACAGCAGGGACTCGATCGCACCTAACATCGCAATCGTGAAAGCCGGCCCAACCAGACTGAGAACCTGTGAAACGTTCATATCGGGCCAGGCAAACGATGGCAGACCCTGTGGCACACCGCCAAACATAGACCCGATCGTGGCGACCCCGGGCAACTGCACCACCGCCTGAAAAATGGTCGCAAACACCATCGCCAATAATGGACCAGGGATGCGTTTAAAAATTTTAATTTTATTGGTGAACAATACGATCACCAAACTGAACGCAGCGATCAGCAATGTCGGCCAATGGGTCTGAGGCAATGCCAACAGCAACGACCAGATTTTTTCATGGAAATGATCGCCGCCGGTTTTAGGTAAGCCTAGGAAATACCCCCACTGTCCGACAAAGATGATCACCCCAATACCGGTCGTAAAACCAATAATGACAGGCGACGGGATGAACTTGATGAGGCCGCCCATTTTGGCCAATCCCATGACGAGCAAAATAATCCCAGCCATCAACGTCGCGACCTGCAAACCGGCGATACCGTACTTGGCGGTGATGCCAGCCAAAATCACGATAAACGCACCCGTGGGTCCTGAGATTTGCTGTCGGCTACCCCCCAACAACGTGACGAGTCCTCCACCAATGATCGCTGTGTAGATGCCTTGCTCAGGTCGCGCACCCGAGGCAATCGCAAACGCCATGGAAAGAGGCAACGCCACAATACCGACGATGAGTCCTGCCAGGATGTTAGGCCACCATTGGCTGCGGGCGAACAGTCCCGCGCGATACCCTTCTACTAAAGCAATCATAATTGTGCCTTCAATGGATCAATCGTGATAGCGCCGCAAACGAAATAGTCAATGACAGCGCTGAAAGGTCTGATTGATTATAGGGGCATGTACCAGAGTATTGATCTCTCTCAAGACAAGTGTTTACATAAACGTCGCCAAACTTGTCGTCAGCGAAATCGGCAAGGACTATACTCATATGGCCATCAACGAATTGTAAAAGACGCTGATGAGTATCCACTCAATCCCTCATCTAAGGATCGCAGGCGCCATGAACCTTCCCGAACTTTCTGCCCTTGAGTTACGTCGACTGATCGGCACTCGACAGATTTCCCCGGTTGAGTTGATGGAGGCCTGCATCGCGCAGATCGAAAAATACAATCCGGCGATCAATGCGATCGCTGCAACCGACTTTGATCGCGCGCGCCAAACTGCTAAAAAAGCCGAAACAGCTGTAATGCGCGGCGAATCGCTGGGTTTGCTACATGGCTTGCCGTTGGGTGTCAAAGATTTGCAGGACACCGCGGGTCTTTTGACGACTTACGGTAACGTCGGTTTGCGTGGCAATATTCCTGTAAAAGACAATAGCCTCGTCTCACGCTTGCGCCAAGCAGGTGCAATCGTGACGGCTAAAACCAATACGCCCGACATGGGCGCTGGCGCAAACACCCGCAACGCCGTGTGGGGCGCGACCGGCAACCCCTTTAATCCGACACTCAACGCAGGCGGCTCTTCGGGCGGCTCGGCAGCGGCACTCGCGACCGACATGCTCCCTATTTGTACGGGCTCAGATACAGGCGGCTCGCTCAGGATACCCGCGGCAATATGCGGCGTGGTGGGGATGCGTCCTTCTCCTGGCACGGTTGGAAACGATACGCGCGCATTGGGCTGGTCCGTCATTTCGGTGTTAGGTCCGATGGGACGCACTGTCTCGGATGCGGCTTTTATGATGGCTGGATGCATCGGACGAGACGCCATGGATCCCCTCGCCTATCCCGTCGATCCGGCAAGTATTTGGCCGATGCGCCACATTGACCTGTCGACTTTACGCATCGGCTATACCGAAGACTTCGGCGTGTGTATTGTTGATCAGGAAACACGACGAGTATTTCGTAAACGCATGGCGGCCATCACGCCACTCGTGCAAGTATGCGAACCTGTCGATCTGCGCTGCACCGAAGCAGATCGCGCCTTTGATGTGTTGCGCGCGGAAAATTTCGTCGCGGGTTTTTCTGATATCTGGCGCAACAAACCTGAAACACTCGGACCGAATATTTGCGCCAATATGGAAATGGCCGTCACGATCACGCTCGAAGACCGCGCGCGCGCACACCTTGAGCAAACACGCATTGCACGTCAGTTTGCGGCAGCCACTGAACAATACGATTTGATTTTGTCACCCGTTGTGCCCGTCACGCCTTTCCCCTGGACGCAGCTCTATGCGCCCGAGGTCGACGGTCAAAAGATGAGAAATTATTATCACTGGCTCGCACTGACGTATGTCGTGACGCTCGCCACCAATCCTACGATTGCGCTACCTTGCGGACGTGACGAGCAGGGCATGCCGTTTGGCTTACAAGTCACAGGTAAACTTTTCGAAGATGGTCGTTTGATGGCAGCTGCGCATGCACTCGAGCAGGCCTTCAGTTTCGACTCCGAACTCAAGCGCGCCAAGCCAGAGATGAATCAGCTGCTAGAGCCCCACCCCGAGCTCAAATCAATCGTCACGCATCCTCCAGTCTATGAAGGCCTTGTGACGGATCATCCCACCTCACCAGCGGTATAAAGTAATTCCGCCGCCGATGTCTTCGTTGCGCGTTTCATCAGGGAGAGAGCGGTATTTGGTCACGCGCGCGCCATCGTTACCAAGATAGACGTACATAATCTCGGCATTACCTTGGCCGCGCATATAGCGGTAGGACCAGATCCACTGTCGATCATCACCCCAGTCGTCGCGGGTAATGTTTGCGGGAGGACCGAACTCGCAGTGCACTCGCTCGCGCGTCCAGACCTCTCCATTGCCCAAAATACTGAAGCTCTGATCGGTGAGGATCTGCTGTGGTCCGCCAACAGTCCCTTGCTTGGAAACATGCAAGGCATAGGCAGTTTCACCCTCGGGTTGCTGTGTCCACACCATACGCTTTCCCCCGTCTCGCGACGGACAAATGATGTCAGGGGTGCCGTATTGCTTGATCACCTGGGTCACCGGTGTACCGGGCTGTACACTTGAAATCTGTGCGCAGCCCGACAAGATCAATGCAGAAAGACCGAGAGAAACCCAACCAATCGCTTTAGCACGCTGGGCTGCGGTAAAGGTACTCTGCACACCAAATTTTTCTTTTTGAATCATGACATCCACCTATGGGGTCAAGTTAAAACTCGAACATGTGTCCGCTTTTCGCGGCCTTGGTCCGGAGATAACCATCATTATGCTCGTTTGACGGATAGATGTGTGGCACGCGTTCAACGACCTCGATGTCGTGCTGAGCCAAAGCGGCAACCTTGGTTGGATTATTAGTCATCAATCTGACGCGGCTCACGCCCAACAAACGCAACATCTGCGCAGCCGGTAAATAATTGCGCTCGTCCGAATCAAAGCCAAGATGCAAATTAGCATCCACCGTATCGAAACCAGAATCCTGCAGTTGGTAGGCCCGCAGCTTGTTCACCAAGCCGATACCGCGGCCTTCTTGGGCAAGATACAAAAGGATACCGCTACCGACTTTGGACATCTCTGCAATCGCGCCGCGCAACTGATTTCCACAGTCACAACGCAACGATCCAATCAAATCACCCGTAAAACATTCAGAATGCAAACGCACCAAAACGGGTTGCGTCGTATCGACATCGCCGATCATGACCGCAAGGTGTTCGATACCACCGTCTCGCGGACGAAATGCCACGACACGCGCGTTTTCAGCGTTTTCCAATGGAACACGCGCCTGGCTCACAAGTGTGAGAGCCTTGGCTGCGTTTTGGATATAGTCCTGAATAAGACTGGCTTTGACCGACAAAATATCTGGTGTGCCGACGCCCTCGACAATCAGCGCCGCTGGCAACAACCGTGAAAGCTTAGAAAGCGTCACGCAAGATCGAGCAAGCGTATCGGCATCACTCAAGACAAGGCCAGACAAATCCGGACGCTGTATCAGCGCCGCCAGTGGATTGGCCAAGAACTCAATGATCGTTAATTCCAGCCCTTGGGGATGTGTCACCACACAGGCTAAACGGTCGGTCTTGTCAAGACCGAGCACATTGGCACGCGTGCCTGTCATGACAAGGCGGGGAGCGCTATGACCTTTTCGTGTCAACAGCCCAAGATGCTCGGGCGTCAGGGCTTCGGCAGCCAGCATTAAAAGACTGACATCGCCATGATGCACACGCACAATCGCTCCGCGGCGCAATTCGGAAATGGCGCGGTCTACTTCAATGAGTGGATCAGGATTTGACAAGGTAGGCTGGGCTAAAAGGTGAATAGGAGGTGAATAGGGCTTTAAATATAAAAACTTAGGCAATAAAGAGCACAATCTAATATTATTACAGCATAAGGTAAATCCCTAATGGAATACACCTACTTCGTTCTCAATTTCGGGAATTTTTAACTTTGGTTTCATCTACACCCGACTTTCACCTTCAGGGCGAGCAAACCCCCTCAGAGGCGCTTGCTCAGTGGAAAATGTTTTTAAAGGAATTCTTTAGTTCCGATCCTCTGGTTATCTCACCCTTTCAGGCGCTTTTCGAGCCCCTCAGAATCAGTCAAGTAGATACGATGATGGTGGTCGGACAACTCGGTCAAACCATGGACGGTCGAATTGCCACGGTGACCGGTCAATCTAAATACATCAATGGCCGTCCAGGTTTAACGCATCTCCACCAGTTGCGCGCCTTGCTTGATGCAGTCGTAGTTGGAGTCGGCACCGCCATCGCCGACGATCCGCAACTCAATGTCAGATTAGTCAGTGGTAAAAATCCAGCACGGGTCGTCATTGACCCCAAAGGCAAACTCAATCCTGAAGCACGGGTCTGGCTTGACAATGGCGCACGTCGATTATGGATCATCTCTGAAGGCGTTGGAATCACCGCACCGGCAGGCGTTGAAATAGTCGCGCTCCCTGCGCTTGATGGACGCATCGCGCCTCCAGACATCTTGAGGTGCTTGCATCAGCGCGGGCTGAACCGCGTGTTGATCGAAGGGGGTGCGGAAACGGTCTCACGCTTTTTGCAAGCGGGTTGTCTCGATCGACTGCACTTGATCGTTGCGCCCATTTTGATGGGTTCGGGTCGTGCAAGTCTCAATCTACCCGCGATCGAACATATGGATCAGGCACTGCGCTTGAATGTTCTCACGCACTTGCTGGGCAATGAAATTTTATTTGATTGCGATTTGACTACGCAACGCACAAAAATTTCTGCTTAACGTCTAAGACTGCGTCTGCAACCGCTCCAGCACCTCAGCAAAACGCTGAACTGTTTGCTCCCAAGTCGGCTGCTGCATCGCTGCACGTTTCGCACCTTGAGAGAGGCGCTCACGCAACGCCTTGTCCTGCATCACCGCACGCAAAGCCTGCGTCAGACGCAGCACATCACCTGGAGGCACGAGCACGCCTGCCTCTTGGGGTACGGTATCGGGGATCGCACCACCCGTTGTGCCAATGACCGGTAAACCTCGCGCCAAAGCCTCGGCATAGGCCATCCCATACCCTTCAAAAAACGAAGCCAACACAAACACATCCGCACTTTGATAAAGTGCTTCTAATTCTGTGTCATTGACCGCGCCGAGCGTCCGGACGCGTTGCTGAAAACCAAAACGCTCAATATCCCATGCAAGCTGCTCAGGCGCCTTGTCATCACGCATCAGATCACCCGCGATCGTCAGAGTCCAGGGTAGTGCCGAAAGAGGTTGCAAGGCTGCGAGCAACACGTCAAAGCCCTTGCGGGGCGTGACCGAACCCACCGACACTAGATGCAAGGTCTCAGAACCGCTCCCCTGAGCGAGTGCAGCACGCGCGGTACCGGGACGGACAACATCAATCGACGCAGCAGCAACCGCAAAGAATTGCTCCAAATCTCTTGCAGTCGAAGGCCCAGTCACGATCACCTGTCTGACGTGACTGAGAGCCCGCGTCTCGCTGTCTCTAAAAGCTTCGGCTTGAAGCGGAGTGATACCCGTCTCAAAGGCCAACGGGTGGTGTACCAAGGCGATCACCGGATGATGCCGAGACAAGGCCGCGACCGCTTCGGGCAACACACCTGAAGCTAGACCATCGATCACAACGAGAGTGCCTGAAGGTACCGTTTGCAAAAGCGTTGAGGCGCGCGCGAAGGTTTCCGCATTAGGATAGGGAAAGCCGGCACCTAAACTGAGTAAGTCGACTTGCCACCCCAAGCGCTGCAGTCCTTCAATGATGCGCCGATCGTAGATGTAACCCCCCGTCGGTGTTTCAAGCTCACCGGGAAAGGCAAAGACCAGTCGTTTCATGTTTTAGTGAATCGCGGCTTCGTACCAAGCACGGGCCACATGGGACTCGGAAATCGTCACACGGATGGCATGCAACTCTTTGCCATCTCGTCCGAGGCCGCCACTTCGCGCGGCCTTGGCCAATTGATCAAAAATATATTTTGTCAGAAACTCGGTAGTGGTGTTGACCCCCTTGAACTCAGGGCGCTCGTCAAGATTGCTGTAGTTCAAGGGTTTGAGCGTGTCCTTGAGGACATCGAGTGCACGGCCGATATCGATCACGATGCCGTTGGGATCGAGCTCTTTAGAAATAAATGCTGCATCGACCACGAAGGTCGCGCCGTGCAATGCCTGCGCAGGTCCAAAAACGTCTCCGCGAAACGAATGGGCAATCATGATGTGGTCACGGACTTCGACTGTAAACACGGCAACTCCTTAGGAAAAAATGGATCAAAAAGATGAAATCAAGGGTAACGGATCAGCTGACAAAGAACGGTGCTCTGACGGCCTAAAATTTCGGGTAAACATGCAGGTAAAGTTGTGAAATCTACCGCGGGAGCCAGCAGTACATCGAGACGCGCGTCCTGAAGCATATTCAAGGCAGCGCCCAAGCGACGACGGTAGGTCCAGCGTGGCCGACGAGAAGCCGAAATATGACCAACCTGACTGGATTGCAGTCTAAGCTGACGGCTATGAAAAGCGCCCCCTAGCGGAGCGTTGACAACGCCAGAACCATACCAGCTGAGTTCCAGAACGGTCGCCTCTTCGCCGGCACAAGCCAGCGCCGTCGCGAGTCCGGCGGGATTGGCGCTGCAATGGATCACTACATCGCACTCGAGAGGAGCGGCTGCAGGCGGCGCAAAATTCACACCCAAGGCCTGAGCGATCCCGGCTCGCTCAGGGTTGACATCCACCAACGTCACTTCAGCACCGGGAAAATGTCCGCACAAATAGGCGACCAAGCAACCGACAACACCCGCGCCCACCACCGCAATACGGTCACCGGGTCCGGGGGCTGCGTCCCAAACGGCATTGAGCGCGGTTTCCATATTGGCCGCCAATACGGCGCGGGATGCTTCCACCCCCTCTGGAACAACCATCACAGCACTCGGCTCGGCCTGAAACACGGTCTGGTGCGGCATGAGGCTGAATACGAGCTTACCCAACAGAGACTCAGGTCCCACTTCGACACGTCCCACGTTCGAATAGCCATACTTTACGGGAAAGGGAAAGGCGCCACCCATAAATGGGGCGCGCATCCGAGCGAACTCGCTCTCGGGAACCTGTCCGCGATAAACAAGTGACTCCGTTCCTCGGCTCAGGGCTCCAAATACCGACCGCACTTGGAGGGTCTCACCTGTCAAGCCGACAAGCGTCTCCTCGCGTAACTCCGAACGCTCAGGAGCGACATACCAAAGCGCCTGAGCGCTAGTCGACACGGATAAAGGGGGCTGATCTCTCACCACGCATGCGTCCTAGGTTTTAAATGTAAACAATCCGCTCTGATTTATACTAATAGAGCATTTCGCAGAGTATAAGTGAGCCAGAGGCCATCCCCTTGAAAACCTTTATGAATAACCCTTCTGCGCGTGCGATCTCCGCACGCCGCAGCCTTTTTTGTTTGCTTTCAGTCAGTTCAGCTTTATTCATGCTTTGGCTCATGCATGAAGCCCTCTCCCCCCAAGTACCAACCGCGTTGTACATCGCACTCCTGATCATGCAGGGGGTGACTTTACCTTGGATGGTGGTGGGCTTCTGGAATGGTTTAATTGGCCTCTTGTTGTACCAACTTTCGACTGGACCTACCGCTGCTGTCTTGCCTCGGGAAATGGACATCTCAGGGACAGAACTCCTGACAAGCTCCACGGCCATTTTGTTGAGTATTCGCAATGAAACGCCCGAACGCATCGAACGCAATCTTGAAACGATGCTCCACGGTCTCGCACAACCCGGGATTGGCGAACACTTTCATCTCTACATCTTGAGCGATACCAATGACCATGTGATTGCCGCACAAGAGCAAGCCTGTTTTGACGCCATGCAGCAACGCTGGAGTTCACGCATCGCGATCACCTATCGCTGCCGTACGGAGAACATAGGGTACAAAGCAGGAAACATCGCAGACTTTTGTAAACGTTGGGGCACCCAGCACGATTTTGCACTGACGCTCGATGTGGACAGCTTCATGACGAGCGATTCGATATTGCGCTTAGTGCGTATGATACAAGCCAGTCCTCGTTTAGGGATCTTGCAAGGCCTAGTCGTTGGACTACCTTCGACCAGTGCGTTTACCAGACTGTTCCAATTCGGCATGCGTCTGGGCATGCGTTCCTACACGATGGGTTCGGCTTGGTGGCAGTATGACTGCGGCCCTTATTGGGGACACAACGCCGTGATTCGTCTCGCTCCTTTTATCGAGCACTGCGAGATGCCCACACTCACAACGCGTGATGGTTCGACACGTCATATTCTGAGTCATGATTTAGTCGAAGCCGTGCTCATGCGGCGCGCCGGTTTTGAGGTGCGCGTCTTTCCTCAAGAGGATGAGAGCTGGGAAGAAAATCCGCCCACACTGACCGAGTTCATTCGTCGCGATCTACGATGGTGCGAAGGCAATTTGCAATACATTCATTTGCTAACCTTGCCCGGACTCAAGCTGATGAATCGCTACCAACTGGCCCTGGCGATTTTTATGTTCTTGGGTTCAGCTGCCTGGATCGCCATGCTGGTGCTTGGAACACTGGCGCTCAGTCTGCATACGAACGCTGCAGACTTTGCTCAAAGCACGGCGTCACTCATATTGTTGATCTGTACACTCTTGATGTGGTATCAACCAAAAATCGCAGGCGCTTTGGATGTCCTACTGCGTCCAGAAGAACGCGCGCGCTTTGGTGGTGGCTGGCGCTTTGCGTTAAATCTGAGCTTGGAGATGCTTTTCTCAATCTTGATGAACCCCATCTCTTGGTTGAATCAGACGATGTTTATGACTGGTCTGATTTTTGGTAAAAAAGCGGGCTGGACAGCTCAGGCCAGAGACGATCACACCATTCCATTATCGGTTGCGATCAAACAATTTTGGCCGCATACGCTATTGGGTCTGATACTGTCAGGACTTCTACTCGTCACCCACCCTGCAGTTCTGCCCTTCGCTCTGATATTTTTTAGTGGTCTGCTGCTCGCCATACCCCTTGCGGTCTTCACCTCACAACCTTGGCTAGGGCGGTGGATGATTTCGCATCGCCTACTTTCCTTGCCTGAGGAAATCAATCCACCCGAGGCTTTAAACGCACTCCTTAAGCCCTCTGAGCGCTCATGAAATTTATTCGCCTGTACTTGCGGGTGCTCGACAAACTAGGCTCGGATCGCCGACTCGGCTGGATGCTTGCCTTGGCCAACGTCATGCTCGCCATGGCGCTCTTTGCGGAGCCAGTTCTTTTCGGGCGTGTGATCGACACGCTGTCTTCAATCCCCAGCGATCAGCCAGCCGCAATTTGGGCGGGCGTCTGGCCTTTGCTATTGCTGTGGACCGGCTTTGGTTTATTCACCATTTTGTGCTCAACGCTGGTCGCGCTTTTTTCTGATCGCCTTGCCCATCGTAGGCGTCACGCAATATTCGGCGAGTATTTTGCACACGTGCTTCACTTGCCCCTTGCGCAACAGTCACGTACGCATTCCGGTAGGCTCATGAAAATCATGCTGCAAGGCACGGACACACTGTGGTGGCTCTGGTTGAGTTTTTTCAGAGAGCACCTGGCGGCCTTTGCGTCCTTGGTCGTCTTGGTGCCGCTCGCGCTCTATATTAACTGGCGTCTCGCTCTCGTATTGATTGTCTTGTGTCTGCTATTTGGTGTGCTGACTCATTTCATCTTGAGAAAAACCCAAAACCTACAACAACAAGTCGAGAGTCATCATTCTGATTTAGCAGAGCTTGCATCAGATACGTTGGGTAATATCGCGCTTGTGCAAAGTTTTTCGCGCATTCAAACCGAAGTCAAAGCGTTGCATACGATTAGTCAACGCGTACTTGGTGCTCAACTTCCGGTTTTGTCTTGGTGGGCACTCGTCACAGTATTGACTCGCTCAGCCACAACGTTAAGCATTTTGTGTATTGTCATTTTAGGTGCATGGCTCTATACCAAATCACTCATCACGATCGGCGAGATCGTGACGTTTATCGCTTTTGCTGGCATGGTGATCGGACGTCTCGAACAAATTGTCGCATTTGCCAACAAACTCGCGATGGACGCACCGCGATTAAAAGAGTTTTTTAGCGTACTCGATACTGCGCCTGAGATTCTGGATGCGCCAAACGCGATTGATCCAGGTCGTTGCGAGGGGAACATCGAATTTCACAACGTCAGTTTTTCTTATGATGGCAAACGACCCGCAGTCGACAAACTCAGCTTCAAGGTCGCGCCCGGTCAAACCTTGGCTTTAGTTGGAACCACCGGCGCTGGAAAATCCACCGCACTCAGTCTGCTTTATCGCGCCTTTGACCCACAGTCTGGCACGATTACGATCGACGGTCAGGATATACGATTGTTTCAGCTGACCGCGTTACGACGCAACATTGGCGTTGTCTTTCAGGAGCCTCTGCTCTTTAATCGCTCGATCGCGGAAAACCTTCGTGTCGGCTCCCCAGAGGCGACCGAGGCCGACCTGAGACAAGCCTGCGCACGCGCTCAAGCCTTAGACTTTATTCTGAAACAACCCAAAGGCTTTGACACGACGATTGGTGAGCGTGGACGCAGCCTGTCGGGCGGTGAGCGTCAACGGCTATCGATTGCTCGCGTACTGCTCAAAGATCCCCCGATATTGATTCTGGACGAGGCGACGAGTGCGTTGGATAGCTCGACCGAGACCAGTCTGCTCAAGGCGATGGACGAGGTCACGCGTCAACGCAGTACTTTGGTCATCGCGCATCGACTCAGCACGATTCGTCAAGCCAATATGATTTTGGTGATGGACGCGGGTCGCGTCATCGAAGCGGGCACCTTTGATGCGCTCTTTGCACAAGGCGGTCGATTTACCGAAATTGTGAAACAACAATTCAATGCGCCCGTTGAGCATACGCCTCAACCGATTAAATAGTTTCTTTAAATGGAATCAATATGACAGGTTTTTCTGCACAATGGCTCGCCCTTCGAGAGCCTGCGGATCATCGCGCTCGCGATGTTTCCTTACACGATAAAGTGGTGCACGACCTTGCCCATTTGGCTCGCGTGCGTCCGGGTCCCATCAACCTTGTGGATCTTGGTTGTGGTTCGGGCTCTAACTTACGTGCCTTGGCGCCACATCTGCCTGTGACACAGCATTGGACGCTGGTTGATTATGATCCTGCTTTGCTGAGTGCAGCAAAGGCCGCACTGATGCAATGGGCCGACAAGATTATCTCCGAACAAGAAACACTCGTAGTACTTAAAAATGAAAAACATATTTCTATCG
Source organism: Zwartia lucis (assembly GCF_965234455.1). GTDB lineage: Bacteria > Pseudomonadota > Gammaproteobacteria > Burkholderiales > Burkholderiaceae_B > Zwartia > Zwartia lucis. Next base: position 1,248,190 of record NZ_OZ248472.1, on the reverse strand, counting down.
ACTTTCTCTGCGAAGACTTGTCGAGCAATCTTGAAGCGGTGCTTTCTCGGCCTATGGATCTGCTGACTGCGGCTGCATTTTTTGATCTGGTCGCCGAGGGCTGGCTGGAGCGGTTTTGCGGCTTACTCAGCGCTCCGCTCTACACCGTTCTAACGTATAACGGCCAGGAATCCTGGAGCCCACCCCAGCCCACCGATTTAGCGATGCTTGAGGCCTTTCGTGCCCACCAGCAAACTGACAAGGGTTTTGGCGCAGCAGCGGGCCCAACTGCTGCCGGCGTGATGGAGAGACTTTTAAAAGCGCGAGGTTTTGCTGTGTCGAGCGCTCAGAGCCCTTGGAAACTAGACGCGTCTGACCGTAGGCTGATCGAGCAATTAGCGATCGGGAGTGCGGGCGCCGTATTAGAAACGAAACGGGTCTCTGTTGAAGAAGTCAGCGCTTGGAAGCAAAGCCGAAGCTTGGCCCAAACTTGCGAGATCGGTCATACAGATCTGTACGCACGGCCTCGTCAGTTTTAAGCATCGTCCAAACGACTCAGGGTTTAAATTTCTATCTTGGCGCCTAGCTCAACCACGCGATTAGGCGGAATCTGGAAAAAGTCAGAAGGTTTTGCCGCGTTCTGATACATCCAGGAAAAAAGCTTTTCACGCCAAAGCGCCATGCCGGGTAGCTTGCTGGGCACAATCGTGTCGCGCGCCAAAAAGAATGAGGTGTCCATTTCATCAAACTCGAGCCCGTGCTTGGCGGTAATTAATGCCAAGACAGATTTCATGTCGGGAGTTTCTTTGAAACCATGTACCGCCCGCACCACGTAAATGTCTTTACCTAGCTCTTTGAGTTGCAAGCTTTCATCATCATTCACATAGGGCACATCCCACGTGCTTAACTTGATGAAAAATACGCGTTTATGTAACACCTTGTTGTGCTTGAGATTGTGCAGCATCGTAGCCGGCGTGTGATCTACATGTGCGGTTAAAAATACGGCGGTTCCCTCGACGCGGTGTGGAGGGTAAGCCAAAATGCTAGTCACAAAATCAGCCAAGGGGATCGAACCGTCGATCGCTTTTTCACGTAGCAAACGCCGCCCTGTGTACCATGTGATCAAACACGTAAAACACCCTAACCCGAGTAACAGGGGATACCATCCACCATCTTTGAGTTTCATCAGTGTCGCCGCCCATAAAGAAAAATCAATCGCAAAAAATACGATTAAAAAAACTCCGGCAATCCATGGGCTCAGTTTCCACTCTCTTATCATTACCACGGACAACAAAAGCGTAGTGATCAGCATCGTTGTCGTGACGGAGATCCCGTAGGCTGCAGCAAGATTGCTGGACTCGCGAAACTGGATGACAGTAAAGAGAACCATCACCAAAAGAGCCCAGTTCACCACGGGAATATAAATCTGACCACGCTCGGCGGCGGAGGTGTGGTTGATACTCATTCTTGGTAAAAAACCAAGAAGAGTCGCTTGATTTGCCAAGGAGTATGCGCCGGAAATCACCGCTTGCGAGGCAATGACCGTCGCGCTTGTTGCAAGGATTAACAAAGGTATGAGTGCCCAACTCGGCGCCATTAAATAAAAGGGATTGCGGATCGCGCTTGGATCCAGCATCAACAAAGCGCCCTGACCGAAATAACATAACAACAGGCTGGGCATGACAATAAATAACCAGGCGTAGCGGACAGGTTTTTTACCAAAGTGACCCATATCTAAATAGAGCGCCTCAACGCCCGTCACCACCAACACCACTGAACCCAAAACAATGAACGCTAAAAAAGTATGATCATAGATAAAATTGATTGCGAACATTGGATTGATCGCCAACAAAATTTCAGGGTATTTCAAAATATTGAAAATACCCAGTGCAGCGAGCGATATAAACCATAACAATGTAATCGGCCCAAAAAGCTTACCGACAGCGGCTGTACCGTACTTTTGAATCACAAAAAGGGCAATCAGAATGCCGACGGTAATCGGGATCACGACTCTTTTTAACTCTGGGGCAATAATTTCTAGCCCTTCAACAGCAGACAAGACGGAGATCGCTGGTGTGATAACAGATTCTCCCACCAACATGCAGGCACCAAACATTCCCAACACCATAATGGCGAAATGAGGCTTGCCTGTGCTCTTGAGCGATCGGATGCCTAGCGCCATCAGAGACAACACGCCTCCCTCACCCCTGTTGTCGGCGCGCATCACAATCGCGACATATTTGATCGTGACGATGAGCATCAAGGCCCAAAACAGCATCGACAAAATACCGAGCAAAGCTTCAGTTGAGTAAGGAATACCGTGCAAAGGGCTAAAGCATTCCTTGAGTGCGTAGAGAGGGCTGGTACCAATATCGCCAAAGACGACACCGATCGCCGCAAGCATCAAAAGGTGAGTCGGACCATGCTCCACCTGACTCGCTTTCACCGCAACCGGCTCAAGGATGCTGGACTGCGAGTACTGAGGATCGCTGATTGTCATATTGCTAGGAAACTTGATTGCGTAAAACGCCTATTTTATCAATGATGACCTCGACAACGTCACCCTTTTGCAAAAATCTAGGTGGCGTACGACTAAAGCCCACCCCTTCGGGGGTACCCGTCGCAATCACATCGCCCGCATGCAACGCCGTAAAACCAGAGATGTATTCGATCAGCTTTGGAATCGTAAAAATCATATTGTCGAACGCGGTGTGCTGCATCGTTTCACCTGACACGCGGGTGGTCAGCGTCAGCGGATCAAGATCGCCGACCTCGTCGGGGGTCACCAACGCGGGACCGATCGAGCTCGAACGATAAAAGTTTTTACCTTGGTCAAGTGTGCGCTGAAACTGATAATCCCTGACAGAACCATCCATAAAGCAGGTATAGCCCGCGATGTATTGAGCGGCGTCTTCGGCGCGGACTTTACGGGCAGTTTTACTGATGATTACTGCAAGCTCGCCCTCGAAATCAAACTCGGGAGACAGTGTCGGCTTTTCAAAATCTTCGTTATGGGCCACGAGCGCCGCAGGAGTTTTAAAAAAGGTGCGCGGAAACTCGGGGAGCTTGTGTCCCGCTTCGGCGGCGTGGGCTGCATAATTAAGCCCAACGCAATGGATCGTCACGGGCTCTAAAAACAGGGGCAAATAACGAATCGAAGATTCGTGCATATCAGCAACAGCGGCATCCGCAACAGCACGCTTCGCCGCGGCAAAACCATTTTTCTGGACCAACTGCAACAGCGTTGGGTAGTCTTTGCCGATACGTGAATCTAGATTCACAATACCACCGTCCTCACGCAACATACCGTAGGCGTTGTTTCCTTGATGAATGTAACTGACGAACTTCATGCTGATGTCCTTATAAGTATCGATACTGAGCTTTTGGAATATTAGGCTAGAAATACGCGGATCGCTTTCGCCGATCAGGATTTTCTAAATAGTCCCGAAGACGCCTCCGCGATCCTTAAGCCTTATTCCACGCACGCATACGATCCACCATTTGTGGGGCGGCTCCCAAGTAATTCGCGGGATCGCAGAGTCGGTCGATTGTGGCGCGGTCAAGCTTGCTGCTGACGGTGCTGTCTTGATAAAGCACCTCAGCGAGCTTTTTTCCTTGTATCGAGGCGATCCGGCACGCGTCATACACAACATCATGTGCGGTCTGACGACCAATGTGTGGCGCCAAGCCCATCATCACTGCTTCGGCCACAATCAAGCCACCCGTCAAGTCAAGATTTTTAAGCATACGTTTAGTGTCGACCTCGAGACCACTGAGCATAAACTTCGCTTGCTTGAGAGCCCCCGCTGTCAAAATAAACGACTCGGGAATCGCTGACCATTCGATATGCCAGGGTCCCGTCGCACGTTCAAAATCTTGCACCATCGCATCGAGTGCGAGGCCCGCATGTTGACGTACGGCCTTTGAAGCACTGAGCATGAGCTCACAGGAAATTGGATTTCGCTTTTGTGGCATGGTGCTCGAGGCGCCCCGACCTTTGACAAAGGGCTCAAAAGCTTCACCCAGTTCGTTTGCCATCATCAGCATAATGTCGAGGGCGATCTTGCCAAGAGAACCCGTAACAAGCGCTAGAAACTGAATCGTTTCAACCAAACCATCGCGCGCGACATGCCACGTCACAGGCGCCGAGCCCAAGCCGAGTTCTTTCATGAGCGCGTCTTGGACAGCCAAGCCCTGCTCACCGAGTGACGCAAGCGTACCGGCGGCGCCACCAAACTGTCCGATCAACACGCGCGGTTTTAGTTGTGCCAAGCGCTCGCGATGACGACGCACCATCAATAACCACACCGCCGCTTTATAGCCAAAGGTGATCGGTAATGCGTGTTGCAAGTGCGTCCGTCCGGCCATTGGGGTGTCACGGTATTGCAATGACAGCTGATCCAGGATCGCATCGAGTTCGTCTAAATCTTTTTCAATAATCGCAAGACCATCGCGCACCTGTAACACAGTCGCAGTGTCCATGATGTCTTGCGTGGTCGCCCCCCAATGCAGATACTCGCCTTCGGGGCCGCACATTTTTGAAATCTGATGCACGAGCGGCAAAATCGGGTAACCCACGATTTCTGTTTCACGCTTGAGTTCAGCCATATCGAGTTTGGTCGAGTCGGCACGCGCGATGATTGCGGCCGCCGCAGACTTAGGGATAACGCCTAGCTCACCCTGCACTTTCGCCAACGCGATTTCAGTATCGGTATAGCGTCGCAACGTGGCCGCATCATCGAACACCTCACGCATCGCTGCGGTCCCAAACATATCCTTAAAAATAGAGGATTCGATCATTGAAATTGGCATGAGAATAGACTCGAAAATGGCTCGGAAAAGTGTCGAAAATAGCAAAAAAACGGCAGCCCATAAGGCAATATCGCCCAATAAACGTATCGCATAGTATATTCGGCTTCACGGTCTGGCCTCATTCGCCCGAAACCCAATCACGATCAGGAGATTTTCAATATGAACAAGGCATTCTTGCGCACACTTTGCGCTTCCTTGCTGCTTAGCGCGGGCTCATTTTCCGCGGTTGCTCAAGACTATCCCAACCGCACCATCACCATGGTCATGCCCTATGCTCCGGGCGGTCCGGGCGACACCATCACGCGCTTGTTTGCAGCCGCGATGCAAAAAAATATTGGTCAGCAAATCATTGTTGATAATCCAGCGGGTGCGAGTGGCAGCATCGGTACCGCGCGCGTCGCACGCTCGGCTCCAGATGGCTATACGCTCTTGATGACGCACATTAGCCATGCCACGAATCCGATGATGATTAAAAATCTTTCATATAGCCCTGTGACCGACTTTTCACCGGTCGGCCTTGCGACCGTAGGCCCGATGGTGGTGGTCGCGCGCAAGGACTTTCCTCCTGCAAACACCAAGGAATTTGTCGAATACGTCAAAAAGAATCAAGACAAAATCAGTATGGGTAACGCCGGCGTGGGCTCTGCGTCACACATGTGCAGTTTGATGTTCATGGAAGCCCTCGGCGTCAAGCTCAACAACATCCCTTACAAGGGTACGGCACCCGCCATGAACGACTTGATGGGCGGTCAAATCGATATCTTGTGCGACCAAACCACCAGCACCGTCGGCCACATCAAGAGCAATCGCGTCAAAGCGTATGCTGTGGCGGGAACACAGCGGATCGATTCCTTGCCTGATCTGCCAGCGATCACCGAAGCTGGTGTCAAAGGCTTCGATCTGAGCATTTGGTTTGGAATCTATGCGCCAAAAGGCACGCCCCAGCCCGTGATTGACAAGCTCTCGGCCTCCTTGGCCAAAGCTGTGCAAGACCCTGACGTCAAGTCGCGCTTGGCCGGCATGGGCACTTCACCTGTTTCGCCAGACCTCGCTGTGCCAGCAAAACTCGCTGAGCATCTGAAAAAGGAAATCGATACGCTCGGTCCCCTCCTTCAGAAAGCAGGCGTTCAAGCAAACTAAGTCAGCTGATCCGCGCGCAAGGCGCGAGCAGCTTCTTTGGCCCGGTCGTTCTCGGAACGCAACCGGGCCAATTCTTGTGGGCTCACCCGCGCAACATTCGAATAGTCTTGTTTCCACGCATGCGACGCACTCCAACGCTGAGGTGATTGAACCGTCGTGCGTCCCGCAGGTGCCGACTCCAACGTGCGCAACGCCAACTCGAGTGTCGCGCTCTGCGAAGCAGGATCGTTCGGCTTGCCAGCGGCATTACCGAGAGGAAAATCACTAAACATCACACGTGGAACGCCACAGTGCTCAACGATGTCTTTGGCACATGCCAGTAATACCGTCGAAATACCGGCAGCCTCGAGATAGCGCGCGACCAAACTCAGTGTTTGATGGCACACGGGACAATTGGGAACAAGCACGACTGCTTCCACACCATCCGCCTGGCAACGCCTAAGAACCTCTGGACAATCCACTTCGATCGTATGTCGTTGACTGCGATTAGTAGGGATACCAAAAAAATGCGGAGCTAAGCGTCCGATACGTCCTGCCGCCTCAGCCTCTCTAAGGGCAGGTAAAGGAAACCACGTTCGGCTGTCCTCCATTGTGGTGTTTTTACGATCGATTGCCACATGAGAAATACGCACATCATGGTCTTGCCGGACATCGCCTGAGTAAACCTTGTAAAACTTGGCCTCTGCGTTGTAGGGCGCGCCAATGCCTTGTTCACCCTTGGCGGGATCATAAGGTGAAGCGGTGGAGATCAAGGCAACGGTCATTTGCGCAAGCGGCTTGCGCAAGGGTGTATGCGGCACCTCAGCATAATGCGCCCAACGATAGGGATTGCCGTAACCCAAAGCAAGATACCAATCGCGCGTTCGGGTCATGTAGGAGATCGGTACGTCCTCATCCGAGGCGAAGCCGAGGTCTGATTCCGTTTGACTCATCATGACTAGCTCCTTGAGATCACTGAAATGAAGATCGCTGAAATTCTTTACTGCTCAATATTTTTTTTACGACCCGACATCGTGCCCAGCACGATACCCACAATAATCAGTCCCGCGGCCAAGACCAAGGGCAATCCGAGTGTCTCACCCAAGAATACGCTCGCGCAGACCAGGCCGATCACTGGCACACCCAGCAAACCCATCGACACCATTCCCGCAGGTAGGTCTCGGCTGACCAAGTTCATCAACAAATACGCCACTCCGTTGCCGATCAGACAGTTAAAACCAATGAGCAACCAAAGCTCAAGCGTCCAGTTGATCTCCGGGATGCCCTCAAGCACCAACGCCAACACCAACTGAACCACACCTCCAACCAACATTTGCCAGGGCAATAACGAAAAGGGCGGCGTCACCCATTTGTGTACGCGTCCATACACGATAGACATCGCCCAACAAAGGGCCCCCGTCAGCATAAAAACATGACCAATGACAATGTTGGAATCACTCCAATCCATCTGTCCGGGCTGCATGATCAACACCACACCCGAGAGTCCGATTAATAAACCCAGTAGCCGTCTGATCGTCAAAGGCTCTCGCAGAAAAAACCAGGCGGCGGGAACGACCCAGAGCGGCGAGGTATAGGCCAGCACGATCGACTTGCCCGCCGGTAGAAACTGTAAGCCAACGCTGACCAAGACAGAAAACCCCACCATGTGAAGCAAGCCGATACTGAACACCACGGGAAGATCCGCTTTAACGGGGATACGCAGCTGCCCCGTCGTCAGACACAACACAAAAAACAACGCACAAGCCGGTAGCAAGCGTAACGCAGTCACCCAGACAGGCGTCACATACTCAAGCGTCATCTTGGCGATCACCCAATTCAGGCCCCATGCCAGCACGAGCAGCGCCAATAGCAACATCGCCCGACGGCGGCGCTTTTGCTCCTCTAAAGTCAACGTGTACTCCTCTGTATTTTGGCATTGACTGTAACCCAAGGTATGCTATGGCATCTTCATGTCGCAACGGAAAGCAAGCAAATGAGCACACAAACAACAAAAGACCTCGAAACGCTCCTCAAAGCACGGTACGGACAAGGCACTAAAGTCCTCGACGCGTTGAACCCTACGATCGAAACCCTTTTCCAGCACAAATCGGTACGCGGATTTACCGATCAGCCCTTGGCGCCCAATACCGCGGAGCTCCTCGTGGCTGCAGCCCAGTCCGCTTCGACCTCCTCCAACCTGCAAACCTGGAGTGTGGTCGCGGTCGAGGACCAAGGTCGTAAAGACCGTCTGGCGGCGATGGCCGGCAATCAAAAGTGGATTAGCGCCTGTCCTTTGTTTTTAGTTTGGGTGGCCGACCTCGCCCGGCTCAAAGCCTTGGGCGATGAACATCAGCATGCCTATGAAAGTCTGAACTACCTCGAAATGCTGATAATGGGTACGATCGATGCCTCGCTGGCCGCCCAAAATGCCACGATCGCTGCTGAGTCCCTCGACTTGGGCATCGTTTATATCGGTGGTATTCGTAACAAGCCATTGGACGTCGCCAAAGAGCTAGGCCTCCCACCCATGAGCTTTGCGACTTTTGGTATGTGCGTAGGACATCCTGATCCCGCCACAACCGCTAAAAACGTCGTCAAGCCACGCTTGCCACAAAGCGCAGTGCTGCACAGAGAAACCTACAATCCGATCGCGCACAAAGAGGCAGTGGATGCGTACAACGTCACGATGGAAAAGTTTTACGCCGAACAAGCCATGAAGCCGCTCGGCCCCTGGCACATCCAGTCATTAAATCGTGTCCGCGGACCAGAGGCGATGACGGGACGTGACTTGCTGGTCGATGCTCTGAAACAGCTTGGTTTTGACATGCGCTAAACGTTCGACATCCTGACGGAGTTGACGGGATATTGATAAAGGGGGTGAAGAGCGTCAGCTCTCACCCTCTTCTCTTTTCTGCATCCGCCACATTTGTGCGTACGTACCGTTGGCTGCGATCAAGTCCTGATGCGTGCCGCGCTCAATCACCCGACCATGCTCCATCACTAAAATCTGATCGGCATGCACGATCGTCGATAAACGATGCGCGATGATCAAGGTGGTGTGGTTGCGCGCGAGACTGGCGAGCTCGTCCTGAAGCGCGCGTTCGGTCTTGGAGTCAAGCGCGGAGGTCGCCTCATCAAAAATCAACATGGCAGGTTTTTTCAGCAAAGTCCGTGCGATCGCGACTCGCTGTTTTTCACCGCCTGAGAGTTTGAGTCCGCGCTCACCCACCTGAGTTTTATACCCATCGGGCAAATGCTCAATGAATTGATCCATCTGCGCGGCGCGCGCCGCAGCCTGCACCTCTTGCTCGGTCGCACCCGGTCTTCCGTAGGCGATGTTATAGCCAATCGTGTCGTTGAACAGGACCGTATCTTGCGGAACGATCCCAAGCGCTTGACGCAAACTGCTCTGTTGCACCGAGCGTAAGTCTTGGCCATCCAGCAAAATCCGACCATGCTGGACATCGTAAAAACGGAACAACAAACGCGCCAAGGTACTTTTGCCCGCGCCGCTGCGCCCTACTACGGCCGTCGTCGTACCCGCCGGCATCACAAAGCTCAGATCGTGCAGGATTTCCCGATTGGACTCGTAGTGAAACGACACATTTTCAAAGCGTACTTCAGGTCCATTCTTTTGATCGGCGATACGTAAGGCAGGCGCGTTTGGTGCATCGGCAATCTCGCGATCCGACTCAAGCAACGTAAACATCCGATCAAGATCCGTGAGCGACTGTTTGATTTCACGGTAAATCACGCCAAGAAAATTTAGAGGGATGTAGAGCTGGATCATCAAGGTATTGACCAACACTAAATCGCCTAGCGTCATCGAGCCGTCCGCGACGCCTAAGGTCGCACGCCAAAGGATCAACACTAAACCCGTTGCGATAATGGCTTGCTGACCGACATTTAATAACGATAAAGACTTTTGTGACTTGATCGCGGCTGACTGGTATCGCAGCAAATTTTCGTCGTAACGTTTGGCTTCGAAAGCTTCATTACCAAAATACTTGACCGTTTCGAAATTCAGTAACGAATCAATAGCTTTTTGATTCGCGCGCGAATCCATATCGTTCATGGTCCGGCGCAAGTGTGTGCGCCACTCAGTCACGTAAATGGTAAAGATGATGTAAATCACCAAGGCGCTGAGCGTAATGCCAGCAAACCAAATGTCGTAGTTGTAGGCGAAATAGCCCAACACCAACAAAAACTCGAACAGCGTGGGCACAATGCTGTAGAGAGAAAATGAGACTAAAGATTGGATGGCACGCGTACCGCGTTCAATATCTCGACTCACCCCACCCGTTTGCCTTCCAAGGTGAAACCTCAGCGATAGCGCATGAAGATGCTGAAAAACCTCAAGCGCGATCTGTCGCACGGCATGTTGCGTGACGCGCGCGAAAAACAATTCGCGCAGCTCAGTAAAAAGAGAAGACGAAAATCTCAGCAACCCATATCCGATGATCAACGCGATCGGTACCACCAACAACGCGCCTGCGGTGTTGTTACGCACATCCAAAGCATCGACCATGTGCTTGAGCATGATCGGGATGCCCAAGTTAGCGAATTTAGCGGCGAGCAAACAGGCCACGGCCATGGCGACGCGCAGCTTGTATTTCATTAAATAAGGGAGCAAGTCACCAATGATGCGCCAGTCGCTTCGCTGACGTTGAACACGAGGGCGATTGGGATCGTGAGAAAAATCGGGGGAATTACGGCTTGAGTGTCTCATGCATTGATTCTATCGCCGAAACAACTTGACGGTCGGAATAGACCTTCGTGTATAAATTCCCTTACGACGCCTATATTCTCCTTTACCCTCCTTTACCCTCCTCGCTCCCAACCTGGCCGCCTTCCATGACCCTACCGCATCACGCCACAGACGCCACGCAAAGTCAGCGCCTTCTGCTCAGCCGACAAGCTGATAACGTGCTGAACGAGGCAGTCTCCCGTGGCCGTATTCCCGGTGTAGCTGCCGCGGTCACCCATGCGACAGAAACTCTTTACGAGGGCGCCTTTGGTTTACGTGTGCAAGATCAACCGACGCCAATGACCTTGGACACGGTGATGTGGATCGCCTCCATGACCAAGCCGTTGGTGGGTGCAGCGGCCATGCAGCTTGTCGAACAAGGCAAGCTCAAACTCGATGAGCCCATCGCACGCATCCTGCCCGAGATCGATACGATCCAAGTCATCACGGGGTGGGATGCTCAGGGTCAGCCCATGCTTCGGCCGCCCAAAACGCCGATTACGCTGCGACACCTCATGACGCACACCGCAGGTTTTACCTCGGACATTTGGAGCCAGAACGCATCGCGCTTTCTCAAGCTGCATAAACTGCCGCGCGCGGGCTCAGGACAACGTAATGCGCTCCACATCCCGCTTTCCTTCGATCCCGGCGAGCGCTGGGAGTACGGGATCAACATCGACTGGATTGGCTTGGCGATCTCAGCAGTCACCGGTATGCGTTTGGGCGAATACCTCCAGAAACACATCACTGCGCCCTTAGGTATGCACAGTACCGGCTTCAAAATCACCTCCGAGATGCGTGCGCGCGTGGCCAAAGTGCATTTACGCAACGCCACCGATCAATCTCTGAGCGTGCTCGATTTCGAGGTTCCGCAAGAGCCCGAGGTCGACCCGGGTGGTGGTGGCATGTACTCCACCGCGAGCGATTATCTGCACTTTACCCGCATGATGCTCAACGACGGATACGCCAATGGACAACAGCTTCTCAAACCTCAAACCGTTGCCCTGATGTCTAAAAATGCGATGGGACCGCTGCGTGTCAAAATGCTACATACGGTCAATCCCAACATGTCACTGGATGCAGAGTTTTTCCCTGGCGTTGAAAAAACATGGGGGCTGACCTTCATGATTAATGAAGCGACAGCCCCTACGGGTCGTTCAGCTGGGAGTTTGGCGTGGGCGGGTTTGCCCAACGCTTATTTCTGGATCGATCCAGTCCGCAAGATCGCAGGCGTGTTAATGATGCAGATCTTGCCTTTCGTCGATACATCCGCGATCAAACTGTTTACGGATTTTGAGACAACGGTTTACCAGTCGCTCAACACCGCATAGATAAAATCGTTCACTGCCCGGGATACCAGCTAGGCAAACGCTTTTCGATAAAAGATGCCGTCCCTTCCGCGGCCTCAGCCTGTTGACGCATCTCCGAATGCTGTTTGATTAAATCGTCAAACAGCGCATCGTCTAGAAAGGACCCGGCGACTGCCATCGTTCGCAGCTTGGTCGCCGACACCGCGCCTGGTGCGTTCATCAACAAGGCATCAACAATGCGCGCCCCGGTAGCCTCGAGTTCCTCAAGCTTGCAGACCTCGTGCGCGAATCCAATGCGAAGCGCCACATCCGGACCAAAACGTTCGGAAGACAAAGCATAGCGACGCACGTTCCGCACCCCCATGGCCTGGCAGAGTTGCGGCAAAATAATTCCGGCGATCAACCCCCAACGGGCTTCGGTAATGGCAAAAACAGCATTGTCTGCAGCCACAACGATATCGCACACCGAAGCGACGCCTGTACCGCCCCCAAAACACCCACCCTGAATCAGTGCGACGGTTGGAATCGGCACGATATCCAGACGGCGGACTGCTTCGGCGGTCAAGCGCGACACCCGCTCATTTTCTGCGGGCGATGTGTGCGAAACGCTGGAAATCCAAGCCAAATCAGCACCCGCCTGAAAATGACGACCGTTGCCTTTGATCACCACCACCCGTGCATCAGGCTTGGGGCCCAACAAATCAAGCGCCTCGTGCAGTCCTGCAATCATGTCGCCGTTATAGGCGTTATTGACCTGCGGACGATTCAAGGTCACGGTCACGACCCCACGCATATCGACGTCACAGAGGACGGTTCCTTTGCCGAGTTCTTTTGTCATCACTCCCCCTTTTTTCATTCATCATTGGTATTTTTAACCTGACGATCAGCATAACTCGTAATGACTCGACCAAGCCTTGAGGGAAATCCATGCCGCTCCTCAGGCATTTGTCACAGTTTGATGTACTATTTCTGAAAAATAATCAGAATAATCGGATCCACTCAAACCTAAGAGACAGCAGAACATTCCATGCAGACATTAGACGCCATCATCATAGGCTCTGGCTTTTCGGGCATGTATCAACTCTACAGCTTGCGGGACAAGCTTGGCATGACCGCCAAAGTCCTCGAAGCCGGGAGCGGAGTCGGAGGCACTTGGTTCTGGAATCGTTATCCAGGCGCACGTTGCGACTCCGAAAGCCATACCTACATGTATTATTTTTCCAAAGAAATCATCCAGGAATGGGAGTGGTCAGAGCGCTATCCTCAGCAACCTGAAATCTTGCGCTATTTAAATTTTGTCGCAGACAGGCTCCAACTGCGCTCTGATATCGAACTCGATACGCGGATGTCGCAAGCCCATTTTGACGAAGCGACGCAGCGTTGGCATGTGAAAACGGAAAACGGCAAGGAGTACAACGCCAAATTCCTGATCACCGCGGTGGGTTGTTTGTCCTCGGCCAACATGCCCAAGATCAAAGGTTTATCCGACTTTAAAGGCAAGTGGTTTCACACAGGACAATGGCCTCACGAGGGCGTGGACTTCACCGGCAAACGCGTCGGTGTGATCGGTACAGGTTCGACCGGCATTCAGGCGATTCCGGTGATCGGCGCAAGCGCTGGACACCTAACGGTGTTTCAGCGCACCCCCAACTACAGTTTGCCCGCACGCAACGCGCCGTTGACGCCTGAGTTTAAAAAATACGCGAAAGAACACGCAGAAGATATCCGCAAAATCATGACCAGCAACACCAATGGCCATGGTTTTTATATCGAAGATAAATCTGCACTTGATGAGCCCGAAGCCGATCGCGTCCAAGCCTATGAAAAAAAGTGGGAGCAAGGCGGCTTTCAGTTTCGAGCCCTCTATCGCGATATTTTGACGAGTTCAGAGGCGAACGAAACAGCGGCCACCTTTATCCGTAACAAGATAAAGCAGGTCGTTAATAACCCTGAAGTCGCCGAATTGTTAGCGGATATTGATCACCCCTTCGCCGCCAAACGTCCCCCAATCGATTCGCAGTATTTTGAAACCTACAACCGCGATAACGTTTCACTGGTCGATATCCGCAAAGCACCGATCGAATGCATCACGGCAACGGGCATTCAAACGGCCGACCAGGAATATCCGCTAGATATCATCGTGTTCGCGACAGGCTTTGATGCCATGACGGGCTCCTTGGTCAAGCTCAATGTGACAGGTCGGGAGGGTCGCACGCTCAAGGACTATTGGCACGCGGGCCCACGTACCTATCTGGGTCTGCAGATTCCTGGCTTTCCTAATTTCTTCACAATCACCGGTCCCGGCAGTCCCTCCGTGCTGTGCAATATGCCACCCGCGATCGAGCAACACGTTGAATGGATCACACGCTGCATCCAACACATGCGCGATAAGGATCTGGCGTCTATCGAGGTCCCAGAAGCCTCGGGTGATCTGTGGCAAGCAGAAGTCGATGCGGCGGCTAACGCCACCCTACTTCCAAAGGTTAAACACTCTTGGTATCTCGGTGCGAACGTCCCGGGTAAACCACAAGTGTTCATGCCTTATGCGGGCGGATTGAGCCACTATCGTGACATTTGCGAAGATGTCATCAAGGACAATTATCGGGGCTTTGAGTTTCAGGCCGCGCGCTGACGTTTAAAGCCCATTCACCTCTTTCGGGTGGTGATCGTAAAAATGCCGGGATGAGTGATCATCACCGGCATTTATTTGTTTTACTGTTTTTATTTATTTCCCATTCTTTTCGACCCAGGCAAACAGCGCGATCCCAATCACGATCAGTGCACCAAAAATCGTCCATGCCGGTATGTGCATGAGCTGAGGAAGTGTCAACTTGCCAAGCTTTCCAACCGACAAGATATTGGCCCGCACCCACTCAAACGAGAACGCATAGAGGATTGCCCCAAAGATCATGCCTACCGCTCCCACGAGCGCATGGATGCTGCCTGTTCCAATCGCAGCGATCCCAGTACCCGGACAGTAACCGTACAACACCATACCGATCCCAAAAATGGCCGCGCCGATGATGGTACCCAGCATATTGGCATCACGCACATGCCACTTGGCGAGCTCCATGTTGGTCAATACCAGCACACCAATGCCTCCCACAATGATGGCTGGAAACATCACCTTGAGGACAGTGAAGTCCTTGAGGCGGAACTGATTCACGATCACGTTGTAGTTTGTGACTTTGCCTCGCTGCAACAACCAGCCAAATACAAAGCCAAACACAACGGCCAAGAGCAATGCGCTTTCACCTTTAATTGGAAACATTATTTTTCTCCAGATACTGTTGAACGTGATCCACCGTAGATGATCGCTGCGGTGATGATTCCAGACACAAACATCACCGCCAGAAATGTCCAACCCACCACGGCAAGTTGCAAGGACTGGGATATGCCATTACCGCTTGTGCACCCACCGGCCATGCGAGCGCCATACATGGCGAGCGCACCGCCGATAAAGGCGACGCTAAAGCGACGTGTTTTCGAAGAACCAAATCTCTCTTGCCACACACTCGGAATCGACTCGAACTTAAACGTGCGTGACAAGAGTGCCGAGGCCAAGGCACCAAAAAAGGTACCGATCAAAAATAATGTGCCGTAGTCCAGTTTCATCGCATTGGTTCGCCAGTAGGCGTTTGCCGCTACGGTATCCGCACCTACGATCGGTGAAATCATACCCCCCGCAATTTGACCTATTGAAGTCGTGATGCCCAGAGGTGCCGCCACCACGACAAACACGACCCAACTCAATACGCCGATACCTATGCCCACGATATAAGGTGACCACCTGCCAGCAAAGCGCCCTGCTAAGTGAACCGATTGTTGTTGTGTCATGAACGTTCTCCTTATGACGGTACTTAAAGAAATTGCTAACCCGCAAAATCAATATACTTTTTAACAATTTATTTTTATATATAATAATTTCATTGATTTTTTTTGGTCTTGATCTAGATCAAAGGCATACGCTTGTTTAAGCAACTTGGTGACATCCGCCACTAGTGCGATAATCCCTAGTTGCACAGATGTCTTTTACTCACTTCACATTTGAGGCTTTACGCTCATGGCACAAGAATTGGATTTGCTAAAAATCGCCCAAGAAGAACAGAACGGCGATCTTTTCAATATGCTCGACGGTATTTACAAGCGTTCATCGGCCAAACCCGTTGGCTGCCCTGACGCAATCATCTGGGAAGGCGGCAACGCCACAGGTGGCGTCAAACCCGTCGCACACGCATTCACAGACATGTTCGCTTTGAACGGCACACTGATGGCACTCGACGTGCTGGGCTTGCCTTTCCTCGGCGTCCCGATGATGGCGCAGTTCCGTCATGACAGCAAACTCCAGTCACTCGAGTGGTTCGGCAAGCTGGACTACACAGCGCTGAAGTGGTCGACTGCTGGCGACTTCATGGTCAACGAAGGTGGCAAAAAAGTCGTGGTGAACGGCAAGTCTGCTAACGCCCCCCTGCGCACCGCCGCAGGCGTGTATTGCAACGTGCGCCCATACGGCGGCATCACCAGTATTCGCTTTATGCCAGGCCTGCCTTACTCGCAAGACAAAAAGAAGTTCAATGTTGATCACGCCACCGGCGTCATTCACTCCGAAATGAACACTCCCGGCATTCGCATGGCCTATGCGGCACGTCTGTTCTTGAAAATGGTACACGAGACAGGCCAAATCGGACGCGTGGCGACCAAGCCCACACAGGCTCAAGAAGACGCCATCAATGCAGGCATCATGCGT
This sequence comes from Zwartia lucis, assembly GCF_965234455.1. GTDB lineage: Bacteria > Pseudomonadota > Gammaproteobacteria > Burkholderiales > Burkholderiaceae_B > Zwartia > Zwartia lucis. The sequence goes on along the minus strand of NZ_OZ248472.1, from coordinate 1,231,476 downwards.
TGGTTGTTGCAAGGCACCAAGTTCAAGCTCAAGCGTCAATACACCGTTGACGCCTACGAAGAGCACCGCGCCAGTGTTGATGCCATCGTAGCCTTGCTCCCCAAGGACTTTAAAGCTGGCATGGAAAACTGGACAGGCGATATTTACGAACACATTTCCGACACCAACTTCGGTTTGTTGTTGCATGACATGATTCGTCAGCGTCCTTGCATCGTCTATGCAACAGACTTGGACGGCGATCGTTTGACCGACTTGATGGCCGATGCACCAGACGTTTTGCGTGACTGGGGCCAAATCGTGCTGGACAAGGTTGGCGCCAAAGTCGACATGAAGAAACTGTGGGTGGACATGGGCTACACCATGACCAATGGCAAAGACATGACCAGCGTGATGTATCGCGTGCATGGCGCCCCCATCTACGAACAGACACTTGGCTCAGCTGATGCCATGTTGTTGCGTTTGCTGGACGGTGACGAAACAGTCGGCGGTGAAAAGCAGCCTTATGATCCACGCATCCACTTTGTTCTGATTAATGAGGCTTACAAAGCCGCGAACCCAGACAACAAAGAGTTGGCTAAGTGGCTCGACGAGCAACTCGCGACGTTCGACAAGATTTATTCGGTTGAGCGTCCACGTTATATCGACGGTTACAAGAAACTCAAAGCTGCAATCCGTCCTTGGGGCGCTTAAGTTTCTAAAATTTAAGAAACTCAATTAAAAAAAATCCCGCGAGTTTAAATGTTCGCGGGATTTTTTCACTTCTTCTTCACTTCATCACTTCTTCTTTACTTCAAACTCATTTGAACCGTGCGCGGTCCAGAATTTTCTGAGCGGCGATTTGGTTGCGCCCCATCGCAGCAACCGGAACGTCCTCAACCTTGAAAGATCCGAGCTGTTTTAGGCCTGGATTTTCAATCTGGACCGACGCGACTGCGGGCCACTCGTTGTTACCGTCTGCAAAATAAACCTGCGCGTCATCGGTCGCGAGGTACTCAAGAAACTTCTTAGCGGCCTCTGGGTGTGGCGCATTTTTGGCCATCCCGCCACCAGCGATATTGATGTGCGTCCCACTTGTCGCTTGATTGGGCCACAAGAAGCCTACCTTGGCCATGAGCGCTTGATCCTCAGGCTTAGTCGAGCGCATCATCCGTACAAAATAGTATGAATTCGTCAGTGCCACACCACACTCACCTGCAGCAACGGCTTTGATCTGATCGGTATCTCCACCTCGAGGCGCACGTGCTTGGTTGGCCACCATGCCCTTGGCCCACGCCTCGGTGGCAGCCTCTCCACTGCGGTCGATCATCGCACCCACAAGGGACAACATATAGGGGTGCGAACCAGAGCGCGTGCAAACCTTTCCTTTGTTCAGAGGATCTGCTAGTTTTTCGTAGGTGTCGACATCCTCAGGCTTGACGCGGGCCTTGTTGTAGACGATGACGCGGGCGCGGGTGGAATAACCTACCCAGGTGCTGCCCCCGCCTTCGACTTTCGCTCTCAAGTTTTGTGGGATACGCTCGTCTATCAAGGCTGACTGGAAGGGCTGAAACATGCCATCCTTTTCAGCGCGCCACAAACGGGCAGCATCCACCAGCAAAATAACGTCTGCGGGACTTTTAGCACCCTCGCTTTTCAAACGCTCTATCAGGGCGTTGTCGCTCGCCTCAATACGATTAATCTTGATCCCTGTCGCCTTGGTAAATCCACCATAGAGAAGCTCATCCGTCTGATAGTGACGCGCGGAGTAAATATTGAGTTCCTGGGCGGGCTTGCCCGACTGGGCGAGAGCCCCTCCAACAGAAGCGATTGACAACAGGCCGGATGCTAAAGTTTTGAAAACAGTTTTGAAAACGCCTTGCTTGTTCATCAAAGAATGATCCGTAAAAGCCCTAAGAGTCAGAAACATCATCATACCACTAAATGCGAATCATTATCAATAGCGATTGGCTTTTGACATCGCTCGAGACAGCAAAATGACCGGAATCAGTCCGGCAACCACAATCGTCAAGGAGGGCAAGGCTAACTCTGACAAGCGTTCATCGGCGGCGAGTTGATAGGTGGCCACCGCCAAGGTGTCAAAATTAAAAGGACGCAGCAGCAGCGTTGCGGGCAACTCTTTCATCACATCGACAAAGACAAACAAGCCCGCGGTCAGGACACTGCGTTTGAGTAGCGGAAAGTGAATGGCGCGCATCGTTTGCCAAGGGGTCGCGCCTAATAGGGCTGCACTGCCGTCCATCGAAGGCGTAATCCGTGAAAGCCCCGCTTCCACACTTTGCAAACTCGAGGACAGAAACCGAATCAAATACGCGTAAATCAACACTGACACCGTCGCAGACATGATCCAGGCCATTTGAAACAAGCCTAAAACGGACAACATACCCACTGCCAGCACAGCTCCGGGAAGGGCGTACCCCAACCCCAGCAGCCGGTTGACCCAATGCATGGTGGCGCTTTTAGTCAGCCTCGCCCCATAGGCCAGAATCAATGCGCATGCAACTGAGATCAACGCCGTGATTGCAGAGAGTCCAAACGAGTTTTGCAACCAGTCCAGGTAGCGCGCATCTAGACTCAAGCCCTGCTCCCACAAAAGTTTCAGCAAAGCGGCCACCGGCAAAAGAAACGCACATGCCAAGGTCGAACCGCAGGCGGCAAACGCCCAAAAAGCTTTTTTACCCCGCAAAAGACGAGGAGGCGCGACGCGTTGTACAACTCCGGAACTGACATAGCGCATGCGGGCGCGATTGGTCTGCTCAATATAGAAAATCAGCACTACAAAGACCAGCAAACCCAGTGACAACTGCACTGCGGCCAAGCGGTCACTAAAGGACAACCATGCCCTGAAAATACCGGTTGCAAACGTCTCCACACCAAAGTACGCCACGGCACCGTAGTCGGCCATGACCTCCATCAAGGCGAGAGCCATTCCGGCAAAAATCGCAGGGCGCGACATGGGCAGCACCAAGCGGTAAAACGCCTGAAAGCCGCTATAACCAAGAGTTTCAGCTGCTTCGGACAAACGGGCGCTGCGATCCAGAAATGAGGTCCGGGCGATCAAGTACACATAAGGAAATAGGCAAAAAGAAAACGCCCACATCGCGCCGCCCAGAGACCGCGGATCGGGAAAGAACCAGAGCTGCTCCAGACCCAACACATTGCGTAACGCAGTTTGAATCGGACCCGAAAACTGCAAAATATCGACAAATAAATAGGCCATCACATACGTCGGGATCGCGAGCGGCAAAATCAGCGCCCATTCAAAGAGCTTTTTGCCGGGAAACTGGTAGTTGGCGACCAGCCAGGCATTGCCAACCCCGAGGACAAACACCCCAAACCCTACCCCGATGAGCAGCAACAGTGTGGACGTGACATACTCACCCAATACGTGCTGCCAGAGATGTTGCAGAGTGCCTTGGCGGCTGAGCTCCTGCGAGGCCTCACCCGTGCCCTCGGTAAAAAGGGGGATAAACAGGCCCAGCAGCGGAAGCGACAACAAAACTGCGATCAGGACAACGACTCGACTCATTCGTGTTGCGCTCGGCTAAAAATATAAAAGGGTTCTAGAATCAAACTGTTGTTAATGAGAAAATTATAAAGATGAATTCCCCACCGCCTTTGCTAGCCCTCGATCACGTCGAAATTAGTTACCCGCGTCTAGACGGTCCAGGGCGCGTGCAGATTGTTCGGGATTTAACCCTCAGTCTAGCCCGAGGCAGCATTGCGTGTTTGCTCGGCCCCTCAGGCTGTGGCAAATCCACCATTCTCAGAGCCATTTGTGGCTTCGAAGCCCTGCAAGACGGCACCGTCAGTATGCATGGCAAAGTAGTCAGTGCCCCAGATATCCAAGTCGCTCCCAACCTGCGCAAGGTTGGAATGGTATTTCAGGATTTTGCGCTTTTCCCCCATCTCAGCGTTTTGGAAAACGTCATGTTCGGTTTACGTGCCCTTTCACCGGCGAAACGCCGCGAGGTCGGACTCCAGTGGCTTGAGCGCGTCTCTCTCGCGGACAAGGCGGGAGCTTACCCACATGAATTGAGTGGCGGTCAACAGCAACGCGTCGCGCTCGCGCGCGCCATGGCACCCGAGCCTGACTTGATTTTGCTCGATGAGCCCTTCTCCAGTCTAGACATTGATCTACGCGAAAGACTCGCCAGTGAAATGCGCGATATTTTAAAAACCAATGGCGTGACCGCCTTGCTCGTCACACATGACCAATTTGAAGCCTTTGCGATTGCGGATCATATCGGCGTCATGTCCGAGGGACGTATCGTGCAATGGGATACCCCCTACGACCTGTACCACGAGCCCATTAACCGTTACGTCGCGGACTTCATCGGCCGTGGCGTCTTTGTCAAAGGCATCATTCAACCTAACGCCATGGTCAAGATCGAGCTCGGGGAGCTACAGCTCGACAATGACCACCACGACCCGCTCGGTACCGAGGTCGAGGTCCTTTTGCGTGCCGACGACATCCAGCATGACGATGCCAGCCCACAGCTCGCCGAGGTCGTGCGCAAAACATTTAGAGGCGCGGATTTTCTCTATACCTTGCGCTTGCCTTCCGGTCAGGAAGTACTGGCTTATGTGCCCAGCCACCACGACCATTCGCTTGGCGAAAAAATTGGGATCCGGCTCGGCGTAGACCACGTCGTGACCTTTTAGACAAAGCCTGGTTAGGACCTCCTTATTGATCCACCTAAAGGAAAACCCTGTGTTTGAACAAAATGCGCCCATCCCTGGGGACTGCCTGTGTAGAATCACTTAGCCTTTAACGAGTCAGCGCAACACCAAGGATATCGCTATGCAGCAGGTTATTTCCGATGAAAGTATTGCCGTAGATCCCACCTCGAAAGTTCTAAAAAAACTTATTACAGTCATCGCTGTCGCGATGTCGCTGTACCACATGTACGTGGCAGCATTCGGTCCTCCGGAGGCGGTGGTTTTTCGTGGCACGCACTTGATGTTTGCCTTGGCGCTGGTCTTCTTGCTCTACCCTTCCCGTGCAACAGGTGGATTGTTACCGCGCTCCTATGACATGCTGCTGCTGGCATTAGGTCTAGCGGCGATCGCTCATATCTTTGTCGACTATGAAAACTTCACCAACCGCATTATTTACATCGACGAATTGACCAAGCAGGACGTGTTCTTTTCCTTTGTCATGGTGATTATCGTCCTAGAGGGGACACGCCGGGTGATTGGTTGGGCACTACCGATCACTGCGATTGTGTTTGTGATCTACGCCGCGTTTTTTACTCAAATTAAGTTACCGGTTCTGTTGGAGCAGCTCTATCTCTCAACCGAGGGTATTTTTGGCTCTACGCTGGGTGTTTCCGCCTCCTACGTCATGTTGTTCGTGATTTTTGGCGCTTTTATGGAAAAGAGCGGAACAGGCCAACTGTTCATGGACTTTGCCATGGCACTAACAGGACGCAGTGCGGGCGGCCCTGGTAAGGTCGCTGTCGTGAGCTCCTCTCTTTTCGGAACCGTTTCTGGCAGTGCTGTTGCAAACGTGATGGTCGATGGTCCGATTACGATTCCCCTGATGAAACGCACAGGTTTCAGGCCGCCTTTCGCTGCGGCGGTGGAGGCCGTCGCCTCGACAGGAGGGCAGTTGATGCCTCCCGTGATGGGCGCGGCAGCCTTCGTGATGGCTGAGTTTTTATCCGTCCCCTACGCACAAGTCGCTATGTGGGCCGTCATTCCCGCCCTGCTTTACTACGCCTCTGTCTTTTTTGCCGTGCACTTTGAAGCAAAACGCCACGGCCTAGGCGGCGTGCCCGAAAATGAATTGCCCAAATTTATGCACGTCATGAAAGAACGGGGCCATCTATTCATTCCAATTCTGATCATCCTTGTTGGTTTGTTTAATGGTTACTCGGCACCTCTTTGCGCGTTGGTGGCTGCCATCAGCTGTCTCCCGGTCGCACTCGCTCGCAAACTGACGCGCCAAGGTATCACATGGATGTCCGTAATCAACGCGCTTGAAGAAGGCGCGCGCAATGCTTTGTCCGTGGCCATGGCTTGCGCCTGCGCGGGTATTGTCATTGGTTGCGTCACCATTACAGGCCTGGGGATTGTTTTCACACAGGTTGTCATTGAGCTTGCGAATAACTCCCTGTTCCTCGCTCTCTTGCTGACAGCGATGGCCGGCATCATCTTAGGCATGGGAATGCCGACAACTCCTGCCTATATCGTGATGGTGTCGTTATTGATCCCTGCAATCATCAAACTCGGCGTTGAGGTGCCTGCCGCACACATGTTCGCGTTCTACTTCGCGATTTTGTCAGCGATCACTCCACCCGTCGCGCTTGCCGTGTTTGCAGCCGCAAGTTTAGCCAAAGCAAATATGTGGGAATCGGGCTTTGCTGCCATGCGCGCCGCGGCTCCAGCCTATATTGTGCCTTTCATGTTTGTCTATGAGCCATCCTTGCTGTTGATCTTTAAAGAGGACACTTCCTACCTCACCGTCTTTTGGTCAGTCGTGACAGCCTTAATAGGCGTCATTGCGCTCGCGGGCGGATTTTTCGGCTGGCTTGTCGGCTATGCGACGACCCTACAACGCATCCTCTTATTTATCTCGGCGATTTGTCTGATTAAACCAGGCCTCATCACGGATACGATCGGCTTCGGTCTCTTGGCCTTTGTTGCGATTACCCAGTGGTATCAAAACAAAAAAACTCCCGGCGTGACAGCTTAGGAGAAGCTTATGAGCATGGCCATGATTCACCTCTCTATCCCGATCAAAGACATCGCGTCCACGGTGCGCTTTTATCGGGATATCCTAGGTTGCACCATTACACGTCAACAGACCGATCGACTTGATATCGATTTTTATGGACATCATCTCGTCGCGCAACTCTCGGAGCTTGAGGCCTCGCACAAGTCAATCACGATCGGAAGAGGTGATTATCCTTTGCGGCACTTTGGTGTGATTGTGAAGCCTGAGGTGTACGAACGGATGCTGGCAAATCTGATTTCAGCCCAGGTCACGTTCGCGATGGCGCCTGATAGGATTTTCATCGGCACGCCTCGCGAACAAACCGTTTTCCTGGTTTTCGACTTTTCAGGCAATGCCGTTGAGGTCAAAGGCATGCCTGACCCTCAGCAGGTTTTTGCTGAGGGTTAAAGCGGTTAGAAACGTTTTGAGAACGACAGCGCCATCGCGAAGCCCGTCTGATAATTGTTGCTGAACTGCGTTGTACCTGACGTATCCGTCGCCGAGAGTCGTCCACCTGTCGTCGCAGCCGCGTACAAATCCACACGCGAAGTACGATCAATCGCATAGGACAGTCTGGCAAAAACGGGGACGAAACTGTTTTGACCAACTCCGTTTGCCACCGGGCTATTTTCGTTCAAACGAAAGCGATAAGAACGATACGCACCCCCACCACCCAGGGTCCAACGATCCGTCAAAGCATATGACAACTCAAGACCCGCGCCGCCAGAGGGGCCGGCGGGCAGCGGGTTGCTCAATCTCAACTTGTCCGTGATGTTCCAGTTGACTAAGAGATAGGGAAAAATTTTAGTTTGATCGATCTGCCGAAAGACACCCGCGCCCAATCCGAGCGTCAAGTCTTTGGAAAACGTTCTCGCCACACTCATCACAGCGCCATAGGTCGCCGTGCCGCCCGTACCCGTGCCGGTTTCACCCGACCACTCAATTGTTGGCGCGAAACCAAGGCGCCACTCAGGGCTAGGGGAGTAGCCGAAATTCATGCCTAAAGCAGGGGTATTGATAGACGTCCAAGGCGCCTGGCTGTTGAGTCCGCTCCACGACCATTTCTGATAGTTATACTTGGCACTCACGCCTGCGGAAAACGCGCTGGTGACTTGGCGCGTCACGTTGACATTGGCGGAGGCATCCCACCAGTTAAAACTTCCGCTGTCCACGATACGCGTATTAAATTGGTTCAAGCCTGTCACACCCACGGACACGCTGGTTTCACCTGGCGCTTGACGTGGTTGCGCGACAACCGCGGCAGACAAGGTCCCCAAAGCGAGGGCGATTCCGAGACTTAGTGGGTAGGTGAAGCGAGACATAGTGAATGACCTTTTAGAGATGATGGAGCACTAGCGCGACAATAAGCGTCTAGCAAAATAAGACAACGTATCGACGAGAATCACAAGCAAAATCATAGCCGCTAAGATGCTGCTTGTTTCTTGCATCTGAAATAAACCCATGTGAAACGACAACATTTGACCCAAACCACCGCCGCCGACGACCCCTAGCACGGCAGCGGCCCGAATATTATTTTCCCAACGATACAACGCATAGGACATCAATTGGGGAGAAACGGTCGGCAGTGTTGCATATAAGAACACCCGGCCCTCGCCCACACCCTGAACGCGAAGAGCCGTTGCGGCATTTTGCGGGGAATTTTCGATGGATTCAGCAAATAAACGACCTAAAACACCCGTCGTGTGCAAAGCAAGGGCCAAGGTGCCGGCAAACGGTCCAAGACCGGCGGAAATCAACAGCAAAGCCGCCCAAACCAGCTCGGGAATCGCGCGTAAGGCATTGAGCAATAAGCGGGTCAAAAACCGCCAACGCGCGGGATCACCAGCAAAACTACGACTGGCGGGCACGGCGAGTAAGAGACCGAAGATTGTTGCAAGCAAGGTCCCTACCGCGGACATCGCGAGTGTCTCAAGGCTGGCGCGCAACAGCTTGCTTAAAAATACGGGCTCAAGGTTGGGTGATAACAACTCCCCCAAGAACTTACCCATGCGGGCCAAGCTCTCAAGGGACAACACCCGGGCAAGCTGCAAATCAAGGGACCAAAAACTCAATACGATCAGCGCGATGGTTCCAAACAACACCCAAAAGACGGACGAATCCAGTCTTAACCAATGTCTTGGGCGCGTCATCATTGCAAAGCCCTCCGCATCCAGGTGCTCAAGAGATCGGCCAAACCGACCAATAAAATAAACACAATCAACATGGTTGCGACTTCGGAACCGTTGAACATGCGCATCGAATTGTCCATTTGCTGTCCGAGTCCACCGGCGCCGACAAAACCGAGCACGGTTGACGCACGAATGGCGCACTCCCAACGGTAAATCGTGTAACTGGTCAATTCGGTCGCATTACCTGGCAAAACGCTGAAGAAAAAAGTCTGAATGCGCCCAGCACCGTTTCGCAGTAACGCCGTTGCAGGCTCGCGCTCGCCACTCTCAAGAATCTCTCCATACACTTTGCCAAGCATCCCGGCGTAAGTCAGTGCGATCGCCAACACGCCCGCGGCCGGACCGAGTCCCACCACACGCACAAACACAAGCGCCCAAATCAATTCCGGCACGCTACGCAACAGAATCAACAACCAACGAATCAATTGCCGTACCACAAAGGGTAAAGCGCGCATCCGTCCAGACAAGGAGGACACCGACAACACCGTCGTGGACAAGAGCGTCAAAGGAATCGCAAATAACAATGCTAGAAAAGTGCCCGCGGTCGCAATCGCGACAGTACGCCAAGCCTCTCGAGCCACAAGTTCCAAAAACTCGAGGTTGAGTGCGGGCGGGAAAAATTCAGAGAGAAAATGGGTCGTGACTTTGAGGTTTTGCGCCTCAAAAAACACCCACGGTCGAAACTCGGTACTCACCAAGGCAGGCCAAAGAATCACGCATGCGACAACAAACCAAAACACGCGTCGCGACCAAGCGGGATCGCGCAAAGAGGGGTCTTTGATACGGGCCATCGGAATCAGGCGCATCCCACACGAACTTCCCGCTTGGCGGGAGGGAGCTCTTCGGGAGCCACTGGCGCTTCTACTTGCGCCAGCTCATACTCAAACTGCGCGTACAGATGTGCTAAGCGCTCAGGTGTGACTTCGTGTCCCGGGAGATCAAAAACGAGTTTTCCCTCTCGCAATCCAAGCACGCGAGGAAACTCCGCCGTCGCGACATTGACTTGATGCAAGGTGGTCACCAAGGTGACCCCTTTGGCGCGCGCTTCACGCAACAGCGTTGCGATGGCTTGCCGTGCTCGCGTGGGATCAAGCGCCGACAGTGGCTCATCGATGAGCCAGAGTCCTGCAGGGGCGAGCAAGGCACGCGCGAGACCGACACGTTGCCGTTCTCCACCAGAAAGCCGGTCGACACGCTCCCATATTTTTTCCTGCAAATCAAACTGGGCCAAGGCCTTGACGACCTCATCCACGTGCTGCGGGTAGAGCAAGTTTTGTAGACTGCGCCAAAGCGACAGCGCCGGCAACTTGGCTGCGAGTAGGGAGACAACGACACGCTGCCTAGGTGGCAAGGGCGGGCTTTGAGGCGCATAAAAAAGGCGCCCCCGCTGCCGCTGGAGTTGACGCGTCGACAAGGTCCAGACTGACTCCAGATCTAATGTCACCGCACCTTGCGAAGGCCTGAGTGCAGCACCCAACAGTTGCAACAAAGTCGTTTTGCCTGCACCCGAAGGGCCAATGACAGCCACATGCTCGCCGGGCTCGATCGAAAGCGTCAACGCATCGATGGCCGGGCGGGATTGAGCAGTCGCCGCCGGATGACGTGCGGTGACGCCGTTGAGCTCAACGCGCAGGCCGGACATTATTTAATCAAACCCGCGCTTTTACCTGCCGACTCAAGACCTTTGTAGTTGTCAGGTGTCGTGGGGATGTATTTACTCGCGCGATTCAGTGTCAGGATTTCCTTACCCTCGGGCGTATTCATATCAAGCGCCAATAAGGCTTTGGTAATTTTTTCACGCAAGGCGACAGGCATGTCTGCATTGACAGACCAGTTGTAATTGAAATAAGGCGGTGTGGTGAAAAAGACATCGACCTTGTTGGTGTCGACCTTTTTTTCGTTCACAAATTTGTTCCACACGGTAATGTCGAGCGCGGCGGCATCGACGCGGCCACTAACGACAGAGGCGATCGTTGCATCGTGCGCACCCGAATAGGCGACACGCTTAAAGTCACGATCTGGGTCGATACCGGCATCCAACAAGAAAGAACGAGGCATCAAGTGACCCGAGGTACTGGACTGCGATCCAAAGCTCACTTGCTTGCCCTTCAGGTCAGCCAGCTTGGTGATACCGGAGTTTTTTTGCGTGATGAATACTGAACGAAATTTGGTGTCTTCTTCGCGCTGCGCGATCGGAACAATCTTGCCTCCGGAGCGAATTTGAGCCTGCACATAAGTGAAGCCTCCAAACCACACCAAATCCACTTGCTTGTTGACCAAGGCTTCTACCGCGGCCGGATAGTCATTGACAGGCACAAAGCTGACCTTCATCCCGACGGTTCGCTCGAGGTATTTGGTCAGAGGACCGAATTTACGCATTTGCTCGGTGGCGGCCTCTTCGGGAATCGTGGTCACACGTAGCACCTGCTGTGCGTGCGAAACACCAGAAATCAAGGTCACAAAAGTGACTAGCGCGCCTGCGATGAGTCGCGAAAAGCGAAAGGATTGAAGGGTTGAAGACAAAGAAGTCACCTGAAAACGGTTAAGGATGTATCAGTATAGGAGAGACCCGAGGCTCTCGCGCCGATAGACCCTTTTTAGCCGTCCCGTTTAGTCAAAGTGACTTCTTGTTTGCTAAGATTTATTTAAATTTGTTATTTAATATTTAACGCTTTAATAAGCGTCGTCCATTTCTTCTCGTCGGTCTTGAGATTGGCGGTCACCACCTCGGGTGTCGAGGTATCAAGCTCAATGCCTAATTGACTCAAGCGTTTACGCAACTCGTCGTCCTTGCCCAGAGACTGCATCGCGGTTGAGATTTTGGCCTGCAAGGCCTTATCCATCACGGCCGGAGAGACCAAGGCCAACCAGAATGTCGCTTCAAAATCCTTGGTACCCAAGGCCTCGTTCATCGTGGGCAAGTCAGGCAAGGTCGAGATGCGTTGCATCGAGGTCACTGCTAGACCTCGCGTCTTGCCGCTCGTGATAAAGGGCATTGCTTCGCTCGCGGCTGAAAACATCATCTGTACTTGACCACCGATCATGTCTTGCGCAGCGGGCATACCACCCTTGTAATGCGCGACCACCATTTTCAGACCAAATTCCTTGATGAAATATTCGGCGGCGAGGTGATTGATCGAGCCCACCCCCGAAGTGCCAATCGCATATTTATCGGGATTTTTCTTGATGAGTTCAACGAGCTCTTTTGCGTTTTTAACTGGCAAATCTTTATTCGTCTGCAAGACAAAAGGCGCCTTCATCATCATCGAAATCGGCGTAAAGCTCTCGTAGGGTTTGTAGCTCACCGTACCTTGAAGGGTTGGATTAATGACAATAGAGACTGGCGCTGCATAAAGCGTATAGCCATTTGGCTTTTGACTGGCCACATAGGTGCTGGCGACAGTCGAAGCTGCCCCGGCCCTGTTCTCGATCACCATATTTGCTCCAAGCTTATTGCCAAGGGCTACGGCAATCGCGCGACTCGACACATCACTCACACCGCCTGCTGGGTAGGGCACGATGAATTTGACGGGTTCTTGTGGATAAGCGGCGACTGATTGCGCGGCACTCAACTGGGGTAACGCGAGCGCGCTCAAGGTCACTGCGGCTAACGCTAAACGAATTCGTGAATGATACTGATGCATGATGTTATCTCCAGATATTATTTTAAAGTGCGGCACCACGTGCGGCGATCGGCCAAACTGCTTCGACCTTTCCACCACGAATACAAATCAATTCATCATATAAATTTACGGTCGGGTCGCAATGCCCGGGAACCAGCAACAAGCTATCGCCCAACGCGGGATGATTGGCCTGCGCGGTCTCCAACACACCATGCTCGTCGCTTGCCTTGGTGTACTCGACACCGGGCATTTGCCACACCACAGGCAGGCCGGAGTCGACACTCGATGCTTTCAATCCGGCATCGACCACTGCTCGGTTCGCCGTCGGGCGACTCAAGACCGCGGTTTTAACGAATAACGCATGCTCGAACTGAATATCTTGAGGACCTTGTTGATTTTTAGCGTAATCGGCATCCATAAAAATATAGGAGCCAGACTGCACTTCATTAAAGACGCCTGAATCGCGCTCAAGCACCACCGACCCAGTCCCGGCCCCGGTAATACGCTCGACTTTCATCCCCAGCTTTTCAATCGCCGCACGCATGGTGAGGGCGATATCGCTGGCTTGACGAATGGCAGCTTGTCTTTTTTCAGGTTCGCGGTAGTGCTGAGCACTTCCGTGATAGCACTGTAAACCCATAAAACGTAGGTAAGGCGCAGCCTTGATTTGCTTTGCTAACGCGGTCACTTCATCGACTGAGACCGCACCGCAGCGTCCCATCCCGACGTCGACTTCGATATAGACATCCACCTTAATCTTGCGTAGGCTCGTCGCTTGCGCAAACTGTGCCACCTGTTCGGGGTGATCGACCAGCACGCCAATCGTCGCGCGGGCTGCCATATCCAGCACATGACCAACCTTTTTTGCACCGACGACCTGATTAGTGATCAGCACATCCTGAACACCGGCCTCGACAAAGCGGGCGGCTTCGCTGACCTTTTGACAACAAATCCCGATCGCGCCTTGCTGAATTTGACGCAATGCGATGTCGGGGCACTTGTGGCTCTTGGCGTGGGGCCTGAGACGCATATTGCTGCCCTCGAGCGCTTTTTGCATCCGCGCGAGGTTGCGCTCAAACGCATCGAGGTCAAGAACCAAGGCCGGTGTATCGATATCTTCGAAGGCATCACCAGGATGCGCTGCTTTCCAAGGGGACATGTCAGTTTCTCAAAATGATCAATCCAGAGATTGATCTAAAACGAATAGGCTACCATTAAGACCTATAAGCATAGCCTTCAAAATCTTTCTCGGCAAAAAATTTCTTTATATACCGGCAGACATGGCAGACATCACACTCAAAAACGTTGTCAAACAATATGGCGACGTCACTATCATAGATAAGCTCTCTCTTGCTGTCGCTCACGGTGAGTTTTTCACACTTCTAGGACCAAGTGGCTGTGGTAAAACGACATTGCTTCGGATGATCGCAGGATTTATCATCCCCGACGCAGGTCAAGTACACATTGGCGACGAAGATGTCACTCATCTTGAGGCATACAAACGAGAAACCGGTATGGTTTTTCAGGACTATGCATTATTTCCCGACAAAACCGTATTCGATAACGTCGCCTATGGCTTACGCGTAAGAAAGTTTTCTAATCAAAGGATTGATGAGAAAGTCGATCGGATTTTGCAACGCGTCGAACTTGCTCACCTGAAAAAACGCTATCCCGGAGAGCTGTCTGGTGGTCAACGACAACGTGTCGCGCTCGCTCGAGCGCTGGTCATCGAACCAAGAATTCTTCTGATGGATGAGCCACTCTCAAATCTTGATGCAAAACTGCGGATTCAAATGCGCGACGTCATCCGCGAACTCCAACAAGAAGCCAACATCACGACTATTTTTGTTACCCACGATCAAGAAGAAGCGCTTTCGATGTCAGACCGAATCGCATTATTGCGCAACGGCAAGATCGATCAGCTCGACACACCCGAAGGCCTTTACTCACGTCCGCTCACCGCCTACGCCGCTGACTTTATAGGTGGAGCTAACTTGATTCCCGTTTCGCACAGTATTGACCGCGGCGCGCTGACTGAAGTTGCCGTTGCGGGTGGATTGATCATGATTGCCACTGACGCGCAGTCTTTGAGAGACACTGAGCAACCGAAGTATCAACTCGCCGCGCGGTCGGAGCATATTCATATTCAGTCTACTTCGACAACAAGCATTCATCATATACCCGCACAGGTCGTGTTCAGACGCTATCTGGGTTTCAAAGTGACCTACTGCCTCCGACTTGCGGATGGCAGCACTCTGATGGCCGATGTTCCCAGCGCCGCTGATCCTCGAAAAATTGCGGGCGACGCGGTTTTTCTGAGCTTCTCTCCCGAATGCCGGCTAGTTTTGGCTTAGGTGAGTGCACATGAACCTCTTTTTTAAAAAAACTGTATCCCCTTGGTTCCTTCCGGCCCTTCTTTGCCTTGGCGTATTGACATTTTTTGTCTTATGGCCACTACTTTCGCTTTTCTACTACAGCGTTGTCGACACCAAGACCGGCGCCTTCAGTCTGTCAGGCTTTCAGGCTTTTCTGGATAATCCCAGATACGTCGAAGCCTTCTTTAATACTTTGCGACTAGGCATTACCGCAACACTAGGGTGCATGCTGCTCGGTGCACCGCTCGCTTACATCGTGACACGCTTTGATTTTCCGGGAAAGTCTATCGTTGCTCTTTTACCTCTGGCGACAATCGTCTTACCCGACATCGTAGTGTCCCAGGCGTGGTTAATGCTTCTTGGTAATAATGGTCTGGCGCGCCGTGCGCTTGAGTTTATCGGGATCGAGCTGCCGAGCTTTTATGGCTGGTTCGGCATGACTTACACCCTGATACTGAACGATTACACCTACGCATACATCGGCATGCTTGCCGCGCTAAAAGCGATTGATGGCACAATAGAAGAGGCAGCGACCAACTTAGGCGCCAGCGGACTGAGGCGCACATTCACTGTGACTTTGCCGGTGCTGGCGCCTGCCCTATTAATCAATGCGATGGTGGTCTTTACCCTGGCTGTAGATAACTTTTCGATCCCGATGATTTTAGGCGGGTCGGTCGATGTGTTGTCTTCTCTCACCTACACGACCTTTCTTTCTGAGATGGGCTCAGACCCTACGATGCAAAGCGTGCTCGCCGTACTTTCCGTGCTGCTAGTGGGTTTGGTGCTTTTTATCCAAAAAACCATCGTAGAGCGTAAGACGTATCACATGCAACAAGGTCGAGCACCCAAGCCCATTCGCGCCAAAGGTTTTTCCGCTGGGCTACTTACCTTTGTCGTGCTGCTCTTTGTCGCGTTGTCGCTAATCCCCGCGATGATTGTTTTAATTGGCGCCTTTACCAAATCAAGTGGTCCTGTGATGCAATATGGAACGTTCACGCTTGAAAATATGGATCGTGCATTGCGGCAAGCGCCCGGTCCTATTTTTAATTCGCTCTCACTGGCCAGTATCGCAACACTGATCGGCACCTGTTTTGCCACGATCGTCAGTTACCTGATCGTCAAAAAAAGGATGTGGGTCGTTTCGATTTTGGATTATGTCGTGATGTTACCGTTAGCGATTTCAGGAACGGTGCTCGGTATCGCATTGATTCAAACTTATAACAGCGGCATGATTATTCTCACGGGCACTTGGGCCATTATGGCAGCAGCCTACTTTGTACGAAAAGTTCCTTTTTCAATTCGCTCTGCCTCCGCCTCCCTCTACAGCATCCCGGACTCAATAGAAGAGGCTTCAATCAATCTTGGTGTACCCCCGATTAAAAGCTTTTTCAAAGTCATTCTCCCCGTCATGAAACCCGCGATCCTTGGAGCCGCTATTTTGATGTGGGTGACATCATTGTCTGAAATATCAGCTACCATTGTTTTGTATTTTGGCGGTATGGAAACGATGCCTATAGAAATGTACCGTCAGATCGACTCGGGTTACTTGGCTCGGGCCTCAGCCTACGGAGTGATCCTGATGACAGTGATCTTGATTCCGGTTTATCTTTCAATCCGTTTTTTAAAGCTTGACCTATTCTCCAGTCGCAATCCCTAACTCAGGAGTCATCGCATGACATACTTCACAATGAACCGTCTCTTAGCACCTGCAGCGCTTGGCGCCCTCACCCTGTTGAGTACTGCAACAGCCTTTGCAAACAGTGCGGTGATGTACACCTCAAACAATGTTCAGGTTATCGATACGGCTACCGATGTTGCCAAAAAAACTGCACCTGGACTCAATATTCAAAAAGTCACTTCTGGCACGGGCGCACTGATGAAACGCATCGAAGCCGAGGCAAAAAATCCTTTAGGTGATGTTGTCTGGGGTGCCGGCTTTGGCACCATGGCAGCTTTTCGTCAAAATTTCCAACCCTATGAGTCTGCTCAAGCCAAGGATATTCCTGCTCAATTCAAGGGTCCCGATCTTCTATGGGTAGGCTCAAACGCACATGTCATGATCTTGATGATCAATAACAAGCAGCTCAAAGGCGCCACCGCCCCAAAAAGCTGGACGGACTTATTCGCCCCAGCTTGGAAAAACAAGATCATTATGGGTGATCCCGCCACCTCCGGCAGTGCCTACGATCAGGTATACGGTATTTATCAACTGTTCGGCGCTGACGGTTTGAAAAAACTGGCTGCAAACGTTGTCATTTCAAAAAGCTCAGCACAAGTCTATAAGAGTGTCGCCAATGGTGAATATCCTATCGGTATCACGATGGAATACGCCGCTTACTCTTATGTTGCAGGTGGTCAAAAAGAAATTGAACTCGTCTACCCACAAGAAGGTGCATTCGTTGCACCCGAAGCTGTCGCAATCATCAAAAATCCTAAAAATGGTGCTGCAGCAGCCCAACAACTCTACGATGTGTTGCTTTCAAAAGAAGTCCAGGAAGCTGAGTTGATTCAAAACTTTCGCCGCCCGACACGCTCTGATATTGATGTCTCAAAATTGACTAAGCTTCCTAATCTGAGCAATATCAAGGTTGTTGGCACTGACCCTGCAAAAGCGGCGGCTGACTACAAAGTCGTGATCGACCTCTGGAAAGACGCCCTGAAAAGTGCCGGAAAATAATTTCTCCTAAAGCCTATCCTTTGTTTTACTTTTTTCGTGCTTAAAAAACATTCTGCACTCATAATCAACAAGGTATTCCCGGCCAATTTATGGCTGGGACTTCTTGTTTTTGTTTATGCATGGATATTTATCTGGCCGCTCGCGGTCCGGATACTAGCATCAGAACATCACGGTTGGCTTCTTCTGAACGAAAGCTGGCAAAACGTGATGGACACGATCGGTCTGATCGAGCTGCCACGCCTTGCTGTGGGTCTGGGCATGATGATCATGTCTGCCGGATTACTCTGGCGTGCTCGAATCGCTTGGGTGCTTTCGTTGACCATGCTGGCGTTCGCGCTGATGATCGAGCTCTACACCTCTAGAGGCAATCTTCTTGTAACTGCTTACAATATCGCCTTGTTTTTCGTCCTTCTCAAGCACTGGAAAGTCTTTAGTCGCATCAGCTTTGCTGCAAGCACGATGTACGCCATCATCAGCGTGAGTTGGCTGCTCTTTTATTCGGTTTCTGGCACTCTTTACTTAGGCAACTCTTTTCATCCACCTATCGAAGACCCTGTTGCAGCCCTTTATTTTTCTGTCATTACGATGGCGACTGTTGGCTATGGAGATATTATCCCCACTAATCCGACTTCGCGACTATTTGTTATTTCCATCGTCATTTTTGGAGTCACTGTTTTTGCGACGACGGTCAGCGCGCTTGCCGGACCCCTTATAGGCGGCAATCTTAAAAGATTCATTAGCAAAAGGGCTATCCTTTCCATGAGAAAAAATCACGTCATTGTTTGCGGTGCGACTCCCCTTGCCATGAATGTCATCACGGGTCTACTTGCTCGTGGTCAGCACGTCACGGCGATTGTGATGCCGTCCGTGACACACCAATATCCAGCCCAAACAGATGTCTTGGTAGGTGATGCGACGACACTCGATGTGCTTAAAGAGGCAGGATTGGAGGAGGCTCAATACCTGTTGGCGCTCAAAGACGACGATTCAGAAAATGCTTTCATCATCTTGGCAGCCAAAGAGCTTGTCGGTAACAGTGGCGTCAAAACCGTTGCCGTCGTGAACGAGTCGGTCCATCTCTCAAAAATTCAACGCGTTCACCCCGACATGATTTTTTCTCCTCAAATGCTGGGGAGCGAGATTTTGACCCGCACCCTCTCAGGCGAAGTGATCGACAGCAAGGTGATCATGGATTTGTTCTTCAAAAGCACCACATCCGACTGAGCAAATTCTGGTTAACCCTAATGAATAGAACGATATCGAGGGTCATGGTGATTTCAATCCCACGCAAGGGTGGGTTTAGGCTGATTCACTTTTAACGCGTGGTTGTATAGAATCGAACATCGGTTTGATTCCTTCAAGCCGCTTGATAAATACGTTTGACGGCCTTTTGTGTGTTCAAGGACGACGGGCGTGTTTTTTGCATAAAAATCATTTGGAGATGTCATGAAACAATCCGCAAAACATGCACTTTCAGCTGCAGCGCTGGGCGCCGCACTGCTTGCCGCAGCACCCGTATCCGCGCAGCAAGTCACACTAATGACCGGTCCACAAGGTGGTGTTTGGGTGCCGCTTGGTGGTGCCCTCAAAGGCATGTGGGAAAAAGCGATTCCTGGTCTTCAAATCACAGCTCAACCAGGCGCAGGTATCGCCAATGTGATTGGCGTCCAGACTGGTAAGGCTCAAATCGGCTTCTCAAACTCCAGCAGCGCGGTCGATGGTGCATTGGGTAACGCGCCCTTCAAAGAAAAGACCAGCAAGGTCTGCCAAATGACCAACATTTACCCACAGTATTTCCAAGTCGTCGCGACCGCGGCATCTAAGGTCGACTCTTATGCCGACATCAAAGGCAAACGTTTGGTTGCGCAATCTAAAGGCAACACGGCCGAAGCCATTACCGCAACCGTTCTTAAGCTCAACGGTTTCGACTACAGCGGACTCTCGCGGATGAATTTCCAAGCGAGCTACACCGATGCCGTTTCAATGATGAAAGACGGACATGTGGACGTCTTTACCCTTGGTACGACCGCACCAGCCTCGGCCGTGATGGATTTGGCGAGTGCCCGTGATATTAAGCTTGTCCCCGTTGACGACAAAACAATGGATGGCATGCGCAAAATGAACGCGGGCTACAGTAAGCTGATTATTAAGGCTGGCACATACCCCAAACAAGACAAGGACGTTCCTGTCATCGGCTATCAAACCCATCTGATCGTGAGTTGCGATATGCCCGAGCAAGTTGTTTACAACATGGTTAAGACCATGGCTCAAAACATTCCGGCTATGTCCGCAGTCAACAAGGCAATTGGTGAGTTGACACCTAAAATGATGGCTGCCGATGCCGGTATCCCCATGCATCCAGGTGCGATCAAGTACTTTAAAGAAGTCGGCGCACTTTGATCTCGGGCCTCTTCAATTTTTAATTCTCAGTTTTGAGCCTAGCAACCATGACATGCTTCAAAGAATGTCATGGTTGCTAGGCAGTGTCCTTAAACAACCTCGTAAGCCGCTCGTTTAACCTTTGCCATGTTTGTGCCTTCAACACGAATCAGACTCGTCGAAGCCACGCGCTCAGGCGCATGCAAATCACCTTCGTTGTAGACATGTGCCACACCTGGCGTCAGCTTGTAGGTCTTGGTCTGGCGCACTTTGCCTGGCTTGTCACCCGAGGCCGCTTCGATCAAAGCGTAATCGCGCATTTCGGTTTCGCCACGCGCTTGTCCATAAATCGCCCAGGAGTGGGCATGATCATGCGGGGTTGAACTTTTCGCACCCTGATAATTGTGTGCCACGATACAGAACCCTAATTCTGAATCTTCGTAAATGACTTCGCGCTCACCGATATTTGGACCAAGATTCGCCTCAACGAACTGTTTATCCACCAATACCTCTTTCAAAAGATCAGCGACCTTTTGACGACCGGCGGGACCGGGATAGACTTTGAGCAAATCGTGACATTGACCGGCAAACTGTTGAAGTGTGTGCGCCATGAGGAATCGTCCTTCAAATCATTGATAAAGTGCTGTCAAACAGCGGCATTTTTTCTTGCGTTGCTCATTGAATTCTAACCCCGTTCGTTCTTGAAAAACATTGATGAAGATCAAGACACAAACGAGAACGGCGCTTTGTGGAGAGAATGACTGAAATCAAGCGCCTGAAGCACAGTCTGGCGGTGAACAGTGACCGTCGTTTCAATATTGATCCCATAGCCACCCGCCATGCTGACCGCAACGGGTATGTTCAATCGTCTGGCATAGTCAAACATCATCCGATCGCGAGCCAGCATCCCCGCCGTTGTCAGCTTCAGACGGCCCAGTCGATCACCTTCATGTGGATCCGCTCCTGCAAGATAGATCAATAACTGCGGCTCGAAAAGCGAGCTGAGCCGCGCAAGCGCCCCGTCCAAGGCCTCGATGTAGACTTCGTCGGATACACCGTCCGCCAGAGGAACGTCCAAATCGCTGGGTTCTTTTCTAAAAGGAAAATTTTTATCGCCATGCAAAGACAGGGTGAAAACGCTAGGGTCATTTTTAAAAATTGCGGCTGTACCATTACCCTGATGCACATCCAGATCAATCACGGCTATCTTTAAACTGCGATCTGATGCTCGCTGCATGACGCGAGCGGCCACAGCTGCGTCATTAAAAACGCAAAAGCCACTCCCCTTGTCCCGATAGGCATGATGCGTACCACCGGCAAGATTGACGGCGATTCCGTCGCGCATGGCTGACTGACACGCGGCGATGGTCGCACCGACAGAGCGACGTGAGCGCTCAACCATGCCTGGTGTCCAAGGGAAACCGATTTCACGCTGTTCCTTGGCCTCAAGGGTCCCGGTCACAACCTTTTGAACATAAACGGGGTCGTGGGCTAACAGTAACTGCGTATCAGTCGCCGCGGGAGCCTCGCACAACTGCAAGCCAGTCGCCCCTGCCACTCCATCGCGCAGCAAGCGATACTTAGACATCGGGAAACGATGCCCCTCTGGCAGAGGCAAAACAAAATGATCCGCATAAAAAGCGTCCATATCACCTACTCCGCTCCGTGTGATCTGTTGAAAAAAAGCCATTCAGTGGCAAAATTAATCATCAATACTAGCTGGCAACACTGATGCGTGCCTCAAATTCCCTGATGCGACTCCTGAAATCGAGTGTGATTGTTGTCGCAACCTTAGTCATGACTGCCTGCAGTTCTTTACAGCTGGCCTATAACTATGCGCCCGGACTCATCGCGTACCGTGCAAACTCATACCTGAATCTTGACGAAAAACAGCAGGCACTACTGGATCAGGAATTGGCGACATTTGCAGCGTGGCACGACGAAAATTTACCGCGCTACACCTCGACCCTCAATCAGTGGGCGAACCGTCTATCCAAGCCTGAGCCCTTCACAGGCCAAGAAGTTTTAGTCATACAAGAAACAATCGAACAGCAATTACAAGCTCTCGGAACACGGACAGCGTTCCAGCTTGCTCCTCTTCTTGTGACCTTCGGGCCGCAACAAATTAAACAGCTTCAGTCAAAGTTTAAAGAGGGCAACGAAGAGTATTTTTCTGACTTTCTCAAAAATCCAGAGAGTCCTTCCAATATCAAAAAACGTCATGCACGACTGATCAAACGTTTTGAAGATTGGCTCGGCACCTTGAGCACACAGCAGAGAAATATTTTAATCACTGTGTCAGACAAGCGGGCACCCATCATCAATGCTTGGCATACAGAGAGAACATTACGGCAGCAAGCGTTGCTTGAACTGATCCAGACTCAGCGCGATGCGCCACCTGCACAAGCGCAACAAGCTTTTGAGGACTATTTGCAAAGCCTCAGTCGCTACCGTGAATCCATGTTGAGCGATCAACGAGACACGTTACGACTAGAGTGGGCGCAGGCAACTGCAGAGATCCTCAATATCGCCAACTCTGAACAAAAGAAATATCTCCAAAAGAAACTACGTGGCTATGCACAAGATTTTGCAGCACTCACGCCAAAAAGAATTGCCAAGAATTAATCTTTTAAAAAGATGACACTTTCAATTAGGCAGTCCTGAGGCGCGTGAGCTTGACAAAAGCAATAGCTAAAAACGGCAGACTCAGACCGATCAAAATTGAAATTGTTAACATCGAGCCGAGGCTGGAATAGTTGGCTGCGACTTCAACAATGCCAGTCGCGGGATTACGGACCTCACGCGTCACAGTAAAGATTTGATTGAGATATTTCGTGCCGAGTTGGCTGAGTGACAACGCGAGATTGGTAAACGATGCCATCACCGCAAAATATGTTGCCTTGAGATTTTCTGGTGCTGAGCGTGCAATCCAAGCCAGCATCGGAATCATGGCGACCTGTCCGAGTGGTGATTCGAGCGCGGCATCCACCAACGCAATGAAGCGCGCATCCACAACGCCCCCAGTCATCGCGCTTGTCCATTGATGTAAGCCATAATACATACCCAGTGTGGGCAATGACAGAACTGTTCCAAATAAGGTCAACGTCCCCACGACATAGGCAATCGAACGTTCCGCCATGAAACGTCGAAAAATAAACATACCAAGCAGAGATAGGGTGCCGGCAATCAGCGACAGCATCGAAAAAAAATGTTGATCGAACTTTAAGTCATCAATCATCCACCATGTCACACCTGGCCCGGGACTTGGGATTGCACGAAACACAAAGATCACAATCGCGGTACCGACCAAGGTCGACCGTGCCTGGGGATCGAGATCACGCGTTAACCTGACAATTAAAAAAGTCACGATCGCCATCGAACCAAGAAAAATAATTTCCTGCCCATAGGGTACTTGCGTCAAGCCCATCGTCATCGTAAAGACAACAAAGACTAAGCTTCCACCCAAAATCATCCAGTTTGGCTTGGTGACTTCAATATCGCCTGAAAGAAGGGTGTGTGCGTGTTCTGCCGTCATTCCACGTGCTAATAATTTTTTATGTGCACGTGCTTGCAAGATCGATGCCAAGATCACACCCAAGACAGAAATCAAGGGAATGGACATTGAGATCAGATAAACCTGCAGATATTTTTCTACTTTCTGCGCTTCGTCGAGTTGCTGCACACCTGCAAAGACATATAAATTGATCACTGCAACAAACACAGAGCCACCGATAATTGCGACACGCCCCAGTGTCTGCATGGTGGTGTGCATCAGCTTTCGACGCTCAGGATCAATGGGTTGACCCGCCTCATCCACGCGGGGCACCGCCTCAACGGTCATCGCATCCGCGACTGCGTCTTGCAACACATAACCAATTGGCGCGAGTAAGGCACTCAACACATACCAACTCTCAACAGGCATAAAGGCAGCCATCGCTTCACGGCTGCCGATCAACCCCACCATGATCAATAAACTTGCCGCAATCAAGGACGCACCGAGAAACAGCAAGGCCCGCTTCCATCGCCATAGCAAATCAATGAGGTGGCCAAGCACCATTTTGAGCGACCAAGGGATCACGATCCAAAAGCTTAAAGCGGCTAAAAAGGCAACGGAGAGGTTGAGGTAGTCCTTGACGAAAAAAGTACCGACAATCCCTGTCAAACTAGAAATGCCCGCAGCCATATAGACCATCAGCGGCGGCAAATAGGACAAGCGCAATTCCCGTCCAAGCTCCAGGATATTGCGGTCTATCCAGCGCCATAGCGTCAGCGTCATTTTCTGTCATCCTTCATATCGTGAATATTTTCTGCAGAATACCTGATAAAGCCACTTAGATCGGCATTTTGATTCTGGAAAGTCGTATCATGGAGCGGTGCTAAATACTGTCACAGAACAGGCATGCTCAAGCTTAGGCACGATTTAAATAAAAACATTCGGAGACCTCAACAATGTCGATCAAGAAACACCTATCTATTTTCGCAGCCGCTATTTCCTGTGTCGCGGGACTGAGCCTGTCCACACAAGCTGTCGCGCAGGCTTTTCCCAACAAACCCGTTCAAGTGGTCATCCCTTTTGCCCCGGGTGACACAGACAAAATGCTGCGTCCCTTTTTGGATCGCATGGGAGAGTTCTTACCTAACCAATTTATCCTCAATTACAAACCAGGCGCAGGCGGGGCCGTTGGAGCAGGTTTCGTCGCGGGAAGCGCACCTGATGGCTATACGCTTGTTGGCACCTCGCCCGGCTCAATTGTTGTCGTGCCGCTTGCAAATAAAGACGTCAAATATTCCACAGAATCCTTCGAGCCAATCGCTGCACTCTCAGAGGGTGGGTTCATGATTGTGGGCTCGGGCAAATCACCCATCACTTCCTTGAAAGAGTTGGTGGCCTACTCAAAGCAAAATCCCGACAAAGTCACCTATGGAACGTCTGGCGCAATGGGTATCACGCACTTGCTCGCTGAAATTTTCGCAAGTGAAGCAGGCGTCAAATGGAATCACATTCCCTTTCAAGGTAGTGGTCCAGCCATCACTGCATTACTGGGTGGGCATGTGGTACTAGCATCGACAGCTGTGGGACCCGCGCAGGTTCATATCGCTGCCGGCACACTGCGGCCACTTGCTGTGTTTGGGGACACACGCCTGAAAGCCTTTCCAAACGTCCCGACACTGAAGGAACTCGGCTACAAAACAAGTAGCGCGGGCCTGTATGGCATTCTGGCGCCAAAAGGCACACCGAAAGAAGTGATTGACGCTATATACGGCGCCGCTCAAAAGGCAATCGCCAAATACGGTCCTCAAATCACGGCTAACCTTGATGTCCTAGGTGCTGAAATCAAAGTGCTCGGACCAAAAGAGTATGCAAAATTTTTAGAAGAACAAAAAGCCCTGTTCGCTCAGGGTTTGAAGACGGTCAAATAAGCTTTAATCGATGCTGACCGATGGATATATGACTGAAGGGCTGCAGTATTAGAGCGCTCACTTAAGGCGCTAATTTACAGCGCTAACCAGCCATTTTCCATCGGCAGCACCGCACCATTCATCTGTCCACCGGCAAGTGTGCATAAAAACAAGGCCAACTCTGCCAGGTGCTTGGCTGGAATTAATTTTCCGCCAGGTTGCTTGCCTTGCAAAAACTCTGCCGTCGCAACATCCCAATCGAGATTTTTTTCCTGCATCAAGGCGCGGATTCGACTCTCGATATTTGGGGTCAGGACAGAACCCGGACATAAAGCATTGCAGGTAATGTTTTGACCCACCACCTCAGCGGCAATCGCACGGGTCATGCCAATCAAGGCACTTTTTGTGGTGACATAATCAATACGATTA
The DNA here is from genome assembly GCF_965234455.1 of Zwartia lucis. Classification (GTDB taxonomy): domain Bacteria; phylum Pseudomonadota; class Gammaproteobacteria; order Burkholderiales; family Burkholderiaceae_B; genus Zwartia; species Zwartia lucis. Next base: position 1,205,686 of record NZ_OZ248472.1, on the reverse strand, counting down.
GGCGTACCGCGTGATCCATAGACTGAAGTCATGTTGATCACACGCCCCCAACCCGCTTGGCGCATACCTGGCAAAAAGGCTTTGACGAAATGAAAAGGTGCACTGAGATTGACGGCCAGAGCCTGATCCCAGCGCTCAGCAGGAAAAGCCTCTATCGGTGAAAAATGTCGCGTGACCGCGTTATTGACCAAAATATCCACGCAACCAAACTGCTCAAGAACGCGTGCCGCAAGTGCCTCGATCTCCTTGGGGTTTTGTAAGTCCTTTTGGTGGTACGCAGCCGTCACACCGTGCGCTCGAAGGCTAGCAAGCTGGTCGACCACGACACTTGGATCCTCGAGACCATGCAGTACAACATGGCACCCCGCAGCCGCCAACTCCTGAGCGATCGCTAAACCAATACCACCACTCGAACCTGTGACAAGCGCTGCTTTACCTTTGAGCATTTCCAATTCCTTAGACAATCAATACCACTTAGATTTACTGCGCAGTCATCCCGGATTTTGCGACAAGATCCTTAGTAGCCGTCAGATCGCGCTGGATTTGATCCGCAAATTCCTTGGAGGTACTGGGAGAAGCATTGAGTCCCAAACCATCCAAACGTGCTTTGACAGCGGGGTCTTTTAAGGCCGTGGTCAGATCCTTATTAAGCTGCTCAACAATCCTGGCAGGCGTAGCCGCCGGAACAGCGTAGCCATACCATTCAGGCATTTTTCCTAGCTCAGGAAAACCTGCTTGCGCCGCAGTCGGGGTATCTGGCAGCACCGAGACACCCTCAGGTCCAAACATCACCAGACCTACGAGCTTACCAGCACGTATATGGGGCGCAACAGAAGTCGGATTCGCGACAAACAAGTTGATATGGCCCGCGAGCACATCCACGATACCTGGACCAGCACCCTTGTAAGCCACATGCATCATATCGATGCCCGTCACCGCCTTGAACATCTCGCCGGTCAATTGAGGTCCCGAAGCGCTTGAGCCGAAGGACAACTTGCCGGGCTGTGTTTTTGCCAGAGCGATAAATTCTTTAAGATTCTTAACATTCAAACCTGGGTTGGCGACCAAAACAAAGGGTTGCTGTGTACCACGCGTAATAGGAGTGAAATCCTTGATCGGATCAAAACCAGGATCTTTGTAAATATGTGGATTGACAGTGAAAGCCCCTTGGTGTGCGAGCACAATCGTATAGCCGTCTGGAGGTGCTTTAGCCCCATAGGCCGTTCCTATGTTGCCTTGGGCACCTGCGCGATTTTCAACAATGACTTGTTGCTTCCAAAGCTGGCTTAACTTTTCTGCAAGAATCCGTGACACAGCGTCTGTGCCGCCACCAGGTGGGAAGGGCACAACAATCTTGACTGGCTTGGTTGGATTAAAAGCTGAATCCGCCCAAACAGGTGCTGCAATACCCAAACACACTGCCAGTAAGGCTAATATTTTTTTCATGGTTGTCTCCAAAAATTAATTCGATCATTCAACTAACAGTCAGGATTGCATTCCCCAGCGGTTAATCGTTTTCTTTTCAACTGTTTTAAAAATTAAATTTTCAACGAGTAAACCGAAAATAATGACCGTCAACAGCCCGGCAAATACATTCGGAATGTCCAACATATTTTTATTTTGAAAGATATACCAACCCAAGCCCCCTGAGCCCGAGCTCGCACCGAACACCAACTCGGCTGCGATCAACGTACGCCACGCAAATGCCCAGCCAATTTTCATACCAGTCAAAATGCTTGGAAAAGCACCTGGAATCAGGATCTTGGTGACATAGGCAATATTAGACAGGCCATAATTTTTACCCACCATGCGCCAAGTGGGACTCACCGCCTTGAAGCCAGCATGGGTGTTGAGTGCCACAGCCCAAAGCACGGCATGAATCAACACAAAGATAATGCTGCCCTCACCTAGCCCAAACCAAATCATTGCCAACGGCAACAAGGCAATGGAAGGTAAGGGATTAAACATCGAGGTCAGCGTCTCCAGAATGTCAGAACCAATTTGGGTGGCACTGGCAAACGCGGTAAAGAGTGCCGCAATCGCAAGCCCCACAGCATAGCCTTGCAGCAGTACAGTGATAGAGGACCACGTCGCCAAGATGATCTTGCCAGAGATCAAGCCAGCGAAAAAAGCCTGTACCGTCGCAGAAAAAGTGGGAAACAAGAGCGGGTTATTCAACCACACTGCATAGACCTCCCAGATCCCCGCTAAAAACATTAATACAAGAGTCTTTCGCAGTAAGCCATTGGTCATCAAGCGCTCAATCGTACTGAGTGGCTTTTCAATGACACCAAAACCCGTCAGCTCGATTTCACTAATTCTTTCTAGGCGTACGCTCTGAGCGCTTTCTATCGTGTGCTCACGCATGTGCAATCCTTTCGTGATCGTGAAAAAGCAATTCTTCGATGTGTTTTGCCAAGGGCTGTCCTGTAGGACTCAGCGTATCAATCCCGTGGCAATTCAACTCAGCACGCACCTGACCTGGGTGAGGGCTCAGTAACAAGATCCTGCTACCGATACGGACCGCTTCAGGAATCGAATGCGTCACAAATAAAACAGTGAACTTCGTATCCTCCCAAAGCTGTAAAAGCTCCTCTTGCATCTTTCCCCTTGTCAAGGCATCGAGTGCTGCAAAGGGTTCGTCCATTAGCAAAATCTCTGGCTCCATCGCCATGCCCCGCGCAATGGCAACGCGTTGCTTCATCCCACCTGAAAGCGTATGAGGTAGGCTATCGGCAAAGTCCGTCAAATTGACCTTATCGATGTAATGCATGGCACGCTCTTGGGCTTCTTTACGCCCGAGCTTGCCACTTGAAGTCAAAGCAAACACCACGTTTTGCTTGACCGTTTTCCAGGGTAAGAGCTGATCGAACTCTTGAAACACCATCACACGATCCGGACCGGGCTTGTGGATTTCGACATTGTTTAATTTGATTTGACCTTCGACGGGATTTAAAAACCCGCCGACAGCCTTTAACAACGTAGACTTCCCACAGCCAGAGGGTCCCAAGATCACATACCGGTCAGACTTGAGTACATCAAAGCTGACCCGATACGTTGCCGTCACGAGGTGCTCTTTCGTACGATAGCGAAGCGTCACACCCTGAACGGACAGCAAAGGCGCTTGGGTGGACGCAGATAACACTGACGAATCCATTCTTAGTTTCCGCCAGCCACATCAGAACCCGCAAAAAACAACTCATCAATCGATTTTGGATTATTTTTAAGTGAACCAATCTGGTTCATGAAGTTTGCGTACTTCATGACGTTTTCAGGCTTAGTGGTGTATTTGATCGACGGATCGTTGAGCAAGCCAATCATGTCATCTCTGGACCACTTGCTCGAGCCGCCCATTGAGGCGATCAAGGTATCCGCCGCCGCACCTTTGTCTTTTGCAATCATTTCCTGCGCTTCTTTCAGTGCACTCACAAAAGCGGCATAGACTTTAGGATTTTTCTGTTGAAAATCCGAACGGGCAGAGATCATTGTAAAAGTAGTCGAGCCGCCCATCACCTGATCTGTGTTCATGATTGAACGCACACCGGGGGATTTTCTTTCAAGCTGATCCAGCGGGGCCGAAGCGTAATGTCCAGTGATGCCACCACTCCCAGACAATAGTGCGGCAGCGGCATCGCCGTGATTCATCGTGACGGTAAACGGATCAAAACGGAAGGCTTGATCCTTTCCGTATTTTTGAACAGCATACATTTGCATGATGATCGAAGGGATCGATGACTTCACTGATGTCACTGCGATCTTGTCGGTTGGCCGCAGATCATCAATCGACTTAAGGTGTGCGGCATTGGTATTGAGGTTCATCGGCATTGAACTCATTGCGGCCACACCCTTGACGTTCGCATTGCCCTTGGTGCGATCCCACAAAATCAAAAATGATGGTGGGCCCGCTGCGATGAAATGTGCAGAACCAGACAGCAACGCATCAATCATGGCAGAGGGGCCACCGATATTGGACCAGTTCACCTTCATGGTGTGACCAAGCTTTTGCGCGTGCTTTTCAATGAGATTGTGCTGTTTCATGATGTGCAACGGCAAAAATCCAAAGCCGCCTGCACCGAGTGGCACTTTGAGCTCTGTGACGTCTGCCTTAACGGCTAATGGCAATACCGACAGCGCAGAGAGTGTGAGTGCATAAATTACTTTTTTCATGATGGTCTCCTAGGGATAAGTTTTTTACTTTATAGAGGAATTATGAGAAATGCGCGAGAATCAATTTCAAAATCAACATCCCGACTCAACACCTCGACTCAAGATTCCGACTCCGGTATTTGCCAACCTGCGAGCTGCTCACTGAGCCGCGCGACTTCTGTGTGATCTACATTGGGCCCTAATACCCCCTTTGCGCCACTCCAGAGATCCAAACACAAATGACCAAAAGGAGACGGTACACCAAGATTTCTGGCGAGCCCCATCGCAATGGCGATGTCCTTGACCATCATATGTAGGGGAAAACCAGAATCAAATTTTCTGGACAAAACATACTGCTTAAATTTTTTCTGAGTACTGTTGTTCATTCCAGTCGAACTGTTTAGCACATCGACCATGGTATTGGGATCTAAACCAAATTTCGAACCAATGATTAATGCCTCGATGCCAATGAGGTAACCCGCACAAGACACTAAATTATTGAGTGCCTTCATCGCGTGGCCAGACCCGAGTGCACCCGTCCGTGTGACAGTCCCCATGCGTGACAACAGTGGTTCAGCTTGATCAATGACAGCCGCCTCACCTCCCGTCATGATGGTGAGCGTGCCATTTTGTGCCCGAGGCACCGCACCAGACACTGGGGCGTCAATAAACAAAATATCCAATGCGGCCAGTCGCTCGCCCATCGACAAGGTCATTTCTGGCTGCCCAGAGGTCATGTCGATAATCATCGTATTCTTTTTTAAACGTCTCACTAAACCATTTTTACCGAACAGGACCTCTTCTACGACGCCGCTGTTAGGCAAAATCATCACCACATAGTCGGCACCCGCACCGAGCTGATCGGCTGTCAGCGCAGTCTGCTTGCCATGTTGAGCGCTAAAGGCTTCGACGCGTTGTGCGTTGGTGTCAAACACACGTACCGTGTGTCCTCCCTCAAGCAGGCGCTGTGCCATGGGTCCCCCCATCGCTCCCACACCAATAAAATGGACAACGGACGCCGCTTTCATATTATTTGATTCCATTGTGTATACCCTCTCAAGACTGACGTGCAAGCGTCATCAAGGCGCCGACATCGTCAAGTGATTCAATTGCCCACACTGCTCGAATCAGAGCCTCTTGATCACAGCCTGTATTGGCTTGCTCACTCAATGTTTTAAGCTTGTTTTCAAGATCCTGATCGGTGAGTGGCCGACCTGTCGATCCCCTTGCCTGTTCGACCACGACTGTCACAGAGGGCTCTGAAACAAAATGCAAAGTCACTTTAGCCGCATCAATAGAAAAGGTGTCGTCCACGGTGAATCTAAGCTTTTCACCAAGCGCTCTGTTGGCAGGATCCTGAACCGCTGCATCGCTAAACTCCGCGAGTCCTGCGCGTCCCTTCAAGAGCGACACAGAAACTGCGTGCTGCGCGCTCACCTGTGATTCTCGGCCAGTCTGCACACCCGGACGGTCGGTACGGTCACGCAAAAGTTTTTGTCCAGTCACTTCCACGCTTTGCAAACGTTGCAAAAGATTGTGTACAGCCTCTTTACGCGCGGACAATTGCAAACACGCTTCGATGACCGGATTGAGCACAATGCCGCAGGGGTATGGCTTGTAAGTGTTGAGCGCCATCTCCCAATGGTCACCAAACTGGTCATTGATACCCGCGAGCGCGGGCTTTTCGCCCATCACATTCAGAAACCCCCGCACACCATCAAGCGGCGCCAGCGGACCATCAAAATTTTGAGCGGCTAATAAAGCTGACAACATTCCGTTGCGCGCCGCGTTGCCTACACTCAGGCTCTTGGCCATTGTGCCCAGAGTCTCAACGATCCCGCAGGCTTGATTGGCTGCACCACCTAAGGCCCAGTTCAGCTGAGTAGGCGTCAACCGCAACAACCAACCGATCGCAATCGCCGCGCCCAAAGCCCCACAGGTCGACGTAATATGCCATCCTCGATTGTAGTGATAGGGGGAGATTGCGTTACCCACTCGGCACTCAACCTCCATACCAAGAATCAAGGCCTGAAGAAAGTCACGACCAGAGACACGGTTGACTTCGGCATAGGCGAGCAAGGCTGCGGCGATAGGGGCGGTTGGATGGATCACCGTCCGCAGATGTGTATCGTCATAATCAAACACATTGGCACTCATCGCATTGAGCGCTGCAGCATTCAGCATGTCCGTGCGCTCCGAACGTCCAATGATGGAGGCACGTTGATTCGCAGAAAATGACGTGTAGGTCGCGACGAGTTTTTCAATTGTAGGATCATGTGCCCCGGCAAAACCCACTGCAAAATAGTTGAGCAGTGAACGCTTGGCTTCGTGACGAACAGTTTGGGTGATATTTTCCCAGCGATTTTCATGGACGTTCGCACACAGTAATTGCGAGGTATTCATAACGACATCCTTGATTCAGTCTCGTGATTTAGTTATTTTTTATCTTGCAGTGTGTGATTATCACAGCTAGCCTATCATCCTAACAAATAAAACGAAGGACAAACATGACGATCGCCAGCACACTGGCACGCTTTGCCGTGCAAACTCACATAGTGGATCTTCCCCCTCTTGCGCTCGAGCGCGCCGAGATGTGTATTTCCAGTACCCTTGCAAGCGTCGCCGCCGGTACTGAAATCGACTCCGCTAGGATTATCAGAGAGCTGGCCTTAGACGATGGCGGTGCCGCACAATCAACGGTTTGGTTTAAAAATCAAAAACTTCCCGTCACTGCGGCAGCCAAAGTCAATGCCGTCGCGAGCGATGCTGCCGCTTCTGATGATAGCGATATGCGTAGCATCGCTCACATTGGTACGATTATTTCGACCGCCTCGATTGCCATGGCCGAGCATACGGGCGCCTCCGGCATGCAAGTACTTGAGGCCATGGTGGTGGGGTACGAAATCGCAGGTCGCATTGACGAGTCCCTCACGCCAGGCCGCATGAAAAACGGCTTTCACGGCAGTTTTTCAACTGTCTTTGGTGGCGCAGTCGCAGTCGGCAAACTGCTTGAACTCAACGAAGAGCAAATGACCCAGGCCATTGCCATTGCAGCCACGTCGATCGGCGGCATGGCCATCGCTGCCGACACCAGTTGTGCCCGTGAATATCACGCCGGTATGGCGGCAAGCTCTGGCATTCAAGCTGCCTTGGCCGCAAAACGTGGCTTCAAATCAGAGACCGCTATTCTTGATGCGCCGAGAGGCTTTCTAAGTGCCTTAGGCGGCACAGCCATCGAAGACATCACCAAAGACTTTGGTGAGACATGGGATATCTGCACCGATATGGCAATCAAGCTCATGCCGGGCGCCCACCCTTTTCATGCTGTTGCCGAGGCCGCTGCGAATGCAGCGATTGAGGGCAACGTACATCCGGAGGAGATCAAAGAGGTGATGATTTCAGCCGCACAAATGAAAGACTGGATGGCACCACACCATCCGACGGATTTGATTTCTGCCGCACATAGTGTTGTGTATTTTGTTGCTGCAGCCATCGTGGATCGGGGCTTTACTTGGAAGCACATTAATAAAGAATCCATGATGGATCCTAAAATTGCCGCGTTACAAGATAAGGTTGTTTTCGATCCACATCCTGCACCACTGCCAGATCGCTTTACCCACCGTCACGGCGGCACGGTGATCATTACACTTAAAGACGGTCGGAAAATTTCAAATACCTGCCGAGCAGCCCGGGGCTCTGGGCCAACGGGTGTGACGTGGGATGAAGTGGACAGTAAATTTAACCACCTCATGCCACTGTCAGGACTCGATTCAAAAAAAATCCAACAGATTCGCGAGTCAGTGCGTCACTTTAGAACCTTGCCTTCTGTAACGCCCCTGACCCATTTACTAAGATGATTCATTCTCAGATTATTTTTTTTCTTTGTTCGAATCTGATGGCCTGAGCAGTTTGCTCCAAGTCGCAATTTCATTTTTAAGAAAAGTTTCAAACGCAGCGGGAGAGGACACGGCCACTACACCATCAATCACCGCCAGACGTTTCTCGACCTCAGGTTGCGCCAAGCTCACGCGAAGCGCTTCATTGATCTTGGCAACAATCTCCTTGGGTGTGCCAGCCGGCGCAAACACGCCCCACCACACGACGGCGTCAAAGCCAGGATAGCCTTGCTCTGCGATGGTCGGCGTGTCGGGGGCTGACTTTAGGCGCTCAGCACCAGAAGTCGCGATCAACTTGATCCGCTTGCTATCGATATGAGGCTTGAGCTGAGACATGCCAGTAAACAACATATCCACGTGTCCACTTGCGACATCAAGAGCGCTTTGTCCTGCACCCTTGTAAGGAATCTTAGTAATTGTTGTGCCTGTTGCCGCCATGAAAAGCTCTGCGGCCAAATCGGTCGCTGAGCCCTCACCTGAGGTCGCGGTGGTGAGCTTGCCTGGATTTTTCTTGGCAAACGCCACGAGTTCAGCCACGTTATTGATTGGCAGACCGCTATTCACTGCGACACCCATCGCATAGGTAATCACCTGACCCACAGGCGCAAAAGCCTCTGGCGTTTTATAGGGGAGATTCGGCAGCAAGGTCGGATTTGTAGAAATCGTCGGACTGACCAACAAGAGCGTGTAGCCATCAGGTGCGGCCTTAGCCACAAGCTCGGTTCCCACAACGGTATTGCCACCCCCTCGATTTTCAATAATCACAGGTTGTTTGAGCGTCTCGGAAAACTTGTCAGACCATGCCCTGGCAATGAAATCACCGCCGCCGCCTGCGACAAAGGGCACCACAATGCGGATGGGGCGTTCGGGATAGTTACTCGCTGGACTTGCATTAGCTGCACTACAAACCAGCAACATGCCGCAAAGTAAAGCCGAGACCTTTCGATACATTCTTATCTCCTAATACGTATTCAGATATTGGTTTTGACGATTAGCGTCTACACAATCTGTAATAAGCTTACGCAACTGCTGACCAGAACACAACGAAGTCTTTACACCAAAATGAAAACACCGCTCGCCGTCCTCAACACCTTTCGTCCTCACAATGGCAGCTTGCACGATGCCTTTGCAAGTCGTTTAGCGGTCAAAGGCGATGCGCCTTTCATTATCAAAGACGGAAATACGCTCTCTTGGTCTGAATTCGATCAAAAATATAAAAAACTTGCACAGGCACTCCACCAACGTGGCGTGCGTCACGGTATGCGTGTCGCGATCATGGGACGCAATGATGCCGCACATGCGCTGACGCTGTTTGCGCTCGCCTACTTGGGCGCCATTATGGTGCCGGTCAATCCAGACTTTGGTGAACGTGAAACGAGTTATGTCTTCACGCACGCAGAGGTGTGCGGCGTGATCGCAGATGTTGCAGCCATGCCAGTCGTTGAAATCGCGTTGAAAACCGCTCATGGCGCACCTTGGGTGCTCAAGCTTGACGCACCCATCGAGTTCGCCGACTCTTTGTCTGGTGTCATCGAGCGATCTTGTGCGCCGCAGCAATCCCCACAGGGTCAACCCAGCGATACCTGCATCATTATTTATACCTCGGGCACCACAGGCTTTCCAAAAGGTGTCATGCACAGCCAGTTCAATTTGGTGACCGCTGGCGAGGCCAATGTCGAACGTCTGCACCTACAACCCGAAGATCGCGTCCTGATCATCCTACCCTTCTTTCATATAAATGCTGTTTTTTATTCTTTGAGCGGTGTATTGGCAAGCGGTAGTTGCATGATTCTGACGCCTCGCTTCTCAGCTTCAAATTTCTGGCAGATCGCCGCCGATCACGGTGCCACTGTCGTCAACATCATCGAAGCGATCGGCTCAATTTTGTGCGCGCGCGATCGCAGTGAATATCGTGCTGATCACAAGCTGCGAGTCGCTTACGGCGTGCGCAAAGGCGCAGCACCTATTTTTCGGCAAGAATTCGGCATTCATAAACTCTTTTCAGGTTTTGGCATGACTGAAATCCCAGGAGTCACCTGCAACCCTTGGGAGGGCTCTGACAAACCTGGCAGCATGGGATTGCCGGGCAAACACCCAGACCCTAACCGCCCTTGGGCCACCTGCCGTGTCGTTGACGATGGCGGCAACGATGTCGTGGCAGGCGTAGCCGGTGAGCTTTGGGTCAAAACACCCATTGCGATGCAAGGCTATTTTCGCGATCCAGAACAAACCCAACAAGCATTTCATGAAGGTTGGCTCAAAACGGGAGATCTGGTGAGATATGACGAAGACGGCTACTACTATCATCTCTCTCGCAAAAAAGACATCATTCGTCGACGAGGTGAAAATATCGCCGCTGCCGAACTAGAAATGGTGATTGGAGAGCTGCCTGGTATCTATCAGGTCGCAGCGATCGCGGTACCCTCTGAACTCGGCGAAGACGAGATTCTAATTGCTGCGGTAAAAAAACATGGGGTCACGCTCACAGAGCAAGACATCGTTGAATGGTGCCGGGAGCGCCTGACCGCTGTCAAAGTGCCCCGTTTTGTGAGTTTTTTGGATGAACTACCGTTGACGCCAACACATAAAATTCTCAAGTCAGCACTGAGAGCCGATATACAACTGCGTGCCAGAGCCATTGATTTTCAAGCATGAGCGTTCAACTTATTGTCTAATCGAGAAAATGTCCGTCCTCCCCCTCTTTTACATTCACTTCATCCTTTTACTTACACCACATCATGTCTAAAAAAATCAACACCACCATCGCTGGCAGCCTCCCCAAACCCGCATGGCTCGCTGAACCTGAAAAGCTCTGGGCGCCATGGCAGCTGGAGGGCGAAGCACTCGCGCAAGCGAAAGTCGACGCGATGCGCTTATCGGTTGATGATCAATTGCGTGCTGGCATTACGGTGATTGGTGATGGTGAACAAACTCGCCAGCACTTTGTGACGACTTTCATCGATAGCTTAAAAGGTGTCGATTTCGTCAACCGTAAAACAGTGCGTATTCGTAACCGTTATGACGCGGCCGTCCCAGTCGTGGTGGATCGCGTCAGTCGCGGTGGCCCCGTCTTTGTCGAAGATGCCAAGCGCCTTCGTATGCTGACAAATGGTCCGATCAAATTTACGCTTCCTGGCCCCATGACCATGATCGACACGCTCTATGATGACTACTACCACAGCCGTGAAAAACTGGCTTGGACTTTTGCCGAAATCTTGAACGAAGAGGCCAAAGAATTAGCGGCTGTCGGCGTCGATATTGTGCAGTTCGACGAGCCTGCTTTCAACGTTTATTTTGACGAGGTCCGCGACTGGGGTGTCAAGACTCTCGAACGCGCTGCGCAAGGCTTAGCCTGCAAGAGCGCCGTCCACATTTGCTATGGCTATGGCATTGAAGCCAATATCAAGTGGAAACAAAGCTTGGGCGACGAATGGCGTCAATACGAAAAAATCTTTCCTCTGTTGGCGCAGAGCACGATCAATCAAGTCAGTTTAGAGTGTCAAAATTCTCGCGTGCCGATGGATTTGATTGAATTGTTGCGTGGCAAGGATGTGTTGGTCGGTGCGATTGATGTGGCCACCAACACGATCGAGACGCCAGAACAAGTCGCAGATGTGTTGCGTCGAGCTTTAAAGTTTGTGAAACCTGAGCATTTGTATGGCTGTACCAACTGCGGGATGGTGCCTCTCTCTCGTGCAGTGGCCAATGCTAAGCTACAAGCGCTTGTGGCGGGGGCTGAGATTGTTTCTAAAGAGTTAGGTTGATTGTTTAGGTTTTAGATTTAAAAGCATTGAGGTGAGGTGACGAAAGGGGTGTTTGAATTTTGCTGAGCAAAATCAAACACTCCAGTTTTCAAATCTCAAAAAGAACCAAAACACTAAAACCACTTAATTCTGCTGGGAAACAAACACCGTTTGCGCAGGCATAGGCGCTGGGAATCCAGCCTCTATCAAGCTTTCACGAATCACGCGATTCGTGTCAAAGTAAACCTGCCAATAATTGTCGTTGCTGCAAAACGGACGCACCGCCAAGATTGGTCCCATTGGACTGAAATCCAAAATCTCGACCACGACACCAGGTTCTGCAAGCACATTAGGAATCGCAGCAATCTTTTCACGTAAAACCTGCATCGCAGCATTGTGATCTGCCGCTCCCGACAACTGACACTTTAAATCCACACGGCGATACGCGTTGTGACTAAAGTTTTGAATATTGTCGGCAAACACCTTGTTGTTGCCCACCATGACCTGGACATTGTCAGGTGTATTAATTGTCGTGGTAAACAAACCCAACTCTGTGACCGTGCCTGTGACACCCGCCACCATCACGAAATCACCGACCTTGAGCGGACGCAACACCACCATGAATGCACCAGCGGCGAAGTTTGCCAACAAACCCGACCATGCCACGCCGATTGCCACGCCAGCGGCTGCGATCAAGGCGGCGAATGTCGTCGTTTGGATACCAAAGTATCCCAAAATACCAATCACCAACAACACATTGAGCGTCACCGTGATGATCGAACCCACATAGCGCAAAACAGTGGGATCCATTTTTTGCTTTTCGAGCGAGCGTCGGACCAGCGAAACAGCCGTACCGATCAGCCAACGACCGATCACCCAAAAAGCGATCGCCGCTAACACCTTGATACCGAGGTCCGTCGCGGTCGACACAATGAGGTCTTGATACCGCGTAAAGTCTGCCTTATCCATGAATTGAATGCTCCTTTTAGATTGGCAAGACGTTAGAATGATTGTCAATAATTCTCAATACGCCCCTTGGAATACGCCAATTCTTACATTTGCTCCTTAAAATAGAACTGCCCTGTTAAGCTTTCTAGACGCAAAATTGATTATTTTTTACCTGCACCATCAACTACGAGGCAACTATGCAATTCTCTTTCGCTCGCACTGCGATCGCGGCCGCCCTCATCGCCCTGTTTGCTCCGCTCGCCGCTCAGGCCGACACGATTTCAGTCGTGACATCGTTTCCCAAAGAGCTCACTGCTGCTTATAAAAAGGCATACGAGGCGAAATACCCGAATGACACAGTCGAGATTCTGAACAAAAACACCTCGGCTGGCATTGCATACGTCCGAGAACAACCTGCCGGTTCGCGCCCTGAGATTTTCTGGGCCTCGGCACCTGATGCTTTTGAGGTGCTCTCAGGGCAAAAGTTACTGGTCAACATTGGTCCTGGGAATCCTGACATTCCCGCCAAAGTTGGCAACTACCCCGTCAATGACCCAAAAGGCTTTTACCGAGGCCAAGCTCTGGCTGGCTACGGCATGATGTGGAACACCCGCTACATGAAGGCCAATAAACTTCCCGCTCCAAAGGAATGGGCTGATTTAGTCAAACCGGTTTACTTTAGTCACCTCGCCATTTCGAGCCCATCACGTTCTGGTACGACCCATCTAACCGTTGAAACCATTTTGCAAGGCGAAGGCTGGACTAAAGGCTGGGAACAAGTGTTGATGATCGGCGGCAACTGCGCCGCGATTACCGAGCGTAGCTTTGGCGTGCCAGACGGTGTATCCAATGGCCAGTTCGGTATCGGTCTGGTGATCGACTTCTTTGGACTTGCCGCCAAAAATTCCGGCATGCCTGTCGATTTTGTTTACCCCTCCGTCACCTCGATCGTTCCTGCTAACATTGCCTTGATCGAAGGCGCCAAGTCCTCCGAAGCCGGCAAACGCTTTATTGACTTTACCCTTTCCGAGGAAGGACAAAAATTACTTCTTCAAAAAGATATCAGTCGCCTGCCCGTGCTGCCAGCCATCTACAAGCAAGCACCTGCTGACTACCCCAACCCTTTTAGCGGCAAAATCCAAGCAAAAGTTAATTTTGATTCGCAACTCTCTGAGTCTCGCTACTTAGTGGTGCGTTCTCTGTTTGATCAGATGATCACCTTCCGCCACAAAGAGCTTGTCGCGGCGACCAAAGCGATTCAAGACGCTGAAAAACGCCTTGCCGGACGCCCAAGCGCCCAACTCGACGAAGCGCGTAAGCTCGCGTTTTCTCCAGCGGTGGATGAAACGCAAATCAAAGACCCACAACTACTCGCCTTATTCAAAGCTAAAAAAGCCGATGCCGACGCCACGCGCGCTAAAGCCAAGATTGAAGAAGAATGGGCGAGCCGAGCGAAAGCCAATTACGCTCGTGCCATCACACTCGCCAACTCGGCGAAATAAGTCAGACAAGGCCCTTCGGGGCCTTTTTAAAGGTGCATGACAAACGTGAAGCGTAATCACCCCGGTCTGATCGCGATCGCAATCGCAATCGTCTTATTTTTATTTGTATTTTTAATCGGTCCGATTCTGACGGTCGTCTACACGGCCTTTAGCGATGGTCATGGCGGCTTCACGCTGACGCACTTTTTGGCCTTCGCCGAAATCTCACTGATGCGTGAGTCCTTTGCGAACAGTCTTTTCGTCGCTGGTATGACCGTTTTCTGGGCTACCATGATCGCCATTCCACTCGCCTATCTGACCATGCGGTTTCAGTTTCGCGGTGCGGTCCTGATTCAAACCCTTGGTGTCTTGCCCTTAGTCATGCCCGCCTTCGTGGGCGCGGCCGCTTTGCAGCTGATTTTTGGTCGCTCTGGCGCGGTCAACTTGATCCTAATGGACAATTTCGGCTTCAGTATTCCTGTCATGGAAGGATTAAAAGGTATTATTTTTGTTGAAACGCTTCACTATTTTCCATTTATTTTGCTCAACCTTTCCGCCTCACTGGCGACGATCGATTCTTCGATGGAAGAAGCAGGCCAAAACTTGGGGGCCTCAGGCTGGCGTCTTTTTAGAAAAGTTATTTTCCCGCTTGCCCTCCCCGGCTATATCGCGGGCGCGTCCTTGGTCTTCATCAAAGTGTTTGACGACCTGGGTACCCCGCTCGTCCTGAACGTCACCAATATGCTCGCGCCGCAAGCCTATCTGCGCGTGACTTCGATCGGTATCGAAGACCCCATCGGCTATGTGATCTGCGTCATCTTGGTTTTATTTTCGATCGCAGCCATGGCGGGCTCCTGGTGGTTTGTAAAACGTCGCGATTACGCGTTGGTATCGCGTGGTGGCGCCCAAGCGCCCAAACGCAAACTCACTGGCTGGCAAACGGCCTTGGCTTACGGTTGGATCTTCGGCATCCTGATGTTGGTGCTGTCGCCTCACCTCGGCATTTTGTTGATGTCGCTTTTTAAGGTGTGGAGCTTTAGCGTTCTGCCAGAGCAATTCACGCTTGTCCATTACGCGACAATCTTTACCGACGCAAAGCAAATGATCTGGAACACTATTCTGTATTGCGGACTAGCAGCCTTTATCGACATCATCATCGGTGGCGCCATCGCCTACATTGTGATCCGTACAACGATTCCTGGTCGTCAAATTTTGGATCATCTCGTGACCGTTGCGTTGGCCATGCCCGGCCTTGTGCTCGGCATCGGTTATCTACGCGCATTTCGCGGGATCGAGTTACCGTTTGGCGCAGGAGCACTCACTGCGAGCTGGGTGATTTTTGTCATTGCTTACTCTGTACGAAGACTGCCCTACGCGCTTCGCTCCTGTATGGCTGCACTGACTCAAGTGCACCCTGCTCTCGAAGAGGCTGCTGAAAACGTCGGTGCGGGTCGCTGGCGCACGATTCGTAAAATCGTCATTCCATTAATGATGGGAGGTCTTCTCGCAGGCTTTGTCACCAGCTTTATCACGGCTGCAGCTGAGATATCAGAAACGATCTTGCTCACAAGTAGGGAAAGCTTAGCCCCAATGTCTTATGGCATCTACTTGTATTTTCAGTCGATCGCGGGACGCGGTCCAGGCGCCGCGCTGAGCGTGGTTGCGATATCGATCGTCGCGCTCGGCACTTACATCACGCATCGCTTGGCTGCAACCGCCACACCCCACCAAAACGTTGGAAATCGAACATGAAATCGGTTGGTATCGAGATAAAAAATATCGCGTTGTCGTTTGGCTCCACTGCGGTACTCAAAGACATCACCCTGACGATTCAACCAGGTGAGTTCTTTGCGCTGCTTGGTCCGTCAGGTTCAGGCAAATCCACGCTTTTGCGTTTGATCGCAGGTTTCAATCAACACCAACGTGGCGAGCTGCTGATCGATGGCAAAGACGTGACGGGCACGCAGCCATGGTTGCGAAACGTTGGCATGGTGTTTCAAAACTACGCACTGTGGCCCCATATGACTGTGGCGCAAAACGTCGCATTTGGCCTAGAAGCGCGCAAACTTCCCCGCGCCGAGATTCGCACCAAAGTCGCCAGCGCGCTAGAACTCGTCGATATGGGTGAGCTCGCGAACCGTCGGCCCGGTCAACTTTCAGGTGGTCAACAACAGCGTGTGGCAATCGCGAGAACACTTGCGATCGAACCGCAGGTTTTGCTGCTTGACGAACCACTTTCAAACCTCGATGCCAAACTTCGCACACAGACACGCCAGGAGCTTGTTCAGTTGCAGCGCCGTCTTGGCATCACCACTATTTTCGTCACACACGATCAAGAAGAAGCGCTGACAACCTGTCATCGCATCGCCGTCATGGATCAAGGCGTGATTCAACAAGTGGGCTCGCCAATGGAGCTGTTTGATTTTCCTGTTAATCGCTTTGTCGCCCAATTCGTAGGCTCAGTCAATCTGTTTGCTGGTCGATTCATCACCGAAGGCGATCATCTACGGTTTGACTCTGCGACTCTCGGGATGCTGACACTACCAAAAGGCCTTGAACTGCAAAGCACCGACATGGATTTGGCTTTCCGACCGCACGCGGTACGTTTTGTCGAAAATGCTGAAACTGATTTACAAAATAACCTCGCACTGAAAGGTGAGATTGTGGATTCGGAGTTTTTAGGGGAATTCATTCGCTACGAAGTCCGCGTCGGTCAAGCAATGGTCAAAGCAGACATTCCTCACGCGCGTGGAGCATCACCTCTGCAAATAGGTGCTCAGATTCATTTGCGCATCCCCTCTCAAGAACTTAGATTTGTCACCGCTTAAACTGCCAACAGGATACCAAGCTATGCACTCACGTCGATCTACACTGAACGCCATACCCGCTCTATTGCTGACATTCGTTTTAATCGGTTGCGGGACAGTGGCACCTGTCGCCAATGAATACAAACCCACCATTGCTCAAGAAGGCAAAGATGTCATCTGGATACCGACACCGACAGGCCTTGCAGAGCGCATGCTCAAGAGTGCAAACGTCACGAAAAATGACCTCGTCTACGATCTCGGCGCAGGTGATGGGAAAATCGCGATCCTAGCGGCAAAGCAATTTAATGCAACCGCGATCGGTATCGAGTTCAACCCCGATATGGCTGATTACGCGAGAAAAAATGTCCAACTTGCCGGCGTATCCAACAAGGTCAGCATCATCACTGGGGATATTTTCAAAGAAGACTTTTCCAAAGCCACCGTTGTGACGCTCTATCTCCTACCTGCGCTCAACATCAGGTTAAGGCCCACGATTCTTGCTATGAAACCCGGGACACGTGTGGTCTCCAACACCTTCACGATGGGCAATTGGACGGCCGATCAGACCGTGCAAAGCGATAGCGGCCATATGGGTTATCTATGGATCGTGCCCGCCAAAGTCGAAGGTAGCTGGACAATCTCTGGTCTACCAGGTTTATCAAACAGCCATTCTTTGCGTTTGAGCATCTTGCAGCAATATCAAGAAATCACAGGTACGCTTGAAGTCCCAGGTAGGACGAACAGTATCTCGATCAAGGGCAGACTGAACGGCGATCAAATCAGTTTTGAATACCGAGATCAAACGGGTGTGCTGAGAAGCTTTGTTGGTAGCGTTGAAAACAATATGATCAAGGGATCCGTGAAAGGCGATCCATCCATCACCATTTCAGCTAAAAAAACCTCTTAAATGGTGCCTTATCCTCACGTATACTCGGCATTGGATGATTCAAATACTCATGCGCTTTTCAAACAAATCAGGCACTTAGGAGATCCTTTTGATCAACGCCAAACTTAAACGCTACGCTTCGGCCTTCGCACTTGGTATGCTTTCTGTGGGCGCAACCCTTTCCGCCCAGGCACAAACAGCCGCTAATTACCCAGACCGTCCCGTCAAAATCATGGTGGGTTTCACCGCTGGCGGTACAACAGACGTTATCGCACGCGCGATCGCCAACGAATTGCCCAGCCGCATGAAGGGTGCCAATTTCATCGTTGAAAATAAACCCGGTGCGGGCGGCAATATTGGAACTGCTGATATTGTCAAAGCGGCTCCCGATGGTTACAGCATTTTGATGGCCTCAGTCGGTCCCTTGACGATCAACCCCTCCTTGCAAAAGCTAGCCTACGATCCCCTCAAGGATTTGGTACCCATTATTTTGGTCGCCGACGTTCCTAACGTGTTGGTCGTCAATCCTGATAAAGGGATCAAAAACTTCAAGGATTTCGAAGCCTGGGTCAAAGCTAACCCTGGCAAGCTGAATTACGCCTCGACAGGTGTCGGTACGTCCGCGCACTTGTCGAGCTTTATGTTGATGCAGCGTATCGGTGTCGACGCACAACATATTCCTTACAAAGGTGCCGAAGCATTGAATGACTTGTTAGCGGGTCGCACTGACTTTATGTTCGCAACAATTCCTTCGGTCATTACACCCATCAAAGCTGGCAAACTGATCCCGATCGCCGTATCCAGCCTAGAGCGTTCACGCTCCATGCCCGACGTTCCAACGATCGCCGAGAATGGCTTTCCCGGCTACTCTTCTGGCTCATGGTTTGGTCTACTGGCACCTAAAGGCACTCCTCAGGCAATCATTGACAGGCTAAACAAAGAAGTTAACGCTGTCATGCCGAACCTTGAGCAGCGTTTTATCATTGCGGGTGCGGATCCTGTTGGCAAGACACCTGAGTACTTCGCAGAGTTCATGGCTAAGGAAACCGCTAAATGGAAAAAAGTAGTAGAGGACTCCAACGCGGCTCAAAAGTAAGTATTTAGCTGCTTAACGCGCTTCATCTATCAAACAGGCATCCCCGCGAACAGGGATGCCTGTTTTTTTTAATCAATTTTTAAATGATCACTGTGTCTAAAGAGCCCCTTCTGAGATCCTTCCCGCGCTTACCCTTTCGAGGTGTAGGCATAATCGCTGCGCTGATGATGAGCCTTGCCGCTGGATGCACCACGCAACATGCTGGCACGGATCAGTATCAACCCCTTATGGCTCAACGCGGCAAAGACGTGATGTGGATGCCGACTCCAAACGCGATCGTGACAAAAATGCTAGAAACAGCTCGAGTCACCTCGGTTGATCTTGTCTACGATCTGGGTGCAGGCGATGGAAAAATACCTATCGAAGCGGCACGTCACTTTGGCGCCAGAGCTGTTGGAATTGAATACAACCCGGATATGGCTGCACTTGCGAGACGAAACGCTCAACAAGCAGGCGTAAGCGATCGGGTCACGATCGTGACGGGTGATATTTTCAAGGAAGACTTCTCAAACGCTACTGTTGTCACGCTTTATCTCCTAACTGATCTTAATATCAAACTTATGCCAACTCTTTTGAAGATGAAGCCCGGTACACGTGTTGTTTCCAACACTTTTGCGATGGGCGCATGGATCCCGGATGAAGTTGTTCTGACCAACGGTGAGTCTTCTGGATACTTTTGGATTATTCCCGCAAGAGTCGAAGGCAAATGGTCAGTGACGGGACTTCCCGGTTTTGAAAATGCGCAATTGAATATTGTTCAAAAGAATCAAAAATTCGATGCACAGTTAGCGTTGACAGAAAAAAACATACAACGCATCGAGGGTGGGCTTCGAGGATCGCGCATAAACTTTGAATATCTCGATACCGACGGCAAGCTTATGCGTTTTGTCGGCGAAGTTGGAACGAACACAATACACGGTTCTATTCAGCAACAACCAAACAGCGTCGTCACTGCGAAAAGAATACAGTAAACGACGCTGAGTAAAACTTTTTAAATTTACTTGAGGCTGATGTTGGCTTCTTTGATGATCTTGGACCAACCCGCGGCCTCAGATTGCACCAGTTCGCCGAGTCCTGCGGGCGTGCTGTAACGGACATCCAAGCCCTGAGGGCTTAACTTTGCAGCGAGTTCAGAATTTGCCAAGACTTTTTTCAGGGCAGCATTAAGCTTGTTGATTGTTTCAGCAGGTGTGCCCGCGGGTGCAAACAATCCATACCAGGTGGTATACCCAAACTCCGCAAGGCCCGCCTTTGAAATTTCGGGAATCCCCATTTTTTCTGCGCCAGCACTCGCGCCGCTCATGCCGATTGCGACAACAGCCCCACGATCCATCAGCGGCTTCAGTGAGGGCATGCTACTAAACAAGGCCTGCACTTCGCCAGAGGCTAAATCAGCAATCACTTGCGATGTGCCTTTGTAGGGAATGTGTACAGCATCAATCTTGGCTTGGGACTTGAACATTTCCATCCCCAAGTGAGCTGCCCCACCTGCACCCGCCGAACCGAAATTCAATTTCCCTGGATTTGCTTTCGCATAATTAATCAGGCCTTGGACGGATTTAACACCGATTTTTGAGGTCACAACCAAGACATGTGGACTCGTCGAGACCAACCCCACGGGTGCCAATTGCTTGGTCACCGCAGCAAACTTATCGCTCAATAAGGGATGGATCACCACCGTACCGGATGCGGCAAACAATAAGGTATATCCATCCGCCGTTGCACGACCCATATTGTTGAGTGCGACCACGCCGGAGCCACCAGGCTGATTTTCAACAATCACAGGCTTGCCAAGGTCATCAGCCATCAAACGGGCCACTTCACGCGCCACAAGGTCTGCCGGACCGCCCGCAGCGAACGGCACGACGAATGAAATCGACTTTGAGGGAAAGCTTTGCGCCTGCAATGGACTTGTCAGTGACAGTGCTGCGAAAGCCGTGGCCAAAAAACATAATCCGAAACGCATAAAAGATATCTCCATGTCATCAAAAACCGCTGGACAATTTAACCTCATAACCCCTAGCATAACCCTCACTGCTGTCCTTTATGACAACCTTTACTCGGAGCCATTGCAATGTTTCAACACATTTTGTTCGGACACCCCCTCAGAAAGCTTGTATCCACGACGGCCGCAATAGGATTTTTATTGATCTCGGGCACAGCACACTCCCAGTCAGATAAAAAAACCTACGAACCAACAGTCGCTCAAGCGGGCAAGGATGTGATCTGGGTCCCCACACCCAATGATTTGGTCGTCAAAATGCTTGAAACCGCCAAAGTCAATTCGAATGACGTGGTCTATGACCTCGGTGCCGGTGACGGCAAGATTCCGATCCAAGCCGCTCGTCAATTTGGCGCTCGCGCGGTTGGCATCGAATTCAATCCAGACATGGCGAACTTGGCCCGACAAAACGCTCAACGCGCGAATGTCTCCGATAAAGTCACCATCGTCACGGGTGATATTTTCGAAGAAGATTTTTCAAATGCGACGGTGGTGACGCTTTATCTTTTGACGACGCTCAATATGAAACTTAAACCGACCATCCTCGATATGAAACCCGGTACACGAGTGGTCTCTAACTCCTTTATGATGGGCTCATGGGAGCCTGATGAAATCGTTAATTCTGAAGGTGGGGGTCGAGGCTATTATTGGGTCGTCCCTGCCAAGGTGCAAGGTGAATGGTCAGTCACAGGTTTACCAGGCATCACGACGGCGAAATTAAGTCTTCAGCAAAAATTTCAAAAAATAGAAGGGACACTAACCTTTGGCGACAACCGCACGCAACGCGTCACGGGCAAACTCAATGGCTCTCAATTGACCTTGACGTATATCGATGCCAAAGATAAGCCCCAAACCTTTGTCGGTGAAGTGGCTGGAAAAAAAATCAATGCCAGCTTGAAGGATGCGCCAACGACCGTGATTGCAGCGAAAAGATAAACTCACAAGTATGTATTCAAAGCGATATTATTCAACGAACATAACAGGAAATACTGGTGTATCCAATTGACTTTTTTTTTAGGGCTTCAAAGTTATATCCTGAACGTATCGCTCTACAAAGCAGGACACTAACGCTGACCTATCGAGAGCTCGCTTCAAAAGTCAACGCTCTCGCTTCAGCGCTTCAAGCTATCGACCCGCAACCTCAAACACGTGTCGCGATCTGCGCCGCCAACACAGTCGACCACGCCACGGCTATTCTCGCCGTTCTTGCCGCAGGCAAAGTTTGGGTTCCACTCAATGCCCGCAGTACCGCCTCTGAAATCAAGCGGATTACTGACACCATCGAACCCTCCATCGTCATGTCAGATGCAAAAGGCGCCGAACTGCTCGAAGCCAGCTCCGCCACATGGCTACGACTGGATGATAGCGGTACGGTTCCCAATCAAAGCGTTGAATACTGGATCGTACGTCATGCAGGTCAAGTACCCAGCACCAACGAAGCCGGTGAAAACGCGACCCAAGCCATTAAGTTCACAGGTGGTACGACCGGTCTGCCCAAGGGTGTGATGCAGCCCTATCGCGCCTGGACGGCCGGCATCATCAATCAGGTCAGTGGCTGGCAAATCACGTCAGACGATTGTTTTGTCGTGACTGCTCCGGTGACGCACGGCACCTCCACCTATCTGCTGCCCATGCTCGCCGAAGGTGCTAAGCTTTTATTCCTCGACAAGACGGATCCCGCCTCTGTCATCCAAGCATTCCGCGAGCAAGGCGGCACGATGAGTTTTATGCCCCCTACGCTTATTTATATGGTGATGGCGCATCCCGGTGTTTCACGTGCAGATTTTCCTAAGCTGCGCAATCTGATTTATGGCGGTGCGCCGATGCCTGCCGAGAAAGTCGATCAGCTCAGGACCTTCTTTGGTGAGGTTGTCGGTACGACCTACGGGCAAACTGAAGCACCTCAAATCGTCACAATGATGCGCCCGAGTAGCTTCAAGGATCCTCTGAACCGGGGCTCAGTCGGTCGTTGCACCTGGCTGTCTGACATGGCGATTATGTCGCCCGATGGCAAAATTTTGTCCGAGGGTGAAATGGGAGAAGTCGTCGTGCGTGGACATCTGGTGATGACCGGCTACTGGCGCTTGCCAGAAAAAACCGCCGAAACGATTGTCGATGAGTGGCTGCACACTGGCGATGTCGGTTTGATTGATGAACGCGGCTATCTCTTTCTCAAAGATCGGATCCGCGATGTCATCATCACCGGCGGCTTTAACATCTACCCGACGGATGTCGAAAACGTCTTGTCGCAGCACGATGCTGTATACGAATGCGCAGTCTTTGGTATGCCCGATGAAAAATGGGGTGAGGCCGTTCATGCCGCAGTACAACTTCATCCAGGCGTGAAATGCGAACCTGAGGACTTGATTGCGCATGTCAAAACAGCCCTGGGCTCAGTCCATGCGCCCAAAAAGATTCATTTCCTTGATCAATTACCTCGCTCCTCTGTGGGTAAAGTACTAAAAACAGCTATCCGCGAACTTTTAAACTAAAAAACGACCATCTTAAAAAAGAAAATTTGATCATGTCTTCCAATATAAAAAAATTAACGCCCACAACAAAACTTTGCACGCACACCTTAACAAGCATGAACTACCGAGATGCGGATTTAGTCGAAGATCTGATCGGTAAAAAAACATTCTCCGAAGTGATGTTCATGCAAATTCTTGGCCGTGAACCAAGAGCTGTGGATATGCGCATCATGGACGCCGTGCTGATCACCTTGATGGAGCACGGTTTCACACCCAGCGCGATCGCCACTCGCATGATTTACATGAGCGCACCAGAAAACCTGCAAGGTGCAGTTGCCGCAGGCTTGATGGCGGTAGGCAGTCAGTTTGTTGGTACGATGGAAAACAACGCCGTCATTTTGCAACAAATCGTCGACTCAGCCGAACCAGAAAAATTTACCGAAAACCTGGTGATGGAAATCCGCAAAAACAAGCAAAACCTACCAGGCTTTGGTCATCACCTACATAAACCCGATGATCCACGCTCAATCAAACTACTCGCGCTGACAGAAGCAGAATCCGAACTCGAGCAAAAATATGTGGGTGCCCTACGCTTACTCTCCGCGACCGTCGATCGGGTCTACGGTCGCCACATCACGATCAATGCAACAGGAGCTGTTGCCGCGATGCTCGGAGAAATCGGGATTCCTTCCAAACTCATGCGCGGCTTTGCCGTCATCTCACGTGCCGCGGGACTTGTTTCCCACATCGCCGAGGAACAACAAGATCCGGCCGGTCGATTTATCTGGGATACGATCGATGAAATGATTCCCTATGTAGGCAATGGCCCTGGCACCGGAGGTAAAGCATATGACTGAACGCAGCGTACTCGTCACAGGCGGCAGCGGCGGTATCGGCCGCGCCATCATCACCCGTTGCATCGCAGACGGATACTCCATTATCAATCTCGATCGCGTCGCCCCCAAGACCTTGCTCAAAGGTGAAACGCATTACCAAGCAGACTTGACTGATGCGCAAGCGACGCGTGATATTTTGCAGCGCATTACGCGTGACCATCAAGTGCTGCGTGTGGTCAATAACGCAGGATTCATTCGACCCGGTACACTCGAAGACGCCACACTCGAAGATTTCGATGCGGTCTGCGCCTTGAATCTGCGTGCGCCCATGCTCGTCGCGCAAGGACTACAGCCCGGGATGCAAGCTGCCCGGTTTGGGCGCATCATCAACATTTCGAGTCGTGCCGCACTCGGCAAAGAACTGCGTACTGTTTACTCAGCTACCAAAGCGGGCCTGCTCGGGATGACGCGGACCTGGGCCCTCGAGCTCGCACCTTATGGCGTGACGGTCAATGCGATTGGTCCCGGACCGATTGCCACGGAGCTATTTCTCTCTGGCAACCCTCCAGACTCACCTAAAACAAAAAAAATCTTGGAGTCGATTCCACTCAAGAGGATGGGTGAGCCTGATGATATCGCCCATGCCGTCGCTTCTCTAATTGATGATCGGGCTGGCTATATTACTGGTCAAGTTCTTTACGTCTGTGGAGGATTGACTGTTGGCTTAGGTCAGGTCGCATGAGCTATTCAACTCTCCTTGACTCGCAGCTTCCCATCCGTACCGAAAGACTCAAGGGACGCGTGGCTTTGATTCTGGGCGCAGGTACTAGTGCACCGGGCATCAGTATTGGCAAGGCTAGCTCCATCGCCATGGCCTGTGCTGGCGCTTCGGTGGCCGCACTTGATTTCAATCTTGCTGCAGCCCAAGAAGTTGAACAAGAAATTAAATCACTCGGCGCTCAGGCCATCGCTTATCAAGCTGACGTCGCGAACTTCGAGGCGATGCAAGTCGCCATCGATCGTGTCATGCACGATTTTGGTCGTATCGACATCATGCAAATCAATGCAGGCATTGGTCGCGTAGGAGGTCCTGCCGAAACCTCTCTCGAAGACTGGGACCGCATTCAAAAGGTCAACGTCGAAAGTATTTTGATCGCTGCCAAGCTTGTCGCTCCCATCATGGTCAAGCAAGGCTCTGGCTCAATCATTGGCGTCTCCTCGGTGGCGGGTATGCGCTATCTTGGCTATCCCCATCTTGCCTACAGCGTCACCAAAGCCGCCGTCACGCACTTTATTAAAATGCTCGCGCAGCAATATGCCATCGATGGGATCCGAGCCAACACGATTGTTCCTGGCTTGATTGATACGCCGCGTATTCAGAAAAACGTGGCAAAAGTATTTGATGCGAACGCCGACATGGACAACACACGTCGGGCTCGGGATCAACAGGTTCCCATGGGACGCATGGGAACACCTTGGGAGGTCGCCTCCGTCGCAACTTTTCTGGCCTCCGATGATGCGTCTTATATTACGGGGACAGAAATCGTCGTCGACGGCGGACTGACAGGCAAGTTTGTTTAGTTTGTACTCATTGGAGTTTTGTCGACGACCTTACCCCATCGTTCTACTTCGAGCACAATAAAATCGCTGAGCTCTTTGGGGGTGCTTGTCATGGGCATGGCACCCTCTTTCTCAAAACGCTGACGCAGCTCAGGTGACTTCATCGCCTGAATGATCGCAGCGTTCAGTCTTGCGACGACTGCGTCGGGTGTGCCTTTGGGTGCAAGGACGGCGTTCCATGTGCTGATGTCATAGGTCGGCAGACCCGCAGCTTCAGCAATTGTTGGAACATTCGGCAACTGTCCGGAGCGCTTCTTTGTCGTCACGCCCAGAGCGATCAACTTACCAGCCACGACGTGAGGCAAGGCACCCGGTACAGTGGCGAAGGTCATTTGTGTCTCGCCAGCAAGCACTGAAGTGTTGGCAGGGTTACCGCCCTTGAACGGAATATGCTCGATCTTGATTTGTGTCGCATCGTTAAACACAGCGGCCGCCAAATGGCCAGGCGAGCCGTTGCCACTGGAAGCATAATTCAGCTTACCCGGATTCTTTTTCGCGTATTCGATCAATTCTTTGATGGACTTCACTGGCAAACTTGGATTGATGACCAGCATCAAAGGAATGGAGGCGACCATCGAAACCGGCGCAAAATCCTTGATTGGATCGAACGGCAATTTGCCACGATACAGCGCAGGATTAATCCCGTGACTTGCGACCGTAGCCATATAGAGGGTGTAACCATCAGGCTTAGCTTGGGAGACGAATGCTGCACCAATGTTGCTCGCAGCACCCGGCTTGTTATCGACGATGATGGTTTGACCCAAAATCTTACCTAGTTGCTCGCCCAACGAACGCGCCAGGATATCGGTCGTGCCACCAGCGGCATAACCCACCACAAGGCGAATCGGAGCGTTTGGATAAGCCTGCTGGGCCTGAGCGCCCGACATACCGAAGGTCATCGCCACGGCAGATAAGGCACCCGCTGCCCACTTCACTGAGCGAACCAAGGGAGTAGAGCGATTGTTTTGCATGAGTGTCTCCACGAAAAACTGAACTATACCCAAACTTGGCTGTAAATGGGGTCAGCGCAGCATTTCATCGATCCATTGTGCATGTGCACAAAGATCTCTATCCCGTTGCTCTAAATGAAACAATTGAATTCCGAAGGGCAAACTATCTACATTTAATTTTGGCAAGGTCACGGCAGGGAATCCCACTAAGTTCGCAAAAGATGGAAACGTGCGGCTTCCCGTGTACTCCAAACCAACTGGAGCAGGTCCGGACGACGCGGGCAACAGGAAGCCATCCGCATTCAACTCCTTAGCCACAAGCGTCATTTGTCGCTGCAAGTCTCGCCGCATCTGCAGCAGATCTGCATAATCCGCTCTTGACATCGTTTGTGCTTGCTCGACCATCCGGTGAATACGCGGTCCGATCTTTTCGCCGTAACGCTCAACATAATCCTGAAACGGCCACTGCATTTCATAGACCACAATTTCCAGTGCTCGATCCAGACACGACTCCAGTGTTTCTTCTAGCTTTTCAAGGACTTTGTGCGTATGACGGTCAAGTATGCGAATACCCGCTTTAGATAACTGAAGAACAATATCATCGAAGGCTTGATGCGCAGAGGCTTGCATCTCGCCCCACCCGCGGGTGTAGAGTCGTATCAGATTCGCCGGCTTAGAGGGAATAAGTGGCTCATCAGCACCTTGCATGAACGGATAACCTGAGCCACCCACCGACAACGCAATTCTGGCGGCTGTATCCCAAACATCATCTACCGATGCGCCGATCACGCCAACATGATCACTCGTTGGAGACATAACATGCACACCCTCCATTCTGAATGCACCATATGTTGGCTTGAAGGCATACGCGCCGCAATACGAAGCTGGGCGTAAGGTTGATGCTTGTGTCTGCGTTGCCAGCGCTACAGGCAGCATGCCTGCACCTACCGCAGCTGCAGAACCGCTTGACGAACCTCCAGGCGTTCGCGACACATCGAAAGGATTGGTTGTCTGTCTTGACGAGCCAATTGCAAACTCTGTCGTGACCGTTTTGCCAACGATGACCGCCCCACCACTTCTTAAGGCGTGCACACACGCGGCATCGTGAGGCGTTTGATAGTTTACATAAGCGGGTGAACCCATTTGCGTAGGAAAGTCACACGTTGCAATAATGTCTTTGATGCCTACAGGGCACCCGTCTACCAGCGACAAAGGTTGCCCTGCAAGATAGCGCGCCGTGGACACATCCGCAGACCGCCTTGCCGACTCAATATCCATAGCGACAAATGCCTGGACAGCAGGTTCGAACTTTGCAATGTTTTCCAGGCACTCTTCAAGTAAGTCACGGGGTGTGGACTGGCCTGAAAAAAACGCCTTTCGCCTGTGAGAAAAAGAAACCAGTCTAGGATTTTTCCAAGTCATGAATCATTCGCCCCTGCGTGATGTAAGTCAAAGAATTAGTCTGTTTTCGCACCAGATTTCTGAATGATACCTTTGTACATCTGAACGTCTTTCACAATTTTTTCCGCAAAATAAGTTGGTGTAGAAGCAACCTCTAACATTCCCTGTTGCTTAATTTTTTCACTGATCTGCGGCGATTTCATCACGAAAATTAAGTCCGAATTTAATTTTTTAACGATCGCAGGAGACATGCCCGCAGGACCAAGAAAGCCGAGCCATGTCGAGAGGTCAAACCCAACAAATCCGGACTCAATCATCGTAGGTGCTTCAATAAAACCACGCTTAGCAGTCGTTAAGGCCAACGGGCGCACTCTACCTGAACTAATGTAAGCCATCACTGAAGGCAGCGTTGCAAAAGTCATCTGCACATGACCCGCTAGCAAATCAGCAATCACTGCACCGCCACCTTTATAAGGAACATGTAAAACATCAACGCCAGCAGACTGTTTAAAAAGCTCTGCTGCCAAATGGCCGCCTGTGCCATTTCCGGGTGAGGCGTAATTAATTTTTGTCTTGTTTTCCTTGATTAATGCGACAAGTTCAGCCACTGAATTCGCCTTCACGCTGGGGTGCACAACCAAGACATTGGGCAACTCAACCGCCAGAGTAATGGGCGTGAAATCTTTTTCAACATTAAAAGGTAGCTTGTTTGTCATCCCTGGGCTGATAACAAAAGCACTACTTGTAAGAAGCACGGTGTAACCATCAGGCTCAGCGCGCGCAACAATTTCAGCGCCAATATTGCCACTTGCGCCGGGGCGATTTTCCACAACCACGGGTTGTCCCCAACGCTCAGTCAAACTCACGCTCATTGTCCGGGCCAATAAATCTGCGCCACCACCCGGTGCAAACGGCACTACGATTTTTACAGGTTTATCAGGAAACTTCTGCGCCTGTACGACCGAACTACCCAACCCCGTGAGTAGAATGACACCAAGCGCCAAGAAATGCTTTATTTTTATCATCATTATTCTCCAGTATTTGTATATGTATTGCTACTGTGACATTCGCTTTTAGTGTGTACTACCAGTATGTTCGATGCAATTTAAATGTGTTTAAACATGGGTTAGTCTTTGGTTAAAACAGCTTTCATAATGCCCGATTTCCGATCCATTATCGATACTTTTTCACAAACAAGGGAATGAAGACACATCACCCGCACGCCGGATCAGCACAACTCATTAGTTATTTTGATCTGGTCGACTTCAGACTCCTCCTTCATGTTGCGGAGACGCTGAGCCTTTCGAGAGGTGCAGAACTCTCCAATATGTCAGCGCCTGCCGCGAGCACCAGAATCAAAAAAATTGAAGAGGTGTTGGGCACAAAACTTTTTGTTCGAAATTCGCATGGCTTATCGCCAACACCTCTAGGTCTAAGTGTATTGACAAATGCGAAGAAAATCCTTTCTCAGTTTGAAAACATGCTCGGGGAATTGAGCGCAACGTTGAATTTGATGAAAGGTGACATTCGACTGCATGCAAACACCCTGTCAACGCATGGCTCAATGCCTAATGTGTTGCAGCGCTACCTTCTACAATATCCTGAGATTAATATAATATTACAGGAACATGCCTCTTCAAATATCACTCGATCACTTGTTAGTGGAGAGGCAGATATCGGCATCTTGGCATCAGAAACTCGAAGCGACAGACTCGAATATCTCCCTTACAGCAAAGAGCGACTTGTGCTCGTCACACCGCTCTCGCACCCTCTTTGCAATACGTCCTCACTTCATTTTCACCAAACACTAGGTGCTGATTTTATCGGGTTGCCAGAGCACGCTGCGCTTCAGCATTTCATCATGCGGGTCGCCCGTGACGAGGGTGCATCGATAAAGCTGCGCATTCAGGTCAACAATTTTGATGCGCTCTGCAAGCTCGTAGAGTCTGGCATTGGTATAGCAGTCATACCTGAAGCCATTGCAATATCTCAAGCTCGCACACGCCGCATCGCAATTGTGACCCTCCTTGATCAATGGGCCGTACGCGAGCTCAACATTGCGCTGCGCAAAGGTGAACCACCCTCACTACCCGTCCAACGACTGATTGATACGTTGCTGGAGCGCCATCTATAAAATCTAACCCGTCGACAGCAACGTCCCAAGCACACCTGCATCAGGAAGCGTATTTACTTGCCAACATTGCTTAAGAGCGTCGTTGACCTGCGAAGCGGGCAAAATATCTGAGACCAGATCAATGAATTTTTGGTTTAAATTCGCATCGCTCATCGGACGCTCAAGGCTTCCTAATGCGTGATCCACGTGATGGTGATGCGTCGCACCGTCTTGCAGCGTGACGGTGATGTGCGCTTCATCGACACGAATACTGGTGTCTACCTCAACAGTGACCTTTTTTCTCAGGGCCGTGACGTCATCTCCTCGCACTGCACTGTCGGTGTAATGCTTGGACGTACTGAAACCCGTCAGCAAAACAATTGCAGCTGAATGATAGACACTGAACTTTCCCTCGAGTCCGGTCGTGGGTTGAGGTTTTCCGGTCAACTCTACAACGAGCGGATTGACACGTAAATGCAACGACGCAATCTCCTGAGGCTTGAACAGCTGCTTTGCGTAAAGTGAAATGCAACCGTCAATCACAGGATGAATCACGAGGCCGCAGGCATAAGGCTTAAAAGCGTTATCCATCACAACCCATTTTTCTCCCAGACCCTCGATCGTATCGTTCAAGTGCGCGTGTGTAGACATTACTCTGGCAAAGCCGCGAGGCGCCTCGATGACACGCTCCGAGCTGGTAAAGCCCGCACGCGCCATTAGAGCCGCACTCAAGCCGCTCTGTGCAGCACGACCTGGATGCAAGCTTTTACACATTGTGCCGAAAACTTCACGCAAGCCAGAGGCTTGTGTGGCAGCAATGCCAAATGCCCACGCCATCTGTTTTGCATTGAGCTTTAAGGCATACCCAACCGCTGCTGCGGCGCCAAACCCACCGACAGTACTTGTGACATGCCATCCAATATCGTAATGGGCAGGACACACTCCTAGCGCAATTCGACACTCAACCTCAATGCCAAGCGCAATCGACTCAACAAAGGTGGGACCATCAATAGTTTGAAACTGCGCAAGTGCGAGCATTGCCGATAACACCGGACCACTTGGGTGAACCAAGGTCGCGTGATGCGTATCATCAAAATCAAGCACGTGAGAGCTGATGCCATTAAAAAGGGCGGCATGTAACGCATCCACACGTTCACTGCGCCCCAAAATACTCGACTGCCCGATACCCATGAATGGACCGAAAGCCGCCAGCGCGTTGGTGACTGCTGGGTGGCGAGAACCGCCGATCGCACAACCTGCCCAGTTCACAAGTCCCCGGGCCACTTGGTGCCGTACCTCTACGGGTAGGCGGGCCGATTTAAATTCTGCAACAAACTCAGCGAGTATTTTCGTCACTGGAGTTTCTTCTGATGCAGGCTTTGTCAGCTCAGTGCTTGGTTTAATCATCGCCATCTACCTACTCGCACAAAATAATCAGAACTCTATTGTGAGTATTTTTATTGAATATGAATTCATATTTGTGGAAAGGCAGTTTTGGCGATGTCTAAATCATCAAACGCAATGCCGGATCAGTTCGTTTCTAATTTTGCCTCAGTCACGATCTTTTTCCAACGTGGGACATCAACGGCTAGGAACTTAGCAAACTGTTCCGGGGTATCGGGTCTGATATTGCCTCCTTCCTTGGACAACTCCTCGACAAGCTTGGGATCTTTCAAGATTTTGAGAATCTCTTTATTTAAAAGATTAATCACTGC
This sequence comes from Zwartia lucis, assembly GCF_965234455.1. Lineage (GTDB taxonomy): Bacteria > Pseudomonadota > Gammaproteobacteria > Burkholderiales > Burkholderiaceae_B > Zwartia > Zwartia lucis. The sequence continues at coordinate 1,173,575 of NZ_OZ248472.1, read as the reverse complement.
AGGTGGCGTTCCGGCAGGAGCGACCAAACCATACCAGTTTTCAATCTCAAAACCGGTCACCCCTGCTTCGGCCACTGTGGGCACGTTAGGAAACGCTGGAGAACGATCTGAGGACGTCACCGCGAACGCCCGGATTTTGCCACCTTCGACATGTGGTTTCACAACAGCTAACGTGCTGAAATACAACTCAATGCGTCCACCAATCATGTCTGTGATTGCTGCGGCTTGTCCTTTGTAGGGCACATGCACGATTTTAATTTTGGCCTCAGAGCCAAACATCTCGCCAGCCAGATGACCTGCTGTGCCCGACCCGGGGGAGCCATAACTCAATGCACCTGGCTTAGCCTGTGCCATTGCAATCACTTCCTTGAGGGTTTTTGCCTGCAAGGTTGCGGGACCCACAATCACAAGCGGCGCAGACACTAAACGCGTAATAGGAGCAAAGTTTTTGAGAGGGTCGTAATTCAGAGTGGGTCTCAACGCGGGAGCGACACCCATATTCGCAGCCTGAGCAAACAAAATGGTATAGCCATCGGGCTTGGACTGCGCGACATACGATGCCGCGATGGAGGATCCCGCACCAGGTTTATTTTCAATAATGACGGGCTGCTTCAAGACCGTCGAAAGCCGGTCACCCACCGAGCGCGCCATCAAGTCGGAGCCACCGCCCGGAGGAAATCCGACCACGATCCTGATGGGTTTGTCGGGAAACGACTGTGCCACCACAGTCAGCGGCATCACGGCGAGTACGCCGCCCGCAATCAGGCCTGAAATACTGCGACCCAAATACTGAACGGCGGTGAGTTGTTTGAATTTTTTTGCTTTCATTTTTTGTCTCCTGTCTAGCATGACAGCCAGTTGAAATGCACCTAATTTATGCACTTAATTTTTATGCGCTCAATTAACTTTGATCCCTGCTTTTTCAACCACGGGTTTGTACAGCGCCAGGTCACGTTTGATTTCATCACCAAACTGCGCGGATGATGCGTTTGCTGCTTCAATCCCAGACCCGAGCAACTTCGCCTTCACCGCAGGATCCTGCAAGACGGCATTGATCTCCTTATTGAGCTTAGCAACGATGGCGGCAGGCGTCTTGGCTGGAGCCATGATACCCACCCATGAGTTCAACTCAATCCCGGGGATACCCGACTCTTTAAAAGTTGGAATGTCGGGATAGGCCGCCGAGCGCGTCGCGCTTGGTACGCCAAGAGCCACCAGTTTTCCTGCTTTCAAGTGTTGATTGATCGAGGCAGCGGAGGCAAAGGTCAAGGGAATATGTCCGGCCAAAGCGTCGGCTACAGCAGGACCGCCCCCTTTGTAAGGGACATGTACAAAATTAGAATTGGACTGTTGCTTGAGCAACTCGCCAGCCAAATGCACGAGACTGGCGTTACCTGAGGTGCCGTAGGAAAGCCCCCCTGGAGTGGCTTGCGCCAAGGCCACCAGCTCTTTCAGGTTCTTTGCCTTGACGTCTGGATTCGCCGCCAAAATGACGATGGAATTGCCGATTTTGGCGACAGGCGCAAAATCCTTGAGCGTATCGAAACCAATCTTTGAATAAGCGTGAGGGTTAATCACCAAGGTGCCATCCAACGCCAAAAAGAGCGTGTAGCCATCGGGAGCCGCAGTCGCTACCTGCTGGGCACCAATATTGCCGGACGCGCCAGGCTTGTTTTCAACGATGACTTGCTGACCGAGTCGTTTGGATAAGCCCTCGGCCACAATACGGCCACTGGTATCCGTCACGCCACCAGGTGCAAAGGGCACCACAAGCTTAATCGTCTTGGTCGGGTAAGCATCAGCCGCTTGCGCTTGTGCCTGACCACTCGTCAGGACGAGTCCGGTCATCGCGATGAACGACGCACAGATTTTTTTCATGTGTAAAGTTTGCTTCTTCATTTTTATCTCCTCAACAATTCGTTATCAACAAATCGTTATTTAAGTGCGACAGCAAAACCGCGCTGAACCGCAGGGCGTGCCATCATTGTTTCGTACCAACGCTTTACATTCGGAAAATCCGCCAAATCGACCTGATGGCGAGGGTGCCTCCACACCCAACCCAAGAGTGCGAAATCGGCGATCGACAGATCACCTGCAAAAAAAGTCTGCTCCGCAAGTCGTCGATCCATGACTCCGTACAAACGGCGCGTTTCAGCCATGAAGCGCTGTACGCCGTAGCGTTTGTCCTCCTCATTGGTCAGACCAAGAAAATGATGGACTTGACCGGGGATGGGACCAAAGCCCGCCATCTGAAACATGAGCCACTCAAGAACCGCAACTCTGGCAGCGCCTTTGGCCGGTAAAAACTTGCCTGTTTTCTCAGCGAGATAAATCAAAATCGCCCCAGACTCAAACACGCTGAGGGGTTTGCCGTCCGGACCGTCGCGATCCACAATGGCAGGGATTTTGTTATTAGGACTGATTTTTAAGAAATCGGGTTTGAACTGCTCGTCCTTACCGATATCAACCGGGATCACGTCATAAGCCAGACCCATTTCTTCGAGGGCCACGGAGATTTTGCGGCCATTAGGCGTATCAAAAGAATAAAACTGGATGGTCATAGAAAAAGGTCTCTGTCGTTAAATGTTTAGGTTTGTTTAGGTTCTCAGCCATCGAATATACCTATTCTCTGAGCGAATGAACACAAATCATCTCTGACGGGCTTTAAACGGGGGCTGTGCAGCCTAAATCCCTTATTTTTTATGCACTTGCGTTCTATTGAATCATGCTTTAATTGCTGTTTTAGTATTTCCCCTTCACTTTAGACTGACCCCGGAGCCAAAATGAAAACATTTTCACTCACAATCGGTGCCTTGTTGTCTGCGGTCGCGTTTTCAGCGTCGGCACAAAGCGCAGACAACTTCCCCTCAAAGACCATCAACATGGTGGTTCCCTTCGCAGCGGGCGGCCCAACCGACAACGTCGCACGCTCGCTGGCCGAAGCCATGCGTCCCACGCTCAAACAAAGCGTCGTGGTCGAAAATAAAGCGGGCGCAGGCGGCACAGTTGGAAGCTCCTTCGTTTCGCGCGCCAACCCCGATGGCTACACCGTATTGTTGATGCACGTTGGCTTCACAACTGCACCCGCCCTGTACAAAAAGCCCAACTACAACCCCATCGAAGGTTTCGAGCCTATTGGTCTCGTTGTGGACGTTCCGATGACGATCGTCGGCCGCTCCGACTTTCCTGCCAACAACATCAAAGAATTGGTTGAGTATGTCAAGAAAAATAAGGACAAAGTTTCCTTGGCGAATGCCGGTATCGGCGCTGCCTCACACCTGTGCGGCGTGATGTTCGCCAGTGGCGTCGGTGTGAATCTGCTGACAGTCCCCTACAAGGGCACAGGCCCAGCCATGAACGACTTGGTGGGCAAACAAGTCGATTTGTTATGTGATCAAACCACCAACACGACTCAGCAAATCAAAGCAAACACCATCAAGGCCTATGCTGTGACAAGCAAGACGCGTGTCGCCACCTTGTCAAATTTGCCCACGATGGATGAGTCAGGTTTCAAAGACTTTGAAGTTGGTATCTGGCATGGCATGTGGGTTCCCAAAAATACGCCAGCACCTATCCGCGCAAAGCTTGTAGAAGCTCTCCAAGCAGGCTTGGCCGATCCTAAGTTTCAGGAGCGCATGGCGGGTCTGGGCGCACAAGTCCTGACCAAGGATGCAAATCCTGCTGCCCTGGACGCTAAAGTCAAACAACAACTCCCTCAATGGGCTGAGTTGTTCAAGAAAGCAGGCGTTGAACCCCAGTAATTGCACCCGAAACTTTCTTACTGCGCGCCAAGAGCGATAGACCTCTTGGCGCGTTTTCCTTTAGTTCTTTTGGAGAATCCGCATGCTAACAATCCTAGCAGTCATAATGCGGTCAATAAACGCGATCAATAAAGCCATTGGCAATACGTTTGCTTGGCTCTCTCTTGCAATTGTTTTAGTCTGCTTCGCAGTCGTCGTGGAGCGCTATCTGTTTTCAACCACCAGGCTGTGGATGCAGGATTTATATGTCTGGCTCAATGGCGTGATGTTTACCGCTGTCGCTGGCTTCGCCCTATTTAGAGAAGATCATGTACGGGTTGATATTTTTTATCGACCCGCCTCGCCCACTAAAAAAGCGATCGCCGACTTGGTCGGTGTGTGTGTATTTTTGTTTCCCTTCATGTTTGCCATTTATTACATTGGTCTGCCCTACGTTCAGCGCTCCTGGCGCCTGATGGAAAATTCTGCAAACGTGGGCGGCATGCCAGGACTGTATGTGTTGAAAACCTTTATTCTCGTTTTTGTAGTCCTGGTCGCCTTCCAAGGCCTTGCCATGGCGATCCGCTCTATTCTGATGCTTGCCAAGCGCGAGGATCTCATTCCAAAGGACTTCCGTTACCCAACGATCGCGCAAGCGACTGGCAAGGAGTGACGAACATGGATTACGTACTGATCGGTGAAATTCTTGCGGGTCTGATGTTTTTTGGTGTGATCGGCATGTTGATGCTGGGCTTTCCAGTTGCATTCTCACTGGCTGGCACCTCACTCATTTTTGGCGCAATCGGCTACTACTTTGAGGTCTTTGATTTTTCAAATCTAGCCTCGCTTGCAGGTCGATATATTGGTTTTATGACCAATGAAGTATTGGTTTCTGTCCCGCTTTTTATCTTTATGGGCGTCATGCTTGAGCGCTCCAAGATAGCCGAGGAATTGCTGCTGACAATGGGCAAACTCTTTGGCAATGTGCGAGGTGGCTTAGGGATTTCCGTGATTTTAGTCGGCGCCCTTCTCGCTGCATCAACAGGCGTGGTGGGTGCCACCGTCGTGACCATGGGCTTGATTTCTTTACCCGCCATGCTCAGAGCAGGATATGACCCCAAACTCGCCAGTGGAGTGATCTGTGCATCGGGCACCTTGGGGCAAATCATCCCACCCTCCACCGTACTGATTTTCATGGCCGACATACTTGCGGGCATCAACTCACAAGTACAGATGTCAAAAGGTAATTTTGCGCCGACTCCTGTCTCAGTAGGTGATTTGTTTGCGGGAGCCTTCATTCCCGGCATGCTGTTGGTACTGCTTTACTTGGGATGGATGGTGTTTAAAGCGATCGTCGATCCGAAATCATGCCCGGCCACGCCCTTTAGTGATGAGGAGAAAAAGGGGATTTTCAAAGAAGTCATCACAGCGATGGTGCCACCACTATTGCTGATCATCGCCGTACTGGGATCCATCATCGGTGGAATCGCCACACCTACTGAAGCTGCTTCCGTCGGCGCGGTTGGTGCAACGATTCTGGCTGCCTTACGTTGGCGCTTGTCCTTGAGAGTGTTACGCGAGGCTGCTATATCGACTGCAACGATCACCTCGATGATCTTTATTATTCTGTTTGGAGCCTCTGTATTCTCGATCGTCTTCCGTCAAATGGGTGGAGATAATCTGGTACATGAATTCCTCTCGGGGCTGCCAGGTGGGGCGATGGGCGCGATGATCGTGGTGATGCTCATCATGTTCGTCCTCGGCTTTATCTTGGACACCTTTGAAATTATTTTCATCGTGATCCCGATTACCGCACCGGTTCTGTTGATGCTTGGGCTCGACCCCATCTGGCTTGGCGTAATGGTTGGCGTCAATTTACAAACAAGCTTTCTCACACCTCCGTTCGGATTCTCATTGTTTTATCTGAGAAGTGTCGCACCCAACAGTATTTCGACGGGGATGATTTACAAAGGCGTCATTCCCTTTGTTTGTCTGCAGGTGCTGGCGCTTGCTATTTTGTTTGTATTCCCAGAACTCGTCACCTGGTTACCAAAGATTCTTTACTAAATATCCATAAAAATATTCATGAAAAAAACCCGGTGATCTATGACAGATCGCCGGGTTTTTAACTTTCAAACTAAACGTATTAGATCTTAAAGTACTTAGCGCGCGCGGCAATAAATTGCGCATCCGTACCTTCAGTTTTGAGGCGAACGGTGTTGAGCCCTTTGACAAAACTCTCAGCCGTCTTTTTAGTCAACGCATCGCCTTTATCGCGGATGGAGGTCAAGACCTCTAATGAGGCCTTTGCAGCGGCCTCAACCACGCTATCGGGGAACTGAGGAATAGCTTTGACGCCATGATCTTTGATCAGCACTTCTAGTGCACGTGGGTCATTGGCAGCAAAGTCAGAAGCAACCTGGTCGTATTCGGCCTGGCACACATCGCGCACCAGATCCTGCAAGCTCTTTGGCAAGGCTTGGTATTTCTTTTTGTTAACCACCAACTCTGTTGCCAAACCTGGCTCGATGAAACTCGAGGTGTAGTAAATCTTGCGAGCTTTGTAAAAACCAAGCGCGAGATCGTTATAGGGGCCGACAAACTCAGCGGCATCCAGCGCACCAGACTGCAACGCTTGGAAAATCTCGCCAGCGGCCATGTTCGTCACAGAGGCGCCCATCTTGCCCCAAACCTGACCACCCAAGCCAGGCGTACGGAAACGCAAGCCTTTGACATCTTCAAGACTCTTAATTTCTTTAGGGAACCAACCACCGGCTTGTGTCCCGGTGTCACCCGACAAAAAGCCCTGCAGTCCAAATTGGTCATAGACCTCATCCCAAATTTGCTGACCACCCAAATAGCGCACCCAGGCCGCGAGTTCGCGACTGGTCATACCGAAAGGCACACCGGTAAAAAAGGACAGTGCCACGCTCTTGTTCTGCCAATAGTAAGCAGCACCGTGCGACATCTCAGCACCACCGTCAATCACGGCATCGATGGATTGAAGTGCGGGGACAAGTTCGCCCGCAGAAAAAACCTGAACGGTCAGTTGGCCGCCTGACGCTGCGGTAATACGATCGGCCAAGCGCTGCGCACCCACACCCAAACCTGGAAAATTCTTGGGCCATGTGGTCACCATGCGCCATGTGATTTTGCGTTGAGCAATAGCGGGGGCAGCAACGGTTGAAAGGCCAGCTGCGCCGGCAATACCTGCTTTGGTGATAAATGATCTACGGTTCATCATGGCGGTGTCTCCATCAGCCCAAAAAATGTAAAAGATAAAATCAGTAAACGATTATATTGCGCCCACCTCCATTAAAACCTAGGAAAACCCTAGGTTTTAATCAAAAATCAGCGATTGCGACGCAATAAATACCTATTAATATCTTCGACTGCGCCCGCAAGCTCACCCCCACTTTGCAATCACCTAGGCAGCTATATGGATTCGTTTACTACTCGTCCAGAAATTATTGGCACTTTTGGCGTGGTCTCCTCAACACACTGGCTGGCCTCACAGACCGCCATGTCTATCTTGGAGCGTGGCGGCAATGCCTTTGATGCTGCGGTAGCTGGCGGCTTCGTATTACAAGTCGTCGAGCCCCACCTCAACGGCCCAGGTGGTGAAGTTCCGCTGATGTTGTGGAGTGAAAAAGAACAACGCATGCGTGTGATTTGCGGCCAAGGCTGCGCGCCCGCCTTGGCAACGCCCGAATACTTTCGCGAAAAAGGTCTTGGGCTCATTCCTGGCATCGGCCTCTTACCCGCAACCGTTCCAGGCGCTTTTGGTGCTTGGATGACGATGCTACGGGACTACGGCAGCATGTCTCTTGCCGAAGTGCTTGCACCCGCTATCCGTTATGCTGAAAAAGGCTTTCCCCTGATCCCGCGAGTGGTTCAAGCCATTACTGCGGTCCAAGACTTATTCCGCGCCGAGTGGCATAGCTCGCGAGACGTCTGGCTCCCCAAGGACAAGGTCCCTGCGCCTGGTTCACTCTTTCAATCCACGGCGCTTGCCAAGACGTATCGAACAATCATCGAACAAGCCGAAAGCCAAGGCGGTACGGATCGTCTCAAACAAATCGAGGCTGCGCTAGACATTTGGTATCGGGGCTTCGTGGCACGCGCGATCGATGACTATTACACGCACGCTGAAATCAGGGACACCACCGGCGAACGTAACAAAGGGCTTTTGCGTTACGAGGATCTCGCCAAATGGCAAGCCACCTACGATGAACCAATCACGGTTGAGTTCGGTCGCTACACCGTCGCGAAATGCGGCGTGTGGTCGCAGGGCGCGACCTTCTTGCAACAACTTACGATCCTGAAAAACGCTGAATTACAAAAACACGCACCGGACTCTTTTGAGTTTGTGCACCATGTTGCGGAGGCCGCCAAGCTCGCACTTGCAGATCGTATGGTCTGGCTCGGCGATCCAGATTTTGTCGCTGTGCCACTTACAACGATGCTGAGTTCGGATTACGGCAAACAACGCTTTGCACAAATCGCGGCACTTGCATCTAAAGCCTTACGACCCGGTCAACCCGATGGTCGCCAGCCGGCCATGCCTGACCTAGATCTCGGCGAGCGCATCCTGGCCATCTCGGATACGCGCTACGGTATCGGCGAGCCAACCTTTGCAGCCTTGCCGCCTGCACGCGAGTGGGCGGACAAAGAGATCTTTGTCGGTGATACCTGTCATTTAAGCGTGATTGATCAAGAGGGCAATATGGTTTCAGCCACACCCTCAGGTGGCTGGCTTTCCTCAAGCCCCATCATTCCTGCACTCGGATTTTCTATCAATACCCGACTGCAAATGACCTGGCTTGACGAGGGTCTGGCAAGCCAACTCCAGCCGGGCAAACGACCCACTACAACGCTATCACCTTCGATGGCCTTGCGTGATGGCAAACCATATATGGCATTTGGCACACCAGGCGGAGATCAACAAGACCAGTGGCTGCTGATTTTCTTTTTGCGTCACGCGCTCTATGGCATGAATCTACAAGAGGCCATTGAGGCACCGTCGTGGCATTTGGATCATTACCCCTCGTCATTCTGGCCGCGTACCACTAAACTCAACCGTATCACGCTCGAATCACGTATGCCTGAAGCGACGATTGAACAACTCAAGCAAGTCGGTCACGATGTGAAGGTTGGTGCGGCATGGTCGGAGGGACGCATTTCAGCCTGCACACGCGAAACCGACCTGAACGGACAGCTTGTCTTGCGTGCAGGTGCCAATCCGCGCGGCATGCAAGGCTATGCAGTCGGTCGTTGAACACATAAAAACCTGATGACCTACCAACACCAGTACGTATTTTTAATTCAAGTTAAAGACGGAGTCACTCATGAACAAATATCTCACTCGCCTACTCGTTGCTAGCGTATTTTCTTGCGCAGCCCTCACATCTGCACATGCCGCGTATCCAGATAAGACCGTATCCGTCATTGTGCCCTGGGCACCTGGTGGCTCTACAGATATTTTGGCGCGGATGTTGTCAGAAAGTTTGACGAAAACACTTGGCCAGACCTTTATAGTAGATAACAAACCAGGCGCCTCCGGCAACATTGGTTCTAACACTGTTGCCAAAGCAAAACCCGATGGCTATACCTTGCTCGTGGGCTCGATGAGCACCCACGCGATGAACGGTGCGTTATTTGCAAAAATGCCTTTTCATCCTGTCGATGATTTCACGCCTATTGCACTAATCGCATTGGTCACCAACACCATGGTGACCAATGCTGCTGTCCCCGCTAAAACTGTGCCTGATCTGATCGCCTATGCAAAAGCCAATCCTGGCAAACTCAATTACGCCTCCGCTGGCGTGGGCTCTACCAACCACATCAGTGCCGCCATGTTTGAGAAAGCCGCTGGCATCACGATGAATCACGTCCCGTACAAAGGTGGCGCACCCGCCGTGCTCGACACAGTCTCCGGTCAGACACAGGTGCTGTTTAGCGCAGGCACGCAGACCTTGCCTCACGTCAAGTCAGGCAAACTCAATCTTATTGCTGTCACTGAAGATAAACGTGCAGAGTTATTGCCCAGCACCCCAACGGTTGCAGAAACACTACCCGGTTACGAGATGGTCGTTTGGTATGGTGTGTTTGGTCCAAAAAATTTACCTGCAGACATCACTACCAAACTCAATGCAGAGATCAACAAAACGCTCGCACAACCTGCTGTCATTGAAAAAATGCGCGGCATTGGCGTCGAGGTCGTGCAATCGACACCTGCAGGTTTTACTAAAACACTTCAAGCTGATACCGATCGCTATACAAAGCTCATCAAAGAGCTAAACATTTCAGCTGAGTAAAGCGCGAGGCGAGTTTGAACGACGCACACGACAATAAAGTGCAGCAGCTATGCCATGGCATCGATCAGATCGCCATGGCTTTGTTGGATCGCGAACTGCTCACTATCAACAACTTTTATCCTGAGCACATGGAGCTTGAGCGACTGTTTAGCTCAAACCCTGAGGCCTATCCGCCGGGCGGACGCAAGCAAAAGAAAGGGACGGCCTGGGGTCAGCATGTTCTCATTGACCAAAAAATATTTATCGGCGAAGGCACTGAAGCGATTCGGCAATCATTTGATGACCATGAAACCATTGCACGCTTAGGTTTGCAATCCGTCATCAATATTCCCATCACGCGTGATGGAGTGTGTTTGGGTACACTCAACATCCTGATGAAACACCCTCACGTTAAACCAGAACACATCAATATTGCACAGCAACTGGGTGCACTGCTGAATAATAATTATGGGGTACTGAGCTTCAAGACTTGAATAGACTGAATGAGCTTCGTAAACTGCACCTTGTCTTTTTTATCTATCGACTTGGTATTATCAGTTTGGGAATTGAGTAAAGATTCAGCATTTTCTAATTCCCGAATAAATCCAATTGCTGCTTGAGCCTTTTGCTGCTGAGTGCCTGGCACAAGCTCATAGATATTTAAATAAAGAGAGGCCAAACTCCTATTCTGTAACTCAGGACTCAATGGAAACTTGCTTTTAAACAGTTTATCTAGCGCATCTTTTGCGTCACCCACGGTTTACGCATGCCGATGACGCTCTTCGGGCTTCAATGATTTTTTTCTGGTCGTCTGACAGCATCTTTGTCATCCTGCTAGGAGATTGATGTTGGACTTATGTTACATCACCTAATCTTATGCTTATTCTAAAATAAAATTTTAAAATAAAAATTTAGATGATTGACAAGTAAAGGATCATTAAGATCGCGCGTAAACCACGCCCGCCCCCCCTCTAGGATCCGCCCCTCCTCTCATACGACCACCAATCGTTGAAATCACATGTGCACGCGACATGCTGGGCTCAAAACTATGTGCACTCTGATGCACAACATGCCCCATTGCGCGTAATTCGCGGATCACTGAACGTGGCACAGTCGCCTCAGTATGAATACCCAAGCCCTCGCAATGTATCCGAGGGACGGTGACAGCTTCAACAGGCGACATCCCAAAATCCACGATATTTAAAATCGATTGCAACGTCGCGCTGATAATGACACTCCCACCTGGGGCTCCCGCTAAGAGGACTGGCTTACCATCCTTGAGCAACATCGTGGGTACCATCCCAGTCGTACGTGCCTTGCCAGGCGCCATCGAATTCTTTTTGCCCGGCACGGGATCAAACAATTTCATTGAGTTGTTGTAATTAAAACCCAAGCCGGGCGTCACAACACCCGCAGCCGTTCCAAGCGTATGTGTCATTGATACGGCATTACCTGCTGCATCCATGACACAGACATGCGTGGTACAGCCCGGTGGGGCTTCTTCTTGGCCCCCAGCATAACGACCGCTTTTGATCCGTTCCGCCCAGTACGCTGCGCGTTTTTTGGAGATCAGCATATCGGTGGGCACATCCGCAAAGCGTGGATCGCCAAGATAGGCGTTACGATCGACGTGCGCCGCGGCCATGGCGCGCGCAACTAAATCTATATGTCGCGTCGATCCGTGCTCGAGCGCACTCAAATCAAAATGCTCCAGAATCTGTAACATCTCAATCAAGGTCGCACCACTACCGGGGGGCGGATTAGACCTCACCTCATAGCCACGATAATGACCGACGAGAGGCGCACTCTCTTCGGGTTGATAGTCCGCCAAATCTTGCCGCGTCACAAAGGCGCCATTTAATGCCAAGTCTCGAGCGATTTCATCACCGAGCGCACCTTGATGGAACTCTCGCCAGCCACCCTTCGCAAGACGCTCAAGCGTCCGCGCATAGTCGGGAAGCCTCATTACGTCACCGACTTGATAGAGTCGTCCCTCAGGGTGCAAGTACACACGCGCACACTCTGCTGTCTTACGAATGCGTGTGAGCCCATCAGGAATACCTGGCTGGGCATAACCACTCCACACGCTCGCACCATTTGGTGTCACGATGATGCCCTCAACCGCCTGCTCAATCGCAGGCGCAATCAAATCGGCCCAAGGCATTGAGCCAAGCTTTTCATGAAGTAAACCCAGACCTGCAGGGGTGCCGGGCGTCATGATGGCGGTGTAGCCGATTTCACTTCGAAAGTCGTCAAACAAGCTATAGCCTGAAATAGGCGTACGACCTTTGCAATCCTTTTCCCACATCTCGGGGCGCACCTTCGATCCCGCTCGATTGTAGAAATCAATCATGCCACTCGTGCCTGTTTTGGCAGCGTAATAATGCAAGGTCCCCATACCGCCTAAGCCACACATAAAGGGGTCATTGACCATTTGAGAAAAGGCTGTTGCGAGTGCGGCATCGAACGCATTGCCACCTTTTTCAAGTATTTCAGCACCTACCTCGGCAGCACGCGGCTGCGGACACACGACGACCCCTTTCATCTCATCTCCTATTTTGTTCGACTCGTTTCATCAAAAATTAACACGATTTACAAATAGAGGATGCAGGCATACAGTATGCCTATCCAAAAAATTCAACACTAAACAATGACTGCTGACTCGACCAGACCCCCTGCGCACGAAGGCCTCTTTACACTCAAGCACTTTACTTTTGAGTCTGGCCAAACACTACCCGAACTTAATATTGGTTATCTCCGCTTTGGAGAACTCAATGCGCAACGGGACAATCTGTTGCTGGTGTTGCCTGGCACCGGTAATGTGAGGCATAGCATCCTGGAACACATCGGCTCTGGACGTTCCTACGACACAGATCACTATTGCGTCATCAGTACCGATGCGATTGGGGGCGGGACCTCGTCCAAGCCCGCCGATGGTTTAGGTGCTGCCTTCCCAAATTACACCATTCGAGACATGGTGCATGCTCAGGTGCAATTGGTCAAAAATGGACTTGGCCTTGGAGATCAGCCCATCGCCGTACTTGCCGGAGCATCCATGGGTGCCTTCCAAGCACTTGAGTGGCTCATTCACTTCCCCGATATGGTTCGGTCAGCAATCCTGATGGTTCCGGATTGGCGCGCGAGCAATAGTTTTCAACTCGCAACGCAACGCATGGTCGATATAATTAAGCTCGATCCTCATTGGAACAACGGCCAATACACTTCGGCACCCACTGAAGGCCTCAAACTCGCAGGCAAACATTACTTTGCCTGGACCGTCACGGATACATATATTGCTGAGTCGGATTACACCGCGCTTGAACGCGAGGCCACCGCTGCAGCAGATTGGTTCGCAAGCTGGGATGCATGGAGTTTACTGAAGCGCTATCAGGCATCCTCACAGCATGACGTAAGCGTATGCTTTGACGGTAATCTGGCTAAGGCCCTTGCGCGTGTCAATGCCAATACACTCGTGCTGCCTTGCATGACAGAGCGCTTACTAAGTGTAGAGGGCGCCCAACAACTTGCCCAAGGTCTGGCGAAAGTCACCTATGCGCCAGTTGACTCAAATAAAGGCCATCTGGCCTGGCGGGCCATGCCTGGTTCGAGTCAAACACAATTCATCAACCGAACAATCAGGGAATTTCTGAGCCTGTCTTAACGGGCACTCAGACGGAATAGGCACCATATTTATTTGAGGATTTTTCACTATCCATCGCGAACCAGATAATCAATAGCAAAATACCAATAACCGTGATGACCAACAACTGCCACCATCCACTGCGCCCAGTGTCATGCAGGCGGCGGCTACCCGCGGCGAAGGTTGGGATCAGAAAAATCAGAGCGATCACATTACCCAAAAATGCACCGCCATCGACCAAGGTAGCACCAACAACCGTTGCACCCCAGCCAAGCAAAACTGTAAACAAATAAAACCACCAGAACTCACTTCGCGTCGCGCGTCCGCTAAACGTGGCGTATTTGGATAGGCAGGTTGAGACAGCCGTAGTGAAATTCATTGAGATGCTCCGAATAAGTCGTTGTTAAACCACGTCAATTATTGTTATTTTGATAAGCTTTATAACCTAGATCAACAGATCTTTCTCACATACGGTATCCTAAGATGGTGTAACCCAACCGCGCTGCGCTGCAACTATCGCTGATTTTTTTTGTCTTTAGCTCACCGTTAACAACCTCTTGTGAATCATATTCTGATTGCCCTGGTGGCAATGTTCTTGCAACAAACCTTCGCAGCCATAGGTCGTGCCTTGCCGGCTGTGATTGCACCTGCCATCATTGCAGATCTCATGATCGATTCGGCTTGGATTGGTGTCTACTTTTCAATCGCAGCAGGCGCGGCACTTTCCACCCAACTCGGCTGCGGCAGCTTCATCATTCGTTTTGGTGCGATGCGCATGAGTCAGTTGGCGCTTGTATTGCTCGGTCTAGGGATGGCGTTGGCCACAATCGGGCATCCTATTGCACTCGTACTTTCAGCAATGTTGAGCGGTGGCGGCGCAGCAGTTTCAACACCCTCGAGTTCTCATTTATTAGGGCGTTGCTCCCCCCCTCGTTATTTACCTTTAATTTTTTCAATCAAACAAACTGCTGTGCCTGCAGGTTTATTACTAGCAGGAATCTTGGGACCGCAACTGACGCAATGGTCAAGCTGGCGATACACCATGCTCATTACTGCCTTGGCTTGTATTGCATTCACATTGATGCTGCAACCCTTGGTCAAAAAATTTGATGACGATCGAGATCCCACCCGCAAATTTCATTTGTCTGATTTTGGCAATACGCTTCGCGCCGTTATAGGAACAAGAGAGTTACGCAATCTCTCTTTTGCATGTTTTGCTTTCAATACCGCACAAACAATTTTCACCGTCTATTTTGTCGTCTACCTCACGACAATGGGGTACACCTTAGTTGCTGCAGGATTTATCTTTTCGATCGCAGTCGCGGTTGCCGTCCCAGGCCGTATTATTTGGGGCTTGCTCGGTAGCTCCTATGTGCATCCGCGTACGATGATGGCCGCGCTCGCGATTGGAATGGCGATTAGCATGATGCTCCTCAGTCTCTGTGCCGAGGGCTGGCCCACGATTATCATAGGTATCGTGGCGACCCTCATCAGCGCGACAGCCCTGTCATGGCATGGCGTATTGCTAGCTGAAACAGCGCGAGAAGCGCCTGAGGGTGGCCGCGGTGCGGTCACTGGCGGAGTCTTGTCGTTTGGACAAGTCGGTGCCCTCACCGCACCTTCGATCTTTTCTCTTTTACTTGGCATGACCAACAATTACGGCATCGGCTTTATTGTTTGCTCCTTACCTGCCTTATTCGTGGGTATTGTGTTAATTCGTCAAAGACGACGGTAGCCTGGTGATGGAAAAGCATGATTCGGTCACGTTTAACCAAGCTTGGCTTTGCGAAGTCATCCATTTGAGAGAGAGCCAATGGGGTCCACAAGATGACAGCAAGGCAAGGCTTCTAGCCCAAAACGAACGTTCTCCAATGGCAAAAATTATCCGTCGTGCCAAAGAGCTGAACCAGTCGAGCGGCCTCGCAACTGCCATGACGACACTCAATTCTGCTGGCTGGTTGGCCTTCTTCGTCATATTTAGCGTAGCCATCATCGCTGGCGTTAGCAGTGCGTTTGCCACGCTCGGGAACGGTACTCAACCCGTTAACATCGTCTGGGCCCTTCTTTCGCTTTTGGGTCTAAATTTGCTTTCTCTCATTATTTGGTGTGTCACGCTGCTGTCACCCACCGCGTCTGGTGGGCGACTCGCACAACTCTGGCCTTGGTTGACGCGCAAAATAGCGCGTGGCCCAGATATAGGCTTAGCTGTTCAAGCATGGTGGAGCGTATGGCACCAAGCACGCGCCACACGATGGCTCTTAAGTGCCGGCACACATTTTATCTGGATGATCCTATTGCTTGCAGCTGCTGCCGCAACCCTCTTTGCACTTTCAACACGTCAATATGATTTTGTATGGGAAACAACCGTCTTGTCTTCAGAGGTATTTGTGACCGGAGTTGGACGATTGGCCGTGATCCCACAATGGTTAGGCTTTCCCGTGCCAGATCCTGAGCTTGTGCGAGTCAGCGGCTCAGTCTCGCAAAACAGTGCCGATATCACGCGACAGTTGTGGTCTGGATGGCTCTTAGGTTGTCTCATGATTTATGGCGTACTGCCCAGATTTTTCTTGTGGCTGATGTCTACTTGTATTGTCTTGAAACGTCGCGTCCATATCAAACCAGATCTCACATCTCCCTATTATGTCGCCGTCTTGAACCGAATGCGCTCAACGACGCCTCATTCCACAGACACCCCTCCACCTGCGTCTGTTTTTAAAATCGACCCTAAGAAAAGTTATTACTCCAGTAACACCTTCCATACTGAATATTTTTTAGTTGCGATCGAACCTGATCCACAGGATATCTGGCCTCCCGAAGGTATCGGCTCAATCGTCACCTGCGCGGGGCCCATCGATTCGCGTGCGTCGCGTCATCAAGTCTTAGGCACCGTGGCGCACACACGCCCTAAAAATCTAGTGTTAGTCTGCGATGCTCGGCATTCACCAGACCGTGGCACTCTGCGTCTCATCACAGACCTTTCCGAATGCGCCAACAAAACCTTGATATGGCTACGTCATAGCCAAGCGTCAAACGCTCACACGGCGGCTTGGCGAGCTCAACTGGGTCACCATACCCCGCTCGAACTTTCGACCCGAGACGATGCCGCAAGCGTGATGCAATGGTTTGAACGTCATCATGACTGAACAATCGACACTGCAAATAGCGGTTGTTGGTCACACCAACGTTGGCAAAACGTCCTTGCTGCGCACCCTAATACGGGACATCCACTTCGGAGACGTCGATGATATGCCTGGCTCGACCCGACAAGTGCAAGGCGCGCGCATCATACTCGGCTCACATACCGCGCTCGTTCTTTTTGATACGCCCGGAATAGAAGACAGTATTGGGCTACTCGATTACCTTGAACAACTGTCGGACCACAGACAACGCCTTGATGGTCCCGATCGTATTCGACTCTTTTTAGACAGTCCAGAAGCCTCGGCTCTATATGAGCAAGAGGCACGTGTACTTAAAAAGTTATTAAGTTGTGATGCGGGTCTTTATGTCGTTGACGTGCGTGAGCCTGTTCTTGCTAAACATCGCGATGAACTCGCCATTCTGTCGGGCTGTGCGAGACCCTTGCTACCCATATTGAATTTTGTTGCAAGTGACACAGCACGCACGCAAGAATGGCGTGATGCACTGGCTCGCGTTGGTTTGCATTCGGCATTATCGTTTGACAGCATGAGCCCACCCATTGATGGCGAAGAAAAGCTTTACCAAGCCTTATCACTTTTTCTTTCGTCCTATCAGCAGACCTTACTGGCGCTCCAAGAGCAGGCATCCAGGCAACGCGTGGCAAGACACGCCGCCTCAATCAATCTGATTGCCAGTATGCTGATTGACGTCGCCTCGCTCAGGATTCGAACATCCGTTGAGGCAGATACGCTTTCAAACAAAATTACACTTCAACAAAGTCAAATTCGTGAACGCGAGCAAGCGTGTGTCAATGCTTTGCTGAGTTTGTTTCAGTTTCGTCCAGAGGACTATTTATCCAACCCACTCCCTCTTACCGAAGGACGCTGGGAACTCGATCTATTTAGCCCTCAAGCACTGCAACACTTTGGCGTGCACGTCAGCATGGGCGTCGCAGCTGGCGCTGCTGCGGGGGCCACCGTCGATGTGCTCAGTGCTGGGCTCAGTCTCGGCACAGGCATGGCGATCGGCGCGATTGCCGGTGGTGCATGGAAAGCCATTGATCGCTGGGGTGACAGAGTACTAGGACAATTGCGAGGTTTTCGTGAACTCACTGTCGATCAGTCAATTTTGCAAGTGCTTGCGCTCAGACAAATGCAACTACTCAACGGTCTTGAACGTCGGGGTCACGCCACACTCAACCCTCTTCGTCTGGAACACGCCCCCCAACTATCACTTGAAAATCCAACGTTGACAAAGACCATCGCGCTTGCGCGCGCGCATCCCAATTGGTCTTCAATCAGCGATGATTTTAATGATACTCCGGCTCGTCAGCGCGCCATTGAGACGCTTGCGCAAAGTCTGTCTTAATCAGACCTTAGTTTCCAACACGCGACTAATCACGGGGTGATACAGAGCGCCATCGCCTCGCTCCACCGCAAGCTCAAAGAGTCGACGGACATTGCGTGCGCCAGCGGCATCAACTTGGGTTTGCTCTGCGAGATCCAAGGCATAACGTAAATCTTTTGCCGCATACTCGACAGAAAAGGCGCGCTCAGGAAAGTCTCCTGGGATGATTGCTTTCAGTCCGTGGTTTCTAAGTGCGAAACTATCAGCAGAACCTAACGCCAAGGTTTCAAATAACTTTTTCGGATCGACACCCGCTTTCTGCGCGATCGCGCGCGCTTCGGACAAAGCCGCAACCGTCTCAAACAACACCATATTATTTAAAATTTTGACGACCTGACCACTGCCTACCGGTCCGCATAGCGTGATCTCAGTGGCAAAAGTGGCAAGGTAAGGTTCAATCTGCGCAAAATCATGCTCAATCCCACCCACCATGATCGACAGCGTGCCCGATTCAGCCGCTGCACGTGTCCGTGCAACGGGTGCATCCATCAACAGCACCCCTTTCGCTTTAAATTTTGTATACAACGCTCGCGTGAGTTCAACAGGTGATGTGCTGAGATCCACCACGATCTGACCTGCTCGACAGTTTTCCAACAGACCATCCGCTTGTTCACAAATCTGTGACACCACCTCACCCGAAGGCAAGGATAAAAACACTATGTCAGAGCCGCGTATCACCTCACCTACGGACTTTGCTGCGTCAATTGTTTTGCCTAATCTATCCAGAGGTGCTTGTTGCGTATCAAACGCTAATACCCGAGTAGCTTGCTTAACCGCCAAATTACGGCACATGGGCTCTCCCATTACGCCCAATCCAATGAACCCTAGCTTTTTGATATCGCCCATGCTTGTCTCCGAAAATATATTGCGTTCGTCGGTATCTTTATAATTTAGATATCCTATTTCTGACACTATAAAGGAGTTCACGTTAGACCAAGTTAGCGGACGCTTGTCTTGCAATGTGGACGCAGCGTCGACTGAAGGTCAATTTGTGGTTAGTATTGAATGTCGATTCTTTTAACCCTAGACACTGTCATGCAACCACCTTTCACCGTACCCGTCGACTTCAAACCACTCGGCTTGGCTGGCATCTGCGATTGCCACACCCATATTTTCCCACCCGCTGAGCAATTTCCTTTTGCTGCAAAGCGCCATTACACACCGGCTGTTGCGTCGCTTGAGGCGCTTGATGCCTTGCACATGGCAATGGGTGTTGATCGTGTCGTCCTGGCACACCCAAGCCCCTACGGCACCGACAACACCAGCATGCTGTATGCGCTTGAGTCCTGGGGACCCGCGCGTGGCCGTGGCGTCGCCGTCATCGATGATAGCTTTAGTCTCGAGACTCTAAAAAAGTTTCATTCCGCTGGCGTGAGGGGTGTCCGTGTCAACTTAGAAACACATGGGCATAACGATCCAACATCTGCCGCAAAACAACTTCGAGCAGCTGCCGAGCAGGTCGCGCCACTTGGCTGGCACGTTCAGGTCTACACCAATCTTGACGTAATCGCGGGCATGCACGATACGATTCGCGCATTACCTACCCCACTGGTGGTCGATCATTTCGGCAAACTCGATGCCAGTAAACCCCTGAGCCAGCCAGGCTTTGATGCACTGTGCACACTCGTCCAGTCCGGCAAAGTCTATGTCAAACTTTCCGCGCCCTATCGTATTTCGGAGCTTCCTGGCTATCCAGATGGCGAAGCTTTTGCGCGCGCTCTGATCAATGCCAACCCAGATCGTATGGTCTGGGGCACTGACTGGCCGCACCCCATGCCACCTAAAGGGGTCAAACGCGACCCAAAGGTCATCGAATACTTCAGGTCCGAAGACGACTTCACCGCACTAACGCGTATTGTCAAATGGGCAGGCGATCCTCTCACCGTTAAAAAAGTACTCGTCGATAACGCTGCTAGCCTCTACGACTTTTAATCTCCACACAGGGTAAACTCCATAGGCTAAATGCATCGGGATTGGTTAACATGGTTAGCTAGTCTATGAGCGATCTGGCCTTCCTATTCCGCTCTGGTTTACTTAATCGTTGGAGACCTCAATGAAATTTCTACCCTTAGCGAGCGCCGTTGCGGCGACTTTTGTATTAACCGCAGGCGCTGCGCACGCTCAAGCCTATCCTAACAAGCCTGTCACGCTCGTGGTCGGCTATGCTCCCGGTGGCGCCACAGACCGCGTCGCGCGCTTAATTGCCAAATCACTCTCCGAACAAACTAAACAGAGCTTCGTGGTTGAAAACCGCGCAGGTGCCAATAGCAATATCGGCGCTGACTTAGTCGCTAAAGCCAAGCCTGATGGCTATACGCTTTATGTCGGCTCCGTCGCCAACACGATCAATAAATCACTTTACAAAAAACTGAACTATGACATCCTGACCGACTTCGCGCCCATCGTCACGTTGACGACGATTGCGAATATTTTGGTGATTAATCCTAAATTGCCTGTCAAAAACCTCAAAGAATTTATCGCTTACGCTAAGGCAAACCCAGGTAAAGCATCTTGTGCCTCTTCTGGCGCCGGTTCCTCCATCCATCTTTCCTGCGAACTTTTCAAAATGCAGGCTGGTGTTGATCTCCTGCATGTTCCTTACAAAGGTAGTGGCCCAGCTGTAATAGACCTCGTCGGTGGTCAAGTGGACTCCATGTTTGATAATCTACCCTCGGCAATCGGCCAAGTTCGCGCTGAAAAGTTGCGTGCACTCGCTGTCACCTCTGCTGCCCAATCACCCTTCGCGCCTGGCGTCCCTACTGTGAGCGAGTCTGGCGTACCTGGCTTTGATGTGTCTGCATGGTTTGCGATCTATGCACCAAAAGGCACACCGAAAGATGTGATCGACCTGCTCAACACAGAAGTCAAAAAAGCACTGGCAACCGATGAACTCAAAAAAGCATATGAAGGCGCTGGCTTTGAATTGCCACCCGCTCCAAATACACCGGAGCAACTCGCAAAAAGAACGCAAGACGAAGTGAGCAAATGGGCTGCAGTCATTAAAAAGACTGGACTGTCACAAGACTAAACGTGCAGCGGTATGATCCATCCGGGGCAATCTTTAGATTGCCCCGTTTTTTTATACTGGTGTTGCTCCAATCGACAAACCACCACAGACATACAGCACTTGCCCTGTGATAAAACTTGCATCGTCGGACAAGAAATAGGTAATCGCGCCTGCGATTTCCTCTGGGGTTCCCACGCGCTTGAGTGGGATACGCGAAGCAAAAGCCTCGCGCGCCTCGGGCAACATTGGATTGTTTTTCAAATACAACTCAGTTGCCACCGGCCCTGGTGCAACCGCATTGACGGTGATGCCCTGCGCGCCCAGTTCGAGCGCCCAAGTCCGAGTCATGCCAATCAAACCGCTCTTGGCGCCAGCATAGGCGGTTCTTTTTACCATTCCTAACGCAGCACGACTTGAAATATTGACCACGCGTCCACGACCTTTACGCACCATCGAGGGCAAGCATGCCTGCAAACACTGCATCGGTGCCCGCATGTTGATTTGCAAAATTTCTTCGAACTCTTTGGACGTTGTTTGCGTCAACAAACTCGACGTAGTCTTGCCTGCGTTATTGACCAAGTGATCGATCTCAAACTGCTCAGTGATCTGCGCTAACACCTGTGCAGTCTCTGACTCCGAAATCAGATCAGCTGTAAAAAATGGTCCTGGAAAATTGACATCGACTGCAGAGCGAGCGATGCCAATCACGGTTCCGCCATCTTTAGCGATGCGCTGCGCCGTCGCGAGCCCAATGCCTTTACTTGCGCCGGTGATCAACGTCACCGTACCAGCAAAGCGTCCACTCATACTGGACTCGTACCTTGAATGGTGATGCGGTGCATCTCACGACGCTGACCCGGATAGTCATTGATGGCATAGTGCATGGTGCAGCGGTTATCCCAAAACGCCATTGAGCCTGGCTGCCAACGGAAGCGGCATGTCAGTTCAGGCTTGCTACTCACCTGATAGAGATACTGCAGCAAGGGCAAACTCTCGTCACGTGTCATCCCTTCAAAGCAAAACGTAAAAGGCTGGTTCACAAACAAGCTCTTGCGTCCTGTTTCCTCATGCGTCCGCACAACAGGGTGACGGCTGTCGATACGACCCACGTCTTCACGCAATTTGGTTGAACGCGTGCTGTTGCGAAGTCGAGCATTGGCATTCAGAAAATCATTTGAGTGGATCACATGCAAGCCCTCGAGCTGCTTTTTCATGGCGTCGGACAAACGCTCATAGGCTAAATACTGATTGGCCCAAAGCGTATCGCCACCCACCTTGGGAACCTCACGCGCATACAGTACCGAGCCCAGCGGTGGCTGCGGCTGGTAGGTCTCGTCCGAGTGCCACGTATCACCGATGACATCCTTGTCGGTGACTTCTTTGACGACAGGCATGATTTGTGGGTAGGTGGGGTGCGTTTGATAGACAGGGGTTGTGCTGATCGGACCAAACTTTTCCACAAAGGCAATCTGCTGCTCAGGCGTCAGCGTCTGGTCACGGAAAAAAATCACCAGATTATCGAGCAAAGCCTGACGGATGTCCTTGATTGTTGCCGCGGACAAATCTTTGGACAGGTCAACACCTAAAAGCTCTGCGCCTATCGTACCGGTTAATTTTTTGACTTCCATGTGAATGATTACTCCGGCTTAATACCAGCGGCCTTGACAACATCAGCCCATTTTTTCAAATCAACATTGACGATGTCAGCCACTTCTTTCGGTGAACGGTAGCTGGCGGTCGCGCCCTGCTCGTTAATTTGTTTGACGAACTGAGGCGAAGTGATGACCGTCTTCATCGCGTCAGTGAGTTTCTTGACCACAGCGTCAGGCATATTTGCAGGACCAAACACAGTGAACCAGGCATCTAACTGAAACGAAGGTAAGCCCGCTTCAGCAGTTGTAGGCACATCAGGCAGCATCGGGTGACGCTGCTCACTGGTGATGGCGAGCGCCCGCAACGTTCCAGCCTTGAGGTGGCCCATCGCTGTCGGTGGTGTTGTGATGAACAAATCAATCCGACCTGCAAGCAAATCCTTCATCGCTGGTGCGGCGCCACCATAGGGCACATGCACCATCTTGGAGTCGGTCTTGAGCTGGAGTAATTCTGCACCCAAGTGCTGAATGGAGCCCACACCAGAAGAGGCGTAATTTAGTTTGCCGGGATTTGCCTTTGCGAACGCCACCAAGTCTTTCAAGTCCTTGAACTGCGAATCTTTAGGTACGAGGACCAGGTGAGGACCCCTGATCACTTCTGCGATAGGCGTGAAACTCTTAACAGGATCCCAAGGCAAACTCTTAGCCAATGCCGGATTACCCGTGTTAAAGCCCTCATACGCGAGCACGAGGGTATAGCCATCAGGATTCGCACGCGCAATGAATGAGTTACCGATACCACCGCTCGCGCCAGGTTTGTTTTCAACAATCACCATCTGCCCCAGCACATCCTTGAGCTGATTGGCCAATATGCGTCCAGCGATATCCGTCGTACCCCCCGCCGCGACAGGCACGATCAGTGTGATGGGCTTTTGCGGAAACTCCTGGGCCACCGTAGCCGTCGCAGCAAGCGAAAACGAAAGACCTAGGGCTAAAGCTTTAAGTTTGTTCAATGACATGTCCTCTCCAGATACGATTGATTTTTATGTGGTCATACTGACAAGTGCAATCTTATAACGAATTCATCACCCATTATTCAAGCTGGCCTCCTCATTGCACTGATCGCTAAATCACTGCTGCACAATGCCCGCTTGCGTGATGATGTCCGCATATTTTTGACGGACCTCTTGCAACATCGTATTAAACGCGGGTACCGAGTTCGCCGACACACTAAAACCCAAAGCTTCGATTTGCTTGATATTGGCTGGATCTCGGACGATCGCCATCACATCCTTGTTGATTTTTTCCAAGATAGCCGTAGGTGTGCCTTTGGGCGCCAGCATCCCTTGCCAACTTTCGATATTGACCGCTGGATAGCCCGCTTCGGCCATAGTCGGCACCTCCGGAAATACAGGTGATCGATAATCCGTTGTAACCGCTAAAGCACGCAGCTTGCTAGCCTTGATCTGCTCAGTGACTGCCGCGAGCGTAATGACGGTGGCATCGATATGCCCTGCCATCGCATCCAAGGCCGCTGGCGCTCCGCCTTTGTAGGGAATGTAGTTAACCTGTATGTCTGCGGCCCTTGCCAGTACTTCGTGTGCAATGTGCGCAATGCCGCCGCTCGTCGGTAAGCCTAGGGAAATTTTCCCTGGATTTTTTTTGGCATACTCCACATACTCTTTGAACGTCTTCGCTTGAAAGTTCGGATTCGATACCAACACCTGTGGATTCACGACCAAACGCATGACACCTGTTAAATCATTCAGCGTGTAGGGGGGATTTTTCATGAGAATCGTATTGAGAACAATGGCATCACTATGCAAGACGAGCGTATAGCCATCGGGCTTTGCTCTGGCCACCTGCGCTGCACCAATCGCACCGCCCGCACCCGTCACGTTTTCCACAATGACAGTCTGTCCCCAGGCAGTGCTAAGTTTTTCCGAGATCAGACGCGCGATCTTGTCCGTGCTGCCACCCGCGGAAACTGGCACGACAATCCGTACCGTGCGCTGTGGATAACTATCGGTCTGAGCAAACAGTGAGGCGCTAAATGAGGTGCCTGCAACTAAAAGGAAAATGGCTGCGATACCCTTGGGTAACATTTGGGTGAACATCTTGTCTCTCCTGTTTTTTAAACCTTAACACTGATTAAGATAAAAAAAACAGTCCCTCAGAAATAACATCCCGCTTCTCACGACCTCGTCCAAAAGTACAGTTGATCCAGCTCTAATTAGGGCTTGATACCTGGGTACGGGTGCGTTTTCAACCAGTGATTAGCAATATCAATTCTGCGTGTCACCCAAACGTCTTTTTTGGTTGCAATATAGTCTAGTAATCGTCGCAGCCCAGCGGAGCGGGCTGGGTGACCGATCAGACGCATATGCAAACCCACAGACATCATTTTTGGTTGCGTTTTACCCTCTTCGTAAAGAGTATCAAAGGCATCTTTGACAAAATGAAACCACTCATCAGAAGTGCCGACAGTACCCGCATACTTACCATCGTTGTTGGTCAGAGAATAAGGCACAACTAAATGCGGCTTACCTTCAACGGTTTGCCAAAAAGGCAACTCATCTGCATAGGAATCAGAGTCGTATAAAAATCCACCCTCTTCCGCAACCAATCTGCGCGTATTAACGCTGGGACCATAACGGCAGTACCAACCGAGTGGTCTTTCACCAATCGTTTTTTTGAGTGACTCAATTGCTAAGCGAATATGCTCTCGTTCCTGCTCCTCGGTCAACTCAAAATGCTTGATCCACCGCCAGCCGTGGCAACAAACGTCATAGTCCATTTGCCTGATTTTTTCGGCAGCCAAAGGATTGCGTTCCAAAGCAAGTGCGCAGCCAAACACCGTTAAAGGCAGACCTCTTTCTTCGAAAAGCTTAACGAGCCGCCAAAATCCAACGCGGCTTCCATATTCAAACATGCCCTCTGCAGCCAAGTCACGGCCATTTCCTGCCTGATTTAGTCCATGGGCTTCTGTTAAACCCGTTTCTGAAAAACTTTCACCATCTTGTATTGAAGGCTCTGAACCTTCCTCGTAATTCATCACAAAATTCACCGCCAAGCGGGCACCACCTGGCCACTTGGGATCGGGAGGATTATTTGCATAGCCAATCAAATCACGAGAAGGTTGCCATTTCATCTTAAGTCTCCGAATGTCGTTGAATCAATTAAAGCTAAGTGAGCTTGACCATAAAAGGAGTCACAGGGACAAACTCTTCGTCACCACTCGTATTGTCTCGCCACATAAAGATATTGAATTTCGCAGGTTCGCCAAAAACCGTCAGTCCATGATGCCAAGTGTTTGGCTTATAAGTGATACCTTGTTGACCATTCGCCAAAAAAGCTTCGACGCGATTCAAATCTGGCTTTCCGTCTGGGCCATGTGGTGCCACAACAATCAGCCATGATTTGACATGCGCAGGTAAAAACGACTGCGAAGAAAACTCGTGACGCTCAAGTAAAGAAACCTCGATCGGTAAATCGCTATTAGGCTCTTTAAACGTTGTTGAGAGAGAAGGTAAAGCATGCGCGCGTAAGTTGCCGAGTGCATCAGAGTAGTAAATTCTGCCAGGCTGCTTGGGCATTTCAATGACATCACCAAAAGGCGCGAAGTCTTGGGCATTTAAAGGTTTAACGAAAAATGAATTCATAGTGTCACACGAAAAGGTGATGCAAGTTGAGAGGGCTAGCCCTTGATGCGTTGACTTAATCCCGTCAAACGCTCCATGAGTAACATTAAAATCAATACAGAAATAATCAACACACCCGAGACCGCGGCGACACGAACGTCAAGCGTAGACTCCATCATCCCCCAAAGCCTAATCGGCAACATGTCGCTCTTGGGACCAGATAAAAAGAGGGAGACAGGTACGTTATCGACCGAAGCCATAAAAGCCATGAACGTCCCCGCTGCGATACCCGGCATAATCACGGGCAAGGTAATCCGCCGAAAAGTATATAGGCGCGTTGCGCCAAGGCTCGCCGAGCATTCAAGGAGCGATGGATCAAGCTGAGTCAGACTTGCCAAAGTTGTCCTCAACACAAAAGGAACAATCATCACGAAATGACCAATCACGATCAAGGCCAGAGAGGGCCTAATACCAAGTAATGAAAAATACATGAGTGCTGCAAGGCCGAACGCGATTCCGGGCAAAATCAGTGGGGACATAAAAAACGAATCAGCGAATTTTGACCAACCCGATCGCGTTGAAGCAATGCCAAGAGCGGCGCACGTTCCAAGCAATGAGGCTGCCCCAGCAGCCCACATCGCCACTTCAAGTGTATTGAATGCAGCACGATGAATTTGACGAGACTCAATTGGATCGAAAAGTTTTTCATACCATTGGAATGAAAAACCTTGGGGTGGAAACTTTAATGACTGGCTGTCTGTAAATGAAGTGATTAAAACTACGATGACAGGTCCCAACAGCACAAGGATAGCCAAACCAGCAAGACTGTAAATGACAAACTCGTGCGTCAAATCTCCGAATGAGTTTCGTCTAGACATTAAGATACCTCATGCTTCTGCGACCAATGAGATTCAAAAGAATGATGCAACTCATCACTGACAACAATAGCGTGACCGCGGCGACCGATGCTAAAGGCCAGTTGTACACAACGAGAGATTGTTGCCAAACCACTAAAGGCAAATAAACCAGTCGATTTCCACCGATAACAGACTGTGAAATAAAAGCTGTTGTAGAACTCGCAAAGACCAGCGTACATCCTGCAATCAAACCCGGCAAACTCAAGGGGATTGTGACCTTAAAAAAAGTTCGCCAGCGGGATGCGCCTAAAGCCGCAGAGGCATCATGCACGCTAGGATCAATCCTCGACATGACGCTGATCAAGGGCAACACCATCAGTGGTAACTCAATTTGAGTCAATGAAATAATCAAACCCAACTCCGTTTGCAGCAACCTGAGGGGTGTAGAGGTTAACCCCAAGCTGAGAAGCGTTTGATTAATGACCCCTTCACGACCGAGAATCACAATCCAGGCAAACGTTCGCACCACGACCGATAACAGCATCGGCATAATAATAATCAAGATTAAAATTTTCTGGATTTTCGGACTGGCTCGCATATAGACCACAGCAAGCGGGTAACCGATCAAAAGCGTAGCCAATACCGTCAACAAACCAAGTTTTAGGGTATTTCCAGTGACGACCCAATAAAAAGGATCACCTATGAAATTTGCCCACGTCTTGAGTCCGACTTGAGTGATCTTGTCATCCTCAAATCCACTCACAATAAACAGAATCGCTAGAGGTGCGACGAAAAAAGCAAGAAACGCAACTGCGAGTGGCAGTGTCAGTTGCCACTCGCGAGCCTTAAAGGAAGTCCTAGATATCAAGACACTTCTTTATTGAAACGCGTGATCCACTCTGCACGCAATGGGTTGATCTGAGTCCAATCATGCTGGATCATCTTGCTCATTTCACTCAGATTTTTAATTGGTAACGATCCATCGAGTGCAACTTTTGTATTGACAGGGGCCATGAAGTAAGGCGGCTTCATCAATTGTGCCTGCACATCAACGCTAAGAACTGTATCAATGTATTTGTAGGCATTCTCGATGTCTTCTGATCTTTTAGCAATGTGCATCGTTGTAAAGAACGTCGCGATACCACTCTCAGGCGCAATAAACTCAATATCCACACCCCTCGATTTCAAAATGCCGACAGTTTGTGTGTTCGCGTACATGACATCACACTGACCTTGTTGGAAAAGACCAGGCATAGCAGCTGGTGCTCCAATCACCGCCACTTTTTTAAGAACCTTTCTTAACTCAACAAAAAATGGATCCACGTTTGTCAGCGACCCACCAAAGGCCTTGGCGAATTCAATGATGGCAACCGTACCAAATGTTGTTTGAAATCCAGTTAACCCAAGACGCGACACATAGGGCTCTTGAAAGAGGTCTGCCCACTTAGTAGGTGGTTTACTAAATTTTTTAGGGTTATAAGCAATGCCGACAAATTGTGCAGTGATCGGCACTCCAAAGGCATCCACTAGTCCGGGGGGCAAGGCGGAAGCGTTTTTCAGCTTGCTGACATCAAATTTTTCAAATAAACCATCTGCCTTTCCCGTCGCGCTCGGTCCTGGATCAAGAACAAACGTGTCAAATACAGGTCGCCCCCGCGCGGCCTTCGCTTTTGCGATCTGATCCACGGCAAAAAGCGGTTGAAGCTCTAATTCAACACCTGCATTTTTTTTAAGCGCGGGCGCTACGATTTTTCGGTATGCCTCATCCCAAGCTCCTGGATAAATAGCACTACTGACCGATCCTTTTGCAAACGCTATATTTGGATATGTCACTGCACCAGCAATAGCGGCTGTAGTCTGTAGAAAATGACGGCGAGAGATATAACTCTTCATGACAACTCCTAAAAATGATTTAAATGCATTAAGCTGCGACTGGAAAGATTGTGGGGTTCGCTTCTGAACGTAATCCGCACCATGCCGAACTTTGCATAGGACGATGACCGAGCCTGGGTACCGTGACTTTGAGGGCAGTACGATCTTTAGTCCAAGCCTCTATCACAACAGAGGGGCCTAAAGGGAGCGTCAATCCAATATCAACAGGCCAGTAGCCGGGGATACTTTCAGAGGAAAAATTCAAATGCTCTGGCCTGATGGATACGACAACGCGATGGCCAGCCACGAACTTTCCGGTTGCTGGCAGCTTGATTTCAGAGCCTGCATCGAGCGCGATGACATCCATCTCTGAATCGGTTTGCTTGACGATTCCAGGTAATAAATTAGTGGATCCAATGAATCCATTCACAAAAGACGTCGCAGGCTTGTCATACACCTCCGTAGGCGTGCCAAACTGTTCAACATGCCCTCGATTCATCACGGCGATACGGTCAGCGATACTCATTGCCTCTTCCTGATCGTGCGTAACCATGATTGCGGTCAATCCCAACTGGCGCTGCAATCTCTTGATTTCAATTTGCATATCCAAACGCAAGTTTTTATCAAGTGCGCCAAAGGGCTCATCAAGAAGCAAAATCGTAGGTTCAGTCGCAATCACACGCGCTAGAGCGACCCGCTGCTGCTGGCCTCCGGACAACTGTCGTGGAAAACGATCGGCAATATGCGGTAACTGAACGACCTCCAGGCAGTGTGCAACTTTCTTTTTAATTGTCGCTCGATCTACGCCTCTGGCTTGCAAGCCATAGGCGACGTTTTCCCCAATCGTCAAGTGCGGGAAAAGTGCGTAATTTTGGAAAACAATCCCGATGTTTCTTTTGTTGGGTTGTAGATGATCAATCGAGGAACCATCAATTCGAATTGAGCCTCTGTTTTGAGCGACAAAACCTGCGATGATGCGTAAAAGCGTTGTCTTGCCACAGCCAGATGGCCCCAACAAGGCCACAATTTCACCCGCGTTGATTGACAAGCTGACATCATCAACTGCCGTAAAGGCACCAAACGTATGTGTCACCGATTCAATATCTAGTGTGTGGTGCGGCATAGTTATCTAAACTGGATTTATTGTCACGATTAAATCTATCATAGTTATCAAAAATCAACAATTATTACAAACGTGTACCCCGCACATTCGACACCAATTTCCATCTCTTTTTCTTTAAACTCCTCCATACCATCTAAAGCCTTAGGAGCTTGCCATGTTGCTTGATACTGTTGATGCGTTAGATATCCATATCCTTGTTGACAACACGACGGATATGCTTTCAACGACGCCCGCAGGCGTATCCAGCGAGGCCATGGGCTTGTTCAGCAGAGGCGGTCAAATGATGGCGGGCCTGTGCTTATGTTGCGCTGCACACGGTCTGTCTTGCCTCATCACCGCCCGTAAAGGTACTCAGGAACGCACCGTCCTGTTCGATACTGGACCAGAGGATTACGCGTTTGAGCGCAACGTCAGTCGACTCGGTGTCGACCTCGGCAAAGTTCAATCCGTCGTGCTTTCCCATGGTCATTGGGATCACGCGGGCGCTTTGTTATTGGCCTTCAATACGATTCGTCAGCGCAATGGTGGCAAAGCGATTCCGTTTTACGGACACCCCGACATGTTTTATAAGCGTGCCGGGACGCTTCCGAACGGCAAGTATCGTGAGATGGTCGACATCCCAAGCGTCGAGCAACTCACGGCCGCTGGCGCGGAGGTCTCTCTGCATCGTGAAACCGTCTCCTTACTCGACAATATGTTTGCCTTGAGCGGAGAGATCCCCAGACGCACGCCCTATGAGCGCGGCCTGCCCGGTCAGGTGCGTAAAAATGCAAAGGGCGAATGGGAGAAAGACGAGCTGTTGCTCGATGAAAGATGGCTAGGCGTGAACGTCAAAGACAAAGGACTCGTTATTTTTACAGCCTGCTCGCACGCTGGCGTCATCAATGTGCTCCTTGACGCGAGAGAGCGCTTTCCAAACACGCCGATCCACGCAGTGTTCGGTGGGTTTCATCTGTCGGGCGCCAACGAAGCCATCATCCCAGAAACCGTCGAAGGTCTAAAGCAGTTTGGACTCAAGCTCATTGGCGCAGGTCATTGCACAGGGTGGCGCGCCATCGCAGCGATGTCGAACGCGTTTGGAGATCAGGTTTTAGCGCCGACCGCCGTGGGCAAGAAGTATGTCATTTAGACATGACACCGCATTGCTACAAATCATCAAACCAAATACGCGTACGTTGTTATCGTTGAGGCTGATAGTCTTAAGGATCTAATTGGAGGACTAAATGAAAACTGTAAAACCAGAAAAGAAAATTAAAATTAGTGATCTAGCTGAGTTTGACATAACTCGTTATCTAAAAAGTAAGCGAGCAATGACTGAGTATTTGAATCAAGTCATTGCAGAGGGAGATGAGGCTGAGTTAGCTACTGCTTTAGGGCATATTGCTAGAGCAAAAGGTATGGCGGAGATTTCTAAATCGAGCGGCATCACTCGAGAGGCCTTGTATAAGGCACTAAAGCCTAATACAAAACCTCGTTTTGACACGGTATCTAAAGTTCTAGGCGCCTTAGGAATGAGAATTTCAGTCCATACCCGTACGATTTAAACCACTCACTTACATACCAAAACTCTCCTTAATCGCGATCACCATGCCCGTGACTGCGATACTGCAAATCATCAAACCAAACACGCGTGTGGTGATTTGTATGCCGATCGTGCCGATATAGCGAATGATCAAACCTCCCGCCATAAAGGTAAGGAGGTGAATCGACAAGCACAGCAACACAACGAAGGTGGTTTGTAGTTGCTCAGACATCACTCGCGCATTGTTATCGCTCAGCATCACCACCGTCAAAATCGCACCCGCGCCTGCGATCGAGGGCATCGCTAAGGGATAGACCGCGCGTTCCAAAATGGAAGCATTAGGCGACATTTTAGAAATCTCTTCATGCATTTTCCCCGTCACCATGCTCAGGCCTAGCGTAAACAAAATAAAAGAACCCGCGAGCTGAAATGAAGAGGTGGGGATATCCAGGACTTTTAAAAACTGCAAGCCTAAAAAAATAAAAGCAGTGAGAATGCCAAAAGCAACAGCCAATGCCGTCAACGCGACCTTGAGAGCATCGCGCCACTGCAGACCATAGGTCACCGCCAAAAATACAGGGACGGTCGCGATCGGATCAAGGATCACCAATAAAGTAAAAAATTCGTAAACAAAGTCTGAAGGAAACATATGTTGATATTTTAGAAAATTAAGCGAGCTTTACGATCTGGTTAAAAACAAGCAGGACCTCAGCAAAAATGCTCTGTGCAAGGGCTCCAATCGGATGCGGTGTCGCCGCTCGCTCTCGCCAATCAAAAGACTTGGGCTGATGGCAAAGCACATAGCTAGACTTGCTGGCTTTACGGATCTTTGTGGTGCCTACAGAGACTGCGAATGGGTTATCTGCATTATATTCAGCGGTTGTCATCGGCAAACCGATGACAAGAGATGTTCGCGCATTAAATGCACTCGGTGACAGCACTAAAAAGGGGTGTATATCCTGCATTTCACGGCCACGCTGAGGATTGCAGTCGATCCAGATCACCTCTTGGCGCTCAGGCACCCAGTCTTTGCGATTTTTCACCATTTCTCAGCGCCTCGAGACTCGTTCGCAACCATCATTTCTCCGCCATGTTTTTGGGGATCGTAACAAGCCAAGCGATCCTCAAGAGTCATGGGTTTTGCTTTGCATGGCGTAATGATGACGGTCTGTCCCCGTACAGCAATTTCAACACACTGATCCACCTTTAGACCTACAGCCTTTGCAATCGCTGCGGGCAAGCGAACACCGAGACTATTGCCCCATTGCTTCACATTTAAACTGACCGCACTCATATCAAATCTCCGTAGATGTATAAACATAAGTATATACTTTAGCTCCTTTTATAACAATGTTGAGTTGTCTCACGCTGAGATTGGCCTTGACCACCTTCATGTATTAGATCTCACAGCCAATAACATTGGGTATAGTAAAAATGTAAAAAAATGTGACTTTGTATACTGCACCCAGAATCATCCCATTGCCGATACCGATACCGATACCGGAATCATTTCATTAAAGAGGGGTTTATGTCACAGCAGTCTTCCAAGTGGATTGTCCCACTCACTCCCTCGCATCTCAGTCAGCAAAAATTATTTTGCTTCCCATATGCCGGCGCGGGAGCATCGATTTACCGCAGCTGGGGAAAGTTACTGCCTAAAAATATCCAAGGTTTTGCGATTCAATCTCCCGGAAGAGAAACACGTTTTTCCGAAGATCTACTCACGACGCTTGATGAGTATGCAGACCAAGCTTTCAATGCTATTGCGCCTTATTGTTCGGCCTCAGGAAAGTTGATTCTTTTTGGACATAGCTTAGGCGCCTTAGCGGCTTATGAAACCGCGAAAAAATTACAAAGCGCGGGACATCACGTTGATTTGTTAATTGTGTCGGGCCGTCAAGATCCGACCACAAAAAGCAAACGTCCGCCCATTTCTCACTTGAGTTCAGACGCATTCGTTCAACAAATGGGAACCTATAACGGCACCCCTGCTGCTATTCTCGAAAATCAAGAGTTACTCGATATTCTTTTACCGATGATTAGAGCTGATTTTTCAATGGCTGAAAAATATAATCGTTTGCCGATTACCTACCTTTTAAATTGTCCCATCCTGGCTTTAGGCTCACGACAAGATGAATGGCTAGATCAAGACAGCATCGCTGGCTGGGAAAATGTATCAAAAGGGTCTTTTGAAACACACTGGTTTGAAGGCGACCACTTCTATCTCAATCAACACACTGAAGCCCTTGTGGATCATATTTCCACAAAAATATTTACTTTGTGTTGATTGTGCGACTGAACGGGCGAATTTTTTAGACAATTGAGACAATGGGAAAATCAAGATCATGCTTATAAAATTATTAGGACTTCTTCTCATTACATTGTCTAGCTCGATATCTGCACAATCGAAGCTGATTGAAGAAGTCATTACCATCCCCGTCTCTGTGCAAAATGCGCACGGAAAAATCAACAATCACAATGTCATTGTGACTATTTTTAGAGATGCTAATCGAAAAAAATCACCCTACTTAATTCTCAATCACGGACGTTCAGGCTCTGCCGCAGAGCGAGCCAAAATGGGTCGGGCAAGATACTCTGCAGCATCTAAGTTCTTTGTGGAACAGGGCTTTGTTGTCATTGTGCCTACACGGGGTGGGTATGGAGAGACAGGTGGTGAAGACACTGAGTTCAATAGCAACTGTTCCTTTCCAAACTACCCAGGTGTATTCAAAGCCGCCATCGACACATCAACGACTGTCCTAAATGGATTAAGCGATCAGTCGTATATTGATTTCACCAAAGGTATTGCTGTTGGACAGTCTTTCGGTGGGGCCACTTCTGTCGGATTATCTTCTTCCGATTTGCCAGGCTTAGTAGCCGCTTTTAATTTTGCTGGAGGAGGTGGCGGTGATCCCGTTAACAAGCCCGCCTTCCCTTGCCGCTCTGATTTATTAGAAAAACTTTTTGCAAGCTACGGCGCAAAAAATAAAGTGCCTGTTTATTGGCTATACAGTGTTAATGACAAGTATTGGGGTGAGAAATTACCAAAAGAATGGTTTGAAGCCTTTATCAATGCCGGTGGAAAAGGAAAGTTTTATAGCTTACCGGCTTTTAAAAACGACGGGCACTCGTCGTTTACTGGCAATGCAGACGCTTGGAAACCCATCTTTGTGGAAACGGTGAAGTCTCTCGGTTTCGTCGCGCCGAAGTAGTATGACTGTGTTGGACAGCCTTTCAAGGAACATTTTGGTTACTTAATCGGATGATCAAGTGCCAAATAATAGAACCCGATTTAACAAGCAGAGCAACAGGCTGATCACGAAGCTGTTCAAAAGTGCCATATTTAGTAGACGTATGCTAACAAGTCGGGTCACAGGAACTTGGAAAACAGCAGCTGATACGGAAATGGGTAACGTCCAAACCGATACCGCAGCACTCATTCCCCAGGCAAAAACACACATAGCGCCAATAATGAGCGGGTGAATGCCGAAGTCCTGTGCAGACAAAAGTGGCACCAAAATACTCGCGCCAATCATTGGGTGAAGGCCTATTTGCCCTAAACCAACAAGCGTCAGTACTGACAGTAGAATAAAGACTTCTGGATTGATGAGCGCAGGCTCAATACTTGCAACTAGCTCACGAAGATAGGGCAGACTGCCAACACTTGCGCTCAACAACATGGCCCCGATGACAATGAGTAGTTCGTCAGAAATCCTGGACATGCCTTGTGCTGCGTTGATGGCAGTTTGGCGGATTGTGACTGGCCTATAGAGGATGAGCAAAACAGCGAGGAATGGTGCTACAAGCACAACGGATTGTGCACCGCTGAATCCGAATAATGTTGAGCAACCTAAAATGCAGACAGTCACAACGAGTAACGGCCAAGCCAAGCTTTTGAACGAGTAAAGGGAGCTAAAAAGTTCTTGAAAACTTACGCGACCCGTTAAAAAATATTGAAATACCAGTAGACTGAAAACAGATATTGACAGGCAAACCAGAATCAGTAGACCTAACGAGACCTGGGTCAGCATTGCACTGACAAAACCCATCGAAACAAAAAAAGGGGACCACATCACGGCGCTGGCAACCCCAAGTGCCGCGGCCTGAGCCAACTTCGGCAGTTCCTTGGGAGCAAGTGATGCTGTCAGGTTACTGGCCAATAAGTGCAAAGATCCAACATTGAGCAACGAGCCAAGCGCATAGTTACCCGTTAGCGCTCGAAGCAGTGGATTGGGCCGGTCATTTGCATTGAACCGAACATTGGCAAACAGTGCTGAGTAGTCCTGAAAGCTTGCCCTTAAGAAGATGACAGCCGGAATAAAAGCGCCAAATATCTCGGCTCGATGCAGTCCAACCCATAACGGCTCTATGGAACCAAGCCAGACCATAGACGTGGCAGAAATCGCCAGGGCGATCAGAAAGATTGCGCGTACATGAAAGCTTGCTCGGGCAAAGGCACTGACTGCAAAAATGCATAAAAATACGATGGCTGCAAAAGAAAAGATGTATTTACCCGAAAGCAAATACATCTCTTCAAGAATCAGCAAGAACAACAAAGCAAACCCTGACAGACTCAATAGCCTGTCAGGGCGTCCCCCCGCCCTTCTTAATGTTGCATGCCCCACTTTTTGATTGTTCTAGCTTCCAGATTATTAAAAAAGACGTTCTCAACTAGCAGACCCACAATGATGATGGTGAACAAGCCAGCAAAAACACCAGGGATATCAAGCAAGTTCTTATTTTCGTAGATAAACCATCCCAATCCACCTGATCCAGATGAAACGCCAAACACAAGTTCAGCTGCAATCAACGTACGCCAGGCAAACGCCCAACCGACTTTTAGGCCTGTCAAAATACTCGGAAATGCAGCCGGTACCAATATCATGTATACATAGCGTAGACCGCTCAAGCCAGCGTTTCGACCGACCATGCGCAAGGTATTGCTCACACCGAGAAAGCCTGCATGGGTGTTCAAGGACACAGCCCAAAGTACCGAGTGCACCAGAATGAAGACAATACTCGAAGCACCTAGCCCAAACCAGATGAGCGCCAGTGGTAACAGTGCAATGGCTGGCAAGGGGTTGAACATACTCGTGAGCGTCTCAAGCAAATCAGACCCAACCCGAGTGGTGATCGCTAAAAAAGTCAGCACTGTTGCGCAGAGCAGGCCGATCCCATAGCCGATAAGCAAGATCTCGATTGAGTGCATTGCCTTACCGAGCAATCCCCCATTGACTATGGCATCAATGAAGGCAGTAATAGTCGCGCTGAATGTTGGGAACACCAGCGGATTATTCAGGTTTAGCGCATAGATTTGCCAAATACCAGCAATGATGATCAGAAGAATGGATTTTCTTAGCCAGCCCTGGTTTGAGAGTCGCTCCCAAACGGTGAGCGGCTTCTGAACGACACCGGAAACCGGACTGGTTTGCTCCCGGATGAATTCTGGTCGAAAAGTTTGCTCTTTATGCATGATCCGTTTCCTCATCTTCAATAACGTCTTTAAATAACATGTCATGAATTCGATCTGATAGCCGGGCGCCAGAGGAATCCACGGGGTCTAACCCATCGCTATTGAGCTCGGCTTTCACTTGGCCCGGATGAGGCGATAACAATAGGATTCGATTACCGATCAGAACCGCTTCCGGTATTGAGTGCGTGACGAACAAAACAGTAAATTTGGTATCTTCCCAGAGTTGCAGCAATTCTTCTTGCATCTTTCGTCGGGTCAAGGCGTCTAGTGCGGCGAATGGTTCATCCATCAACAGAACATCGGGCTCCATCGCCATGCCTCTGGCGATTGCAACGCGCTGCTTCATGCCACCCGATAACGTATGTGGCATTGAATTGGCGAATTTTGTTAGGTTGACTTTGTCAATGTAATAAAGAGCGACTTCTTCGGCCGCTTTCTTGCCTAACTTTCCTGAGGCCTGGAGAGAAAACATGACGTTTTCCTTGACTGTCTTCCAGGGCAGCAATTGATCAAACTCTTGAAAAACCATGACTCGGTCTGCACCCGGCTTCTGAACCGCAGTTCCATTAACCAGGATAGAGCCTTCAGTGGGGCGAAGAAACCCACCAATGGCCTTCAAAAGCGTCGATTTGCCGCAGCCTGAGGGTCCAAGCAAAATGAACCGGTCAGACGGATAGACATTAAAGGAGACTCGGTATGTTGCAGTGACCAAATGGTCTTTGGTTTTGTATTGCAAAGTCACTCCATTTACTTCGACCAATGGCTTTGCTTCATGGGACACTTGCATTTTCTCTCCAGTATCAGGACAACAGAGCCTAGCTGCCGTTCAGGTTGTGAATATTTTCAAAGAAAAGCTCCTTCCATGACTGAGGACGATTTTTCAGTATCTTAATATCGTTCATGAACTGCGCAAAGGGAAGCAGTCGTTGAGGCGCCAACTCATACTTAATAAGCGGGTTCTGCATGATGGCGAGGATATCCTCGACTTTTTCTTTGCCGCCACCTTCGGCAACGTAGATTTCAGCAGCCGCCTTCATGTCTTTGTTGATAAATGCAGTCGCCTCTTGGAGCGCAGCCATCACGGCACCGAACGTCTTTGGATTCTCTACACGGAACTTGTCTGCTGCCCACACCATCAGGAATGTATTCGGGCCGCCCATCACATCATACGAATTAAGCACAATGCGAATTTTGGGGTCAAGGATCGCTCGATTCCAAAAGGGTGGTGAAGTGAATTGAGCAGTAACACCCCCGGTGCCTGATAACAATGATTGAAGGCCAACTGGATGGGACAGATTTACCATTAGCGGGTTGAATTTCCTGTAGTTATCCATGCCGAACTCTTTTACAGCAGCCATTTGCAGGTAAATTGTCTGCACTGAGCTACCAGCTCCTGCCATGGCAATGCGGTCTTTGTCTGTGAAGTCTTTCAATGCTTTCACATTTGGATTGCTCGTAATGAGCATGTTTGGCATGGAAGAAAGTGCAGCGACTCCTTTGACATTCATGTTTCCTTTGGTCCGATCCCAAAGAATCAAGGCCGGTCCGGTGCCACCGGAGGCAAAGTGCAAGCTTCCGGATAACAAAGCATCGTTGGCAGATGAACCACTTCCCAAGGTTGCCCAGTTAACTTTGGTGTTATTTAATCCAGCCTGTTTTAGATGTTTCTGTACAAGCTCATTGTGCTTCATCACAGAGAGCTGAAGGTAACCAATGCCGTACTGAGACATCAGGTTGACCGCGGGGACTTCCGCTTTTGCAGCACTAACGCTTAATATAGCCAGCGCGCTGGCCACAAGGGCTACTTTACGTATCAATTTCATAACTGTCTCCTGTGTAATAGGCAGCGCTCTTTCAGACGCCTTATTAATGCCCTGACTGCTTTATGACATGTCAGGGTCTAACTCCATACTTGGGCTTGGGCCCAAGCGAAGTTAATCTTTTGTATTTCGAGGCTTCTATAAGCCTGCATAAATACGCTCGCGTCTCACGCGGATCAATGATTTCTTCGACACCAAAAACTTCAGCAGTTAGGTAAGGTGATGCAAACTCGCGAAGCTCTTGCTCGATCTGCTGTTCGCGTTCTTTTGGATTCTTGGCTGCTGCAATTTCGCGTTTAAAGGCAGCACTCACACCGCCTTCAAGCGGCAGTGATCCCCATTCAGCCGACGGCCAGGCGATCTTCATGTCTAGTCCATTTTTGTCAGTAGCGCCCATGCCTGCCATGCCATAGCACTTGCGTACCACCACTGTGTAGATAGGTATGGTTGCCTGCAGACCAGCGCAGACACACTTCATGCCCTCACGAAGTGTGGCTTCTGCCTCGGCGTCTTTACCGACCATGAATCCAGGGACATCAACAAGAAACACAACCGGGATGTGGAATGTGTCGCAAAGGTCGATGAAGTGGGTTTGTTTTCGGGCGGATTTGGCATCCATTGCGCCGCCGTAAACCATCGGATTGTTCGCGATGATGCCTACTACGTTTCCATGCATGCGGGCTAACGTGGTAATCACGCTCTTGCCAAAGGTAGGTGCAATCTCAAAGGTAGACTCTTTATCTACGATTAAGTTGATCAGTTTGCGCATGTTGTAGGGTCTGCGCCTATTTTTGGGGATGATGCTCGCCAAAGCCTCTTCGCGCCTGTTTGGTGGATCAGATTGGTCACCTACAGGTGGCAGTTCCCAAACGTTCTGAGGCATATAACTGAGAAAGCGCCGAATCATTTCCCAACATTGCTCTTCATTTGCGGCGACGTTGTCGATCGTTCCGGCTTGGTCAACGGCGACTGCAGACCCGCCAAGAGCCTCTTTAGTGATTTCCTGACCCAGTGATCTTGCAACAACTGGAGGGCCTGCGGCAAAAACTTGACTTGTTTCTTTGACCATGACTGACCAGTGGGACAGAATGGCTCGTCCTGCAGGGCCGCCGGCAGCCGTTCCCATGACAGCACAGACGACAGGTACTTCACCAAGTAGCCGAACAGATTGTTCAAAACCATGCACGCCGGGAAAGACAGAGTGGCCTCTTCGCAAAATTGACGTCACACTGCCACCGGCGCCATCGATAAGGTTCACTAAGGGAATTCTGTAGTCGTGAGCCAGATCTTCGATAAAGCCACCTTGACCACCTTTTTTACGGTCACCGCTCCAGCTAATCCCACCTTTGACGGTGAAATCCTCCCCGCCTATGGCAACAGGCCGACCCCAAATTTCGCCAAGCCCGCAAACATAAGGGGCCGGGGTAAAACGTTCGAGCTTGCCGCTTTGGCGCTCACTTTTTCCAGTCAGCGTGCCGACTTCCTGAAAACTTTCTTGATCTAATACGCCATTGAGTCGCTCGCGAATGGTCTTTCGGCCATTGGCATGATGCCGCTGGATCGATTCTTCTCCTCCCAGAGCCAGGGAAAGCGCGCGACGTTGCTGCAGTTCAGCTAGCTCAACAGACCAATCGTCTAAGTCATCCGCACCAGCGGGGTTTGTATTGACAGGATTCATGAGATTAACCTATGTCTGCCAGAACCTGCCCTTCGGCAACGGAGTCCCCTTCCTTGACGTGTAAAGCTAATAGCTTGCCTCCATCTTCACAAACCAAAGGAATTTCCATTTTCATGGACTCAATGATCATGATGCTGTCGCCCGGCGCAATATCGTCACCCACTGCAGCGACAATCTTCCAGACAGATCCGGTGACTTCTGATTTGAGCTGTTCTGCAGCCATGTTTAATCCTTAAGTATGTTAATGAATAGTCGCTGATTTTTGGGGAATACTTTTCTTCTTGGTGGTTAATAACTTGTTGGCCAGGCACGCATCAAGTGCTCACCGATGCCGTTAGTGAGTCGAAGGCTGTGAATATCAAGCATTTCCTTTAAAAACGAACGCGTCTCGGTCGGCAAGATGACCGTCTGTACAGCGTAGATTGCTGCAATGTCCCAAACAGAATTGGCCTTGTTCATTTGTGCAAGTGCCTCGTCAAAGCCGGCATCACCCGGTGAAAGTCCGTGCACGATCTTCACGGCAAATTGGGCGTCCATGAAGCTGACCTCTGCGCTTGGCCATGCGGCAAATTCGTCTGAGTTTTTGCCGCCACCCATGTTCAAGTAGGCTTGACCATAACTTTTGCGCAGCAAGATAGATATTTTGGGTACTGTTACCAATGACAATGCATTCATGAAATTCATGATTTTTCCAGGTGCACGGCGCTTTTCAGCTTCCGTACCAATCACAAAGCCTGGTGTGTCCACTAAAAAAACCAGGGGAATATTGAATGAATCGCACATCACAATGAATTTGGTGATCTTGTCACAGGCATCGGTGTCAAGTGCGCCTCCCTTGTGCATCGGATTGTTAGCGATGAACCCCACTGACTTTCCATCTAGACGCGCCAGAGCTGTTACTGCCGTTTTACCAAAGCGTGCTTTCAACTCAAAAAAAGAGTCTTTGTCGACAATGGCACGGATAACTTTTCGGACATCGTAGACTTGGGTGCGTCTCTCAGGGATCAAACTCGCGATATCCTGCACGGCAAGGTCTGACCCGTCAGGCACGCTGGCTACTGGCGCTGGTTCCTGATGGTGTGACGGGAGATAACTCAAAAACCGTCGAATTGCTTCTAAAGCTTCTTCGTCAGAGTCAACCACCATATCGGCAAAGCCTGTCACCTCGGAGTGCAAACGCCAGCCACCCAACGCTTCAGGGTCCACTTCCTCGCTAATGGCCATAGACGCAAGAATTGGGCTTGAGACAGCGAGAATAGCCCCTTTGCGCATAACGTTAAAATCGGACATAACCGAGTACCAGGAAGACGAACCGTATGACATCCCAAGCGTAGCTGACACCCATGGAATTTCACGCGTGCGGCGATACTGAGTGCCGTCATTGCCCAGCAATGAACCCATACCGGCCGAGCCCATGTGGTCAGGCATTCTTGCGCCCGAGGACTCGCCAAGAAAAATCAAGGGCATGCCGCGCTGTGTAGCGGTTTTCTTTATGTGTCCAATTTTCTTGCCGTTGGTCGCTCCGCTTGATGCGCCAAATACTGTGAAATCGTTTGATACAGTCGCAACACGGCGCCCATCAATTTTTCCAAATCCAGCCACTTTGCCATCGCAAGGGGACTTGTCCTTGGCGCTCGCCAAAGACGAGGTCGCAAATAGCCCCGACTCTAGAAATGATCCCTGATCCAGCAAAACATCAATACGTTCGCGAGCGTTCAGAAACCCCATCGCCTTGCGTTTGGCCAATTTTTCCGGGCCACCCATTTGCAGAGCTTTTTCTTTTCGTGTGTTGAATTCTTGATGCATGTATAACCCTTAATCTTTACACTTTTTCAAAGTTCGTATTCAAAAAAATCAGACGTTCTGAACGTGCGGCCGCTTGGCCTCAGAGCGGTCATAAATGACCCCTTGTGATTCAAGACGATCGAGCTCCGCATCGCTGAGTCCTAGTTCGGCAGACAGCGTGGTGCGAGTGCTCGCACCAACCCATCCACCGGTATGCTTAATCTTGCCTGGTGTTGCAGACAGCCGCGGTACAACCTGAGCCATGGCGACCGAACCGAGCTGCTCATCGCTAACATGTTGAATTGAACCGCGTGCCTGGTAATGCGGGTCGTTGAAAATATCTTCAATCGTGTAGATTCGCATGGCTGGGACGTTGACCGATTGCAAAATAGCTTCAATTTCTTGCAGGCTGTGACTTTCCGTCCAAAGGCCAATGTCATGATCGAGCGCTTCAAAGTGCTGTCCGCGAGCTGTTGCGGTGCTGTAGCGCTCGTCTTGTAGCAGCTCGAGGCGGTTCATGGCATGACATAGCCGCGTGAATACCGAATCAGCCATCGCCGTGATATGAATGTGCTGTCCGTCTTTCGTTGGATACAGGTTATTTGGAGTGCTCTCTGGAAGGCGCGAGCCGCAACGATTGGCGATATGACCCAATTTGTCATATGCCGAAATCCAAGGCTCCATGAAGCTGAAGGCACATTCATACAGAGCGGCATCTATGCATTGACCGATGCCAGTTTTGCCTCGAACGACCAACGCGTTCATGGCACCGAAGGCTGCATACAGACCCGTTATGTAATCAGTCATCGAAACAGCGACCCGACCTGGTGGGCGGTCAGCATCGCCAGTAAGGTGTCTTAACCCACTCATGGCCTCGCAAATCACCCCGTAACCGGCACGATCTTTGTACGGCCCATCCTGTCCGAAACCGCTGATTCGGACCATGATCAGACCTGGGTTGTCTTTTCGTAGATCCTCATAACCCAGTCCCCACTTCTCCAAGGTGCCAGGCTTGAAGTTTTCAATGACGATATCTGCTTTTAAGGCCAATTTTTTTGCAATCTCTCGTCCTTCGGGAACACGCAAATCAATCGACAGTAGCGTTTTGTTGCGAAAAATGCTCGCTGCATAAAGAGAAACCCCATCCTTGCGCTTGCCCATGGAGCGCACGGGATCACCCTCGGGAGGTTCTACCTTGATGACTTTGGCACCAAAGTCGGCTAATAACCGCCCACAGAATGGGCCTGCCACTGTAGATCCCAACTCCAGAACAGTGATGCCATGTAATGATTGTTGCGTTGCATTGATCGGGCTCATATGTATTCCGTTAAAGGACGTATTTTTGATAGCGTTCTATATATGACTTGGCGCTGCGCATCGTTTCCCTGCGCGCTTGTTCTGCTTTCTCCGGGTTTGACTCACACATGGCCGTCAACACAGCTTGATGTTGTTTCAACCCTTGAGCGGCCCTGCCAGGCAGGATGATCGTGCGACGGATGACCGTCTGAGTGCGCTCAAAGATAGTGTCAAGAATTTCCGCCAGAATCTGATTCCCAGTCGATGCAACCACATCTGCATGGAATCTCTCATAGGCAAC
Organism: Zwartia lucis; assembly: GCF_965234455.1. Lineage (GTDB taxonomy): Bacteria > Pseudomonadota > Gammaproteobacteria > Burkholderiales > Burkholderiaceae_B > Zwartia > Zwartia lucis. The sequence continues at coordinate 1,129,387 of NZ_OZ248472.1, read as the reverse complement.
GATGTATTGATCAATGTCACCTTGTTTGACACAATTTTCTAGGTGATCATTGAATTCCTTGAGGTAGGCTTGCCACTTTTTTGAGTCTCCGCGAATCGTTGCTAAGCGAATACACAAGCCCTCAAGAACCTCACGCACTTCGTAAAGATCAAAAATCTGTGAAATATCCAGACGAACCACAATCGCACCACGATTGGGAATGCGCTCGACGAGCCCGCGCTGCTCAAGAGTACTCAACACGTCGCGAACACGACTTCGCGAGATGCCGTACTTCTCAGACAAGAAAACTTCACTAAGCTTCGACCCTGGGGGTATCTCCTGTGTGGCGATCAAGTGCCGCAACTCCTGCGTCACAACGCCCACATCCTTCTTGTTTGCAACCGCACGCGAGCTGTTTCTAACCGTCTCTTTTGGCTGACTCGCAGACTGTGATTGGCGCGGCTTGCGAGGCAGTGACATACGAAGACTCCTAGAAGGCAGATCTCACTATACAAAAGAGCAAACAAAATTGTCAACATTTTTGCGACAAACATGTTGACGCATTGCAGCAAAGGTCAGCAGCGAAGATGCTGCAGGTGCTCTGCTGATTTACAGCGTTGTTCATGGTGATAACAACTCGTGGACTTGGTGGATTGGGCAATACTCGAACTCGCGACCAACGAATTAAAAAATTATAAAATGTGTTTTCTAATGCTTTGAGGATCGTCATGGTCAACAAAAGATCCGCTGAGGGATCGTCCGGCGCATTGCGTCGCGGCCTACAAATCCTTGCGCTACTCCATAGAAATCATCCTGCAAGCCTTTCGATCCAAGACATCTCCAGCCAATCCGGTCTTCCAAGACCAACGGTATATAGATTGCTAGAGGCACTCATCGACGAAGGATGCGCGACACGCTGTCAACAATCCGGTAATTTTGAATATATTGGACTTGGATCGAGACTTCCTTTACAACCGCTTCAGCATAAAAATCTCGAAGTGGTGATGACGCGCATGAAAAATATTGCTCAACGCACCGGAGACTCCGTCTACCTCGTCATCCAAAACGGGGTTGATTCGATGTGCGTTCATCGTGAGCTCGGCCACTACCCCATACAAGTGAACTCCCTAGCGGTTGGTCAGCGCCAACCCCTAGGAATCGGCTCTGGAGGACTATCAATCTTAGCCGCAGGCTCTGACGAAGAATTAGAAAGAGTCATTCAAGTGAACACTCCCCGCTTTACGCAGTACAACGGGCTTTCAGCCACAACGGTTAAACAATTAGTGCACAACACACGATCAAGGGGATACGCGATTATTGGTAGTTATGCCATTCCAGGGGTCACGGGCGTAGGCATGGCTGTATTTGATAACGGCAAACCCATTGCAGGGCTCTGCGTATCCTCCACAACAGAAAGAATGTCCATTGCACATCAGCGCCTCATTGCTAAATGTCTGCAAGAGGCGCTAAGCGGATTGCGTTAATACTAACCTTCACTACAAGACACATTGCCTGCTTTCAACACAAGAGTAAGAGGCTATTGTCCGATAAAAACAGGCGGACGTTTTTCAAGAAATGCAAGTTGCGCCTCTCTTGAGTCTCGTGTCTTACCAAGTGCAATCGTCATATCCTGTTCATAACGATAAGAATCGCGCAGACTCATCTCTTCAATTGCATTTAATGTTTGTTTACTGAGCTGAACGGCCAAGGGGCTTTTGCCCGCGATCGAATGGGCAAACTCTAACGCTTTGGGCAACAGCCCTTCCGGACTCACCACGCAATTCACGACGCCGAGTCGAAATAATTCGGCAGCAGGAACTCTATATCCCGTTAAGGCCATCGTGCGCAACATTGAGTGTGAAAACAAGCGCGAAGCATGACCAGCCCCGCCCATTAAACCCACATCGACTTCGGGCAAGCCAAGAGAACCGTTTTCCGAGGCGATCAACACGTCTGCAGAGGCAGCTAGAACAAGACCCGCGCCTAAAGCAGGTCCGTTCAGCGCAGCAACTACCGGTTTGCTGCACTCCCTGATTGAGTGAAAACACTCTCTTGAGCGACGAAGATGTGCGGTCAAATCACCGGGGTCTTTGATGACTCCAGCACGTCCCTTTAGGTCTGCACCCGCACAAAAAACCTTACCCTCTCCGATCAGAACAACAGCCCGAATCGCTTCAGTTTCTGAAATAAAATCGAAACAATGCGTGAGTTCATCACTCATTACTTTTGAAAAGGCATTCACGGGCATGTTGCTAAGCGTCACAATCGCAACGCCAGCGTCGGCTTGAAAGCGGATTTGTTTATATTCTGTCATGGGGTCATTGCGCGGTAGCGCCCGATTCCTTAACGATCTTGCTCCACTTATCCATGTCACTCTTCACCAACTCCAAGAAGGCCTGTGGTGAAATAACACTTGCCTCAAACGCCTGCTGCTTTAAGCGCTCTTGAAACTCAGGAGAAGCGACAGACGTGGCGATCGCTTTTTGTAACTTGTCGACAACATCCTTAGGCATTCCTGCCGGACCCGCAACGCCCATCCATCCTGTCACATCGAAACCCGTCACGCCTTGCTCCACCATCGTGGGTACGTTGGGTAACAATTCAGAACGCTTAGTACCGCTTACTGCAAGCGCTTTGACTCGACCCGACTCAATGGCGGGGCGACCCGTTGAAACAAGGTCAAATAAAAACGTAATATTTCCAGCCATCACATCACTCATCGCTGCAGCACTGCCTTTATAAGGAACGTGTTGTGCCTGCATTCCCTGACTCTTTTTAAACAACTCTCCGGCGAGGTGACTCGTCGTTCCAATACCACCTGAACCAAAATCAGTCTTTCCGGAAGGACCCTTTCCTCGTGCAATTAAATCATTCAAATTTTTGAAAGGCGCTTGTCCATTGACGACTAGGACTAACTCGTAGTTTCCAATCGTTGTAATGTAGGAAAAATCCTTAAGCGAGTCATAGCCGATCTTTGGAAAAATGAACGGATTGATGGCCTGCGTTCCAACCGTAATCAGCATGATTGTGTACCCGTCAGCGGGCGACTTCTTAACGGACAGGGCAGCCACGCTTCCACCCGCACCTGCTCGATTATCGACAATCACCTTCTCGCCAAGCACTTCACTCAACTTAACAGCCAAGGTTCTACCTAGTAAGTCGGTTGGACCACCTGCTGCAAAAGGAATCACAAAAGTAATAGGCTTGTTTGGGAACGGCTGCGCATGCGCATATAAACTTGTAATCAGCAGAATGGCTGCACTAATGAATTGAATAATCGTCTTCATGTTATCTCCATTTGTTATAGGTACCAGCAACTCTTGTTGAACGAACGCATTACAAAACAACTTCATTCAAACTGAATTTATATTTTATTGATCGGCCATCAGTTCAGCTCTAATTTGTACTTTCCTAATTTTTCCTGCAGCAGTCATCGGCAGCGCATGACGAATTTCAAGTCGCTCTGGAAATTTTTGCCGTGCGATATTGGCCTCAATTAAAATTTGAGTCATCTGCTTAAACGTAAAAGAAGTCCCCGCGCGTGGGACAACAACGGCACACACCATCTCTCCACGCTCACCATCGGGTACTCCCACAACAGCGACGGACATTACAGAAGAGTGTGCGGAGAGAATGTCTTCAATTTCCTTTGTACTGATGTTTTCACCTTTACGAATCACGATGTCCTTTTTTCGCCCCGTAATGGTCAAGTAGCCGTCATCATCCAAGAATCCAAGATCGCCTGTGTGAAACCACCCTTCTTGGTCAAACGCGCGTACATTCAACTCCTCTTTGTGATATCCCATCGACAAGTCGGGTCCACGCGTCAAAATCTCACCAATCTCGCCTAATGCCTTTTCTGTTACGCCATCCTCTGAATCAATACATTTCAATTCAATATGAGGATGCAACTTACCATCAGTATGAGCACTCTTTAAAAGGTTTCGCGCACCATCATTTACGTAAAGCATTCCAGAGATGGTCGGATGCTCAGTACAGCCATACGCACGGTAGGCTTTGATACCGCGCGAATTCGCCTCTGTAATAAGACTTGGTGGCACATCCGCCCCGCCACACCGAAAAGCACGCAAACTTTTAATGCTATGACGTTGAGCGCGCTCATCGTGCAACAGGTCATGCAAAAATGGGGTTGCACCAACAGTCCAGGTACAGCCTTCCTCTTCTATTAACTGAGCCGCTTTTCCTGGATCCCAAGTATCAAATAAACAAACTCTATTGCCTCGTACAAAGGGCAGTAAAAGGTAATAAATCAGTCCTGTGATATGCGTAACTGGTGATGCACCAAACAAAATATCGCTTTCATTGATACGGTTGTTCTCGATCAAATTAAGCAGATCAAAGATCATCACATTTTGCGTATTCTCGACACCCTTGGGCTCAGACTCGGTTCCAGAGGTATACAAAAGATACGCTAAGGCATCAGGATGGATCGCTTGTCCTGTAGGTTTCACACCCTTGAAGGCCTCAATAATCGCATCAAAAGAAATAAATGTTTCGCTTGCTGGACCACAGGTCACAATATGGGGAATTTTGCAATCGAGCATGCTGACCATCTCGCTATAGTCAAAGCCGCGGTAGGTGCCAGGGATGATCAGTAGGCTTGTCTCTGCATCTCTCAGGATGTAATTGAGTTCGCGCTCGCGGTAAATCGGTACGATAGGATTCAGAACCGCAGCGATTTTTGCACACGCAAGGTGAATAACTTCGGCTTGATACCAGTTTGGCAGTTGAAATGAAACGACATCTCCAGAACCCAGGCCAAGGGACTCCATCCAAGCCGCAAAACTGTCAGCCATTTCCAGAATATCGAAATACGAATAACGGTTTTGACGATCTACAACAACGACCTCGTGCTGTCGAGAGAGGTAGTAGTCGCCTATAAAATCAAGAATATTTCTATTTGGCCAAAATTCATTATTTCGCTTTTGTAATTCTGGGGTGAAGCGTAATGGCCATCTAGGTAATGTCCGATCTTTTGGATGACTCAAAGACGAGTCGGTCATGAGTGTGTCCTTTTAGTTTTCAAACTTAGGCTTTCTTTTCTCTTTAAAGGCTTGAGCAGCCTCCTTAGAGTTGGGATGCGCCGTGATGATCGCAGTTGCGTAAGTTTCAACGTGATAGCCGTCTGGCAGATTCATCGACTCAGTGAGGTTAATCACTTCCTTCATCAGACTCACGCCAGCTGGACTTTTCTCTGTAATTTCCGAAGCAAGCGATAAGGCCACCTGCAGCAAGTCGTTTCGCTCGGTCACTTGATATATGACACCAAGACGCTGTAGGTCTTGCGCCGACAGCATTCGTCCTGTCAATGCCATGAGTCGCATCGTCTTTTCAGGCACAACCCTCGCCAAATGTTTAGTACCGCCCATCACTCCTGCATTGATCTCGGGGAGACCGAACTTCGCTTGCTCGCATGCGATGACAACATCACATACCATCGCAATGACAAGGCCAGACCCAAGAGCAAAACCATTGACGGCCGCAATGACAGGAACCGGAGCATTTCGAATGCTCTCAAACGCTCGCCGGGCATAACGAGACCGCTCCCTCGCTGAATTTGGGTTTAAGTCTCCAAGTTCTTTGACATCACTGCCTGCACTAAAGAACTTATCGCCAGCGCCAGTGATGATCACACAGCGGACTGTTTTGTCCTGTTCAAGCCCACCAAACAAATCACATAAATCTTTGTAGGTCTGCAAAGTGATTGCGTTGGCGGGTGGGTGATTGATCGTCACTAACAACACATGCGAGTTCTCTTGATCTCTCTCGCTGTGAACACATGATGCAACCATTGCGCTTCCTTAAAATATGACAAGCATTCTCATACAGCCTGATGTTGACCGTCGTCGACGTATTCAGCCAATCGGTATATTCCTTACTCCCCGGGGATTTCCAACACATTCCTTGCAATGATTTCGCGCTGAATTTGCGAGCTTCCGCCATAGATGGTGGACGGTATCGCGTTGTAAAGAATGGCAGGAGGCTGAAGATTGGGAAGCTCATCAAAATAAGCCTCGTTTAGAGCGCTTAACTCATGCGCCCAATCGTTGAGCGCCAAACAGATACCTTGGTACGTTTCCGTTCCCCAGATTTTTAGCAAAGAAATGCTAGGCGGTATCGGTTCGCCTCGCTTCACGAGATCTGCATACTTTGCATAACAGGAGGCCTGATCATCGACCTGCAAGTGCATTTCAGCATATTGAGCACGAAACATGTTGTCGGCAAATAGACCCTTCTTGTCAGCCAAGCTCTTTAACTGGCTCAATGCGTAGCGTCCTTGCTTTGGGCTCCCTAAAAAAATGCGCTCAAAACCTAATAAGGCCTTGGCCATCGCCCAGCCCTGATTTAAGTCTCCGACTAAATTTTCCAAGGGAACTCTGACATCCTGCAAAAAAACCTCGCAGAACTCAACTTGTCCACTGATATCCCGGATGGGCCGAATCGTAATACCCGGCGTACTTAATTCAATCAGAAGAAAACTAATTCCAGCCTGTTTTTTAGTCGTCTTGTCAGTCCTGACTAAGGTGAACATATGCGTAGCATTGTGGGCCAGCGTCGTCCAAATTTTTTGACCATTCACCACAAAACTGTCGCCCTCAACAACAGCCTGCGTACTGAGTGCGGCAAGGTCTGAACCCGCACCCGGTTCTGAGTAGCCTTGACACCAGCGGTGTTCTGCTGAAAGTATCTTCGGTAAAAATCTTTCCCTCTGCGCTGCAGTGCCGTGCTTGATGAGCAGTGGGCCCACCATCACAGGGCCCATGTCAAGGGTTCTTGCAACCCCGTATCCCTCATACTCTTCAACATAAGCAATCAACTTTTCGGCAGACAGTCCGAGCCCCCCAAACTCTTTGGGCCAGCCAGGCGCTAACCATCCTTGCTTTGACAGCGTCTCAGTCCAGCTCTTGACTTCGTCCCAATAAAGTCTGCGCTGAATATTTCGCATGTCTTCAGGATAGTTGCTTCTAAAAAAAGTACGCAACATTGCCCTGAAGTCTTCCTCAGACATACTATTAAAATCGTTATCGGAAGGAATCTCTACCTTTCGCTCCTCCGCGTCGGGTGACACGCCCTCAAGTAGGCACGAAAGATAGCGATCTCGGTTCACACTTGCATTGCCTAGCCATGCCGACAGAAACGTAGCTCTCTTCAAATACAAACCAATGCTGTATTCATCTGTAAAGCCAATGGCCCCATGAAATTGAATTGAACTACGTGTGACAAACAACGACGCATGTGAAAGTCTGGCCTTGACTCGACTTGCATTTATTTTTAATGAAGAATCATTCAGTGATGTGTTTAGATTTTCTTCTAAAGTTGCACGTGCAATTTCTGTGTGAACATAACAATCAACAATTTTGTGCTTTAACGCTTGAAATGATCCCACAGGTTTACCAAACTGCTTTCTGAGTTTGACGTAGCTTAAGGTGATTTCAAAAGCTTTATCGATCACGCCAAGTAAATCGGCCGCCACAATTATTCGGGTGTAGTCGCAGGCTTGAGTGATCATCTCCGAGACGTTGTGACTGACTGCCAAGACGTTACGGCCACTCACGCGAACGTGATTAAACTGAATGTCTGCTACGCTCGAGCCATCCACGCCTCTGTACGCCTTGCATGTCACGCCGACTACATCACTTGGCACCCACAGCAGAAATGACTCGCCGGTCTCGGAGCAGCCGTTTACCACCCAACCATCCGTATCTGTCGAAGGCACCACGAAGCACTTGGCGCCATTTAATTCAACTTCGGCTCCGTCGCGACGAATGCGCATCGCAGGTATCCCGGGATCAATTTGGCCAAGGTGCTCCTGCCATGCAACACCTCCAATCAGAACACCCTCCATGATTTGATTCAGCAGCTCAGCCTTAATGTCGCTGGGTGGACATACGTTAAGCAGTGAGACTAATTGCACGGCGGTTGCTATATATGGTTCGGGTAGCAGTGACTTTCCAGCTTCGGCAGCAATGGCAGCCATCTCACCAAGACCTAAGCCAAGACCACCGTCCTCTTGGGGAATCAATACAGAAAACCATCCTGCCTCCGCAAGCTGTTTCCAGACTTTGCGATCAGAACCATTGCCGTGCATATTATTTTTACGATTTCTCGACTCGTTATCGAGTCGACTCATCAAATCTTTTGCACTCGCTGAAAATTCCTCTTGAAACTGTACCCCTAGCATGTTGTTACCCTCTATCGCTTATGATTTTTATATTTTCTAATTTTGTTTGACTGCATATGCTCGACACAGTGTAGGCAGCACTTAGGAACACTTCAATTCTGTTTGTCCGTATTTTGGACAACAATGTGCATATGCCGCCGTGTTGTTGCGCGCGATAAGATCAGCTATCCTTCAGCAGCGTTGCTGCAACCAATTACGGAACTTTAGGCGACACCGTCATGCCAAAGAAAATAGTGCGCTTACCACTTCCAGATGGAGTCGCGCTTCGACAGATCGCCTGGGTCGGTGTGCTGACGGTTGTCGGTGTTCACCTGATGGCAATGCTTGCATGCTTGCCATGGCTGTTCAATTGGTCAAGTGTGTGGGTCATGGTAGTTGGTGTATTCGTAATCGGCTACCTAGGGATTAATCTTGGCTATCACCGCCTGTTGACCCATAAAAGTTTAGTGTGCCCTAAGTGGCTTGAATATGTTTTTGCCGTACTGGCAATTTGCTGCATGCAAGATACTCCCGCAAGGTGGGTTGGGATACATCGTTGGCATCACGTTAAGTCTGATGAGTCAGATGATCCTCATACCCCCTTGGCAGGATTTCTTTGGGCGCATGTAGGTTGGCTATTTTTCAAAAATGACCAAATCAATCGCGACGCGATCTATACCCACTTCGCCAAAGATATCTTGCGCGATCCTTTTTACAAAAAGCTCGAGACAACGGCACTATATGGTTTGATCGTCGTTGGGTCTTGGGTATTGTACTTTTCAGTCGGCTTTGCACTAGAACTACTTTGGAGTGGATCCCTCTTGCAAGCGACTCAATTTGGTTTCAGCATATTAATTTGGGGTGTTTTTGTCCGTACGGTTGTGGTCTGGCACGTCGCTTACACGGTGAATTCTCTCGCGCACTTGTTTGGATATCGTAATTACAATACCCCAGACAACAGTCGCAATAATTGGTTTGCCGCACTGATATCCTTCGGCGAAGGGTGGCATAACAACCACCATGCAGACGCTCGTTCTGCTCGGCACGGACACCGTTGGTTTGAGATCGATCTAACGTTTTCGGTGATTCAGTTGCTGGAGTGTGTGGGTCTAGCATCCAAGGTGGTCAGGCCGAGTAAGCGACTGAATGATGATAAATCATCGACATGGTAGATTAAGTCATACCTTTGGCAGCTGAATTGTTAGCGATTGCAACAGCTTGATCTTCTCTAAAGTAAACCACGGCGCTTGCCAGATCTCAATAAACTAAGCGCTATTTTCTTTTACCTGGAACAATGGTTATGGGATTTTGCAGTATTTCAGTAGATAATTATCTTGTCTGATAATCCCTGTTTTTTCTATAGGTTGCAACCGATGCTAGCCTTGAGCCGTCATTTCTTCCGATGTTTCTTCATCAGCCTGCTGGCCCTCTTATCAGCATGTTCTGACGGTGAATTGAGGAATTCAATTAGTCTGACGCCAGTGATACAAATTTCTACGGGTAGTATTCAGGGTGTGGTACGTGCCTATAATCCTCCGCCAGCAACTGGCGGCGTTGAATCAGGCAACCCTTATAGCGTGTACGAGTATCGTGGAATACCCTATGCTTTGGCACCAGCGGGGACTCGTCGTTGGGCCTTACCAATGCCTGTTACCACGCTCGGCACTGACGTTTTTAAAGCTTACGATTTTGGTCCCGCATGTCCTCAGCAAGCGCGCTTTAATTTAACTGAAGGCAGCACAAATGAAGATTGCTTAAGTATCAATGTCAGCACACCTGCTGGCACCAAGTCTACAGATAATCTACCCGTTTTTGTTTGGATTCATGGTGGTGCATTTATTGGTGGATCTTCCAATTTATATCGACTGGATAAATTGGCAGCCGAAGGAAAGATGGTTGTTGTTTCAATGAATTATCGCCTTGGTGCTTTAGGCTTCATGCCGAATCCTGCCTTCGAAACAACGTCAAATGGCAAAATCTTTAATGGTAATTATGGCTTGGAAGATCAGCGTCTAGCCATGCAATGGGTCCAAAACAATATTGCATCATTTGGGGGAGATAAAAACAACGTAACCATTGCAGGCGAGTCGGCAGGAGCCGGCTCTGTTTGCATGCATATTTCCGCACCCTCTCAGGTCAATGGTTTATTTAAGAAAGCGCTGACAATCAGCGCAGGTTGTATGGCGCAATTGCCTACAGTCGTTCAAGCTCAGGCCAAAGGTAAGGCAAGCGAAAGTATTCAAAATGGTTTAGGTTGTCCAAGCAATGCAGAAACCTTGAGCTGTATGCGTAGCAAAACGGTCGCCCAAATCTTGGAACAGCAGGGCGTTTATACTGACGCCAATCCTGCGGACATTACCTCATTCTCTCCTGTGACAGGTGATCCAGCTGCATCGCCGGTATTAGTTAACACAACAGTACCCTCATCATTTCAATATGCTGCTGCGAACAATTTATTGTTAACTGTACCGATGGTGATGGGTGGTACCAAAAACGAGCTAGGTTTGTATGTGGGTTACTACTGGCAGAATGCACAGGAGAACAGGAACCCAGCCATTAATAGTTCTACGATTGATGACGTATGGTTGCCTATGTTTTATCCAGGTCCTGCATTAAGTCCAACCTATTTCTCGTCCCAGATCAGTATGAACCCGAATTACTGGACAGGATTGCATTCTAGTGATCCCAATGTCGTTGCAAAAACCTTTGGTCAGGTGCTCTCGGACTATAACCCTGAAGTGGGTATTAATAATTGCCTTTATTTACAAACTTCAAATGTCATTCTGAACTATGTGAGTCGAAACCCTTCGGTATCAGCACCTATTTATCAATTTGAATTTGACGATCCTGCTGCGCCAGTATGTAAAGTAGGCATTTCTGAGCCTTGCCCCACATTTGATCTGGGTCCGGTTCATTCCTCTGAGTTGAATTACCTATTTCCCAATTTATCTAATACGTCCGCCATCAACACACCAGATTTGAAGCCAGCTTCTCAAGGATTGGCCAATCAGATGGTGGCGTATTGGGCTCAATTTGCCTACACGGGCAATCCCAATCTAGCAAGTTTGCCTGCTTGGCCTCTTTATGCCGGCGAGCAATCTTCTAGTGTGCTGTTGCTTAAGCCAGGAGCAGTTGCACCTTACGATGCCGACTCAGCGCATCAATGTACGGCGTTTTGGGCCACGAGCAATATGTATGATTTGAGAAATGCGCCACCCTTTAACTGAGCATGCGGTCCCACATTACCCGTCCATCAGAACATGCAAAGAAATTCTGAAAGTTTTTACAAGAACGCTTTTACTTACGCCCAAACTTCACAACCGCTTGCGAAACGTTTGATGATCAGTGGAATTGAAAATTTCACTGCTCGATTCAGTCTAATCGAGCGGATGCGCCGTTACGAAGACGAAGGGAAAATGTTGGCCGAACCAAATGTCTGGAAAAGCGTCGTGAACTGTTATGGAATTAGTCTGGAGTTCGTTAACAGCAACCTGTCAAATATCCCAAAAACAGGCCCACTTATTTTGGTTGCCAATCATCCTTACGGGATACTGGACAGCATGGTGATGGGGTATATCTTATCGTGTACAAGGCCAGAATTTCGAATTATTGCTCATCAAATTTTTATGACATCGCCCCAAATTAGGCCATTCCTCTTGCCTATCGATTTTGACAATACTAAACAAGCATTAGTCGCAAATGCAAGAACCCGAAAGGATGCAGTCAGTGCTTTGCTTGAAGGATCTGCAATTGGCCTCTTTCCAGGCGGCACGGTATCAACGAGTGCAAGACTCTTTTCAAGACCAATGGATCCACGTTGGCGCGCCTTCACGGCGCGCTTGATCTTAAAGAGCGGGGCAACTGTCGTCCCAATATATTTCGAGGGCGAAAATAGCCGTCTGTTTCAGTTGGCTAGCCATGCGCACAGCACACTTCGAGTTAGCCTATTGCTAAGGGAGTTTGCAAAACGTGTGGATACGCCCGTAAGGGTGGTGATTGGCGAGCCTATTGCCCCTGATGATATTCAAGCACGTGCAGGCAACACCCATGCACTGATGGACTTCTTGCGTCGCTGCACCTATGAACTAGCCCCAACGCCACTCGATTCGTTTGAATACGGTTATGATTTCGGCTAAGGCAAAAAACGATAAGTGTCAGTTTAGTTGATGCCGTCTAAAGGTGATGACGAAAAAAAACAAAGCAAACCCTGTGAGCAACGCAAGAACAAAAAATGAGATACCTGGAAAATACCAGACAGTCCCCGTGTTTGTGAAATAAAAGAATAATTGCGTGAGCATCAGCGGACCAATAATTGATGCCAAGCTATTTAAACTGCTTAGTGCGCCTTGCAACTCCCCTTGTGAGTCAGCGGGGATTTGACTTGTCATGATGAGTTGCAGTGATGGGAGAACGAATCCTGATATTGCTGTGACCGCTATGATCAGATAAAGCTGCCAACCGTGCTCGGCAAACGCATAGCAAATATAGGCAACAAGAGCTCCCACCATACCTAAGACAATCGCTTTGAAAGATCCTAGGCTCCGCAAAGCCCAGCGATAAATTAAGCCTTGCATGATCACCATCATCAACCCATAAAATCCTTGCGAAAGGCCTATTTCGAGTTCAGACCATTTGAATTTTTCAATGACAAAAAACGTCCAATAACTAGGTAACGCGAAGGGTGCGATGACAAAAAGAAAATAGGCCAACGTTATACCCTTCATGGCTGGATACTTTGCTATACGAAGCATCGAACCAATAGGATTTAGCTCTTTAATTTTGAAGTCTCGCCGAGCACTTTTTGCAAGGGACTCATTTAAGAAGAAGAAGCCGTAACAAAGATTTGCCATACAAAGTATGCTGGCTACAGCAAAAGGGGCGCGAGTATCCCAGGCCCCCAAAATACCGCCAATGACGGGACCAATCACCAACCCCAGTCCGAAGGTTGCGCCAATCAGCCCAAAACGCTGTGCCCGTTGCTCAAGGGGTGAGATGTCAACAACATAAGCGTAAGCACAAGCATACGTCGCACTTGCACAGCCAGCAACTATGCGCGAGAAAAATAGCCATTCAAGCGTTGTCGCAAAAACAGGTATGCAGTAGGCAACGGTTAATGCAAGTAGGGAACAAAGTAAAATTGGGCGACGTCCATATTTATCTCCCAAATTCCCTAAAATAGGTGAAGAAAAAAACTGCACGCAAGCGTAAACAAGAAAAAGATATCCAGATAAAAGGCTAGCCTCCGCCAACCCTAGTTTTCCTACAGTCATGATGATTTGAGGAGTGACCGGTAAGGTAATACCAAAACTAATAGAGTCAATGAGCATGACTCCAACAATAAATGCCATGGAGTGTGTTCGTTGAGTGAGTAGGTTCGACACTGTGCGTCTCTAGCGGTTAATGGACTTATCACCAAAAGATAAGTCCAGATAGTGTTGTATAACTATTTAGTCGATTTAATCAAGCTTGTTATAAATGAATCATCTTCTCAATAAATCCAGAATAATTACTGATTCTTAACTATGGATATCGTACCTTTATCAGTTGAAAAAATCGACGTGCTATATCCGTTATAGTCGCTAAAATTACCTGTATTGACATAGACGTTGTTATTATCAAAATACTGAGTCTTACGATGATGACTATGTCCAAAAGTCACTAATGTTTTTCTTTGGCCAAACAGTTTCTGTGCCTTATTTAGGAAAAAATCGTCTAGCGAAGAATAATTCACGTCAGAATTTAAACTAGCGTAAGAAAATGCAAATCTGATAGCACGATCTTTGAATTTTTCGTAAAGGTTTCTCTTATCCTTGGATAGACGCCACTCATGCAAGGATTGGGCGATCATATTATCCACACAAAACTGCTTTCCAGAGAGTTTCATGCCTATTCTATCTACCCACCAACCCAAGCAATACATTAAATGGAAATGCCATGCATATTGCGAATAATGTTCTAACGGCGCTCTGAGTAAATGGCCGTGCTCAGCAATGAGCGTGTAGTCATTATCCAACTGAACAGTCAATGACTGCGGTAACCCGAGTAATTGTTCAAGCGGATAATCGTGATTACCAACTATCCAATGATAATTCTTTAGAGACATTATTTTTTCTATCACGGGCAGACGATCTTCTATAACTCTTTGTGCCTGGTCGTTGTGTGAGAATTTAATACGTGCACTTTTTAGAACTTCGAGTATGTCACCATTAAAAAGAATAAGATCATATTGTGCTTCCCATCTGCTTAATAGATCCAATAACTGACTATTATTAAGTTTTAGTGCATCACTTGGGTCACCATAGATACCCATATGCCAATCAGAGGTGCACAGTACATTCATCTTTTTTGACCGATGTAATGGAAATATTTCCAAATCCCGCCATAGGCAGAACTAACCTGGATTTGCTTTTTTACAAAAAATTTATCTAACAACTCCTCAGGGAAATGTGTTCGGATTGGTATACTGTGCGAAATCCAGCGTTCAAAAAAACTATTATTAGAGCTAAAGAAATCTACGCATGCAAAATGGCCTTGATTAGCTAAATGCGTTGCGATTGCGCTTAAGAAAATTGGCAAATTTGGCACCGTTGATGCGGTGTAGGAACACAAAATCAGGTCAAATGTTGGTAAGGACGTATGCTGATCAAACATCTCATTGATCAAGGTAATATTTGTATTTTGAGAAATTTTTGTTCGAGCTACATTTAACATTTCCGGCGAAACGTCTAAACCTGTAATGCTAGAACTCGGAAATAACTTGTTTAATTTAATCAAATTCACACCCGTGCCACATCCAATTTCAAGAATGGAAGACGGATTTAACTTTCTTCCTATTTGATTAATCAAATGATTGCGACCAAACAAAAAAAATCGTCGATTTAAATCATAAATTAACGCATCTTTTTTATAGTGCCTGATTAAATTATCTTTGGTGTCAAGTGTGCCCATTGGATTAAATTTATTTAACAAATAACAAATGGGTTTTATTATAGATGCCTAGTCGGTCCATCGAAATATGTGAATCAATATCTGTGGAAATTTCGACATGCTTTTTTACAAAATCAGGCAACCATTCAAAACCAGAAAAGTATGAGCGAATAAGTAATTTCGTACCGGGTTGGGAGCGGGATAAGATCGCTCGCCATTGATGCTCAAGTAATTTCTGATTGTGAACCAACCAATCTAAATGATCAAGTAAAGCGAAGTGGCTAAAGTATTGCTGCGTACTATTTAGATAATCTGCAACGTACGCATTCGTAACCTTTACCTTGTGATGCGCCTTTTTAAGGCATTCAAAATTACATTCTTTTAAATATTCAGGTGCGGAGTCACGTCTATAATTTCCAAAAATGTAAAGATGGTAGAAATAATTTTCCTTGGCGGGTAATTCGGTTAACGTATATTTTATTCGAGTATTTAAAAATTTCATCACCTCCGATGGTTTATGACTAATCATTCCGAGTTGCCGACTGGGAATTCCAAGTCGAGTTGTGACATTAATCAATAACTTACTCAATACACTATTGAATACCGGCTCTAAATATTTCTCATATACTAAAGTTTGCTCTTTTTTATCATCCAATTCAAATAATCTAGCAATATGTCTTAAATGAGCATCATTTAAAAGCCCAAAACAACGGGTAATAAAACCACAACCAGTATGATAATGGAATCCTCGATTTGAACTATTAATCTGAAAGTTTCTTATATTTTTATCCCAATATGTTGCGCATTTTCCGGACAATCCAGGTCGATAATTTTGAGCATAAGATGAATCAAGCGATTCGTGTAATCCAAGACCGAACATCTTCCATAGATCTTGATGATTTCCATGCTCGATCACTTGCTTTTTCAAATTAACTAATGCGACTTGACAAGGATTAGCATCAACACAATGAACACTAGAAACATTAGAATCTAAGGCATAGTGCAATGCATTACATCCACCGCTTGCCAATACAAAAATATTACTCTCAGGGGTAGGATCAAACAAACGCATGTCCGTTCGTGGATCTTCCATGCATACGTTATAAACTATTTTTTTATTGAACAAATAGTGATAGAATTTTTTTTGCAGAAAAGATTTCATAAATTGAGGTTATAAATATTGCCGTAAGACAATCATTGTTAAAGATTGCCATTCAATTGTCCGTCAAATAATTACTTATTCCCACCCCAAATATCCTCGTGGAGTCTTTTTTCTGCTCTTAATCTCGTAAATAATTCCTCCCCAAAGGCAATTGGAATTGATTTTCCAATTGTTTCGCCATCCCCGCATACATACACATTTGCCCCCTCATGAATTAATTGTGTCAATTCGGTCTTATTACTTTCTATGACATCCTGAACATAGGTCTTATGCAGAACGCCATCAATGATATTTCGAGAAAATGCCCAGTAAACTTTGAGTAAACCCTGCCGTTCGGCCTCAAGCCATTCTTGGGCGTATAACTGGTCGTGGTCAGGCTTCCGACAGCCTGCAATCAAAATGCATTGACCAAGTTGCTGACCTTGAGCCTTAAGAATGGCTCTAGATTGAATAAAGGAACGATATGGAGCAATGCCCGTTCCAGCACCCACCCAAATCATTGAAGTCGCTGAATCTTCAGGCAATCTAAAGTGAGAAGGCAGGATCCCAACGCGTATGAAGTCCCCTGGATTAAGCGACTCAAGATAATTCGAGCAGATCCCTCTAAAGACACCCTTGCCTGAGGAGTGTGGATTCCTTAAAACCCCTACTGTGATACTGAGCTCCCTAGGATTGACCAATGGCGATGAGGATATTGAATAATATCGACGCTTGAGAGGACGCAGTATATTTAGAGCGAGAGCAAACGGAAATTCAGGATAAGATTTAGACTGAAGAAAGTCGATCAAATTGACTTTTTTGTCCCTGATCAGAGCATTAAATTCGGACTCAGACAAACTTAAAACTTCTTTTGCATATTGCTTGAGCTGTCCATCAACATGCGACTCCATAAACTTGAAGTCGCTCCGCGTTAACGTATGATTAAGGTCGATATAGCGCATAAACAAAAACCAATATGTAATTGGCGAGTGTATCGGCAGCCAATTAGATTGTGGATCATGCGAATCTATTGATATTAATTCCTCCGAATTCAGACCAAATGCCCTGATGGCTTTAGAGATCTTTGCTCTTGAGTTATAAGCCAGAACATAGACATAATCACCTGCTTGATAACTAAAGTTTTCTGGAATAGAAAAACTAATATGCCGAGTGGATCGATCATCGGATTCATGATGCGCTCGCTGAATCAGCTCATCATTTTCAAGTACCTCAAAAAATTTCATATTAGAAAAAAGTGAGACTATTGGCGCTTGAGGTACCGTTGAAATGTCATAAGTAAACTTATTTTGCGGTAATACGGATACATCCACCCCATTGGACTCCCAAAACTGGCTTATCCAGCGATCTAGAAAAGCCTGATGATCATCATTAGAAACATCTAACTTGAGCATAGGTAAAATTAAACTGCCTCCATGATCAGTTACCTTTTTCTCAACGAGTCGGGGTATAAACATATAAGAACTTTGCCACGTCACATCGCCAACACCGATGAGAGCGCAATCAATACCAGTAAAGTCCAGATCCCCTTTATTCAGAAGATCTACAAATCTTTGCGCATTGAGGGGGGGGATACTGTTGTAAGTTGAGGTAATGATCAGCAGCTTATTTTTCTTCTGTAAGCGATTAGGTAATTCATTTAACTCAAAAATGTTAGGAGCAAATCCATACTGCCTAGCTTGTTGCGCCAATTTTCTGGCAATTGTTTTTCCAAAACCACCGTTTGATCCATAGGCAATATCGATCTCACGCAAGTTTGACGCTGGCAATATAGATTGCCCAGCCGTAAATGAGAATGGGCACTTTTGATTTACTGGCTGCCGTTGTTTAGCCGCCTCGAGCTCATGATCGTCATTGATACCAATAGCAGCTTGACTCCTGGTATTTGAGCTTATTGAGCGAGCTTTAAAGGAAATTTTTAGATTCTTGGGGTGAGCACCCGAGGTCGTTGAATCACTCACGAGGTTATATTTTGGGTCCAATCTCAAGTCAAAATTACGCAAGAGACTGACAATAATCGTCATCACCTCCAGAAATGCAAAACCTCGTCCAATGCAAGACCGCTTGCCAAGGCCAAAAGGGAGATAGGAACCCGGAGTGATTTGAGCTTCTGCTTCTGGCAAGAAGCGATCAGGATCAAATTTAGATGGATTTTTCCAGTACTTAGAATTGTTGTGTATAGCATAGAGAGGTAAGTAAAAAAGGGTTCCCTTTTTAACGTCTACACCATCTAGCACCTCAGTATCCTCAAGTGCGTATCTCATGACAACCCCAAAAGAAGGGCTAATACGCTCAACCTCCTTAAATATACGAGGCAATAAATCTAGTTGATTGATTTTTTCATGAGTAATTTGCTCATCTGGATCAGGAAATAGGCTATCCACTTCAGCATAGGCCTGTTGAAGTAAATCTCTATCAACACATAAGTAATATAAGATCCACTCACTTGCCAAGCGCGAAGTTTCGTGAATGCCCAAAATCAGTGCAATAATTTGATTCGCGATTGTTGCGTTAGATAATTTTTTTTCTGAAATTGGATCGCGTGTTTCGAGCATAAAACTTAGAAAATCCAAATAATCTTCTTTTCGATCATCTGCTAATCTATCGGCAATTTTCTCTTTGACGTATGACCTCACCTTCGTCAAATTTGCATTCATTTTTCTATTACGGATGAAGCGTAACTTTTTAATAAATTCGGGTTCATTACTATACTGTATTGCCATCAGCAAGCCTTCTTCAAATGCTTGCATTAACTCCGAGTGTTCGCTCTTAAACAAGGCGCCAAAATTTTCACTCATGGTTGCTACACCGGCAATATCCCATATCGCCTTACTCACTTCTTCGCCAATCAAAACATACTCACCAGATGGCTGACCGTAGCGTAATTTAGTACACAGATTATTCGAGACAGCATTAATACCAGAACAATACTTCTTTAGATGCTGCCCAGCGAGCCCGCTAGACACAATCCTATTACTTTGTAACCAAATATCCTCGTGTGACCATACCGAAAATAGAGAGTCGTCTAGCAGAAGCTCAAAAGAATTAAAGATATATTTATCAAATCTACTATCATCCTCTAGTTCCTTTACTAAATTAGCGTTTGCCGTAAAAACTGCATATTTCCAGGTTGTATTCGGCTGAGGAAGAATAAAGGTTTGATAATTAGTGTTGTAGAGCGAAGTAAAACTATTAGTACTCGAAACAAGGTTAGGAGCACCCTTCATTAATGCCGATAATAGAAACTTTATTAGAGTCAAGTGTGTTAACTTTGAAAATGTTTTTGTGCTCATTTAAGACTCTTATCAGTAGTAAGTTTTCTTTTGAAAAGTAACTTTTTAGCAATTATATAAGTGCTATAGGTAAAACAAGAAATCATAAAAGTAATAGCAATAATGTAGACATATTTTATAAATGCATTTATTTGCCAGTCTGAAATTAAGAATTGTACATACAAAATGATTGGCACATGAATCAAATAAATCCAATACGATGCGCTCACTAAGTAATTAATAGTGCCAGAGGGTTTAAATTTTTCATGCGTAAAGAAACCAAATAATCCCAAGCTCAAAAAAACGGCAGCTATTGGAACGGCAATATTACCTAATATACCCAGCATAATAAATTGCTCGTCCTTGTTCACAAACAACCAATAACGTACCCAAAGCAGAATAAATAAGGCAGCACTCCCAAGCAGAAGGTTTTTCTTTACTGAACGGCGTACCCGTTCGAAAAGGGAGACATTAATATACAGAAGCCAACCTATAAGAAAAAAAATGAGGTAAAAGAAAATCT
The DNA here is from genome assembly GCF_965234455.1 of Zwartia lucis. GTDB lineage: Bacteria > Pseudomonadota > Gammaproteobacteria > Burkholderiales > Burkholderiaceae_B > Zwartia > Zwartia lucis. The sequence continues at coordinate 1,109,345 of NZ_OZ248472.1, read as the reverse complement.
TATCCATTGGTTGACTGATTGCGAAAGCATAGATGAATTGATCGCCAGGAAATTCAGTCCAGGATAAGAAGCCGATCAATCCAATACATATTAAATACAAGATATTCCAAAAAAGCTGATTTTCATTTGAATCAGCCTCTAAAAGGCGTTGAAGATAGTCATGTGTAATTGGAAAAAAATATTTGATCGATACAATAAAGCTTATGACTAGAGCGGTAATAATTATTAAAATTTCTAAAAACCAAAAATGAAAGACCGGGTAGTTTTTCCAATGAAATTGATTATCGGTTTCCCATGGATTAGTAACAAAACCAGCCGAAATGTATTCTATGACCATTAAAGGTGTCAAAAAGATCATGGATGCAATAAAAGGAAGTACGATTTTTTTTGTTCTTTCGATGAGGTAATTTTTAGTACTTAATTTACGATATAACAAGGCACTAAAAAAACCAGCAAGAAGAAAAAACAATGGCATCCTAAATGAATGCGTCCCCATCAATATGGTGTCATACACCCAACTCTTACTGTCGTAATAGATAATCCAAAGTGGTATAGGAATCTCAGTAAACGGAATTGATGCATGAAAAAACAAACCCAATATTAAGGCGAAAGATCTTAAGATATCTAAACCGTGGTATCTACGATTCATGATTGTATTATTATTAATCATCATTTTTTTTAACAACTGTCAGTTTAAGATCATTAGCAAAGAAAATTTTTCTTTAATTAAAATCGAATCTATTTCAACTTCAAATCATTTGAAAGCGGACAGTCAGATCGTCTCAAAATAAACCGCCATAACGGCCAATTTTGTACGAACATAAATCTACGTATCGGAGTTTTTATCACCACCGCTATAATCCCAATAGATAACAGACACCAAATTGCCGCGACTTCGTTCATGTTGGTGGTGAGGGCCATGGACAAGCTTGGACCGATCAAGAAGTGATAGAGAGTCAAGCGCCATGATCCATACAGCAACGGCAAAAAGAACACTGCAATCTTATAGGTCGGATATCCCGTTAAGACATATCCCCAAAATGGATGGGCGGCAATAGGGTTAGTGATGCCGTTGACGGGAACTTCCCAGGCAATGTGCCAATTCCCGCGGGATGAACACAATTGATCTGAACAAAAGAAATACCCAAGAATACATTGCCCCGCCCATTCAAAGGGGTAAAGCTGCAACAACATAAAGATGGCTGAGGCAAAGCAAACGCCATAGACCCACCATTGAATTTTATGGCGCACAATAGCCGGGATGAAATACATCGCGAGCATGTTGATAAAAAACGGCTGAAACGTAATGTGCAAATATCCAAGCAGAGTCGCAATTTGGTTTGATGGCAGATTGCATTGGTCAATAACCGAATAGGTCAAGCCCTGGAGCAGTTCCATCGATGAAAAATAAACAAGCGGCAGCCACAGCATGTAGGATTCTTTTTTGTAGGCCGCTATCCCTGCAAACACAAATCCACCCGCCGCCAGAGCCAAAGATGCTTCACCACTCCAGCACATTTAACTATTCCTTATGCTTATTACGTGTGCAATATTCCACATTAAAGCCAATGCATGATGTTGGGGTCAAGCAATTCTAGTGAACGATCCACGAAAATGTATTGATCTTAGAACACAGTGTTACCGGACAAAGATCGACACGGTGTAGGCGGCACTTAAGCACTCTTGAATTCTATTTGTCCGTATTTTGGACAACAATGTACTTTAAGACCGCAGAGCACTGCGTGACAATCTATCTTACGTTTGATCCTCGCTCGCGGAGAGCTCTGATATGTCAATCATCACCCTGCCAAAAATGGATCGAGTCATTCTGAGCAATGATGCGAGGGTCACACTAAATGAGGAGGTATCTCGCCTTAGGGCAAATCGTGTTTTTATGATTGCCAGCACAACCCTTTCTCGAAAGACAACAATCATTGATGAACTTGTTCAAGCCTTGGGAAAACGCTTCGCAGGTCTTTACACGGACATCGCACCGCACACCCCTTCTGCCAGCATCATTGCTTGCGCCAAAAGTGCCCGACACGCATACGCAGACTTGATTGTGACCGTCGGTGGAGGCAGCATCACTGATGCTGGAAAAATCGCAGCGCTCTGCATGTCTCAAGAGATTGAACGGCCTGAGCAACTGAAGCCTTTTTTCAACTCACTTGATGCAGACGGGAATCGTCATGAACCGGTCTTTAACCCTCCTGACGCGCGTGTGATTTGCATCCCCACAACGCTCTCTGGCGGAGAGTTTAATTATCGCGCTGGTCTCACCGACACTCAATCAGCCACAAAACATATCATTGGCCATCCGATGATGATTCCTAGCAGCGTCATCCTTAGCCCGGATATTTCAAAGCACACGCCGAGAGAGCTGTTTTTATCAACGGGCATCCGAGCCTTAGACCATGCCATAGAGACACTGTGCTCCATTGATGCCAATCCCTACACTGATGCTCTCGCCATACAAGCGATCAAACTCCTTAATAAAGGTCTCCAAGAGGTGCAAAACGATGAGGCAAACAACGCAGCTCGGCTAGATTGTCATGTTGGGGCTTTGCTCTCAATGACCGGCGTCGTAGGGCGATTACGCCTTGGGGCAAGTCACGCAATCGGTCACGTTCTTGGCGCACGTGCTGGAATGCCTCATGGCCACACTTCCTGCGTCATGCTTGCAACAGTCATGCGTTACAACGAATCAAAACTTGAGCAGTCTTTCTCCAAAATTATTGAAGCCATGGGCAGTCAGGATTGTTCGCCATCTGATCAGGTTGCTCACCTAGTGCAAGATCTGCACTTGCCCCATCGACTTCGTGACTGCGGAGTGACGAGAGAAATGCTACCGGGACTCGCGCAGGCATGTATGTCAGAACCATGGATCTATTCAAACTGCGCTCCAATTCAGTCTTGGAAAGACGTGCTGGGTTTGCTCGAAGCGGCTTACTGAGCGACAGGTCATATGTGCAGGGATGAGAAAGCATCATTTACGGACGAGCAGATCGTTCGCATATTGCATTTCATAATATTTAATTATATGATTTTCATATTCTATAAACCTATCTAGTCATCATTTCATTGAAAAATTATGTCTATTCGATTACTGCTAGTGTCGCTAACTTCATTTTTTTTAATGGCCTGTGGCGGCTCAACTGGCAACTCGCCAGCCCCTGAAAATGTCAAGACCACGATCAAAGTTGAAAACCCCAGCAACCAGACTTTCGCCCGGGGAACAGTGATCACGAAGAGCGATCAGGTGCTGTTTAATGATGATGTTAATTGCGCGAGTGATGGCTGTTTTATTTACTTACCAATAGAAGTCAATGAGCCCGTAACTGTTCGCTATATTGGTTCGGATGGTCGAATGCTTGGCGCTTTTCAGTTTCCATCTGCATTACCAAGTTACTCAACGATCAGACTAACAAATTTAAGCACTGGCTTATACCTTGTTAATAGATTATTAACCCAGCAAATGTCAAAAGATGGCATCGCTTGGCATAACTTAATCACTCGACTGAACGTTTTTTTTACTAATTATGAAAGTCCAGATGGGACATCAGACCCCTTTGAAGAAGTCGGAATGTTTTACAAGGAGCAGTTAAAGAATCCTGCATTAACTGAAACTAAATTTTTAGAGGACATCCGTTTACGACTGTTGAACTGGGATGTTGCATCTGCTAACGAATTACCTACCAATACCAAGCTATCTGTACGAACACCTTTCGCAAAACTGATTGCTTGGTTAGATGGTTTGCGCAGTGGAACTATTTCTGTGATCAAATCTGCCCATGCTCAACAGGCAACAGGCTGCTCAGCTGAATTACAGACATTCTTAGGTCAAACGCAGAATGTCGGGGGGATGTTTCCCTACATTGGAGGAGTTATTCAAGGTGTGACACAAATTTTCCAAGACGGTTGTGGAACTTCTTCAGAATCATTTACAACCATACTTGCAAAAATGGACACCCTACAATCTAGCATTGACTTGCTCGGCAATAATGTGGGAACCTTAACATCATTTCTTACTAGCGCTACAGCAAATGCGCAAACAGTTCAATTCGAAAATTTACGTATACGGTCGAACGCTGTTGCCAGTCAATATCAGCAATTCCTCAAGAACAATGGCTCTACATCATTGGTACAGTATTTTCAAAATAAGGGCGGCTGGAATAATGGACTGGCAGCAGGAGGGCTGGTGATTAAAGATATACTTTATTCGCCATACAGATCCTCTGCAGACCTGCAAATGCTTCAAGTGATTGCCAACGTCACAGGTAACGCAAATTTCAACACCTACCTTGATGCTCTTAAAACAAAATGCAGTATGCTACCCAATAATTCAAACGAAAACTTTGTCACAGTTCGTGGTAATTGCAACGCGATCATTTCATCAAATTCAGCATTCTTACTAGGTGCTCAATCGGGATTGTTACCAATATTTCAGGATATATATGCTGTCTTAGATCAATACAAGGATGTAGTGCAGCCTTCACAGGCAATCGTTGCGAATGATTTCCCATTACCTCCAGGTGTAAACTCATACTCCAGCGCAATTGCGGATATAAAGAAAATATTTACTCAACAACAAACTCAAATGGTGGCCGGCTATAAAAGCGTGGTTGGCGGTGAGGGTTTTTTCAATGTATATGACGGGCTAAATACAGCACTGATGGCCAAAATAGTAGAGCAGGATTGTATGCAAGCTGGTAGCGAAACGATCAAACATCCAGCGATTACTGGTTGGTTTGCTCCAAACTCCAATGCTAACGATAACTATATTGTCACTGAATGTAAAAATAGTTATTTCAATGGGCAGGTTAATGCTAATAGTCGTTCTACAGCCCGTTATTACTATAATAGTCAAGGTAGTTCCGACGCAAATGATCCAGCAAATGTTCTGGGCGTCCTAGTGCCCAGTGGTTTAGTGGTAGGTGGATGGCGCGAATACGATAACAATGTCAAAACTGATACTTATAGTAGTGCGGGCAGGACTTATGCGGCTAGTATGCCTTGGGTTGTCGCCTACAATAATGAAAACAGGCGAGACCAAACTATTGTTAAATTTAGTAATGGTAATGGTGGTTCCGCTGCTTTTTATGGTCAAGGGAATAATAATTATTCAATCAATATGCCTGCTGGGGGTCAAAGCGCTACAAACTTCACGTGGGTATCTTTCATCGATAAAGACGGCTTTTCTTATGCCATCTATCTAATGTTCGAATACAACAAAAATGTTAATTACAACGCATGGATGGCTTGTGTCACTTATGACTGTGAACTCGCTAGTAATAGCAAGGCTCTGAAGTTTAAGAATGGCCCAGAAGTTGAAATGATCTCATCGTTGAACCAGTACATCAAATATTAAAGAGCATCAGAGCTAAACCTGTTTGTTACTAATTATGCACCGCGTATATCTATCTCGAATAGGTTCATATGCACATATTTAGGCGTGATATAACATCTGAAGATTAAATCATAAGGTGGGTCGTCTCAGTAGGGTAAAGTCTGAATTCAAGATAATTGAAAACTTAACCAACACTATAAAATTTAAGCCTAATTCAAGTATTTTGATTGAGCACTCTTTCTCTATGAAACTTTATGACCTATCTAAATCGCACTATTAGTCAAGCACTCAAAGAAGATGCAATATTTAGTGATCTTTCAGAAGAGGAATTAGCTAAGCTAGTTGGTGCAGGTGAGATTTGTAATGTCCAAGCAGGATCGGTTGTTTATAAATTTGGAGATAATGCGAATTTTTTATATGTCATTATTTCAGGCAGTGTTCGGATATCAAATGAATTTAATGAAGAACTCACCCATGAAAGTGGGTTTTTTGGTGAAGAGGTGGCGACCTTAGAGAGTTATATTACCAGCGCCACCGCCGTATCTGATTTAGTGTTATTGCAACTTAACAAGCAGACCTTATTGGATTTGCAGTTACAAAAGCCGAAATTAGCAATTAATACAGGTGCGTTGATTCTTACTCGTCATATTGGTACGCGAACGAGTAAAAAAGAGGTAGTACAAAAAAAATTAATCTCCACGCTCTCAAATAAAGATAAATTAGGGTGGTTTTTATCGGCGGTATTGCCAATAGCCTTTTTTTTTATTGCTCAGTCCAGCGGTTTCTCTATTCATGCATCCATATTTATCGCCATTATTTCTGCGGTAATTTTAATGTGGGGCTTTTCAATTGTTGATGAGTTCATTCCGCCAATAGTTGCTATGGTGGCTTGCATTCTGACGGGGCTAGCCCCACCCAATGTTGCCCTTGCAGGATTTGCGACTCCGGCATTGCTTATTTTACTGGGTATTTATGCGCTGACAGGAGCCATTACCAAATCAGGACTCAGTTACCGTTTAGTTTTGAATTTAATAAAAATTTTGCCACGATCTGCTTTTACCAACCAAATTGTGCTGTTGTTTAGTGGCTTTTTATTATCTTTCGTAACCCCTTCGGGAAATAACCGAATTTCATTATTACTTCCCGTGTTCAGGGATATGGTGACTGGACTAAAGCTGGGAAAGCAAAGCTCTCATGCGACTGCCTTAATGGCTGCCACTTTTGGCGGTGCAATGATTTTCTCTCCCATGTTAGCTGTTAGTAAAAGTGCAAATATAACAGCTGTGTCACTTTTGCCGGAGTCATTACAGCAGCAATTTCTGGGATTCTATTGGCTATACTGCGCATTATTTTTTATCATTGGTATTGTAGCGGTTCACATCATATTAATACGCATAATTTTTTCTAATTCGAGCACTGTGCCAATTAATGAAGCGATTCTAACGAGCCAATTAGAATGCTTGGGCCCGATGAAACCCGCAGAAAAGTTGGTTGCTTCAATATTTTTTTCATATATTCTTTTTTGCGTCACCTACTCCATTCATCAAATTAATTTATCAGTAATTTCTGGCGTACTTTTGATATCACTTCTGCTGTTCGGCGCATACTCAAAAATTGACTTCAAAAACCTGACTGATTGGCCTATGATTTTTTTTCTGCTTGGTGTTGATAGCTTAATGAATATCATGGGTTATTTGGGGCTTGATCAATCCCTCGCAAAGTCTATGCAGTATTTGTATCAGTTTATCGATGGGAGACTATGGCTGTTTTTACTGGCAGCCTGCGCAACAATCTTGATTATTAGATTGGCCCTTCCTTTAACGGCGGGAATGCTAACTTCTTTTGCAATACTATTACCAGTTTCTTTGAGTCAGCATATTCATCCATGGATATGTTTATTTGTTTGTGCTGTTTTTAGTGATATCTGGTTTTTGCGCTATCAAAGTTCGGTATATTTACAAGCAAGATCTACCATTGGTTTGAGTATTTATTCAGAGCGCAAATTTCTAATCTATAACTGGTGTCTTAATATTGGTCGTGTATTGGTGGTCTTTGCCTCTATTCCCTGGTGGATTTACTTGGGGTTGGTATGAATAAATTAGGAAAATATTTTTGGGCAGGATTTTTCTTACTCATTTTTTTAATTTTTTTTGTGACTATTAGGGTAACAAAACCACGTATCCTAATACTTTCTTCATATAGTCAGAATAATCAGATTTCACAATATATAAAACAGGGTGTGGATACATCAATCGCTAGTAACCGTATGCCTGTTTCAATCCTGACTCACTATATGAGCATCAATAAAACATCTAATTCAGAGCAAGTGATTAGAAGAGATAATGAGGCATTAAGCTTCATTAAATATTTTAATCCTAACGTACTGATTGCCGTTGGCTTTGATGCAAATAGGTTGTTAGCAAAACGTATGGACAAATTTAGTTCGAATATGTGGATAATTCCTGTTGCAGTTGATTCAGAGCTACCCGATATTGGCTATCAAAAAACCGCTAACGTAGTGGGTGTTATCCGTCGGATGCCCTATTTTGGCATTGAAGAATTTTTATCGAAAACTGAACAACGTCAAAAAGTTTTTGTATCCATTATTGGAGCTGATACTCCATCCAATCAAGTGCGTATTCATCAACTAGAACAAACCCACTCTACCAATATTGAGATAAAAAGTAAGCTTCTATCAAGCTGTTTTAAGGATTGGAAACAATTCATTCGGCAATTACCGCCTAAAATCGATGGCCTATTAATACTGCCTACTCAAGAATTGCAAGAAGAATGCGATCCCGGCATGTCCCTTTTAAGCGGAGATCAATTTATACCCTGGATTGAAGCCAACTCAACCCCATTACCTATTGGTTTAGATGGTTCTTTTGTAAGAAATGGGGGAGCTGTAAGTTTTTATCCCTCCTATGATGAGGAGGGTGCATTGGCAATAACTCTTGCTCTTGATATTCTCAAATCTAAAGATAGAACAGAAATACGGCCCATTTATTCTGATAGTTATCAAATTGCATTAAAGAAAGAGCGGTTAGAAAAGCGAGGCATATCCATTCCTAACGTTTATTTGCAGTACGGGGCTAAAAGCGGCCTAAATTACCGTGATTCTGATTGAGTCGTATATTTAGCTGTGTATATTGAGTTCTTAATTAGTTCTAACTTAGGTATTTTTGCGCGTCTTGAAAACTCAAGCCAATTGAAGCTATAGTCTGGTTGACTCCCACCTCGGAATATTAAGGTTAGGTCAAGTGTGCAGTGTAATTTTAGGAAAAAAAAATGACCTACATTGATGTAAGCCATTCATTTTTAAATTGAGCTTGGTGGGCTGGGCGAGACTCGAACTCGCGACCAACGGATTAAAAGTCCGCTGCTCTAACCAACTGAGCTACCAGCCCCAAGCCAGACATTATGACTTTTTCAGATACGGCTGTCAAACGAGCTAGGCCTTGGCTAACAATGCCTCGATTTTTCCACCAAGAGTCAGTAACTGATGGTCCTGTCCCTCGACAGCGACAAGTTGGACCGCGAGCGGGAGCCCCTGGCCACCCTTGCCAAAAGGCAAGCCCAAGCAAGGTACGCCAATCGTTGTCCAGGTTCGATTAAACATTGGTGAACCCGTACCATTTTTCTTGAGCGGCGCCTCTCCTGGAGAAGCGAGTGTCAACACCGCATCGAGATCTTTGGCTGCTTGCGTGAACATCTGACGGCATCGTTCTGCATGCTCACGCTCGGCATCAAACTGCGCAGCACTGATCTGTAAGCCAAACTCGATCATGGCAACCGTCAAATCTCCCAGCGGCGCTTTGTTGCGGTAGAGCTTTTCGTAGAAACGACTCATCTCGTAGCTCATGATGATGCGGTTGGATTCGCCCAGAGCAATAAAATCTTTGGCTGGCAGTTCAACATCGACAAGTTCGATATCGTTCGCGCGTAACAACGCTCGAGCGCGCTCAAGCGCTTGCACTGCATCGGCATCGGCCTGCGCGGCCTCCGGACCCGGAAACCAACCCACACGCAACGCGCCTGATTTTTCTGCCGCATTGGATGCACCCAACAACACCGAGGCCAACAGTTTCACGTCATCGACTGACCGCCCAAACCAGCCCATCGTATCCAACGTAGACGCCAAGGGATTGACACCTTCGAGCGGAATTTTTCCACGTGTTGCTTTAAAACCCACGATGCCACAATAGGCAGCCGGACGAATCGTCGAGCCCGCAGTCTGTGTCCCTAAAGCCAAACCCACCATGCCATCAGCAACCGCGGCGGCCGAACCGCTCGATGACCCGCCGGGTGTATGCTCAAAATTGTGTGGATTGACGGTTGCACCCGCAAATTGGCTCGCAAACTCAGTGGTGACCGTTTTCCCCATCATCAAAGCGCCGGCAGCCTTCAATTGCGTGACGATTGCGGCATCCTTGGCGGGACGGTTTCCCACAAAAGCCGCGGAGCCGTACTCGGTTGGCATGTCGCCCGTATCGATGATGTCTTTGATACCAATCGCGATACCCGCGAGGGGCAATTTTTCTGAGCGCGATGACACCGCGGCTAATTGCGCCCGCACATGATCTGCATCGTGCCATTTAAATGCGCGCACAGAGGGCTCACGCGCCGCAATACGACCGAGTTGCGACTCTAGTACCTGCGCGTGCGAGACTTCACCGCGCGCGATACGTGTGGAAGTCTCTGTGACGGTTTGAGCGTAAAGTGCGTGGGAATCAGCGCTGGGGATAGTCGACATGTCTAAGGGCTCCAAATGAAAACATTGAAACCCATCAGACACCAAGAAAGCGCTTATGGCAAGAGGTTAAAAATTAAGTACTAGCGTGCGCGAGAGATGCGGACTTCGGCACCACGACGCTTGACCTCAAGTCCCTCAGAAGGAGAAATTTTCAAGCCTTCGAGCCCTTTGATATAACTTGATCCCTGCATTTGCATGACGCGGATTTTATTGCGCATCACAACGGGATTGTGAACGGGCATACCAAACATCCAGACCTCGTCCAGAATACGGGCTGAATTAAACTCACCGGTGTGCTTGGCAGTCGGTCCCAAGCAAAGCATGTGACCTTCGCGACCAAACACGGGCAATGCGCCCAGGCCACAGGTGACGGTCAGCACAGAGCCGCCTTCGTAACGCCAGCCGGTGTTGAGATCCCACCAAGCTTCGCCCGCTGGCAAATACACCTGAATATCTTGGCCTGGCTGCATAGCGGGTGCCACCAGCACGGCAGGCCCGAGCAGGTATTGCGTATCCCAGCGCTGCGCTTCTTTATCGGCAGGAAAAGACAGTGCCATCGACCGCTGCACGGGCAAACCAGTCCGGGCGGCATCTTCGATAGCGCCCAGCACATAGGGGATCAAACGATAACGCCATTGCAACCAAGTTTGGATATGGGCACGGGTGGCCTCGTCGAACGCCGTCGGCACAAGCTGTGGATGCGCTTGGAAAGAGAAATTACTGGAAAAAACAGCCATGCCCAACCAGCGTAAATACAGCTCTGGCGTCATGGTGTCCAAGGGAGCCAAGGCGTTGCCGAGTGCGTGCATCTGAACGGGTAAGCCACTCGCACCAATCGCGAGTGCCGAGCGCAAGGTCTGCTGAAGACCTGCCCAGGTATTGGGCACACGCGGTGCGCTTTGCCATAACAATCTTTGTGCGCCGGGAAATAAATCCGAACTAAAAACAATCCCTTCGGGCGGCACTTTGTGACCCGCAGCTGCGTCAAACAATGCGCGCCGAGCCAAAGCAGGATAAAGCGAACGAAGCACTGCGCCGCTCTCACCGCCGCGCGCGACGACATTGTCGGGGATGTCAAACTGAACATCACAAGCCGTCGCCCCCACACCTTCTTCGGCGAGATGACGATGGCGCTCTGACCAAGTATTTAATACATCGCGATGCGTCAGATCCAGCAGTGCGAAGGGTTTGCCCGCTGTTGCGGCCACACCGGGGAAAACATGGGCCTCGCCACTTTCATTGCAAAGCAGCCAACCTCGGTCCTCGAGCTCAGCAAACGTTGTCGTATCGATCACCACGGCTGGCAGTGTATGCAAACCTAGGTGCGTCGCTTTTTTGACGAACGCATCAATGGATTGCTTGGGACTCGGAAAACGCTCGGCATCCCACTCGGGTAAAAGCTTGGAGTCCTGGTAGGTCCAGGCAGAAGGCGGCAACAACAGCACGCCATCCACCGCGAACTGTTGCTTGCGAAATTCGGCGATCAACTCGGCCGTTTGGGCAGCGCTCAGTGTGTCGTGCTGTTCGACCCAAACACCCATCGACCACAACGAAGGCTGTCCAGCACGACCGGTCAACTGCGTGTACTGATTCAAAATTTCAGCAGGTTCGGCGGCAAACAAAAATAGATCGAGCGTTTTGTCTTCAATCGCGATCATGTAATGAGAGGGCGACTCAGCGCCCAAATCATGTTCGACGCGCGAAAGCGTATTGACATAAACACCCCAACCCGAAGGACCCCAGGCCAGAGGTAGCGCACGATGCTCGGGTGCGTCAGAAATAATTGTTTCCGAGCGGCGATCGAGGTCACCAGAGGTCTCGCCTAAACCGAAAATCTTTTCTTTGGGGGCGAGCTCAAAACCGACCGTCCATAGAGCCTCTTGGAGGGCGATACCACTCGTAGCCAACGACAGGGCTTTTTTACCCAAACGCTGCACGTCGATTTTGAAGGGGTTGACTGAAATATCGAGTACGGTGTCGCCTTGAACTAAGCGCCAACCTTTTACGCCGCCAGTCAGAGGCTCCAGAATCGCCTCACCAATCGCCTCCGGACGTGCCAACAAAACCTCCGCATGCGCGCGCGCTCGAACGCCAGGCAAAATATCTGCAGCGACGGCCTCGGGAAGTCCACAGCGGATTCGAAATACACCGGGAGCATGAGGCTCAACAACAAGCTTCATCCCCGCACCCGCGTCGAATACGACCCTCGAAGGTAACGAATCGACAAGTTTTAGCGTTTCAAGGTGCATGTTCAGCGCGTAAGAAAAAGCGACTAAGGGCGCTATTTTGGATTTTGTCTAAGTTTGACTAATTTTGTCCATTATATCCCGTTCCAAGGCCAAGGGCTCGCCACTTAAGGCCCCGGCAATCAGATCCCCCGCCAAACTCGACCAAGTCAAGCCTCGTGAAGCAAAACCCGTCGCCACCCAAAGGCCCTGCGTCTGCGCCAAGGGACCGATCGCAGGCAGGCGGCCAGGCAAGACAGCCCGCCAACCCGCCCAGCCTGGCATAGCCGCCAGGTCTGTCAACCCGGTCATCCCGGTCAACTCGGTCAAGCCAGCGAGCCCGAGGAGCCCTGCCGCACGGACGACGTTGCCCTGCGCACCCTCTAGACTTGGTTCGATCCGCTCGGCGCCATGCACATAGCTGCTCCCCACGGCGCACAAACCGTCTAGAGAGGGCAACACATAGCCATCCCCGGAAACAATACAGCGAGGCCCACCGGCCAACAACTGCTCGGGCAACAGGGTAATCTCGCCGCCAAGCTGATGCATAGCGGAGATTCGCGCATGATGGTTGAGTAGCCCGCTCTTTTGCAACAGCGCTTGCGTTCCAAACGCACTCGCCAGGATCACCTGCGGTGCTTGGGCCCTGACCTCTCCCGATACATCCAGAACATGCCATTGACCGTTGACCCTCTTGACCTGATCCACCTGTGCGTCCACGCGCTCAATACCCGGTGACTGAAGCAATGCCTCAATGAGTCGCTCGGGTCTAATGCGAGCCGCGCTTGGAAAATAAAGCCCCCCGCGCGCCAATGACACACCCGCGATGTCACTTGCTTGCGCGCACGACACATAACGCACCCACTGCTCAGGCAATGCAAGCCCTTCAAGCACATGTGCCAGATCAACCACACGACCGCTCACACGCTCAAGCTGCAATGCGCCGCAACGCCACAGCACCTCTTGGCTCACGTGCGACCAGCGCGCCTGGGCACGCAGGCTTCCCGCACGCGACAACCTCGCGCGTACATCGTCATCGCGCGAGACCATGGGTGTTAAAGCAGCAGCAAGATGCCCACTGTGCGCCTGCGCGCGACGATGACCGACATCCAGTACCTGCACTCGCCAACCTCTTAAAGCAAGGGCATGGGCCACACCTGCGCCAGCAATGCCGCCTCCCACAACAACGGCGTGGCGATCCTCTTTTTTAAACTCAGGCTGACGCACCATGCGTTGCGTGGCGACATGAATATTTTCTGTAGAGCCTATCGATTCCGTCAGACAACCTTGCACGACCTGTCCATTCGCAAGCGCAAGCCATAAGCGTGCGGGGTCGCGCGCCAAACGCTGCAGCGACGTCTGCCAACACGAAGCAAGCGGTCCTTGTGAGCTCTCTGCTCGATCACTGAACAACACCGCATCCACCACCGCCGCCAATCCTGGCAATGTGCGCTCGACGGGACCCACGGCAAGTGTGAGCGTCACGGCGAGTCCCTCAAAGTCCAGACGGTGCGTCCCAGGCATGCTTAACGGCCACTGTCGCACCAACTGTTCAACCAAGTCATGCGCTTCGGGTGGCGTTTGCGCGCGTAACCGACAACGCAACACAGGCGCCTCGACGAGAGAGGGACTCAGGGCCACAACATGCAAGCGCGCGGGACGTGTCGACTCTTGCCTCCAACGCTCCCACAATCTAATAAACGACACCCCATCGCCAAAATCACTTTCTAACAAAGTGTATTGGGCGCGCGCGCGCCAGTTCTCTGGCAACCCCAAACGGGCGAACAACATTGTTAGGCGTCCCGGAGCGCGCGACGCAAAATTTTGCCCACCGGACTCTTGGGTAACTCATCCCTAAACTCGATGACTTTCGGACACTTGTAACGGCTCAAATGCTGCTGACACCAAGTGTGAATCTTTACCTCATCCAATAGGGGGTCGCGTCGCACCACGAACAATTTCACCAGCTCACCCGAATGCGCATCAGAGACACCCACCGCAGCGCATTCAAGCACCTCTGGCAGCTCGGTCACGACCGCTTCGATTTCACTGGGGTACACGTTAAATCCTGAAACCAAAATCATGTCTTTTTTGCGATCCAAAATATAGACATAGCCTTGCGCGTCCATCCTTCCAATATCGCCTGTTCGCAAAAAGCCCTCGGACGTCATGACAGCGGCAGTTTCCAAAGGCGCCTGCCAATAACCGCGCATCACTTGAGGACCTCGTACCGCGATTTCTCCCTCCTCACCCAAGGCAAGACGCTGTCCTTGCTCGTCCACAATACAAATCTCAGTGGAGGGAACAGGCAAGCCGACGCTACCCGAGTACGCAGTCGCGTTGGTGGGATTTGCGGCGACAACAGGAGACGTTTCCGATAAACCATAGCCTTCAATCAATGGGCGTCCTGTGACGTTGCGCCAGCGCTCGGCCACAGCGCGCTGTATGGCCATGCCACCACCAAAAGCCAGACGCAAGGTCGAAAAATCCAGTTTGGCAAACTGCTCATCATGGGCCAGTGCGTTGAACAAAGTGTTGATGCCTGGCAGCACATGAGGCGGCTCTTTACGGCATGCAGCAATCAAAGAGGCACGATCTCGGGGATTGATGACCAGCACGCTTTTCATTCCCGCATGGATCGCATAAAACCCGCATACTGTCATCGCGAACACGTGATAGAGGGGCAGCGCCGTCAGCATGGTCAGGGGACCGTCCAACAAATCATGCAGCGCTGGCCTGGCCACGGCGTCGACCTGCAAGACGTTGGCCACCAAATTACCGTGTGTCAGCATCGCCCCTTTGGGCTGCCCCGTCGTCCCGCCGGTATATTGCAGCGCGGCCAAGTCATTCAGACTCAAGACCGGCCGCACCCACTGTTGCTGTTGACCGCGCTTGAGCACGGCGTCCCAGGACCAGGCACCCGGCAGTGGTTTTTCTGGACCCAACTTGCGCACATAGCGCGCACCTAGCGTGACTAAATTGCCCTTTAAAAACCCAAGCATGGCGCCTGGTGCCACCACCACCCGGTGTTTTAGCGCAGGACAGTCCGTGACTTGCTCCACTGTGCGCGCAACGCTTTCAAGCACCACAATGGTGCATGCACCGCTATCCCTCAGTTGGATTGACAACTCTCTAGGCGTACAGAGTGGATTGATATTGACGATCACATGCCCCGCGCGCAAGGTTCCCAACAACGCCACGAGGTAAGGCATGACATTGGGCATCATGAGGGCGACACGCGAGCCCGAAGGCAAGGCCTGCGCGTGCAACCATCCCGCAAATGCCTGAGCATGTCGGTCAAGATCTTGATAGCTCAGCGTCACACCAAAAGAGCTCGCCACGGTCCGCTGGGCATGCTTTTTACACGCGCGATCCAGTAAATCGACCAAGGAGACATAGTCATGGGTCGGAATCTCAGCAGGCACACCCGCCGGGTAGTTGTTTATCCAAGGAAATGGCATAGTCGGATTTAGGGTGAGGGTTATTCAGTCGTGACAACGGTTTGGATTGATAATACTGTTAGACATACTCATTTAAAGTGATTTGCATGAAACTTCTAGAGCCCTTTCTCAATTGGCAGTCCGAAATTCAGGCAATTCGCCGCGATCTCCACGCGCATCCAGAACTTTGCTACGAGGAAAAGCGCACCGCCGACGTCGTGGCTGAAATGCTCCAAAAATGGGGCATCCCGATTCATCGTGGCCTAGGCGGTACGGGCGTCGTCGGCATCATCCAAGGTCGTACGCCCGGCACCCGCGCGATCGGTTTGCGCGCTGATCTCGATGCGCTTCCGATGCAAGAGCTCAACACCTTTGAGCATGCCAGCCAACATCCCGGCAAAATGCATGGTTGTGGCCATGACGGTCACACGGCCATGCTGCTGAGTGCGGCCCGCTACTTGGCCGAGCATAAAAATTTCGATGGTACTGTTTACGTCATTTTTCAACCTGCCGAAGAAGGCGGAGCAGGCGCCAAACGCATGATGGAAGATGGCTTGTTTGAAAAATTTCCCATGCAAGCCGTCTTTGGTATGCATAACTGGCCAGGTCTACCCGTCGGTCACTTTGGTCTCACCGCTGGCCCGATCATGGCCTCGAGCAACCAGTTTCGCATTACCGTTCGCGGCAAAGGCGCGCACGGTGGCATGCCCCACCTCGGCGTAGACCCCGTCATGACCGCAGTGCATATCGCACAGGCCCTGCAAAGCATCGTGACACGCAACCGTCACCCTCTCGAAGCCGCAGTGTTGAGCATTACACAGATTCACGCAGGCAGCGCGGACAACGTCATTCCGACCGAAGCCGAAATGCGTGGCACGGTTAGAACTTTTAGCGTCGAAACGTTGGATATGATTGAACAACGCATGGGTGAGGTCATCGAGCACTCTGCCGCGGCGATGGGCGCCCAAGCGGATTTCACCTTTGTACGCAAATACCCTCCAACGATCAATCATCCTGTTGAGTCTGCGTTTTGCGCGGACGTACTGCGCGAAATCGTGGGTGCTGACCAAGTCGATGACCACGTCACACCCACCATGGGCGCCGAGGATTTTGCCTTTATGTTGCAAGAGGTCGCCGGGTGCTACGTATGGATTGGCAATGGTTTAGGAGAGCACCGGGATGCTGGACATGGCCTCGGCCCCTGCATGCTGCACAATGGCTCCTACGACTTCAACGATGCGCTATTGCCTTTGGGCGCGACCTATTGGGTCAAAATCGCTGAAAACTGGTTTTCCCAAGCGCGCTAAAAGGATCTCTTGGTTTGGGTCGAGGTATCGGGTTAGTATCACGATCACTCTCAACTAGTCTGCCGGATAGGTATGTCTCATCCCACCAAAGCAACCATGTCACCTTGGCGTGACAGAATTAATGGCGTCCTGTTCGTTGGCTTGATGGCTGCGGCGGTCACGCAACTCGCTGGCATTGCTTTCGTCAAATCACTCGGCTTTAGCCCGCTTGTCGTCGGTATCGTCTGCGGCATGCTGTATGGCAACTTCCTGCGCGGCACCATGCCCGCGGAATGGAGTGTCGGCGTTCAATTTACGGCGAAACGCATGCTCCGCGTAGCCGTCGCCTTTTATGGATTGAATGTCAGCATCCAACAAATTATCGAGGTCGGACTACCGGGACTTGTTGTTTCAGTGGGTATCGTTGGAGGTGTGTTGATTCTGGGCACGCTCATCGGCACCAAACTCCTCAAGCTCGATCGTGACACGGCGATGCTGACTTCAGCCGGAAGCGCTGTGTGTGGTGCCGCCGCGGTGCTAGCGTTCGAATCCACCCTTAAATCTGCCCCGCACAAAGCTTCAGTCGCGGTTGCAACCGTCGTGCTCTTTGGCACGATCTCAATGTTCCTCTACCCGCTTTTGTATCAGGCGGGTTGGTTTGATATGGATCCTCGCGCCTTTGGTATTTTTCTTGGCGGCTCAGTCCATGAGGTCGCTCAAGTCGTCGCCTCGGCCAGCAACATCGATGCCGCCACGACCGAGGTGGCCACGATTGTAAAAATGACACGTGTCGCCTTGCTTGTTCCAGTGCTGATCATTCTGGGCCTCTGGCTTCAACGCGTCGCCATTGCCAACGCCGAGGCGGGTGCACCACGTCCCAAACTGCCCATTCCTTGGTTCGCGATCGGCTTTTTAGTCCTCGCCCTGATCAACTCCGCAAACATCATCCCTCCCGCAGTTTTACAAGCCTTGCGCGCGCTCGATATTTTCGTTTTGACGATGGCCATGACTGCACTCGGTATCCAAACACGCTTTACACAAATCCGTGATGCGGGCCCGCGTGTCGTAGTACTTGGCGTGATCCTGTTTATACTGCTTGCATTCGGCGGCTACGCCTTAGTGAAGCTCGTCACCTGAACAACCATGGTGTATCCGCATGACGCAAACACCTGTCGATCCAGCAGCATTAGTTAGGCGCCTTGATCCCGAGGACGCTCAGCTTGCGCTCGCCAAAGTTCAGGAACTATTACATCGTCAAGCGTTAGTCGAAAATCTGGTGCATCGCCAAGAGGATGGCGACCAACGGGCTGAACTTGTTGAAAACCTCCTTCATCGTCAGCACGAAGCCGAGTTATCTTCGCTGGTCAATGATCTACACCCTGCGGATATCGCCTTTATCCTAGGCTCAGTCCCAAACATCGAACGTCAGATGATTTGGCGTTTGGTCAACGCCGAATATGACGCCGATGTGCTGCTTGAGGTCGACGACTGGGTCCGCGAATCGCTCATCAAGACCATGGATCGTCAGGATCTGGTCGCCGCCACCGAGAACATGGACGCGGACGAGCTCGCAGACCTTGCGCCTGACTTGCCCCCCGATGTAGTGGCCGAGGTTCAAAAAGGCCTGACTGAAGAAGAGCGCGCCCGTCTCATCGAGGCCATGGGCTATCCCGACGACAGTGTCGGCGGCATCATGGACTTTGAAATGGTCCGTGTCCGCGAAGACGTCTCTCTCGAGGTGGTTCTGCGCTACCTCAGACGCCTGCCCGAGCTCCCAGACCATACGGATCAGATTTTTGTCGTCAATCGTCAAGACAAGCTTCTGGGTTCGCTCAGCCTGTCATCACTGCTCGTCAACGAGCCGGACTCGCAGGTGAGTGACGTGATGAGCACGGACTACTTGTCGCTCAGCCCCCTGGATGCCGATGCAGAAGCCGCCGGCGCATTCGAACGCTATGACTTAGTGTCCGCGCCCGTGGTGGATGATCTTGGTCGTCTGATTGGTCGTGTCACGATCGCCGAGGTCGTGGACGTGATCCGCGAGGACTCGGATGAACAGGCACTATCACGCGCGGGTATGCAAGACGAGGATATTTTCGCGCCCGTGAGCCGTGCGCTGCGTAATCGTGCGCCCTGGTTGCTGTTGAATCTCTGCACAGCCGCCACAGCATCTTTTATCGCTTCGCGCTTCGAAGACACGGTCAGTACTATTGTCGTGCTCGCTTTCCTGATGTCGATCGTCGCGGGGATTGGCGGTAACTCCGGCAACCAAACCATGACCTTGATCATTCGTGCGTTGGCAGTGGGTCGAATCACGGACAACAATGTCTGGCAACTCTTTAAACGCGAATTGCTTGTGACCTTCATGGTGGGTCTTGTCGGCAGTGCGATCGCCGCGGTGTTTGCCTGGGCGATTTCTAGTTCGATCGCGATTGCGCTCGTGATGATGGCCGCCATGATCTGCAATATGCTGATTGGTGCCATGATCGGTGTTCTCGTCCCGATCGTACGAACCCGTTTTGGAAAGGACCCTGCGATGGGGTCCTCGGTACTGCTAACCTTTGCGACGGATTCGCTGGGTTTCTTTATTTTCTTGGGGCTTGCGACGGCGTTTCTACTCTGAGCGAGACTGCCATCATGCGGTTGACATGCGTACTCATACGCGCAGCATCAATCCCATACACATGAATCGATACAACCGTTTTATCGCCTTCGTTATGAAGGCGATGGATAAAGTCCATTCCGCCATGACCACAGACACTTTGACCTGCAGCACGCGTCACGCGATTGAACAAATAAGCCTGTTCAGCAGCTCGATCGTACTCAAAATGACTTTCAGACAAGACCCCGCTCAAGACGCGATAGGCACACCACGTGTAGTGCGCATGCACCGGACTGCCCTGCGTTGGGTCCCAGCGTAACGCCACGACGGTAAACATCCCCGCGGGATCGGCATACAGCAGGTGTCGCGAGTAGGTTTGAGTCGAATAAGGCATCAACATGATCGTGTTGACCAATCGGTCCGTCGACGCACGATCCAGCGCTTGATTCAAGGCCTGACGAACACGGTATGGCACTAAGTCTGCCTCGCCTAAACATGCTTGGCGAATCGACTGCGCCAAACCTGGGACTTCAAGCTCGAGCAAGGACTCGGATTGCGCATGCGCCTCGGCTGCAGTGGCAACGCTGGCTAAGGGTAATGACTGGACTGTTGGCGAGGTCTGCATAACAAAAGATCCATACATACGATCTCTCATCATAGAACCCGACCTTGAGAAATAAATTGCAATTTATCTCAATGAGCATTAAAAATTAGATTTTATTTCTAATAATTTATATTTAAATAGAAAAATGATGCAAATAGACAAAAAAGATCGCGAAATTCTTAGGCTGATGCAAGAAGACGCCAGCATCTCTTTGGCTGACCTCGCAAGCGCGGTCAACCTCACACCGACACCCTGCTGGAGACGTCTGCAAAAGCTTCAAGAAGAAGGCATCATCAAAAAACAAGTCGCGTTATGCGACGCACGCAAGCTCAATCTCGGACTGACAACCTTTGTCACGATCCGGACCAGTCAACATAATGAAAAATGGATGAAACGCTTCGTCGATGGCGCCACAAGCATTCCCGAGATTGTTGAGATCTATCGCTTGAGCGGGGATGCGGACTATTTGCTCAAAATCGTGGTGCCAGACATCGATCGCTATGACAGCGTATACAAACGCTTGATTCGCTCCGTGGAGCTCCTCGATGTCAGCTCTGCCTTTGCTATGGAAACGATTAAGTGCACCACGGCACTCCCGTTGGATTATGCGCCCGGCTGATCGTCTGGGACTTCCGCGACCCACGCTTGCGCGAGCGTATAGGTCACGGCCAAAGCAACAGGCCCTACAAAAATACCGATCAAGCCAAAGCTGAGCAAGCCACCAATTACACCCACAAAGATCAACAACAGTGGCAAGTCCGCGCCGCGACGAATCAACATCGGCCGTACAAAATTATCCATTGTGGCGACAATAACGCTCCAAACAAGCAAAAAGGTCGCCCAAGCATTGTTGTCGCCTTGCCAATACATCCATGCGACCGCGGGGAACAACACCAATCCCGGCCCGGCCTGAGCGATACACAACATCAACATGAGCGCGGACAATACCGCAGCAAACGGCACACCGGCAATGACCAGACCCAGCCCACCCAAGCCGGTCTGCAAAACCGCGGTGACACCCACACCGAGTGCAACGGCGCGAATCGCCTGCCCCGCCAGCACAACTGAACCCTCGCCACGCTCACCTGCCAGACGCCTGCCCACACGGCGTGCCATGAGGGCAGCCTGCTCACCCGAACTGTAGAAAATAGCAGCGATCAATACGACTAGAAAAAACTCAATGAGCATCCCGCCCAAGCCACCAAACTGGGCGAACAACCATTTACCTGTTTCGCTTGCATAGGGAGACACATGATCAATGAGACCGCTCATCCCACCAGAGCTCAAACTCAACCAGAAAGCCGCAATTTTTTCACCAACCAAAGGAATGCCAGAGACCCACTCAGGTGACCCTGGCATACCTCTGCTCGCCAAGCCCTGACCAAAGGATATCAAATCATGGGAGCGCTCAGCGATCGTTCGAATCGCCCACGACAACGGCATCACGAGCAGCAAAAGCATGCCGAGCGTCATCACCAAGACCGCTGGAGCTCTGCGGTTGCCAAAAACCCGCTCCAAGGCCTTGAGCCAAGGCCAGGTCGCCACCACAATCATTGTGGCCCAAACCATTGCAGCCAAAAAGGGCTTGAGCACCCAAAAACACAGTGCGATCAAACCAACAACCAAAATGGCCGCCAAAGTGTTGCGAGTTAGATCATGTTTCACGTGTGCTCACTCTAGGGCAGGAAGATAAGGTTAAAAATCAGGTCAATTGACCGTGGCACTGCTTGTACTTTTTACCACTGCCGCAAGGACAAGGGTCGTTACGACCAACCTTGGGAGCGGCGTTGCGCAACGTACCGGGATGCTCTTGGGCAACGGCTCGACGCTGAGTCTGCGTTTCCTCCGACTTCGCCTCTTCGTAATTGGTGTGCTGATACTGAACGTTTTGCATTTGAACGGCACGGGCTGCTTCAGCTTCTGCTTGGTCAATCTCTTCTTGTGTCTGAATACGCACCGTCATGAGGATACGTACGACGTCATCACGCACGCGATCGAGCATGCCTGAAAATAACTCGAACGCCTCACGCTTGTACTCTTGCTTGGGGTTCTTTTGAGCATAGCCGCGCAAATGAATACCCTGGCGCAAGTGATCCAGCGCCGAAAGATGTTCACGCCATGCAGTATCAATGACTTGCAGCATAATAGAACGCTCAAAGCCGGACCACGACTCCGCACCCACGGCCTCGACCTTTTGCTGATAGGCAGCCTGAGCCGCCTGCAGGACCTGCTCGAGGATATCTTCTTCGGAAACGCTTTTGGTATCACGCAAGTAATCAGACAAGGGGACATTGAGTTGCCAGTCAGATTCCAGCGCTTTTTGCAACGCATCGATATCCCACTGCTCTTCGACCGAGCCTGCAGGTACATATTTGGCGACTAAGTCTGTAAATGCACCCTGCCGCAAATTATCAATCGTCTCGGCAATGGATTGTGCTTCGAGCACCTCGTTGCGCTGTGCGTAAAGCACCTTGCGCTGATCATTGGAGACATCATCGTACTCAAGCAACTGTTTGCGTACGTCAAAGTTGCGACCCTCAACCTTGCGCTGTGCGGTCTCGATCGAGCGCGACACCATGCCAGCCTCGATCGGCTCGCCTTCGGGCAGTTTGAGTCGATCCATAATGGCTCGGACACGATCACCCGCAAATATACGCATGAGCGGGTCTTCGAGTGACAAATAGAAACGCGAAGAGCCGGGATCACCTTGGCGTCCAGCACGACCACGCAACTGATTGTCGATGCGTCGCGACTCGTGACGTTCTGTACCGATGATGCGCAAACCACCCGCAGCCTTGACTTGTTCATTCATTGGCAGCCATTGCGCACGTATCGACTCGATCTGAGCGGACTTATCTGCCTCGCTTAGCGCTTCATTTTCACGCACGGTCTCGATGATTTTCTCAATGCTACCGCCCAGCACGATATCCGTTCCACGACCCGCCATGTTGGTGGCAATCGTGATGTTGCCCGGCTTGCCAGCCTGAGCCACGATCTCCGCCTCTCGCGCGTGCTGCTTGGCGTTGAGCACTTCGTGGCGCAGGCCAGCTTTAATCAGCAAACCAGAAAGCAGCTCGGAGTTTTCGATACTCGTTGTTCCCACAAGCACAGGTTGCCCGCGTTGCTGGCAGTCCCGAATATCTTCGAGAATTGCATTAAATTTTTCACCTGCTGTTTTAAAAATCTGATCATTCTGATCGGCACGGACCATCGGGCGATTGGTCGGCACAATGACAGTTTCGAGCCCGTAAATTTCCTGGAACTCGTACGCTTCGGTGTCCGCCGTACCCGTCATACCGCCAAGCTTTTCGTACATGCGGAAATAATTCTGGAACGTAATCGACGCCATGGTCTGATTTTCGTTTTGAATTTTCGCGCCTTCTTTGGCTTCGACAGCTTGATGCAAACCATCGGACCAACGACGACCCGCCATCAGACGACCCGTGAACTCATCAACAATCACCACCTCGCCCTCTTGCACCACATAGTGCTGATCAAGATGGAAGAGATTATGAGCGCGCAATGCAGCCATCAAATGATGCATCAGCGTGATATTGCGCGCCTCATATAAAGACTGGCCAGCAGGGAGCAGGCCAAGCTCAGTCAGAATTTCTTCGGACCGCACATGCCCAGACTCAGAAAGGAAAATCTGATGATTTTTTTCATCAACCCAGAAGTGTCCTTCGGGTTCTGGTTCCTGGGGTTTGGGTTCCGTGGCCATTCGTTGCAACATAGCCGGCACGACGTTCACCCGCACATACATCTCAGTATGATCTTCTGCTTGTCCTGAAATGATCAAAGGCGTGCGCGCCTCATCAATCAAAATCGAATCAACTTCGTCAACGATCGCGAACACGAGCGTGCGCTGGCGACGATCCTCCGCGCGATGTTCCATGTTGTCACGCAGATAATCAAAACCAAACTCGTTGTTCGTCCCGTAGGTAATATCAGCGCGATAAGCTGCGATTTTTTCTTCGTTAGTCTGCTGGGGTACAACAACGCCCACGGACAAGCCTAGAAAGTGATAAAGGCGTCCCATCCAAGCTGCATCGCGTCGCGCAAGATAATCATTGACTGTCACGACATGAGTGCCACGCTCAGTCAGCGCATTGAGGTAGACCGGCAGCGTCGCCATCAAGGTCTTACCCTCTCCGGTTCGCATTTCCGCAATTTTTCCACTGTGCAACACCATACCGCCGATTAACTGCACATCGAAATGTCGCATCCCAAAAACGCGCACACTCGCCTCGCGCACGACTGCGAAGGCTTCGGGCAATAGAGCGTCAAGCTTGACACCGGCTTGAATACGCTCGCGGAAACTGTCCGTTTTCGCGCGCAACGCCTCGTCCGATAAGGCCTGCATCTGCGGCTCAAGCTGATTGATTTGCTCAACCTGCCGTCTCAACTGTTTGAGTGTGCGATCGTTACGGCTACCGAAGATTTTTTTTAGCAAAGAGAACATGCGTGATGAACCTGTTCGAGTTCCCGCGTCAAAACACGAGAAAAACTAAGAAATTGTTAGTGTGGTGATTACCCATTAAGGTGTTGAGTTTAACGCACGCGCGGCTGCCATGTCATCGAGGATGACCCTGCGACAGGTCGCGCACTAGCCACCGGCGTTGTGATCGGTTGTCCGGCTAAAAAAGCTCGGGGATCGAGGGGTTTGTCATCTTTTCTAACTTCGAAGTGTAAATGGGGCCCCGTAGACAGGCCTGTCGAGCCCACGCGTGCGATCAACTGTCCCCGGGTCACAACCTCACCCTCTTTGACTAAAATAGTCTTGGCGTGTGCGTAACGCGTCATCAAACCCTCGCCGTGATCAATTTCCACCATATTGCCGTAACCACGGTGCACCGTCACGGTCCTCACCACCCCACCTGCTGCCGCGCGTATCGGCGTGTCATGAGGCGCACTAAAGTCCAAACCCTCGTGCATGCTCATCTGACCGTTAAACGGGTTACGTCGCCAGCCATAGGACGAGCTCAGATACGGGTAGAACTCGATGGGCATCGCTGTCGGCAAGCGCGCGACAGTTGCGGCTTGTTGCGTCACCGCCAGATCCAGCATCGACAAATAATCCCCTTGCCTAGACAGATTTTTTTGTAACCAGCCCAATTCACCCTCGAGCTGTGCAAGAGGTGGAGTATTTGCCTCGGAAGCGGGGACCCAAAGGTCATCCAACACAAAAGTCGCCTCAGGCAACTCAGGCACGATCGTGACATCTTTGTCGGGCAAACCTGCGACTTTAGCCACACGCTGACCCAAACCGTCAAGACGTGCTACGGTAGCCTGTAGCTCGCCCACCTTGGTCGCAAGTAAGCGCATCGCCTGCACATCTGAAACTGGAGGAGAGGACACGACGGGACGCACAACATGCGTTTCGGGCTGCACCGTCCAAAGCAAGCGTTGCAAGGCGGCGCCTGCAATCAAGGCCACCACAAACAAAAGACCGCCTATTAGGATTAGACGGCTTACACTCACCGTAATGGGTGCATATTGCCCCTGCCGCGAAGGCATAATGACTAACTTCATCTCATCATCCTTTAACTATGGTCGCTTCCCCACCTCGCCGATCGCACACTAATGGGCAATCTGGCAGCACCCATTTAATTGGGTGGCTGGGTCACGACTCGCAATCAGCCAACGTATTGGCGACTGCGCAAATGCATCTCAAAATGCGAAGTGCCGTGGTCAGTGCGCTTCCGCAAAATATGCGCAGCGCCTTCGAGGTTGTGAAACTTGAAAACCATGTTCTGACGCTGATGGTTTCGAGTGCTGCGTTCGCTGCGAAGTTCCGTCAATTAGCGCCACGTGTTACGACGCACATGCAATCACTGGGTTGGAACGTCGCTGAAATAAAGTTAAAAGTTCAAGGAGGGCTTGGGCTACCAGAGGTCGCAAAACCCCCTAGAGAAGCTCGCACATTGGATCAACAAGACCTTAAGGCATTTGAGGAGTTACGCGGCGCCTTGCGTCCAGGTCCTCTTGCCGATGCCGTCGCAAAACTACTCAGGCATCATCAACCTCAAGGCACGACTAAGCCAGTTTCCACTCCTGCTGATATGCAGCAGGAGCCTCGGCCTGAGAACCATAAGTAACGATCTCCCAAGCATCTTTTTGGGCTAGTAAACTCAAGGCCAGTTGGTTATTGAGCGCATGACCGGATTTACACGCCACATAGCGCGCGACAAGAGGCTTACCAATCAGATAGAGGTCGCCAACGGCATCCAGAATCTTGTGTTTAACAAACTCATCGTCGTAACGAAGACCGTCAGTATTCAGGACGCGATACTCATCCATCACGATCGCGTTATCCAAACTACCACCACGCGCCAATCCCATGGAACGTAAAGTTTCGACTTCGTTGACGAAACCAAAAGTGCGTGCGCGCGCGATCTCTTTGACATAAGACTGTGTCGCAAAATCGATCTCGGCGAAGTTGGCAGTCGAATTAATCGCAGGATGGCGAAAATCAATGGAAAACGCCAAAGCAAAGCCATCATGAGGCTCAAGGCGAGCCCATTTGGCTTGGACGCCCTCGCCTTCGCTGACTTCGATGGTTTTGAGGACACGCAAAAATTTCTTGGGTGCGTTTTGTTCCTCGATACCCGCCGAACGCAGCAAGTAAATAAACGTCGCCGCGCTACCGTCCATGATCGGGACTTCTTCGGCGGTCAAATCAATATGAAGATTGTCGATGCCCAAGCCCGCGAGAGCCGACATCAGGTGCTCGACTGTTGACACGCGGCCCACACCCTCTCCAAGTACGGAAGCCATCCGCGTATCTCGCACCATCGCAGCCTGCGCAGGAATATCAACGACCTCAGGCAAATCGACCCGATGAAAGACAATCCCCGTATCAGGCGCGGCTGGGCGCAGCGTCAACTCGACACGGCGGCCAGAGTGAAGGCCGACCCCTGTGGTCTTGACGAGATTTTTAAGCGTACGTTGGCGAAACATAAGTAAAAGAAAATTCCTTGAAATCTGGCACTATTGTACCGCTTTTGGTGCTTATTGCATCGCAAAAAAAGGGGCGACAAGACACCCGGCCTGGGGCAGACCGGGTGCCAAACCAAAAACCAGAAGCCTCAAAAGAGGCCTAAGGTATAGGGAGTCAGATGCTTAGACGATCAATCCGCCTGACGACGCAAAAACGCAGGGATGTCGTAGTGCTCCATTCCCGACGTCTCAAGCGCGCGCACTTGAGCGCTTGCTTGCGAGCGAGGGTTACGCAACACCGAAGGCACACCCAGATCCTGACTGTTGTGACCAACAAGCATGTTATCCGTCCCTGTGCGCTGCATTTCCATTGGCTCCGAGACGAGCACTGGACGGCTTTGCGCACGGCCTAAGCCTGTCGCCACAACCGTCACACGCAAGTTATCGCCCATCGTGTCGTCATAAGCCGTACCAAAGATCACTGTCGCTTCAGGCGCTGCAAATCCGCTGATGTGATCCATAATGGCACGCGTCTCTTTCATCTTGAGCGAGCTGCTTGCCGTAATGTTGACCAACACGCCACGCGCACCGTTCAAGTTCACGCCTTCGAGCAACGGACATGCCACGGCTTGCTCTGCGGCAACCTTGGCGCGATCCGGTCCAGCAGCCATCGCGGTACCTAGCATCGCTTGACCTTGCTCGCCCATAATGGTCTTGACGTCTTCAAAGTCGACGTTCACGTTACCTTCGACGTTAATAATTTCGGCGATTCCGGCACACGCGTTATGCAAGACATCGTCAGCCGCCTTGAAACAATCCGCCTGCGTAGCATCCTCATCCATCAATTCGTACAGATTTTCATTCAACACAACGATGAGCGAATGCACAGACTTGGATAACTCATTGATGCCGTCTTCCGACATTTTCATGCGCTTGGTGCCTTCAAAGGAGAAAGGCTTGGTGACGACGCCGACCGTCAAAATACCAAGTTCCTTAGCCACCTCAGCCACCACGGGACCCGCGCCCGTACCGGTGCCACCGCCCATGCCTGCGGTAATAAACACCATATTGGCGCCGCTTAGTGCAGAGCGAATTTCCTCGCGCGCCAATTCGGCTGCTGCACGGCCCTGATCAGGCTTGGCACCCGCACCCAAACCAGTACGACCCAGACGAATCTGGACAGGCGCATTGGTTGCAGCCAATGCTTGCGCATCGGTGTTGCAGCAAATGAAATCGACGCCCTGTACCCCGGAACGAATCATATGCGAGACAGCATTGCCGCCCGCTCCACCAACACCGACGACTTTAATGACGGTGCCCTTATTGGCGTTATCTAACATTTCAAACATCATGATTGACTCCCTCAAGTCTTAAACTTCGAACGTTTCTAAATTCCCCAAACTACATTTTAGAAATCGTCTCAAACCCGATGCCGAACGTATCCGCATCGGGCTTGAAACATCTCCACTTCAAGCCGAGTCGCACCATTGCTGCTCGACTTGTTTGATGTCCGAAGACATCAAATTCATTGCGTAAACCACTCTTTCATCCGTGCCAATATAGCTTTAAAACTTCCTGACGTCTGCGTAAATTTACGACCACGCAAGCGCTGCATTCTCGCCTCGCCCAACAAGCCCATGACCGTCGCAAAACGGGGGCTGCGCATCACATCCGCCAAGCTCCCGTCATACTCAGGCACCGCCACGCGTACAGGCTTTAAAAAGACATCCTCGGCGAGTTCAACCATACCCGGCATCATCGACGATCCACCGGTGAGCACCACGCCAGAGGACAACAGGTCTTCATAGCCAGACTCGCGGATCACTTGCTGCACCAAGCCAAACAGTTCTTCGACGCGCGGCTCTATCACCGCACCCAGCGCCTGACGCTTGACTTGCCTAGGACCGCGATCGCCGAGGCCAGGAACCTCGACCACTTCGTCTGGACTCGCGAGCACTTGCTTGGCCACGCCGAAACGTAATTTGATGTCTTCAGCATCTGGCGTTGGCGTGCGCAGCATGGCCGCGATATCGCTGGTGATCTGATCTCCGGCAATCGGTAGGACGGCTGTATGACGAATCGCCCCACCCGTATAGATCGCGACATCGGTTGTGCCACCACCAATGTCGACCAACACCACGCCTAACTCTTTTTCGTCTGCTGTCAAACATGCGAGGCTGGAAGCAAGCGGCTGTAAGATCAAATCCTGCACTTCCAAACCGCAGCGGCGCACACATTTCACGATGTTCTGAGCCGCGCTCACCGCGCCCGTGACAATGTGCACTTTGACTTCCAGGCGCAAGCCGCTCATTCCGATAGGCTCGCGGATGTCCTCTTGTCCATCCACGATGAACTCTTGAGTCAACACATGCAGGACTTGTTGATCCGTCGGAATATTCACCGCCTTAGCCGTTTCGATCACGCGCGCGACATCCGCCGCCGTGACTTCCTTGTCTTTAACGGCCACCATGCCGCTCGAATTGAAGCTACGGATATGACTACCCGCAATACCGGTATAGACGTCGCGAATTTTGCAATCCGCCATCAGTTCTGCTTCTTCGAGGGCGCGCTGGATGGAGTTGACCGTAGTCTCAATATTGACTACGACTCCTTTGCGCATACCTCGGGACTCGTGCTGGCCCAAGCCAAGCACTTCAAAACGCCCCTCGGGCAATACCTCGGCGACGACAGCAACTACTTTGCTGGTGCCGATATCGAGGGCGACGATCAGATCCTTGATGTCACGGGTCATGGCGTTATCGTTTCTTTTTGAGTTGAGGGTTTTCGGGTAAGGCTGCAAGCGTTAGTGCAAAACCGTTGGGATACCGCAGATCGGCATGCGTCACCGCCCGATCTCCAATTTTTTGGCTTGCCATGGGCAAAGCCTGAACAAACCGTTGTATGCGCTCCGCAAAAGGCAAAGCGCCCGGAATACCACCCTGCGGATCGGGTGCGTCGGCACCTGGATCGCGACCGAGTGCCAGCGTCATACCATTTGAGAGCGTGACTTGCCACGCTAAGCGATCGCTGAGTGAGAGCTTGCGAACGGTCACATCCAAAGGCGCGAACCAACGCGCGAGTTCGGCGTAGCGATGGACCACGAGCCCCTCTTTGCCCTCGGGACCGTCGAATTGGGGCAGCACCACATCGTCGTCCAGTTCCCCTTGGTTCGCGGTAAAGACCTGTCCCCAGGTATTGAGCATCTGACTCTCGTTCCACAACGCAAGCGGTTGTTGCTCTTCGATCGAGACCCTGATCGCGTTGGGCCAAATGCGCCTGACGGAAGCGGAACGAACCCAGGGCGCATCCTCGAATACTTTCTGCGCATCGACTAAGTTGATCGTAAAGAAATTGCCCGTCAGATTTCCCGCAATGGCGTTTTGAATACTCGCCGGCGTCACATAATGCAAAGTCGAATTGGGCGCGGGCTCGATCTCGATCGCTTGCAGTTCGAATTGTGGTCGCTGAATCAGCCAATAGATCCCCCCGGCCAACATGGCCAGCACCGCCAACACCATGAGGGTGTTGGCAAGACGGTTGATCGTACGGGCTTCGTTCCACACAAATAACTCCGCTTATCCTTGAAGCTGATTGACGCGTCCCACTTTACAGCGCGCGTCCTTCAGTATGTTTACACATAACTCGGGATAACTCATCCCGACCGCTTTAGCCGCCATCGGCACAAGCGAATGACCCGTCATCCCGGGCGAGGTATTCATTTCAATCAGCCAAGGACGGTCTTGCGCATCCAAAATCACATCTGCGCGTCCCCAGCCTTCGCAACCCAGCGCACGATAAGCCTGCACACTCAGCTCAGCGATGTGCTGCGACAGGGCGGGTGCAATCGGTGCCGGACACAAATACTGGGTCTCGTCCGAAAAATATTTATTCTGGTAGTCGTAGTTACCACCTGGCGCGACTATCTCGATGGGCGGCAGCGCTCTCGCGCTCGGGCCTCGACCCAATACTGCGACCGTCAACTCGCGTCCGGTAATGAACTGCTCTGCCAATACGACCTCGTCGTAGCGCGCAGCAAGCCGATAGCCGTCGACCAGCGCGTCTACTTCGCTGACTTTGACGATACCAAGCGTTGAGCCTTCATGCGGCGGCTTCATCATCAGAGGCAAACCCAAGGCCGAAGCCGCTGCGGACACGCCATCCTCACCCGTCAGCTCTACATAGCCAGGCGTTGGTAATCCCGCCTGAAGCCAGACACGCTTAGTCATGACTTTGTCCATGGCAAGGCTCGAAGCCATCGGACCACTGCCCGTGTAAGGGATCCCCAATAATTCCAAGGCTCCCTGCAAGGTGCCATCCTCACCATAACGTCCGTGCAAGGCGATAAACACACGATCAAAGCCCTGCTGTGCAAGCTCCGACAAACTGCGCATACCGGTATCGAACAAATGCGCATCCACGCCTTGACTGCGCAGCGCGGCATGAACGCCACCACCTGACATCAGCGAAACCTCTCGTTCCGCGGATTTTCCACCATAGAGCACGCCGACCTTGCCGAGATTTAGAGGACTCATCGCATACCCCCTAATTGTTCGGGAACCTTGCTGATCGAGCCCGCCCCCATCACGATGACCACATCACCTGCTTGTGCAAAATCCCGAATCGCTTTGTGCATCGTGCCAACATCTTCGACAAACACAGGCTCCACCTTGCCGGCGACGCGCACGCCACGCGCAAGCGCACGTCCATCGGCTGCGACGAGTGCGGGCTCGCCTGCCGCATAGACTTCCGTCAGCAGCACGGCATCCGCAGAGCTTAGGACTTTGACGAAATCCTCAAAACAATCTCTTGTGCGCGTGTAGCGATGAGGCTGAAACGCCAACACAATACGTCTTTCAGGCCAAGCGCCTCGTGCAGCCGCCAAGGTCGCCGCCATTTCAACGGGATGATGTCCATAGTCATCAATCACGCTGAACATGCCGCCGTTTTTAGCCTTGAAGTCACCCACCTGCGTAAATCGTCTACCTACACCACCGAAACTCGACAAGGCGCTGGCGATGGCGACATCGTCCACACCCAGCTCTGTTGCGACGGAGATCGCAGCCAACGCATTCAATACGTTGTGCAATCCTGGCAGGTTTAACTCAACTGACATCTTGGGCAAGGCGCCCTGGCGTGTTTGACGCTCCACATCGAACATCATCCGCGTACCCGTTGCGCGCACGTTGGTCGCGCGGACTTGTGCGTCTGCGTGAACGCCATAAGTAATGACTGGTCTGGATACAAACGGCAAAATCTCACGAACATTCGCATCGTCAGAACACACGATCGCACTGCCATAAAAAGGCAAACGCTGCGTAAACTCGACAAACGCACTCTTGAGTTTTGCGACATCGTGACCATAAGTATCCATATGGTCAGCATCAATGTTGGTGATGATCGCCATCACGGGTAAAAGATTCAAAAAGGAAGCATCGGACTCGTCGGCTTCGACGACGATAAAGTCGCCCTGTCCTAAACCGGCATTCGCACCCGCAGAGTTCAACCGACCGCCGATCACAAAAGTAGGATCAAGCCCGCCTGCAGCCAGAACGCTCGCCACCAAGCTCGTCGTTGTCGTTTTTCCATGCGTGCCGGCCACGGCGATCCCGCGCTTGAGTCGCATCAACTCGGCCAACATGACCGCGCGCGGCACCACAGGAATCCGAGCCTCGCGCGCCGCGATCACCTCAGGATTGTTATTGGCCACCGCCGTCGATGTCACGATCGCGTCTGCACCTCTCACGTTTTCAGCCTGATGGCCTATAGAAATCAACGCACCAAGATCGGCTAAACGTTGCGTGACTGCGGACTGTGACAAATCTGAGCCAGAGATACGATAGCCAAGATTGAGCAATACCTCGGCGATACCGCTCATGCCAGAGCCGCCAATGCCCACGAAATGGATATGCTCGATTCGATGCTTCATTTCACCACTCCGACTAATTCTTCACAAATATCCGCGATCCGCTCGGCGGCCATGGGTCGCGCGTGTGCTCGGGCGCGCTGCGCGACATCCGCGAGCTCCGGACGCGCGCGTTCAACAAGCCATTGCGCCATCTGCGGCGCCGTCAGATTTTCTTGTTGCAACAACCAAGCAGAACCATCTTCACTCAAAAATCTTGCATTGGCGGTTTGATGATCATCGACAGCATGTGGAAAAGGTATAAAAAGAGCCGCGACGCCGGCCGCGGCGACTTCTGCAACCGTCATCGCTCCCGCGCGACAAATCAGCAGATCGGCTTGGCCTAACGCCTGCGCCATATCATCGATAAATGCCACGCAATCCGCCTGAACGCCGACCTGTTTGTAGGCCGCTTCAAGCGCTTCCAAATTTTTTGCACCAGACTGATGTACAACCAATGGACGCTGCGCCTCTGGTATCAAGGCAAGTGCCTCGGGAATGACCTTATTCAATACAGTAGCACCGAGACTACCGCCGACCACGAGCACGCGCAAAGGTCCCATGCGTTGCGCATAACGTTGTGCAGGCTCAGGCAACGCCACGACATCCTGACGCACCGGGTTGCCGACCACCTCGGCACCCGGCAAGGCACCCGGAAATCCCGCCAAGACACGCTTAGAAATTTTAGCGAGTGCTTTATTTGCCATGCCTGCGATAGCATTTTGTTCATGTAAAACCAAGGGGCGAGTACGCAACACACTCACAACGCCGCCTGGAAATGAGACATAGCCGCCCATCCCTAACACCACGTTCGGACGAATCGTGGAGAAATGGCGCCATGCTTGATACAAGGCGCGCATCAACAAAAATGGTGCGAGTAATTTGGCACGCAGACCGCGACCGCGCAAACCTGCAAAACGTAAAGGGGCTAATTCATAACCGCGCGCAGGAACAATCTGTCCTTCCATTTTTTCAGGATGACCTAGCCAACGGACTGTCCAACCACGCGTACGCAAAACATCGGCTACGGCCAGCCCGGGCATGATATGCCCGCCCGTACCACCGGCCATAATCAAAATCGTGGGAGAGGCGCTTGTCATGAGCGGACCCCTCGCATCAAATTTCGGTTTTCAACGTCAACCCGCAACACAAGCGCCACCGCAATCAGGTTCATCAACAAACCCGAACCGCCGTAGCTCACGAAAGGTAAAGTCAACCCTTTCGTTGGCAATACACCCAAGCAGACACCCACATTAATAAAGGCCTGAACGCCAAACCAAATTCCAATACCCTGCGCCACCAAGCCACCAAAAACTCTTTCCATGGCAATGGCCTGCCTACCAATTTCAAAACAGCGCTGCACCACGACGGCAAAAAGCACCAAAACCAACATGATGCCGACAAAGCCTAACTCCTCGCCGATCACTGCGACAATAAAGTCAGTGTGCGCCTCAGGTAGATAGTGCAATTTCTCGACACTACTTCCGAGCCCTACCCCTGTCCACTCTCCCCGTCCCACTGCCATCAAAGAGTGCGACAACTGATAGGCCGTTGATTGTGCGTACACAGGATTCCAGGGATCAAGATAGGCAAAAACCCGCTCAAGTCGCCAAGGCGTTAGCCAAATAATGAGAGCGAAACCAGACAATAAAATGCCAGCGAGAGAGGAAAATATTTTTGCACTGATTCCACCCAAAAAGAGAATACCCATCACGATGGTGACAGTCACGATCAACGCGCCTAGGTCAGGCTGTTTGAGTAATAAAAGTGCGACAAAGCCTAAAATCAACGCAATCGGCACAAAGCCTCGAAAAAAACTTTGCAAGTGCTCTTTTTTGCGGATGACGTAATCGGCCGTCAAAAGAATGACGGCAAACTTCATCAGTTCCGAAGGCTGAAACGTCACGGGCCCCACCGGTAACCAACGCATCGCGTTGTTCGCTTTTTTACCGATGCCAGGGATGATCACCAATACAAGTAAGAGCACCGTGATACAAAACAAACCAATTGTCATCCGACGCCAGGCCGTCATCGGGACGGTCAAGACCATCGTGGAGACAAAAAGTCCAATCGCCACGTAAGCACATTGGCGCAGTACAAAAGAGTAACGGCCATAATTGGCGCGCGGTCCATCAGCGAGCGCAATCGCCGCCGAATACACCATCAAAATTCCGAGTCCCACCAAAATACTGGTCGCGATCACAAGCGGCAAGTCGTAATTACGCATGGTCGTTCGACCTGGGGATACCGCATTGACGCTGCCGGTCAGCTCTGCGAAGAGGCTCATACTACCTCTCCTTGATCAAGCGCGAGATCCATCACAGTGTCAACAAATACTTGACCACGATGAGGGTAGTTGTTAAACATATCGAAACTTGCGCATGCTGGCGAGAGAACAATGGCGTCTCCCTCTTGCGCATGCTCAAACGCCTGCAATACGGCATGCTGCATATCGCGCGCCAACACACAAGGCACAGCAGAGGGGGCTAGCACCTGCGACAACAGGGGCCCGTCCTGACCGATCAAAATCGCTGCGCTGACATGGCGCTTGATCACAGGCACCAACGGTTCAAAGTCCTGGCCCTTGCCTACGCCGCCTGCAATCAATACGATTCGACGACCAAGCCCCTCGATTCCGGCAGCGGTGGCGCCCACATTGGTGCCCTTGCTATCGTTGAAAAAATCAACACCCCGTATGCTACGCACAAACGCCATACGATGCGGCTCACCCTCATACTCTGAGGCTGCCCGCAGCATAGGTGCCCAATTCGCGCCACATGCACGACCGAGCAACAAGGCAGCCTGACAATTGAGCGCATTATGCAAACCTTTGATACCCAAGGCGTCGACGGGCATTAAACGCAGCATACGTCCGACTTGCCGCTCCGGGGCGGGCGCATTTTTTTTGCGTCTTGTCGGGGCGGGCACATCATCCTCGAACTCTGTTGCCTCCGAAGAGCATAACCACATCACATCATGACTGACCTCGATCCCGACATCACCGATCAGCATCGGCGTATCACGCCCAAAACTACGAGCATTCATCGCACGTTGAGAGTCGATCAATGACATGACATTGGCATCATCGCGATTCAAGATCCACTGATCCGCCATGGGGAAAATTCGCGCCTTCGCTTCGCGATACGCTTGCATCGTGATATGCCAGTCGAGATGGTCTTGCGTCAAATTCAATACCGTCGCAGCCGTCATCTGCAAACTACGTGTCGTTTCCAACTGAAAGCTCGAGAGCTCGAGCACCCAGACATCGGGTAAGTCTTGTTGGTCCAAGGCCTCCATTAACGCATGCAACGCCGCGGGGCTGATATTGCCGGCAGCTCTTGCGCGCAAACCTGAAGCCTCAAGCATGCGACGCGTCAGGGCGGTGACAGTCGTCTTTCCATTGGTGCCCGTGATCCCTAGCACTTTAGGTGCGTATTGACGCTCTGCATTTAACATCTTGAGTGCGCGAGCAAACAACTCGATCTCGCCAGTCATTTCAACGTCGCGCGCTTTTGCAGCCTCGAGCAACTCGCGCACTGGCGACATACCCGGCGAGAGTCCAGGACTGAGGACCAGTTGTTGGACGTCATCGAGCAAGGATTCGTCAAATACATCACACCCCAGATGCCACTCGACACGCTTGGCGTCAAGCTCGGCGGTCAGCGCCTCCAAGCCGGCAGGCGTCGCACGCGTATCGGCAATGCGCAGCAACGCTCCATTGCGCGCGCACCAGCGAGCGGCGGCAATACCTGTCTCACCGAGCCCTACGATCAGGACACGTAAAGGAAGGCCAGAGGACACGACTGCTTCGTTCATCGAATCTTCAAAGAAGATAAACCAATCAACACCAGCATCATGCTGATGATCCAAAACCTAATCACGACTTGTGTTTCTTTCCATCCACCCACTTCAAAGTGGTGATGTAGAGGCGCCATGCGCAGCACCCGCCTACCTTCCCCATATCTCCGCTTGGTGTATTTGAACCAAAACACTTGCACCATCACCGATACCGTTTCAGCCACAAACACACCGCCCATGATGAACAGTACGATTTCCTGCCTCACGATGATGGCCATCGTGCCAAGCATGCCGCCCAACGCGAGAGCGCCAACATCGCCCATAAAGACTTGCGCAGGATGCGCGTTGAACCACAAAAATGCGAGGCCTGCGCCGGCAAGCGCCGCGCACAACACCATTAACTCACCTGCGCCAGGCACATAAGGGAACAAGAGGTATTTCGAGTAATCCACCCGGCCCACCACGTACGCAAAAATCCCAAGCGCTGAACCCACCATCACAGTCGGCATAATGGCCAACCCATCTAACCCGTCCGTTAAATTGACGGCATTGCTTGTGCCGACAATCACAAGCCAACTCAGCGCCACAAAACCAAACACACCCAATGGGTAAGTGATCGTTTTGAAAAAAGGCACCATCAAATCCGTACGCGTGGGGAGATCGATCGTAAAACCACTCATCACCCAATCACGCATCAAAGGCCAAACATTCGCAGTCGCGGGGGCCGATACTGCGAAGGTGAGATAAACAGCGGCCACTAAACCGATCAATGCTTGCCAGAAAAATTTCTGCCGCGCGGGCATGCCCTCGGGATCGCGATGAACGACTTTTCGATAGTCATCGACCCAGCCGATCCAGCCAAATCCAAAGGTCACGAGTAACACGACCCAAACAAAACGGTTAGTCCAATCGGCCCATAGCAAGGTGCTCATCCCAATCGAAATCAGAATTAGCGCACCTCCCATCGTGGGTGTTCCGGTCTTGACAAGATGCGTCTGAGGACCGTAACTACGGACAGCTTGTCCGATCTTGAGGGCCGTTAGACGCCGAATCACAAATGGCCCGGCAACCAAGCCTATGAGCAGCGAGGTCGCGCATGCGAGCACGGCCCGCAGCGTGATGTACTCAAACACAGCAAAGCTGCGAATGTGGTTGTCTGCTATCCAACCAAACAGTTCATACAGCATGCTTCACCGCACCCTCGGGATGAATCCCTTTTGTTTTTAGATAATCTTTTACGATGCGCTCCATGCGCATAAACCGCGAGCCCTTCACCAACACACTCTTCGCAGAAAGCGCGCGCAACATTTCGCACAACTGCTCCGACGACGTGCCAATCACGCCTGACGCGCCAAAAGCGCGGGCACTTTCACGCGTCGCCTCTCCAAGCGTCAGCAAGTGCTCAACGCCCCGTTCACGCGCATATGCGCCAATTTCACGATGCATTTCCGGACCGTTGTCACCAACCTCACCCATATCGCCAAGCACGAGCACTCGTGGTGCAGGCAAGGTGGCGAGCACATCAATGGCGGCGCGCACAGAATCAGGATTGGCGTTGTAACTGTCGTCGATTAACACGCTTTGGTTGTTTAAACGATGTGTTTGCATCCGACCCGCTACGGCCTGAAAACTTTCCAAGCCCAGAGCAATCGCCGAGCGAGGCGCGCCGGCCGAATGCGCGCAAGCCGCTGCGGCCAGAGCATTACGTACATTATGCAAACCCGGCACTGACAGTTGAATATTGCATTGACCATCAGGCAGATTCAAGACGAAAGCCGAGCCAAGCGCATCGGTTTGAATCTCGCTTGGCCACACCTCAGCTTGTTCTGTCATACCAAACCGCAACGAAGGATGCTGGCTCGACAAACGACCCCATAGCGCGGAAAATTCTTCATCCTCAGGATAAATCTTGATGCCGTCCTCGCTGAGCGAATCAAAAACCGAGCCGTTTTCACGCGCGACAGCTTCTACGCTCGCCATAAACTCTTGGTGCTCTCTTTGTGCGTTGTTGACTAACGCAACCGTTGGCTCCACGAGCCGAGCGAGCACCTCGATTTCGCCAGGATGGTTCATACCCAACTCAATCACAGCAGCTTGATGCGCACGACGCAAACGCAGCAGCGTCAACGGCACACCAAGCTCGTTATTCAAATTGCCGACCGTTGCCAAGCTTTGTTCGTGGCCAAGCCACGTAACCAAGATAGAGGCGATCATTTCTTTGGTCGTCGTTTTGCCGTTGCTGCCAGTGACGGCAATCATCGGGATCGAGAATTGACGACGCCAAGCTTGACCCAGCGCGAGTAACGCTGCGCGCGTGTCACCCAGTGCAATTTGAGGGAGCGCAAGGGTCGCATCACTCTGGTCGACGATTGCCACACTCGCGCCTAATTCCGCGACTTGTTTTAAAAAATCGTGTCCGTCGAAATTCTCACCACGAAGGGCAACAAAGACCGCACCCGCATCAAGCTTGCGTGAATCCGTCTGCACCGGACGCTCTTGTCTTAATACAAAGGCTGCCTGCGCCCACTGACGATCATCAAACACATGGCGGACACCGTACACTTCTTGATACGTCTCGTGTCCCTTGCCTGCAATGAGAATCACATCGTTAGCATCTGCGCCCAGCACGGTTTGAAGAATCGCTTGTGCCCGATCTTCAATAATAAGAACATTCTTTTTTGATGTATCAGGAAGATCGGCAACGATATTGGCCAAAATTGTCGCAGGCTCTTCATTTCGCGGATTATCGCTTGTCACAATCACATGATCGGCCAAGCGTTGAGCAACACTCCCCATAATGGGACGCTTACCCGCATCGCGATTCCCGCCACAACCAAAGACACACCAGAGTTTGCCTTGTCGCGACTGGGTCAAAGGACGTAACGTCCTAAGAACGCGATCCAATGCGTCCGGCGTGTGGGCATAATCCACGACGACCACAGGCACGGCCACTTTCGACAAAAGAGAGGTCACACGTTCGAGTCGTCCATCGACCGGATTCAAATCGGTAATCGCTGCACTGATTTTTTTCAGATCCCAGCCTAACGCTTGCAGTATGCCCGAGACACATAACAAGTTCGACACGTTGTGGTTACCCAGAGCACGGCTTTGTACCTGCTCTTGTCTGCCCTGCGACTTGAGTATAAAGGCCTTGCCATGCGCTTGCGGCTGCAACTCGCTCGCCGTCAGCGTCGCGCTACCCGCTTGATTCGTAATACTGTAAGTCAACACCGCACATGAGACTTGCTGAGCGAGTCGAACACCCACCGGATCATCCAGATTCAAGACGGCAAACTTCAGTCCAGGCCATGCAAACAATCTGGCCTTTACCTCTTCGTATGCCTGCATGGTCTTGTGATAATCGAGGTGATCACGCGACAAATTGGTGTAGCCGGCAATATGAATCCGGACGCCATCTAGACGCCCCTGATCCAGCCCGATCGAAGACGCCTCCATCGCAACATAGTCGGCACCGACTTCGTGCAGCATCGCCAAGGTTTTATGTACCGAAATCACATCGGGCGTTGTCAATTGTCCTGGCACTAAATAGCCGTCAGGATATGTCACGCCCAGGGTGCCGATCACCCCCACCCGTTGACCATCGCCTCTGAGAGCTTGAGACAGCCAATCGACACAACTTGTTTTTCCGTTCGTGCCTGTCACTGCAATCACGGTCAGCTTTGCTGAAGGACTGCCATACCAAAGGTCCGCCAATGCGCCCAAGCGCGCCTTTAAACCGAGCACGGTAAAAAGCGGTACCTCAGCATCGATGGATTGCCATGCCTGAGGATCATCGACCTGCATCACCACGGCAGAGGCACCACGCTCGATCGCCGCAGCAATAAAGTCACGTCCGTCGCTCAGCTTCCCAGAGATCGCGACAAATACATCACCAGGCATCACCAAACGAGAGTCGGACGTTAAGTGTGCGCCACACTCCACGGTCCGTCGCAACCATGCGATGAGATTCTCATTGGACGTGCTGTCGTCGATCAACACTGAACGCGTCATCGGGCACCTCCCTGAGTGGCAGCCACCACCGACGAAGAGAAAGGCGCATCAGGCTGCACCCCCATAATGCGCAACGTACTACCCACGATAGAAGAAAAAACCGGCGCAGCCACCAAGCCACCGTAGTAAGCCCCCGAGCTCGGCTCGTCGATCGTCACAGCGACCACGATGCGCGGATCGGAAACTGGCGCAAAACCGACAAAAGATCCCCGATAACGGCTTGTGCTGTAACGCCCATCCACGATTTTTCGCGCGGTTCCGCTCTTGCCAGCGACACGATACCCCTGAACGGCTGCGGCTTTAGATCCCTCGGGTCCCGCAGCAGTCTCGAGCATGATGCGCACACGCTTTGCCACATCTGGCTGAAAAATACGCGTGCTCGCCATCGCATGATCCCGCTTGACGAGGGACAAGCCCACCATATCCCCATCCCGGGCGAAGGCCGTATAGGCGCGTGCCATTTGCAGCAAAGACACTGATAATCCATAGCCATATGACATGGTGGCTTTTTCAATCAAACGCCACCTTTCCCAAGGCCGTAGACGACCTGCGACTGCACCAGGAAAGCCTGTCTGCGGCACCTGACCAAAGCCCAAGTCATTAAAGCGCGCCCACATTTCGCGAGATTCAAGCTTTTCAGAAATTAATGTCATCCCAATATTGCTAGACTTAATCAGGACACCGCTCGTATCCAAGACACCATTGGCCTTGACATCACTAATGATCGCGCCTTGATACGGAAACTTACCGTTGCCCGTCCTAAATTGCGAGGTGGGCGTGATGCGATTGAGCTCCAAGGCCAGCGCCAACGTGAAGGGCTTCATGATCGATCCAGGCTCAAACGTATCGGTCAGAGCCTGATTGCGTAAATTTCCACTTCTGAAAGACTCGCGCTTATTAGGATCGTAGGTTGGCATATTGCCCAACGCGAGAATCTCTCCCGTTTTGACATCAATCACCACCGCCGCAGCACCTTTGGCCTTTGTAGTGGCCATCGCATCCTGCAACGCGCGATAGACCTGGTATTGAATCCGCGTATCGATGGATAGTTTGATGTCGCGACCATCCTCCGGAGAGTCGATTTCGCGAACATCATCAATATTGCGCCCCATCCTATCCTTCATCACGCGACGACTTCCTGCCCGACCGGCCAGTTGATCATTGAACGCAAGCTCTATGCCCTCTTGACCCTTGTCATCGAGATTATTCAAACCAACAATATTGCCCGTGACCGAGCCTTCAGGATAAAAACGACGATTATCCGGATGCAAACTGACTCCAGAAATGCGTAGCTGTTCGATTTTTTTACCGATATCGAGCGGCACCTGCCGCTTAAGATAGATAAAGTTTCTTTTCTCATCCGCGACTCTCTTGCGCAGTTCAGCCAGAGGCATCTCAAGCAGATCAGCAAGACTTTGCATCTTGGCGACCGAAGTCTCACGGTGCTGACGTGGCTGAAAAGCGACTGCATTCGCGGGAATACTCGCCGCCAACACCACATCGTGACGATCTAAAATTTTTCCTCGGCTTGCATGCAAGGTCAGCGTATGCTCATAACGCTTTTCGCCCTGCTGCTGCAAAAACTCAGTTGTGATCCCTTGCAAGTAAATAGCGCGTCCAGCCAACACCAAAAAGCCCAGACCAAACAAAATCAGTATTAAACGACCGCGCCACATCGGATAACTCATCTGCAGCACGGGGTTTTTAAAGAAAGGCATGCGTTTCATCGCGCACCTCCTTGCGTACCCGAACCAGAACGTGGCTGTGCCACGTAGACCGTGCGATCAGGCACGATGCCTGTCATCTTGAGTTCTTCGCGCGCCAAGCGATCAACTTTGGCATTGTTAGACTCCGCAGCCCTGTCAAGCTGAAGTCGGCGCCAGTCGATTTCAAGCTCGTGCGACTTTTCCTTGTATCGATCGAGCTGATCATAGAGCTGGCGAGATTGATAGCGCGCCGTGACCAACGATGATGCCGAAAACATCAAGACCAGCGCGACGAGAATGCAGACACGACCCATCAATGTCCTCCTCTCTTGTGCCGAGAGGGGACTGCGACCGGCAATAACGTTACTGTCCGTTCAGCCACGCGTAAAACGGCAGAGCGCGAGCGTGGGTTCTCGCTGATCTCGCTATCCGAAGGCAGCACCCGAGCTAACGCAAGCAAAACGGGCTGAGGCATTTCGCTTTCGCGAAGAGGGAGGCGGGCATACGCAGCTTCCGGACGGGATGCTGCTGCAATAAACTGCTTGACGACGCGATCTTCCAACGAGTGGAAGCTAATCACGGCCATACGTCCGCCTGTTTTCAGTAAGGTCAGAGTTGCCTGGAGGGCGCTCTCGAGCTCTTCGAGCTCACGATTGATGTAAATCCGTAAAGCTTGAAAGGTGCGTGTAGCCGGATGCTGGCTCTTTTCGCGCGTGCGGACGGTGCTTGACACGAGCTCGGCGAGGTCGAGCGTGGTAAGCAGCGGACTTGTTGCGCGGCGAGCAGCAATCGCCTTTGCAATCTGAAAAGCAAACCGTTCTTCGCCATATCGAACTATGACCTCCCGCATCTCATCAACACTTGCCAGCGCCAACCATTGCGCCACTGTCTCGCCGCGCGTCGTATCCATTCGCATATCGAGCGGACCTTCGCGCATAAAAGAAAAACCTCGGGTGGCGTCATCAATCTGTGGGGAGGAAACTCCCAGATCCAACATCACGCCATCCACTTCGTTCACATCTCGCGCAGACAACGCACTCAACATGTCGCCAAAACCCTCGTGAATCACCGTGACTCGGCTATCCACGCGGGCCAACTCCTGCGCCACCTCAATCGCCTGCGGATCCTTATCAAATACGTAAAGCTTTGCATCTGGATTTAACTTTTGCAGCAACAATCTCGAATGACCACCCCGCCCAAACGTCGCATCAACAAAAACGCCGGATAGCCTCGCGGTCTGCGTATCAGTATTTGCCGAGGTCTTAGAGGCGCGCTTGCCGTAACCCGGCAACACTAAGGCTTCAACAGTCGGCTCGAGCAGCACGGGCCGATGACTGAACACAGTCACGAATTAAAACGAAAATTGATTTAAAACATCCCCCATGCCTTGCGACAAATCCGCAGCCTCTCGGCGCGTCAATGCTGCGGCATCCCACAATTCAAAGTGCGCACCCATTCCCAACAACATCACGTCTCGAGACATGCCCGCAGCCTGTCTAAGCTCTGGCGCAACGAGCACGCGGCCCGAACCATCAATATCGACATCTTGAGCATTACCTAACAGCAAGCGTTGAAGCGCGCGCGCCGACATCGGAAAAGCGGCGATCTGCTCGCGCTTTTGCTCCCATTCGGGGCGCGGATAGACCAATAAACAGCCATCAGGGTGCCGCGTAATCGTCAGGCAGCCATGCGCCTGCTCAATCAGAGCGTCGCGATGCCGGGTCGGAATATTGATCCGACCTTTCGCATCCAGCGTGAGCGCACTACTTCCTTGAAACACCGAATAACCCCACTTTGTTGCACAAAAATGCACTTTTCACCACTCTAAGTGAATGATTAAGTTTGGTCAAGTCAGAATTTTGATTTTTTTCAATGGCGACAAGGACTTAGAACTGTTTTTTCAGAACCTACAGAAATAAATTATTCAAATAAATCATGTGATTGGGCGATCTAGTAAATGTTGAATATCAACACTCACCATAGGGATAACCCCTGCATACATCGAGTCGTCTATTTGGAAAGTGCAAGACAGATCTATAGGCCGGATTCTGTAAACCCCCTTGCGAGGGTCAGCAATCATTCCTCTGGGCATTTCATTGCTGAAATGCTCTAGCCACCTACCCGCATACTTGAACGGAGCCGCCCGTCGTGGTCGAAACCACACGCATGCCTATTTGGTGTTGCTCCGGATAGAGGTTGCCGCGTTTCACCTTGCAATGCCCGATCCGCAAGCGGACCCTACACCACGGTGACACCGTGGCGGAGTGCATCTTGCGACACGCCCTCACTGCAAACTCGTCTC
Source organism: Zwartia lucis (assembly GCF_965234455.1). GTDB lineage: Bacteria > Pseudomonadota > Gammaproteobacteria > Burkholderiales > Burkholderiaceae_B > Zwartia > Zwartia lucis. The sequence goes on along the minus strand of NZ_OZ248472.1, from coordinate 1,064,430 downwards.
TGTGGCCCTAGTCCTCGTCGCCCGCACGCTTGCGCGTGGCGCGCCGGACGGTCGTTAACCGTTATCCTGCCCTATGGAGTCCGGACCTTCCTCGATGCACGAAGCACCGCGATTGCCCAATCTGCCTTGCATGCCCATTGTAAGGCCATACAGCCAAGGGAAACTCCTGCGACAATAGCGGACTTAACTTCTCACTGCAGCCGCATCAAACATGTCCAGTCAAGCTCTAATTACCCTAAATGCTGTTCACCTCGCCTATGGACACCATCCTTTGCTAGACGGTGCAGACCTCGCCATTCATGCGCACGAACGTATCGGCTTGATCGGACGCAACGGCGCCGGCAAATCCTCTTTGCTCCGACTGCTCGATGGACGCACACAACCTGATGATGGCGCGATCAACATCGCAGGCCACGTCAAAGTCGCGACTGTCGAACAAGAGCCACAGCTCGATGAAACACTGACGATCGAGCAGGCCGTGTTCGGCGAATACGATCCAGAAAGCGAAGACTGGAATCGTGCCTCGCGCGTTCGCGCGCTGATAGACAAGCTCGGTCTCCCCCCCGAAGCTATTGTAGGCACGCTCTCAGGCGGCATGCGCAAACGCGTAGCACTGATCAGTGCCATGGCCAACGAGCCGAGCTTGCTCTTGCTTGACGAGCCCACCAACCATCTTGACCTCGATGGTATCCAATGGTTGGAAAGCACTCTCAAACAGTGGCCTGGCAGCGCTATTGTGATTACTCATGACCGACGCTTTCTAGATTCCATTGCCACGCGCATCGTTGAGCTTGATCGCGGTGCGCTTCTGAGTTTTCCAGGCAATTTCTCCGAGTGGCAAGTTCGCAAAGCACAGTGGCTCGAATCACAACGCCTTGAAAATGCGCGCTTCGACAAATTGCTGGCCCAAGAAGAAATCTGGATCCGCAAAGGCGTCGAAGCACGACGCACCCGTAACGAAGGCCGCGTTCGTCGACTCGAACAATTACGTCGCGAGCGTGCGGATCGCCGCGATCGTCTAGGTAATGTTCAACTCGCGCTCGACTCAGGCCAGCGCTCAGGCAAGCTCGTCGCCGAACTCGAAAACATCAATAAGTCCTTTGGGGACCTCTGCGTCGTGCACGACTACTCCACCTCCATCATGCGCGGCGATCGCATCGGTTTCATTGGTCCGAATGGTGTGGGTAAATCGACGCTTCTCAAACTAATTCTCGGTACCCTGCGACCTGATAGCGGCACAGTGAAATTAGGCACGAACCTCAGCGTCGCCTATTTCGATCAAATGCGAAGTCAACTCGATGAAAATGCCACCCTGGCAGATGTGATCAATCCGGGGAGTGAATGGATTGAAATCGGTGGCACACGTAAACACGTGATGAGCTATCTAGGAGATTTTTTATTCGCACCTGCACGCGCGCATTCACCTGTCAAAAGCCTCTCGGGCGGTGAACGTGCCCGCTTGCTTTTGGCAAGACTCTTTGCGCGCCCAGCGAATATCCTGGTGCTGGACGAACCCACGAACGATCTCGATATCGAAACACTCGAGTTACTCGAGGAACTCCTTCAAGACTACCCCGGCACTGTTTTGCTTGTCAGCCACGATCGCACTTTCTTGGACAACGTGGTCACCCAGACCATTGCCAGTGAAGGTGACGGTCGCTGGAAAGACTACGTCGGTGGCTTTGTCGACTGGGAGCGTCAGCACAAAACAACCCAGGGACCTTCCGCAATTGCCCAACTGAAATCTGCACAACAAGTCGCAAGTAATACGCTAGATTCAGGCACTGCCAAGTCAACGCCTGCAGCGACAGCAACAACACCCCCACCTGCCAAAGCGCGCCCAAACAAACTCGCCCCTTGGGAGCTCAAAGAACTCGAGCAACTTCCGCTTGATATTCAAAAGCTTGAGCAAGAACAGGAGGCACTTGTCGCTAAGATGGGGCAAAGCGAGCTTTACAAAAATGACCCTGAAAAGCTGACTTCTATCCAGTCAAGGCTGACTGAAATCGATGCCTTGTTACTCAAACACTTCGCGCGCTGGGAAGCGTTGGAGGCTCGTCAATCCTGATTAGGCGCGTACACGCCACTTGAGCGTTTCACCGGCGGCCAAGGGGACGATCGTTTCCTTGCCAAAGGGCAGCTCGGTCGGGATCGGGAAATCACCTCTTTCCAGCGTGAGCGTTCCTGTATTACGCGGCAACCCATAAAAATCCGGGCCGCGAAAGCTAGCGAAAGCCTCAAGTTTATCGATCTTGCCCACACCATCAAAAGCCGTTGCATACAACTCCATGGCGTGCAGCGCTGTATAGCAGCCCGCGCAACCACAGGCATGCTCTTTAAGCCCTTTGGAATGAGGCGCGCTATCTGTACCCAAAAAGAATCGCGGGCTGTCACTGGTCGCAGCCTCAACTAAAGCGCGCCGATGGACTTCACGTTTTAAGATCGGCAAGCAATAAAAATGCGGTCGAACCCCACCTTGAAAAATAGCGTTGCGATTGTAAAGAAGATGTTGCGCCGTAATGGTCGCTGCGACTGGGCCCTTGGCATCGCGCACATAGTCCACACCCTCTTTGGTGGTGATGTGCTCAAACACGACCTTCAAAGCCGGAAACGCTTTACGCAAAGGAATCATGACACGATCGATGAACAGGGCTTCGCGATCAAAAACATCGACCGCAGGATCCGTCACCTCGCCATGCACCAACAAGGGCATTCCGATCCGCTGCATCGCCTCTAGCACTGGACTGCAACGTGCCAACAGGTCCGTGACGCCCGCATCTGAGTTGGTCGTAGCGCCCGCAGGGTAAAGCTTGAACGCGACTGCTGCGCCTGTCTCAAAGGCCTCTACAGCTTCGTCGGGCTGGGTGTTATCTGTCAAATAGAGCGTCATTAACGGCTTAAAGCTTCCTGCTGGCACACCCGCGGCCAGGAGTGCTTGCTCGATACGCTCGCGATACGCGACAGCCAGGGCCGCGGTCGTGACGGGTGGCTTGAGGTTTGGCATCACAATGGCTCGCGCAAACTGTCGTGCCGTATCGCCAACCACGGCACGCAAAGCCTCGGCGTCGCGCAGATGGAGGTGCCAATCGTCGGGGCGTGTGATGGTGAGCGTCGTTTGAGTCATGCTGAATGATGAAGGTTAAAGGGTAGATAAAGATAAAGCTTTGCGCCCTAAAGAGGCATGCTGCGCTCAACCAAGGCGGCGAAGGTTGCGCTTCCAACGGGGATCACGTCGTCATTAAAATCAAACTTGGGGTTGTGCAGGAATTTACCTTCCTCGGCACCACCCTGACCTAAACGAAAGTAAGCACCAGGCACTTTTTTCAACATAAAGGAAAAATCTTCAGACCCCATCGAAGGGGTCAGATCCCGCACCACGCGCTCCGCACCAAAAAGGTCTGTTGCCACATCGGCGACAAAATGCGCGCAAGCCGAGGTGTTAATGGTGGCAGGATAGTTACGCAAGTAATTGAACTCAGCCTTGGCACCATAGCCCTCGGCGATCGACGCGATCAGTGTGCGCATCCGCGCCTCAACCACTTTTTGCACATCATCACTGAATGTCCGCACAGTCCCAACTAGTTTGGCCTGACCAGGAATCACGCTTGCGGCCGAAGCTGATCCCGCGTGGATATGTCCAAAAGACAGCACAGCCGCCTCGAGCGGATGTACGTTTCTTGAAACAATTGTTTGTAAAGCCGTCACCATATTGGCCGCCACCACGATCGGATCGATCGTCTGGTAGGGATGCGCACCATGGCCACCACGTCCTTGGATGGTGATGTCAAATTTATCCGAAGCGGCCATCATCGGTCCAGGATTGATCCCTACCACTCCCGCAGGCAGGCCCGGCCAGTTGTGCAGCGCATAAATCGCATCACAGGGAAATCTTTCAAACAGACCGTCTTCGACCATTGCTTTTGCGCCACCCAGCCCTTCTTCGGCCGGTTGAAAGATCAAAATTGCAGTGCCATTGAAATTTCTGTTTTGCATCAGATATTTAGCAGTGCCAAGCAGGATCGTCGTATGGCCATCATGGCCACACGCATGCATCATCCCTGGCACCTTTGAGCAGTATTCCGCCGTGCTGTCCTCGCTCATCGGCAAGGCGTCCATATCTGCACGCAGTCCGATCATTTTGCCGGAGTCGCTACGTTGACCTTTAATCACCCCCACAACGCCTGTTTTCCCGATCCCTCTATGCACTTCGACGCCAAGCGCGGTGAGGGCACCCGCCACAATGCCGGAGGTCCGGACTTCTTCGAAACCGAGCTCAGGATTGGCATGCAAATCCCTTCGGACCGCCATGAGCTCTTTGTGGAACATTTGAATCGCAGCAAGCGGAGATCTTGGTTGCATAGTTTTAGCGTCAGAAAATTGATCACAGCGCAGAGTTTACCCGTCTTGAGTTGCTCTGAATACGTCTTATTTGTTTTTACAAGGAGGTCAAGCAACCCGGTCATTTGAGACAATTTTGCGACGTTCTCTATAAATTCTTTGTCTTTCACTGTGAGAAGCGTTATGCTGCGCCCGTTGTGCACATTAATCTGTTCCACTAGGAGAGCCCATATGGCCACCGCCAAGAAACCAGCCGCAAAGAAAGTTGTCGCCAAAAAAGTCGCTGCAAAAACACCTGCAGTGAAAAAAGTTGCCGCCAAAAAAGTCGCTGCAAAAACACCTGCAGTGAAAAAAGCTGCGGTAAAGAAAGCTGCCGCTAAACCAGCTGCAAAGAAAGTGGCACGCACCCCCAACGCCGCATTCATGAAAGCCTTGACACCGAGTGCTGTGCTGGCTGCCGTGATTGGCGCTGCCGCTGTGCCTCGCACAGAAGTGACGAAAAAGATTTGGGACTACATCAAAAAGCATGACCTGCAAGATCCCAAAAATCGTCGCAATATCAATGCCGACGAAAAGCTCAAGCCTCTGTTTGGCAAGGCTCAGGTCTCAATGTTCGAACTGACAAAAATTGTCAGCGGTCATTTGAAATAAATCGTTATTTGAAATAAACCGATTTGGTTTTTTCAAATGATTAAAAAAGGGCGCTTTTTTTAAGCGCCCTTTTTGTATTAAAGGTGTTGATCAATTAGTTGGGGGCATTCCACTCTAGGAGTGCCAGCCATCCCTTAATCAGACGATACAAAATCCAAATTCCTGTCGCAACCACTCCAAGCCAACCGATATAAATATAGGTAGCGATACCGCTAATCACCAGGGCAAGCAATCCCCACCAGAAAGTCTGCATCAGCCAATCAAAATGAGAGGCATAAACTGTACCGGCTGCGTCTGGCCTTTTTACATAGAGCAAAACCATCGCCGCAATGGTCGCAATACCAAACATGCCGCCACTCAGTAAACCAATTGCAAACAGGGCATAGGCAACTTGAGTCAGCGTGCGCAAATCAATGGGGGGTTTGCTTTCTGGGCTTTGTTCATTCGACATTTGCAACGCTCCTTAAGTAATCGATGAGTGTCTTGAAAAGTATTTTGGATATTTCACTTGAACACCTCACACTCATGCATAGCAATTATCTTACATAATTGGCGTACGTGCACCACACAAACGTGATGTCACTGTGATCTATCGCCCAAAGACAAAACCCCTCAAGGCAAGGCCTGAGGGGTTTTGAGGGTAAGAGCTTGACGATGACCTACTTTCACAGACGTACGTCCACTATCATCGGCGCTAAGGTGTTTCACGGTCCTGTTCGGGATGGGAAGGGGTGGGACCACCTCGCTATGGTCGTCAAGCGTAGCTTGTTGAACTGCTGAGGCGCCTTGTGCGTACGCAGGGTACGGACAACGGCTTTTCAGCAATTCCAATCTGGGAAGAAGCGCAACGACGAATCTGGTGTGTGTGAACGACTTGCGTTCGAACTTTTAAACTACGTTGGGATTGTTACTTGTGTAGCGACCCTCGCGTGGTGTTGACAACACCACAGATCAACTACGCCTTAATGACTTAATTTATTTGAACGACACTTAAACGCTATAACAAACAGAATAACCTGTAGGGTTATAGGATCAAGCCGCACGGGCAATTAGTATCAGTTAGCTTAACGCATTACTGCGCTTCCACACCTGACCTATCAACGTCCTGGTCTTGAACGACCCTTCAGGGGGCTCTAGGCCCCGGGATACCTAATCTTCAGACGAGTTTCCCGCTTAGATGCCTTCAGCGGTTATCTCTTCCGTACATAGCTACCCGGCAATGCCATTGGCATGACAACCGGTACACCAGAGGTACGTCCACTCCGGTCCTCTCGTACTAGGAGCAGGCTCCGTCAAGTATCCAACGCCCACGGCAGATAGGGACCAAACTGTCTCACGACGTTTTAAACCCAGCTCACGTACCTCTTTAAATGGCGAACAGCCATACCCTTGGGACCGGCTACAGCCCCAGGATGAGATGAGCCGACATCGAGGTGCCAAACACCGCCGTCGATATGAACTCTTGGGCGGTATCAGCCTGTTATCCCCAGAGTACCTTTTATCCGTTGAGCGATGGCCCTTCCATACAGAACCACCGGATCACTATGTCCTGCTTTCGCACCTGTTCGACTTGTCAGTCTCACAGTCAAGCACGCTTATGCCATTGCACTATCAGCACGATTTCCGACCGTACCTAGCGTACCTTCGAACTCCTCCGTTACACTTTGGGAGGAGACCGCCCCAGTCAAACTGCCCACCATGCACTGTCCCCGACCCGGATAACGGGCCAAGGTTAGAACCGCAAACAAACCAGGGTGGTATTTCAAGGTTGACTCCACGCGATCTAGCGACCACGCTTCAACGTCTCCCACCTATCCTACACAGGCCGGTTCACAGTCCAATGCAAAGCTACAGTAAAGGTTCATGGGGTCTTTCCGTCTAGCCGCGGGTAGATTGCATCATCACAAACACTTCAACTTCGCTGAGTCTCAGGAGGAGACAGTGTGGCCATCGTTACGCCATTCGTGCAGGTCGGAACTTACCCGACAAGGAATTTCGCTACCTTAGGACCGTTATAGTTACGGCCGCCGTTTACCGGGGCTTCGATCAAGAGCTTGCACCCCATCAATTAACCTTCCGGCACCGGGCAGGCGTCACACCCTATACGTCGACTTTCGTCTTAGCAGAGTGCTGTGTTTTTAATAAACAGTCGCAGCCACCGATTCTCTGCGGCCTCATCATGCTCCGAGCGCGAGCTCTTCACACTACCGAGGCATACCTTCTCCCGAAGTTACGGTATCAATTTGCCGAGTTCCTTCTCCTGAGTTCTCTCAAGCGCCTTGGAATATTCATCCCGTCCACCTGTGTCGGTTTGCGGTACGGTCTTGTATGACTGAAGCTTAGAGGCTTTTCTTGGAACCACTTCCAGTTACTTCGCGAACAAGTTCGCTCGTGCCACACCCTTGAATCCCGCGCCCGGATTTACCTAAGCGCCTTCTCCAATGCAGCAACAGGGACATCCAACACCCTGATAACCTTTCGCAATCCGTCCCCCCATCGCATCATACAATGGTGCAGGAATATTAACCTGCTTCCCATCAGCTACGCATCTCTGCCTCACCTTAGGGGCCGACTCACCCTGCGCCGATGAACGTTGCGCAGGAAACCTTGGACTTACGGCGAGGGGGCTTTTCACCCCCTTTATCGCTACTCATGTCAGCATTCGCACTTCCGATACCTCCAGCAGCCTTTACAAGCTACCTTCGCAGGCTTACGGAACGCTCTCCTACCGCTTGTCATAAATGACAAACCCGCAGCTTCGGTCTATCGCTTAGCCCCGTTACATCTTCCGCGCAGGACGACTCGATCAGTGAGCTATTACGCTTTCTTTAAAGGATGGCTGCTTCTAAGCCAACCTCCTGACTGTCTATGCCTTCCCACTTCGTTTCCCACTTAGCGATAGTTTGGGACCTTAGCTGGCGGTCTGGGTTGTTTCCCTCTTGAGTCCGGACGTTAGCACCCGGTGCTCTGTCTCCCTCGCTGTACTTGCCGGTATTCGGAGTTTGCCATAGTTTGGTAAGTCGCCATGACCCCCTAGCTATAACAGTGCTCTACCCCCGGCAGTAATACGAGAGGCACTACCTAAATAGTTTTCGGAGAGAACCAGCTATTTCCAGGTTTGTTTAGCCTTTCACCCCTATCCACAGCTCATCCCCTAATTTTTCAACATTAGTGGGTTCGGTCCTCCAGCACGTGTTACCGTGCCTTCAACCTGGCCATGGATAGATCACCTGGTTTCGGGTCTACACCCAGCGACTAGACGCCCTATTCGGACTCGCTTTCGCTACGCCTTCCCTATTCGGTTAAGCTTGCCACTGAATGTAAGTCGCTGACCCATTATACAAAAGGTACGCAGTCACCCCTCTCGAGGCTCCTACTGTTTGTATGCACACGGTTTCAGGATCTATTTCACTCCCCTTCCGGGGTTCTTTTCGCCTTTCCCTCACGGTACTTGTTCACTATCGGTCGATCACGAGTATTTAGCCTTGGAGGATGGTCCCCCCATCTTCAGACAGGATTACACGTGTCCCGCCCTACTTATCGTACGCTTAGTTCCACAATCAGAATTTCGTCTACAGGGCTATCACCTGCTACGGCGGGGCTTTCCATCCCCTTCAACTATCCCAACTGCTAAAACGTACAGGCTCTTCCGATTTCGCTCGCCACTACTTTCGGAATCTCGGTTGATTTCTTTTCCTCGAGCTACTGAGATGTTTCAGTTCGCCCGGTTCGCCTCCTCAGACCTATGTATTCAGTCTGGGATACCGCTTGCGCGGTGGGTTTCCCCATTCGGACATCTACGGATCAATGCTTGTTTGCCAGCTCCCCGTAGCTTTTCGCAGGCTACCACGCCCTTCTTCGCCTGTGATCGCCAAGGCATCCACCATGTGCACTTAGTCGCTTGATCCTATAACCATACAGGCTATAAGTCTCGCTTGGTCTAGCGTTTGTGTCGCTCTTCTTTACTCTTTGGCGCCGTATCGCAGTGTAAACACCGTAGTGTCAACACGCCATACTGCTTGAGAATTGAACAAATTAATAATGCAATCACAACCCATTTATTAGCTCCTCGCCACAACCACACCAACACTCTCGTATCAATATGCTTGCGCCAAGACAACCAAAAACTTTCGTTGTGCTTCTTCCAGATTGTTAAAGAACAAGGTATTGCATCAGACACATGCATTAAACAAAATGCTTAAAATAAATGCCTAACTCTTAGGACTCTAAGTCTCGATTGATTCGATAGACTCAGAACACTAAGAGTTAAACACTACCAACCGCTTATTTTGATCACCAGTCAAATGGTGGAGGATGACGGGATCGAACCGACGACCCCCTGCTTGCAAAGCAGGTGCTCTCCCAGCTGAGCTAATCCCCCATAAACCCTGGTGGGTCTGGATGGACTCGAACCATCGACCCCCGCCTTATCAAGACGGTGCTCTAACCAGCTGAGCTACAGACCCGGCCGACTGGCATAAAACCCTCTCGCGCGCACCACCATCTCTGGCAACCCGCACAATACTTCTACCTTGTTTCCTAAATAAACAACCGATAAGTGTGGACGCTTTCGCTTCGTGTACGCTGCTCTGAAAGGAGGTGATCCAGCCGCACCTTCCGATACGGCTACCTTGTTACGACTTCACCCCAGTCATGAACCCCACCGTGGTAATCGCCCCCCTTGCGGTTAGGCTAACTACTTCTGGTGAAACCCACTCCCATGGTGTGACGGGCGGTGTGTACAAGACCCGGGAACGTATTCACCGCGACATTCTGATCCGCGATTACTAGCGATTCCGACTTCATGTAGTCGAGTTGCAGACTACAATCCGGACTACGATCGGGTTTCTGGGATTGGCTCCCCCTCGCGGGTTGGCGACCCTCTGTCCCGACCATTGTATGACGTGTGAAGCCCTACCCATAAGGGCCATGAGGACTTGACGTCATCCCCACCTTCCTCCGGTTTGTCACCGGCAGTCTCATTAGAGTGCCCTTTCGTAGCAACTAATGACAAGGGTTGCGCTCGTTGCGGGACTTAACCCAACATCTCACGACACGAGCTGACGACAGCCATGCAGCACCTGTGTTCCGGTTCTCTTGCGAGCACTCCCAAATCTCTTCGGGATTCCAGACATGTCAAGGGTAGGTAAGGTTTTTCGCGTTGCATCGAATTAATCCACATCATCCACCGCTTGTGCGGGTCCCCGTCAATTCCTTTGAGTTTTAATCTTGCGACCGTACTCCCCAGGCGGTCAACTTCACGCGTTAGCTGCGCTACTAAGGCCCGAAGGCCCCAACAGCTAGTTGACATCGTTTAGGGCGTGGACTACCAGGGTATCTAATCCTGTTTGCTCCCCACGCTTTCGTGCATGAGCGTCAGTATTATCCCAGGGGGCTGCCTTCGCCATCGGTGTTCCTCCGCATATCTACGCATTTCACTGCTACACGCGGAATTCCACCCCCCTCTGACATACTCTAGCTCGGTAGTTAAAAGTGCAGTTCCAAGGTTGAGCCCTGGGATTTCACACCTCTCTTTCCGAACCGCCTGCGCACGCTTTACGCCCAGTAATTCCGATTAACGCTTGCACCCTACGTATTACCGCGGCTGCTGGCACGTAGTTAGCCGGTGCTTATTCTGCAGGTACCGTCATCCACACCAAGTATTAATTGGTGCGATTTCTTTCCTGCCAAAAGTGCTTTACAACCCGAAGGCCTTCATCGCACACGCGGAATGGCTGGATCAGGGTTTCCCCCATTGTCCAAAATTCCCCACTGCTGCCTCCCGTAGGAGTCTGGGCCGTGTCTCAGTCCCAGTGTGGCTGGTCGTCCTCTCAAACCAGCTACGGATCGTCGCCTTGGTGAGCCTTTACCTCACCAACTAGCTAATCCGATATCGGCCGCTCTAATAGTGAGAGGTCTTGCGATCCCCCCCTTTCCCCCGTAGGGCGTATGCGGTATTAGCCACTCTTTCGAGTAGTTATCCCCCGCTACTAGGCACGTTCCGATACATTACTCACCCGTTCGCCACTCGCCGCCAGACCGAAGTCCGCGCTGCCGTTCGACTTGCATGTGTAAGGCATCCCGCTAGCGTTCAATCTGAGCCAGGATCAAACTCTTCAGTTTAATCTCTGTATAAATCGTATTTCCTTGACCCAAGTCTCCTCAGGCCGGTTATACGTCGCTGCTCAAAGGAAGTGAGGTTATTTATATCAAGCTTTGACACTTAATATTCATTTCCAAACTTCTTTGTGAGCACTTGATTTCGTTTGCAATCACTGCACCTGTTACAGCACAGCAACCTGCGACACTCATTCCAAGCGCCCACACTTATCGGTTGTCAAATTTTTAAAGAACAAGGTACCGCTAAATCTGCACTGCTAGTGTTTCCACTATTTTTTTTCTTTTAGTTATTCACCAGAAGCAGAGAGACGAGATTATGAAGGAGTTTTTTATCCATGTCAAATCAGTTTTCATCATATTGCAAAATTATTAAAGCATTTTTGCGGATCACATCGCCGACTAAGACAATGCAAGTATATGAAGTACTGACTTGCCATCCGTAATAAAACTAAACCTAAAGAATCTAAACCTGAATCTAAAACATCAGCACATCTTTAAAGCCAAGCCCGCTAATATAGCACAATTACTTAGGCATTATTTGAGACTGACTTTCTATGACTGAAGATATTCTGATTAACGTCACGCCCTTTGAGACACGTGTGGCCCTCGTGGCGCGTGGTGCGGTGCAAGAACTCCATATGGAACGCAGCACACAGCGCGGCCAGGTGGGGAATATTTATTTAGGCAAAGTCGTACGTGTTTTACCTGGCATGCAAAGCGCTTTTGTTGAGATCGGGCTTGAACGGGCTGCTTTTATTCATATTGCTGACCTGAGGGAAAACCGCAGTGAGCGTGCACTCACGACACCCCAGACGCCCATTGAAAAGTTGATATTCGAAGGCCAGAGTCTCATGGTGCAGGTCATTAAGGACCCACTAGGCACTAAAGGGGCGCGCTTATCCTCACAAATCAGCATTGCGGGAAGAATGTTGGTCTATCTTCCGCACGAGCCTCATATCGGTATTTCTCAAAAAATCGGCTCTGAGTCTGACCGCCAGGCGCTGCGTGAGAGACTACAAGCCCTCGTCTCGCCCGAAGAAAAAGGCGGGTTCATTGTTCGCACTCAAGCCGAAGGCGCGACGAACGAGGAGCTCGAAGCAGACCTCGCCTACCTCAAAAAACTCTGGGCTAATGTTCAACAAGGCGCGCGGACCCTTCCAGCCAGCAGCCTGCTGCATCAAGATCTCACACTCGCTCAACGCGTCCTGAGGGATATGGTGACCCCGCTCACGAACCAGATTTTGATCGACTCTCGTACTGTCAGCAGTGAGCTTAAAGCTTGGGCTGACATTTATACGCCCTCGGTTTCTGAGCGCATCAAACATTACAGCGCCGAGCGCACCTTATTCGATACGGCCAACATCGAGGAGGAAATTATTCGAGCGCTTTCAAGACGGGTCGATCTCAAGTCAGGGGGCTACTTAATCATTGACCAAACAGAGGCGTTGACCACGGTTGATGTCAACACAGGAGGTTTTGTCGGGGGCAGGAATTTTGATGACACTATTTTCAAGACCAACCTCGAGGCCGCACAAGCGATTGCCCGTCAACTGAGACTCAGAAATCTGGGCGGCATCATTATTCTCGACTTTATCGATATGGATGATGTTGCACATCGCGATGCGGTGCTCGCCGAGCTCCATAAAGCGCTCTCTTTTGACCGCACAAGAATGACCGTGAATGGATTTTCACAACTTGGCTTAGTAGAAATGACCCGCAAGCGGACGCGGGACTCGCTCGCGCATCAGTTGTGCGAGCCCTGCCCGACCTGCCAAAGCAGAGGTCATGTGCGCACCAATAAAAGTATCTGTTATGACATTTTGAGAGAGATCCTGCGCGAGGCTAAGCAATTTAACCCCCGCGAATTCAGAATACTCGCCTCTCAAGGCGTGATTGACTTGTTTTTAGAAGAAGAGAGTCAGCATCTCGCCATGTTGGGGGACTTTATCGGCAAAAAAATATCTCTTGAAGTTGCGATGGACTATACGCAAGAGCAGTATGACATTGTATTGACTTAGTGCACGGCGACATTGACAACAATCAAACGTCAACTGTGACTGCTGCGGGGAACAGCACGGGTTAGGTGACAATGAATCAGATCTTGTCAATACAGGATCATATGGATATGAGAAAGCCTCCAAACTGGGTGCTTGGAGGCTAAACTCAGTTGAGGTTCTCAATAAGACACCAAACAAATCCAGAGGAGAAACATATGGTGAAGTTTTCAACATTAAGCGCAGCACGCCTTTTAGGTCTCGCATCTTTTGCAGTGGCAGGAGCGTTGAGTTTTTCTTCCGTCAGTGCCCAGTCAAACTATCCAGACAAACCCATCAGATTTGTCGTGCCCTTTTCAGCCGGCACAACCACCGATGTGATCGCACGCGTCTATGCAGACAAGTTAGGTAAATTGTTAGGGCAATCCGTCATTGTTGAAAACAAAGCCGGCGCAGGTGGCAATATTTCAGCTGAATTCGTTGCGCGCGCCGCTCCAGACGGCTACACATTGACCTTCTCGAACAGCGCGACCAACGCGACTAACCCGACCCTGTACAAAAAAGTAAACTTTGATCCGATCAAGGACTTTACACACATCGCATTGATGGTGTCGGCGCCCAACATGTTGGCGATCAATCCAAAGATCCCCGCGAACAACATGGCTGAGTTGATTGCTTACGCTAAAAAAAATCCGGGTAAGTTGACCTATATCTCCGCGGGTTCCGGTACCTCACCACATATGGCGGGCGAGCTTCTGAAAACATTGGCTGGCATCGACATTCAGCACGTCCCTTACAAGAACATCAACCAAGGCTTTACTGATCTGTTCGCAGGCACTGTTTCCATGACGTTCTACCACGTACCGGTGATTTACCCGCATGTGAAAGACGGCCGACTCCGTGCTTTAGGCGTGGCCACGAGCGAGCGCAGCCCGATTGCACCCGAAGTGCCACCGATTTCCGACACCGTCAAAGGCTATGATCTTCGCCCTTGGTGGGGTCTAGCAGGTCCTGCAGGCATGCCAAAAGATGTTGTTGAGAAATTGTATAAAGCCACAACACAAGTGTTGGCAGACCCTGAGGTGCAAGAGCGCTTTAAAAATATGGGCTTGATCATCACGCCAATGACAACACAACAGTTCAATGACTTCACGGTCACCGAATTGGCGAAGTGGAGCAAAATCGTGAAGGACTCAGGCGCAAGCGCCAACTAAACATGAAGCAAACGCACTCTGCATTACTCCTGCCCACCACTGTGGTGGGCAGTTATCCTCAGCCTGACTGGCTCGTCGACCGCGAACAACTCTCCAAAGGCGTCCCGCGCACACGACAGCAGGAGATCTGGCGCATTCCCGCCGAACGCCTCGAACAAGCGCAAGACGATGCGACGATTCTGGCGATCCGGGATATGGAACGCGCGGGCATCGACATCATTACCGATGGCGAAATCAGACGAGAGAGCTATTCAAACCGTTTTGCGATGGAACTCGAGGGTGTTGATGGTGATATCCCCGCTATCATTACGTCAAAAGCGGGCTTGAAAACGCCTGTCCCCCGCGTGGTCAGCAAAATCGTACGTACGCACCCCGTTGAAATCCGTGATTTGCAATTTTTGAAAGCCAATACAGATCGTCTGGCAAAAATCACCCTGCCCGGCCCCTTCACGATGGGGCAACAAGCCAAAAATGAGTTTTATGCCGATGACGAAGAAATGGTCATGGACTTTGCTGCAGCAGTTAATGCAGAAGCATTGGACTTGCAAGCGGCTGGCGCGGATTTTATTCAGCTCGACGAACCTTGGTTACGGCACGACCCCGAAGCGGCAAAACGTTATGCGGTCAAAGCCATTAATCGTGCGCTCCAAGGCATCACTGTGCCGACCATCGTGCATCTGTGTTTTGGCTATGCGGCTGTGGTCAAAGGCCAAAAACCAACGGGATACTCTTTTCTACCCGGTTTGAGCGACACGATTGCAAAGCAAATTTCTATCGAAGCCGCACAACCCCGGCTTGATCTTGGCGTCTTGAGCGATCTTGCAGGAAAAAAAATCATGCTGGGCGTCCTAGATCTTGGCACACACGAGATTGAAACGCCAGAACAGGTGGCTGAGCGTATCCGCGCAGGACTCAAGTATGTGGCGGCTGAAAATATGATTCCTGCCCCAGACTGTGGGATGAAATATCTGCCTAGAGATGTCGCCTTTGGCAAGCTACGATCGCTTGCCGAAGGGGCGAAAATCGTCAGAAAAGAGCTCTCCTGATCCTTCCTCAGGAAAGTTCGGGATGCATCTTGTGCCAAGGGGTGGCTTGCTCAAAGGCCGCCCCAGCACGCAACACAGTGACCTCATCGTAATTCTTGCCGATCAATTGCAGCGATAGTGGCAAACCATTGCTGGCTAAGCCACTCATCATGGCCAGTGCGGGGTGACCGGTTAGGTTGAAAGGCACCCGTGCCTGCCTCGTATACGTTCGCAAAACCTCTTGCGCATCGTCAATGCGGCATGCGGGATCAAAAGAGTTAGCCGCCAGCAAGATGTCAACCTCCCCAAACGCCTGATTTACCGCATCAATCAACACGCCGCGCGATTGCATCGCATGCACGTAGTCACCCGCACTTAAGAAGGCGCCGCATAGCAGTTTGCGACGCGACATTTCCGCATAGTCTTCAGGCCGATTGCGCAAATTACGGGCATGGATCGCCCAACCCTCTGACATCAGAATGATTTTCTGCGGGGCGCTGAACTCTTGAAGTGTCGGCAACGTAATGTCTTTGACCTGCGCCCCCAGTTTACGAAATACATCGCACGCTTCATTCAAAGCCCGTGTGACTTCGGGGTCAGCGTGTTCATCCTTTTCATGAAAATGACGGATGAAGCCGATTCGCAAACCTTTCACGCCAGACTTGAGGTCTTTTGAGTAAGTCTCTGGCCTGCTGGTTTGAGGTGCAGACGAAGTTTTCACCATCGCATCCAACAACAAGGCAAGGTCTTGAACCGATCGCGCCATCGGCCCGACATGATCGAGCGACATGGACAACGGATAAACGCCGCGACGTGAAACGAGATCATAGGTCGGTTTAAGGCCTGCAAGACCGCAAGCAGCGGCAGGATGACGCACAGAGCCTCCAGTATCCGTACCAAGGGCAAGTGGCAAGAATCCAGCAGCCAGTGCGGTCCCGGAGCCGGAGGACGAGCCACCTGGATGGTGAGCGATATTCCATGGGTTTCGGGCGGGCGGGAAAGGCAAGTCAAAAGAAGGACCACCGATCGCAAACTCATGCAACGCTAATTTACCGAACAGAATCGCACCAGCGGCACGCAAAGCGGTAATCACCGAAGCGTCATCGGCTGCGACATGATCAAGCATCACTTTCGAATGACAGCTCGTGCGTTGTCCCTTCATATCGATGATATCTTTGATTCCGACCGGAACCCCGTGCAAGGGACCAAGACTTCGCCCGGCTTTGATCTCCCGCTCGGCTTGGCGCGCAGCTTGGAGTGCGGCTTCACGATCAAGCTGAATAAACGCGCGATATTGAGGTTGCAGAGCATCAATGCGCGAAAGCAACGTTTCAATCACCGTCACTGGAGAGAGTGTGCCTGCGGCATAGCCTTGGCTGATTTCGGAGGCGGTCATCCAGTGCATCATGATTTCACCTGCATGACGGGCCAGGCTTCGGCCGTATTGTCGATGGGTAAACTCAAGGAAGCACGAATTTTCAAGGCTGTTCGGGCAGCGGTGTTGACATCCTCGGGGAAGCGCAACATCGCACGCTCAAGTCCCGCTAGTCTGGCGAGCGTCTGGATATCGTCACTTTCGCTGTTTGAGTTGGTATTGCTTATTTTTGTGCTCACCCAATACTCCCTTTAGTTATCTGAATTTTTATATTTACTTTACTTCAAGCTAAATTTTTTACTTCGGACAAAAGCGCCAAAATCGGCGCGCTCCGGAACTGAGTAATGACGGGCCTTGTCTTCGGACCAGCCGTTGAAATCCGCATCCGGATAGATATTTGAATGGCGTTGCCTACGAAGGGGGAATAACGCGTGACGACGGGCGTCATAGCGATCGATCTGCTCCCTGAGGTCTAACTCGCTAAACTGATCGAGGTGCGTAGTCACCGACCGCGGTAATCTTGGGGTGATGCGCCCAGACTCCAAAGGGTAGCCAAGGCATAGACCCGCGACGGGAAAAACAGCCTCTGGCAAGCCAAGAAGCTCGCTAGTCTTTTCGGGGTGATTACGGACGGCACTAATCGGAACCGTCACCAAGCCAACCGCCTCGGCTGCCCGAATAAACTGTGCGAGCACGATCCCCGCATCGACCGCCGCATTCATGAAGTGATCAAGGTGATCATTGGCAAACGTTTTACCACGCCATTGCCCAATCTGTCTGATCCTGCGGTTATTCCCGCAAAACATCAACAATACGGGTGCATCGTTGATCCACGGCATGTCGGGAATCAAGTCTGCGATCGCTTTGACTCGGACTCGATCTGCGACATGCACGATGTCTGCTTGCTGTAAATCAGACTTAGATGGCGCAGAGAGCGCACAGGCGAACAACAAGTCAAGGAGCTCTTGTGAGATGGGTTGAGCAGACCATTTTCGATGGGAGCTGTGTGTGAGCATCCGCAAGAGCTCCTCACCACCGGTCAAATCCTCCGGAACAAGCACAGATTCACCAAATCTCCTGAGGGCTGCATCGGCTATTTGTTCGGACAGCGAGATAGGGCTTTGCGGCATGATTTAGGTCTCCACATCTTCTCGGAATTGCATTTGATAGAGCGCGGCATATGCGCCTGCGCGCGCGAGTAGCTCGCTATGCGAGCCTTGCTCAACAACCTGACCTTGATCCATCACGACGATCTTGTCCGCATTTTGAACGGTCGAGAGGCGATGCGCAATGACCAAAGTCGTCCGTCCCTTCATCAAGGTTTCCAGGGAGGCCTGAACCTGACGTTCGGACTCATTGTCCAATGCGGAAGTTGCTTCGTCGAGAATCAAGATAGGCGCATTTTTAATCAGTGCGCGGGCAATTGCGAGCCTTTGTCGTTGTCCTCCAGACAAGCGTGTCGCATTTTCTCCCACCCGTGTCTGAAGACCGAGGGGCAAACCTTTAACAAAATCAAGGAGGTTTGCCGCATCCAGTGCCCTCATGATTTCTGCTTCAGAAGCATCATGCAAAGCACCATAACCAACATTGACCGCGATCGTGTCATCGAACAAGACAACATCCTGACTCACAAGAGAAAGCTGTTCGCGCATCGCCCGCAGATCTAAAGAGGCGATGTCACGACCATCAATCATGATCTCCCCGCCCGAGGGTGAAACAAACCGCGGCAACATATTGACCAGCGTCGTCTTGCCACTGCCCGATCGCCCGACTAACGCAACCGTTTGACCAGGCTCCACAGAAATCGTGACGTTAGTCAAGGTATCGTTCTGAGCGTCAGAAAAACGATGCGAGACGTGCCGAAACTCAACCCGACCCAGTGCCCTGCCCTCGAACCGACCCGTACCAGTTTCAGGCTCGGAGGGCTGGTCGACCAGAGTAAAAACGCTCTCTGCTGCAACCAGCATTTTTTGCATCTTGCCCGCGACTTTTGTTAGACGCTTGATTGGATCAAAAATTTGAGCGAGTGCCGCCATGAAGGCAGCAAAACTTCCTACGGTCAAAGTACCCGTATTTGCCTGATTAAGCGCGACGGCAATCACAGCTGCCACTGCGATGGCGATGATGACCTGCGTAATAGGTGTCATCGCAGCATCGGAAATGGCTGCACGCATGTCAAAACGCCTAAGACGGCTACTGACATAGGAGAACCGGCTGCGCTCAAATGCGTACCCATCGAAAAGTTTGACGATCCTCTGCCCGTCGATCCCTTCGCCAACGACACGCGTCAGTTCAGCGTTCATGTTGACCGTATCTTGGTTGATTCGCCTGAGGCGGGCGATGAAGTTGCGAGAAATTAAAACCGAGACCGGCATCGTCACCAAAATAATAAGGGTCAGCTCCCAAGACATATAAAGGAGTACACCAATCATGGCGAGCACGATCAAGGACTCGCGCACAATAACCGTGATGACCTCAGTGGCATAGCTGGTGACGTTGCCGGCATCTACCGTAAATCTGTTGAGCAACCTGCCTGTGTCGCCTTTTTTAAACTCACTGTCAGGCATCGTCAACAGCTTTTCAAACATATCGCGGCGAACACCAAGTAATACATTGTTCGCAACCCATGCTAGCAAATAGTCGCTGAAAAAATTACAAATGCTGCGTAAAAAAATCATGCTGATGATGACAATGGGAACTTGCCAAACATATTCTGGCTTTGATCCAGAAAAGCCTTCGTCGAGTAAAGGCTTCATCGCCAACGCCAAGGTTGGCTGGGTCGCGGCAGCGCCCGCCATGCAAAGCACGGCGATGACCAGGCCTTTCCAATACATGCCAACGCGACCGTAAATGCGCATCCACAGGTTATTTTTGAGCGCTTGGGAAGACTCAGACGCTGTTCTGGCAGTTGAAGTCAAAATGTGGCTCTAAAAACAATAATTTTCTGATTTTACCCGCCTGAGCCAATCTTAGTCATTAGAATGCAATGTGCCTATTCCCTGATTAAATTTGATCATGACCGCCTCAACTCCAACAAAATATTCCAACGTCGTGCTTGTCCGCCTTCCAAACTGGATCGGAGACACTTGCATGTGCCTCCCTGCTTTAGATTTGCTTAGCCAAGCTGGCGTACCCTTCGTCGTGTGTGCGCGCGGATGGGCCAAATCGCTCCTATCAGGCTTGCGCACAGAGGGGTTTATAGAAATGAAAGACTCCCTCAAAGCCAATGTTCAAGCGCTTCGTGACTGGAGGCAACAAAACCCCTCCCACCATCATGCCTTACTGATGCCAGACTCCTTCACAAGCGCACTCACCTTTCGACTGGCTGGCTTTAAAAGCGTTGGCTGGCGCGATGATGGGCGCTCGCTACTCTTGAAATGGCCGCAAACCAAACCCGCCGAGAAACTCCACGCCGCTCACGCTTGGTTCGAACTGACCAAACGCGCGCTGCAGTGCTGGGGTTACGATACCTCGCAAGCAACGCTCAAAGATTCTTGCACGCTGCCTATCACCAACGAACACAAACAAGCGGCGGCGGCGGCACTTCGCGAAGCGGGTTTAAAAAGCGGCCACTTTGTGTTGATTGCGCCCACAGCGACCGGTCTGCACCGAGGTCAAAAAAAAGTTTGGCCGCATTTTGATGCGCTCGCCCGAATTCTCCAGAACAATCGCGTCAAGGTTGCCATGTGCCCACCCGAAGACGAGCAAATACAGGCTAATCGTACCGCTCCGACAGTGGACTGCATACGTCCCTTGGACTTAGGTGCTTTTTGTGCTCTGACGAAAATGTCAACACTGGTGATTTGCAATGATTCCGGCGTCGCGCACTTATGTGCTGCGGCAGGTGCGCAACAGCTCACTTTATTTGGCGTCACAGACGTCGAGCGGACAGGCCCCTGGAGCAACAAGAGTTGCAATTTGGGGAACAACGGGCAATGGCCGAGTACGGTTGAAGTGGTGACGCGCGTTCAACAATTGTTGACATCCTAAGGCAGGGTAAAGCCATTGCTTGACTCAATCCCATTCGCCAATCTTCTTCTGTATCCCCCCGGCCTCTGTCTGATTTTATTGGCCGTCGCAGTTTTACTGAGCGTGATTAAACAGCGCGCCCTTGCCATTATCCTGTCGGTCGTCGCGATATGTTGGGTACTGGCATGGTCACTTCCTGTCACGACTCTTTTTTTAGGCGGGCTACTTGAGTCTCGCCATCCCCACAAAGACCCGAAAGACCTACCTCGCGCGGATGTGATCGTTGTGTTCGGTGGCCACACTCAGGGGAATCGGGCGAACTGGTTTGAGCCTTATAAGCGCGCGACAGCAATCGACCGGATTGATCGCGCCGAAGCGCTTTATCTCGCAGGAAGAGCGCCAAGGATCTTGTTGTCTGGTCGTGCTCGCGAAGGAAAAGTCAGTGAGGCTCAGATCATGGCTCGCATACTAAGGCAGCGTGGGATCCCAGACTCCGCTCTGCTAATGGAAAATGACAGTCGCAACACTTCTGAAAATGCCAGATTTACTGACATCATCATGCGCGGCCATAAGCTCAAGAGCGCGTTACTCGTCACCTCGGCACTTCACATGCCTAGGGCATTAGCAAGCCTCGAGAAGCGAGGGATCAAAGTCACCTCGGCCGGCAGCGGGCCTCAGATCGTCCTACCTGATTCAAACGCACCGGATATCTGGTTGCCACAGCTTCGGAGTCTCGACGCGAGCAGAACCATCATCAAAGAGTATCTCGGCATTTTGGGTTACTGGATACGAGGCTGGCTCTGAGACACTTTTTTCTGAGTCAACACCCTCGCATAAACGGTCTCATAACGCTGCGCGACCGTTTCCCAGGAAAATGTCTGTACCAGCGCATGACTTTCGCGCACAAACTTCTCTCTCAATTGTGGGCTCTCGCCTAACCCACAAATGGCCTCAGCCAATTGCTTGTCGTCTCTTGGATCGTCAAGCACCCAGGCATCATGCTGATGCCTGACGTAGGCTGCAAAACCACAATACTGCTCGGCACTCAGGACGACCGGCAAACCGTGCGCCATGGCTTCCAGCGGCGCCATCGCAAAACTATCCCGAAGTGTCGGATGCACACAAATATCGGCACTTTGGTAATAAGCAGAAACGTTGGAGGTCGGTTCGAGCAATCTCACACGCGTATTCTTTTCAGAATGATGATGAAATAAATATTGTTTTGACTCAGCGTCTGCGCCTAGCACAACGAGTTTGTAGTGCTCTGGTAGCGTGTCAAGTGCTTGCAGCAAGACAGCCAACCCTTTTTTTAGAGGATTTCGGGCGACTAAGAGGCAAACGATATCCGTATCTTGCCAACCAAGCTTCTGACGGATGCTTGACCTCAAGAGAGGGTCGAGGCTTTGCATATGCGCACCCGGTGGAATCATTTCTATTGACGCTATTGCAGGATACGCCGTCTGAAGTTGCTGGGTCACGCTAGGCGACACCGCGACCACCTGATGTCCAGGCACACAGAGCAACGAGGACGACTCAAGCCATAGATGGGCAATATTATGAGGCTCAAGGTAGCTCAAGTACCCGCGCCATCTGGCACGCATAAAAAAACGGCGATATTTGACCGGGACGACATGGAAAACATGAACATCTCCTGCCGGCCCCATCGCATGTGAATGCACGACATCAAAGCCTGAAGAGGTGAGTTTCTTGGCGCAGTATGCAAAATGCAACGCACGCATCCAGCTCGGCAACCCCTTGAATCTTTTAACGGAAATCTCAGTGACAGGCAGATCGTGATCAAACTCACAGGCGATGACAGTGACATCATGTCGTTTAGTCAATATTTCAAACAGATTGACCGCATAGGCTTCAGCCCCGCCAAATTTGCGACCGAAACGTTCCGTAATGAGCGCAATCCGCAAACGCTCAGCCACGTCTGCGGTCCTCATAATGCGTCAAACACTTTTGAAAAAACTGTAGCAAGTGCGTCGAGCGCCAAACTCCCACTCGCGGGAGCAGAAAAGGAGAGTCTTTTGCGCCCGCCAATCCTCGTTGAGTCGTCGTAGCGCTGCGATATCCGGCCTCGATGACCAACTCAGCGTGTCTGGGGGAAAACTGACCATACGGATAACAAAACGCAGTTACTTCTGAGTTGACTGCATCGGCAAGCATGAGACGAGAATAAGCGATTTGATGTCGCGCCTGTTCAATGGCTAAATCCGGCAAGTGAACATGATCAAGCGTGTGAGAACCGACCTCCTGCCCAGCTTGAGTCCACTCCCTCGCCTCGGTTTGAGACATGAGAGGGGAAAAGGGAACGTTGTTTTGCGCATCCCAAACGTTGCCTCCGTCAAACTGATTGGCCACAAGGTAATTGGTCGAAGTAAAACCGAGTTGAGTCAGGACAGGAAGTGCATGCTTAAAAACATTACGATATCCATCATCAAACGTAATCCCAAAAACCTTTCCGGTCAGCTCCCCCTTAAGATAGGGCATCAGGTCTCGCATACTCAGCCCGCGATAACCGAGCTTGTGCATCCAGTACATTTGGCGCTTAAAACTTTTGGGATGAACCGTCAAACTCCGAAAGGAAGTTCCTCTGGGAGCAGGTATGTCAATTTGGTGATACATCAAGATGGGAATGGCCCGGGCAGTCCCCATGGGCTGTTGCATCTCAGTCATGCTGCACCATTTTTAACCGTCTTCGAAGGGGGTGTCCTTGACTCAGCCAATGACCATAACATTGCTCGGTTCTACGTACCAATGCCTCTGGGGTGAATTCTGAAGCGGGGTCATTCCAAATCCGGTCATATCCCGCACGCCCCATTTTTTTTCTGAGTTCGGGATCCTCGCTGAGCTTAGTGATGATGTCTCTCAAGCTTTGATCGTCATCTAACTCAACGAGAAAACCTGAATGACCATCCACCAGCATCTCCGGAACGCCTCCGACAGCCGTTCCAATGACAGGGATTTTGGCACACGCTGCTTCGAGATACACCATGCCACTGGCTTCGAGGCGTGTCGTCATGCAAAACATGTCAAAACCCGTCATCAGATTCATCACATCGTCTCTTCTACCCATTAAGTGAACGCGTTTTTCAAGACCGAGCGTCGCAATTTTTTGTGTGAGAGCACTGAAAACAGCCCCACCACTCCCCACGATGACCAAATGCAAATGACTTTTTTCTAAAAACAGAGGAGCCATGGCTCGAACGAGTTCAAGATGCCCCTTGGTCGGCCTCAGGGCTGCGACACAACCGACTACGACATCCTGAGCTGTCAAACCGAGCTCTTGCCGCAAAGTCGACTGGTCAATTGGTGCAGGTTTAAAAACCGGCGTGTAAATATTTTCAATCTGCTCAGGGGCAACACCTTTGGTGATTAACTGACTGCGGACAAAGTGACTATCCGTTGTCACGCAATGTGGGAGCCACGTATAGGACAAGAGCGAATTGACCCGGTTGGCAAGATGACGCGTACGCACAATCAGAGGCGTACCCGCCAACCTGCCTGCCGTCGCGCAAATGATCGTATCCCGGCGACTATGGGTATTAAGCACGTCAAAGCGACCATGTTTAAGAATACGGCGCATGTTGACGACACCACGAATAAAATTCATCGGGCCATCCATCTCCATCGTGTGAACGACAAAGCCTGCACCTTGCAAGCGCAGAGTGAGTTCGGCATGGGGCTGACACACCGCCTCAAGATGATGTCCCGCATTACGCATCGCCATCATTTCTTTGAAGATGCGGTGCTCCTGACCACCAAAATCGGTCGCAGCTTCGGAGTGGAGGATTCTCAGAGTTTGCTTGTCTTGCATTGTGCTAAATCACTATTATTTGTAGGCGACTTCGACATCTGCCAACGAAGTCCAATCCGTCAGCTGCGCGACTAGTTTGTCAGACAACCTGACGCGCCAAGACTCATCCAGTCTGAGCGTACACAATGCACCCTCTGTCTCATACTGAATCTCGACGGGAGTGCCGGGCATACCATTTTCCGGTGCGGCCCGAAAAGGATTAAGCATGCGTTTTAACATGACCGCATCAGCATTCCCATTGAGACGAATACGCAAGGTTTTGGCACGCGCCTCCCGAGCGAGTTGCAAATCGTAAATTTGCTCGGCCACCACGCGCATCCCACCAGAATACTCGTCGTTCGTGACCTTGGCCTGAACAATCAGGAGCTGATCATCGCGCAAACGCTGACGATGTTGCTCCATCAGCTCGCTATAGACAGACACCTCGACTTGGGAGGTCCCGTCATCCAGTAAGACAAACTGCATTTTCCCCCGGCGGGTGATCATCGTTCTCGACCCAGAAATCACACCAGCTAACCATTGAAGATCACGGGAAGGCTCAAGCCGATTTAAGGCTTTGGTCACAAAATTCCTAACCTCTGCGCGCCAGGCATCGAACAGATGTCCGCTGAAAAAATAACCCAACGCAAGTTTTTCTTCGGACAGGCGAGCGTGTAGATCCCAGGGCGCGCACTGCGCCAGCTCGCTTTCAACCACATCCGCACCGTCATCGCCAAACAAAGACACCTGGTTGGCACTTCGGGCGGCTTGCTCCGCAGCTTCGAGCGCTGTGCCAAGTGAGGCAATGAGCGCGGCCCGATTCGGCTCGATCTGATCAAAGGCCCCCGCCCGAATCAACGCCTCAATGCTGCGTCGATTGACCGTATGGCGATCAATTCTGCGGCAGAAGTCGAATAAAGAAGCGAAAGGGCCGTCCGCACGTGCACGTAAAATCTCCTCGACCGCTCCCTGCCCCGTCCCCTTGACGGCGCCCATTCCGTAGCGAAGCGTACGTGGAGGCAAACCTTTTGCCGAGTGCTCGTCGGAAACCGGCTCGAAACGATAGCCTGAAGCATTCACATCGGGCGGTAACACCTTGATGCCATTGGCCAGGCAATCACGCCAGAAAATCTGAACCTTGCCGGTATCGTCCATGTCGGACGACAAGGTCGCCGCCATGAACTCAGCGGGATGATGCGCCTTGAGCCAGGCAGTCTGATAAGCGATCAGCGCGTAGGCCGCAGAGTGTGATTTGTTGAAGCCGTAGCCTGCGAACAACTCCATCAAGTCGAAAAGCTTGACCGCGAGTTTGGCGTCATAGCCCTTTTTAATCGCGCCCTGCTCGAACAACTGACGGTGCGCCGCCATTTCCTCGGGCTTTTTCTTGCCCATGGCGCGTCTGAGTAAATCTGCGCCACCGAGTGAATAACCACCGATAATTTGCGAGATCAACATCACCTGCTCTTGATACACAATCACACCGTAGGTGCTTTTAAGTGTGTTTTCAAGATCAGAGTGAAAATAGTCCACCGAAGCGCGACCGTGTTTACGGTTTACGAAATCGTCCACCATGCCAGACTCGAGCGGGCCAGGACGGAATAGCGCCAACACAGCGACGATGTCTTCGAAGGTGTTCGGACGGAGCTTTTTAAGCAGCTCTTTCATGCCACGCGATTCGAGCTGAAAGACCGCTGTCGTATTGGCGTCGCAGAGAATTTGGTAGGTTGCGGGATCATCCAGCGACAAGGACATGATGTCAAAGTCACGCATCGCAGGATTGAAGGCACGTACAAAACGTACCGCCCAATCCAAAATCGTCAGGTTGCGCAAACCCAAAAAGTCGAACTTGACCAGTCCCACGGCCTCGACGTCGTCCTTATCGAACTGGGAAAAGGCGCTGCCCTCTTGACCAGGCTGACAATAAAGCGGACAGAAGTCAGTGAGCTTACCCGGAGCGATCAGCACGCCGCCCGCATGCATCCCGACGTTGCGCGTCAGGCCCTCCAACGGACGGGCGAGATCCACTAACGCACGGACCTCCTCTTCGGATTCGTAGCGGGCTTTGAAAGAAGGTTCGTCTTTGAGCGCGCGATCGAGCGTCCAGGGGTCAGCAGGATTATGTGGGATCAGCTTGGACAGACCATCGCAAAGCATGTAGGGCATATCGAGCACGCGTCCGGCATCGCGCACAACCGCTTTGGCTCCGAGCGTACCAAAGGTCGCGATTTGACTAACCGCCTCGCGACCGTACTTTTGTTTGACATACTCGATGACGCGCTCGCGATTATCCTGACAAAAGTCGATATCGAAGTCAGGCATCGACACCCGCTCGGGGTTGAGAAAGCGCTCAAACAGCAAGTCATAGCGGATGGGATCCAGGTCAGTAATGCCTAAAGAATACGCAACCAAAGAGCCCGCTCCCGAACCACGGCCCGGCCCCACAGGTACGCCATTGCTTTTGCCCCAGTTAATAAAATCCTGAACGATCAGAAAGTACCCGGGGAAACCCATCTTAATGATGGTTTGGCACTCAAGCGCCAGACGAGCCGAATACTGAGGGGTCGCGCGGGTTCGCGCGACGCTATCCGGAAACAACTGCAACATCCGTTTTTCAAGACCAATTTCAGAGAGATGAATCAGATAATCATCCAGA
Source organism: Zwartia lucis (assembly GCF_965234455.1). Classification (GTDB taxonomy): domain Bacteria; phylum Pseudomonadota; class Gammaproteobacteria; order Burkholderiales; family Burkholderiaceae_B; genus Zwartia; species Zwartia lucis. The sequence continues at coordinate 1,037,289 of NZ_OZ248472.1, read as the reverse complement.
GAAAAGCCCTCTGGCGTTGGAAAGTCAGGCAACTGAGGCTGCCCAAGCACAAGCGTCAAATTGCAGCGCTGCGCAATCGCCACCGCGTTGGCCAAGGCAGAGGGCACGTCACTAAATCGCTCAACCATGGCTTCGGTTGATTGCAGATACTGATCGGGCGTGAAATGACGAGGACGGCGGGGATTCGTGAGGATTTCACCTTCGGAAATGCAGACTCGGGCTTCGTGAGGGTGAAAATCCTCGGATCCTAGAAACTGTACAGGATGTGTCGCCACCACGGGCAAATCACACTCGGAGGCCAAAGCAAGCGCCGCGCGGACATAAGACTGATCCGCCTCGGCTTCGGTGCGCTGAAGTTCGATGTAATAGGTGCCAGGAAAAACATTTTTCCATTGCAGCGCCAAGGTTTTCGCCAACTCCGAGTTGCCAGCCATCAAGGCTTGGCCGACATCGCCGGCGCGCGCACCTGACAAGGCAATCAAGCCTTGTGCCCCGACAAGCCACTCTCGGCGCATTTCAGCGCGGCCGCGATGGGCATTTGTGAGCCAGGCACGGGTCAAGAGCTCACATAACGTCAAATATCCCACACGACTCGCGACGAGAAGTAAAATACGAAATGGTTTGTCGCGGTCTTCGTCGTTTGTCAGCCAAATGTCGCAACCTGCGATTGGCTTGATGCCTGCCGAGCGGGCTTCTTTGTAGAACTTGATTAAACCGAACACGTTAGACAGGTCTGTCAAAGCGACTGCGGGCTGGCCGAACTGTGCAACCCGACGGATGAGCTCCGGAATGCGCACGGTACCGTCTACAACCGAGTATTCGGAATGGATGCGAAGGTGAACGAAGGGCTGAGAATGGACGCTTTCTGACATAGGTCAATTGTACCTTTTGTTAGAACACCTATCGTTATTTTTAGTCGCAATTTGAGCAAGACTGCCGCGAGCTTGCGGCACAACGTTTGAGCAAGGAATACTGCATGAAATGGACTGTTCTGGAAACCTGGCTTGCCGCCGTTCTCTTTGCTCACTTACGCGGTCGCGTCAGACTTCCCCTTGGGCGCCAAATGCTGGATCATTCGAGTATTTTGGCCCCCATCAATGCATTCATGGTGCTGGCCTCGCGCGTGCCGACAACCCCCTATATTTCTATTGACACGATGCCCGAGCTCAAATTGCTCGAAGACAACTGGGAAACCATCCGCGACGAGGCTCTGCATCTGGCAAGTTTGCGAGAAATCAAAGCCCCCGAACTCCATAACGACATTGGTTTTAATTCTTTTTTCAAGTACGGCTGGAAGCGCTTTTACCTGAAATGGTATGACGCCAAACACCCTTCCGCGATCGCTTTGTGTCCTAAAACAGTCGCCCTACTCAACCAGATTCCCTCGGTCAAGGCCGCGATATTCGCGGAGCTCCCTCCAGGCGGTCAACTCAACCCGCACCGAGACCCTTTTGCGGGGTCTTTGCGCTACCACCTCGGATTGGCGACACCGAACGACGACCTCTGCTATATCGACGTGGATGGCATTCGACATAGCTGGCGCGATGGAAAAGGCGTCATTTTCGATGAAACTTATGTGCACGATGCCTACAATAAGACCCAGCAAAATCGCATCATTTTATTTTGCGACATCGAACGCCCACTTAAATGGCGCTGGGCCGAGTGGCTCAACCACTGGTTTAGCAAAATCGCCATGTCCGCTGCGAGTTCTCCCAATGCCGAAACCGATCAGACAGGCCTTGTCAATAAACTGACGCATTACCACTGGATCATTGATCAAAACCGTCGTGCGTTTAAAAAAGCAAACCGGACTGCCTACAAAGCCACTAAATTTGGCTTGGTTGGTTTGGCAATCGTATTGTTTATTGCCTGGTAAGTCATGACTTCCTGATGCCTCAAGACCAGAGTCGCTAAGCTCTAGCGCTGCATGGCCTCCCAGGTTTTTTGTAAGCGCTTGACCGATACAGGCATCGGTGTGCGGAGCTCTTGAGTAAAGAGAGCAACGCGCAACTCCTCCAATAACCACCGAAACTCGTCAAGCCCTGCATCTGATGCCCCCTTGAGCGCACTGCGGGCTCGACTGTAATGGGTCAGCACGGATGCCATTTCCGCCATAAGGCGCGCATCTCGGGTCGGATCAAGCTTAAGTTTGTCGATCCGCGCGACCGCGGCTTTGAGGTAACGCGGCACATGCACAAGTTGGCTATAGGGTGTTTCCGCAATAAAACGCGGTGAGACAAGCTGTTGCAGGTGTTGCTGTAAATCAGCATAGGCTGAGGGAAAGGTTTTCGCCTGTGCAAGCTTGCGCGCAACCGCGGTCCATCCCTCAAGGACAGCAAACGCGAGCCTGGCAACCTCTTGTGCGAGAAGCCCAAGTTTAGTCTTGGCCTCCTCTCGTCGCGCCTCAAAGGTCTGTGCATCATCCGGCCAGGGTTCGGCCAGACAGGCGCCGATCAATGCGCAATCAATAATTTGGTCTCTGAGCTGCTCCTGAGTGCCAAGCTGTAAATAAAGCATGCCCATTTTTGTCAGCTCATGCAGATTTTTTTCGAGAAACTTGACCTGTTCGCGCAAGGCGAGGCGGAACAAGCGAACCAGACCGCGCTTGTGCGCCCGAAGGGCCACTTGCGGATCATCGAAGACATCCAAAGCGCAGGCAGTGCCACGTTCGACGAGTGCTGGATAGCCCACGACAACTTGATCTTTACGACGGATCTCCATGAGTTCAGGGAGTTTGCCAAAACTCCATTCCGTGATTTCGTCCTGAGAAAGTACGCTCGCGACCTCTTGGTCACGGATTGCGAGCTTTTGAAAGGTGGCCTGAGCTTGTTTGCCGAGCTCGGCTTTGATCTGAGCGAGGTTACGACCCGCCGCTAACATGCGTCCATGCTCGTCAAGGACTTTAAAGGACATGAACAAATGCGCAGGCAGGGTTTCGGGTTTGAAATCTGTCACAAGGGGTCGAATCTTGAGCTGCTGCCAGATATCTTGAATCAGCCCATCGAGCAAGCTACAAGGTGGCTGTTCAAGTCGGTCGTACCAGCGTTCATAAAACCCCGCAGCATAGTCCGGCAATGGCACACAGTGGCGCCGTATTTTTTGAGGCAGAGACTTGAGCAATAGTTGCGCTTTTTCCTTGAGCATGCCGGGCACGAGCCACTCACAGCGCGCGGCATCGACTTGATTCAGAAAGTAAAGAGGAACCGTGAGGGTGAGTCCGTCTTTGGGAGAACCCGGTTCGAAGTGGTAATCCACCGCCAGCCTGACCCCTTGCCAGTCGAAAAACTTGGGGAAAATATCCGTGGTGACACCGGCCGCCTCATGACGCATCAAGGCATCGCGGGTCAACATCAATTGTTGAGCGTGTTCCTTGGACAAACCCTTGACCCAGTGCTCGAGTGTCGCGGTCTGTGCGATGTCCGCAGGCAAAAGCTTGTCGTAAAAAGCCAGTATCAGGGCATCATCGACCAAAATATCCGGGCGTCGGGTCTGATGCTCAAGCTTTTCAATCTGAGTAATCAGCTTGCGGTTGTGGGCAAGAAATGGAAGCGGGCTGTCGATATCGCCCGGAATCAACGCTTGCAGGATAAAAATCTCGCGCGCCTGCTCCGGCGCAATCGGTCCGTAATGCACCCGTCGACCCGAGTAAACGGTCAAACCATAGAGCATCGCTTTTTCATTGGCGACCACTTGTCCGAGCTTGCGCTCCCAGCGCGGATCGCTCCAGGAGCGCTTGAGCAAATGGCCTGCCACACGCTCGACCCAGGAGGGATCAATTTTGGCCACGCAACGCGCGTAAAGCTTGCTGGTGTCGACAAGTTCCGCTGCCATGATCCATTTGCCCGCCTTTTTTAGCAGACGCGAACCTGGATGAATCCAGAAACGAATATCACGCGCACCCTGATAGTGCCCCGTTTCCTCAGCTTTGAAACCAAGGTTCCCCAATAGTCCCGAAAGCAAGGAAAGATGGATCTGCTCGTGCGTCGCTTCGGTTTTATTCAGTCGCCAGCCTTGCTCGCCCACCAGGGCCATCAGCTGGCTGTGAATATCATGCCATTCGCGCAATCGCAGAGGTGACAGGTAGTGAGTGCGCAAGAGCGCGACAAGCTTGCGCTGCGACTCCTTGTGCCGGACTTGTTCGTGATACCAATTCCAAAGTTTGACGTAGGCCACAAACTCGGATTTGTCATCGGTGAATGTTGAATGGGCCTGCTCGGCTGCCTCGCGAGCGTGCATGGGTCTGTCACGCGGGTCTTGTACCGAGAGCGCGGAAGCGATGATCAGCATCTCGGTCAGGCAGTGCTGATCGCGCGCAGCCAAAATCATACGTCCTAGTCTTGGATCAACCGGAAGTTTCGCCAACGCGTGGCCAGTTTCCGTTAGCGCGTCTGGCTTCTCTGCGTCCGGATCGATGGCACCAAGCTCTTGTAACAAGTGATAACCATCGGCGATTGCGCGACCACTTGGCGGATCCACAAAGGGAAACGTTTCTATGTCGTTTAACCGGAGCGCTTTCATGCGCAAGATCACACTTGCAAGAGAAGAGCGCAAAATTTCGGGATCGGTAAACGCAACGCGATCTTTGAAGTCTTGTTCGTCGTACAGCCTGATACAGACACCGGGCCCTAGTCGCCCGCAGCGTCCCGAGCGCTGGTTCGCCGAGGCCTGACTGATGGGTTCGATGCGCAGCTGCTCGACTTTGTTGCGCCATGAATAGCGCTTGACGCGCGCCAAACCGCTGTCGATGACGAAACGAATTCCTGGTACAGTGAGTGAAGTCTCGGCCACATTAGTGGCCAGCACAATCCGACGCGCACTGGTGCGAGGGCGAAAAATTTCCTCTTGCTCCTCCTGGGACAGGCGCGCAAACAAGGCGAGCACCTGAGTGCCGGGCGGATGATGTTTACGTAGCGCCTCAGTGCACTCACGTATTTCCCGCTCGCCAGGTAAAAAAACCAAGATATCGCCGGGTCCCACGCGTGCGCATTCATCAACCGCTTCGACCAGGGCATTGATCAGATCTCGCTCTTCGTCTCGTGCCAGACTGCGCTCGGACATTCCTGCTTGCGGCATCACTCCACCCGCAGCGCCCAGCTCGAGGGCAGGATTCAGCACGGGCCGATACCTGATCTCCACAGGATAGAGACGACCTGAAACCTCGATCACTGGAGCGGGTACACCTTGTGCATCGGCGAAATGGCGGGCAAAGCGGCCTGCATCAATCGTGGCAGAAGTAATGATGACCTTAAGATCCCGTCGCCGCGGCAACAACTGGCGCAAATAGCCGAGCAAAAAATCAATATTTAGACTGCGCTCATGCGCCTCATCGATAATGATGGTGTCGTAGCGTTTGAGGAGCGGATCACGCTGGGACTCAGCCAGCAAAATACCATCTGTCATAAGCTTGATGGCTGTCTGGGCGCTGCTGCGATCCTGAAAGCGGACTTGATAGCCCACCCAATCTCCCAAGGGCGTCTGGAGCTCCTCTGCGATACGGCGAGCCACCGAACTGGCCGCTAAGCGCCTGGGCTGGGTATGGCCAATCATTTTTTTTAAGCCGCGCCCAAGTTCAAGACAAATCTTGGGTAATTGGGTGGTTTTACCCGAGCCCGTCTCTCCACTCACGATCACCACCTGATGGGCGGCGATCGCGCGGGCGATTTCCTCACGGCGAGCGCTGACCGGCAAATCCTCTGGATAGACGATCTTGGGGGGCTGGCGTGGGGAAATGACGACGCTTTCCGGCGCAATGTCGGTTAAGCGCTTTGAATCGAGCATATTATTTAATCCGAGTAACGCTTATTATAAAATTTATCTCTAATACTCACAGCGAACACGAGGTTGACAACACAAGCCACCATGCCAGACAAAAAAGAACAAGAGATTGGGTTCCCTCAGGAATCCTCAAACATCGGTCTCGATGGGACTGTTTCAGCCCAAGAGGCTCCTGAGTTCGCAGCAGCGCAATTCGTTCGCTGGTTTAGAGAAGTCGCCCCTTACGTCCATGCTTTCAGAGGAAAAACCTTTGTAGTCGCGTTTGGTGGTGAACTTGTTCAGGCCAATGCCCTAAACGCCTTAGTTCAGGATTTATCTTTGTTATCCGCGCTGGGGATCAAACTGGTCCTTGTGCATGGCTCACGTCCCCAGGTCAACGAGCAGCTCCGTTTAAAGGGCTTTAATCAGCAATTTGACCGAGGCCGCGCGCCCACCGATGCCGATGCTTTGGAGTGCGCTAAAGAAGCTGCGGGTGAAATTCGCCTTGATATCGAGGCCGCTTTTAGCCAAGGGTTGCCCAATACTCCCATGTCTCACGCGCAAATTCGCGTGATTTCAGGCAACTTTGTCACTGCTCGCCCAACTGGCATCATTGATGGCATTGACTATAAACACACGGGACAAGTTCGTAAGATCGACGTCGAGGCCTTGCGCTTCGCGATCGAACGAGGCTCAATCGTGCTGCTTTCACCCCTCGGATTCTCTCCCACTGGCGAAGCCTTTAATTTATCGATGGAAGAGCTCGCCACGAGCGTAGCCACCAAGTTACGGGCAGAAAAGCTGATTTTTCTAACGGAAACGCCTGGCGTGTTAGCGCCCGATGGCTCGGTGGACACCGAACTCGCCCGACTCGATGCCGATGCCCTGCTCGCCTCCGGCGAACTTGACGAGGATACGGCCTATTTCTTGCAATACGCCTCACGCGCCGTCAAACGCGGTGTCACTCGCGCGCACTTAATTCCCTTTTCCATGGATGGCGTGGTGCTTCTGGAGATTTTCACCCACGACGGCGTCGGGACCATGGTCGTCGAAGACACACTAGATGATCTACGTCCGGCAACAATCGATGATGTGGGCGCAATCTTGCAACTGATTGAACCTCTAGAGCAAGACGGTACACTGGTGCCAAGAGGCCGCGCCGTGATTGAACGCGAAGTCGAGAACTTTACCGTTCTAGAACACGATGGCGTCATTTACGGCTGCGCAACGCTCAACGACTACCCCAATGATCAGATGGCAGAAATGGCTTGCTTGATTGTGCATCCGGAATGGCAGGCCTCTGGCGAAGGGGAGCTCTTGCTGCGCCATATGGAATCTCGGGCCCGTGCCTTTGGTGCCAAGCGCTTGTTTGTCCTGACCACAAGAACCTCGCACTGGTTTATGAAGCGTGGCTTTGTTCAGGGGGGTGTCGCAGACCTACCAAAAGAAAAGCAAGCGCATTACAACCGGTCTCGCAACAGTCTAATTTTTATTAAACGCCTGTGAGGCTTAGGGCTATGAGCGTCGACACCAGCTCAAACGCCCTACAATCACGTTAAATATGCTTTAAACAGGATACTAAAAATGAGTCGCACTATTCAATGCATCAAGCTGAAAAAAGAAGCCGAGGGCTTGGAGTTTCCTCCCTATCCTGGTGAAATGGGAACCAAAATCTGGCAAAGTATTTCCAAGCAAGCTTGGCAGGGTTGGCTGGACGTGCAAACACGTTTAGTCAACGAGAACCGACTCAATCTCGCGGATGCACGCGCGCGCAAATATCTCAAAGAGCAAATGCAAAAACACTTGTTTGAAGATATAGACGTTGAAGCACAAGGCTTTGTGCCGCCTCCTGCCTAAGCTCGGGACGAACGCGTAGGCATCACTCCGAGGCAAAAAATCGCCTCGATTTTTTTATCCTAAACGACGTACCCCATGCTGCGTGGCAAGCAAGGCAACATGGGCAGGAAAGATCGCAAACAAACCATTCGTGACGACGCCTGGAATGTTATTGAGCTGTCTCTCAAGCTCTGGCGCGTTATCGATTGTCAGACCATGAACATCCAAAATCTGATTGCCATTATCGGTTGTAAAGCCTTGACGTAAGACAGGCTTGCCACCGAGTTGTTGGGTGACCCGCGCAACGGCTTCGCGCGCGATTGGTAAGACCTCGATTGGCAAAGGAAACTGGCCCAAGCGCTCGACAAGCTTGCTTTCATCGGCGATACAGACAAACTGTTGGGCGACTGAAGAAACGATTTTCTCACGCGTCAACGCCCCACCCCCGCCTTTGATCATATGGAGTTGGCTATTGATTTCATCGGCGCCATCCACATAGACAGGCATGGTCTGAACCTCGTTGAGATCCAGCACAAGGATACCTAGCGCCGAGAGACGTTTGGCGCTGCGCTCTGAGCTCGCGACTGCCCCACGAAACCGACTCCGATACGCTGCCAAACCATCAATAAACAAGTCTGCGGTCGAACCTGTACCGACACCGATCACCGCCTGCGCTGTTAAAAGAGGCTCGATAAGTGCCAACGCAGCATCAGCGGCTTGTTGTTTGAGATCTTGTTGCGAAAGCATAAGCGTTTCCTGATTAAAGATTATTTGTCACGAGAGGGCTCTGTATCCGCAGACTCTATATCCTCTAAGTCGAGACGCTCAGCCTCTCCAGACTCAGCGGCAAAAACAGCACGCGCTTGATCTTCGGGCATCGCCTCGACACTTTTGAGGCTACGCAACATGACGCGGGTGCGAGACTCGGTTTGACCAATTTTATGACTTGCACTATCGAGAGATTTTTTGACGTTGGCGAGTGCGTCACCGAACTTGCCAAACTCCGTTTTAACCGCACGCAATACCTGCCAGACCTCGGACGAGCGCTCCTGAATCGCGAGCGTGCGAAAACCCATCTGCAGACTGTTGAGTAAGGCGGCGAGGTTGGCGGGACCCGCGACATTGACGCGTAAGTCGTGCAATTTGTCGAGTAGACCAGACTGGCGCAGCACCTCGGCATACAAGCTTTCACTTGGCAAGAACATGATCGCGAAATCAGTCGTGTGTGGAGGCGAGACGTATTTGGCCACGATCGTTTTAGCTTGCAACTCCACCGCTCTCGCCAAGGCGGCTCCCGCAGCCTTGATGCCCTCTCGATCTGAGGTTTCATGCGCATCCATCAAACGCTCGTATTCTTCTTTTGGAAATTTGGCGTCAATGGGCAACCAGACCGGTTGATCCATGAGGCCCTGACCAGGTAAGCGAATCGCAAACTCGACCTGCGCATCGCTACCCGGAACGGTCTTGATATTTTGCGCATACTGATCGGGTGTCATACTGTCTTCGATTAGGCGTGCAAGTTGCACCTCGCCCCAGGTCCCTCGTGTCTTGACGTTGGTCAACACGCGTTTGAGATCACCGACCCCCGCTGCGAGTGTTTGCATTTCACCGAGGCCTTTTTGCACAGATTCCAAACGGTCAGAGACCTGTTTAAAGGACTCTGTCAGGCGGGACTCTAGTGTGGCATGGAGCTTTTCATCCACGGTTTTCCGCATCTCATCGAGTTTTGCTGCGTTGTCGGTCTGGAGGGACAACAGACGCTCCTCAACTGCCACACGGAGCTCGGCAATCCGGCGTTCGTTGGTTTGAATCAAAGTTTGTAGCTGCTCGGCAAAGCCCGATGCAAAGCGATTGAGGGACTCTGCACTTTCGCCTCTCCCGGCGGCAGCATCACGTGCCATTGCGGCACGAAACTCAGCGTCACTCTGCGCAAGCTCCACTCTCAGTGCGCGCGAGGACTCCGCGAGTTCTGTGCGCAACTGCCGGTGCGTCTCCGCTTGCTCTGTCCTCAAGCCGCGCTCAAGTCGCTCCTGACCGGTGACAATTTGATCCAGCCTGGGGTCGGTTGGAGCGTGCTGCGCACGTCCGGCACGCAGCCAAGCCAACAGCGAAAACAGGACTGCAAAAAAACTGGCTCCCGCAATGAGCGGAAGCAGCACAGCAGGATCGTTGAGGGAGGTTAAATCTATCAAGCTTGACCTAGTTTTTCAGCAAAGCGTTTTTCATTAAACCCAGCCGACACAGAATGATCGGCATAGACCGTCACGGGCCGCCTGATCAAGGCAGGATATTTCGCAATCAAAGAGAGCCAGTCTTTGTCTGAGCTGGGTGTTTTAAGATTGTCATCCAGATTTCGCCACGTCATCGAGGCACGGTTGACAAGCTTTTCCCAGCCGCCAAGGGACTCAGCCCATACCTTGAGCGTCACGGGCTCGACGGGCGCGTCGCGGTAGTCTTGAAACTGGTGGGCAATGCCTTTTTCATCAAGCCAAGCAAGTGCTTTGAGGCAAGTACTGCATTTGGCCAGCCCGTAAAGTTTAACCGCCATGACGCTATTCCTATTTTTAATGATGAATACGTTTAACGCATTATTTTAATTGCTCTGCGGCAAACCAAACCTCTTGATAGCCTTCAATCAGGGCGAGCCAAAGTGAATGATGATTTGCTAACGATAACTTTTTAAGCGAACGCAAGAGTCGAGAAAGATTTTCGGCGCGCTGACCAGGCGTGAGCTTGCCAAGACGTCCACGATCAAAGTCAATCAGCCAGACTTTACCTTGATCGTCAAACAAAACATTGAAGACGTTGAGATCAGCATGCCACACACCAAACCGATGTAGCGCGCCAATGACTACGCCCGCACGCCTCCAGATCTCTAGGTCCTGACTGTGGGCCAAAGGTTGGGCCGAAGCAATACGTTCAGTGAGCAATGCGGCGCGATAGGTCAGCCCATGTCGCCAGGCGGCAGCACCAAGCGGCCGAGGGACTGGCAAGCCGCCTCGCCAGAGAATGCGCAACAAATCAAACTCAACACTCGCGCGCGTCTTTTCAAAACCCGTCCACAGATACCGGTTTTGCACGAACTTGGCCACCAGACCACCGCGTCGATAATGTCTCAAGACCGCGTCGAAGGCACCGACACGGACAAACCAGGCCGCCGCCCGTCCCCCCGAGGTCACCAGACTCGCCTCAAGCGCGGGTGTCTGGGGGTCAAAAAAGTCCCACGCCGCAGTCTCGAGTTGATGACTTTCAATTAATGCATGATCAATGCGAAACCAACGGTTACCCGAGGTGCGCTGATCGATCGTTTGCTCAGAAGCGTCTTGATTCATCCGCGTGCATTTCTCCAGTTTTTTGAGCGCTTGAACAGGGTTGATGCCCAGATATCCATGGGCTTAGGTATGATGCCGCAAGATTTGCAGTGGCGGCGTCTTTAAAACACCGCGCAACACGACGGCCCCCGCCAACCAGGCACCCAGCATACACACCGACAATCCCAACGCCCAAGGCCAGAGCGAAAAGCGCATATCGAACTCAAAGACCCAGTGCGATAAGGCCCAGGCAGCGAGTGTCGCACCACCCGCGGCAAGCAATCCAGCCAACGCACCTACGGCAAGCAACTCGATCCGTTGAGCGCCGGCGAGTTGTCGTCGCGTCGCACCAAAGGCTCTCAATAAGGCTGCCTCTCTGACCCGTTCGTCTCGTGTCGCCGACAAGGCCGCGGCTAGAACGATCGCGCCGGCAAAGACGGAAAACAAAAAGAGTCCTTGGACAGCGATCGACACTTTATCCAGAATGTTTTGCAGCTGACTTAAAATCGCTCCGACATCGAACACGGTCAGATTAGGAAATTGTTTGACAAGCTGTTGCGTGACCGTGATGCGATCCGGGGGTAGATAAAAAGCGGTCATCCACGTCTGAGGTGCGTCCTTAAGGGCTGCGGGTGTCGTAATCGCAAAAAAGTTCGCGCGCATCGAATCCCAGTCGACACGTCGCAGACTGGTCACCTCGAGACGCACTTTTTCACCCGCCACATCAAAGTCCAGCATATCGCCGATTTTCAGGCCAAGCGACTTTGCCAGACTGATCTCAAGCGACACCTCTGGGCGCGAGGCATTGAGATCACGCCCCGCCACAATTTGTCCCGGCTCGGCCAAGCGCTCGGCATACGAGAGGTTGAATTCGCGTTCGACCATACGCTGGGCACGTGCGTCATCATAATCAGCGGCGGAAACCGCGCGGTCGTTCAGAGCGACAAACCGGCCACGCACCATGGGTGAAAGCCTGACCTGAGTCAGCCCGGCCTCACTCAGTGTTTTTTCAATACTGGGTACCTGATCGGTCTGAATATTGATCAAAAAACGGTTTGGCGCATCCGCAGGCAAGGTGCGCTGCCAGCCAGCCAGCAAATCGGTCCGTACAATCGTCAGCAACAGAATCGCCATCATGCCCACGGCGAGCGCGCTGGTTTGCGCAATCGTCGCGCCTCGGCGACGCACGACACCCGCCAATGCAAAACGCAAAACAGGAAAGCTTTTGAGGCGGCCTCTCAACCCGGAGAGCACCCACAACACCAACATACCCAGGCCCGCAAAAAGTGCGGCAGCGGCAAAGAAACCTGCCGCGAGCCCGATGCCGAGCTTGACGTCATTGGCGACCCACCACATCAATATTGAAAAACCAGATAAGCCCAAGGCATAGCCCATGAGACTCTGTAGGGGAATACCGTCTTGCTGAACACGCAAAATTTGCGAGGGAGGTACATGCCGCAAGCCGTTCAGTGGCGGCCAAGCGAAGGCCAACAATAACCACAAGCCGGCAAACAAACCCTGCAAAGCAGGCTCGATACTGGCCTGAGGCAAATCGGCGCCGAGCAAACTTCCGAGCGCCTGAACCATCAAAGCCTGTCCACCCCAACCTAACGCCGCACCTACAAGCGAGGCAAATAGACCCGTCAATATAAACTCGCCCAATAAAATAGCAGTGACTTTGGCTTGCGTCGCACCCAGGCAGCGCATCACCGCCACACTATTGCGATGTCGTTGGCTAAAACGTCTGGCGCCCAAGGCAACCGCGACCGACGCGATCAGCACCGCCAACATCGCGACCAAAGCGAGAAACTCCTGCGCTCGGTCAAGGGAGCGTCTGATTTCAGGACGACCGGCTTCGACCGTCACAATCTTTTGCCCGGCCGTCATGGAGCGGGACAACCATTCGCGAAAGACGTCGACAGCCGGGAGATCGCCTGCGACTAAAAAGTTGTAACCAATGCGGCTACCCGGTGCAATCAAACCCGAGCGTTTTAAATCCTCAGCCCGCAACATGACACGCGGGGCTAGGTTGACTAACTGTGGGCCACGATCAGGCTCATAGGTGATCACACGCGTCACCTTGAGACTCAAATCACCGACTTTAATGGTCTCACCAATGCTTAAACCTGTCTGGCTCAAGACTTGGGCATCCACCCAAGCCTGCCCCAGCTGGGGTGCGAACGCGGTGAGCTGCTCGGGTCCGCCCAACACCTCGGTCGTGCGCAAACCTCCCCTCAAAGGATAGCCTGCCTCGACGCCCTTGATCGAAGCCAATACCAACCGACCGTCACGACCCACCATCGAAGGGAACTGCCAACCGAGTACTGTGCGCAAACCCAGACTTTGCGCACGCTCGATAAAAGCGGCAGGAATAGGCTTGGAAGACTCCACAACCAGATCGGCTCCTAACATCTGCGCCGCGTCACGCTCCAAGGCGCGTCCCACGCGGTCAGCTAAAAAGCCCACGCTAGTCACGGCAGCCACGGCAATCACCACGGCGAGTCCTAGCAAACGCAAATCGCCCGCACGGACATCCCGCCAAGTTTGCTTAAAAATGACCTTGAGAATATTCATGCTCTCAATCGATCCAGTGCGTCTTGCAAACGATCAACAGCCCACACCTCGAGCCCTTCGATCGGTTGTCGCGGTGCATTGGCTTTTGGAATAATGGCGACGGAAAAGCCAAGTTTGGCGGCTTCGCGTAAACGTTCCTGACCGCGCGGTGCGGGACGGACTTCACCGGCTAAACCGACCTCACCAAAAGCGAATAATCCCTTGGGCAAAGGTCGGTCGCGCAGCGACGACAAAATCGCCAACAACACGGCAAGATCTGCAGCAGGTTCGGTAATCCGCACCCCACCCACTGCGTTGACAAAGACATCCTGATCGGAGGTCGATACCCCAGCGTGCCGATTGAGCACGGCAAGTAACATCGCCAGACGGTTGCCCTCGAGTCCCACAGAAAGACGACGTGGATTGGGGACATGCGCAGTGTCGACCAACGCCTGGATTTCAACCAATAACGGTCGCGTGCCTTCTTGGGTCGCCATGACGCAAGAGCCGGATACTTGAGCAGAATGTTGTGACAAAAACAGCGCGGATGGATTTGCCACACCCCGCAAACCACGATCCGTCATTGCAAACACACCGAGCTCGTTGACAGCACCAAAACGGTTTTTAAAGGCACGAATCAGTCGGAACGAAGAGTGTGTATCCCCTTCGAAATACAGCACAGTATCCACGATATGCTCAAGCACGCGAGGCCCCGCGAGCGCGCCATCCTTGGTGACATGGCCAATCATGACGATCGGGATACCGGCCTGTTTGGCTAGACGGGTGAGTTGTGCGGCACACTCTTTAACCTGAGAGACCGAACCCGGTGCTGCGGACAGTTCGCTGGAATACATGGTCTGGATCGAATCGATCACAGCCACTGCAGGCTTTTGCTCAAGTAAAGCGGACTGAATCGCCTCAAGACGAATTTCAGCGAACAAATCAACACCCTCGCCTGACAAACCCAAACGACGTGCGCGCAAAGCGACTTGCTCGGCAGACTCTTCGCCAGTCACATACAAGACACGGCGCTCACCAGACATCGCCACCAGCGCCTGAAGCAACAGCGTGGATTTACCAATACCAGGGTCTCCACCAATCAACACAACCGCGCCCGCCACTAGACCACCACCCAGCACACGATCAAACTCAGCAATACCCGTGGAAATCCTCGGTAACTCCAACGCCTCGACATCGGCCAGGCTGCGTAATGCGGTCGACGCAGCAAGCGGCGCATAGCGATGCTGTTCGGCTTGAGCGGCGAGTCCCGTGTCGCGGGATTCCTCAAGGGTATTCCAAGCTTGGCAATGCGGGCACTGGCCCAGCCATTTTGGGCTGATGCCACCGCATTCCGAACAGGTAAAGATCGTTTTTATTTTGGCCATGAAAGTCTCTGGCGCACGATGCACCGCATATCTCTAGTCTAACGCAGGGGCTTACCCTTAAAGACCTGAAATTTGTCCACTAAAACCACAAAATGCTAGGGGTGACCCACTACACTTTGGTTTTTGCGTCTGCGCATGACTCTTCAAAACACTTTTTCACATGTCTGTCGACCATTACGAGAACTTTCCTGTCGCCTCCTTGTTACTGCCCAAGCGACTGCGCCGAGCCGTGACAGACATCTATCGCTTCGCCCGGGGCGCAGACGATCTCGCGGATGAAGGCGACGCCCCACCCTCAGAGCGCAGAGCGGCTCTTCAGCAATATCGGGAAGCGATTCTTAAGATTGAACGAGGCGAGAAACCTGAGGCAAGCTTTGAGCCTTTGGCGCAAACTATCACGCAACATCACTTACCTACGTCACCCTTCTTAGACCTGCTTTCCGCCTTTGATCAGGATATCGAACAAACCCGTTATGAGGACTATCCTTGCCTGCTTGACTACTGCAGACGCTCTGCCGATCCTGTCGGCACGCTGATGCTTTATCTGTATCGGACGACGGATACGCGCTCGATGACCCAATCTGCGGCCATATGCTCTGCACTGCAGCTTGTCAATTTTTTACAAGATGTCGCGATCGACTGGCAAAAAGGGCGTATCTATTTGCCCTTAGAGGATTTAAAGCACTTTGGGGTGACTGAGCAGCACATCGCGCAAGCAAATGCAGACCAAGCCTGGTGTCGACTCATGCAGTTTCAAGTGGATCGCGCGCGAGGGTTGTTAAACTCAGGTTTGCCCCTCGGAAGAACGCTCTCAGGCAGAATCGGCCTTGAGCTTCGTTTAATCATCCATGGTGGTCTGAGAATTCTCGAAAAAATCGAGCATGTACATTTTGATGTTTTCCGACATCGCCCGACCTTGCGTACCCATGACTGGGCACTCATGTTTTGGCGTGCATTAAGAGCCTGATGCAATGACCCCTCACGAATACTGTCAAGAAAAAGCGGCCAAAAGTGGCTCAAGTTTTTATTACGCTTTTTTATTTTTACCACCTGAACGGCGTCAAGCCATCACGGCGCTCTACGCTTTTTGTCGCGAAGTCGACGATGTCGTGGATGAGTGTACCGACACGTCGATCGCGCGCATCAAACTTGCTTGGTGGCGCACTCAAATTGATGCCTTGTTTCAAGGCAAACCCGAACACCCCGTCACTCAGGCGCTCGCGCCCTTTCTGGCCCCGTTTGATATCACCCAGTCAAGGCTGATCGCGATCATTGATGGGATGGAGATGGATCTGGACCAAACCCGTTATCTAGACTGGCCGGGTTTGGAAAAATACTGCTGGCATGTCGCCGGCGTGGTGGGAGAGTTATCCGCTGGCATTTTTGGCTATCATGATCCAGCCACACTTCAATATGCAAGCAAGTTAGGGATTGCCTTTCAGCTGACCAATATCATCCGAGACGTCGGTGACGATGCTCGACGCGGACGAATTTATCTACCCATCAGCGACCTGCAACAGTTTGGCGTGCGTGCCGCCGATGTTCTCAACAGCCAATACTCCGAAAACTTTTCTTCGCTGATGGCTTTTGAAGCGGCGCGCGCGCGAACGCTCTATCGCGAAGCGATCGAAGCACTGCCCGCCAACGACCGCCGCGCGCAACGTCCCGGACTCATGATGGCGGCTATTTACCACGCGCTGCTCGATGAAATCGAAGACGAAAAGTGGCAAGTTCTGGATCAACGTATTTCGCTCACGCCCATCAGAAAATTTTGGCTTGCCTGGAAAAATTTTGTGGGCTCTGGTGGTAGCGTACTGCGACAAATCAGGCGCTCGAGCGGCTTAACGTGAACATTGCCGTCGTGGGTGCGGGCTGGGCTGGACTGGCCGCGGCCGTTCGCCTCAAAGACCAGGGCGCGACGGTTACGGTCTTTGAGGCTGCGCCCGTTCCGGGTGGACGCGCACGGGGTGTTGATGATGTCAATATGGGACGCATCGACAACGGGCAGCACCTGATGCTCGGCGCTTACACCGAATCACTCAAACTCATCGAACGCCTCCAACCAAGCCCTTCTCTTGAGCAGGTGCTTTCTCGCACGCCCTTACACCTTGAAAGTGCCGATGGAAGCTTTAAGCTGCAGGCATCCAAGCTGCCCGCGCCACTGAATACCTTGCTGGCCTTGCTATCAGCTAAAGGCCTCGGACTGTCTGAGCGCCTGCTTGCCTTGCGCATGATGCTGCAGTGTCGACTGACAGGCTGGCGCGCGCAGCCAAACGAAACCGTGCAGTCATTACTGCGACGACACCGACAGTCGGCGATACTTTCTCAACGGCTCTGGACGCCCTTGTGCTTGGCGGCCCTCAACACGCCGATCGCGCAAAGCTGCGCGCAGCTCTTTCTCAATGTCCTGCGCGATAGCTTGGACGGGCGACATGGCGCCAGCGACTTAGTGATTCCCAGCGTTGATTTATCTCAACTGTGGCCTGACGCCGCCGCGCAAACGGTGACGATGCGCTATCGCCATCTTGTGCGCGAGGTTCGTGCAGCCCCCACACAAGTCCAGGTTGATCAAGAGCACTTTGATGCCTGCGTCGTTGCCGTACCGCCCTATGCTGCAGCGCGAATTTTGTTCGACCCAAGTAATGAGGGGGACGCACTGCTCCGGATCCTGCAAGCCTTTAAGTATCGTGCAATTGCGACGCTGACCCTTGAGCTTGAGTCGGACTGGCAACCACCGCAACCCATGCTCATGCTCGATGAAGACTTAGCGCGCGGTCATGTAGGTCAATGGGTCTTTAAACGTGCCGCACAGCCTCGACAACTGAGTGTCGTGGTCAGTGATGCGACCGATTTTTTGAAGCAAGACAGAACACCCTTTGTCCAGGCCATTGCCTCCCAAATTAGAGAGCAATGTGCGAAGCATCCCCTCAGCATCAATGAGATGCCTGTCGTTAAACACCAAAGACTGATCGTGGAAAAGCGGGCAACATTCGATGCTGTTCCGGGCCTTGCGCGCCCAACTAACAAAAGCCCTTGGCCCCGGATTGTTTTAGCGGGAGATTGGACCGATACAGGGTATCCGGCCGTGCTTGAGGGAGCCGTGCGCAGCGGCCTTGCTGCGGCGATGATATTGGAAAAAGAGCTTAGCCTCTAAGACTATGCGCCGTAAACAAGCCCAAGAAAGTCAGTACCAGCGAACCCGCTAGGCTCATCCCGGCATAGGAAACCGCCATGCCAAAACGCTCTTCTTCGACAAAGGCGATGACCTCGGCGGAAAACGTGGAAAAAGTTGTGAGCGCCCCTAAAAAGCCCGTGACCAGCAGTAAACGCCAAAACTGTGGCCACTCTGGATGAGCCGCCACCAAGCCCAAAATGAGGCCCACAAAATAACCGCCAATCATGTTGGCCGCGAAGGTGCCCCAAGGCAACATATCCGCATGACGATTCAGCCATAAGCCCAGCAGCCACCTCAACCACGCCCCCGCTGTCGCACCAAGCGCCACAGCTAGGAAATGGGATGGGGTCAGCATTTGCATGGCGCTCAGTTCCCAGCGTGTTCAATAATATAGGCGCGAACGCTTGCGACATCGCAAGGCAAGACCGTAAAGTGCTGCGGCAAGGACTCAAGATGCTCAAGCCCCTCGGGCAAGGGTGCGGGCATGCCAAGCGCCTCTTCGATCACCTCAGAAAACTTGGCCGGTAAGGCGGTCTCGAGCACCAACATCGGAATACCGGGCTCGACAAAGGAGGCAGCCACTTTGATGCCATCCGCCGTGTGCGGATCGATCAACATCCCGGTGCGCGCGTGAACGTCACGGATCGTGGTCAAACGATTCTGATGCGTACTGCACCCGGCGACAAAACCATAACGACGCTCAAGTTCAGGCTTCATGCTAGATAGATCGAAGAAACCCTCTCGCGACAACGCGCGCCATAGTCCGGCCACTCGCTCGGCATCGCGTCCCACGAGATCGTAAACAAATCGTTCGAAATTTGAGGCGCGCGAAATGTCCATTGAGGGACTCGACGTCGCAAAAGTTTGGGCCGCCCCACGCGGACGATAAATACCCGTGCGGAAGAACTCTTCGAGGACATTGTTTTCGTTGGTCGCAAGTACCAATCGGCGAATGGGTAAGCCCATCGAACGCGCGATATGACCCGCCAGGATATTGCCAAAATTGCCGGAAGGCACCGTGAACGAAACTTCTTGACCAGGACCCGAAGTCGAGCGTAGCCAGCCGTGAAAGTAATACACAATCTGCGCAGCGATACGCGCCCAGTTAATCGAGTTGACCGCGCCTAGACGATATTTGGACTTGAACGGTAAATCGCCCGCGAGCGCTTTGACAACGTCTTGCGCTTCGTCAAACACGCCTTTGACCGCGATATTATGAATATTGGCATCTTGCAACGAATACATCTGCGCACGTTGAAACGCGCTCATCCGTCCATGCGGTGAAAGCATGAAGACCGCCACAGCCTCCTTGCCACGCATCGCGTATTCGGCGGCCGAGCCCGTATCTCCAGAGGTCGCGCCAAGAATATTGAGTGTCGACCCGCGCTGCTTGAGCACATAAGGAAACACTTGCCCTAAAAACTGCATCGCCATGTCTTTGAACGCCAGAGTGGGCCCTTCGGACAAGCGCAACAGTGACAGTCCATCATACAAAGGCTGCACTGGCACAATCGCTTCAGTTTTAAAGGCTGCCTTGCAATAGGCGGATGCCGTCATCGCAGCCAATGTCGTGCGCTCGATATCCGTCACGAACAAAGACAAGACTTCGGTCGCTAGCGCGTGATAAGGCAAGGCGCGCCAAGTTTCGAGCGTCTGCGCAGAAACTTGAGGAATATATTCCGGTACAGCCAAGCCACCATCGGGGGCTAAACCTTCTAACAAAATATCCGAAAATTCGAGGGCCTGCATGCCTCCTCGTGTAGAAACATATTTCATGACAAGCTTTCCACTCTCAATCGGGTCACGCTGGAACGAATGAACTTCAGGGCTTCGATTCGAGCAATCGCGATATTGATATTTCGCTCTAACGCTTGATGCGTCAAAAAGATCAGATCCGCGCTGCCATCGGCGTCGGAAGGCTGTTGAATCATCGAGCCAATCGAGATCCCTGCATCAGCCAACACACGGGCGATGTCCGCCAAGACGCCTGGCTGGTCCGCGACGGTCATTCGCAGATAGTATGAGGTCACGACGTCTTCGATAGACAGGATCGGGATGTCCGACATCGCATCGGGTTGGAACGCCAAATGTGGGACGCGGTGTTCGGGATCTGCGGTATGTAAACGTGTGACGTCGACAAGATCGGCCACGACAGCCGAAGCGGTGGGTTCCTCACCCGCGCCCTTACCGTAATAAAGTGTCTGACCCACTGCGTCACCACGCACCAAGACCGCATTCATCGCACCTTCGACGTTGGCGAGTAAAGAAGCGCTCGGCACGAGTGCCGGATGCACACGCAACTCAATCCCGTTGGGACGACGCTTTGTAATACCAAGCAGTTTGATCCGATAACCTAAGCGTTCAGCAAGCTTGATATCCTCAGAAGCCAGTGAGGAAATGCCCTCAATGTAGGCTTTATCGAACTGCACAGGAATCCCGAACGCCAACGATGCGAGCAAGGTGAGTTTGTGCGCGGCATCGACCCCTTCGATATCGAAGGTCGGATCCGCTTCGGCGTATCCCAGTTTTTGCGCCTCAGCCAGCACCGTCGCAAAAGGTAAACCACGTGAACGCATTTCCGACAAAATGAAATTGGTCGTCCCGTTGATAATGCCAGCGACCCATTCGATGCGATTTGCCGTCAAGCCCTCGCGTATCGCTTTAATAATAGGAATACCGCCAGCGACAGCAGCTTCGAACGCGACCATCACGCCTTTGGCTGAGGCTGCGGCAAAAATCTCCGTCCCATGTTTGGCCAGCAAGGCTTTGTTGGCAGTCACCACATGTTTGCCATGGGCGATCGCCTCTAGCACCAGTTCGCGCGCGAGGGTATCGCCACCAATCAGCTCGACCACAATATCGATGGAAGGATCGCGCACGACGGCAAAAGAATCTGTGCCAAGCTCGACCGCATCGCCGAGTAACGCGCGCGCTTTGGCGATATCGCGCACCGCCACACGGGTCACTTCGATGTTGCGACCCGCGCGACGAGAGATTTCGCCTGCATTACGCGCCAACACTTTCCACGTGCCGCCACCGACGACGCCTAGCCCCAACAAACCGACCTTGATTGATTCCATTACAACAATCCATCCTTTCGAAACATTTCTTTGATGCCGCGCACCGCTTGACGCGTGCGCTGCTCATTTTCTATCAAGGCGAAACGAACATACTCATCGCCATAATCACCGAAACCGATACCAGGCGACACCGCGACCTTGGCCTCGTCGAGGATTCGCTTGGCGAACTCAAGAGAGCCCGCCGCACGATAGGGCTCGGGGATATGCGCCCAGATATACATGGAGGCTTTGGGATTGTCCACCATCCAGCCTGCCTCGTGTAGTCCTTTGACTAAAACATCCCGTCGATTTTGGTATTTCTCCACGACCTCAGCGACGCATTCCTGCGACCCCTCGAGCGCCGCGATGGCCGCAACCTGAATCGGGGTAAAAGTACCGTAATCGTGATAACTCTTGATGCGCGCTAAGGCGTTGACCAGCTCGGCATTGCCCACCATGAACCCAATCCGCCAGCCCGCCATGTTGTAACTTTTACTCATGGTAAAAAACTCAACCGCGACCTCACGGGCACCAGGCACCTGCATAATCGATGGTGCCTGATAACCATCGAAACAGATATCTGCGTAAGCAAGATCGTGCACAACGATGATGTTGTGTTCTTGGGCCAGCTTGACCACGCGTTCGAAAAAAGAAAGATCTACGCATTGCGCGGTGGGGTTACTCGGAAAGCCCAAGATCATCATTTTAGGCTTGGGAATGGATTCGCGCACCGCGCGCTCGAGTTCTTCGAAAAAATCGGTTCCCGGGGTCATCCGAACAGAACGGATGTTGGCTCCTGCGATCACGGCACCATAAATATGAATCGGATAGCTTGGATTGGGTACCAAAACGGTATCGCCCGCATCCAGGGTCGCAAGCATCAAGTGAGCCAGGCCTTCTTTAGAACCAATTGTCACGATGGCTTCAGAGTCCGGATCAAACTGCACCTGATAGCGGCGCGCATACCAGTCAGTGATCGCCTTGCGCAAACGCGGGATCCCTTTTGAGACGGAATAGCCATGCGTCGTAGGGCGCTCTGAGGCCTCGACCAGCTTGCTCACAATGTGAGGGGGGGTGGCCCCATCGGGGTTGCCCATGGACATATCGATGATGTCCTCGCCCCGTCGACGCGCCGCCATTTTGAGCTCTGACGTAATGTTAAAAACGTAGGGGGGCAAACGCTCGATGCGAGAGAACTTCCTCATCCTGGGTCCTTGTGTAAGAAAATCTTAATTTTGCATTATTTGCAGTGCAGCAAAACCCTGTAATCTAGCGCATCAGGACAGATGTCGCAAATCGCTGGCATTGAGATCACAAAATCCATGATTTCAATCCCCACAAGCGCTTGCGATGACATCACAACGTAAGATTGATTGCGCTATCATCGAGCGAACTAGCTGGAGTATTGATTGAAGTTTCATACAGATCACAATGCGGCACTCAACACCGTCACAGGATACGGTAACGGTTTCGTCGAAATCAACAAAATTAGTTTTAACCATGCGATTGCTTTTGGTCCTGAAGGTCCCGTCAATCGATGGCTTGCCGAAAGCCCTGACGAGATCACCACCGCCTTGCTCCTTCAGGCGGCCGGACTGACCCTAAAACCTGTCGATCCCCTCGCATTTCTGGACTCCAACGAGCCTCCTCAGCCCGAGGTTGACGGGGTGAGGCCCGAGGTCCTTTTGGTCGGCACGGGTTCGCGTCAACGCATGTTAGACCACAAAGTCCTCTCACCTCTGCTGCGGGCGGGCGTCGGGGTCGAATGCATGACGACCGAGGCTGCAGCCCGTACCTACAATATTTTAATGGCCGAAGGCCGACAAGTGATCGCCGCCCTCTTACTGGAGAAAATCTAATGAGCATTGTCCTGATCGGCAAACCAGCACCTAGCTTTTCTGCGCAAAGCACCTTTGGAGAAATCTCTTTGGAGCGCTGCGGTGGGCGCGGCATCATCATGTATTTTTACCCTAAAGACAACACGCCGGGATGCACCACAGAGACAGAAAATTTTCGGGACTTACACGATGAGTTTTTAGCCAACGGTTGCGTCGTGATTGGCGTGTCACGCGACTCCTTAAAGTCGCATGAGAATTTTTCAAAAAAACTCACGTTACCGTTTCCTCTGATCGCAGATACTGACGAAAAAGTCTGTAACGCTTACGACGTGATCAAAAACAAGCAAATGTATGGCAAACAAGTGCGCGGCATTGAACGCAGCACCTTCTTAATTGACGCGCGCGGCAAACTCGTTCAAGCCTGGCGCGGACTGAAAGTCCCGGGACATGCCCAAGAGGTACTCCAGGCTGCGCGCAGCCTGACCTGATTACTCTGCACTTCGCTCCTTTTATCGCTCGCCCCCTTCATGAGAGAACTCCTTTATGCCATTGCCAAAGCTGCCCTCACGTCCTGCCGCTATTCTCGATGTCACAGATCTCAAACTCGAACCCACGATCTCGACTGCCGCGCCTTCTAAGCAGAGTGAGCCAACGCGTGAAGCCTTGAGCACAAAAGTACTCAGTCAGAACCCTGCTGCTGCTCCCTCAGCGGTTGAACCGCCAGAGACAGCAAAACCTTCGAAATCAATTACCCTCGACCTTTCTGGGCTCTCGTCGGAGCAAAGCAACAACATAAATCCTATAGAGATACCCGCGCGTCAAAAGCGTTCCAAGTCGTCTGCTCCGAATAAATCTTCGAACAAATCTTCGAGCCAAAGTCCACGAAAACTTTTCGTGCTTGACACCAATGTCCTGTTGCACGACCCAAGCTCGCTCTTTAGATTTGAAGAGCACGATGTCTTTCTCCCGATGATGACGCTTGA
This sequence comes from Zwartia lucis, assembly GCF_965234455.1. Lineage (GTDB taxonomy): Bacteria > Pseudomonadota > Gammaproteobacteria > Burkholderiales > Burkholderiaceae_B > Zwartia > Zwartia lucis. Next base: position 1,013,395 of record NZ_OZ248472.1, on the reverse strand, counting down.
AGAGTTGGATCATCAAAAGAAAGGCATGTCTGAAGTCGCACGTAATGCGCGACAAGTGAGTCGCTCTCTTGATACCTTGGTCGGCGAGCATCGTGATCTCGATCTGGGTCTGCCCCTAGACGGGCTCGGCCACAAAGATGCGACTGGGCGATTATTTTTTCAAACCACCTTGATGGCCAGCACGCTCCCGCCGGATCTTCCGATGGGAAAAGCCGACAATCAGATTTTGGGGGTTGTCCGGGCCTTAGCCAACAAGTTCACCGATCGCGAAGTCGTACTGGTCTCCAAAGACATCAATATGCGCCTCAAAGCGCGGACGCTATCGCTTTCTGCAGAAGACTATTTCAATGATCAAGTCCTGGAGGACTCGGACTTACTCTACAGCGGCACACTTGCGCTTCCTGATAACTTTTGGAACAAACACGGCAAAGGTGTGGAGTCTTGGCAGCAAGGTGGTATCACTTTTTACCGTATTTCAGGGCCGCTCTGTCACCAATTTATGGTGAATCAATTTGTGTATTTTGAAGGCCCCATGCCCTTGTATGCGCAGGTCCGCGAAGTCAATGGTAAAAGTGCGGTACTCGCCACGCTGCGTGACTTTACCCATGGAAAAAATAATGTCTGGGGCGTCACTGCCCGTAACCGCGAACAAAATTTTGCGATGAATTTATTGATGAATCCTGACTGTGACTTTGTGTCATTGCTTGGACAAGCAGGTACGGGTAAAACTCTCATGGCACTCGCCGCTGGTCTTGCGCAAGTCCTTGAAACAAAGCGCTACACCGAGATCATCATGACGCGTGTCACCGTTCCCGTTGGTGAGGACATTGGTTTTCTACCTGGCACTGAAGAAGAAAAAATGCAACCCTGGATGGGCGCGCTTGAGGACAATCTCGAAGTGCTCACGATGGGAGAAACCGATGGCGGCTCCTCCATTGCAAACGGTCAAACGCATGACTGGGGTCGCGCTGGGACGATGGATTTGATCCGCTCGCGGATCAAAATAAAATCGTTGAACTTTATGCGAGGCCGCACGTTCTTGAACAAGTATTTAATCATCGACGAAGCGCAAAACCTGACACCAAAACAAATGAAAACCTTGATCACCCGCGCGGGCCCCGGCACAAAAGTCATTTGCTTAGGTAACATCGCACAGATCGATACGCCCTACCTGACAGAGGGAAGTTCTGGGCTAACTTTTGTGGTTGATCGTTTCAAAGGCTGGCCACATGCGGGTCATGTCACGCTGCAACGTGGAGAACGTTCACGACTGGCTGACTACGCGGGCGAAGTGCTTTAACCATGCCTGTCACATCAAAGGCGGGGCTTGCCCCGAACCGTATCCCGCTCGCGATGACGGTCGGCGATGCAGCCGGTATCGGTCCCGAAATTGTGGTCAAACTGCATGCTCAGGGACTCAACGCACCCTGCGTCGTTTATGGCGATGCAGGCGCCTTAAGGCGTGCTTGCACGCTGCTGAACTTGTCGCTCAAGATTGTCGAGCTCACGCCTGAAGACCCGTTATCAGACGACTTTCAGCAGCCCGGTTGTATGTTTGTGCGAGCAACCTCACCTGCTTTGCCCAAAGAGCTGCCCTTTGGCGTGGTCGATGCACGCGCGGGGCTTGCAGCGGTCCAAGCGCTTCACTCTGCGATTGATGATGCCTTGGCGGGACGCGTTCGCGCGATTGTCACGGCACCTCTGAACAAAGAGTCTATGCATGCCGCAGGTATTGACTTTCCAGGTCATACTGAAATTCTTGCAGAGCGCTCCAAGACGCCTCACGTCGCCATGATGTTGGTGAACGAGCAACTCAGAGTGATGTTAGTGACGATCCATATCCCTCTTTCTGCAGTCCCCACCTCCCTGAGCACCGATCTCGAGTTACGAACAATCGAACTTGCCGCTTCGGCTTGTCACGCAATGGGTATCCCCTCACCTCGTGTTGCGGTTGCAGGTCTAAATCCGCATGCGAGTGAACAGGGTAAATTTGGAAGAGAGGATTTAGACATTATTGCGCCAGCCATTGCGTTGGCGCGCGCCAAGGGCATCGATGCTTCGGGTCCCTGGCCTGGTGATACGGTATTTATGCGCGCTCGACTTGGTGAGTTTGACATTTGCGTGGCGCAGTATCACGACCAAGGCTTGATTCCCATCAAATACCTAGGCATTGACGAAGGTGTCAATGTGACGGTCGGCTTACCATTCGTGCGAACCAGTGTAGATCATGGCACCGCCTTCGATATTGCTGGGCGTGGTATTGCGGATCCAAGCTCCCTGCGCACAGCATTCGATTTAGCATTGAAACTGACCGCGACAAAGTTTGATACTTAAGTAAAAAAATGATTTTAATTAGGGGTAAACCCTTTATTTGAATATTATTGATAAATAAACAGTTTAACTATCCAAGCTAAGTATATAATTTGCATGGTTTTTATACTTATAAGGACGCTGCGAATGCGTTTTGGTCTTTTTTTACCCCTTCGCAATGTATGTCTTTCAAGCTTAGTCTGTCTGAGCTTGGCCCTTGCCGGCACCCAAAGTATTGCGCAAAGTACGAGTGCATCGAGTACTCAAGCACCAAAACCGAAAACGTCACAAGCCCAGAAAGCAACAAACAAATCGACCACGGCTAAAAATAATTCTGCGAGTAACAGCAAGCCCAAACCTAAAGCAACTGCAAGCGCCCAAAAGAAGAAAGCAGCACCTGCTGGGACTCCCCAAGGTACACGTGGCGTCAATTCAAGCTCCAACACGGGCAAGGCACTCGCCGCAGGGGCAACCACGGCAGCTGTCTCAAACGCTGCTAGTACCAAACGCGCGCACGCAGACCAACAGTCCGGCAACCCCGCAGGTGGCTTGCGTTCAAATGTGGTATTCGTCCAAGATCTGAGCAGCAAGACTGTGCTTTTTTCTCGTAATGATGAGGTCGCCCGTCCAATCGCTTCGATTACAAAATTGATGACGGCGCTGATTGTCGTCGACGCAAAACAACCGCTTGATGAAATGTTGCAAATCACGCAAGAAGACGTCGATGTCGTGAAGTTTAGCCGCTCTCGCCTTGCCGTAGGTCAAAGACTCTCTCGCGGTGACATGCTGCATTTAGCGCTCATGTCGTCAGAAAACCGTGCCGCTAACGCCTTGGGGCGTCACTATCCTGGTGGCATGCCCGCTTTTGTTGCCGCCATGAACAGCAAAGCGCGTGAATTAGGCATGAATAATAGTCGTTTTGTCGAACCTACTGGACTGTCAAGCGCCAATGTCGCGACGCCAAGAGATTTAGTTAAGTTGATGCAAGCAACGGCCGCCCGCTCCAGCATTCGCTATTACTCAACGAATCAACAGCACGAAATCTCAGCGCGTGGACACGCGACGCTTTTTCGCAATACCAATATGCTCGTGACGAATCCTAACTGGGACATCAGAGTCTCAAAGACAGGTTTTATTAACGAGGCGGGACAGTGCCTCGTCATGGTGGCACGCATCAATAACCGTGATACTGCCATCGTACTGTTGAATGCGGATGGCAAAGGCACGCGCATCGGAGATGCCGTCAAGATTAGGCAGCTCGTTCAAAACCGTCACGCGGTTGCGATGAACAATCCCAGAGTCAATTAGTAGCTCGCGCCACCACCCGAAAAGTTTAAGAAACGCGTACTTGAGCCTTGGAAGGTCAAACGAATAGTCCCAATCGGACCGTTTCGTTGTTTACCAATAATGATTTCTGCAGTCCCCTTATCGGGCGAGTCAGGATTGTAGACCTCGTCGCGATATATAAACAGGATCAAGTCAGCATCTTGTTCGATTGCGCCGGATTCGCGTAAATCGCTCATCACAGGTCGTTTGTTGGGCCGCTGTTCGAGACTGCGATTAAGCTGAGACAAGGCAATCACTGGACACTCCAATTCTTTGCCAAGAGCCTTGAGAGACCGGCTGATCTCAGAAATCTCAGTCGCCCGATTCTCGCCTGCAGAGCTCGCACCCATGAGCTGTAAATAGTCGATGACGATGAGTCCAAGCTTGCCGCACTGACGCGCCAAGCGACGCGCTCGAGCGCGTACTTCTACCGAACTCAGTGCGGGAGTCTCATCGATATACATTTGAGCATCCTGCATTTTCTGTACCGCATGCGTCACACGAGGCCAGTCATCCGCGAGCAACTTACCTGTTCGCATGCGATGCTGATCCAACATGCCCACGGAACCCAACATACGCATCGCGAGTTGGACGGCCCCCATTTCCATTGAAAACACAGCGACGGGCAAGCCCTGTTCGATGGCAACATGTTCAGCAATATTCATGGCAAGCGAGGTTTTACCCATGGATGGTCGCCCCGCCACAATCACAAGATCTCCTGCCTGCATCCCTGAAGTCATACGATCTAGGTCTGTGAAGCCTGTAGGCACACCTGTGACATCGGTATCACCTTCGCGGTGATAGAGTTCATCGATACGCTCTACGACTTCGGAAAGCAAAGGCTGAATTTCTCTAAAACCTGCGCTCGCTTTCGCGCCCTCTTGAGCAATCTTAAAAACCTTGGACTCAGCCTCATCAAGTAACTGTCGCGCTTCTTTACCTTGCGGATTAAATGCTGTCGCAGCAATCTCATCGGCAACGGTCACCAGTTTGCGCAACATCGAACGCTCGCGAACAATTTCTGCATAGCGACGAATATTGGCTGCCGACGGCGTATTGTGCGCAAGAGCGTTCAGATAGCCTAGGCCACCGACCTCCTCGGACTTCCCGACGCTCGCGATCGACTCATGAACGGTCACGACATCCGCAGGTCGGGACAGGTTAATGAGACGAGAAATATGCTGCCAAATCAACCTGTGATCGTAGCGATAAAAGTCATTTTCGTTGACCACATCCGTGATACGTTCCCACGCTCCATTATCCAGGAGCAGGCCGCCCAAAACGGATTGCTCCGCTTCGACGGAGTGTGGTGGAACACGCAAATACTCGAGTTGTGGGTCTGGCGGATTATTCATGAATGCATCATAACCTTAAGGCCTTAGACAAGTACAAAAAACTGCATCGCGACACCCTCGACAGGAAAGACAAAAAAGCCGGCATCAGCCGGCTTTTTTGTGAGGTGCGACAGGTCTTGATCAGACCAAATCACCCACCACAACAACCGTAATATTACTTACCACGTCAGGATGCAACGCAATCTGAATGGCCGTCTCACCAACCGCCTTCAGAGGACCTTCAGGCAGACGAATTTGAGCCTTTTCGATACCGGCAAAACCAGCAGCGATCAGACCCTGAGCAATATCCATATTTGTCACGGAACCGAACAAACGACCATCAACGCCAGCTTTTTGCTTGATGCTCAGGGCGAAGCTTTCGAGACGCTCGCCTAACGCTTGGCAAGCAGCTAGTTTTTCAGCCTGCGCTTTTTCAAGCTCAGCACGGCGAACTTCGAACTCTTTGAGGGCAGCCTCGGTCGCACGACGTGCTTTTTTCTGGGGAATCAGAAAGTTACGGGCATAGCCATCGCGCACGCGAACAACTTCACCGAGGTTTCCAACGTTAACGACTTTTTCGAGCAGAATGATTTGCATAGTGTGCCCCGGGATCAGTTGTGATTATCAGTGAAGGGCAGCAAGGCCAAGAAGCGCGCACGCTTGATCGCTGTGTCGAGCTGACGCTGATAGATTGCTTTGGTACCAGTCAAACGCGCAGGAATAATCTTACCGTTTTCTTGGATAAAGTCACGCAGGGTATCCAGATCTTTGTAATCAATTTGATCAACATTAGTCGCGCTGAAGCGGCAGAACTTACGACGCTTGAAAAGCGGGTTCTGTTGCGTGAACTTCTTTTTTTCTTTACGTTTACCGAAAAAAGCCATGATATGCCTTGTTCAAATTTGTTGAATATGCTGCGCATGCAGCCGATATTTTTGAGAATCTTTACGAACCGGAGCCAGAAAACCCTGAAGCCGGACCTTGCAACCTAAACTCATCGTGCCAGCCATCTGGGCCAAATCTCCCATCGCCACAACCACCAAACTCAGTGCGATGCGACGCGCTTGACCTGCTTCGGTCACCTCGGACTCATGTGAAAGTAAAAACTCTAAAACTGGCACCCCTGCAGGTGTATATCTCAAAGGAGACAGTTCAGAAATTAAGCCTTGCACTTCGAACCGATTGACTGCTAAACCCTTGACCTCTGGCCGATCCACGACAACTCCGATTTACTCGATGTCGTCAGGTATTGTTTCAGCGGATGCTTTGCGGGCCTCTTCGCGCTCGACTTGTTTCATCATGATTGAAGGCTCTGTCTCACCAGCTTTGGTCTTGATGACAAGATGACGAAGAACAGCGTCGTTGTAGCGGAAAGAATGCTCTAGCTCATCCAGCGTCGCTTGGCCGCACTCGATGTTGAAGCACAAGTAGTGTGCTTTGACGAGTTTTTGGATAGGGTAAGCCAATTGACGACGGCCCCAGTCTTCGGTGCGGTGGACTTTGCCACCCTGCGTCGTCACAAGCGCTTGGTAGCGCTCAACCATGGCGGGCACTTGCTCGCTTTGGTCTGGGTGAACAATAAAAACAACTTCGTAATGGCGCATGCAATGCACTCCTAAGGATATCCGGAGAGGAGCACAACACTCCTACCGGGGGCAGCCCGCCGTACCTAAAATAGGTCGGTCGAGCAAGAAAGCCTTGTATTTTCGCGTATTTAACGATTTATAGCAAATCAATTTGAGAAAAAGCGCTGGCGAATCGCATTTTCTATGCCGCCTGCATCGAGGCCCACGCCCGCAAGCAACGCACCCTGCTCACCATGATCAATAAACCTATCCGGCAATCCTAAATGCAACAAAGGTGTCACGATTGCGTGGGCCGCTAGGGTTTCAGAGACTGCCCCTCCAGCGCCACCCATCAAGCTGCCCTCTTCAAGAGTCACAAGACCAAGGGGATGCTCGGCAGCCATTGCAAGCACCAGCTCTGTATCAAGTGGCTTGACAAAACGCATGTCGACCACGGTCAGATTTAGGGACTCTGCGGCCTTGAGGGCCGCGGGCAAAAGCGTTCCAAAGACAAGCACAGCAACACCAGCGCCAGGGCCTCGTCGGCGGATCATGCCGCGACCCACCGGAACCGTTTCAAGACCGGCCTCGACTGCAACCCCGGATCCAGAACCTCTGGGATAGCGCACGGAGGCGGGACCTGGATGTTGATAACACGTGGTGAGCAGCAAACGCGTTTCATTTTCATCTGAGGGCGTAGCCACAACCATGTTGGGAATGCAGCGCAAGTATGCAATGTCATAGTTGCCCGCATGGGTCGCGCCATCCGCCCCCACCAAACCAGCACGGTCAAGCGCGAACGTCACATCAAGATTTTGCAGCGCCACATCATGAATAAGCTGATCATAGCCACGTTGGAGAAAGGTTGAGTAAATGGCGAGCACCGGCTTTTGGCCCTCACAAGCGATACCCGCAGCAAACGTAACCGCGTGTTGCTCTGCGATCCCCACATCGAAATAACGCGTGGGAAAGCGCCGCTCAAACTCTACCATGCCACTTCCCTCGCGCATGGCGGGAGTGATGCCATTGAGCCTAGGATCGCTCTCGGCCATGTCACAGAGCCATTGACCGAAGACCTGGGTAAAAGTGACCTTTGGGGGCGCCGATGCTTTTTGGATACCAACCGCTGGATCGAACTTACCTGGGCCGTGGTAAAGCACAGGGTCAGCCTCAGCCAGCTTGTAACCCTGCCCTTTTTTAGTGACGACATGTAAGAACTGCGGCCCTTTCAAGGCGCGCATATTTTGCAAAGTTGGAATGAGTACATCAAGATCATGGCCATCAATCGGACCAACGTAGTTAAAGCCCATCTCTTCAAACAAGGTTGCGGGGGTCACCATTCCCTTGGCGTGTTCCTCGAGGCGACGCGCCAACTCCAAAACGGGAGGCACATGCTGCAGAACCGCACGCCCAACGTTTTTAGCCGCAGCATAGAACTGCCCTGACAGCAGCCTCGCAAAGTAATGGTTTAACGCTCCGACTGGCGGTGAAATAGACATATCGTTGTCATTCAGAATCACCAACAAATTGATATCGGGCGTCACACCAGCATTGTTCATCGCCTCGAAGGCCATGCCCGCCGTCATTGCACCATCTCCAATCACCGCGATGTGCTGTCGAGAAATCCCCGCATTGCGCGAGGCGACTGCCATCCCTAGCGCTGCTGAAATAGAGGTCGATGAATGGGCGGTACCAAAGGCGTCATATTCGGACTCGGAACGCTTTGGGAAACCCGAGATCCCGCCAAAATGGCGCAGAGTACCCATCGCGTCTTTGCGTCCTGTCAAAATCTTGTGCGGATAGGACTGATGGCCGACATCCCAGATAATGCGATCGTGGGGCGTATCGTAGACGTGATGAAGCGCCACAGTCAGCTCGACCGTGCCAAGATTAGAGGATAGATGTCCACCCGTGCGCGAGACAGTTTGCAGGACAAAAGAGCGTAGTTCGTCAGCCAGCTTTTTAAGCTCGCGGCGATCCAGGGTCTTGAGGTCCGCGGGTCGTTGTATTTGATCAAGCAAATCTTTAGACATTTTTCTCGTCAGTGATCACGAAACACAATAAAGTCCGCTAATCCGATCAAATATTGCCCGGACTCGCCCAAAGGAGCGATCGCCTCGATCGCCTCCTGATGCAATGTTTTAACAAAAGCCTGTGCCTGCTCGAGCCCCATCAACGTGACATAAGTGGGTTTGTTGGCTGCGGCATCCTTGCCAGGTGTTTTACCCAGGGTCGAGGAGTCGGCAGTCACATCCAACACATCGTCGACAACCTGAAAAGCCAAGCCCATGGCGAGACCATAATGCCTGAGGGCCTGCTGCTGGGTCTCCGAGGCGCCAGCGGCGATGCCGCCAAGCGTGACACTGGTCAATAATAAAGCACCTGTTTTGAGTTGGTGCATCTGCTGCAAAGCTTCCCGTGACAGGCTTTGCCCGACACTTTCCAGATCAATTGCCTGGCCACCTGCCATCCCTAGGCTGCCTGAGGCTTGGGCAAGGACTTGAGTCGCCTTGACAACCCGCTCTGCTTCGGTCGGCATCTGCGCCAAAAAATCAAAGGCCAAAGGCTGCAAGGCGTCTCCAGCCAACAAGGCGGTCGCTTCGTCGTATTGCACATGCACGGTCGGCTGCCCACGTCGAAGCGTGTCGTCGTCCATACAAGGCAAATCATCATGCACAAGTGAATAGGCGTGAACGAGTTCGACTGCCGCGGCAGAGCAATCAAGCGCACGCTCCAAAGCGGGCTCGACCTGCCGTCCAGCGACACATCCATAACCGGCGGCGTAGACCAAGGCAGCGCGCACCCGCTTGCCCCCACCTAGCACTGCGTAACGCATGGCCTCATGCAAGCGCGCAGGTACGACTGCGGCCTGAGGCATTTCCCGATCGAGTACATGCTCGATATGGGCGGCGCGTGCACTGAGCCAAGAAGAAAAAACAGGTAAAGCAACACTCATTCTGCTTGTCGCTCCGCGGCATCAAAAGGACGTAGCAAACCGGCCTCCAGCACGCTAATTTGTTGCTCCGCCTGGGCCAGCCTCTCTTGACAGATACGCGTCAAGGCAACACCACGTCGATAGGCGATCAGAGACTCTTCGAGAGGCAAGGCGCCCGACTCCATTTTAGAGACAAGCTCCTCAAGTTGCGCGAGAGCCGTTTCAAAATCCTGAGGCAAGTCAGAGTGGGTCGTTGCGTCATTTTCCAGTGATGCTGGCAGACTTGTCTGGGTCGTTGATTTGGTGGGCTTACTCAAACGAAACTCCAATGGAGACTGCCTGGCATGCCGCAAGACCCAGTGCAAGTCTAAACAAAAATAATAAGCAATTGTACGAGATTGGGGCGTACTCTGTACCGGATTGCTTGGGTTACAATCAGGTCTTTATTATGGTGATCGGCCAAACCGATTTTTCTTCGCGCCAGAGCGATCTTAAACGCACTGGCATGCTTCCATGCGGAGGGAATCATGACCGACATTGGTCGGATGGTGCATTTAGCCCCGGCTTGCACTCAGCTGCACGTCAATGCCTATTTTGACGAAGCGCTTTTTGCACGCGAGCAAGCTAACATTTTTAAACAGTCCTCCTTGTATGTTGGGCATCAAAAAAACGTGCCCAACTCTGGAGACTGGCGAAGTTTGTCCCATGAAAACAATGGGAGAGTACTCGTGCGCGGTGAAAACGGCATCGAGCTGCTTTCGAACGTCTGTCGTCACCGCCAAGCGCTCATGCTCGGTGGTCAAACCGGCAATGTCGCAGGGCACGTCAATACCCATGGCAATCTTGTGGGTACCGGTGGCAATATTGTTTGCCCCCTCCATCGTTGGACGTATGACAAAACAGGTCAACTGCTCGGCGCGCCTCAGTTTGAGGACAAGCCTTGTCTCAATCTGGAGCGCTTTCCGCTTAAAGAATGCCACGGCTTGTTGTTCGAGGGCCCAAGAGATCCTTTAGCGGATATTGGCAGTTTATTCAAACGACCCGAATTCGACTTTTCCGACTATGTTCTCGACCACGTCGAAGTTCATCAGTGCAATTACAACTGGAAAACCTTTATTGAGGTTTATCTCGAGGACTACCATGTCGCGCCCTTTCACCCGGGCTTGGGAAACTTTGTCACGTGCGACGACTTATCCTGGGAGTTTTCTAAGCAGTACAGCATGCAGCGTGTGGGCGTTCATCAAGCGCTTTCACAGCCGGGGTCACCTGCTTATAAAACATGGCATGAAAAGCTGATGCAATTCCGTCAAGGGCGTGCACCCGATTTCGGCGCGGTTTGGGTCACGTACTTTCCGACCCATATGATTGAGCTCTACCCACACGTGTTGGTGTTATCGACGCTTTACCCCAAATCCCCTCAGGAAACCGTCAATATTGTCGAGTTTTACTACCCTGAGGAAATCGCCTTGTTTGAGCGAGAATTTGTCCAAGCACAACGCGAAGCCTATATGGAAACCGCGATCGAAGACGACGAAATCGCAGAACGCATGGACGCCGGACGAAGGGCGCTGCTGCAGCGTGGCGTTTCAGAAACCGGTCCTTATCAGTCCCCCATGGAAGACGGCATGCAACATTTTCATGAGTGGTACCGCCAAGCCATGGATCTCGGACTCGAAGATCATCCCTAGCCCTCGTTCTCAGGGAACTCTTTAATTTCTTGACGGTCACAGCTACACTCACAATCGTACGTTGCAATTCCCCTTAACGTTGACAAAGAGCCTATTAAAAACATGAAGAGAATTGTCTTATTTCTGCTGACCAACCTTGCCGTGATGCTGGTACTGAGCGTGACGCTGAGCATTTTGGGTGTCAATCGCTTCATCACCGACCAAGGCCTGAACGTTCAGATGCTGCTGATCTTTTCCTTGATTGTCGGCTTTACTGGCTCGATCATTTCCTTGCTCATCAGCAAGCCGATGGCAAAGTGGAGCACCGGCGCGCAGATCATTGATCCGCAAGCGCCAGGCGGCCCGCGCGAGGCGTGGCTCGTCGATACGGTGCATCAGCTTGCTGATCGCGCAGGGATTGGTCATCCTGAGGTGGCGATCTTCGAAGGCGAGCCCAATGCGTTTGCGACGGGTGCTTTCCGCAACAACTCGCTGGTCGCAGTCTCGACAGGCCTTCTTGATAGCATGACCGAAGAAGAAATCTCTGCGGTTCTGGCCCACGAAGTCGCCCACATCGCCAACGGCGACATGATTACGCTGACCCTGATCCAGGGCGTTGTGAACACCTTTGTGGTGTTTTTTGCCCGCATCGTTGGTTATTTTGTTGATCGTGTGCTTCTCAAAAATGACAAAGGCCTCGGCGTTGGCTACTACATCACCGTCATCGTGTGTGAAATCGCCTTTGGCATTCTCGCCAGTGTGATCGTGGCCTGGTTTTCACGTCAAAGAGAATACCGTGCGGATTCAGGCGCAGCACAGTTGATGAGCTCACGCGAACCCATGATTCGTGCCTTGGCTCGCCTAGGTGGCTTGGAGCCCGGTGATTTGCCCAAGAGCTTCGAGGCTTCGGGCATTTCGGGTCGTAAAGCCATCAGTGCGTTATTTTCCACACACCCCCCTATTCCTGCTCGCATTCAAGCGCTGCAGCAGATGCCCGTTCGCTAAGATAGCGCTAAAGCATCAGTGGGCTTGCTCCCAGTTGGGACCAACGCCCACTTCCGCGATTAAAGGGACCCTCAACTGAGCGACCTCGCACATCAAGCGGGGTAGGTTTTGCCTGATGCGGTCGATCTCTTCATCAGGAACATCCAAGACCAGTTCGTCATGGACCTGCATCACGATCTTGCTCTGCAGTTGTTGCTCATGCAACCAAGCTTGGACCGCAACCATCGCGAGCTTGATCAGGTCGGCCGCGGTGCCTTGCATCGGCGCATTAATTGCCGCGCGCTCGGCGCCCGCACGCCGTGCGCCGGCGGCATTGATATCGAGCAACCATAGCCTGCGCCCAAAAACAGTCTCAACAAAGCCCTGCGCATGCGCAAGCGTTTTGGTCTCGGCCATGTACTGCGCGACGCCAGGATAGCGCGCGAAATAGCGATCGATATAGGACTGTGCGGCATCTCTGGTAATACCGAGGTTGCTGGCCAACCCGAAAGCACCCATGCCGTAAATCAAACCAAAATTAATCGCCTTGGCGGCCCGTCGCTGCTCACTGGTCACCTCTGGCAGTGGTACGCCAAACACCTCTGAGGCTGTCGCTCGATGAATGTCCTCACCGGCGGCAAACGCTTTTTGCAAATTCGCATCGTTGGAGACGTGTGCCATGACGCGAAGTTCGATTTGCGAATAGTCGGCAGAGATTATTTTTCCCTTGGTCGCGATAAAGGCCTCGCGCACCCGTCGACCCGCCTCGGAGCGCACCGGAATGTTTTGTAAATTGGGTTCTGAGGATGCCAGACGTCCGGTAATCACCGAAGCTTGGGAGTAATGTGTGTGTACTCTTCCCGTTGAGGGATTCACCATTTTGGGCAGCTTGTCGGTATACGAAGATTTGAGCTTGGCAAGGCCTCGGTACTCGAGCAACACTTGAGGCAAGGGATAGTCCTCGGCGAGTTTGGACAGCACCTCCTCGTCGGTCGAAGGAGCACCGCCTGCGGTTTTTCGCACAACAGGCAACTGCATCTTGCCAAACAGGATTTCCCCTAATTGTTTAGGGGAGTTGAGATTAAAGGGTTGTCCTGCCAGCTCATAGGCCTTGCGCTCTAATTCCAACAATTCCTGTCCCAGCACGTGGCTTTGACGTCCTAACTCTGCAGAGTCGATCCCTACACCGGTTCGCTCGATCTCAAACAATACGCGCGAGGTTTGCATCTCAAGCGCGTAGATATATTCAAGCTTTTCCTCCTGGCGGATCTTGGGGCGCAAGACCTCATGCAGACGCAAGGTAAAGTCGGCATCTTCGCACGCGTATTGGGTCGCGCGCTCGAGGTCGACCTGATCAAAACCGATTTGGTGAACACCTTTGCCGCAAATTTCCTCATAGGAAACGCCCTTAATGCCTAGGTATCGCTGACAGAGTTCCTCAAGACCCACGCCCCGATGCGACTCCAACACATAGGCCTGCAACATGGTGTCATTCGCGACGCCGCGTAAGTCTATGCCTTCGTTGGCAAAAACATGGGTGTCGTACTTAGCATGATGGAGAAGTTTGGTCGCGCGCGGATCCTCAAGCCAAGGCTTCATCCGCTCGAGCACGCCTTCTTTAGAGAGTTGGCCTTGGGAGTCAGTGCTTCGATGACCGACGGGGATATAGCATGCACCACCCGCTTCTATGGACAAGGAAATCCCGACGAGGCGGGCTTGCATGGCATCGAGCGACGTCGTTTCGGTATCGAGCGCCACACAGTCTGACGCACGGACACGAGCGAGCCAGGCTTCCAACGCCGCCCAGTCCGTCACCATTTCATAGAGTTTGTGCTCAGGCGCGGCGGGCTTAGCGGCCTCGGTCGGGACACGGGTATCCCCCATCGGGACCCGCTCTTGCTCGCCTGTTAATTCGCGTAACCAAGAGCGGAAACCATACCGCTCATATAGTTTGACGAGCGCTGCTGAGTCAGGATTTTTGGGCAACAGCGCCTCGATATTTGGGACCTCGCGACTCAAGTCACAATCAATTTTGACCGTCAACAGCTCGCGCGTCAACGCAAACTGGGGAATCGCCGTGCGTAAATTTTCACCTGCGACGCCTTTGATCTCGCCTGCGCGCTCAATCAGCGTGTCAACAGAACCGTACTCATCGATCCACTTAGCGGCCGTTTTAGGTCCGACCTTTTGCACACCCGGTACGTTGTCTACCGTATCGCCCACCAGCATCAAGTAATCCACAATCCGCTCAGGACCGACTCCAAATTTACGTGCCACTCCGACTGGATCGAGCTTTTCATTGGACATGGTGTTGACCAGCGTCACATAGGACGTAACCAATTGGGCCAGGTCTTTATCCCCCGTAGAAATAATCGTGTGCACCTCATGATCGCTCGCCCAATGCGCCAAGGTGCCAATCACGTCATCGGCTTCAACCCCCTGGATCCCCAGAACAGGCCAGCCCATTGCGCGAATCGCCTCGTGGATCGGCTCGATCTGTGCGGCGAGGTCCTCGGGCATGGGGGGGCGATGTGATTTATATTCTGGATATAAGTCTTCGCGAAAGGTTTTGCCGCGCACATCGAAGACGCATGCGGCATACTGAGCCTGATAATCATGTAGCATTTTGCGCATCATGTTGACCACGCCATAAATGGCGCCTGTCGGCTCTCCCTGCGCATTACGTAAATCAGGCATCGCATGATAGGCACGATACAGATAACTCGATCCATCTACTAGCAACAAGGTTTTTTTCATGGGCCACAAAGAAGAAAAAGTTTCGCCGGCACTCCAGCAAACAACCCAAATTATGTCAGAGATGCTGCACGCAGCCGATACTCTGGCAGAGATCGGGCCCGCAATCAGCATCTTTGGCAGTGCGCGGATTAAAAAAGACTCCCCTTATTACGCGTTGAGCGAGGCCATCGCTCGCGGACTGGCGAATACGGGTTTTACGATTATCGCCGGGGGTGGTCCCGGCATCATGGAGGCCGCGAACAAAGGGGCCTTTGAGGCGGGTGGCACGAGCGTAGGTTTACATATCAAACTACCAAAAGAGTCTAAACACAACGATTTTCAGACCATTAGCCTTCCTTTTCAGCATTTTGTGTCTCGTAAAGCGACCTTTTTCATGAATAGCTTAGCCTATGTCGTGCTGCCGGGTGGTTTTGGCACGCTCGACGAGCTCTTCGAGGCGGTCACGCTCATGCAAACGGGAAAGATACCGCCTGGTCCGGTCATTTTGGTTGGTACGGAGTTTTGGGGGGGGCTGATGACTTGGCTTCGGTCACAACTCGAACAAACCGCTCTCATCAACCCCCTGGATCGTCATACCCTCATCATCGAGGATGATCCAAACCGGGTGGTGCAGCACCTGGTCGATTTTTACCGGGATCATCCAGGGATTTTGAGTCGACAACCTAACGCCCCGGTTTAAATCCTCGAGGTCGTCGCTGCACTAAAATCATTGCATATCACTCATTATTGAATGTTGGAGAAAAAATGGATCGCGCTGTATTTCCCATGAAATTGAATAACCCTGACTTGCTGCGTTCGCAGTCCTACCTCAATGGTCTTTGGGTAGACGGCCAAGATGGCGCAGTTTTCACGGTTGATAACCCAGCGACAGGTGCTGACATCGCGCATGTCGCCAACCTAGGCCCTGCGCAAGCGCAGAGGGCGATTGAAGCGGCTAGTGCAGCATTTCCTGCGTGGCGGGCACGGACGGCCAAAGAGCGTTCCAATATTCTGCGCAAGTGGTTTGATCTGATCAATGCCAATACAGATGACTTGGCACGCATCATGACCATTGAACAAGGCAAGCCTTTCGCTGAGGCAAAGGGCGAAATCGCTTACGGTGCCTCATTTGTCGAGTGGTTCGCCGAACAGGCCAAACGCGTCATGGGCGATACGATCTCAGCACCGATTGCCACCAACCGTATGCTAGTTCTGCGCGAACCGATTGGTGTCTGTGCAGCGATTACGCCATGGAATTTCCCGACGGCCATGATCACGCGCAAGGTCGCACCGGCATTAGCCGCAGGCTGTACCATCGTACTCAAACCTGCTGAGCAAACGCCTCTGTCAGCGTTGGCCCTGGCCGTTTTAGCCGAGCAAGCGGGCATTCCTGCTGGCGTACTCAACATCATTACTGCCGATAGCGAACAATCGATCGCCATCGGTAAAGTGTTGTGCAACAGCCCGACAGTGCGCAAGCTGACCTTCACAGGCTCAACACCTGTTGGTCGTATTTTGATGCAGCAGTCTGCACAGACCCTCAAGAAAATGTCACTAGAGCTTGGCGGTCATGCACCTTTTATCGTGTTTGAAGATGCCGATATCGATGCAGCCATCGAAGGCGCTATGGTGTCCAAGTATCGCAATGCGGGCCAAACATGTGTCTGCACCAATCGCTTTTATGTCCACGCCAAGGTCTATGACAGCTTTGCGGAAAAACTAGCGGCGCGCGTCTCGGGCTCATTGTCAGTGGGTGAAGGTTTTGAAGACAAGGTCACCACCGGCCCACTGATCGATGAGGCGGCAGTGGCAAAAGTCGAAGAGCACGTGCAGGATGCTGTCGCCAAAGGCGCCAAGATCTTGTGTGGTGGAGGAAAGCACGCGCGCGGTGGTCGTTTTTACCAACCGACCGTTATCACGCAAGTCAGTGAAGACATGCTGTGCATGCGCGAAGAGACTTTCGGGCCCCTCGCGCCAATCGTCAAGTTTACCGATGAGGCAGAGGTCATCCGTTTGGCAAACAATACCGACTACGGTTTGGCTTCCTACTTTTATAGCCGCGATATCGGTCGCATTTTCCGCGTCGCCGAAGCGCTTGAATACGGCATGGTAGGTGTCAATACAGGACTGATCTCAAACGAGATGGCACCTTTTGGTGGCGTCAAACAATCCGGTCTCGGTCGCGAAGGCTCTGTTTATGGCATGGACGATTTCATGGAAATGAAATACGTATGCTTGGGCGGTATCTAAGACTCTCTGGGGCTACGGTTAAATACCGTAGCCGAATAAAAAAACGCAGCCTAAGCTGCGTTTTTATTGACTCTGGCGTTGATTAGGCGCCATCACGCGACATCTTGCGACGCTCGTGCTCTTTGAGATAACGCTTACGCAAGCGAATGCTCTTGGGTGTGACCTCGACCAACTCATCATCACTGATGAATTCGACAGCGTACTCAAGGCTCATATCGATAGGCGGAACCAGCCGAACAGCTTCGTCAGTACCTGAGGAACGCACGTTAGTCAGCTGCTTACCCTTGATGGGGTTCACAACCAGGTCATTATCACGGCTGTGAATACCGATAATCATGCCCTCGTAAACGGGATCGTTGTGCACAACAAACATACGACCACGGTCCTGTAGCTTCCATATCGCATAAGCGACCGCAGCACCATCATCCTGACTGATCAGCACGCCGTTATTACGCTCGCCAAGCATGCCGTCCTTGACAGGGCCATAGGCATCAAAGGTGTGGCTCATCAAACCATTGCCGCGCGTCATCGTCATAAAATCGCCTTGGAAGCCGATCAGACCGCGTGCTGGCACACGGTACTCAAGACGTGTCCGCCCACGACCATCGCTGACCATGTCGAGCAGTTCAGCTTTGCGTTTACCGAGCTCTTCCATCACGCCGCCCTGAGTGTTGTCCTCAAGGTCAATGCTCAGACTCTCGTATGGCTCGAGTTTGACGCCATTTTCTTCTTTGAACACCACACGTGGGCGCGATACAGCCAACTCGTAACCCTCGCGACGCATCGTTTCGATCAAGATCGTCAGATGCAATTCGCCTCGTCCTGAAACCTCGAAAATGGTATCGTCGTCAGTCTCTTTCACACGCAGAGCCATGTTGGACTTGACCTCGCGATCCAGACGCTCACGCAACTGACGGCTCGTCACAAATTTACCTTCGCGGCCCGCCAGAGGGCTGGTGTTGACCATAAAGTTCATCGTGAGCGTAGGCTCGTCAATCTTGAGCAGCGGCAAACCTTCAACTTTTTCAGGCGCACACAAGGTGGTGCCGATTGAAATGTCTTCGATGCCGTTGATCAGCACGATGTCACCTGCAATCGCACTGTCCACGATCTCGCGCTCAAGACCTTTGAATTTCAGGACCTGATTGACGCGACCTTTAAACGTCGCACCATCCGGACCATTCAAACACACCACATCCATACCTGTTTTCACACGGCCACAACGAATCCGGCCAATACCGATTTTGCCGACATAGGAGTTGTAATCGATAGAGGTGATCTGGAGCTGCAAAGGAGCCTCAGGATCATCATCGCGCATCGGCACGTGTTCAAGAATGGCATTAAACAGTGGGCGCATATCGCCTTCACGGACGTCCTCAGTGGGTCCGGCATAGCCATTCAAACCTGAAGCGTAAATGATTGGAAAATCCAACTGCTCTTCTGTTGCGCCAAGCTTGTCGAACAACTCAAAGGTCGCATTGATCACAAAATCACAACGTGCACCAGGACGGTCTACTTTGTTGATCACCACGATTGGCTGGAGTCCGAGTGCCAGTGCTTTTTTTGTCACAAAGCGTGTCTGAGGCATCGGTCCTTCGACTGCATCGACAAGCAACAGCACACCGTCAACCATCGACAGCACACGCTCCACCTCACCACCGAAGTCGGCGTGTCCGGGCGTGTCAACGATGTTGATATGCGTGCCTTCGTACTCAACAGCACAGTTCTTTGACAGAATCGTAATGCCACGCTCTTTTTCAAGATCGTTGGAGTCCATCACGCGTTCGGTCATGCGCTCGTTGGAGCGGAAAGTACCGGACTGACGCAAAAGTTGGTCTACCAGTGTCGTTTTGCCGTGGTCGACGTGGGCAATAATGGCAACGTTACGCAATGCGCGTGACATACAAATCCTTTAATAAGACTGAGCAGACACATCGTCTGCAGGTGATACATGAATGGAACCAGGCAAAACAGCACCTGGCGAAGCTGTACTTTTTTTCGCTGGCACAAGCTCAGCGGGTAAATCTTCCATCGCGATCAAGACACTCTCAGGTGACTCCATCGTCTGTAAGGTTTCTAACTCAATCGCTTCATCAAGCGAAAAAGGACCCACTTGAGTGCGCCGCAAAGCAGATAAATGTGCAAAACAACCCAATTCACGACCAATGTCTTGTGCCAGCGTCCGGATATATGTACCTTTTGTACATAACACCTGTATGACAGCCGTCATTGGCGTCATGCTCAGCAATTCAAGTTGCCGGATCGTGATCTCTCTGGGCTCGCGCTCAAGAACAATCCCTTGACGTGCGTACTCATAGAGCGGCTTTCCATCTCGTTTTAACGCAGACACCATTGGAGGAATCTGCATTTGAGTTCCCATAAAGCGCTCAAGCACAGGACGCAATGCCGCTTCAGTGACGCCAGAAAAATCTGCTGAGGCTTGGTTGACAACAATACCAGTCAAGTCTCCAGAGTCCGTTTCACGACCAAACGCGATCGTGGCGCAATAACCCTTGTCTGCACTCAACATGGCACTCGCAATCTTGGTGGCGCGTCCCATGCAGCACACTAACAAACCTGTTGCAAACGGATCGAGCGTACCAGTATGACCCGCTTTCTGGGCATCCATGGCATGTTTAGCGCGTTGAAGCGCGTGATTACTCGACAACCCTACAGGCTTGTCCAGCAACAACACACCATCGAGCACGCGCCCGCGTTTTTTAGCCATCGTCAGTTTTCCAAAACGACAGCCTTAAGGCTTGTCATCAGGCTCGTCAGGGAGTCCAGCGTATTGACCAGGCAGATTCGCCTGATCAATCAATGCGGACATCGCGATACCATGCTTGAGACGCGGATCATGAAAGAAGTGCAGTGTCGGCACCGTGTGGATATGCAATAACTTGTACAACTGGGAATGAAACCAACCAGCTTTTTCATTGAGGAGCGCCTGAGCCAGCTCTGCCTCACCACCGAGCACCGTAAAGTAGACCTTGGCATGTGCATAATCAGTCGTCAGCTCAATGCCAGAGAGCGTGATTAAACCCACACGACTCATATCGATTTCGCGCTGAACGATAATGGCCAGATCTTTTTGGATCTGGTCAGCGAGCCTTAAATTACGGCCGGGCGAGGTTTTTTGTTTATGACGACTCATTAATGGGCATTAAAGCGTACGAGCCACTTCCCTGATTTCAAAAATTTCGAGTTGATCACCGACTTGCAAGTCGTTGTTACCACGCAAGGTGATACCGCAATCAAAGCCTGACTTCACTTCCTTGGCATCGTCTTTAAAACGACGCAGTGAATCAAGCCAACCCGCCCAATGCACAACGTTGTTACGCAATAAACGTACCTGTGAATCACGACGCACCACACCATCGGTCACCATACAACCTGCGACAGTACCGATGCGCGAGATGGTGTAGACCTCGCGAATTTCGACCATACCGATGATCTCTTCACGCTTTTCAGGCGCCAGCATGCCGGACATGGCAAGCTTGATCTCATCGACAGCGTCATAAATGATGTTGTAGTAGCGGATATCCACGCCGTTGTTTTCAGCCAGCTTTTTAGAGCTCGCATCTGCGCGGACGTTAAAGCCAATCATGACCGCACCTGAGGCAATCGCCAAGTTGACATCACTTTCTGAGATGCCACCAACCGCGGCATGAACCACTTGAACACGGACTTCTTCGGTCGAGAGCTTAAGCAAGGAAGCCACCAAGGCCTCTTGAGAGCCCTGTACGTCTGTTTTGACGATCAAGGAAAGAGTCTGCGAGCCTTCGACGACATTTTCAAACATCGACTCAAGCTTAGCGGCTTGTTGACGTGCGAGTTTGACGTCGCGGAACTTACCTTGACGGAAGAGCGCGATCTCGCGAGCGCGACGTTCATCGGCTAAGGACATCATCTCATCACCCGCGGCAGGAACCTCGGTCAATCCTTGAATTTCAACGGGAATCGAGGGTCCCGCTGATTGGATGGGTTTGCCATTTTCGTCGAGCATGGCTCGCACTCGACCATAACTGGAACCTGCAAGCACAACATCTCCACGATGTAAGGTGCCACTTTGTATCAAAATAGTTGCCACTGGACCGCGGCCCTTGTCGAGGCGTGCTTCGATCACGATGCCTTTGGCAGGTGCATCAACAGCCGCTTTCAGCTCAAGCACTTCAGCTTGTAGCAAGACGTTCTCGAGCAATTCATCGATGCCCTGGCCAGTCTTGGCCGATACTGAAATAAAGGGTACATCACCACCGTATTCCTCGGGGACCACTTCCTCAACCACCAGCTCTTGCTTGACGCGCTCGGGATTGGCATCGGGCTTGTCAATTTTGTTGACGGCGACAACAAGTGGCACACCCGCGGCTTTCGCGTGGTGAATGGCTTCTTTGGTCTGAGGCATCACGCCATCATCGGCCGCGACCACCAAAATCACAATATCAGTTGCCTTGGCACCACGGGCACGCATTGCCGTAAATGCCTCATGTCCTGGTGTGTCTAAAAACGTCACCATGCCACGTTCGGTCTGAACATGGTAGGCACCGATGTGCTGCGTAATACCGCCGGCTTCGCCAGAAGCAACCTTCGCGCGACGAATGTAATCAAGCAACGAAGTTTTACCGTGATCAACGTGGCCCATCACCGTCACAACCGGAGCACGCGAAAGCAATTGAACGTCCTCATGAGGAACGGATTCGTCGAGGAACGCCTCAGGATCATCGAGCTTGGCTGCGATGGCTTTGTGGCCTAACTCCTCGACCACAATCATCGCGGTTTCTTGATCGAGCACTTGATTGATGGTGACCATCTGACCAAGCTTCATCAAATGCTTAATGACTTCACCCGCTTTCACGGACATTTTGTGCGCTAAATCTGCAACGCTAATTGTTTCAGGAACGTGAATTTCACGGGCGATAAACTCAACCGGTGCGGGCTCACGACGATCTTGTACGACATTGTTCGCACCACGTGCGCCTTTTTTGCCACCGGATTTACTTTTGCCACCCGCACGCCAACCTTCGCGGCCAGGTGCAGCAGGCGCATCACGCTTTTCTGCAGGTTTTTTACGCGAGGCATCGTCAGTCCAAGTCGAGGCGATTTCACCAGACTTCAGAACCTTTTTACCGCCGCCATCCGAAGCGCCGTCTTTCTTGGCACCCTTGGTTGCTCCAGGGGTGCCAGTCGGCTTATGCAAAGTCCCCAAAAGCGGTGCCGCCTCTGGCTCTGCTGGACGTACAACTTTGCGAGGACGATTCAACATATTACGCAGAGCAGCGGCCTCAGCTTCAGAAGCCCGTCTTGCCTCATCGCGGGCTTCACCCTCGACAGGCAAGGCATGCGCAGGAGGCACGGCACGACCACGCATCGGTTTAGCTGGTTTGACGATTTCGTCTTCGGGCGTTGACGTCGCAGGAACATCTGCAGCAGCGCTCACCACAGGAGTTTCGTCTTTCGATTCAACAGCGGAGATCTGCGGTGACTCTGGCTCGACTGGGGCAGAAGAGTGCTCTTGGACGACTGCTGAACCCTCAGCTCCAGGATCCTTGACGGTCGTTGTTGGAGGCGTTGATTCCAAAACAGCGTCCACAGCAGAGGCTACACGTTCGGACTTTACGGCCTCAGAGGATTCTGGGGTCGCTGGAGGTGTTTTGGCATCAATGGTCAGAGCGGGTTGCTCAAGCGTCGACGCATTGGAAACGGACTTAGAAACAGCAGAGTCCTCAACGATTGTTGACTCTGGAAGATAAGTTTGCGTCTTTTCGATATCATCAGCCGAAACAGAGACTGGCGTGGAAACCTGAGCGGACTCATTGACCTTGACAGGTGCAGCGATCAGGTCATTTTGCTCGACTTGGGTTGCACGCTCCTGCTCGACAGGAATGGCAGCGGAGACATCACCCGCTTCGGGTGCGTCACGTTTGACGAACACACGCTTTTTACGGACTTCGACTTGGATCGTTCGCGAACGGCCAGAGCCGTCAGCTTGACGAATTTCGGAAGTTTGGCGTCGGGTCAAGGTAATCTTTTTACCCTCGGTCGCCCCATGCGAGCGACGAAGAGACTCGAGCAAGCGAGCCTTATCGCCATCAGTGACGTTGTCTTCCACTGAGTTGAGTATGACACCCGCAGCGCGCAGCTGATCTAACAGCACGTTGGCAGGCATTTTCAGCTCGATAGCGAACTGGGCGACTGTATTACTCGACATTAGACTCTCTCTTACCTATTTACAGCGTGACAACTTCAAGTACGGGGCGACCGATGCCGCCCGACCGACTTTTTATTTTTACTGATCTTCAAACCAGTGCGCACGGGCAGCCATAATGAAACCACTCGCAGCGCTTTCATCGAGGTCTGACATTTCACATAGCTCGTCCGTCGCCAACTCAGCCAACTCATCACGCGTGGTGACTCCGCCAATAGCGAGCTTGGCCACAAGCTCAGGCGTCATGCCCTCAAGCGTTAGCAAATCCTGAGCCGTCTCGACACGCTCTTCTTGAGCGATTGCCTCGGTCAGCAATGCATTGCGCGCGCGAGTACGCAACTCATTGATCGTGTCCTCATCGAAGGACTCAATTTCCAATAATTCTTGCATTGGCACATAGGCGATTTCTTCGAGTCCAGTGAAACCCTCATCGATGAGGATATCGGCCACTTCTTCGTCGACATCCAGTCGTGACATAAAGGTGCTGCGGAGTTGAGTACGCTCGATCTCTTGTCTGTTCTGACTTTCTTCGGGTGTCATGATGTTGATCTGCCAACCCGTCAGCTCAGAGGCGAGTCGGACGTTTTGACCTTTTGAGCCAATCGCCTTAGGTAGATTTTCCTCATCAACGACGACGTCCATGGCGTGACGATCTTCGTCCACCACAATTGACTCCACGTTTGCTGGAGCGAGCGCGCCGATCACAAACTCTGCGGGATCGTCAGACCACAAGACGATATCAACTTGCTCACCGCCGAGCTCATTACGCACCGCGGTGACACGCGAACCGCGCATTCCAACGCAAGTGCCAATGGGATCAATGCGCTTGTCGTAAGCCACCACGGCAATCTTGGCGCGAACACCTGGATCGCGAGCGGCACCTTTGATTTCCAAGAGGCCCTGCTCAATCTCGGGCACTTCATTTTCAAAAAGTTGACGAATGAAGTCAGGCGCGGTGCGGGACAAGATGACTTGTTGGCCACGCGCAGTGCGGTCGACCTTCAGTACCCAAGCGCGCACGCGATCACCGACGCGCAAGTTTTCCTTGGGGATCATTTCACTACGCGGAAGCCGCGCTTCGATCTTGCCCGTCTCTACGATCACATCGCCTTTGTCCATCCTCTTGATGGAGCCCGATACGATCATTTCGCCGCGGTCTAGAAAATCACTGAGAATTTGCTCGCGTTCTGCGTCGCGAATGCGCTGCAGGATCGCCTGTTTGGCAGCCTGAGCGCCGATACGTCCGAACTCGATAGGCTCGAGTGCTTCTTCGATGTACTCACCGACCTCAATATCGGAGACAACTTCACGCGCATCAGAGAGCATCTCTTGCTGATCAGGCTCTTGGAGGCCGAGTTCGTCAGGAACGACCAACCAGCGACGAAATCCATCGTGCTCTCCGGTTGTCCGGTTCACGGAAACTCGAATATCGGCGTCCTCTTTAAAGCGCTTTTTCATGGCCGAAGCCAAAGCACCTTCGAGTGCGTCGAACACGACGTCTCGTGTCACGTTTTTTTCACGCGCCAACGCGTCTACTAACAGAAGAATTTCGCGACTCATCGCTTTTTGCCCTTGAAATCCAGAACAGGATTAAGCTTGGCGCGCTCTACGTCCGAAAACGCAAATGCAACCTGCCGAATCTCGCCCTTTTTTGCCTCAAACTCAATACCGAAAGGCAAAAGCGCCTCGGTACCCGCAATGCCGGCGGAGCCACTTAGATCCACCAACTCACCTGAAAAAACTTTTTGATTGTCAACAGCCTCGCACAGCTTGATCTCGACACGCTCACCAACAAAACGTTTGAAATCCGCTTCGGTTTTTAAAGGTCGATCGACACCTGGAGAACCGACTTCAAGCCTACGATAATCAATGTTTTCAACCTCGAAAACACGCGACAAATGTTTTGAAACTTGCTCGCAGTCTTCGATGCGAATGCCCTCTGGCCGATCAATCGTGACACGCAAAAGACCAAGCGCTGCGCGTTCAATATCGACGAACTCGACATCCATGGAGGCTAAAGCCTGCTGCGAAATTGTAAAAAGATCTGCCATACGTCCAAAAAAAAAGGGCTGAAGACAGCCCGTTTACAAAAAAAATACCTTGCCCGCAGGCAATAGTGCATCGACCTTGTCAAACCGACCATGTCAGACCCACTATATCAATCCAACTATGTCAATGCTTGATAGCCCTAGATTCTAGCATGATCAGGGAAAAAAGTCTTGTTGCAGCAACGATTTACGTCAAATGAATGCACAATAAAAGACCTTCATCCCCGATCAGGTTAAGATATATTTAATTCGACAGGCTTAGCGATTACCTCGGGGTGTTTTTGTAAAACCAAGACGGGACTCGTGCGCGGAAGCACCTCGAGGCTGCCAATCATCCCCTTTAGGCGCGGAACGGCCCGCACCACCGGGCTGCCCTTGCTGGGGGCGACCACCGGGTTTGCCTGGGCCACGACCGCCTTGCTTTGGAGGACGACCCTGTCCTCCCGAACCTGCTGCAGCACCCGGCCCTCGAGGACGCCCTTGGCCAGACTCGCGGCTGAAGTCCCGCCCCTGGTCGGGTGCCACACCCGGCACAAATTCGCGCGGTGCCGGGGAGCCTTGACCCGCTTGGGTACCAGATCCTTGAGGACTACGACCGCTAGGACGACTTGGGCGACCTGGGCGCGCTGCAGCTTTCGGCCCCTTTTTGTTGCCCCCTGGACTGGCACCTGGGCCGCGCGATCCAGGACCCTGTGGTCCGGAGGGTTTGACACGGCCTCCTCCTCGACCAACACTCTGCCCCCCTTGAGGATGACCATTGGCATAACCGCCACCCACTGTCAGCGCAGTTGGAGCACGCTCAGTCGGGTGCACAAAGGGCTCGGGTTTTCCAGAGCGGCCACCTTGAACGTTGCCGCGCCGTCCCATTTTGGCGCCATGCGTCCCGTTTCTATCCAGCGTACCAAAACCAGGTGGCAAGGCGCTGTCATGCGAAACCGGCTGCTTGGGCTGCCGGGAGCGGCCCTCGGTCGAGTCATCATCGCGCAACAACCCAACTTGGACCATCAGCGCCGACACAAGTTTGGAATCTAGCTCTTCCCAACGACCGCGACGCAGCGTGGTAGGAAGCACAATATCACCAAAACGCGTCCGAATCAGGCGACTTACTGTCAGACCCACGGATTCAAACATACGGCGAACTTCACGATTTCGACCCTCATTCAAGGTCACGCGATACCATCGGTTACTGCCCTCGCCACCAATGAATTCGATCATGCCAAAGCTAGCAGGACCATCATCGAGGGTCACACCGTCCAGCAATGACTGTCGCTGCTCGGGACCGAGCTCTCCGAGCACGCGAACAGCGTACTCGCGTTCATTGCCATAACGGGGATGCAACAAGCGATTAGAGAGATCGCCGGACGTTGTAAAAATCAACAAGCCTTCTGTATTTAGATCGAGACGGCCAATCGAAAGCCATTTACCCACCTTCATTTTAGGGAGGCGCGAAAAGACGTTGGCGCGTCCATCAGGATCATCGTGGCTCACAATTTCACCAGCAGGCTTATGATAAAGAATCACACGCGGTGGTTTTTTTGTGTTGGTTCGGGTGATGGGTTTACCATTGACACGCACAGCATCATTGACGCCAACACGTTGACCGATATGAGCAGGCTCGCCATTGACGGATACGCGTCCGGCGATGATGAGTTCTTCCATTTCGCGACGCGAGCCAATTCCGGCATCTGCCAACACCTTGTGAAGTTTAGGCATCAACACGTCACTGTTCAAATACTTGTTCAGACGTTGTTCAATCCGTTCCGTCTGACGCAAATAGGAAAGCGCCTCTTCAGCTTCTTTTTCTGCCTCGACTGGGTCACCGAAATCGGCGACATCACTTGCAACTTCGTCAAACGACACGAAATCTGCGCGGGCCGCATCGCTAGAGCCATCAGACTGCCGAGTCGCTTCGGGCGAATCACTGCGGCGTCGACGAAACGGCGTGCGAAGTTTTCGTCCGCGAGGCTTAGGTGAAGTCGAAGACCCGCCTGCAGACGCCTCGCTCTCAGCACGCGCACCTTGCTCACTCACATTGTCGGGCTCATTCGGAACGAAGGCAACTGGAACACTTGAAACTGCAAAATCGGCAACGCTCACCGGTTGTGTAGTATCAGCAGACTGCATGTCGATTTGCTGGGCTTCAGTGTGCGAGCCTTCCGCACTTTTTGCTACGCGAGGCTGCCTTGGTTTGCGCGGGGGCTTCGCGGCAGCTACGCTCACGGCTTGCGCCGAAGACTCAACAGATGCTGCGGCATCTTCAACTTCAACAACACGCACAGTCTTGCGCGCCGGTGTTTTGCGCGCCGGTGTTTTGCGAGCGGCCGTTGTGCTAGTGACCGTTTTGCTAGCAGCTGTTTTGCGAGGGGCCTTTTTAACAACCACAACGCCTTCTTGTTGGGCGTTCAGGATGGCATCTTCAGTATTCGGTTTAGTCACTTGGACTCCAGGTTTGGATGATTTGTATTTTGTTCTGGCTCGCTTTGACTTGCGAGATCTAATGGCATGGAATCATGGTTAGTCACTTCTAACTGCTCGGCCTCGCTGGAAGCCTCTTGAATCGGCTTTGTCGCGCCAGTAGAAAGTGGAGCAGCCTCTAAGGTCAGCGATTGCAAAGCTTCTGACATTTCGGCAGCGCCGAGGGCAGGCAACTCATCGAGAGCACGTAAACCAAGATCATCCAAAAATTGCTTGGTTGTCCCCAACAAACCGGGACGACCGGGACCATCACGATGACCGATCACCTCAACCCAGCCCCGATCTTCGAGCGTTTTGATGATTTGGGAGGAAACCGTCACACCCCGAATATCCTCAATGTCGCCGCGGGTGACCGGTTGACGCCAAGCGATAATCGCTAAGGTTTCCATCACGGCGCGCGAGTACTTTGGAACGCGTTCGGGGCTCAGTCTTTCAAGATACCGCTGCATCGAAGCGCGGCTCTGAAAGCGCCAGCCCGAAGCAAGTTCGACAAGCTCCATACCGCGATCAAGCCAATCTTGCTGAATCGACTCTAAAACATCGGTCAATCGCTTTGAGGATTGCGACTCTTCTTCAAAAAGTTTGCGCAATTCAGAAAGTGGCATCGGACTCGATGCACATAATAGCGCTGCCTCAAGCACGCGCTTGGCGGTTTCTATTTCGAATGCGTCATCTGAGTCGCTGTGGTCCTGAACAGTCAGTGCACCTTGTTGGTGCTCGTTGTCATCGGATTGCACCTCGCTAATCTCGGTATCGCATTGATGATTATGCGGATCTTGTGCATCGTTCTGCATGTCTTGCGGATCGTTCATGAATACTCTTTTCCTGTACAAGCCATTAGGCAACTTGTCCCGAAACGGGAACTACGCTATACTTCATTCTTCAGACGCGGGGTGGAGCAGTCTGGCAGCTCGTCGGGCTCATAACCCGAAGGTCGTAGGTTCAAATCCTGCCCCCGCAACCAAATACAACTGGTCGATCGCTTTTGGCGCTCGGCCAGTTTTATTTTGTACTCATCTGGCATCACAGCGCTGGCATCACAGCGCATCTCGAAATAAAGAATGCATCAAAAAACCGCATCAAAATACTGCAGCAAGTTTATCTAGCCGTAAGCACAACAAAGGCATGGTTAAAAAGAACCGTTGCTAATGGAGCGTTACGATTTATAAGCTGGGGTAAAAACCACCGCAAACGGCACAACGCTTGGACGTGTAGTCGTTGATCACGGATACATCAAATGGTTTGCGCGATCTGACCAGCACTGAGCCGGGCAATCAAAGCCTTAGGTTTCAAGGTCTTATATGTTTGTCATGCTTTCGCATGTTTAATTTGGGTGACACCCAAGGAATTTATCTTTCTATAAATGCATTCTAACGCATTGCCCTAGATAACTTCAAGCTTTTGAGACATCTATTTGTCGTTTATGCCCAATACAAGCATCTTTTACAACAAATTCAAGTTTGAGACCCCGTCTGCACTGAGATAAAACACTTCTTTATAAGGAAGCTCTTGTTTAACTTGCGCAGACCAATTGTTGAATTGCTCTGCGTTAAATTGCGCCTGTGGCAGAGATAGGATCAAGATCTGCCGCGATTGATTGCTGACGGGATCAAGCCCCTTAAGACCCATTAGGTACGCTTGCCACTCGCCGGTTTTTTGTAAAAATGCATCGGAGGGTTGTGACGGACACACGACCCTAAACGTCATTTGATGAAAATAACGTTGACCCAAAAAAGGAGTGTGTCTCAAGGTATGTGCCAATTGGGACGGTTCGATCGAGTCGGATTCGATCAACACACGGTCTAATCGTTTGGACCGATCATTTAATGCTTGAAAAAAAATCTGACGCAGAGCGTCTCCGAGTGCCCCATGCATGCCGCAGCAAAGGCAGCTGTCTTGTGCGGTGAAGTCAACACGCGGTAACTCGATTAATCGAGCATGCCTGATTGGATCGAGCGTATCTTGTTTGACGCCAATCACGACAGAGTCGGAAAAATCCTGCTGCGCAATTAGCAGGTTGAGAAAAAAACGTGTCGCCGTCAGGCACTCGCCCAAGACTAAAACAATAGGAATGCTCCCGGCTTGCCGGGATGTTTGGAACAACATCAGTCCAAGCTACCAGGCCACTGAAACGCAGAAGGTTTTTTATTTAAAAATCGCTGAACTGCATCCGTATGCCATTGGCTGGTGCGCGCGACAGCTTGTGCATCGGCTTCGATATCCATCATTGCATCAAGTGAACTATTCATTGATACATTCATTGCGCGCTTGGTCATGGCAAGCGCTGCGGGCGCGGCGAGTGCGAAACATCGGGCCATTTGCTGAGCCCTTTCAAGAACACGTCCTTGCGGCAATACCTCTAGCACAATGCCTAATGCCTGCGCCTGCTCGGCGGTGAGTTCACGCGCGGAAAAGGCAAGCTCTTTGGCGCGCTGCGTACCCACAATCCGCGGGAGAGTATAAAAAGCCGCGCAATCAGGCACGAGACCTAAACGCATAAAAGACATACAGAACCGGCTCGAAGAGTCGGCCAGCACAATATCCGCCGTCAACGCGAGACTAAAGCCTGCGCCGTAAGCCGCACCCTCGACCGCCGAGATCACAGGTATTTCTAGTCTAAGCAAGGTTTCAATCCACGAAAGATAGTCGTGACGCATCCGATGACGTCCATCCTCTGGTGCTAACGTACCGGCCCCCATCACGCTGATATCACCACCGGCGCAAAATGTACCGCCCGCTCCTGTAATAATCAGCGCACGTAAATCTCGTTGTTGCGGAAGCGAAAACACGACCTCTTTGAGTTCTTCACGCATGACGGCATCAATCGCATTCTTGCGATTGGGCCGATTCAACGTCAGCGTGCCGACACCCTCTTGCACTTCAAACTGGATTGTTTCCAAAACCTTTACTCCTAAGGAAGTGTTGACGCTTATCTAAGTCGGCAAGCCTCAACACATGTTTAGCGATCATTTCTTTTTGTACCATGAATCATCAGCGACTTCTCAATGCTATTTTTTGCGGTTTTATGTTGGATCGTTTGTCCTCAAAATGTAATACAGTAACGGGAGCTCATTTACCCTCAAGAGAACCAGCATAATGATTCAGAACAACGAACAAAAAATTGTCGATCATGCGATCACCTCCCGTCATTCGATGCGGGCATTTTTACCGACCCCAGTCGCGCGCGAAGACATAGAACTCATGCTTGATGTGGCGGCGCGCGCACCCTCCGGCTCAAACACACAACCTTGGAAGGTGTATGTGTTGACAGGGGATATCAAACAACGCGTATCGGAGGCGATCCTAGAGATTTACAACGACAAGGCTCAGTTTGAGGCGCTCACAGAGGACTATAAATATTATCCGACTCAGTGGGACTCCCCTTATATTGAGCGTCGCCGCACAGTCGGACTTGATCTCTACAAATTGCTGGGACTCGGTCGAGAAGACAAATCCGGCATGCATGCTCAGCATGCCCGCAACTACACGTTTTTCGATGCGCCTGTTGGCCTATTTTTCACCATCGACAGAACGATGAATACAGGCTCTTGGCTCGATTTCGGCTGTTTCCTGCAAAGCCTGATGGTCGCCGCGCGGGGACGCGGACTCGATACGTGCGCGCAAGCCGCGTTCAATCGCTTCCACAACACGATTCGCGCCGTGACCGGCATCCCACAAAGCGAAATAGTGATGTGCGGCTTGGCGCTTGGTTATGCGGACATGTCAAAAATAGAAAATTCGCTGATCAGCGAACGGGAGCCTGTCGCGGGATTCACCAAATTCCTCTAATTTTGCGCTTTGCTTGAGAAAGCATCACTTAGTCAAAGCGCTTTTCCCATGCTTCGATTTCGCTCAAGCCCAACGCCTCGTTGTACTGAGCAGAAGAAAACATCTTGGCTTCATACCCGGCCATATTACCCGCGCTACGCAAATGTGTCAGAGCCCCCACCATGGCATGACCGAATACTCCGCGCGCCATGGCCGGATAAATGGCTAAATCCACGCCTGCTTGCTTGAGGGCTGCAGAAGCAAGGTTGCGAAGGTCTTGAGCGCTATCGATGTTGACGACAACAGGGACGGATACACCTGACTTAATGGCCAGGATATCTTGCAAAATATTAGGATTCGATTTGAGTTCGACAAACACAGCATCCGCACCCGCTTGTGCAAAAGCTTGTGTGCGGCGAATCGCCTCATGCAGGCCAAGGGCTCCAGCTGAGTCTGTGCGTGCGATCAACACAAACTCGGGATCTGAACGGGCCGCGCTCGCGGCGGCGATTTTAGCGACGGCCTCGTCAAAATCAATGACTGTCCGCTCGCCTGGCATCTGAGCGCAACGTTTAGGCGAGACTTGATCTTCCATATGGATCGCGGCAACTCCCGCGGCCTCGAACTCCATGATCGTTCGACGCACATTGACGACATTTCCGTAACCCGTATCCGCGTCACAAATTAGCGGAATATTGACGCTTGCCGCAACACGTCGCGCATGATCTGTCATCAACGTCAGATCCACCAAACCCACATCGGGACGCCCCAGCAAGGTCGCGGAAACGCCATTGCCCGTCATATAAACCGCAGTGAAACCGGCTTGCTCGACGAGTCGGGCTCCGTAACCGTCATAAATGCCAGGCGCAAGCACCGCTTGTACACCCTGCAATTGCTCGCGTAACGAACGACGCTTCTGTGTGGCTGAAATGATTGTCATGCGAAGTTCCAATCTGGATATTTTTGTAAAAAGGGAATCAGCCCACCCATTGCAAGGATCGCGAGGATCTCCGATGGTAAAGGATGCGACTTTTGGAGAACACGACCTTCGCAGCACAACACACCTCTGGCAAGGTCCAGCTCCAGAGACTGTCCCTCAACGATCGACGAAGTGTCGCATTCGAAGACTGGTAAACCGTTGTTTATGGCATTGCGAAAGAACTGACGACCAAAAGATTGGGCAACGATGGCGCGTACCTTCATCTGACGTAACACGTGCGTCGCTTGTTCGCGCGACGAGTTGATGCCAAAGTGCTCGCCAGCCACAAGGATGCCACCACCGTGATGGGCGATGCGAGAGGCGATACCCGGCGACAACTGCTCAAAGGCATGCTGAGCCACATAGGCCACGTCTTTCCCGGGGAGATACTTGTTGGAACAGTTGATATCCGTGTTGACATCATCTCCAAGCAAAAACGAAGACCCCTCGATCAATAAGCCTTGGCTCATGCAGCCGACCTCCAAGTGCCACCCTCAACAAGTCTGGGGTCGGTGATGTAACCCGTCAACGCCGAAGCCGCGACCGTTGCAGCCGAGCCCAGCCAGATATCAGCATTTTTATTTGTCAGCCTGCCCTTGAAATTACGATTGGCTGTCGAAATAACGGTATCACCATCCCCGGGAACCAAGCGATTGGTGATGCCCACACACGTGCCACAGCCAGCAGACTCGAACGAAGCACCTGCTGTCGTCAGGATCTCGATCAATCCTTCTCTGAGCGCAGCCAGATAAATTTGTCTGGATGCCGGTGTCACGATCATCCTCACACCCGGAGCGAGCTTGCGGCCTTTCAAAATCGAAGCGGCTTGGCGGATATCGTCCAGACGCCCGTTCGTGCACGTGCCAATCAAGGCAAATTGAATTTTTTGTTTTTCAATCTGATCGACGCCAACGATGTCATCGACCTCGTGTTTACGCGCCAATTGCGGCGCCAGGTTCGCCACATCGATCGTAAAACGCTCGGCGTAATGGGCGTCACTGTCTGCAAAGGTCGGGCGAGGTGTCTTGGCCCCATGCGCGGCGAGCCATGCGAACGTTTTTTCATCCGCTTCAAGAATCGCCGCCTTGGCACCCAACTCGGCCGCATGATTGCAAAGCGTCATGCGATCATCGATCGCCATCGCACGGACCGCGTCACCCACGTACTCGATCGCATGATAGTTCAGGCCTTCGGCACCAAACTTGCCCAACATCGCCAATGTGATGTCCTTGGCCCAGACCCCGGGCGCAAGCACGCCTTGAAGATCGATGCGCACCGTCTGAGGCACCCTAAACCAAAGCTTGCTGCTCATCATGACTGCGGAGACATCTGTGCCTTCGATGCCTGTTCCAAAAGCGTTGAAGGCGCCATAAGTGACAGAGTGTGTGTCGGTACCCACCACCAAATCACCGCAGGTCAAGTGCCCGCCTTCGGGTAGCACTTGATGGCAAATACCATCGCCAATGTCATACAGACCTGTTCCGCGCTTTGCCGCAAACGCCCTCATCTCGGAATGAATATCTGCCGCCTCCTGATTAGGCGGCGGTGAATAGTGATCGAGAACCAGCGAAGTCTTTTTTGCGAACTGGAGGGGTTGATCGCCGAAACGATCGATCATTTTGATGGTATTGGATGCGCGAGTATCCGTCACCATCGCGTAATCAACCTCTGCCACGACCACCTCACCCGCCTGCACTCGCTCACGCCCAGAGTGTTGCGCGAGAATTTTTTCAACGATGGTTGAGCCCAAGATGCTTCCTGAAAGAATTAAAATTTGAGGGTTTTGGCGACTTTGCCCCAAGTGTCAAATTCCTTGGTCACGAAGGCACGCATTTCCTCTGAGGTTGATGGATCAGGCTCCATCGCTTGCGCAGCCAAGCGCGTCTGCGTCGCAGGATCACGAATCGCGGCCACAATCGCTATGTTCAATTTTTGGACGATTGCTGGCGGTGTACTTGCTGGAGCGATAAAGCTATACCAGTTGGTCGCGAGATATCCAGGAAAACCAAGCTCTGCAATGGTTGGTACGTCAGGCAAGTCCACCGAACGTTTCGCTCCCGTCACAGCGAGGGCACGTAATTTGCCTGCCTTGATCAAGGGGATCGCCGTCGGTGCACTGGCGAAAATAGCTTGAATTTCGCCACCTAACAAACCATTCATCGCGGGACCGCCGCCTTTGTAGTTAATATGCTGCGCGGTGGTGTCGGCGCGTTGTTTCAGCAACTCCCCGGACATATGGCCCGCGCTTCCAAAACCCGAAGAGCCATAAAACAAGGGCTTATCGGCACTTTTGGCAGCCACCAGATAATCCGCAAATGTTTTGATATTCGAATCTGCACGCACAACAAGCACATTGCCAAAGGTCACTCCGTTTCCAAGCATCGCAAAATCTTTCAGCGTGTTGTAGGTTGTCCCGTTCGGCATATGAGGATTCACAGCCAAGGAGCCGATATTGGCCAAACCAATGGTGTAACCATCACCGGGGGCTTTGGCCACGAGATCCGCAGCAATATTGCCTCCAGCCCCTGGTTTATTGTCCACCACGACAGTCTGACCCAGTATTTCGCTGAGTTTGATCGCGATCGTTCGCGCCGCTGCATCGGTCCCTCCCCCTGGCGCAAAACCGACAAGTAATTTGATCGGTTTCGTCGGAAAGTTCGCCGCGGAGTTTGCCTGAGCAAACGCAATGCTGGAAACGCTCAAGATCGTACTGATCAAAAAAGAACGTGACAGTATTTTTTTACATGTAGAAATGAGCATAAGGGTTCCTTAAAGGACTTTTTGCCTGCATGTTGATGATTTTATTATTCAGTAACTTATACAAGTTAACAGGTAACGTATAGAAGTTTACTTGCTGCGTTGCAGCAGAGGTTGCCACGACTCATTATGCAAGGTCGATATCAGAGAAAAAATAAAGAACATCTAGATGTCGCCCTAAAACTATTCTATAAGGTTAAAGACTATCGATCTTTTTCATCCTTCAGAAGGTCACTCTAGCATCATGAGAAGCAAACTTTTCGTCCCCGGATCCCGCCCCGAACTCTTTGACAAGGCCCTGGCAAGTGCGGCAGATGGCCTGTCATTTGATCTCGAAGACGCTGTCGCGGAATCTAAAAAATCAGAAGCGAGGTCGACGCTCAGCACGTGGATGGATGCGCAAAGCGTGCTCAACTCAAAGAAAACCATCATCGTTCGTGTCAATGCCATGGATACCGCGCACTTTGAACATGATATCGCTCAAGTCGTGCGGGCTGGCTTGCATATGATTAACCTACCCAAACCCGACAGCCCCGAGGCCGTCCGACAGGCCGTCTCAGCGATTGAGAAAGCTGAACGCGTCAACGGGGTCAATCGCGATGGCAACCATCCGATTCGTCTTCTTTTGAACATCGAGACGCCAAAAGCTTTGCGAACAGCGTTTGACTTAGCCTCTGCGCATACACGCGTCGCGGGATTGCAACTTGGCTTAGGTGATTTATTTGAACCAATAGGTATTTCCCGAAAGGAAGCCTTTGCAATCAAGTACGCCATGATGCAGGTGAAATTCGCCGCAGCGGAGGCTGGCGTCGATGCCTTTGACTCCGCCTTTGCGAATATCCAGAATACGGAGGGGTTTCTCGAGGAAGCTGAACTCGCCGCTAGACTCGGTTATGTAGGCAAAAGCTGTATTCATCCGAGTCAAGTCGCGATGGCAAACCAAGCCTTTCGCCCAAGCGATGAAGCAATTGCGCATGCTTTACGCGTTTTAGAGGCTGCTAAAGAAGCTGCCGCTAAAGGGATCGGCGCCTACGTGGTCGACGGAAAAATGATCGACCCTCCTTTCTATCTTAGCGCTGTGAAATTAGTGGAAAGTGCTAAACGCCTGGGTTTGATTTGAACGGATTCACAACGCGCATTTTTTAAAAATAAATGAGACAAAACATCATGAAAAAACTTTTTAAATTACTTTGTTTGGCTACCCTCCTCCCAGCCGCCGCGATCGCGCAAACAAACTTTCCCAACAAGCCAATCACCTTGTTAGTTGGGAGCGCACCCGGTGGTTCGAACGACACCTTCGCGCGCACGATTGGAAGACACATGCAAGATGCTCTGGGCGTCTCCGTGGTTGTCGAAAACAAACCCGCATCGGGTGGAGTATTAGCAAACGTCATGGTCGCTAAAGCCCCTGCCGACGGCTACACGCTTGTCGTTCTTTCTTCGACATTTACTACAGGCGCCGCTGTCAGAAATAATTTGCAATACGATGCCGTCAAGAGCTTTGCGCCAGTCTCGATGTTGGCGCGAGGACCTCTACTAATTACCGTCGGCAACAATACACCGTTTAAAACACTCCCTGAGCTCGTCACTTTCGCCAAAGCCAATCCTGGAAAACTCAATTTCGGCACCTCAGGTGTCGGAAGTATCAATCAATTCGCCACTGAAATTTTTTCTGATGTCGCGAATATAAAAATGACCCATGTTCCCTACAAAGGGATGGGTCCGGCGGTCAATGATCTGATGAGCGGTCAAATCGATATGATCTTCGCCAGCGCACCTTCGCTGTTGAATCACGTCAATAATGAAAAAATAAGGGGTCTCTCTGTCACAACGGCGAAGCGTTCCCCAATCGCACCAAACATTCCATCGCTTGATGAGTTCGGCTACGGCGCAGCTGCAGTTGATTTGTGGTGGGGTATTCTTGCCCCCGCAGGCACTCCCCCCGAAGTCGTGCAAAAGCTCAATACAACCATCAATAAAATTATCGGTTCGGATCAAATGAAAGAGTTTTTTCTGAAACAAGGTGCGAGCCCAGTCGCGATGACACCTGCTGAATTCAGTGCCCATATCGCCAATGAGCTTGCGCGCTGGAAGCGAGTCGCGGCGACTGCGAACATTCAGGCGGAATAACCTAAGCATGAAAGGTCACTCCGCCACCCAAGACTCAACGGTGCCAAGCGCGTCAGCCCTACCTCGTCGATCGGGTCCGTCTGGCCCGCTTTCGGGCGTACGTGTCATTGACATGTCGGCCTATATTGCAGGTCCGTATGGTTGTACTTTGCTAGCTGATCAAGGCGCCGAGATCATCAAAGTCGAACCCCCCACGGGCGATAATCTTCGAAAATATCCCTCGAGCCTTGAGTCTGAGAGTCGGGCTTTCCTCGGGGTCAACCGAAGTAAGTTGGCCACGGTTCTGGATGTCAAACAGCCTGAAGATCTCTCGACATTGCTGACATTGATTGAGAGCGCGGATGTGCTTGTCCATAATTTCAGACCTACTGTGGCGCCGCGCATTGGCATTGGCTATGAGCAGTTAAATACACTGAATCCCAGACTGATCTATTGCGCAGTGAGTGGCTATGGTGAGACAGGCCCGCTGAAAGACAAAGCGGGCTTTGATCAAGTGCTGCAAACCATGACAGGGATGGCCGCACAGCAGGGTAAAAAAGGAGGTCCACCCGAAGTCCTATACGGTTCGGTCGTCGACTTTTATGCCTCTGCACTCGTTGCAGGCGCCGTGTCTTCAGCTTTATTTGAACGTGAGCGGTCGGGTTTAGGACAGTTCGTGGGCGTCTCGCTCTTGGATGCCGCGATGACGATGCAATCCACCCGTCTCGTCTGGGCCGAACAAGAAGGGCGAGACGTTGCGCGCGATATGCGCTCGGGAGGCATTACGGGGATTCACCCCACCAAAGACGGTTTTATTTATATTTCTGCGAATACACCCCATTTCTGGCAAGCGCTTTGCGAAAAAACGGGCATGACCGAATTCATCGGCAATGAACGCTTCGACACCGTGCGCAAGCGCGCGCAACATCAAGCGGAAATTGTGCCGAAACTTCATCTAGCCCTCGCAGCAAAAAGCGCTCTCGAATGGGAGGCGCTTTTCGGTGAAGAGGTGCCATGCGCAGCAGCGCGTTCAGTTGAAGATATGTTCGATCATCCCCAGGTAATGAGCCAAGGTCTGATCGCAACCTACCAGCATCCTGTCGTGGGTCAATATCGAGGCCTAAAACGTTCGGTCCGTTTTTCTCGTACGCCAGGGCCAGAGCCGTTTGCCGCGCCTACGCTCGGGCAACACACTGAGATCATCAAAGAAGAAGCCCTACGACTCAGGCATGATAAAAACAAATCATGAGCGACACCTATCCGATTCGCCCGACTCCTGCTTCAGAAAAGAGCATCGTACCCAACAGCGCGGGAACGCAACGTCCCGCCTTGATCGTACCGCGCCATGCCTGTGACGCCCATTTACACATTTATGACGACCGCTTCGAGCAAATTGTGGATGCATCCGCCGGTCTAGAAAAAGCAACAGTGACGGAGTATCGCCTTTTGCAACAAAGGCTTGGTACAAGCCGCGCTGTGATAGTGACCCCGCGCAGCTACGGCTCGGACAATCGAGTGACCGTGGATGCGATCGCTCAGCTTGGGCTCCAACATGCGCGCGGTGTGGCGGTTTTAAGCAGTGACGCCTCAGATCAGACCATGGATGCACTCGATCGCGCGGGCATTCGAGGACTCAGGTTTTCTCTTTACACACCAAAAAATGCAGCTGTAAACTTTGAGATGGTCGAACCGCTCGCCAAAC
Source organism: Zwartia lucis (assembly GCF_965234455.1). Lineage (GTDB taxonomy): Bacteria > Pseudomonadota > Gammaproteobacteria > Burkholderiales > Burkholderiaceae_B > Zwartia > Zwartia lucis. Next base: position 974,245 of record NZ_OZ248472.1, on the reverse strand, counting down.
GCATTGCGCGTTTAGGTTGGCATCTGCAATTGCATTGGACGGCCGATCAGTTTGTCCATTACGCGGCGATGCTTGAGCGTCTGCCCTGCCCGCTTGTGATCGATCATATGGGACGGCTTCCGCAACCTCTTGGCGTTCAACACCCGGCCGTGTCATTAATCAATCGTTTGTTAGACAAAGGCAATACCTGGATCAAGCTTTCCGGCGCGTATCTGGATAGTCAAATCGGAGAGGCTGATGGTTTTAGCGATGTCGATGTCGTCGCCCGACACTGGATCGCTCAGGCCCTAGATCGTTTGGTATGGGGAAGCGACTGGCCCCATCCGACGGAAGCGCACAAGCCTAATGATGCAAACATGTTGGATCTCTTAGGCCACTGGACTCGCGATCGCGCAGTGATTGAAAAAATACTCGTACATAATCCCGCTCACTTGTACGGGTTCGACGCGCAAAACTAAGTGCGTTTCTGTCAGCCAACCGTTGTGCGTGGTTTTTCAAAATAAACGCGCTTGACGATGAGCAACGCATCAGAGACCTCATCGGCTAGGGCTTTTAAACGATGCGCATATGCGAGATTTTCAGTCGAAGCGTCTGAGGATAAGGTATTCATGTTGATGTTGATTAAAGTCATTGGTACGCACGTCACGTACGCGAATTTCGATACCCTTAGTTTAGAGCATTACACCTCAGCACTGCTCTCAAAAGCGCTTATGTTTCAAATACACTGAAGCTATGAAGCCTGAACGCCGAATTGCTCACCTCGATATGGATGCATTTTTCGCATCAGTCGAGTTATTGAGCTATCCCGAACTTAAAGGCCAACCTGTGGTCGTCGGTGGTCGCAGTACGGAGCAACCCACGCTCGATGCAACAGGCATGTGGCATTTTGCTCGTTTGCGCGACTATGTCGGGCGAGGCGTTATCACAACCTCGACTTATGAGGCGCGCGCTTTGGGCGTATTTTCTGGCATGGGCTTGATGAAGTCTGCCTTGTTGGCACCCGAAGCAATCCTGTTGCCCGCAAATTTTGAGGCCTACAAGCATTATTCAAGACTATTCAAGTCTGCTGTCTCAAGCATTGCTCCTCTTGTCGAAGATCGTGGCATCGATGAAATATATATCGACTTCACCGATCTTGACGAAGATACTCAACGACTGGCCTTGCGCATTAAAAAAGCCGTGAGTGACGCAACTGGCCTGAGCTGCTCGATCGGCGTGAGCCCGAACAAATTGTTATCAAAAATTTGTTCGGATTTGGATAAACCTGACGGGGTCACCCTTTTAAATGCCACCGAATTATCGACACGCATTTGGCCTTTGCCCGCGAAAAAAATTAACGGTATCGGACCCAAAGCCAACGAAAAACTTGCCGCATTGGGCATTCACACCATCGGGGAGCTCGCAAACACTCCCCCAGAACTGCTCGTCGCACACTTTGGCCGCGCCACAGGTCAATGGCTTTATCAGGCTGCGCATGGCGTGGATGACCGACCTGTTGTCACGTCCTCTGAGCCAAAGTCCCTCAGTCGAGAAACAACGTTTGAACGCGACTTGCATGCGAAACAAGATCGCACGCGTTTGTCGGCGATCTTTACAGACTTATGCTATCGCTTGGCCGAAGATCTCCTGCGTAAAGGATATGCAACAAAAACGATCGGCATCAAAATTAAATATGCGGATTTTCAAGTCATCACGCGTGATCTAACCCTGCCGGTTGCAATTGCAGAGGGCGCCGCCATTAGACAGGCCGCGACCGAGTGCCTGCGGCGCGTCCCCCTTGATCAAAGGATTCGACTCCTTGGTGTTCGAGCTGGAAGCTTATCGCTGCGCGCAAAGAGCTCTCAGGAGATGTGTCATCCTCAATCCGACTTACCATTCTAAGAATCGCCCACATAGAGGAAATAGGCGGCTCGCAGAACAAGATTGGCGTTATGCTAAGTAGATCGTTTAGATATGATTAAACTTAATTTGAGACGTACAACAGGAAATATTATGAGTCAGTTTGAGCAACTCGACCTCGTCAGCGCTGCAGACGGTATTGCAAAGAAAGCATTTTCGTCCATTGAGCTGACGACTTGGTCGCTTAACCGCTTGGAAACGATAGGTCGAAGATTGAATGCCGTTTTTCGTATTGATCATGAGCAAGCATTAGCGCGTGCACGCGCAATGGATGCCCTCCAGGCAAGCGGTCTCATGCTGGGTTCTTTGCATGGTGTGCCACTAGCACACAAAGATTTGATTCAAGTCGCGGGCAAAGAAATGCACGTGGGTTCAAAAATTCTTCAAGGTAATATCGCTCAGAAAAACGCTTGGGTCATCGATGACTTAGATGCGGCAGGTCAAGTCAACCTAGGCGCCTTGCACATGGCAGAGTTCGCCATGAGTCCGACCGGCTTCAATGGTCATTATGGTCATGGACTCAATCCATGGAACCCTGAATATCCCTGCGGCGGTTCATCAAGCGGCTCGGGTATCGCCGTGGCTGCGCGCCTCGTTTTTGGTTCACTTGGCAGCGACACGGGCGGCTCGATCCGTCAACCTGCGTTCATGTGTGGCGTCACAGGCATTAAACCGACGGCCAAACGCGTCAGCATCGATGGTGTCTTTCCCCTTTCTCACACCCTGGACTGCGTGGGTCCGTTGGCGCAGTCCGCACGTGACTGCGCGCGCATCTTGACACACATTAGTCGTCCTAACCCCGACGACCCTTGGTGCACGACACAACCCAACGAAGACTATGAAAGAAAACTGACTGGGGATTTAAGAGGGGTTCGAATCGGCGTTCCTCAAGACTTTTATCGTGAAAATCTTGAGCCTGAAATGGCGGCAGCCTTGGAGGCCAGCTTGCAAGTCTTGCGCGGACGCGGTGCCGAGTTCGTTGAAGTCAAGGTACCCAATATGCAGCGCATTCACGAAATGACTGCGATTGTCTTGACGGCCGAGGCTGCACAAGTCCACCGGAAATGGTTTGAACAGCGTCCACAAGACTATAGCGATCAGGTTCGTGCCCGAATCGAACCCGGCTTTAGTCAGACGGGCATTGGGTACGTCGAAGCGCTTCGCGCCAGGGATGATTTCATCAAGGAATATCTAGCGACAAGCCTTGGAAGCTGTGATGCGCTGCATATCCCCGTCGCTCGCTTGCATACGCCCACCATCGCGGCGACCACCACGGGTGATCTCAACACTGTGCTTCAGTCCATTAGTCAGCTGACCTATACCAACCGCGCGATCAATTATCTCGGCTTACCCGCGATGAGCGTGCCTGCTGGTTTTTCAAGCCGACATATGCCTCTTGCTTTTCAACTCGTCGGCAAACCCTTTGACGAGGCGATGATTCTCAAGATCGCTGATGCCTATCAACGTGACACATCATGGCACAAGGCGCGACCCAGTGTTTGAAAACGAATAACAGAAATAGATGGAGACAAAAAATGAAATTAAATCCGATGCCTGAAACGCTCGGTGTTCGCGTTGAAGAGCTTGATCTGTCACAACCATTAAGTACGACGCAAATTGATATGCTGTTGCTCGCGCTTGGGCGCTATGGCGTACTCGAGTTTCCGAAGCAATCTTTGACGACTGCACAACTCAAAGCCTTTAGTCAGAGCTTTGGTGAACTTTATATTAGTCCGGGAGGACGGGCGCAAGAACCGGGTTTCCCAGAGGTGATGATTCTTTCAAATATGGTTGAGAATGGTCAGCCACTCGGACTTAAAGATGCTGGGCAATCTTGGCACACAGACATGTCTTATGCGTCCGTCATCGCTCTAGCCAATATTTTATACGGCACGACGATTCCGCATCGTGAGGGAAAACCTCTGGGTGCGACACAATTTAGAAACATGCACGCAGTCTATGAGGATCTCTCCGAAGATCTAAAGGCCACGCTCGCCGACAAGACCATCACCCATGACTTCAATAAATTTTGGGACATGATGCGGACCCGCCCTGGCAGCACGCGTCCGCCCTTGAGTGAAAAAGAAAGAAATGCTCGGCCACCTGCGCGCCACCCTGCCTTCCTCACGCATCCGCTGACAGGAAAAAAAGTGTTGTACGCGAATCCTGGCTATGCCATCGAGATTAATGATTTACCAAAAGCGCAAAGCGACGAAATACTCGAAGAACTCTTTGCGCGTCAGCTTGAGGACAAATATCTGTATACCCACGCTTGGAATAAAGACTCAGTCTTGATGTGGGACAACATCGGCACCACGCACAATGCAGTCGCCGATTATGGGCCCGATGAGCATCGCTATATGAAACGCTGCCAAGTCATGGCAGATCGCCTGTTTGGACCTGGCGGAACACAAGAACCTCTTCTTTTCAATGCAAGGGTATAAAAATGAATATGAGACATCTCATCACTAGCCTGTTGTCTTCCTTGATCCTTCTTAGCCCAATCGCGAGTGCTCAAAGCAGCAATCAAAGCAGTGCTCAATTTCCAGACAAACCGATTCGGCTGATCGTCGCCTATGCTCCAGGTGGGGCAACGGATATCGTGGCACGTATGCTTGCTCAAGAACTCACACCGCTCATGGGGCAGTCCGTGATTGTTGAAAACAGGGCGGGTGGCGGTACGCTCGTCGGTACAGACTCGATCAAACGCGCGAATCCAGATGGCTACAGTTTACTTTTTGGTACAAACGCGTTTGTCATCACGCCTCTTTTGCACAACACCCCAACCTATAATCCTGTCAAAGACTTTTCTCCCGTGTCCCAGACAACGATCCAGCCGCTTGGGCTCCTCGTGACGCCAGGCTTAAACATTAAAACGGTTGAACAATTGATCGACTATGCCAAGAAAAGTCCCGGTAAGTTGAACTTTGCCTCATCAGGAAACGGTTCGGCACAACACCTCGCAGGCGAGTCGTTTCGTGTCGCCGCCGGCATCGATCTTGTGCATGTCCCTTATAAAGGCGCGGGTCCCGCTCTGATCGACCTCTTAGCAGGTCGGGTCGATATGATGTTCACCTCTCTGGTTGGCAATTCCGAACACATCAAGGAAGGTCGTCTCGTTCTGGTTGCGACCTCGGGCATCAAGCGTGGCTCTGCAACCCCAGACGTGCCTACTGTGGCGCAAACATTGCCTGGTTTTGAAGCCTACACATGGCAAGGCGTGATCGCGCCCGCTGGAACGCCTGTCGCCGTCGTTGAAAAACTCAATGCTGCCATTAAAAAGGTCGGTGCGATGCCAAAGTTTTACGAAAAATTAGCGGCGCAGGGAATGGAAGTGCAAACGTCTTCACCTGCCGAGTTTAATGCTCTTCTCGCCAGTGATGCCGCAAAATACAAAGAATTGCTGCAACGCACTCAAACCTCCATTCGTTAAATCTAGGCTATAAATCCTTTTCGCCTTTTAGGCCATCGAACCTATACCGCTCCATTCACTTTTGGATCTCACATGTCATCATCAAAACAAAAAAGATTTACTCAAGTTACGCTCGAAACCTTGCCTCAAGAGTCGCGCGGACTTGCGCAAGAAATTCTCGATATTTCAAGTCTTGGCTTAGCCGGTCCTTACAACGTCATGTTGAGAAGTCCGATCTTTGCCGATCGCATGAAGCGTTTACTTGATTATTTACGCTTTAATAACTCGCTCCCAATGCGCCTGAGCGAATTCGCCATTTTGATTCAAGCACGTCTATGGAACTCGCAAGTGGAATGGTTCGCGCACTACCCCATCGCCTTACGCCACGATTTGCCCGCGCATGTTGCGGATGATCTGAAGCAAAACATTCGTCCCCGCAACATGCAACCCGATGAAGACGCGGTGTATGACGTCTGTATGAACATGAGTAAAAATCACAAGATCAGTGAAGAGCTTTTTCAACATGCCAAGAAAGTACTTGGGGAACAACAACTTGTTGACCTTATCGCCGTCAGCGGGACTTATGTGACGATTGCCATGTTGTTAAGCTTAGGTGAGGAGCCCATTCCAGAAGGCAAAACGCTCCCTTTCCCTGACGCGGTCTAAGATCTCGCCTCAAATTCTGTCGGCGATATAGACAGATTCGGGTGGCAAACCCGCCACCCGACGCGCATGGACCTGAACATAAGCATCCTCGATCGCGCGCGCCATACGCATGCAATCGAACAAAGGCGCATGCAAGCGGTTTTCCTCTAGGCGTATGCGTAATGACTGAAGCTGCACAGGATCAGTGGCCAACTCGATCGCTCGAGCCACAAATGCCTCGCCATCCATCGTAATGAGTTCAGGCAATTCGACAGCTCGCAACAAACTCGCCGCGACACGGCTCGCAAAAGCTTGGCCCATGCACGTCAACACCGGCAGTCCTACCCATAAAGCATCGCTTGTCGTGGTGTGTGCGTTATAGGGCAGCGAGTCTAGAAACAAATCTGCGCAGCGTTGTCTTGCCAAATATTGATCCGTTGATACTTTAGGGACAAAAATCAATCGTTCAGAATGCACGCCTCGCGCTTGCGCCTCACGGCGTAGATTATTTGCCGTGTGTTCGCTTGCCTGTAAAAGCCACAAAACACTATCAGGCACGGCACGCAAAATCGACATCCAACGATCAAACGTTTCGGGGGTAATTTTGAAGTTGTTGTTAAAGCAGCAAAAGACAAACTTGTCTTCGGGTAAGCCAAGCTCCGTTCGGGTGAACGGATGCGATGATACGGTCCGTTTACGATCATTCGGCTGATAACTATGTGGTAGATAAATCACTTTTTCCGAATAAAAAGGCTCAGTCTCAGGGGTGATGAGCGTTTTGTCGGCAAGGATGTAATCCATGTAAGGGGCACCCATTGTGCCGGGGTAACCCAGATAATTGATTTGCACTGGCGCGACTCTCGCCGCGAATACGCTTGGGCGGCAATCTTTCGTCAAGCCACTCAGATCAATCGCAATATCGATCTCAAGCGCTCTAGCACGCGCGACAAGCTGAGCATCAGTCTCTTGCCTGACGTCAAAAAAGTGTTCAAAACCCGCCTCTAGACGTTGCCGCATCGTATCTCGAATGTCTGGACCCGAGGAAAAGGCATACACCTCGAATTGGGTACGATCATGCGCTTCGAACAAACCCACAATCAGTTGCGCTACAGGATGATTGTGAAAATCAGCAGAAAAGTACCCTATCCGTAACCTTTGCTTGTGAGTGCGCTTGGCAAAAGGCACTATTTTTTGAGGGCCCGGATGCTTGTCCTGAATCCAAGTTTGCGCGGCTCGCAGTTGCACATCCGGATCCGAAGTCAGTGCAAGAAGCGGGAAAGGCAGACTCGCGGGTTCGTCATTTTTTACGGCCGACAACAAAACGGTAAGACGTTCTTGATAATGCCGCCAATCACACATCTGCATGTTGACGTGCAGACGTGTGCCAAGTAAGTAAGGAATCTGAGGCGCACATTCGAGCGTGCGATCGAAACTTTTAACCGCCTCGGCGTGCCGGCCAAGATCGTTGAGGGTATTACCTCTGTTCATCAATGCTTGTGCAAAGGTGGGAACAAGATTGATCGCAGCATCAAAACTGGTGATCGCTTCATCGAAACGTCCCACTGCTCCTAAGGCATTGCCGCGGTTATAGTGCGCTTGGGCATAGTCAGGAGCCAACGCGATCGCACGGTCATAGCTTTCCAATGCCTCTGGCCATCGCCCCATATGCTGCAGCAGATCCCCACGGTTATTGTGCGCTTCAACATAGTCTGCATCCACCGCGATCGCACGATCGTAATGAGACAGTGCAGATTTGTATTTTTTTAGATCCTGCAAAAGATTAGCGAAATTATTGAGTGCAAAGCTCGCCTCGGGATCAAGCTTGAGCGCTTTCACAAATAAAATCTCGGCACGCTCTAGCTGCCCCGTTTGGTAAGCAATCGTCGCGAGCATGTGCAGCGCATCGAAATGATTGGGCTGCCACTTTAGCGTGCGCTCATATAGCGCACGCGCTTCTTTGAGTTGCCCTTGCTGATGCAGAGCAAGCGCCTCTTGAAACTTATTGTGCGCTTTTAGCGCATCAGCCGGAGACACCTCTCTACCAATCGAAGCCATTGCTTTCACCACGATTAAAACAAAAATGACTCAACAGAATCGGGATTAACGATCTTTTTGCTTAAGCTTGGTGTAAACAGTATTAACGACCGTCGAGCGCACCGGTTCGCTTAACCCAGATGCGGGTTTAGGTGTCGAAGTATCTTTTTTGGGTTTTTTAGCTTCTTTGCTGGACTTTTGTTGACCTTTGGCCATGATATTGCCCCGATAAATTAACGATAAACTAGTGTACATGCCTATCGAAAAAAAACCCAATGCTCCCCGTTTTGTCTGTTTCCGAATCTGAAGTCGAAGTCTCCGCCATGCGTTCGCAAGGCGCGGGTGGGCAGAATGTCAACAAAGTTTCGAGTGCGATTCACCTGCGCTTTCATATCCCTCATTCAAGTTTGCCCGCCGACGTCAAAGTACGGCTACTCGCGCTCAAGGACTCGCGCATCACGCGGGACGGTGCCATCGTGATCAAGGCACAATCCCACCGCAGCCAAGAACTCAACCGTATGGATGCATTCGCCCGACTCAACGAATTGATCAACAGCGTTGCACGCCCGCCCAAAACACGACATGCGACAAAACCCAGTTTTGGTTCACGCCAGCGACGGCTCGAAACAAAACGGAAACACTCAGAAACCAAGGCACTCCGTGGGAAATCCACCCTTTAACAAGATGATGATCATGATCGCATCCAACCATGAGTCAAACAGATGAATATCCCACTTTTTCCCCTTGGGTCCACGCTTTTTCCCGGGGGCTTATTAGCGCTCAAAATTTTCGAAGTGCGCTACCTCGACATGACCAAAGCATGTTTTAAGCAACAAGCCCCCTTTGGCGTGGTCTCGCTGACAGAGGGGCCCGAGGTCCGGATTCCAGGCAAAGAAGTTGAGTTTGCGAATACAGGCACACTGGCGCACATCATCGAGTTTGATGCGGTCCAACCAAGCCTGTATATGCTGCGCTGTCGGGGTGGACAACGTTTCAAGATCCTTGAGCGTACTCAAGCACCGAATGGCGCCTGGTCCGCCAACATTGAATTGATGAATGCGGATTCTGAGATCGATATTCCGCCAGAGTTGACACCGACTTCGCAGGCGCTCGCGCGACTCATTACATCGTTTGAAGAGCAAAACGTCGAAAGCGCGGATCGCCCTTTTCTCGCCCCCTATCGCCTCAACGACTGCGGTTGGGTTGCCAATCGCTGGGCTGAATTACTCAACATTCCTTCTGCGCAAAAAGCGCACTTGCTCTCCATGGAGAATCCACGCTTGCGCCTGGATTTACTGCAGGAGATGCTCGAAGAAATGGGGGCTTTCAAGCCCCCACGTCAGTCATGAACAAAACTGCTTAAGCGCGTAAAGAAGCGCAGAAAGCCTTGATGCGTTCGCAAGCATCTTTCAACACATCATCCGATGTTGCATAAGAAATCCTAAAATATGGCGCGAGTCCAAATGCCGAGCCTGGAACGACTGCGACCAGTTTTTCTTCAAGCAAAGCATTGGCAAAGTCGAAATCATTGTTGATTTTGACGCCTTTGGGTGTAGTCTTGCCAAGCGTGCCTGCGCAACTCGGATAGACGTAAAACGCGCCTTGCGGCTTGAGGCATGTCACGCCCTCGCATTCATTGAGCATGCGTACGACCATGTCTCTGCGGCGCTCGAACACGATATTGTGATCAGCGATAAAACCTTGCGGACCGTCCAACGCCTCTAACGCTGCCGCCTGACTGATCGAGGAAGGATTAGAAGTCGACTGGGACTGAATCGCCGACATTGCGCCAATCAACCAGCTTGGTCCATGGCCGTATCCAATACGCCAACCTGTCATGCAATAGGCTTTTGAAACGCCGTTAACCGTCAATACGCGGTCCGCGATCTCTGGTGCCACCTGTGCCAAGGTCGCAAATTTTGCACCGTCAAACAACAGCTTTTCGTACATATCATCGACCATCACCAAGACGTTGGGATGCGCCTTGAGGACCTGGCCGAGCGCCTTGAGGTCATCCGCCGTGTAAACACAACCGGTCGGGTTTGAAGGGGAATTCAAAATTAGCCATTTTGTCCGAGGCGTGATGGCTTTTTTAAGCAACTCTGGGGTCAACTTGAAACCAACAGACGCATCGCACACCACGGGGACCGCGGTCCCTCCCGCTAACACGACCATATCGGGATAGCTCACCCAATACGGCGCAGGAATCAACACCTCATCGCCCTCGCCAATCGTCGCGACCAACGCATTGAATAAGACCTGTTTGCCGCCCGTACACACAATGACATCATCGGGATTGATCGTCATCGCATGGTCACGCAAAAATTTTCTGGCAATCGCACGCTTTAATTCTGCTGTCCCATTCACAGCGGTATAGCGCGTTTGTCCGCCTTGAATAGCCTTGATGGCTGCCTCGCGAATATTGGCGGGTGTGTCCATATCCGGCTCGCCTTGCGCCAAAGCGATAACATCCATCCCTTTGGCTTTCAGCGCCTTGGCATTGTCGGTGATCGCCAACGTGGGCGAAGGTTTAACCAAGGACATCCGGGGCGACAGTAAGGCTGCACTCATTTATTTCTCCAAAGAAAGATCGGCACATGATGCATGCATCGGTCAGGGACACGCTCAATCATATAAATATAACCCAAGGCAAATCTCCCTAATCCTCGACGCAGCGTGGTATCGTGCCAAAAAATTCAGGAGGATATCCCATGACTTTCAATTTGCGTCTGACTCGACGTGCCCTGCTCGGCGCTCTCGTTTTGACAACCGGTTTGGGTTTGAATGCTGCTGCACAAGCCAAGTATCCAGAAAAGCCCATCAAACTCATTGTCGGCTTCGCAGCAGGTGGCCCAACAGACATCGTGGCCCGTCTTGTCGGCAGCCGCCTAGAAAAGGCCCTCGGTCAACCTGTGATTGTCGAGAACAAACCAGGTGGCGGCTCAAACATCGCTTCAGCAGAAGCCGCGCGCGCCAAGCCTGATGGGTATACCCTGTTTTTGGGAACCATCGCCAATGCGACCAATATGTCGGTCTATAAAAACCTGACCTACGACACCGAACGTGACTTCATCCCAATTTCACAACTGGTGTCCTCGCCAAGCGTGTTGGTCGTGAACAATGATCTTCCTGTTAAAACGCTCGCTGAACTCATTGCTTATGCCAAAGCCAACCCAGGCAAGCTTTCCTATGCCTCCTCGGGCGCTGGGGGTTCACCTCATCTTGCAAGCGAGATGCTCAATCAGCGTGCAGGCATCGACTCACTTCATGTGCCCTACAAAGGCGCAGCGCCCGCGATGAATGATGTCATGGGCGGCACTGTGTCAATGGGCTTTAAAACAGCTTCGGGTGTCACCACCACAATTCAAGCGGGTCGACTTAGAGCTATTGCGATTGCTAGCAATACGCGCTTGCCTCAATTGCCTGACGTTCCAACCTTGAATGAACTTGGCTTCAAAGACTTTGAAGTGAGCTCTTGGAGCGGCCTGTTCGCACCAAAAGGCACTCCACAAGCCATTATCGACATTTTAGGCAAAGCAACTGTCGATATTCTTAAGAATCCAGAGGTCCGTAAGCAGCTTGAAGGCATGGGCGCGATCCCAGTGGGCAGCACACCCGAAGAATTCAAGAAGTATGTCCGCTCAGAAATCGAAAAATGGGGCATTGTCGCCAAGGCCGCCAATATTCAGCTTTGAACGTTTGACCAAATGAACGAGTAAATCTCGCCTCAGACTCTCTTTTCAAGGTCTGAGGCGTTTTTTTAATGGAAAAATCTGCTTAAGGACGACTCACATGGCTAGTCAAGAACCCCACTACAGCCCACTCGGCAACAGCGGTTTAATGGTACCGCGACTTTGGCTCGGCTCAATGATGTTCGGCGATCAAACCGATGAAGCCGTCGCTCGAGAAATGGTAGCTGTCACGCGCGACGCGGGACTCAATGCGATCGATAGCGCAGATAACTACGCCGGCGGCGAGTCTGAGCGTATTGTTGGCAAACTCATCGCCCAAGATCGTGGGCGGTGGGTATTGGCAACCAAGGTCGCGAATCCAATCGGTAAAGAACCTAACGACAAAGGTTTATCGCGTCGCTGGATCATGCAGGAAGTCGACAACAGTTTGAAACGCCTCAATACAGACTGGATCGATGTCTACTACATGCACAAAGACGATGAAACCACGCCCATCGAAGAAACCCTATCGAGCTTTGCACGTTTGATCGACATGGGCAAGATCCGTTACTACGGCATATCGAACTTTCGCGGCTGGCGTGTTGCCCGCGTGGTAGAGACCGCGCGCCGCATGGGCATTCCTCAGCCTATTGTTTGTCAACCGCCCTACAGCGCCGTCACCCGCCTCATTGAAACCGAGGTCATTCCTTCCTGTGCACATTACGGTGTCGGTGTAGTGGCCTATAGTCCATTGGCGCGTGGCGTACTCACTGGCAAATACGACCCCCATGTCAAGCCCGATCCAAATAGCCGCGCCGGACGCGGTGATCGCCGCATGCACCAGACCGAGTTTCGCACTGAATCGCTTGAGATCGCAAATGCGCTGAAATCACACGCGCAAAGCCGTGACTTGAGTCCGACACAGTTCGCAATCGCCTGGGCGCTCAACAATCGTTTGGTGAGCGGTGTGATTGGAGGCCCCCGCACGTTGGAGCAATGGCAAGATTATGTGGCGGCACTGAAGGTTGAACTGACTCCCGAAGACGAAGCCTTGGTCGATCAATATGTGCCCCCGGGCTATGCCTCTACGCATGGCTTTGTCGACCCCCAATACCCCATCAAGGGTCGCGAACCCAGCTAAGCGGTGTTCGCTAATCGCAAGGCCCGCCATCTCACCACCATGCGGCGGGTTTTGCGGCGATAATTAGCGCTTGGTCATCTACGTTTTAAGCACATGAACAAGCGCGACATCGTCATCAAAAGTACTACTTATTTGCGCGGTCCGAATATTTGGACCTATTGCGCCATTATTGAGGCAGTCGTCGACATTGGTGACCTAGAGGATAGCCCCTCGAATACGGTCCCAGGCCTTTACGAGCGTTTAACCACTTGGTTACCCAGTCTTGTCGAGCATCGTTGTAGCCCTGGGGTGCATGGTGGTTTTCTCATGCGTCTCAAAGAAGGCACCTGGCCTTGTCACATTTTGGAGCACGTCACGCTTGCGCTGCAAGACCTTGCGGGCGTCCCTGGTTACGGCTTTGGTCGAGCCCGTGAAACCGAGGAGCGCGGGGTCTACAAAGTCATGGTCAGTGGATGGGAAGAGAAGGTCACGCTTGCTGCGCTCTACATGGGTCGCGATTTGGTGATGGCCGCTATTGACGACCTTGCCTACGACCTCGAGGGTGAACTGGATAAATTAAAAGATCTGGCCCAGGATCTTTGCTTGGGGCCCAGTACCGCGTCGATGGTGCTGGCTGCCGATGAGCGAACGATTCCGGCAATCCGCCTGAGTGAGGGCAACCTCGTGCAGTTTGGCTACGGCGCCAAACAGCGACGGATCTGGACGGCGGAAACGGATCAGACCAGTGCGATCGCCGAGACGATCTCGCGCGACAAGGGATTAACCAAACAATTACTGGAAACCTGCGGTGTACCTATTCCAACGGGGCGCGCAGTTGAGAGCGCTGCCGACGCCTGGGAAGCGGCGCTCGATCTGGGCTTGCCTGTTGTCGTCAAGCCCGTGGATGGTAATCACGGACGGGGCGTTTTCATCAATCTCGAATCACGCACCGAGATTGAGGCCGCCTACGACGTGGCGGTCGACGAGGGTTCTGGTGTGTTGATAGAAAAATTTATACGCGGCAATGAGCACCGTCTCCTGATTGTGGGTGGCAAGCTGGCGGCTGCGGCCAAAGGGCGGACCGCGAGCGTCGTCGGTGACGGTCAGCAAACCGTTCAAGAACTCATCACCAGCCAGATCAATTCGGATCCGCGACGCGGTCGCGGCGAGGACCAGCCCCTGAATCCGGTACGCATCGACTCGGCAGCACGACTCGAGTTGACCCGCCAGGGTTTTAATGGGGATAGTGTCGTCCCTGCAGGCAAAGAAGTGTTGATTCAACGCAACGGTAACGTCGCGTTTGATTGCACAGACGATGTGCATCCTGAAGTCATCGCGATCGCGGCGCTCGCAGCACAAGCAGTTGGACTTGATATCGCAGGCATTGATCTTGTCGCCGAAGACATTTCAAAACCCTTGAGTGCTCAAGGCGGAGCCATCGTCGAAGTCAACGCAGGTCCAGGACTGCTCATGCACTTGAAGCCAGCCGAAGGACTTTCACGACCTGTAGGTCGCGCCATCATCGACCATATTTTTCCTGGTGATGAAAACGGCAGTATCCCTTTGGTTGGTGTCACGGGAAGCACGGGAACCGGTAACATTGCACGCCTCACCGCACACTTGCTCAATGCGCATGGCTGGCGGACAGGGCTGGCTAATACAGATGGACTTTACGTGGGCACCCGTCGGCTCTTTGCTGGCGATGCGGCAAACTGGGATCAAGCCAGACGGTTATTGCTCAACCGAGAGGTTCAAGCCGCTGTCATTGAAAATAACGGCATGGAAATCCTCACCAAAGGCTTAGCCTACGACCGTTGTTCAGTCGGAGTTGTGACCAACGTTGTGTACTCGGAGACCTTTAAAAATCCCGAGGTTGCGTTTCATGCCTTTGAGACTGCCGAGGATTTGATCAAGGTTTATCGCAGCCAGGTCGATGTCGTATGGCCACATGGCGTTGGCGTCTTGAATGCAGACGACCCCCATGTCGCATCAATGGCGCAGTATTGCGATGGATCCATCATTTTTTACAGCCCTTCCTGCGACTCGCTTGTGATCGCGGCTCATCTTGCCGAAGGCAAGCGCGCTGTTTTTATTGATCAAAACATCGTCATCACCGCCGATGCTGCGTCGCAGCAAAAATTGATCTCACTGACTGAGCTCAGCGCATACGCGGATCCCCAGAACACCGAAGCCAGGCGCGAACTCTTAGCCGCAGTCGCAACCACCTGGGCTCTAGGGATTCCATCAGAGACGATTCGGAACGGATTGCGATCTTTTAAGTGATAAATTTTTAAGTGATAAATCGGTAAACTAGCCGATCTGTTTTACAAACCGAAATTCTTTAAGGTTCAGCCATTATGACTGCTCGTACCGCTTGCCATCGTCTTCAGGTCGCAACACCTCTTTATCAATTTATAGAGACTGAGGTCTTACCTGGCTCTGGGGTCGATAGTGCAAGTTTTTGGAAAGGCTTTGACGCACTCGTTCATGACCTGACCCCCATCAACGCCGCACTGTTAGCACAACGCGATCTTCTGCAAACGAAGATGGACACCTGGCATCGTACCCACCCGGGTCCGATTCAGGATATGAAAGCCTATCGCGCCTTTTTAACGGAAATCGGTTATCTGGCCCCTGTGCCGGCCAAGGCGAGTGCCACCACGACAAATGTAGATGCCGAGCTCGCGCTTCAAGCCGGTCCGCAACTTGTCGTCCCAGTGCTCAATGCTCGCTACGCGCTGAACGCCGCCAATGCCCGCTGGGGCTCCTTGTACGATGCCCTGTACGGAACCGATGCCATCGCTGAAACAGACGGCGCGACGCGCGCTGGGGGCTACAACCCGATTCGAGGGGCCAAGGTCATCGCCTTTGGTCGGCAGTTTCTCGATCAAGCTGCCAAGCTCGCCAAAGGCTCGCATGCGGATGCTCAAGCCTACTCTGTCAAAGACGGACAACTCGTTGTGGCGTTAAAAGACGGGTCTGTCACGGGTTTAGCCGCGCCCGAGAAATTTGTGGGCTACCAGGGCGATGCGAATCATCCCTCCTCGATTTTGCTAGTCAATCACGGTTTGCATATTGATCTTCAGATCGATCAAACCAAAGGTATCGGCAAAGACGATCCAGCGGGTGTCAACGATATTGTGCTCGAAGCTGCGTTATCGACCATCCTCGACCTCGAAGACTCCGTCGCTGTCGTGGACGCTGACGACAAGGTGCTGGCCTATCGCAACTGGCTTGGCATCCTGAAAGGCACACTCGTTGAAAGCGTCACCAAAGGTGGTCAGACGTTTGAGAGAACGCTCAACCAGGATCGTCATTACACGGCGGCTGCAGGCGTCAAGCAAGCTAAAGATGGCATGGTGACCTTGCATGGCCGCTCCTTGCTGTTCCTGCGTAACGTGGGACACTTAATGACCAACCCCGCAATTCTCGATGGCAATGGTCAAGAGATTTTCGAAGGTATCCTCGATGCTGTGGTGACTGTCACCATTGCGCTGCATGATCTCAAGCGCAATCAGGCACACAAGTACGGCAACTCACGCACCGGCTCGGTCTACATCGTTAAACCAAAAATGCATGGTCCTGCCGAAGTGGCTTTTGCCAACCAACTGTTTGGTCGCGTAGAGGGTATGCTGGGTCTTGTGCCCAACACCGTCAAGCTTGGCATCATGGACGAGGAACGACGTACCAGCGTCAACCTCAAGGCATGTATCAACGAGGCGCCTGCACGTGTCGCCTTTATCAATACGGGCTTTTTAGACCGGACTGGCGACGAAATGCATACCGCGATGCATGCTGGACCGATGATCCGCAAAGGCGATATGAAATCAAGCGCCTGGTTGTCGGCTTACGAACGCAGCAACGTCTTGACAGGCTTGGCTTGCGGCTTGCGCGGTCGCGCACAGATCGGCAAAGGCATGTGGGCCATGCCAGACCTGATGGCGGCGATGCTCGAACAGAAAATCGCACACCCCAAAGCTGGTGCGAATACGGCATGGGTTCCCTCCCCAACTGCCGCGACGCTGCATGCCCTGCACTACCATCAAGTCAGTGTTGCAGACGTTCAGACTGCACTTGAAAAAGTAGATGCCCCGGCAGAAATTGATCGTCTGCTCGGTGAGATCCTTCAAGTCCCCGTAGCCGTCAAACCAAACTGGAGTGCAGCCGAGATTCAACAAGAGCTGGACAACAACGCTCAGGGTATCTTGGGTTATGTGGTGCGCTGGATTGATCAAGGCGTGGGATGTTCGAAAGTCCCCGATATCCATAACGTTGGACTGATGGAAGACCGCGCTACCCTACGCATCTCGAGCCAGCATATCGCCAACTGGTTGTTGCACGGCATCGTGACCGAAGCGCAAGTGCACGAGACCTTGCAGCGCATGGCCAAAGTCGTTGATGGTCAAAACGCAGGAGATCCGCTTTATCAACCCATGGCGCCGAACTTTGAAGATTCCTACGCCTATCGTGCCGCGCGTGATTTGGTGCTCAAGGGTCTCGAGCAACCCAGCGGTTACACGGAGCCTCTGCTGCACGCGTGGCGCCTCAAGGTCAAGGCAAAATAATGAACGCTCCCGTCCCAATGCTCGATACTGCGCAGATCCTATCCTCGGTCACTCAAGCCTGGGATGACGATCTAGTTGGCCAACTGAGCGACTACATCGAAATACCGGCTAAATCTCCCGCCTTTGATGCCAATTGGGCGCAAGCGGGCTATTTGGACAAAGTGATCGAACGTACTGCGGCTTGGATCGAGGCGCAAAAAGTTGCCGGTCTCAAGCTGGAAATTATTCGACTGCCCGGCCGCACACCCGTTCTCTTTTTCGAGGTGGCCACTACGCGCTCGCAAAGTGCGAATAGTCAGACGGTCTTGATGTATGGTCATCTGGACAAACAACCAGAGTTTGATGGCTGGCGCAATGGCCTCGGCCCGTGGACACCCAAATATCTCGACGGCAAGCTCTACGGCCGCGGCGGTGCGGATGATGGTTATGCGGCCTATGCGGCGGTGACGGCCATTCAGGCACTCAAAGCACAACAGGTTGCGCATCCGCGTATCGTTGGCTTGATTGAAACCTGCGAAGAAAGCGGCTCGCCTGATTTACTCCCCTATATCGATGTCCTGAAAACGCGGTTGGGTGACGTTGGCCTCGTGATTTGTTTGGACAGTGGCGCGGGCAACTACGATCAACTCTGGCTGACGACAAGTTTGCGTGGTATGGCGGCCGGTGTGCTAAAGGTCGAGATTTTGACCGAAGGCATTCACTCTGGCGATGCCTCTGGGCTAGTGCCTTCGAGCTTTCGCATCATGCGCCATGTGTTAGACCGCCTCGAAGACAGTGAGACGGGACGACTGTTACCCAAAAGCTTTCACTGCGAGATCCCGGCCGAACGACTGGTTCAAGCGCAAGCAACGGCGGGGATCTTAGGCGAGGCCATCTACAAGCGCTTTCCTTGGGCGCATCACGATTGTGGTGGCTCAAGTTTAGTCGCCCTCCCTACGACACTCGACCCGGTCGAAGCGCTCATTCGTCGCACCTGGAAACCCACCTTGAGTGTGACGGGAGCCGAAGGCTTTCCCGCACTTAAAGATGCCGGTAACGTGCTGCGTCCCTACACCGCCTTTAAACTCAGTCTGAGACTGCCTCCACTGATCGATGCTGCGGCCGCTGTAGCGGAACTCAAAACATTGCTTGAGGACAATGCCCCTTATCAGGCCAAGGTCACCTTCCATTCAGAAAGCACCTCGAGTGGATGGAATGCACCAAGCACCGCGCCCTGGTTTGAACAAGCGCTCAACAGCGCCAGTCAAGCGCACTTTCAAGCGCCTGTCGGCTATATCGGCCAAGGCGGCACGATCCCGCTCATGAAACTGCTCAGCACCGGTTTTCCCAAAGCGCAAATGATGGTGTGCGGCGTGCTTGGGCCTCAGTCCAACGCGCATGGTCCCAATGAATTTCTGCATGTTCCCTATGCCAAGAAACTGACAGCTGCCGTAGCACAAGTTATCGCTCAAGTCCCCGAACAATAAGTGGCAAGCTTGACACGTCTGCGTGTGGTGAGTACAACTAAGACTTGTCTCATCACACCGCATACTGACTCTCATGGCACACACAGGTTCCCTCATTATTCGTAACGGTACGATCGTCGATGGCACCGGCGTAAAGCCTTTTGTCGGCGACATCAAAATCGTCGATGGTCTGATCAAAGAAGTCGGTCAAGTCACCGGCCCCGCTGATCAGGAAATCGAAGCTAAGGGGCTGCTCGTGACGCCTGGGTTTGTGGATATCCACACCCACTATGACGGCCAAGTGACTTGGAGCAACAAGGTTGGCTCCTCTTCGCAGCTTGGTGTGACCACCGTTGTCATGGGAAACTGTGGTGTGGGTTTCGCCCCCTGCAAACCAGAAGATCGCGAGATCACCATGAAACTCATGGAAGGTGTCGAGGACATTCCCGGTGTGGTGCTGCAAGAAGGCCTGCCTTGGAACTGGAATACATTTCCAGAGTATCTCGATGCGCTAGAGGCTCGACAGTTTGATATCGATGTGGCGACCCAAGTTGGTCATGCACCTATACGCATCAATGTCATGGGCGATCGGGGTGCTAAGCGTGAGCCCTCGACCGAGGCAGATCGTGCTCGAATGACCGCACTGGCCGTCGAAGCCATCAAAGCCGGTGCCTTAGGTTTCACCACTTCAAGAACCATTTTGCATCGCAGCAGTGATGGAAGTCCTACGCCTTCTCTGGGTGCCGCTGAAGGCGAACTCACTGCGATTGCAAAAGGACTCGGCGAGGCCGGTCTTGGTGTGTTGCAATTGGTGACCGACTTTGATGATGTGGATGAAGAGTTCGCCATGCTACGTCGCATTGTCGAAACGTCTGGTCGTC
This sequence comes from Zwartia lucis, assembly GCF_965234455.1. Classification (GTDB taxonomy): domain Bacteria; phylum Pseudomonadota; class Gammaproteobacteria; order Burkholderiales; family Burkholderiaceae_B; genus Zwartia; species Zwartia lucis. The sequence continues at coordinate 954,573 of NZ_OZ248472.1, read as the reverse complement.
CACTTTCACTCACGCTACTCCAACACGAGCATTTACCCGATCGCTGGCGTCGTGTGATGGAACATATGCATGCCGCCACCGATGCAGGTTTAAAAATGAAGGCTCAGGTTGGTGCCCGTCCAGTCGCCTTGATTCTGAGTTTTGCGCTTTCACTCTGCCCTTTTACGCAACTGCCCAGCTTTGAAGCCTTGCGAGATTTGAGCCCAGAAGATCGTCTGAAAAAACTACGCGATCCAGAGGTGCGGGCCAAAATCTTGTCCGAGGAACACACCGAAGCGATGTACAAGCGCCGTGTGGCGAACTTTGACAATCTCTACCCACTCGGCGATCCACCAAACTACGAGCCTAAGCCGGAGGACAGCATTGCGGCACGTGCGGCGCGTGCAGGCTTGGATCCCACTGCCTTTGCATATGACTATTTGCTGGAAAACAATGGCACGGCCATGCTATATCGTCCACTCTACAACTATGCGGATCGCGATCACGAAGTGTTACGCGAAATGCTGATGGATCGCGACACCGTGCCTGGCCTGAGTGATGGTGGAGCGCATTATGGCTATATCTGCGATGCGAGTTTTCCGACCTATCTGCTGACGCATTGGGCGCGGGATCGTAGCCGTGGCGAAAGAATTCCACTTGAACTCTTGGTCAAATGGCAGACGCAGGACACAGCTGCAACGGTGGGACTCAATGATCGTGGCATCTTGCGTCCCGGTTTCAAAGCGGACATCAACATCATTGATTTTGAAGGACTCAAGCTACACGCGCCCACAATCGTCTACGACCTGCCCGCTGGCGGAAGACGCTTGGGCCAGGCAGCCGAAGGCTTCCGTGCCACCATCGTGTCGGGCGTGGTCACCTATCAAGATGGCTCGGCGACTGGAAAGCTACCAGGTAAGCTCATCCGGGGCGCACAAAAATCGCCTATTGCGGCCTAAATATAAAAAGACCTCAAGTATTGAGCTTGAGGTCTGTGTAGCGTCGAGTTTCGTATCAACTCTAGTCTTTAAAGCGTGCGCGTACCTGACCAAACGCACCAAAATCAGCAGTCATCGCATCACCCGCCGTAACGGGAACCGGCACCACGCAAGTACCCGTCATCACCACCTCACCAGCCTTGAGTTGCTCCCCTTGCGATAGAAGTTCATTGGCAAGCCAGGTCAAGCCTATGCGTGGATCGCCCAGAACATTCGCTCCCGTACCCGTCGCGACAGTCTCGTGGCCTCGGCGAACGCTCACCTCGTGTTGACTGAGGTCAGTCTGACGCCATTGCTCAGGCGCACGAGGCCCCAACACCACATAACAAGCACAGGCAAAATCAGCGATCAGTTGTGCCTCTCCGGCTCCAACAAAATCAACATAGCGAGAATTAGGAACCTCGATCGCAATGTGCAACCCAGCGACACAATCCAACACCTGCGACATCGTCAACGCCGCATCCTGGCGCCCTGCTCCCGAGGCAAGCTCACGACCCACATCGCGTCCCATCAAAAAGGCGAACTCTGCCTCAATCACCTGCATGTAGTTATGCGCGAGGGGTAGCTCACTATTATCAGCCAAACAACGAGAAGCGGACAAGCGTCCTGCCAGCGGTCCGCTCACACCAATATGCTGCTGACCCGCAACACTCGTTGCGGCGATCTTCCATCCGAGCGCAGGTTCACCTGACGCCTCGAATAAGGCGCGTTGAATCTGATAGCCCTCAGTGCGGCTCGTTGGGCGACACTGAGGTGCCAAGCCATCAAGACGTGCGTGTGTTTGCCAGGCAGGGAGCAGTTGGGCCACGGCCTGATTGATCATGTCGACATTCATGGGAAATTAACCGCCCTCGATGCGAGGTATAAAAAAAACTTCGGCATCCGCAGGAATAATCTGCGTATAAACCACTTCGTGGATGACACCATTGACGGCCAGTGAAGTTTCCTCCTCGAGGTGCTCACCTAGCCCGGGATAAAGACGGTCCATGGCGCTAATCACGCCACGGACTGTTCTTGCTGTAATTTCAAACTCACGTACACCATCGGTATAGCGCCGACTAAAACCGCCGGTCAACATGACCCGGACGGTTTGAGGCGCAACGGCTTGCGTGTCAATTTCCACGTGAGTCTACGCTCGAACCTCGGTTTTAGACTGCATCAATCGCCGCGAGCACTTTAGGCGGTGACATCGGCAACTCCGTCAGACGCTTGCCGGTCGCACGCTGAATCGCATTGGCAATCGCAGCCATGGGAGGCACGATGTTGGCCTCGCCCACACCTTTCACACCATAGGGGTGATTTGGATTGGGCACCTCGACCAAAATCGCCTCGATCATAGGCAGGTCAGAAGCCACAGGGATACGATAATCAAGGAATCCGGCATTAGACAGACGACCCAATTTGTCGTAGATGTATTCCTCATTCAGTGCCCAACCAATCCCCTGCACGACGCCACCGTGAATTTGGCCTTCGCAGTACTTGGGATGGATGGCGCGACCGACGTCTTGGGCAGCAACAAAGCGCAAGATCTTGACCGCACCTGTTTCGGGATCGACTTCGACATCGCAAAACTGTGTCGAAAAGCCTGGTGCCTGACCGCCTGCATTGACAGCCGCTTCAGTCACGATCGGTCCACCTGTCACGGCACGCTTGGCCGCAATCGCCTTGAGTGACAAAGGTTCGAACTCGCCCACACTCTTGTCTGCGGGCTTGGCAAAACCGTCTTCCCAGACCACGCCTTTAACATCGACATCCCACATGATGGAGGCGCGCAGACGCAATTGTTCGATAATTTTATTGCAGGCTTCGACGACCGCCAGACCCGTCGCGTAGGTCACGCGCGAGCCACCTGTGACGTGGTTATAACCAATCGAAGCGGTATCAGCGACGGTCGAGCGCACAGACGCATAGGGCACGCCAAGCGTCTCTGCAGCCATCAAGGCCATCGAGGCACGTGAGCCACCCACGTCCATACTGCCAGTCGCCAACACGACTGAGCCGTCTTCGTTGATGTGGATCGACGCGCTAGACTCGCCACCACCGTTGAACCAGAAACCGGAAGCAACACCGCGCCCCTGGTTTTTGCCCAGAGGCTTGTTGTACTCAGGGTGATCGAGCAAGACCTGGATCGTCTCGGCATACCCGTCATGAGAATGCTTGGGACCATAAGGCGTTGGCGAACCCGCTTTGACTGCATTTTTCAGACGCAGCCTTAATGGATCCATGCCGATTTTTTGAGCCAAAATATCGAGCACGCTTTCCACGCCAAATGCGGAAATCGGTGAACCTGGCGCGCGATAAGCGGCAGATTTTGGACGATTGCTGACGACATCAAAGCCGACGGTGCGTACGTTAGGAATGATGTAGGGCGCAAAAGCGCACATCGCCGCATTCATCACAGGCGAACCGGGGAAGGCACCCGCCTGAAGTTTGAATACGCCATCGGCAGCGACGATAGTGCCGTCTTTTTTAACGCCAATCTTGACGGTCATCGAGCCGCCAGAGGTCGGACCTGTCGCTTTAAAGACGTCTTCGCGACTCATCATGATCTTAACGGGGTGACCGGTTTTGCGCGACAGCGCAACCGCGACGGGCTCGACATAGACCACAGTCTTGCCACCGAATCCACCACCGATCTCGGCAGGGTGAACGACCAAGTTGCCGATCTCCATACCCAACAGCTTGGCCGTGTAAGCGCGCACCACAAAGTGACCTTGGCTGGCCGACCACAACTCGCACTGACCATCAGCACCGTAGCGCGCCAAGCAAGAATGCGGCTCGATGTAGCCTTGATGCACGGCCGCCGTTTTGAAGCTCATCTCAACGATTTCATCGGCCTCAGCGAAGCCCGCATCCAGATCACCCACTTTAAACTCGAGACGCTTGGTGATGTTTGAAGGCTTAGTCGGTGCAGGTTCGACGCCGCGCGTGATCATGTCTTCGAACAGCACAGGCGCGTCGGGATGCATGGCCTCATCCACATCAATGACGTGAGGCAAAACTTCATAGTCAACCTCGATCAGGGCGATTGCTTCTGCGGCGATCGCTGCAGTCGTTGCCGCAACAGCCGCAATCGCATGACCTTCGTATAAAGCTTTTTCACGCGCCAGAATGTTGCGCGTCATGTGCCAATAATTCACCGCCACGCGCTCGGGACCAATGTAGTCAAAAGGCTGCGCTGGCAAATCAGCTGAAGTCAATACAGCCTTGACGCCCGGTAAGGCCTCAGCTTTGGAGGTATTGATCGAGCGGATGCGGGCATGGGCGTGAGGTGAGCGCAAAATCTTGGCCCACAACATACCTGGTAAGGAGTAGTCAGCGCCATACTGCGCCATTCCGGTCACTTTTGGCACACCGTCAGGACGGATTGGACTCGTGCCAACAGATTTAAAGACTTGCTCAATATTTTTAGTGTTCGTCAACATGATTAGGCTCCCCGCATTTCGCGTGCGGCATCAAGTACTGCTTCGATGATTTTGTTGTAGCCCGTGCAGCGGCAAAGATTGCCAGCGAGCCAGAATCGGACTTCTTCTTCGGTGGGATCTGGATTGCGCTCAAGCAAGGACCGAGCCGCGACTAAGAATCCCGGTGTGCAAATACCGCATTGCAATGCGGCGTGTTCCAGGAACTTTTGCTGCAACACATGCAGATGCTCGCCATTGGCCATACCTTCGATCGTCTGAATGGTCTTGCCATTGGCCTCGACACCCAGAACCAAACAGGAGCAGACCAGACGACCATCCATTGTCACGCTGCATGAGCCACAGTCACCTGTGCCGCAACCTTCTTTTGTACCCGTCATGTTCAGGTCATTGCGCAATACATCGAGAAGCGACTGATTGGTGGCGCATAGAAACTCAACTGGATCACCGTTAATAACGGTTGTTACGTGATGCTTTGACATTGCTTAATTCCCCTTCGCTCTGCTCAGTGCCTTCTCTGCCGCACGGCGAGCCAGTACACCTGCTAATTTGATTCGAAACACCTTGGTGCCACGCTTGTCATCGATCGGACGCGCTGCAGCGCTTGCTGCGGCTGCGAGTTTGGCGAGAGCCGCTTCATCGACCTTTGTGCCGATCAATGCTGCTGCAGCCTCAGGGACCAACAATGCACGTTCAGCCACGGCTCCAAGACTGACGCGTGCGTCAGTACATGTACCGTTCGCATCAAGCGTTAAACTCAAACCGACACCCACTACGGCAATATCCATTTCCGTACGTGGTGTAAAGCGCAAATATGCATCGCCAGAATGGGGCGCGCGCTTGGGCAAGAAAAATGAAACGATGAACTCGCCTTTGGCCAGTGACGTTTTTCCTGGAGACACAGGGATCTCCTCGACCGGGACCTCACGACGTCCGTTGGGACCCACCACACGGGCAATCGCACCCGCTGCAATCATTGCAGGCACCGTATCCGCTGCAGGTGAGGCATTACACAAATTGCCGGCAACCGTGGCACGTCCGCGCACTTGCACAGAGCCCACAAGGTTGGCGCCATCAATCACGCCAGGCCATGTCTCTGCGAACGCCTTGTTTTCAAGAAGTTGCATACAGGAAACGGCAGCGCCAAAACGGTAACCACCGTTTTCAACGGCGATCGTATTCATCTCGGCAATCCCTTTCACATCGAGAACCAATTCTGGTTTCACATTGCCATTACGCATATGAATCATCAGATCTGTTCCGCCCGACAACACTTTAGCCAAGCCTTGGGTGCCCGCTAATAGCGCGGCAGCCGCTTCGGCCGTTTTAGGCTGTTCAAAACGCATTTCACTCATCTCGCTTCCCCGGTCATTTGTCTGAACCTTTTTTCAATCATTTGGTGTCCCATTCTATTCTATTCATGGCGGTTTTAGTCAAAGCACCTATCATGAGAACAGACTTGATTATGCCTATCAAAACAATGAATACGAGTACTAAAAAAATACCCCACCTTAAAAACTAAGGCGGGGTAATCATTAAGAATAAAACAATCCGGATATAAGTTATTAAACCGGATCAACTTTGATGTTATTTTTCTTGATGACATCGGTGAACAAAACGCGTGAGCTCTCGAGGTAAGCCAAAAAGTCTGCTCCCTCTCTGAACTGAGGCTCTAGTCCGCTTCGCTCAAACACATCGCGCGATTCTTGCGTTGCCATAATTTCGCGCATTGCTTTTTCTAAGGTAACCAACACATTCTTTGGCATACCAGCAGGTCCAACCAAGCCGATCCATGCACCCAAATTAAAGCCAGGCAAATTGGCGGCTGTGGCAATCGCGGGAACGCCAGGCGTCACGATGCTGCCTTTTTCGAGGGAAACACCCAGTGCTTTCAGACGACCATCGCGCACAAATGGCATTGTTGCAGCCGCTGTCTCAAGACAATAGTCCACACGACCCGCCAAAATATCTGAGAGAGCAGGCAATGAACCTTTGTAAGGAACGTGAACAGCTTTTAAGCCTAACGCGGCATTAAAGGCTTCGGCGACCAAGTGTGCTGTTGCGCCAGTTCCAGAGGAAGCAAAAGTATATTTATCAGGATTTGCTTTGACTAAAGCGATAAATTCTTTGATGTCCTTGGCGGGAAACTTAGGGTTAACCACTAAAACATACGGTGACAAACCAGCCATCGCGATTGGTGTGAAATCTTTTTGCGCGTCATAGGGTGTCTTTTGAAGCAGTGGGGCCACAGAAAGAGGACCGCTCGAGCCTGCCAGCAAGGTGTAGCCATCGGGCGTTGACTTCGCCACGATGTCGGTACCGATCATGCCACCTGCGCCGGCCTTGTTGTCGGCGATCACGGTTTGTCCCAGTAACTTGGTCAAGCCCACTGCCATGGCGCGACCCGCCAAATCCGTTGCCTGTCCTGGAGGCCAAGGAATCACAATCCTGATTGGCTTATTAGGATAGGCAGCTTGCGAGAAGGCGGCAGGCGACCAACCCAGTGAGCCACCCACTAATGAAATGCCGGCGACACCCAACAGCGAGCGCCGTGTGCGGTTATGTTCGTTGTTTTTCATCCCGATCCTTTAAAAAATTAAGATAGATAATTCTGGATAGTAACCTTGGGTATATTGTGAACACAATCAAAACATGACGAATAGTATAGGTTTCAAAGACGCCAATGAATCATCTCGCCAATATGCCAATCTCGTGGTCCAGCAGCTTACTCACTCTAGCCAACAGATTCGGCGAGACGCTCGCGGCTGTCGACGGACAAAATCAGACGCTTTCATACACCGCGCTGAGTACCCGCGCTCACGCCTTAGCCTGCGAGTTAATCTCGCGTGGATTCCAGCCTGGCGATCCAATTGCGACGCTCATCCCAAATAGTGTGGACGCTGTTTGGGTTTCTTATGGTGTGCGTTTGGCGGGCTGCTGCGAGACGCCATTGAGCTGGGGCTATACCCAAGAGGAGATGCAATGGTGCGCGCAAATCGCTCAATTTAAAAACATCGTTTCCCTCAAGAACCGCGAAGAAGACATTGTGGCACTCGGGTTATCTTTGATAGACACCGCTTCGATCGCAAGCCGCTCGACGACTTCCTTGCCAAACAAGCTGCCTGCTGTGCAGAGCGAGACACCCGGCAGAATTCTCTTTACCTCAGGCACAACTGGCAAACCCAAGGGTGTTCTCTACACGCACGGCGCGCGCTGGCAAGGAGAACAATTGCTTAAAGCGTCCCTGCCCTTCGTCCCTGAACGCGGTGCGCGGATTTTGCTCATGACGCCCTTTGTGCACGGCGCGTCATTGCTGGCCTTTGCCTGGTTAGATCACGGCGGCACGATTGTGCTGCACGAAGGGGTCAGTATTGAGCGGATTTCACCATTACTCGAAAGTGATTCACTCGCTGCGATTTTTGCACCTCCGACTGTCTTGGCAAAAATCACCAACGCCTTGGCGCCTCAACAGTTTCCATCTGTTCAATGCATTTTTACCGGAACACAACCTCTCACACCCGCTTTATATCAAAGAGCGCATGCGATGTTTGGTCCAAAAGTGCGCAATACGTTTGGAAAATCAGAATGCGTCAATCCCATTACGATTCTTGATCGCCAGGATACGCATGATTACTTTACGCAAGCTGAAGTTCCACCGGGCGCCTGCGTGGGTTGGCCCGCCTCGGGCGTCGAAATAAAAATCGAAGCGCCGATTGCCGAGGACCAGTTGCATGGCGAGGTCTGGCTCCGCTCGCCGCATATGTCGGCGGGACTCATCGATGCCAACGGATTCAGACCGCATACGCCGGACGGCTGGCACAACACGGGGGATCTCGGTTATATAGATACCGCAGGTCGAGTCGTGTTGACAGGGCGTGTCGCCGATGTCATCAAAACCGGCGGCTATCGCGTCAATCCGGATGAGATTGAAGTGGCGCTGGCCTCAAACGCACTCTGCGGGCAAATTTGTGTCACCTCACTCGCCTCAGACTATTGGGGAGAAATCATCATTGCGGTGGCCGAGGGCGCAAAAGATGGGTGGCAAGAGGCATGCGAAAAGCTAGTCGGCGGCATGTCCAAACATAAACGCCCCCGCCTGTTTATCGCAGTCGATACGCTCCCTCGAAATCCTCAGGGTAAGATCAGCCGCCGCCAAGTGAGTCGACATGTGCTCGAGACGCACTCACTCACCGACGGGCAGTATCCGACCCTGCATCCAAAAGCGCAAGGAGAAAACCCCGAAGGTGGGCGTACTTAAAGACCTCGCGCCCAGGTGGGTTCGGTCCAGGTTGCCTCTTGATCAATGGGGAACACCGGCCTTGGCAAACGCTTGAAGTTCACATTTTTTAAGTTGGGGGTCGTCAGCCCTGGGCTATCGACATCGAAAATCTGCGACTCGGGGAAAAACTCATCAAAACCCGCGCGGTAATGCCCGCGACTTTTAACGATGAGAATTGGCACTGTTGAAATATCAATACCGTGCATTTCCAACATGGCTGGATCACAAAGCTGTCGACGCAGACTGCCCACCACGACGCGCGTCCCAGTACTAACAAGTTCGATGAGCGCAGAGGGGCCAAGAGAAAATTTCTTACCGCGCAAAATACCACGGCGCCCCAATGTCTCACCATCGGTGAGCTTTAGGACACGCGCACGTGCGGTATAACGTTTTGAAAACTGACTTTCTGTTGCGTTAAAAATGGCCTCAAACTCCATACCCTCGCCTGCGGCATGTGCCTGCTGAGCCAACGCTGGGTCGATAAAAACACCAAGCAACACACCAGGGATCTTGGCCTCGTTGAAGGCGGCTAATAGCCACGAGGTATTACCGCGTCCGCCACCACCTGGGTTATCCGCCACGTCCGCAAACAATAAAGGAACTTTCGATTGCCGGGCTTTTGAGACAGCTTCTGGAATTTCAAGCATATCCGGCACGTAGCGACCACGATCAGCCCATGCAGCACGCGCGATCTGAATGGCACAACGCTGGGCCGCCGCCAAATCACCACGCGAAGTCACGACGATCGTGATCCCGCATTTTGGTAAATCAGAAAACACAAAACCTGCGGAGACTGAGACGTTCGCAATGGGGCCCTCTGCGGGCGACTGCATCATCGCCGTCCCCATATTGATCAAATCCGCATAGGGGCCTCTTGCAGTCAGCAAGGTCACTGAAGGTGGCGTGATCGGCATGCGAATAAATACTTTTTGGGTCTTCATGCCATTGAGCATCTCAACCAAAAGATCAGCTGCTTCGGCCGCTCTTTCTCGTTGATCCACGTGCGGATTGGTTCGATAGCTGACAAGCGCATCCAAAGCATCGACGGTGCGCTCAGAAACATTACAGTGCAAATCATGCGTCGCGACAACAGGCACGTCCGGCCCCACGATCGAACGGATCAACACCATCATGTCACCCTCCGTATCATCCAAGTGTTCGGCGCTCGAAGCTCCGTGATTGGAAACGTAAACGGCATCCAGAGGCATGGCGGCGCGCAGACTTTTTTCGAGCTTTTGCATGAACTCTACCCAGACGGACTCGACGACAGGTCCTCCGGGAGGCGCACCGATGACAATCGTGGGTGCAGCGACCCAAGGGCCTTTTTCATCCATGCGCGCATAGAACCCCGTGACCTCCGCAGGCAGATTGCTGGTTTGACGGGCGAGCTCAGTGATGATCTCACCCTCATGCCAACAAGACTTTTCAAAGTCCTCACGCGTAGAGACCGGTGAAAAACTATTCGCCTCAAGCGCAAAGCCAGTGATGGCGATTTTGGGGTTCTTTTTCATATTTAAAGGAAGTCCATGAGTTAGGCTTTACGCAAGGTATAGAACAAAGGCATCTGGGGCTGGAAATCGACCCATTCTTTGCGTAAGGCAGAGACAGGATAAGTCGCGCCAAGCGGGATATAGGGCACATCTTCGAAAACCTGTATTTGCAACTCACGACAAATTCTTTTTTGTTCGTCCAAGGTTTTTGCACTGAACCAATCCAGACGGAGTTGCTCAATGCGATCGCTGGTCGGCCAGCCAAACCACGCTTTCCTTCCCGTGCCTCTGATGGCGAGATGACCAGCAGGGTCAAGGTTGTTCGGGCCTGTTGTCGCAGTAAACGCCACACTCCATCCCCCTGAAGAAGGAGGATCTTGACTGTTTCGCCGCTGCATCAGTGTGCCCCAATTCATGGCCTGCACATCCGTTTTGATGCCGAGCTGTTTGAACAGGTCCGCCGTGACCAAGGCCGCCGTATGGAAGGCAGGGTAATCAACCGGATCAAGAATGACGACGGTCTCGCCTTTGTAACCTGCCTCTTTAATCATGGCACGCGCTTTATTGATATCGCGTTTGCCTAAAAGTTTTTCCATCCCCCCGTCGCTGCTCATCGGAGAACCCGGCACAAACACGCCGCACTTGTCACTCCAAAACTCAGGGAAATCGGGACCATTCATCGCCATCATGAACTCGGTCTGATTCACAACAGACAAAATAGCCTGCCTCATCAATTTGTTATTGAAAGGCGCATGCAGATGGTTAAAGCGCATCAGAGAGATCGAGGGTAAGGTCCTCTTAATCAAGGTAATGTTTTTGTCTTTCTTCAACACAGGCAAAAAGTCTGCGTCAATATGCTCGACACCATCGACTTCGTTATTGCGTAGCGCGGCCACAGCGGTTGCACTATCAGGAATGATCTGCCATTTCACCTGCTCGATGTGAACGACCTTAGGTCCTGAGGTGAACTCTGGTTTCAGTTTATTGCTACTCGGCACATACCCGGCGAAGCGCTGATAGACAGCCTGTGAGCCTGAAACCCATTGATCATGGACGAACCTAAATGGGCCAGAACCATTCATGACTTTGACCTGCACATTATCGGGGGTCAACGCAAGCTTTTCTGGCATGATGCACGCCATACTGCCTGTCGGTCGAGCAATCGCATGCAAAATCAACGGAAATGGATTTTTGAGCTTGAACTGCAATGTCTTGTCATCAAGGGCAGTCAAGGATTCTGTGGCTTCGAATAGCGACCGACCCATCAGATCCTTTTTCGACCATCTATTCAGACTGGCCACAGCATCTTGCGCACGGACCGGGGAGCCGTCGTGAAACTTCAGTCCATCGCGTAATTTGATCGTCCAGATCAACCCCGTGCTATCGACCTCGTGGCCCGAGGCCATTTGCGGATGAGGTTGGTATTGATCATCCAAGCCGTAAAGCGTATCAAAGATGAGTTGTGAGTGGATGTTAGTGATGAATACCGTACTAAACATCGGATCGAGAATCGTCAGATCCGCATGCGGAACCCAGCGAAATAATTTGGCAGGCGCCGCGGCATGAACTTTAAACGCAGCGGGCAAACTCAATACCGCGGCTGTGGCTGAAGACGTCACTAAGAATTTTCTGCGATCCATCTATGTTCTCCTAAGAACTAAACTCAATACATGCCGCCGACCTTATGCGTCGCGACAAAATGGCCCTCTCCCACCCGTACTAGAGGTGCGACAAGGGGTTCATCACCCACGCCCCTCGCGGGACTGGGTATTTCAGAAACTTCGATTTTGTGTTGACGTCGCGCCAACGGATCCGCAATCGGCACAGCAGCCATCAGTTTTTTTGTGTAAGGGTGTTGAGGATTTTCAAAGATCGCGCTGCGCGGACCGATCTCAACTATTTGTCCTAGGTACATCACCGCCACACGATGGCTGACGCGCTCGACAACCGCCATATCGTGCGAGATAAATAAATAAGAAACACCTAAATCATCTTGCAAATCAATCAAAAGGTTGACGATCTGGGCACGGATTGAAACATCGAGTGCGGAAACGGCCTCATCCGCGATCAACACTTTCGGATTAACCGAAAGAGCGCGAGCGATACAAATCCGTTGCCGCTGCCCTCCAGAAAACTCATGTGGCCAACGCTGCGCGGTCGAAGGATCGAGTCCGACCCTTTCCATGAGCTCGGCCACGCGCCGGACCACCTGATCACCACTGGCCAAACCTTGAATCACCAGGGGTTCGCCAATACACTCCCCCACGCGCATTCTCGGATTGAGCGATGCGAAGGGATCTTGAAACACAAATTGCATATTGCGACGCACGCTTCGTAAAGAACGGGCGCTGGCAAGATCGACCGCTGTACCGCCAAAGATCACTTGTCCTCCGGTGACCTTGGTCAAGCCCATGAGAGAACGTCCGGTGGTCGTCTTGCCGCAACCAGACTCTCCAACCAAAGACAGTGTTTCACCCTCGTGCAAATCGAAAGAAACGTGTTCGACCGCATGCACGCGTCGCTGCACCCTAGAAAAAATTCCGCCTCTGATATCGAAGCGGGTCACCAAGTCTTTCACGCTCAGTATCACTGGACTGTCATGCGTGCCATCCGCATGACGCAAGCTGTGCTTGACTTCACGCTGGGTCTGCGACCTCGCCTGATCCTGACTTTCCTGCAAAGGCAAGTCAAACCGGGTGGGTTCTCTGATACCGCGCATCGAACCCAACTTGGGCACCGCGGCTAACAGCGTTTTTGTATAAATATGCTGAGGGTCTGCAAACAGACTGAATACATCGTTTTCTTCGACCACTTCGCCACGTCGCATCACCATCACGCGATCGGCGATTTCTGCGACCACACCCATGTCGTGCGTGATAAAAATCACGCCCATGTCCATTTCTTTTTGAAGATCGGCAATCAGCTGCAGAATTTGCGCTTGAATCGTCACATCCAATGCCGTGGTCGGTTCGTCGGCGATCAATACCGAAGGCTTGCAAGAGAGCGCCATCGCAATCATCACACGCTGACGCATGCCACCAGACAGCTCATGAGGATAACGTTTGAGCATCGCGGACGCATCGGGGATACGGACCTGATCCAGGATGCGGATCGCGGCCGCGGTCGCTTGTGCCATGTCGCAGGACTGATGCAGCAAGATCGCCTCAGTGATCTGCGATCCCACGGTAAAAACGGGATTGAGCGAGGTCATGGGCTCTTGAAAGATCATACTGAGGTCAGCGCCCCGCATACTGCGCATGACTTCCTCGGGCGCGCGTCTTAAATCAACCGTTTGACCCTGAGCTCTGTGAAATTGCATCTCGCCTTGGGTAATCGTACCGCCACCAAACTCGATCAAACGCATCAGCGCGAGAGAGGTGACGGACTTTCCTGACCCAGACTCACCGACAATCGCCAAGGTCTCGCCTCGATCGACATGCAAGTTCAATGACTTAACGGCCTGAACCTGACCAGGCCCTGTGCCAAAGACAACCGAAAGATCTTTGACGTCCAGCACACGTCGCGACACATTGACAGAGGGTTGATGAATATTCGTCATATCAGATTCTCTTGGCCATGCGCGGATCGATGGCGTCACGTAAACCATCGCCCAACATATTGATCGCCAAAATAGTGATCGACAAAAATAACGCCGGGAAAGCAATCATGTGTGGTTTGATCTGCCACAACGCCCGACCCTCAGCCATGATATTGCCCCAAGAGGGAATCGATGGAGGGATGCCGGCACCAATAAATGATAGGCTCGCCTCGGCCAAAATCGCCAAACCACAGATATACGTCGTCTGCACAGTCAGCGCAGCGATTGTGTTGGGAAAAATATGTTTAAACACCACTCGCACGGGCGAGGCGCCCGCTGCGATTGCCGCTTCGACATAAGGTTGCTCACGCAACGATAACGCCAAACCTCTGACCAGTCGTACGACCCGTGGGACCTCGGCGATCGTGATGGCGATAATGACATTTTCCAGTGAAGCGCGTGTCAAGGCAATCAAGGCAATCGCCAGCAAAATAGTTGGAATAGACATCAGACCATCCATGATGCGCATCACGATCGCATCGATCCATTTGACGAAGCCGGAAGTCAAGCCAATGATGGTACCAATCACCGCTGACAGGATGGCGACGGAGATGCCAACAATCAGCGAAATACGAGCGCCATACACCACACGCGCGAATACATCGCGACCAAGCAGGTCAGTCCCGAACCAGAAACGCTCGCTGGGCACTCGAGCCCGATGAATCGGAGAAAGCGCCATAGGATCTTTTTCAGCGATCCATGGCGCAAAAATCGCCATCAGAATGAGCAAGAAAACAATCGTTCCACCCACAAAAATAGTCGGATGACGCCTGAGGAATTTAAAGGCTTGCGACATTAGTATTTAATCCTCGGGTCAAAGACGCGGTAAAGCAGATCGATGATGAGATTGACCAGCACATATAAAAAGCTAAACAGCAAAATCACGCCCTGAATGATTGGATAGTCGCGCCTAAGAATAGCGTCTACAGTCAAGCGGCCTAAGCCTGGAATCGAAAAGACCGTCTCTGTGACAACAGCACCGCTAATGAGCAAGGCCACACCACTGCCTATCACGGTGATGACTGGGATCGCGGCGTTTTTGAGCGCATGACGAAATAAGATGTCTTGATTGCCGACGCCTTTCGAACGTGCGGTCCTGATGTAATCCTGAGAAAGTGTTTCAAGCAGCGTTGCACGTGTGATCCGTGTAATTAACGCAACATAAACGCTACTGAGCGCGAGTGTCGGAAGAATCAAGGTTTTGATGGAACTCCAGAGCCCTTGTGAAAAAGGCGCATACCCTTGGACAGGTAGCCAACGCATTTCGATACCGATCGCCCACGCAAGCATGTAACCCACTACAAACGTGGGCAATGAAAAACTTAAAACAGCCACGATCATGACACCACGGTCATAACGACTGTTGTGACGCCATGCCGCCAACGCACCCAATGGAATGGCAATCGTCACAGAGACGATCAAGGTCATGACCATCAAGGTAAAAGTGGGCGGCATCCGCTGCACAATCATCTCTGAAACTGGGACTCCCGTAAAAAGGGAGTGACCCAAATCACCCTGAAGCACGTTCAGTAACCACAAGCTGAAACGATGATAGAAAGGCTGGTCTAATCCAAGCGTTTCTCGGATGCGAGCGATATCTTCGAGCGAGGCTTCTTCGCCCGCAAGGAACACTGCTGGATCGCCCGGCGCCAAGTCAAGCAGGCCGTAGACAAAAAGCGCAACGACCAGCATGACAGGTAAAGTCAACAGCAAACGGCGGATAGTGTAAGCAAACATCTAAATCTCACGCCTTGTAAAGCTTTCATGTGATTTGATGCTATCGACTGAAAGACTTCGCGTCAACAGATTAATTTTAACTTGGCAAGGCGAGGTTGACGGCGTACATTGTTTGTGTTGTGTCTCGTCTACCAGATGAAATCATTAAAAATATCAGGAGTCATGCATGGATTTAAGTCGCTTTCCCCGCCGTCAATACACTGTCGGCCCTTCACCCATCGAGTTTTTACCTAATTTCACCAAAGCCTTGGGCGGACCCAAGGTGTGGATCAAGCGTGACGACATGTTGGGTCTGGCACCCGGGGGAAATAAGACGCGCAAGCTCGAGTTTCTGATGGGCGACGCACTCGCCAAAGGCGCGGATACGCTGATCACCTGTGGTGCTCCTCAATCCAACCACTGCCGTATCACCTTGGCAGCGGCTGTTAAAGAAGGCCTCAAGTGTCGTTTCGTCATCGAGGAGCGCGTACCAGGAAGCTACGATCCGCAAGCGAGCGGCAATAACTTTATGTTCCGTTTACTAGGCGTTGAAAGCATCACCGTCGTGCCTGGCGGCTCCAACATGGCGCAAGCGATGGAGGCTGCAGCTCAAGAGGCACGTGCGCAGGGTCGTACACCCTACATCATCCCAGGCGGTGGCTCCAACGCCGTCGGCGGCTTAGGTTATGTTGCATGTGCGCAAGAAATTCAACAACAGCTGTTTGAGATGGGTCAACCGATGGATTACCTCGTTGTGGGTTCCGGCAGCTCGGGTACCCATGGTGGTCTGGTTGCGGGCTTTTTAGGCAATAACATCAAGATCCCACTAGTCGGCGTCGGTGTCAGTCGCGACCCACAAGACCAAAACCCCTTGGTGCACAAAGAAGCACAGGCCATCATGGATTTGCTGGGGACAGGTATTCAGGTGCCGGCCGAGGCGGTTGTTTCTTTTGGTGACTGGTGGAGGCCCAAGTACTCGGTCCCCAATCCCGCGATGGTCGAGGCGGTTCAGTTGCTCGCGCGTACAGAGGCGATTTTGCTCGATCCCGTCTATACAGGCAAGATCATGGCGGGTCTGATTGGTCTGAGTCGCAAAGGCTACTTTAAACCCTCAGACAATGTGCTGTTTTTGCACACAGGCGGTGCGACATCACTTCATGCCTACGAATCCGTCATTTTGGGTGATCCGGCGGATGCAAAATAGGCAATCAAGCCTGTATTGCGCCGAGGCATAACGAGTAGTATTGTCGTTAGCGCAAGCTTGCCATTTTTAAACATATCCACAACACCAAAAAAGGTGGAGACATGAATATTCTAAAAACAGGCCTCATCGCTGCAGCGCTTGCCACGCTGTCCGTCAACGCGTTCGCTCAAAATTATCCTTCAAAACCCATTCGCTGGGTCGTACCCTATACGCCAGGCGGCTACACCGATAACGTGACGCGCATTGTCACAGCAAAAGTTCAGACGATTTTGGGTCAACCCATCATTATCGAAAACAAGCCTGGTGCCAACTCGATCATAGGTGTGGACTTCGTGGCTAAAGCAGCGCCCGATGGCTATACCATTTTGACAGTCATTACGGCACATGCCGCGAACGCCACGCTATATGACGGCAAGTTGCCCTTTGACCATAAAGCACTTGCTCCGGTGTCTCTCGTGGCGATCTCCCCCTTGATATTGACGACGAGCAAACAGTTTCCCGTGAAAAACGTGGGTGAGCTGCTTGCCTACGCCAAAGCGAACCCTGGTAAAGTTGCCTATGGTTCGTCGGGTGTCGGATCTGCAGCGCACTTGACCTCGGAACTGCTGCAAAGCACCGCCGGTGTCAACATGATTCATGTGCCCTACAAAGGCACGGCGCCCGCGCTGGCCGATTTGATGTCAAATAACATTCAAATGTTGGTCGACGTACCCAGCTCTATGATGCCGCATGTCAAGGGTGGCAAAGTCAACGCACTAGCCATGTTTTCAAATGAGCGCTTACCAAGTGCTCCCGACGTACCCACCATCAAAGAGTCTAACGGTCCTGCGATCGAATCCTCTTCTTGGGTGATGTTCTTTGCCCCTCCAGGCACACCTGCCGCGATTGTGGACAAACTCTCCAAAGCCGTGAACGAGGCCGTAAACTCCCCAGAGATTTCCAATCGCTTTAGCGAGCTTGGCATTGTGCCCATGGGCCTGAATCCTGCGGAAACAGCCAAGTTTCTCGCGACCGAAGTCGACAAGTGGGGTAAGGTCATTAAAACAGCCAAGGTCACTGTTCAATAATTTCAATTTTTTATGTTGCCTGTCTCAAGATGAATAAGTCTGTCGCCGCCAGCACGCAAGCTCCACTTACGGGAACCAGTTCCGTGAGTCCGCAGGCGGCGACCATGCCTATTTTGTTGTCCTTGAGTTTTTGTCATCTACTCAACGACCTGATTCAGTCACTCATCCCTGCTCTCTACCCGCTGCTCAAAGCCGAATTCAATCTCGACTTTACGCAGATCGGCTTGATCACACTCGCGTTTCAGCTCACCGCCTCGCTTCTCCAGCCCACTGTTGGTTTGTATACAGACAAGCGCCCACAGCCCTACTCTCTGGCACTTGGGATGGGCTCAACGCTCATCGGTTTGCTGTTGCTCTCAGTTGCCAATAGCTACACCGTTGTCCTGATCGCGGCCGCGTTAATCGGCACAGGATCGGCCATTTTCCACCCAGAGGCTTCGCGCGTCGCGCGCATGGCCTCGGGCGGCCGCTACGGCACTGCACAAGCATTATTCCAAGTGGGTGGCAACGTCGGTCAAGCGATCGGCCCCTTGCTCGCAGCCTTTATCGTGCTGCCGCATGGTCAAGGCGCCATTGCCTGGGTATCGATGGCGGCCTTGATTGCGATGGCGTTTTTAACCCGTGTCGGGATGTGGTACGGCGCAAATCTGCGTCCAACTCTTAAAACGGTTTCTGCCACCATTGAATCAAAAGTCTCAGGCCTGCCTCGCGGTCGGGTCCTTTTTCTCATCACGATTTTAATGGTGTTGTTATTTTCCAAAAATGTCTACACCTCGAGCCTCACATCGTTTTTTACTTTTTACTTGATCGAACGTTTTGATCTACCTGTCCAAGCCGCTCAAGTTCGACTATTCATCTTCATGGCCGCCATTGCGGTCGGCACGCTGTTAGGGGGCGCACTGACTGACCGCATTGGCCGCAGGCCCATGATCTGGATCTCAATCTTAGGCGTATTACCCTTTACGATGGCCCTACCCTACGCGGATCTGTTTTGGACGGGTGTTCTGATCATCATCATTGGCTTGATCACTGCCTCTGCTTTTCCTGCAGTCCTCGTCTATGCACACGAGATCATGCCGGGCCGCGTCGGTCTTGTTTCCGGGATGTTCTTTGGTTTCGCATTTGGACTCGGCGGACTCGGTGCGGCCATCATGGGCGGACTCGCCGATGTTTATGGCATTGCGGTCGTCTACAAGATCTGTTCATTTTTACCGATCTTAGGTGTCGTCGCTTGGTTCTTACCGGACATGTCCAAGGAAAAAGAACGCTATCGTTCCATCTCGGCGTAAAAACCCGCATCAGCCCTGAGTGTTATCGACGCGCTTAAAACTGATGACGAATACCCACACCAAAAGTAAAACTCTCTGCTGTATTGATCATCGCGAAATTTTGAGCATAAGACGCGTAAGTGTAAAGATTCGTCCGCACGGAAAGCTTTTGGGTAAGTGCCGCACTGAGGATTTGTTGAGTATTGAGCTGTGCATCGCTTGATAAAAACCCTTGTGGTTGCATCATCTGCCAAGAGGCTAAAAGAGTGACTTCCGAGGTCAGCGGAGCAGTCACGCCAACAAAATAGGAATAGGCGCGCGCATTAGGCAAAAACAACACAACACCAGGCGTCCAGGACGCCGATGTCAATACAGATGCTGAGGTCGCTCCTGTACCCTGCGCCTGCCCACTCGCAAAACCATCAATCGCCTGTCCCGTCGCCAAGGAGAGCTTGAGCACTTTAAAATCATACGCACCTCCTAACACCCAAAAAGACGGCCGCACACTGCTACTGGGTTGCGAAGCATCTCCATAAATCTTGTCATACGTCACGACCAAATCCAGTGGCCCTCGCTTGTATTGAGCGCCGAGAGTGATCGCACGCATATTTTGGTTGGCAATAAAGTTGTATCCACCCGATGTTCCTGGACACGACTGCGTATATAAACAGCCTTTCTCACCCGCATAAATCGCGGACAATTCAGTCGAAAATGAATACCCCGCACCCAAGGTCAATCCTGAAACAGGCGTGAGCTGTAACAACAACATGTTGCCATAGCGGGTCGTGTTTGCTGAGCCAAACGAAGAACCTAAGTTGGCCTGACCAAAACCCTCCTGAAAAGGATCAATGGATAACAAATAATTAGAAGCAAGATTGATCTGACGTCCTAAGTCTAGACGTCCTACATCACGTAACGTTATGCCGAGTGTCGATTGCCGACCGAATAAGCGTCCGCCTTGAGAAGAAGTCCCATCTGCGGGATTGAAGCCACCCTCAAGAACAAAATTGACACCAAACCCACCACCGAGATTTTCGTTGCCACGGAAGCCAAAACGCGAACCGGATTGGACGCCATTGGCTACCCCCAGGAAGGACTGATTAAGCAACCCCTGAGGCAGACCGCCCGAAAAAGCCTCTTGTCGAACATGATCAAATTGAAGGCCAAGGTCAATGATTCCGTATAACGTGACGCCATTTTGCTGCGCCGCAGCACCTGTGCCGAATAGCCCAAGGCATACCATTGCTGTGCGCATCAAACGGTGAAGCGCATTTTTAAATAAGCATCGACGTAGCACGAGAGAGCCTTGTGAAGATGTTGCAGGGTCCTGTGAAGGGGAGTAATCTTTGATAGATTGAATCATTTCACATATATTTTAAAGGTTAGTCATGTCTGTGCACAATCTCAAAACAAAGCCTCAGGTCGATGCGATTCAGCAAGCCAAAATCCACCTCGCCGCCGCCAACCGACTGGCTGTCTTGGACGATCTGCACGAAGGGATCGACAACCACTTTACGATGACTGTTCCCGGTGCAAAAGATCGTTATTTGATTTTACCGTTTGGACTCCATTGGTCTGAAGCCCGCGCAAGCGACATGCTCGTATTCAACGAAAATGGCGAGACGCTCGAAGGCGAAGGCGTTGTAGAGTTATCGGCACAATGTATTCACGCCCCTGTGCATCGCATCACCGGCGCTAACGTTGTCTTGCATACCCATCAAAATTGGGCCGTCACGCTCAATATGCTTCAAGACAACCGTCTGCTTCCCGCGAGCCAGACCGCAGCATTTTTCCACGGCCTGATCGCTTATGACGACACCTATACCGGAACCGCCGATTTTATATCTGAGGGTGAGCGACTCGCCCATGCAATCGGAGACAAAAAAATCTTGTTCATGAAGAACCATGGCATCCTAGTGGTCGGTGACACTGTGGCTCAGGCCTACAAGCGCCTTTATAAACTCGAGCGCGTCTGTCGTGCGCAAGTGCTGGCCATGAGTACGGGAAAACCTATTCAGATTTTGTCAGAAGAAGTCGTGGCCGCTGTACAAAAACCGCCCGTTGATGATCGTCATACGCGTGCAAGTCGGGACAACCTTTATTTCGAAGCGATGATGCGCGTACTTGATCGTGAGCTTCCAGGCTACGCCGACTAAGCTTTGTATCGACTAAGCTTTGTTTCCTTATGCAGGATTCAAGGGTGCAACCCACAAGGCGGCGGGCACCATCACCCCGCCTCGCTCACCCGGCTTAGTTGAGCCATAACGTTGGGCCCAGACAGGCGGCAGTGAACGTGCCTGAGGTGAAGACAGCCACAACCTGAGCAGATGACGCTTACGCGCGGGCTCCTGCCAATCCTCAAACGCAGTCCGGTCATGCAGCAGCGTGTGATTGTGTACAAACTGCATATCACCCGGCTCAAGACGCATTAAAAAATTCAGTCGTGTGTCATTGGCCAGTGCATCAAAACAATCCAAGGCCTCGACATGCAAAGGCGTCAAACGCATCGCACGCTCAAACCGCTGTGCAGAGTCGATGTACTGACGCTGATAAATCGTTGACATCAGCTGCGCATGCCACGTAAAGACGGGAATCTCGAAATACGGCAATTGCTCCGCTGCCACATCGCCCCGACGATCCGTTGCGATCGGATCGAACAGTGCTGCGGCAAGCGCGGGATGATCGCGTCGCATCGCGTTATAAATCGAATTGGACGAAACGAGAGCCGAGTCTCCACCTGCCTTGGCTTGTTGCAAACACACCAGCCCCACAATGTCACTCGAATCCGTGTGAAAGGTCTGACGCTCGTGCGTCTGATAAATCCTGACATTGGGGTCGTCGGCATTGAGCCCCATGTCCATGACATGACCCAACACATGACCTTTGGCGTTTTGAGGACGCGGATTGCCAAGGTGACAACCCAGACCGAAAAAAGCAGCTGCAGTGATCTCACGCGACCACAACTCGACGGGTAGCGCTCGAACCAAGGCAAAACCGCAGCCATGAATCAAGATGTCGTGCAAATGCGCAAGTCGCGGGCCCAGCGTGGGCAGCACAAAACTCTCTCGTCGAATCGCAGCAATATCAGAATGCATACTCAGCGCCTGACGCGCGGCCTGCTCAAGCTCTCTCAACTCAGCATCGCTTAGATGGTGAATCCAACGTTCAGACTTTGCAACATCGGGACCTAGCCAGGCGCTTGGACCGACAATTTCCGCAGGTAAGGCATCGATACGCATGGGAGTCCTGAAAGAAATGGTGCTATCGTGAGCGAAAATTGATACTGATTATAATGACTGATTCCATCCTCTCACTGACCTTAGTCGCTTTAGTTTTCATCCTTTCCGGACTCGTCAAAGGCGTCATCGGCATGGGGCTGCCAACGATTGCGATTGGCCTGCTTGGTCTGATTATTACACCCGTCGAAGCTGCGGCAATGCTCGTGCTGCCATCGCTCGTCACAAATATTTGGCAACTGATTTCCGGACCTAGTTTTATTGCGCTGCTCAAAAGATTTAAAACGCTCCTGCTCGGAATATGTGTTGGCACACCGATTGGCGTGAGTTTCATCGTCAGCGGTCACATGGCGATTGTCACTGCGGGATTGGGCTTTGTCCTGATGGCCTATGGTCTATACGGCCTGTCCGCAGCGCGAATTCCCGTCGCGCCTAGAGCCGAGTCATGGCTGTCGCCTTTCATAGGATTTTTCACAGGTATCGTGTCGGGCGCGACGGGGATTGCGGCACTCCCACTCGCGCCTTACTTTACGGCGCTCGAACTCAAAAGAGACGACTTGATTCAAGCGCTTGGCTTGTCTTTTACAATCGCCTCGATAGCGCTGGCCGTTGGACTCTACGTGACAGGTGAGTTTGAAGTCGAGATTGCGACGACCTCTTTACTGGCAATGGTGCCCGCCTTTATCGGCATGTTTTTAGGGCAATTTTTAAGGAAAAAAATTCCACAAGAAAAATTTCGCCGCTATTTCTTTTTTAGTTTAGTCTTTCTTGGCGGCGCCACAGCGTTCAGGGCAATTAGCCTGATACCAGGCTAATCTTTGATAGTCGCATCCCACCCTTATTTGGCGGGGGTGTACTCTTTAGGACGGATCATCTCAAACAAGGTGTTGACCTCGACATAGTCGCCCTTGTAGCCGCAACGACCTAGCGGACGTGCTGCTGCAGTGTCGAATATTCCATCCTTAAGAAATTCGTCATTGATATGCACACCCACGACTTCGCCCAGCGTCAACCAAGTATCGATCAATTCGCCTTTGGCATTTTTCAACTGCGTCGTACTGATGAGCTTACACTCCAAAGCCGCGATCGCGCGCGCGATACGGGGGGGCTTGACGAGCGTCGAGGCAGCAGCCTCCAGACCAGCGAGTTTCATTTCATCGACACCTGGCGCCACCGAGGCCGACGTGATGTTCATCTCCAGAGCGAGCTCAGCACCGCAAAAATTAGCGACGAACTCGCCTGTTTCATCAATGTTATTGACGCTATCTTTGCGGGCATGGCTCGTACAGAAACCAATCACCGGCGGTGTTTCAGCAAATGCATTAAAAAAACTATAGGGGGCCAGATTCACCCGACCTTGTTTGTCGATGCTGGAGATCCAACCGATAGGACGAGGCGCCACAATGGCTTTAAAAGGGTTGTGTGGCAGGCCATGGCCTTTGCTGGGTTCGTAAAAATAATCGCTCACGGATGAATCCTTAAAAATTAAAGTCGCCATGCTGAAAAGAAGTACACGCTGTGATCTTTTAGCATAAATATTTTGCTCTTCAAGGGTTAAACGACAAGACAATGCAGGCTAAATGGGTGTAAAAATAGACACTATCCTAAGAAAGATGATGTGAGAGCCCAGAATGACTGAACGAAAGGTAAACGATCTTGGTGGACAGCCAGCAGGACCGGTCTGTTTAGACGAACATCCCAGCACGCTCCACGAAAAGCGCGTGGATGCATTGCAAAAACTCTTGTCTGGCAAACTACAGGTCTTTACCTCGGATGCCATGCGTCGCGCCATTGAGTCCAACACCGAAAAGGACTACAAAAGCATGTTGTATTACGACAAATGGATCCGTGCGGTAGGAGATCTCGTGGTTGAGCAGCAACTACTCACCGCCCGAGAAATCGAAGATCGTATCGAGGCCTTGCGCGAACGTCTCAAACAAAAGGGCACGCTATGAACGCACTCCCCCCTCGTCCCGGACAAGCACTTTCCGCTGGCACGCCCGTTGTCATTCGCAAGCAACCTCCCGAAGCACACTGCCGCACGCCTTTTTATCTGCGCGGTGTCCAAGGTGAAATCGCTGAAGTTCGAGGTCGTTTTCGCGACCCTTCGCTGCTGGCTTTTCACAAACCTGGTCTGCCGATGCGGGTTCTGTATCGCGTGCGCTTTAAACAAAAAGACGTTTGGCCCGACTACACAGGCGGCCCAAATGACACTGTTGTCGCAGATATTTTCGAGCACTGGATCGACCCAATCGCTGGAGTTAAAAAAGCATGACCAACTCACATGGCCACCATCATCACGACCACGACCACGATCACGATCACGATCATGCACATCCGCACTCACCACCTGCGCCAGATGACGACGACGGCTACGACCGTTACGAAGTCTTACTCCAGACCGCGATTCGTGAACTGCTCGACGAAAAAGGCATCATTACCGCCGACGAACTGCATAGACAGATCGACTATCAGGACAGCTTGACACCTGCCATCGGTGGAAAAATCGTTGCAAAAGCCTGGGTCGATCCCGAATTCAAAAAGAAATTGCTGGCCGATCCACTAGAGACCATCAATGCTTCCTTCGAGTTGGACATCACGACACCGCTTGATCTCGTCGTGTTGGAAAACACGCCCACTGTGCATAACGTGGTGGTCTGTACGCTCTGCTCTTGCTATCCACGGATGTTACTGGGCATTCCACCAGCTTGGTATAAATCCATCGACTATCGAGCACGTGTCGTGAGCGAGCCACGTAAAGTGTTGGCCGAGTTTGGCACGCATATCCCGGATGACGTTGAGGTCCGTGTCTCGGACAGCACGGCCGATTTGAGATTTTTAGTGTTGCCCTACCGTCCTGCCGGCACCGAGGGTATGAGCGAAGCCGAACTGGCAGAGCTCGTGACGCGTGATTCGATGATTGGCACCTCATTGCCTCTGACTGCAAAGCCTTAAGCCATGTGCGTCATAGGCTTTTCAAAGTCTGTGACGCATATCCCTTAGCGCGGCGAGCATCACTTCGCTACATGGTCGACATGCGTTAAAGAATTTTCTGACGTATGCGCGTAATGATGATCTCAGCCAGGATCACAATCACGAAGATTGAAATCAAGATGACCGCGACGCGATTCCATTGGAAAAGATTGAGCGCCGTATCAAGCGCCATGCCAATGCCGCCTGCGCCAACCAAGCCGAGCACGGCGGACTCTCTAACATTAATGTCCCAACGCAAAAGTACGATCGACCAAAACGCAGGTTTAATCTGCGGCCAGTAACCATACTGGATCAAGGCGCCGGTACTCGCCCCCACCGAGGTGAGCGCTTCGATCGAACCACGTTGTGCCTCTTCGACGGACTCACCCACAAGCTTACCGACAAAGCCAATCGAACGAAAGGCGATCGCCATTGTGCCGGCCAGTGGGCCTGGTCCAAAAATCGCGATGAACAACAGCGCCCAGACCAAAGAGTTCACTGAGCGACTCGAAACGAGGATGAACCGGGCAAACGTATTAATCAAGCGGTTCGGCGTCAAGTTGTTCGCAGCGAGCAAGCCAATCGGAACCGCGAGCAGCACCGAAATAATCGTACCTAACGTGGCGATATGAATGGTTTCGATCAGTGCATCATGCACCGAACCTGAGTAATGCGCCCAGTCCACCGGCCACATGCGCGAAAACAAGTCAGCCATTTGCTCTGGCGCATCCAACAAAAACTCCGGGATCACCTGGACCTGGCGGATCGACTGGACAACAGCCGCGACAAAAATAAAATAAAAACCAAAACGTACCAGACGTTGGCTCAGCGAATAGCGTTCCCAGACTCTATTCATGGCTTCACCTTGGGAGGAGGCACGTAGGACGGCTTGCCTTTGAACAGCTCAGCGATCGTGAGGTTATCCAGAAACACTCGACGAATCACATTGGCGAGCAACTCTCCAATCATGATGAGCGTAATAATGCTGATCAAAATCGCACAGACGTAATCGTAGTCAAACCGCTGGAACGCCGAAAACAGCGTCCCACCGATACCGCCCGCACCCACGATACCGACCATGGTCGAATTGCGAAGATTGGAGTCAAACTGATAGGTGCAAAAGCCGATGAAGCGAGGAAAGACTTGGGGTAGCACTGAAAAAATAATCACGTTCGCAAAGGAAGCTC
This sequence comes from Zwartia lucis, assembly GCF_965234455.1. Taxonomy (GTDB): domain Bacteria; phylum Pseudomonadota; class Gammaproteobacteria; order Burkholderiales; family Burkholderiaceae_B; genus Zwartia; species Zwartia lucis. The sequence goes on along the minus strand of NZ_OZ248472.1, from coordinate 928,156 downwards.
CTGTCGCGCGGACCGCTTCGACTTGTTTGAGTGAAATTTCCTCGATCGATTCTGTAAAGAGCTTACCGATAAATCCGATCGAAGCCACCGTCAAAGCGAGGATGCCGGCCAAGGCACCGAAGCCCACTGCTTTCACAAACAAAATCGCCACAATCACAGGATGCAGGGCACGGCAAAACGCCACGATCGTGCGTGCAGGCCAGGAAGCCCAGCCAGGCATTAAATTACGCGCGCCCAGTAGGCCCAGTGGAAGTGCCAGAAAAATACCGAGTGTCGATGCAAGGACGGCGATCTCGAGACTCTCGGACAAGCCCTTAATGAGCAAGTTATAACGCTCAAAATTGGGGGGAAACATCCGGTTCAAAAAAGTCGCTGCATGCCCCAGACCTGCGACAAAACGCGCCAGCGTCACATCTAATTGCGCGCTCGCATAGATGACATACAACACACCCAAGAGCACACCAAACTTCGCCTTGAGTGACATTGAAAAGGGTTTTGATTGCGCACGAGGCGCTGCGGCAGGAGTCGCTGTTGTCATACGATCCAGGACTCGCCGCCGTAAATCCTTTTGAGCATGCCATGATCCAGACCTGCTGCAGGGCCATCGTAAACGACCTCGCCATCAGACATCCCGATCAAGCGAGTCGCGTAGCGCTTCGCGAGCTCCACATCATGCATATTGATCATGACCGGAATTTGCTGGGCCTGTGCTTGCGCTGTCAGCAACTCCATGATCTCGACTGAAGTTTTGGGATCTAGTGAGGATGTTGGCTCATCGGCCAATAAAATAGCCGGAGCTTGCATCAGCGCGCGGGCAATGCCGACACGCTGGCGTTGTCCGCCCGATAAGGCATCGGCGCGTTGACTGGCAAATTCACCCAACCCAACGGTATCCAGATAGCGATACGCCTGTTCTATATCCTCGGCCTTGAAGTGACGAAACCAGGCTTTCCAGGCCGGCAAATACCCCAGCCGACCCGTTAGGAGGTTTTCCATCACCGTCAGTCGTTCGACCAGGTTGTACTCTTGAAAGACCATCCCAATATTGCGGCGGGCATGTCTCAAAGCCGCACCACGGACTCGCGTCAAATCGACGCTGCCTTGGGCTGTATTGAGCATGATCTGACCCGCTGAGGGCTCAACCAATCTATTGATGCAGCGAAGCAACGTGCTTTTGCCCGTACCGGAGGGGCCGATAATCGCTGTCACCTCTTGACCCGAAATCTCCAGATCGATCCCTTTTAAAACAGGGTGGCCTGCCCGGTAAGACTTGACCAACCCTTTGATACTCAATGCTGCCGACATAAAACTACTTTGCCTTTGCTTTTGCTTTCTCGGCCTCACGGTCGTAAGCGGTACGGTTGAACTTCTCTCCACCCGCCTCAGCGACTTGGCGAACGATCGCCCAGTCTTTTTCGTAGGTCACGGGGAAGAAACGGTCAGCGCCATCAAATGCCTTTTGCATCGCGGCTGGATAACGATAGTCATAAAAACACTGCAGCATCTTGTCGCGAAAGACTGGCTCGAGATCATGCGCATACGCGAATGATGAGGTCGGGAACTTAGGACTTGTGTAAATGATGCGGAAGTCTTCTTTTTTAATTTGACCACGCCCAGCCATCCGGTGAAACACGTCAGAGGCTACTGCGGCAGCATCGTAATCGCCCGAGTTCACGCCCATGACGGACTGGTCATGCTTGCCCGAAAACAAGATTTTGTAATCTTTTTCAGGTGCCAAGCCCTCTTTAGGGAACAAGGCCATCGGCGCCATGTGACCCGAATTGGAAGAGGGCGAAGTATGGGCGACTTTCTTGCCCTTTAGATCAGGCATGGTTTTGAAAGGACTGTCTTTTTTGACGATCACAATCAGGTTATAGCCCTGAAAACCGTCTGCAGTTCCTTTAACCGCAAAAGGCACTGCCCCTGCGATATTGACCGCGAAAGCGGTCGGACCAGTCGAAAAACCACCCACATGGAGTCGCCCCGATCGCATGGCTTCGATTTCGGCGGCATTACTCTGGACTTGATAAAACACGACCCGCTTACCTGTGCACTGAGCAAGATGTTTGGTGAAAGGCGTAAAGATCTCTTCGTAAACCGCAGGATCTTCAACGGGCGTGTAGGTAAACACGAGCGTGGAAGGGTTCTTGAGCTTAGATTTATCGGTGGGGGTATCGGCCACCATGTCTTTATTTGCATCGCAATATAAAGCGTCCAGATCACCCCGATTCGGGCAGGCTTGCGCCAGACTCAAGCTCGACATCCCCATCGACACGATGGCAAGACCCGCTGAAACAAGCAGGGAAAATTTCATTTTTTGTCTCCTAAACGCTCCAAGCAGGCGCGCAGTGATAAAGTGTGGGACGAATATAAACCCGAAAGCCTCTCTTTGTAACTGCTCGTTTTCCTTTATGACTACAATTTCAACACCCGTCATCCCCCGTCCCGCCGCCACCGTGATCCTGGCAAGAAACGTCAGCGACGGTATCGAAGTCTTTATGATGGAACGCACCACTGCGGTTGAGTTTGCTAAAGGCATGCATGTTTTTCCAGGCGGTGCCTTGGATCGCACCGACCATCACCCAGACATCGCTTCTTTGTGTGTGGGTCTCGATGACAAGGCAGCCAGTGAAACACTCGGCATCGAACAAGGCGGACTCGCCTACTGGATTGCGGCGATCCGTGAGTGCTTTGAGGAGTCAGGCTTGTTACTTGGCTACCGCGGCAATGACCAACTCCTCGCGCTCGCCACCGACGAGGCCGAAAGACTGGCTGGGCTCAGAATTGAGATGGCTCAGAGCAAGCTCTCGTTCATCGACATTTTGCTAAAAGAACAGGTGAAAGCAGCGACCGATCGCATCGCGTATTACAGCCATTGGATCACGCAAGCAGGCCGCCCCAGGCGCTATGACACGCGATTTTTCGTGGCGCAGGCGCCTGAGGGTCAAACAGCGCTCGAAGACAATCACGAAACCGTCGGTCAACTCTGGGTCCGCCCGGACCAAGCCATCGATCTACATCGCTCGGGGACTCTTAATCTGATGTTTCCGACGATCAAGACGCTTGAAAGTCTCGCACCGTTTAAATACGTAGAAGAACTCTTGGAGTACGCACGTAAGCCTCGTCCAAAGCTGGTGATGGCTCCAGTGACGGGCATGGATCGTTCAGGGGTATCCCACACGCTGATACCAGGTGATTTTGCGTATGCTGAAATCCAAAAACTTGACATTGACAATCAGGGCGCCTGTTTCACTTATATACAGCCCGGTCAGCCAGTCAGCATCGGACAAGACGTTCTGCGCCTAACCGCAGCCAATCCGGGCATGATGACGGGACCTGGCACCAATAGCTACCTCATCGGCAACGCAGAGCACGGTGTAGCCGTCATCGATCCGGGTCCTTTGCTCGAAGAACATATCGATGCTCTGATTGCCGCTGCACCCGGTCCAATACGCTGGATTTTGTGCACCCACACGCATTTGGATCACTCTCCCGCATCCACAGTGCTCAAGCAACGCACAGGTGCTGCTACCTATGGCATGCCCCCACCCCCCTTCCCCAATCAAGATCAAAGCTTTACGCCCGATCACATCGTCACGCACCACGAGCGACTCAACATCGCAGGGACTGTCATTCGCGTGGTTCACACACCCGGACACGCATCTAACCAAGTCTGTTTTTTACTTGAGTCACAAAACCTCATGTTCACAGGTGATCACATCATGCAAGGGTCCACGGTGGTCATCAGCCCACCGGATGGCAGCATGATTGAATACCTGGCTTCACTGCGCTTGCTACTCGATGAAAAAATCGAATACTTCGCACCAGGCCATGGTTTCTTGATGGATAAACCTGCCGAAAATGTCGATCGAATTTTGATTCACCGACAAGAGCGCGAAAACAAAGTCATGGCAGCACTCAGAAAAGCCGGACAACCCGCAACGCTCGAGATACTCGTCAAGCTTGCCTACGATGACACGCCCGAACGCCTGCACACCGTCGCGCAAAAATCCTTGCGAGCGCATTTAGAAAAATTGCGTACTGAAGCACGCGCGCAACTCGAGGGCGAACTCTGGAGGTTGGCCCCTTAGTGAGGTTTTTTTTCAACGATTTGACTTAAACATTGGTGTACAACTTGAGCAGAACCTCTATGGATCGCCGCACTTTTATCACCACAACGACGAGCGCAATAGGCCTGCTCGGGACCCCTTTCAAGCTGTCAGCACAAACACCCAAGGTCACCTTTCGCTGGGTGCCTGCGACAGATCTTTCAGTGCTAGATCCGGTATTTACCACTGCGGGGATTACTGCTTGCCATGCTCTGCAGGTCTATGACACGCTCTTCGGAATCGATGCGCAGTATCAACCACAGCTTCAGATGCTCGCTGGTTTTACGCTTTCAGACAACAAGCTTCAGTGGACCTTGACCTTACGTGAGGACTTGCGCTTTCACGACGGCCAAGCTGTGACGGCTCAAGACGTCGTCGCGAGTCTCAAACGCTTTGGCAAACGCAATCTGCTCGGACAAACGCTCTTTAGTCTCGTCACCGAGATCGTCGCGACACACGACAAGCAGGTCGTCATTGCTTTGAGCCGACCCTTTTCTTTGTTGCCCTATACGTTCGCCTCACCCTCCGCCTCTATCATGCCCACGCGGTTGGCCAATACGCCAGACAATATTGCCATTAAAGAAGTCATGGGAAGCGGACCATTTCGTTTTTTACCTGAACAATGGGTATCAGGGTCAAAGGTGGAATACACCAAAGTAACAGGCTATGTGCCACGCATCGATGGCCTTGCAAGCAATACTGCAGGTCCCAAGATTGCGCATATCGACACCCTTAAATGGCTCATCATTCCAGATCGCGCCACCGCAGTCGCAGCGCTACAAAACAACGAGGTTGATGGTATCGAGCTAGTCGACAATGACTTTATTCCGATGCTGCGCAAAAACCCGCGTATCGCCTTAATCAAGAGTGCCTTGCCGTCTATCTTTATCATGCGTTTTAATCATCTTCATGCGCCTTTTGACAACGTAGCGATGCGTCGCGCCGTTCTGTCTGTGGTGAGTCAAACCAATTACATGATGGCGGCTAACGGCGCGGACTTTCCTGAGTACTGGAATGACAAATGTGGCGTTTTTACGCCAGGCACGCCAATGGCTTCTGAGGCGGGCATGGAAAAACTCAATAGCAAACGCGACATGGCGCGGGCGCGTGGGCTGATCAAAGAGGCGGGCTACAAGGGCGAGACGATTGTCATCCTAGATCCCGTGGATGCCGCCCCCTATCACGCCTGTGCGCTGGTGACAGAAGATTTATTTAAACAACTCGGTCTCAAAACCGAATTGCGTGCCATGAACTGGGGGACCTACCTGCAACGTCGTAACAATCAAGAAGCGCCTCAAGCAGGTGGTTGGAACGTGGGCTTCACCGCCCTCACCGGCACGGGCAATCTCGACCCGGCGTCCAATTTAGGCATTCGGGGAATAGGTACGCAAGGCTGGTTTGGCTGGCCGACCAATCCAAAACTCGAAACCTTGCGCATGGACTGGTTTTTTGCTGACACGCTGGAGGAGCGAAAAAAAATATGTGAGGCAATCCAGTTGGAGGTTCTTGATCATGTGCCCTACATCCCCTTGGGTGCCAATTACAACCTGAGTGCAATCAGAACAAACTGGCGAAATTTTCAACCACAAGGCCCTGTTTTTTACACGGTTCAACCCACGTAAAGATCATAAGTCTGGTTAGGTGGTCTGTTCGACGACCTTGTCTCCAAACAGCTTTTTACGGGTACGTCGTAGCCACTGATCCAAATCATCAATGTAGGTAAAGACCGCTGGGATCACCAACAAACTCAGCAAAGTCGACGTCATCAAGCCGCCAATCACAGCAATCGCCATCGGCGAACGAAAACTTGGATCTGAACCCCAGCCGATCGCGATAGGAATCATGCCTGCGATCATCGCGATGGTCGTCATCACAATGGGGCGTGCGCGCTTATGACAGGCATCAATGAGCGCTTCGTCGCGCAACATCCCTTTGCGCCTGGCCGTGATCGCATATTCGACAAGCAAGATCGAATTTTTCGTGACAACCCCCATCAACATCAAGAGTCCGATCAGCGAAGGCATGGAAAAACTTTTGCCCGTGAGAAGCAAGCCGACAAAGGCGCCTCCGATCGAGAGAGGCAATGCCCCGAGAATCGTGACTGGCTGTAAAAAATCATGAAACAACAAGACGAGAATCATGTAAATACACAATAGACCAATCATCATCGCCAAGCCAAAACTTGCAAACAATGACTGCATTTCCTTGGTATCTCCAAGCTCCGCAAGTCGCACACCAGGCGGCAAATTATTCAGGCTCGGCAAAGCCATTGCCTCGGCAAACACTTCACCAAGGGGCCGTCCACCGAGCTCCACATCTAAAATGACATTCCGGCTACGGTTGAGTCGGTCGATTTGGGCCGGACCACTATCCATTGTGAATGTAGCGACATTGCCCAGCAAGATCGGCCCAAAGCGCCCAGGAACAGTGAGTCTTTCGAGTGCCGCGATGTCGGTGCGCGTCGCGTCCGGGAGCCTGACACGAATCGGAATCTGTCTCTCTGCCAAATTGAGTTTGGCCAAGCCCACGTCGTAATCACCACTGGTAGCGATGCGCAACGTTTCCGCAATACTCTGGGCGGTCACGCCTAGATCCGCCGCACGCGCGAAATCTGGGCGAACGATCAGCTCTGGACGCACCAAACTCGCTGACGATGTGACGCCCCCTACGTCCTTCAGTGTGCGTAAATCTCTTTCGGCTGCTTGGGCAGCCTTACTAAGCGCGACAGGATCCTCGCTCTGCAGCACGATTTGCATTTTGACGCCGACATCTTGCGCGCCGACTGTGATGCGCACACCGGGTTCCTTGGCGAGAACATCACGGATATCAGCTTCGACTTCCTGCTGTGTCTTGCTGCGCTCCGAACGATGGTTCAGCATCACGGTGAGCGTCGCCTTACGAACCTCGCCAGCCGACCCCCTTGCGAAGACATCGCCCGAGACGCCCGCTCCCACAGCGCTAAACACACTGCGCACCTCTGGAATACGGGAGAGCTTGTCTTTGGCCAACTCCGCCGCGCGTAGCGTGTCTTGAAGTGTACTGCCTGGCGCGCGCTCGATATTGACCATGGTCTGGCCACGATCGGCAGGAGGAACAAACCCCTTGGGCAACAAAGGCACCAACGCGAGCGAACCCGCAAAAAAAGCAAAGGCAAAGAAAAGAGTGACTAACCGGTGGCCTAAACACCACGAGACGGTCTTGAGATAATGACGCATCACCCAACTATCGGGTCGGGGCTGCGCATGCTTGCCTCCGAGCGGCTTCATCAAGTACGCAGACATCATTGGCGTCAGCAACCGCGCAACCACGAGCGAGGCCATAATCGCGAGTACGGCAGTCCAACCAAACTGCTTGAAAAACTTACCTGGCACACCATCCATAAACGCAGTCGGTAAAAAGACAGCGATCAATGCGAAGGTCGTCGCGATCACCGCCATGCCGATTTCATCGGCCGCATCCATAGCAGCCTGAAAAGGCGTTTTACCCATTTGCAAATGACGCGCGATATTTTCAACCTCGACGATCGCATCATCGACCAAAATACCGACCACCAACGCCAATGACGTCAGTGTGACCATATTGAGAGTGAAACCGAACAAATACATCCCCAGAAAAGCTGGCAAGATCGACAAGGGCAGCGCTGCCGCCGACACGATCGTCGCTCTCCAATCCCTGAGGAAATACCACACCACCAACACTGCCAGAATCGCCCCTTCGTAGAGAAGATGCATCGATGCATCAAAGTTTTCCTCGGTCATCGCGACGTTATCGATTTGTTCAGAAAAAGAGATATCTGGATGCGCGGCCTGAAGACCCTCGATCACTTGTCGTACATCACGCGCGACCGTCACCTCGTTGGCGCCTTTGCTACGCATGATTTCAAAAGCGACGACCGGCTTTCCATTGACTAAAGCGATTGAACGTCGCTCGGCGGTCGTATCTGAAATTGTCGCGATTTGATCCAGGCGCAAGCGACGACCGTCTAATAAAGACAAGTCGATCTTACCTAAATCCTGAGCCGTTTCTGCCGTAGCGATCGTGCGAACGGCCTGCTCGGCGCCACCGATATCCCCGCGCCCACCAGGGGCCTCCTGCTGAATCATCCTTAAGCGACGCGAAACATCGGCCGCGGTCACACCCAAGGCTGCCATCCGTGCAGGATCAAGCTCGACGCGAATCTCTCGATTGAGTCCGCCCATACGCTTGACACGACCCACGCCATTAACGGTTAAGAGCTGTTTGGTGACGGTATTGTCAATAAACCAAGAGAGTGCCTCCTGGTCCATCCGCGCAGATGTTATGACATACGTCATCAACGGACGTCCCGCTGTCGTCGCACGCAAAATCGTCGGATCTCGTACATCAGCAGGCAAGTCGGCGCGCACGCGTGTCACTGCGTCTCTCACGTCGTTGACCGCCTCCATGACGTTTTTTTCAAGGACGAACTCGACATTGATCACCACCGCGCCTTCAAGAATCTTGGTGTACATATTCTTGATGCCCTGCAAGGTCGCGATCGAATTTTCCAGTTTACGCGCGACCTCTGTTTCAAGCGTCGCAGGCGCGGCACCCGGCAGACTCGCCTCGACTGTCACAATAGGCAATTCGATGTCGGGAAAGTCCTGCACCCCAATAGCTCTGAAAGACAAAATTCCAGCGATCGAGAGCAAAATAAACAGCAATATTGCTGGAATCGGGTGACGGATGGAAAAGGCAGAAAAGTTCATGGCCGATTAACCGAGACTAGATCACCATGGGTCAAAAAACCTGCGCCAGACTCGACAATCGTATCCGCGGCGGAGAGGCCGGAGAGGACTTCGACGCGGACGTCCACTCGGCGTCCTGTTTGAACCCGCACTTGCTCGACGCGCTGGTCCGTACCCAGTTTGAATACATAACTAAACCCATCACGCATCACCACGGACTCTTGTGGCAAGGTCAACCCTTGGCGATCACCTAGGTTGAATGTGCCTGAAGCAAACATGCCGGCGCGGATGGGCGTCTCATCGCTCTGCGCGATTGGCAAATCCACATAGACAATCGCAGTACGTGCTTGGGGATCGACGGTCGGTCCAATCACACGGACTTTACCGATCACGGGTGGCTGCCCCTTGGCCAAGCTCGCAGGAAAAACATCCACAGGCATGCCGACCTTGATTCGACCGAGTTCCTCGGACACTACCTCGGCCCGCCATTCAAGACGGTTTTGTCGCAACATTTTGAAGAGCTCAGCGCCGACCGGCACGACTGCGCCCACACTCGCCATGCGGGCAGAGATCACGCCATCATCCGGCGCGAGGACTTCGGTGTATTTCAGCCGCAGCTCCTGCGACTGCCGATGCGCGCGCGCCGCCTCGACCCGCGCAGCCGCTGTTTGTTGCACCGTCAGATACTGACTAATCTGCTGGGCAGACAATGCGCCAGAGGTCTTTAGACTACGCGCGCGTGACGCATTGGCTTCGGCCTCGGCGAGTGCCGCAACCGCTTCGGACTCTTGGGCTTTTTGCACAGCCAGATCGGCCAACACGTTATCCTGAGCAAAGACCGCTAACACTTGGCCCTTTTTGACGTGGTCTCCCACATTGACGCGCACCTCGGCAATCCGTAGCCCACCCACCTGCGCTCCGACCGACGCGTCTTGCCAAGCGGCGATATTGCCATTCGCGCGAATGGTCGAGGGGAGCGCGATCAAGCTTGGTTTTGTGACGGAAACAGTGAGCGCGGGACGAGCCGTCCCTGACGGTGCTGTGAGAGCGGGCGTCGATAACCATAACAATGCAGCTGCTAAAACCAGCGACAAGCCCAACAAAGAATGACGCATTAAAGCAAAATGTTGTTTCATTATTGGAGCTTGCCTGTCAAAATTTCACTAGGGTTTTCCTGCACAGTGCGCACGACCGCTGCCAGGTCCTTGGCATCCCAGCCACCACCAACGGCCCGATACAAGGCGATATAGGCATTGACACGCTCACGCCGAACATTCGCCAAAATATTATCTGCGTTGACCGACAATCGTCTTGTTTCCTCGAGGTCGAGAATACTCGCCAGCCCGAACTTGTAGCGCGCCTGCGCCGCTTGTAATGATTCGTGGTAGCCCTTAGAGGCATTCAAACCTTCGCGCTCTCGCTGATTCAAACTATCGAGTCGCACCAAGGCCTCTTCGACCTCTCTGACCGCGCGACGTGCCTGCGTCCGATAATTCGTCGCGGCGACTTCATAGGCAATTTTGGCGGTTTCCACATTTGCAGCCCGACGACCGCCATCAAAGATAGGCAAACTTAATGAAGGGCCGATCGACCAGGACGTCGCGCTGATCGACGCCACAGCCGTTTCAAAACTTAACGGACCGATATTGCCAAGCAGCGACAAACGCGGAAAACGCTCGGCTTCTCGCACCCCAATATCCGCGCTCGCTGCGGCCAACTCGCGCTCAGCCGCCGCCAAGTCGGGACGCTGCGATAAAACCTGAGCCGGCACACGCTGCACGACAGGCATAGCCGGTTGTGGGAGAACCCGTGCACCCTTGGCGAGAAGACTGCGGAGTTCGGGCTCAGGCAGCGCGGTGAGCGCGACCAGTGCTTTGATCAATAAGTCACAGTCAGCGCGCTGCGCCACCTCACGACCTTGGCCCTCGGCCGCACTGGCGCGCGCGAGCGCAGCATTGGCGGGCGACTGAAATCCTGTTTGTGCCAACTCCTGCGTCAAACTAGCCGTTTGCTTGCGTGACTGCGCATCTGAACGCGAAAGCTGAGCGAGTTGCTCACAGCTGCGAAAGTTGGTGTAGAGGCTCGCCGTATCCGCCGAAACAGAAATACGCGCCTCATGCCAGTTTGCGACCTGAGCGGCTAAGCGTGCGCGCGCAGCTTCACTGCCTCGCGCCAAACCGCCAAACAAATCAATCTCCCAGCCTGCTTGAAGCTGCGCTTGAGCGGTGGTGGCGATAATGACAGGACCACCAAGCTGATAAGTACCTCTCGATAGCCCACCCGAAGCATTGAGTACCGGTAGCGCAGCACTATCTGCGGTCACCAACAATGCCCGCGACTGAGCGATTCGCAATGCAGCTTGCGCCATGCTGTTGCTTTGCTTTTGGGATTGTTTGATGAGTTCAAATAAAACAGGATCTTTGAATTGCGACCACCATGCAACAAGCGCCACAGGGTCGCCCTCATGCGGTAAAGCTTGCTGCCAGGTCTCTGGTTCAGTGTTCCATTGCGTGGCTTGCTGGCGATCGTAATCAGGTCCGAGGGTGATGCACGCCGATAGCAGCAGCATCAAAGGAGCCGCTAAAATTCTTAAATAAATCATACTAGTAGATTAACAGAGAGCAACCAACTAAAGCTGTCATTGCCTCATGCTTCTTGGGCCTTAATCGGCATTCCAGGAAACGCTGGTGGCTTGGCAAACCAAAATAAAAATGTCCCGGCACCAGCAATTAAAGCCAGCACGGTAAAGCCCAAATCATAGGTACCCGTCGCATCCCCCATGATCCCAGCCAACAAGGGTCCTGACACCTGCCCCACGGCCGTCAACATGGCGGAAAGCCCAAGAATCATACCGATCGATTTTCGACCGAAATAGTCAGCACGGATGGCCTGCATGAAAGGCCCACGAATCCCCCAGGCCAAGCCATGAAAAACCGCAAAAAGAACCAACATGACAGGTCCGACTGCATAGGTCAGCATCAACATGCCCACCATGTGCATGGTCATGCAGATTGCCGCCACACGGTTTTTTTGTAATTTGTCACCCAGCACACCGCCCAGCAACACGCCAACCACCTGAAAACCCGTCATCAACGTAATGTAAAAAGCAGCTTGAGCGATGGTGTATCCCAAAGAAATACGCATGTGATTGATCGCATGCGTATTGACGGCGGTCACAATGATCAAGGCGACACCGTGGCCTGCCGATAGTAACCAAAATGCCTGAGTTCTTAGCGCTTGCTTGGCCGTGAACTCAGGCTCAGCCTTTTCTGGGCTCTCGCTGCCCTTCACATCGATAGCCGTGGTGCGTTGGGCACCCAGTCCATCGACCGTTTCACCAAAATCCTCAGGACGACGTCGAAAAATACAGGCCAAGGGGTACCCCACCAAGATCGCCACGACGCCGCAACCGAACGACGTCTCTCTCCAGCCGATGCTTTCGATACTCCAGGCGATGATGGGAACGAACATCCCTCCGAGCGCCAGACCAAGACCCACCATCGATAACGCCCGCGCGCGTTTTTTTTCAAACCACTGGATTACGCCTACGTTCAAGGGAAAGTAGCCGGCCATCGAGGAACCAATCGCGATCACCACCACGGCGCCGTAAAAACTCAGCAAGGTATCGACTTGGCTCATCAGCATAAAGCCAATGCCAAAGAAAATGACACCGACCTTGATGACCCCCCGCGAGCCGAAACGGTCGAGAAACCATCCCAAAAGCGGACCAATCACGGCAGCTTCCATTGACATCATGGCCGACGCACCGGAAACAGAGGTTTTGCTCCACTGCTTTTCCTGAATCAGCACGGCAACATACGCACCAAAAGCCTGATGCAACATCATCGACTGGATAAACTGCAGCGAGGCCGCAGCAAACACCATCTTCCAACCGTAAAAAATCTTCATTCGAATCAAAAGGTTAAGTCAATCTAACACCCGCATTGTCGGGCGTATTATTGCGCGTATCGTCGTGCGTATATCGTGCGTATTTAGTGCCTGTCTCCGGACTTTTTAATTATTCATCCGTATTAGTATGAACCCTAACATAAACCGCGATCATTTGCAGAGAACAAAAAAGAAATGATGCATGCCTCCTGACCTCAAGCCCTTGAGCTTGATATAGTGTCTGTCCACCTAACTTAGGCTCCTTACATACATTTAGGCTCCTTACACACATCAAAGAGGTCATCGTGGCAAAAGCATATTGGATCAGTGCCTACCGTTCAATCTCCAACCCAGAAGCGTTGGCGGCCTACGCCAAGCTTGCCGGCCCTGCTCTGACCGCAGGGGGTGGCAAATTTTTAGCACGCAATGAGGCGGCCGCCATCAAAGAAGCGGGTGTCAAACAACGCACGGTATTGATTGAGTTTGAAAGCGTAGATGCCGCATTGGCTGCCTACAACAGCCCAGCCTACCAAGAGGCCATTCGCGCCTTGGGGACGGGCTCAGCCGAACGCGACATCCGTATTGTTGAAGGCTTGTAAAAAAAATCTGGGACCGACTTAGGTTCGCTGTTTGTTGAGCGCTCCCCAACAGCACCTTAACCGTGCTGGTTGGCGGGCGCGGATTTGCACCATATCGAACTGCGCCATTTAACCGCAATCCCGATCGTGGCTGCCAATCCTAAACCTGAATATAAAAGCGTCGTCGCAACAAAGCCAACGGTGTTAATTAAGGGTCCGGCGATCAGCAAACCGAACGGCAAACCCCATATCGCCAGAATTCGAAGCCCCATGACACGACCCCGATATTGAGGCTCAATGACGCGCAACATCACTGCCGCCAACGGCACAAGACAAATACTTTGTACGAAGCCGGCGCAAATTAAGATCAGCACTCCGAGCAAGAAATGCGTTGTGGGCCCGAAGAGCATCAATAAACCAAACCAAATCGCCGTGGCAACGAGGAGTGCACGCCCAGTTCCTAATGAAAAACGGTTACTCCCTAACACGATCGAGCCGAGCAGCGCTCCGAAAGCGAAACTGGCGCTGAGTGTGCCAAGTCCCTCCTGCCCCACATCGTAAATCGAGCGTGCGATATAGGGCAATAACCCCAAAGAAAAAGGGAACGCCAGAAAATTGACCAAAAATGCCACACTCATTGTTCCCATCAAAACGGGTTTCGCCCAAACGTACGAAAAGGCATGATGCAAATCAGTCAATGGCGAGGGACGGGAAGTATGAACCACACCTTCATGCTCAGGCTTGCCCGCCACGCTCATTGAGAAATAAAAACTCACTAAATAAAGAAAAGTAATGCTGACATACACGGGCACCATACCAAATTGCGCAAAAATACTTGCCCCGGCCAAAGCGCCTGCGATACGCGCAGAATCGGAGGTCATACGAGAAATACCCAACGCAGAAGTCAACTGATCACTCGGTTGGGTCTGACCGATCAGTGCATAGCGCATCATTAAATCAGAGGGACGAATCAAACCGACAACGGTCGCAACCGCGATCACAGTGAGTGGATTCAACAAGTCAAAAAACGCGAGCATCGCGATGGTCATGGCTGCTATAGCGTAAAGACCTCGCGTCAACATGAACAGAGTGCGATAGCCGACGCGATCGCCAGCGATACCCATAAAAGGCGAAATAAGTGCGCCCGTGTATTGCAAGGCACCATAGACCACGAGCAACAGTACTGAGCCAGACTCGACCAATACATACCAGCCGAGCACAAGGATCTCCATCTCAAAGGCCCATGACGTCGCCAAATCCGCAATCCACTGATAACGAAAACTGCGCACCTTAAAAGGTGCGCGAGAGGACTTCAAGATGCTGCTAAAGGCGCCAGCCATAGAAAAACCTAAATCTTTGTCAGAAGAACTTTTATTCGAGCTTGATATTACGTTCTTTCACGACTTGTTTCCACGTTGCTGACTCCTTGGCCATAAAATCGGCCAATTCCTGACGGGTAGTCGGGTCTGGCGTCAATCCGTGCTTGTTCAACTGCGCGCGCACCTCTGGATCATTCAGCACCTTAACAATTTCTGTATTCCAGCGGTCCAGGATCGGAGCTGGTGTTTTGGCGGGCGCCACAAAGGCATACCAGTTGGTCGCGTTAAAGCCGGGGTAGCCAGACTCAGCCATCGTTGGTACATCAGGCATCAAATCGGTCCGCTTTAAACCTGTTGTGGCCAAAGCCTTGAGTTTTTTAGTCTGGACATGCTGCACACTCGTCGTAGGTGTTGCGTAATAGGCGTCAATCCGGCTACTTAACAAATCAATCATTGCGGCACTTCCGCCTTTGTAGGGCACGTGAATAAGCTCCACACCAGCACGCTGAGCGAAAAGCTCACCGGCCAAATGTGCCGCCGAACCCACGCCGGTAGAAGCGTAGGTCAGTTTTCCGGGTTCTTTTTTGGCGACAGTGACCAACTCAGCCAGCGTATTGACCTTTAACTCAGGGGGTACGACCAAGACATTGGGGAAATTAACACCCATCGTGATGGGCGCAAGATCTTTGAGTGGATCAAAATTTAACTTCATCAAATGGGGTGACACAGCCATCGGGCCGATTGTTCCCAGCAACAGCGTTGTGCCATCGGGCTTTGCGTTGACCACCGCCTGCGTCGCAATCACGCCACCTGCACCGGGTCGGTTTTCAACCACGACAGGCTGCCCAAGATTCGCGGACAAGCTTTTAGCCACAATCCGAGTTGCAGTGTCCGTGCCACCACCCGGGACGAAACCGACGACG
Source organism: Zwartia lucis (assembly GCF_965234455.1). Taxonomy (GTDB): domain Bacteria; phylum Pseudomonadota; class Gammaproteobacteria; order Burkholderiales; family Burkholderiaceae_B; genus Zwartia; species Zwartia lucis. The sequence continues at coordinate 912,633 of NZ_OZ248472.1, read as the reverse complement.
ATCGTGATGGTCTGACCTTTAGGAAACTCTTGCGCCAAGGATTCCGCTGGAGCAAAAATAGAGGCTAATGCAAAAGACAAGGCACAGGCGCCAGGCAATGCCGAAGCTAAACGCAATTTTTTCAAAGCACTCTCCAGAACTGAAATGGTGGATGTTGGCAATACAGTCAAAAGCATAGCGTATTTGAACGATGCGTAGCAGACAGTCCGTCAAAGCGATAAGATAAGAGATCAATAGGAGAAAGCATGAAAATTCTAATTTTGGGTGCAGGTGGCGTCGGCGGTTATTTTGGTGCCAGACTGATGCAGGCAGGCGCTGATGTCACATATTTGCTGCGAGAAAAGAGACATGAAAAAATTCAGACCGAAGGTCTAGTCGTTGAAACCCCAACAGAAAATTTCACGCTTCGCCCAAAATCCGTCACGCGCGACCAACTCAAGCCCGAATATGATCTGATTGTGCTGGCACCTAAGGCCTACGATCTTGACGATGCGCTTGACTCTGTGAGCGCCGCGAGCACCAAAGGTGTGATCTTGCCAGTCCTCAATGGACTGCGACACATCCAGATCCTAGATGAAAAATTTGGCCGTAGCCGCGTCATGGGAGGCGTCGCCCATATCGCCGCGACCATCACCAAGAGCGGTGCTGTTAAACAACTCACCGATCTCCACGCACTCACCATCGGACACCGCGACCCTGCGCACGAATCTCTCGCGCGTGCGTTTTCTGCCTTGTGCGACAAGGCAGTCTTTGACAATACCTATAGCGAAAATATCGAACAGTCACTGTGGGACAAGTGGGTCTTTCTCGCTACGCTCGCGGGCATGACGACACTGTGCCGAGGTCATGTTGGCAAAATCGCGGACACGCCTTGGGGCAAGGAGACCATGACCAGTTTCTATGCGGAAAGCTGTGCCATCGCTCAGGCCAATGGCTTTCCAACCAAAGAAAGCGCTCAACAAAAAGCCCTTGCGATGCTCACTAAAACGGGCTCAAGCTTTGCCGCCTCCATGCTTCGTGATTTGACGCAAGGCCATCAAACAGAACACGAACATATTCTGGGCGCAATGATTGAAGCCGGTGTTCAAAAAGGAGTCGCCTGCCCCTTGCTCAAGGCCGCCCACACGCATATGGTGGTGGAACAGAATAAGTCCTGAGTCTGATACTTTGCCCAGTCATGAACCAGGGCTTGGGCTTAGCGTGACAGCGCTAGCCTGAGCCCGAAGCCCACTAAACAAAGCCCCGCTAATTTTTCCAAAGCAAAAGAAATGTAGCGATTGGTGCGAAGTCGCTCCGCTAAAAAATGCGTTAATAAAATCGCTACAACGGAATACAAAAATGCCAGTGCGGCAATGGTCGCGGCTAAAAAGGCAAAGGTGACTAGCCCTTTATTTTGAACAGGATCCACAAACAAAGGGAAAAAAGCCATGTAAAAAACGATGGCTTTCGGATTGAGCAAAGTAATGACAAGCGCCTGTCGGAGATAGTGATAGGGCTTGATATTGAGCACGGGGGCTGCACCAGGCTTTGCCAACAGCATCTTGGCACCGAGCCAAAAAAGATAGGCCGCACCAAGCCATTGCACGACCTCAAACGCGACGGGCGACGTCACCAGTAAGGCAGCCAAACCCGCGAGGGCCATCCAAGCCAACACCTGATCGCCCAAAATGACTCCCAGAGCTGCCGCAAAGCCGCCCCGAATGCCGCCTTTTGTCGTTGAAGTAATCAACACGAGGTTGCCTGGACCGGGGATCAACAAAAAAATGATGAACGCCACTACAAACGCAGGATAGTCGGTGACTCCGAGCATCAAAGGCCTTTGTGCTTAGTGACGGTGCGAGCCATGTCCGGATGCGGCTCCAGGATTGTAGGTGGGAGGTTTGATCTCGAAATTGACCTTGACCTCACCTGCTTTTTCAAACTTCAGCGTGACCGGTACCGTAGTACCTGCCTTAAAGGGCTCGCTCAGTCCTAAAAACATGATGTGAAACCCGCCTGGTGAGAGCTTGACGGAGCCACTTGCTGGCACATCGATGCCTGTGACTTCTCGCATTTTTGCCACCCCATTTTCATTAATGATCGTATGCAGCTCCACTCGATTCACCCCCGAGGCACTCACAGAGACGAGACGATCCCCTTGCTTGGCTTTATTCTCAATCTGGACGTAACCTGCGCCGTTGACTTGACCAGGCACAGAAGCACGAACCCAGGGGGCCATGAGTTTCAAATCACCCGCCACTACCTCGGAGGCCATGACCCTAAACGGGGAGCAGAAAGACATCACTGCCACCAAAAATGCCATGGTGATGGTCGCGCGCTTTTTAGGTGAGATCGTATTCATTAAGGACCCTAACTTGTTTAAAACAGGATTGATCAAAACACTTCATCGCAAATATTAGCTGAAAACCTCTAAACTACTTTATGCACTCGACCATATCCACACCTGAAATGCCTACATCAATCAACGCACCACCCAAGCCGTTCGCCTATCAAGCCAAGACAAGCTCATCTTTGGGTGCAACACTGATCGTGGTCGCTTTCGTTCATGTGTTGGTGATTGTGTTGTTGCTTTCGCACTTTGGCTGGTTCGGCGTTTCGGATCCTGAGGCCGACCCTGATGCGACCGCAGGACAATCCGGTATTGTCATTCCCGTTACGCTAGAGACAGCGCAACGTGCTCAAGAGACACCATCACCTGAGCCGGAGTCTGAGCCAGAGCCTGAGCCAGAGCCAATGTCTGCGCCTGAAGCCACGCAAGAGCCACCAGCACCCGTAGCTGCCCCTATGGACTCTCCCTCTGCACCCGAACCTGAAATTGCACCAACTGCTGAGCCAACCGTTGAGCCAATCATTGAACCAACAGTTTCCCAAAAGCCCGATTTAAGCTCGATGCCAGAGGCGCCCGCCCAAACCCGAGTGAAAAGCGCAACGAGTGCAGACTCTGGAAAAGCCGCGGGTCCTGTGCAACAGCGCAGCGAGCCCGCAACATTCCCGCTCACTCCCGCACATGTCGACCCGAATTATCTACATCGACCGAACCCTGTCTACCCTGCCCTATCAAAAAGGCTTCGTGAAGAAGGCACCGTTCTTTTACGGGTCAACCTAGATGCTCAGGGTATTGTTTTAGACATCAGCATTGAAAAAAGCAGCAGCTTCCAGCGCCTCGATCAAGCGGCGCACGAGGCGGTTAAACAATGGCGTTTTATTCCTGCCAAACGAGGTCAAGAAGCCATGCCCTCAACCGCGCTCGTTCCGATCGAATTCAAACAGCAGTAGAAACCCGATCTTTCTTTTCTTACAAAGCATTGAGAGGAATCTTGACATAAGACACGCCATTAGATTCCTTGGGCGGCAACTCACCCGCGCGAATATTGATCTGCACGGCAGGCAAAATCAGTACAGGCATTTCAAGCGTCGCATCGCGCTTGGTGCGCATTTCTACAAACTGCGCCTCGCTCACGCCATCATGGACATGAATATTGTTGACTCGTTGCTCGGCGACAGTCGTTTCAAACTTCACCGCACGGCCTGCTGGCGGATAGTCATGACACATGAACAAGCGTGTCTCAGGCGGCAAACTTAACAGTCGGCGTGTCGAGGCATACAAGGTTTTGGCATCGCCGCCTGGAAAGTCGCAACGCGCCGTTCCCACATCGGGCATGAATAACGTATCGCCCACAAACACCGCATCACCGAACTGATACGCCATGCACGCTGGCGTATGTCCCGGCACATTTAAAGCATGGGCCACAAGTGCGCCGACCTTGAAAGGCTCACCTTCTTTGATCAGGGCGTCGAACTGAGAACCATCCTGACGAAACTCTGGCTCAAGATTAAAAACACCAGCAAACACCTTTTGTACGGTTGTAATTTGAGCACCAATGGCGATCTTGCCGCCCAGTTTCTCTTTTAAATAAGGTGCAGCCGACAGGTGATCCGCATGCGCATGCGTCTCCAGAATCCATTCAACCGTGAGGTTGTTGGCACGCACGAAATCAATCACTTTGTCCGCAGAGGTGTATTTGGTGCGACCTGATTTCGGGTCGTAATCCAGTACGGAGTCAATGATGGCGCAAGCCGAACCCGGCTTTTCATACACAACATAAGTGACCGTCCAGGTTGCGGGATCAAAAAGACCATGCACCAAAGGTTTTGTATTGGTATTGCTCATGCTGACTCCTAAGCGTTTAAAGCGAAAAATCGAAACAAACAGATGGCATATAAATATTATATACTTATACAAATTGTATGTAAATATATTATAATTTGCGAAAATTCAACTCTACACAACGACTCTCATAATGATTTCAAAAGACACCACACCGTTCGAGCTAGCCACCATGCAAGCCTCTGCAGCCAATGCCTGCCGACTCATGAAAGTCCTCACCAATCCAGACCGACTCATGATCTTGTGTCAACTCACACAAGGTGAGCGCTGCGTCAGCGAGCTTGAAAGCTCGCTCGGCATCGTTCAACCCACCCTCTCTCAGCAACTCACGGTCCTGCGAAATGAGCAACTCGTCAAGACGCGTCGCGAGGGAAAAAATATTTACTACCAGTTCTCCAGTCCGCAAGCACTCGCCGTCATGGAAGTCTTGTATTCACAATTCTGCATCAAAGAAGGAGTCAGCGCATGAATATCGATTGGGCCCATTTCACGCCATGGAGCTCGCTCTCCGGTGGCATCATTCTCGGAGTCGCATCCGCACTCTTTATCCTCATCAATGGCCGCGTACTGGGCATCAGCGGCATTTTAGGTGGGCTATTACCGCCCAAAGTGGGCGATACGTTTTGGCGTCTCGCTTTCTTGGCAGGAATGTTCGCCTCGCCATGGCTCTTTAAACTACTTGCCCCCGCTGAACTCATGACGCCACCCCAAATCGATGCAGATCTCGTGATGCTCGTGATTGCGGGTCTCTTAGTGGGTTTCGGTACGCGTTACGGTTCAGGCTGCACCTCTGGTCACGGCGTCTGCGGTCTCTCTCGCCTGTCACCGCGCTCCTTAGTCGCCACACTCTCCTTCATGGCCGCCGGCTTTCTGACGGTCTATGTTGTTCGTCACCTCATTTAAAGGAGCACTCAACATGCTTCGTGTTTTCGAATTTCTCGCAGGATTGCTTTTTGGCTTGGGGCTCATTCTTTCTGGCATGACCAACCCCGCCAAAGTGCTCGGTTTTCTTGATCTCTTTGGCCAATGGGACCCATCACTCGCCTTTGTCATGGGGGGCGCAATTTTAGTGGGGATTTTTGCTTTCACCTTGGCAAAAAAACGAACGACTAATTTTTTTGGTGGCGCCTTGCACCTTCCGAAGTCCACCCACATCGACAAACGTCTGGTCATCGGTAGTTTGATGTTTGGTGTAGGCTGGGGCTTGGCTGGATTTTGTCCAGGCCCGGTCCTTGTCTCCATGGCGGCCGGTCACGAAAAAGCGCTGATATTCGTCGTCGCCATGCTCGTCGGCATGATGGGTTTTGAAATCGCCGAGCGCGCGCAGTCCAGCAAAAAATCTTGAACCGCTCACGGATGAAACTTCCGACTTTGCCAGTGCGGCAATGGGGGGCACACTACAACCGCGAGCTATTAGTGAGCGATCTGATCGCGGCATTGATTGTCACCATCATGCTCATTCCCCAAAGCCTGGCCTATGCCATGCTGGCGGGCTTACCACCCGAGGTCGGCCTGTACGCCAGTGCAGCACCGCTAGTGATGTATACCCTACTTGGTACGAGTCGCGTCTTGGCCGTCGGCCCTGTCGCAGTGGTCTCCTTGATGACAGCTGCCGCTGTTGGCGAGCAAGCTGCCCTTAGCGTGCACAGCTATTGGCAAATCGCGCTGACACTGGCATTCATTTCCGGCGGCTTGCTCCTGCTCATGGGTTTTCTACGACTCGGCTTTCTGGCTAATTTTCTCAGCCATTCTGTTGTCTCCGGCTTTATTTCAGCCTCCGGTCTGCTGATCGCCGCAAGTCAACTCAAAACATTGATGGGCGTCCAAGCCTCTGGCGACAATTTCTTTTCCTTGGTATGGTCCCTACTGCAACAAATACCCAACACCAATGTATTGACGCTTGTCGTTGGCGCATTGGCCACGGTGTTTCTCTTTTGGGTGAGACAACAACTTAAACCTCTATTAATCAAACTGGGGCTGAGCAAACTCGCCGCAGACATTGTGACCAAAGCAGGCCCCGTAATGGCGATCGCCGTCACGACCATACTCGCTTGGCAACTAGATTGGCCAAGCATGGGGCTTAAAGTCGTGGGCGCTGTGCCTCAAGGATTACCGCCGCTGACAGCCCCCTTGTTCGATGTGGAGCTTTGGAAAGATCTCTTTATTCCTGCTTTGTTGATCAGCATCGTCGGCTTTGTTGAGTCTGTTTCAGTCGGTCAGACACTGGCTGCCAGAAGACGCGAGCGCATCGAACCCAATCAAGAACTTGTTGCCCTAGGCGCTTGCAACGTCTCCGCCTCCTTGACTGGAGGCTTTCCCGTCACCGGTGGCTTTGCCCGCTCTGTCGTCAATGCTGATAGCGGCGCTCGCACGCCCGCGGCAGGACTCTTTACAGCTGTCGGGATCACCTTGGCATCGCTCTTTCTCACCCCGGCTTTGTTTTATCTCCCCCATGCCACGCTTGCCGCAACAATCATCGTCGCAGTCCTCTCGCTGGTGGACTTCAGCATCTTTAAACATACGTGGCGTTTTGCCAAGGCAGACTTTGCTGCAGCCACCCTCACCTTATTGGCGACCTTGATATTCGGCGTCGAAATCGGACTGGTTGCGGGCGTTGCCCTCTCGCTCGCGATTCACTTATACCGCAGCAGCCAGCCGCATATCGCCACCATCGGCCTCGTTCCTGGTACAGAACACTTTCGTAACGTGTTGCGACACGAAGTTCTTACAAGCCCAACAGTCCTATGCCTGCGGATCGATGAAAGCCTCTACTTTGCCAATGCACGAAACATCGAAGATCGACTCAACGCTGAAGTCGCGAGCAACCCTCAACTCAAACATGTCGTGCTTCAGTGCTCCGCGATCAATGATATCGATGCCAGCGCGCTGGAAAGTCTTGAGGCGATCGTAAAGCGCTTGCATGAGTCAGATATCTGCTTGCACCTCTCTGAGGTTAAAGGGCCCGTTATGGATCGTCTGGAAAAATCAGACTTTCTTAAACATCTGAGCGGCCAAGTCTTTCTCACCAATTATCGTGCAGTGCAATATCTCTCTCCCGAAATTATCAAACCTTAGGTTGTGCTTTAATCAGCTTCATGGAAAATTCGCCGCGCTTGTTTAATAAGAACCTGGTGTTACTGATTTTGTGTCAGGGCATCTTTCTCACCAACAACATTACCTTTGTCGCCATCAATGGCCTCGTCGGTCTGAGCCTGACAAACATCACCTGGATGGCCACGCTCCCTATCATGGGATATGTTGTGGGAGGCGCGCTTTCCACCGGCATCGTCGCACGTACACAAAAAAAATATGGTCGACAAAAATCCTTTCAATTAGGTTTACTGGTGGCCGTGTTGTCCTCACTGATCTGTGGCTATGCCGCCTATTCGAAAAACTTCTGGTTGCTCACATTTGGGACATTCGTCGCCGGCTACTACAGCGCGAATGGTCAACTCTACAGATTCGCAGCGGCAGAACTCACCCACATCAGTTTGCGCGACAAGGCGATCTCTTGGGTTCTCGCGGGAGGTATTTTGGGTGCTGTTGCTGGTCCCAACTTGGCCGCACTCACCAAAGATTCTTTTGACACGCCCTTTCTCGGCGCGTACCTGACGCTGACCGTAGCAGGGATCCTCGGCTTGATCGTGATGAACTTCATTCATTTTCCGGATGAAGTTGCGGTCAAAAAAGTATTACCTCCCGGACGCAGCACCTTCGAGCTATTAAAGCAGCCTGTTTTCTTGATCGCCGCGGTCAGCTCCGCCCTAGGTTACGGCGTCATGAATTTGCTCATGGCCGCGACGCCTCTCGCGATGAAGGTCTGTGGACTGCCTTTTTCAGATGCGGCGCTGGTACTGCAATGGCACGTCATCGGCATGTTCGCCCCCGGTTTTTTCACAGGCTCACTGATTAAAAAATTCGGTACCTACCGCATTATGATTTTGGGCATCGTCCTGAATTTTGTGTGTATTTTGATCGCGCTCTCAGGTGTTGAGGTCTATCAGTTCCTGCTCTCCTCCTTTATTCTCGGCGTAGGCTGGAACTTCCTGTTTACCGGCGCGACGAGCTTGGCGATGACCGCCTACAGACCCGAAGAAAAAGACAAGGCACAAGGCATCATCAACTTCTTTGTGTTTGCCACCATGGCGATCACCTCGTTTAGTTCTGGCGCCTTGGTCACAACCTCAGGTTGGGATATTTTGAATTTCACTTCGCTGTTTCCGGTGGTGCTCATGGCGGTCGCACTCATCTGGTTGCGGCATAAACAACAACAAGAAAAGAAGCTCCAAGCGCTTTAGTCTGGCTCAGTTAATCTGACTCAGTTAGCCATGACGCAAGCCAAGGCGAGCTCCACACAAGATGCCCGCCATGGCGATCACCGAACTTAACGCAAGCGTAGAAAGTCCGGTCAGACCCTGACCGATCGAGCACCCTAACGCCAAAGCGCCTCCTACGCCCATCAACACACCGCCGGTGATGTAACGCAACATTTCTTTGGGTGAGCTAAAACCTTGAAGGTGTAAACGCTTGCTCAGACAAGCCACCAGAAATGATCCCAACAAAACGCCCAGCACGCTCGACACGCCAAACCCAAGCTTCATCCCCGTCGCGATCATCGTGTATTGAATAGTCTCCCCAATCGGAGCGATAAACGTCAAAGAGACGAGATTGACAGGCTCGAACTCATCAAACGCCAACCAGCCGGTCGATAACCAACCCGCAACAATCAAAAGCCCCATGACAAAGCCCGCAAACAAATCTTTTTTGTGCTTGAGCAATGCAAGCTTCCAAAAACTAAAGACAGCGAGACAGAGCAAGAGCGCCCCTACTAGCCAGGCTTGCGTCACCAGGGGCAAGTCGGCAATGCTGGCTCCAGGCACTGCAGTCATTTGGCTAAGGGATTGACGCAAAGGTCCAAGCACCCCTGTCAGCGTCGCATAAGCTGAAATACCCAGGCATAACAACACGACCAAAGACCGTAAATTCCCCTGTGCGCACAGCACTAAAGTGCGCGCGCCGCAACCATTGGCCAACATCATGCCATAGCCAAATAAGACACCCCCAAGAGGGACGAGCAACCACGAAAACACTGGACCACGGTAGATGGATTTACTCAAATCGATCAAGCCAAACTGAGCCAATGACTGCGTACCGATGACCGCCACGCAAAGGGCCAGCACGAACGACTGCGCTTTATGGAGGGCGCCAGACTGCCAATACTCTTTGAGCGCGCGATTTAAACAAAAACCAGAAAACTGTCCGGTCGCACCAAAGATCAATCCAATTAACAGACCGGATCCGATCACTATGTCTTGAACATTCATAAAACCTTAAATCCCTGCGTACGCTCGCGCATTATTGAGGCACCCACGCCGCTTGGCGGGCGAGTGTGCGTAATTGTGACCAAGAATTGGCCTCCTTGCGTGCGGCGGGCCACAAGCGCAACAGAAGCTCCGCCGTTGCAAAAGCATCTGCCGCAGCCTGATGCCTGACCGCACATTCAATACCAAAATATTCTAACCAATCATCGAGGGCATGCGCTTTGGGATTGCCGCCCACCAAACGGGCGATGGGTTCGACATCCAGCCACTCATTGACTAAGGGGGCTAGTTTATGGCGTCGAAATGCGCGCTCGATCATCGCCGCATCAAACGCGGCATGAAATGCCAACAAAGGCGCCGACCCTGCCCACGTTCTGAATTGCTCCAACGCCAACTCTGGAGCACATCCCCCGCTCTGAGCCTGCACCCCGATGTGGTGAATCAAGATATTGTCCTTGCCCGACGGCTTATCCTGACGCAGCACCACTTCGAAACTGTCCCCGACCGACACCTCGAGCAGCCCAGTCGATGGCGTAAAGCGCAAAGCCACCGCAGCGATCGCTAATAATTGATCCGAGCGCGGGTCCAAGCCTGTTGTTTCAACATCGAGCATGATCCAACGCTGAACGTGATGCTTTTCCTCTTGCACGCGTCCGAAAAGGCTGCCGATCCAGCGTGTCAGATCAGCGAACATAATCAAGCTCGAGACGTTGCTGTAATGAACGGATATGCGCCATCGATCCCTTTAAGATTGTTCGGTCGACCGCATTGAGCGTCTCCACATCCAGTGCATTCGGATTGTCGGCCAGCATGCCACCATCCAGCTGGATCGAGAGCCGTAAAGTCTGTAAATATTGAAAGGCCGCGATCCAAGCCGTACTTTCTTTTTTAGGAACCCCCACCAACCGTCCGAGAGCTGCTAGACGCTCCTGCGTATTAAGCGCCTCGATACGATGCGCAAGAGCATAGATGCGGGCGACTTCCACCACGATGGCCGTCCCCTGCATTTTGAGGTCGATGACCTGCTTATTCTCGATCTTCTTGGTGTCCAAACTGCCCAGCCAATTTAAGGGTACGGTATTGCGCAGAGCAGCCTCGGCCATGAGCTTCAGAAAACGAGGCGTAGTCGCCGTCATTTCTGTCACCTCGGTACGCAGGATTTTTAACAGCTGATCGTTACCGACTAGCGACCTAAAATCAAAAAAGATCCCAGCGTTCAACACATCCTCGGGATGCCCATGTTCAACCCAATGCGCAAAGCGGTTGCGCCACTCTTGCTGCGTCAGACACAGCATCGGATTACTGGCCATGATGTTGCCTTTGCAGAGTGGATATCCACACGCGTCAAGCGCACCATTGACCTCACGGGCGAACGAGAGATAGCGGTCCTTGAGCGCTGCGTCACCCCGATCGACGTAAATTAGCGCATTATCTTGGTCGGTCGCGATCGTCTGCTCACTGCGCCCTTCAGAACCCAGCGCGATCCAAGCAAAGTCATCCGTATCGAGCCCGTGCTGGTGCGCCACCAGGGTCACCAGCCGTGACGTTAGGACATCGTTGAGATGACTGATTAAAAACGTGAGTTGTCGCGCCTTGACACCTTGTCCCAAGAGGCTTCGCGCGAACTTCCGGATATTGGCCGCGCACTCTTGCAAAGCAGAGATATCCTCGGCCATCCGCACCGCAGAACTAATCGTGTCAAAAGACAAGCGTTGCAAAGAAAAAAGATCTCGCTGGGAAATACAACCCACAATGCGGCCTTGCTCCAAGATCGGCACGTGACGAATACGAAATCGGGACATCATGACGGCAGCTTCTTCAGCCGTATCATCGACCGTTAAGGTCTTGACGTTTTTCGACATGACCACACTGATGGGCGTATCCAAACTCAGCCCTGCCAAGGTCACGCGACTAAGCACATCATCTCGGGTCAAAATACCTAAAATTTCATGACCATCCTCGGTGATGAGCACGGAGCCGACTTGCTTTTCATGGACCAGCGTCAAGGCTTCGCGCAAGGAGGTGTGCGGTTGCGTCACGACCGGCGTACGTTGAATCAAATCACCCAAGCGGCTTTCCAGTGACTGCTCATGCAAGGCCTTGGAAGCCAAACTATTTCGCATGGCTTGCCTGGACTGCTCAAGCAACATCCAGACACGATTATTAGCAAAATCACGAAACGCTTGCGAACGGCTCGAGAGCACCTGAAGCGCGACGGTGGGCAATCTCAAACAAAAGCAATCCGTGATCGAGGTATAGGTCGCGGCCACAGGTCGCGCAGCAAGACTCGCACTCAAGGAAAATAAATCTCCTGGCTCCATTTCAAAGACCGTTTCAACAGAGCCGGGATTGACCCGTCTGCCAGAGATGCGCCCTTGCCGAATCAAATAAAGATAAGCAGGTGAGCCATCGGCGGGTGTCAGTATGATCTCGTCGGGAGCAAAATAGACTTCAGAACAAGAGGTCAGAAAAAAATCAACATCGGCGATTGCCATTACAGAAAATGGCAGACGTTGCATGACCTGTTGGCGAAGATTTTGAACCAGGCTAGGTGAACTCATCTCAAGCCTCCATCCAAGTCTCTAGCGTCCGAACACTGGACCGTCAGCCTCGAACGAGGACTGACGGCAGTTGACGCATTTTACAGCTTCATATGTTTAGGAAGCGTTGTTGCGAGTTCGGGTACAAAATATAGGACAAGTACCGCAAAAATCATCAAGAAAAACATGGGCAAAGAAACACGTGCGATATATGGCAAATCTCGTTTGGTCATCCCCGCCAACACAAACAGATTGAACCCAACGGGTGGTGTCACTTGTGCCATCTCCACGACAAACACAATAAAAATACCAAACCAGATCAAATCAATGCCGGCAGCTTGGACAGTAGGCAACAACACGCCCATGGTCAGCACCACCATTGAAATGCCATCTAAGAAACAGCCCAAAATAATGAAAAACACCATCAGCACCACAATGAGCCAAAACTGCGAAAGACCCATGCTGCCAATCCACTCAGCCAGCGCCCGCGGCAAGCCGATGTATCCCATTGAAAGGGTTAAAAACTGGGCGCCTGCAAGAATCAACGCGATCATGCAGTACAAGCGCGTCGCGCCCAAAATAGAGGCTTTGAACGTTGCCCAGTTCAGGGACCTCTGAAAAACAGAAATAATCAACGAACCCAACACACCAATGGCCGCAGCCTCAGTCGCCGTAGCGATACCACTGTAAATGGAACCCAATACGCTTGCAATCAAGAGCATGACGGGAATCAAATTACGAGATTCGTAGACCTTTTGGCGGAATGTCATCTCTTCGTCAGCAGGGGGCACCTGTGAAGGATTGCGCCACGCCCAGAACATGATGTAACCACTGAACAGCATCGCCAGGAAAATACCTGGAATGATGCCTGCAATAAACAGTTGAGCGATCGAGACCTCAGCCGCCACACCGTAAACGATCATGATGATGGAAGGGGGAATCAGCAGACCTAAGGTTCCTGCGCCCGCGAGCGTACCAATCACCATGTTGTCAGGGTAACCACGCTTTTTAAGCTCAGGCAAAGTCATCTTGCCGATCGTAGCGCACGTCGCTGCCGACGAGCCTGAGACGGCTGCAAAAATCGCACAACCAATCACGTTCGTATGCAACAGTCGCCCAGGAAGCTTATTTAACCAAGGAGCCAAGCCGGTAAACAAGTCTTGTGACAGTCTTGTGCGAAACAAGATTTCTCCCATCCACAAAAACAGTGGCAAGGCCGTCAAGGTCCAGCTAGATGAGGCACCCCAGATGGTAATGGCCATCGCGTCACCTGCCGGACGGGTTGAAAATAACTCCATCCCAATCCAAGCGGTGCCAGCAAGCGTCAATCCTACCCAAACACCACCTGCTAAAAAGCCAAACAGTGAGACGATCAGCAACGCAATAATAAAAAAATCACTCATTACGCTGCAACTCCTGTGTATCAATCATCAAAGCGTCACCTCGAATGCGGGCCACCAACAAATCTATGAAGGCGATGACAAATAAAATATTGCCAGCAGCCATACTGAGCTGAGGAATCCAAAGAGGGGTCGCATCATTGCTTGTAGAGATATCGTTAAAGATCCAAGAGTCCAGAGCGAGCTTCGAACCAAAGAATGCAAGAGACACCGCCACGGCCAATCCTACGGAAATCGCTCCGATATCCAAACGGCGCTGGCCGGCCGGAGACAAGGCATTAAACAGAACCGTCACGCGAATATGTTCGCCGTGACGCAAGGTCGAGGCCAGGGCAAAAAAACCTGCGCTAGCCATGAAATAGCCTGCATAGGCATCCAGACCCGAAATGTGAAAGGATAGTTGTCTGCTGACAATGCTCAAGAGCACCGACATCAAGACCCCAATTAAAGAAATTGCCGCCAGAAATTCGGCGGCAGAATACAAACGATCAAGAAAACGTCGCATCGATTACTTTTTCAAAGCGTCAACAATAGCTTGGCCGTCTTTGCCAGCCTTTTTGATATAGTCAGCCAACATCTTTTCGCCGATCTCGTTCAAACCCTTGGTTAACTCTGGGCTAGGAGGAATGATCTGTCCACCGTTTTTAGTCCAAGCAGCCAAGTACTCTTTTGTTTTGGCTTCGGAAACTTTCCAACCGCGGGCTTCGGCACGAGCACCTGCTTCGAGAACAGCTTTCTTGGTGTCTGCATCAAGCGCATCAAACGCCTTCTTGTTCATCAAGATTGCATTCTTGGGGATCCAAGCTTGATTATCATAAAACTTTTTGATGTATTCGTAGGTCTTGGTGTCAACGCCAGTCGCGCTTGAGGACATGTAGGAATCAATCACGCCAGTCGCCATCGCTTGTGAAAGCTCGGCTTGTTGAATCGTGACGGATTGTGCTCCAGACAATTCGGCAATCTTAGAAGTTGCGGGGCTGTATGCGCGCCACTTCAGGCCTTTCATATCCGCAACAGACTTCAGATCACGGTTAGTGAAAATGCCCTGTGGTGGCCATGGCACTGTAAACAACAACATCATGCCCTGGGCAGCCAATTTCTTTTCTAAGTAAGGCTTCTGAATATCCGCAAGCTTACGCGCACCCGCATAGCTCGACACGAGGAAAGGCAAACCGTCGAGCTCATAAATAGGATCTTCGTTCGCGAAGTTCACCAAAAGGATCTCGCCCAGCTGCGCCTGGTTGCCCTGAACCGCACGCTTAATCTCAGGTGCTTTGTAAAGTGAGGCAGCAGGGTGAACAGTAATATTCAGTTTTCCCTTGGAAGCTTGCGACACATCTTTAGTGAACTCAACCAAGTTTTCTACGTGAAAGTTTGCCGCCGGGTAAGCAGAAGGCAAGTCCCACTTGGTTTGGGCCTGAGCCGAGAGAGCTGCCGTGGCAATCATTGCGCCGGCAAGCCAAGATACAGATTTACGCATGAGGATATCCTTGAGCGAATGGGGGGTCGATAAGTCGACCATGATTGTTTTAATGACAAGAGTCTGAAGTCAAACTCCGTCAAAGCTCGACGAGTTTAGCGTGACTGAGAAATGTCATAAACATGGTAGCACTCAATTGAGGGTAAATACCTAGGGACTAACACATTTTGACTAGGCAGTTGGAGAGTCTGTAAAGTATGGTGTTCTTGCATCCATAAACATCTGGAATCGCTTTTATGTCAGCACCCTTTGCCGTCTTTGTCACCGCCATTGGCGGCCCCGATGTTCTCAAGGCTCAGCCCATTTCCATGCCCATTCCTGGTGCAGACGAAGTCGTGATCGAACAAACCGCGGTCGCGGTCAACTTTGTCGACATCTATCTGCGCGCCGGACAACCGCACTCCCACAACCCAACGCCACCCTTTATTCCTGGCGTCAGTGGTATTGGCCGAATCAAAGCCATCGGCAGCCATGTCCGCGACCTCAAGGTCGGTGACAAAGCCACCTATACCAATGCGGGTGTTGGGAGTTACTGCACGCATGTGGCGCTTTCCGCAGAACGCGTCATTCCCGTGCCCGAATCCCTGGATGATGTCCGGGTCGCAGCTGGCCTGGTGCGTACACTGACCTCGCAATATCTCCTCAAAAAAATGCGTGTTTTAGCGCCTGGTACCCGTGTCTTGGTGCATGCCGCAGCCGGAGGCGTCGGTCAAATCCTCGTCCAGTGGGCCAAACGGCTGGGGCTGATTGTGATTGCAACTGCTGGCAGCGATGCCAAAATCAACACCGCGCTCGAACTTGGGGCGGACTTTGCCATCAACTATCGCACCCAAGACTTCGTCGCAGAGGTCAACCGCATCACTGCTGGCAAAGGGGTCAGTGTCGTGTTCGATTCAGTTGGCAAGGATACGTTCGATGGTTCCGTCAAGTGCCTCGAGTCCAGAGGACTGGTGGTGAACTACGGCACAGCCTCGGGTCAAGTCGAGGGATTTAAGTTGCAAGACCTGCACAGCAAGTCGCTCTGGGTATGCCGTCCGACGTTAAAAACCTATGTCGCCGACCGCGCCGAGATGCTTGCAATGAGCCAAGAAGCCTTTGAAATATTAGGCGATCCGACCGTGCGCCTGGACATAGAAAAAGTGTTGCCTTTGAGTCAGGCGAGCCAAGCGCATCGCTTGCTTGAAGGCCGTACGACCCAAGGCGCGATTGTCTTGATTCCTGACGAACTTTTTATTAAAAAGTGATTCATCGCAGCATCCGAGGATTTCTTCTTTGCCCTCCCCGGCCCTCTTTAATAACACTCTGGAGATTTACATGCGTTTAATCAAATCAGTCTTGACGGGCGCTTTGGCCCTGTCGGTTTTCAGCCCGATTGCCATGGCGCAATATCCCGACAAACCTATTCGCATGGTGGTGGGCTATGCACCTGGCGGCGCAGCTGACAAGCTGATCCGTCCGATCACGGATCAGTTATCAAAGACGCTCAAGCAGCCGTTTATCATTGAATACAAGCCGGGCGCAGGTGCCTCGGTCGCGGCTGACTTTACCTCCAAAGCGGCTCCCGATGGCTATACCTTGCACATCACCGACTCCGGTCCGATGGCGATTTTGCCAAATATGAAAAAAATGGGCTATGACCCTCTAAAAGACTTCACCCCCATTTCTATGATCGGCGAAGGTGGTGTGGTTGTTGTTGCTTTACCGACCTCTCCCGCTAAAGACATCAAATCTCTCGTTGCACTGGCGAAAAAAGATCCTGCTAAGTGGAGCTATGGCACCTCAGGCGTGGGTGGCGTGGGTCACTTGGCCGGCGAACAATTCAAAGCCGCAGCCCAGCTTGATATTTCACATATCCCCTACAAGGGTGGCAATCCTGCGATGACCGAATTATTGGGTGGTCATGTACCCATCCTGTTTTCCTCATTGGGTGCTGCGGCCTCGCAAATCCAGTCCGGAAAAATTGTTGCCCTGGCTGATACCGCCAGCAAGCGCAGCTCAATGTTTCCTAATGTTCCCACCATGGCAGAGTCTGGCTTCCCTGGTTTTGACGCCACCATCTGGTTTGGTATCGTAGGCCCCGCAGGTTTGCCAAAGAATGTCATGGACACGCTCGTACCCGCCATTAGCAAGATCATGAAAGATCCCGCTATCATTGCCGCGATCAAGCGTGAAGGCTACGAGCCAATGGACTTTACACCCCAGCAATCCGCAGACCGTATCAAGTCCGATTTGGCTAAGTGGGGCAAGACCGTCAAAGATGCAAATATCAAGGCTGAATAAGCACACCTTGAAAAATACGTTTTGACGCAACGCATTTGTGGTGAGAAATAAATAGGGGCCACTCACACGTGGCCCCTTTCACTGCATTACTCGGGAACGACCCCGGCATCCTTGGCGACTTTGCTCCAGCGCGCCTGCTCCTGACTAATATATTGGCCAAACTGTTGCGGTGTCCATTGAGTCGGCACCGCGCTAAACTGTGCAAAGCGATCAACCACCTCTTTAGACTGCAAGGCCTTGTTGATCGCCGCATTCATTTTTAAAACGATGTCTTTAGGCGTACCAGCTGGCACCACGATGCCTTGCCACGAACTGACGTCGTAGCCCGCAAAACCCAACTCAATCACGGTGGGCACCTGAGGGGCCACAGCAGAACGATCCGCCGTGGTAATCGCCAAGGCTTTGACCTTGCCAGCGGCAACCTGTGGATGGATACTCGAAAACGGATCAAACAGCACTTGAATCTGCCCACCTAATAAATCCGTAATCGCGGGTGCGCTTCCCTTGTAGGGAATATGATTCATTTTGATGCCAGCCAAACCGGAAAAATACTCCACTGCTAAGTGGATGGAGCTTCCAGCCGTGCCGTAGTTCAATTTCCCAGGATTCTTTTTCGCAAAGGCCACCAACTCAGACAAGGTGTTGACCGGCACCGTCGGGTTCACCGCGACTAAAAGAGGCTGAACGGCCACCATCGCGACCGGCTCAAAACTAGTAGAAGGGTTGTAGTTCAGTTTGGCCATCGTCCACTGATTGATGGCAAGGGTACTAATATTGCCCATTAACCAGGTATAACCATCCGGCGCGCTGCGTGCCGCGGCCTCGGCGCCGATCGCGCCACTCGCCCCCGCACGATTTTCAACGATCACGGGCTGTTTCAGCTCCTCGGTCAGTTTGACCGAAAGGGTTCTCGCCACAATATCCGTCACGCCACCCGGAGGAAAGGGGACGACTAATTTGATGGGACGATCGGGAAAAGTCTGTGCGATCGCAGAAACCGCCAATACTGAGCCCGCTAATGCCACTGCGAATTTGATTGCTTTTTTCATAGTCTCTTCTCCCTGGCGCGTTGACGCGCTCGTTGCTGATGATTTATGGGTTCGTCATGTCAGCTCATTATGCATCTAAAATCGTGCCATGCTGAGATTAAAACCAGCCCACTCAATCCGTTAACCCCAAGGTTTCGACGATGTCTTTGCCCTCCTCTTTACTGACGTCCCTTCCCGAACAGCTTGCCCTCGAGCAAGAACGCCCTTTTGAGGCGATCAGATTGCACAGTCCCCTAAAAGGACCTCGCCTGATCGTGACGGCCGCCGTGCATGGCAACGAGACCTGCGGCACCTTTGCCATCGAAAGGTTGGTCAAGCAATTTGAAGCGGGCGAACTCAAACTTAAACGCGGAGCGGTCACCTTTGTCCCCGTCACGAATCCCAAAGCCTATCGTTTGCAGCGACGCAATGGCGATCGCAACCTGAACCGTCGGCTAATTCCGACCGACACGCCCATGCAATACGAAGACCACATCGCCAACTGGTTGTGCCCGCTGTTGGCCGAGCATGATGGACTGCTCGATCTGCACTCTTTTCAGAGCGGGACTCAGCCCTTTGCACTGTTTGGTCCGAAAAACAATACAGAAGCCCTCGAACCTTTTGCCCAGGCCGACATCGAAGAAGCGCTAGTCCAGAGACTTGGCTGCTCACGTTTCGTTTATGGCTGGCTTGATACCTACGCCAAAGGCATTGGTCGACGCGCCGCGGAGGTGACAGCCGGTCGTTTTAACGCCAAAGAGGTCGACATCGATACACGCTATGGTATTGGTACTACCGAATACATGCGCTCAACAGGCGGCTGGTCAATTACGCTCGAATGCAGTCAGCATGACGATGTAGGCGGTCGCGAGGTCGCATACCAAGCCATTCTCAATACGTTGATTTATCTTGGACTCATCGATGGGCCAACACCTCAGCCCGCCCAAGACTTCCAAGTACTGGGACTCTACGATGTTTACGATCGTTTTGATATGAACGATACTTTTGCTAAGACTTGGAAAAGTTTTGATCCTATCGCTAAAGGAGAGATCATCGGGACACGGGTCGACGGTTCAGTTTTACGCGCCGAACAGGATTGTTTCATCGTGTTCCCTAACATCAAATCACAGCCCGGTCAGGAATGGTTCTATCTGGCGCGAGCCGGTGGTCGTCTGGGACATTAGACCCTTTCGGCTAGACGCTCAGACAGCTTCTTGCTGATTAAGCAACCATTGCGTGAGTACTTGCGTCGCCAACATAAAGTCCTCTGTCGCCATCGCCTCTTCGGGGTGGTGGCTGCCGTTTGGATTACGAATAAAGACAAACCCGAACGGAATGCCCGCCGCGCAGAAGGCCGCCGAATCATGTGAGGCAGGACTCGGTAAATCACAATAGGGCAAGGACAAGGCCTGGGCGCAATCTCTCAATTGTTGTGTCAACAGAGGGTCAGCTTGCGCCACCTCGGCACTGGCACGTGGACCGAGGTCAATCGTCACACCACGTTTTTTCTCTGTCTCGCGAACCAGAGCGAGAAAAGCCGTCTCTAACTCCACGAGATCAGGTTGAACATAGGCCCGCACATCCAGACTCATAAAGAACTCGCCGGGCACGACGGTTAAACCATGGCGCTTTGCGTTTGTATGGAACTCGCCTACGGTACAGGCCATCAAGCGCCCTTGACGCTCCCACTCGGCCCAGAGAGCGTCAAGCCCGAGCGCAAGATCCGCCCCCGCAAGTGAAGCATCGTGCCGAAAGCGTCGCCCTAAACCAACATGACCGTACTCGCCTTTAATGCGTATTTTTGGATAGCGAAAATTGCCAGGTACCCCAGTACCAATCGCGATCGGAAAGCCCGTCAGCGCCAGACTCGGCGCCTGCTCAATATGGACTTCCATAAACGCCCGTACATTCTTGGATGACAAAAATGCTTCGCCGCGCTTGACCGCTTCGGGATCGCCTCCTGCCTCAGCCAGATGCTGCGCCAAGGTGCGCCCAGTATCGATGCGCGTCGCTTGCAAGGCCTCCGCCTGCAAACGTCCCAACGCACCGCGACTGCCGATGTAGGAGACCTGAAACCAGATGCTCTCCTCTGCCCGGACACCCATCACCATGACATCGCAAGGCAACCGGATACCCGCCTGCTTGAGTGCTTGAACGGCAATCAGACCAGAAACTACACCCGCCGCCCCGTCAAAATTGCCCCCCCCCGGTACAGAGTCGAGATGCGAACCAATCACGATCGCAGGTAAGCTACGATCCGTACCAGGCAACACCATGTAGGTATTCTGCATGTGATCATGCCGCACTTCCAAACCAATCTCGGTCGCATGTTGCGCCAGCAACACATGCGCGAAGGCTTCACCCGCCCCATACGTATCCCGCGTGACGCCTCCGCGGACATGGTCTAGACTGCCCTGACGCAACGCATCGAACAATGCTTGCGCCTGCATATGGAGTTGATCGACTATTCTCACGTATCACCCTAGGAAGAAACTGGTTTGAACATTTTCGCACTTTTGATTGTCGGACTTGGCGCCTCGATCGCGCCGCTTGATTTTTCCGTCAATGTTGCATTCCCTGCTATTACACAAGCCTTTGGGCTAGATACGCAAGCGATTCGTTTGATACCTCTGAGCTATGTGCTGACCTATGGCGTCCTCGTCATCGGTTTTGGCGCCCTCGGGGATCGAGTCGGACACCTCCGCGTTTTTAGGTTAGGCCTCATCATGAGCGTTGTAGCCTTGACGCTCTGCGCGGTCGCGCCAAACTACCCCTGGCTGATTTTTGCACGTGTGCTGCAAGGCATCAGCATGGCTCTTACGCTCTCTTGCGCACCCGCGCTCGTCACATTTTTATACGCCGAACACGATCGTACACGTGCCCTCTCTGCCTACGGCAGTATGACCTCGATCGCAAGTCTGATCGCACCGCTTGCGGGCGGACTCAGTATCGCGCTGATGGGCTGGCCTGGCGTGTATTGGTTTCGAGTGCCCCTGGCCTTGTTAGCACTCGCAGCCTTACCGCGCATTCAAGCCCGCCTGCGGCATCGCCCAACCACAACGATCACCCAAAAGAGAGCCTCGACATTTTGGTTGTTAATCGATATTTTCAAAACATCCCCCCCTTTCATCTGGATCAATGCTATCAGCGCGGCCGTTCAGATGGGAAGCTTTACGATTCCCCTGCTCGTTCCCTACTACTTATCACAAGTCGCGCATTGGGGTCCCACCGAGTCTGGTGTAGTTCTGGCGATATGGGCCTTGGGGATACTCCTCGGCTCTGCGCTGGCTGCAACGATCGCTCGCCATATAGGGACAAATCGCCCGGCGCTAATCGCGGGCTGGCTATGCGTGGCGGGACTCGTCATGACGGCCTTTTGGTCTATCGATATCGCTTTACCACTACTCTTTGGTGCCGTCTTCATACACGGCACAGGTCTGGGTTTGTTTCAAGTGTCTTACTCAGACTGGGTCGTCAGAACCTTACCCATTCAAGCCCGCGGGGTGGCAGGTGGACTGACGGTGTTTACCCGGACCATTGGCGTGGTGAGCGCGGCACTATTATGGCTGTGGTTGCTAGAGCAAGTCCGTCTGGAGGCGCTCACCGCAGGTCTAAGCCTGGATGGCGCCTTTCTGAAAGGCTTTCAATTTATCTGCTGGCTTTCAGCCACCCTCATCGCCCTCACCCTGCTTGCCAGCGGCTTTGTAAATCGAGGTGTTAAAACAACCCCTTAGCCTTTGCGGCTGCAATACGTTCCTCACTAAAACCAATCGAGCGTAGCACCTCGTCGCCATGCTGATTTAACGTTGGCCCAGTCGAGCGAATTTGACCCGGTGTCCCTGACAATCTGGGAATGATGTTATGCATTTTGACAGTACCCAAATCCTGATCAGGAACCTCGACAATCACCTCGCGTTTCTGGACATGCTCATCGGCCAACAGCTGTTCGATGTCATAGACGGGTGCCGCGGTGACTCCTGCTTGGTGAAAGCGTTCCAACATGTCGCTTTGGCTAAACTTACTGATTTCACCTTGTATCGCCTCATCCAACGCTTCAACGTTGATGATGCGTTGTTCATTGGTCTTGAAGCGGGGATCGTCAATCATCTCTGGACGACCAATCGCACGCATCGTCTTTTCTGCCATCGACTGGGTGGCCGCTGACATCGCGATCCACTTGCCATCCGCACTCTGATAGGTGTTGCGAGGCGCGTTTGTCGGCGCACGATTGCCGCGGCGCTGTTGAATCACACCACAATGCTGATACTCGGCCGCCGCCGGACCAAGAATGGAAATCATGGACTCATAAATCGACAAATCGATCACCTGACCTCGACCGCCATGGCGTTCGCGACTAAACAGCGCAAACATAGTGGCGGACGTACCGTACAACGCGGTCGTCATGTCCGCGAGTGGAAGGGGCGGCAAAGTCGGAGGGCCATCCGGCATACCCGTCATGTGTGCGAAACCGCTCATTGATTCAATCAAGGTACCAAAGCCCGGACGTGAGCTATAGGGGCCCGTTTGCCCCCAACCTGAGGCGCGTACCAGCACCAGTCCTGGATTGAGTTTGAGTAAGACCTCGGGCGAGAGCCCCCAGCTTTCAAGCTTGCCGGGCACGAAGCCCTCGATCATCACATCAAAATGCGGAATCATCTCGAGCAAGATGTCCCGCCCTTCCTGAACAGAAAGGTTCAAGGTCATGCTCTTTTTATTGCGAGCGTAGACCTTCCACCAAAACTCTTTTTTTTCGACTGCCCAGCCACGCAAGGGATCGCCCTTGCCGGGCGCTTCGATCTTGACCACCTCGGCGCCAAAGTCGCCAAGCAAAGTCCCAATACAGCCGCCCGCAACGAGTCTCGCGCAATCAAGCACCTTGATACCTTCGAGGGGCAGTGGCCGAGCATTTGCCGCTGCACCTGCAGGAGAAATATGGGTCGCTGAAGTTTGGGTGTTGTTTGAATATTGTGAAGCGTCGGACATCGTCATTGTTAGTGTGTGAGTTTCAAGACACGTGCAAGATCCAGAAGTTTCTGGGAATTTTTAACCATGGCATAGTCGATCAACTTACCCTCGACACGGATCGCACCGACACCCTCAGCTTCGGCTTTAGCAAAACTGTCTACGACCAGTCGTGCATACGCGATCTCGTCAGCCGACGGCGAAAATACCGCATTCGCCGTCGCAATTTGATTAGGATGAATGACGGCTTTGCCTTGAAAACCCAAACTCTTGGCCTGTAGACAATCCGCCTCAAAGCCGGCGGCATCCGTCACATCAAAAAAGACCGTATCCACCGGCGGACGAATCCCGGCCGCGCGACACGCCAACGCCGTTTGGATTTTTCCATTTACCAGATGTGGACCGACGTTTGAAGTCGGGATACCCAAGTCTCCAGTAAAGTCACCGGCGCCAAACATCAGCGTGGATAAACGTCCACCCCCAGCCGCGATTTCTTCGGCACGCAATACACCACGCGCTGTCTCTAAAATTCCGCACATCGTGATTTGGTCATGAGGCAAGCCTTCGGCACGAGACAACTCGTCAATCATGGCGCTTGCAATCCGCACCATTTCTGCGGACTCCGCCTTGGGCAACACAATCCCAGCGAGCCCACCTGTACAGACCGCACGCAAGTCCTCGGAGGTCATGCCGGTCATGAAGTCGTTGACGCGCACATACACCTGGCGCTCTGGTGATACGGATTTGACGAGCTGATTCAACATCAGACGTGCTTTAGGCTTTTCAGACAAAGCCACAGCATCCTCAAGATCAAGAATCAACGCATCAGCCGAAGACTGCACGGCTTTTTCGCACTTTCGTGCATCCATACCCGGGGCAAACAACCAGGATCGAATGGGCTTTAACAACGACGACATGAACGGCTCCTAGAAAACCCTCAATTATGTACTGAATTATTCGATCTTCAAGTTGTTTTCGCGAATAACTTTGCCGAAATTCACTGAAGACTCTTGCATCCACTTGGCGAGCGCTTGAGGTGTCATCGGAACGGGATTGGCGCCTTGGGCAGAAATTCGTGCGACCACTTCAGGGTCTTTGAGGATCGCATTAATCTCTGCATTGAGCTTAGCGATCACTGGAGCCGGCGTCCCAGAGGCCACTAGCACGCCCTGCCAACTGCCGCTGTCTGCCGCGGGCAGTTTGAGCTCGCCATAGGTCGGAACGTTTGGCAACGACTCAAAGCGCTTATCTCCTGTGACCGCGAGGGCAACAAGCTGATTATTTTTGACATAGGGCAAGGTTGCGGTTGAGCCATTCACGATCACATTAGCCTCACCCGCTAGGACAGCATTAATCGCTGCCGAGCCCCCTTTATAAGGCACGGTGACCCACTGGAGGCCCCAGTGTTTCGCCAACTCAAGACCGACAATTTGATTGCCTGAGCCTACACCCGCGTGCGCAAACACCAACTTATCCGGATTTTTCTTGCCAAATTCAAGGAGCTCTGCAACGGTTTTCACGCCCAGTTTAGGATTGACTGCCAACAAATAGGGAGAAAAACTAATCATCGATACAGGCGCCAAATCCTTGACTGGGTTGTAAGTCAAAGTCGTATACAAGTGTGGAGCGACCGCGAGCGAGGAGAGATCCATCAATAAAAGCGTATGTCCATCAGGATCTGATTTTGAGACGATCGAGGCACCCAAATTACCTGCGGCACCAGGGCGATTTTCAACGACCACGGTCTGTTTGAGCGTCAGCGATAACTTGGGCGCAATCATGCGCGCGAGAATATCCGAAGTGCCACCCGGCGCGAACGGCACAACGAGTTTGACCGGCTTGGTGAAAGTCACATTCCCTTGTGCGAGCGCCGAGCCCGCGCATACGGCTCCAAAAATCACCAACATTGAGCTTAAAACTTGACGACGAATCATTATTATCTCCAATCGATTGAATAATTTTTATCTTTATTTGAATGCTTCCCTAATATACTAGGATCGAGCTCCTTGGATATAGAGCTATAAATATAAAGTCGCGTCATCGCGACCATCGCAGACAGGAGACAACATGAACACTACTTCGCGCACCTCAGCATTGCTTTTTTCCTCCCTGATGGCCTTAGGTGCACTGACTACCGCACACGCGCAGTCAGCAGCGCCTTACCCTAGCCGCCCTGTTACGGTGGTCGTGCCCTTTCCTCCCGGTGGCGGTACTGATGTCGGTGCCAGACTGGTGGCTCAAAAGCTTTCACTGAAATGGGGACAACCTGTCATTGTCGAAAACCGGGGCGGCGCGGCAGGTCGAGTCGGGGCCGAACTGGTGGCAAAAGCTAAACCTGATGGCTACACCTTGCTCGTGGGTAATGTAGGCACACAGTCTGTAAATCCTGCCTTGTATAAAAAAATGCCCTACGACCCTGACAAGGCCTTCGCCCCGATTGGCATGATCGCAGAGCTTCCCTTAGTCATGTTGGTGACCCCGTCTTTACCTTGGAATAATGTCAAAGATGTTGTGGAGGCCGCAAAAAAAGAGCCCGGTAAAATCACCTTTGCCAGCTCGGGAGCGGGTGGAGCGCCTCACCTCGCGGGGGAGATTTTTCAACAAGCCTCAGGAACGAAAATGCTTCACGTGGCCTACAAAGGCGGCGGTCCCGCCGCGCTTGATCTCATGGCTGGTCATGTGAATATTTACTTTGGTACTGTGTTGGAGTCGGTCGGACACGTTAAGTCTGGCAAACTCAAAGGTCTTGGCGTGACCAGCGCCACTCGGTCCCCAGCTCTTCAAGAGCTACCCACCATCGCAGAGAGTGGGTACGCGGGCTTTGACACAGGCTCGTGGATTGGCATGCTTGCTCCGGCTGGTACACCGACGTCCATTATCAACAAAATATCGGCTGATCTGCGTGAAGTGCTTGCACTGCCCGACACACAGAAAACACTCATCACGCAAGGTGCAACACCTTGGCCAATGACACCCGAGCAATTTGCTGAACGTATCAAAAGTGATCAAGCACGTTATGGTCGTATCATTATGGAAAATAACCTCAGTGCCGAATAATCCCTTTTGCGGTTGGTATGAAAAGAATTAAGTGGATTTTCCTGTTGTTAATGGTACTTGGCACCATGCTGTACTGGGTCAGTCTGACTGATGTCGAGCGCACGCTCGCGCCATGGGCGTTGCGCAAGTCCTTGCTGTATTACACGGGGGTGATGTCTTTCATGGCGATGAGCGTTGGCGTGATCCTCGCGCTACGACTGCGCATTGTCGAACGTTGCGTTGGAGGACTCGACACACATTACCGTCTCCACAAATGGCTGGGTATCGCGGCGGCGCTCTTTGCATTGGCGCACTGGCTCAGTAAAAAATACAAATGGCTCATTGAGCTGGGCATCTACGACAAAAAAGACTTTGCGACCCCAGCAGGCACCATCGGCTTTTTCCAGCATAGTAATTTTTTCAATCCACTCAAAGATCTCGCCGAGGATCTCGGCGAATGGGCGCTTTACGCACTCCTCTTTCTAGCCATGCTCGCGCTATGGAAAAAATTTCCTTATCGATATTTTTTTAAAACACACCGCATCCTGGCTGTGATCTACCTGATCCTGGCCTTTCACACGCTGATTCTTTTTGGAAAAATTGATTGGCTCACGCCGATTGGTCTTATCATGGGCGCGCTCTTGCTCGTCGGGATACCAGCGGCGCTGATTTCGCTCTTTCAAAAAATTGGAGCCAATCACCGCGCCTCTGGAAAGATTAGTCAGATTCACGTGCATGAAGACGGTAAAGTCACCGAAGTAGAGGTTTTACTCACGACCCCTTGGGAAGGACACAAAGAAGGTCAGTTTGCTTTTGTCACCTTTGATACCAGCGAGGGACACCATCCCTTTACCTTGTCTTCGAGCTGGAAGAATGACGCGACACTCACCTTTCATATCAAGCAACTGGGTGATTACACACGTACACTGAGTCACGCGCTTAAAGTGGGCGATCCTGTCACGGTCGAAGGTCCCTACGGAAGATTCGATTTCGCTGCGCATTCAGGACCTCAAATCTGGATTGCAGGCGGCATCGGCATCACACCCTTTTTGTCGCGCCTTGAAGCGTTGGCTCACGCACCCCATCCATCCCGGCAACCGATCTCGCTCTTTTACAGCGCACGCACATCAGATCATGCTCTCATCGAACGCGTGCAAACCTTGACGCACCAAGCAGGCATCCCGCTTCATCTCTCTGTCAGCGGTCAAAATCTGGCGTTAACAGCGCGCGCAATCTGTGAGAACGTTCCTAATTTCCTCAAGCACACCGTTTGGTTCTGTGGCTCGACAGGGTTTGGCGAGGCGATCAGACGCGGGCTTTTAAAAGAAGGCTTGCCGAGTCATCGCTTTCACCAAGAACTCTTTGAAATACGCTAAAAATAAAATGCCCACCCCATCCTCTTCAAATACCGTGGTCGCTCAGTTTCGACTGAGAATCAAATGTGGCGACGAAATCGCTCTTGGACCAGGCAAGATCGCCATCCTGGAAGCGATCACCGAGACGGGTTCTATTTCAGCAGCCAGTCGTAAACTAGGCATGTCTTATCGACGCGCCTGGCTTTTGGTCGATCAAATGAATCAGTATTTCAAAGAGCCCGTGGTACAAGCTGCGACCGGCGGTGCGCAGGGCGGCGGTACAACGCTCACCACTACGGGTGCCGAGATCGTTAATCTCTATCGGACGATCGAGCAGCAGGCAAACACACAATCAGCCTCACTACTCGAAGCACTGACGGATAAGCTCCGACCCACTCTATAAAAAGCTTTGCAATTTAACGCAGCGGGCTGGAAGATTAAACAGTAGGCAAATAGTTTGGAAGCGAAATCTGAAATAAGGTTTCGTTTTCTGGTCCTTTAAAGAGCTTGATCGAACCCTCGTGCGAGTCCATGATGGCGCGACTCAACCAAAGACCCATGCCCATGCCTTTTTCTTTGGTTGTGTGAAACAACTCAAAAATAGTCGCAATACGATCACTAGGCACGCCAGGTCCGTTATCACTGACCTCGAAAAAAATATTATTTTCACGTTGAAACAGACGAATAAAAACAAGCTTCTCACACGATACGCTCGACACAGCATCCATCGCGTTATTGATCAGATTAAGTAACACCATTTGTAGCTGATTCTGATCGGCGTTGATCCACAAATCTTCTTCGATCTCCGCTCCGACATTGACGCTATGTAAACGAGCCTCGGGCAGAAGAAACCTATGCACATCGGTCACCAAACGACTCATATTGAGCGGCGAGAATTCACTCGAACCTTTGACGAAGAACTTGCGTAGGCTCGACACCACCACTGCAGCGCGATCATTGTCCTCCAAAATATGCTCTAGCGATTCTTGAAATCCTTCGCGATCACCAGAGCGACGATTCAGCGTCATCAACAACTCGGTATTCAACCGAATCGCACTCAGTGGTTGATTGATCTCATGCGCGATGGCTCCCAACATCGTCCCCATGCTGTTTGCCTTTGCCGACAGCGAAAGCATCCGCATTAATTCATTTTTTTCTTCGAGAATATCCTCTAGCGACTTGTTTTTGCTGTTTGTATCAGCGAGCTGGACAGCTATGACTTTTTTAACTTCCAAAAATTTTACAAAGCGTAGCTGAATAAAGCCAAAGTTACCCAACACATAGCCCATCAAGACGGAAAAGATTCCGATGTATTGGTCAAACCCCTTTTCAAATACCCCAGCACCCCCGCGCTCACTGTGGTAACCCACCATCCTGACGAGCAAGCCAGCCAAAATAAAAATCGCCATCCAGGCGATGAGCTTGCCACCTTTGTTTTTGAGTTCGCTATAGATGGCTTGGCTAATGAATAACAGATCGAAAGACATTAACACTAGATAAGTGTGCACCAAGCCCAAGCGATAAAACTCGCTTGCTTGTGTATAAACTAATAAGGAAAAAACGAGTACATATGCTGTACTGATCACAGCATAAATCAATGCCGTACGGTAAATATTGGTCGAGATCTCAAGTCGCAGAGACAGGGAGCGAAAACTGAAGCCAATCGCGAAAAAAACGTGCGCGACATAAAAGCTAAGCACATCGGGGATGAGACCTCTGAGCCCTACCAGCAAAAAACCTAAGCTCGTCCCTAGGCCGCCGATACACCACCAATACACTTGTCGGTCACGAAACTCAGCCGTCGCCAGATAGACAGCGATAGGCAACATAAAGAAAAAGAGTGCCAAAATCAAGTAAAGCGAGGCAATATCGATATTCAAGCGTTATCCCTGATTGAGGTGATCGACTGAACTAATATCGCTACCTTAATTGAAATTCTGTTGGATCGCAGCACCTTTCGGGTGAAAATTTGAGTGTAAATTTACTACCCTCGCCCACCATACTCGTAATCATCAGCTGTGCATGATGACGTGTCGCGATATGCTTGACAATCGCCAAACCGAGACCCGTCCCTCCTGTGTCCCGTGAGCGACTGCCATCGACACGATAAAACCTCTCAGTGATACGCGGGAGATGAATGGCATCGATACCAGGTCCCGTATCTGACACAGCAAAAATCCCATAGCGACTTGGGTTCATGCTCCAAGAAACCTTAATTTGACCACCCTCGGGAGTATAGCGAATCGCATTCGAAATCAGATTACTAAAAGCCGAATGCAATTCCCGACGCTCACCATAGAGACCTCGGTCCGAAGCCACTTCAAAAATAATTTTGTGCCGACCCGCAGAGAGTGCTTCAGCATCAACTTTCAAACTCGCCATTTCAGCGACCACATCAAACTCCTGCATCGGAGCAAACGACGTGTTGGCCTCGAGATTAGCGAGTGTCAGCAAATCTTCGACAAGACTTTTCATCCGTGAAGACTGGGTCATCATCAGACCAAAATAACGGTTACGTTGCTCAGGAGAGAGTTCAATCGATTGCATGGTTTCAAGAAAACCAATCAATACCGTCAAGGGCGTTCTAATCTCATGAGAGACATTGGCAACAAAATCACGCCTCATTGCCTCTGTTTTTTGTAAATCTGTGACGTCTTGCGCCAACAATAACAGTTGCTCATCACCGAAAGGAAAGACCTGAATCGCGATGGACAGCTCATGGGCAAAACCCATTTTCTGAATCACAATCGGATGCTCAAAGCGACGCAACGAAAGATAACTGACGAAATCTGGATTGCGAACCAAAAAACTGATGTTTTGACGGCTATCTTTACGAAAACTGATACCGAAAAAATTTTCAGCACTGGCATTACACCACTCGATATGGAGCTCTTCATCAAGCATCACCACCCCATTAGGAGATGCTTGAAAGCCTTGAATAAATCGATTGTGACGCGTCTCTAATGAATGAATCTGTGCGCGTGCGTCTGTCAATAGACGATCAACTTTAGAAAAAGTATCATCCCAGGTACTGGCTGCCCGCGGGGATGAATGGCTAAACTCAGTGACAGACAGTCGCTGGAGTTTTTCGAGATAAGAATATCCCTTGGCTAAGGGAACCGCCATGACAGCGATACTCACCATCAGCGCGACAGCCATACCTGCGAATTGTCCCGCCAACCAGCCAAGAACAATCGCGAGTGCAATCCATGCCAAAAATCTGCCGAGATAAAGCTTCATGCTTCCCTACAATATATGAGCGAATCAATCAATCATCAATGATCGTTATCAACGCTCACTGCTGTTGGATTTCTTGTAGCACGATACCCGACACCTCTGACGGTTTCAATATAAACATCACATTTGGCCACTGCCAGCGCAACGCGTAGCCTTCTGATGTGAACATCTACCGTTCTTTCTTCAATAAAAACCTCATTTCCCCAAACCTGATCAAGGAGTTGGGTTCGGGAATGAACCCGTTCAGGAGCACCCATCAGAAATTGCAAAAGCCGGAACTCTGTGGGACCAACGATAATTTCACGGCGAAGCGACTGCGGCCACTCAGCCGTCACACGATGCGTGACGGGATCGAGCCTTAACGCCCCTAAAGTCATCAATTCATCATTCGTTGGAACACGACTATGACGTCTAAGCAGTGCATTGACCCTAGCCACCAATTCCTTGGTTGAAAAAGGTTTGGTCATATAGTCGTCAGCACCCGCATCGAGTCCCTGCACTTTGTCAGCCTCTTCGCTTTTTGCGGTCAACATTAGTATAGGAATACTCGCGGTGCCTTCGTTGGCACGAAGCTCTTTGGCATATTGAACGCCAGACTTTCCGGGCAGCATCCAATCCAAAATCATCAAGTCAGGCAAGGAGTCCTTGATAAGCTGACTCGCTTCCTCTGTTTGGTAGGCTTGCTGAACATCGTAGCCAGCATGCGTCAAGTTGACAGCGATCAGTTCAGATATAGAAAGTTCGTCTTCCACGATCAGGATACGATGTGTCATGGCCGCATCATTCCTCAGCGGCTCGTTGATGCAATTCTTTTTTAGGGGAGTGACGGACGTCATAACCACCCACGACGTAAATCACAAACTCGGCGATATTTTTGGCGTGATCACCAATTCGTTCGATTGCTTTAGCAATCGTCAGCATATCTAGCCCTGTAGCGATCGTTTGGGGATCCTCCGTCATATAAGAGGTGAGTTTGCGAACAAAAGCTCGGAACTCTTCATCAATCTGACGGTCGTCCAATACGATCTCAACCGCTGCCTCACGATCCAATCTTGCAAAGGCATCCAAACTCTGTCGCAACTGTTTTAGCGCAAGCTGTCCGGAGATAATAATTTCTGCAACGTTGATTTTATGTTCAGTACCGCTTCGAATAATTCGACGTGTTCTCTTGGCGACTTTCTCAGCCTCATCACCGGCACGCTCCAGATTGGTGATCGCCTTTGAAACTGCCATCACCAACCGTAAATCTCGGGCCGTAGGTTGTCTTTTGGCAATGATTTCGGTGCACGCCGAATCAATTTCGATTTCTTTTGTGTTGATTGTTTTTTCGCGATCGATCACAACCTTACACAACTCAATATCCATGGTTGAAAATGCTTTGGTGGCATCCAAAATCTGAGACTCGACCATCCCACCCATTTCAAGCAGATTGCTACAGAGAGCGTTGAGTTCAATATCGAATTGAGATGAAAGGTGTTTGTCAGCCATGAAATTTCCCATTAACTAAAACCGCATTAAATAGCGATTAATACACATAACTAATATACACGACACAGTAACAACCCAATATTTCAGTTTGATGACGGGCAGACCTTAGAGCCCAATGATCCCGCCATCCTCACGCTGAATCACAATGGTCGCTGACCGCGGACGACCTGGTTGCCCATATCCTCGATGGCCAGGCCAAGCGCTTTCTAGCTCAAATTGAGTAGCTTGTCCCAAGGCCGGTGTTTTTTCGCCGGGATGTTGAATATTAACGAAAAGCGTTTTCCCATCTGCTGTTTCAGTCACACCAGTGACTTCCGCACCCTTTGGAGCAACTAAAAATCGTCTCAGTCGCGACTCACCAAGCGCTGCCCCTATAAAAGTCTCTTGTATACCTTCTATCTTGTCTGCACCCGCTTGCATGACGTTGGCAATCGAGACTTTCTCACCATCTCCCACCGCTCCGGGAATCGCTGCCAGCATCATGCAATTGCTTTCATCGGTCATCGCCCCATCATCGGTCTGAATCCAACAAATACCTGTTGACCGACTGAACCACAACCCATCGGGGGAGGAAAAGCTATTTTTAGTCGTTAATTTAGACAAATTCGAGGCAGGATCGTCCTCCTCGGCACCAAAAAGGAAAATATCCCAGGAAAAAGTTGTGTCACTCGAACGCAAATTTTTCTCACGAAAACGAATGATATGGCCATGCGGATTTCCTGATCTCTTTTTACCATCGGGATCTTGATACGCCCGCGGATTGGCCGCATTCACTTTCGCGGGCGTTCGATTGGCGGCATTGTTATTCGTCAGTGCAAAATAAATATCACCATTTCGATGATTCACAGCGCCCCATTCAGGACGATCCATCGGAGTCGCGCCCACGGCGTCGGCTGCAAAGCGAGTATGAACGAAAACATCTGCCTGATTTGAAAAGCGGTAACCCTCGAAGCCTCGTATTTTTGGATCTAGAAAATCAAGTGCGAGCCACTCACCCGTGCCGTCAGCATTAAATTTCGCAGCGTATAGACGTCCTTCATCCAGATACTTGTCCCCGGCTCGGATACCACCGCCGATATCCTGCGGGTCCCAGCGCGCATCGGAGACAAACTTGTAGATGTACTCGTTGCGCGAGTCACACCCCATATAAAACGCGATAGGCTCACCTGCTTGTGGAGCTGAACATACTGCGGCCTCATGAGCAAAACGTCCCATCGCGGTCCGCTTGACCGGCATAGCGGTCGGTTCGAGAGGATCGATTTCTACATTGAAGCCAAACGTATTGGCCTCTTGACGAAAATCGCCCTCCGCCTTTGGGCTTAACAATGCAATATTCCATCTCGCAAAACGGTGATCCGTCTCTGAAACGGTATGCCAACCTTGACTGAATGCCTTTTTCATCGATTTGTTCAAAGGCTGCGAGGCCACGCCATAGCGCTTGAGCGCTGCAACTTGCTTTAATTCTAACGGTGCAGAATTAGAACTTATTTGAAAATAACGCGCCCAATTTTCTTCGCAAGTCAGATAGGTGCCCCAAGGTGTTTTCCCATGACCGCAGTTATTCAATGTGCCACGACTGGATCGACCCGTCACGTCAAAGACCGTTTTCATTAAATGATTCACTTGATCGAGGTGTGCCGAAGGCGCGCTCAATAACATCGTTGTTTCAGGAGTAATTCTGCGGTTGAGAGGAGAATCGACAAGATACTTCCAATGCTTCCCCTCTCGCACCAACTCAACAATCGATACACCATGCAGATTCATTTCCTTGACCACTTCGGACTTTGGTCTATTTCCCAAATCCCAAGCACCGAACTGATCGAATTTTTTTCTACTGATACCTGCAGAAGTTTGACCATTTGGATGTAAAAAATGTGCATCAGCCGAACTTTCGTGATTCACACACAGGACAGAACGATGCGTCGGTTTATCAGAGTACCGACCCTTTTCATCGATATAAAACAACTCCATCCCATCGTGATGGTCGCCGATCCGCCCACTCCAATCATCACTCTCCGCCCCGCGATTCGAATAAGCAGAGACGCTCGACGACATCGGATCACCTGTCGCATGCAAAATCGTATATTTATAACCCTCAGGCAACAAGACATCGTCTAGTAAACTTTTTTGAACCGCTTCAAATCCAAGCGAAGGCTGAGCATTTTTTGAAACAGATGATGCAAACGCGGACGTCAAGGTCTCAGGAAAAACAGCAAGTAGGCCTAAGCCCAAGCCACCCTTGAGGATATTACGTCGATCCTGGCGTAAAGCTGCCAGCCCAATGATTGACTGAAAATGCACATTCAGCTGTTTTTTTCCCATCGCTCAACCCCAGACGTATTAACGAACCATACAAAGCTTTCATGTGTTAATTACACACCAAATACATGACGTATGAATGACAACTTTATTACTGTCATCAATTATTCATCAAACCGTCATTAAATTGAAATTCCCATCTTTGATCATCCTAAAAACTATCGGAGATCGAAAAAGATGCAGATTCAAGTCCACACTCAACAAGACTTGCATGTATATCAACAGAAAAAATCAAAACATCAATCTCTTATTTTCGGACTGGCAAAGACAGAGCATGATATCGAAGAAGCGCAAAGGCTAAGACGTCGCGTATTTAGTGAAGAATATGGAGCCAAATTTCTTAACCATGCTTCTGATCTTGATGAGGATCAATATGACAAATGGTGCGATCATTTATTGGTAAGAGATCAGAGCACAAATCGCGTCATCGGGACCTACAGAGTGCTGAGACCCGAGCAGGCTTGCCGGGCAGGCGGCTATTACTCAGAATCAGAGTTTGACCTCTCAGGATTGAAAAAAATCCGACATCAAATGATCGAATTCGGTCGCGCTTGCATTGATGAAGAATATCGCAATGGACCGACGCTCATGATGCTTTGGACTGGCTTAGCCAACATTGTCAGGGTCAACAAATATCAATATGTTTTAGGCTGTGCAAGCGTGAGTTTGCGCGATGATGGTGTGACTGCCGCGACAGTATGGCGAAATGTACGCAGCATGACTGAACAAGATCGCGACCTCAGTGTGATTCCTCACTGCCCATATCCAACAGCGCGAGTGAACTCTGAACTTCCTGCTCAGATCCCAGCACTCATTGAGGCGTATTTAAAACTAGGCGTTAAAGTTTGCGGAGAGCCTGCTTGGGATCCCGATTTTAATACAGTGGATTTTCCAATGCTTTTAACTGTTTCTCAGATGAATCTTCGTTACAAAAAACGTCTTGGTTTCGAAGCTGAGAATTAACCACTGGTAATTCAAAAAGCGCTTGGCCCATTTTGATGTGAACGCCATTGCTGACACCTGGCAGGAGCTTGAAGCCCGCAGGCGCAAAAACAATCACCGTTGAACCATGTTCGAACCAACCCAGTTCTTGCCCTTTTGAGCAAGGTAGGTGGGAGTTGAATAATTGCTGTCCCTTGTAACGACTATGAAATGTAATACCAAGTCCATGAATACGAATACTGGCGACCAAAATTGCAGCGACAGGAACAAGATAGATTCGATGATTTGCCGAGCCAATTGTCATTGAAATCGTCGCTCTTTCATTTTTACAAAACAGTTTTTCAATTCTGCGTAAGGCAATAGGATTGACGTTCCAAGTATCGCCAGAATGATAGACAACTCGATCAATAATGCCTGAATACGGTGAGTGGAAATGGTGATACATCGCCGAGGTCAAGCGTAACGTCACATATGTTCCGCCCTCTAGACTCTGAGGATCTACATTTGACCCCAATAACTCAGAGACTTGATAGGGAAATCCTTTTGCTTGAAAAACCTGACCCCTCACAATCAGGCCGCACTCGCCCACGATGCCATCACATGGACTCACAAGAATACGTTCATCGTCGTTAATCGGGCGAGCACCCTCCCTTAGTTCTCTAATAAAGCAATCGTGAAGGCTATTGAAATGAGATTTCTTAGCTTCCGAAAGGTCTAAATCCGTAAAAACCCTCCAAACTGAAATAGAAAGATCTCGAATCCATCTTTGCTCAATTTTGCTAAACCACCCCATAAAAACGGTAACAGCATGCCTGGGGATGCGGTTAGTCAATAAGAAATTCATATCTTCGTTTGTAAATATTTTTCTAATAACTTGTGTGAATTTCATCATTTAGTCATGCAGGTTGTTTAAAAAGAACTATCTTGTGTATGGAATTTCAAATATGACTATCTTGCAACTATTTCAATACATTATTGTGACAGTGCTGACTTTATGGCTTGTTGCGTCCTTAGTTCAGCGACTTCAACTCTCTCTGGCGAAGTCTCCTGGCCTGAATGGACACTTGCGCTGGGCAAAGCGGATCTCAGGTTGGATTAAGGGCTATTCATATAAAGAAGACGAATGGTTGACCGTCGATGGAGCTCCTGAGCACATTTCCAAGAAACGAAAAATTGCTTTTCATGAACTGTCCTTAACACTTAAAACAAGAAGTCCTAATACATTGGCCATGACAGCACAGGCAAAACCGTTCCTGTCTGACCTTCAGCTCACCAGTCGCTATCGTGTTCCCTTTCAGTTTCGAGAGGTCATTGAAAAAAATATAGTGATTGGTAGTTTTTACAAGCAAACGCAAGGCGTTTGGATCACAGACTTAGATCAACAGTCCTATATCGATGTAAGTGGTGCCTATGGCGTCAACTTATTTGGTCAAGATTTTTATAAAGAATGCATTAAAGAGGGCTCAGCAATGGTTGAAGCCTTGGGTCCTGTCCTTGGTGGTTACCATCCCTGTGTGCTGGATAATGCGAGGAGAATGACTGAAATCTCAGGTCTCGACGAGGTGACTTTTCACATGTCAGGTACTGAGGCCGTCATGCAAGCAGTCAGAGTTGCACGATACCAAACACGCAAACGTAAAATCGTGAGGCTGACGAGCGCCTATCATGGTTGGTGGGATGATGTACAACCGGGACCTGGCAACCCTATGCCACCCTCTGACGACACCTTGACACTGAGAGACATGCATGAAAACACCCTGCGTGTTCTGCGACGTAGACGAGACATCGCTTGCGTGTTGATCAATCCAATACAGGCCATGCATCCCAATCGTTCGGCACCGACAGATTCGATGTTGTTGGATGGCGGACGCACCGCACATTATGATCGCCAAGCTTATACCGCCTGGTTAAAAGCGGTTAGAGAAATCTGCAGAGAGCGTGGCATTATCTTCATCATGGATGAAGTATTTTTAGGATTTCGACTTGCGAAAGGTGGAGCACAAGAGTACTTCGGCATCAAAGCCGATTTAGTCACCTATGGAAAAACCTTAGGTGGAGGTTTACCCATCGGCATCTTGTGCGGTCGTGCAGACATCATGAAACGATATCGCGATGACCAACCCGCCGACCTGTGCTTTTCTCGCGGAACATTCAATGCAAACCCTTATGTGATGGGTGCAATGAATAGTTTCCTTCATAAAATAGAGACTCCAGAAGTGAGCCAAATTTACGCCACGATGGATCAAACTTGGCAACAACGTTGCGAGCAAATCAATGCAGAGTTTAAAAAACTTGAGATCCCGCTTGAGATGGTTTCGATGAGTACGGTGTGGACAGTGTTATTTAAAGTCCCAAGCCGCTTTAACTGGATGCTGCAGTTCTATTTAAGACGAGAGGGCATTTGTTTGAGCTGGGTCGGTACAGGACGAATGATTTTCAATCTTGGCTTCACCGACGAGGATTTTGATGCGTTTACGAAACGCTTTGTCGCCGCAGCCATGGCAATGCGCAACGATGGCTGGTGGTGGGTAGCCCCGAATCAAACTAATAAATCAGTCCGACGCTCAGTCGCGCTCGAAATACTTCGAACGCGACTGAAAT
This sequence comes from Zwartia lucis, assembly GCF_965234455.1. GTDB lineage: Bacteria > Pseudomonadota > Gammaproteobacteria > Burkholderiales > Burkholderiaceae_B > Zwartia > Zwartia lucis. The sequence continues at coordinate 874,476 of NZ_OZ248472.1, read as the reverse complement.
AAAAGCCACAGAAATAAATGATTAAACCTTTGAATGCACGTGTTCCATAGGATCGATCAGTTCACCTTTCATCAGGTAAAAAGGTGCTTTGTAATAAAGCTTCACGTCATGAAAAGGATCGGTAATAATTTTCAAACCCCAAGCTAAAGAACTCAGCAAACTGTCTTGAATCCACAACTGCATCATTCTAAACAGAAGACCTGCTGCGCCAAGATAAAGCCACCACATGGCCGTCAAGCCCACTAAGTCATGATGCTCGTTCGAAGTCACTGCCCAAACTAAGGCCGATGGGTAAAAGTAAGCAACGAAAGGCACGGCAAGCCAAATACTCATGAGAACAATTTTTCTCTGAATGTTGTAACCAACCTTGATGTCCTCTTTGTGCGCATCGGTCATCTGATTGACATGATCGTAACCTCTTGGCTCAAAGAAAAAATGGCCCGCTTGACGCGTCGTCATTGAAACTGTCCATGCCACAAGAGAGGCGACCACAGGATTGATGAACAACATCACATACGAAAATATGAACGATAACGCACTAATTAAATGCAAACTTTGATTGATCCGACTATGGTGATAGAGACGATGATCATCCCATCGCTGAACAGCAAGCTGCTCCTTGAGTGTTTGCATAAATGGCTCCACAAAGGTTGAATAATTAAAAGTTTTTAAGGGCTATCATCATTTGACTTTGACGATCTACGCCACTGAATGAGAACCCTTCATTTTCAAGCTTGCCCTAGAGATATTAAAGTGTTGTGACAAAGGCAAAGATAAAAAATTAAAACTGTCATCAAACGGTTATAGAGAACCACTAAAGTGAGTTCAGATCAACTTGGATTCGCGGCTATGACAGAGAACCAACGGCAACAGGCCCTAGACCTCAATCATTCATTCTCTCCGCTCAACATCGAAGTTGTCACAGAAACATACCCACCAGAGATTAATGGCGTCGCACACACCATCTCCATGCTTGTTGGCGAACTAAGAAAGAATAATCACTTAGTGAATGTCATCAGACCTCAACAACCCTCCGATCTCACACCACATCAAATACAACATAAAAATCAAGACGTCTTAGTCAAGTCCTTTCCCATCCCTCTTTACAGCGAGCTTCGGATGGGGATACCTGCCAAGAGGATGCTTTTGGATCGGTGGAGTAAAACCAAACCAGATATCGTACACATTGCGACAGAGGGACCTCTGGGCTGGTCCGCCGCCAGAGCAGCTCGGTCACTGAATATTCCATTGACCTCGGATTTCAGAACGAACTTCCATGCTTATAGTTCTTTTTATAGATTAGGCTTTCTCGAACCGCTCATCATGGCATATATGAGATATTTTCATAATGCCACCGATTGCACGATGGTGCCGACAGAAAAACTGAAACAAGAGCTTGAGCACGCAGGTTTACACAACTTACGCGTCATGCCCAGAGGGGTCGATACTGGCCATTTTTCTGATCACTTACGATCCAATCAGTTACGGACCTCTTGGAATGCAGAACCATTAGATGTCGTTCTACTCTCTGTGGGCCGACTTGCTGTTGAAAAAAACCTTGATCTCTTGATCAAGAGTTATATGCATGCAAAAAATATAGAGCCAAGAACCAAACTGGTTGTCGTGGGGGATGGGCCCTTAAGAGAGTCATTACAGAAAAAATGTCCTGATGCAATATTTGTTGGAAAGAAAAGTGGTCTTGAGCTTGCTAAATATTATGCAAGCGCAGATATATTCGTTTTTCCCAGTCTGACAGAAACTTTCGGCAACGTCACAATCGAGGCCATGGCGAGCGGACTTGCCGTCATCGCTTATCGACACGCAGCGGCGGGTGACCTGATCATTTCTGGCGACAACGGGATCACAGTCGATCCTGGTGACGAAAAGGCATTTATCCAAGCTGTGAGCACTACCCTACTTAATCAGTCTCTCATTCGCCGCTTAGGCAATGCAGCCGTCACAACAGCCAAGCAACAATCCTGGGAAGAGATCGTTCGAAGAACAGAATGCCTTTGGCGTGAAATTATCCTCGAAAAAAATCAAACGCAAGACTGTCACGAAAACGTCATCATCTCGACATAAAAACGTCATTATTTCTAATCAAAATAACGCCTATGAATTCAACTGAAGTATTCACGCCAGTTCAAAGTCACGAAAGATACCGGTCCATTTGGATTTCGGATATTCATCTGGGCACTCCGGGTTGTAAAGCTGAATATTTGGTTGACTTCCTAAAGTACAACGATTCTGAGTACCTTTATCTAGTCGGTGACATCATCGATGGCTGGCAACTCAAACGGGGCTGGTACTGGCGACAGAGTCATAATGACGTGATTCAAAAAATATTACGCAAGTCCCGCAAAGGAACACGCGTGCTCTACATTGCGGGTAATCATGACGAGGCGTTACGTCCCTTTGCCGGGATGATGTTTGGTGATATTGCTATCGTAGATGAGGCAGTACATGATCTTTTGAATGGCAAAAAGCTTTGGGTGACGCATGGGGATCTTTTTGATGGAATCATCCAGCATGCAAAATGGCTCGCCTACCTAGGTGATTCTCTGTACACCTTTATATTGAAACTCAATAATACGTTTAATCATTTACGTCATAAGTTCGGTATGTCGTATTGGTCTTTATCACAGTACCTCAAGCATCGTGTCAAAAACGCAGTTTCTTTTATCACACAATTTGAAACTATTTTGACTGATGAAGCTAAACGTCGCGGCTATGACGGTGTGCTCTGCGGGCATATTCACAAACCCGAAATCCGTCATATCAATGGGATTTTGTATTGCAACGATGGTGATTGGGTAGAGAGTCTTTCCGCAATTGTTGAAACTTACTCTGGCGAATTAAAAATCATTCATTGGCCTTATAGAGCCATGAATCTTAAAAATGTAGAACAAGATGAAGAGGTCATTGCATGACTGACCCCCTTCTTGATCTGACTCATTTTTTCAAGACGTTTAATATTTTTAGCCTGAAAAGTTCTTCAAAGTTTCTAGCTGAACACCAGTCTTTCTGCGGAGACGTGTGACATGAGCGATGCTAAACCTGAGATATCTTTTAGTATTGGCGCGCGTCACAATTTACCTTCGTTGGTGAGTGACAGACCGGTCGTGGTCGTATTGCATTCCAATGCCAATCGAATTCTGATCGATGAAATACGGGCAATGTTCGGTTCACGTTTAAAAGAGATTCTATATTGTCCCGATGGACTCCTGACCATTGAGATTGTGGACCAACTGCGAGATCAGTTTTGGTCTGGTCAAGCAGGCAGAGATCTGCCTACGCTCATTGCAATTGGTGGGGGTAGCACGCTTGACTTAGCTAAATCAATGCGAATTTCTCTTGCTCCAAATACCTCTATCGCACAAGTATTAGATCGGACATGCAATATTGCAGACTTTATCGCTTGTCCCCTCTTGCTCATGCCGACAACGGCTGGAACGGGTAGCGAGGTTTCTTCGACCGCAACCCTTTGGGACTTAAACCGCAGATCAAAGCACTCCTTTTTTGGTAGCGCGGCGATGGCCGATTGGGCCGTCATCGATCCAGAACTCTGTCTCACTGCGCCTTGGACAGTAACGCGCGATAGCGGGGTTGATGCGCTGGCGCATGCACTCGAGGCTATTTGGAATCGACGACGCGTCCCAAAAGCCTTTGCCTTTTCGATGTCGGCTGCGCAACAAATTACCCGTGTTTTACCTGGACTGATTGAGCATCCTCATGACATCACATTAAGAGTGGAAATGAGTCAGGCCGCACTTTGGGCAGGTCAAGCCATGGCGCTGACCGAAACTGCGCTCGTCCACGCCCTGTCCTACGAAGACACGATTCAGTGCGGAATTTCTCATGGTGAAGCCTGTGCCAAATGGCTACCACGTGTTTACAAACTTGCGCGCGAGTCCTCCGAGGAGCTTGGCATTTATTTGAGAGCATCGATGGAACCCATTATCAACGATGAATGGGAACTTCAGGAATGGCTGATTCGACTCGGCTACCAACCTATTTTATTAAACGATAAAAATCCGGCTATTGATGTACGAATCAAAGAGGCGCTGCAATCAACACGCGGGAAAAACTTCGTAACAGCGGAACCTTTGTATGCAATTCACTAAGTACGATGTAGTAGTCATTGGTGCTGGTATTGTTGGATTAGCCCATGCCTGGATGGCAGCAAAACGCGGCTTACGCGTTGCAGTACTGGAGAAAAATAATCGCTGCACGGGTGCCTCCGTGCGAAATTTCGGTTTTATTACCGTGACGGGACAACGCGCAGGAGATACTTGGCGGCGTGCCATGCGATCTAGAGATTTGTGGGCTGAAGTCGCTCCCCAAGCCGGCATTCCAATCTGTCACCAGGGTCTCGCTGTCGTTGGGCAACGTAAAGAATCCATCGATATCCTCGAATCATTTAAAAAGTCCGACATGGGCGAACACTGTTCGCTTTTAACTGCCGAGGCCATACGTGAGCAATTTCCAGAAATCAGAGGAGAAAACGCTCTCGGAGGACTGTATAGTCCTCATGAGTTACGTGTGGAGTCAAAAGATGCGATTGGTCAATTAGCACAATGGCTCCGTCAACATCTGAAAGTAGATTTTTTCTATGATCACGAATTACTTGAAATCAATCTACCGCAACTAAGAACAGCAAGTCATATTTTTCATACTGAAAAATTAATATTGTGTCCGGGCACAGAGGTCAATGGCATTGCCGAGCCGTATCTTGCGCCTCACCGCTTGACACACACTCAACTCCAGATGCTACGCGTCAAACCGACCAAGCCGCTAACGCTTAAGGCCGCCGTGATGTCGGACCTCAGTCTGGTGCGTTATGCAGGTTATACAGGATTAAATTGCCATCAACCTCTTTTAGATCGACTCAACCAAGAAGAAAAAGCTTGTCTTGAGGCCGGCATACATTTGATCGTTGTTCAAAGCCAAGACGGCAGTTTGGTGGTGGGTGATTCTCATCATCCCGCTCAGGATACTGAGCCATTTGCGCAAGAGTGTGTCGATACGCTCATCCTCGAGCAACTTAAACGCACACTTTGTATCGATACTTATCAAGTGACACAACGTTGGATCGGAAAATACCCAGTCGGACGCTCCGACACCGATGCCTTGATCTTAGCGCCTGACACTCACACCCGCGTGGTGAGTGTCATTAGCGGAACCGGCGCCAGTACCGCCTTCGGCCTAGCCGAAGAAGTCATGAATCAATGGGGAATCTGAATTGACTAACCACGTCTATAAAAATCCAAATATTAGCGCCGTTGTATTTGACTGGGCAGGCACGATTATCGATTTTGGAAGCCATGCTCCGATGCAGGCTTTTGTTCGCCTCTTTGCGCAGTACGGTATCGAACTGAGCATTGAAGACGCCCGTGGCCCAATGGGTTTACCTAAATGGAAACACATCAATACACTCGGAAACTTACCTCACATCCTACAACAGTGGGAAGATAAGTTTAATCGTCCCTTTACAGACTCGGATACCGATGAGCTCTATGCTGTATTTACCCCAATGAATGCTGCAGCCGTGGTAGATCATTCACAACTCATTCCTGGTTTTTTGTATACGCTTGAAATTTTGCGCGACCAAGGCATCAAGGTCGGTACGACGACTGGCTACAATCGTGAAATCATGAATGTCGTGTTGCCTCTTGTCCAACAACAAGGTTTTATTCCAGACAATCTTGTGTGCGCCGACGATCTTCATGAGTCTCGTCCAAGCCCGCTTGGCATGTACAAATGCTTTTTGGATTTGAATGTCTGGCCTGCGACATCGGTCATTAAAGTCGATGACACCGTTCCAGGATTACTCGAGGGTTACAACAGTGGTTGCTGGACTGTCGGTGTGATTGCGAGCGGCAATGAAGCTGGGCTCACGCATGCAGAATGGCTGAGCTTGGATGAAAGCGATAAAGATACACTTCGCGCCGAGGTTTCCGTCAAACTGTCAGCTGGCAAGCCAAATTTTTTGATTGATACTGTCGCTGATTTACCTAAAGTGTTGAAGCAAATTGATGCACTCCGGATTAAATCGCATTATGAGTCCGAGGAATGAACAGGATCTAATCCTCATTCAAATCTTTAGGCGATATCCATCATTCTCTAGCCCCATAAAAAAACGCCCCGAGGGGCGTTTTTCTTAAGACATTCAGTCCTGAGCATTAATCTGGCTTGATGTTGTTTTCCTTAATCACTTTGGACCAGCGCTCCATCTCTGAAGCGGTGAACTTACCCAAGGCTTCAGGCGAGCTTGCCTTCAAGCTCATCCCAAGCGTCTCAGTCAACTGCTTGTTGACATCAGGCTGCTGGGTGATCTTAACGATCTCGGCATTAAGCTTATCGATAATGGCTTTGGGTGTTCCGGTTGGTGCATAAATCGCCCACCAAGCTTCGGCTGAAAAGCCTTTGTAACCCAGTTCGGCCATGGTCGGCACATCAGGCAAGGACGCTGCGCGTGTTTCACCGGTCACTGCAAGTGCACGCATTTTCCCGTTACGGATATGGTTGCCCAACACAGCGACTGAACCGATGCCACCATCGATCTGACCACCCATGATGTCGATGGACATTGGACCACCGCCCTTGTAGGGAATGTGTACAACTTTAAAGTTGCCGTCTTTCTCCAACAGCGTCATCGCCAGGTGACCTAGGCTACCGCTTCCGACTGAACCGTAGCTCACGCTGTCGGGCTTGGCTTTGGCGGCTTTAACATAATCGCCAAAGGTTTTATAGGGCTTGGAAGGCGCAGTCGCAAAAGCCATCGGGGCTGTACCCACTAACATCACTGGCGTCAGATCCTTGACCGTGTCAAAAGGCATCTTTGGCAGCAAATAAGGATTCGTCGCATGCGTATCAAACACGAACACAAAGGTGTAGCCATCGGCAGGCGCCTTGGCGACATAACCTGTCCCGATCGAGCCCGAAGCGCCTGTCCGGTTCTCGACGATAAACTGCTGACCGAGTGCTTCGGATAGCTTCGCCGCAAACAAACGCGCCAAAGGATCAACAGAACCGCCTGGAGGAAAGGGTGAAACAAAAGTCACGGGTTTGACAGGCCACTGCTGTGCCGAAGCAATCGGTGAGGCGGCCACTGCCAACACACCAAGCGCCAAACCGACATTACGAATGAGTTTATTCACCACAGTCACTCCTTGCTCAAATGAATCTGAAAGCTCTATCAGCTTTCGTGACTTAGTAGTTTATACCGATAGGCACACCGGATACCACCCTATAAACCCTAGGTTATTTCGGTTATTTGGGCTCACATTGACTGGGACGTTCAAACTAACTTTTCCAAACTTTTTGCAAATACAACGGTCTTGTTCACAAAAGCTTCGTGATTGTTTTCGATCTCATCGAGCTCGTAGAGATAATTCACCATCAGACTACTGGACTGCGCGACGCCCTTTTTAGACAAGTCCGCCGCCCAATTTATGTTGTAGAGCTGAGCGCCATTGGATAGGTGAAACTTCGCCACCGCATCACCTTCGCGCGAGCATGTCTCTTGTGTAAGATAAATAAAACACAACCGTATCAATGCCGCTTTTTCGGCTTCGCTCACTGTCTCACTGGACCAGCCGGCAGCCAGCTCTTTAGACCACGACTGTCCTCTCGCGCGCAGCAACTTAAAGGCATCCTCAACCTTGGCACGCTTAGCTGGAGTGAGGTCAAACTGCTCAATCTTGACGCCTGAGTCCAACCATTTCGTAAAACCCGGAATGGGCGATAAAGTACTAAACGTTTTAACGGAAGGGATCTCTTGTTGAATTTTTTCAGCCACGCGTTTAATCAAGAAATTACCTAATGACACGCCCTTCAAACCTGGCTGGCAATTGCTGATTGAATAAAATATGGCCGTCTTGAACTTCTTTGCATCAATTGCGAGCGCCTTTTTATCGAGCAAAGGTCCTACTTCCCGAGCAATGGTCGGGACCAGTGCAACCTCGACAAAAATTAGTGGTTCGCCCGGTAGCTGAGGATGAAAAAAAGCAAAGCATTTTCGATCGGGCTGTAAGCGACGACGCAGATCGTCCCAACCATCGATAGCATGGACTGACTCATGTTTGATAATCTTTTCTAAAAGAATCGCTGGCGAAGACCAGGTGATTTCATGAAGCTCCAAGAATCCGGGATTAAACCAGGAGCTAAAGACATGTTGAATATCTGAATCGACTGACTTGAGTTCTGGATGCGCTTTCAAATGCGCAAGCAAACGCTCACGCATCTGAACAATGGCATGCGTTGCTCCGGGTGCGCGATTTAAACGTCTCAACAACTCTTGTCGCGCAGGCTCTACCGTACGGAACAAACTCACTAAGCTGGCATGGCCGGGCTGGTCGGCATAGCGTTGAGCAGCCGCAAGCACCGCGACTGGATCAGGACTAAAGCGCAGAGCCATAAACTCAAAAAAACTTAATTGCTCTGCACGGTCGAGCGATCCAAAGGTTTCAAGCAGCTTAGTCGCGATGCTTTGCGCATTGGCCTCGCCCTTTTCAGACAACAAATTCAAGGCTGTTTTTTTGGCGGTCTCGAGTGATCGGCCTCTTGTAAACCTTTCAAACATAAGGGAATTCTCCATGTTGAATCCCAATTCTGCTTGGGTCGTGCCATCAGACACGCTATTTAATATACATTTAATCTAAAATTGCCGGTTTAGAGACATCTCAGCCCATATCGCTCACATTCATAATAATGATAAAGATCTCCTTCGCCCGACAGCTCACTGCGCTTTTCTCGATGTTTGCTGTGACGTTGTCCATTAACGCGCAATCTCCTTCCGGTTCAGTCGCCCCACCGGCAGCGCCACCCGCTCTCTCTGCACCGCAACTTCAGGATTTAGCGACGCTACTCACCGGCAAAGAGCCTGCTTCAGGCTTGCCAAGTGCGATTCGTGACAATCTAAAGTGGAAAATCTACACCCAAGAGGTGCAGAATAACTGGGCCGAGTACACCCAAAAAATCGGCGTACCGATGGAAAACTGGGCCAAACAGCACATCAACGATAGCGCTGACACTATTTTCTACCCCTTTTCGGGCCCGGACTTCACAACTGTTTATCAGCTTTTTCCCGAAGCCAAACGTTATGTGATGGTGGCGATGCAGCATGCCGGTCGTCCAATGAATTTGGGAGGCTACTCCCCTCTCATTACAGATCAAAGTCTCGAACAGCTGATCTCCGCTTGGCAGCTCTACGGTACACACGGATTTTTTGTGACCTCATACCTTGAGCGTTACTACTACGCCAGCCAGGGAAAGATCGGCGCCAGTACCTTCATCGCCATTTTTCTCAAACTCCAAGGCTTTGACATTGAGCGCGTGACCCCGATCAGAGTCAACGCACACAGCGAGGTCGAAGAACTCTCGCAAGACACACCCGTTTGGAATTCAGTGCGATTTAACGCTACCAAAAACGGCAAACCCATCGTTTTAGACTATCTCAGGATGGACCTCTCCAATGAGGGTTTACAAGCGGCTCCCCAGAACATCAAGTTTGTTCAACAAATGTCAGTCAATCCCACCTTATTCAAAGCAGCCTCACATCTTCCTCAAAACGCCAATTTCAACATCATCGCACGCGCTGTTTTGGAGCACTCGCCCTTGATCGTGCAGGATGAGACCGGGATCAGCTATACCCCGCTGAGCCAGCAGTTCGACACGACTATGTTTGGTAAATTTACGATCCCACATCATGCGTTCCTGAGCTATCAAGCCGACCTCATTCGCGCCTATGCACAACGTACTGACATCCAACCCTTAAATTTTCGTGTGGGTTACTACAAAGATGGCAATTACGTGCTGATGGTGGCGCGACGAAAAAAGTGATGTGCAAGTCAATGATGACCGAATAGGTCCGGACTTTAAGAGGTCTTTGGAAATACCAGCGTAAAGCTGGTATTTTTTTCATTGGATACGACCGTAATATTCCCGCCATGTGCCAGCATCAAAGACCTGGTGATCGAAAGGCCTAATCCAGTGCCACTCTGCTCGGGATGCGGACGAGACTTTTGCGTGCGATAAAAACGATCGAACAAACGCGGAATCACGGCTTCATCGATCGGGTGACCTGCGTTTTTTACAGTCAACTCAACCGCATCAGGCAAGCGCGTGACGATCACCTCGACTACGGAGTGCTTGAGGGCGTGTCGCAAGGCATTGGAGAGTAAATTGCCGATGGCTCGCCGCACCATCAATCGATCGCCGACAATCGTCGCATCGCCTTGGAGAGACAAGCCGATACCGGCCTCTTCGGCGACAGCCTCATAAAAATCAAATAGAGCCTGCACCTCTATCGCCAGCGAAAGAGATTCGCGGTTGGGCAACTCAAGACCATGCTCTGTCTTTGCCAAATACAACATATCGGACACCATCCGCGCCAAGCGCTGAAATTCCTCAGCATTCGATGCGAGGATATCCCGATACGACTCGGCATCGCGATCGCGCGTGAGTGTGACCTGTGTTTGCGTCAATAAGTTTGTGATCGGGGTGCGAAGCTCATGCGCCAAGTCGCTTGAAAACTCCGAGATGCGCTCAAAATCCTGCTCTAATCGCTCGAGCATGAGGTTCAATCCCTGCGCGAGTTCGACGAGTTCGACTGAACTGTCTGCGGTGGGCATCCGGACATTTAACTGACGCGCATCGATATTGCGGGCGCGTTCGCGCATGATGCGCAGGGGAGCTAATCCGCGTCGCGCAGCCCACCAACCCAACAGACCGCTGAGCAGCGTGGCAACAAACAAATAAATCGCCAGAGTGTAATGAAGCTGTGTGATAAAGTGCGTGTGATGATGCGTATCCAAACCCAACAACAGAGACCCGCCTTGTTGCAACGGCACTTTGATGCCGCGCAATGTTATAGGACCTGCTTGCCAGTCATAGGAAGTGTCGAGCGGGACTTTAGCGGCATTCAACGCAGAAAAATCTACACCGTTGACTACGGGCCCTGACGATGGGCCGTCACTCAGCGCAATATAAAGCCCCTCTTGACTGTCCATCTGTTGCGCCAGTAACGCGCGCACGGCACTTGGTTCGGAGGTCTGTACTAAACCGCGCTGAACCAAACTCGCTTTGCCCTGCAAATAAGTCAGATCCAAGTCAACGAAATGCAAATAGCTTGCACGCGCGACCATCACTCCGAGACCGCACAGCACCAGAGCCGAGATCAAGGCATACAAAATCGTCAAACGGGCAACAAGCGTCAAACGTATGAGCATTAAGCCTCCCTGTTCGCTTCGAGAACGTAGCCCATGCCGCGCACCGTCTGAATCAGTCGAATCTCGAAACCTTCGTCGACCTTGGCGCGTAATCTACGCATCGCAACCTCGATGACATTCGTATCGCTGTCGAAATTCATGTCCCATACTAGGGAGGCGATCAACGAGCGCGGAAGGACTTCACCTTGGCGGCGTACTAGCAACTCTAATAAACCGAACTCCTTAGGCGTGAGGTCAATCCGCTTCCCAGCACGTGAAACGCGGCGTCTAAGCAGATCGACCTCGAGGTCTGCCACCTGCAAAACTACACTCTCTATTGCGGCAGGTCCTCGCCGCAAAACGTTTCGTACTCTAGCTAACAACTCGGCAAAAGAAAAAGGTTTAACGAGGTAATCGGCCGCGCCGAGCTCAAGCCCTCGAACACGCTCTTCGACCTGATCCTTGGCCGTTAAAAATATCACCGGTGTGCTGATCCCAGCTTGAGTCAATGCTTGTAAAACACCCCAGCCATCCATGCGAGGGAGCATCACGTCCAGAATGATCAAATCTTGATCACCTTCGATTCCGAGATGCAGACCATCAAGACCATCCTGAACGAGATCGACGGTAAAACCGGCCTCGCGCAAGCCCTGGCGCAAATAATCGCCCGTTTTAGGCTCATCCTCGACAATCAAAATTTTCAACAGGAAGAACCCCCAAAGTCAGTAACGTGACGGATAGGCTATACCTTAGCACTCAGCTTGCGCAAGACAGCGGGCTCAACATAACAATTTTGTAATGTTAGCGTCACGTCTGTTTGCACAGTCAAGCACTACATTATAAAAAATGGATGGGGGGATAACCTCCTGAACCTCCCAACTTTTTAACGCGACACAGGTAACGATGCATTTCCTCCTCACCCACCCCGCACTCAAGCATGGGCTCACAGTCTTGCTCGCCGTGACCGCACTTAGCCTACCCACTCTGACGCGCGCTCAGGCTTCGCAACAGAGCGATCTCAGACAATGGCGCAACGCGAACACAGACGTAGGGCGTTTCCAACGCGGTCATATCGATCTGCTCAAAGCCGAACGGAGTCGCAGTGCGCTCATTGAGCGCGATTCAAACCTGACGAGAGGAGCGTTCAAGGAAGATCCAGCTGCGCCCGAACTGACCGAAGAGCTCGCCCGAAAAGCGGTGCTTACGCTGCACGCCGATCTTCTGACAGGTCAGGCGATCAGTAGTATCGAACGATTCACCCGAGACGCACAACTCCTCGCACTGCAACAAGCCACCCACAAACTCTGGCTCGAAGCTGTCTCCGCCAAAGAACAGTTCAACATCCAACAACGCATCGCTGAAGCAGCCAGTGTGTCGCTTGAACTCGCCAAGCGAATGGAAAAGGTCGGTAACTGGGGCCGTAACCGACTCATCGATGTCGAGATCGGCTACCAGTCCGCACGCAATCAACTTTTGCTGGCGGATCAAGCCGCGTTTAACAGTCGTCAGAAACTCTTGGCACAGGTCGGCTCCGAGCACTGGCGCTTACCAAACGCCCTCCCTAAACCCGCCAGCCTAGCCGGCTTGTCAGAACTCCTGATGCCACTTGAGCAACAACTCGCCGACATGCTGGCCCGCCATCCACAGTTCAGCCTCTTGGAAAAAGAGGCGCAGTACTACGAGCGTATCGTCGGTCCCGCCATGCTCGAACAATGGCGAAAACAGTTCGACGCGATGTTAAGCGTAAGCTCAAGTTGGACCAGCGCGATTCCTGTACTGGATCGCACAAAAATCCTTTGGAACCACGATCTCGACAAAGCAATCAAAGCGCGGGCCGAGGCGCTGCGCTTGAGCATCAAGACGAAAAGCGATTTACAACAAGCCCGCGAACATTTGCGTGCGGCCCATACACAAGCCTCAGATATTTTGAACAAGCTGCAAAATTTGTATAGCGGCGCCGAAGAAGAAGCGCTCATGCGCTACAACGGCATGTTTATCAGCACCTGGGACTTAATCGCCAAAGCGCAGACCAAGATGCAATCCGAACTCGCCGTCGCGCAAGCCAAACAATCCTTTTGGATCGCCTTGACGGACATGCGGGCATTTCTTGCAGGCGCGCCCTATGCGGGTCCTGGTGGCAATATCGGCGGTCCTGACACTAACAGCTCTACTGGCAAAGGCCACTGAAATACTATGGAACGCAGAGACTTCATACACAGCGCACTCCTCGGTCTGGCCGGCACGGTCACCGCAACTGCGGTTAGCAGGCATGCACTGGCCAATGTGCCCGAGCCGATTTATCAACCGAGCGCCGGCACAGCACCGCCATGGCGCGGTCCTGAAACAGAGGGTCCTGAGGCTCGCTATCGCCCCGTCGTCACGCTCAATGGCTGGACATTGCCTTATCGTATGAATGAAGGCGTGAAAGAATTTCATCTCGTCGCTGAACCCGTTGTTCGTGAGATGTCACCAGGCTTCAAGGTCAATATGTGGGGCTATAACGGTCAAAGTCCTGGCCCCACAATTGAAGTCGTCGAAGGCGATCGTGTCCGAATTTTTGTGACCAATCGACTCCCTGAAAAGACCACGATTCACTGGCATGGACAGAGACTGCCAAACGGCATGGATGGGGTAAGCGGTCTGAACCAGCTCCCTATTCCCGTGGGTAAAACCTTTGTCTATGAATTCGTCGCGAAACGGCCTGGGACTTTTATGTACCACCCTCATGCCGACGAGATGACGCAGATGGCGATGGGGATGATGGGCTTTTGGGTGACCCACCCCAAGGGCAAGCACCCCAACATCAGTGAAGTCGACCGTGATTATTGTTTGCTGCTCAATGCGTTTGATGTCGAGCCCGGCAGCAAGACGCCCAAGATTATGACCATGTTGGACTTTAATATTTGGGCCTTTAACAGTCGCGTGTATCCAGGCATTTCGCCTATGGTCGCCAAGCTTGGCGATCGCGTTCGCATCCGGGTCGGCAACCTCACCATGACGAACCACCCGTTCCATGTTCATGGCATTGAGTTTGAGCTCACCGGAACGGATGGCGGTCCTGTCCCTGTTTCTGCCCGCTGGCCAGAGGTGACACAAGACATCGCCGTCGGTCAGATGCGTCAAATCGAGTTCATCGCCGATGAACCGGGGGACTGGGCAGTGCATTGTCACAAGAGCCACCACACCATGGGTGCGATGGGACATGAAGTCCCAACCATGATTGGTATCAACCACCAAGGTTTGGTGGGTCGCATACAAAAAATCGTTCCTGAGTACATGGTGATGGGAGAGCGGGGTATGAACGACATGAAGGAAATGGAAATGGAGTTGCCCCCAAATACCATCCCCATGATGGCAGGCACGGGCCCCTATGGTCCGATTGGCATGGGCGGCATGTTCACCACGCTCAAAGTCCGCGAGGATTTAAAACCAGATGACTACTCAGATCCGGGTTGGTACAAACAACCACCCGGTACGCAAGCCTATGAATACCGAGGTAGCACCCCGAAAGTCAGTCGTCAGAATCCTGCACCTGCGGGAGCACCTGCTGACACTGGCAACGCTCAAGTGCGTAAACCAAATCAATCTAACAACACCTCACACAAACACTAAAACATCATGAAAAATATACTTGCTCCTTTAGTGCTGGGTCTGTCTCTTGCGACCTTCACCATCCCGACCTTAGCACATCAAGCCAAGCACACTGCCTCAAACGCTATGCCAAAGGAACAAAAGGAATGGGGCATCGGCGGTGACGAAAATGCCGTAACCCGCACGATTGAAATCACGATGTTGGACACAATGCGTTTCGTACCTGATCAACTCACCATCAAGCAAGGTGAGGTCGTCAGACTGAGGGTTAAAAACTCAGGCAAGGTCATGCATGAACTGGTCATCGGCACCAAGCAGGAGCTGGACACGCACGCAGAGATGATGAAAAAACATCCGAACATGGAGCACGATGAGCCCTATATGGCGCACGTATCTCCTGGAAAAAGCGCTGACATCATCTGGAATTTCAATCGCGCCGGACAGTTTGATTTTGCTTGCTTGTTACCCGGCCATTACTCTGCCGGGATGGTTGGAAAAATTAATGTGACGTCAGGAGTAAAATAATGCGTCTTAAAAAATATGTGCTCGCGTTCGGGCTAACGATCAGCACCTTAGGGATGACACTCGGCCTCAACAGCAATGCTTTGGCGCAAGCCATGGCCGAGGGTGTTGTACGACGGATCGATTTGGACAACAACAAAATCTCAATCCGACATGGCGAAATCAAGGCGTTGGATATGCCGCCGATGACGATGGTGTTTGTCGCAAAAAAACCCGCACTTCTGAAATCTCTTTCACCCGGTGATGAAGTGGTATTTGAGGCATTCGAAGCCAACGGTCAATACTCCGTCGGAAATATTCAAAAGAAATAAAAGCGCGCTCACCCCTTTATGATGGAGGGGTCATCGAGAAACGATTGTGCTCTCAGGGTCACGACCAAGGTGTCTCGACAGCCGTTTTCTTCTGTTGGCTGAATCGGGGTGGTTTCGTGGATGACGCGTTCATCATCTAGCAACAAGACAGACCAGGGTTGTGAAAGGGTAAAGCGCTGACCAAAAGGTGTCGTCATATCAAACACCCTCGTTTCACCGCCTTTGATGTGATGTCGACCCACTAGAAAGACCGCGACCAAATGCACGCCATCTCGGTGTGCGCCCTCGGGGGTTGGACGACCGATACCGCCGACAGTGTCGATGCGAAACTGATGCGCTTCAGTAAACCATGTCTGTGGACCACGCATTTCGGTTGCGATATGCCCTAAAAATCTAAGGAGCGCTTGCCAAGCGGGAGCTTGGGAGATCTGTGTGTCAACTGGCTCGAACCAACGGTGCATGCCGCCGTGCAAAGCGTTATAGGAAAGGGGCTGCCAATGCGCACGATGGGCCACAGCAGTGACCTGCTCGGCATCAATCTTGTAGCTTCCGTGACGGCGAAAGCGATAACGCCCACCGTCCTTTAGATATTGATCAGGTGCGAGCAACGTCCAGCTTTTTTCGAGCGCATTGAGCTCAACCAAAGGGGCTCCGCTCAGCTCAACGACGCTTTGTGCACTCAATACTGCGAAACCCTGCCGCTTAATCGTAGCGCTCAGGTCGCTCGCCTGGGTTAAGGGCGGTTGCAGTGTTTGAATAGACATTTGAATCCAAGATGTGCGCGTCTAGTTGGTGGCGCTTGGCTCTTCGGACGGTGGAACCGGCGTGTCGAAACACATTTTTTCGCCATCCCAACGTTGACCACACCAGCATACCCCTTCCTCGTTAATGATGCAGGTACCTGAGCCACAACATCTTTGGTCTTCTTGCATGAGATTCCTTTAAACAAAACTAGCGAGGGCGAGCCGGCTGCCCGAGACAAGCCGTGTGACGCGCCCCGTTGATCATCTCGGCAGGACGCAGTCTCGCATGTTTGGTATGTCTTCCTGTCACCCGCTCTCGCCACAGTTTAAAGGAAGAAGCTCTGAGCTCAGCACGCATCAACCCAATCACTTGGGCCTCGCACAAACCAAACTGAAGCGCAATCGCCTCAAAGGGCGTACGATCTTCCCAGGCCATCTCGATGATTCTTGAGATCTCGCTCGGTGTTCGCATAGTCTTCATCATGCTCCAGAGCGCCCAGCGCCAAGGTATCCAATACAGGTTTGAAATCGTCCGCAGTCAACTCCCAATCCAGAGCTAAGTCAACATCCCCAGGTTTACCCAATAACTTAAACAGTGGGACGGCTTTCAAAAACTCGTTTTTGATATGCTCGTACTCGGCTTCTAACCAGGCTGTGACGTGCCCCTGATCGTTGGGTTCGGCGGGAGGCAATTCAGACCCTCCAAAAATCGACACAACATCCCAAACAGTTAAACTCGTCAAATCACCGTCAAAGCGATGTCCACCACGCGGACCACGATTTGACTTCAGCAATTGTCTCGTACGCAAACCTTTCAAAAGATTTTCCACGTAAGACACAGACAGCCCAAGGTGACGGGCGAGATCTTGTGTCGTCAACGCCTCGCCGCTTGGTAACCCGGCGAGAAGTACGACAAGGCTCAGAGCATGCTTGGATTCATTCGCGCTCATTTTTAATCCTTTGGCCTATGATGAATAGATTCAGAACTTCAAATATACGTCAAATATTGATTTAATCCATTCAAAAACTATATAAATTGAGCTCTCATCAACAGAAATATGATTTAATCTATTCAATACCTATTCAAAAAAGATCTTTATTGAGAGACTTATGATCACAAGCACCAAAAGCATCAGCTATCGGATTGGAACCATTTCCAAGTTAGCGGGTATTCCTGTATCGACACTCAGAGTCTGGGAGTCGCGTTATGCCGCCTTCACCCCTCTCAAAACCGAAGGTCAGCACCGTATGTACGGCGAGGAGGACCTATTGCGCGCAACCCTCTTGAAGCAGTTATGCGATGAAGGGCACACGATCAGTACCATTGCAAATCTGGATATGCATGCACTCAACCAGCTCCACAACAAACACCGCCACAATGGCTCAGGTGAGGCTAGGCAAAAGAGCACGCAGAGCGTAAAAATAGCGGTGATTGGGTTGGCGCTCGCAGGACGGATCGAGTCTAAAAATTTTTCGTCAAGTTTGCTTGGTAGCAGTATCGAAGTCACCAACATCTTCGCAGATTTCGACGCCGCGCAAACCGCCCCCTTTGAACAACCCGCGGAAATCTTGCTGCTAAAAGTCAATACACTGCATGAAATTGTCATGCGCGATATTCAACGCATCACCAATCAAAATACGGCTACGAAAGTCATTGTGCTTTACAACTACGGTCGGGAACAAGTGGCGCAGGCGATGCGCACTGCCGGAATGCTGGTGAGACGCGAACCGCTCACCGACTACGAGTTGGCTGAACTGATTCGCTCCGTTCTCAATGTCGATGCGAACCACGCCTTAAGTGAGATCACGCCAAGCTCGATGATTCCGGCACGTAAATACTCTGACGAAACGCTCGCGCGGGTCGCGGGCATTTCAACCAATGTTTTATGCGAATGCCCACGCCACGTGGCGGAAATCATCGCCCAACTCGCGAGCTTTGAGCAGTACAGTCAGGAATGTTTGAATAAAAGTGCTGAAGATGCGCATCTGCACGCGTATCTCACCTCGGTCTCTGGCTCAGCTAGAGCGCTCTTTGAGCATGCTTTAGAAAAAGTGGCTCAACACGAAGGAATTGAATTATGAATGTTTTAGGCACAGAACTGCTGGCTTGCTCTTTTGACCCACTGACGGGTTATTTCAGAGATGGCTGTTGCAACACCCAGGCAGATGACTTGGGATCACACGTCATCTGCGCGAAAATGACGCAAGAGTTTTTGGAGTTTTCCAAGCAGCGTGGCAATGATTTGTCGACACCGATGCCGCACTACCGCTTTCCAGGACTCAAACCCGGTGACCGTTGGTGTCTCTGCGCGCTCAGATGGAAAGAGGCTTTCGAAGCGGGTGTCGCTCCACAAGTTTTCCTCGAAGCCACGCACAAGCGTGCACTGGATTTTGTCACGCTAGCGTGGCTGCAGTCCTGCGCAGCCCCGAGCCCGCAACCCTAAGCACAATCCAAGACGGCGAACCGGCGGGCGCTGTCACAAGACTGTCATGATTTTGAAATCTGTCTGTTTTATAAGGAATATAAACAAGCCTAGTGCAACGATGGAGATTTGACAATGAAAGTCGGTATGAACGGAATGGGTAGAATCGGGCGCTTGGCCCTGAGAGCCGCCTTGGGCGCTGCCCATCGTCCTGACGAGGATCCCCGCCGTCACAATCGACTCGAAGTCGTACACCTCAATGAAGTCAAAGGCGGAATCGCCGCGACCGCCCATCTGTTGACCTTTGATTCAGTACAAGGTCGCTGGAGAGAGCGGATCGAGGTCGAAGGTGAGGACACGATCCGCGTGGGTCAGCGCGCCCTCTCCTTTTCCTCGCATGCCAATCCTGGCGACATTCCCTGGGGTGAACTAGGCGTCGAGGTCGTCCTGGAGTGCACGGGCAAGTTTCTGACGCCAGAGACCATTCAAGGCCATTTTGATCGGGGCGCTAAGCGCGTGATTGTCGCCGCCCCCGTCAAGGTCGGCAATGTGCTCAATGTGGTCGTCGGCGTCAACGAGCACCTCTATGATCCGGCGCAACACCACATTGTGACAGCGGCTTCCTGCACGACCAACTGCCTGGCACCCGTCGTCAAAGTGATCCATGAAAGCATCGGTATTCGCCATGGTCAGATCACCACGATTCACGATCCGACCAACACTAACCTAGTCGTCGATGCCCCACACAAGGATCTGCGGCGCGCGCGCAGTGCCATGCAAAGCCTTGCCCCCACCACTACGGGCAGCGCGACGGCGATCACGCTGATTTATCCAGATTTAAAAGGCAAACTCAACGGCCACGCAGTGCGCGCGCCTGTCCTGAACGCCTCGCTGACCGACTGCGTATTTGAGCTCAAGCGCGAGACCACAGTCGAAGAGGTCAACGCCTTGTTTACCCAAGCGGCGTCTGGCGCGCTAGCAGGTATCTTGGGTGTGGAAACACGGCCACTTGTGAGCGTCGACTATGCAGGCGACACGCGCAGTTCCATTATCGATGCGCTTTCGACCATGGTGACCGACGGCACAATGCTCAAAGTCTATGCTTGGTATGACAACGAAATGGGCTACGCCTGCCGCATGATCGACCTCGCCTGCCATATGCAAGCAAAAGGTATCTAAACCTCTATGTCCACACATGCCGCACGCAACTATGCCATCGTGACCTCCGCCTACTGGGGATTCACCCTCACCGATGGCGCGTTGCGCATGCTGATATTGCTCCACTTTTATCGACTGGGTTACTCCCCTTTCACCTTGGCCTTTCTGTTTTTGCTTTACGAAGCGGCGGGTGTGGTGGCAAACCTTGTTGGCGGTTGGCTGGCCACCCGCTTTGGTATCTCGCGCATGCTCATGGTGGGTCTGGTCACGCAGATATTGGGGTTTTTATTACTCTCCGCACTCTCGCCAGAATGGACCGCCGCGATGTCCGTGGCCTGGGTCGTCCTCGCCCAAGGCGTTTGCGGGGTCGCCAAGGACCTAACTAAAACCGCGAGTAAATCCGCGATCAAAATCACCGCCGGACAAGCCTCAGGACAGCTATTTAAATGGGTTGCGTGGTTTACCGGCAGTAAAAACGCGATGAAAGGGGTGGGCTTCTTTTTAGGCGGCCTTTTACTGGACCAGCTAGGTTTTCAAGGTGCGCTTTGGGCCATGGCAGGTTTACTAGGGTCGATTTTGGTGGGAGTCGTCTTTTCCTTACCCCCCATGATGGGCAAAAGCAAAGCCTCAAAATCCGCCAAAGAGCTCTTCGCTAAAAACAGCGCGATCAACCTCTTGGCAGCGGCGCGCGTCGTCCTCTTTGGTGCCCGAGATGTCTGGTTTGTGGTGGGTGTGCCCGTCTTTCTCTATGCCTCGGGCTGGACCTTTACGATGGTCGGTGGCTTTCTCGCCGCTTGGACGATCGGCTATGGTTTTGTTCAGGCAATCGCGCCCTCACTCGTGCGACGCAGCGATGACGGTCTGAGCAATGAGGTCCCCGCCGCCCGGCACTGGTCCGCGATCCTCGCCTTAGTCACCATCATCCTTTGCGTTCTCGTCTGGCTTGACGTGAGTCATCTCGAATGGGTCGTGGTTGTGGGTTTAGGCGTCTTTGGCTTTGCGTTCGCCGTCAATTCATCCGTCCACTCGTATTTAATCCTCGCCTATGCGGGCTCAGAAAAATCCGCCGAGGACGTTGGCTTTTATTATGCCGCCAACGCTCTGGGCCGTTTTATTGGTACCCTGCTCTCAGGATTGCTGTATCAGTGGGGCGGCCTGCTGTATGCGTTGTTGGGCTCCGCACTGATGCTGATCATTTGTTGGCTGGTGACGCTGGCGTTGCCGTTGGTAAAACCCCTGGCACCACAGCATGCGCGTCCTTCTTAAGGAACAGCGTAAAGTAGCCTTGCGCACTTAGTCGCTCTAGCCCCCCCATCAACGCCGGGGGCATACTACCCAGATCCGAGGTTTGGATCGCCACATACGCCGGCGCCTTGTCGAGTCGTTTGATCAAAGCTTCCGGCGTCTTTTCAAGCTGAGCTTTTCCCTGACTGTAAAAAGCAGCAGAAAACGGACGGTATCCCAGATAAATCAAGGGTAGTCCTTTAGGGTCTCTAAAGCGATAATCCTCGATCAAGGTCTTGGCGGCGAGATCATTGCTGCGCCCCGTAAAAGGCATACTGACATTAAAGCCGACCGCCAACACCATGGTGATCGTCAACCCCACTGCAAGATTGGTGCGAACGAGATTTTGTTTAGCACGGCTGGCAAGCCAGCCCCCCACTAATAAGGCCAGCGCGGGCATACCCGGCATAACATAGGGCCAAATAATATTACTCGCCATGGTGAAAAAGACTGCGGGCATGAAAGCCCACAAAAGCAAATAATTCCGCCAGGAGGCAGATGTTGCGTCTTGGGCGCAGGAGGCCACCTCGGCACGCGCACCACGCGTCTGCCAGGCCACAATCGGAAACAGAATCGTCCAGGGTAATACATCGGCCATCATGAACAACCAAATCGTGCCGTAGGGATACTTGTGTGCCGTACCGTAAAGATCGCCCCCCCAGCCCGGGCTCACAAAACGATGAAAATGCTCACCCACGATAAAGTAATTAAGAAAACCAGGTGAGCGCAACTCAGCGATGACATACCAAGGCAAAGCGATCGCAAGCGTCACCAGCACACCGCGAATCCAGGGTAAATCGCGCCAGATCGTGCGTAAGTTGCCAGAAACCAAGGCCCAGACTCCGCAAGGCAGACCCGTCAACACCACGCCCACCGGCCCCTTGGCGAGCAAAGCAATCCCCAGGCCTATAAAAAGCAGCCAGCGCTCCGATCCCCGCCGCGCGAGATCACCATGCAAGCCATTCCAGAAGCCCCGCATCGCCAACGTGGTTCCAACCACCAAGGCCATGTCCATCATTACCATGCCCGAAGCCAAAAAGAACATCACCGAGCCGAGCAGCAGCGCGATCGCATAAGTCGCGCCCGTCGAACCACTCCGGGGTCGCATTCCCCAGAGGATCCATAGCACGATCATCCCCGCCAGCCAATGCGGAAAACGGGCGGCGAATTCATTGATACCGAACAGCTTGAAGCTCAAGGCCGACATCCAGAACGCCAGAGGTGGCTTGCCCCAGAATGGCACATCGTAAGTAAACCAAGGGGTCACCCAATCATTGAGCTCCGCCATCAGACGCGAAATTTCACCATAGCGCGCTTCAGTCGTATCCATCAAAGGCGAAAAGCTCAGCAGCAACAACCGTACGAGAGCGGCAGCAAAAATAAACCAGAGTAAGTTTCGGTATGTCATAGCCAACGGAAAAGAAACGTCAAGTAAGACGTTGCCACACTCAGGTGCGGCGTTTAAGTGAATCAGATCATTTTAAGCGGATTGGCGCTCGCAAACGGATGACTTTCGAAGCGCGCTCAAATCATCAAGCCAGTCGACTTCGGTTAATTAGCCACACGAGTGATAGCATTACCGGCACCTCAACCAACACGCCCACGACCGTTGCCAAGGCTGCGCCCGAGTTCAAGCCAAACAAAGAAATCGCGACCGCAACGGCCAACTCAAAAAAATTAGAAGTCCCGATCAAGCAGGCTGGTCCGGCAATATTTTTAGGTAGTTTGAGCCAACGGGCACCCAGCCAGCTCAGCGCAAAAATGCCATAAGTCTGCAAAATCAAGGGGATAGCAATCATGCCAATCACAAGCGGGTGCGCCACGATCGTCTTGGCTTGAAAGCCAAATAACAGCACAACGGTCGCGATCAGACCCACAATCGACCAAGGCTTGAGCGCCGCCACAAAGCCCGCGACCGCTGTACGCGACTTGCGCATCAACAACTCGCGCGTCAGCACCCCTGCGATCAAGGGCAACACCACATACAACAGCGTCGAGAGCAACAAGGTTTCCCAGGGAACGGTCAAAGACGTGACACCCAGTAAAAACGCCGCAATCGGAGCAAACGCGAACACCATCACAAGGTCATTGACCGAGACCTGCACCAAGGTGTAACTCGCATCGCCTTTGACCAACTGACTCCAAACAAACACCATCGCGGTGCAGGGTGCTACACCCAGCAAGATCATGCCGGCGATGTACTCGCTCGCGGTCTGCGGATCCACCCAGGGTGCAAAGATGTACTCGAAAAACAAGACCCCGAGCGCGGCCATCGTAAAAGGCTTAATCAGCCAGTTGACCACCAAGGTTAACAACAGCCCGCGGGGCTTTTGACCGACTTGTTTGATCGACGACCAGTCGATCTGAATCATCATGGGATAAATCATGATCCAGATCAGGACCGCGACGACGAGGTTGACATGCGCAAACTCCAGCCCCGCAATCACGGTGAAAGCGTCCGGAACCCATAAACCGAGACCAACACCTGCCAAAATACCCAAACCGACCCAAACAGTCAAAAAACGCTCAAACAAGCCCAAAACATGACCTCTTAGCGACAGACATCTCGAAGGGAGGATGCCAACATAGGAACAGAGACTATACACATCGCAGATTACCTTAAATGCACTGTCTGTCCGATCGATTCAGCGACTATCGGCGCTGCGATTACAATGCCTGGATTGAGTTTTTTTTAAGTATTAAAATAGATGATCTATAGCGTCAAAGAAATTTTTTATACGCTGCAAGGCGAAGGACTGCGCGCCGGACGGCCTGCGGTTTTTTGTCGTTTCACCGGCTGTAATCTCTGGACCGGACGCGAAAAAGACCGTGCGAACGCAGTCTGCAAGTTTTGCGATACAGACTTTGTCGGCACAGACGGTACGCTTGGCGGTAAGTTTCAAGACGCACATGCGCTCGCCCAACAGATTGCCGCGCTCTGGCCTGTGGGCCACGCTCACCGCTATGTCGTGCTAACTGGAGGCGAGCCCCTCCTGCAAGTCGATCAGGATTTAATCGATGCGCTGCATACCCAAGGCTTTGAGATCGCCATCGAAACCAATGGCACACTAGAGGTTCCCAAAGGCATCGACTGGATTTGCGTGAGCCCAAAAGCCGGTGCCCCTTGGGTCCAGCGCGAAGGACATGAGCTCAAGCTGGTCTTTCCTCAACCCACACTCATGCCCGATGACTTGGGTCCCAGCCGCTTTGAATACTATCTGCTTCAGGCAATGGATGGTCCAGATCGGCTGGCCCACACACGCGCCGCGATTGCCTATTGCCAGAGCCATCCGTCCTGGCGCCTATCCGTGCAAACACACAAAGTTTTAGAGATTCGTTGATGAGCGCAACCCAGCCCCAAAACAACAACCCTAACGAAGACACCCCAAGGTACGAGCTCTCTCAGCGCTTTTATTTTGAAGCCGCACACACGCTACGCAGAACCATCGATACTGAAGGCAGTCTGCGCATACACGGACATACCTACGAGGCCGAGGTCACGGTCTCGGGCTATGCCGACCCCAAAACAGGCATGTTGGTAGATCTGGGCTACCTGCGACAACAAGTCGCACGCGTGAGAGAACTGCTAGATCATCGCTTTTTGGATGAGATTGAGCACCTCGGTCCGGCAACGCTTGAAAATCTCTGTGGCTTTATCAGAAATCAGTTAAAGCCCACCCTGCCACAACTGTCCTCTGTCATGGTCGAACGTAAAGCGAGTGGGGACCGTTGCGTATTGAGAGAAAAATAAACTCAGCGTAACGGCAATCTCGGCGTCGTCATCGACTCTGGTTTCAAAATATCATCGAGCTTTTCAGCGGTCAGCAACCCACGCTCCAACACAATATCGTAGACACGCTTACCTGTCAGGAGCGCTTCTTGCGCCACTTCGGTCGCATGCTGATAGCCGATATAGGGATTCAAGGCCGTGACCAAGACAATCGATCGATCAAACAACTCTTTAATCCTCGATTCATTGGCAGTGATCCCACGCACACACTTATGCTCAAGAGTATGAAATGCATTCGTTAAGTGTGTGACACTGCGAAACATCGAATACGCGATCACAGGCTCAAAGGCATTAAGTTGCAACTGACCCGCCTCGGCTGCAAAACTGATCGTGACATCGTTGCCGATCACCTCGTAGGCGACCTGATTCACCACCTCGGGGATGACAGGATTGACCTTACCCGGCATGATGCTCGAACCCGCCTGAACCGCCGGTAGATTAATTTCACCAATCCCCGCGCGTGGTCCGCTCGACAACAACCGCAGGTCATGACAGATCTTGGAGATCTTGACAGCAATACGCTTGAGTATCCCTGACATTTGTACAAAAGCGCCACAATCTTGCGTTGCCTCGATGAGATTGGGGGCCGTTTCAAGAGGCACTGACGTGATGCTCACCAAATGGTCTCTCACTTTTTGAGCATACGCCGGATGTGTATTAATACCGGTGCCGATCGCCGTGGCACCCAAATTGATTTCGCAAATCAGTGGCAAGGCCTCACGCAATCTCAACACGTCCTCGCCCAACATCACCGCATAGGTACGAAACTCTTGCCCCAATGTCATTGGGACGGCATCCTGTAATTGTGTACGACCGACCTTGATGATGTCTTTGAATTCCTCGGCCTTAAGCTCGAAGGCTTCTTGCAAACTCAACATTCGCGTGAGTAAACGTTGACAACCGCGATAGGTGGCGAGCTTGAGAGAAGTTGGATAGACATCATTAGTCGACTGACTCATATTGACGTCTTCATTAGGATGCAAAAACTCGTATTGTCCGCGCTGGTGTCCCAACAATTCCAAGGCGCGGTTGGCAATCACTTCGTTGGCGTTCATATTGGTCGACGTCCCTGCGCCGCCCTGAATCAAATCCACGACAAATTGCTCGTGAAGATTTCCCTGAAGGATTTCTTGGGAAGCCGCAACAATTGCCTCGCACTTCTTAGCGTCTAGCATCCCCAGTTCTTGATTCGTCAACGCTGCGGCGATTTTGATTTCAGCGAGTGCACGCACCAAATCCGGATAGTGCGAAATCGGCAACCCTGTAATCGGGAAATTTTCAATCGCGCGCAGCGTGTGCACACCATAATAGGCGTGAAAAGGCACCTCGCGATTGCCGAGCAAGTCATGCTCTGAGCGCGTATTGTCTGAAACAAGAGTGGTGATGCTCATGTGAGGGGCTCCACAAAGAGGGGCAACCGAACGACAGCGTTCGGTCGCATCGCTTATCCTACCTCAACATTACGTATTTCTCGTGACAAAATTCAGTAACAATTGACTGACTTTTTCTGGCTGTTCTTGTTGGACCCAGTGACCTGCGCCCTCTACCAGAAAGGTTCCTTGATAGCACGTGGTCAGAGAGCCCTCGACACGCTCAAGACCGCCCGGGGTTTGATAGACACCCCAATCCTGAAGTCCACCGATAAATATCGAGGGCACATCGATTGTTTTTCCTGCAAAGACAGCTAGATCCTTGTCGCCCGGATTCGCCCGGTAGCCTTGCAAACCACCCTGAAACCCGGTGCGCGCATACTCATCGACATAAAACTTCAACTCAGGCTCAGTGAGCCATGTGCATGCCACGATTTCCTGCGCCGAAGGCATCTCGGGCGCGACTGACTCAGCCATACCTTGATCCAGGTCCATGACGTAGTACCGTGGCAATTTTTCCCATTCACTGGCGGTCAAGCCCGTGAGACGCACAGGTTGATTAGGCGCCCAGTCCGCGCTCTTCATGTGATAGTAGGCGCGTAAAAAATCATGCAAGCCTTGTTTTGGATGCCAGATATTTTCATTGGCAGGCTCGGTCGCGTAATACCGCATGTAATATTTTCTGGGTGGATCGAGTCGCGTGAGATCTTCGTCGATCCGACTCGGCAAGACCGGCTTCACGACCTCGTTAGCGGTGTTAAACGGTAGCGCTACAGGACCGCCCCGAAAAGGCGAACTCATCATCACGACCGATCTAAAGACATCCGGACGCATCAAGGCGCACCAGCCCGCAAGAGGTGAGCCTTGATCATGGCCGATCACGGCCGCAACGCTGCGATAGCCCAACGCGGCCACAAGCGCCAACACATCATGCACTTTATTTAAAGTACTAAAAGGACGTAAATCATCGTGATAGGAGACACCCACTCCACCACTGCGCCCATAGCCACGGACATCAGGTGCGACAACGTGATAGCCCTGTTGAGCGAGCGGCAACATCACCTTTCTCCAGCTATAGGCAAGCTCGGGAAAGCCATGCAGCAGCACGATCAACGGACGACCGGGTACGTCAAACCCGGCCTCCAAGATGTGCAGAGTGATCCCATTGACCTCTTGAATCAGCCTAGAGCGGATACCATCGGGCAGCATCTTAATTTCGCTCTAGATTGATCGCATCGGCTGTTATCTTCCAAATCTCAAGTTGTGATTTGTTGAACGCTCCCATCGCTGCGGGCGAGGAGCTCTGTAATTCAAAGGCGATTTTAGCGAGTTGATCGCGCACATCTTTGCGTTCTGCAACTTCTTTCATTGCCTTGGCAACGCGATCCACGACCTCCTTAGGCAAACCTGCGGGACCGAACAAACCAGCCCAAGGAATAATGGTCATCCCCTTGATACCCAACTCATCGGCCGTCGGCACCTCAGGCACCAGAGGGCTTCGGCTAGGCAACAAGGCCATCAATACGCGCAGACGTCCTTCTTGCACCATTTGCAAGGCATTGCCAGGTGTCGCGAGCAGCACTTGAATACGACCCGCAATCAGATCGGCGGTCGCGGGGGCATCACCTTTGTAGGGGACATGCACCATATTGAGCTTGGATTCCTGCGCAAATTGCGCTGTCGTCAAAATACTCGTGCCATTACCACTGCCATAGTTGAGCTTGCCTGGATTGGCTTGGGCGTAGGCGATCAGCTCTTTCATCGACTTGGCGGGAACCTCCGCGTTCACAAACATGAAAAAACCAAATTTACCAACCATAGAAATCGGTGTGAACGCAGTCAGAGGATCATAAGGGGGGACTTTGCGCATGGTCGGTGCGCCATTCAAACCTGTTGTGGTTGCAAATAAAAGCGTGTAGCCGTCAGGTGCTGCATTCATCGCGGCCAAGCCCGCAATCGCGCCATCCGCGCCCGCCCGGTTATCGATAATGATGGTTTGACCCAAGCTTTCTGATAAGGCTCTCATCACGATACGCGCGGTCTGATCAGCAGCCCCCGCTGGCGGAAACGGCACGATCATACGAATAGGCTTGTTGGGATAGCCCTGCGCGAGCGCGCCAAAGCTCGTTCCCACAATACAGGCACCCAGCAACAACGACTTGAAAATGTTCTTCATTACTTATTCCTTTTTTTGAATCAGTGACACTAAGCTTGGCTAAGAGTAAACCGAGCCACCGAACGAGATCATCGGCATAAACCCTATGCCAAATCGTCGTTATGAGCTCTCGAAACTTATAAAATGACGCATCAAAGACCATTCTCCTCATCTCCACTCGGACCTCTTCGCCATGCAATCATCACGCTCTATCGCAATTATCGGCGCAGGCTTGGCTGGCCTGAGTTGCGCCCAAGCCTTGGAGGCGCAAGGATGCCGCGTCCAAGTTTTTGAAAAAAGCCGCGGTGTGGGTGGCCGAATGAGCACGCGTCAGTTCGAGACCTGGGCCTGTGATCACGGCGCTCAATATTTCACAGCCCGCGATCCTGCCTTTAAAAATCAAGTCGACCTCTGGCAAAAAACAGGTGCCGCGTCTCTTTGGGAAGCCCAAATCACTAGTTTTGACGCCGAGGGCTGGCAAGCAATCACTGCCTCAAAGGGGCGCTTTGTGGGTACGCCCTCAATGACGGCGCCCGCCAAACAATTAGCACAAGACTTAACGATCCAATTTTCCACCACCATCGATCAACTGATTCGTGACGGCGAAAAATGGACATTGCGCTCAAAAGAACACGGCCAACTTGAACCGCGCTTTGACGCCATCGTTCTGGCGATTCCCTCCAAACAGGCTGAGCCGCTGGTTCAGCCCCACTCCGCTACACTCTTAGCGCGTTGTCGGGACGCCGTCATGGCGCCCTGTTGGACCTTGATGATTTACGCGACTGCAAGACTGCCTTTCGATTTTGACGCGGCTTTCATCAATCAAGGCATGTTCAGCTGGATCGCCAGGAGCTCAAGCAAACCTCACCGAGTATCTGGCGAAGCCTGGGTTGCCCACGCGACGACTGACTGGAGCGACGCTCACGCAAACCTGACCAAAGACGAAGCTGCGCAGCTATTAAGTGCAGGCTTTGAGACATTGACGGGCTATCGACCACAAACATACCAAACGCATCTCTGGCGTTTTGCCAGACTTGACCATGCCTCGCATCATGGACAGCTATTTGATCCTGACCTGCAGTTGGGCTTGTGTGGCGACTGGACGAGCACTGAAAAAGTCGAAGGCGCCTGGCTCAGCGGCCAAGCCATCGCCCGCGATATCGCTTAATACTTGGACGCTTCTTCACAATGAATCTTTCACAAAAGACACTCAAAGATCAGATGTACACACTGATCTTTACTAACGAAACAGAGGCTGGACGCCTGTTTGACAAAACACTTATCGCACTCATTTTGTTCTCACTGGTTGTGGTGATTCTAGACAGTGTCCAGCACATCACGCGTGACTACCATGCCTTTTTGTTTGCGCTGGAATGGATTTTCACCATATTGTTCAGTGTGGAGTATGCCGCCCGCCTGTATTGCGCCAAAAACCGTAGAAAATACGCGACCAGTTTTTTTGGTGTGATTGACTTGCTTGCGGTGTTACCCACCTACCTCGCGCTGTTTTTTCCAGAGTTGCATGCGCTCATTGATGTACGCGTGTTGCGACTGATCCGGATATTCCGTGTCTTTAAGCTCACTGCATATATGCAAGAGTACGCCCATCTCGCGAGCGCTCTTAATGCCAGCCGCAAAAAAATTCTTGTTTTTCTCTCGTTTGTCTTGATGATCGTACTGGTCATGGGTACCCTGATGTATGTGGTCGAAGGTCCTCAACACGGCTTCACAAGCATTCCCATTGCCACGTATTGGGCGATCACCACCATGACCACGGTCGGCTTTGGCGACATCACACCACAAACCGATGTCGGCAAACTCATTGCTTCAGTCATGATGCTAATGGGTTGGGGAACCTTGGCCGTACCGACAGGCATTGTCACGGCCGAAATGTCACGCTCACGGGGGCATCGTCCTCAGAACCAGACCTCTTGTCCTAAATGCGAGACCGACCGCCTAGACAAACAAGATCGTTTTTGCAGAGACTGTGGCGCCCAGCTTTAGAAGGTCTGCGCAAAATTTCGGCAAAACCTCTCAATTACTGTCATTTGAGCGTGAGATTAGTCAGTATTTCAGATCTTCTGGGCGATTTGCAGCAAAATAATCGCCATCCCTAAACGTATTACCCCCTCGAGAATCTCAACATGTTAAAAAAATTAGTGTTGGCGCCTATTGCTGCAGCCATCGCATTATCTGGATGTGCCCCTACCGGATCCTCTTCATTCAGAGATATGTCCGCCGCATATCGAGACGTCTTAGAAGACTACGCGAACGATAACGTGTTACTGAATATCATTCGCGCTTCAAAACACATGCCTCTCAGCTTTCTTGATATGCCCTCCGTGATTGGCACAGGAAGTGTTGGCGTCACTGCGGGTTTAACCTCAACGGTCGCTAGCAGAGCTCCTAACGCTGTTACCGGCTTTTTCTCGGCCGCTGCCACCTCGGGATCTACCTACGGACCAAGTGTCGGCCTCTCCGTCAACAGCGGCTTTAACTTTACGCAATCATCCCTCGATAACGCACAGTTCATGACCTCGTTTTTGGGCGATATACGACCTGACGTTATCGCTAACTTGACTAACAATCAAACCCGGCCCCGTTCAGTTCTGTATTCACTCGTCATTGACTACATTGAGCTGCGTAGCGATAAAAATGTAGTGCTTTCAACCTACATCAATAATCCAAACTTGCCAGGTTTTGCTGACTTTCAATCCGCGCTCTATACCCTCATCCAGGCAGGCCTCAGCACCGAAATCGTTGTGGCAAAACAAAACGTCTCCGCCCCTATGAGTGCCGAGGAACTCAATCGTAACCTCGTCGCGGTCGTAGCCTCACAGTCCCAGCCCGGAACCATGGTGGAACAGGTTAAAGTTGGTGGCGTGACAAAATATCAAGTTGTCCGAAGCATGCCTGTGACACGGATGTGCCTGAACAAGCAGGCCGAAATCGAAACGCTCGGCCAAGCCTTTGCAGAGTCTGCATTTTGTAACTCACAGTCGACAGGTGTGACGCCAGCAAAACCTTTACTCCCCAACACCGCTGCGGATCTGGTTAAAAAAGGCGTCAACAAGGATACTCAACTTGTCATCAAACTCAGATCCACACGCAACGTCTTTGATTTTCTTGGCACGCTTGTGAACATGCAAAATATGGACCCACCACGCCAGATTAAAGTCATGAGCTCGGATGCAATTGCCATCAATAATGAGCTTTTATTCAAACGTGACTATTCCTCAGCGATCCCTCTCATCGTGGTGGAAAAAGGGAGTGCTAGCTCTTCAAACGCCTTGACTTCGGTCAAGTATCAAGGAGAAAAGTTCACCGTGCCTGCTACGTCAAATAGCTACTCACGGGAAGTATTAAATATCGTGTCTCAGCTCTTGACGCTCAACAAAGTGCCAGGATCGATTCCTGCTTCACCTGCTGTGCTGATCAAGTAGGAGGATTTGTGTGATTGGCTGGAGATGCTTCGCTTAATTTAGACAAGGGTCTCCAGCTTTTTAAGCCCCTTGTTAAATGAAAAGAAAGGTCTCTCACGATCACTTAAAAACAGCACAAGAAAAATAGAAATCACCGGAGATATGGCCAGCGATAGCAAGGTCACTCCCCAAAAGCCTAGACGACTATTGCGCCCTACAATACCAACCAAAATAGCTAGGCCAACGTAAAGAATTGCGGGATATATCATCATTTTTTTCTCTCTTTTTATAGGGGCCGACCATTGGACATCAGTAAAACATGGTCTGCGCGGTCATAATAATGATCATCGTGCGTAATAGCGATGATTGTTTTACCCATCTCTCGTAATTTTGGAATGATGTTCACATAAAACTCGTGTCTAAACTCAGGATCTTGATCCGCCGCCCACTCATCCAAAATGACAAAAGGACGATCCTCAAGGAGCGCTACGATCAAAGCCAAACGCTTGCGCTGGCCTGTCGAAAACTGCAAAGAAGTAAATTGACCGTTGTGAATACTGACCTTACCTTCCATTTGAAAAAGACGCAACAGTTCTTGTATACGGGCATGATCTTCAACCGGCAAGCCATACAAGGTTTTAAACAGATGGAAGTCACTAAAAACAACTGAAAAATTGTCCCGATAAGCGCCCGATGTGGGTTCTGCAATCGGTAAACCATTGACTAAAATCCGACCTTCGCTCGGTTGATACAAACCAATCAGCAACCTCATCAAAGTGGTTTTACCGGAACCATTATTGCCTCGAATGAAATAAACCTTGCCTGCCTCGAAGTGATAGTCAATGGGCCCCAATACAAAAGCACTCTTCCGTTTGTCATCAGAGGCATGTTGATAGGTGACCTTTTCCAAAGTGATCGAATGCACCACATCAAAGACTTCTTTGCGAGAAACAGGGGTGTCTTGCGCACTCTCATCCAACCTTCTGGCTAAGGCCTGAAGTGCACGTGCGGCCACATTGGCTTGTGAAAGATTGGGGACGCTCGTAATGATGCCGGACAGAGAGCCTGCCAAAAACAGCGCAGTCGTTGCCGCTGTCGTCACGTGTATCGAAAATTCCGCTGATAAAACCGGAACCACAAACACCATAATGCCAACAATCACATACAAAAAAACCTGCAGATTATTGAAGTAATTGGTGATGGCAACAATAAGCTTGCCCTTTTCTTCGTTCACATTTTTTGAAACTTTCACCATATTGCGCGTGATGTCATACGCGCGCTCGGAATTCATTTTGATTTCTTTGTAGCCATTCAAAAAATCAGCATAAATCGCATTGGCGCCTGTTTCACTCACAGAAACCTTTTCGAGTTGGCCAGTGACTTTAAAAAGCTCGAGAACGCCAACCGACAAAATTAAAAGGGCCGCAATTGAAATGATGATGAATGCGGTAAAGGAAACCGTCGCCATGTAAAGCGTCAAAAATAGAAGCGTAGCGATCGCTTGGCACGCCGTGACCGTCACACCCACGGCGAGCGATACGGCTTGCGTGTCGCGGGCCAGCACTTCTAACACATAGTTTCGGCCGATCTCATCGATCTTGCCAAGATTTGATTTAAAAACATCGCTCATGATTTTGATCTTGAAGCGATAAATCAAGGTTTGCGCGCTTCGGATGTTTTCGTCGTTCGAACGACGCGTCACAATCAACAACAATATAAGTAACGCTGCGAAAGCAAAAAATTGCCACGTCACCGATATACCCGCGGAGACGTCACTTGCAGACATATTGATCAAACCAATCAACGCCGTGTTGGTAATACCGACAAAAATAGACAACCACACCATGCGTTTTAATTCGCGCGGGCTCTCTCGACTCAGAAATTCAAATAAATCGGATTTCAGCAAACTACGCATATAAGGATCACACCACGTTCAATAGGTTGAGAAGCTATATTATGCGGGTACAGCACTTTTCTTGCTAAAGAACATTTTTTTTCCTTTTTTATATTGTTCCGTCGCATAGTCTTGCATCTGCTCATTTTTAAAGTTTGACAGATTGCCTTTGGACTCGAAATGCCTCACAAAGGACGCTCCGATTGCATAGGTTGAGCCATAAGAAAGCGCTGGCTCAACGGTTAAGTTAAATATTTGTCCTGCGATGGGAATATTTTTCATCAATACGCGCGTCAAGCCTGTCGCGATCGCAGAGGTAGCCGTACCGCCGATCAAGCCAGCCGCAACCGCAATCGCGACTTTTTGTTCGAACGGCACTTCGTAATGCTTGCAAAGTAATTGGATGAGTTTGATCTGTGCACCTGACATTGCCAGGGCATCCAAAATAGGAACAGGCGTCAGCCCTGCAACCACTGCCCATTGCGACCAGGTTTTAACAATCGCCATGGCTTCACGGTGTCGCTCGCTAGTTAAGACGTCAGCCTCCCGTGTTGGCTCGACCTTTGCCGCCACGCTGGGTGCATCAGTTTTCAACTGATCGGCAAATAAAGCCTCAGTTTCTTTATTTGTCCGTCGCACACGCTTTTTTACTTCAGGCGACTGCGTCGGCAAACTCTTTGCCTCTAAGGCTGGTAGCGCAGCAGTTTTCTCAACGTTTTTGACCTTCTCTGCTTTCGCTGCTTTCGATGATTTCAAGGGATTTGAACCAATGGTTGTCGTGCGCTTGGTAGCCATACATAACCTTTTTACTTTATAAGTGAAAGGACTTCTCGCGCCAATGAGCGGTAATCCTCTGACGCACCGGATTTGGGACTGTATTGAAAAATGCTTTTATTGAAGGAAGGCGCCTCAGCGAGACGAATATTTTCTCTAATGTGTGTTTTTAAAAGCTTTTTACCAAAACTCTCCGTTAACGCTTGGACAACGTCTTGAGAATGTAACGTTCTCAAATTGACACGACAAGCCACCAAGCCAAGTAATTTGAGCTTAGGATTCAAGTTTTCACGCACATCATCGACGGTTTGCATCAATTGCGCGACACCAGATAGAGACAAAACCTGAGTCGTGACAGGAACTAACAACTGATGCGCAACCGTCAGGGCATTCAGGGTCAAGAGTCCTAACGTTGGAGGCGTGTCCAAAATGACAATATCCCACTGCTGCTTTTGCAGCATTGCCAAGCGTTTCTTTAAATGCGTTTCTGGCTCATCGGCTTTAGCAAGCACCCGCTCGAGTTTCGACAAGGCCCCAGACCCCGCTATCAGGGAAACGCCCTGAACGCTTGAGTCGTGGATCAAGGTATCGAGCGTGCAGTCAGTCGTCAGTAATTCAAAACTACCTTCGCTCGGCGTTCCAATACCTAACCATTCGGTTGAGTTGCCTTGTGGGTCAAGATCAATGAGTAAAACGCGTCTACCCTCAAGAGCCAGACCAGCGGCCAAATTAACCGAGGTGGTGGTTTTGGCACAACCACCTTTCAAATTAGAAATCGCGATTATTTGCATGATTAACGTCTAAACTCAGCTCTTTTAAATTCTCTTCTAAACTCATCCATCAAATTTGCTTCGCGGAATTTCAAGAACGTTCCACCCTGTTCGAAATGCCTCACAAAAACCTGACCGATCACTTTAGTGGCAGTTGCCCCCATTGTCGACATCGCAATAGAACCAATCACTGTACCCGCCCCCGGAAAAATCTTGGCAGTCGCGCCAATAGCTGTTTTAGTCAGACCCAAGGGCACTAAAGAACCCAGCAACACCGAAACTACCGAAGAGGCGCGCTGTTTTTCAACTTTTTCGCCATAAAGGGCAGACAAATTCATGAGTAATTTGGTTTGAACTGCGGCTAGGACGGCCGCATCTAAAAAAGGGATGGGAATCAATCCGACAGCCAAGCTCCAGCGCGATGCAATCTCTACCAAGCGATTCGCTTCTTGTAGCCGCATGAGTTGCAACTGACTTGGAAAAACCTCGATGGCCTGGACGTCAATCGTAATGGTCATTATTGATCCTGAAAACAGACTTACCCGTATTGTCACCTCGCATCTTCGATAACCCTCACAATCCCTCTCATTTCCTCGCAATCTGACCATCAACATGACGGGGTGCAGGTGCTCAGCGTGCGAGGATTCAAGAGCTTCATTTGTTTTTAAATCAGTAACTTGGTCAATAATAGCCCCCTGATGCGAAAACTTAGCTCACGCGCTGATCGCCCATTTATGACCCATTGGAATAATCGATATGTCGACCCAGGAAACTACCCCCATTAATGCTTACACCATTGACGGAGATCTGTTTAAAGTGATCAAAAACTCCGAGGGTCAGTATTCACTTTGGCCTGAGCAAAAAACAACGCCAGACGGTTGGGTAGAGACGGGCTTTAGCGGCTCAAAAACGGAAGCCTCGGCGTATGTCGATCGCGAATGGACAGACATGCGTCCCCTCAGTCTTCAGCGCGCAATGGCTCCAAAGCAGACTCATGATTAAAAATACTTTAACGACACCAATAGCCAGTGCCGACTTTAACGCTTGTAAACGATGGATCACTCGATCATGAAACTCACAGCGCATGAAATTACCGCTTACAAGCGCGATGGGTATTTAGTTCAAGATCAGGCGCTCAGTGAAGAGGCCACTGATCTGCTGTTGGCGCGGACCATGTCTTTTCAGGCTCAAACTTACCCTGGTCACGTTTTAGAAAAAGATGGCAAAACCTATCGTGCCTTTCATGGATGCCACCTCTACGATGATGCCTACAAAGAACTGATTCGTGCACCGCAGTTTTTAGGACCCGCACAACAACTCCTCGATGATCATGTGTACATTCATCAACTGAAAGTGAATGTTAAACAAGCCTTCTCGGGTGAAATGTGGCCCTGGCATCAAGACTATATCTATTGGCGTAACGAAGACAATATTCCCACTTCCAATATCGCTAGCGTAATGATTTTTTTAGACGATATTGATCAGTTTAATGGCCCGCTCTTCTTCATACCTGGCTCCCATGAAATTGGCTGCGTTGATACACCCAAGGCTGAGGATGCCCCCGAAGGTTGGGAAGGAAACGTCAGCGCTGCGCTTACCTATCAAATCGATGGTCCTTTAGTGACTAGGCTGGTGGCATCTGGGGGTTTGTTTTCCGCGACAGGAAAAAAAGGGACAGCAGTCTGGTTCCATGGCAACTTGGTGCATGCATCACCGCCCAATATTTCGCCCCACAATCGTCGTATCGCAATACTCACCTACAACGCCGTGAGCAACATTGCGCTGAATCCCCCCAAAAAACTTCGTCCAGAGTTTCTGAACGGATCCGACTATCAGCCACTAAGAGCTCGAGAGTCCGCGCAACTGATCGCATCTAATTGAAATCGATGAACCATCCTCAACAGATTCCTTCTTCAAACACCGATTCTATTGAACGCGTCTCGATCAATAGCGTCTCTCCTCGCCTTTTTCATCATGAATTTCAAAGTCAAAACAAACCTGTCATTTTGACGGATGCGTTCAATGACAATATCCCTGTTGATGTTGAAAAAATCACTTCTTTTGTTGGTGATATGGAAGTGTCCGTTCGCGTCTATGGCCCCGAACGTTTTTCAACACCTAAAGTTGAGTGGAAAAATTACTGCGAAATGCGCAAGATGAGTGTCAATGAGTATTGCCGCCTTCTGCGTAACGGAGAAGCCAAGCGAGACAGCATCTATCTCGCGATGGTTGATATGGGCGCCACGCCTTTTCGTCAGGTTATCGGACCCGGGATTGACTTGATTGCAGAGAAAACAGGACTCCGTCGTCAAATGCCAAACGATGTCAATGTCTGGGTAGGCCCAGGTGGTCATGTCGAGCCATTGCACTATGACGGCCAAGACGGCACGCTTTCTCAATTCCGAGGAACAAAACGAGTTTCTTTATTTCCACCGAGCGTTCAAGAAGGCCTATATCCCTTCGAAATGTCGCATGTCGGACTTAGACCCAACTTCAGTCAGGTTTACATCGACAATCCCGATTTCCAAAAACACCCTCTTTTACGCACGGCACTCGCTGAACGAAGAACCATTGAATTAACCGAAGGTGAAACGCTTTATATGCCGGTGGGCTGGTGGCATGAAATCGAAGCGCTCGGTCATGACTACATATGTTCGGTCAATCGCTTTTGGAAAGTGGATCCAATCTGGCGCTATCACAAAGCACCCCAGGCTGGTTTTCTCTATGGCCTTGCGCACCTGTACCAACTTAAAAATAAAATACAAAATTCCTTTAGTTTCTCTAACTCAAGCCGGTAACGTCACATCCGCGCTCCCGAAGAGTCTTTCAGAGTGCAACCCCAACGCTTGGCAAGCCGCAACAAGCTGGCGGGCATTGACAGCTGGCACCGTGTCTTCTGAAGGATCAATGCTTGTCACGTATTGCAACCAGGGCTCAGCGCCCATCGCATAGACATACACTTTTTGACTACCCAAGCTCTTGACGACCTCGAGCCCGCGCACCGCATCCGAGCCGTTCAAACGTCGCGTTTGATCTTTTTTACGATCAACAGGAAAAGGCAACAGCGGTCCATAGGTCCAACTAAACGGTGCACCTTGGCACTCCTGGCCTATAAATAAGGTCTCAATCGGACCAAACATCTCTCTCAGGTGTTCGTAAATAAAAGGTTCAAGATTATTGCTATCCGCGGCAAAAAGAAAACTTTGTGAACCGGCCTTGACGAGCCATGCTGCCTTTGAACGAATATCCAGATCGCCATGCTCTCCCAAAAACGGCAGCGCCGTAATCCGTATATCACCACTCTCTACGTCACCAAGTGGATCGATTTCAACAACCTTTTTAAAACCAATCGACTGCAGCATGAGCTTGAGCGAGGGATCGGCCAGCCCACCACCGGCAGTGGGTACGACGATCGTTTTAATCTTGTAACGTAACGCCAACAAGGTTTCCAGCAAGACATGATCAGCATGGTTGTGAGTCAACACAACATAATCGATACATTCGGGCAAATCTGCTAAAACAAAACGCTTAACGCCCCCACTCGTTTCGTAAGCAACGATCGGGTCAACCAAGACGTTCGTCCCATCATTGGCTTGGACCAAGATACAAGCGTGACCAAAATAACGCCAACGTGTTCCGCCTTTGTGCGTGCGATCTATGTTTTGGAGTGGAGTGTCGGTTAAGAAATCCCGAAACTTTTCATTCGTCACACCCGCTTGCGACAGACGCTCTAGCACCGCGTCAAGTGGTTGGGGGGTCAACCGTAAAGACGCCAAATAATCATAAATCTCGTCCGTAAAGGGACGCTCGAGCTCCACGGCATCCTGCCGCGGCAAACGAGGCGTACTGAATGCAAAAGAACGATCATCACCCTTCGCTTGATATATCAACGCTGACTGTGAAGCAGGATTGAATGCCGGACTTCGATAAAGCATTGGCTCAATCACGCGTAAATCAGGATGCCCCCCCACTGTGTAAAACAATTCAACATAGCCACGAACAGGCGCAGGCAAGGTCTGATAAAGTTTTTCAATACTGAAACCATCGGCCTGTTTTAAGACCATTCGATAGGCTTCTTTTAACGCCTCACCGAAGGCAATCTGATGCTCTTGGTGTTTCTTTGTTTGTGCGATCAACTCACGCACCTGATCGACGGCATCGACGGGCAGGTCAACGAAAGGTCCTCCTCGCAGACTCGGATTTTTACAGGCGGCCGCGTGTATATCAGGCGCACTCACAAACGATTCAAGCAAAGTGAGATGGCGAAACGGCACATTCAGCGCTGCAGTCGCGGGCGAAACCAGGTGTGACCACGCATACCAGCGCTCAATCAAAGGCTCGATCACCACATCCGACTTAAGTGTCACTAAATTTGACATGCTCATTCCAAATAACTAAGTTTCAATATCCACGGGAATGCAGAGTTGATAACCAATACCCCAGACAGATTTAATGGCTACATCTGCCTCAGGTTCAGAGATCGAGGCCAATTTACGCCTCAAGCGACTGACCAAGCTTTCTAGGGCATGCTTGCCCATTTCCTCTTTGCTTGAACGCTGGCTCAATATTTCAACAATCACATCAGTATCGAGTGTGTGATTGTGAGCCTGAATCAACCCCAACATAAACACTTTTTCACTATTCGTCAGCTTGGCACGCTGCCACTGAGAGGGCCCCAAGATTGAGCGGTCTTTTAGGCAAAGCTTCCAGCGGTTATTGGTCAAATTATTGCTCAGCCGTCGTGTCAGACTACGCAGTCCTGCCACAAGCTCCTCTGGCGAGATCGGTTTGTAGAAATAAATATCCGCACCTGACTCATAACCTTTGATGCGATCTGCAGATGAACCACGCGCTGTCATCATAATGATCCCAACATTGGGGGTACTCTTGCGAATACGACTCGCAATGCTCAGGCCGTCTTCGCCTGACAGCGTGAGATCTAATATAAAAATATCAATCGGTTCGGTAATCAGAAGCTCATCGAGTGATTTGCCGTTCGCCACGCCAAACACCTGATATCCGCATTCTTTAAGATGAAAAAAAATTTCCTTGCGCAGCAAGGGGTCATCCTCTACCAAGGCAATACGAACGCCAACGTTAGCTTGAGCCATTGTGAACCGGACAGTGACGTATACAAGCTAGGGATTCTAATTGCCAAGACACTCATCACAGCAAAAACCTCTCGCAGAAGCTCTCAGCGCTTCATCCTGAGCATGCGAAGCTTATAAAACTACTTTGGGTCACAGGCGTAGTTTTTTAAATTTTGTTCGACACTCCGAGGGTTGATCGGCTGCCATGGACTGTAGACTTTTTCAGTTTTAACGACCTGACCGCCCGCCATACGCGCCTCATGAAAATCGATGGTGTAAGTGCGCACGCGATTGTCACGACAGTTGTATTGGGCTCGAATCACGACTGAATGAAAAACCAAGCCTTTTTGGTCACGCATCTTTTGTTTGTAGTCCAACATTTCGGCGACATTCACAAAAATATCGGTCCTCACGATCTCGCCACGTTCTGTGTAGGTGACCAGAGTGGCATCTTCATGCAAATTGAGCCACTGTGCGTGGGCCGTACTGGTCAACAGACCTGCACTCAAGCAAACGACATGCGCTAAGCGCTTTAAAAGCAAAGAATTCTTCATATGGCACCTACCCCTTGGGGCATTAATCAGACAAACCTCATTGATTTGAAGTCTTTTCATTTTAGTAGAGGGCATTAACCCCAAGCAGATAATGGCTTTAAACTACTTTAAAGTCATATATTTAACAAGGAGACTCCTCTTATGAGCCAAAATAATAGCAATGATCAACAACGCTTTAAACGCCTTCATGTGGACGAAATGTCGGCTGACCAAAAAAAATACTT
Source organism: Zwartia lucis (assembly GCF_965234455.1). Classification (GTDB taxonomy): domain Bacteria; phylum Pseudomonadota; class Gammaproteobacteria; order Burkholderiales; family Burkholderiaceae_B; genus Zwartia; species Zwartia lucis. Next base: position 833,191 of record NZ_OZ248472.1, on the reverse strand, counting down.
CGATGGCTTGATGTCAGGCCGGGTTTCGGGCACCGGCAGCAAGGGCGTCGTGCAAGGCGCGACGAGCCTGGGTGCACCTTTTAATGTGCTGCTGCGAAGCCCTGTACTAGCCGAACGTTTACGGATGGTTGGAGAATACTTACGTTTTGACAGCAGCATTCCAAAACATTTGAATGAATGGGCGATTTTAATTACCGCGCGAACCTGGACGGCGCAATACGAGTGGTATGCGCATCTGCGTCTCGCACTCAAAGAAGGACTCAATCCAGCTCTGGCCGCCGATCTCGCTCAAGGTAAGCGTCCGAAGAACATGCAAGCTGACGAAGAGGCTGTCTATAACTTTTGTCATGAACTTCAAGAAACACATCAAGTCAGCGACCCTCACTACAAGGCTGTCGTCGACCTGTTCGGCGAGCAAGGGGCGGTCGATTTGATGGTCGTCAGTGGTTATTACGTTATGGTATCGATGGTGCTCAATGTCAATCGCACCCCAATACCAGAAGAGGCGAGTCCGCTCCCAACGCTTTAATGTGCTCGCAAACCGCCATTGAGGTCATGCCCATTATGAGTTATGTTAACCATAGTCCTTGCTGACAACGCCAAAGAAAAATATCTCGGAGAGAACAATGAAACTGTTAAAAACCCTAGCAATAAGCTTTGCGGTTGTCTGCGCAAGCGCTGCCAATGCGGAAAATTATTCGATCGCCACAGGTGGTACCGGTGGTGTTTACTACCCCATGGGTGGCGGTTTGGCTGCCGTGCTCACCAAAAAAGTACCCGGAATGTCCGCCACTGCTGAAGTCACCGGCGGTTCCGTCGACAACCTCAAACTGATTGGCTCGGGTAAACCCTATATGGCCTTTACGATGGCGGATGCGGCCAAAGATGCCTTAGACGGTAAGGACAAGTTTTCTGGTCGCAAAGTCGATGTCAAAACATTGCTCGTTCTATACCCTAACCGCATGCACGTCGTGACGACCGAAGCCAGCGGTATCAAAACAATGAAAGACCTGAAAGGCAAACGCGTCAGCACAGGTAGTCCAGGTAGCGCCACGGAAGTCATGGCTTTCCGCCTGATCGAAGCCGCAGGTCTGGATAAAGACAAAGATATGCGTCGTGAGCGCCTCGGTGTGGCCGAGTCCGTCAACGCTGTTAAAGACCGCAAAATCGACGCTTTCTTTTGGGTCGGTGGCTTGCCAACCGCTGCAGTCACTGATCTGGCCAATACCCCCGGCACCAAGATTGTCATGATCGACCATGCCGACGCAGTCGATGCAATGAACAAGAAATACGGCAATCTGTATTTCAAGGACACCATCCCCAAGGCGACCTACTCCGGTATGGCCGGTGACAACAAAAACGCTTCGGTCTCTAACATCTTGGTTGTCAATGGCAAACTGTCCGACGACGAAGCATACAAAATCACCAAGGCTGTCTTTGATAACAAAGAAGAACTCGTTCGCACTCACCGCGAATACGACAGCGTAAAACTGGAAAATCAAAAGGCCGCAGCGACACCCCTGCCTTTCCACCCCGGTGCTTTGAAATACTTCAAAGAAAAAGGCCAGAGCGTTCAGTAAACGCACGACTTCTTTGACTTGCCGCAGCATCCTCAGCAAGTGCGTCATTATGCGCACTTGCTGAATTTTTTTAATCCATATCGCTATAAATTGAATTAGGTACAGCTATGAGTGAATCGTCCATCGATCGCGCTACACAACAAAAATTAGATGAACTCATCCGACAAGAAGAAGGCGACGCGAACGATTATCGTGGCTTACTCGCAATTTTTTTGACGCTTTGCGCGGTTGGAATGTCGGTCTTTCACTTGTATGCTGCATACGAAATCGTTCCAACGCAGGTGTTGCGCACTATTCACCTCGCGATTGTGCTGTTCCTCGTTTTTCTGATGTTTCCCATTACGGCTCGTTTCAAAAACCGCTTAATGTGGTGGGACCTGATCATTGCGTGCTTTTCTATTTTTGTGGCCTACTACATTCTGAGTGGTGGCGATGACTTTACCGATCGCAATACCGAGCCCTTCCCCCTCGATATCGCTGTAGGTGTTGGCCTGATCTTGATGATTCTCGAGGCGTTACGCCGCACCAATGGCATGGTGTTGGTGACCGTCACGGTCTTATTTATCCTGTACGCCTTGTTCGGCAATTATCTCCCCGCTCCTTGGACGCACAAAGGGTATGAGATCGGTCGTTTTGTTGGCTTTATGTACATGACGCTCGAGGGCATCTATGGCACTGCGCTCGATGTGTCCGCTACGCTAATTATCCTCTTTACGATCTTTGGCGCCTTTTTGCAATTCACCGGTGCCGGTAAGTTTTTTATCGACTTCTCCTTTGCTGCGATGGGGGGTAAGTCTTCAGGCGTTGGGCGCACCATCGTCTTATCCTCGTTTCTGCTGGGTGGACCCTCAGGCTCGGGGGTCGCGACCACCGTTACCGTTGGTTCAGTCGCCGCCCCGATGCTGGAAAAAGTCGGCTACGAAAAAAATGCCGCGGGTGGGTTGCTCGCGGCTGGCGGCTTAGGGGCCATCATTTCGCCTCCAGTATTGGGCGCTGCCGCCTTTCTAATCGCGGACTTCCTGAAAATTTCCTATCTCGACGTTCTCTTGATGGCGACGATTCCAACCATCTTGTTCTACCTCGGTTTATTCATTATGGTAGAAATTGACGTGCGCAAATACGGCATGAAGAAAATGTCGTTCGAAGCCGCCGAAAGCGCTTGGTCACTGACTAAAAAATACTGGTTTCACTTTTTCTCGCTGATCTCGATCGTGGTCTTCATGATGATCGGCTTCTCGCCTATCATGTCGGTATTTTGGGCGACCATCGTTTCTGCTGGGACCAGCATGCTCAGACGCGATACCGCCATTATTTCTTATGATTGGCTTCGAGGACGCGAGCCTTTTTTCAAAGGTTTTTATCAATCGAACCTGATCAAAGCGCTGGCCTCGGGCTCGACCGGCGTGCTGTCGATTGCCGTGACCTGCGCGGGTGCCGGACTGATCGTGGGCACCGTGACACTGACGGGCCTAGGTTTGAAATTCAGCTCCATCGTGATTGAGTACGCAGGCGGCTCTCTTTTGCTGACTGCGATTTTCACGGGCCTCGTCGTGTGGGTCGTGGGCCTAGCCGTCCCTGTCACCGCGTCCTACATTATCTGCGCCGTGATCGCAGCCCCTGCCTTGATCAATTTAGGCGTGCCAGATTTTGCGGCGCACATGTTTATCTTTTATTACGCCGTGCTTTCCGAAGTCTCACCTCCGACTGCTCTATCACCGTTTGCCGCGGCGGCAATCTGCAAAGGCGATCCGTATAAAACGACGCTTCAAACCTGGAAATACGTCGCACCCGCGATTCTCGTTCCGTTTATGTTTGTGTTGGGCGACGAGGGTACGAGCCTGTTGTTGATGGGTTCGACCAAAGCCTTGGCCAATGCCGACTGGCTACAGATCGCCTGGATCACGTTCACGGCTGCGATCGGCATTGTCTGTCTTGCTGGCGGATTGCAGGGATGGTTCATTGAAAAAACACACGTGCTCGAGCGCACCATCATGGTCATTGCAGGTGTTGCCCTCACCTACCCAGACAACTGGGCGGATTTAATCGGCTTTACTGGGTTTATTTTGGTGTTGATCAGTCAGTTGCTCAGGCGCAAGCGGAATATGGGGCTGTCAGCAGGTTAAGACCCTCAACTCAAGCCAAGTGTGCGCTCGACGCCCCGGACTAAATTTAATAGCCGGGGCGCAAATTTTTCAACGATCGTTTTTTCATCCATTTCATACGTTGCAACCGTCAAATTAAAAGCCAGTGGGACGCCGTTATAGCGTACACATAGCGGCACAGCAACAGCGGCCAGCGTCGGCTGCCACTCACCAACCACTGTACAAAAACCTGACGATTTAAGCTGCCTGTATGCCTGCTCGGTCGGAGCAAGAGAGGACGTGTAGTCCTCTGGATGCACGGACTTCAAACCATTGTAGATATAGCCACGTTCCTGTTGGGTATGTCCATAGAGCAAGGCACGCCCCATCGCAGTTCTCAGCAAAGGTCTGGTGGAACCTATGCCTGGTTTGGTGAAATTGCTTTCACTTCCCACGACAGTTTCAACATAAACAACCTGCAAACGATCCCGCATCCCCATCGAGACTGGACCATTGGCAAGACATGCCAACTCCATCATCTCTGGACCCGCCACCTGCCTAATGGCCATCTGCGACAAAAGCGGGTATCCCAAAGAAAGAACAGCCGCGCCCAGCGCATACTTGCCCGAAGCTCTGTCTCGCCTCAAGTAACCAAGTCCCATCAAGGTATAGGTCAACCGCGTGACCGTTGGACGAGCGAGCGATAACCGCTCCGAAAGCTCTTTGTTTCCAAGCAGGGGTTCGCCTTGTCCGAAGCACCCCAAGACGGCGAGTCCATTGGCCAAGGTCGAAGCAAACTGCGGCTGCTGATGAAGCATTTCCATGTCCAGAAAACCTGGATCTCGGCTCTCAAGAGCATCCTTGGGACTTCGCATTGATCGCTCTACCTTTGATATTTATTTTTTCTGATTGACATTGTAACTTTATGTAAACATAATAAATTACAACTATTCGGTTATTAATTCAACTATTCGGAATTAACAGATGCATAAAAAAAATAGGCCTGCGGGCTCCGCGCAACCCCTCTTTTCTTTCGTCGTCGTCGCAGACACGCACGTCAACGAAAGCGACAACGTTTCAAGCTCGCCTTTCGAGACTAATCACCTCGCGAACGAGCGAGCCCGTTTTGTGTTCGAAGACATCGCGCAGATGGAGCCGCAACCAAAGTTCGTGATCCATCTCGGCGATATCGTCCACCCCATGCCCGCCCTCCCGACCTTTATGCAGGCGGTCGACCAGTTCAAGCAGATCAGTAGTCAGTTGCGCTGCCCATTACACGTCCTGCCCGGCAATCACGATGTCGGCGACAAACGTATTGACTGGATGCCCGCCGATCAGATCTGCGAGCCCCATCTCGCGGCCTACCGAAAAGCATTTGGCAAAGACTATTACAGCGTCGATATGGAAAATATCCGCTGCGTGTTGATCAACTCTCTTTTGATCAACTCAGGACTGGCTGCCGAACAAGAACAAAAAACATGGCTTGAGGATCAAATCCATTCTGCGGCAGACAAAAGAGTATTCCTGTTCATGCATTACCCGCCCTTTGTTTACAGCGAAACCGAGCATGGCAGCTATGACAACCTAGATGAGCCCGGACGCTCCTGGCTCGTCAATCTGATGAAACGCCCCAATGTCGAAGCCTCTTTCGCGGGTCACGTTCACAACTTCTGGTACGAACAGCTCGATCAGTCCGGGTTCTATATGCTCCCCTCCACCGCCTTTTTACGACATGACTATTCAGAGTTTTATCGTGTCAAACCAACAGTCGAATTCGGTCGAGGCGATGTCGCCAAGTTTGGTTATTTCATTGTTGATATTTTCGCAGACGGCCACATCGCCTACCCAATCCGTACGATGGGCGTGCGCACCAGTGCCTCGTCTCAAGAAAAGAAAAGCTCCGTCCAATACCTCACCAATCCGAAAAGCTCGGACTTCAATCAAGTTGGTGTCGAATTGCGACACACGTGGACCGAAGTCGCACAGATACCCGCGACAGGTGGCGTGCAAGAGTTTGGCCGCAAATCCGCACGCAACGACTATCCCCTGCTCGCGCTCTGGGAAATGGGAGCCAAGCTTTCAAAAGTGACCGATCAGGACGCGCTCGATGACGCCACAAATCGCCGTATGCAACTACTGGCAAATATGGGACATCGCTTTTTACTCACCTCTTTAGGTGTACCCAAGACCAGCCTACTGGAGGTCAACCTTGGACGCGCCGGCGTGACAGGTATTGAAACGAATCTAAGCACCGCGCGATTCCAATCGAGTCTGGAAAAGTTAAAAGCATTCAAAGCGAAAACAAACTTGAATATTTTCTGGTGCAAGATCCATACCTACGATGACTCACATTACGACGGCAAACATTTCAGCCATTTCGTCAAAGCAGGTTTTACGACTGATGAGCTGACTGCTCAGACTACGCTCATCAAGGAGGCACTTGCCACCAAAGCGATCGATGGCATCACTGTACGCGTCGAATCCGATCAAGACCTCTTGCGCGTAGCGCCATTGCTCAATGACTTTGCAAAGGAATATCAATGCAAGATCGTTGCTTCGCTCAAACTGAGTGGACCGAGTATCGCTCAATCAAACGATGACGAAGCGGCACTGATAGAAAAAGTCTGTATGGCAATGCTCTACTCCAAAAGCTCAAGCGGGGTTCAGTACATTTTCGACACCTTCATGGATGTCGACAGAGGTTATTACCCGAGAGGCGCCTTCATCGACCGACAATTCAATCCCAACGCTGCGGCACATGTCTTTGCCCACATCAATTCTATTTTTTCAAATACCAAAAAAATCAGCGTCGATACCGCACGCTCTAAATCCGGTTCGCATCTCGTCTTTACTGCGGATGAGCGGGAGCACCAGATTCATTTTGGAGATGCAAAGACTCTCGCATCAAAAGTAAAGCAGTTGAGCCATGTTCAAACGGTCATCGATCTCACCGCGAACGGCAGAGAGCAAAGCAATCTTGGTTCTGACGCCTCACCTTCACTGAGCGCAATCCAAACCCCTTCTGAAATCAACGCAGTGTTATTTAGCTTGAATTAATCCACCTTAGGAGCACAGCATGAAACTACGTCTCTCCCTTTTATCTGCACTATTAACTGTCACGACACTATTATCTGTCCCTCTAGCGGCCGCAGCCTATCCTGATAAACCCGTCAAGCTTCTAGTCGGCTACGGTCCAGGCGGGGCGACCGACATCATTGCACGCGTCCTATCCAAGTATCTGTCGGACAAATGGGGTCAAGCCGTTGTGGTTGAAAACAAGCCCGGTGCCAGCGGCATGATCGCAGCAAACGACGTCGTGCGAGCCAACCCAGATGGCTACACTTTGTTACTGGGCTACACGCCTGAAGTTTCCATCAATCAACTCGTATTTACAAATATGCGATACGATCCCATCAAGGATCTCACTCCAATTTCGCTGGCTGCAGACGCCCCGCTTGTTCTAGCAGTCGGTGCCAAGCTCCCTGTGAAATCCCTCAAAGAGATACTGGATAAGGGCAAGGGTACGACACCCTTGACTTATGGTTCGCCCGGTGTCGGTGGCCAACAGCACATGGCCGGTGAATTGCTGGGTGGTGCTACAAAGATTCCACTCACCCACATTCCCTACAAAGGTACAGGCCCAGCTGTCGCAGCACTTGTTGGTGGTCAGATTGATCTGTTCTTTGCGACGACCCCCCCTCTTTTAGGCCAAATACGCGCCGGCAAGGTCACGCCTATCGCCGTCGCAGGTAGCCAACGTGAAAAACTGCTGCCAGACGTACCGACCTTTGTCGAACTGGGCTACCCCGCAATTCAACTCACGAACTGGTTCGGTGTGTTTGGACCCAGAAACCTCCCTGCGCCTGTTCTAAACAAAATCACAACGGATGTCACAGCCGCCCTGAAAGATCCGGCTGTAGTCAAACAGCTTGAGGACCAAGGTTTGACTCCACGCCCAATCTCAGGCGCAGAATTTGTGAAATTTATCGCCTCAGAAATGAGCAAGTACGCTCCAATCATCAAAGGAGCGAATATTCGGGCTGAATAAGCTGCTTGAAGAATGACTGTGGGGCACCGGTTTAGTCTCCAGAACGGCTAAACTGTGCAATATTTCGGAAACGGCATCAAATTGCCTGTTCTAAGCCGCCCCACAGAACCAGACCTATTGCAGCCTTTTGAACAATACAACCCTCTCCAGCACCACTGAAATCCATGCCTTGAGTGCCGTCGAACAAGACGAAGCACCTGATTCACTGGAACAAGCAGAATTTGAATTCCTGATCGAGCAGGGCAAAACGCTCTCCAGCAAACTCGAGACGCTCAAAACACTGATCGATCAGCATCGTCGGCTTTACTTAAGCACTGTCCCGGTTCTGCAAAAAAAACAAGACAGCCTGCGGCGCGCCATGGTGCTATGGCTCGACCAGCGCCTCAAAGGCGAAGGTCTGACCGCCCGTCATGAGCGTCTGATTCGACGCTTGATTTGCAGTATCGCCATGGAGTTCGCGCTCGCGGGTGATCGCGTCATGCGCGCACTACACGATGTTCACAGTGAAGAAAAACTAGCCGACATCGAGCGCGCGCAAGCCGCCGAGGCGCAAGCCTATCTTAAAGAAGCGATGGGTGAGGAGTTTGGCGAGGACCAGGTGTTTGAAAATCTGGATGATGTTCTGCATGCCAAATTCGACTTTATGCGCAAAGAAGCCGAGGCGCGCGCGCGCAACAGAGAGGCCCGACGCGCCAAAAAGAAAAAAATGTCGGCTGCAGATCTGCAAGCCGCTGACGATGTCGAAAGCGCTCTTCGCAGCCTTTACCGCAAACTGGCAAGCGCACTGCATCCCGACCGCGAAAGCAACGAGCAGGCTCGCGCCTACAAAACCCAATTAATGAGCGAGGCTAATACCGCCTACGAGCGACGCGATTTGCTCGCACTGCTTGAGCTTCAGTCCAAGGCTCAACTCCCCGAGGCTACCTTGACTTCGGCCTTGGCCCGTAAAAAACTCGCTGCACTGACCGACCTGATGCGTGAACGCCTGACGGCCCTACATCGTGAAATTCGTGACACCGAGTTGCAGGCTACCGCAGAATTTGTATTGCCGGCCTCGATGACCATTCATGAGGCCTCGCTCAAAAATCACCTTAACAGTCGCAAACGCGAAATGCTGCTTGAACTCAGGCGCTTGAACGAAGAGCTCACTAGCGTTAAAACAGACACTGGACTCAAACGCTGGATCAAAGAACAAACGTTAGACTCATAAAGACCAAAGGAGTAGAAATATGACGATGCGCTTTTATTACGCCCCACTGAGCTGTGCTCTGGCAACACATATTGTGCTTGAGCACATCGGTGCTGATTACGAGGCAGAGAAACTGAACCTCCGTGAAAATGACCAAAATGCACCAGGCTATCTGGCGATCAATCCCAAGGGGCGGGTACCCGCATTGGTAACAGATCAAGGTATTTTGACTGAAACGCCCGCTTTACTTTTATATTTGGCTCAGACCTTCCCTGCTGCTAGACTCGCACCGCTTGACGACGCCTTTGCTTTAGCGCAAATGCAATCCATCAACAGTTGGTTTTGCTCGACGGTCCATGTGCATCACGCGCATGGCGCGCGCGGTCGTCGCTGGTCCGATGATCTAGACGCCCAAAAGAGTATGAAAGCCAAAGTGGCCGAGAATATGACGGGGGCCGCCGAGCTCATCGAGACAGAGATTTTGCGCGGGCCTTGGGTCATGGGTGATCAATTCACCGTCGCTGATGCTTATTTGTTTACGATGACAAACTGGATGGCTGGTGACGGCGTCGATTTGACAAAATTTCCAAAGCTTGCCGATCATTTCGCACGCATGATGGGGATTCCAGCGGTGAAAATAATTGCGCCATTGCACGGTATCAGTACTTAATAGAAGTGTCTATTGCTTGTATTTGACATAAAAATTATTAAACTCGTCAAAAATAACCTTCGATTGAAAATTATTAAGGGGTGTGGGGTAGACCGTAACCGTTTTACTGAGCAATGAATTTTGATAACTCCAACCAGCGGGCAGATTCAATCGAGACCCCAGACCGATGAGATTGTCGCGACTCAAATCTGTGGCGATTTCATTTGTGAACGTATACATAATATATCGGTCGCCATTGGGTGCGATGAGTTCATGCGCCAAGGTGCCGATGTTCCAGATATAGTGCATTTGGCTATGTACAATGAATTTTGTATAGGAACTGTTCACAACGTTAGCGATCTTCCAAGCATTACTCCAAGCATTATTTTTGATAGCATCCATTATGCTGAAGCGTACCTCGCCCGTTTTAGAAAAACGTAGCTTACCGACATAAAAGAATTTGTTCGTCACAGGGGATAAATTCACATCCATGGTGTAACCATGGGCTGACCCTTTCAATGTCAATAACGATCTCGTAAAGGTATTGGACTGAGCATCCATGGATGCAAGGGTTAAGTCATAAAAATAATTAGCGTCGCAGCTTTGTTCGACTTTATAGGTTGAATAAATCGCAAGCACGAAAGATAATTTAAATAAATCAAAAGAGCTCTTGTAAAAGGAGCAGGTAAAGCCTGCGATGTTCGAAAACTGGGGCAACGTGGTTGGCGAGTTATTTTGCACAGGTGCCGCGGTATTTTGCACAGGTGCCGCGGTTGTCTGCTTTTGCGCAGGTGCCGCGGGTGTCTGCTGACCCCAGGAAGAGACAGAAAACGGAATCAAAAAAGATGCTAATAAAAGCTTAAGCTTTAGCATAATCACTATATAAAGGGTTTTAAGAATCGCGCGATCGTTAGGCAACGCTTTCTAAAAGTGTATCCTATTTCAATCAAACGCATAAAGCTCATAGAAGCTCTCAATTTATGCGGTTTGCTCAGTCTCCCGGTGCACTTTACAAATCGCCACGCTACAGTGAGTCAATCACTAATTGATTTTATTTTTGACCTTGAACAACCATGATGCACACGCGGTTTTTTATTTTCTTGTTTGGAACGGGTTTATGGTGCGGCTTAGCTTTCGCTCAGGTTTGCGAGACGTTGGTGGTCACGGGTCCCCCAAACTCCCCCCCCTCGTCTTGGGTGATGGATCAAAAATTGGTCGGTGCTTCTGTCGAATTTGTTGAGACAGTCGCCAAAGCTGTGGGCATTATAAAAGTCGAAAATAAGGTGTTTAGCACTTGGACCGAGGCACTCGATGCTGCAAGACTCGGTCACGTTGACTTAATATTTTCAGCTGCTATTTCTGCTGAACGCGAGCGCTATCTCAACTATATTCGCCCAAGCTATGCCGGACAAAATCTTTACGTGGTCGTCAGAAAAGGAGAAAGTTTTCCACTTTTAAAGTATGACGACCTACTAGGACGCAGAGGTGGGGCAGGCGTTGGAGAGTCATATGGAGGTGGAAAGTTTGACCAATTCGTCAGTAAAAAACTGGACCTAGTCCGTTCACCCAACATATCAGACTCATTAGAGCTCTTATTCAACAATAAAGTGGATTACGTGTTGGGATATGAGAATGCTATAAACAGTGAAATTTTCACAAAAAATCTTCTAGGAAAATTGGATATTGTTCTGACGTATCCTTCTTATGCTGAAACGTATCTTGCACTCTCCAAGCGTTCCAAATGCTCTTCCCTAGTTAAGGACTTATCTGCTGAGATTCAAAAAGCAGATCAAAATAACTTGTTCTATCTACTATCAAAAAAATATATGAAAACTTTTGAACAATTCACTTCTCAATGACAAACCTGAGACACAAACTCTTCCTTTAATTTTCTGGATCATCTTATCGCCTCTTACAGCCACGATTTCAGACCAAGTCTCTACACCACAGCTTTACTGCGTGTCATCAAAGAGCGATGTACAGGTCGCGTCATGGACAACGTCTTGGACGTAGGCGTGGGGAGTGGCATTTTTTTAGCGTACCTTTCTCGCTTGGGAGCCAAACATTTGTGGGGAATCGACATCAACCCTGAGGCACTCCAAGCATCAAAAAATCTTTTGCAAGAGGTAGTGCCCTCTGTGCCACAACGGCTTATTCTCGGAGATATGTGGGAGCCCTTTACATTTGAACAACGTTTTGATGTCATCGCCGCAAACCTGCCCCATTTCCCCGCCAAGCTCACCCCTCTTGATCGTCCAAGCACCTGGACTGGCGGAGAGGGTAGACTCTTGATCAATCGCTTTATTCAAGGTCTGCCTGATCGACTCCAAGACAATGGTGTCGCCTTTATGACGCACCATGACTTGGTTGGACTGCAATCGACCATAGAGTGCGTTCAATCCTCTGGTTTACATTGTGAAACTGTTGCGCAATGGACCGTATTTGAATCGCCCGATCGTATGTCTGCCGTTTCCGAGGAAGTTCTCTGCGCGGGGCGTGAGAGTTTCTATTATGTTGGGGGCTATGCCTTTAGCGAGGCGCGTATTCTTGCCATCACAATGCATACCCCTGGTATTTCACTTGTGAAACCATGAAGAGTTGGCTGTTTCTGGCCATTTGCTTACTCTTTAGCGCTACGCTTGCCGTCAATGCTGAGGGTATAGACGATTTTGAAAAAGAACTACAACTTCAAATCGCGCCGACTCTCAAAGCTGGATGTGACAACCCTAAATCCGATCTAGCGCGAGTGCTATGCAATAAGCGTATACGGGTGGGCGTAAGAATAAACTACCAACTATTCAGTGAATACGACGGCACCAACTTCAAAGGCTTTGAAGTCGATCTAGCCAAAACGATCGCCAAACATCTCGGCGTCCAAGCTGAATTCATACGCGTCAACCCAGCCAACAGAATTGAAAACTTGAGACAAGGTGATATTGATACCATTATCGCTACGATGGCGCACACCGCATCACGCGACGCAAGAATTTTTTTTGTTCGTCCACATTACTATGCCTCACCCACCACCATTGTGGCCGCCAAGGAAAGAAATATTTCAGGCTGGCATGACTTGCAAGGAAAAACTGTTTGTGTTCCGCTTGGAAACTTTTCAAACATCTTATTTTCTGAACATCGCGTCAAACTTCTTATTTACGATCGGCCAAATCGACTGATTGATGCGCTTCAATTTGGTGCTTGCTCCGCCATCGCCCATGATCGATCTTTGTTAAAAGCTGAAGTTTTCGGCCCAAACGCCCCAAAAGATTTATCCAATAGATTTGAGGAAAAATTCTCTTTTAATAATGTCCCTTGGGGGATCGGCGTTCGGCAAGAAGCCAAGGATGATCTGGGTAAGGCTCTTTCATTCATTATGGCGCACTTGCACCAATCAGGCACATTGGAAAAACTCGCGCAGCAGCATGGTGTTGACATTCAATTTCTGGCAGATCAACATCAATTATTTAAACATTCAAACTGTTTGATTCAACACCAACTCAACCCTGCCTGCTTAGGCGAGCCAATAGATATTTCGGACAAGCCAACGCCTCTCGCTCCTCTTGTCCATCGCTTTGAGAGGTGGCTCAGCGATCATACTCGGGTACCTCTCATATTCCCAATGTTGGTCGGAGAGAACGCCACCCGACTTTTTCTCATCGGCGTTCTTGTATCGCTTCTCTTAGTCACAGGCTCCATTGTCGCGACGATGGGTCTCGCATTTTTATTCTTCAAAACATTACGATCCAAACGCTTGGTTGTTCGCCTGCTCGGTCAGATCTTTATACATTTTTTTCAAAATAGTCCGATCTTATTACTATTGACACTGGGCTATCTTATTGTGTCGCATCTGACCTCGTACTCCCAACCTCTCGCAATACTGGTATCCGTGATCGTGATTGGATTAAATAATGGAGCGAACGGAGGCGCGGCCATGACCGAGTTCGCCTCGGCATCGAGAAGCAATGCACGCGCATTTGTCATTGCGAGTAGAACCCGTATTCAGTTACGTGCAGCTTTGATCAACGCCGCCAAAGCAAGCCCTGTCGCCGGCTTTATAGGCGCGCCTGAATTGTTAGCGGTCTTGACTGATATCACTGCTTTTTCAGGCGAGACCATCACCACTTTTTTCATTCTTATTATTTTTTACTTGATACTGATTCAAATGGTCATCACCTTGAGTGGACGCATCATTCAACGCATGGACAAATATGACTCAAACCCTTCTTGACCTTCTCCCTGGGTTTTTATCAGCCTTTAGTTTGAATCTTCAGGTTGGGATGTTCGCGTTGCTCGGTGGCATCCTCATCGGATTACCTTTAACTTGGCTGATCATCAGAGGCGGGTTGATCGGAAAAGCGTCTCAATACCTGATTTCTTTTATGAGAGCTTTCCCTGTTTTTGTCATGATGTTTGTTGTATTAAACTTTTTCTCAGATTACTTGCATAGTATGTATGCAACATTAGAAAGCCTGCATAAAACAACGCTTATCTTGGCGCTTTGCTCTTATTCAGCCGCGGTCATTTCGGATGCGACTAAAGACAGCTGGGATCACTTTTGCCGCTCGGAACATGCTGAAACCCTGTTAATCATTCCGAATTTATTCAGAATCTTTACTATACTCGTGATGTCATCGAGCATTGGCGCCGCAATTGGCGTCAAAGAAGCCGTTACGTACACGCTTATTCATATTGATATGATGTCTGATCCGTTGGACAGAATCATGACCGTTTTTGTAGTGACTGTTTTTTTTATGTTGTTCTTTTCAACGTTCCGTTTTGCCATGTACTGGCTGGTACGGCGCATTTCAAATCTCAATCCTTCACGCCCGGCTTAGGCGCTGGTGGCTTGGCAGTTTGAGAAGCTGCTGTTGGCTTTTGTGTCTCAACAACGGGCGCTGCGCTTGATGCGCTTGTATTTTCTACAGCATTGCCAAGAATCAATGGCAAACCTGACGGCCCAGAACCAAAAATAACTGTTTTCGCATTTGCAGACTTTGCCAATTCTTCGGTTGCCTGAATACCGCGATACTTCAAGTACCTGTCAGTCATACCATCGTTGACGATATCTTGAAAGCCTTTGATTCCGTTCGCTTCAATGACTTTGCGCTCAGCTTCAGAGTGGGCAGCTTGAATTTTAAATTTATAAGCATCCGCATTCTCCGCCTCAACAAGCTTGTTGACAATAGCGGTCTGCACATCGGGCGGATACTCTACAGAAGTTAATTGAACTGAGCTAATGCGAATTAATCGTACATTGGTCAAGCCAGGTGGGCTAAGCTGATTCACCAAGAGTCCATCCGTCGTGATGGCAATATCATTTGCTACTTGACCAATATCCCCGGTAAACGCTACTTGAGAACTTAACTTAGCAACTTTTTCCCGAGTGATTTGGATCACCTGAGGAATAATCATTTTCTCTAAATAATTTATACCAACAAATTTGTGAAGATATGGCAAGGTGTAGGGATTGACTGCGTACTGAAAAGACACAGTCACGTTTGTGTTGAGTTGATCTGCCGTCATCAACTTGAGCTTGAGCTCTTTAAGTTGAATTTGAATGGAGTATTGAGTGACTGTATTCCATGGCAGTTTCAGTTGCGCGCCTTCTGATATCAAATCATTTAAATCTACGCCATCATTCAAGGGACGATAAACGACACCATTGAATCCCGGCGGAATGATCACCACTAGCCTAGGCCAAAGAACAATGAACGCCGATACAAACAACAAAACAAATAAAAAAAATGGAATCATTTTGCCATCGAGCCATCGCAAAAACTCATATTTTTTTATTGAAAAATAATTACGACTTATTTTTGCCACTTTTTTCTCAAATCATTACTCATTAAAAATGAGATGCTTATAAAAATTAATCTTTGAAAGTTTTGGTAAATTCTTTTTTTAGCTCAGCTTGAACGGCGGCAGCTGAAAAATTACTAAAGGAACCGCCATTTTCATAGTGGCGCACAAATATTTTACCAATTGAATACGTCGCTGCAGCACCAAAAGTAGCTAAAGTAATAGCCCCAAGCGCTGTTCCATAACCCGGTAGAAATTTTGGAATGGAAGACGTAGCGAAATGTGCTGCGCCAAAGGGAGCTAAAGTGCCAAACAGGACAGAGACAACGCCTTGAACAGCGTTTCTTGTCACTTTCTCATCGTATAACTTGGTAATGTCGACAATCATGTTGACCTGAACCAAGCCAAGCGATGCCATATCCAAAAATGGAATCGGAATCAAAGAAGCTGCCACACTCCATTTTGTTGATGAAGCAATAATAAGGCCTGCAGCATCAAGGCGCTTGTAATGCGTTAATTCTTTTGCCAGCGCATCAGCTTGTTCCGTATTTTCGACGATCATCTCATTTCCCATCATTTAAACCCCCTGGCTATGCGAAAACGCGACCAATAGTTAAAGGTATTGTCCTCGGGCAAGAGTATATAAAGCTCTCATTTGCTCACATTATGAGCGTCTAAAGATACTTAAAGAATGTACAAATGTATTAATTAAGGGTCGATTATCCATCAAATCAGTACGCCTGCTCCAACAAGGTCTCGTATAAAGCTACCGACATCAAACGAGGATTCGTCTTATTTGCATTATCCAACATTGCAGCTTGAGCGATGCCTTTTAATCTGACACGATCGAGGCCTAAATCACTTAAGTGCAATGGGATACCCAACTCAGCGACCAACCTGGAAACAACGTCAGGCATCTGAGATATCGCTGTGGCTCCACATAACTCAGCGATTTTGTCCGCCTTTTTACCCAAAAACTCGAGATTTAAACGCAACACATGCGGCAACAGAATCGCATTCAGTGTTCCATGGTGATAACCTAAGGCACCCAAAGGATGTGCACAGGCATGCACGGCTCCCATCCCTTTTTGAAAACACAATGCGCCCTCAAGAGAGCCCATCATCATATTCCAACGGGCTTGGCGATCTTGGCCATGCTTAACCGCCTGGTGAATACTAGAGAAAATCCTTTGCATCCCGTCAACAGCAATCGCATCCGCAGGTGGATTCACCGTTGCTGAGCAATATGTTTCTACGCAGTGCGCCAAGGCATCCATACCTGTTGTTGCCGTCACAAGAGGTGGCAGACCTAGGGTTAACTCTGGATCGCATATCGCCGCGGTGACAATTGCAGGGCAGCGAACGCCTGCCTTGATACCATGATCAAAAATAATGACCGCGGAACGCCCCACTTCGCTGCCAGTTCCTGAAGTGGTCGGCAACAAAATCAAAGGGGGCGTCTCGCCTAAGGGCAACTCCTTGGAATTACGATTTGAATAATTCCACAACGGTGGTGAATGTGTCGCCAAAATCGCGATCGCTTTGGCCAAGTCCAGCGCTGCTCCGCCCCCAATACCCACCACACCATCACACCCAAAATCATGGAAAGCCTGAGCGCCCGCAATCGCTGAAGCCTCAGTGGGATTAGGAGGCACATCACTAAACAATGCCTGTGTCAAAGCAGGAGGTAGCGCCTCTGTAGCCTGTGCAAAGACACCCGCTGCGAGGACACCGCGATCCGTCACAAAAAGCGGCTTTGTGCACCGCGCCGAAGCCATCACCTGGGGCAATAGCTTGCGCGCACCAAAATCAAAATGTACTGGAGGACCAAATAAAATCAGACTCATATGGCATGGAGAACTTGGTGATTGACCACAGGCAGAGAAGACATAACTTCGTTAGCCTATCGAAATGTTTGCAGTGCGTATGAGCTTTTCTAGAGAGGCTCTTTGCGTCTCAAGCCAGCTGGCAAATTGCGCAGGCGTGTTCACCACAAGCACCATCCCGCGTGAATCAATTGTTTTGATCACAGCAGGTGACGTTGCCGCTTTATTTGTAGCGACTTGAAGACTCTCAATCGCCTGAACAGGCGTGCCCTTAGCTGCAAAGAAACCAAACCAATCATCCATATCAAAGCCAGGATAACCTTGCTCCGCTATCGTAGGAATATTCGGATAACTCTTAGTCCGTTCAAGACTTGTCAAACCCAGAATCCGCGCCTTACCTGCTTGCACGGCGCCAATGGCTGTCGACAAGGTCAAAAGTGTGGAATCAATCTGGCCACCCATCAGATCTCTCACCGCATCGGCACCACCACGATAAGGAGTATGAATCAGTTCAATATCAGCAACCTGTTGAAACATCGCGATCGCAAGATGTCCCATCCCGCCTGAAGGTGGCGTGCCACACGTGACTTTCTTTGGATTCGCCTTGGCATAATCAACAAACTCTTTGAGGTTTTTTGCTGGAAAATTTTCTCTAACCGCTAGCACCTGAGGTACGCGCACGGCAAGTGAGACCGGAACAAAAGATGACTTGTAGTCGAAGGCAATATTCTTGAGCAAAATGGGATTGGTGAGTTGATTTGCGGCATCCCACAAAAATGTATAGCCATCTGCAGGGGACTGGAGAACGGCTTGCGCAGCGACAATCGCATTACCACCGGTGCGATTTTCAACGATGACGGACTGACCAATCGACTCACCTAGTGCGGCACAGATCGCCCGAGCAGAAGTATCCGCAGCACCACCCGCCGAAAATGGCACGATCACTCTGATGCTTTTGTTAGGCCACGCTCCTTGTGCGAAGGCTTGAGCACCAACAAAAGGTACAGCCATAACGCCAAGACCCGCCTTCATGATCGATCGACGCTTCATCGATCCCTGAGGGATCAATTCATTCAGGATTTTTTTCATTTTGTCTCCAAATTAAGCAATGGTGAGCTAACGTCACTTATCTGGTCTGGATACTACTATAAGGTCCTAGCTCAACACCACTGATCGATCAGACAGCTCATTATGATCCCCAATACTTGCCGGAAAATGCACCTTGAGGTGCTGTGTCACGCTTTTAATTCCGGCGACCGCCCCACTCCGGAAATCCTTCCGACGGAAAGCTTCCTCGATCTGCTGACAGATACGCATCCACTCTGCCTCGCCGACTTTGGCATGGATGCCTCGGTCGGCCACAATCTCCACTGCACGGTCGGCTAGCAATACATAAATCAACAAGCCGCAGTTGTGCTCGGTATCCCAGATCCGCAAGTTTGAGAACAGCTCGACGGCACGTGCCCTTGGAGTCTCCCCTCGAATGAGTGCGATAGGATCAAGCGCCGTCTCCACGGCAAAGCGCACTTCACCCGAATGTTCAGTCTCACTCGCTCGAATAGCAGCCTCGATGTCATGCAAAGTCGCAGGTGAAAAAGCAGCCTTCATCTGACCTTTTGTCGTGATCAAATGCTTAAGTAGACGTTTGGCATTCATGTTTACCATCTCCCCGAGGCACCGCCGCCACCAAAACCGCCACCACCTCCTGAAAAACCTCCTCCACCAAATCCACCACCGCTAGATCCACCCCCAAAACCACCACGGCCAGCGCTGCGGCCAGCGTTAGAGTGAGCGTTTCCCCCTCCGCCGTAATACCCCGAGGTCAATCCTCCCAAACCGCCACTCAACAAAGTCACGATAAACGCGATTACGCCACCTAAAAGCGCCGTCAGTAACGCCTCAGCAATAAACCAACCGATAATCGCGACTGCCACACCCGTGGCACTTGCGCCTACAGCACGTCCGAAAATTTTTCTTAAAAAACTACCCAATACTAAGGCAATCACAAACAGCACGGATAGGGATGACAAGGCACCCTCTTGATCAGCAACAAATTGCCGATTGGGCGCAGGGGTGGGCAAGATCTCACCATCAATCACACGCCCAATCTGGTCTACACCCGCTGAAATCCCGTCATAAAAGTCCTGTTGCTTAAAGCGCGGGATCATCGTGCCATCAATGATCCGTTTACTCAGCGCGTCCGTGAGTGCCCCCTCAAGGCCATAGCCTGCCTCGATCCGCACTGTCCGATCATTTTTAGCAATCAGCACAATGACACCATCGTCGACTTTTTTACGACCGATCTTCCATTTGTCCGCCACGCGGATCGCGAACTGCTCGATTTCCTCAGGCTTGGTGGTCGACACCATCAAGACCACCACTTGGCTACCCTTGCGGGCTTCGATCTCTCGCAGCTTTTGATCGAGCATGCGCAGCTGCTCTGGCGTGAGCGTTTTCGTTTGATCGATGACGCGCGCCGACAGTGCAGGTACAGCTACCTCTGCGGAGACTTGCCACGGAAAAGCAAACGCGCACAGAAACAGCCACGTACTAAAAAATCGCGCGCTCCAAACATTGCGCGACACGTGATGCTCCAGTGCCTTATGCATTACTTGGCGGGTGCTTTATCAAAATTAACCGCAGGCGCCTTAGAAATTTCAGCTTCATTTTCAACCGTGAAGCTCGCCTTGGTCTTGTAGCCAAAAATCATCGCTGTGAAGTTTGAAGGGAAGGATCGCACCGCGATGTTGTATTCCTGAACGGACTGAATGAAACGATTACGGGCGACTGTGATGCGGTTTTCCGTCCCCTCGAGTTGAGCACGGAGTTCCTGAAAGCTCTGATTCGACTTTAGCGAAGGATAGCTTTCCACAACAACCATTAAGCGACTCAGCGCACTGGTCAGTTGACCTTGTGCAGCCTGGAACTTTTGAAATGCCGCGGGATCATTGATCAGCTCAGGCGTCGCCTGAATACCCGTCGCACGGGCGCGCGCCTCCACCACACGCGTGAGCGTGTCCTGCTCAAAGCCAGCTTCACCCTTGACCGTATTCACCAGATTTGGCACGAGATCCGCACGTCGTTGGTACTGATTCAATACCTCGGCCCAAGCTGCTTTGACCTTTTCATCGACGGTTTGAAATGTGTTGTAGCCGCAGCCCGATAAGCTGAGCGTCGCGAACAACAACATAAGGGAGAGATATTTACGCATGAGACACCCCGTATTTAAAAAATTATAAATACAAGTGTAGACCCTCAGTCAAAAAGGTCAATGGCTTGCGCGGGACGCTGGACTCAGCTCAAACAAGGCTTGCTTGGGGAAGCGGCAGATACTCCGCGTCCAGATGTCCCGTTTTCACATAAATCAACGCACCCTCGCTCTTGGTAAAGGGTGTGTGCAAACTATAGCGGGGACTCCTGATCCAGGCACCCGCCGGATAGCTCCCATATTCGTCGTGAAAAACACCCTCGAGCACAAAAATTTCCTCGCCACCGGGATGAACATGACGATTAAACACGGTATCTGGTGCCCAGCGTACCAACGCCGTATTCACGCCATTGAACTCATGCAAGGGCAGCACGGTCAAGCCCGGCACCATCCCCTGATACCACTGAGCAGTTCGAGTATCGATCTGCACCGACTGCTTATCACCCGGGCAAAACTGCCAGAGCTTGACCAGCAACAAACAACCCGTTTGCGAAGCAGGACTGTGCTGACTGCCCGGCGGATGGCGCAGATACGTCCCAGCAGGATATTGCCCGCGCTCGTCAGAGAACACCCCGTCCAGCACCAGGATCTCCTCTCCCCCACCGTGCACATGCGCGGCAAACGTCGCATCCGGTTCATAGCTTACGACCGAAGTGGCACGCGCGACTTCATCACCCACACGATCAAGCATCTTACGTTGCACACCGGAGGCGGGCGATCTCACCCAATCCATTTGAGGTGTGTGTAAGACTACACGTTGGGTGAGGTCGTGATTAATGTTCATCCTTGCTGTTTCCATATTGATCTAGACTGACGGATATAAACTCGGAAAAAAATACTCTAGGCACTCCAACGGAAAACCTGCTCGTACACGACCTTTAGGCGTATCAGAGATGAGAAACTTTTCTTTTACCAAAGCCGTTAATACCTGACGGGCAGTTCTTTCTGGCATGCCTGTCACACGCCCTGCTTCCATACGATCAAACTCACCTTCTGTCATGGCATGCATAAATAATCTGACCGACTCAGGCTTTAAATCCACTCGAACAATCTGGAAATAATGCTCAACACGCTTACGAAGCGTATTAAGCCCAAAAAGTTCTGTCATAAAGCTTGCTTGATCTTTGGCTGTATTCATCGAATACATGCACCAATCCAAAAGTTTTTTTTCTGATAAGTTACCGCGGCCATCGTAGTCACCTTGACGCGGGAGGTCTGCGCCAGCCAGTTTGCTTTTATACTCTGCGTGTGACTTTGCAAATCCTCTGGACATCGACCAAACACTTGCTCGATTCACTCCGCATGACCGAAGCATGGCATCAAGCAATATCCGCGCCACACGGCCATTACCATCCATGAAAGGGTGAATCCAAACAAAGCGATGGTGTGCCATGAAGCAGCTTGCTATCGCATTAAGCTTGAATGAGCCCCCCTTCGCCGCTTGAAGAATTATTTGGGTATATACCTGATCAAAGCGTTCGAGAAATTCTCTGACAGCGAACGCACTGGGTGCGTGATGCAAACCAACAATCACATCTTCACCCTCACCAAGCCTAAACTCACCAGGCTTAATCATCTCGCCGTTTTGAAGTGTCAACTCAGACAATGGTAAATTTTCGCCAAAGATCCTGTGTAACGTTGACACAAATGGCAAAATGCCCATTGAAAGCAAGTCGTGACTCTGAGCCCATTGATCCGCCTCGATATGAGCGGAACTCAGTGTCTTTAGATTTTTTTGATCTCTTGCATCGTGACTTTGCATCGCCCTTGCTATGTCAATAGGTAAAGTTGGATGCCCCTCAATCAAATTAGAGTAATAACAATTCATCCCAACAACCAAGCGAGAAAGACTCTGTGCAGTTCGAGTATTGAGCTTTCCCTGCAATACAGCCGAAACCTCAGAAAGCTCGTACGCAAGCCCCAGAAGCTCATCGCTACCGGGACGTCCAGAGTCAATGAGCAGAGGCTCCATCTGGGAGCGAGAAGTAAATGATAAGGACATTTATTGAAAAAATCAGAGTATATTGCCGATATTTTAACCGATTTTATTACAATAATTTCAATAAGTTACATATTTAACTTATCATTTGTTGCCGATTATTAAATCGTTAATACCCACGCTCACGCTGCCACGCTTCATAACTTGGAACTTCCATTTCGAAGCGATCGTTCAAACGTGAATATAACTTTCCAAACAACCTACCAATCGGGCGATAAAGCTCAGGATTGATGTAATGGGTGACGGGATCTAATAAACCATCTCGCACGTGCATTCTGACGACCTTGCCGATCGCAATATTGCGCGTGGGACCGATTTGTAGCAGCGCAATTTTTTCACATTCAAACGCGACAGGTGCTTCGACGATACGCTTTGGACGAACGACTCGAGAAGGGGTAAGTGTCAGTCCCGCCTCCTCGACCTCCGAAATATTGCTTGGGAAATCAATCGCACAAATATTCATCGCCTGAGCCATTGCTTCATCCACCAGATGAATGACAAACTGACCGTTGTCTCGAATATTGACGGTCGTATCTTTCAAGGCCTGATTGTGCCTTTTGGTCTCGAGGCCCAAGACCATGACGGGTGGATCCTCGCCCATGCAATTAAAAAAACTGTATGGCGCAGCGTTATCACCAAACTCATCCGATATCGTCGTGACTAGAGCAATCGGACGAGGCACGACTGTCGAGGACAACAGCTTATATTGCTCGATCGGAGGCAGAGCAGTAATGTCGATTTCCATGATTCAAGCCTATACGTTGAGATTCAAAATTTATTCGGAAAAATAACCAGTATTCGCGAGCAACCACTCGGCATAATCATCCATGACATGAGGTAGCCGATACGACGCGTTAAAACCAAGATCTTGCTTGATACGCTTAGCATCCAGACTGGCCCGATCCCGCATGTCGTAATAATCAATCGTCGCTGCTCGCTCATCCTGCTGATGGGACCAAGAAAAAGAAGGAAAGCGCTTTGTCAGCGCCTCACACCAGAGCTCAGGTGTCTGTTCCCATTTAGAATTACAAGACAGGTTGTAGGTATCGTGAGCCAATATAGGCGCGAACATTAACAAGACAATTGCTTCTGCCAGGTCACGGCTGTAGATCATCTCGCGGCGAGGATAGGCACTTGGCAGCACAACTGGCAAACCCTGTACACAGGCGCGGGCGATTTGAGCCAGAGGACTCACCAAGTCTCGCACCCCCGTGGAGGTCTCCCACGGACCGAATACAGCGCCGATCCGTCCTGTCACAGCCTCGAGTTTCATCAGAGTGGCCATACGCAAGACCATCCGCTCGCCCGCATATTTAGTGATCCCGTACAAGCCTTCCGGTATAGGCGGAGTCCCAGCTTCGTGACAGACAAAGCGATCAAACAAACTGGCACCGTACACCGTAAGCGAACTTGGAAATATGACGCGCTTGACCCCGGTCCGTGCACATGCACGTAAAACATTCAGATTACCCAGCAAATTGACGTCGATCACGGAGTGCGGATCCGCCAGCTCCCGCGCAGGACCGGCAGTTATCGCCGCAGCTAAAAAAACATGGGTGATCTGGTGGCGTGCGAAAAGCGCATCCACTATCGCTTGATCGCACACATCCCCAGACTCAAGACAAACAAGACTCTGCTTCGGGCCGATTGCCCGCAGAAAAGTTACCGGTAGTGGCCGACGATCCAATACGACAACATGCTCACCGCGCTCAATTAAAGCCTCGATAACATTCAATCCGACAAAGCCTGTCCCGCCAGTGACCAAGATGCTCATGAAACTCTCAATACGCGTTAAGGCTCAGCGATGGTGCCAGGCGGCAAGGACGTTACGTGGTCGTAAATTTCTCTGGGGCGCGTGATCCAAACCTTGTCTCGCTGTGGATGATTGACAATATGTTCGAGCGCTTTGCGCAATGCATGTAATCGATAAGTCTGACCAAAAATCATCAAGTGCAAAGCGATACCCAGCACCAAAGGCTGCTTGCTTGACTGATGCAGCATCTCCTCAAACTGGTGCTGCATAATCGAAAACCGAGGTATTCACCAAATGACAAGCTGGTACCTTTAAATCGTTGAGCAAGTCATACATCCGCCAGACACCCACTCGGTTACCGTAGTCGCGCCAGGCAAAAGTCCTCGAATCAGGTGCGGGCAACGGGTTGGAGACCGAATGTCCCACGCCGGCGCCATAGGCAAAATGTTCAATATTTAGCGCAAAGTAAATCGCTAATCTTTTGCCTTCGGGAAAAGAATAGTCAGGACGCTTAATAATCGGCGAGTACTTGAATCGTCCGTGATAAGGTAGTTCGATCAATTGAAGCTCCATTCATGTTGGACAATATTCAAAAACATCAATACTTTTTTGACTGCTCGTCATTCGAGGCGCGGAAACGTGCGACAGCATCGGCGTGAGAGGCTCTTTCGCGCAGACCATAATCCTCTTGAGGGCGTGGCTCATCGTCGAAATAATTAAATTTGTCCTCGCCACGCACTAGAGCAGCAGTCACTCTTGTGCTGCTCGTGCAGCGGGCGTGTGTCGGGACAAAGCTAAAGCCCAACCCCACTCTTCGATAATCCGTATTATTTGAGCCAGAGGAATGGACAAGAAAAGTATCGTGCATGGAAAACTGACCCGCATGCACCGCCATGAATTCTGTTTTAGAACGATCAAAAGGCACATCGACGGTCTGACCTTTGGACAACAAAATAGTATTTTTATGATCCTCTGCATGATGGAGCTGACCCAGCTTGTGCGAACCCGGCACGACTTCCATGCAACCTGACTCTATCGGCGCATCTGACAGAGCGACCCACACAGTAATTTGCGTACTCGGATCCAGACCAAAATAAGTCGCATCCTGATGCCAGTCGATATACGCAGGAGAATGGGCGCCTTTAGGCCAAACAGACAGATGAAATAGTCGAATATTTGGACCGATTAGATCTTCGACTGCATCCAGAATCTTAGGATGGCGAGCCACCTCATCGACCCATTTGAAGAGCAAGTGCGGCTTAAAATTAAAACCTTTGCCAAGCTCTACTCCATGGGCTTTTTCAAAACTCTCAAGTTGATTGAGATATGCGGTTGCCTGTTCACGGGTAAAACAGTCCACAGGATAAACATACCCATTGTCTTCAAACTGTTTAATTTGCGCTTCACTCAGTACCTTGCCCATGAGTCTCTCCTGACTTGTTCGATTCGTCGATTAAACACTACATCACCGTCCAGCCACCATCACAAAATAATTGACTACCTGTTGTAAAAGATGAGTCGTCAGAGGCCAGAAAAAGTGCGGCCTTTGCGACCTCCTCTGGTAAACCAAAGCGACGCATCGCATGCCGATTCGCCCAACGCTCGCGCGTCGCGACACTGTCCTCATAGCGCGTCAGCGAATGACGTGACATAGGTGTATCGATTACACCAGGCATCAACGCATTGACACGAATGCCATGCTGAGCATGGTCGACAGCCATCGTTTTAGCGAGCGCCGTAATCGCGCCTTTTGAAGCGATATAGGCCGCATTATTTCCACCGCTTGAGATCACAAGTTGAGAGCCCAATAAAATGATCGAACCTCGCCCCGCCGCAATCATGTACGGCAATGTTTCGTGCATCCAGAAATAGCAGCCTTTTACGTTGACATCAAAAACTTTGTCCCACAAGGCTTCATCGATCGTGGCGACTGTCCCACCCACCGAAATTCCGGAGCCAGGCATCAAGATATCGATGCGCCCCCATTTTGAGACAACTTCTGGCACTGTCTGCGCGACCCTGACACCATCCGTCACATCCACAAGATATGTGTCGACAATGCCACCAGCGTTGCGAATACTAGCGGCAGTTTTTTCAAGCGCCTCGCCGTTCTTATCTACCAACGCGACCTTGGCTCCCTCTTGTGCAAACAACTGCGCTGTCGCCGCGCCAATCCCTGAGGCTGCCCCGGTAATAATCGCTACGCGTGAATCTAGTTTTCCCATGAGATTTAATCAAGCCCAAGATAAGCATTACGAATTTTTGGGCTTTGCCGCAACTCTGCAGCATCCCCCTCAGCAACCACACGACCAAGCTCGAGAATAACGGCTCGAGAGGCCAGTCCAAGCGCCCAGATCGCGTTTTGCTCAGATAGAATCACTGAAATTTTTTCTTTATCTTGTACCTCTTTTAATATTTCACCAATCCGCTCGACGATGATGGGCGCAAGACCAAGCGAGGGCTCATCCAATAAAAAGAGCTTTGGAAAAGACATCAAGGCACGACCAATCGCAAGCATTTGCTGTTCACCTCCGCTTAAACTTCCCGCATCTTGTTTGAAACGTTCCTTTAATCTAGGAAAATAACGATAGATTTGCTCGCTGCGTTGATCAAACTCTTGACTGGTTCTGGTATAGGCTCCAACACGCAAGTTATCCGACACAGAAAGTGCCGGAAATACTCGACGTCCTTCCGGCGAGTACCCAACACCCAAACGCAAAACCTCGTGCGGCTTCAACCCCTTTAACGGTTGTCCGTTGTAGGAAATCGAACCTGTCGGATATGAAGCCATCCCCAAAATGGCTTTGAGCGTACTACTTTTACCGGCGCCATTCGATCCGATTAACGCGACTGTCTCGCCTTCGCGCACCTCGAACGAAATACCATTCGTGCCCTGAATACTTCCGTAACGCACATTAAGGTTATCAACCTGCAGCAGTGGCATGGCTTTTCCCCAGATAAGCTTCAATGACGCGTTCATCTTTCAAGACTTCACTTGGCGAGCCTTGAGCAATCTTCTCTCCCTGAGAGGTGACCACCAAACGATCACAGAGACCAGATATAAAACGCATATTATGATCAATGACGACAACTGAAATACCTTGTTCCCGGACACGTTTGATCGTATCTCTGACATGATCAGTTTCCTCAGCGCTCAAACCTGCTACGGGTTCATCGAGCAAAATCATTTTTGGTTCAGCAGCCAGTGCAATAACAATACCTAAGGTTTTTTGATGCCCATAAGGCATCTCGCTTGCATTCGTATCTGCGAACAGCTCCAAACCGAGCCACGCCATCAAGCGCTCCACTCTCTCAGTGGTCTGCTTTTGCAAAGCACGCGCATGACTGGTCGAGAAAAATGACGCCAACATACCGGGATAGCGGTGCAGGAATGCCCCTCGCAAAGCGTTCTCCCGGACAGTCTGATTGCCGTAAACCGTTGTGGACTGAAAAGTTCGAACCAACCCTAATGCGGCACGCTTGTGGGGCGCGATCGTAGTGATGTCTTGACCATCAAAAATTACTTCACCCGAAGTCGGCATAATCATGCCTGTCACAAGATTCACCACAGTAGTCTTGCCGGCACCATTCGGTCCGATCAGGCCCAGGATCTCACCCTCGGTCACTTCAAAATCCAAATTGCGCACAGCATGCAAACCACCAAACTGTTTGCATAACTTCTTGACTTGCAAAAGATGACTCATGATGATTTACCTGACGTGAGTTTTTGTACCAGTCGACGCAACGCCTCCATCAACCCAATAATTCCGCCTGGCAAAGCCGCCATCACGACGATCAAAATCACGCCAAAAATCACACGCTGTAGATCCACGTAGCCCCTGAGCAATTCAGGCAAAGCCGCCAAAAACGTACTGCCCAGAACAGGGCCAAGCAAGTAATACATACCGCCCAACACGTTCATCACCACTAAATTGAGGGAGGCCTCCATGTTGAATGCTGAGGGGTCTATAAACTGAAGTAAATACGTTTGCAAAATTCCATATACGCCGACAAGCGTGCAAGCAATCACAAAGATCGTGATCTTGAGCTTGATGACGGGAATACCTGAACACTCAGCAAGTTTTTCAGCCTCTCGGACAGAGTCCATGGCACGGCCAATTTCAGAGGCCAGGATCCGCCAAGTGATCCCCACACAAATCACTGCAGCCCCAAGAGCAAAATAATAGAATCCGGTCGGAGTCTTCATGATCTCCAGTCCGGGCGGTATATTTTGAATACCATTGGCACCACCGGTCAAACTCTGCCACTCCACAAAAACCATACGAATAATTTCACCGACCAAAAAGGTGACCAGTACAAAATATTTACCAGTGAGTCGCAACACGATCGGTCCCAGTATCAGGGCCAATAGTCCAGAGGCTAAACACCCTGCCACCAGTGCGAGACC
Source organism: Zwartia lucis (assembly GCF_965234455.1). Classification (GTDB taxonomy): domain Bacteria; phylum Pseudomonadota; class Gammaproteobacteria; order Burkholderiales; family Burkholderiaceae_B; genus Zwartia; species Zwartia lucis. The sequence continues at coordinate 804,654 of NZ_OZ248472.1, read as the reverse complement.
AAAAGGCACACCCAGACGCATCTGCAGGAGTACGCAGGTATAAGCGGCCACCCCCATAAAGGCAGCATGCGCTAAAGAAACATGTCCTGTTCTGATGATCAAATTCAGACTCGTAGCACCGATCGCCGACAACACTACCATCGTACCGATTGTGATGTAAAACTTGTTTTCGAAAATCAGAGGCCAGATCAGTAAAATCAGAATCGCGAATGCAGCGCATATACAAGCAAATCCAGACAATCCAAATATCAAGCCCTTGGATTTTTTTTCACTATCGCTGCGCGATACGTTATTCAGGTTTGCCAAGGAGCCCCCACGGTCTAAAGATCAGTAAGGCGACCACTACGCCGAAGGAAACAAACGAAGAAACAGCAGCGCCATAAAAGGTCGATAAAAAGCTTTCACCCATACCAAGTAGCACACCACCTAAGGCCGCACCGGGTATGCTGCCCATTCCGCCAAGAATGACGACGATGAAAGCTACCATCAGCGGACGCTCGCCGACAAAGGGAGAGAGCGCGTATGTTTGGGCGTAGAGCCCACCCGCCAGTGCAGTCATAAAAATCGCTACGAAAAAGGCAAGGCGATAGATAAAGGTCGTATTGATGCCTTGCGCGGCGGCGATATCGACATCCTGGGAAGCCGCTCGCATCGCTAAGCCGTGCCTTGTTTTTGTGACAAAAAACCAAAATACCGCCAATACAACGATCGTGATGCCCATAATGACGAGGCGATCAGTCGGAATCGTCAGACCACCGATACTCAAAATGCCGGCCGCAGCGGCTGGAATGGTACGTTCATTCACATCCCAGATCATGACGCTCGTAAAGACAATCGCCATGTTCAGACCCATCAGTCCGATCATGCTTTGGAACATTTTCTGGTAAAACCAGCGATAGACTAACACTTCGAAAATCAAGCCAAAACAAGCCACTGTCAAGGCTGAGCCAAAGACCGCAACGGCATAGGGGAGCTTGAAAGAGCCGTAGGCGTAAAAAAGCGCATAGCCACCCAGCATCGCAAACGCCCCATGGGCAAAATTCACGACGCGCATGATGCCAAACAAAAGGGTGAAACCGAGTGCAACTAAGACATAGATTGCGGACAGACTCAGGCCATTGACGACCACTTGGCTCAGTATTGGCAATGTAAACATATCTATCCTTACCAGACAAAACACACAGTGGGTTAGCCGAAGATCTCGACTAACCCGACTTCCAGTCTTATCGTTTTTCTGGGGAGATCGCAGCCCGAGTCACGATCTTTCCGTCTTTGACTTCAACGATCCAGAAACGCAGCAGTAGCTGATGATCGACCCCATAGTCGCCCATACCGCCCCACTTGACTGGGCCAAATAGACCCGCATCGTAACCATCAAGCTTCTTGAGCGCGTCGCGAACCTGATCGACATCAAGGGAGCCTGCACGGCGCATCGCTTCAAACAGATTCAATGCAGCGTTGTACCAACCGGGCGCCTGAGCGTTGATCACACCGTCGCCATACTTGGAACGATAGGTCGAGACAAACTTTTTAGCCTCTGGCGTATTGAAGTCGAACACGTTCAGAGAAATAAAGCCCTCAGCTAACGGACCACCAATCGTCATAATCTCATCGACTGAAGGACCGCCAACCTGCCAGATTTTGCCCTTAAAGCCAGCCTGTTTCGCTTGCTTGAGGATCAAGCCAGCTTCTCCTGGAGCATTACTGTTCAGGTCAAGTAAATCGACGCCTTGAGCCATCATGCGTGTCAGCAAAGGCGTAAATTCTTTTGAACCTCGGTCATACAACTCTTTCCAGACCTCAAAACCATTGTCGCGATAATACTGCTCAAGCTGAGGCACGACCGCCTGACCGACAGCATCGTTAGGCGCAATCAAAGCCACCTTTTTTGTATTAGGAAAATTATCGCGATACCACTTGACCATCGCAGGCCCAAATTCAACCGTACTGTTCATGGCACGGAAGTTATAGGGAGACTTGGCCTCATTTTTAAGGATAGATGGCGCAAAACCATTTGATAACAACAGCACTTTTGCAGGCGTTGTCACAGCAACCGCGCCCAACACCGAAGGCGAACCAATCGGCCCAATAATGAAATTAATTTTTTCATTATTAATCAGTCGATCGGCTGCTAAGCGTCCACCTGCCGCAGTGTACTGATCGTCAAACATCACCAGCCTGGGTTTATAAGTCTTGTCTCCGATTTTGAGACCACCCGCAGCATTGACCTCGTCAACTGCCATTTGCACGCCGCGCTGCAGAGCGATACCCCAAGCTGTACCACCGCCTGAGAGAGAGCCAATACCGCCAATCTTTAATTCTTGTTGTGCGCTGACCCCCGAACTCAGCGCGAGAGCTGCCACACAGGCGAGGACTTTCAGTTTATTGAGCATTTCAAAGTACTCCTAAAGCAATGTAAAGGAACTTAGTTTCATTGACTCAAGCAGATTGGACTGATTTCAAGCAGACCATCCTACAACTTACGACCACTTCAACTTAGTCCAACAAAAATTATGCGTCAACGAATTTTTTGACTTGACCACTATTTGGAATCGCACGCCGACACAAGAAAGCATTGCAGAGCAGCGCCGATGACCTCTATAGTAGGGGTACAAAAGGAGTTCAACTTGGAACTAAGACAACTACGCTACTTTTTGCGAATTGTTGATTTAGGCAGCATGGGTAAAGCCGCAATCGAGCTTGATATCGCCACTGCCGCCCTAAGTCAGCAGATCACTAAATTAGAGCGTGAGCTGGGTGTCACCTTGTTGCACAGAAGCTCCTCTGGCACCAAACTCACCGAGGCTGGCTCGGTCTTTTATCGCAGTGCACAACTCGTCTTGCGCCACGCGGACGATGCCGTCAGCATCGCACAAAGAATGCAAATCACAGGTCGTGTCAGCATAGGGTTAACACCTGCAACGATCTCGGCACTTGCCATGCCCTTTTTTGAGGCAATGAAATCTAAATACCCAGAGGTAGAGGTACACATCGTAGAGTCCTTCTCTGGCTATCTCTCCAATATGCTCAACTTGAGGCAACTCGATCTCGCCGTCTTGTTCGAAATCGAGTCCGCTTACTCTTGGGAAATCACACCACTCCTCTCCGAAGGGCTCTTTGCACTCTACTCTCCTTACTTTGAAATCAGTGCACCACCAGACGGTTTGAGCTTTCAACAAGTCGTTGACCTTCCCTTGATCTTGCCTAGCAGACGTCATGGATTCCGACGCGTGTTAGAGACGCGCTTTGCGCAAATTGGCCTGTCGCCCTCGGTGATCACTGAAGTCGACTCACTGTCGTTCCTCCTCGAACTGGTCCGCTCCGGGCATGGTATTTCCATCCAACAAAGTGCGGTCACCACGCGCGCGCTTTCGATAGGATTGAACGTGACCCAGCTGATTGATCCACAAGCCCACCTACAAAACTTCCTTGTGACTCTACCCGAAAAGGAAATGTCGCCGACCGCGAGTGTGGCTAAAACGGTGCTCATTGATGTCGTTAGAAAAATAGTACGTGAAGGAAAATGGAACGCCACCGTATTAACTAAAAGTTAAGGCGCAGTTGGCTTTTTCTTCTGGCGAAGATGCACGGCGGGCTCTACGCTCGGCAAAGAAATACATTTTCTGCAGCATTAATTACGGTCTCACAACCAAAGCGAGCATCTCCATGAAGCAGGATGAGGATTATTTTTTAGTTGAGTCCAACAATCTTGAGCAAGTCTTTCATTCGAAGGTTAATGAAAAAAACCTTGAAATGGATCCTCCTACAAAAGCATTGTTAACGCTAGCGATGGTTTCAGCTAACTTGCAATTAGATTTTGTCGCCAAGCATGTCGTGAAATGTGTGGAGGCCGGCTTGGGTCGCACAGACGTTGCAGAGATGCTAGTGCAACTCTATTGCTATAGCGGTGTATATCCGTCTCTGGCTTCATTCAAAATTGCCGCACAAACGTTTAAAGAGCTCGAAGCCGAAGGCAAGCTTACCGATACACAAAAAAACGTTGACAACTTTCAGCCCGCCGCCGCAAGCTGTAGCGAACGGATTGATGATGGACTCGCAATACGCCGACGTCTGTTCGGCGCAGAGTCTATCGATATCGCTCTAGAAAAATGTGATGCCTTTGAAAACATCTTTAATGACCTGACGCACGAGTTTTGTTTTGGCAATGTTTGGGCTCGCCCCCATTTTTCAGCACCTTTGCGCAGCCAGATTTGCCTGGCAATCGCCTCGGCGACCGCTCAGCATGGCGCGATCGGTCGTCACACTAGAAGCGCACTACTGGGTGGCGTCACTAAAAAAAGAATTGCAGAGATTTTCTTTCTCTCAGGCATTTATGGCGGACTCTATAACGCCGAAGCCAGTTTTGTCGTTGCACACAAGATTTACTTAGAACTCAAAGCAGAAGGCTGGACTGAATAATCTCATTTTTTTGATCAATTGTTAAGGTAAAAATCAAAATGAACGCATCACAGAACCACCTCAGACGCGCTATCCTTAAGTTCAGCTATGCATGCGTACTCGGCGCCCTCAGTGCGGGTGTCTACGCCGCCCCTGCTGCAACTGTAACCAGCGCACAGGCCGCGTATCCCGACCGTCCAATCACGTTAGTTGTCGCTTTTAGTGCAGGAGGTGCCGCTGACGTCGTCATGAGAAAATTTGGTGTCGGTCTAAGCGAAATTCTTGGTGTAGCAGTCGTCGTTGAAAATCGTGCAGGCGCAAATGGAAATATCGGTGCCAATTATGTCGCCAAAGCCAAACCAGACGGCTATACATTGTTGGCTGGATTTCCAGGTCTCACGAGCAATCCAAGCATTTATCCAAACATGAGTTACGATCCCTTGAAGGATCTCACACCTATCAAGATGGTGGCGACTGCGCCAGTCTTGCTCGTCACCAACCCCAAATTCGAACCTAAAACCGTGACTGAACTGATCACGTATGCCAAAGCCAAACCCGGCGCCGTTCGATATGGCTCGGCAGGAACGGGTTCCTCAGGTCATTTAGCAGGTGAGCTTTTCAAACTCACCGCTGCAGTCAATCTAGAACATATCCCCTACAAAGGAGGCGCCAACGCGCTTAACGATCTCATGGGCGGACAAATCGAAGTCATCTTCGATAGCGTTCCTAGCTCAAGACCATTAGTGGAGGGCAGCAAAATCCGCGCGATCGCTATTGCGGGAGAACAACGCTCCAAGGCTTTGCCGAACGTACCGACCTTTTCCGAAGCCGGACTGCCCTCATACTATGCCGGGACTTGGTTCGCTGTTCTAGCGCCTGCTGGCACACCGAATCCAATCGTCACGAAATTAAGCAACGCGATCAGTAAACTTTCCTCTGATCAGAACTTTCAAAACCAGCTTGCACAAAGTGGACTCGAAGCTGACAAAACCAGCACGGCTGATTTTGTAAAGTTTATGACCGAAGAAACTCAAAAATGGAAGCGCGTTGTTGATGTGGCGGGTTTAAAAGCAAATTAATTTACCCCCCACTTCATTTTCCCTCCTCCTTTAACTCCGCAAACTTCGCCGCCATCGTCGGGTTGCCTCGCGTGAGCTTTTTTATCGTCACATCCTGCGCCTTGTCGTTCGCGAGGCGCAGATTACGATCTGTACTGAGCAAAGCCTCCTTGGTCTTTTGCAGGTGATCGATCGATTTATCAATTTCGTCGATCGCCTTTTGAAATCGCTGCGACGCCAGATCATAGTTTCTTGCAAACGCGCTCTTAAACGTCTCGAGTTCGTTTTCAAAGTTCGTAATATCGACGCTTTGAGCCTTGACCAGAGCCAGTTCGGTCTTGTATTTCATCGAATTCATCGCTGCGTTGCGCAGCAGCGTGATGATAGGAATAAAAAACTGAGGGCGCACGATATACATTTTGGGGTAGCGATGAAACATATCTACGATCCCCGTGTTGTAAAACTCATTGTCAGGCTCGAGTAAAGACACCATCACCGCATACTCACAACCCTTTTCACTGCGATCCTTATCGAGCTCCCTGAGGAAATCCTCATTTTTACTCTTGGTCGCTGTCAAGTCGCTTTCGTTTTTCATTTCAAACATGATGGACACAATCTCAGTGCCCGCTTCATCTGCATCACGAAAAATAAAGTCGCCCTTGCTACCGGAGCGAGCGTCGTTGTCTTTCTCAAAATACGCCCTGGGAAATGCCGTGGCACGAATCCGGTTGAATTCCGTCTCGCAATGCTGTTCCAGGGTCTCACCTACCATTTTTGTCGACAAGCGCGCCTTCATGTCGCGCAGGCGCTCGATCGCATCGTCGCGATCCTTGAGTTGTGTTTCGTATTTATCTTTGAGAGATTTTTCCGCAAGCGCTTTCTCAAGCTGCGAGCGCTCCAGACCATTCTTGAGTGCATCGCGCTCTTTTTCAACACTTGCGAGCGCCTGAGCGATCGCAAGCTGCTGCGCCATCCCACCGGCCTCAAGCTTTGATTTCAGGGCCTGAATCTCCGCATCCTTGGCCGCAGCTGCCAGCTGCGAGGAATTGGCAAGCTTGGCCTCAGCGAGTGCGACAGCATTACGTTTCTCCTGCTCCGCCAGCTCCAACCGATCGTGCAACTGCTGCTCAAACTCGCCATCGCGCACTTGTTTGAGGATGTCGGCGTATCCCGCCTCATCGATTTTGAACGCTTTACTGCAATGGGGGCAGATAATTTCACGCATGAAAGCCTAGCCTTTGATTGATGTCAACAACTGCTGCTCAAATGAACGAATATCAGAGAGACCAAGTAATGTATTCGTTTGTTCGAGAGAGGCCATTTGCTTAACCCAGTCCCTCGAGTCACCCTTTTCCTGCAAGTCTTTCAGAAATGCGCCGAGTACGCCAATCGTCAAACGCACTGTACTGCTCGGAAATAGCGCAATCGCATAACCCATTTGCTCGAGCTCAGCCGCTGAGTGTAGTGGTGTCAAACCCGTCTCGGACATATTGGCAATCAACGGGCCAGGCAGAGTACGGCCAATCAACTCAAGCTCCTGCGTCGACTGAGGACCATCCACAAACAATACATCCGCGCCCGCATCCTTGAAAGCCTGACAACGATCCAGCGCCTCTGGCATACCCATTGGACCTCGGGCGTCCGTGCGCGCCACGATGAGTGTGTCGCTATTTTCACGTGCCTGAACCGCAGCTTTGACCTTTCTAATCGCAATATCTCGTGGCTCGACAATCTTGTTATCCATATGACCACACTTCTTTGGCCATGCCTGATCCTCGATCTGTATTGCAGCCACGCCTAATCGCTCCATGCCGCGGACAGTGCGCACTACGTTAGCCACATCGCCATATCCCGTATCGCAATCCACAATAAGCGGTATGCGTGTGACGCGCCGCATCGATAGAACTGCATCTTCTACATCTGCATAGGCAATCAAGCCAATATCCGGCTCTGCATAACGAGAGGCCGCTGTGGCATAACCACTCACATAGCCAGCCTCGAAGCCTTGCATTTCGATCAACCTGAGCTCCAGCGGGGAACCGCCCCCTGGAACCACCAAAATATTGGGTTGAGACAGTCTGTTACGGAGAGAACGCGCTGACATTTTGTTGATTCCTTTATGAATTTTTAAAAAGTGTACAACACTTATGTTGTATATTAATGTTCAAATATTGATACGATCCATCCGTTGAATGACCGCTCCCACTCCCCTCATCCGTACAGGCAAAACGATCAGTCGCGTGGTCTCAACCCTCAAGGAACAAATCCTTGATGGTCGCCTTGCCCCCGGACAGAGGCTGATCGCAAACGATCTGCTCGAAGAACTTGGCGTCAGTCGGGGCTCCTTAAGGGAGGCCTTTCGTCAGCTTGATGCCGAGCGACTCATCAATCTCAACCCTAACAAAGGTGCGATTGTGCGCAAGCTCAATGTCACCGAAGTCTACAAACTGTTTGAGATCCGAATCGCCCTCGAAGGCTTCGCAGCCAGAATGGCAGCAGAAAAGATTGGCCTCAAAGACAATCGAACACTGTTCATTGATGTGCTCGAAAGAGGACGCAGACATCAACACAATCCCATTTTTTCTGAATTCGTAATCGACAACCGAAATTTTCACCAGGCGATTGTCACCATCTCCGAAAACGATGAACTCGGCAAGCTCATCGACAAATACCAACTTCCTGTTTTTATGCTGCAACTTAGACAAGTCATGAGCAAAGAACAAATCATCAAAAATGCACTGAGCGAACACGAAGAGATCGCAACGGCCATCCTTGCATCTTCACCAGAGGCGGCCTATGGCGCGATGAAAAAGCACCTAATGCATTCCTTGCAACTCATTCTCGGATCCCTATGAGTCTCTCAACACAGTCCGCTGCACCTATGACGATGACGGAAAAAATTTACGCCGCGCATAGTCAGGAAAAAAATATGCGCTCAGGCGATATCGCCGTCATCTTGCCAGACGTCGTTCTTTTAAATGATACGAGTGGCACAATCACTGCAGCGCAGCTCAAGCTGATGGGCGTTAAAAAAATTGCCCACCCTGATCAAGTCGTCATCGTGACGGATCACTTTTATCCTCCTAAAGACGTGACTAGCGCAAACTCTGTGAGCATGCTGAAAACGCTCTCCCGTGAAATGGGTATCAAGCACCTGTATGACTCTGGGCGTGGTGGTATCGAACATGCTCTGCTGCCAGAGATTGGCTTAATCGGACCAGGAGGACTTGTATTTGGAGCAGACTCTCATACCTGCACAGCTGGGGCCTTAAATGCCTCAGGCATGGGTTTTGGCTCCACGGATCTCGCGGCAGTCTTAGCCACTGGAGAGCTGTGGGTCAAGATTCCTCCCTCAATCAGGATTGAACTTACCGGAAAACCTAAACCTTATGTGACGGGCAAAGACATCATTCTGTCAATCATCGGACTAATTGGCTGCGATGGCGCGCTCAACACTGCCCTTGAGTTCGGCGGGTCTGGCCTGAGCAATCTCAATATTGACGAACGCTTTGCCATCGCAAATATGACGGTTGAAGCAGGCGCGGAGACATGTGTTTTTGAGTTTGATGAACAAGTTAAAGACTATATCGAACGTTCGGGATGGCAACAGCATGCACCGGTTTACCCAGATCCTGATGCGAAATATCAAAGCGTGATCCATATCGCACTCGATACATTGCAACCTGTCCTCGCAGCGCCTCCCTCTCCCGACAATTGCAAATCACTCACGGAATTACTTGGCACAAAAGTGGACCAAGTCTATATCGGCAACTGCTCAAACGGTACGATGACCGATCTCAGACAAGCTGCAAGCATCTTGCGCAACCACGATGTCAAAGCAGAGGTCAGGCTGGTGATTGTTCCTGCCACCAACAAGATCTATCGACAAGCCAGTCAAGAAGGATTGCTCGACATCTTTGCCAGAGCAGGTGCGTTTGTTTCAATGCCAACCTGCGGCGCCTGTTTTGGAGGACATATGGGAATCTTGGCTGCAGGCGAGACCGCCGTTGCCACCACCAATCGAAATTTTCGCGGCAGAATGGGACATGTTGATTCGCAAGTCTTTTTAGCCAACGCCTGGGTCGCCGCAGCAGCGGCCGTAAAAGGAGAGATTTGTGATCCTGCGCGCCTCCTGCTGGAGCCACAGATATGAAAAAATCCGTATCAGTGCATCGCTATGGCCACGACATCAACACAGATTTGATTTTGCCTGGCCAATATCTCAACCTTTATAAAGCTGAAGATCTAAAACCACATTGTCTCGAAGGCATCGATCCCGAGTTCACCTCTCGCGTACAAATTGACGATGTGGTGATTGCCGGTAAAAATTTCGGTACAGGCTCCTCTCGCGAACATGCACCCATCGCCATCAAAGCCTCTGGGATCTCCTGCGTGATTGCGGCGAGCTTTGCTAGAATTTTCTATCGAAATGCCATTAATATTGGATTACCTGTATTCGAATGTCCCGAACTTGTGGATCACGTCAAGATGGGCGACACCATCGACGTTGATACTGAAGCAGGCACATTCATTCATCATTCAACATCATTTCAAGCTCGCCCCTTTCCCGCAATCATTCATGAAATCCTCAAGGCGGGTGGCTTAGTGCCTTACATTAGCCGTAAAACGATGCAATAAGTTGCAACACATTTCATCATTTTCATCGCAGCATATTTTTAAAAGTTCGCAATGAATGCGACAACCACTAGGAGACTTAAATGCTGAACACCCTCATCATGAAAACCGTAAAAAACTTATCACTTGCGTTGGGATTGACGATACTCGTCGCCGGAAGTCCAGCGAACGCTCAAGGCAACTTTCCCAACAAACCTATTCGACTCATCGTACCGTTTACACCTGGTGGGGTGACTGACACCAGCGGTAGACTCATCGCCGAGCAATTATCCAAGCGCATCGGACAACAGGTCATCGTTGAAAATAAACCAGGCGCGACTGGCAATATTGGTTCAGCACTCGTCGCAAACTCTGAACCAGACGGCTACACACTGGTATACGGTTTTGATGGCACGATGGTGGTCAACCCCCATATCGCCGCGAGCATGCCCTTTGATCCAATCAAGGACTTCACGCCTATCGGAAAAATCGGTGAAACGGTGCTGATCCTCGTTTCCTATCCAAAGTTTGAAGCTCAGACGCTCAAAGAGATCATCGCACTCTCTAAGCAACCTGGTAAAACCGTGACCTTTGGCTCTTCCGGCATTGGCAGTCCACAGCATGTAGGTATCGAACTCCTCAATCAAAAGACGGGCGCCAAACTTGTCCATGTGCCTTATAAGGGCGGTGGTCAGGCCATGATTGACGTTCAAGGAGGCAATATTCCACTCGTCTTTACTGCAGTGGCAGGCGCCTATCCTCACATCCAATCAGGTCGCATCAAAGCTGTTGCGGTTTCGAGCGAAAAGCGTGCGCCTTCACTACCGGACGTCCCTACATTCATTGAAAGCGGCGTACCTGATTTTGTCGTAAGCGGATGGGTTGCCATGTTTGCGCCTGCCAAGACACCAAAAGCGGTTGTGACCTATCTTAATAAAGAACTCAATGCTGTACTGAACACACCTGACGTTATTGCCAGACTTGAAACAATGGGTATCACTCCAACACCTTGGACACCAGAAAAGTTTGCAGCTGAGGTCAAAGCTGATTACGAGCGCTATGGAAAAGTCATCAAAGATGCTGGCATCAAAGCAAACTAAATCAATCGGATAAGACCATCATGAAACACTCACTACGCGAACGTCTTGCACAGCCCGGACTGATCACCGCTCCTGGCGTGTATGAGATGGTGTCTCTGAGACTTGCCGACCAATTTGGTTTTGATGCGCTCTACATGACTGGCTTTGGCACGGTGGCGTCCTATCTTGGCTTGCCCGATGCAGGTCTTGCCACCTACACAGACATGCAAAATAGGGTGGCTACCATGGCCAACATGGCGACAAGGCCTCTGATTGCCGATGGTGATACGGGTTATGGTGGTTTATTAAACGTCCACCATACAGTTAGGGGATATGAGTCAGCGGGCGCAGCGGCCATTCAACTTGAAGACCAAGAGTTTCCAAAAAAATGTGGTCACACGCCGGGTAGACGCGTCATTGCAATGAAGGATATGGCGCAAAAAATCAAAGTTGCTACCGAAGCTCGCCATAGTAAAGACTTCCTCATCATCGCGCGCACAGATGCACGCACGACACTAGGACTCGATGAAGCACTGCGACGCGCTGACGCTTATGCAAATGCCGGCGCTGACATGCTCTTTGTTGAGTCCCCAGAGTCGCTCGAGGAAATGCGCATGATTGGAGAAAGATTTGATTTGCCATTAGTGGCAAACATGGTCGAAAAAGGAAAAACTCCAATTCTTTCAAAAGAAGAATTGGAGTCACTCGGGTTCAAACTTGCCATCTTCCCTGTCACGGCCTTACTCGCGTCCGTGCAGGCCATGACAGATGTTTATCAACAATTTAAATCGCACGGATCATCAAAAAATGGGCAGGCCAAGCTCGCTGACTTTGCAGACCTCACCAAACTGATGGGTTTTGAATCAGTTTGGGATTTTGATCGTCGACATCAAGAATAGTGCAACTTAAACGCCTTACTTAAGCAATAGATTGTTCTCTGTCAGGTATTGCTTGTACCACTCGGTCTCTTTTGCCAAAGCCTGCTTGAGCTGCGCGCTGTCCTTAAAATCATAGGGAAGATTAAAGCGCTTGAGGAGCTCTTGAAATGACGCTTGTTGAACAACAGTCGTCATTGTTTGTTCAAGCTTTTTAGCGACCTCAGTTGGCACGCCCGCAGGCGCCACCACAATCATGCCAAGCGCTGGGTTGCTTGGTGGGCAACCGATATCCTTCATGATAGGCACATTAGGCTTTGTAGGGTCACGCGTGTCGCGATGCAGGACGAGCAACTCGCGAAACTCTCCTTGCTCCACAAAAGGCAGGTGTGAGCCAGAGCCCGCGATAAAGTCGATATGACCACCCATCAATTGGGTGTTCGAGTTCGAGCCACCCTTTTGCGGGACATGCTTAAAGGCAAGACCTTTACACTTGGCCACCGTTTCAACACCAATTTGTTGCTGCGTATTGACCCCAGAGGATGCATAAGTCATGCCGGGATTTTTCTTGGCATGCTCGACAAACTTCTCAATCGTGTCATAGGGTGCATCCTTGCGAACCGTAAGAGAACCCACATACTCGCTGTATTGGATCAGGGGCGTAAAACTCGAAGGCTTGAATGCCACCTTCATCATCATTGGACGCATACTGAGCAGGCCCGTGGAGGCGACCAAGAGCGTATAACCATCGGGCTTGGCTGCTGCCAATAACGCGCCAGACACCGTACCGCCACCCCCACCTTTATTTTCAATCGCCACAGGGACGCCGAGGATTTTCTCCATACCCTGAGCAATGGCTCGAGCCGTCAGGTCAGTCGTACCTCCAGCAGAAAACGCCACATACATTGTGATTGTTTTAGTCGGGTATTTTTGAGCCATCGCCGTGCCTGTCGCAGTCAACCCCATGGCTATCGCGAGTGTTGTCAAAATCATTTTTGCTTTCATACTGTCTCTCCTAGTATTTATAAACGAAGGACTTCTATTGAGTCTTAAAGGTCAAACATCTTCCTCGGCTTGCGCCACGATCTTTTCCCGCTTGGAGCGAATCGAAGGGATTAGAGCGGATAAAAGTAACAGTGCTGAAATCACAAGTAGCGTCAAAGAAATCGGTCTGACAAAAAATATACTGACATCCCCTCCTGAAATAATCAATGATTGACGAAGTGAAATCTCAAGAATAGGCGCCAAGACAAAGGCCAAAATCAAAGGAGCAGGTTCATAATCGAACTTGCGCATAAAGTATCCTAGGACACCAAAGCCTAACATCAGATACAAATCAAGAATGCTGCCATTAACCACAAATGCGCCGGTCAAGGCCACGAACAAAATAATCGGGAACAGCACGCTATAAGGCACCATCAACAGGCGAACCCAGAGACCGATCATTGGCAAATTCAGAATGAGCAGCATGATGTTGCCGATGTACATGCTGGCAATCACACCCCAAAACAACTCCGGTTCATTTCTCATCAACAGCGGACCAGGCTGAATCCCGTGAATCATCAAGGCACCAAGCAAAATGCCCATGACGGCACTCGCCGGAATACCTAATGACAAAAGCGGTATGAAACCCGCTTGCGCTGCCGCGTTGTTGGAGGCTTCAGGTCCTGCGACACCTGCAATCGCACCCTTACCAAATTTTTCTGGCTCTTTGGAGAGACGCTTTTCAACACCGTAGGAAAGAAAAGAAGACAGCACTGTGCCCCCGCCTGGGAGAATACCAACCAGATAGCCAATGGCGGTTCCCCTTGCCATCGGCGCGGCGGAGTCTTTCCAGTCCTGCAAGTTGGGCAGTAAATTTTTAACGCGTTTGACGACCACACTGCGTTTGATCTGCCTTTCGATATTGAGCAATATCTCCGATACACCAAAAAGACCCATCGCGAGTGGCGCGATACCGATGCCATCGAGCAACTCAGGCATGTCAGCCGTAAAACGTGGCATTCCAGTAATGCTGTCAAGACCGATCAAACCAAGAACAACACCAAACGAGGCCATCAGTAAGGCCTTGATCATCGACTTTTGAGCAAGATAAGTCAAAATGATTAGACCTAAGACCATTAGAGAAAAATATTCAGCAGGACCGAATTTGAGCGCGAACTTGACCAGCGGACCGGCCATCAACATCAGCCCCACAATCGCCAACGTACCTGCAATAAAAGAACTAAATGCCGCAATACCAAGTGCAGGGCCCGCTCGACCTTGCAGTGCCATCTGGTGCCCATCCAGCGCCGTCACCACCGACGAGGCCTCACCTGGGATCCCGACCAAAATTGACGTGGTCGAGCCACCATACTGGGCACCATAATAAATACCTGCCAGCATCACGATGGCGGTCACAGGTGAAATGCCGTAGGTGATCGGCAATAAAATCGCCATTGCGCCGACAGGTCCCAAGCCCGGCAATACGCCAATGAGCGTGCCTATCAACACACCTACAAAACAAAAGAACAGGTTTTGCCACTGAAACGCGACCGAAAAACCAAGAGTAATGTTGTCAACTAAATCCATGTTTGATTCCCTTTACCAAAGACCGAGCATGCCGCGCGGCATGTTGGTATCCAACATTGACGTGAACAACAGGTATGTCAATATGACGGTAATAACAGGAATCACAATCGATTTAAACCAGTCAAGTTTTTCCAGAAATTTCATAATGATGACCAACAGCAAGATGCTCGTCACAAAAAAACCCAGTATTTCGATCAACCAAACGAAGGCAAGCGTCAACAGAACAAGGATGATGGTGCGCGACCAATGCGTACCGCGCCAATGGTCCGCAAATCGAGACTTTGCCATTTCCTTGTTGGTATAGGTCTGGAGGTAAATGATGATCGACATCGCACAGATGAAGCCGCCGGCAATGATAGGTAAAAACCCTGAGCCTGGCTCACCACCACTACCCAAGCCGTAACCATAGCTCGTGTGCATCACGGCACCGCCTACGATGAGCCAAAATACGCTCACGACTCTTTCAGCATTCATAGGACGCTCCCCCTACTGTCATGACTTCTTTTTTGTCTGTTATTGGAACGTCATGTCCCTTTTTTTTAACTGATGGTAGGTGTCAGGGTTGTCCTTTGTCAATCGGGTTAAACAGTAGTGCGTGATTAATCCTATGAATAAAATCGCTGTCTCAAATAAATCTCCGTGCCAAAGTCGCCGTTTCGCAGCATGGGCAGACAACGATTGACAACCTTTTGGATATCCGTGGATTTAATTTAAATGCCATCCTTGAAATCGAGCCTGACTTCTTGATCGATGTCGATCATGAGCACGACGATGATGTCACCTCTTTTGCGTTCCGCGAGACCAAACCGCTTGCTTTAGACCTGATCGAAGATTTTTTGGATGGCGTCGTCCAAGTTTATTGTACGCAACTGATGCGCTACAAAGGAATACTCAACATCAAAAACATGGATCACCGTGTGATTTTTCAAGGTGTGCATATGATGATGGGAAGATCAAAGGGATCGGCATGGAAACCCTGCGAACTTCGTGAAACGAAAGTCGTATTCATTGGCCGAGACTTGCCCAAGGATACCCTCATTGAGGGGTTGTCGAAATGCGTTGTAACGGCTCGCGCGAAGTTGTAGCGACAACGTGCAGTGCTGACGCATATTTGCACTTCTCGCTATGCGAAGAATCATATCTCACCCCACTTGAGGTAATCCGTAAAATTCAGGATGCCTTTGAAAAAGCTGTTAACACACTAGAAATGGAAGCATGTTTCAAGACTGCCGGTGTTGAAAAATCAATCCTCAAGGGCGATGCTTTTTCAGCGCACATCAAAAATGAGTACGAAAAGCTTGGGAAATTGATTAAGGAATTGGGACTCAAACAAGACGGTTAAGTTGATGTGTTTTCTCGATTCACTCTCACTATGAGAAAAAAGAAAAGGGGGACTCAGGTGATTAACATTACCTGAATCCACCCTATCCCGGCTTATATCGAGGATATGTCACTTTGGTCGGCAAACCGAGCTGAGTCATAAATTTTTCTAGATACGGCCCCCATACCGCGCGCCCGTCTTTGTGCGTAAAAATTCCGTGCGCATCCTCACCAAACACACCAAACTCAACAAGTTGCGCGCTAGGATTCACTTTGCTGTAACGCGCAAACATTTCAGAATACGTTTTTTTAGAGAAAAAACTATCATTGTCACCATATAGCCAAAGCGAAGGAATACTCGTCTCTTTTGCAAAACTCGCTGCCGCCTTGGCCAAATTAAGCTCCCAGCCCCCACAGTTTGTTTGACGTAAACCACCTGCAAAATTTACCAAGCCTTTCACAGAAGGGTCGGGCTTAGAGGCACCATAAGCAAGCGTGGTCCAACCACCGTGCGATTGACCCATCACCAGGGTCTGCTTACGATCGACATAATCCAGAGTGTGCGCGTAAGTCACCGTGGCCGTTACATCCTCAGCCTGTACAAGACCATTTGACTCGACATTACATTCACCTCCCACATAGCTGCCAGTTGATTTAGAAAATCCAGTGCGCATTGGCACAAAGACAACATATCCTCGTTCAAGAAAGAAGCGCGAAACCCAACCTGGGGTGAAACGCTTTTGCAGTCCCGGAGGTCCTGATTCCTTGCCGTGATTAATCACCACCAAAGGAAACGGTCCCTGCCCCTCAGGCTTGTAAATCGTTGTTTCCAACTTGAGTGTCCCGAGCAATATTTTTTTAGGGATAAACACAACTTCGGACGGCAAGCGGATTTGCTGTGCGTGTGACACTGTAAAAGGCAAAAGCAAAAGGGTTGCCAGACAAAAGGCATAGGTAGTTTTAAACAAAATACTCACTCCTGTATTGATCACCGCAATGTCCAATATAATGGATTTATCAACAATTGCGACAACAAACCAAAGCCTTTTAATCGAATCGAATACATTTGTACCCAACAAGTAAAGACTATTGCATTTAAAACACTTGCCATGGCTCATACGCTCATGTACCTTCTTAAGAGAGACAATTTTTAAAAAATCTTCCTAAAGAAAGTACAAAGATGAAAAATTCTGGTGATGCGTTGTCACGTTCAATCTACTCAGGCCCAACGATGGGTGGAATGATTGTTAATTTACTGAGCCGCTATCCGAGCCGTACTGCCTTTATTAACCCTGATGGTACGCACCTGAGCTACGAGACGATTGCAAAACGTATCGCCTACCTGCTTCAAAAGTTCAACCAAATGGGCCTCCAGCGAGGCGATACCATCGTACAAATGTGCGGCAATCGCGCCGACGTGTTTGTTGTCATGGCTGCCTGCTACATCAATAGCTTTCGTTCCGTCGCACTCCAGCCTCTTGGAGGCATAGAAGACCAGCTTTACATACTGAATAACTGCGAAGCGAAATTACTCGTCGTTGATGCGGACAGAATGGAAAGAGCGCGAGAGTTACACAATAGATCGACACAAAATTTTGAAATAGCTTGCCATGACTCGGTCGCTGCAGCGCCATTCCTTTGGGATGCTTTTGATCCATCCATTGATCCTGCTTTGACAGACTTGAGTGAGCCCGACGATATCGTGCGCTTGATATACACCGGCGGCACGACAGGCAAATCAAAAGGTGTGATGGGGACCAGCTGTTCACTGGCCACCAACGCTCTTTTCCGCATGGCTGGTCACAATTGGGTCGACTTGCGTTTGCTCTGCTCAACGCCTCTTTCACATGCTTCCGGCGCAATGATCGTTCCGGTGTTGTGGCATGGAGGCACAATCGTATTGCACGATGGCTTTAATCCTGACAGACTCATCAACGACGTCGTTGAAGGGACCGCCAATGGTCTTTATCTAGTCCCAACAATGATTTACCGTCTGCTTGATCATCCAGAGAGCGCCCGCTTGGCCAAGTCTGGCTTGCGTATGCTCATGTACGGCGCAGCGCCCATCTCACCTACACGTCTTTTTCAAGCGAGAGAATTACTTGGCCCCATTTTGATTCAACATTACGGGCTCACAGAGGCTCCAAGCACTGTACTGAGTCTAACGGAAATAGACCATCTCGATGACTCCCTGTTAGCCTCTGCCGGAAAGCCCTACCCGGGCGCGACAGTCAAAATTCTCGATCAGGAAGGTCAAGAAGTGCCTAGAGGTCAAGTGGGCGAGATTTGCATTCGAGGTGATCTCGTCATGAAAGGCTACTTCAAAGAGCCAGAATTAACTGCGCAAGCACTCAAAAACGGTTGGCTCTACTCCGGCGATCTTGCCTATCAAAATGAGCGTGGATACTTTTTCATTGTTGATCGAGCCAAGGATATGATCATCAGTGGTGGCTTTAATGTATATCCGAAAGAAGTTGAAGACGTCATCGCAACACATCCTGCAGTCGCTTCTGTCGCGGTGATCGGCATACCCGATCCCGACTGGGGCGAAGCAGTCAAAGCTGTTGTTGTACTTAAAGAAGGACAAAGCGTGACGGCGCAAGAGCTCACTCAACGCGTCAAGTCGGCAAAAGGCGCAGTCCAAGCCCCAAAAACCGTTGATTTCGTTGATGCATTACCTCTTACCCCTCTTGGAAAACTCGATAAAAAAGCTTTACGCGCTGTCTATTGGAACAACAAAGAACGCAGTATTAACTAAAACGAACTCACCTTCAGGCGGAGACAAGCCATGGCAATTCGCAAGCTCAAAAGTATCTTTACTGTATTAGCCCTCTGTATTGCACCCTCGATCACCTCGGCGCAGACTTTCCCAGATCGCCCGATCAAAATGGTGGTGCCTGCGCCCGCTGGCTCTTTTGCCGACATCATTGGTCGCGAATTTGGTACTAGACTGTCCAAAAAACTCGGTCAACCCGTCATTATCGATAACCGAGGCGGAGCAAGTGGCGGTATTGCTTACTCTGCCGTCGCAAAAGCCGCCCCGGACGGATACACCATCCTCGTCACCAACACGGGTCCCTCAGCAATCAACGTCGAACTATTCCGCCAAAAAGGCTTGAGCTACAACCCGATCGCGGATCTAGAGCCCATCGGACTGATTTGTCTGACACCCGTTGCATTGCTCGTCAAAGCAGACTCTCAGATTAAAACAGTTGCTAATCTCGTCGATTTCGCCAGCAAAAACCCAGAAAAACTTTCCTTTGGAACAACGGGCAGCGGACAGCTTAATCACCTATCTGCCGAATACCTCAACTCTGTCGCCAAGGTACGCACCACACATATTCCTTACACCTCGGGTCCTGCAGCGATTACGGATTTGATTGGCGGTCGGATCGATTACCTTTTTTACCCTCCCGCGAATGCAAAACCGATGATCGATGATGGACGCCTCAGGGCCTTGGCGGTGACCAGCATGAAAAGAACTGTATCCATGCCTGATGTGGCCAGCCTCTCTGAGCTAGGCTACAAGGAGTTTGATCTCAGCGCATGGTTTGGTCTGGCCGTACCAGTCGGAACACCTAACGACATCGCTCAAAAACTCTGGACAGTGACGCGAGAAATCGCCTCTGATCCTGCATACGTTGCTAGGCTTAAAGAGTTAGGTATCGATGATGTGTTGCATTGGCAGAAAATGACCCGTGCCGAACTCAAACAGTTCCACGTCAACGAAGTCAAGCGCTGGGGTGACCTCGTTAAGTTAGCAGGCGCAAGCGCCAATTAATTCTATCCATCCACTGAATGAGCAGGCATGAGCGTGAAGCGAAAAGACCAAGCATATATCGCAGGAATATTTGAGCACCCCACTCGGCATGCTCCAGAAACATCACTGGTTCAACTGCATGCGGAGTGCGCCCTTGGCGCGCTCAAAGATGCTGGACTCAGCGCCTCTGACGTAGATGGATTCTTTGGCGCAAGAGACATACCAGGCTCAAACGCCAACTGGTTTATTGACTTTATGAATCTAAAGCTCAAGCATATCGATTCAACAGATGCGGGCGGATGCTCACCTCTCATACACATCGCACATGCAGTAGATGCCATCGCCTCCGGGAAATGTAATGTTGCACTCATCACACTGGCTGGCAGACCGCGCAGCGAGCAGATGAAAACCGGAACAGCGCCTAGACCTGGAGAGCCGGACAGACCAGACTCTCCTTGGGAAGTTGCCTACCGTCCGACAATCTCGACCGCCTACGCCATGATGATGGCAAGGCATATGCATGAGTACGGAACCACGGCTGAGCAATTGGCCTGGATTCGTGTCGCAGCCTCTGAGCATGCCAAACATAATCCCCATGCGATGTTCAACAAACCTGTCACGGTCCAAGAAGTCATGAACTCCCCGCTGGTGGCACCACCTTTGCGCAGGATGGACTGTTGCGTCATTAGCGATGGTGGTGGTGCGATCGTTGTCGTCAGTCCAGCCATCGCAAGATCACTAAAAAATCCGCTGGTCAGAGTCATTGGGACTGGCCATACCGTTTATGGTCAACATGCAGGGTATGGGAACATGACGACAAGCGGTGCTGCAGTCAGCGGACCGATTGCCTTTAAAGAGGCAGGCGTGACCGCCCAAGATTTCAAGTACGCCTCTATTTATGACAACTTCACGATCATGGTGCTCATGCAACTCGAGGATCTAGGATTTTGTAAAAAGGGTGAAGGTGGCAAGTTTGTGTCTGACGGCAAACTGATCTCAGGACAAGGCCCACTCGCCATCAATACCGATGGCGGAGGCCTCTGTAATAATCACCCAAGCAATCGAGGCGGGATCACCAAACTGATAGAAGCGACACGGCAACTTCGCGGCACTGCACACCCTTCTGTTCAAGTAAAGAACTGCGACTTGGCCATGGCTTGTGGACCTGGTGGTTTTATCGGCACAGGCTATGCGCATGCAACCGTCGTTCTTGAGAGAGTCTAGATGAATAACGAACACATTACCCTGCATACCCAAGCGTTGACGGCACATCCTTATTTCAGTTTTTTTTGGGATGCAACAAAAAAAGGGGTTCTTTTATTACCCCACTGTACTGCGTGCAACAAAGTTCATTGGTATCCACGCACATTTTGTCCCTTTTGTTATGAGACAAAACTTGAATGGCGTCCCTCGAGTGGAGATGCAACGCTTTATGCAGCCACTGCTCTGACTAAAGCCTCAGAGCCATATATTGTGGCCTACGTAGAGCTTGCTGAAGGTCCTTTGATGTTGACGAATATCATCAATGCGTCAGTCAACAACCTCGAAATTGGTGATGCGTTAAAGCTCAGTTTTACTGCGCTGGATTCAGGTCAGCAGTTGCCCGTTTTTAAACCTGCTTGATCCTATATCTTTACTCCGATTGCATTTCTTTCAGCTTTTTTCATTTATAGAGAGATTTCGCCGAAAAGCTTGTAGCGTCAAATTTCTCTGAGGGCAGCGCATGGATTTACATCAATTAGAGTATTTCATTGCCATTCGAGAGCTCGGATCATTTTCCAAAGCATCACTCAAGCTTTCGATGAGTCAGTCTGTCCTGACACGTCAAATCCAAGGTCTAGAAAAGGAAATAGGTTTCAGCCTTTACAGACGAACAGGTCGCGGTGTTGAATTGACACAAGAAGGCACCGTATTTGAAAGTTATGCTCGCGAAATAATCAAAACGCATCAAACTGCGCTCGCAAAAATTAGAGAAACCCGACTCACCCAAGCACAGCCTGTGATCGTCGGACTGCCTGCCTCTCTTGCATCTGTTGTCGCGGTCGGTCTCGTGAAAGATTTCAAAGAAAAATACCCTCAGCATCCTTTAAAGATACTTGAAGGCTTTAGCGGCCATATATCCGAATGGCTCATAGATGGACGGATTGACGTCGCAGTCCTTTACAACACAAAATCCACCGCCTTTAGCAGTATTAAAACGGACCCTCTACTCGAAGATCGACTCGTTTTAGTGGGCCCGGCCCAAAATGCCATGCAGCTACCCAAGGGGCCAGTCTCGATCACCATGCTGGCGCACATCCCTTTAATCCTTCCGAGCAAGGAACATGGCGTGCGCGTTTTGGTTGACCGAGCGTTGGCAGAAAAAGGGCTTAAGCCAAATATTCTTGTAGAAATTGACTCACTCTACTCTAGTTTGATCATGGTCGAATCCGGGCTAGGATGCACCGTTGTTTCCTACCCTTGCGTCAAGAGATGGATTGAGAGCGGACGGATTGAATATCGTTCGCTCATCGAGCCTGAAATCACCCGAAAACTTGTGACTGCGATTGCACCCAATCGGCCGTCCACAAGGCCTGTCCGAGCCTTTGCAAGCCTACTACGCAAACATGTTGCTAAGCATTTTAAAAAGCAACCCTAAGCATATGCGATGATTTTGTATAGACTAGCAAAGGCCTCTGGAATGGCTATGAGGGATTTTTTTCCTCATACTCACGAATCGCTTCTTTTGCATTTCTAAAAGAATCTACACCCGCTGGGACACCGCAATAAATCGCAACCTGAAGAAGGATCTCTTTGATTTCTTCTTTCGTGACGCCATTGCGCAAGGCACCGTGAACGTGAAGTTTCAATTCATGCGGCCGATTCAAAGCGCTCAGCATAGCCAGATTGACAATACTGCGCACTTTTCTTGGCAGACCTTCGCGCGTCCAGACCTCACCCCAACAATACTCCGTCGAGAGTTCGAACATTTCACGACTGAAATCATCTGCATTGGCAAAAGATTTATTGACAAACTCATCCCCTAAGACTTCTCTTCTGACCTTATCACCCTTTCGAAATTGTTCCGTATCTTTCATCCATATCTCCAGATTCTGTATTGATCATCGTGCGTTAAATCAAGTTTTTTTGATTTCAACACCTGTCCAGGACTCCATCAAGCGCGCGACATCGCTCATATCCGCTTGCTGTCCATATTTGGCAATCGTCATGACATAAAGCTCCTTGACTGCCGAGCCAATCACCATGGGGATACCAAGCGATTCACCCTCATCCACACAAAGCTTTAAGTCCTTGTGAGCCAAGACCGCCGCAAAACCAATATTAAAAGTACGGGGCAATACTGCACGAGGAAATTTGTCCAAGGTGGCCGTGTTTTGGCCCGAACCCACATTAATCACGTCCAACATGACCTTAGGATCCAGACCATTTTTGACGCCCATCGCAAACACTTCGGATGTCAGCGCGAGAGCGCCAGCAGAAAGCATGTTGTTAGCAAGTTTCATCGTTTGTGCCATGCCAGGCTCGTCACCCACGTGAAATGGCTTGCCTAGGGTTCTGAGTACATCGACCACTTTATCGTACTCACTGCGCGCGCAAGACGTCATAATTGCCAAAGTCGCACGCGCTGCACCCAGTGTTCCACCACTGACGGGTGAGTCAAGGTACACAATATTGCCTTGCGCAAAAATTTCACTGGCTTTGACTGCTGCTGCAGGCCCGATCGTCGAAAAATCGACTACAACCTTTGCTTTCTTTGACCCAGCAAGACCCGGTGACAAAGAAGCGACCGCATGAACGTTATCGCCTTTTGGGAGACTCAAGAAAATGATTTCCGCCATGTCCCCAAGCTCACGCAAAGAGGCTCTGGGATGCATGCCAGCCGTCTTTGCGCGTTCTACGACCGCAGGATTCATGTCAACCACATGCACTTCATGACCTGCTTTGACCAGATTCGTCGCCATCGGAAAGCCCATATTTCCGAGGCCAATAAAACCATATTGACTCATATCTCTACCTTTAATTTTTTGATTGTGATGTGCGATTACTTTGAAGGTAGCAATCCAACTTCCTTAACAAGCTCAGCGACCATTTTTGTATCCTGATCGATGATGGCCTTTAGAGGACCACTACCCCGTTCAGCAGGTGTTGGTGCCAAAGCAGCCAGGCTGACAAGTCTCTCCTTAAATTCAGGGCTATCAATCGCTCTTGAAAGCGACTCAGTCAAGCGCTTACTGACTTCTGGTGGCAAGCCCTTGGGTGCCATCACGCCATTCCAGATTGAAAGATTAAATTGGGGCAGACCGCCTTCTGCAAAAGTCGGCACATCAGCCATTTGGGGGATGCGCTCCTTGGAGGAAATCGCAATGGCTCTTAATTTTTGCGTATTGTGTTGATTCATTAAGGTCACGGTTTGATCAATGATGCCTTCGATCGTACCCGCCATGACGTCGATCAGTGCCGGACCAGAACCACGATATTGAATCAACTGCCCTTGTGTCTTGGATTGATGAAAAAATAAGGCTTCTGCGAGGTGTGAGGTCGTGCCTGGACCACCTGAACCGAGATTCATTTTGCCTGGATTTTTTCTCATCCAATCAAGCATCTGAGGTAAATCTTTGATTCCGCTTTGATTGCTCACTGCTAGGACCATTGGCACCGTCGCGACCTGACCGATTGCATCGAGATCCTTCGAGGGGTTCACTCCAGCGGTTGGATGCAAATGTGGAATGATGACCAAAGACATATTGGTAAACATGAGAGTATGGCCGTCAGCTGGTGCACTCATCAAACGCTTCAGTCCAACCAAGCCGCCCGCACCAACAGTATTTTCGACAATAACCGTACGCTTTAAATCATCCGTCATCGCCTTGGCTAACAATCGTGCCAAAGTATCCAGCGTCCCTCCTGGGGCCACTCCTACAATCATCGTGATGGTTTTTGAAGGGAACGTATCGGCGTGAGCAGAACTAAGCGCGAGCAGGGCTGTTGCAGCCCCGATTACAAAGCGTCGTAACATGATGTCTCCAGATTTATCTTAAATAAAGACCGGTCTGAATAAAGTGAACCTTTACTCTAGCCAGTCTTTGACAATCCTATCAACATACGTGCAACACTGAGTGTTCTATTTATGCATATCTGAATTGCATTATTAGAATAGATCTAAGGGTCTCGATCATTTAAGTTCTAGCTTCGTCCGATCAATTCAATCCCATCGTCCTCTCAACGCTGCGAACAAGATTGAGCAACCTGGGACCCACATCATTTTCGAGTTGATTTGGACTTAAGCGAAAAGCCGGTATCCCACAGTTAAATGAGAAGGCTTCCTCGTTAATTTTTGCGAGAAGGGGCACACCTACCGAGCGTGTTTCTTTGACAAGTCCCTTTTTAGCCAAACAGAAACCCCATTTATCAAACTGCTTAAGTGCCTCAGAAACATTTGTTTCAACATCTATATCAGAGAAATGCTCGGGTCCCGCAAGTTGATCCAAGAGCTCTTGTCTTTCAGTCAGAGATAATCCACAGAGATATGCCCGCCCCATCGCCGTGACAAGTAAAGGTATTCGAGCACCAATGCCTGCAATCACGGGGGTCACAGAAGTGGCGCTGGCGCAGCTTTCAACAAATAACATTTGAGCACCGTGCCGCACGCCCAAAGACACCACCCCACCAATCTCATTAGCCAACTCCTGCATCAGAGGTCTCGCGATCTGCCTGATTTTCATGTTCGCGAGAACAGGGTACGCAGCAGTCAACACTGAGGTTCCAAGGGTGTACTTAGACAATGAGGCGACATATTTGATGTAGCCAAACTTGGACAGCGTATAAGTAATACGAGAAACTGCTGGCTTGGATAAACCCGTAATTTCAGCGATTTCCTTATTGCCCATAAATTGGGAATTTTTGTGCTTTAAACACTCGAGGACTTGGAGTCCTCGAGCAAGCGTGGCAACCAAATTCGGATCCTGAGTGACATCGAAGCCCCTCATGTCCGAAAATGAATCATTAATGACACGTTTCCTAGCCATTCAATGAAGACCTGTACTTTAAGAGTTGAGCAAACAACCTGAAAGGAAATATAGGTCGAAAATAAAGCACTATTTTGCCAATCCGAGTGTAGTGAGAATCGATTTTATGCTGCTGTACTCTCGATCAAGCATCAACTTTGTTTCCTTTGGTCCATAGAAAAATGGCTTCCATTGGTTGTGTTCCAGAAATGCTTGCCACTCCTTGGAGTCATTTATTTTTTTCAATGCCGTTGCCCAAAACTCAACTTGTGCAGGTGTCATATTTTTAGGACCGAGAACCCCCTGAACAGAGGAGGTTGAGACATCAACGCCCTGCTCTTTCCAAGTCGGTATGCTTGAAAGTGCGCCCCCCATCCTTTCGGGTGACCCAATCGCAATGACTCTAAGTTTGTCATTTTTAAGTGCATGAATGAGATTGGGCGTTGTCGCCGCGACGACATCAATATGTCCGCCGAGTAGTTGTGTCATCGATATACCTGATGACTTGAAGGGAATCACACTTAACTTATCGATAGCCACACCGGCTTTCTGCAGCGGTGATGCAATACCGACATGAATGTGATTACCTACTGAGGTTGCAACACCTATATGCAATTTATTTGGATTTTCCTTCATGATGCGAATAAGATCCGCACCATTTTTAATGGGCGAGTCAGCACGCACCACCACACCAACATATTCCCTAAACAAAAGGGCGATAGGCGTATAGTCCTGATAACTCCGGTTGAGTGAACCAAGAATATGATTGTTGATAATTGAAGTGGTCAATGTCATCAAATAGTTACCGTCTCCTGGATGCTGATCCAACACGTTCAGCGCAACGGCAAGATTCCCGCCGGGCCTATTGGTGATCACAAAGTTCTTAACGATATTTTCTTTGATTAAAAGATTTTGAAGTTGACGAGCCGCTGTATCCAAGGCCGCGCCTGCCCCTGCCGGAACAATGAATTCAACCGTAGTGGTGGGTTGCCATGCCGACTGAGCATGGATTGACGTTGCGGCAAACAGACTACACGCAGCGACTAGCATTTTTAGTGTCATCTTTTTCATGATGTCTCCCTATCGTGAAGGTTATGTTTCTATGTGCGTATGTACTATTCCATGCTTCGAAAGATCCGCTATTTCTTCCGTGTTCATTCCAAGTTTTCTTTGCAATACTTCAGCAGTGTCTTGTCCAACGACATGACCCGCATGCCTAATTTTTCCTGGCGTATCCGAAAGTTTCGGGACAATACCCATCATTGTTAATTCACCTAGTTTCGGATGCGGAACCTTCACAAGCATTTCACGTTGTTCGAAGTGCGGATCTTGGAAAATATCTTCCATCGTGAAGACTTTTGAAACAGGTACTTCGGCGGCGATCAATCGCGTTTCAATTTCAGCAGCCGTAAAGTCAGCCGCCCAGTCCTCAACAATTTTGTTGACTTCCTTGACCCTCGCGGCTCTAGCGCGCTGAGTCGCATAGCGCTCGTCGGTCACTAGTTCAGGCTGTTCCATCGCCTTTGCCAGACGTTGAAAAATCACGTCATTATTGGCCGCAATCAATACATAACTGCCGTCTTTTGTTGGATATAGACTATTAGGCGCCGTAGACGGAAGGTTCGATCCCACGCGCTTTGGAATGATTTTTAATCTGTCATAGGCGGGAACGTGAGGCTCCATCATGCTGAACGCCGACTCGTACAGCGTTGTATCTACAACCTGCCCTTTGCCCGTTTTTTGACGTTGCAAAATCGCCATGAGCGCGCCAAAAGCCGCAAACACAGCAGTATGTTCGTCTGTCACGGCCAGAGCCACCCGAGCAGGGGGCCTGTCAGGATCGCCGGTCATGTTCCTGACACCGGCGACTGCCTCGCAAGTGACGCCATAGCCAGGTCTATCCTTATAAGGTCCAGTCTGACCGTAACCACTGATGCGAACCATGACAAGGCCTGGGTTATCCGCGGACAAGGTCGCATAGTCGAGCCCGAGTCTCTCCAGTGTTCCTGGGCGAAAGTTTTCGACAACGATGTCAGCTTGAGCGATCAACTGTCGGACAAGACGCTGTCCTTGCTCAGTTCTTAGATTGATGGAAACGGATTGCTTGTTCCGAAGGATACTGGTCGCATACAAGGAGACACTACCATCATGACTCCCCATATTTCGGACTGGATCGCCCTCGGCGGGTTCAATCTTGATGACCTCCGCACCGAAATCCGCCAATAAACGCGTACAGGCAGGCCCCGCAATGGTGGAACACAGTTCTATCACCGTATACCCCGTGAGTGGCGCCTCATTTTCACTCGTCTTCATTTTTCAGTGTCCATTTTTTTAGCGCATGGGCCGTTGTTTAGGACCAAGCTGTGTTCTGTTCAGTTCATAGGCGTCTTCAATCCAGTCACAGAGCAACGCCCGCGTCTCGGAAGGCTTGATGATGTCAACAATGCCAAACTTTTCTGCCGTTCTAAAGGGAGATGCCAGCTTGTGGTAATGGTTTTCAAGCTCTTGTCGCTTTGCCTCTGGATCTTCAGCCGCCTCGATCTCCCTGCGATAAGCCGCTGCGACGCCCCCCTCTACTGGAATCGACCCCCAGATCGCCGAAGGCCACGCGTAGCGCAAATTCAACGACTGTCCATTCGGACCGAATTTGGGACCATGAAGTCCGCCCCCCACACCGAACGCGCGCCGGATAATGATCGAAATCCACGGCACTGTGGCCTGCTCAATCGCGCCCGCTGCGCGATAGGCAATCGGAACTGTGCCCGCACTCTCTGCCTCGAGTCCAATCATCAAACCTGGCTGATCGGTGAAGTTGACGATGGGGATATGAAACGTATCGCACAAATCCACAAAACGTTCGATCTTCATCGCTGACTTGTGCGTCATCGCTCCACCCATCACCATGGGATCATTGGCCATCACTCCAACCGGATAACCATTGAGACGAGCCAAACAGGTCAGCGTTGATCCCCCGAACAGACGACTCATTTCAAACAGGGAGTCTTTGTCGACAATTTTTTCAAGTATTTTTCTGATTTGATAAGGAGTACGTTTATTTTCCGGAATAACGTCGTCGAGTTTCTCATCCATCCGCCACGGATCATCCGCACACTCCGTCACTGGAGGCGCTTGCCATACATTACGCGGCAGATATGACAGGAATTTCTGAATTTGGTCGAACGCGTCTTCTTCGGTTTTGGCAATGTTATTGACCGATCCCGCCTTTGCCGCAACTTTCGCGCCACCTAGTTCATCTTTTGTGACGGTTTGATTCAGTCCCTGCTTGACGACTGGTGGTCCCGCTGCAAAGACCTGACCAACATTTTCAACAATGACCGAAAAATGCGCGCAAGATACCTTGACCGCCCCAAGCCCTGCGCAAGCACCCAATGCTGCACCGACAACCGGCACCGTGCTTAATAAAGGGATGACGGGCCAAGTGGGGTATCCAGGAATTTTCGTAGATTGCTGCTGTTCAATCAGTCTGACACTCCCGCCTGCCGTATCGACCATTCGTATCAAAGGCATCCGAAATTGATACGCCATTCTCTCGGCGTACAACCATTTATCGGCCACCGTCGCCTCGCTAGAACCCGCCCCGATGGTGTAATCATCACCCGAGATCATCACTTTTCGATTGGCGATTCTGCCCGTTCCCGTGACCGCATTGGAGGCGATGAAGGAAACCAAATTTCCTTGCGGATCATATTTTCCCTTGCCAGTCGTCATTCCAAACTCACGGAATGTTCCAGGATCGAGTAGTTTCTCTACTCTTTCTCTGACGTTGAGTTTCCCGAGCTCTTTTTGTCGCGCTAACCTGTCCTCGCCACCCATTTTGCGTGCCGACTCTCTACGCATTTCGAGTTCAGTGTATGCAGCTTCCCAGCTCATTTAGGCCTCCGATTATTATTTTTTCATTATCAACTCAAAAACAGTAAAATACAAATATAAGAATTAAGTTCCTATATTAGGAATTTAAAAATAATAAAAATCAACTGCAACAGTTATTTTCGAACCGTCTGGAAACTGGATAAAAAAGATGTTCAACAAAGTGATGGTGGCCAACCGGGGCGCAGTCGCAGCCCGGGTCTTGAGAGCCTTGAGGTCTTTAGGTGTGAAGTCTGTAGCCGTCTACTCGGAGGCTGATCAAGATTTGCCATATTTAAAGATGGCAGACGAGACCTACTTCCTCGGACCTGCTAGTCCGCGCGAGAGCTATCTCAATCAAGAGGTATTAATCAAAGTACTCCTTGAGTCAGGCGCGGATGGCGTACACCCTGGCTATGGATTTTTAGCTGAAAACGCCGAGTTCGCCAGCCGAGTCAACGAAACCGGTGCGACCTTCATCGGACCTAGCCCGCGATGGATTGATGCAATGGGTCACAAAACCCGTGCCAGAACGCTGATGGCATCGAACGGACTCTCAATGGGAGCAAGCTCAGAGTTGTTGAGTGGCGAACTCGACGAAGCATTGCGCGCGGCCGAAACGATTGGCTATCCCGTGATCGTCAAACCTGCCGCCGGTGGCGGTGGCATCGGCATGATAGCTGCGCACAATGCCGACCAATTAGCCAAGGCCCTTGAGAGCGCAATCTCTCTATCAAAGCGAAGTTTTGGCAGCGCTGAGATTTATCTTGAAAAGCTCATGATCAAACCCCGTCACATTGAGTTTCAACTGTTGGCCGATCGGAGCGGAAATGTTCGTCATTTGTTTGAACGTGACTGTTCCATACAACGCAGACACCAAAAAGTCATCGAGGAATCTCCTGCGCCTCAACTACCAAGACAGATGCTCAACAAGGCTGGTGACGATATCGCTGCCGTGATGAATAAGCTCAAGTATGACAATATCGGAACCGCTGAAACACTCTACGCGGGCGGCTCTGATTTCGCTTTTCTTGAGATGAATACCCGCTTGCAAGTCGAGCATGCCGTCACAGAAGAAATCACTGGTATTGATATCGTTTGCGCACAGATTCGTCTGGCGGCTGGGGAGTCCCTATCGTCCGTTCTTCCAGAAAAAATTTCCATCTCCGGACATGCCATCGAGGCGCGTATATACGCCGAAGACCCAGTTAAATTTTTTCCGTCACCAGGCCCTTTAAAAACATTGGTTTTTCCAAAGGGCGAGGGTATCAGAGTGGAGACAGGTTATGCGCAAGGAAGTCTGATCACTCCCTATTATGATCCGCTGATCGCAAAACTCATCGTTCACGCCCCTGATCGAACGCTCGCGATCAACAAGCTCATCGATGCGCTTGACCAAACCGATATCCAAGGCGTCAAACACAACATCCCATTTTTACGCCTGGTGCTTGATAGTGAAGAATTCAGAGCAGGAAATATACATACCGGTCTTGGTACTGATCTCATTGCTCGTCAAAACGCCAAAAAATAATAAGGAGTCATGGCCATCATCGACCCATGTCATGAAGGTGTCATCTTTAAGCGATAAAAAGAAAAAGACGCTTTAGTCAAAAACTAAAGCTCAATCTTTTTTGAGGGTGATCGTTTAATGGCTAATTTTAGAAAATTCCGGCTACCCATACGCATTTACCAATTGCGTATCGAACTCACAAAAATCGATCCCATCATTTGGCGAAATGTATTAGTCCCTGACACCATCAAGCTTTCAAAACTCGACCGTGTGATCCAGGAGTCTTTCGGTTGGACCAACAGTCATCTGCATGAGTTCAATATTGAAAATAAACGCTATGGCATGATCAATGCGGTTCAAGAGCATGATTGGGATGAGGAAAACCCCTTGCTTGACGAGCGTAAATTTACCCTCGGTATGCTCTTAACTGACACCATTCACGAGTTTGAATATGACTACGATTTTGGAGATGGCTGGTGCCATATCGTAAAAGTCGAAAGACATCTGACTCCAAACCAAACTAATTATTGGCCGATGTGCATTGCGGGTGAAAATGCCTGCCCTCCCGAGGACGTAGGCGGCCCCTCTGGCTATGCCGAGTTAATCGATATTCTCAATGATCCTGCTCATGCTCAGCATGCCGAACTCTTTCACTGGGTCGGTGGCCCCTTCGATCCACGAAGCTTTGATGTGAATTCCGCTAACGCAAGAATCGGGCGTCTTCGTTAAGCATAGCAACAAAATATTCGTCACGGTTAGCGCCGGCTACATCGGCTCTCACCTGAGGTCCTAATAACGCTCCCGCATCTTCTCAATCACCTCCTTCACCTTGTCCCGCAACCCCAACGGTGCGATCACTTCTACATCGCTCCCCTGTCGCAAAATATCCTGAATCAGTTCCCAGTCCTCGCCATACGGGACCTCGAGCTGATATGAACCATCGGGCAACATAGCGCTCACCTGATCGGGATGCCAGACTTCATTGGCCACCCACTGCGCACGAAATGGCGTGAACCTAAGCGTCGCCACCTGGCGCTGTTTGCCATTGAAAATCCCATAACTCGATTCAAACACTTCGCGCAACGTCTCCGCAGCGACCTCGTGCACGGCCTCCTCGAGCAGGTCTACCGATCGGATCGCATCCACCGCAAAGCTGCGTAGGCCCTCTCTCAAGTGACAATACGCATCGAGATACCAATTGTCTCGGTAATACACCAGATGCTGAGGCGAAATCGCACGCGCGCTGGTCGTCCCCTGCTGGCGAGAGTAATACTCAATATGCAAACGCTTGCGATTGATTAGGGCCTGTGCGAGCAGTTGAAAATGCGCATTGACGACCTTGCGTTGCCCCATCGGGATAATGCGAATCCGCGCGGCGGCTTCTTTGGCACTGCCGGTGCCTTCATTCAGCAAACCTTCGAGCCTGGATTTAAAGGGCAATACATGCGGCGCCAGCAAACCACCCGGTTCGAGCTTAGAGATCATCTCCAGCATCGTCAGGACAGAGTGAATTTCTTGTTCGCTAAACCAGACGCCAGGCAACTCAAACGTGCGCGAATGACTTGGCTGTTGCGTCAGCGCATAGCCGCGCAAATTTGAATCCCAAGCGAACGGAATACCAAGCCGATCGCGCATGTAGGCCAGATCACGATTGAGCGTAGCACGGGATACTTCGAGCGTCTCCAGCATCTGCCGCATCGT
Source organism: Zwartia lucis (assembly GCF_965234455.1). Taxonomy (GTDB): domain Bacteria; phylum Pseudomonadota; class Gammaproteobacteria; order Burkholderiales; family Burkholderiaceae_B; genus Zwartia; species Zwartia lucis. The sequence continues at coordinate 771,896 of NZ_OZ248472.1, read as the reverse complement.
GACCGAGGGCTGGGCCATCAGCATCGTTTGAATCTTGTAAAAACGTTCAGTGCGATCCATTGTGCTCCAGTTTCAGACTTATAGTTTGAAACCTAATTTACACGTTTACGGGCACTTTTTTACAGATTGGGAATCATTTAAAAAAAGAAATCAAAGTAGCATCTAGTGAGACACTAAGGTATGGGATTTACGATGATAATTTCTTGCAACAGCTCTTTAAATAAACTACATTGTAGTTATGAGTGATATTAAATTTGAGTGGGATACAAAAAAAGCCACAGCAAACTTAAAGAAACACGGAGTTTCATTCGCGGAGGCTCGCACCGTGTTCTTCGATGAAAACGCAAAATTAATCAATGATCCAGATCATTCAGGTGACGAGGACAGGTTTATCTTGCTAGGCTTGAGTAGCAGCCTAAGAATTGTTTTAGTTTGTCATTGCTATCGCGAAAAAGGAAATGTGATTAGGCTCATTTCCGCACGTCAAGCGTCAACTTATGAATCGAAACAGTATAGATAAAGGGTGCATCATGCGCAAAGAATACGATTTCAGCAAAGCTCGTAAAAACCCCTATGCAGCCCAGCTAAAGAAACAAATCACAATCAGGCTCGATGGGGACTCTATTAATTATTTCAAAACCATCTCAGAAAAAGTTGGCATCCCATACCAAAGCCTTATAAACCTTTACTTGCGTGACTGTGTTGCTCACAATCGTAAACTTGAGTTAAGTTGGAAGTAAGTGCATCGTAAGATTTCAGCATCTAATTGCAGCAGATTTACCGCCACTCTCAAACTGAAACTGGCAAATTTAATTGTCAAAAAAAACAATCAATCATAAAAAACCTGCGCTCTGATATCCCGCTGCACCACAGGGTGCAACTTTCGGATCAATTGATGATCCTCTGGCTGACAAACCATGCCAGGTCTCTGCACATTTAACACGCGCTTGACGGTCACGATCTGTCCGTTGAGCTGATACATAGACTGATAAAACAGCCCAGCCTCATCAAAAGAGGCTCCCGTCGGAATCCGGGTGATCTTTGCCTCGGCCGGAAACTCCACCTCGTAGTTTTCCTCATAGCGATAAGAATGACAAACAAACGGAAACAGCACACGCTCTTTAGGTCGATTAAAACTCAAACGACTGATATGAGCCGGAGTCAAGCCTAGAGGAATATTGAGCGCTCCCGGCCCCGGAAAATTGGCCACCGGATCAAGCGTAAAACTGCCATGATTGGTAAAAGGCGTATCCAAATCACGTGCATCCGACGGGCTGTAATGCCCCACACCCGACTGACGATTAGCCGACAAATTCGATCGCGCGATCCTTTCCTTGAACTCACCCTCATGATCCGCGAAATTCAGACGTGCGCTGTAATCCGCATTCCCCGAAAACGTCGAACTCACCGTCCCCGTGAGCTGGCCATCGGGTTTAATCTGGATCTTAGCGATTGATTTGACCCAGTTTGTCGAGGCTTCGAGCCTGGGTGTGTGACCCAGGCGATTGAGTGCTGTCAGCACTGTCGGCTTATCCAACACACTGACAGGTAAAACACCAAAGGGTGCGAGCTCGGCCGTCGGATCCAGATATAAATCCCATTGCGGGATGTAGACGATCACATGATTAAACGGACTCACTGAACCTAAACGTGGCATCTCAAACGCACTACCCGAGTTGATCATGGCCGTCGACGCTTCAATACCCTTGGCTGCGAGTAAAGCAATCAGTAACGTCGTCTTGTCCTTGCAGTCACCATAGCGATTGCGAATCACCTGATCGGCCGGATTGGGCACCACCCCACCCGAGCCCAGAAAAATCGCCACATAACGGATCTCTTGAGAGACCCAGTGATACAACGCCGCTGCCTGCGCCCTGGGCTCTTGAAGTCCCGAGGTGATCTCATTGGCCAGCTTTTGTATCTCTGGTGTGACCGCTGCCTTGGAAGCTGCAGCTTGCTCATACACCCGACCCACCGCCAACGGACTTTCAAACGTCGACAAATGCACATAGGGTCCATAGTCACTCGCGGACACCTGACCGCCCTCAGAGGGCTGGATCTCAGCTTGAGCATAGGTATAGCGATAGCGCACCGATCCATCGGGTCCGTCCGCTAGCCGACCGCCCTGCATGCCCCGACTATCCGCCAAAATCCGAATTGCAGGATCATGCGAAATATTGAACTCTAAATGACCATACTCAATCGTCGTCCCCAGCGCTCGACGAAACATAAACTGCCCCGGAAAAAGGGGCGTGTGCGTCGTACGTACGATCGTTGAATGCGCGCGGGCTCCCACACTGATCTTGGGAAAAATCACCACCTGCGTCTTAAGTGAGGTAAACATGGCCGCGCCCTCAGAACGCTCCTCATCGACCACTCTCACGGCATCCGCAGCCACCGGGATGCGCTCACCCGAAGGCAGTTCAGTAAAAGCCTCGATGACCTGGACTGTCTGCCTGTCGCTATAAAAATCTACGTCATCCTGACTCACAAGCTCAATCGCTGCCAGAGACTTGAGGACCGTGACCATCTCGATGTTTTCCTCATAAGTGCCATCGGCCCGAACGTGGACGGTAATGATCTGGCGCTCAATCGCGTAGAGACTCTTGTGAGGCTCTTGTGCCTGTGCCTGCGCATGCGCCTGTATCGACACAAAGAACAGTAAACATAACGCTTGCAGTACCAATGCTTTCATCATACCGTTCACACCATCTCTTGAGTTGCATTCGTATTCACACCCACGATACACGTTGACTCAAGCCTTTTAGCACTTTCATAAATATATTTAAAAAGAAAATAAAGTCGCATCCTGTGAGACACCTCGCTGCTTACTGTAGAGACTCAAACACTTCAATATCAACGAAACATAACAATAATTCAGGCAAATAATGAACCTCTCCAGACTGTTATCCCTGTGCGCTATTCTCGCTACCTCCCTCGTCCTGGGCGGTTGCGCCTCCATCACCGGGGGCACTCAACAAAGTGTTTCCGTCGAAACTAGACAAGAGACCGCGCAAGTTTCTGGCGCCGCCTGTGAGCTCGTTAATGCCAAAGGCAAATGGTTCCTCACTACGCCAGGCTCCGTTCAAATCCAGCGCTCCAACGATGACCTGCAAGTGATCTGCAACAAGCCCGGCCTCGAAGTCGGACGCGCCTCCGTGACCTCGATCGTGAAACCCGGTATGGTCGGAAACTTTTTCTTTGGCGGCCTCATCGGGGTCGCAATCGACCATGCCTCGGGCGCTGCCTATGACTATCCCAATATGATCCAAGTCATGATGGGACAAATGACCAAGGTTGGCTATACAGAAGGACATGCCACCACGCACACCACCACGAATCCTGCAGGTGGGCCGCCCGGAGCGACGCAAACGAGCGTCACACCCGCAGGCGTCACCGAGACACGCCAAGTCAGCCCAGCTGGCACCACGACGACAGAAACTTTGACACTCACTTCAGCTGGAACCGTGGCCAGCAGCATGTCAACGGTGCCCTCGACGGGAACACCCGCAACGACTGCTCCCGTTGCCGCACCTTCGGCTTCAACCACCGCTGCGCCCGTTTCACTCGACGCGGCTAAAAACGAATGTATCGCGCTTGGCATCAAACCTCAAACCGAAGCCTTTGGACAATGCGTAATGAGGATTGCGAAGTAATCCGCGAGTCAACGCTTAAAAATGGGGTGAGAGGTCACAACTATCCATTGACCCACTGCTCAGGCGATGCAAGCAGAAACGCCTCGAGCGGCACCCCACTCGTACCCACTACCAACGCCTGACTAGGCGCATAATTTTGCGTGAATTTCTTTAGACCGGAGAAAGAGCCCTTGCGCCTTCCGCTTTTAACTTCGATCGCGGTCAACCTATCTCCTTGGCTCAAGATAAAGTCGACTTCGTCATTACGTTCGCGCCAATACTGCAACGCCATCCCAAATGCTTTGTAGTTACTGAGATGCGCGCCAATTGCCGACTCGACCAACCTGCCCCACGTCTCTGGGTCTTTCATCACCGCATCATATGTCAGACCAAGCTGTGCACTGATGAATGCAGTATTCAAAGCTTGTAGCTTAGGGCTGGAGGCACGACTCCGCGCCACATCACCGGCGAATTTATCCAACCCCGTCAACATCCAAGCAGAACTGAGCAAATTAAGATAATTAGAAAGTGTCGAAGTATTGCCTACATCTTGCAGTTGGCCGACCATTTTTTGATAAGACAATATCTGACCCGAATAATGACAACCCAAGACGAACAGTCTTCTTAACAACGCAGGCTTATCAATCCGGCTCAACTGTAAAACATCCTTTGAAAGCGTCGGCTCAATAATGGAGTCGAGTACATAATCACGCCAACGCGATTCCTCCGAAATCAATGATGCTGCGCCCGGATATCCACCGAAATAGATAAACTGCTCAACACTCCAGCCGAACGCCTCGCGCATTTCCGCAAAACACCAATGCGGCACTCGAATCAGCTCAAACCTACCTGCAAGACTTTCACTTGCGCCGCTTTGCATTAAAAACTGGGATGACCCCAACAACACAACACGTAAGGGATAGGAGGCATTAGCTTGAAAGCTATCTTCGTCCCACAGCATTTTTACGATCTCCGACCAGCGCGGGACCTTGTGCACCTCATCCAATACGAGCAGACAAGACTGCGTACGGCTTGCCCTGCGCGCAGTTTCCCACTGCTGAGCAATCCATTGCGCATCAGGCGTACTAGGTAAGTCTGCTGAGGCGTAGATGCCCACGCCATCGAAGCTCGCGATTGCCTGTTTCGCCAAAGTCGTTTTACCTACCTGCCGAGGACCGGACAGGACTTGCATGAAACGCCTGGGCTCTTTTAAACGCGCACAAAGCTTGCCGTATTGCATACGATTGAACATGTGCAACCCTTTAAGCAATTAATTGAGTGATTTTACACGATATATTGCGCAAAATGTAAAAAGTGGGATTACTTTAATTTGCGATCAGTTCTACGATAAATGGTGAGTACAAGCCTGCTGTCAACGTAAATCTCATGAAAGACTGTGTAGGTATTGTCGGGCTTTACAAATTTTGAGCCGTCAATAAACCTGTAGTTCGTCAAAACATAATCCGACTCGAGATTCAGGGGATCCAAGATCATTCTTGCGCGATCTTGGGGCTTGAGCAAAACAATCGCCTGCTGTATTGAGGTCGAACCGAGGGGACGGATCGTGATGCGTTTTCTGTCATCATTGGCAAGAATATACTCAAGTCCCTTCACATTCGTCACACCCCAATAGTCACGCTCAAAACTATCATGAGATGAAAACAGAGTCATCAAACTATTGAAGTACAAATGTTGAAAGGGGTGATGATGGATCATCCAACCCACGTTAAATAAAATTTGCACACTTAATAGCACCGTCATTAAACCTGCTAGATTCACCCCGAGCGCTTGCTTATTTTTGAGCGCCTGCAAACCGCTTAGGCTGAGTAATACGATTGCAGGATAAACAAAATAAAGCTGTCGCCAGCCGTCGTAAAGCGTTGAATTCAAGACAATTGCTGCAAAGATTGGACTTCCAGCTACTCCCAAAAAAAGAACATCCTGAAATTGATCGAAGCGTTTTAAACTTTGAAAAGGTTGTGACACAACGTTCAAAAATAATTTGACGATACCGATCGTAAAACATACCGAAATCAAGATAGGCGTGGTCAGCAGAATCCATGTCGGCACATAATGCCAAGGCAAGTTCTTTGCAGAAACATATTCGCCAAAATAAAGATTGAAATGATCCCAACGAAATTTAGACATATTTTTTAATGCGGCTATAAAATTTTCGAAGGGGCTTTCCCATAACCACGGCCACATTCCATACGTCAATAGGACAGAAGTCACGCCAAAGACCGCAGTCAGCGTCACACACTGTCGCACAGTGATTAGACGAAAACTACTTAGCACCACAAACATAAAAATCGTTAACCCAACAAAAATGACTCCGGCAATACGAATATTGATGGTGATTGCAATCATGAGTGCATGAAGCAAAGTGCTTTGCCAAGTGAGTTTGAGTCGCAGGCGAGTTAAGGTATATAGACTGGCCGCGCAACACGCCATGAAAACAATATCTTTGCTGTTGTAGAACCCCTCTCCGTAGAGCCGAGGGCTAGTTAACAACAGGGTACTCGCCAACAGAGCGAAGCCCCAGTGATTGAAACGCAATTTCGCAGTTTGATAGATGGCAATCAAACCAAACCAATAAACAAAAAAAGTCAACAAATGTCGCAGTAAAAATTGCTGTCGTGAGTCGTTCAGTAAAAATAAACGCTCTATAAAAAAAACAGGTAGATCAAACGCGACACCATAATCCCGATCATAATATTCGTGAAGCGGAATATCGAAAGTTGCCAATACGGGATCATTTTTTAACCAAGCGATATTGAACTTCTCAGCGATATAGTTCAGGCTCATCCCGCCGTTTGTACGACTAATCAGTTCGTCCGCCGACATTCCATAATCAGTAAAGGTGACCAACCCCACCACCAAGATCAGGAGAAAATAAAACGTTGTCAAGAGTGAGCGATGACGACTCACTAACGCGTTAAGGGTATTACAGAAAAAGGAAAAATGATTGATCATTAGGGTGAGTTGCCATCAAGGTGGTGTGACGAACAAAAAGAATCGTGTCTGACAACGCTCAATTTTTAATAGATCAAAATACAAGAGGACTTTTTTTACCTGGGCGTCTAGCCGAAGTGACTCAACATCTTTATGGATTTGTCTTAGTTTCTTTAAGTCTGTCCCAACCAGACTCGATATGTTTACGCATGGAAAAGATTGCAGTAGAAACATCCCTTGAGGTCAGCGCCTGCAAAATAGCCTCATGCTCCTTGATGGCCTCATCGCCACGATTTGACAGCCCGTTGATCACATCAAACGGGTAGCGTGCCCACAGAATCTGAACAAAATGCAGCGTCTGAGGCAAATCAGCGACGTCATACAAGCGTCTGTGAAATCGATAATTCACACCACGCGCGACGGCCCGATCATTTGAGGCAAACGCAGCTGAAAACTCATCGGCCAAACCTCTCAACGCCTCCAAATCCGCAGAGGTGATCTTTTCTACTGCCGCACTGACGAGTTGAGACTCAAGGAGTAAACGCAGCGTCAAAATTTCGGCTGACGCGGAAGGGTCAAAGGGCATCACCCGAGCACCGCGATATGAGTCGCCACTGATATAGCCCTCGGCGGCCAGCAATTTCAGCGCCTCGCGGACGGGCGTAATGCTTAACCCCAACTGTTCAGCAAGATCTGCCTGCTTGAGTCGAGATCCGCGTGGGAAGACGCCGGAAATAATATGCTCTCGCAAATAGTCCGCGACCTGCTCTTCCTTCGTTCGATAATCCATGAGTGCCCTATCAAGTGGCTAGTCAGTCCGAACCGTCCTACCAGATGACCTCTCTGGAGACCAGTTCGGCTTGGTGCGCAGAACTCATCCCTAACAACTGACCAAAAACATACTCTTCATCTTGTCCCAATTCGGGCGTCAATCTTCGTATGCCCACATCAGGACTTGAACTGAAACATGCTGGAGAGCCGACAGCCAGCCGCTCTGGGATGCCTGGCGCAGAGACCCATTGTAATGCTTTGCGTTCCTGCAAGTGTCGATCTGCCGCGAGATCTTGTGTGCTCCATGAGACATGCGCAGGAATCCCCTTTGCCTGCAGACGCAAGGCAAGCTGATCGGCATTCTGATGGCTTACCCAATCTGAAACCATCTGATCCACCTGGGCTCGGTGCAAGAGTCGCCCCTCTGCGTTGCTGACTCTAGGATCCTCACAGCGGTGCCCAACAATTTTTTGAAAGTCCAACCATTGCTGATCATCGCCGATGGCGAGAGTGATCCAGCGATCGGGCTGATCAGTCAAATACACTCCGTGGGGAGACATCCGCAGGTCGCTATTTCCAAGACGCTGCGGTTCGATTCCGGCTTGAGCCTGCACAAGCGCTTCACCAATCATGGCTGAAGCAACCTCTCGGGCCGCCAAGTCGATATGCTGTGGCTGACCCGTGCGTCGCTGCTGGTGCAACCCAGCCATCGTAGCCATTGCGGCATGCAAGCCCGCAGAATGATCCATCGCGTGACGCATTTCCACGGGTGGGCCATCGCTATAACCACTCATCCAGCCTAGCCCACCCCAGGCACCAAAAAGCGGTGCATAACCAGCAAAATGCGAGTCAGGACCACTTTGTCCACAGGAGGATAAGGACAACATGACTATGTCGGGTCTGCACTCGCGCAAGACATCGAACCCCAGTCCCAATCTTTGTGCGACCCCTGGTCTGAAACTTTCAGCAGCCACATTTGATATGGAGACGATTTTTTTGGCGATCTCGATGGCCTCGGGATGCTTCAAATTCAGCCTGACTGATAACTTGTTTGCAGTCACCTGATCAAACGTCGCGGCTGACATTCGTCCGTAAACAGGATGTGGCTTCCTGAAGGCATCCGGCCGCGTTTTACTCTCAATCTTGATGCACTCCGCACCAAACTGCGAGAGCAAATGCGTACTCAGTGGGCCGGCGGCATGGATGGTGAAATCCGCGATACGCACACCCGCCAATGGCGCTTTTAAAACCTTCATACCCTTAACTCCTTCGTCATTTCACCCAGTGAAGGTACTTTCCCGCCACCAATCAGTGGTGAGCAGAGAAACTTAAAGGGCGCCAACAACACTTCAAAAGGACTGCCATTTTCTCTGAGCGCATCAACGAAGAGGCCGCGATCTCGTTCGTGTTCACCCTGAGTCACCTCAAGAGGCGTTCTGTATTTACCAACTGGCACACCAAGCTTTTGAGCTTCACGCACAATATCTTCAGCGTTGTGCAACACCATCCAGGCGCGAATATGTGTATTGATCTCATCGCCCCGACGACCTCTTTCCAGAGGATCGTTCAAAGCGGGTTCAAGCGCCCAAGCAGGATGACCTAACAACTCAACAAGAGAATTCCACTGCCGATCCTCAAGAGTCAATAACTCGATGTAGCCATCTTTTGTTTTAAAAACCCCGCCATATCTAAACTTGCGCGTTGCGCGATGCTCAACCGAGCCATCCCCTAACCTTTGCACAGCGAAGGCGCCAACTAAAAGCATGGCATCTTGAACCGAAACATCCACAAACTGTCCGCCTGTTGCCGGAACGGTCCATAGCGCGGTCATCGCGGCTAAAGCAGCCGTCGCACCGCCTTGATATCCCGCAAAGTGCCCATGGATTTTTAAGGGTGCACGATCGGGAAACATTTCATTCGATAAGCCGTTTGGCAACAGATAGCCTTCACCAGCGGCATGAAGTAAATTCATCTCCTCTGCGACCCAGTCTGCCTTAGGTCCCACCGCACCAAAGGGCAAAATACTGACATGCACAAGCTGAGGAAAACGCTTGCTGAGATTCTCGGGATCGAGACCCAACGGCGCGCGCTGTCGGACAGGCGTATCGTCGAGGAAAATATCACAATGACCTAACTGAGCCGACATGATCTGCCGTCCCTGCTCCGTGAGCAAATCCGCCACTACACTTTGTTTGCCAACCGCAAGGTAAGCAAACAAAGCGCTTTCACCAGAATCGTCAAACCATGGAGGAGAAAGTCTGAGAGGACACCCTGTCGGCGACTCAAGCATGATCACCTCGGCGCCCAAGGTCGCCAGCAAACGCCCTGCATAGGCACCGGCTACGCTTTGGCAATGCTCTAGCACGCGAATACCCGCTAATGGAGTACTAAAAGGTTGCAGCGCATCATCAGATTGCATCAATATTCTCCGCTTCAGATTGAACTCGAGGTGTGGCTAACGGATCAGCGGCAGATCAAGATTCACTCCAGAACCGTCAATAAACACGGGCAAGTTGACGTTACGCGATGGCAACGCAACGGTCGCAAAGCTGGGGGTCGTAAGCTCTCCGCGCTGATTTTCTGCTGCGATTTCGATATCGACAAGTCCCGTATTGTCTTTCACATATTTACGCACGACCTTGCCCTTGCAGAAAGTGGTGTCACCCATAATGTTGAAGCGACGCATTTCTGTACGCACGCGTTTGAGGACGCCCGCATCACCCATCCAGTTTGTCACCAGCGAACACATCCACGAGGAACGCTGCGGACCATAGTCATACGTTCCTGGGACACCAACGTCTTTAGCGACTGATTCGCGATGATGACCGATGCCGGTGTACTCGACGCCCCCACCTGCTTCGGGGTTTCGGAAAAAGTGCCCTGGGTGCTTGACTGCAGCCTGCAGCACGACACCGTGCGTATGTCCTCGACCGCAGCCCACCAAAAATCCCATCGTATCCATGAGAGATAAAGGTCCGCGGGCGATGGTGGGGAGCTCCTCGCCCTCTTGCACATCTTCCCAATAGCGCACATTCGCACCACGAATATTTTTAACTTCGTCCAGAACAATCTGATCGATCCGGTCACGCTCTTCGTTGGTGTATTCGTGCTGGGTGATCTCCTTGTATTTACCCGTGTCACGTGCTGCTTTACGCTCATGGCGCGTACAGGTGCCCAAGGCACGCGCCACCAACTCGCTACGTTGGTTGTAGTAAAACGCTTCCACGTATTGCATCACTAAGCGACCTGAAAACTTGCTCTGCTTTTCCTCAACGCCCAGCACTCGCTCAACCGCAGTGATCCTGTCTCCAGGTCTGATGTGTCGCATCAACTCCCAGTCATTACCGGTATAGAAACCATGCACGCCAGGCAGTCCCCAGCGTGTGCGACCGAGCCAACCATACGCCATGGGAAACATTGGATGGCCGAGCATCGTGCCGTACCTCGTTGCGTGACCGTATCCCACATCTCTGTAAAGAGGATTGAGATCACCGATACCGTTACACCAGTTACGCAATGTGTCCGGCGTGGCATCTTGGAGGTAAGGCCCCTCTGGTCGCAGGTGCAACCCAATCATTTTTCGTGCGTCTTCGATTGCTTTGTCAGTGATAAGACCTTCGGCGGGTGCATCACCAACACCTGCGTTCACCTGAGTTGAACCTTCACTCATCGTTAATGCTCCTATTGTGTTTTAAAGACATACTTTTAAATTTAATGCATTGTATATAATCAAATCGGCCCTCTAACAGAGGGTAATTACTGATTAATTAACAATATTTGACTTCTTCTCGCTGTGTAGAATGCATTATCTTCTTTCATTACAAACAAATCATGCATCAATTACCTCTTGCAGGGCGTCGCATTATTGAGTTGGGCTCAATGTTGGCGGCACCCTTTGCCACCCATATCCTGTCTCAACTCGGTGCCGAGATCATTAAGGTGGAGCCACCCGCTGGAGATCCTACCCGTAAACTTGTCCGCGGAGGTCCGAGTGGCACGTTCATTGCCTACAGTCATGGAAAAAGAAGCATTTGCCTCGACCTTTCTCTCGAAAGCGGTCGAGATGTGCTTTACCGTTTACTCAAATCGGCAGACGGACTTGTACACAATCTCGCCCCAAAAGCGGCCAATAAACTCGGCGTCAGTCGAGAGGCATGTGCAGCAATCAACCCAAAGCTGATTTATTGCCACATCAGAGGATATGGTCCGGGTCCCCAGGAGAATGACTTGGCTTCCAATCCTGTCGCTGAGGCAGCAACGGGCATCATGGAAAGCAACCGGATCAATGGTCGCCCCAGTCGCCTGGGGCCGTCCTATCACGATCAGTTTGCTGGCGCTTATGCTGTCATCGGCATGCTTGGCTCCTTTCTGCAGGGCGCCGAACATCGCGAGCAAGAGCGGCATGTCGAGGTTGGACTGTATGAGACGGGACTGCACATTGCCGCCCGCGACTTGGTCGGCGTGCAACTCAAAACGCAACTGCTGGGAAGGGCAGAACGCGAGCCCAGTGGGGAGTTCAGCATGCCGGGCTATGGCGCTTATATGACTCGGGATGAAAGATGGATTTACCTATTGATGCTCACTGACGCGCATTGGGCAAAATTCTGCGAAGCCTTGCAATTGCCAGAAGTCGCCACCAAAGATTTCGGTACGCTCAGGGAGAGAAAGAAAGCCCGAGAGACTGTCGAAGCGCTCGTCCGTGAGGCGATGCATCGCGTTGATTTCGACGAGGCCATGCAGAGGTTAAAAACGGCAGGCGTTGGCGCTACTGAGGTCTTGCCACTTGAACGTGTGCTTGACGCCCCCCAAGCACATCAACCCGGAACGCTGCGCGCCGTCAAGTTCCGCGAACTTGACTTTGACATTCCTGAGTTCCCACAAAAGAACGACAACAGAAGTGACCTCCACACCCTTTATCCCGCTGAGATCGGACAACATACACGGGAGATTTTGCATGAACTCGGCCTTGACGATCAGGCCTGTGACACACTGATCGCCAGCGGCGCAGTGATCGAGGCGACACCTGGAAGTTTTAGCTGGGCACCTGTGCGCAAGTAAATTTATTTATTTTGTTTTAAAGGACACACCGCCCCAGCTTTCCCAAAGTTTTGCAATCGAGGCATAGTCCAGATTGGCTAATCCTTGCTGCATGGCGATTTCATATACGGTGTGCGAGGCCTGCATGGTGAATACAGGGACATGCAACTCCTGCGCCATCGCAAGTGCTAATAAAGAGTCCTTTCTTGCGTTGGCAGTCGACATCCCTCCCTCATAGTGACCACGATAGGCACGCTCTTTGAGGCGATGCGTAAGCGGACGCGTGAGGCCTGAATCACTATTCATCAACTCATAGAAAACATCCAAAGGGATTTCGGATTTTGCGGCCATCGCCGCAGCCTCGAGCAACACCACCATCGTCGTATGCGCCACGGCATTGTTAATCAGCTTGATACGCATGCCGTTGCCGGCGGGACCCATATAAAAGATCTTTTTTGACACACTCTCGAGCATCGTCTGGACGCGCGAGTAATCTCCCGGATCAGCTCCAACTAAAAAAGTTGTTTTCCCCTCAGCCAGATTTTGTATGCCTCCAAGAACGGCTGCATCCATCGCACTTGCGCCTCGAGACTGCGCGAACTCAAGCAACCATGTGACATCCTTGGGATCAACCGTACTGGTTTCGATCAAGAGTTTTCCTGAGAGGCTGACCGAAGACATGCTTTGTGCAACGGCGCGAGATGCCTCCGGTGTTGGGAGAGATAAAAAAATAATCTCGCAAATGTTGACGAGTTCCGCAACAGAGCCACAGGACTTGATGCCTAACTTTTCAGACTCCTGCATACGTGCCACTTTTTGGTCAAAACCATACACCTCGTACCGTCTGACTAAAGCCTGCGCAAGAGCGAGGCCCGCATTGCCTAATCCAACCACACCAATTGATTCACTCATACACTCTCGTCACATATTGAGTCGGAATTGACGCATCGTGATTGCTCGCCTCACGACCGCTTACCAAACTGGAGTACCAGAAACTCTGCTCCGAGATCACCTGCCTCCAGTGATACGAGGCCTGTTCCAGGCTCAGCAAAAAGGACCGTCCATCCTTGAAAACGTTGACTGACCGCTTCATGATCAACCGTTTTGAGCTGACCTTGCAAAACAATCACATATTGACCACCGCTATTTTCGGGACAATGCTCCGCATAAACCTGTCCAGGTCCCAAGCGAACAATACAGGCCCCCAAGCCATCCGCTAAGGAATAGTCCTTGTCATCAAAAAGTGACTCAATCACAGGCTGTGTCAAATGAGCCAGTACAGGCTCAGTAGATTTGATGACGGGTATTGAGAAATGGCGCTTTAAAGAAGGTCGCAACCTTTCGCGGTAACCCTCTTTATGCAAATAGATCGCACCGGGATCCTTGCGCGGACGTAAGGCAAAGTAGGACAGCCCATACTCACTCGCAGTGATAGGACCATAGCCCGTATAGGCATCTGTGTAATGCACAACCGTTGGCCTGATCCCGTCATGCGTTCGACCCAGTTGGCCCTCGCCTTCGAGAAACACTTGGAACTGCTCTACCTCGTGAAAATGAGGCTGAATCACTTCCTCTGGTGTCATTTCAATCAGAAACGCCTGCGGAGATGTCTTGTACAAGTCACCGGTCATCTCTTGCGCGATCAGAAAGTCAGTTCGCCAATGCTCCTCCCCTGTCCCTGAGCGCACAAGTTTTCTAGCACTGATCGCTTCTTGTTTCGTTTTGTGATGAATCATAATATGAGAGCTCGAGATGATTACTGAACCTGAATATTGGCCTTCTTGATGATATCTTTGTACTCGGCAACCTGATCCTCAATAAACTGTATTGCCTCCTTGGGTGAGCCGGCTACAACTTCCCCGCCCGTATTGACTATCTTGCCAACAAAATCAGGCGTCATTGCAACTTTTGATATGGCCTGATTCAGCTTATCCAAAATTGGCTGCGGCGTACCTTTTGGTGCCAAGATGACGTAGAAAATTTCACTCTGATATCCAGGCAATGTCTCAGCAATCGCAGGAATATTGCTAAAGGCCTTGCTGCGCTTTACGCCAGTCGTCCCGATCACTTTTAGTTTGCCGGCTTGAACCAACGGCATCGCAGAGACAGCACTAGAAAAAACCATGCTCACGTGCCCACCAATCAGGTCCGTCAAAGCAGGTCCCATTCCTTTGTAGGGAACATGACGGATGTTTGTGCCAGCCTTGAGATTAAAAAATTCACCGCTCAGATGGGGTGAGCTCGCAATGCCACTAGAGCCATACGTCAATACACCTGGCTGCTTTTTCGCGAGATCAATCAGCTCCTGAACAGTATTAGCAGGAAAATTGGGCGGTACAACGAGCAAAGCTGGTGTGGTCGCAATCAGAGATACGCCTTCAAAGTCCTTGACGGCATCAAAGGGGAGTTGGCGGATGCCCGGATTGACGACGTGACTACTCGTTGCCATTAACAATGTGTAGCCATCCGGAGCAGCTCTGGCTGCCTCTGAGGTACCAATGATCGTTGAACCCCCTGGCTTGTTGTCCACGACCACTGTCTGGCCAAGGATCTCGGTCGCACCCGCAGCAATCTGACGTGCCACGATGTCCCCACCCCCGCCCGGTGCGAGCGGCACGATCAGCCGTATTGGCTTCACAGGATAATTCGCTTGGGCATGTGCAACCGTGCCAGCGCCCAGCGCCAAGACCGTCGCCGTCAGTAAGCCGTAGATGCGATGTTTGAAATCACCCATTTTTTTGTCTCCTTTTATCTTTTTTTAATCCTACCAGATCAATATAATGCATTTTATATGTCTGCAACAGATACAAAATTATCGTTTTTTATCACCTTTATATGATTTTTGATTTTATAGAATGCATTCATTGAAGGTTAAAACTGAGTTTTAACCTTACACTTTTTTCGTAAATTTAAAACCACTCCTTCATCAGAGATTTGAGAGAAAAATGCAAGCTGCGCGTGCGATATACCTAGTGTTAGATATGCAAAACGATTTGGTTCATGCGGAGGGTCCAAACGGCAAAAGCCCGTTAGGGGAGCAGGTACGTAAACGCGAGTTGCTTGCCAAGACCGCTCGCGCGATCAAGAAAGCCAGAGAGGCTGGGGTGTTAGTGGGTTTTGTCCGCGTAGGCTTTACCGCAGGCTATCCAGAATGCCCACCAAATTCACCTGTCTTTTCTGCCGCACCTGCGAATGGATTGTTCAAGCTTGGCGCTTGGGGTACCGAGATTCACCCCGACCTAGAACAGCGCGAGGGCGATATCCAAGTCACCAAACACCGCGTCAGTCCCTTTTATGCCACAGGACTTGAGGCTGCGCTGCGCGCCAGAAATGTAACCAAGATTTATTGCTCAGGTGTCTCCACACAAGCCGTTGTGCAAGCAACCGTGCGCGACGGCCATGATCGCGACTATGAAATGATTGTGCTCGAAGATCTCAGCTGCGCGCATAGCGATCAAGAGCATGAAAACTCAATAGGCAGCCTTGCGCGTTTTTGCAAAATCGAAAAGTCCGATACGGTGACTTTTACAAATCCTTGAGCAGTGCATTCCTAGAGCAACACAGACGCCATGTGTGATTGGCGCTTGCAAGCGCTCTAGATCTGCGCCTCAAAGTACCCCTCAATTCCTTTTTCCCCTTGCTCACTCTGCAACAGCAGCATCAGCAATATCCTTGCTTTCCAGGCGGACAGTTCCCCTGCCAGCACAGCACCTGCTTGCTGTAAGCGGGCCGAGGATCCGTCAAAGCCATAACACGCACGTGTTCCACCCTGTGTCACGCGGGTCGCGACGACGACCTTGATCCCTTTGTTTAGTGCAGCTAACACGCCTTCGTAGACTTCGGGATTGACGTGTCCAGAGGCTGTTGCCTGAATCACGATCCCTTTGGCGCCACCTGCTATTGCGCCATGAATGGCATTGGCAGAAGCCCCAACATACGTGGCAACGACTTCGACGAATGGTAAGGACGAGGTGGTCAAAGGCACATGCGTACGCTGAGGTGCCTCTCGTCTGAAAATCACTTTGTCAGGAGTAATCCGCCCAATACAACCCCACTCACCCGAATTAAATGTTTCAACGTTAACCGTATGTTGCTTTGACACATCGCGCGCGCAATGCACTCTTTGATTAAGAACGACAAGCACGCCTTGCCCTCGCGCTTCCTGCGTCAAACTCACCTTGATGCCATCCACTAAATTCCGGGTGCCATCAGAATCGGCTTCAGACTGATTGCGCTGCGCACCCACCATCACAACCGGTTTGAGTGAACTAACGGTCAGGTCCAAAAACCATGCGGTTTCTTCAAGAGTAGCCGTGCCGTGGGAAATCACAACACCATTGACATCTTCTCGCGCAAGCAACGCTGTCACCCGTTTGGACAACCTGATCCATTCCTCAATCGACATATGGGGAGATGGGACTTGAGAGAACTGTTCGATGGTGACCGCGACATTAGCTAAACTCGCGCCGGTTTTTGCGAACAACTCCTCACCGGTGACAGTAGGCAAAGCAAGCCCTGTCTTAGGATCGATCTTGGAAGCAATCGTCCCGCCCGTGGAGAGCAGCACGCAATGAGGTTTGACAGAATTATTCATAGCAAGAACCCCTTAATTTGTTATGTTAGTCAAGTTTGGCTCCCGAATCCTTTACGACTTTTGCCCACTTTGGCGCTTCTGCACCCATGTAGTCTTTAAATTGCTGTGTGCTCATATTTGAAAGATCGATGCCCAACCCCTCAAGCTTGCCACGTACTTCAGGTGTCTGTAAGACCGTCATGACATCAGTATGGATTTTCTGAACAGTTGCGTCTGGAGTGCCGGCAGGCGCGAGCAAGCCATACCAAAAAGACATGTCATACCCAGGCAAGCCTGAGGCATCGATTGTTGGGACCTCTGGCATGACCTTCGCGCCTTTTGCGCTGGTGATGCCCAGCGGTTTGGCTTGATTGGCTTTAATCAGAGGAATCGCAGTCGGTACGTTTTCAAAAATCATGGAGACCTCGCCCGCCATCAGCGCTGTGCGAGCGGGTGCAGAGCTCTTGTAGGGAATGTGCATCATGTCGACACCCGCCATACTCTTAAACATCTCGGCCGCAAGGTGATTGGAGCTTCCGCTGCCACCCGAACCGTAATTCAACTTGCCTGGTTGTTTCTTTAAAAAGGCAATGAGCTCAATCACGTTATTGGCCTGCACACTCGGATGCACAATCAGGACGTTTGACAAAGTCCCCAACATTGCCACAGGTGCGAAGTCCTTGAGACCGTTGTAGGTCATTTTGGAATAGAGTTCGCCATTGACAATGTGCGTTGCCGTGGTCCCAAGCACGAGTGTTCGGCCATCTGGTTTAGTTCTGGCGACCTCAGCAGTACCAATTGAGCCGTTCGCGCCTGCCTTGTTTTCTACCACGACTGTTTGCCCCCACTTGGCCGTCAAGGCTGGGGCAATCAATCGGGCCATAATGTCGGGCGTGCCACCTGGCAAATACGGGACCACAATTTTGACAGGACCATCAGGAAAAACGGGCTGCGCAGAGGCTCCTACAAAAGGAGCAAACATGAGCAGCGTCACTGCAGAGGCCAAGACAACGCGGGCAGCTTTCATCAGATACTCTCCATACCAAATATTGTTTGATTAATAGATCGAGAATGCGCTAGACAACGAACAGAGGTAGGACGAGGTGGACTGTCAGATCCAGTCGCGATCACGATCATCAATTAAATCGAATGTTTGACTGACGGATCAGATCTCGTGTTTGCTTGGTTTCTGCCTGAATAAACGCAGCATATTCAGGTCCAATCGCTTTACCAGGAATCATTCCCATATCAATGATTCGTTTCTGTACATCACTCATTGCGACTATTTTTGCGGTGTCGTCATAGAGTTTTTTGAGAATAGCGGGTGGAGTCGCTGCGGGGGCAGTCACTCCGATAAAGGATTGCCAAATACACCCCTTAAAACCTTGTTCTTCCATCGTGGGGATATTGGGTGCAAGCGGAACACGACTTGCAGTCGTGACGCCGAGCGGTCGCAATTTCCCAGACTGGATCTGCGGCCATGCCGAGGCGAACGTATCAAACATAAAATCAAGCCTACCCGCCAGCAACTCAACCATTGCGGGTGAGCTACCCTTGAAGGCAATATGAAGAATATCCAAATTAGCTAAATTTTTAAATAGTTCAGCTGCCATGTTCGCAGCCGTTCCGTTTCCGCCCGAACCATAATTAAGCTTTCCGGGTCTAGACTTAGCAGCCTTGATGATATCTTCAACTGTTTTGTAAGGACTACCGCTTGGTACCACCAAGACACTCGGCACGGTCACAACCAAACCCACCGGCGCGAAATCACGTTGGGCGTCGTATTGAATGTTCGCACTCATGGTGAGGGGCGCGATGACGGCATCGGGAGCGGTGTTAATCAACAGCGTGTAGCCATCCGCAGGACTTTTCGCAACATAAGCCGCCGCGATCGTGGCACTTGCGCCTGGTTTATTTTCAACCAGCACCGACTGTGAAAAAACCTCGGAGTACTTTTGAGCCATCATGCGGGCCAACGCATCACCCGCCCCGCCTGTCGTGTAACCAATCACGAGCTTAATGGGTCGATTTGGATAAACCGACTGGGCCATTGCCGCTGGGGATTGCAAACCGACAGGTAAAAGCATGCTTGCAGAGAGCGCCGTCAGATACTGGCGGCGTTGCGCCGAGAAAGCCTGGCGAACTTTGGATTTCATGATTGTCTCCTCGTTGTAATTTATTTATTACTGAGTATACTCATCAAATAAAAAAATTAAAACTAATGTTTTTGACTTAAAGTCAAACGTTTACCAAGAGACATGCAACACGAAATGCAAGACGCAATATCCAATGTCGCGATGTATACAAACTCCTCAAGCCCAGTCGACACTGCGGCAAAAATTGCTTTAGCTGATTCGCAGGCCATCGAAACGCATGGTCCTGGCTTTATGATCCGCCGTCTTCAGCAAGTCTCCGTTTCCTTTTTTCACGATGAGCTTCGTCCGCTTTCCCTGACACCCCTGCAGACGACCGTCCTCAGAGCGCTGGGTAAAGACAATGGTTTGGATCAGGTTTCGCTGGCATCAAAAGCTGTCGTGGACGCCTCCACCATCAAAGATGTCGTCCATCGACTCGAGCAAAATAAAGCAGTTAAACGCAAACAAAGTAGTGTCGATAAACGAATGAAAATCGTTGAACTGACCGAAACAGGACGCAAGTTATTACGGGACTCAGTTCCCTTGGCCAATATCGCTGCTGACAAGCTTTTGGCGCCCCTCACTGAACGAGAGCGCCAACAGTTGTTGAAAATAATCGCAAAAATCGTGACAGCGCATGACCCAGAAGCGGCATCAGGCGTGCGCACAACTTGGCGCAGAAAAAAAACAGATCTTCTAAACACTTAACACTACAGCCTTTACAGGAGATTCAAATGGGTATGTTTAACACCAATCCAATTGGAAAAAATTTCGCCGGTGAAATCCCCGATCTAAGCTTACGGGGCGGAGTCTCTGATCAAGAGTACGAAGAAATCGAGCGCGTCCTTTCAGTTTATGGCGTTCTGGTTTTCCGGAACAAAGAGCCCATGAATGACGACGATCAAGAAGCGCTGATCAAGCGTTTCGGCCCCGCCGTCAACAGTGTGCTTAAAACAAAGGAGCCAGAACCAGGATCTGCACCTGCGCGTCCCCACTTTTTAGACATCGCCACTGTTGATGCACAAAATAACCCCTTGGCAAAAGACAGTTTCGAACATCTTTACCATCTCGCGAATCAGCTGTGGCATACAGACGGTACGCAAATTCAACCTCCTATCCGCGTCACCATGCTTTCCGCGCGAGTGCTTCCGCCAAACCCGCCCGACACACAATATGCAGATATGCGCGCAGCCTGGGATGCACTGCCCGAAGCTGAAAAGAAAAGACTTGAAGGGCTCCAGGTTGAACACAGCATCTTCGTTTCTCGCGCAAAAGTCGGGCTGACCGAATTTCCTGAGGAAGCGATCAAAATGCGCCCTCCGGTCGTTCATCCACTGGTTCGCACCCATCCACGCACTGGCCGAAAATCACTGTACCTCGCCTCGCATGCCTCACACATCATCGGATGGGATAAAGCAAAAGGCGAAGCGCTATTACAAGAACTGATTGAGTTTGCCACACAGCCTCAATTTGTTTACGCGCATAAATGGAAGACTGGCGATCTGCTCATGTGGGATGACAGTTTCACCATGCACCGCGCTATGCCCTATGACGACCCGCATCCCAGAAAAATGCGATGGAGCGGCGCGCAAGAACTCATGCCTGTTTAAATAAAAAATAAAAGGCAAGCCACTGATGCCTGCCGTTCAATTGAGGAGACAAAAATGGGGTTTAACCCGCAGGATGCTTTTAGCATTGCCGACTTGCGTGAAATCGCTAAAAGAAAGTTACCGAAAGGCCTGTTTGAGTTTGTAGACCGAGGCACTGAAGACGAGCTCGCGCTTAAACGCAACCGTGCTGGTTTTGAAAAAATCTGTCTCCGCCCAAGAGTATTAATCGATGTTTCAGGTCGTGAATTAAAGACCAAAATGGCGGGCCAAGACGTTTCGATGCCATTTGCGGTCGCGCCGACTGGAGCCGCTGGGCTTTTATGCTTTGACGGCGAAATCGCCATTGCGCGGGCAGCCGCCAAGCTAGGAATTCCATTTACTTTGTCAACAGCTTCCATCACATCAATGGAGCGCGTTGCGGCAGAAGCGGGTGGAAAGCTCTGGTTCCAACTGTATATGTGGCCAGATCGGCAAATGTCCTATCAACTCGTCGATCGCGTCAAAGCCGCAGGCTATGAAGCTTTGATTGTGACGGTAGATACTGCAGTCACACCCAATCGCGAATACAACCGGCGCAATGGATTTTCTTTACCGATGCAAATCACACGAAGAAATATGATTGATGTCGCCCGGCATCCCGAATGGTTCTTAAATGTTTTTTTGCGTTATCTCATGCGCTCGGGTATCCCCACGCTCGAAAACTATCCTGCAGAATATCGAAGGAAGCTCACGGAAAAAGCCCCAGGACAGCAAGTCGGTTTGCCAAAAAACGATTCGCTGAAATGGGACGATTTGCGAGAGATTCGTAAGCGCTGGAATGGAACGTTGATGGTAAAGGGGATTCTCCATCCCGCCGATGCTCAGATCGCTCTGGACTGCGGCGTGGATGCGATCGTCGTGTCCAACCACGGTGGTCGTAATTTGGACGCATCAATCGCGCCTATCGATGCACTTCCGGATATCGTCGATCAAGTAAACGGCAAAGTCGATGTCCTGCTTGATAGCGGCATTCGACGCGGCAGCGATATTTTTAAGGCACTTGCTTTGGGTGCTAAAGGTGTTTTCGCTGGTAGAGCCCCTCTGTGGGGCGTCACGGCCGGAGGAGAAGCAGGCGCTTTGCATGCGCTCGATATTTTACGAGACGAACTTGATCGCGTGATGGGTTTTGCTGGTTGTATCACGCTAAACGACCTCAACCGCAGCTTGCTGTGGATGGATTCACCAAGGAGAGATGAGACATGAGCATGACATTCCACCAAGAAGGTAAAACCTTTGTCGCTTCAGTGACGGGCTTAGACCTTAGACAGCCTCTTACATCAGAGCAGCATCGGACCCTCGAAAATGGTTTAGCAAAATTTGGTCTACTGATTTTTAGAAATCAACCGATCAACGATGATCAACAGCAAGCGTTTATCGAAAAATTTGGCCCTCCTGTCGTCGCAAATCTAAAAGAGCTCGCAACCGGGCATCCACACTTCTACGATATCGCGACAGTGAATGCGGACGGGACACCCATTCCTGCGGACAGTGTGCGTGGCCTGTACTTGAAAGCAAATTTGTTATGGCATACCGATGGCTCGCAAAATCAACCCCCCATCCGGTTCACTGCATTACATGCGCGCGTCTTGCCACCTGTTCCACCTCCGACTGAATATGCCGACATGTGTGCGGCCTGGGATGCGCTTCCAGAGAGACGTCAAAAAGAAATAGATGGCCTCGTCGTCGAACACAGCATTTTCTGGTCTCGGGAAAAAATGGGAATCAGTATGTCAGAATTTAGTGCCGATACACTCGCCACCCGCCAGCCTGTACTCCATCCGTTGGTCCGCACACATCCGATCTCAGGTAGAAAATCACTGTACCTCGCATCTCATGCTTCGCATGTTATTGGGTGGCCACTTGAAAAAGGACGCGCACTCATTGAAGAGTTGACCGATTTCGCGACACAACCTCAATTTACCTTTGCATTGCAATGGAATCCGAACGACCTTGCTATGTGGGATGACAGCTGGACCATGCATCGTTCGACTCCTTACTCTGAACCTCATCCGCGCATGATGCGGTGGTGTGCAGTCAGAGAGCTTGAAGCGGTTTAGATCTTTATATTTTCTCCGAATACTTTGATGTTTCAGCATTGCATTCTTAAGGAGCTTCAATTGAATATGAATACATTTTCTGCACTTTGCGTTCGATCGATCGGAAAAACCATCTCATTGTTCATTTTTACATTGCTCATTCCGATCGGAATGATTGGGCAAGCACACGCCAATACGTTTCCAACTAAGCCTATTCGCTTGATCGTGCCATCGCCGGGCGCCACTGAAGTCATTTGCCGGATACTTGCAGAGAAAATGCAAGCTTCACTAGGACAGCCCGTCATTTTAGAGACAAGACCTGGTGGTGGCACAACCATCGCCTCTGCATTTGTCGCGACGTCACCACCAGACGGTCACACTTTACTCTGCGCGATCTCTGCGTTTCTCACAGCACCCTTCTATTTCAACGAAAGTCGCTATTCGCCGCTGGAGGATTTTTCGCCCATTGCACTTGTTGTAAAAGTGGCTCACGTATTGATGATCAGGTCAGATTTACCCATCAAAAACATTAAAGAACTGATTGCCTATGCTCAAAGCAATCCTGACAAATTAACCTTTGGCTCTTCTGGCATCGGTACCTCCAATTATCTGGGAGCTGCACTGTTCCAGAAAATGGCAAAAGTCAAAATGACTAACATCCCCTATAAAGGTGGGGCTCCTGCACTGCAGGATCTTATAGGTGGACGGATTGATTTGCTCTTTGATGTGCCGCAGGCAGGCATTCCCTTTATCAATAGTGGCAAGCTACGCCCACTTGGAGTGACCACAGAGGCACGGTTGCCCTCATTTCCTGAATGGCCGACGATTGAACAGGCAGGCGTACCAGGCTATGCCTCATTTCCCTGGTTAGGAATCATTGCTCCGGCAAAAACTCCAACTGATATCGTTACCAAGCTCAACAAAGCAGTCAATGACGCGCTACAGACACCCGAAGTCAAAGAGCGTTACACCAGCATGGGCCTCACGATCGCAGGCGGCACCCCCGCAGACTTCAGCTCATTTATGAAGGCTGAAAGTCAAAAATGGAGCCCCATTATCAAGGAGCTCCAAAAGCAAGGACTCTAACACTCTAAGCAATATAGGTTTCAAGCGCCCCGATCTGTGTAACCTCTGCACTGACGACATCGCCAGACTGCAGATAAAAAGCCATCGGATCGGGGCGTCCGATGGCTACCCCTTCTGGTGAACCCACTGTAATCAGGTCACCACGCGCCAAGCCCATTTTCGACCAGTGCGAGACAAGCGCAGGAAATGGAAAAATCAAATCAGAACAACTTGCTTCTTGTCTAACCTCACCATTCACTGTCAATCTGACCTTGAGCACAGAAGGATCTGGCACCTCGTCTGCCGTCAGAATCCACGGGCCAAGCGGTCCCAGTTCAGGATAGTTTTTACCGAGCAAAATCGATTGATTCGCCATCTCTTTACGCTGCATTTCGCGAGCGGAAAGATCATTTAAGATGGTGTAACCAAAAATCGCTTTTAAGCCATCGGTCTCATTGACATTCGTGACAGATTGACCAATCACTGCAGTCGCCTCGACCTCATAGTCAAACCATTCGCACCCCAAGGGACGATGCACCGTCGAACGTGTTGGCACCATGGAACTGGCTAACTTGATAAATCCCATCGGGATTTCACTATGAAGTTTTGCGCCCTGCTTTGTCCAATACTCAAGGGTCTCGGCACGGTGGGCTGCAAAATTTCGGCCACCGGCAATACAGTTCCGAACGTTGAGTGGAATCATCCATGGCACGCTTTTTTCATCCACAAACCAGTCTGAGTCCCCTTGACGCTTTGCCCATTCGATGACGTCATAAGCACTGTCTAACGCATGAGTACCCGCATCAATAAAACTGTCCATACTGACAGGGAAAGCTTGATGTTTATTTTGTGCTGAAGCGGCTCGCGCCAGATCCAAAACCTTTAGAGCCTTTTTCTCACCAACCACAATGCCCAAGCGTTCTTCGCCGTTGGTACCCTGATAGCGTCCAATTTTCATTTTTACTCCTCCTTGTTATTGATAGCATAAGCGAAAAGTTGATCACACATTTATACACAAGCATGCTACAAATTACATTGAATAAAATATTGAAAATAAACAATCATGTCATAGACATGATTTTTATAAAAAAATCTTCAATGGAGACACGCTTTGAAAAAGATTCAGCACCTTTTTATTTCACTTGCCACCATCGCAAGCGCGATGACAGTCACAGCACCCGCTTTTGCAGACACCTATCCTTCAAGATCGATTAAAGTCATCGTACCCTATGCTCCTGGTGGTGGTGCAGATTCTTTTGCACGACTTGCCGCACCTGAACTAGAAAAAATTCTTGGTACTCAATTATTAATTGAGAATCTTGGTGGAGCGAACACAGCAATTGGCGCTCAATCGATGGCAAGGTCCAAGCCTGATGGCTACACCTTAATGTTTACGACCGACTCCACATCCGTCGCCAATCCTCTTCTCTATAAAAATCTTACCTACAATCCTAGTGAGCTCGTCCCTGTCGGCACACTCAACGAAGTCGGACTAGGCATCGTCGTTGCTAACAGCCTGCCGGTTAAAAACTTTAAAGAACTGGTCGAGTACACAAAGAATTTCAAAGGCAACCTGGCTTATGGATCGTATGGGATTGGCAGCCAAGCCCACATGATGGGTGAAGCCTATAACAAACTCACTGGCTCCAATGTCATTCACGTCCCCTACAAAGGTTCAGCTCCCGCTGTGACAGACGTGATGGCTGGTCAGGTACTGTTTACATTTCCAGCCCTGATTACCGTTCGCGGCAATATCCAAGGCGAAAAAATTAGGATGCTTGCGGTGACCAGCAGCAGCAGATTGCCGAGCTTGCCTGACGTGCCGACCTTCAAAGAATTAGGCTATGAAAAAATGTCAGTAGGTGCTTGGTACGGTTACTTTGCCCCAAAAGGCACACCTGACGCAGTCGTCAAAAGGTTCAATGATGCACTTGCGACGCTATTGAAAGATAAAACCTTCGTGGACAAGCTCGTGGAGCGCGGTGCGATCCCGCTGATCAACACCCCTGCTCAAATGGCAGAGTTGATTACGAAAGATAAAAAATTTATTGCTGAGGTTCTGGAGATGACTCAGATTACTGCCACGGAATAACACAACAAAAGGAGAGACTCCAATGTCTAAAACAAAAGCACTTAGAGATGCCATCTACAAACCAGAGATTCTCGTATTACCTGGAGTGTTTGATGGATTTAGTACCCGTCTCGTTGAACACTTCGGCTACAAAAGCGCATTCATTACAGGGAGCGGAGTCAGTGAGTCAAGACTAGGTCTTGTTGATGTTGGCATTATGGGTCTCGAAGAAAACGTAGCGGGTGCAAGAGCAATGGTTGGTTGTTCTGATTTAGCTTTACTAGCAGATGGTGACACCGGCTACGGAAATGCTATTAATGCCTTTTACACCATCCGAGGATTTGAACAAGCAGGCGTAGCAGGCGTCATGCTTGAGGATCAAGTTTGGCCAAAACGCTGTGGCCACATGCGCGGCAAGGAGGTTATTCCTCAAGAAGAAATGGTCGAAAAACTTCATGCGGCTTGTGAGGCACGTAGAGATCCAGATTTCATCATTAAGTCTCGCACTGACACCCTCGCCACACACGGTATCGACGAAGTCATCCGTCGTTTAAATGCCTACGCAGAGGCTGGCGCGGACCTGCTTTTTGCCGATGCACTTCTTGATGCAGAGCAAATTCGTTTAGTGGCAAACAATGTGCCGAAACCCTTGTGCGTCAATATGGGATTTGGCATCAGGCAGCGCTCAACAACCCCCTTACTTTCTGCGCAGCAGTTACAAGAACTGGGTGTTGGCGTCGTGATTTACCCCCGCTTACTGACCGCTTGTGCGCTAGCTGGCATGAAACAAGGTTTGCAGCTGCTTGGACAATCCTTGGAGAGCGGGAAAGTCGTTGATAGGCCGGACGCTGCCTTTGGCTTTGAAGAGCTCAACGAAGTCATGGGAATGGAATTCATTCAAGCGCTTGAGTCTAGATATTTAACCGACGCACAAAAAAAGGCCAAGTATGGCAGTGAGCACGTCGCACCGGTCAATCTTAAAGGGACAAAACCATGAGTGAAGAAGCGGGAATGAAACTCCCGCTTGGCGCGGTGGATTGTCACGCGCATGTGATCAAAAAAAATGCTCCACTGATCGCAGAAAGGCACTCCGCTCCCGCACGTGATTGCGATCTAAAGGAATACCTGCAAGTTTTAGACACACATGGGGTGTCCTTTGGACTATTAACCGCACCTAGCTTCTATGGACCAAACAATGAAGTCCTGCTTGATGCACTAAAAAACGCGAATGGTCGACTTAGAGGTACTGCCATTGTTGAACCCACGATCGCCGAAAGTGAGCTAGCAAACATGAAAGCTCAAGGCGTCTGTGGTTTACGGCTCAACTGGATTCGACGCGAAAAAATTCCTGATATCACCTCCCAGGAATACACGTCACTTCTTGCAAAAGCCCGTAATATCGGCCTGCATATCGAGATTTACCTCGAGAGCGAGCATCTGGCCCCTGTTCTAAAAGTCATCAATCGTAGTGGGGCTCAAGCGGTCGTCGATCATTTTGGAAACCCCCTCGGACCCGATGCTGCACGCAGCGAGGGATTCGTTGCACTGCTTGACGCTATTGATCAAGGCAATACCTGGGTGAAGTTGTCTGCACCCTATCGCTTAAGACACACAAATCCTACCGATTTAATACAAAAAATATTGCAGCACGGAAAGGGTGAACGCGCAGTTTGGGCAACTGACTGGCCTTGGGTGGGACATGAAAATAAGATAGCCTACGAGCAGTGCATCAAATGGATATTTGATTGGATTCCTGATGAAACTATCCGACACACTATTTTAGTCAAAACGCCACAAACCTTATTCGGATTTCCAACCATGACAAGTGCAATGTCTTGACGCGCAATCCACAACACGATTATTAAAAATCACGTATCGGAGACACTATGAAGAATAAATTTAAACTCTTAGGTGCATCGCTCGTTTTAGGCGTTGCACAAATTTCAGTTGCCCAAGAAGTCACCACGGTAATCATTCCGACTGGTCCAGGCGGCGGCACAGATACATTGTTTCGCGCGATTGCCCGGTATGCAGAACCCCACTTGAACACGACAATCGTGATCAGAAATGCCGGTGGTGCCGGCGGATCGATTGGCGTCACGCAGCTTAGCCGAGCCAAACCTGACGGCCACACGCTGGCTGGGGTCTGGATGGGCCCCATCACAACCGCACCGCACACAATTAAAACCTCCTACACGCTCAAAGACTACATTCCCGTCATTTACTTGGATAGCGCACCCTATGTGATGTGCGTCCGTCCAGACTTTCCAGCTAAAACAGGCAAAGAGTTTCTGGATGTCCTCAAAGCGAATCCAAACAAGTACACCTACGGTACCGATGGCGTTGCTGGACCCGCTCAACTCGCTTCAGAACTTATTTTTAGAGAATACGGAATCAAGGCGCGAGATATTCCCTACAGAGGTGCAGGAGAAACCATGCCCGCCATGCTTGGAGGTGTGGTTGATATTTATGTGGGATCCGTCCCCCCTGCTGTCACAATGGAAAAAGCCGGTACTGCAAAGTGCCTGCTGCTCACCTCGGCGAATAAGTCAGCGTCATTACCTAATGCAACCAGCTTAGGCGAGTTGAATATGGCCGATAAAGAACTCCTTCTTTGGCATGGCCTGATCGCTCCTCCAGGCACCCCGCCCGAGGTGATTCGCAAAATTCAGGATGCCTTTGAAAAAGCTGTCGACACACCAGAAATGGAAGCATTTTTCAAGACTGCCGGTGTTGAAAAATCAATTCTCAAGGGCGATGCTTTTTCAGCGCACATCAAAAATGAGTACGAAAAACTTGGGAAGTTGATCAAGGAATTAGGTCTTAAACAAGACTAATAAGTTGAGTTGGGACATAAAAATACTCAGGAGGTCAAGATATGAATACTTCGCCGATTGATATGAAAGCCAAAACACCCATCAAACTCGGAACCATGAAAAGTCGAGTCAGTGAGGCTGAGTGGAAAACGCGTGTCGAGCTGGCCGCCTGCTATCGACTCGTATCCCTCTATGGTATGACTGACATGATCGCGAATCACATTTCGGCCATGGTCCCAGGTGAGCCCGATCATTTTTTGATCAACCCTTATGGATTGTTATATGACGAGATCACGGCGTCATCTTTGATCAAAATCGATATTGATGGCAATATTGTTGACCGACCAAACGATGATTACGGCATCAATCGGACCGGATTTGTGATTCATAGCGCCATTCATTCGGTGCGCCCCGATGCGGCGTGCGTGATTCATACCCATTCACGCGCTGGCATGACCTTATCTACGCTTAAATGTGGCCTGCTCCCCTTGACGCAAACAGCGACCAGATTTGGAAAAGTTGCCTATCACCACTTTCAAGGGATATCGGTTGACCTTTCTGAGCAGAAAAGCTTGCAGGAGGATCTCGGCGATGCGGAGGTGATGGTGTTACACAATCACGGTTTACTGGCGGTCGGCCCCTCAATACCCGAGGCATTCAATAATATCTATAGACTAGAGCTCGCCTGTAAAGTCCAAGTCGATGCGATGGCTTGCAATACGGAATTGATTGTCCCGCCAGCAGATGTCGTAGCCAAAGCCAACGCACAATGGAATCCCAGTGTGACAAGGCGTTACGGCATTTTGGAGTGGCCTGCCATGCTCAGACAACTTGACCGAGTCAGCCAGACGTATAAAGACTGAAGCCTGTTTGGATCCAGCGTTGAAAGCAACCAAGTAGATCTCAAACGCAACGGAAGGGCCGCCTTTCTCCATGCGCATGAGCCATCCTAGCGGGTGATATACTTTCTGTGCCTAAAAGAAGGTTAAACCGATGGACTCGACCACAATCAAAGCTCTGCGCGTCATTGAAGCTCTCGCTGCAAGCGATGAACCGCGCGGTGTAGCAGAGCTTGGCCGATCACTGGGTTTTACTAAAAGCAACACCTTTCGCATTCTGTCGACACTTGCTGAGCAAGGATATGTGCGTTCGCATGGCGCTGCTGGTCGTTATTCGCTGACCTTGCGCTTATGGGAACACGGTGTGCATGTCATTGACCGCCACCCGGTACGTCGCGTGGCCCTGCCGCACATGCGTCTGCTCCATAGCAAAGTCAACGAAACAATCTTACTTGCGACACTTGAATCAAGCGACGTACTTTATATTGGTAAGGTAGAGTCCGACAATCCTATCAGAGCTTCTGCACGGGTTGGCCATCGCGCTCCGTCCTGGCGCACAGCGTCAGGGCGTTCAATGCTGGCATTCCAATCTGAAGAAATACTCGAAGAAGTCTTTGAAATCGCCCGCGCTACCGACCCAGACCTTCGCGAAGTCCTCCAACAGGTCCGCGAACGTGGTTTTGCCACTACCGTCAACGGTTCGCGTGCCGGCGTAAATAGCGTGGCAGCTCCTGTCTGGGGCGGCGAGCCTCAGCCGCAAACTGCCATCTCCGTCTCCGGTCCTGGCGAAAGGTTTTCGTCTGAGCGCATGGATGAAATCGGTTTTCTGGTTTTAAATTGCGCGACCCAAGTTTCTGAAAGCCTCGGTTAGATTGCTTGTTTAAGCTTCAAACCCCTATTTTTGTGATGCTAAACAGAGCAACGCACTCAAATAAATACACCATTCCAAGGGTAAGCACTCATTTTCGTGAGTATTTGTAAACGCTATAATTGATACATTGTTCCAATATTTAGAACGATCGATCAAAAATAAAGATGACAAACCCATTACAGTCTGCCCAAGCTCCTTTAAATGGCGTAGTCGTAATAGACCTTACGCAAATTTATAACGGTCCCTATGCTACGTTTTTAATGGCGCGTGGTGGTGCTACCGTTGTCAAAATCGAACCTCCTGATGGGGAGCACTTAAGAAAACGACATCCCTCCACCGGTGTGTGTGAACCTTTTGGCGTGCTCAATGCAAATAAACTGAGTGTGCTTCTTGACCTGAAGACGCCCGCTGGCATTGAAGCCTTACTGGGAATGCTGCCCAAGGCAGATGTCATCGTCAACAATTTTGCACCAGGCGCGATGGACCGGTTGGGACTCAGTCATGAGCGCCTCAGACAAGCCAATCCAAACATCATCATCGCGTCGAGTACTGGGTATGGCTCGAAGGGGCCTTACAGCCAGTTCCCCGCGATGGATCTCACCTTACAAGCCATGTCCGGGGTGATGTCCATTACAGGTTCACCCGATACACCACCATTCAAAGCTGGGCCTGCCATCTGTGACTTCATGGCGGGCATTCACTTGTATGGTGCCATTGTCACTGCTCTGTTTGAAAGATCAGTCACAGGACACGCAAGCACTGTTGAAGTATCGATGCTCGACTCTGCATTTCCTCCCCTGCTTTCAAGCCTAGGCATGCACAAGCTTGGTGACACCTCATGCAAAAGAACGGGTAACAGGCATGGCGGGTTGACCATGTCTCCTTATAACGTCTACCCAGCAGCCGATGGCAATATTGCCATTCTGGGCGTGAGCGATGCACATTGGGGCGCACTCACAAAAGTGCTCGGACATGCCGAATGGGAAACAGATCCTCGCTTCGTCACAAAAGCAGCACGCATCAAACATATGGATTTACTTGATCACCTGATCGGTGAAGTCACAAAAACAATGCCTAAGCAAACGCTATTTGATCTGTTGATTAGCCACAAAATTCCGAGCGCGCCAGTCCGCGAACTTGACGAAGTCATTAATGACAAGCATCTTCATGAAACGGGGATGTTGTCATGGGTTGATCATCCCGATTTCGGACGTGTTCTTGCACACAACAGTCCCATTAAATTTGAAAACCATAACTCACCACCCTACCAAGCGAGCCGAAAGCTTGGTGAAGATACCACCACGATTTTGAAAGAACTCTTTGAACTACCCGATACCCTCGTCAGCCGACTTGATCAATTTAAAACAAAAAACTAGGGCTGAATCACTCCTCAATCGAATTGAAAAACGGAAGATTAAAAATGTTTCATGACGCTGGATTACCTGAAGAGCTCCTGCAAATCCGCGAAACCACACAACGCTTCATGGAAAAGGAAGTAATACCCGCAGAAGATCAAGTCGAACATGACGCCTATGAACTGCCGGATGAGCTTCTTAAGCCTCTTAAGGCGCGTGCCAAAGAAATTGGTTTATGGTCAGTTCGCTCACCGATCGAATACGGAGGCGGTGGACTCAACCTACTTGAATCCACCATCATCGCAGAAGAAACTGCGAAATGCCGAATGGGAGCGTATGTCCCTGCATGCGGCGCAACAGGTTCTAATCCACCTGGACCGATTCTCAACGGGACACGAGATCAAATAGAAAGATTCTTAGTGCCTGCGATTCGAGAGGGAGTTAAAGCTTTTGTCGCGATCAGTGAATCCTCGGGCGGCTCTGATCCCGCACGCTCTATCAGAACGCGCGCAGTCCTCAAAGGTGACAAATATATTGTCAACGGCACGAAAATGTGGATTACCGGAGCTGCGAAAGCATCTTGGGGGCTCCTGTTCGCTCGCACGGGAGAGCAAGGTGCCAGAGGCGGCATCACTTGTTTTATCATTGATGGAAAACCTAAAGGGATGACCGTCAAAGAGATTCCTGTCATTCGGTCTTATTCGCCCTACGAAATGCATTTTGAAGATGTTGAAATTCCAGTTGAAAACCGCTTAGGTGAAGAAGGACAAGGATTTGCCTTGGCAGAACAATGGCTAGTAGAAGGTCGAGTCCCCTATGCAGCCGGCACAATCGGTATTGCGCAAAAGGCTTTACAAATCGCCATTGATTGGGCCAATCAAAGAGAGCTTTTCAAATCTAAGCTTTCTGAAAAACAATCTATTCAATGGATGATTGTCGATAGCGAGATAGAATTACGGCAAGCGCGCTTACTGACTTATGAAGCGGCTCGCCGCTGTGATCAGGGACTCCCTTTTAAAACTGAAGCGTCAATCGCCAAAGTCGTGGCGACAGAAACAGCAGGACGCGTACTGGACCGCTGTATCCAAGTGCTGGGCGGCATGGGCGTGTCAAAAGAAATGCCTCTTGAGCGCTGGTATCGCGAAATGCGTATCAAGCGAATCGGCGAAGGACCCTCCGAAGTACACAGAATGGTCTTGGCCCGCGAACTCTTTAATAACGGCCGCTAATAGGAACACCTATGTCTATCGATCTAGTCGTCGACGAAGAAGGCATCGCACTCATCACAATCAATCGACCGGAACGTCGTAATGCCTTTGATGCAGAACACTATCGTCTGATTTCCGAGGCTTGGCAAACCGTCAGAGATGATCCCAAGATCAGAGTCGCCGTCATCACAGGGGCTGGAGATAAAGCCTTCAGTGCAGGCGCAGATCTAAAATCCTACATTAATCGTGAATCAGACATGTCAGAGCATTGGCTGACGCAAAAGGATCAACTTCTCAATCGTGGTCTTGAAGTTTGGAAACCCATTATTGCCGCTGTCAATGGATTTTGTATCGGCGGAGGTATGACGCTTTTATTGGCTACCGATATTCGTGTGGCTGTAAGTCACGCAAGCTTCGGCTTGTCTGAAGTCAAGCGTGGCATCGTTGCAGCAAATGGCGGCACCCAACGCGTCGTCGCACAACTACCCTACCCGATTGCAATGGAACTTTTACTCACCGGTGATGCAATCGATAGTGAAACAGCCTTGCGCTGGGGCTTAATCAACAAAGTGGTTGAGCAAAGTGAGCTCATGAATGAAGCAATGCGCTACGCACGTAAAATAGCAGCCAATGCGCCCCTCGCATTGCAGGCGACAAAAGAACTCGCAGTCAAAGCACCTGAACTGGGCCTGACTGCGGGGTTACGCATGGAGCAATATGTGAATCGATTACTCCGCAACACAAGCGATGCGAAAGAGGGAGCCTTGGCGTTTCAAGAAAAGCGTCCTCCAAAATTTACATCTAATTAAACTGCGAGATTGAGATGCGTGGTAAGTATGTCATTGCAGGCGTCGGGCACACTGCCTATGGAAAACTTGGTCTCGATACGGTGACCCTCAATACGCTTGCCTGCCGAGCGGCGCTCAAGGATGCAGGCATTGAGAAAGATATCGTTGATGCCCTTTTGCTCAAAACACCTTCCTCTGCAAAAGATATCCTCTATGGTCAGTCTGTTGCGCAGGCTATGGGTATGCAACCTCGCTGGGGTGGCGCGTGGGATCAGGGAGGCGCAGCCAATTTAACCCTCATCAATATTGCCATGATGGCAATAGAAACAGGGCAATGTGAGATCGCGCTTGTGTCCTATGCGGACAATCCACGCAGCGGTTCACGACAAACGTATGCAAGGCCGAGGGGCAATGACGCGGCATATGGATGGTTTTCCACTGCGGCCGGTTATGGCATGATCCATCGCGCTCACGTTGACCAATATCAGACACCCCCAGAAGCTTTTGGTGTGTTCGCAAAAGCAGCACGCCAGCACGGCGCGAGCAATCCAAATGCTCAATTGCGCCAAGCAATGACTCTCGACACTTACTTTGCCTCTCCTTGGGTCGTCGATCCCTTAAGGCGAGATGACTGCTGTCTGATCTCGGACGGGGCTGCTGCCGTCGTGGTGATGAGCGCAGTTAAAGCAAAACAATTACAGGTCCCAGCGCCCGTGCCAATTTTGGGCATCGCAGGTGCACAAGAATCTTATGATGTACATCTAAGAGAGTGTCTGACCTCGACACAAGCGGTTCGCAGCGGTCAGCTCGCCTTTGAGATGGCAGGTATCAAACCCCAGCATATTGACGTGGCTCAAATTTATGACTGCTTCACGATTACCGGGCTCATGACACTTGAAGATTATGGATTTTGCGATAAAGGTGAGGTGTACGAATTTATTCGCGACGGGCAAATTGAATATGGCGGAAGACTCCCTATCAACACAAGCGGCGGCCTCCTCTCTGAGTCTGGTTTACCAGGCATGCAACTCGTGATCGAAGGCGTTCGACAAGTCAGAGGGAGCGCTACCCTTCAGGTTCCTGGTGTGAACTACAGCCTTGTCAGCAATCAAGGTGGCACCATGCACACGCATGCAACGTTGATTTTAGGATCCTAGCCATGACCAATACTATTTCTATCGATATCGATGAAATCAACGCACCATTTTGGTCAGGACTTAAGAAAGGTCAACTTTTATTCCAAGCCTGCAAATGTGGACATCACTGGCTCCCGCCCAGATATTTATGCCCGAAATGTCTGAGTGAAGACATCAAATGGCAACAAGCAAGTGGCGTTGGAAGTATTGTGAGTTGGGTGATTTACCATGTTGCTTATCATCCAGAATTCAAAGATAAGCTCCCCTACAATGTCGCCATTGTTCGACTTGAGGAAGGTCCTCAAATGATTACCAATATTGTGGGAGATACTGAACACCTCAAAATTGGTGCTCAAGTTTTTCTAAAAATCGATCCTTCAGTCGAGCAACCACTCGCTCAATTTGTGTTGTCGCGATAAAAGAATGTGCTGAACCCAGCACCTGGCTGGGTTCACGCAGTACAACTACTCGGCCTTAATTCCATTAGCCTTGATCACTTCAGCCCAAAGAGCGATATCCGCAGCGACAAAACGGCTAAAATCCGCTCGTGAGCTTCCAACCGACTCTGCGCCAAGATCCTTGAGACGGGCAACAACATCAGGCTGTCGCATGATGGCCTGAATTTCCGTACTTAACTTATCGAGAATGGGTTGTGGCGTATTGGCTGGTGCAAAAATACCTTGCCAGGCCAGTACGAGGAAGGCAGGAATCACTTCACTGATCGTTGGCAAATTCGGTGCAAAATCAGCGCGCTTTGAGTCAGTGACCGCGAGCCCAACCAAACGACCGGAACGAACATGCTGGAGCGACGTTGGCGCGTAGTCAAAGGCAAAGTCGATCTGTCCGCCTAGCAAGTCATTGAGCATCGGTGCACTGCCTTTATAAGGAGCATGCACAACTGACAGCCCTGCTTTAGACTTAAACAGCTCTCCCGCCATGTGCGCAGAGGTTCCAACGCCTGCAGAACCAAAAGTGAACTTGTTAGGGTTCGCTTTAATCAAGGCTATAAACTCAGGCAAAGACGTGACGCCTAAACGTGGATTGATCACCAAAATCAAGGGTTGTGCTGTCACAAGGGACACAGGCGCAAAGTCGTCCTTGACACTAAAACGCAAGTCATTACGCAGCGAAGCATTGACTGCGTTCGAACCCATGGTCCCCATCAGCAGTCTGTAACCGTCGGGTGGAGATTTTGCAACGTACTCCGAGCCGATCACGGCGTTGCCACCCGCCCTATTTTCAATCACAACCGTCTGGGAAAATTTTTCCCCGAGCTTTGCGCCCAGTAATCTAGACGAGATATCAGTGATGCCGCCTGCTGCGAAAGGAACAATCAGGTGAATCGGTCGAGTTGGATAATCGTTCGCAAGCGCGGGGGTCATTGACCATCCTGCAATCGCAAAAATAAAAATACCTGCCGAACGCACAAAATTTTTGATCATCATTGGAAACGTTTCCTTAAGGTTGCGGACGTGTTACGTGATAGGGGTGTCAGGTTCGACCTCTGTTCAGGATGCCCAGCACATGACGCACATCCTTTCGATCCAGTGTTTCAAGCTCGCCGATTGCATTGGCGACAAATTGCTTATCTGCCTCAGCTAGGTTTTCGCCAACAAACTTCTTGAATAACCCCTTGACGAAGTCAAGACTCAAGGGCTCTTGTATCGTGCCGGTGGGGTACTGCCTAGCGTTTGTCAGGACACGGCCGTCTTTGAGCATGATTTCAAGTAGTGCGGGTGTTTCAACCGGTAGCCGTGCACTCCAGTCACTGCGCACAACCACCTCAACTTGGGTTCGCGCCTGGACATATTCAGGATCGCCAATGATGTCCTTGTGGATATGTCGATAATTCACATCGCCATCCATCGCAACCGCACTCATAATGTGTTGAAAACTAAATTGCAAGTCTCCTACCGTCTGTGGTGATGGTCGGTTACACACCTCCATGGCGCCCGCAGCAACATGGAGGCGAATGCCCTGCAGATCGCTGTAGGAAAAGTTGTGTTCACGGACGAGATCCAGAAAACCGTCGATATAACGGTGCGTGTAAAGACAACAGGGATATTTTTTGACCCAAATCTCGGTAAATTGCCACTCTTGACCCAAACCGTTGGTGATGAGTGCGCCATCCACCCGTTCTTTACCAAGCAGTCCTGTTAGAAAACGCACGATGTCAGGGTTGCTTGAAAGTCCAAGCGAAGCCCCTTGGGCAGCCGTCAAGCCGTGCAAGGTCTGCATACTGGTTTCAAAAAAGTGCGCGTCTGTGCCGAAATTAGCATATGACAACGGAATCCCGGACATCGCCAAGCCGAACGCGGCGGCCGTTTGAGCGACATCAAGTTGCATCGCCCGTGCGGCCAGCGCAGAGGGACCAATTGAAGGCGGCACAATAGAAAGTCCAAGATATCCTTGTGGGAAAAACTGACAGGTCCGAGCCATCACTTCCAGACCAACAGCCGAAGCCACCACCATCTCGGCCCCAGACATTTCCCTCTCCTGCGCCAGCGGCAGCAGCATCGGAAAAGTCGTGATATCCCACGAGGTGCCCGTATTTAAGCGATCATCCTCGAGCTCGGACTGATGGGCAAAGAATGCATTGGCGAAAACGGCTTTCCACATCGACGCTTTAAAGCCGTGACCCACCACACCAACCTGCTCGCCATCGGGGTTCTTGCGAACAAATCCGGCCACACGTGCCCCTGCGTCCATGGACGATCCCGCCAGCATGCCAGCGACTGTTTTAAGCGCCAGTTGCTTGGCAGACAACAAGGCCTGCGGTGAGAGGTCCCCGATTTGCGTCTTGACTGTGAACTCAGCGAGGCGATTGGCTACTGCGTGCGTCATCTTAATCTCCGTGTGATCGATGCTCAATGCATCATTACTGTTTACCCAGACCCAAGGTGATAAACATTTCCTCTAGAGCCGGCATGGCCGCAGCGGTGGCCTTGCGGCTTGCCTCCGGCCCTGCGTAAATGGACTCCATGTTGAATCTGTCTATGACAGTTTTGTACTCTGGCTCATCGAGGGCCACCTTAAAGGCATCATGCAGACGTTGCACAACAGGGGCAGGAATATTTTTTGGACCAACAATCATCAGGTAGCCCTGTTGAACATTGGCCTTGACGATATCGGTCGGCACGGGGATCGTCGGGTACTTGCTCGATCGCTCGTTCGCAAAGATCATCAGCGGACGCATACGACCGTCTTTGTGAAAAGGCGCCCAAGCCGCATCGGCAAAAAAGTCCACATGACCCGCCAGCACTGCGGACACCGCTTCGGCGCCACTTTTATACGGTACATGGACCGGCTTAATTTTTGCCAGTGCGGAGAACTCCTCCATGTTGAGAAACCCTGTTGAGGCGATACCTGCCGTGCTGTAAGTCAATTTACCTGGATTGTTTTTGATCTGTTCCATCAGATCGGACATATCCTTGATCTTGGAGTCTGAACGAACAGCGACTGCCATTAAATAAAGACTGGTCGAGATGACTTGGGTAAAGTCATCGACGGGATGTAATGGCATGGCCTTGGAAAAATACGAAAGGACAAAGGGATTGATAGAAATCACAGCGAGTGTGTATCCATCCGCCGGTTTACGGCCGGCGTATACCGCACCAAGAGCCCCACCCGCACCCGATTTATTCTCTATGATGACTTGCTGACCAAGAGACTTTTGAGCCCCTACCCCAAGCGCTCGTGCCACAGCATCAATCGCACTACCCGGCCCATAAGGCACAACCAACGTGATGGGTCTATCTGGAAATTGAGCCTTGGCTCCCCAGCTTAAAAGTAACGAACTCAGTAGCATTAAAGCGACTAAGAACTTGCGCGGTTGAATCTGAAACATGGTGGTCTCCCATTGAAATACGATTGGTATTTAAAGTGTTGACGCTAGAGCATATGTCCCCATCTGGCGCCATCAGCGACTGCATGCGCGATCATGCCCGGTCGCCAACAATCACCCATCATGTGAACGTCCAAGTCAGCATCTAGTAGCTCTTGGTAAAGATCGCTATCCGAAACCACCCCGCAGGCAAGCACGACTGACTCTGCAAAGATATCGCGCTCGGTGCCATCAGACTGACGCACCCGAACCCCGCCCGGAAAGATTGCCGTGCAGCGAGACTGCAGCAAAAGAGTGACAGGTCGCTCCATGAGGTGCGAAATCGCACGCGAGCGCTCGTTGGCACCCGCCTCTTTTGCGAGCTGGTCATACGGATGAACGATCGTTGTCTGAACGCCCCTCTCGTCCAGAAACTCAGCGACTTCACAACCCGTCAGCCCACCGCCTATGACAACAGCAGAAGCTCCAGGTATAGCTCGCCCATACAAGAGGTCCATTGTAGAAATCACGTGCGGCAGATCCACACCAGGAATTCGCGGAACTGCTTGACGTGCGCCTGCGGCGAACAGCACGCTGTCGGCCTCTAGTGTGCGTACGTAATCGCAATCTGCTTCTACCGAAGTACGTACCTCAACCTTGAGTTGATCGAGTTGCTTATAAAAATAGTGCAGCAGCGGCGTGAGTCGATCTTTGTGGGGCGGGATCGTGGCTTGTGCGAGTTGGCCCCCCAGAAAGGGTTCCTTCTCTAACAAGGTGACACGATGCCCGCGTCGGGCTAAGACGCGCGAAGCCTCTAGTCCTGCCGGACCTGCGCCAATCACCACGACGTGTTTAGGAACTGCCGCTGGATGGAACTGGTAATCCGCCTCTTTACCGAGCGCAGCATTGACCTGACACCCAATCGGCTTATCAACTTTTGCACCCCAGTCAGCGCAGTAAAAGCAAGCAATACAGGGCCGAACCTCGTTGGCGCGACCCGATGTGACCAGCGCCGGGGTGTCGGGATCGGCAAGAGACTGCCGACCAATGGCAATAAGATCGACTTTATTTTCAATTAACGCACGCTCGGATACTTCGGGAGACAAACGACCTACTGCAATCACAGGAACGTTTACAACGGACTTAATAGCCTGCGCAACAGGAAGCAACTCTCCGGGGATGTCCGGATAATTAGCCAGACTGTCAGCGCCATAGCCGCGAATTGAAACGCTAATCGCGTCGACCAGCGGCTCAATCAACACGGCCAACTCTTGGCCCTCCTCGAGAGTCAAGGCGTCCGCATGACCAAGCTCTTGACCGTTGATGCGACAGATCAGCAAAAAATCAGGGCCTGTGCAAGTCCTGATTTCTCGAAGAACTTCCTGCAAAAAACGGGCGCGATTCTCGAGGCTGCCACCGTACTCATCTGTTCGATGGTTAGAACACTTCGAAGCAAAAGTCGCAAGCAGGTAGCCATGGGCTGCGTGAATTTCGCAGCCGTCAAAACCAGCGGCCTGAACGCGACTGGCGGCTTTACCAAAACGTTTCACGATCTGTTGAATCTCGACACCCGTGAGCGCCTTGGGCACTTGACCGCCGGGACCCGCGATCGCCGATGGCGCCACTGGATGAATCCCATTGATGTTGGTCTTGCCCATGCGTCCTGCATGATTCAACTGGAGTAATGGCAGCGCGTTGTGCTTTCGAATGACTGTAGCAAGTGCCCTCAGTCCCGGTATCGCCAGATCGGTATCCGCCACTAACTTGTTTGAGGCGTGAATACCTCGAGGAAATTCGACGGTTGTTGTCTCAACAATCACCACGCCTGCGCCGCCTCGGGCACGCGCCTCGTAATAATCTATCAGTTGCTGCGTGACTAAACCGTCAGCCGTGGCATACCCCGTACCCATTGCAGGAATCACATACCTGTTTTTTACAGTCTTATTTCCAAGCTGAATTGGGCTAGATAGCGTGACAAAATTCCCGCTATTTGTTTGCGATGCCTCCATTTTTTTACTGGAGTTTTGAAAACGAGGTGGGTGCCAAGATCGAACTCGAAAGTTCGGCGACAAAAGGACCGTCTTTTTCAGACTCATCTCTCACTCGGATCCATTCGGGGTCCTTGACGAACGCACCCCATCTTTGTTCACGCTCTGCAAGTGACTCCCATTGCACCATATAGTGGAGGGCCACATTTGCTGCAGGACCAATCAGCGTTGTCCAAAATCCATGCAACCTGATGCCATGCTTCTCCATAAGGGGAGCCACTTGAGTTTCAAAGCGCTTAAGGAGCACGGGAAGCATGCCCGGAACTGCCTTATATTCACGTAATTCGTAGAGCATTAGATTGTCTCCCGCATTGATCAGCTGTCAATTTTTGTGCACGTCGTACCTATATTACAGTAATATTTTTTTTATGAATGAAATAATATATATATTATTGATAATAAATTAAATTATCATATTAATTTATTAATATAATTGATACGATGTTTTATATAATGAAACATCGTATCAATTTATTTATATCAATACACTGAACTTCGTTTTGCCTCGGGCGCTGCGCAACACGCCAGCAACACAATTAAAGCGTCAAACGTAGCAAGGTCCTTCGATCAATGGATGGGACTGGATAAAGTCCATGTCCAGCGTTAAGCCATACCCCACACCCTCTGGTGGAACCACGCATCCGTTAGCGTCTAATTTATAGGGGACCTGACCTGCGAGATGGTCCCTAAAGGGATTTAATCCAGTCACATCACCTTCAAAATAACCGGGATTATCTACGCCGCATAACAAATGCAAACTACAGGCCATATTAATCGCCGTTGCTGACGTATGGGGATTAACAGTCAGTTTTTTTGCACCAGCCATGGCAGCTATCCGCATCGTTTCTGTGATGCCACCCGTTTTGGACAGATCGGGCTGAAGGTAGCGAACACAATTGTCTTCGATCAATGTATCAAACTCATAGCGCGTGTAGTGATTTTCGCCCGCAGCTAAGGGAACATTGCTCATTCTTGCCAGCGTTGCGTAGGCATGACGATCCTGAGGTGGAAAGGGCTCCTCTAGCCAAGCGACCTGAGCTTCAGCAAATGCAGGTAACACTCTGCAGGCCGCTTCCAACGTGTAATTTGTATTTGCATCGGTCAGAATTTCAATGTCATCGCCGACAGCCTTGCGTACAGCCTGCACTCGCGCAATATCTTTTTTAGGTGTGTCTCCCATGCGAAGCTTGAGTGCCCGGTATCCCTCACTGATATAGCCCAAGGCCTCTTGAACCAAGCTCTCCGGATCCTGCCAACCCAAGGCAATGCCACCCGCATACGCTTTGATCGGTTTAGAAGTCCCCCCCAACATTCGATAGAGCGGTTGCTTCGCTTGTTGACAGCGAATGTCCCAGAGGGCTTGATCCAGTCCGCTCAGCGCCAATACGGCCGCTGCACCCATACCGTGACTTGCAATCTGCATTTTATAAACGCGCGCCCATACCCCATTTACGTCAGTCGCATCCATTCCCAATACCAACTCGCTCAACGTGGTGTCAATGAGCTTCGCAATGGCACCGGGACAACGGCCATGGTGTGCTTCGCCCCAACCGGTCAATCCCTCATCAGTCTCGACGCGTATCAACACAGCATCACGTTTGACGCTACGTCCAATACCAAGCGTGACAGATTTGTTAGCAGGCACAGGGAAAGAAATCGGCACTGCTTGTATACGTGTGATTTTCATTAGAGCTTAGTCCTTAAAGATCTCAGGATTGACAACATTACTAGGACGTTCATTTTTCAATAACGCCAGCATCGTCATAACAGCACCCTCACTCGTCACGAAGGAGCTACTTTCGGTAATCCCCGCACAATGAGGTGTCAGCATCAGGTTGGGACAATCAAACACTTGCTCTGCGCCGGTGAGCGGTTGCTGATTAAAGACATCGAGCATGGCACCACCCAATCGTCCCTCACGCAGAGCAATCACCAGCGCATCAGTATCGACAACCGGACCGCGTGACACATTAATCAAAATCGCACGTTTTTTCATCTTGGCGATTGTGACTTGATCGACGAGATTTCTCGTTTGATCGGTGAGTGGGCAGGCCAATACGACAGCATCTGACTGAGCAAACAACATCTCCTTGTCCGCGGCAATCACGCCTGCAGGCAGTGTTTCAGGACGACGCGTCAGACCAAGAACCTTCATCCCAAGTCCTTGGGCCATCCTAGCGATCAAAGTACCAATTGATCCAACTCCCACAATCCCTAGCGTACTTGCGCCGAGCTCCAAATAATGATCTGCAGCAGGTCGTGCTTTGGCCCAACCCTCTTTTCTCAATGACGCATCCATTCCTGCTAAGTTGCGTCGCAAGGCAAGCATGCCAGCAAGGCAATACTCCGCAACCGCTTGCGAATTGCAACCCGGCAAATTCGCGACCGCTATCTTTTTTTCTGTAGCAGCCTGAACAGGAATCATATCCAGACCCACGCCGTGTCTTACAACAGCGTGCGTCAGTGGTGCATCTTCAAAAATATCAGGTGGCAATTGATTTCTAACAATGACACCGTGCACATCACGAATCAGTCGCTTATAGGTTGACGCCTGAGTGTCAGGTGCAAGAATAATGTCGCACTCTGCAGCCAAT
The DNA here is from genome assembly GCF_965234455.1 of Zwartia lucis. Taxonomy (GTDB): domain Bacteria; phylum Pseudomonadota; class Gammaproteobacteria; order Burkholderiales; family Burkholderiaceae_B; genus Zwartia; species Zwartia lucis. The sequence goes on along the minus strand of NZ_OZ248472.1, from coordinate 728,494 downwards.
AAAGCCTGCATTTCCGGGTGGATTGGACTCGTCAGTAATACTCGGGGACGCGCATTATGGTGCTTCAAAGAATGGCACTCCTCTTTTGACTGGATTGACCAACTGTCCCAAGCCCTCCAAAGATACTGTCACCTTTTGTCCTGGCAAGAGCCAAGCCGCAGGGGTATGGGTTGAAGCTCCGCCACCGGGTGTCCCAGTCGCGATCACATCACCAGGCTCCAGGGGAAACCTGTGAGAGATCCAAGAGATGAGTTGAGGAATACGATAAACCATATTTTCTGTTGAACCGTCTTGCAGCACGCGTCCATCTACCTCAAGTTTGATTCTGATTTGATGCGGATCCACCACCTCATCTGGAGTCGCAATCCATGGGCCCAGCGGAGCGGTTGCAGGCAAATTTTTGCCGCGCAAAAAATTTCCACTATCTCGCTTGAGCAAGCCTGATCCACTCACATCATTGTGAATCGTATAACCAGCAACATAGGTCATTGCCTCAGCTTCTGACACACACAAGGCTCGGCGTCCAATGATGGCAGCAAGTTCACCCTCGTAAGCAACATCGCCCACATCAGGCGGAATAAGTATTGCCTCATCTGGACCGATGACCGTTTGCCCGGAACGAAAGAAAACGACGGGCTCCGCGGGGGGGGCCATGCCTCTCTCCGCTAAGGCATCGCGAAAGTTGAATGCAGCACCCATGACTTTTCCAGGTCTTTGCAATGGTGCTAAGAGCTGTATTGACTGAAGCGGCACAAGCGCTTGCTCAGAAAACCGGCAAGCATGAATGCGCGACTGCCAAACCTGCAAGCCCTGCTCGATCATCGTCAGCAAACAAGGTTGAGTAGAACCAAGCAAATCCAAACAAGCTTCGTGCCCCAGATCGAGAACCTGGTGTGAGTCAGTCAAAAGCACCCCTGCGCGAGGGGTGCTCTCACTTTTACCAATACTGCCGTTTGATTTTGAAACAAAGGTAACAAAGCGCATGAACGATATCCTTGATCCTTCAAATTTTGAAGTGAGATGCCTAAATGTTTAGGCTACGCGATACTTGTCTAGTATTTCACGCTTGATCTCAATTCCGAGTCCCGGACCCGTTGGAATTTGAACAATGCCCTTTTTCTGAACGATTGGCTCAACAGACAAGTAGTCACGGAAAGGATTCTCACATTGCTCAAACTCGAGCAAAGGGGGAAAGGGACGATAGCTTGGAGGTTGATCAGGAAGTGCGCCCAAAAAGTGCAAGGTTGCCGCTAACCCAATCGCTGAGCCCCAGGCATGCGGCACACACTCGACACCATGGGCGCTCGCCAAGGTCGCAATCTTGCGGCACTCACTGATGCCGCCTGCTGCACAAACATCCGGCTGAATAATATCCATTGCCTTTCGCACAACGATATCTCTGAAGCCCCAGCGCGTGAACTCATTTTCGCCCCCGGCTACTGCCATATCCAAAGCCCGAGTGACTTCAACATAGCCGTCAAGATCCTCTGGAGAAATAGGCTCCTCAAACCACTCTACACCCAGCTTTTCGAGCTCCCGACCGAGACGGATCGCCTGTGGAACCGTAAAGCAGTGATTAGCATCCACCATGAGTCGCGCCTTATCACCAAGCGCTTTTCGAACAGCCGCCACGCGCTCGATGTCGAGCTTCATATCGCCCAGACCGATTTTCATCTTGATCGCAGTGAAACCCTCTTCTTGGTATCCCAGGGCTTCTTCGACGGCCTCTTCGATCAATCTATTCATATCAATGAAATAGAGTCCTGTGGCATAGCAAGTCACTTCTGTTCGATATGAGCCACCGATCAGTTTGTGAATAGGTTTACCCACTGACTTACCAATGATGTCCCAAAGCGCAATATCAATGCCACTCATCGCACTGGTCACCATCCCTCGTCCACCATAGTCCTTGATACGGTTATAGAGATACTCCCAAATCACCTCAACGTCGAACGCATCCCGTCCAATAATGTGAGGTGCTAGTTGTGTCTCAATAAACGCACGTGCAACTTGTGAAGGCCCGTAACACTCACCCCAACCGACGATGCCATCGCTGGTTTCAATTTCAACAATGCAAGATCCTCTCGTCTTATAAAGCCACCCTCTTGAGGAGGTGAAAGGTCGCTGGACTGGGGCTGCCACGACATGGCAAGTCACTTTTTTAATAATGCTCATGGGTTCTATTTGATCCGTGATGGGTTCTAAGGTCTGTATATTTTTATTTCTTTTGATTGGCGAATACTTTCTCACCAACCTCTACGAGCGCCGCCGTCACGCCAACAACCTCTTTATTCAGGGCGGCTCCGGTTAGATTGTCGACAACCGCACTTCCATCAGCCGACAGTTTTTTGAAACGATCGCTTTGGATCGCTTCGCTAAAAATCGCAATTAAACGATCTTGGACTGCCTGTGGTGTTTTTGCGGGTGCGACCAAGTAAGCCATCTGCACTAGAGGACCATAAGGAAAGACGTCATAGCCCTTGGACTTGAAGGTCGGCACGTCTGGCATCGCCTGCAATGGCTCGTTAGCAAATACACCCAATGCTCGCACCAGTTTGCCATCAATCTGCGCCTTACTTTCCGAAGGCTTAAGCACTGCGGCATTAATCTGACCACCCGCCAAGTCTGCAATCACGCGGGATCCCCCCGTGTAAGGTGCCACGATGATCTCACTGCCCGCGATACGTCCCGTCATGAGGGCAAAAATATGATTCAAATTATTGCTGCCAGGCGTACCAATAGATACTTTTCCTGGATTTTTTTTCACGTAAGCGATGAACTCCTCCAGATTTTTAGCCGGACTGTTGTAGGGCACGACAAGCAGCAAGGGATCTGTTGTGACTCTTGCGATCGAGGCAAATTCAGCATTGCGTAAAGGTGTCAGATTTTGTGCAATCAACGCCAAGGTCGAACTCGTGCCCATCCCAATGGTGTAACCGTCTGGCTCTGCCCTTGCGACACGCGTCATACCGATTGAGCCTGTTGCGCCTGCAACGTTTTCCACCACAACCCTGATCCCTTTTTCACCGAGAATGCTCGACAAAGCGCGCGCAGAAATGTCATTTGAACCGCCTGCATTCCATGGCACGATCAGACGAATCTCTCTGCTCGGAAAAGTTGCCTGTGCGAGCACAGGTGCCGCAACCGTCAGTGCAACCAATGATCCCATTAGCGAACGTGCAATGCTTGAAAATATGTTCTGTTTCATTTCAGCTGTCTCCTAGTTCATTAAAAATAATTTTATTATGCTGTTTGTTATAACATACAACATTTAAACACTGGGTCCAACTCCCCTACTCCCTACTGTTAGAGCAAAAATTATTTCTGTTGTCTGTCGATCAGCAGCGCATAGACATCTGCGCGAGCACTTTCAATGTCTGCATGAATCGCAGCCGCAGCTTTAGCCGCGTCTCGCTCTTTGAGCGCATTGAGTGCGTCGACATGATGTGAATAACGTTTTAACCCTGGCTTATATTCTGGCAGGGCGAGGTTTAATGTAGGCCCGCACCTTAGCCAAGCGCCTTCTATGACATCTTGAACGATGGGCAACTGACTCATTTTGTAAATACCAAAATGAAACCGATTGTGCGCCGCAAGATATTTTGCACCCTGAGCAGACTCTATCGATTTTTTCATGTCGAGCATGGAGCGTTCGAGCCCTGCAAGCTCTTCGGAACTTGCCAAACGCGCCGCTGCAGCCGTCGCTAGTGGCTCCAGACTTGAACGTATCGCCATCAGTTGGTCAAACTGCTGCGCGTCCAGCCGAGGAACGGTTGCCCCCCCACCCTGACCGACTCCGCCACGATCCAACACCTTTTCAGCGATCAAATGATTGACCGCATCGCGAACGGGGGTCAAGCTGATCCCAAGCTCATCGGCCATATCCCGCAAAATGATCCGAGCACCGGGTGCGTATCGCCCTTCAAGAAGCGCTGCTTTGAGAGTCAGATAGGCCTGATCCCAGAGGGTACGTCGCTCGATAGGCTTTAGAGACTTAGGATAAATCATGCGTTAGACCGGAGATATTTGACCGAATTGTACTCAGATGCTCCAAAAACAACGCTAGATCTATTCATAAAGTTTTTTCATCATTAACACGATTTAAATATGGAGGATAAAAATAACTATAAAATCGAATGAAAATAACACGATGCTTACGTCAAGAAGTCGATCGCGTCAGCGCCCGACATAACATCACAGGAGATCAGAAATGAATCAAGTCGCTGCCTCGCGTCACAGTATAAAAATTACACCGCTAGACGGAGCGCTCGGCGCGAATGTCGAGGGTATTGATTTTTCAACACCCTTAAATGAAGCTGATCGTGAGGCACTTGAGCAAGCTTGGACCGACCACTTGGTACTGCGCTTTAGGGGGGTTGGAAAGCTTTCGGCAGATGATTTGATTAAGTTTTCTAAAAACTTTGGCAACCTGGATGCTCGGCCTATCAGCACTTCAGAAACAAATCCCTATTTTGACGTTGATAAGCCAGAGATCACGATCATCTCTAATGTGTTGATGGATGGAAAGCCTATCGGTGGGCTTGGTGCGTATGAGGCGGTATGGCATTCAGATATGACCTATGTCGATCAACCACCCAAAGGAAGCTGTCTCTATGCCGTTGAGCTTCCGCCAAGCGGAGGCGATACATACTTTACAAATATGTACGATGCCTATGAGACGCTCAGTCCAGAATTAAAAGAAAAGATCAAGAACTTGTTCTGCATTCACGATGCCAGTCGCAATAGCGCTGGTGAGTTAAGAAAGGGTTTCAAAGATATCGATGACCCAACGCAAACGGTTGGTGCGCGACATCCACTGGTGCGCCTTCATCCAGTCAGTCAACGTCAAAGTTTATTTTTAGGTCGTCGAAGGGGCGCCTATATCCCAGGTTTATCTTTATCTGAAAGTGAAGACTTATTAAATCAATTATGGGCACACGTGACGCAGCCAAAATTCTCCTGGGGTCAAAAATGGCAACTCGGTGATATGGTGCTGTGGGATAACAGATGTACGATGCACCGAAGAGAAGCCTTTGACACATCGAGCAGGAGATTGATGTTGCGTACTCAAATTTCGGGTGAAAAAGTTTTAGCAGCCTGATTCATCCAACCTCTGTACGACGGATAACTTAAATGATAAATCGTTTCAATAAATTTATGTTGTTGCGCGGACTGACTGCCATCGCAGTTTGTGTCGTAGCGATGTTGAGTATGACGATTCAGGCCCAGTCTTTTCCTAATGCACCGGTGACTTTTGTTGTTCCTGGACCCGCTGGGAGTGGGACTGACCAGATTGCAAGGCTCTTGGCGGATCAGTTCACTAAAATGTGGAATCAGTCTGTCGTCGTAGAAAACCGAGCAGGTGCTTCGGGTTCGTTGGGGGTGCAAATGTTGATGCGCGCGAAACCTGACGGCTACACCTTTATGATTGGCCATGTATCGACCCACGGTATCGTACCCGCGCTGCGTAAACCCAAACCCTACGATCCATTTACTGACTTTGCACCGATCGGTGAGATTGGTTCGTCGTCAAACATTCTCGTCATTACACCCGAGAAAAATATTAAGACCTTAAATGAATGGGTTGAAGTGTCCAAAAAGAAGAATACTGTTTCGTACGGTTCACCAGGTATAGGCTTGTCTCAGCATTTTGATGGTTATTCTTTCGGTAAAAAATTTGATGTTGAGGTACTGCATATTCCATACAAAGGGACAGGGCCAGCAGTGAACGATTTGCTGGGTGGTAGGATCGATATGATGTTTGTGACCCCGCCCGCTGTGATGCCCTTGGTCAACAGTGGGAAACTGGTAGCGTTAGCGCAAACCTCTGAAACCCGCCAGAAGGCATTTAGCAACGTACCTACTTTTAAAGAGCTCGGTTACGATGAATTAGTCAATAAAACTTGGTGGGGTTTGTTTGCACCGCTTGGGACCCCTAAAAATATTATTGAAAAACTCAATGAATCACTTTTGAATGCTCTCAAGAATGATGCCGTCCGAAAAGGGTTAGAGTTGCTCGTTGTTGATCCATCCCCACCCAAATCATCCGCCGAGTTCGGTGATTTCGTTCGCAAGGATTACCAGCGTTGGGTGGATCTGGTTCAGCAGTCAGGCATCACTGTGAACTAGCAGGCGCTCGACCCAGCCTACCAAGCGAGCCGCTGCTCCCGCAGAAACGGACGATCTATCAGCGCAGCGAGCTGCATCAAATCCGAACCCGACACACCTGCTGCTTTAAAGTGAGCCGCCCAACCATCCACACACCGTGCGACCCGTGCGATTTCTGCAGCAGCCTCGTCATACGTTAAACCAAACAAACTGTGTTCGGAGATCGCATTTTTTAGGGTTGACTCCGTACCCTGTGCGCCAACACGCATTTGTTGAAAACCGAGTGCCTGTCCTGTCGGAAGTAGATCAAAGGCTGGAGAGAGCGAGAAACACCCAAGGCACCAAATCGATCATTCCCTGCAAAATACAAATACTCCATCAAGGATAGACGCGCAGGCCGATCAAACGTACGGATCATGCGCTCACCCCACCGGTCGGGCCGAGCATCGTCCACTGCGCCTACAGCAGAGTCTTTGGCTATTGGTAAAAACGAATGGTCGCGCAATGGTAAGTCTTCACTGAGTGCAAACCCATGACGTAACCAGTTAGCGGCGTAACGCAAACCAACGCCACGTAGCGTGGAGATAAATTCTAAGCGACCGACGAGTGTCGGTGCGTCAGATTGGGCCAACCACCAGAGGCTCATCTCATCAATAGGTTGATAGGTTAAGGCGAGCTGACGCAGGTGCGCCTGCACTAGGGGCGGTATCATCAAAAGTGCTTGCGATATCTTTGGCATACATAGATATTAGTAAATTAATCATAAAGTTAACAACTATTTATGTTTAATGATCACTTCGCAAACTAGCTTGCAGGTTGAATCTTGTCTTGCGTTTTAGTGTCAAAGTCGCTGGCATCATGGCGTTCACGCAGTTGTTCTGAAGGCTCGCCATGCATGCGGTTGACCATGCGCCCGCGCTTGACAGCGGGCCGACTGTAAACAGTCTCGGCCCAGCGTTGAACATGCTTGTAGTCTTGCACGCTCAAAAACTCGGCCGCCCCATACAACCAACCTTTCACCAACCCGCCGTACCATGGAAACACCGCAATATCGGCGATCGTATATTGATCGCCACCCAAGTATTCACTGACGGCCAGGCGACGTTCAAGGACGTCAAGCTGGCGCTTGGTTTCCATCGTGAAACGATCAATGGCGTACTGAAACTTCGCTGGCGCGTAAGCGTAAAAGTGACCAAACCCGCCACCCAAATACGGCGCACTCCCCATTTGCCAGAACAGCCAGTTCAAAGCCTCGGTGCGGGCGACGCCGCCTTTGGGCAGAAAAGCTTGAAATTTCTCAGACAGGTAAAGCAAAATCGAGCCGGATTCAAACACGCGCACCGGCTGCGCGCCACTGCGATCAAACAACGCTGGGATTTTTGAGTTTGGATTGATATCGACGAAACCCGAGCCAAACTGGTCGCCTTCACGGATATTGATGAGCCAAGCATCATATTCAGCGCCTGCGTGCCCCAGCGCCAGCAACTCTTCGAGCAAGATCGTGACCTTGACGCCATTAGGTGTGCCCAACGAATACAGTTGCAAAGGGTGCTTGCCAACGGGTAGTTCTTTGTCGTGCGTCGGCCCGGCGATCGGCCGATTAATATGCGCAAAAGCGCCGCCGTTGGGCTGCTCCCAAGTCCAAACTTTGGGGGGGACGTAATCTTTAGAATCTGTCATGGGTTTCATCATAAGAGATTCATCACTCCAGTGTGATCTTTGCCTCTTCAATGATCTTGCCCCAGCGCACGCGCTCGTCTGCGGCATATTTTGTAAAGGCTGCTGACGACCCGCCGATCGTGATGGCACCTCTGTTCAAGAACTCTTCTTTGAATTGAGGATCGTTCAAGATTTTGACGGTTTCGGCATTGAGCTTGGCAACGATGTCTGGAGGAGTGCCTTTAGGAGCAAACAAACCGAACCAGCCGCTAACATCAAAGCCTGGCAAGCCTGCCTCGGCAAGGGTTGGCACGTCAGGCAAGAGCGAGGAACGCGTCGCGGACGTGACACCGAGAGCGGTTAATTTTCCTGACTTGATCAAGGACAAGCAGACCGGCAGGTTACAGAACATCATTTCAACGCGACCGCCAATAATGTCGTTAATCACAGGCGTTGTGCCTTTGTAGGGGATGTGGACCATCTCTACACCGGCCATTTTTTTATAGATTTCACCGGACAGATGCATACTGCCGCCCGCACCGCTTGAGCCGTAACTAAAGCTTTTCTGCTTTTGGAGTGCCAGGAGCTCTTTGAGGTTCTTGGCAGGAACATGCGATCCTACGACCAGAACGTTGGGCACGCTGATGAGATTGGTAATACCAACAAAATCACGTTGCGGATCGTATTTAATATTTTTGTGCAGCAACACGTTAATCGAGCCGATACTCGTGGCACCGACTAATAAGGTATAGCCGTCTGCCGGTGCAGTCGCGACAAAGGCTGCGCCAATGTTGCCGTCTGCGCCAGTTTTGTTTTCTGCGACGACTGGCTGGCCCAAGGCGATCGCGAGTTTGTTGGCGACGGTACGCGTCAAAATATCTGTGAGCGTACCTGCGGCAAAGGGCGCCACAATCGTGATGGGTTTGTTTGGGTAGTTAGAGGCTTGCGCTTGCGCAACCGAATGAGGCAGTAAAGCCAATGCGGTGAGGCTGCCTAAGCCAACGGTGCGCAGCGAGGCAAAGAGGGTTTTTTTCATATGTATCTCCCTTTTAGCTTGTTATAGATTTATCCAATCAATATACCCTTTTTGGTCAAACGGGAACGTTTTTACTTTTAACCATCTTTTACACCTAAAATATGCATTGGTTTAACGCTAAATATGATAATTTAATACCAGTCCCCACAAAGTTGAGACGCTTAAATGAAGAAACTCAAGAAGAAAGGCCTATTGGACAGCGGTATAGAGTCTGATTTTTCTTATGTGGATGAGCTGGGCACCGTGGCAAACGAGGTCGTTCCCGCTGCCGACACGGCTGTCGTTACCCCGAGCATCGTCAGTCAAACCGCAACCCTTGCGCTCTCCAGTTTAGTGACGGCGGAGCTAGGACCGTTTACTGACCAGTCACTCAGTGCAACGCTTGTGTATGCGCAGCTAGCGCCAACCACGGCCCTGATGAACCCCACCGCAAACCCCGCCGCCTTGCCTGATGGAGACCAGCCAATAACAGCCATCGATGCTGTGGTTTACATCGAAATGTTCAGTAATGATCCCAAATACACGGACGGTGGTCTCTGGGGCATGTATGGCGACGCAACGACTATCGCTAATGCCTACGGCAGTCAGGCTGGCGAAGCTTGGGCTGCCGGTTACACCGGCTCAAGCAAAAGTATTGTTGGCGTAATCGATACCGGTATCGACTATACCCACCCCGATCTGTATTTGAATGTCTGGCTAAATCAGGGCGAGATCTCGAGTGCCTTACGCTCAGCGCTCACCGATGTAGACCTTGATGGTCTGATTACTTTTCACGATCTAAACAATGGGGCAAATGCCACCAGGGTGACAGACATCAACCTTAACGGCTATATCGATGCCGGTGATTTACTCAACGACGTACGCTGGGAAAATAACATAGATGAAAATGGCAACGGGTATGTCGACGATCTACTCGGCTGGGACTTTTCCAATAACGATAATGACCCTTTCGACGATAACAGCCACGGCACCCATGTGAGTGGCACCATCGGCGCTATCGGGGGCAACGGTAGCGGGGTCGCCGGGGTCAATTGGGCCGTGCAGATGGTGGCACTGAAGTTCTTATCGGCGACCGGCTCTGGCGCCACCTCAGGCGCGATCCTAGCACTCGACTATTTTACCTTTGCGGCGACTCAGGCAAGCGCAGGTGAAAACTTTGTTGCCACCAACAATTCTTGGGGCGGAGGTGGCGCCTCGCAAGCGTTGACGGATGCCATCACGCGTGCAGCGCGCCAGGATATCCTTTTTGTTGCCGCCGCTGGCAATGAAGCCACGAACAACGATGTGTATGCCAACTATCCGTCTAATATCTCAACCACGATGACCGCAGGTTATGAGGCCGTGATAGCCGTCGCGTCATTGACCTCTACGGGTAGTTTGTCTTCGTTTTCGAATTTCGGCGCGACTACGGTCGATCTGGCTGCGCCGGGCTCGTCGATCTATTCGACACTTCCCGGTGGAAAGTATGGCAGCTATAGCGGAACTTCTATGGCCACACCGCACGTTGCCGGTGCGGCGGCCCTCTACGCCGCTCTGCATCCAACGGCAAGCGCGGCTCAAATCCAGCAAGCATTGCTGGCGAGTGCGGCCCCCACCACTAGCCTAACGTCGGTGACAGCCAGTGGCGGTCGGCTTGATATCGGGACTCTGATGGGTCTGCTACCGACAGTCCCCCCTGTGGTGGTCGACATTACTGGCACTACCGCCACCACAGCCACACTGACCACCAGCGCGCCGCAGACATCCCTCATCGCTCTGGCCGGCGACCAGGACTGGTTCAAAGTCGAATTAGCCAGTGGCTATCGCTACGATTTTGCACTTGATGCGGCTGCCGGTTCGGGACTCGATAGCTATCTGCGACTGATGGATAGCCGCGGCACTGAGCTCTTAGTTAACGATGATGCTGTCGGTTTAAACTCAAGATTGTCATTCACTGCCAGTACCACGGGGACCTATTTTGTGAGCGCGCAGGGTTACTCCAGCAGCGTCGGTAGCTATGCGCTGAACATGACGGCTAAAAGTAATTCATTAGTGTTGGTCGGCAGCAGCAAAAATGACGTATTGGTAGGCGGGGCTGGGGCCGATCAATTGAGTGGTTTAGCCGGAAACGATAAGCTTGACGGCGGACTCGGCGCCGACACCCTGATCGGCGGAACAGGCAACGACACCTATTACGTGGATAACACGGGCGATCGGGTCATCGAAGACACCGCAGCCGGGATTGATACCGTGGTTGCTGCCTTATCTTATGCATTGACCGCCAATGTTGAAAAGTTGACGTTAAGCGGATCTCTGTCGATTAACGCCACTGGCAACAACCTGCAGAACACACTCACCGGCAATGCTGCGAACAATATTCTCGATGGTGGCACGGGTGCCGACACCATGGCAGGCGGCGGTGGCAACGACACCTATTACGTGGACCATACGGCAGACCTAGTCAACGAGCTGAGCGCAGCGGGAACTGATACGGTGTTGGCAGCCGTGTCTTACGTGCTCTCGCGGCATGTCGAAAACCTCACGCTCAATAGCCCGGCGGCTATCAATGCGACCGGCAATGCTGAACACAACACCTTAACCGGCAACGCTGCAAATAATACGCTTAAGGGCTTGGCAGGTAACGACACCCTTTTCGGTGGTAACGGCAATGACTTACTGTATGGCGGACTAGGCAACGATATCCTGAACGGTGGGTCTGGACTAGATGTGTTCGTGTTCGACGAAAAACTCAGTTCAACCAACATCGATCAGATTATCAATTTCAACGCAGTTGATGACACCATCTGGCTAAGCAAGAACTACTTCAAAGCATTTACGGCAAACGGCAAGATTACTGACGAGGCATTTAACTTCGGCAGTGCCGCGACCCAGAGCGACGATCGGATTATCTACAACATGCAAACTGGCGCGCTGCTCTATGATGCGGATGGATTGGGTGGGGCTGTAGCGACGCAATTCGCTCAACTCACGGGCCTGATGGACTCGCTCTCAGCGAGTGATTTTTATGTGATTTAAAACGCGCGGGATTGGAGGTGCCTCGCGGCGTTGGATGACCCTGAAATGATTAGCCCGAACGTTGTATAAACAATAAAAGTACCCGTCGTAGTGGATACGAACCTTGGCTCATTGATCTTTAACGTTAGCCTGCTGCGAAATCTTTTTATATTTATCATTCTCATTAACAATAAATTGTACGTAACGCGTTGAATCCAAATGAGTCACCAAAACCCCGCGAGAATTAAAAGCCTCGATAATTTCAGGTAGCTTGGAGATACGTTCAAACTCTTTATTTAGTTTCGATACCACCTCGGGAGGAAGTCCCGAGGGACCAGAAAAACCATACCAAAGACCACCTACAACATCTGGGTATCCTTCTTGAGCCATAGTGGGTGTTTCAGGCAATGACCCTAAACGCTCTGGATGCAAAACAGCCAACGGCCTTGTATTGCCAGCCTTTATATTACTTAGCTGTGCAGGCAGTCCATCAAACATCACGTGAACCCTTCCGGCAATAAGATCAACAACAGCCGGCCCAGATCCCTTGTACGGTACATGTTGAAGAGAAGATCCGGTTGAAATTTTAAACATTTCTGCCCAGAAATTTAAGGGACTTCCATTCCCTGAGGATGCATAGTTGAGCTTATTAGGATTTGCTTTCGTATATTCAATCAACTCCTTGATATTTCTAGCGGGCACATCCTTATGCACAACTGCAACTGCAGGGACTGTTGCCATCAAGCCAAGATGAGAAAAACTTTTAATCGGATCGTAAGTTAAATTATTAAAAAAGGCGGGTGCCGTCGCGTGCGTCGTACTGGAGGAAAGCAACAGGGTATAGCCGTCGGGCTTTGAGCGAGCAACTTGTGCTGCGGCAATCGTCCCAGTGGCACCGCCAACGTTTTCAACAACGACTATTTGCTTCATACTGTCACTCATTTTTTGAGCAATGAGTCTCGCAACAAAGTCAGCAGCTCCACCTGGAGGAACAGGAACAACAAGCTTAATTTGCGTGAGGGGGTATTCGCTTGTTTGCCCGATAGCAAGCATTGAGTGAACACTTAATATCGCTCCGACCATCAAAACTCTAAAACCACCAAAAGTCAATTTCATGCTGTTCCCCGAAGAAGGACAGCGCACGTTACTAGCTGATGATGCACGTCTTGATACAGCAGACGCTTTTGGTCTTTTGGCTTGGTAGGGCGCCGAGTCTGCCGGTTCTTTGATTTTGTTGCCGACAGGTGCCGAACCTCAGACTACAGAGCCTTTAAAGCCTTTATCAGATGAGTCACTCGAGGAGAGAATTCGGCTGTTACCGAAAGCACCGCTCACCCATGCTGCGACTAAACGTATGTCACTCGCGGGTGCTCAACATAAACTCGCTGTCGTCTTGCAAGATGGCGCCTTATTTGAACCTGTCGGTGCAACGCCTTCTACACACATTCTTAAGCCCGATCACCCCGATGAGGATTATCCCCATTCTGTGATTAACGAATGGTTTGTGATGTGCTTGGCCAAGCGACAAGGACTCAACGTTCCAAACGTTCACCGTCGCTACGTTCCTTCGCCGGTCTATCTCATCGATCGTTTTGATCGATTTGCAGATCAGCATGGTTGGCACCGCACACACGTCATCGATGCGTGTCAATTACTCGGGCTCGACCGAAGCTTTAAATATATTCAAGGCAATATCGAAAATTTGGCAGCGTTAGCAAAGGCTTGCCGCAGCCCAGCTATTGCTCGTACTCGCTTATTTGAATGGCTCATTTTTAACGTGCTAGTTGGCAACACCGATGCACACCTTAAAAATCTAAGCTTTATGGTCTCTGCCCAAGGCGTTCAGCTCACACCTTTTTATGATCTCCTGAGCATCGCCGCCTATGAATCTATTGCGTTTGACCAAAAAGGCTGGCCAGAACAAACACCCTTGGCATGGCCCGTCATGGGCGTCAGACGCTTTGCTGAGATCGACCGCCGATTGTTACTTGAGTCCGGCTTAGCGTTGGGTCTTGCAACAGCGACCGCACAACGACTCATTGAAAACCTTCGCGGTCGTATCGTCCAAGCAGCTGAAACGCTTTATGCCGAATACGAGGATGCAAATACCAAGCTACTCAGCCGACAACCTTACGTACCGGCATCGATGGCGGGGGAGTCAAGATGCCTCAGAACGATTTTGCATGTCGTGATTAAACACATGGCAAAACAAGTTGCCTAGACCCTGACCTCGTTTCATCCACACAGCAAACGCTCATAAAGAACAGATGCGCGCACTGGTCATCTAGTAAGCTATGAAAATTCCACTTGACAGCTTGTTATAACAAGTTAATATCAGATCAAATTGATGTGAAACCGTTTCGCCATTCTGAGCACACTCCCTCAACGAACGTTCATTCAGATAAATAACAAAATGACAAAACTTCAGGATCTCGCTACCGTCATTCGTAGTAAAAATGCTGGCCCTCTCACCCTCTCCTTTGATTTAATGTTCCCGAGCGAGGAGAGCTATCAGAGAGCACTGAGCTCGAGCGCACTCACCGCCGAGACGATTGGGCGCCTCTACAACACCCCAGCAGAAAAAATATCCATCAATTCCTATGACGCTGCGCGCGCAATCAAAATTGCGATACCTCGGAAAATTGTGTCGGGCACCCCCGGAGATCGCGATGTTTACGGAGCCCAACAACACGTACCCTTATTAGGACTAGAGCTATGAGCGCAGTCCAATCTCTACTTAAGCGTCGTCCTAGCACGCTACGTGTGCTGTCCGCCTCTGGTCAGCTCGGCTACGGTATACCCCTCAAAGCCTTAGCGGCTGGGCTGGCGAGAAAGCCTGACTTCATTGGCTGTGACATGGGATCGGTAGATCCTGGCCCAGCCTACTTGGGCTCGGGCGAAATGGCGACGAGCCCGGCCATCACCAGAGGGGATCTTGCTGCCGTACTCATTGCAGCGAGAAGCCTCAATATTCCTCTCATCATAGGCACCGCAGGTACCTCAGGTGCCGCTCCGCATCTCGATGCGACGCTCGCTATGATTCGTTCCATTGCAGCGGAACATAAACTACATTTTCGTCTCGCCTCCATTCGATCAGATCTCAAAGCAGATCGCGTGATCCAAGCACTGGACGCCAACACGCTCCACGCACTCGGAGGCGATCTCGCAGTCACCGCCAAGGATCTTAAAGCAAGCACACATATCGTCGGGCAAATGGGCTGTGCCCCTTTCGAGCAGGCGCTCGCACTTGAGCCGGACGTCATTATTGCGGGCCGTGCCTGTGACACAGCCGTCTTTGCTGCGATACCGAAAATGTTAGGTTTCAATATGGCCAACGTCATGCACATGGCGAAAATTATTGAATGCACCTCAATTTGCTGCGAGCCAGGCGGCCGTGACGCAATGCTCGCGACCCTAGATGCCGAGGGATTTGAGTTAGAAAGTATGAACCCAGATCGTCGTGCGACACCTCTTTCCGTAGCGGCGCACAGTTTGTATGAGCAAGCGGATCCCATCAGTTTCACGGAGCCAGACGGCACACTGAAGGTTGATCAGGCCACCTACCGAGCGCTGGATGAACGACGCACCTATGTAACGGGCGCGACATGGACAGAGGCAACGCATACAACCATCAAAGTCGAAGCAAGCATGTTGGTGGGTCACCGCGCGGTCTTACTCGCTGGAACGGCTGATCCCAAGGTCATTGCGCGACTTCCCGAGCTGATCGAAATTGTTGAAGCAACGACTCGAGCACTCGTTCCGGGCGATTACCAAATCTACCCGAGACTCTATGGCATAGACGGTGTATATCCACAGCAAGATAAGAATATTTCACAAGCAGTACGTGAGTCATTTATTCTCATAGAGGTCATCGCACAAACTCCAGACCTAGCGCTTGCAGCCGCAAAGACCTTCAAACAGTTCTTGCTACACCAGGGCTTTAGTGGACGCCAATGTACTGGCGGCAACCTCGCCTTTCCATTCACTCCACCAGAATTAGCCGCAGGAAAGGCATATCGATTTTCTGCGTATCACGTTATGCCTGCTCCAGATCATCGCGAACTATTTCCCGTCACGATAGAAACACTTTAGCTTTAAAGCACGATATCCAACTCATACCTGCGACGAAGTCCTTGCCGCAATTACTTTAGCCAAGAAAAAAGGTACAGCATGAAAGATATGCCACTATCGCTGGGCATTCACAGCGGAAAAAATGCAACGCTTCGAGCCCTGTTGGCCTCAAAGAAACTATTCATTGCTCCAGGCGTTTTCGACTGTCTGACGGCCAGACTCGCTGAACAAGCTGGTGCAAAAGCCATATACATGACGGGTTCTGGGGTCTCCATCACAAGACTCGGGGCTCCAGACATTGCCATACTCTCCTTTGCTGAAATCCTTGATCAAGCCAAGCGCATTTGTGATGTCACGTCACTACCACTGATTGCTGACGCCGACACAGGCTATGGTGGCCCACTGAACATTATGCGTACTGTTCGAGAGATGGAGCGCGCTGGCGTGAGCGGCATTCAAATCGAAGACCAGGACTGGCCCAAACGTTGCGGACATGAACCCGGTCGGCGAATCGTCTCTATTCAGGAGATGGTCGGTCGCATTCGTGCAGCGGTCGATACGCGTCAGGATGAGCAAACGGTCATTGTCGCGCGCACCGACGCACGCTCAAGCGAGGGCATCCAAGCCGCGATCGAACGTGCCAACCTCTATGCCGAGGCTGGAGCTGATGTCGCCTTCGTCGAATCACCTGAAAGTGTGAAGGAAATGCGTCTACTCAATCAGGCGATTGAAACACCCACCCTTGCCAATCAAGTGGAAGGTGGCAGAACACCGATGCTACCCGCCAAGAAGCTTGAAGAGCTGGGCTACGGACTCGCGATCTATCCAAATTCAATTACTCGCGTTTTTGCCTCAATTGGCAATACCTTATATACGGAGTTACTCAAGACAGGATCCACAAAATCCATGTCGAATCAAATGCTTGACCACCGTGGGTTGTGGAATCTTTTTGAATACCCTGCTTTCATTGAACTAGAAAACAATTACACCTCTAAGGATGACAAGAAATGAAAATGAAACTCAGCACTATTTTTGCGACCCTGACGATTTGCTTGGCTGGCCAATCGATCAGCCACGCACAAGCGACCACTTGGAATGCCTACACGTTTGGACCTTCTGAAGCACTCGCAAACGTTCAGGGGTTGAAACGCATCATCAATGCTATCGAACAAGATACCAATGGCGAAGTAAAAATAAAGCTGAATTTAGCTGGCTCGCTGCCGATACAGTCCTCGGACATTACTCAAGCAACGGGTGAAGGCACCGTTCAATTTGGTGATGACGGATTTTTCTTGGGCGCGGTCCCTATAGCAGGCGTTCTACGACTCCCCATGCTGATTAGCAGCAGAGCGGAGTTCGATAAAGCCGAAGAGATCATGCGGCCCTATATCGATAGAGCCTTTGCAAAGCAAGATGTCATCGTCCTAGGACGCTTCGTGTTCCCTTTTCAAGTGGCTTTCACAACAAAGAAGCTGGGTAATCTCGAAGAATTTTCTGGACAAAAATTCAGAGTCACCTCGCCCGAGCAAGCAGAATTTGTGAAGCGTTTTGGCGGTGTCCCTATCACTTTAGGTGCACCTGAGGTTCCTCCTTCGCTTCAGCGCGGAACAATCGACGGTGTATTTACAGCGAGTGCAGGAGGCGGAAAAATCTGGGGCGACTTGCTGAAGTACAACTACCGCCTAGGCGTTAACTACTTCGATGGCGTGTATATCGTCAACAAAAAAGCCTTTGATAAGTTGTCAGACACAAATCAACAAAAAATTCGACAAGCTGTACGGAAATTAGCACCGTCCACGACGGATCAACTGGGCAAAGAGGAAGCTGAAGTGACGGCAATGTTGAAAAGCAAGGGAATGGTAATTAACGAAGCGACTCCTGAGCAAATAGCAGCTGCCACAAAGAAAATGGCACCTTATTGGGATGACTGGGCAAAACAGCGCGGCCCTGAAGCAGTCGAGGCACTTAAAAAAGTTCGCACTGCGTTAAATAAATAATCCAATTCGGAAGGAATGCCCGTGGATGCCAGTCTCGACGAAAGCAAATTTGCAAGTCTAGTAAGAAAGCTCACGAACCTGCAGCTCATTATTTGTGAGCTCGTACTTGGTGCGTTAGCAGTCTGTATTTCTTTAGACGCTCTTTTGCGCTGGTCGGTCAATTGGTCAATCCTGGTTGTAGACGAGCTTGGCGGCTATGCCTTAGTTTGCCTTGCTTTTTTTGGCTTCTCGATAGCGCTACACGAAAAAGCTCTTTTTCGTGTAGACGCTTTTTACGATTGGTTATCACCGATCAACCGAGCAAGATTTCAGTTTGTCTTCGATATACTGACGCTCGCATTCATGCTTTTACTCCTGTGGCATTTTTGGGGTCTCGTCACGCGATCCCATGCAAAAGAGATCTCTGCGCTAACAATGTTGCGGACCCCAATCTGGATACCTCAACTGCTAATGGTAGTCGGAGCATGCTCAACCTCTCTTGTTCTTGTCGTCCACGTGATCAACGATTACAAGATGGTTTTTAAGACCAACAGAAAAGAGGCTCTCAATGGATAATGCAACAATTCCTCTCTTACTTCTTTTTGTTGGACTCCTCGTTTCCGGGATGTGGATCCCGTTTGCTGTCGGAATTGCCGCGCTCGCATACCTCCTGCACGCCGGTGGTGTACCGAGCCTCACATCCCTAGGCCTGGTGAGCTGGGGAAGCATGAATAGCTTCACCTTAACTGCAATCCCCTTATTCATCTTGATGGCAGAGATTCTTCTTGAAAGCGGCTTGAGCCAACGAATATTTCGAGGACTCTCTCAGGTTGTACGTTTTTTGCCTGGTGGGCTTCTACAAACGAATATTGCTGGCTGTGCCGTCTTTGCGGCAGTGAGTGGCTCAAGCGTCGCGTGCGCAGCGTCAATCGGCACAGTTTCCGTCCCTCAGCTTCGCCAGCGGGGCTACGATATGTCCCTCGCATCTGGCACCTTGGCGGCAGGCGGTACACTCGGCATTCTCATTCCGCCCTCAATCGCGATGATTGTTTACGGCACGTTTGCCGAAACATCGATCGCCAAATTGTTTTTGGCTGGCATTGTCCCAGGCTTAGTTTTGACTGGACTCTTTATGCTTTACATTGGCATACGCGCTGTCCTTAACCCTAGCCTCGCGCCAAAAGACAACTCTGGATCGTCCATCTCATGGCTGGCCGTAGCCAATGACGTCATGCCCTTCGGAGTGATGATCCTCCTGCTGATGGGAAGTCTGTACAGCGGGATTGTGACTCCAACAGAAGCCGCCGCGCTCGGCTGTTGTATCGCTTGGTTAGTATCCAAGATCTGGGGCGAAATGTCATTTTCAACGCTTCGCCGTGCCATACGGAAATCCGTTATTGCGACTGGATCAATCCTGTTTGTTGTGTATGCAGCCTTTTTGTTCTCCTACGCAATTGGCTTGGCTGGAATCGCAAAGGAGATCTCAGAGGGCGTCACACAAGCGGGCATTTCAAAAGAAATGTTTCTACTATTTGTAGTCTTAGCACTCACGATTCTTGGATGTTTTGTAGATAGTATGGGCATGATGGTCATTACCGTGCCCATTCTTTTGCCCTCACTCCATGTCTACAACATTGATCCCATATGGTTTGGAATCCTCATTGTTCTATTGGTTGAACTTGGACAAGTCACCCCGCCGATGGGCATGAATTTATTCGTGATAAAAAATATTTCGGGCGAATCACTCAGTAGTGTCATCCGCGGAACCATGCCCTTCTGGGGACTTTATCTGTTTCTGATGGTACTCATTTATTTCTTCCCTCAGCTTGTTCTTTGGCTCCCAGGGCTCACATAATGACTACGTATGAAATGGTCTAACTTTAACGTCAGCAAGTCTCTACCGACGCCGCTCTATCACCAAATTTATTCTCACCTAAGGGACTGCATTCAAAACGGTATCTTTGCGCCAGGCAGCTTATTCCCGAGTGAGAGTCAGATTGAAAAAGAGCTTAATGTCTCGCGCATTACAGCGCGTCGCGCAATGGATGAACTCTCTGCGCGCGGCCTAATTAGTCGCCAACAAGGCAAGGCCTCCCGCGTTGCTGCCTATCGACCAAGCACCCGCCTTCTGGCTGGTGTTGAGGGCATGATTGAAAACAACCGCAGGATGGGTGACTCAACAACAGTCGAGCTGCTCTCTCACGAGACTATCGCTGCGACAGACGAGGTTGCCCGCACACTAAAAGTCAAACGCGGAGAACCTGTTTTATGGTCTGTTCGGGTGAGGAGCTTAGACGGGATCCCATTTTCCTTCGCTGTCACGTATCTGCCGCAAGTCGTCACGCGTCAAATCAAGTCTGAGCAAATGTCCAGCAAATCCTTGTTAGAGTTGTTGGAGACGGCCGGCATCATTATTGGACGGGCAGAACAAGTCATTAGCGCCAAAAACGCAACGCCCGCAGTCGCGCGCGCTTTGCATATCGAACCAGGAGAGGCGCTTCTAATCTCAGACAGAATTGTTTACGATCTGTCAGATCGACCCGTCGAATGGATCTCCGTTCAATATCGTCCGGACATCTATCAGTACGGCGTAGATCTTGAACGGACACAATCGGCAAAAGGCAATGTCTGGTCGACGTTAAAGAGCAAAAATTCAACTAAAAGCATCCATAATTCTGAGCGCAGTGGTACAAAAAAAAGGGCAACGCCTCATGCGTTGCCCTAGCTTTCACATCCGATTTATTTTAAGTCAATGCTTTCACAGCATTGATCTATTTTCCAAATTTTTTATCCAACTCTGCGAGCACGTAATCCATCGACTCCACATCCGCAAACTTCATATCCAAATCAAACATATTCGCTTTATGCGCTTGGGGACTTCTGTCTCCACAGGCCTCATCCGCGAGGATCACTCGAAAATTGTGCGAAAAAGCATCTGTTGCGCCAGCACGCACACAACCAGAGGTAGAAATCCCGCAAATGATCAACGTATCAACTTTGTCGTAACGCAAGAAGGCCTCAAGAGGCGTACTAAAAAAGCACGAGGGTTTGTTTTTAAGAATAATACGATCGACCGGGCGTGGCGCATACTCTGGTGGCCAGATGTCAGCACGCGGATCACTGGTGTACTGAAAAGCGTCCGGCTCAGCCAACTTGTAGTTCCACGCGCCGCGATAGGTTGGATGACTTCGATCATCACGGCGGCTGTAGTAGATGGGCAGATCCAAGCGGCGAAACGCTTGCGTCAGTTGAATCAGAGAATTCTTGACTGTTGTCATATCCCGACCACACATCGAATACGATGGATCAACAAACATATGCGTGGTGTCAATGTTCAATAAGGCAACGCGCTCTCCCATTCCGATTCGTTGGGCAAACCCACCTTTTCGGTAAGTCTCTAATTCTTCATCGGGAACGTAGCCACGCCATTTTTCAAGTTTGTCCATAAAGCCTCCTTAACTTTAGAAAAAAGATACATCAACAATAGTATCTTTCGCGCCTCAACCAAGCAAGCTCTTCGTCAACACTGAGTTTTTAACTTTTTAATGTTTTAGCAACCGCATAACTTATTTGGAGATAAACGATGTCCGATACGCTACCTACAATCGCTTTAATCAGCACTGGCGGCACCCTAACCACCCTTAGCGCTAATGGCGAGCTAGATCTTTTTGAGTACACCGCGACAGGAACGCGATTAAATGCCAATGAGATGTTGGATAAATTTCCACAAGCTCAATCTATTGCAAATATCATTCCCGTTCAGTTTGACACCCTCCCCTCAACTGCGGTGTCTTTTCCACATTGGAAAAAATTGGCGTTGATGATTGACGAGTTTGTTCTCACCACGCCACAACTCAGTGGCGTTGTCATTCTGCACGGAACAGCGACTTTAGAGGAAACCGCATACGCCTTAAGTCTTACCCTGCATCATGATATTCCGGTCGTGATCACTGGAGCACAACGACCAGCAAGCGCACTTTCCTCAGATGCAGGAAGAAACATCTTTAACGCCGTCAGGGTCGCCGCGAGTCCAGAGGCACGGGGAATGGGCGTACTCGTCTGTTTAAACGATGAAATCCATGCCGCACGCGAAGTCACAAAAACCTCAACTGCCAGACTTCAGACATTTAAATCTCCAGACGTAGGTGTCTTGGGACACGCAGACGGAGATCGTGTCGTTTTCTACAGAAAATCCTTACGACGTCATAATCCCGACACTGAATTCGATATTGGCCATCTTGCCGAACTACCAAGAGTCGAAATTGCCTACCATTATGCCGGCAGCGATGGCCTTGCCACCCGAGCATTCATCCAAGCGGGAGCCAAGGGCATTATTGGTGCGGCATTTGCGCCGGGATTAATGTCCCCTGAGGAAAACATTGCCATGAAAGAAGCGGTCGCAGCGGGCGTAAAGGTCGTCATGTCTTCTCGCGCTGGTTCAGGACGCACCTTTGGTCCTAGCAAAATCATTGACGCCGGATTCCTTCGTGCAGACAACCTCAACCCACAAAAAGCAAGAATCCTGCTCGCATTTGCGTTGACGAAAACAAATGATTCTGCTGAGATACAACGTATGTTTGATCAGTACTAACAGGTATATTATTTACTCATACGTAAACAAAAAAAACCACAGGCAACAATCACCACCGTATCAATCCACTTACTTTACACTAAACAGGAGCATCAAATGGATCGCAGAAAGTTTATAGAAGCCGGACTTGCGCTAGGCGCAATGATTTCAGCACCCGCTTTTGCCCAGAGCTCAACTGGAAAATGGCCCTCCCAAACTATTAAGTTAATTGTGGCCTTCGGCCCTGGCGGCTCAACTGACGTGACCGCTAGAATTGTTTCAGCAAAGCTAATGGAAATTATCGGCCAACGGATTGTGATTGAAAACAAGCCTGGAGGCGGTTCTAATATTGGGTCAGAACTTGCAGCCAAGTCTCCAGCAGACGGCTACACGCTTTTTTTGGGTACCGTAGCGAACGCCATCAATATGTCACTCTTTAAGAATCCCGGCTACGACCTAGTCAGAGATTTTGAAGCCATATCCAATATTTCCTCTGCACCAGCTCTCCTTGTTTCGTCGTCTAAGCTACCTGTCAAAACTGTGCAGGAGCTCATCCAACTTGCAAAAGAACGTCCTGGCAAAATGAACTACGCCTCGTCGGGCGTCGGCACAACGCCCCATCTCGCGGGTGAAATGTTCAAGACACGGTTTGGACTTGATATCGCCCATATCGCTTACAAGGGCGCAGCGCCTGCGTTAACGGACACAATCGGAGGTATTACTGACTTTGGTTTCAAAACCGCTCTATCCGCTATTCCAAGCGTTCAGTCCGGTCAGCTCAGAGCCTTAGCCGTCGCCTCACCCAAACGCTTAGCGCTCATGCCAGAAGTTCCAACGATGGCAGAAGTAGGTATTCCAAATTTTGAAATTACGTCATGGAATGGCTTGTTTGCTCCGGCTAAAACTCCGCGAGCAATTGTGGAGCGGCTTTCAGCGGCCTGCGCGACGGTCGCAGCAATGAAAGATGTGCAGGAGACCTTTGCAGCACAAGCAGCGATTATCCAAGCAAGCACCCCTGACCAATTCAAAGCCTTTGTTGCCGCCGAAATCAAGATGTGGGGCGATGTCGTACGCTCAACGGGCGCATCCGCGGCATAACCACAGCTCTTTTAGGTATCAAGTGCCGCAATCCTATGGGCGCTTGATACTGATTCACGCTCATCCAAAAGATGAGTATTGACCTGCCGTCAAAGCAAACCTGCTAAGCGCGCTAACGAAACAGATCGTTCAGCCCGAGTGATGAGTGGACCATCCACCAACTGCCCATCCACGACAAAAGCACCGACTCCTCTGGCAAGATTTTCTCTAGCGGCCTGAACCACTCGCAGTGCATGCTGAATTTGATGCTCAGAAGGTCCAAACACCGCATTCGCCAAGCCCACTTGAGAGGGATGAATGCAGCTCTTACCTGCAAATCCCAAGCGATAGGCCGCCTGCGCATCAAGCGTGAACCCGTCAGGATTAGCAATATCCACATAGGCGCCGTCATAGGCATCTATGCCCGCCTCAGAGGCTGCCATTTTGACTAAGACTCTCACAACTTGCGTCGCAGAAACCTCGCCTGACTCAATCCCGTAGGGACCAAACAAATCTCCAAAGCCAATTTGCAGACCCACCACACGCGGATCCGCAAGCGCTAATTCTGCCGCCTGACGTAGCCCTTTGGGTGATTCGATATTGACTAATATTCCAATTGGACGCGCAATCCGCCTTTCCGCTTCAAGCTGGCTCATACGCGCGCTTAGATCACGGATAGCGGCCGCTGACTCAGCCATTGGTAAATTAATGATCTGAACCGCAGAAGAAACGACCGCCTCGAGATCCGCAGCGTAATGCGTCGCATCGATTGCATTGATTCTGATAACAATAGCTTTAGTGTTTTGCGTCTGATTCTTTTCAAAGAAATCAACCAGCGCTTGTCGCGCAAAACCTTTTTTTCCTTCCTCCACAGCGTCTTCTAAATCAAAGGAAATCGCATCAGCGGCCGAAGCCATTGCTTTAGCGAAAAGCTTAGGACGGGACGCAGGCACAAACAGTTTGCTTCGCATCATTTGATCGAAACACTCGGGTCGAATCGTCCGCCCTGACACGCTGACAAATAGTCAATGACCTCAGAAGTAGGCAACACATCTGCGAACTGACGATCCATATCAAAGAGAGAAATCGCATGTGAAATTGGGATGCGGTCAAACACAGCCTCTTGCGGCACGATGGCTCGATAGTTAAACGACGCACAATCAAAGACGGTTGCTCGTATGCAATTACTGGTTGCGCCACCCACCACGATGATCGTATCGATGCCACGGTCAATGAGATAACCTAAAAGTGGTGTGCCATGGAATCCGCTCGGTTTCTTTTTAACAAAAACTAAGTCCCGTGCTGCTGGCGCGAGCAGTGGTGAAAGCTCCGCGCCCAAAGTACCTGCCAGACACCATCTATCTGAATCCAATAAATCCCTCTTGCGACGATAAACCCCCATGTCAACGCCCGAGGGATCAATTTCAAAGCGCGTAAAAATACAAGGGACTTCTACTTTCTGGGCAGTCTGCACAATCTGCGCGATGTGACGCATCGCTTCGCGTCCCACTCCACCACAGCTTGAAGGCCAGCTTTTCTCATCCTCCACAGCACCAACCATATAGCGCTGCGCATCGATCACCAAGACTGCGGGTTGCTGTCCAAACCCCATGCGGCGACCAAATTTTCCACGAGCCAGTACAGCTCTATCCTCTTCTGTTAAAAACCTTTCCCAAAGCATACTCATTATTTTTTTTCCTTTAAGGCCTGTGCTCTTTGCATATTTTCTAAACGATTCCACCCAATGTCTGCAGTTAACTGATGGGCGACCGAAAGTAAACGCGCCTCAGCAAAAGGTCGGCCGACCAATTGAGCACCAATCGGCATACCAGCGCTATCGACGCCGATGGGCATGGTGAGTGAGGGAAGCCCTAGATAATTAAAGGGACGAACGAGTGGGGTCAACGCCGTCACCACACCGAATACCCGACCAGGCGTCTCAACGTCAGCTTCCTCATGCGTAGGAACAGGGATGGGCATAGTTGGACACACCAGAATATCTAAATCGCGCATCGTGCCATGCAGAAATTCATGGAGTATCTTTGCACGCATCTGAAGCGCTTCTAGATAACGCACAGCGGGTACATGCAGACCTGGCTCTGTTCTGGAAAAAACGGCTTGCGAATAGAGGTCGCGTCGCTCTCGCATCCAGTTGCCATGTAAAGTCGCCGCCTCAACCTTGGAAAAGATATCGGCCATCGCATAACACGTCGCAATCTCATTAGAGCGAACACGAGCAACGTTTCCGAATCTTTTTTGAATCGACTCAATGAAGGACTCAAAGACCCGATCAATCTCTGGATGATAAGAAGCAATCCCCTCCAAAACTGCCCAACGACTTCCCAGACCTGCGCGCTCGATGACGGATAAATAATTAGGCACTGGCGCATCGATGCTAGAGGCGTCAAGCGGATCCCAGCCTGCTAAGGCCTGAAGCAAGATCGCGCAGTCCTCGGCGGAG
Organism: Zwartia lucis; assembly: GCF_965234455.1. Taxonomy (GTDB): domain Bacteria; phylum Pseudomonadota; class Gammaproteobacteria; order Burkholderiales; family Burkholderiaceae_B; genus Zwartia; species Zwartia lucis. The sequence continues at coordinate 702,542 of NZ_OZ248472.1, read as the reverse complement.
CGTGCAATGGGCCCCACACAATCGAGCGAGAACGCCCTGGGGAAACAACCGGCGCGAGAAACACGTCCATACGTTCCTTTCATTCCAAACACGCCATTCATCGACGCAGGCAATCGTGTGGAGCCACCCGTATCAGAGGCTAGCGCACCATAAATGACGCCTGCGCCCACCGCCGAACCAGAACCACTCGACGACCCACCAGAAATACGCTCAGGATCCCAACTGTTACAACAATTGCCGAAATGCGGATTTTGACCAGTCGGTCCCGCAACCATTTCATTCATATTCAGCGGACCCAAATCCACTGCGCCGGCTTGGTTTAACCTTTGCAAAGCAGAGGCAGTCTTTCGACCAAGATCCGTACCCGTGACTTTGGAGCCTACCGTCATCGGCAGACCCTCACGCTCAAAGCAGTCTTTGTGTGCGAGAGGAATGCCATGTAGCGGCCCGCGCCAGTTCCCTGAGGCTGCCTCAAGGTCGAGCTGTTTTGCCTGCGCGATCGCACTGTCGGCAGAGATAGCGATAAACGCATTGAGCGTTGGTTGCGTCTGCACTGCACAATCGAGTGCGTGTCGTGTGAGTTCTTCGGAGCTGAACTCTTTGCGTCTTAGGCGCGCACCCACCTCAGCGATGGATGCTTCCAAAATGTCCGACGACTGATTTAAAGTTATTTGCTTCATATTCAACTCATCCGATTCGTATCATCTGCCTCAGCCAAGAGCATCATTGCAAAGTCTTGAGGATGATCTCCGCTTTGAATGCGGCCTGTGGCACCGCGCCGCACAGCCTCATTGAGTCGCAAGACTTCCGCAGAAATTTGCTTGATGTCAGAGCGAGAAACAATTCCGTGCAAGAGTTCACTGGTTTGAAGCAAAGCAGCTTGTATCGCCGCTATGTCAGCCTGGTGCGCACGATCACTCATTTAGTGTCTCCTATGATTATTCGAGCGAATGGCTTTCAGCCACGAAACCATCCTATTGCACACCCGCACGCTTGGCAATCGCACGCCAACGCTCTAGGTCTTTGACGAGGAGTTGCTGCAAGGATTCTGACGTACCCGTAGCAGGAGAAGCACCCACATTACTGAGAAAGTCTGCAAACTCTTTGTTATTTACGATCTTGTTCACCTCGGCATTCATCTTTTGCAAGATCGCAGGTGGCGTGCCTGCGGGTGCGAACAGTCCCCACCAGACGTCTACCTCAAACGGCGTGCCTGTCGCTTCCATCACTGTTGGAACACTCGGAAAGTCTGGCTCACGTTTCGCTCCGGTAAAAGCAAGCTTAGGCAGACTATCTGCAGCATTACCCTTAATCGATGCAATCGTCGTGATAATCATGTCAAGACGTCCCGCCACCAGATCAATCTGAGCCGGCGAAATTCCCTTGTAAGGTACGGCAGTCATTTTGATATCAAAGGTTTCGTTAAAGAGCTCAGTCGCCATTTGCGTGCTGTCACCTAAGCCCGCGCTGCCAAAGTTAATTTTGCTGGGATTGGCCTTCGCATACGCGATCAGACCTTTGATGTCTTTGGCTGGAAAATCTTTACTGGTGAGGACAACAAAGGGTGAACGTGCGACTTGGGCTACACCCATAAACGCTTTTGGGGGGTCATACGGTGTTTTTTGAACAGCTGCTGAAGTTGCGAGCGAGCTTGAAATGAATAAAAAGGTATACCCATCTGGCTTTGAAATCGCCACTGCTTGCGAGCCAATCGTACCTGCCCCACCGCCTTTATTTTCAATGACGACGGTCTGACCAAACGCTTTACTTAGGCGGTCTGCCAAACGTCTGGCTATGACATCATTACTTCCACCGGGTGGAAACGGAACAACAATATGGATTGAAGAAGTGGGCCAAGCCGGATTCGCAAAAGAAGTGGCCGGCATGCTCATTAACGCGACTATTGCAAGACAACAGATTGATAACAAACGACGAATCATGACAAAACTCCATTCGGTTATGAAAAAATTAATCTAGTCCAACGTGATCTTTGCCTCTTCGATGATCTTGCCCCAGCGAACGCGCTCGTCGGCTGCATATTTTGTAAAGGCCTCTGACGAGCCGCCTATCGTGATGGCGCCTCTGCTCAAGAACTCTGCTTTGAACTGAGGGTCGTTCAAGATCTTGACCGTTTCGGCATTGAGCTTGGCGACAACGTCTGGAGGTGTGCCTTTTGGAGCAAATAAACCAAACCAGCCGCTAACATCAAAGCCTGGCAAGCCTGCCTCGGCAAGGGTTGGCACGTCAGGCAAGAGCGAGGAACGCGTCGCGGACGTGACACCGAGAGCGGTTAATTTTCCTGACTTGATCAAGGACAAGCAGACCGGCAGGTTACAGAACATCATTTCAACGCGACCGCCAATAATGTCATTAATCACAGGCGTTGTGCCTTTGTAGGGGATGTGGACCATCTCTACATCGGCCATTTTTTTATAGATTTCACCGGACAGATGCATACTGCCGCCCGCACCGCTTGAGCCGTAACTAAAGCTTTTCTGCTTTTGGAGTGCCAGGAGCTCTTTGAGGTTCTTGGCAGGCACATGCGATCCCACGACCAATACGTTGGGCACACTGATCAGGTTGGTGATGCCGACAAAATCACGCTGCGGATCGTATTTAATATTTTTGTGCAGCAACACGTTGATCGAGCCGATGCTCGTGGCACCGACTAATAAGGTATAACCGTCTGCAGGTGCCGTGGCAACGAAGGCTGCGCCAATGTTGCCGTCTGCGCCGGTCTTATTTTCTGCAATCACCGGTTGACCCAAGGCGATCGCGAGTTTATTGGCGACGGTACGCGTCAATATATCCGTGAGCGTACCCGCCGCAAACGGCGCCACAATCGTGATGGGTTTGTTTGGGTAGTTAGCGGCTTGCGCTTGCGCAAACGAATGAGGCAGTAAAGCTAACGCAGTGAGGCTGCTTAAGCCCACAGTGCGTAACGATGCTAAGAGGTTTTTTTTAATTTTGATGTCCCTTTTTAATAAAAAAATTGCTTTCGTATTAGACAATACCGTTGACTCATTGATCTTTAACGTTAGCCTGCTGCGAAATCTTTTTATATTTATCATTCTCATTAACAATAAATTGTACGTAACGCGTTGAATCCAAATGAGTCACCAAAACCCCGCGAGAATTAAAAGCCTCGATAATTTCAGGTAGCTTGGAGATACGTTCAAACTCTTTATTTAGTTTCGATACCACCTCGGGAGGAAGTCCTGAGGGACCAGAAAAACCATACCAAAGACCACCTACAACATCTGGGTATCCTTCTTGAGCCATAGTGGGTGTTTCAGGCAATGACCCTAAACGCTCTGGATGCAAAACAGCCAACGGCCTTGTATTGCCAGCCTTTATATTACTTAGCTGTGCAGGCAGTCCATCAAACATCACGTGAACCCTTCCGGCAATAAGATCAACAACAGCCGGCCCAGATCCCTTGTACGGTACATGTTGAAGAGAAGATCCGGTTGAAATTTTAAACATTTCTGCCCAAAAATTTAAGGGACTTCCATTCCCTGAGGATGCATAGTTGAGCTTATTAGGATTTGCTTTCGTGTATTCAATCAACTCCTTGATGTTTTTGGCGGGCACATCCTTATGCACAACTGCAACTGCAGGGACTGTTGCTATCAAGCCAAGATGAGAAAAACTTTTAATCGGATCGTAAGTTAAATTATTAAAAAAGGCGGGCGCCGTCGCGTGCGTCGTACTGGAGGAAAGCAACAGGGTATAGCCGTCGGGCTTTGAGCGAGCAACTTGTGCTGCGGCAATCGTCCCAGTGGCACCGCCAACGTTTTCAACAACGACTATTTGCTTCATACTGTCACTCATTTTTTGAGCAATCAGTCTCGCAACAAAGTCAGCAGCTCCACCTGGAGGAACAGGAACAACAAGCTTAATTTGCGTGAGGGGGTATTCGCTTGTTTGCCCGATAGCAAGCATTGAGTGAACACTTAATATCGCTCCGACCATCAAAACTCTAAAACCACCAAAAGTCAATTTCATGCTGTTCCCCGACACTCAAGTTGTAAAAAAATAATATGGAGATGATTAAGCGAGCGCCATATTAAATTAATGAATCGTGTAGCCACCATCAATGACAATATCTTGACCTTGTAAAAAAACCGGACTGTCTGTTGCAAGGTAAAGCGCTAAATCTGCAATTTCCTCAGGCTGACCTACTCGACCTAAGGGCAAATACTGCTCAACTCGCTTACGCGTCACCTCTGGATCTCGATTAAGTGTCGCCTGAGTTGCAATGGGCCCGGGGCTGATGGCATTCACAATAATATTGTCTTTGCCAAGTTCATAGGCCATCGATTTCGTTAAATGAATCAGAGCCGCTTTAGTCAATCCATACAAAGCACGCTGCGCATACGTCACATGTCCAAGTTGACTAGCGATATGGATAATGCGCCCTCCTCCTTGTCGACGCATCAATGGAACGACAGTTTGACTTGCAAAAAAGGGAGCTGCCAAGTTAACCGCTATGGATTGATCAAACTGGCTACGCGTGTACTCACCAAACTCATATGGGGAGCGAACAGCGGCATTATTAATGAGTATATCTACGCGTCCAAAAATCTTTTCAGCTTTTTCAATCATTTGTTCAGCCGCATGTAACTCACCGAGATCGATCAAGGCCGATTCAATACGACCCGCATTCGGATATCCCGAACACGCAACCGATACTGCCTCCAATTGCGCTGCCGTAGCCTCAGCGACAAGAAACAAACTGGCCCCCGCTTGGGCAAATCGTTTTGCGATTGCACAGCCAATGCCCAAGGGTGTAGAAGCACCCGTTACGATTACGACTTTTCCAGTCAAATCCTGCATAAATCCACCAATGAAATCTAATTAAAAGTAGCGAAATGAGTACCCGGATAATCAATGCTGAAATTAAGCAATCGTCGCGCGCTGCGCTTGCTCCTCATAACTATTTCTATATCTTGCATAGGCGATCTCATGTGCCTCTTTCGCCTGATCATCACTCATTTTTCTAGGGTCGGGCTCGTAGTCAAAATTTCCATAACGATCCGTGCCGCGAACTAAGGTCGCACTTGCCCGAACACCTTTCTTTGTCAGGCGTGTTGGAATATAACTAATACCGACACCGATGCGTCTGTCATGACTCATGTTTGGATCTGACGCATGAATCACGTTTGTGTGATGTAAAGAAAACTGACCCGGTCTTAAAGGCGCAGTATCGGTTCTTACCTTAGAAAAATCTTCATCAACACCCTGTGCGACATTATTCAAACTATTTCCGCCTGTAATCGTCACATGTTTAACAGGTCCACGCTTATGACTGCCAGGAACAAACTGCATACAACCGGCTTCTTCAGAGGCATTGGAAAATGCGACCCAAGCCGTCACGTGTTCATGAGGTTCTAGGCCGAAATATGTACCATCTTGATGCCAGTAAGTGACCGCATCAGAATTTTTTTCTTTAATAAAAAAAGTACTGTTGTAAATTAAAATATCAGGACCAATTAAGCTTTCAATCACATCAAGTATTCTTGGATCCTCAACTAAGTCGCGCATCCAAGGTAAGCGTACATGAAGCTTTCTTCGATTCATTCGAGAAACTGGACCGACTGGCAAAGTGGCTTCAAATTGCTCAAGCTTGGCACGATGTATCGAAGCCTCAAGCTCGGTAAACGCATCGACAGGACTAAAAAAACCATCGCGGTGATAGGCCTCTACTTTTTCTGACGACAGTGAAAAATTCATTTTATTTTGCTCCTGAAGTTTGAAGTAGATTTTTCCACTTATCAGACTCCTGCTGCACAAAGAGCTTAAACTCACTTGGCGTTTGAATCATTGCAGTGGCAGCAGATTCGACAAGTCGCTTGCGAAGTCCGGGATTATTTTGTAGTACATCCCGCGTTGCTGTATTGATTTTATCTACTATATCAATGGGCGTTTTAGCTGGTGCAAAAATCCCATACCATGCATCAGAACCATAACCTGACACACCCGCCTCAGCAATCGTCGGCGCATCGGGCAAGATCTCAAGACGATTGCTTGAAGTCACGCCTAACGCTCTCAACCTTCCAGACTTTATATGACCAATAGCTGGGGGGAAAGTCGAGATGATGAGATCTATGTTTCCAGCAATTAAGTCAATAATTGCTGGGCCTCCTCCTTTATAAGGAACGTTAGTCATCTTAATTCCAGTCATATTGATGAGCTGTAATGTCGCCATATGATCAGAGGAACCCATCCCTGCAGATCCATAGTTAAGCTTATCTGGATTTTTCTGTGCGATTTCAATCAATTCTTTTAGATTTTTCGCTGGATGTGCGGCTGGCACAACTAACACGTTGGCCACACTCGCAACAGGCGAGACCGGGATCAAATCTTTGATTGCGTCATAAGGCATTGTATTTTGCACATGAGGAATAATCGCGATCGCTCCGCCATTGGCGAAAGACAGCGTGTATCCATCTGGAGCAGCTTTTGCAACCTGATCAACGCCAATCACCCCAGCAGCTCCGCCTTTATTCTCGACAATGACCGGCGTTCCCAACTTAACTGAAAGCGCTTGAGCCAATTCGCGCCCGATGTAATCAACAACACCTCCAACTGCAAAGGGAATGACGAGTTTAATAGGCTTTTCCGGCCAAGCTTGTGCGCTGGAAGGCAGAGGATTGAGTACAAAAAATAACATCAAAAACCCACCGGTCATACTGAAAAAATTTTTCATGCATTCCTCCCGGAAAACTAGTCTCGAACAAGATACGTGATGCACGATCACGACCCACTTTCTTTTTATCAGACCGATACCAAACAGTCCGCCAACACTTCTTCGACTGTCAAGGCAAGTCGTTCAACAATTTCGTCTATTTGCGCTTCTGTCACGATGAAAGGGGGTGCGATCAAAATATGGTCGCCATTTTTTCCATCGATCGTGCCACCCATTGGATAGACCATCAAACCATTTTCCATGGCGAGCGATTTAATACGCGCATGAAGCTTAAGAGCCGGATCAAAGACCTCTTTGGTCTGGCGATCGCGCACAATTTCCAGTGCCATAAAAAGCCCACGACCCCGGATATCGCCTATGTGTTCATGCTCACCAAATCTTGACTGCAAACGGTGACGCAAGTACTGACCTCTTGCTTGCACATTTTGCAAAAGCCCGTCACGCTTAATCACCCGCTGCACGGCCAAAGCCGCCGCGCAGGCCGTTGGGTGTCCAAGATACGTATGACCATGTTGAAATAAATCAGAGTTTTTACGCATCGCTTCAACAATGCGATCACTTGCAATCAAGGCACCAATGGGTTGATACCCTCCCCCCAAGCCCTTGGCGATCGCCACAATATCCGGAACAACGCCGTCTTGTTCAAACGCAAACAAGCTCCCCGTGCGTCCCATCCCACACATCACTTCATCCAAAATTAATAAAATTCCGTATTTGTCGCAGATCTCGCGCACACCCTTAAAGTACCCAGGCGTTGGAGGCACAGCCCCCGCGGTCGCACCCACAACAGTCTCTGCGCAGAAGCCAATCACATTTTGAGGACCCAACGCTAAGATTGTTTGCTCGAGCTCGTCGATCAGACGCGCTGTATATTGATCTTGCGTTTCTGTGGACAGCCTGTCCCGATATTCGAAACACGGTGATACGCGTCCAGTATTCATCAGCAAGGGCGCGAACTGTTGTCGGCGCCATTCGTTTCCACCGACTGCGAGCGCACCGAGTGTATTTCCATGGTAGCTTTGACTGCGTCCAATAAATATCGTTCTCTCTGGTTGTCCAATACAGACATAGTATTGACGCGCCATTTTCAGCGCCGCCTCCATGGCCTCTGAACCACCAGACACGAAATACACATTATTTAAATCACCAGGCGCATCCGCTGCGAGCCCATCTGCTAAGGTCTCTGCGACTTCTGTCGTGAAAAATCCGGTATGCGCGTAAGCCAATTCTCTAATTTGAGCTTCCATCGCAGCAAGCACATCAGGGTGAGAATGTCCCAAACAAGAAACAGCCGCCCCCCCCGAGGCATCAATATAGGTTTTCCCTTTTGTATCTTCAATATAGATACCTTCAGAACGACGTGCGACACGAGGCGTATATTTAAAGCTACGATGAATAATATGTGACATGAGCTATTCCTTGATTTTTATTAGGAAGCGACTTGAACGTCCAACAAACAGATGAAAAATAGTTGCGGCAGACCGACTCTACTCACTGACACCTCAAACATTCAGCATGCTTGAAATGCTCAATTTGTACCTTAATTTTTAAAAATAATACATTTGTATCATCAATATTTCAAAATTTACCCATTTTCCTCAAATGACTGAGATCCAAACTTGTGGTGATTTACAACGTAGCATTACCGAGATAAGCACCCGAGCGAATCAAATGTTTTTCAGCCTCGTCAATAGGCTTTACAACATCGTTTTTACCTGTTGCGACTAAGGCTTCAAGCAGCGCCTCTGACGCTGCGGTTCCAGCGAGCGTCGACGGGAAAAAAGAAGGACTTGAAACCTTGAACTCAAGCGAAACATCAGCCCCGAGTGCCAAAGGCGAAGCGCTGCTATCGGAAAGAGCAATGACGCTCGCGTGAGCATGGCGAGCGGCCTCGAGTACTGCAATCGACTCTTTGGAATAAGGTGCAAAACTGATAATCACCACTGCATCACGCTTTTGAATTCGACGTAACTGCAACTCTAAGCCACCGCAATGACCATCAATCAACTCTACGGAGTTTCTAAATAGTCGATAGCCATAAAAAAGTGAAAAAGCGATCGCGAAACTGGCTCGAAAGCCAGCCACATGAACGACTTTCGCCTTTTGCAGGATATTCGCTGCAATCTTTATCTTAGGTTCAATTTGAAGCTGAGTGGCTTCCAGATTTGAGACATAGGTCTCAAAGAGTTCATTGACCAAACCCTTTTCGGTAGACCTGTTAGCCAGTTTTTTAGCTCTTTCACTATAGCCATTCTGATTCAGCCCAAGATCAGAAATAAAGGCTTTTTTTAATTCTGGCCATCCAACATAGCCAACTTGTTGCGCAAGTCTTGATAACGTGGATGGCATGATGTTTGCTGTTTCAGCCAAGCCACGCATGGAATGCGTCACCACATCATTTGGATGATCAACGACGAATCTAGCCGCATCGCGTAAGCGTGGCGTTAACTGCGGAAAATGACTCAGGATTTGTTCTTTCGCGTTCATGGGTGATCGTCGAGTTTCATCTTAATAACTTTGCTATGCACACAATTAAAGCACTTGAAGATCTTTCTACGAAGCATTAAAAAGAATTTATCGGGAAAACCCTGATCGAAGATCAAATGTTGCTGTGATTAAATAAATGAGGCACTTGTCTCATCTTATAGACAATGATCTAGCATTCTGGGGTTTCGCGTTTTAACCGTTCTTTTACCTGGAGGTTGTCATGACAAAACTGATTTCGTTTATGAAGAAAGCTCTTTTATGGACCAGTTTAGGAATTGCCACCACTCTCTCCATGCCCCTCATGGCTCAGCAGGTAGCGAATAACCAGAATCTCATCTTAGGCTTGGGTGTAGATGATCTCCGCACCCTGGATCCCCAGTTTTCGACAAGCGTTGGCGAAACTCCAATTGTCGAGTTCGTCTATGAGGGTCTTGCAAAATTTCCCGATGGTGTGATTGATCCAGCCAAGATTGAGCCCTCGCTCGCAGAATCGTGGGCTGTGTCACCGGATGGACTGAGCTGGACGTTCAAGCTGAGAAAAGGTGTCCAATTTCATGGGGGCCTGGGTGAAATGAATGCCGATGATGTGATTTACAGTTACGAAAGACTTAAATCAGATAAAACAGGCTCACCGTTCAGAGCTAACCTCGCTCCCATTACAAATATGGAGAAAGTCGATCCTTACACTGTTCGTTTCCATACTAAGGTACCCGAACCAAACCTGCCTGCTCTACTTGTAAATTCGAATAAGGCCTTTATCATGTCCCAGGCAGCCGAGCAAAAAGGGATCGATATGAAGACGCATCCTATCGGCACTGGGCCCTTTGAGTATTCCGAATATAAGCCGCGCGAATCGTTCAAACTCAAGCGTAACGATCGATACTGGGATGGCAAACCCATACTTGAGTCCATCACAGCACAATTCATGTCAAACGCAAGTACACGTGAATTAGCCTTGAGAAATGGTGATGTTCACGCGATTGAAATCGCTGCCTCTAGAGATGCGATTCTCAGAATGCGTCGCGCAGGAATGAAAGTCGACTTGACTGCGCCTGCCAATGCTTTTGCGATTTATCTCAATCCGTCGATCAAGCCCTTCGACAATATCCTCGTGAGAAAAGCCCTCGCGCACGCAACAGACCGTAAGTCAATGTTGCAATTTCTAGGTGATGAGGTGTCAGGAGAAGAACTTAGCCCACTGCCATCGGGCTACTTGGGACATAACGCGAAGACCGTTCAATACAATTATGATCCCGCTAAAGCGAAACAACTTTTGACAGAAGCGGGATTTCCAAACGGCTTTACGGCGACAGTGATTGTCAGTAACAACAATATTTATTCACCACCGATGCAAATCATTCAAGATCAGTGGCGCAAAGTGGGGGTTGATCTCAAACTCGCGGTCGTTGATCACCCGACTTATCACAGACAAATCCGTCAAAATCTTAATCCAGCAGTGATCTATGGTGCCTACCGCTATCCCCTAGATGGCAATCGCTATTTGAATGAATTTTTTCATTCACGCTCAATGGTCGGCAAGCCAACTGCAGCCACAAACTTTTCACATTTTGATAAGGCTGATGCGCTGTTAGATCAGGCCTTAATAGAAAAGGACCTGCAAAAGAGGATTGAGCTATGGGAAAAGGCGCAGGAGATCATCATGCAAGAGGCCATTGTGATTCCCCTTTTTACCCGCAAGTACGCCATGGCCAGAACACCAAAACTTGACCTCGGACATCCACAAATGAGCTATGCGTTCTATACCTTCACTCCCAAGACTCGACTGCTGAGATAACTTTTTAGCATCTCGTTAAACATTGACAGCAAAAGGAGTGGATATTGTTTTACTACGTTGTTAAGCGCCTTTTTTCTGCAGTGTTCATCATGTGGGCCGTGACCACACTCGTATTTTTCGCGATGAGACTCGTGCCGGCTGATCCGGCCGAGGTCATCCTAGGAGATAACGCTACCGAAGAGTCCTTGCAGGCGATTCGAGAAAAAACTGGTCTAAACCTTCCGGTATTGACGCAGTACCGTATTTTCATGACGGGTCTGATGCATGGAGATTTAGGACGCTCTATGATCAATAATCAGTCAGTCTCTGAACAAATCGCAGCTTTATTTCCCTATACGCTTGAACTTGCCTTGGCGTCATTGTTTGTAGGAGCCGCCATCGGCATACCTCTGGGTATTCTGACAGCCGTTCGCCGAAATTCGTGGATCGACTATTTCGGGCGCATTTTTGCATTAACAGGATTTTCGTTCCCAGCCTTTTATCTGGGCATATTGTTGTTACTCTTTTTTTCCGTCTACCTCAAGTGGTTTCCAGTTGTACACACCTTCAATGTGGGAGGCTTGCTGGAGAGAATCGAAAAACTTGTCCTCCCAGCGCTGAGTTTAGGCATTATTCAAGCGGCATACATCACTCGCCTGACGCGATCGTCAATGCTCGAACAATTGGAGCTTGATTACGTGCGAACCGCCAGAGCAAAGGGAATCTCCGAATCAAGTATTCAATATAAGCATGTACTACGTAATGTCATGATTCCTGTGATCACGGCGATTGGTCTTTATACCGGAGCGATTTTAGGAGGTGCTGTTTTAACCGAAACAGTTTTTAATCGACCAGGCATTGGAAAATTGCTTGTCGGAGCAATCGCTCAGCGCGACTATACGTTGATTCAATCTGGCTTGATGGTTTTCGCATTCATCGTTGTGTTAATAAACCTTCTGGTTGATTTGAGCTACACACTATTTGATCCACGGGTGAAGTATGAGTGACTCTGGAGTAGCTACGCCGATCGCCTCAGACACTCCAGCCATTTACCGACAAGGAATTTTTCACGTTTTTTTAAACACCTTACGAGCAGACCCTCCTGCTCTGATTGCAGCAATCTTTATTTTTATACTTGTATTTGTTGCTGTGTTTGCACCATGGGTTGCGCCCTACGATCCCCTTTCACAAAACATCATCAATGCGTTCTCCTCTCCCAGTGCGCAACACTGGTTTGGTACAGACGAGTACGGCAGGGATGTTCTGAGTCGTCTTATTTACGGCGCACGACCCGCTTTGATTGTTGGTGTTTTTTCAGTTGTACTTGCAATGCTGATAGGTGTGCCGATCGGAATGATGGCAGGCTTATTACTCGGTCGATTTGATCGAGTTGTGGGCTGGGCAGTAGATATTCTTCTTGCCTTCCCACCGCTTTTGATGGCACTTCTCATCGTCACGTTGCTCGGGACAAGTCTCCCAATGCTGGTCTTGGCTATTAGCATCTCCAGCATTCCGATGTTCATCAGACTGGCTCGCGGATCAACGCTCGTGATCAAAAATTTTGATTTCGTTCACATGGCACGCTCTTATGGTGCCTCTAATGTGCGAATTATCAGCTACCACGTCCTACCCAACATCGTTGGACCGATTATTGTGATCGGTACACTGAGTATTGCTGGTGCCGTACGTGAAGAAGCCAGTCTGAGTTTTCTAGGAATGGGTGTGTTGCCACCCGCCGCAAGCTGGGGAAATCTGATTCGCGACGGAATTAATAATCTTTTTGATGCACCAAGTTTATCTATTCTGCCTGGCGCCGTTCTGACACTAACAGTATTAGCTTTTAATATGCTCGGCGACACCTTGCGTGACATTCTGGATCCAAGAGGGATCACAACGCGCACTACAACAAAAAAATAATCAGACTGAGTGCAACATCATGACTAATCAACGCATCCATACTGATCCAATGCTGATGCAGGTTAGCAATCTTCGGGTGGGGTTCGATACACAGCAAGGTCCCGTGACTGTTGTTGATGGGATATCCCTTGATATTCATGCAGGTGAAATCGTTGCGATTGTTGGAGAGTCTGGCTGCGGCAAAAGCGTTACAGCATTGTCTTTAACACGGTTAACAGGGACGAACTCAAACATATTAACGGGCCAGGTCAATTTCCTCGGGCAAGATCTTGCTCAACTGCCCATTGAGCAACTCCGCGCCATTCGTGGACGCGACATCAGTTATATTTTTCAAGAGCCGATGACCTCGCTCAACCCGGTCTATACCGTGGGCGAACAAATCATGGAACCTCTGATGCTTCATATGAACATGACACGCAGCCAAGCAAAAAATGAAGCAGTACGCCTGCTTGAGCTTGTCAATATTCCCTCGCCACATATGCGCGTCTCCGAGTATCCGCACCAGCTCTCAGGCGGCATGCGTCAAAGAGTCATGATTGCGATGGCAATAGCCTGTCGGCCAAAACTTTTAATTGCCGACGAACCGACAACAGCCTTGGATGTCACCGTCCAAGCTCAAATTTTGGAGCTTTTACAAGAATTACAGCGTGAATTTGGCATGGCAATTTTGCTGATTACCCATGACATGGGTGTCGTCGCCGAATTCTCACATAAAGTTGTGGTGATGTACGCAGGCAGAATCGCTGAAACCGGCAAGACAGAAGAAATCTTCAGTGATCCAAGACATCCCTATACAAAAGCCCTACTGAACAGTATTCCACCCATTGATTACGAGGTGGATCGGCTCCCGACATTATCTGGAACGGTTCCTAGCCCGACAAATATGCCCAGAGGTTGTCGATTTTATGACAGGTGTGTTGATGCGAAACCTGCATGCAAAATGCAGCTTGTGGATCCACTGTTCATCACCTCTGACCATGCAGTGGCTTGCATTAAAGACTTTGATTATCAAGTGCCGATGGAGTCACGTTCATGACAAAGGCCGCTGAGTCAAATCACCCCATGCTCAAGGTCGAAAATCTAGGTATGTATTTTCCTGGACCCTCAACTGGACTGTTCAAATCACGTCCGCCCGTGAAAGCAGTTGATGGCGTCAGCTTTGCAATTAATAAAGGAAAAACTCTTGGGTTAGTTGGAGAAAGTGGCTGTGGAAAATCCACAACCGCCAGACTGATCATGCGTATTTTGAAACCGACCGCAGGTGTCATCGAGCTTGATGGGCATGATATTTCAAGCATGTCCATGAGACAACTCAAACCCCTTAGACCGCTTTTTCAAATGGTCGCACAAGATCCCTTTAGCTCGTTGAATCCGCGCATGCGCGTTGAAAGCATTCTTCAAGAGCCTCTGATCATTGCTGGACATACACCCTCTTACCGCCAAGAAAAGGTCTTGCAAGTCCTAGATCGCGTGGGCCTTTCCGCGCAACACGCTCAACGCTTTCCCCATGAATTCTCTGGCGGTCAACGTCAAAGAATCGCAATCGCACGCGCCCTTGTGCTTGACCCGCAATTAGTGATCTGTGACGAACCCGTTTCAGCGCTTGATGTTTCAGTACAAGCGCAGATCATTAATTTAATGCAAGACTTGCAACAAGATTCTGGACTGACTTATCTTTTTGTCAGTCATGACCTAAGTGTTGTTAAGCACATCGCAGACGATGTCGCAGTCATGTACCTTGGGAAACTCGTCGAACTGGGCCCTAAACGCCCTATGTTTGCAGCACCTCGCCATCCCTACACACAAGCACTCTTATCCGCTATTCCAAGAATCACTCAGGGTGGAAAGCAACACAGGATAGTGCTGAAGGGAGACTTGCCAAGTCCAATCCATCCTCCATCAGGCTGTAGATTTCACACGCGCTGTCCTCAGGTCAAGGATATCTGTAGTCAGATTGAGCCAAGTTTGACTGCCTCAATCGTCAACGGAGTTGAGCATAAAGTCGCTTGTCATTTTCCTCTTAATTGATATTTCGCATTTTTAGCTATTTAACTTAAAACCACATTCCATAGGGAATTTTCATGAGCGGACAAGAAAAAAAACCAAAGATTGCGATTGCTGGATTTCAACTCGAGTCAGTCAGTCATCTTCCCACGCCCACAACGCTCGCTGATTTTGAAGCTGTGGCTCTGCGCGGAGATCGTATCCTGACTCAGTTACGTGGAACCAATACAGTCATGGGAGGGTTTATCAAAGTATGCGAGCAAGCAAATATTGAGATGTTGCCCATCGTTCAAACTTCTCAAGGTGCGGCGGGCGCAGCAACCGATGAGGCAGTAGAGTTCTACCTCAAAGAAATTTCAGTTGCGATAGAAAAACACCATGCTGAACTCGATGGTGTCCTCCTGTTTCTGCATGGCGCATGCTGGTCTCCGGGCATTCACGATCCTGAAAAAATCATTATCGGACGCATTCGCAAAGTGATTGGCCCCAATAAGCCTTTAGTCGTTGCCTTTGATTATCACGGAAATTTGTCCAGAGACAGTATTGAAGGTGCTGATGGTGTATTTGCTTATAGAAAGTCTCCGCATACGGATGCGGGTGAAACTGGGGAAAGAGCTGCTGACTGTATGTCACGCATGCTTCGCGGCGAAATCAAACCAACGGTCCATTTAGTCAAGCCAGGCGTACTCGTGCCCAGCATTTTTAGCGCGACCAATCTTAAGCCCTTGGCGGATATCATTGCGCTAGGGCACACGTTACAGCAAGAAAGTCCTCACTATCTTGATATTTCAATCATGGCTGGCTTTTCATACACCGACGCGCACAACACCGGGTTTAGCGTGATGTGCACAGCGGATAGTCAGGCGACAGATACTTCCAAAATTATTCAGCAGCTTTCTGATGCCATCTATGAAAACCGAGAGGCGCTGTATCGACCCGTTCCGGTTTATACCTGTACAGAGGCCTTCGAGATCGTTGACTCATTCATCGCCAAACGACCATCAAGTTTAAAACCGATTGTGTTGCTCGAACATGCTGATCGCGTCAATGACTCTAGTTATATCCTGCAAGAATTACTCAAAAGAAGACCTAGCTACAAAGTCAGTGTCCCACTCTTATGGGATCCAGAAGCCGCATCTGTCGCGAGTAAGGCTGGCGTGGGTCAAACAGTCAGACTTCAACTCGGCGGACACAGCTCCCCAAAAGCTGGGCCACGTCTAGATGTCAATGCCAAGGTACTCTGGGTTGGACCAAAGTCCTATCGCAACACAGGCGCTTATATGAAAGGACTGCCTGTCGACCTAGGATTGACCGCATTGCTTGATGTCAATGGCATCAGTATTAGCGTCACGACTAAATCACATACCGCTGTAAATGGTGATCCGTTTTATATATTCGATCAAAAGCCAGAAGATTTTGATCTCATCGTTTTGCGCTCAAAGACACACTTTCGAGCCTTCTATGAGGATGCCGCAGAAACGATCCTGATTGTCGATACGCCTGATTACGGCCCAGCTGACTTAACCACTGTGCCATATCAATTTTTAAATACTGATACTGTTTTTCCTTTTAAGGAAAATTGATTGGAATGAAAAAATCCTCACGATCATAAGGATTTAGTCAAAACAATCATTTTGCATCATAAAATCCTTGCATTCATGAGGATTCATTGACAATCTCGCCAATATAGCTTAAAATCCTCACATTCATGAGGATTTATTGTGAAAATAGCGATTGATAATGTGGCACATATTGGCAAGATCGTGCGCGAAAGCCGCAAAGCTCAAAAAATTCGCCAAGACGACGCTGCGGGCAGTATCGGCGTCAGTGAAAACTTTCTTGGCAAAGTAGAGCGCGGCAGTGAGTCTGTCCAATGGGGAAAGCTCTTTCAAGTGCTCAACGGGCTCGGTATCCGAGTCATTGTCGATGTACCGGAAAGCGCAGAAGCATATTTATCCTCCTTTCCCAAGGCGAAGGATGAGGCATGAACGCCAGAGCTCTAAGCGCCTCTATCAATAATACCCAAGTAGGCACCTTGCAAGAGGTGGATGGACTCTGGAGCTTCACCTACTCCAAAGCTTGGCTCGACAACCCTCAGGGTTTCGCGCTTAGCCCTCAGCTTCCCCTTTCCACGAGCCAGTTACTCGATGGTGCGAGTCTGCGGCCTGTGCAGTGGTATTTTGATAACCTGCTCCCCGAAGAAGGACAGCGCACGTTACTAGCTGCTGATGCACGTCTTGATACAGCAGACGCTTTTGGTCTTTTGGCTTGGTATGGCGCCGAGTCTGCCGGTTCTTTGATTTTGTTGCCGACAGGTGCCGAACCTCAGACTACAGAGCCTTTAAAGCCTTTATCAGATGAGTCACTCGAGGAGAGAATTCGACTGTTACCGAAAGCACCGCTCACCCATGCTGCGACTAAACGTATGTCACTCGCAGGTGCTCAACATAAACTCGCTGTCGTCTTGCAAGGTGGCGCCTTATTTGAACCTGTCGGTGCCGCGCCTTCTACACATATTCTTAAACCCGATCATCCCGATGAGGATTATCCCCATTCTGTGATTAATGAGTGGTTTGTCATGTGCTTGGCCAAGCGACTAGGTCTGAACGTTCCAAACGTTCACCGTCGCTACGTTCCTTCGCCGGTATATCTTATCGATCGTTTTGATCGGTTTGCAAATCAGCATGGTTGGCACCGCACGCACGTCATCGATGCGTGTCAATTACTCGGCCTCGACCGAAGCTTTAAATATATTCAAGGCAATATCGAAAATTTGGCCGCGTTGGCAAAGGCTTGCCGCAGCCCAGCTATTGCTCGTACTCGTTTATTTGAATGGCTCATCTTTAATGTGCTGGTTGGCAACACCGATGCACACCTTAAAAATCTAAGCTTTATGGTCTCTGCCCAAGGCGTTCAGCTCGCGCCTTTTTATGATCTCCTGAGCATCGCCGCCTATGAATCGATTGCGTTTGACCAAAAAGGCTGGCCAGAACAAACACCGTTGGCTTGGCCCATCATGGGCAGCAGACGCTTTGCAGAGATCGACCGACGATTGTTACTTGAGGCTGGCTTAGCGTTGGGCCTTGCAACGGCGACCGCAGAAAGACTCATTGAAAACCTTCGCGGTCGTATCGTCCAAGCAGCTGAAACTCTTTATGCCGAATACGAGGATGCAAATACCAAACTACTCAGCCGACAACCTTACGTACCCGCATCGATGGCGGGGGAGTCAAGATGCCTCAGAACGATTTTGCATGTCGTGATTAAACACATGGCAAAACAAATAGCCTAGCGCCCAATACCAAATTCGCCATCGTTGGTCTGCTGTCAAAGATCGCAAATATTTTTTAACCAAAGAGCCAGCTTGACCGCATGTGCCCATGTGCACACACTCGACAAAGTTAAATTCGCTCAAAACTTATTTTTTAGAGTCTAGTGCTTTCAGCACCAAGCTGGTATCAGAGAGAGATTTTTTCAAGACTTGCGTGAATTCTGTACTATCTACGATAAAAGGCAATTCGCCACCGCGAGCCATTTGAAAGTCGCGAAAGTCAGGAGAGCGCAAAACTTCCATAATGGCACCCTCTAATTTTTTTATGATTGCGGCAGGTGTTCCAGCTTTCACCGCAAAACCAGTCCACACTGTCAGTTCAAATTCTGGATATCCACTTTCCAGTATGGTTGGTGTGCTCTTGAAAGTATCGATATCAACCATACGGCTTTTGCTTGCAGCGACAAGGGTACGAAGTCGGCCTGACTTAACAAGTGGCTCTGCCGTCCCTGTGGGCAGGATGGCTCCATCCAAGGTTTTGCCTGCAAGGTCACTAATGACTGGCGTGGCGCTTTGATAGGGAATGTAGTTTGCCTCAACACCAACATTCTTTAAAAGAGAAATAGAGCCTAAGCGATAAAACTCAGAGTAGTGTCCGAAATTAATTTTTCCTGGATTCTGACGCCCATACTCAACAAAGTCTTTGAATGTTTGATGAGGAGATGACGCAGGTACAACCACAACAATATTAGCGAGATTCATGCCCGCGACCATCGTAAAGTCTTTTAGCGGATCGTAGGAGTTGTTCGGGCGGGTCAGAGGGTTAATCACCATCGAACTGGGAGAGACAAGAAGAACCATATACCCATCAGCCGGAGCTTTTAGAACATACTCAGTCCCTATCAGCGAGCCCGCGCCTGGTCTGTTTTCAACAATGACAGGTTGACCCAGCGTTTTAGAGATTCTCTCCGCGACATAGCGAGCACCCGCATCGAGTCCACTTCCAGGACCAAGCGGGACGACAAACTTGATTGGCTTATCAGGATACGATTGGGCGACAACTACGCTGGAGAACACTCCGACACAAAGAGCCGCTATGACAGTCAGAAAATTTTTCATTGATGATCTCCGTTGAGATTATTTTCATTGGCATAACATCTGAAATACGATAAACACCCTTTCGCTTCAACCGCCGAGCAATCAACTTATCATGTGGGCTTAACCGCTAAATCTCCACGATAAATTGTATTTGCAAGCGTTTGTTGATGAGGTGTGTAGGGATCCCCCTCTACATTTGCCTTGCTATCGATCGTCCATTTCGCAAGTTCTAAATAAGTCATAAATGTTATGCCAGATTGTTGCTTGACCTCTTTAATGTACTGATCTAACAATGCGATTCGCGCTGCCCGAGTAGAGCCAAAATCTCCTCTGAGGTGAAGAGTCAACGGGATCAGTGCGTCAGCGGCAATTAAAGCTTTCGTTTCGTCGCGCCAGATTTGTAGCACTCTCTGGTGTGAATGGCGCGCCGAGTAGGCGGGCGCATCCGCAAGGGCATAGCAAGACGGGATTTCAACTAGTTTTCCACCTTTAAGGTCAAAGATGTAAGGCGCATCATCATCTTGAAAGCTCGCATCATAAAGAAGGCCGAGATCTATCAGGTGATGCAACGTTAAGGGTGATAATTCATTATCCGGACTACGATATCCCAGCACTTTCATCCCAATAATATCTGAAACGATCTCGATCCCCTCCTTAAGCCAAGCGAGTTCACCAGACTCATTCGGGCGTTTCATCGTTGCGCCACGGCTTGCAATCTCATGCCCAGATTTTGCGATTTCTTTTAATTCATCAATATGTCTTTTTGCATCTTCTCCAGTCACGAAAAATGTTGCCTGAATATTATTTTTTGCAAACAAGTCAAGCAGACGCGGAAGACCTGCACGTACGCCATATCGTCCGTATGAAAATCGGCCAAATAGTCGTTCATTCGTAGTACTCAATAAGTCATAAGCTTCTGCATCAAAATTAACGCTGATTGTCACAGCAGCTTGCGTACCTTTGGGCCAAGGGTATCCTGTTTTCATGAGTGAGAGACCTCTTCGAGATATTGGGGATTAGCTTGGCACCATTGGGCAAATTGCGCAGAGGTAAAAAATTGAACGCCGTCGAACTGCTGGATATGTCGGATCGTTTCTTCTAAAATTTTAGTTCTTGATGGCGTACCACTTCCCCAACCAGATCTTGGGTGAACAGTGAGAACAAAAAAACGGTCCCCGTTATAAATCGTATCGAATTCATGACGCCATTGGTCAAGCACCTCGGAGGGCGGAGTATGACTAAACTTAAAAAATGGAAAGTCATCCAAACTATAGGTATTGTTTGGCAGCTCTATGATTGTCGCTGGATTGCCGAGTACATCATTAAAACGAAGGCGATAAGGAAGGTCATAATCCTTGTCACTTGAGTCGTAGATATAGCCCATGGAGTGCAAGACTTGCATAGTCTTATTACTTTTTCTTCCAGAGGGGGAGCGCCAACCCTGCACAGGCTTGCCCAAAAGATTACTCAAGATGTCGTTCGTGAGCCTCAAGAGTTTTTCTTCTTCTGCAAATTCTACTTCCCAGGCCTCATGCAAATAACCATGAGCAGCGACTTCACAACCGGAAGAATCTATTGCTTTCACAACATCTGGATGGTGAATGGCATCGTAGCCTGGCACAAAAAAAGTACAAGGTACGTTCATTCGCTGGAACATATCCAAATGACGCGGTATACCCCTTTTAGCAGAGTATCGGCCCCACGAATGAATGCCAAGTGGTGGGATACCACGCCCTACTTCATGGCAGGGTCCATCGAAGTCCACACCAAGTAAGACGACGCACTTTAGTTCAGATGGGAGAACAGTTTTCATCTTTAGTTATGCCAGGATTAAAGTGGGAAATTAGAAGAACAAATTAATTGACTTTGATGTTCGAGCGTTTGATCACATCACACCAGGTACCAAGCTCTTGAGCAACGTATTCCTTGAATTTTGGGGGCGTGGTGGTTGTGACATCTAACCCTTTGCTGCCTAACGATGCTTGAAGTTTGCCGCCTGCATATACTTTTTGTAGCGCGGTCGCGATTTTTTCTACGACGGCAGGAGGCGTACCGGCGGGTGCAAATAAACCTGTCCATCCTACCGTATCAAACGTTGGATATCCCTGCTCAGCGACCGTTTTGACCTCAGGCAGAACGGGTGACCTAGCCAAGGCCATTGTTGAACCAAGTGCTCGCATTTTGCCAGCACTAATATTTCCGTATTGGCTGACAATTGTGTCTAACATGAAATCCACACGACCTCCCATCAGATCCGTAGTAGCTGCCGGTGCCCCGTTGTAAGGTACGGATAACATCTGAACGTTTGCGATTTGTTTGAATCTTTCGATCGCCAAATGTGAAGAACTTCCAATCACGGTCACAGCATGCGTTAATTTTCCAGGACTGGCTTTTGCCTTGGAAACTAAATCTTCTATTGATTTGATTGGTGAGTCAGCATTTACAATAAAAACGTTGTTGTAGTTTGCAAGCAGACCAATTGCCTCAAAGTCTTTCAATGGATCATAAGGTAAATCGTATAAGCAAGCATTGGCAGCATGCGTTCCGATTGAGCCAACCATGATTGTGTAGCCATCAGGCGCCGCTCTGGCGACCGCACTTGTGCCGATGGTCCCGTTTGCACCAGCTCTATTCTGAACCACGATTGTTGTCCCCAACATAGGACCAAGCTCATTGGCTACGGCGCGAGCAATAATGTCTGTTCCACCTCCAGGTGCAATGGGCACAATGAGGTTGATGGGTTTATTGGGCCAATCGCCTGTGTTTTGAGCATACGAAAAGCTGGAGGAAAGCATGGCGATTGAAAATGTCAACACACTAAAAATTTTCTTTTTAATATGTTTAGTTGTTTTATCTTGATTGAATTTAGTCATGTCGGTTTCCTTAAGTGCGATTGAATAGAGTCAGCTAAGTGCGTTAGAGGGATACCAATTCATTGGGGATTTCATCCAGTGGCCATACAGGACGTCGAACCTTGATATAGGTCAATTTTTTTAAGTTTGATGAGACAAAGCCGCCACTATCAGCCAAAAGAATATTTCTTGAAATGGGCTCAAATGCTGCGCGGAAATGCTGTTGAGATTTCACAACGAGCACGTTGGCATGAGTGGGTTCGATACCATTACTTCTAAAAAAAGCAAGATCTTGTACTTGGATATTATTTGTCGCCAAAATCACAGACAAGTTTCCACAGCGAATAGTTGCGGTAGGACCAAGCGAAAGTTTGGCGCCTTTTCTCATTGGGCCTTCGATGACTAAACCTCCGTCCCCAAGGTGTATTACCTCGCAAAGACCCGCAAATGAAGCTCCATAGAGTTCTGGCATTTTTCTGGAGCCAAACTCTAGATGAATCTTTTTTCCAATACCTGCTTCGAAACATGTTTGAACCGCATCTGGGTCACATATGCTAGCGACACCAATATCATGAATATTGGTATTAGCAAGGTAATTTAATAAACCTACACCATCACCCGGAGCTCCATGCCCAGGATTGTCGCTGAAATCAGCGATAACAATTGGCCCACCCTCAGTCGGAGTATTTTCTATTTCTTTTACAAGCTGATCGAATGAAAGCAAGTTAATTGAACGCTGAGCGCGGGTGTTCCACATATCTTTTAGTAAAGGACGAAGGAGTTCTCTGACTTCCTTTTCTGGGATCTCTGTTGTCACGACTACTGAAGGGCCTGCTTGCTCAATATCTGACCAGGGAAATCCGACGGCAAGTTCAAGAGCATGAATGTCTTGATGAGCAAGATGGATCTCGCGAGCTTTCTTAAGGAGCTCTGGAAAAGGGCCTGAGCTATGTGTTCGCCCGTGATCACAGCCATCAAGCATAGGTAGTCTAAAGACTCTGGTGTGAGGGAGTCTCCCTGTTTCTAGAAGTAGGCTTAAGTGAGCACAAGCCTCCAAGGCTAGAGGATATTGGTCAACATGTGGATACGTACGATAGATGAAAACTCCATTGACGTGGCGCGCCATTTCATCTGTAACGTTGGCATGCGTATCGAGTGTGATAACAAGAGGTTTGTTCGGCCCTAAGGCTTGTCGAACTTTTAATAACAAATAACCCTCTGCATCATCCGCATTTTCTGCAACCATCGCACCATGTAAAGCTAAAATGACTCCATCCACATGAGCAGCTTGCTCAACGAGTCTATCAATACAATAATTCAGCATATGCGCAGTCACTGGCCCCGAGGGCGTGCCATGCGCGGCAAATGGTTGAATTAATGTCCAGTTGTTATCTCGTGCATAGGCGATGTGTGCGCCAAGTTCAGTACTCGTATTTGCATATTGCTTCGTGACCCCTTCGTTTTCAACGAAGATTCTTCTTTTGAACGCAGCCATATCTGTTGCGGTATTGCTGAAAGTATTCGTTTCATGGCTGAGCTGAGCAGACAATATTCTGTAAGTCATTGACGATGGACACTAAAGAAGGGGTGGAATTAAACATTCAACCACTTTAAAGTCCCAACTTATATCCGTCAAATCATTAAAATGGGTCTTCGTATATCAAATTTGGTATATGTGGTTGCTTGGATAAATGATGAATGACATCGACTTACGCCACTACGATTTGAATTTGCTTCCTGTGCTGGACACGTTGTTACGGACAAAAAGTACGACTGAAACAGCCCGAATATTGTCCCGGACTCAGCCAGGTATCAGTCGTGACTTAGCAAAACTCAGGCGTCTATTTGGAGATCCATTGCTGGTTCTTGTCCGCGGACGATTTGAGCCGACTGCTTATGCGATGTCACTATGGCCACATTTGCGAAGAGCATTGGAAGAGGCGCGTACGATACTTGATTGCTCATCGAAGTTTGATCCCGCCTCTTCAAAAGAAGCTTTTCACATCGGGACAAATAGTTTGACCGAATCAATGATGTCGACATGGATGGCGACACATTTTCCAAAAATAGCTCCGGGCGCTTCCATTCGCTTCACCCCTGTACCCGGGTCACATGTTCCGATTGAACCCTTGCTGAATGGACAGATGCATTTAGCTGTTGGCCGATTTAGTATTTGCCCAATAAGCTGCAATATGCAACCTCTATTTACAGACCGACGTGTATGTGTCATGCGTTCGGGGCACCCGCTGCAGGGTAAAAAGTTAAGTCTTGAGATGCTCACCAAGATGAGTTTTGTCACGACTTACACAATGCATGGCTTAACCAATGAGATTGACATTGTTTTAAATGAGCATGGGTTAGTACGGAATTTTCAATTTTTTGTTTCAAACTTGGCTATGGCACCACACATATTGTTGCGAAGTGATTGTGTCACGACAATGCCACGACGTGCGGCTGAGCTTGCATTATCGCAATATTCATTAGTGATCTCAGAACTTCCAAATGATATTCCTGAAACAACCTACTCGATGATCTGGTCAAAACGTTGGGATGGCGTCGACTCGGTCTCTTGGCTCAAAGAGCAAGTGTGTCACACCTTTATGTCACCTGCTCATGATTAAGATGAGCCAAACTTGAAGGAATCATTCCCACCCTTGCCACACGCGAAGACACGTACTTGCGTGTCAATAATCACGCCCAGCTTTAGGGAGATCAATACACCTCCTTCGTACACACTCGCGTAGCCCAAATAAAAGACGCCTTACTTCAAATAACGCTCTTTGCACGCAGTCGCTCAATATCCGCTTCGCTAAATCCCAGTTCCTTCATCAGAACGTCGGTATGCGAACCAAGCGGCGGTGTAGCTGTTCGGATTTCACTTGGTGTTCGCGACAAACCCACTGGCTGACCGACCACCTGAATTTCGCCAAGCTCAGGATGCATGACGGGCGTCGCGATCCCTAAATGCACGGTTTGTGGATCTGCAAACACTTGGTCCATTGTGTAAATCGGACCACACGCCACACTCGCTACTTCAAAACGCTTAATCCATTCGGCGGTTGGCTTTTTGCGGGTCACAGCGTTCAGTTCTTTGCTGAGAGCCTTTCGATTCGCCGAGCGTAGTGTGCCAGTCTTATATTCCTCACGCGCCAACAACTCCTCAGCATCAATCGCTTTACAAAGCCTTTCCCACATTTGTTGCGCACCCGCACCAATATTGATATGGCCATCCGCAGTTTCAAAAACACCTGTCGGTATAGAAGTCGGATGGTCATTACCTGCTTGCGTGGGAATCTCTTTTTTAATCAGCCAGCGCGCCGCCTGAAAATCAAGCATCGCGATCATCGACTCAAGCAGAGACGTTTTGACCCACTGCCCCTTGCCCGAGTCCGCACGTTCAACGAGCGCTGTCATGATGCCTAGGGCGCAATACAGACCTGTCGCAGAGTCCGCAACAGCAATGCCGGCACGCACAGGACCTTGGCCCGGTTCTCCCGTGATTGACATCAATCCACCCATACCTTGCACAATCTGGTCGTAACCTGGCCGATTCGCATAAGGCCCGTCTTGTCCAAAACCGGATACGCTTGCATAAATCAGTCGTGGATTCGTTTTAGCTAGCGTTTCGTAGTCGATACCCAAACGAAACTTCACGTCAGCTCTAAAGTTTTCAATCACGATATCCGCTTGGTCCGCCATTTTTTTAAAGATGGCTAAACCTTCTGGTTCTTTGAGATTCAACGTCAGACTGCGCTTATTTCTGTGAAGATTTTGAAAGTCAGGATTCAGACGCCCATCGCCCCAACCATCGCTTACGCCCAACCCTTCTGGCGCCTCGATCTTGATGACGTCCGCACCCCAATCAGCCAACTGTCTCACCGCAGTGGGTCCTGAACGTAATCGAGTCAGGTCTAGGACCCGGAGTTTTGCCAAAGGCCCTACACGCGTTTTGCTGTCCATTCGTTGCTCCGCTTCGTTATTTATTGGCTTTTTGTCTGGCGATGACATCGCCCCAGCGCTTATGGTCTGCGCGCATGATCGCTCCATATTCCTCAGGCGTGCCTTTTGCTACAGTCATACCCGCTGTCGTCAGTGTCTTTTGGACATCCGGCATATCTAAGATGAGATTAATTTGCTTGTTCAATTTTTCAACAATCTCTTTGGGTGTGCCTTTAGGTGCAAGGATGCCGTACCAACTATCTGCGAGAAAATCGGGATATCCAGACTCTGGGGAAGTCGGCACATTAGGAAGCGTAGTTACGCGTGTCGTACCTGTCACTGCAATCGCTTTTAACTTCCCTGCGTTCACCAAGGGAATGGACGAAGGCAAACTAGCCACCATCATATCGACATCACCACGCGCCAACTCAATCACAGCCGTGCTGGAATTTTTATATGGCACACTCAAAATTCTTGTATCTGTCAGGATGCCAAACAAACTCCCAATCAGCTCCGTCTGTGACGAAGTCGATGCAAACGTTGCGGGCGATGATTTCTTTTTTGCGAACTCAGAAAATTGCTTCAACGTATCGTAGGGTGAATTGACACTCGTCACCATTAAAAAAGCCTGTTTCACGCCAATCGCTACGGGTACAAAGTCGTTCAGCGGGTCATAGCCAAGATTTGCGCTTAAAAAGGGGTTGATTGCGATTGAGCTCGTCAGCGAGACTGTGAGCGTATAGCCGTCAGGTGCCGCTTTGGCACCGAAGGCAGTACCAATGGCCGCCTGAGCGCCAGGCTTATTGTCTACAACAACCCGTTGATTCCATACTTCACTCAATTTCTGAGCAATGATACGTCCAAAGGTATCTGTTCCACCTCCAGGGCCGTTTGGTACGATGAACGTAATTTGTCTATCAGGATAGCTCGATGCGTGTACGAGCGATGTCGCGCTGAGCAACAGACCACCCACAATAAAGCCTAAACGTTTAAGCATAACGTGTCTCCTCTGATGTTTTTAGTTGCGGCTTTTTCGCGCATTTTTTTCATCATATACCTCAAGCACTTCAAATAAAACCAAATGCAGCGTTTTAAAACGCTGACATTCAGAAACCATGGATCGAATAGATCGCTTCGTCCTACTTAATCAGCAACGGCAACACCTTTCTCACGTCACCATGTAAGGATGTCAACGCATCTTCAAAGGACAAATGAGGCATTTGTCCTTTTACGAGGGAAGCGACCGCTTGCGCTTGATCTAGATCGCGAGGTTTTTTAAGTACCTCGCGCGTTGGCAGACTCGATAACCATGCCTTGTGCAAAGCAAACGCGCGCGGATCGGGCACACGCATGGGAACAGGCAACCCTGCCCGGTCCAGCTCTCTCAATACGCGTGCCCTAGCGCTGAGCGATAGTTTTCATAGAGTTGCTCGGAGTTGACCTGGTGCAGTCTTTGCTGATTTGAGAGCAGTTTCATAATGTTTCCGGCAGAAAGTCATTTTCAGTCATTATGCCGGAAACAAAGGATTGCTTAAATCATCTGAACGCACTCAATATGTTTTACATCAGCCCAAGCCTCTCCCGAAACTCAACATTCAGCGTGCTAGTAAGATGGTCGACAAAACATTCCCAGACTCTTCGGTAAACCCGCTCTATCGTCCATTGGAATCAACATGAACTACAAATCAATCCTCAAGACTCTGCCCATTGTTTCGCTCTACTGCCTGTCTACTGTAGCTTTAGCGGAAATACAGATTTTGAAGGCTTCAACCATTATTACGATGGACGCGAAGAATCCACGTGCAGAGGCCATTGCCTTTGATACCGTGACAAAAAAAATTACTGCGATTGGGTCGCTCCAGAATGTGCGTGCCAGTGCACCAAACGCAAAGGTACAGGATTTGGGCTCTACCGTGCTCATGCCTGGTTTTATTGATCCGCACAATCACCCGATTCTCTCGGGAGTTACGACACAAGCACCTGCCTATTGGATTGCACCATACGTTGGCGCAAAAACCTGGGCAGACGTCCAAGCAACCATTAAAAAGGGGGATGCAGAAGCTCCAGCCGGCAGACCTTTGGTATTCAATGGCCTAGACAGATTATTGCAAGAGGCTCCCCTGCCAACACGGGACATACTGGATAAGTTAACGCCAA
Organism: Zwartia lucis; assembly: GCF_965234455.1. Taxonomy (GTDB): domain Bacteria; phylum Pseudomonadota; class Gammaproteobacteria; order Burkholderiales; family Burkholderiaceae_B; genus Zwartia; species Zwartia lucis. Next base: position 674,331 of record NZ_OZ248472.1, on the reverse strand, counting down.
GCGGTCGAGCAATCATCGTGATTGATAATTCTGGGCATGCGGTTTATTTCAACACTGCAGTCGTCAAAATTTTAGGCTGGAAAGATGAGAAGCCGCCTGCCAACCCAGTGGGCGGCAGCTATGGACGATTACCAGACGGCACCTCCAACGGCGTTGCCAATGAAACGGCTGCTTTAATGGCAGTGGTTGGCCCGATCCTTCCGAAAGCAATCCCCCACATTTTACTTTCCAGTGCAAAGTGGTATGCGTATATGGCCTCTATGGGCATCACCTCGACATCGGAGCACACTTACAACACAGGCATGTATGAGAGTTACCAAGCCTTAGCATCCGTCCCAGACAGCCCCTTAAGAATGCATGTCTATCACATGGCAATTGAGCCGGATGCAGGCGCGAAAGTCTCCTGGCCTGATCCCAGCATGGTCCGAAAAAATGGCGTCAAGCTGTGGGCAGATGGAAGCCCATGGCTGGGTACTGTTGCACAGAGTTTTGGCTATTTAGATAACGCCCGAACCAAACAGGCGAATATTCTCATGGGACCACTGTTCGAAAAGGGCATGAATTACACGCGCCAGCAGCTCGACCAATTGCTCGATCAATACGCGCCTATGGGCTATCAGATGGCGTTTCATTGCAATGGCGACGTTGGGTTTGATGTGGTGCTCGACGCCTATGAGAATGCATTAAATAAATACAAGCTGATTGGCACCGATCACCGCTGGCGTGTTGAGCATTTAGGTGCTGCACGGGCAGATCAATTTCAGCGCGCAGAACGTCTTGGGGTCACTGTTTCAATGGCGCCATTTCAGTACATCTATTGGGGTGATCTATTAGACGGAACCATGTTTAAGTCTGAATATGGGGCTCAATGGCAGCGCGTTGGTGATGCGATGAAAATGAAAACGCGCACCACATTTCATAATGATGGATCGGTATCTCCTCCAGATACGTTAAGAAACATTCAGCACATGGTGATGCGCACGACTGATTCGGGCAAGGTTCATGGTCCCAATCAGGCAGTCACCCTAGAGGATGCGCTTAAAGCCTCTACTATCAATGGCGCCTATCAACTCAAACGCGATAAAGACATTGGTTCGCTTGAAGTGGGTAAGTTTGCTGATTTAGTAGAGCTATCGGCCGACATTACTGCTGTGAAGCCAAACGAGATTGTTGAGAAAGTGAAAGTTCAAGGAACATGGCTGGGCGGTAAGAAGATTGATACTGCGAAATTTATAGAACAAATTTCTGCGATTGATCCATCAATGCATAAGGACTTGTCAAACTCAGCTATCAAGAATTTTCATCGCCATTGATTTATTTTTTACGAAATCTAAAACCACCTTCGGGTGGTTTTTTTATTTATGTCAAAGATCGCGAATATTTTTTTCCTATCGCTGCCGGCAGTCCAAGGCACTCCATTAGATTTAAGTAGAAAGACTTTCATCCGTTTCCAGCAAAAAGTCCTTTTCCGCCTTTTGGCCGGAAACTTTTTTACAACTTATTTTATTTAAACAGCATTTAATGACAGTTATAGTGTTAATATAAACACATGAACACTGTCACAAAGACCCCCCTTCCCTCCGGCGACTCTCCGAGTCAGTCTTTTTCCCTCGATGAGCTCTGTGCCCTCACGGACCTGAGTAAGCGGACGGTGCGTTATTACGTCCAGCTTGGGCTCGTGAGTCGCCCTGAGGGAGAAACACGGGCCGCGAAATATTACCCCCAGCATCTCGAACAGCTCCTGCTCATCAAAAAATGGACGGCAGCTGGTGTTTCTCTAGATCGCATTCGGGAGCTGCTCCAAGGCGGCCCCGCCCCCGTGCCGGACCGTGGTCGTCGACCAGGTTCGCTTGAGGTGTGCAGCCACCTGCATGTCGCCGAGGGGATTGAGCTTGTGATCGAACCGACCCGTGCAGGACTGAGCCCCGAGCAACTGCGCAGTTTTGTGCGCAGCGTGCTGCAGGCGTATGAGGTCTTGCAAAACCACCCTAATAACAACGACAAATAATTAAATGGACAACATCATGATCGGATCTCTACAGCTAGACGAGTCTTTCCACGCGACACTTTGCTCCACGTCGGGCGAGCCTTTGGTGTTGCAACACGTTGCTATCACGGGAGATGTGCGGGGCGCGATCTTTGATGCGCATGTGCGTCAAACATTTATCAATCCTTCGGCGGAGCATCTTGAGGCGATTTATAGTTTTCCGCTACCTTGGGGCGCACAGCTGCTCGGGGTGGAGGTCAAGCTCAACGAGCACACTCTGCTGGGAACGGTTGTAGAAAAGTCCGAGGCTCAAGAAAGCTACGAGCAAACGCTGGCCGACGGCAACGCAGCCATCTTGCTGGAGCGAGGCGAGGACGGCAACTATGTGCTCAATCTAGGTAACCTCGCCCCCGGCGAACGCTGCGTGATCGACCTGCATTACGGCCAGCTCTTGCAGTTCGAACAAGGCGGCCTGCGGCTCAAGATCCCCACGGTGATCGCACCACGCTATGGCGATTTGCTCCGAGACGGTGGTCTACAACCGCATCAAGTCCCCGAGACGGATCTTTTGACCGAATACGGCTTTGCCTTGAGCTTGACCTTGCATGGCACGTTAGCGCAGGCTCAGGTGGGCTCACCGAGTCATCCAATTAAGGTGTCGCGTCAGGGTTCGAAGGGCTTAGTTGGCAGCCACACGCACAACGCTCAGTCCGACTCCCTGACCGTCACACTGGGTCGTGACAGCTTTCTGGATCGAGACTTTGTGTTGGTGATGGATCAACTCGAACATTGCTCAATCGCCTCCGTCGCACCCGACTATGTCAAGCCGGAACACTACGTGGTCACGGCGAGTTTCTGTCCTTCATTCGAGGCCTTAAATACAGAGGGTCAGCCTGTCGTGCCCGAACCGCTCTCTCTCAACATCCTGGTCGACTGCTCGGGCTCCATGGCGGGAGACAGCATCCAAGCGGCTCGCCGCGCGCTGCACGCAATGGTGGCTAGGTTGGGCATGCAAGATACTTTTTCTCTGTCCAAGTTCGGTAGCGCAGTCGAGCACCGCTCACGCGCGCCTTGGCCCGTGACCGAAGCCACTCAGTTATCCGCCCAACGTTGGATCAGTAGTCTCGATGGTGATATGGGCGGCACCGAACTAGAGCCCGCCCTCACCTCCACGCTTGCCTTGTCGAGCAAGGTCGAAGGCGCCATCCTGTTGATCACCGATGGTCATGTCAGCGCCGTCGACGCCATCATCAGGCGTGCAAAAAGCTCTAAGCAACGCATTTTTGTCATTGGCATTGGCAGCAGTGCTTCGGAAGGTCTGCTTAAACGCCTCGCTCAGGAAACCAAAGGCGCCTGTGATTTTGTCGCGCCAGGCGAAGCCGTCGAGCCCGCGATCTTGCGCATGTTTAATCGCTTGCGCACACCTCTTGTCACCCACGTCACCATCGAGTGGCCAGAGGGCAGTCAACCACGCGATATCACCGCGCTCGACTCAGCCGCCTTTGAGGGTGACACTTTGCACGTTAGTGCTTGGTTTGATCGCGCGCCCACCGGAACGGTTACGCTCAAAGCATGTCTTGCGGGTGACACGCGCCAACAGATTCTGGGGAAAGCCGACATTCACTCGGAAGTCAATGCTGAACCGACGAAGAGCGATACGCACACTGCGGGTCAGGCGCTGGCATCCACCACGCTCTCACGTCTCGCAGCCGCCAAACGCCTCTCCGAGGACCTGCCAGCCGACCTCCACTGCAACATCGCGCTCGACTATCAATTGGTCAGCCGCAGCACCAGCTTTCTGTTGAGGCACATCCGTGCAGAGCAAGAACGCGCGCTCGCGATGCCTCGTCTACACAAAGTCAAACAGATGATGCCACCAGGCTTTGCGAGCATTTCAGATCAAGTGCTGTTTTTGCGGTCATCTATTTCATCCGAAGTCCGTTATACAGACAGCATGGATATGGGTGTGCCTAGCTTGTTGCGCAATCCCCGACAATCTGTGGAGTTAAATCTCTGTCAAGCGCAATCGGAAATGTTAGAAGAAGCCTGGATTCCACCGTTTCTCAGACGTGGACAAAGCGATACTCAATCCACTTATCAACACGGCGAGGCTATCAAGCTCTACCACTCGCGGATTTGGAGCCGAATAGAAATCAACGGTCAACGTGAACGGGCAATCATCAACAAAAGCCCGACAGGTGTCGGTGTGCGCGTCTGGTTTTTTAATGATCTCGACCAGACCTATGATTTTGTCGATTACAGCTTACGACGCGTTGCCGAGCGAGTGCTGATGTCGCTGGGCTTTGTGAAAATGCCCAAAGAGCTGAGCGCTCTGGTCCCTTGGGCGCGTATACAACTGACTTGGAAGGCTAGATTGCTTTTGGTGTGATTCATGCTCGGGATCAAACGCTCTCATCGCTGAATCGGTTTTCCTACCGAAGAGATCGTTTACCCTCGCTTTGTTCTAAAGTTCTTTTAATTTCTGAGCCGGCACTGTAATTCGGTTATTAAAATTTAACCTGACATTGATATCCAATTAGCTTACCATCCTAACGTCGACTACTAGAAGAATCCTGAGGCTAAAATAATGAAAGTCATTTTCTGGTTAGCAAGTGCAATTTTTGCTGTCTCGCAACTGAGTGGGTGTAGCGACGGCGGGTCGACCTCAAGCGCGCCTAAAACTCCGAATATCTTATTTGTGGTGATGGATGACGTCGGCGTAGATCAAATGCTGTCGTTCGGCTATGGCGGCACAACGCCCCCAAGTATGCCTAATATGAATACGATCGCTGCTGCAGGAATTCGATTTAGAAATACCTGGTCTATGCCAGAGTGCTCGCCCGGTAGAGCTGCGATGTTTGTTGGTCGCTATCCACTACGAACTCAAATCAATCAAGCAATTGGCCCAAATGATTTAGCTAATTCACAATTGTCTCCCTATGACATGACAGCACCCAAACTATTGCAACAAGCCAACTACGTGAGCGGCATGTTTGGAAAGTTTCATTTGGCGGGTCCAGAGAACAACCAAGCTGGCAATGGCACGCCCAAACAACTGGGATGGGATCATTTTTATGGCTGGGTTGGCGGACTTCCCGGATCGATCGATACGACTGCAGGTGGCGTTGGACCTCAGGGAACTTATTCGTGCGGATTTGTTCCTTCAACCTCCAACGGAGGCGCCAATACAGGCGCCTGCTATCAGGCCGATAATTCGTGTAGTGTAATCTCGACTGTTTCAGATGCTGGTGATCCGCCAGGCAAACAATGTTTAATGTCGGGTGGCATTTTAGTCCCCAATGCTACCTGTCAAAGTAGTCCCCCCGCGAATTTAAATTTCAATATGGAAAATTCATATTACGTTTCTCCTTTGGTGATCAATAGCGCTGCGGGTGTGCAATCCATCCCCTTGACCGACAGTAGAAATCGGGGTTATCGAACGACGATCGAAACGGATGCAGCCATTAATTGGATAAAAAGTCAGTCGACATCGACCCCTTGGATGGCGACCGTTTCTTATAGCGCGGCCCATACACCACTTCAGCAGTCGCCCTCTGCGCTCGCACCAACAATTTCTGGTGGGATTGACGATCTAAATTGTGGTGATTCGTCAAGTTATCAGACTATTCAGAATCAGATGACAGAAGCGATGGATACAGAATTCGGACGCCTGTTAGTCGCCATTGGATTAGCTACCAAGAAGTCCGATGGAACGCTTAATTACGACCCGAACGCTAGCAATACGATGATCATCATCGTCGGGGACAATGGAACAAATGGGCCTTCTGTCAAATCTCCATTTAGTCCTTCTTTTTCTAAAGGCACCTCATATCAAACTGGCGTTTGGGTTCCGCTGATCGTTGCCGGTAAATTAGTCAACGCGCCAAACCGTGACGTGAATTCGATGACCAACACAGTTGATATATTTCAACTTTTTGGAGAAATAGCAGGGATCAATGTGAAACAAGCGGTACCTCGAACAATTGACTCAGCGCCCATGATGCCGTATTTGGCAAATGCTGGCCAAGCCTCTATACGAACGATGAACTTCACTCAAGCTGGCTACAACATTCAGGCTAATGGTAGTCAAAATGGTCCGTGCATCATCTCCGGCGGGACCGCTTGCACACAAGTGCCGGTTTCAAAGAGCGTCTGCGAAGACAACACAGGTGTGTGGTGGGGCGTGGGCTATACGGACGCTTCTGTGATCGGCCCCTCGGTTGGACCAAGTTCCAGTCAGGGCTATCAACAATGCTGGGAGGTGAATCAGGCCTTATTTAAGTCCAGCCGCCCCCAAATTAAAATAAGTGCTGGCGCTTCAAGCGCCATTCGAAATGCCACGCATAAGTTAGTACAAAATCAAACCCAAACCTACAACTCTGCTGATGACTCACACTCGGTAGTCATTACAAACGAGCTCTATGCCATTAATGAGAATGTTGGCTCGCCAGCCTTGGATACTCCAGGATCTGCTAACCAACTGGATCCAAATGCTTATTCGGATATTTATAACAACCTTCTCACTCAACTCAATAGCGTTTTAGCTTCCCAGCCAGCTTGTCCAGGCGATGCCAATATTGACGGCCAGGTGAACCCTGAAGATTTAAATATTTGGCAACAACTTACCCGCTGGGCCTTATCCAGCGTTGCCGACTTTAACTTTGATGGCCTGACAAATAGTACAGATGAGCAGTATATTCAAAAATATCAAGGCAAGTGTCCAGCGTCTACCTCGGTGTATTGATGCAAAGCGTTTACTTGACTCGTCGCACCATCCTGCTTGCCGCTGCTATTGCCGTAACGTGCAGCGTATCAGCTTACTTTTATTGGCAAAATCGCAGCGTCGGTACGAAGACACCTCACGTTGTGATTGAAAGTGATGGCAGGAATGCGCCACTCGGGATGGTTTGGGTTCCTACTGGTGACTTTTTGATGGGGAGTGATTCAAAAAAAGATCAGGACAATGAGAGACCTGTCCATCGCGTCAAGGTCAAGGGCTTTTGGATGGATACAACCCACGTCACCAACAATCAATTTGCTCAGTTTGTTAAAGAAACAAATTACAAAACGACTGCGGAGCGCACTCCAGACTGGGAGACCATTAAAGTGCAATTGCCAGCGGGTATCCCCCGGCCGCCTGCTTCGGTATTGGTACCTGGAGCGATGGTATTTATTGGTACCAAAAATAAGGTTCGTTTAGATGATTACTCCCAGTGGTGGGCTTTTGTACCCGGTGCTAATTGGCGGCATCCCACGGGACCCAAGAGCAATCTCGACAACAAGGGCAATCATCCAGTCGTGCAAGTAAGCTATGAAGATGTTCAGGCTTATGCAAAATGGATTGGCAAAAGATTACCTACCGAAGCCGAGTGGGAGTTTGCCGCTCGCGGTGGCCTGAGCCAGGCAACCTATGTGCTTGGGGATCAGTTTGAACAAAATGGCAAACTACCTGCCAATATTTGGGATGTTAAAAAACGAGCATTCCCGGTTGTAAACGCTCAGTTAATTGAAGATAACGGAATCGCAGAGGCCGGGACAAGTGAAGTAAGGACCTATCCACAAAATGGCTATGGCTTATTTGATATGGCAGGTAATGCTTGGCAGTGGGTGGCCGATTGGTATCGTGCCGATTATTTCGCCATGCAAGTGAAAGAGTTCGGTCATCAAGTCATTGTCAATCCACTCGGCCCGAGCAACTCGTATGACCCAACAGATCCAGGCACGCCAGTCAATGCGCCCAAACGAGTGATTCGAGGAGGGTCTTTTTTATGCAACGAAGATTACTGCCTGTCTTATCGACCAAGCGCACGTCGTGGCACTGACCCCTACAATCCAATGTCTCATATCGGATTTCGCTTGGTCAAAGATTGACCGAGGCCGTGACTGCACAAACTCATTGCCTCACACGCCATCGCCCTTAGGTAAGTGTCTTGGCAGATCCATACTTTCGTGTAAAAGCCTAAGCACATCGATCGTTTGAGTTCTACCTACTCGAAAGACAACAATGTGTCTCCCCTTGCGTCCAAGCCGAGCGACATGCAAGGTCCTTATCCCTAACTCAATTTCATCTCGCTGCTTGCTGCCCAAAATTTCAGGGCCATCCGTCAATGCCTCAATGGCCTGTGAAACTGTCTCAGAATAGGCTTGGGCCTGAACTTTACTAAAGTGCTTCGTTGTCCAACGCAGGATATCCGCATAGTCCAATTCGGCCTGCCGGCCGAGCCTAATCTTCCAAATTTTGCTCATTTATCAGCGATGGCCTTGGAGGCGACAGAGTTCAGATGGGCTCCGAGAGCTTCAGATGTATCAAAGGTCATGAATTCGCCTTGATCAAAGTCAGCAATGCCGACTTTCACCGCGCTACGTAGCGCCACCAAGCGTGACACATCCTCGGCCTCGCGTTGCTCGAGCAAACGGAGGCCGTCGCGGAGCACCTCGCTGGCATTTTGATATCGGCCGCTGCTGACGAGCTGCTCAACGACATGAGCTTGATGATGGGTCAGCACAACATTACGGGTAGGCATTGTTGATCTCCCTAGATGTTATTGGCAGATTATGCCAATAGTTTAGTTGGTCGTCAACACTACCGTTTGAACTGTTCTGGTGGTAAGTCTCAATCCTGTGTTGGCGCTCTTGTGAATCGAAAGGCTTTCCATCATCGGACAGCACTAAGGCTCCAAGCGTTATTTTCAATTAAATAATTCAGAGTATCGTATTGCAATACCTTTAAACATTATTCGAGGACTCACGTTATGCAAAACTCAAAGGCAGTCGAATGGATTGACTCACAGCAGACAGCCATGCTGACATTGCTCGAAGAACTGGTGGGGATTGACTCGCACAGCTATTACAAAGAGGGTGTTTCCCAAGTTTTTCGCAAACTTGAGTCTTTTTTCAAGACCTTCGGCTTAACAACCCAATCCCATTTTGTGCAGGGAGTCGAGGCGGTACTGTCCGTGACGCTCAATGCGGGCGCAAGCCTTGGTCGCCCAGTCCTGCTGATGGGTCATTGCGATACCGTCTTTCCCAAGGGAGAGGTCGCCAAACGCCCCTTCCGCATCGAAGGAAACCGCGCGTATGGTCCTGGCGTTGCAGACATGAAGGCGGGCGTCGTCATGAATGCGTTCATCATCGCCGCGCTTGCCCATTCTGGCCAGACAACCACCGAAGTATCCGCACTCTTTACGTGCGACGAAGAAATCGGCTCTCCCCTTAGCAGAGAGGTCATCGAGGCTTTTGCTCGTAAAGCTGCGTTTGTCTTCAACAGCGAACCCGGACGCCCTTCAGGAAACGTCGTCACAGGACGCAAAGGCGGTATTTTTCTTGAGATGGATATCCAGGGGAAAGCCGCGCATTCAGGTGCCAATTTTTCAGAGGGCATTAATGCGATATCAGAGATCGCGAACAAAATCATTGAGCTTGACAAGCTCACAGACATTGATGAGGGCTTGACTGTTAGTGTTGGACTGATTTCAGGCGGCCAGTCTGTCAATACCTCCGCCCCTTCCGCCAAAGCCGCTATCGACGTGCGAGTCAAAGATCTGGCACAGCGCGAATATGTCATGAGCCGAATCCAGTGCATTTGCAACAAAAACTTCATCACCGGCACCCTGGCGAAGCTAAGCGTCATAGGGGAATTTAAGCCGTTCGTTCCAACCGCAGCCTCGCAGAAACTCTTTGAGTTGTACCGGGACACGCTCAAGGATATCGGTCATCAAACAGACCAGGAATTTAGCGGCGGATGCGCGGACTCTGGAGTGACCTCCAGCCTTGGCGCGATCACGCTATGCGGGACCGGCCCAGTGGGCGGTAAATTCCATACCCCGGACGAATACACCGAAATCGATTCCTTTTTGCCCCGAGCAAAAGCAGTGTTGCTGACGATCGGCAAAGTCCACGCCGCACTGTAAGAGCGATTGAAATCTGTTTCTTTTCTTGGTGACGTCCTCAAACGCCTGCGCGAATTTCCTGAGGACGCAAACGCCTCTTAAAGACGATGTTTATATTATTTATGGTTGCGATTTAGTTTTAATTGCTTTTTTCGGTCTTGGGTTTACCGCTGCAGCATCAACAGAATTAGGATGATTTCCATCTGTTTTTTTAATCCCAATCTTGGAGAATCCTATTGCTGCTCCCGGTAATGCATAGCCTTCTGGCATAGGTATCGCACCCACCGCAATATTCATCTCAAACGCTAACTCATATACTCCTACGTGCAGTCCATGATGTTTAATCAAAAGCTCAGTTAACTCTTGAATCGTATGCGTATTTACATCGTCTTTTTCTTTTGACTTAGTGGGCATGATTTTTTCCCACTATTGTTTTTTGATCAAATTTATGCCAACTCGGTGTATCGCCTGCACTAGCAACAAAGGTTGATTGTTTTTTAACAATAATTTCAACTTTGTGATGGAGCTCAATCTTTTTACTCTGATCGTTGCTCCACTGCAAATATGTATGAATTGCTTTCGAAACAAAGGAATTTAAACTCTGTTGCTCTTTTAATGCCAGTAAGCTTGCCGCACGGTGATCTTGAGGTGAAATCCGCACATTAAAAACGCCTGTGAATGCTTTCTGCGGCGCTTTACCAACTTCAACGCAAGTCACTAAATAATCTTCAACGGCATTTTCAAATTCTTTTTTTAATCCTGCTACCGTATCAGCTTGGTACGTCACCAAATCATCAATAAAAAGCAATTTCCCTCGACAAACGCCAGCTTCCAAGTCAATCTCTGCGCTTCCGTAAAAGTCCTTGTATTTAAGCTGTTCCATTGTTTTCCTAAAGTAATCCGATTTCTTTTAATCGGGATGTAACGTCATTAATGCATCCCTTGTCTACGTCAGGATTAGGATGCGGTTCATGGCACAAAATTAAATGTTTAGTTACCGTATGAACAAATTTTCTTCTAGACCCTGATCCATTGAGCTGTTTATACCCAAGGTGTTTAAGAAATGCTGTTAGCTCGACCCACTTGAGATCGGAAGGAGGTGGACGCCTAAGAAGCCTCTCCCGAGTCTTGTCATGTTTCGACATTTGCTGCCCTTAGAAAGTTCCAAATTGTACCTGAAAAATAGTTACAAAAATCACCCATGAGCATCTATTACCTACCCGGACGAGGCGGTCGTCTAGAAACAGGACTGGCAAAGCAATCCCGACAATGTCCAGGCTCTAGCAAAACTGATGGCATGGCACGTCACTGTTGTCCCAGAGGCGGGACATATGTTGCCTAAAATCTATGTTGGTGCTCTGTTAGATCGATGGACATCTTCCGTCTAACCCACCACATTAGAGAAACGGACGTTCCGCGATTTCTTTAAGAGCGAATGAATTTGCAAGCAAAAAAGGAAAGGATTCCCTGCGCTTCACGCTAGCAACGCATCAGGCGTTACTAAGCTCACCAGACGCGCGTTGCCCGATCCGATCAAGCCATTGATCTCTCTCTGATCCGGCGGTTCTTTGTGCAATGGTTTGCCAGGGCCCGCTAAATTCTCAAGCGGGGATGTCTGATTCATTGCCAATAATCCAAATCTTGGGTTGGTTCAATACGCGTGTCAAAAATGAGCTGTCATCCAACAGTCGTTGCTTGACATCCACTTCTGTGTAAATCGTCGTGTTGATCCCTCGCCCTAAACGCACCTCGGTGCCTAACAATTGATTGAACAAATCTGAGTATGACAGCTTATCGCTGATGACAAACAGGTCAATATCACTTGCGACCGTATCTTGCTTCTTGGCAATTGACCCGAATAAAAAAGCGCAACGAATTATCTCTCGGTAGGATGCGAGAGCTTCACGAATGGGATGAGCTAGACCAAACCGCTTTCGCTCAAGCGCTTCAATTCCCTTTGCACCGCTCCCGAACCAGCACCAGTCAGTTTGATCAGTTCGTTGGAAAAGTACGAGCGGTCTGGTTGGCCGAATAAACAGGCTAGTACGCGTTGCTGGGTATTCGTGAACAAGACACTACCTAGCCCGTCATAAGAAGCAGACTCTTTATGCGTCGAGTTTATTATCATGCCCATATTAGGCATGACAATACCCAATTTGGGCATGTCAAGCAACATCTCTCGATCTCAATTACCTTGCATAGCTATCCAGCAGATACTTACCTAGAAAACCTAGCAAGGTAAACATACCCCCGCAATATGCAGTCATCATCCACATAAATTTACGCTCAAAAAACTTATGTAAATCAGCGTTACTCCGGGCGATTTCTTGGCGCAAGTCAGTCTGCACAAATGCAATCTCTTTGCGCAGGTCAGTCTGTACAAATGCAATCTCTTTGCGCAGATCAGCCTGAACTAATGCAATCTCATGCCGCAGATCAGCTTGAACCTGAGTCATTTGCACACGCAAGTCAGCCATTGCCTGGCAAAGATTCGACATTGACCGATCAAGACGTTCGCAGATTTTAGTGTGTTGATCGACGGCTAATTCAACGGTGAGCATGCGTTTTTCCATCCCAAAATAATAGGGATCATTATGAACATTTTCTATTCGTGAAAGTGCTGCATCGCCCTTTATTTGGTAACAGAATTGTTTCACCACCTCACCCACAAAGCCAGAGTCGATTTCATGTTGAATCTCTTGTTTAGAAGATGATGCACCAGACACGAGCTCACTCGATGACAAAGCATGATCTGCAAGGATCTCAGACTTTAAAAGTATGGATTGCGACTTAATTTGTATTAGACCGAACACACTCCAGTTTCTATACTTTGTTATGAATTTCAACACTATTAACGCTGGTCTGAACCCTTATGCATGACAAAATTGTTTCTATCCAAACCTCTATTCTGGATGTGCCGACCATCAGGCCCCACAAATTGTCGGTGGCGATTATGGAGCATCAAAGCATGGTGCTGGTGAGACTGAGAACCTCAGAGGGTATTGAAGGGATCGGCGAAGCCACTACCATTGGTGGTCTGAATTACGGTAGCGAAAGCCCAGAGAGCATCAAAGTCAATATTGATACCTATATTGCTCCTCTCTTACTAGGACAGTCGACAAAAAGCCCTGCTGCACTCATGGCACGCATCAACAAAGCGGTTAAAGGGAATCATTTCTCTAAAAGCGCCATTGAAACCGCCTTATACGATGCACTCGGGAAAAAATTAAACGTTTCCGTTGGTACGTTACTTGGCGGGATTGTTCGCAACGAACTAGGCGTCGCGTGGACGCTGGCCAGCGGCGATACGCAGCGCGATATCGCCGAAGCTCAACAGATGTTGGAAACAAAACGTCACAACGTTTTTAAGTTAAAGGTTGGACTTCGCTTGCTCAAAGACGATCTCCGTCACATCACAGCGATTAAAAAAGCACTTGGCGAAAACATTAGCGTGCGCATTGATGTCAATCAAGGGTGGTCAGAAAGCGAAGCGCTACTGATGTTGCGACCTCTTGCAGATGCAGGGATTGATTTGGTAGAGCAACCTGTTCAGGAAAAAAATCACGCTAGTCTGGCTAGATTATCTGGCCTAGGTATCCTTCCCATCATGGCCGATGAATCCCTCAAAGGGCGTGAAGATGGTTTCACACTTGCTGCAGGCCGATGTGCAAACGTGTTTGCCATCAAAATTGAACAGGCGGGTGGTTTGCGCGCAGCTCAAGACTTGATTGGGATTGCCCAGGCAGCGGGCATTGGTTTGTACGGAGGCACGATGCTTGAAGGACCGATTTCAACCATTGCCTCCGCCCACTTATTTGCAACGGTCGATCGCATTGAATGGGGAACGGAATTGTTTGGTCCGCTGCTCATGAAAGACAGCATTTTGGCTGAACCGCTTGACTATAGTGACTTCACTTTAAAGTTGCCAAGCGGTCCTGGTCTTGGCCTGACGCTTGATGAAGACAAAGTTCGCCATTACGCGCGCAATCTCTAACCCCTCGCACCAACAGCTCAAGTCCGCGCACTATTGAGACAAAGGCGCGGCGCGCGCAAGTTTTAAGGCTGACTGCAAAAAATCGGACTGGTCATTTTTACGCCAACTCAACATGATCGGCGAAGTGCATCCAGGACTCGTTAAGCTGACATATTTAACGTCCTTGCTAAATAAACCCTCAACAGACTCCGGAACGATTGCCAGACCGAAGCCCGCAGCTACCAAACCCAACGCCGTCTGCAGTTCGTTTACCTCTTGAATGTGCTCGGGCACCCCACCTTGTTGCCTAAAAATATCAAGCACATAGTCGGCATAACTTGGTCGCGGACGCGCAGGATACAGAATGAGAGACTCAGGGATGAGTTGTTCGATACACAACGTAGTGCACTTCGCCAGATCATGCTCTTTCGGCAAGGCCACAATCAAACGTTCCTCCCATAAGACCAAGCGCTCAATTTCAGGATCGGACAGAAGGATCCTGCCGATTCCGATATCGATTCGGCCTGTTTTTAACGCCTCGAACTGCTGCAACGTAATCATTTCCAAGAGACTAATTTCGATGCTTTGATCAAGTGCTCGCAACTGACGAATAAATCCGGGCATATAGCCATACAAGACCGAGGGAACGAATCCGATTCCAACGCGACGCTTTTCCTTGCGGCCGACTCGCTGAGTCGCTTGCACGGTCTCAGAGAGTTTTTTCAACATTAAGTCAGTTTGATCCAAAAAATAGCGCCCTGCCTCCGTCAGCTTAATCCCACGTCCGACCCGCTCAAACAGCTCAACCCCCATTTCCTCTTCGAGCATCTTGATCTGCCGGCTTAGAGGGGGTTGCGCCATGTTAAGAACCTCAGCAGCCCGAGTAAAGCTCATTTCGGCAGCAACACGCCGGAAGTAACGAATCTGTCTGAGCTCCATATTTCATACCTTTAAAGTATCAATCTGAATAAATATAGTCTTAGACAAGCCCACACTGCAACACGATAATCAACTATCCAGCATGATTATCAGAACAAAATCAAAAGATATGCACCTCAATGGAGATCACCGAAAATGAGCAACCTAGTTAACGCCTTGTCCATCAGGAAACGTATAGATTTCGTGAAAATGGGATGCGTCGCCGCAGGGCTCGCCCTAGCACTGAATAGCATGCCAAGTATGGCAAATTCTTCAGTAAGCAATTATCCAGACCGGGCTATTACATGGGTCGTGCCCTTTCCACCCGGTGGTGCGATGGATGCTATTGCTCGCGTACTCAGCCGAACAATGAGTCAAGATCTCGGTCAAAACATTGTTGTGGAAAACAAACCAGGAGCTGGCGGCAACATCGGCGCGAGTTATGTCGCAAAAGCTAAACCTGATGGATACACCATCATGATTGTTGCTAACGGTATGGCCGTGAATCCCGCGCTGTATCGCAACATGAGTTACAGCCCTATCAAAGATTTCCAACCCATTTCTCTGCTTGCGGCCGTGCCGAATATTTTGGTCACGCAAGCCAGTCGTTCCGATGTCAACTCACTGAACGATGTCATCCGCCAAGTAAAAGAGAAGCCTGGCAAGTACAGTTACGCCTCGGCAGGAGTCGGCACATCGATTCACCTCGCGGCAGCACTTTTTACCTATACGGGTAAGCTTGACATGCTGCACGTACCCTACAAAGGCAGTGGTCCAGCCGTCACAGATCTGATGAGCGGCCAAGTCGACTACATGTTCGACAGCATCACCTCTGCCAAGCCGCATATCGAATCGGGAAAACTTAAAGCCTTGGCTGTGACAACACCCAAACGCTCATCGACACTTCCTAACTTACCGACTGTCGCGGAAAGCGGCATGACGGGCTACGAACTGACACCGTGGTTTGCAACGTTCGCCCCAGCAGGTACTCCATCTGGCATTATTGACAAGCTGAATGGTGCCATGATCAAAGCGATGAATACCGAGCAAGTCAAAAAGACATTTGCCGCTATTGGCGCCGAATACATTGGTAGCACGCCTCAAGAGCTTGCAAGCTACCTGGCCCAAGAAACAGAGAAGTGGAAAAAAATTATTTCTGAAACAGGAATTTCTGTTGACTAAACTTATTGGTTGGCGGTTTTTCGGACAGAACATAAGCATTTTGTCCGAAAAATGTAATTTTATTTCGGACAATCTTATCAATAGCGGGATGGCGTTTCTAAATAAAAATGGTCCGATATAACCAGACAGGTCACTGGTACTGTCTCACTAGATGACACAGCAAACGGACCCTCCAAAGCACTCCCCGACTCACTCAGGTCGCAGACGATGCGCTGAAACCATTTGATACAAAAAATAGTTATCTAAACAGATGGTTTGAGATGTCGTTATAACTAAAATTTCACATGATTCACGCACGATAGGTCGTCATTCATGGAAACTAAATTGGTCAAACTTGAAGCCATCATCCCAACCCTTGCCACGCGCGAAGATTTGGCAAGGCAAACAACAGAAACCATGAATCGCATAGATCGCTTGGTCGCCGGATTGAGAGCCGACTTTGACCGTAAATTTATTCTATGCATGAGCATACAAATCACGACTCTATTCGCCATCTTTGGCCTACTGTCAAAGATCGCGAATATTTTTTAGTCATCGCTGCCTATATTGCCAAAGCACTCGGTGTGGTTGCTTGTGCCAAAAGCTGATTGAAACTAAGTTTGCAAAAAATCAAAGATGGTAACCATCATTGATAGATACCATTGAAGCGAGAGGAAAACTATAGATACCGCACACATTTTTCAATCGGGCCGCAGTCAGGCAATCAGATTGCCAAAAGAATACCGCTTCGCTGGCACCGAAGTAAAAGTTAAGCATATTGGCAATGCGGTTTTATTGATGCCCTCAGATCAACCCGGGGGCATCCTACCGACTGCACTGTCTTTGTTTGAACCCGGCTTCACGCTAGAAAGATCTCAGCCAGATGAGCAACTCAGAGAAACTCTATTGCCATGATTTTGCTCGATACTAATATTTGTTTTCACGTCATTAACCAAAGACCTGCTCACGATATTGAGAAGTTTCAAAAATATCGCGCCGGTTAGTATTGTCAAATTATATCCAAACCAGTATAATTACTTAATGAAATCTGTTTCTTTTCTTGGCGACTCCCTCAAACGCCTGCGCGAATTCCCTGAGGATGCAAAACAGGACGCAGGCTATCAGCTAGATAAAATACAAAACGGACTTCAGCCTGATGATTTCAAACCAATGCCAACAATTGGCAAAGGAGTAGAGGAACTTCGCATATGGGATGACAGCGGCACCTACCGCGTTATCTACACAGCAAGGCTTCAAGAAATCATCTATGTTTTGCATGCTTTCCAAAAGAAAACTCAAGCCACATCCAAAAAAGATATTGATATCGCTAAAACAAGATGGATTTATCTGACAAGGAGCAAAAAATGAAAAAAACTGAATCCTATAAAAGCGTTTGGAATGCCATAGCCGATACGCCAGAGCAAGCCGCAAACTTGCGCGCTCGCGCAGAATTGATGATGCAAATATCGGAGTTGGTTAAAGCAAGCGGCTGGACACAAGCAGAGGCCGCCACGCGTTGTGGCGTTACCCAGCCGAGAATGAATGATTTGTTACGCGGTCGTGTTTCAAGATTTTCTCTTGATGCGCTTGTCAATATTGCAACTGCGACAGGCAGACGCGTACACATGGAATTGCAAGCAGCCTGATTTTAATTTCCAGTTTAGTCAGAAAATTAGCATCGGATGATCAACGAGATTTACAAACATTTAAGTGCATTGACTATGTATTGAACAATCTAGTAAAATAATATTTAGACATTTAGATTTGGGTTGACGCCCATGCCAACCTGCCCTCCCGGGCAAGGTGGATCGCCGAAAGGCAATGTGACCGGAAACGGTAACCAAGCGGGATGCGTCAGCCCTCTTCTAATGAAGAGGGCTTTTTGTTTTGTACGGGGGATTTATATCCAACTTGCCAACCCGGGCGTATTGCCGAAGTGGCTAAACAGGAGATCGTGATGACTGTGCACGTGCAATTACTGTCGGCGTTTATTCGCAAAGCCGATATCGCCGCCCATTACCCAGGCGGCTGTGAAACCTTTGAGCAACAACATACCCTTGGCGAGGGCGATGCGTATTTGTATCGCCTGGTGTCGATGAGCAGCGAGGGTCTAGGCGAGCTCCTTGATGAGACCGAACAAGGCGGTTTGGACATCGAACAGTTTGTAGCCATCGCCGATATGTGGGCGGGTCCCTTTAAAGAGATCCCAAACATCTGCTTCACACGCATTGGCGAAGACTTTCCAGCAACATGGATTGCTGCTTCGACACAGGAGCACAATCATGACTAAAGCCGCTGCCAACAAACCCATCCCAGTGAGCGCCTTGTCATACCGTCCACTTGACTATTTTGGACGCTATGACTTGCAGGTCGAACTATTGAGCACTGTCAAAGGTCGCGCCCGGAGAGCGCTCATCAAGGATGCGCTCGAAACTGGCGAGGTTGATACCCTACCCGACTTTGTCACCACCCCCGAGCTCGAGTCGTTTGATCGACAGATGCTCGGCCGACTCCATCCCATGTTTATGGGTGGTGAATTCCTCCCTAAGAGGAAACCCAAAGAAGTCGAGATCGCGCGTATCAGTATTCAGTCCACGACCTACGATGTGACGGTGCTATATGCCAGACTCGTCGGCCAACGCATTCATTACAGAGTCGTGGACGAGTATGAGGGCGATACGCTTGAAGAGCCCTCCACCCGCACCTCCACCAAATCACTCACCATGGGCGCGATGATTGATTTTTTTATCACGGCTTGGAACTTGATGGCTTGTCTGGAGGGTAATTTTGATCAGGATGTAGAGGAGATGCTCGGCTTTTTTAATGCTGAGTCGGAGTTTTATCCTTGCTTTGATCAAATACTCAGAGAGCGGGTGCTCAAGAGATTCATCAATCCAACGTGATCTTCGCCTCTTATATAGGCCTTCGACGAGCCACCTATCGTGATGGCGCCACGCGTTGTGGCGTCACACAATCGAGAATCAATGATTTGCGACGCGACTCACTCAGTTCGCAGACGGCACGATGAAACAATTTGATACAAAAAATAGCTCTTCGGACCGATAGTTGCAGATGACATTAAAACTAAAATTTCACATGTCTCACGCACCAAAGGTAGTGCTCAATGGAAACTAAATTGGCCAAACTTGAAGCCATCATCCCAACCCTTGCCACACGCGAAGATTTGGCAAGGCAAACAACAGAAACCATGGATCGCATAGATCGCTTAGTAGCAGGATTAAGAACTGATCTTGACCGTAAATTTATTCTATGCATGAGCATACAAATCACGACTCTGTTCGCCATCGTTGGCCTGCTGTCGAAGATTGCGAATATTTTTTAGCCAGCGAGCTGCGCATCCTTTATGAAGACCTCTGTATTAATTGTTTCTTTTAAGGAGCTTTGATCATGAAGTGCCCATGCTGTGGTGCCGCTGAACTGATCCACGACACTCGCGATGTACCGTATATTTATAAAGGTGATGCGACAACAATTCCCGCGGTGAAAGGGGATTCTTGTCCTGCGTGCGGCGAAGTCGTGTTGAATAAAGAGCAGGGAGATCGTTATGGTGAATTTATCAGGCAGTTTCAACGTCAGTTCAACCAAAGAGAATACCGCGTCACCGGCACAGAGGTAAAAGTTAAGCATATTGGCAATGCGGGTTTATTGATGCCCTCAGATCAGCCCTGGGGCTTCCTCCCGACAGCACTGCCTTTGTTTGAGCCCGGCTTTACGCTAGAAAGAGCTCAGCCAGATGAGCAAGTCAGAGAAACTCCATTACCATGATTTTGATCGATACTAATATTTTCACTCACCTACACAACCTTTTCAAACTCATCTAGCTCCGATAAATCAACTTCGGAGATTTTTGATTGCCAGCCTTGTTTCGTTTCCGTCATCACGAAATGAATCGTTCGTTCAACATCGTTTAATGCGTGAATAATATTTTTGACTTGCTTATTGCCATCCGCATGAGCAGCATACAAAACATGCAGCATTTGATCAGCAAATTTTGGTACTTTGTTATTCTTTTCCCAGCCTGCGATTGCTTGATCTGTGCGACCTAAAGTTCGTCCAAGCGATGATTGAGACAAAAGCATAGCCTGACGCAAGTAACGGAATTCTGCCCCTGTTAATTTACTGTTTTTACGGATAAGCGCTTTACATATCGCTCTCGAAAGACCAGACAAGTCTTGAATGGTGATAGCCATACCGTAGGGAGTTGCCATCTGCTCATAGCCGTTCGCGAGCCAAATATTGCGAAGGCCTCCGTCTGTGTAGTGGTACGTGCTATTCCACAATTATCAATGCAGTTACAACAATCATCGTGGCAACTTTTTCTGATGATTTCTACGCCCTTATTTTTATAGGTTGACCGATAGTTCACATACTCTAAATGCATCAGCAACTGGTTATCAATGAGATTTACAAACAT
The DNA here is from genome assembly GCF_965234455.1 of Zwartia lucis. Taxonomy (GTDB): domain Bacteria; phylum Pseudomonadota; class Gammaproteobacteria; order Burkholderiales; family Burkholderiaceae_B; genus Zwartia; species Zwartia lucis. The sequence continues at coordinate 653,968 of NZ_OZ248472.1, read as the reverse complement.
TTACTTAGTTTTTAGATGCTCAGCGGATCCCTCACCATATTGGCCTGCTCGATCTAGGCAACCGTCATCTCCCGCAGCAAGGCGTTTTTAACGACTGAGTTTAAATGTTATATTTTACGAGCAATTCGCACCTTACATAGAAACACTATTGCCGTTAGTTATCATTATAGTTATACTTAATGCGCATTACGTTTCCTCAAGGGGCGCAAATTGACCGTAAAATATCACTCACAAACGAAGACTCTTGGTCCGCGGGCAGCACAACTCTTGATTGAGCTGAATGAACTGCGCCGGTCTACGTTCACCTTGGCGGATGTCGGTTCAATCAGCGGCCTGTCGGCTGCGGCGGCCCGCAATCTCGTGCACAAAGCTCAGCAGCGAGGCTTGGTTACGCGCCTCAAGCCTGGTTTGTACAACCTCGTACCCTTCGAACTCGGCCGGGCAACTACGCACATCGACAGCCCGTACCTGATCGCACGTGAACTCGCGGGTGACGCGCCCTACTTCTTATCACACGGCACCGCGCTTGAACTGCACCGCATGGTGACGCAGCCGAACTTCACTGTGTATGTGTCCTGTACGCGGCGCGTGCGACCACAGACGGTCGGAGGTTATGACTTTCGATTTATCCACATCACTGCGGAACAAGAATTCGGGGTCATGAAGCACTGGATCGACAAAGAGCGCTTCGTGATGATCAGCGACATGGAGCGCACGATCATCGACGGACTTAGACACCCAGCGTTTGTCGGCGGCATTACCGAAGTTGCCAAGGGCTTATGGATGAAGCGGGACGTACTGAAAATCGAACGGCTGGTGGACTACGCGCAACGGCTCGGTGTCGGCTCCGTCGTGCGCCGTCTCGGCTACCTGCTGGAACACTATGGCATGGCCAAGGCGTCGGAAATAGAACCACTGCGCGGCATGTTGACGGCAACGTACCAGCGCCTTGATCCGTTGCACCCCGCCGAGGGGGCATTTCTCTCGCGTTGGCGACTCCAGCTCAACGTGACTCCCGAAGAACTCGATACCGTAAGGATTGGTTAATGATTCCACAACGCAACATCTCCCTGATCTCGAACACGCTCATGAGCGCCGGTGGTCGGCGTATTCCCGAGGCCGTCATCGAACGCGATTACGTACTGGCTTGGTTTCTAACCGGTCTGGCTGGTCATCCGTTGCGCGAGGTGCTGGTCTTCAAAGGTGGCACAGCCCTGCGACGTTGCTGGTTCGAGGACTATCGGTTTTCGGAAGACCTGGATTTCACTTTGACCCGTCCGATAACCCTCAAAGATATTCTGACGGGGTTCGCCGAAATCTTTTCGGCGGTTGAGGCTGCCTGCGGTTTACGGATCGCTTTCGACCGCGAAGACCGTCACAGCCACCAGAACAGCCACACTTTTTATCTGAGCTACCAAGGGCCGCTGCCCGCTGCGAACGACGTTAAGGTTGACATCACAATCGCCGAAGTCTTGTGCTTTCCGCTGCAAGATCGTCCGATTCATCGCATCTACGATAAATTTGACGATTTACCCGAAGGGCCAACCTTAAAGGTTTACGACATCAAGGAAATCGTGGTTGAAAAGCTGCTGGCATTGAGCGACCGGGCGCGCAATGAGCCGCGCGACCTTTACGACCTCTGGTATCTGTTCGGGTCTAAGGACTTGCGCGTTGCGGAAATGCGCACTGAACTCGACGCAAAGTTGGCGCTGCGACAACGCGTCGTCGCAGGCATGGAGCAGGCGATCGCCGCCAAGGAAGATCGTCTGCGGCGACTCTGGACTGCCCGCTTAGCGCACCAGATGGATCAACTGCCGCAGTTCGACGATGTCTTTCGGGATGTACTGCGCGCTGTTCGCGCGGCCGACTTGCCAAAGACGGCTAGCTAATCCCGGCACCAACATAGCCTGCATGCTCAGCTAGTTGCGATCAGCGATGTAACGCGGCATATTTGGCCTTAACTTCGTTGAGCAAATCAGTAGTCGTTTTCTGCCCATCTATATAGGCCTGAATTGAGGCCTTGAGGCTTTCACTTGGGCTGAGATTTTCAATTCGTAGCGTTGCCAGCATATTGGCAACACTCTTCTCGCGTGCTGACTGATTTAAAGCTGGTTTTGGCATGGCAGGACTCATCTTAGAAGGCAAGATATGCCATTCTAAGACTGAACGTTGACTATTAAGAGAGAGCCAACTTAGCCGATACTAAGCGGTTGATGCTCACCCCCAGATCGGCAGCCTCGGTAGCAAGATTACTATGCACGAGCGATGGTACCCGAACCATAAAGCGGCCGCTGTAGTTCTTTTCAGCAAGAGCTTCTGGAATGGGTTCTCCACAGGCGGCCATTTCGGCAACCACTTTGCCCACGACTCGGCGTATACCGGAGAGCGCTTTTTCAGGGGTAGCAGCAAGCCAGGAGAGAGAGGGAAACTCTGTGCACAAACCCACATGCTCGTTGTCCTCGGCAGACCAGGTGACTCGGTAGGTGTAGTAATTGATGTTCATGGATTAACTCCTAAGCGCTCAATGGCAAGCAGGACTTGTCGAACTTGATAGGCCTTTGCTTTCCTGTGTGCCGCGAGAAGATCGGACGCGATAGCCAACAGACAAGGTGGCATCGGGGCTGTAGTAATAGACATGGTACTTTTTTTCATCGTTTGCAGTTCTCAACCAATGGTTGACAACTGCACCATGCTTTAGCTCGCCATCGGTAAAAATCGACTTCAGATGTTTGGTGATATTTTGTTTCGTAATCTTAAATAGCTCAGATACATCGGCTGACTGTCCTAGATCGTCAGGAAGACGGTTATGTCGATGTCCTCGGAAAATCGCGAGATCAGGCCGAAGGCTTTGGACAGGGATGTGCCTCCCTTGAATAGCAGGCGAGGGCCGCCAACCTCTAATCCGTTAAACAGTACATCAAGCGTCCAGCAAACCCAGAAGTCTTTATCGACGTTCTAAACTGCCGTCCCTAACCGAGCGGCGGTTCCGAGAAACAAATTGCGAAGTGATGATGGACCTGGGATCAGACATAATTTTATCCTGTCCGATATTTGTACATGCTTTTCGGACAAGCATCTCAATCATAAAATTGGCTTTTAAGCACCTGTGTGACCTGACGCCTCCAGCCCTTACAACCTCAAAGCCGTCACCCCTCCGACATATTTGTTACGCGACTCACTTACACAACCTTTTCAAACTCATCTCGCTTCGATAAATCAACTTCGGAAATTTTTGATTGCCAGCCTTGTTTCGTTTCCGTCATCACGAAATGAATCGTTCGTTCAACAGCGTTTAGTGCGTGAATAATATTTTTGACTTGCTCGTTGCCATCCGCATGAGCGGCATAAAAAACACGCAGCATTTGGTCAGCAAATTTTGGTACTTTGCTATTCTTTTCCCAGCCTGCGATCGCTTGATCAGTGCGACCTAACGTTCGTCCAAGTGATGATTGAGACAGAAGCATAGCCTGACGCAAGTATCGAAATTCTGCGCCTGTTAATTTACTGTTTTTACGGATAAGCGCTTTACATATCGCTCTTGAAAGACCAGGCAAGTCTTGAATGGTGATAGCCATACTGTAGGGAGTTTCCATCTGCTCATAGCCGTTCGCAAGCCAAATATTGCGAAGGCCTCCGTCTGTGTAGCGGTACATGCTATTCCCCAATTATCAATGCAGTTACAACAATCATCGTGATGTGTCTCGCCCTCATTTGCTGTTTTGCGTGTTCAGTCCATTTGATCTGTCTGCTATTTCCAGCAATTTTCCTAATTAAGGACTCCCACTGATGCTTGCTTAAGGCCACAAAATATACCCTTATTTACATAGGTTGACCAATAATTTATACAGTCTATAAGTATCAATAACCAGTTATCAATGAGATATACAAACATTTACAAAAATTTATTTAGTTTTTAGATGTGAGACTCAAACAAGTGCAAAGTCTCCCCAACCCAAAGGTCATCCCTAAACTCGACAAACCAAGATAAAGGCGTGACTGTCATTGAGAGCTTCCCGCCCTTGTGATGGAGGGTTTGACCAAATTGTGCGGTCATTGTCAGTCGTCACTGAAGTCATCCTGCCTCGACAATACCAACATGCCTGTATCACCCTGTGATAGACCTGAGTAGACATAACACTAGCCAATTTGGCTAAATTTAACTTTTCAAATATTTGCAATTTAGTTACATTTAGTATGTCACATTGACGATCTAAGCGGATTGCAATAGGTATAAAAAAGAAACTGGAGACAAAAATGGCAATAGTAAATTTGAATGTCAACGGCAAGTCTCAGCGAGTAGAGGTCGAAGACGATACCCCTCTGCTGTATGCACTTCGTGATCACCTAGAAATCAATGGTCCTAAATATGGATGCGGACTCGGACAGTGTGGTGCTTGTACGGTCGTGGTTGACGGTCAGGCGGTCAGATCCTGTGTCACCCCCACCACCGCATTTCAAGGCAAGGCCGTGACGACACTTGAAGGCCTTGGCAGTTCAGCAAAGCCAGGCAAGTTACAACAAGCATTCATTGATGAGCAAGCTGTGCAATGTGGCTATTGCATCAACGGCATGATCATGACTGCGAGTGCTTTTCTAGCTAACAACAAAAATCCAACAGACGCACAAATTACTGAAGCGCTCGCGGGCAACCTGTGCCGTTGTGGTACGCACCAACGGATTGTGGCAGCGGTCAAACGCTACATCGCCACTGCCTGACCTCAACCTCACAACACACATCTCCACAGGTGAACTCATGAACGCACTAACACGACGCGATTTCCTCAAAGCAAGCGGCGCTGGCCTACTCGTGGTTAGCTTTTCAATGAAGATAACTGAGGCCTCAGCCAATTATGGACTCATGCCTCCAAAAAGTGTCGCTAAAGATCAACTTGACTCCTGGCTGACGATTGATCGAACAGGAAAAATTACGGTCTTTGTCGGCAAGGTTGACTTGGGCACAGGTACAAAAACAGCACTGTCACAGATCGCAGCGGAAGAGCTTTACGTCCCTTTTGAGCGTATCGATATGATTATGGGCGATACCGCCACCACACCGGATCAATGGCTCACAGGTGCTGCCATTACCTTGTCGCAAGGTGGTAGCGAGTTACGCATCGCCGCGGCAAATGCCCGTGCCGCGCTACTCACGCGTGCCGCCGAACAGCTCAAAGTACCTCTGACCGAACTCAGCATCAAAGACGGCGTGATCTCAGCCACATCAAAACCCAACCAAACCCTTGCCTACGGCGAATTGATCGGAGAGGGTTTTCAAATTAAGGTTGATCCAAAAGCAAAAGTTAAACCACACACCGAATACACCTTGGTGGGCAAGTCGATCCAACGCGTTGATATCCCCGACAAAGTTTCTGGCGAACACCCCTTTGTTCACGACTTCCGTCTGCCAGGAATGCTGCATGCACGCGTGATTCGACCCTTGGATATGGGCGCCACTATTGTGAGCGTCGATGACTCTGCTGCCAAGCAAATAAAAGGCTATGTGCAGACCGTTCGTAAAGACAATTTCTTGGCTGTCGTGTGCAAAGATGAATGGAGCGCAGTCAAAGCCGCCAACGCCGTTAAAGTGACATGGTCTGCTGGTCGCGCGCTGCCACCACAAGATCAAATTTTTAATTATTGGCGACAGCTCCCCATCGCAAAGACTGAGATCACACAAAACGTGGGCAATGTCGATGCTGCCTTGTCGGCGGGTGTGAAACGCGTCAAAGCGACTTATAACTTTGCGGTTCAAACGCATGCTTCCACAGGTCCTTCCTGTGCAGTGGCGGATTTCCGCGACGGGAAGATGACCTTATGGTCAGCTTCGCAAGCGACGCACTCCATGCAAGAGGAAATCGCCAATGTCACCAAGCTACCTAAAGAATCCATTCGCTTGGTGTATTTGGATGGATCTGGCTGTTACGGACGCAATGGTCACGAAGATGCAACTGCCGATGCTGCTCTGATTGCACAAATGATCGGCAAGCCTGTACGCGTGCAATGGACGCGACAAGATGAAACTGCTCTGGCGCCCAAGAGTCCGCCACGTTCGATGGATTTCGAGGCCAGCTTTGATGCACAAGGGAATTTGACAGGCTGGAATAGCGACTTTTATATTGCACTCAATCATATTGCCGCCTTCAAACCCTTGGACTTTCCGCTGCTTGCCTCAGCAGACACGGGCAATCCTCGCCCGGGTAACTGGGTTGGATTCTTATTTCAAAACTCTGCGGCGCCCTACGTTTTACCCAATATCAAAGTCACGACTAAACACATCGATCAGACGATCTTCCGCGCTTCGCACTTGCGGAGTCCCGGCCGTATCGAAAACAGTTTTGCTAACGAGTCCTTTATGGACGAACTGGCGGCAGCGGCCAATGCGGATCCTGCTGAATTCAGGATTAAGCACCTTTCTGATCCTCGTGCTTTAGATGTGATTAAAGCGGTCCTTAAGGCCTCCAACTGGCAAACACGCCCCGGTCCAAATCCTGCGAGTGTTCAAGGCGAGATCGCAAAGGGCCGCGGTATTTCATATGTTCGCTATAACAACGCCATTACCTATGTTGCCACCGTTGCTGAAGTCGAAGTCAATCGAACGACGGGTCAGATTAAGGTGACGCGTGTCTGCGTGGCGCATGACTGCGGTCAAATCGTCAACCCAGATGGTGTGATAAACCAAGTAGAGGGTGGCGTGATTCAAACAGTGAGTCGCACGCTGATGGAAGAAGTGAAGTGGAATGGCAGTACCGTCACGAGCGTTGACTGGGCGAGCTATCCGATCCTGCAGTTCCCGGACGTCCCTAAAGTAGAGACTGTGCTGATTGATCGTCCAGGTCAACCCGTCTGGGGTGCTGGCGAGCAAACACCCACGACAGTCCCCGCCGCCATTGCCAATGCTGTCTTCGATGCAATCGGTGTGCGTTTACGTACGATCCCTTTCACTCCAGCATCCGTCAAGGTTGCGATGAGTCAAGCAAAGAAAGTTGGTTGATGGTTGTCTGACCATAAAACAGCCCTTCAATACGAAGGGCTGTTTTTCGTTAACAGCGCCAACACGCTGCACCAACTTAGCCTGCATGCTCATATAGGCCTGAAGTGAGGATGGGTTCACCACAGGCGAACATTTCGGCAACCACTTCATGGAATTACAAGCAGCTTGAATTAACCGGCAACGGTAACCAAGCGGAATGCGTCAGCCCTCTTCTACCGAAAAGACAATCCGATCACAATCCCAACCATCAAAACAATCAACAATAGCAACGCGCGGATACGGCTTGGTGGATACGGTTAATGTCTCGGTGAATACCTGACACAGCGCGTTGAATGCCTGAGATTTCATGAAAGCGTACTTTCACCGCACCTTCAAATACTCACTTTCAATCGCCTCAAAAACTTCTACAGGAACGGTGGTGGCAAATTTTTTACGGAGATTAATTGACAGTTTTCCGTTTTGCTCCATGCACAACAAGACCAATACATTGAGATCTTTGCCTCGCACGTCGTAGCGGCTATCTATCGCGCGATAGATCAAGTCGTATCGCGCCAAGAACTCGGCCTCTTCTTTCAAATCTTTTTCAAGCGCTTGTTCAGCCATCTCTAGCCCGAACTCAACGCAAGCCGTTGCATTCCAATAGCGGTACAAAGACGCGTCAGAATTGAAGGTCATCTGGTAGTCGTCACCGTCGATCCATCGCACGTCCCAACGTTTACGCGCAGGGGCTGAGAAACTCTTTAACGCAGCCAGGTAGTTCTCTTCATTGCGCTTCATGGCGCTTGAGACCGGCAACAGCAGACTATTCTTTAACAGCCCAGACTGACAGAGCGCGTGGTGAAATAAAAACCGCGACAAACGTCCGTTGCCATCCATAAAGGGATGAATAAAGACAAACCCAAACGACACAATTGAGGCAGCGATTAGGGGATCCACTTGTTTAGGCGCACTGTTAGCAAACTCGAGCAAACCGCTCATCAGACTGCCAACTAGCGTTGGTGGCGGCGGCACATAGGTCACCCCCGCGGCACCACGCAGCGCGCTGCTGAGCCAATTTTGTTGGTGCCGGTAGTGCGTGGCCCGATCGAAGGGGTTTGTGATTGCGGTGTTTTGCAAACTCACCAAATACTCTTCATCTAAGTGCGAAGCAAGAGACGCCTGTTTAAGCAGCTCGACAAACGCTTCGGCCTTGCCTGAGCTTGGTGTTTCTCGCTCGATCTCAAACGAACTTTTAGTTTCGTTTAAGTACGCCCAAGACATGGCACGCTCTGAGGCGCTTGCGCCTAGTTCTGATAAAAATTCATTGGCTCTTTGTAAAATATTGGCGTCAAGTAAACGACTTAAGCGAGCGGTTCTTTCAACCGTTACGCAATAATCGAATGAGCCCAAACCGTTAAAGTTAACGCGCCACTTTGCGTTGCGTTGGCTAGGCCCAGTGACGTATTTTTTTGGATCGAATAAGTTAACTAAAGCCCCTGTGACTGTTGGTGCACCTTCGAGCTCTTGCTGATTAAAGGCCTCCCACAAAAAGCAGGCGGTGCGAATATAAACACCTGTTGGCGCTTCTGTCAGTGCTGCCAGCATCTCTTGCCCTGGGATTTTTTTTACCGCCTGCGAGAGCAACTGCAGCTCAGTCCCTTCGTGTTTTAAGGCAAACAAGAGATGACTTAACGGGTCATCAGCCTTAGGCGCGACATTTGAAGGGATCAGCAGAGCGTCGTTAGCCGACGTCACCTTACTAACCGCGGCAAGACGCGCAGGCACAGTAGGCCCAAGGGCGCTTAGGCCCAACAGACTTTTTACTTGCGAGTAACCGATTTCACTGTTTTTTTTGCTAATCATCTAACTTTTTGGACAAATAACCATTTTTTCTTACAAATAACCATTTTACGACATTTTTTCGTACATTTTTGATGTTTTCGTCATAAAAAATAAAGCAGTATCAAAAAGCTACTTTCCGCTTTTCGATCTACGGCTTGTAACCGTCAGTGCAAGACTCAACCCTATTGCCCTCGACATTAGCAACATTGCTGTGTCACCCGATGAGACACCTGGAGGCATAGACTAAAAATTTATCCCCTCCAAAAGATCCGTACTGACCCATGCCTAAAATCAACACCATCACCCGCGAACAATGGCTACAGCAAGCCGTCAGCGCTCTCAAGCCAATCTTTAGTGCCAAAGGCTACCCCGTCCCAAACTGTCACGTTTCCTGTGGCTTTCTAGACGATAGCGCCTTCGAGTTTCCTTTGGGTTGTAGGGAATTGATTGCTTGCGATGGTAGTGTTGGTGTTAAGTCCGCCCAGTTGGATTTGGTTACTGGCTGGCTCAGGCAGGCTTCTAACGCAAAGACAAACCTATAAATATCCCAATCAAGAGAATGATAATCATCACCAATAGCGATGGAAATCTCGGACCGCTTGATTCCGACTTAATTGTCGCCACCTGATCTTGTTTGCCTGCTGGCAAATCAAGTCGCTCTCGATAAGACAAACCCGTGCCTGGTATGCCAACATTACCTGTCAAATGACCATCTTTAGCAGTTACGCTAGCTCCGCGCGTCCCTACCGTCCAAGAAAACCCTGTCTTACTTACATTCAATCTTAGGCCAGGCAGAATCTTGATCCGACGCTGAAAACGAAAAGTCATTTAATGAATACCCTTTTTATTATGTTGCTGTGTGGCAATGCATCCTTTTCAGGGCATCTCTCCGCTCGGACTACCACCACTCATTACAAAATCCATTAAATAAAATCATTTAACAAAAATAAAATAGAAGCTAAAAATTCATCACAACTTTTGAAGTTTCTTGCTTTGCATTCGTTTGCCAACAGTTGAGCTAACACTATTTGCTTGTGGGTCATGTCCTTAGAAATTTCATCGATATATTTTTGCGAGTACTTGTTACCCTTGTCTACAGACAGGCGAAACCACATGTAAGCTTTCACGTTGTCTTGCGCAACACCTTGACCAAGCTCGTACATGATGCCTATGTATGACAGAGCAAGATCATCATTTTGTTCTGCAGCCTTGATGTACCAACGGATCGCTTCAGAGTAATTTCTTTCAATCCCTTCATTCTCCTTGTACATAAGAGCCGCGAAGATTTGAGCGTAAGCATCACCTTGCTTTGCTGACAGCAAGTACCAATGCCACGCAGCCATCCACATTTAAATCAAATATCTTGATCAGACCGATATGTAGACTATGACCAAGGGACGAAATTACTTTGTTAAACTTTAGACGTTTCACCCATTGGCGTTACTTTAAAGCTAAATCACTCGCCACACACGCCATTGGATGCAAGTGCTAGCTTTCTAATCTCTTCCTTACCCTCTTCATCTGTGACCAACATTACCCATGAACATTTATTACCTACCTGGACGAGGTGGTCGTCTTCAAACAGGACTGGGAGAGGCACTGCTCTCCCGAGGGCTGAACATCTCCGGTAGGGAGACGCTTGGTGATTTCGCGAAACTCCGTTTTGCAGAACAAATCGAACACGTGGCGCAAGACCTCAAAGCGCACTTTTGGCACGACGACGCAATGGTTGTGGCCAACTCTTTTGGGGCTTACCTCTTTCTGCACGCGCAAACATTAATGGCCCCTTTTCCAGGCAGAGTCCTTTTGCTCTCTCCAATCGTCGGAGAATTTGCAAATAGCGAATCGCAAACCTTTTTCGTTCCACCCAGAGCCCGCCAACTCATGGAATTAGTTCAAGCCGGTCAATATCATTCATCTAAACACTGTGAAATCCATGTTGGTGAACAAGACTGGCAAAGCAATCCCGACAATGTCCGGGCTCTAGCAAAACTGATGGCATGGCACGTCACTGTTGTCCCAGAGGCGGGACACATGTTGCCTAAAACCTATGTTGGTGCTTTGCTCGATCGATGGATTTCCAATTAGGCGCAATCTCCCCCACCACCCTATCGCCCATAAACATTAAACCCACCCGCACCATTCGATAGGATCTGCGACGATCCGTCCGAACCAAAGGTATTAAAGCCACCAGCACCATTAGGCAGTATCTGCGTCGTACCATTTGAGCCATAGGTGTTGTACCCACCTGCTCCGTTGGGCAACACCTGGGTTGTTCCCCCAGAACCATACACGTTGTAGCCCCCTGCCCCATTCGACAAGATCTGGGTCGTGCCATTTGAACCATAGACATTAAAGCCACCCGCGCCATTTGGTAAGACCTGCGACATGCCCTCAGGGCCATACACGTTATAGCCCCCCGCACCATTGGGCAGCACCTGCGTCTGCGCGTGAGTCACGCCAAGACCTAGAAATACCCCTAAAGCACACAGCATCAAAGTCAGCGTTGTTTTCATGTTGGATCTCCTGTTTGGTAGATCATGCGCCAGGTACTGTCTCACTAGATGACACAGCAAACAGACTCTCCGAAGCACGTACCGACTTACGCGAGGGGCTACCGTCGTGATGCAACAATTTGATACAAAAAATAGTTCTCAGGACCGATCGTTGCAGATGACATAAAAACTAAAATTTCGCATGACTCAGATTTTGCATGACTCACGAACTATGGGGCGCACTATCTCGTGCGCAAGGTTCAATAGAGTCAAAGGCATTTGAGATTAGGTTGACTAGTGAAGTTAAGGTGGCTTATCATTCCAAACAACACGGCCCGCTCCTCTACGTCGCAAGACGCACGAGCGGGTTTTCTTTTTTGTGATTCTAGAAATGTTATCGACGTTTAAAAAACCTCATCTCCCCTTTAAGCAGCAGTTAAATTTGCTTAAAGCCAGAGGGCTTGAGGTTTCAAATGACAATGCAGCTTTAGCCTACTTAACTCGAATCGGCTACTACCGCCTGAGTGCTTACTGGTACCCCCTTCGCCTTCCGTTGATCACTCAGGATCCGATCACTCAAAAAATCAAAGTCAGCAGGCAAGACAAATTCTGTCCCGGAATTAAATTTGAAAATACCTTGAGCATTTACGTGTTCGATAAACGACTTCGTCTGTTACTACTCGATGCAATCGAACGCGTTGAAATTGCGATACGAGTTGATATCTCCCATATCTTGGGTGCGCGCGATACTTTTGCACATACGAACGTATCAATGCTGCACGGCAATTTTACGAAAAAAATTAGGCAAAACGGCCTCACAGCGCACCAAGAATGGCTCACGAAATACAACAAGGTTCTTGCGCGTTCAAAAGAGGACTTTTTTAAACACTATAAGAACAAGTACGGGTTGCCTCTGCCAATTTGGGTTTCCGTAGAGCTTTGGGACTTTGGCATGCTCTCGACTTTCTATAAGGGAATGCAAGTAGCCGATAAAAAAGTCATTGCAGGGAAATACGGCATCCAAGATTTTATTGTGATGGAGAGCTGGCTTCGGACCTTGAACTATGTGCGAAATGTAGCGGCCCATCACAGTCGACTTTGGAACAAAAATCTCGTCGATCAACCAAAATTTCCAAAAACGGGTGAGATTTCAGCTTTTGACCCTATTACTAACGACCAATTATCGTCTCAAGAAGTTAGTGCTCGTTTATACGGAGTGCTTTGCATCTTGCTTCATATGCTAAAAATCATTAGCCCAAATTCTTCGTGGAGGGATCGGCTACGAGAAATGATTGATCAATTCCCGCAAGTGCCGCCACTGTCGATTTCTGATATGGGGTTTCCACTTCAATGGCAACAGCACGACTTCTGGCGATGAGCACGCATTTTTCAATTTGTTGCGCGGTCGTGTTTCACGATTTTCTCTTGATGCGGTTGTCAATATTGCAACTGAGACAGGCATACGCGTAAGCAAGGAATTGCAAGCAGCCTGAGGTAGGATTACAAAGCAAACAAACCGCACTCCTAAAGCCGCCACCCCGCAGTCATAAACCGCTCAACCCTCCCCTCCTTGCACACCGCATAGCCCCAAATCAATTGCTTTATAAACGCATTCGGCCCCACAGACTCAAACAAGTGCAAAGTCTCCCCAACCCCAAGCCCTTCCCGAAACTCGATCCACACAGCATTTAAATACCCAAACGGAAGATTCGGCGCAGCGCCCAGCGGATCCATCACCATATTCGCCTTCTCAATCTCGGCAACCGTCATCTCCCTGATCAAAGCCTCCTCTGTCAATACAAACTCCTTGGCCTTGGCCAGTCGCTCACTATTCGCCTCCGCGTCTTTCTTTTTAAACATCTCAAAGAACTTGAGGACAAGTGCAACGGGCCACACTAACCAAACCAAGATAAAGGCCAGCCCCGGCACCACAACATCTTCTAACACCCGATACCAAAACCTTTGGCGCGAGGGGTTGAGAGACTTTAGGGCATCCGTTAAAGAACCCGCTTGCCGATGCTTCATCCACAGATGCGAAGTCACCACGGCCAAGCACACCACCAACCCCACACCAAAATAGATTTGCAGAACCAGGAGCCAATCCTTCATGCTCTGGACTCCTTAGCAGAGGACTGCTCTCTATTCACACGCACTTGCGTGTCAACAATCACACCCTGGTCTACGGAAATCAATAGATCACGTTCATACACACTCGCGAAGCCCATGTGCACATACTCGACTAAGTCACCCTGCGGGATACTCAAGACCCCGGAATACCAATGCGCAAATACACGACTGTCATAGCCAGGAAAAAGACTCCCTAGCGTCACCTCGGTGCCGTCTTTGTAATCCGCGCGAATCTCGATCAGGTAGAGCCGGTCAAGCGTAATTTCCCATTTCCCAACATAACAGCGCCAACACGCCGTGGAGATATCTTGAAAATCCGGACTGATCCCCATCAAGACGAAATAGTCAGATAAAGGCGTGACTCTCATTGAGAGCTTCTCGCCCTTGTAGTGGAGGATTTCACTAAATTGTGCGGTCATTGCCAGTCGCCTTTGAAGTCATCGTGCATCGACAATACCAAAAAGCCTGTATCACCCGATGAGACACCTGAAGGCATAGACTAAAAATTTATTCCCTCCAAAAGACCCGTCCTGACCCATGCCTAAAATCAACACCATCACCCGCGAACAATGGCTGCAACAAGCCGTCAGCGCCCTCAAGCCAATCTTTAGCGCCAAAGGCTACCTCGTCCCTAACTGTCACGTTTCCTGTGGCTTTACAAGTACGGATGTCAAACGTGGGCATATCGGGCAATGTTGGAGCACCAAGGCCTCGGCGGACAAGGTGAATCAGATCTTTATCTCCCCAGCGCTGAGCGATCGCGTACAGGTCCTCGACACACTGCTGCATGAGCTCGTTCATGCCGTCGATGACTGTCAAAACAAACATGGCTCCGTCTTTAAGAAAATGGCACTTAAGCTAGGCATGAAAGGTCCTATGCGGAGCGCAGGCGCTGGACCTGAACTCAAAGCAAAGCTGAAACAACTCGCAGAGGAATTAGTCCCCTATCCCCACGCAAGGCTCACGGTCCCGAGCAAAGTCATTGACCGACGCCCTCGACCACGCGCAAAATGCTCAGAGTGCGGGTTTACGGTGCCTATGCTGAAAGCGTTCATCCATTACGGACCACCGATATGTCCGAAAGATAAGATTGAAATGACGGCTATTGGGGATTGGGAGGAAATGTATTGAGCGGACAAAGAGACACGTGGCTACAGCGAGAAGCCTATGACAAGCAAGGTATGCTCACAGCCATACGAGAACAATTCAAGATCGATTGGCATGGCATACATGGCGCCAACCATTGGGCGCGGGTGTTGCATCACGGCGTTGCTATTGGCACCGAGCGCTCGGCTGACTTATTCGTCGTTGAACTGTTTGCCTTTTTGTATGACAGCCAACGCCACAATGACGACGAGGACTACCAGCATGGTAAGCGTGCGGCCGAGTATGCGCGCTCGTTAAATACGGTTTACTTTCAGCTGTCTGCGAAGCGAATGGATGCTCTTTGCAAAGCGATCGAACATCACAGCGGTGGCAAAGTTCATGACCATGCAACGATTCAAACCTGCTGGGATGCTGATCGCTTGGATTTAGGGAGAGTTGGTATTAAGCCGAGTGCTAAGTTTTTGTCGCTTGAGGCTGTTAAGCATATTGAGGGGGCTTATCGGTGGAGTCGTTCCAAATTAAGTTGAAAGTTCATTTATCTTTTTAAAGAAATTTCCCAGAAAATGCAAAATCAAAGATGAGTTCAATTTTGCGTAACCTACATCATGAAAGATATCAATCAGTAGGTATCATTTAAACTTGCTAGCACCTAATTCAAATAAATAAAGCGTCTTTAAACTAAATTGTAAAGAGATACATAAATGGACAAACTCTTCTTAGCAGCATGCACATCCGATTTAATCGAAGCTGTTGAGCATTGCCTTGCACACGGAAGAACTGTTAACGATCGCAATGAAATAGGTATGACTCCTCTGATGCTCGCAGCGTCAGTTGGTAGTATTTCAGTCAGCCTATTTCTTATAGATCAGGGAGCTGATTTTCTTGCCCAAAATAATGCGAATGAGACAGCTGCCGACGTTGCTAAGAATAATAAGCATTTCAAATTGGGAGAATTACTTTCGAAACTTTGCGACGAAAGCAAGGTTGATGTCTCTAGGCCCGCCCCAATCGTAGACGATGGCGAAGGTCCTCCTAAAAAGGCGAGTGGTCGTCCACCCGGAGGTACAGGTCGTCGCCCAGGTCGCCCCTCGAAAAACCCAGGCAACAACGATGCTGATTTTGGTGATTCGGGTGATGGCGAACACAAAGTGGAGGTTGTACCTGATTTCAAACCAGTCAAAAGCGGTAAGCGTGGTAAGGGCGACGCGA
This sequence comes from Zwartia lucis, assembly GCF_965234455.1. Lineage (GTDB taxonomy): Bacteria > Pseudomonadota > Gammaproteobacteria > Burkholderiales > Burkholderiaceae_B > Zwartia > Zwartia lucis. The sequence goes on along the minus strand of NZ_OZ248472.1, from coordinate 638,221 downwards.
AAGATTTGATTTCACGCGGTCCCGTGACGCCCGAGGAGTATGAAGCGCGTCGTAATCGCTTGAAGTCTCTCATCAAGCTCGGCAAGGATCGCGGCTATCTAACTTATGGTGAAATTAATGACTATTTGCCCGATGATCTCGTTGACGCAGAAGCGATTGACGGCATTATCAGTACGTTTAGTGACATGGGCATCGCGGTCTGTGATCAAGCGCCAGACGCTGAAATGTTATTGTTGGGTGAAAACGCACCTGCCGCCACGTCTGACGATGATGTCGAGGACGAAGCCGCTCTGACCACGGTCGCTTCAGACTTTGGTCGCACAACAGACCCGGTGCGCATGTTCATGCGTGAGATGGGTACGGTGGAAAGGCTGACACGCGAAGGCGAAATTGAAGTCTCCAAGCGTATCGAGGAAGGACTAAAAGCGATGATGATGGCGATTTCTAGTTGCCCGTCATTGATAAACGATATCTTGAATCACGCTCAACGAATCCGCAATGGTCAGGAGCGAATAGATGAAGTCGTTGATGGCTTAACCGATCTCGATGAATGCGTCGATTACGGAACTATCATCGTACCCGAAAGGACTGATGAAGATGGTCCTGCAGGTGGTAAGAGTGACCAACAGTTGGCAGAACTGCTGGTGCAAAGTTTAGCTAAATTTAAAACCGTTGAAACTGAATTAATGAAAATGCGTTTAGCCTACGAGAAGGATGGTTATCTTTCAGCCGCGTACGTAAACGCTCAAAAGGCAATTCAAAATGAACTGATGGAAATTCGTCTAAATGTTGAAATTGTTGAACAATTAGCTGGCACGTTAGGTGCTCAGGTCGCAGAAATACTCAAAATTGAGCGCCAGATAATGCGTTTATGTGTGGATCGTGCAGGTATGCCGCGAAACTACTTCCTCAAAGCACTTCCATCTAACGTAACTAATCTAGAATGGATACCTAACGAAGTTGCTGGCAGATCCGACTACGCCCCTGTGCTAGCTCAGCATTCCAACACTGTCCAAAATCTGCAAAAAGAATTAATTAATTTGCAGACAACGTTGGAAATACCTATTAAAGAGTTAAAAGCTAGTTATAGAACAATAGCGCTCAAAGCATCTAAAGTGCATCAAGCCAAACGAGAAATGTTGGAATCTAATTCTGATTTGGTTATTTCTGTTGCCAGCAAATACACCAACCTTGGAATAGGGTTTCTTGACTTAATTAGCGAGGGCAACAATGGCTTGATGAGAGCAGTCGAAAAATTTAATTATCGGCAAGGCTATAAATTTTCAACGTGTGCCAATTGGTGGATTCATCAAGCAATCAAGCTCCTTTTAGCAGATCAAAAATACAAGAACAATTCTCCAGATAATATAAATAAAACGATTAGTGATGACCCTTTTTTTAATTCGAGAGATTTCAATGAGAAATTTACTGATTCAAATGCTTTAGATTCCGTTTTTAATAAGTCTATGCGCGATGCAGTTCATGAAGTTCTCAACTCCCTAACAACTATCGAAGAGAAAATTTTGCGTATGCGTTTCGGCATTGATATGGACTCAGGTCATTCCATTGAAGAAATTAGTGAACATTTAAGCATTTCGCCTGAGGAAATACTTAAAATTGAAACTCATGCGTTTCGTAAATTACGACATCCTAGTCGCGCCGATATCTTGAACGAATTGTTTGACAGGCGGTAAGATCAATGAATAACAATGACAGAATTTTAATTTTAAATTCTACTAATTTTAAGGCGGTCAAAATTAAAAATCTGGTTTCAACAATAGCTTTTTAAGGACGATTGCCTAGTAAATCTATAAAAAATACAGTATTGAAAATGCAAATAAAATCCTAACTGTTAATAAAAACTAAATTTTAAATTAATTATAGTTACTCGGTAAAATTTAAAAATGGACTTGAAATTTTTAAGCGATATCATCGCGAGACCTCTAAAGCAACAGGTTCAAAATGGAATTTTACCTACTGATTTGTATATTGGTAAAGGCGTTAATCCAATTGAAGTTGCTTTGTATATATCAAGCATAAAAATAACAACAACTATAGTTTCAAAAATATGGTCAGATAGAAAAGGTGGAAGATCATCGCCCTTACTAGTCATCGTAGTTCATAGGGATGAGGTTGCGATTTGTGGCCCGATAGGCGAAAAGCCTCCGGTGATCTTAATACGCGATTTATCCCAAGCAGAAAGACTAGCACGGGAAGCCCTAACTAAAGTTGATCGCCATAGCGCAATTAAATTTTTATCAGATGCGTTACCTTCATTAAGTACTGATTTACCTGGAATTTCTAATCAAGGTTTGTTTGCTCTACACGCCTTGAAAAAAGAAATATCAGAAAGATGTGATAAGGAAAATGCAAGTAAGTATGCAAAGAAAATAGTTAATAAAAAGGGGGTTGATTTACTAGGTGGTCTCGGATATAGCATTGAAAGAATTGATAACTTAACAAATTTACTGCGCTCTGGAGATAAAAGGACGGCATTGGCAGTAATGCTTCAGGAAGGAGAACTTGAGGAGGCAGGCGCAGAGCGTTTTAATAAGTTATCTCCAATATCTTATGCATTAACAAAAGCTGATCTAGAACAATTACCGTGGGTAATTTTTGTACAAGGAAATAAAGTACGTCTTTATTCAACACAAAATATTGGGGTAAGTAAAAGAGGCCGAACTGAAACATATATAGAATGCCAGACTTCACTACTTGCTGAGAGAGACATTCACTATTTATGGTTATTATTTTCTGCAGATGCACTTTCGAAGGAAGGATCAGTTTCACAGCTTATTGAAGGGTCAGCTAGATTTGCTGGTAACTTAGCTGAAAAATTAAGAGAGCGAATTTACGATTTTGTCATACCTAATTTGTCTATTGGAATCAATAAAGCTAGAAATTTCACAACAATTCCGACACCACAAGATATTAAGCTGACATATGAAATGGCTCTGATTGTTTTGTTTAGACTTCTTTTTGTAGCTTATGCAGAAGATAGAGACTTACTACCCTACAGGTCCAATGAAAATTATAGAAGGAGATCTTTAAAACAGAAAGCGCAGGAATTACTTGGGGCGGTATCACAAAACAAAAGCGAACCAGCTGGTCAACATCATTGGAGTGAGGTGTATCAGGTGTTTCAGGCTGTAAACAAAGGGAATAGAGAGTGGGGTATTCCTGCATATGCTGGGACAATTTTCTCAGACGATAAATTGATATCTGACGCTGGTTACACATTATCAAAAATAAAAATTGATAACAAATACTTTGAACCAGCATTAGTGGCTTTGCTTTTGACCGATACCGATGAAAATCAGTTAGGCCCTGTAGATTTTAGGAGTCTAAGTGTTCGCGAGTTTGGCACAATTTACGAAGGGTTGTTGCAATCAGAATTATCCATAGCAGACCAAGACTTAGCAATAGACAATTTGGGGCACTATTTGCCGGCGAATAAGTCTGATTTGATAACAATCAAAAAAAATGAAATTTATTTACACAATAGATCAGGCGCAAGGAAATCAACTGGCAGTTATTACACACCAGATTTTGCCGTGGAGCATTTATTAGATGGATCATTAGAACCAGCACTTGATGAACATTTTAATAGACTTAATAAATTAGAAGATGTAGAAGCTGCTGAGCAGTTTTTTGACTTTAGAGTAGCTGATATTGCAATGGGTTCTGGTCACTTTCTTGTTGCGGCAATCGATCGAATCGAGAAGAGATTCACTCAAGAACTCCAGCTAAGAAGATTGCCTGGTGTTATCAAGGAATTAAATGATCTCCGCTTATCGGCAAACTCACAGCTAAAAGAATATTATGACCAGATAAGTATCGAGGATGGACAATTACTTCGAAGGTTAATTGCTAAAAGATGTATTTATGGTGTCGATCTTAATACGCTAGCTGTCCAGTTAGTTAGATTATCAATATGGATTCACTCATTTGTGCCAGGGCTACCTCTATCACTTGTCGATCATAATATAGTCCACGGCAACGCTCTTGTTGGAATAGGTAATTTAGATGAAATTAAAAATGCGTTCCCAAAACATGAAGAAAGTTTATTTTCAATTGATGTTGAAAGTTTGCTAGGCACTGCTCGAGAATCATTATTAAAAATCGCTAAAATATCAGACTCTACGATCAAGGACATTGAAAGTGGAAGGTCGTTGCTTGAGCAGTGTCAAATTGCCATTAAAGAAACCAAGGCGCTATGCGATTTAATTACTGCAAAAAATATTAGCAATGAGCTTCTAGTAAAAGGTTTTCCATTTGAGGATTGGGAGCGCGTTAAGGAAACCATCTTTGAAAGTAAAGCACATCAACTGGCAATTGAATGTTTAAAAGGACTGCATGTATTTCATTTCCCAATTGCATTCCCAGAGGTTTTTATAAGGGACAGGGCTGGATTTGACGTTATTTTAGGTAATCCGCCCTGGGAAACCATAAAAGTTGAAGAGCAAAAATTCTGGGCTAGACATTTTCCAGGCATGAGAGCCCTTACACCTAGAAATTTTGAATTAAAAAAATCCGAGCTTTATCTTAAACGACCAGATCTAGTTGCTAAATTAGCTACCGAGGTAGAGGAGTCAAGAAAAATAAGGAAAGCGGTTTTATCTGGCGATTTTCCGGGTCTTAATGCCGCAGAGCCGGATTTATATAAAGCCTTTTCTTGGCGGTTTTGGAAATGTATTTCTGATGATGGTGGAAAAGCCGGCTTAGTTCTTCCAAGATCAGTCTTTAATGCACTAGGATCACAAACCTTTCGTACATCATTATTTGAAAAAGCAGATGGATTAAAAATTACAACATTAGTAAATACTGGCAGATGGGTATTTGATATGGAGCCTCGTTATACAGTCAGTTTAGTAAATTTTTCACGTGTTAAAAAAGGTACTGGGCTTTTATATCTCGCAGGACCATTTTCAAATAAAAAAACATTTGATTTAAATAAACTTAGATTTACAAAGATTGAAATTGCTGATTTATTGACATGGACGCCTAGTTGCTCAATTCCAATTTTTCCAGGAGACTCATCTATTGATACTTTTCTGAAGATCAGAAAATCGCCACGCTTAAATCTTACAGATGGCGTTACATGGAAAATTCAATTGGGATCAGAATTTACCTCTTCAGATAAAAATAAATTTGACTTAATTTCAGAAACTTGTCCAAAGGGATATTGGCCAATTTATTCGGGCAGTTCATTTGATATATGGAAACCTGACACAAAAACATATCACGCCTGGGGAAATCCAAAAAAATTATTACCCTCACTTAAAACACAAATATGTAGTTATCGAAAAAAAGAGCTATATGCTTTCTGTGAGAGGCCAAGAATCCTTTTTCGAAAGGTATCTAGGGCAACAGATTCGAGAACAATGAGAGTTGCGTTAATCCCACCTAATATATTCTCTTATGAATCCGCGCAATATATAGACTTAACTCTTGGAGATGAAAAAGATCAAGCATATCTTTTAGGAATTTTATCTTCAAGAATATTAGATTGGTATATCAGACGTTTTGTAGAGGCCAATGTCAATCTATATATCGTAAACCCCCTGCCAGTTCCACGCCCAGATCGAGGTTCAAAGTTATGGAAAAAGGTCGTTTCGTTAAGTGCAAGACTTGCAGCTGTCGATGATAGATATAGTGACTGGGCAAAGAAAGTTGGCGTAGCATTTGGTCCAATTACTGATGAAATTAAGACAAATTTAATTTATGAACTTGAGGCTGTGATTGCTAAATTATATGGATTAAATAAAAAAGAATTAATTAATCTCTATGAAACCTTTCATGAAGGCTGGGATTTTTCTACGGAATTAAATTCAGTCTTAAAAAAATTAGAAGAAATAAATGAATAACGTACCTAATTTAATCGATAACGTTGATAATAAATTATCACATATTTTAAGTAATATTTTTAACGAAGCTAAATTAAATGATGGTTCTGAAGCGAGAATTGCAAGCGCTTATTTTAGTCCTGCAGGTTTCGTTAAGATAGTTGATTCACTGCAAGGCATCAAAACAGTTTGTTTGTTGCTAGGTGCTGATATGCCTGATTTTTCTGAATTACAAAATAAGCGTTTAGATGAATCTCAAGATGCTTATGCAACTAGAAAACTTAAAGAGAAATTACAAGCTCAGATTAAATTTTTAAAAGAAGAACGAAATCATTTTCCTTTTAATAGGGCTACCTCTGCTTCAATAAGGCTTATGGTAGATGCGCTTAAAAAAGGAAATATTGAAGTGCGTAGATACGAAAAAGCATTTATGCATGCAAAAGCTTACATACTATCCAATTCATATATTGATAAGACACATAACTCCGTTATTGTTGGATCATCAAATTTGACATCCGCAGGACTTAGCTTTAATCGTGAACTAAACATGTCGAGGCAAGATAATGATGTCATTAATGAGGCTAAAATATGGTTTGATTCACTTTGGCTAGATTCAGAAGAGTTTGATTTAGTATCTTTTTTTGAAGATTTATTTATTCCACGCTCTCCATTTCAAATATTTCTTCGCGTACTTTTTGAGTTATATGGCGATGAAGTTGATAAAGATACAATTAATGATAAAAATTTGCCTTTGACTAGTTTTCAAAAACATGGGGTTGAGAGGGCTATTAGGCTAATAAATGAATGCGGTGGAGTCATAGTCGCAGATGAAGTTGGGCTTGGAAAAACCTTCATTGCTGGCGAAATAATGACACGTTATATGGCAAGAAGGCAGAGAGTTCTGTTGATTTGCCCTGCATCATTAAGAGACAGCACATGGAAAAAATTCAAATCGGATTACCAGCTGCATCTTGAAGTTTTATCATTCGAGCAACTTGCAAATGAAGAGCAATTAAAGGATTCGCGTCGCCCTAATGCAAATCAAAGACATATTGATCGCGTGCTTGATGAATATCAACTAATTATTATTGATGAGGCTCATAACTATAGAAATCCAGATGCCGCTCACCGAGCGGGTGCTTTGAGAACCCTGCTTTATGGCCCCCGTAAAGATGTATTAATGTTGACTGCAACACCAGTTAATAACTCTTTATGGGATTTATATCATTTGACAAGATTCTTTCTTAAACAAGATTCTTTTTTAGCAAACAAAGGCATAATTTCAATCAGGGAGAGATTTGAAGAGGCTATGCGGTACGATCCTGCTAATCTTTCTCCAGACTTGCTATATCCCATTATCGATGCGACCACGGTAAAAAGAACTCGACTGTTTGTAAAAAAACACTATCCGAGCGACTACATAAGAAATTCCGATGGTCAAATGGTTCCAATTGTTTTTCCAGAACCATATGCGATTACTGTCAGGTATGCACTTGATGAGTCCTATCCTAATTTATTTGATTTAATTGTAAAAGCACTCGATCCTGATTCTGCATACCAATTATCTTTCGCAAGATATAAAACAGAAACATATCGAATTAATATTAATGACGAAGAAAAAAGAAAAGCAGGAGCTGCGGTTGGATTAATTAGGAGTGGCTTACTAAAAAGATTTGAATCCTCCGGTGAGGCTTTTCGTAAAACAATATCTAGACTTATAAATCAGTATGAAGAATTTACCAAAGCAATAGAATATGGATTTGTTATTTCTACAGGCTATCTTGATGAGTACTCTGTAAATGATGATGATGATTTTGAAGAGGCTCTTGAAAATAGCACATACACTAGTCCAATATCAGATTATAAAAAGATAGAACTTCTTGAAGATTTATCATCAGATTTGAGAGTTTTAAAGGAAATTGAAAATAAACTTAAAAATACGGCTCCTGAAAATGATCCAAAACTTAAAGCCTTAGTTAAGGAGTTGGAGTATATAGCGAAACAAGCTAGAGATGAATCAGCTGATTTAGTTAATGAAATTCAGAAAAGAAAAGTTTTAATATTTTCCTACTATTCCGATACTGTAGGATGGATTAGAGACTTTCTGATTGCTGAATTTGAACGAAATCCGAAACTGGCATCATATAGAAAAAGGATTGCATCGGTTTCAGGCACAAATTCAGAGGATGACTTAAAACGAAATATAGCTGTAGAGCAATTTGCACCAGTTTCCTCTGGATCCTCTAGGGAAGAAGACTTAATTGATATTCTTATTTCAACTGACGTCTTGGCAGAGGGTGTTAATTTGCAGCAGTGCCGTCATATTATAAATTATGATATGCCGTGGAATCCTATGAGATTGGTTCAAAGGCATGGTCGTATTGATAGGATCGGCAGCACCCATAATAAAGTTTATATGCGAACTATTTTTCCTGTGGATCGACTTGATGAGTTACTAAATCTTGAGAGTCGAATTTTAAATAAACTTGCTATGGCTGCTGCATCTATTGGTGTTGTATCACCACTAAATAACGTATCAAGTTCTGAGCATGTATTTTCAGAAACTAGAGAAGAAATTGAAAGGCTGTTAAGAGAGGATTCGGGAATATACGAACGCGGAGGGACACTTAGCTCTTCTCAAAGCGGTGAAGAGTATCGGCAGACATTAAGGAAAGCTATTGAAACAGATCGTGAGTCTATAACAAATATACCTTGGAAATCAGGTAGCGGTATAACTTCTGAAAAGTATCAAGGTTATTTCTATTGCATAAAAGTTGGGGAAAGAACCTATTTAAGATTTATTCATTGTAATTATGACTGGACGCAAAATAACGACATTTCCAATGATGATGCCATCATTCGGGAAATAGGCACATGTCTTAGAATTATCGAATCTAATAGCGATACTCCGTTATTGTTACCGGAAATAGCGGTTAATAATGTATATGATTTTTGGGAGCTAGTTAAAAACGATGTATGGGAAAGCTGGATGCATGAAACTGACCCTGCAAATCTTCAACCTAAAGTTCGCCCCTTAAATCAAAAAATTGCCCTATTCATTAGAGATAATATCCCTCAAGATTTTGAGAAAGAAAAAACTCATAGGGCTTTAGATATCTTAGAATCTCCATGGTCTAGAAGGGATGAAATATTATTGAGGGAATGGTTTGAGAAAAAGCTATCAAATATTGAAAAGTCAAAATTTTTAATTGAGAAAATAAATTCAAGTGGTATGGAGCCAACTCAAACACCGGAACCCCTACCACCAATCAATATTGATGAGGTCAAACTGTTGGTCTGGCTGGCTGTATCTAAAGAGGTTATTGAGTCCAATTAGGTTAAAAAATCTCTAATAAACATCTTTCCTATGCTTTGAGCAACTAGAGGGGGAACAGAATTGCCAACCTGTTTACCTTGGGAAGATCTACTCCCCTCAAATTTAAAACTATCAGGAAAGCTTTGAATCCTCGCAGCTTCTCTTACAGATAGAGTTCTATTGTCAATGGGATGAATTACCCTGCCAGTACTGGGGGTATCAAATCTAGTTGTTATCGTTGGGCATAGGGAATTTTTTTCTAGCCGCCCCCATGCACCTGAATGATGAGATTTTGTTTTTAACTCTTCTGGAAGAGATTGAAAATTTTGACCGGGTTGAATCAATTTGATTCTTTTTACTACATCAGAAGAATGTGGAGTCGCGGAATGATTCAAAAGCAATCCCTTACCTTCCCTCATTATTTTTTGATATTCATTCTGAGGTGCACATAGATATTCATATGCACTTTCACCAGCCTCTAATCTAGGCAAATCAGAAAGGGCGCACCAAACTGTCGGTGGAGATAAGAATTTTGTTTCAAAGTCAAATAATGAATTTTGAATAATATCGTTATTTTGTTGTGACAACTCATCCTTGGAGTAACAAATTTTTTCTAAATTTCCTAGTTCGCCACTTAATAATTGCTGTTTTTTTGACTCTAATCTTGTACCAATTACAATAACTCTTCTACGGATTTGTGGGACACCGTGCTCCTCAGATTTAAAGGTTTTAAAGCTAATTGCATATCCTAGATCATGGAAATACTCACGCATTGATTCCATGACCTTAGATTCGTTACTGTCTTGATTAACATTCTCTGATTTCATCCCCAAAACATTTTCAATCAAAAAACATTTTGGTTGAAAAAAATTAACAAATCTAACGAATTCTAAAAAAAGTAAATTCCGTTCATCATTTTCAATTCGCTTTCTGTTAGCCATACTAAATCCCTGGCATGGCGGACCGCCAACAATTAAATCTACATCTTTTTTTACCGAAAATTGACTTGATAATTTTTTTAAGTCAATTTTTCTAATATCGTCAATTACGACATTAGCATCTGGAAAATTTTTCTGAAAAGATGTTCCAGCCTCTAGATCAAACTCGTTCGCGAAAAGGATCTCAAAACCTGCATTTTTAAGGCCTAAACTTAGGCCTCCTACGCCGGCAAACAAGTCTATTGAAGTAAATTTTTTCATCATTACATTTTATACTGGAACTGCTATACCATTTCCTACTCGACTTTTGGTTGCTATATCTTTAGCATCATGAGTGGATCTCTGTTTGATCAAGGATTCGACACGGTTGGACGAGACCCAAGCAAAAGAAATCATGTCCATTGGCTGAGTAATGGTGAGTTGAGAAGTGGCCCCAATCATTTGGACAGCAATACGTCAGAATTAATAAAGTGACCGTGCTGCCGGGTTACGCGGCCTTGGCCGCAAATGGGTAATTGAAATATACGCTATCCGGAGTCTGTCCGTTCAATGCCTGATGTCCTCGCATTTCGTTGTAGAACCGAATGTATTGGGTTAACTGGGTTCTAGCTTCTGATGTAGTTTGATATGCTTTCAAATACACCTCCTCATATTTCACAGTGCGCCAGAACCTTTCAATGATCACGTTGTCTCGCCAGCAGCACTTTCCATCCATGCTGATCTGGATGTGGTGAGACTTCAAGGGAGCGGTGAATTCCAGGCTGGTGAACTGGCTGCCCTGATCGGTATTCATTATCTCTGGCACGCCATACTTTTGAATCGCTTCATGAACCGCTTCAATACAGAAATCTGTATGCATGGTGTTCGAGAGCCTGAAGGACAGGATTTTTCTGCTAAGCCAGTCGATGACGGCGGCCAGGTACAGAAAGCCCCGTTTCATCGGCAAATACGTGATATCCATCGCCCAAACCTGGTTGACTCGGTCAATGGTCAAGTTTCTGAGCAGGTACGGATAGACTTTGTGAGCAAAATTGCGCTGACTAGTGTTTGATTTGCGGTATGTCGCTTCGATGCCCATCTTCCTCATCAAGCGAGTGACCCGTGCACGGCCCACTGCCGAACCCTGGTGTCGCAGCAAATCACGTAACATCCTCGCGCCCGCAAACGGATAGTCCAGATGCAGCCGATCCATCGCCGACATCAATGCCAGGTCCGAATCCGAGATTGGCGCAGGCTTGAAGTAAACCGTAGATCGGGCAATGCCCAGTGCCTTAGCTTGTCTGGAGATCGAAAGTTTGTGGGTCGGGTCAATCATTTTCTTGCGCTCAGCTTGCCCGCTTTGATGAGCGCACTTTCTAAAAAATCGTTAGCAAGCGCAAGTTCACCGATTTTGGAGTGTAGTCGTTGCACATCAATATCAGGCTTATCTGGTTTACTGCCATCAAAGACAGCTTATGCCTCTTTAACCGGATCGGCTTTCAACTGCGCAATCTGGGTGGCATGTACATCGTATTTCTCGGCTATTTCGGCTAGCGGCAATTCGCCTCGAACTGCTTCTAACGCCACCTTCGCTTTAAAAGTGGCTGAATGGTTTCGACGGGGTCGTCTCATGGTCTTGCGCTCCAGTTGGCAATATTTTTGCCTTAAAGAGCAGCACTGTCACCTTTTATCTATCTGTCCGAATTTCCGGGGCCCGCTCTGTCTAGAGAGAACATCCAGATGACTATCAAAACATCTGTTAATCCATTGCGAAGCTTACTTTTTAAATTTAATAAAAAGCCTATAAAAAAGGTAAACTATCCTGAGTATTTAGACTTTCGTTTCTATAACAACAACAATCTCCCGCCAAGGAACTCACGGTAATGTCCGGATCAACATTCCAAACAAACCCCTACGATTTATTCAAGCTGCTAGAGGATTGCCAGCGGGGCAAGATCCAGCTTCCGGATTTCCAGAGGAGTTGGGTTTGGGATGAAGATAGGATAAAAAGCTTGTTAGCCTCGCTGTCTCGCGCTTTTCCCGTTGGGGCGCTAATGACCCTAAACACTGGCGGCGAAGTGAACTTCAAGCCCCGTCCGATCGAGGGCTCCCCTCCTGAAGCCAAATCAGTTTCTCCAGAGTCTTTGCTGCTAGACGGCCAACAGCGCATGACTTCGCTATATCAAGCGACGCTACGAGACAAGGTCGTTGAAACCATTACGCCCAAAAACAAAAAAGTAAAAAGATGGTTTTACATTGATATACGTAAGGCTCTTGACCCAAGCATCGACCGAGAAGAAGCGATCGTAGGAGTCCCTGAGGACAAAGTCATTCGCACCGACTTTGGACGAGCCGTTGTCTCTGATCTATCTACGGCCGAGCTCGAATATGAGATGCTGATGTACCCCGTCACTAAAGTGTTCGATTGGGATCGCTGGCAGGATGGTTTTGACAGTCACTGGAAAGGTGACGCTCACGCAGAAGTCCGTGAGACCTTCAGACTTTTTAAACGTGAAGTGTTAGAAAACTTTAAGTACTACAGAGTGCCCGTAATTGCGCTTGATCGCTCCACCTCTAAAGAAGCGGTGTGTGTTGTGTTCGAGAAAGTGAATACGGGCGGCAAACCTCTTGATGCATTTGAGTTAGTGACGGCGATGTACGCTGCAGAAGGTCATGAGCTACGCAAAGACTGGTATGGCGATGAAACCCAGCGAGGCCGTCAGCGCAGGTTCATTGATACCTTAAGACCGTCTGACTCTGACAATGGCATTATTTCTAGCGCGAGCAATACGGACTTTTTACAGGCCCTATCCTTATTCCATACGCGAGAGCGTCGGCGCGAGGCTGAAAGAGCGGGCAAGCAAGGAAAAGATTTACCTGCAATTACTGGCAGTCGTCATGCCCTCCTCAACTTGCCTCTTTCCGAATACAAGAAATTTGAGAAACAAGTCGAAAGCGGTTTTATAAAAGCGGCGAAGTTTCTTCATTTGCTCCATATATACCGGGTCTTTGATCTGCCATATCAATCACAAATCGTCCCTCTCGCAGCGATCATTGCTGACATTGGTGATGCTTGGGAACATGAAGCCAACCGAGCCAAACTCACGCGTTGGTATTGGAACGGTGTATTTGGCGAGCTCTATGGCTCAGCCGTAGAAACACGAATCGCAAAAGACTTTGTAGAGGTACCGATTTGGCTATCAGGTGGCATTGAGCCAACCACCGTCAGTGAAACCATCTTTAGAGCCGACCGACTCAAAACGATGCGTATGCGTCTGTCTGCAGCGTATAAAGGAATGAACGCCCTGTTGATGAAAGAGGGCGCACAAGATTTCCGCTCAGGACAAAAGTTTGATCACACTATATTTTTTGGTGAAAACGTCGATATTCATCACATATTTCCACAAGATTGGTGCAAGAAAAACAAGATAACGCCAAGTATCTTTGACTCAATCATCAACAAAACACCTTTGTCCTTCCGGACTAACCGAATCATTGGTGGTGTGGCGCCTTCTGAATATCTGAAAAAACTAGAAACAGGTGACAAACAAACACCGCGCATTGAGCCTGGTCAGCTGGATGCTTATCTCCGCTCACATCTAATAGAGCCATCATTTTTACGCGCAGATGACTTTGAAGGTTTCATGAGCGATCGTCAAACAAAACTTCAAAAGCTCATTGAGCAGGCTACTGGTAAGGTTGTTTACTCGGGAACGGAGACAGACGAAGGTGTTGATGTAGAGGTGGATGATGAGTCAAATCTGGACAATAGGATTTGAAAGCCCATTACTCAAAATAGGCTGCAGTAAATTGATTCTTTACTTATGGGTTTCGCTCTGTGCGGGGCTCATTGCATATCGAATCGCTACACAGCAGGTTCGAAGCTGCGTTTTTAGCGGGGTGAGTGGATAAATTGTTCTTTCCATCCTGTTTTATAAGAAAAAATCTAAGGCTAATAACTAAGGGGCTAATCATTGTTTGATACCTAATGGTATAAAACAATTTGTAACAATTCGCTTACGATGTATGAATTAGTAACCGAAGCCAATCCTCGCCCATAATCATTTTCCAATTCTCCATGCCTATTACCGACCTCCGCAACCGAGTTGCAGTAATAGCAGCACTAGCAGAGTTCGACTCACTGGGCCAAACGGCTTTCTTAAAGAAATACGGTTTCGGTAAATCACGCGAATATCAAATCTTTGATCCTGCCAGTGGCAAGCTCTACGACTCAAAGGCAATCGTAGGGGCAGCCTATGGATATGCTTTCCCAGAGCAAGGGCCTTTAGGCGCCGCAGACTTTTCAGGTGGCGAGGCCACTGTACAAAAGGTATTGCAAAACCTAGGGTTTGAAGTACGACAAGGCAGACCCGATTGGTCAGCGGCCGAGGTGCAAGCCATCATCGAAGATTATTTTGAAATGCTTAATCTCGAATCGCAAGGCGTTGCGTACAATAAATCTGCACACAATGGGCAACTGCAACAACGAATCCCAGCTCGTAGCACCGGCTCAATAGAGTTTAAACACGCCAATATCTCAGCGGTACTAGCTGAACTCGGCCTTCCGTACATTCTAGGTTATAAGCCACGCTCAAACGTTCAAGATTTGCTGCGCAAGATGGTGCAAGAGCATATAGAAAGGCACCGCGCTAGCCTACTCGAGGTCATGGATAACTTTGATGTTCTCACCCCAAGCGGTGCGCAGCAATTTAGAGGGGTACTGATTGATACGCCAATAGTCGAGCGCTACACGCCAACCAACTTGAAAGTGCGAACGGCTAAAAAATTTGACTACGCCGCACGCGAAGACCGTAACCGCCTTTTGGGGTGTAACGGTGAAGCCTGGGCAGTTGAGTATGAAAAAGTCAGGCTTGGCGATGACAACAGAATTGATCTGGCCAACAAAATAGACTGGGTTTCCGACCGACTTGGAGACGGCTTGGGCTATGACATCTTGTCATACGACTCATCCGAAGGCGCCTCTACAGAACAAAGCCGATTCATTGAAGTCAAAACTACTAACAGCGGCGCAGCCAATCCTTTTATTGTTACGCGTAATGAAGTTGAGTTTTCTGAAGAACAAGAGGATGCCTTCTGTCTGTACCGAATTTTTAATTTTGCCAAACAACCACATCTGTTTATCTTGCGCGGACCGTTAAGCGCACATGTAGAGCTTGAAGCCCTTGACTACAAAGCACGGCTATTAAGTAGCTCGGCATGACCGCCATGCCCTTATAAAAAATAACGGAGCGTGCAACGTATGCAGTGACCAAAGAGGAGATTCGGCAACTCTCAGCGGAGTTCGGAGCGACGGTGCTGAGATGTCTCTCAGCACCTGATCAAAGCGGTCGCTCGGAGATTAGTTGGATTCAGATGGCGTTGCAGAAAAATTTGTAATGCTTACCTTTATCTCCTCACCTAAAAATATCAAACATCCCCAGCACACTCATCCCACCGATAAGCATCTTGATGTAAAGCTTCATTTTTTGATCCATCGCCTGCTGCATCCCTGCGGCGTTTAGTTTCAATGCCTCGACCTCAGCCTCTAACCGTTGGATTGCTTCGGCGTGTTCGTCTTCTCGGGTCTTTTGCTCCATATAAATAAATGGTGGCTCAACCGCTGCAGCTGTGGCGAACTTTATCCCGGATGCTGTATAGGGCAAGGATCCTGCCTTGACTTTGGTGGCAGGGCTTGGTTTTTTATTAACTGAAGTTTGCATATCTTTTCCTGTCGTTGGATGACAGGGGATGATATGTAGCAGGCTCGTTCAGGTGTGTGCAAAAACACCTGTTTATCCATTGTGGAGAGTACGGATAAGCTTTAAAAAAGTGAACTGGCAGACGCAAGAGCTGCCAGACTTTTCTCAGCGTTTTGGTTTAGGTGAAGGTGCAGGCGTAGGTGCAGGCGTAGGAGCAGCAGGAGCACTAGCTGGCGTGGCGCTGCCAGACTTGTTAGTAGACGCCGGTGCGCTGGCTTTAGGGTTAGAACCCGAAGCCACTTGTGCATTGACGTTAATTGGCAGTACTGTTGCTGCTACCACTAATAACATACTACCTAGTGCGCTGAGCTTAAACATTTTTTGCCTTTAAAAATGGAGATGATATCTAATATTTATACCATTTTTTTTACTCCACTTTTTCAGTATCTGGGGATTGGTGTGCCCTTGTCGATGACTTCGCGACATGTATTGTCAAAGGTTGAGTTGTCATAATCGGACATCCCATAGCTATCCACATAGCGTTTTTGAGGAGAGAATGTTTCATTAAAGAAACTACCCCTTAACGTGTCTCCTGGAATCTGTATATCACCGAGGTCTGCGAGAGAGTGAAAGATGTTTTGAACGGATAAGGGTGCCTCGCGATGCTTTCTTAGAGAAACGATTTTTTCAGGATAACGCTGTGCGAACTGCTCGGAGTACCACACCAACGCAGGCACCTGAAAATCATATTGCGTGTTGCTGCCATGAAATGCCAGTGTGCACGCCCCATCATAAAGATTTTGTCCATGATCGGAGATGTAGATCATCGCACTGACTTCAGCCGAGGATTTCAAGATCTCGATGATGTTTGAAAGCATCCAGTCCGTATACAAAATTGAATTGTCGTAGCTATTGTTGAGACGCTCTTTGAGGGCAACGCTTGGGCTGATGTGGCCTGCACCAAACAACGATGGCTGCCAGCGATCAAAAGACTGGGGATGACGATAGCTGTAGTTCCAGTGACTCCCTAACGTGTGTAGGACGATGAATTTTTGCTCTGCGTTCTCACTCAGTATTTTTTTAAAAGGGTCGAGTAATACTTCGTCAAAACTCGAACGATGAGTCGCTTGTACGATATTTAAAAACTTTACGTGTTTCGCCTCTTTTGCGATTGCTGTGACGGACGAGTCGTATTTTCCATAAGACAACTGATTTGAGAGCCAATAAGACTGAAAACCGGACTCATTAAAAGCCGACACAATTGATTTTTCCTTGAAACTCGACGATTTGAAGCTATCGACAGCCGGCAAGCGAGAAAGCATCACGGGGACGGATAAGCTTGTTGCGGATGTTGCAGACACGACGTCGGTGAGGCTGATCAGATTGTCTGTGGCGGCGAGCAATGGATTGGTCTCTCTCTCATAACCGTTCAGAGACCACCGATCGGCGCGTGCGGACTCACCAATCACCAAAACAATCACGCGTTTGTCTTTGGTGGCAGACTGCGCATGAAAGGCAAACTCTTGCTTCAGCTTCATTAAATCATCTGCATTGTTACGTTCTTGCCAAAACTGATATGCGCTTGCTACGAGGCCAAATGGTCTTGTTTTTTCTATTGTCTCTGAGTTCAAACGATCGCTGTAAAACAAAATACTTCCACCCACCAGCGCGATGAGGGCCACCACAAATCGCAGGCGGCCTGAACAATCTAACGCACGCGTTTGGCGCATGGCCCTGAGTATTAAAAACCACCAAAGCAACACAACGCACCAGATTAGGGCCCAAAGCCAGCCTTGATCACCGATAAACTCAATAGCTTCACTAGGATTTGTTTCAGCGATGATGCCCAAGTGATGCGCCTTGAGCCCAGTATTGAAGTGCAGACGCAAATAGAGCTCGAGGGGGAGGATTAAAAATACAGGAAGTAACAACCAGTGCACATAGGCAGGACGTTTAAAGACCCACCATAGAAATAGCCAGCCAATCACTACCACATCAAGGGAATAGTAAAGTGGCTCTAAGACGCCTTTCGATGTCGTGGATACGTGCTGTGTCAGCGAGAGCGCAAGATACGTGCACAGGATCGCAACAGTCCATGGTCTCCATCGCGGTAAATTCCCAAACACTGCGACCCCTCATTTTTTTCTAAATTAATCAATAGTGTATTAGATGGCTGTCGGAAGGGGGTACAGCGTTATTTAACGACCAAATTTGTCAGTCAACTATGTTAATTTGACTGATCAGTACATAAAAATAATCTGGAGACAACATGAAAACAATGAAATTTAAAACACTCAGCATGGGTGTATGTGCGGCGGTCATGAGCGTGTCATCGCTTGTCTATGCGCAAGCGGACTATCCGAATAGGACGATTACCTTGGTGGTGCCGTTTCCACCGGGTGGGGTGACGGACATTGCCGGTCGCGAGGTCGCGAGAAATCTCACGAAATATTTAAATCAACCGGTCGTGGTAGAAAACAAAGTCGGTGCGGGTGGCAACATTGGGACTCAATATGTGGCGCGCAGCAAGCCCGATGGTTATACCTTGGGTCTCTTGACGGTGAGCGCCATGTCGATTGCGCCGCATGTCACTAAAAATCTTGGTTTCAATCCCAGCAAAGACTTCACACCACTGACTAATGTGATCACGACGGATGGCGCGATCGTGGCTAATGTGGCAGCTCCCTACAACACAGTTCAGGAGCTGATCGCGTTCGCCAAAGCGAATCCCGACAAGGTGAACTATGCGAGTGTGGGTAATGGCTCGATTCCGCATTTGACGGCAGAAATGTTTTCTCAACGCGCGGGGATCAAGATGACCCACGTCCCCTACAAGGGTGCGGGCCCTGCGATGCAAGACTTGCTCGCCAATCAGATCCCAATCTCTTTTGAGACGTCGTTGGCGACCGCCTTAAACAATGTCGCGAGCGGCCGTTTAAAAATCCTCGCCCTCACGGGACCACAGCGTTCCCCTGCTGTACCGAATGTGCCAACGGTTGCGGAGTCGGGCTATCCCAATTTCAGTGCGCAGGGCTGGTTTGGGTTGTTTGGTCCGGCTAATTTGCCACCTAATGTTGTGGCTGCATTGAACAAAGCCACCACGGATGCGCTGCGCGATCCTGAGGTGATCGCCAGGTTCGAAAAGCTCGGTGTACGCCCCGATCCCCAGACGCCCTCGGACTTTACAAAGTTTTTAGCGGCTGAGTCTACGAAATGGGGCAATGTCGCAAAGTCGATCAAGCTTGAACCTAACTAGTTTGAGTGGCTAGGCCCTGTACCATTAGCGTTGACCAATAAGCGCTACTGCAAGCGCTGTCCCGTAAATGCGCTCCACAAGCGCACCATCGCGTAGATGTCGAATCGAACACGCGTGGTGACGCTTATGTTGACTCAATAAATCGCTGGTGTGGTGACCCAGAAAAGCTCGCAATCCTCGTCGCCAATACACCAGAGCTTGTAAGTTGAACTCGCCTTAAAAGCGAAAGAATCTCCAGGCAAGAGCGAATATGTCTTTTCATCAACTTCGAGTCCCAAAATTCCAGAAATGACAGTACCGGCTTTAGCACCATTCGCGATCGGGGCAAGGCCTTCGACGACCTTGCTTTGTGGATGCAAAACAAAGCGCATGAGCTGAAGGGATGTCAAGGCATCAGGAGACAGAATTTCCTTGCTCATGCCCGATGCGCCAAGATCCATCTTTCGGCGACGTCCAACCCTGACAACTATATTTTCCTCAATATTATTTTCAATATGCTCATTTTGGAAAAGCCATCTCAAGGGCATGGATAGCGCAGAGCAGATCATACTGAGTGATCGCAATGAGGGTGCAGAAATCCCTCGTTCGATTTGGCTCAAAAGGCCAATAGAAAGTCCAGTTTTTTTAGCAACTTCACTCAAGGAAAACTGTTTAACCTTTCGGCGTTGGCGTAGTTTTTCACCGATGCCATCAGTCATCATGTTGATATCTTTCACGCCAGTGGTTTCAGCCTAGTCAAAATTCATTATCGAAGTTTAAAGTTTGATTTTAGGATAAAAAAAACAATTAGTCCCTCAGTCCATAAGTCCGGGAAGGTAAAGTGAAATGATCGGAAATGCAATCAGCAAAGAAAGAGTGATGAGGTCAGCTACGATAAACCACGATACGCCTCTAAAGATGGTAGGGAGTGAAACGAGATTCCCAAGTGCGCTTTTAGTCACATATACATTGAGTCCGACAGGCGGGGTGACCAGGCCAAGCTCTAAGAGCTTAACTAAAATAATCGCGAAGTAAATCAGATCGATTCCCACTGCCTTGGCTAAAGGCAAAATAATCGGGAGCGTCAGCAGCAACAAACCAATCGAATCAAGGAAACAACCCAAAATCAAATAAAGTGCAGCCACGGCGATAATGACACCCAGTTCACTACTCGTGGTTGACAGAAAGCTCTCTGTGATGAATGCGGGTAATCCGCTGAGTGCAAGAAACTTCCCTAGCATAACGGTGCCGATGACTACCATGAAAATACTGGCAGTCCCACTGAGCGTCAGAGAAATCGAGCTTTTAATGACGCTCCAGCTGAGAGATTTCCTTAAAAAAGCAATGAGTATGGCAAGCGCAGCCCCAACCGCACCAGCCTCCGTTGGCGTGAATAATCCGATAAAAATTCCTACCAGAACACTGAGAATTAAAACGGGTAAGGGCCATACTTGAGCCAATACCTCGAGTTTTTCCTGTCGGGAAAAGGTTTCCCTAACGGGCGGCGCTAAATTTGGATTCAGTTTGACTCTAACGTAAATCATCGCTGCAAACATCAGCATCGATAGCAGCCCTGGCAAAAATCCAGCCATGAAAACCTTGGCAACAGATACCTCTGCCATGTATGCATACAGCAGCATCAAAATACTCGGAGGAATAAGAGAACCTAGCGTTCCAGCGGAAGCAATCACCCCACTGGCGAGACCCGGATCGTATTTGTACTTGAGCATTTCGGGCGTCGCAATGCGGGCAAAGGCTGCAGAAACAGCAACACTGGAACCTGATGCTGCAGACATCAATCCACAGGCTCCAACGCTTGCAATGGCCAAGCCACCGGGCAATCTGGACAAGAAAATACGCATTGCCTTGAACAAACCAGAGGTCAGCCCTGAGAAACTAGCAACATAGCCCATCAACAAAAACATCGGAATAGCGGTAAGGTTCCAATCTCCAACAAAATTGAATGGTACCGAGCTCACCACGCCCCACGCAGCCCGCCAGTTAACGACTGCTGCAATACCAAAAAAGGACACAATGCCAAGCGCGACACCAATCTGGATACGCAGCGCGACAAGCCCAAGTCCGATCAATAGCCCTATAAAACCGATTGCGACGTTACTCATGATTCTCCTTTAATCAGATACTGACAGAAGTGTCTTTATCTGAATCGGGCGAGCTTGGCGTGGGATCAAAGTCTGGTTTGGTAAACGCGTGAATAATGTGTAAAAGAACAACCAGCATAAATGCTGAAAACCCTAAAGGCAGTGCGAATCTGGCTGGCCAGACAGGAACATAAATAGAACCCATAACAACCTCGTTAATCTCGAATGATTGAAGAGCATCAATTAAAGATTGCCAAAACAAAATTCCTATAAAAACAAGCGTCACGACAGCGCCAAAAATATAGGTGAACCGCCTCCAGAATTTGGAGAAATTAATGACTAAGAGGTCAGAGTTGATGTGCTCGTGTCTGAGTTCAACAAGAGCCAAAGGTAAAAAAACGATAATGACCATGTGATAAATGGAAATGACTTCAAGATTTCCCTCTATCGGTTTGTTGATCACGTTATTTAGAATGACATCCATGACGGTCTGGAGCATCATGAGAACGAGGCTCAATGCTGCAAGTCCCGCAAGCAGATATGCAAATTTCTTGACCAGCGACTCAAATATTCTCATTTCTTTTTCTCGATTAGAGTGGCTAGGCAGTGACCTCGTAAGAAGCTTTTGCCGTGGCGTCAGTCAAGTAACCTTGCTCCAAGTCGCGCTTAATTTCTTCTTTAGGACGCTCCGCGGGATGACCATAACCGCCACCGCCTGCTGTAAAGATCGTCAGGATGTCACCTTTTTGCAGTGTCATAGCATCTTTACTCTTTATAGGGATGATCTTGCCATTGCGCAGCAACTCGCCCCTTCCAGTATGGGCATCCGTTCCACCAAAGAGTCCATACGGAGAAATAGTGAATCGATCCGCATAGATAGCAAAATTGACGTCATCCTCTAGGATTTGGAAGCGTCTGAAAAAGCCTAATCCACCACGCTGCTTGCCATGACCACAAGAGTCAGGAATCAGCCCGTAGCCGATAATTCGAAAATGGCTGAAGTCCATATCGGTGGCCTCAACCGGGGTATTGGTGCAATTCGAGAGAGGGGAATCTACGGCATCACAGCCATTTTTATGCACAGAGGCGCCAAATCCACCTCCATATACTTCAAGGTAGACTTTGTACTTTCCGCTTTTCTGATGTGCAATTGAAGTCACAAGTGTGGAGTCATTACCACCAGCAATGACTTTTTCAGGAGCGACTTGTGCAAGCGCCTTTAATACGGCGTTAAAGCACCTGTAGGCAGCTTCCATTCGTGCCCGCACTGGGGCAGGATAGCTTGGATTCACAAGTGACCCTTTAGGAGCCTTGATCGTAATCGGTTTTTTTGTTCCCTCGTTAAAAGGGATATCGGCACTTGTGAGTGCTGTTTTAACTGCAGTGAGTCCAGCAGATATTGTTGAAGATAAGGGGCAATTAAGATTACGTGAAACTTGCGCACACGTTCCTTCAAAATCAATTTCAATACTATCGCCAGAAATTGTTACTTTGGCTTTGACTCTCAAGGGGGTGTCGGTTATCCCATCATCATCGACTGCATCCTCGCCGTAATAAACGCCGTCAGGTAGTGCCGATATAGCGGTTCTGCAGCGCATTTCAGAATAATCAATCAACTGCGCCATGGCGAGTTCCATGGTTTCCAAGCCGTATTTGAGAAAAAGTTGCTTCAGCCTTTCGCCACCCACCCTATTGGCAGCAAATTGAGCATCAAAGTCACCAATTGTTTGACTAGGTACCCGAATATTTGCAGCAAGCAATCGCTTGAGCGAACCATTATTTTCCCAGTCATGTTCAAAGTTATACCTTGAAGGTGGAAATATCATGCCCTCTGCGTGGACATCTACTGCCTCAGTCGTCAAGCCTGGATTGCCTCCACCAAGGTCCAGATGGTGGGCAACGGTACCCGCAAAACCAATCAGCACTCCGTTCAAAAAAATGGGGGAATAGATGAACACATCCTGAAGGTGTTGACCGCCTGCATAGGGGTCATTATTGATATAAAAATCTCCTTCTTTGAGCTTCTCGACTGGATAAATGTCAGCACAGGCTTTAAAAATCTCAGACATAGGACCCAATTGCATTGGAATCAGTTCAGCCTGAGCAACAACATTGCCAAATCTGTCAAATAAGCATGCTGACGCATCAGCAGCCTCACGAATGATGGTCGAATACGCCGACCGAATAAGCTTCACACCCATTTCTTTAGCGGCAGCAATCAAGCCTTGCGTAATGACCGCGTAGTCAACGGGATCAATACTGTCCGTTTTAGCAACGGATTGATCAAACGCTGGTGCATTCATGTCCACTTACTCCAAACAAGTCAAAATGATGTTGTCGCTCGTATCACGGTGAGCCTTCCAACCGCTTGGAACAAGCAAAGTCGAGGTAGGATCATCGAGTAAGGCCGGCCCACTAATTGAGTCGCCTAATTTAATGTTAGATCTGCTCATGAAGGTCGCCTTTCTCCAGGCCCTACTTTCAAAAATATCGATCTCACGAGTCTCGACTTGACGGTCAGTGGACTCTGTCAAGATAGGAATTTCTTTGAGGGGAGCCGTCAAACCAAGTCTGAATGAAACAAACTCAATGGGTTTATCTTCTTCAGCTCCAAAGAAAAATAACTTTTGATGCATCTCTCCAAATTGCTGACGAAGCTTTTCATAGGTCAGCTCAGAAAGCTCTTCTGGTGATAGTTCAACCGGTACTTCAAAAGCCTGTCCAACAAAACGCATTTCAGAAATAAAACTAAGCTTGATAATATCTCCGAACTTCATCGATGTCGCTCGCTCAAGCGCGCGCATTTTCATTTCATTGAAGACTTGTTTGACATGATCCACTGCTGACTGATCCAGCAAAAATCTTCTGGTCAATGTTTCAAACTGAATGAAATCGCTGGCGATCAGACCATAGGCAGAGATCACCCCAGCATTGGGTGGTACCGCAATTAACTTGACCCCAAGATCACGGGCCACCTGCGCCGCATGTAAGGGCCCAGCTCCGCCATAAGGAACCATGACGCTGTCTCTAGGATCATATCCTCGCTCGGTAGAAATAACCTGAATGGCTCTTACAATATTCGCGTTGGCTAGTTGTATTGCACTATCAGCAGCCTCTTCGAGGCTCATACCAAATGCCTTGGCAATCGGCTCCAGGGCTTGACGTGACAACTCAGCATCAATTTTCATTTTGCCCCCGAGAAATGCCTCTGGCAAAATAGTGCCGCGCACCACATGCGCATCTGTCACTGTGGGCCGGGTACCTCCTCGGGCATAGCATGCTGGACCTGGCATGGCGCCAGCAGATTCTGGCCCGACGCGCAACATCCCACCATCATCAATCCAGATGATGCTTCCTCCTCCAGCCCCCACCGTATTGATGTCTAAAAGTGGAATGCGAACCGGCAAGCCATCCAGTGAAAACTCGTTGGTCAGTTGAGGATGACCATCCGCGATCATGCACACGTCCGTTGACGTTCCACCAATATCGAGCGTGATGAGATTTTTATAGCCCGAGCGCCCAGCCTGACGAGAGGCTCCGATCACTCCGGCAGCGGGCCCTGAAAGCAAAGCTGTAATGGCATTTGCACGCATGGCTTCTGCGGGAAGCTTGCCCCCGTTGGATTGCATCACACTAAAGCGGCCCTCAAAGCCAGCTTCTTTCAATTTCTGGGCAAATCTGGATACATAGCGATCCATGACTGGCTGTACGTATGCTGATAAAGTGGTGGTTGATGCTCGCTCGTATTCTCTGAACTCACGGCTGACATCAGAGGACAAGGTGACATTGAGATCCGGTATGTGCTTACCAAGCAGGTCGCGCAATGCAAGCTCATGCTTTGGGTTGACATAAGAGTTGAGCAGACAAACAGCAACTGCCCGATATTTACCATTTTTTAACACCGGTACCAGTTCGGACTCAATCTGCGCTACATCTAACTGTGTCTCGGTTTCACCATTTGCGAGCATCCGTTCCGTAATTTCAAACGTGTCTTTTCTTGATACAACCGGAACGGGTTTCTGATACGCCAGATCATAGATATTTGATCTGCCATGTCGTTGAAGCGCCAAAATGTCACGAAAGCCTTTTGTTGTAAGAAAGGCCGTGAGAAAACCCTTTCTTTCCAAAACAGCGTTGGTCGCGACGGTTGATCCGTGCGCAAGATCAGTAATTTCCTTGAGGGATATGCCGCTTGCAACCAGTGCGTTGAAGGCGCCTATGTCAGGACTTTCAGGTGTACTGGGCACCTTGAGTACTTGAATTTTTTCACCGTCGATCGCAACAAGATCTGTAAACGTTCCACCTACTTCTACACCTATACGCATTTTAAATACCCAACAATGTGTTTGATTTACATGATTACCGGGCTGAACCGTGTCGCTCTTTATTTAAGTCGGACCTGCAAAACAGGTCCGACTGCCGGTCATGACTTCAAAGTCCGTAAGATGAAGCGTTTATTTTTTGATAGAGGTTTTCCTTCAGGATTTTTTTCAGCGCATTTCTATCGTTGCGATCGACACCTTCAAGAAGCTTTTCCCACTTCGCCAGTGTGGTCTCAAATCTGGTGACTAACCCTTCTGAGTCTTTCAGTTTGAAACGGTTCGTTCCCTCCTTAATGGCCATATCACGGGCAACTTTGGAAAACGCTTGCAGTGAATTTTTTATATCCTCTGACGGCTGAATGATAGTGACTCCTTTTGAGGGAGCCTCCTTGAGGGCTTGCTTTTCCTCCATGATGTATTCGACCTCGAGATCAACGGTTGCATCTGCAATGGTATCTAGGAGGATCCGTCTTTGTTCGGGCTTGAGTTTTTTCCAGGTATTACCGTTCATCGCCCATTCCCAGCCGGCAAAGTAAGGTCCGAGGTTTGCGACGTTGATGAATTTGGCAACATCCCACAAGGAGCGAGCTTTCATATCATTCGCGCCCATCATCGTGCAGTCAATTTGGCCTTTATCAAGCCCAGTAAACATTTCGCTCGAAGGAACGTTGACGGGTGTTGCTCCGACTAGCTTGGCCCATTCAGAATGCACCACACCAGCAGTTCTGACTTTGAGCCCTTTCATATCGCTCAAGGTTTCAATCTTCTTTCTGCAGATCAAGTTGTAAGGTACGCTGGCATAGGCACCGAGAAAGACAATTCTTTGCCTTTTCCACAAGGCCAGCATGGCAGGATCAGTCATGTAAAAGTCAGCAACAGCAAATGTTGTCGCAATTGGATCTTTTAAGCCAATCCCCAGAATAGAAAGTACGTTGTCTTCGGGCAAATCAGAAGGCGTGTATGTCCCGGCGTGATAGGTCAGGTCTGCAACACCGTCACGCAAGCCACTGAGGTGAGTGTTTGGAGAGAGCAGTGCAGTTCCGGTAAACACCTTAATTTTGATGTCGCCTTTGGACGCAGCCTCGACTTTTTTGGCCCACTCTACATAGCCAAATTTCGCAAGAGGATGCGAATCGGGGAACCACACACTAGCTGTCAATTCAGTCGTTGCAATCGATGATGTAGCAAAAGACATACATCCTGCCATGGCAAGGGCGGTACAAATTCTTTTCAAATTCATGGTGCTCTCCTCACTGGTGTAAAAACTGTGCGCGAAGCACGAATGAGAACTCGCGTGCAATCATGAAGTTCGCGCAATTGATTTAAATGAAAATGAAATTAATTCAATTTAATTTCATTTTTATCTTATATTAAATATTTTAAATATTAAAGAAATGAAACAGCGATCAAGGGTAAATACTTAGCTGCACTAAGAATTCATAGATCCTTATAGCTGTACCACGTCATCAGCGCATTCACATAGAGTCGTCTCAACCCATACAAAGGGAGAGGCTTTATGTCTGAGCTAGCAAAGGGCAACACATCGCGATTGCCGGTCGTGAGGTACTGCGCGATCGCCCGACCCATTGAGGATTGGAGACCAACGCCTCTACCCATGCAGCCAATATCAATGAGTAAACCAGGCTTGGGCTCGTGAATGTGTGGCAAGAAATCTCTGGTCACAGCAACACGGCCGCACCACTTGTGTTCAATGGGGATATCAGACAGAAACGGAAACATTTTTTTTGTTACGCGCTCGATATGGCCCCAGTCCTCGGGGCCTTTAGGTTCTCTGAAAGGACCTCTTCCTCCCAGCACAAACCGGCCTTCATGATCCTGTCGGAAATAAATCAATAAATTCCTGGCATCTGAGCAAACCTGACCACCAGGTGCGATCTTGTTTCGTAGACTCTCTGGTAAAGGCGGCGTTGCAATCAGATAACTGATTGCATCGATCACACTGGCTTGCAAATGAGGCCAGAGGTTTTGACTGTAGCCGTTCGTGCAGATCACCACCTTGTCTGCTGTCACAGATCCACCGCTAGAGGTAGAAGCTTGCCAGGCAGATCCATGTTGAGACAGCTTGATCACAGGCGATTCAGTAAAAATTTCAGCACCAAGACTGAGGGCAACCCGAGCAAGCTCTCGGGCGTAGCTAAGAGGCTGAATAGCCCCAGCCCTCTCGTCAATCCAGCCGCCAAGGTAAATGTCGGTGCCTAACAAATTGCCTATTTCCTCCCTGCTCAACATCCGCGCGGGCGCACCAAGCTGGCTCCACTGGGAAGACCGCTTGCGGGCCAAGGCCAGTGTTTCTTGATTGTGCGAGCCCTGAATCCACCCTTTACGGACATGCGGTACGTTCATATTGAAATTTTTGATGAGGTCAAAAACAATATCTGCCGTTTTTCCGGAAAACTCGACCAGTTTTTTTCCACGTTTTTCACCAAACATCGTCATCAGTTCGGCGGGGTCAAACTTCAAGCCTGGTATCACCTGACCACCATTGCGACCCGATGCGCCAAAGCCAATTTCTTTAGCCTCCAGAAGCACCACCTTTTGGCCCTCTTGTGCGAGGTGCAACGCCGTGTTGAGACCTGCAAAACCACCTCCAATGACCAGTACACCTGAACGAATGTCATCTTTTAATGAAGTTGTAGAGGGAGCAGGACATGCAGTTTTGGCCCAAAGCGAGGGCTCAAGCGGAAAAGGGATCGAATACATTGAGTCTCCAGAAAATTTCACAATTGTGAAATTTATGTGATATTTTTATATCAAAGAAAAACAAATAGCAAATAATTTTTCAAAAATTAAAGGCTCAGAGATGACAGAAAAACTCGAAACTTCAGTTCCCTTATTTACAAAGTTGAAACTCAGGGACATTGAGCTTAAAAATCGAATTGTCATATCGCCTATGCAGCAATACGCCAGCGGTAACGATGCCATGCCGACGGACTGGCATATCAATCATCTCGAAAAACTATCCGTCGGCGGCGCTGGATTAGTATTTACTGAAGCTCTTGCTGTGACAGAGCAAGGCAAAGCAACGCATGCAGATGTCGGCATCTGGTCGGATCAACAAATGGAAGCTTTAAAACCAGTAGCTGAGGCCATCGCCAGACATGGTGCAATACCGGGAGCACAACTTATCCATGCAGGAAGAAAGGCAAGCGTTCAAGTCCCTTGGGAGGGCTATCAATCCTTAAATGCGCACGATGCGGCCAATGGTTTTGCACCTTGGCCTACCGTTGGACCGTCAGCCCTCCCAGCCAATCCAGGATGGCAAGTACCGAAAGAACTGACAAAAGATGAAATTTGGAAACTGCGTGACAAGTTCGCAGAGGGCGCTTGCCGCGTTGCCCAAGCGGGGTTTCAAGTGCTCAACATCCACGGGGCGCATGGCTACCTGATACATAGCTTTCTGTCTCCTCTGTCTAATCACAGAAAAGATGAATACGGTGGCACTTTAGAAAACAGGATGAGATTTGCCTTGGAAATCGCGGAGGCGGTGCGATCTCAATGGCCTAGCAATCTACCTATTTTTTATCGTCTTTCATGCGTCGATGACCTTGAAGGAGGCTGGACGATGGATGACACACTGATTCTTACAAAACAACTGAGTGACCGAGGTATTGATGTCATTGACTGCTCATCAAGGGGACTGATGGACAGAGGCACGCTTGCCCCCGGAAGAGAACCTGGCTATCAGGTTCCGTATGCTGAAAGTGTGCGAAGAAATACTGGTTCAAAGGTCATGGCGGTCGGCCTGATTACTAAGCCTGAGCACGCGAATGAAATTATTGGCTCAGGTCAGGCCGACTTGGTTGCGATTGGAAGAGAGTCTCTTTACAACCCAAACTGGCCCGTGCAGGCAGCCGTAGCACTCAAACACGATCCTGACTACTCAACCTGGCCCAAACCATATGGATGGTGGTTATTAAAAAGAGACCAGTCAAATGCAAGACGAAACAATACATAAAAATAATGTGAGGCACCCGGAACATGCTGAAAATGCTCGTAAGGGTGGTGCACACCTAATCGACTTGAACCCCTCATTGAACGTGACATAGAACTTGCCAAGCACACAAAGTATATTTCTGAACAACATGAAACTGCTATTTGGACAGTAGGCGTATGGGGGGTGTTTCTCAATGACACCTCACCGCTCACAAATGAGCGGTAATTGCTCGAAATTCAATAGAAAAATCTTCGCTTTGAGGTAGAACAGAAAGCTCCTCATCGCAATAGAGTAAAAATCTCTTTGCAGTTCCATATAGATTTTCAGTTAGCAAATGCAATGAGTTGAAATGCTCTGCAACCACTGCATAATCCGTCTGATAATCGTGCGCGGCCAAATTTCTGGCTGTTCGAGCTGTTTGCCAATCTTCAATTGAAGATATGACCTTGAACTTTTCGAAGATTGCCAAAACTTTCAAAAAACTTTCAGCCTGCTCGCCAGACAAAATAAGACTGTGCCGCATAGCAGCACCTAGCGAGTCCTGTAATGTTGAAAATCGTTCATTGACTGCTGCGAGGGCCTCAAAAAGCTCATTATCTTTCTTTCGTGACAGTAGTAATTGTCCCGTTAAAGGCCAAGGGGTATTTTTTGAAGCAGCATCTAAAAAATAAACACACCTTTGGATAGCTTCTAGCAAGCCAGCCAAGCAATTTCTTTCATCACTTAAGGCAGTGTCAATCGTCATTTTTACGAACGCAACGATACATCATTGATGCATCTTGAGTTTGCGCGAGCGATTGCTACAAACGGTGTTTGGATATCGTCTAAATCAGCTGCAAGCACATCAACAGGCAAGTTCAGTTCCTGCTCAAGAAGCCATTTAATTTTTGCACGAGCCAACAAACCGATCGCAGGCTTGGATTCAATGAATAGATCCACATCACCGCCAACACGCGAATCATCCAACCTAGAACCAAAAATCGACACGCGCGCCAAAGGCCCAGCGACAGCAGTCGTCGTCTGGGTAATTTTGGCTAACTGACTTTGGCTCAAACGCATCTAAAAAAGCCCTCTTTTGACTTAATTTCTATTTTACTCTGCGGATGGCCCGACTAGTCTCATCAAGGGTGGCAAACCCCTTTCGGTTTAGCTTTTCTAATTCAACCTTCAAGGCTGGACTCTTAAGCATCTTGTTGACCATTTGCTTATGGATCAAGCAATCCATCAGTTTGCGCTCAGACAGATTGGTGAAGTCGCCCCGCATCATGTCAGAGACTTTTGGTTGAGAAATGCCCATCCGCTTAGCGGCCACTTGTTGTGTCAAGCCACGGCTTATCATGGCTTTTCTGATTTCAATCACCAAGCCCGTTTTAATCTTGAGCTTTTCAGCATCAACTAGGCCAAGATCAGCAAAGACATTGGCAGAGCCACGATGCACTTCAACGCCGCTAACAAGTCGAGTTTTCATTTCCGTAACTTTTTTACATACGCTTTGGCTAGAAACCTTATGAATATATATGAAATGGTATAAAAATTAAAAGAAACGTGCTCATCTCAAACACAATTATTCATGACCGCATGCCCCTAATCGTGCGCGTAAATACGTTATGTTGTGATCTGTTCTGAGTGGAGTCTCCCTATGGCTGTCCTTTACCCTTCCCTGCCGAAAGCTTCACCGGTCACGGGCCTGCAACGCGAGCGCATATCGCCGTGGAAGTGGTGTTAACGGAACGCGCGGCTGGGGAGTTGGTGGGGGTGTTGTAGGGGGCTGCTGAGAGGAGTATTTGCAAATTGACTTTAGACATAGCCGCCTCTAGAATTTGACCATGAAGTCAAAATCAACGAAATCAATACTCCGCCCGTCCCTCCCCGCTCCGAGTCCAGAGCCGGATCGAAACATCGAAACCCGCCGCTGGAGTGGACGCCACACCCCAAAGGTTTCCAGGCGCGACGAAATCTTGCGTAGCGTAGGTGATGCACTCGGGGAGTCGCGTTTATCTTCTCTCACGATGCAAGACATCGCTGACCGGCTCGGCATTACCAAGGGCAATTTGTATTACTACTTTCGCGACAAGCAGGATATTCTTTTCCAATGTCACATGCGCTGCATGGATATTAGCTTGGAGGCACTGGCAAGTCTGGATCCAAAAGCGAGTCCCAGGACGCGTCTGTTTGAGCTGTTGTTTCAGCATATTCGCGGGATTATCGAGGACAGTTTAGGCAGTATTTTACTGACCGATCTGGAGAACCTCAGTCCCCTGCAGCGTTCAACCTATGTAGCGAGACGGGATGAGTTTGAGGCCGGTGTGCGACATCTGATTGAGGTGGGTGTTGCGCGCAAAGAATTTAGTTGTGCAGACTCCAAGCTTGCGAGTCTGACCATATTGGGTGCGATCAACTGGATACCAAAATGGTATCGCCCCGAAGGTCGACTAAAGTCTACGGAGATTGCGACTGGCATGGCGAACTTCTTACTGCAGGCGCTCACTATTATTCCGAGTGAGCCGAAAACGACGCGTAAAAAGACGACTAAATCCTGACCTCAAAATTGCTCCCGCCTGAAAACTTAAACGCATATTCAACTGCAAAGACGGATCTCATGGAACTTAAACTCGGCGATACCTTTTACGGCCCTTCTAAAACACTCACAGATGCCCATTTTCTGTTTTTTTCCGGCATTTCAGGCGATGTACATCCGATTCATTACGATATCGAATACGCCAAACAAAGCCATTTTGGCAGGCCTCTCGCACATGGTCTTTTATTGGTGTCAATCGCAGCGCTAGGAGCTACAACCTTACGTGAGGAAATCAACGGTTTCACGTTTGTAGAGCAAGGGTCCAATTTTCTCGCGCCTGCCTTTGTCGGCGACACCTTGAAGCCGCACTTTACGCTTGAAAAAATATGGCGTGAAGAGCATCGGCAGTTTTACCGTTTTCAAACAAACTTGATCAATCAGCACGGAAATAAAGTGCTTGAGGGTTTCCATATTTATCGCGTTCTTCCTCAAAAATAAGCACTGGGAGCAAATGATGTCTGATACCCGTACCGCACTGACTGCTGGCAAACCTTGGCCGGCGCACTACACCTACGCCCCTGCGCTGCGGGTGGGCAACACCATCTGGTTTTCCGGGACGACTGGTACGGATGACAATGGCGTCATCACGGCACCCGGTGACATCGTTGAGCAGACGCGTCAGATCTATCGGAAGTTCGAGAAAATACTGAATTCGGTGGGGGGCTCTTGCGAAGACATCGTCTCCACACACGAGTTTGTCATCACGGCTGAAAACTACAAAAATACTGCGGCGGTACGACGCGAATTTTTAAAATCAGCAACTCCCGCAGCGGCAGGTGTATTTGTAGCAGCACTCATACGCAAGGACGCGCTGATAGAAATATCAGCTGTGGCTGTGCTGCGTGAAGGGTCAGATGACTAGCCGCTTTTACGAAGACTTTGAGGTGGG
Organism: Zwartia lucis; assembly: GCF_965234455.1. GTDB lineage: Bacteria > Pseudomonadota > Gammaproteobacteria > Burkholderiales > Burkholderiaceae_B > Zwartia > Zwartia lucis. Next base: position 605,362 of record NZ_OZ248472.1, on the reverse strand, counting down.
CGCTCGCTATCCGACGCGCACGCGCACCATCACGGATGAAGATCACGAAGCTTTTTGTAAATTGGTGGGGTACGAGGTACCTCTTTTCCTCGACAACGCAGTCGCACATGCGCGTGGACTGCCGAGTCGGTTGTGCCCGAGCCATCTTGTCATGTCGTTTTCAACAGCGATGACTGGAGATCTTTTTAAAGACAGCATCGTGGCGCTTATTGGGCTCGATAGCGCCAAATTCCTCAAGCCAGTCCATCCGGGGGATACGCTTCGCACTGAAGTCGAGGTCCTCCAGAAACGACTGACCTCATCACCGGGACAGGGTTTGATCCTCTTTCGAGACCATGTCTACAACCAACTAAACCAAGAGGTTTTTCAAAACGACAAACACGTTCTCGTGCGTTGTCGTGTGGGCGCCTAGCGGTAAGTACCACGTGAGAGTTCGTATCTGACTTTATCGCATGCCTTTGAGCGCAGCGCTTTTGACTTCGCGTCTCAGGATTTTGCCCATGGAGCTTCGTGGCAACGGTCCTCCAATTGCAATCCGCTTCGGAATTTTCCAGCGCGCCAAATGCAACGCGCAATGGGCGCGCAGATCCTCTTCGAATAAGATCGCGCCACCCCTGAGGTGCACAAAAGCGGTAATGGCATCCCCCCAATACTCATGGGGCAGTCCGACAACGGCCGCTTCCGCTACAGCAGGATGTTGCATCAATACTTCTTCGATCTCCCTTGGGTAGACATTTTCGCCACCCGTAATAATCATGTCGTTCTTTCGGTCGACGAGATAGATATAGCCCTCTTCATCGCGCATGGCCATGTCACCCGCCGACACCCAACCTTCGCGCACGGTGCTTGCTTCTAGCTCAGGTCGATTCCAGTAACCAGAAAACATGAGTGGCGAGCGACTCCAAAGCTCTCCCGTCTCACCCGGGGCAACCAAATGACCCTCTGGATCGCGTATTTCAACCTCTACCGAGGCAAAGGTATTTCCCACACAAGCTATTTTGCGTAACTGATCTTCGGGTCGCAGGTTGGTCACCAAAGAAGCTTCTGTAGAGCCGTATCGCTCATGTAGCACATCAGGACCAAAACTTTCGACGATCCGACTTTTAATCGACTGTGCGAGTGGTGCCGTACCGGACACTATGCAGCGCAAGGAGGAGACATCGAAACGTGCGCGCTCCTGCTCCGAGAGGGCGAAGTAAGCAGAAAAATGCGCAGGCACCATATGGGCTTTGGTAATGCGGTGACGGGAAATGAGTCCGAGTAACGTCTCGATATTGAACTGAGGCAAAATGACGGCCTCTCCCCCGAACCAGAGAGGCGCGAGCAGATTTAGAAATCCTGCACCGTGAAACACCGGTGTGCTGACCAGCATCCGCGAATCAGGACCAAACGATCGATATTCCGCGGCAGCAACAAAGGCGGTCAATATTCTCGATCGGTGTGAAAGCAGGATACCCTTTGGTAGGCCGGTGGTGCCAGAGCTATAGGAAATAGAAAAAATATCCGTTTCCGCGACAAGCGGAAAAGACTGGGCGGGCGTGGCCTGCTCCAGCCACTGTTCGTAGCTGTCGACGCCTCCCCGTCCCACCACCAGTATCGTATCCACGTTCCCAGCTGCGCCAGCACGCACTTCATCCTCGTTGCTAACGTGGCAGACGACCAGACGAGGTGCGCAATCTTCAACAATGAAGCGAACTTCGCTGGCAATCGCCATGGGCGGAAACATGGCGCACAGGACGCCGACCGCCGCAAAGCCCGCCACGATTTCTAGGTAAGGCAAACAATTGGGGAGTGCAATCGCGATGCGGTCGCCTGGCTGTAATTTCAAGTGATGCATCGCACCGGACGCGACGCGATCGATGCGATCCATCAGCCTGCGGTAACTGAGCTGCTCCTCTCCGATTGTCAAGGCAATGCGGTCTGGTCGCGCCCTCGCAGAAGCACGAATCCCATCAATAATCGTCAGACCCGGTCCTCGCTGATCGACAGGGATCTTAGTGTCATTCAGCATTGAGAGCACTTCTCCACGCAGGTATAGCAGGGTTTGTCGTCAAGCTCGCGACCATCCCATGAGGTGAAAATATGACGCCCACGCAGGGCTCACCTTGACGCTCAAGTCCAGGATGACGCCTAAGCGTTCCAGACGCTTCTGTACCCGTTTCGGCCGTGACACGATTTTTACCTAGCCAGGCAAGGAGCGTCGACGCCACAGTCTCGGAGGGCAACCCCTCACAAACCGCGAGCCTAAAACTTGCCGTAGGTGGGTTGAGCGTGGTGAGTGGCGTGTTCCCATGCAGACTCAGTGCGCAAAATTCCGCCTCACCCAGCCAGACTTGGTTGACACGACCAGTGCTGACCGCCTCGACTATCGCGGACATATCTCCCGGATTGAGTAGTTGCAGGGTGCCGCCCAGCCACAAGGGCAAAAGCGCTGCCACGGTTCCAGTCCAGGCGGTTAAGGGCAACGGAACACCTGAGACGATATCCTTGCTAAACACGCCATGAGACACCGCAGCACTGAGCAAGCGCAATACAGTTACCCGCTCAGACAAGGGTTGAGGCGCTGATTGCGATGCGGGTTGCAATGCGGGTTGTAATGCGGGCTGAGACTGGTCTAAAAAGATCCTGCTTTCATCAAAACCCGAGTCTGAGGCATATGCTTTCGCGAGCAGTTGAACGAGGGTTTTAGTACGCACTGCAGGCCACATTGCCAGATGGCGTTGCACATCCTTGGCAGTGATTGCAATACGTAGTTGTTCATAGGTGAGGCTAAAGCCATTTTCAGTGATGGCAATTTTCTCTGGCGTTCGCTTCACAGATGCCATTACGCCTTGCAAGACGGTGACTTGGTGCAAAGAGGGCGTAAATCCATGCAACGGCATTGTGCTTCCCTAACAGTGTGATTCCAACGTGGGGCTATCAACAACTATTGAGGCTCAATGCCAGCGGCTTTTGCACCTGTTGTCCATCGCTTGATTTCTGAGTCGATGAATTTTTTAAAGTCAGGAATACTCGAGGCCACTGGCTCGTAGCCTGAGGCTCTTAACTGTGCGACCACTTCAGGCGTTTGCAACGCTTTTTTAAAATCCTCATTCAAACGCTGGGCCAACTTTGGATCCATTCCGACAGGACCCCATAGGCCTTGCCACGACTGGACGTTGAAACCAGGCACTAGAGACTCAGCAATCGTCGGTACTGTTGGCGCAAGTGTCGAACGTTTGTCTCCCGTCATAGCGATTGCGATCAATCGGCCCGAATTGATATGTGGCAGTAACGTCGACTGGTCACCCATCATCATAGGGGTGTGACCCGCTACCACATCGTTGACCGCCTGACTCGTCCCCTTGTACGGAACATGCTCCAACTTCAGACCAAGCGAAGAAGACAACATTTCAAAACCGAGGTGAGCAACGCCGCCTACACCCGATGAGGCATAGGAATACTTACCTGGATTTTTTTTGATGAGCTCAACCAGTTCGGTCGGAGTCTTTACGCCAAGCGAAGGATGTGTCACCAGCACCCAGCTGGTTCCGGTCAACTGGGAGATCGGAGTGAAGTCAGCCACTGGGTCATACATCATCTTTTTCACCGTCGCCACATTCATGGCGTGTGTCTGCGCACCCCCGATCAAAAGGGTGTAGCCATCAGGCGCTGCGCGCGCGACAAAACTCGAGCCGATCATGGCCGATGCACCTGGGCGGTTATCAAAAATAATCGTCTGACCCCACCCTTCTTGAAGCTTTTGCTGCACCGAGCGTCCGACAAAGTCGACTGGTCCACCCGGCGTGTAGGGCACGACAATACGCACCGGTTGATTGGGATAGTTTTGCGCGGTGGCGGGGCTCACTAGTACCGATAACAAGGTCAACACACCAGCAATAGCAACATTTTTCATGAGAACCCCAAACTAAAAGCATGCGGTTGCCGGTTGTAGAAAATTAGAACCGGAGAAGATGAAATAATTTTGACCATCTAGTCAAAATAGTAAAAGTGATGTTTAATGAAGTCAATCAATGTTTGCATTGTTAAGTTTTTTACCTCATGAAATAGGTCGTGTTCACTGCACTTCAGTCGCAACGGATCAAGGCTTCACAGATTTTTTTAAGTATTAAAGCAACACTGAGTATGGGTTCTTTGTGGAACTTCAGGCATAAGGCCGTTCATCGACTCCACAACCTCTCCACCTTAAGATTTTTTTCTAAGGACCGGCACGCTTCTTGCTGGCACAAGAATGTATTCCCCCTGTCGCTAAAAGTCGATGGGACGCTCTTGATGGATCGTTGTACTTGTCCTTAACGTAGTCCAGTTCCTTTGAGGAGTTCACAATGTTGAAAGCACCTAAGTTTTTTATGGCGGTGACCTTGGCGGTATGTGCAACGGTCAGCTTCAACGCAGCGGCCGATGCCCTTGCTGATATCAAGAAAACCAATGTTTTGAAAGTCGGCACGGAAGCAGCCATGCCGCCGATCGAATTTATGAGAGATGGAAAAATCGTTGGTCTTGGAAAAGACGTCCTTGACTATATCGTTGCTAAAAATGGCTTCAAGTTGGATCAATCGAACCTGCCATGGCAGGGCATCTTGCCCGGACTTGGTGCAAAAAGATACGACCTCGTCGCAACCTCCGTGACGATCACGCCTGCCCGTGCTGCTAATTTTGCCTTCACCATGCCAATCTCAGAAGCGACAACATTTGCGATCACGCAAGCAAAAAACAGCAAGATCAATAACCTTGAAGATTTAAACGGTAAGGTAGGCGCTACTCAGATTGGCTCAGGTACTGAGCAGGCACTCAGAAATTACGACGCAAAGATCAAGCAATCGGGCAAACCAGGTCTCAAGTCCATCAAGCTGTACACCACTTTTCCGGAGGTTTACTTAGCTGTCGCAAATGGAGAAGTTGACTTTGGTGTACACAACTTGCCATCCTTGAATTCTATGATCAAGGAAAAACCTGGTGTCTATAAATTAGTCGGTGGTATCAGCGATAAAACGTATTACGCGTGGGTCACTCGGCCTGAAGATGCCGCTTTGCGTGACCTCATCAACGTTGGTATCAAAGAAATGATCGCGAACGGCAAGATGAATGAAATTCATCAAAAATGGTTCGGGGCCAATGCGGTTCTGCCACTCGAAGGCTACCTGCCACCTGGCGCAAAGTAATCAAATCGAGCACTCGCTAGAGGAAGCTCATGCTTGAACTTGACTTTACGATAAAGGCCATACCCGACCTTGCGAAGGGTATGGTCATCGCCTTTAACTTTACCGCACTGTCTCTCACGCTCAGCATTCTTCTGGCATCGTTGCTCACCGCGCTTCGGGCCCTCAATGTCGTGGCAATCAATGTCGCCCTGACAGCCTATGTGACCTATATCCGAGGCACGCCACTGCTCGTGCAGATTTTTGTTATTTACTACTTGTTACCAAACGTGGGTCTGAGTCTGCCTCCTTACGTGGCAGGTCTCATTGCGTTTGTTTTAAACAGCGCAGCGATCATGCACGAAGTGATGCGGGGCGGCGTCACATCCATTGCACGCGGTCAATACGAGTCTGCCAAGGCGATTGGCATGTCGATCGCCTCTACTTGGCGCTACATCGTGATCCCTCAAGTACTGATCAAAATTACGCCTCAAATCATTAACGAGTTCATGATCTTATTAAAAGGCACGCCACTACTGGCTTTCATTTCAATTGTTGAGGTCTTTAGAACTGCTCAGCTCATGTATTCAAGCAATTACCGTCCGCTCGAAGTACTCATCGGGGCAGCTTTAATATTTTTTGTGGTGAATTTCGTCATTAGTCAGGCAGGCACCCTGATTGAGCGGCGACTGGCTAAACGGTGCTGACTATGGATACCGTCAGCGTCACCGGCAATGCGGTCCTCAGTAACCTTGGCTTGTTTGCTGAGGGCCTAAAGATTACGGTGCTCATCAGCCTGTCTGCCATCCCCTTAGCGATCACACTTGGCACCTTGATCGCACTCTTCAGACTATCCAATATTTTAGTGCTTCGATACTTTTCAATTGTCTATCTCGAGATTTTTAGAAATATCCCTTTTACGATTCAAGTCTTCTTACTGTATTACCTACTCCCCTTTTACGATGTTCGACTGCCCTCCTACGTTGTCGGTATTTTTGGGCTCAGCCTCTACACTAGCGCATACTTTTCAGAAATCGTTCGGTCTGCCATCATTGCACTGCCAGCAGGTCAGCTCGAAGCCGCGCGGGCGGGCGGCATGTCAAGTTTTCAAACACTGCGCTACATCGTATTTCCACAACTTCCACCCTATGTGATCCCTCCCTTCATCAACCAGTCAGCCTCCCTGGTCAAGGACACTGCAATTTTGTCAACGATCACGGTTCATGAGCTGACCATGGTGGCGCAGAGAGTCCAGAACGAAACATATAGCTTCACCGAACCGCTCATCTTTGCAGCGGTTCTGTATCTTTGCATCAACGGCACCCTGATTTCATTGATGTCCCTCGCCAAAAAATATCTTCAACCCAAAAATCTAAGTCTGCAATAGCCATGATTGGCTTTAAGGAGTGAAGTAGGAATGAAGGACGATAAAAGTGATCGATACGTTCTGCAGCTCAGGAATATCAAGAAAAGATTTGGCGACTTAAAGGCTGTCGACGGTGTCAGCCTGAATGTCCGACCCGGAGAGGTGGTGAGTATCATCGGACCGAGTGGTTGCGGAAAAAGTACGCTCTTGAGATGCATCAATCACCTCGTCATTCCCGAAGAGGGGGAGATATACCTCAATGATGAATTAATGAAAGCCTCAGAAAAAGGCATTTTCTTTAAGTCCGAGGCAGATATCAACCGCCAGAGAGCCAAGGTAGGGATGGTGTTTCAATCCTTCAATCTGTGGCCACACCTTACGGTGAGAGACAACGTCTCGATTGGTCCAATCAAGGTACTAGGAAAACCCAAAGACCAAGCCCATGAAATTTCCGAGAAGGTGCTGGCGCAAGTGGGCTTATCTGAAAAACTGAATGCATATCCTTCAGAACTATCAGGGGGACAACAACAGCGTGTCGGGATTGCGCGTGCGCTTGCAATGGAGCCAGAAGTCATCTTGTTTGATGAGCCAACATCCTCGCTTGATCCTGAGTTAGTCAGTGAAGTTTTAAAAGTAATCGCGGATCTCGCGACAACCGGCACGACAATGTTGATTGTGACGCATGAAATCAGATTTGCTGAACAGATCTCAGATCGAATCGTATTTATGGATAGCGGAAGAATAGTTGAAGAAGGCACCCCTGAAGAAGTTATACGTTCATCAAAAAGCGAAAGGCTCATCGCCTTTTTATCAAGCATTTCATAACCTATGAAACATTTGGAGAAGAACATGGAAGAAGTACTTATTGAAGGTGGTTTCGCCGGCAGAATGAATCTTTTAAAAGGCGAAATGCTTGAGGTAGAAAATGTAGACGGCCACCAAGTCTGTGATTTCTTTGCCTTCAAGAAAGATGAAGTGAAAGAATTTTTATCGCCCTCTCACATGCGATCCGTGATGCGCAGAACCTTCATTAAAGAAAATGATTTGTTGTATTCCATTCTCAGAAATCCAATGTTACGTGTTGTACGCGACGAGGTGGGTATCCACGACTTTTGTGTGCCTGCTTGTGATCCGATGCGTTACTCGATGGACTTTAACGTTTCAGATCATAAAAGCTGTCGATGCAATTTGGCTGAAATCACAAAGGACTTGAATATTCCTTACGAGTACTTGCCTGACCCTTTGAATCTTTTTCAGGAAACATCGGTCAATAGCAAAGGATTGATTACAGGAGGTATTTCACCTGCCCTAGCCGGCCAGAAAATCGTGATGGAGGCGTTGATGGATTTGATTGTCGTGGGCTCGGCCTGTCCGCAAGACTTGGCGCCCACTAACAACTTTAACCCCACCAGAATTCGACTACGAAAAGTCAAAGCAAGCGCTTAGTCGAAACTATCTATTTGTCGATTTTTTCTGAGAGACGTTATGAACACACTTACCACCGCGCCGATTAAAAGTCATCAAACGTTGCTGTACTCGGAACTCGTGACGGATTTGACAAACCTTAAGGCTGACATTGCGTTTCTAGGCATGCCCTTCGGAGCAGCCTATGGTCCGCGCAGCTTTACCAATGACCAAACGAATGCGCCACAGGCCATACGAAGCATAACGGATCGTCTGGTACGCGCACCAGGCCATTATGATTTTGATATCGAAGGTCCTTTGCTTCAACATCGAGAAGACATCAAACTCGTTGACCTTGGTGATGTGCTGCCTGATTTGATGGACCCAGGAGCGCATTACAGGAAAGCTGAACAAGTGATTCGCAAACTCCTATCGGTCGGTGCGCTTCCAGTGATTTTAGGAGGCGATCACGGTATCACCACACCGATTTTGCGTGGCTACGATCAGCTGGAAGACATTACCTTGGTACATATTGACGCGCACTTAGACTGGCGTGATGAAGTCAATGGCGTGCGAGAAGGCCTGTCTAGTCCCATCAGACGCGCCTCAGAGATGAAACACGTCGGTTCTATTTTTCAAATTGGTCTTAGAGCGCAAGGTAGCGGCAGGCCTGCTGACTATCAGGCTGCAATCGATTACGGTGCGCATCTGATTTCAGCCTATGAACTGCACGAGGTAGGCGTCAAAGCCATCCTCGACAGAATCCCCAACAACGGGAAATATTATCTCTCCATCGACGCGGATGGCATGGACCCTACGGTCATGCCGGCGGTAGACGGTCCCGCTCCGGGAGGTCTCAACTTTGTCCAAATGCGTGAAATCATCAAGGGCTTGGTGCTAAAGGGCCGCGTGGTTGGCATGGATATTGTTGAAATTCAGCCTGCAAAAGACACTGCGGCCAAACTCACGTGCGTCACGGCCGGCAGGCTGATTGTGAATCTAATCGGGTGGTCGATCAAAGCGGGTTACTTTAATCGGTAAGGGGCTCGGGCGGTGATAAGGGCTCGATCAGCAAACAAGAGGCCCCCCAAGGGTTTACACGGATTCTGGTGATCAGTCTGTCTGCGATACTCGTGGAATCTTCAAAGGATAAGTGAATGAAAATTAAAATTCTCACGGTACTGGCTGCGACGTTGGCCGCCACATTCACTGCCAATGCAGAGGTCATTCGTTTCGACATAACAGAAAAAGCACTTGCTTTTGAGGGACGCGTATTTCCAAATGTTGGCACCTACACAGTTATAAAAGCAAAAGCGGTGATCGCACTCGATCCGAATGACAAGCGTAATGCAGTCATCGCCGACTTAAGTGACGCGCCTAAAAATGCGAAGGGTCTAGTCGAAGCATCTGCCGATGTGGTTTTGCTTCAACCCACAGACCCGCAAGCAGGCAATAAAACACTACTGGTGGATATACCCAACAGAGGCCGTAAATTAGCACCTCAACTGTTTGACGACGCACCTCAGCCTGGCGCTAATAATGCAGTGAAAGCGCAAGATGCTGGCATTGCTTACTTGCATCGACAGGGATACACCATGGCCTGGATTGGCTGGCAAGGTGACATCCCATCCGGACCACAATCATTAACCATGCAAGCACCTTCGGCTGTAGGCATTCAAGGCTCCGTACGCGATGAGTTTCAATTTGATCATTTGACCAATCCAATCAAGGTCCAACTCACCGCTCTGATTGAAAACCCCTCTAGCGTCAATGCTACTGTTCGAGCTATCTGGACAGACACGCGCGAAACGCCTTCAGACTTGACGGTCAAAGTGACTGGCCCACAAAATATTGAAATTTCAAGGCCTAAAGGTTTTGATGCCGGCGCAATTTATGAAATCACCTATACAGCCAAGGATCCAGTGCTCCATGGCATGGGCTTTGCCATGGCACGTGATGTCAGTGCATTTTTAAAAACAAATAATTCACCTGCTAATCCTCTTGCACTCAACGGTGCCATCACCGTGCAACGTGCCATTGGTTTTGGTGTGTCGCAATCAGGCAGATTTTTGCGTGACTTTTTATGGCTAGGCTTTAACGAAGACTTGAATGGGAAAACGGTCTTTGAGGGAATCATGCCCCATGTAGCAGGCGCTCGCAAAATGGCCACCAACTACAGATTTGGTAAACCCAGTCGAAACGCTCGACATCCGCAAGACTCTGGCTGGCAAATTGATTTATTTCCCTTTACCTATGAGGTCATGACCGACCCCTTCTCAGGCCAGCAAGATGGTTTACTCCTCAAATGCCGCCAAACACAAACTTGTCCCAAAGTCATGCAGACCGACAGTGAGCATGAATGGTGGGGTGCAAGAGCATCACTGTTGGTAACGGACCCTTCTGGTAATCACATCGACTTGCCCACCAATGTCCGAGCCTACATGATTGCAGGCACACCCCATTTCGCAGCCCCAGGTGCAGTGATCAAACAAGAAAAAAACATGGCGCTGCCTGTCAACCCGTTGCACGCTGGTCAGCCCATGCGCGCCTTGCTGCAAGCGCTGAATGACTGGATCACCACTGGTGCTGAGCCTCCATCGAGTCGAGTCCCTATGCGCTCTCAGGGCACGTTGGTACCCGCAGCCAATGCAGCGCCGCACAACTTGCCCACCTTGCCCTACGGAGCCTTATTCTCAAGTGCTTATTTATCTGACCATAGTCAGTTGCCGCCCAAGGTTTTAGGACGTTATGAAGTGTTGGTACCACTGGCAGACTCGGATGGCATGTCCGTTGCTGGCATTAGACCCTTACCGTTGGCTGTCCCTAAGGCCAGCTACACCGGATGGAATCCGCGTGCCGAAGGCTATGGACCAGGCAATCTCTTCCCCTTGCAGGGAGCGGCATCACCCTTTGCCCTCACCAAGGCGGAGCGACTGGAAAAAAATGATCCTAGGCTTTCAGTTGAAGAACGATATGGCTCTTCTCAAGCCTACGTCGATGCAGTCAGAGCAACTTCACAGCGTTATATCAAAGAACGTATTTTGTTGGCGGAAGACGCCGAAAGAAATGTAGAACGCGCGCAAGCCAACACCCTGTCACAAATCAAATGACCAGACATGTCTCCATATTCTGACTTGCAAGGTGTTGTCAACGTCATGACTCCAGTTCTCGCGCAATAGGATTAACTACTTCGTTGGAGCATCCTTAAGCAACGCGTCAACCTGATCTTTCCACCACTTTGCCTGCCCCGTAGTCCCATGCCCTGACGTTTGCGGACTCGCCGGGATGAGATAAAGCTTCGCGTCTGGAATACGAGGTAGGATTTTGTTCATTAACCCTAGCGACGGCGGGTTGCGCTCATCGTCCTCTGAATTAATAGCCAATACGCGGGCCTTGATTTTTTCTACATGAGCTGCGGGATCAAAGTCGCCAGAGGATTCCCATTGATAAAGGTTGTCGTTCGCATCAGCTTTAAATTCAGCCGTCAGCCGTCTATCTAGTAGCTCGTCCGCCTGTTTGCGCGTTGGTGCTAAGCGGTACAAACTCTGATCGCCTCCACTCGTGCCTACGCTAAAAAACACGGAGGCAAATTGAAGACTTTTAGGCTGTGTGGTGTAGTTACCGTCCATCCATTCCGGATCACGCCTGATCATGTCGATAATGAGTCGGCGCATCATCCAGTTACGACCAGACATGGCGGAGGGTGTCGCCGCCATGGGAACCAGCGTATCCATAAAGTCCGGATACTTGATGCCCCAAAGCCACGTTTGCATACCACCCATGGAATTACCGATGACCAGACGTAAATGCTTTACACCAAGCCCTTCAGTCACCAACCGATACTGCGCAGTCACCATGTCGTCATAGTTGTACTTGGGAAATTTAGCGCGTAGTCCGTCCGAGGGTTTACTGGATCGTCCAACTCCAATTGCATCTGGCAGAATGATGAAGTACTTGTTTGCATCCAGCGGCTGCCCAGGACCAAACAGCTCACCGGAAAAATTCTTATTTGTGATCATGCCAGAACCGGTCCCCGCAGTACCATGCAGTACCAGCACGGGGATCCCTGTGGGCTTGCCGAGCGTGGTGTATCCGAGCCTGAGCTCTGGAAATACTTCGCCCGTGTGAAACTGAAAATTTTTGGCGATCCATACACCCTGCTGTTGGTCTGGATACGGTTGAGCGCTTGCCTTGTCGGCTCCAAGCACAAACGCAAACAAACAGAACAAACTGAGAAACATACGGGCGTTGAACATTGTCATTCTGTTTCCTCTCAAGCTATTGGTTTGAACTAAAGCTCTGCTGCAAGTAATCCAGACTCCAGACTATTGACTAAGTCTATGCGATAAATCTCTCTCGGAACCACTTCTCGATATGAAATTCATTCAATCCCCAAAAGTACCGGTCCCTCCGGGGGAGATGCGGCGCACGCCAGCGTAAACCTCACGCTATTGCGAAAGCATCTGGCGCCGTACGGGCCTTAACACAACGTTAAGGGTGACTGCGCTCTTTTCAATGGACAGGCATCTCAAAAGGCGTTAGATTGCCAACTACACATCCTCTAGAGAGAGCAAGCTATGACCTATCGTCTCAACCGTCGCCAGCTGCTCCAGGGTGCCCTCGCCAGCGCCGCGGCTATCACTGTGCCGTCCTTCGTGGCCGCGCAGGCGTTTCCTTCGCGCACCATCAAGCTCATCTATCCCTGGACGGCTGGCAGCGGCGGAGACGTCATCATCCGTGCTTTGGCCGCCAGCGCTGCGAAGACGCTCAACACCTCGATCATTGTCGAGAACAAGCCGGGCGCAGGCGGCATGCTCGGCCCCAACGAGCTGCTCAAGGCCGCGCCGGACGGCTACACGCTGTCGCAGATGTCGGTCGCTGTCTTTCGCCAGCCGCACATGCAAAAGACCGCGTTCAATCCACTGCAGGATTTCAGTTATATCATTGGGCTGGCGGGTTTCGTTTTCGGCCTCGTCGTGGCTGCCGACTCGCCAATCAAGTCAGTGAAGGACTTGGTGGAATTCGCCCGAGCGAACCCCGGCAAATTCAGCTACGCAACGTCGGGCATCGGCATCAGCGGCCACCTCGCCATGGAAGAGTTTTCGTACCGGGCCGGCGTCCAGCTGCTGCACATCCCTTACAAGGGTGACACCGACGGCCTCCAGGCCATGCTGGGGGGGCAGGTGATGGCCCACAGCTCAGCATCGACATGGGCGCCGCACGTCGATGCGGGGAAGGCTCGCCTTCTCATGACGTATGGCAGCAAGCGCACGACCCGTTGGCCGGATGTTCCGACCGTGCGCGAGTCCGGCTTCGACTTCTTTACCGATTCGCCCTGGGGCATCGCCGGCCCGAAGGGTATGGACCCAGCCATCGTCAATAAACTGCACGACGCCTTCCTCCTAGGCATGAGCGATCCGGCTGTAAAGACGCTGCTTGATCGATATGACCAGCCGCAGATCCACATGAACCCGGAGCAATACACGCGGTTCGCGCACGAGGCCTACCTGCAGGAGAAGGCTACCATCACTCGCCTTGGCCTCGCAGCCAAAACTTGACGCCCTCGACCGGACGCATCAGAAGGAGAATCTGCCCCATGACAAACAACCTAGCTCCCAACCTGAACCCGATTCGTCCCGAAGCCAAGGATGAAATCCCCGTTATCGACCTGGGGCCGTACCTGGCGGGCGCTCCCCGCTCGCTCGAGAGCACCGCAGAACAGCTGCGCTATGCGATGGAAAACGTCGGCTTCTACTTCATCGTCAATCACGGTGTGCCGCAGAAGCTGGTCGAGCACACCTTCCAGGCGGCCGAGCGCTTCCATGCGCAGCCGCTCGATGCGAAGCTGCGGCTGAAGATCGACGAGAACATCGTGGGCTATCTTCCGATGCAGGGCGCAACCGTGCGTCACTCGGCCATCAACGCCAACAACAAACCCAACCTGAACGAGGCGTTCTTCATCAATCGCCAGCTCACACCGGACCACCCGGACGTCGTGGCGAAGAAGCCTTTTCGTGTGCTAAATCGCTGGCCAGACGGCCTGCCCGGTTTTCGCGAAGACGTGATGGCCTATGTGAATACGATGGAGCAGCTCGGCCGCAAGCTGATGCCACTCTATGCCGTCGCCCTCGATCTGCCTACGAACTACTTCGACGAAGCTTTCCGCGAGCCGACTTATGCGCTTCGCTTGTCGCACTACCCCTCGCAGGAAGTAGTCCAAGATAATGAATTCGGCCTCGCCCCTCACACCGACACCAGCTTCATGACGCTGTTGCCGGACAATAAGGTACAGGGCCTCTCGGTGCGGATGCCCAACGGCAAGTGGGTGGACGCCCCCACACTGCCTGGCAGCTTCCTGGTGAATGGGGGCGACCTGCTCCGGCGCTGGACCAATAACCGGTTCATGGCCACGCCCCACCGCGTTGTGAACCGTTCGGGGCATGAGCGTTATGCCATCCCGTTCTTCATGGACTGCCACTACGACTTCCGCATGGAGTGCCTGTCGACCTGCAAGAGCCCGGACAACCCGTCGCGTTACGAGCCGATCAGCTATCCAGAATACAAGACTTGGTATCGCAACCGTAACTACGACACACCGGCAGCCTGAAAGGCAGCCCGTTGGACATAGGCATCAAGGCCCTCGCCCCGCGCGACAGCTATAAGCTCATGGCCGGATTGATCGTGCCGCAGCCCATTGAGCTGGTGACAACCGTCAGCGCGGGTCATACGCACTTAGGGCATTACCGATAGGCCATCAGCTTTGACTCGGATAGTGGGCGCATAGGGGGTCTCAATCTAGACTAAGTGAAGTTCTATTTTCTTTCCTAGTGCAATTTGCGCCTGAGACAAGCCCGCTTCTTTTCTGGCCGCAAGAATCTCATCGAGAATGGCAAACCCCTCTCGGTTTAGCTTTTCTACCTCAGCCTTCACAGCTGGGTTCTTGAGCATCTTGTTGACCATTTGCTTATGGGTCAAGATTTTGGTTTTATTTGTAGTCATTTTTTTATTTCTTTCGTGAGACATTGAGATTTCGACCTAGCAATATTAACGAACGGTGTTTGGGTATCGTCTAAATCAGCGGCAAGCACATCGACAGGCAAGTTTAATTCCTGTTCAAGGAGCCATTTTATTTTGGCGCGCGCCAACAATCCGATGGCAGGCTTAGATTCAATTAAAAGATCCACATCACCGCCCACACGTGAATCATCCAACCTAGAGCCATAGATCGACACACGCACCAAAGGCCCAGCAACTGCAGTCGTTGTCTGAATAATTTTGGTTAACTGACTTTGACTAAGACGCATCAGCTAAACACGTACTCACCTACGATCGCTTCTTGATCAGCGATCAAGATGTCAAGGATCATGAAGAATGGCAGACTAGGGTTTTCTTCGGCAATCTTGCTTATTCGGGACCAATATTCGATTTGCATAGGGACGGACGAGGTTTTATTTCAATGTCGTAGCCTAATCGTGTCAGACAGTCCATCAGTTTGCGCTCAGACAGATTAGTGAAGTTGCCACGCATCTGGCCTGTTCCATTACCGCACCCCCTAATCATGCGCGTAAAAACGTTATGTTGTGATCTGTTACAAGCGGAGTTCCCTATGGCTGTCCTGTACCCTTCCCTGCCACCTTCAATACCAGTTACGGGTTTGCAACGCGAACTAGATGTGCTGCGGGTGCTTGAGCAATCACTCTCCGAGGGGTATGAGATTTTTCATAGTGTGCCGTGGCACACGGTGCATGAGGGTCGTGATCGGCATGGCGAGATCGATCTGGTGGTGCTGGGACCAACAGGCAATATTTTGTTGCTGGAAATCAAGTCCGGTGCGGTCGAGCTGACCAACGGCGTGATGTTCAAAATGTACAAAGAAGGCAGCAAGGACGTGGGTCGCCAGCTCAAGGTCCAGCACGCCGCCATGGTCAGTCGCCTGCAACAAGCCGGACTGCGTACGGTGGTCACCAACTGTCTGGTACTCCCGGACTTTAGGGTCGAGGGACCGCACGTGGTCGGTATTCCGCCAGAGCGAATTGTGGATGCAACGGGATTTGCGCAGCTGGGTTCGTACGTGATGGAGGCGTTGGCAAGCGGTGGGGGTGTAGGTGCAGGCGTAGGTGGGACCTCTGATCCCAGTTCGCTCACTGCGCTGCGGCAGTTTCTCTGTAATGAGTTTAAAGTCACGCCTGATCTGCGGGTCTTGGGCGCGCAACTGTGTCAGACCACGCTGCGACTGGCCGATGGTCTGGCCACTTGGGTGCCGCGCATTGATACACCCTCAGGTGTGCTGAGGATTCAAGCAACGGCGGGTTCGGGTAAAACGCAACTGGCCTTGCGTTTGTTACAAGATGCCGCTGCGGCCTCGCAACGCAGTCTCTATGTTTGTTACAACCGCGCACTCGCTGATCACATCACGCAGCTCGCCCCCACACGTGCCCAAGTCGCGAGTTTTCATGAACTATGTGTGGATCATCACCGTCGACACGTGGGAGAGCCGGATTTTGGTGCCCAGGGTTTGTACGACACGCTCAGTGCTGAGTACAAGGAAGCGGTCGAGACGACCCCAGAGCTGCAAGGCCGCTATCAGCTGATCATCATCGACGAGGGGCAGGACTTTGAACCCGACTGGGTTGCAAGCTTGTTGCCGCAACTCTCGGAGGATGGTCGTATTTATTTGCTAGAGGATGCGGCCCAACGCCTCTACCCGCGCGACGAGTTTGATTTATCGGATGTCGTGACGGTCCACTGTCAGGACAATTTCCGCACACCCCGCCAAGTCTGCCAGGTCCTCAACGCCCTCAAGCTCTCGCATGCACCGATCGAAGCGCGCTCGGCCTATGAGGGCGAAGTGCCCAATTTTCATACCTACACGACCGAGGCGCAGCTGCGACGTCAAACCGAAGCCGCGGTGAAACATCTGCTATCGCTGGGTATCGCACTCTCTGATATCGCCTTGGTCAGCTGGCGAGGGCTGATGAACTCGGTCTTGGTTCAGACACCTGCGCTTGGGGATTGGTCGCTCAGGCGCCCCACCGGCAAATACTCAAAGGCCGGGGATGCGCTCTGGACGGAAGGTGAGTTACTGGTAGATTCGGTCTATCGCTTTAAAGGCCAAAGCGCCGCCGGGATTGTATTGACCGAGGTGGATTTTGCAGAGCTCGATGAGGGCGTGAAACGTAAGTTGTTTGTGGGACTGACAAGGGCGCATATTGCGGTGGAGGTGGTATTGACGGAACGGGCGGCTGGGGAGTTGGTGGGGGTGTTGTAGGAGGGCAGGCAGAGCGATTTTTTGCTCATATAGGTAAGGCAGATTCGAGCACGGATTGCCTGAATTTTTCTGGCAAAGCTCTTGGCGTTAAGACATCAACAGAAACACCTAGAAGCTGTTTCAATTTATACCGAATCGCGCCGATATCAAACAACGTTGTATCTGGGGTGGGATCAATCAACACATCGAGGTCACTTTCTTCGGTATCTGTACCTGAAGCTACCGATCCAAATACACGTGCGTTTTTCGCGTGATGCGTCAAAACGATCTCGCGAATTTCATCTCTGTGAGCAGCTAAGGCAACTGAAGGTTTCATAGATACATTGTATTTGCAGTTTTAAATAGAGCCAATTGATATCTAGAACTCAAAGTAAAAAGTTGTATCTCTTTGCTAAAGAATCCCCCCCTTACTTTCATCAGGAAAGATCAGATGTGTCCACAGCCAAAGCTGTAGCTTGTCAAAACGGCCCTATGTATCTACAATGTATACACTTCACAGGAGTACTCGCATGGATGCAGTGATTCGAAAATGGGGCAATAGTCCTGCCCTTCGACTAACAACCGCCGTATTAAAAGAGGCTGGACTTCAACTCGAAGAAAGAGTTGACCTAGTGGTATCAAAAGGCCAAGTGATCATCACCGCGATCGACAAGGTCGAATACGATCTAGATACGCTTGTTAACGGTATCAATGCTAAAAATACCCACGGTGAAGTCAGCTTTGGTGGACCTGTTGGCAAAGAGGCGCTTTGATGCCACGCGTTTATGTCCCAGACACAGCAGATGTCGTTTGGCTTGCATTTGACCCACAAGCTGGACACGAACAAGCCGGACACCGACCGGCATTAGTCATCAGTCCTGCAAGCTACAACAGCAAAACAGGTCTCATGGTCTGCTGCCCACTGACATCCAAAATTAAAAATAATCCTTTTGAAGTGGTTACTCAGATAGATGGTGTCGATTGTGCAGTGCTCTCAGATCAAGTGAAGTCGCTGGACTGGAAAATCAGGCGCGCCAAAAAGAAAGCCACCGTTCCACCAATTGTCATGCTTCATGTCAGAGCGAAAATTAAAGCGTTATTGATGATCAAGTAGATATCTGTATTCGATGACAACAATAAGCACAACGCCTCTCACCGCTCCCTCAACACGCTTGGGCATACGCAGCACGCCCTCGCTGGTGCTAGTGATTTACGGCGTCTTGATGTTGCTGGCTTTTACAGTGACCTTTGTGATGTCGCTCAATGATGCTCGGACCATACGAGACGTCGGGATCTGGATCAAGCCCATGAAATTCATGGCGGCCACGGCTATTTTTGCCTGGACGTCCGTGTGGGTCGTCATGCTCAGCCGCTCTGCTGTCGCAGCGACACGCGTCTGGGGCTGGATCGCTGCCCTACTGATTTCAACGTCTTTGTTTGAGGTGGTCTACATCACCTATCAAGCTGCCCAAGGTGGAGGCTCTCACTACAACACCAGTACACCTCTGAACGCAGCGCTTTTTGCGCTAATGGGCATCGCCGCCCTCGCACTCGTCGCCTCCCAAGCCTGGCTCGCCTGGGAGATATGGAAACGACGCACACCAGAGCACAGCGTAATCACACTCGGTGTAGTAATCGGCTTGAGCTTTACCTTTTTGTTTTCAGCAATTAGCGGTTTTTTATTAGGTGGAAACCAACCCCCGCCGGGTCAAGGACTACCGTTTTTTGGCTGGCATCTTTTTGCCGACATCCGCCCCGCGCATTTTATGGGTGTCCATGCACAACAATTCATTCCTTTGTTAGGGTTGTTGGCGGCGAAGTTTGCGGGCAAGCATGCAAGGCAGGTAATAGTCGTGTGCTCGGTTTTATATGCGGTGCTTTGGGTCATGCTCACTGGGTTTAGTTTTGTGGGTCATGCATAGCAATAACGTATATAACAAAGCGTTACCAGCTTAATATCAAGCTACCCAAGCTAGCGGTTGCTGGTAAACAAGGCGGCTGCTCTTTTAGCTGCGAGAGTCTCATCGAGGATAGCAAACTCCTATCGGTTTAGCTTGTCTACCTCAACCTTCATAGTTGGATTCTTGAGCATCTTGTTAACCATTTGTTTATGGGTCAAGACTTTGGTTATATTTGTAGTCATTTTTTTATTACTCACATCAGTTAAATACGTACTCTCAAACGACAGCTTCTTTATCAGCGATCAAGATGTCAAGGGTCATGAAATACGTCAATTAAAGCTTTGTCTCGTTTCAAGGTTTAAATCTGAGGGCCTCGTTTGTGACTCGCCTTGCCAAGCGTCAAATAGCTCTAAATAGCCTAATCGTGTCAGACAGTCCATCAGTTTGCGCTCAGAAAGATTGGTGAAGTCGCCACGTATGATGTCAGAGAGTTTCGGCTGGCTAATGCCCATCCATTTGGAAGCCTCTTGTTGTGTCAGGTTAAGACTTTTCATGGCCTTTATGATTTCGATCACCAAGCCAGATTTAATCTTGAGTTTTTCAGCATCAGCCAAGCCAAGATCAGCAAATACATTGCCAGAACTATGATGCACTTCAACGCCGCTAACAAGTTTAGTTTTCATTTCCGCAACTCCTTTACATATGCTTCAGCAATTTTCCGCTTGGCATGGATAATGTCATGCCCTCTCTCGGCGTTGCGTGGTTCGTCAATCTATATGAAATGGTATAAAAGTCAAATAAAGACGTCACCATGAGGCTCGATCCTTAGAGCGCTATTATTGTCAGATACATCCATAATTTTTGAGACCAATATGTCTTCTGTAATTGAATCTTTTGTTTTACCGACCTCTGATCCGGGCGTAAGCATTGTGGGGCGTAAGCGCGGCTCGGGTCCGCCGTTGTTGTTGTTACACGGCAATCCTCTGACTCAGCTCAGTTGGGAACGTATCGCGCCAAGATTAGCTGAACAGTTCACAGTGGTGACAACTGATCTGCGTGGGTATGGGGATAGCGATAAACCCGAAGGGCTTCCTGATCACAGCAATTATTCCTTTAGACGGATGGCGCAAGATCAAGTTGAAGTCATGCAGCAACTAGGGTTTGAGAAATTTGCTTTGGCGGGCCATGATCGTGGCGCGCGCACGGCGTTTCGACTGGCGATGGATCATCCTGAAAATGTTTCACGCGTCGCTTTTTTAGATATTTTGCCCACACACTGTGTGTTTAAAGATATTCAAGCGCAAATGGCAATGGATCTGTATCACTGGTGGTTCATGGCACAACGTAAAGGATTTCCTGAACAGTTGTTGAAAGGAAATGAAGAGTTTTATATCCGCGACAAGCTCATGAAGCAAGGCCCGGGAAAGGGTGGCTTTACCGAAACTGAAATACTTGAATACATCCGAGTCTGTACGCCAGAGAATATTCATGCGGTCTGTGAAGACTATCGGGCGGCTTTTAAGATCGATCTACCCATGGATACCGCTGACCTTGAGTCAGGGCGAAAGGTGCAGTCCCCTGCCCTCATTCTTTGGGGCGCAAAAAGTCACACGGCCCACCACCATGATCCACGCGTGGAATGGCCAAAATATTGCGCAAATATTGTTCGAATGGCTGAATTACCCTGCGGCCACTATCCGACCGAGCAGGCACCCGAGGAAACGTATCAGGAGCTTAGTAAATTTTTTGCTTCTGCTGACGGGAAGTCGTAGTTTACAAAACCACAATTCACACACTCACCTGCAACATCTTTTTTTCAAAATGTGCCAGGTCAGGTGTATTGTGACCGGGCACCTTGGCCAAGTCGTCATAGCGTCTGAGGCGCACGGCCTCGGCGTAATAGGGTAAGGCTTCAAAAGCTTTTACTTGCTTTTCATCAAAAGTACCGCCTTGTAACTCAAGGCTGTGCTTGGAGGCCGGCGATAGGTCGGCCCAATAGCCTGCATCGACCGCACACAAATAGCGCTTTGCATCAACGTGCAGTTTGATGGGCTCTAACACGGCGTCTGGAAATAGACTTCTCAAAAAAGGCAAGGCTACAAATTGATGCAGATCGTCCTTGGTGGGCCGTGTGTCAGTGTGAAGCGCGTCAGCAAGCACCTCATCCTTGGACAGCGCATCCGAAGACAGCGCTTGAGCAGGCACCTCACTAAGACGATGTGGACTCAGCATATGGCCGAGATCATGCAGCAAGGCCGCAACCACGGTCTCTGGGGTCTCGTCAGCTTTTTCTGCTAGGTCTGCACACTGCAGCGCATGCTCAAGCTGACTGACGGACTCTTGACCGTACCATGTGGTGGCGCGGCTGTTCAACAGTTGGACAATTTCCGGAATAGACAAGGACATGTTGAAAGATCCTAAGAATGACTATCGAGCACGTGCGCCAATAATAGCGTAGCGCAGTTTCGAACACACGAAATCAATGATTGCGACCGTGACCAAGATCAACAAAATGACAAAAGACATTTGTTGAAATTCCATCGTACGAATTTGTTCGGACAAGATCAAACCGATACCGCCCGCCCCCACAATACCAATAATAGAAGCGCTGCGCGTATTGGACTCAAAGGCATAGAGGACTTGGCTCAACAACACGGGCAACAACTGAGGCAAAATACCAAAGCGCACGGAGGCCACTTTGGAGCCACCGGTGGAGAGGACGCCTTCGACGGGTTTATTGTCTGCTGCCTCAATGGCCTCAGAAAATACTTTACCGAAAATACCCAGATCTGCCATAAATAAAGCCAGCACACCTGCAAAAGGACCTAAGCCGACCACATTGATCCAGATCAAGGCCCAAATCAAAATATCGATGCCGCGCAGCGTATCAAAACTACGCCTCGCCATAAACTGCACCAACCTGTTGATGGTGGTGTTTCGGGCCGCCAGAAAACCAAGCGGAAAGGCGACCACAGCAGCCAATAGGGTACCCAGCAAGGCGATGGCCAGGGTTTCCAGCATGGCATACAGATACACTTTGGTGAGGGCCCAAGTCTCTGGATTAGGCGGCAACATGAGCACGACCATCTTACCCAACTCACCCAATCCGCCCCAGATGCGGGCAAAGGTCATGTCTAACTTGTAAATACCCAGTGCAAAGACAGCCAAGGCGACCAGGCCGATAAAAATGGCGGTCCAATTGTCTTGGTAGAACGGTTTGAAATGGCTGGCATAGCGTTGACGCAATTGGTCACGCGCACTTGCTTGGGGTGTATCCGCTTGAGGTGTCGTCACTTGACTCATTATCTGGCGTCCATGCCGATGAGTTTGTGGCGTATACGCTCCGTCACGGCATCAATAATCATGACCGTTGCAATGATCAATACCAACAAGGCACTGATGTCTGCGTAATAAAACTTTCTGATGACTTCGAGCAAGGTTTGCCCAATACCGCCCGCGCCCACAAAGCCCAGTACAGAGGCACCTCTGACATTGATTTCAAAGCGCAACAACGCATAGCTGGCAAAGTTTGAAGCGACTTGCGGCAACACTGCAAAACGAATTTTGTGAAACCAGTTGCCACCTGCTGCGACCACACCCTCTACTGGCTTCATGTCGATATTTTCAACGACTTCGGCAAAGAGTTTGCCTAAGGCACCGGCGGTATGGATAGCGAGTGCCAAGATGCCGGGCAAAGGACCGAGGCTAAAGGCCACAACGAAAATCAGTGCGAACACTAACTCAGGCACTGTTCTTGAAAACTCAAGCAAACGGCGAGTCAAAAAAACCACGCCCTTACTCTGCGTCAGGTTTTGACTGGCCAAGAAACACAAGACAAACGCTGCAATGGCGCCGAGTAAGGTACCCACATACGCCATTAACAGCGTCTCGCCCATCAGGGCTAACCACTTTTTCCAACCCCAAAACCACTCCGCGGGATCTGCAATGACAGGGCGACCATCTTCGAGGTGCGCGATTCTGTCAAAGTAACTAAAAAAGCCGCCAATGTGCTGATAAAACTTAGATAAAGATATCTCAGCAATATTGGCCGAGAAGACGACCAATACAGCCAATATTAAAAGGCCTAGCCAAAGCTGGCGGCGTTTAAGCGCCACCGCCTGGGCATAGGCGGTCTCCAATAATCGGGGACGGGAATCAAGCATCGAAGATTATTTTCTACGCAAGCTATCAACGAACTTGTTCAATTCGACAACGGGCAAATAGGCCTCATGTGTCACAGGTTGAAACGGTTCCATCTTGCCATCAGATAACTTGTCAAACGCAGCTTTGTCTTTTACTGCGGCATTCAAGAACGCTTGTTCGATCAGTTTTTTGAGCTCAGGTGGAAGGCTGTCCAAATAAGTCATCGGGCTGTTCACAATTTGATCTGATTTAAAAATGATTCGGAAATCTTCTTTTTTGACCATACCCTTGTCGACCATGCGTTGCAGTTCAGAGTCATTTTCGTTGTTCCACCAGTTTGCCGCGACATCAACAGTGCCTTGGTTCAACGCCATCACTGCATTGACGTGGCTGCCGGTATAGACCACTTTGCCGAAATGCGTTTCAGGTCTAATCTTCATATCGTTCATGACAAAGCGTGGCACGTTGTTGCCCGAGGTGGAGTTAGGATCAACGAGACCCAAGTTTTTACCCTTCAGGTCAGCAAGTGATTGGTAGGGCGAATTGGCTTTGACATAAAACACGGAGTGATAGCCCTTGACGCCACCCTTAGAGACCTCAATGGCAAAGGGGGTGATCTTTACACCAATCATCCGGGCACGCGCATACGAAGCAGGACCATAATAGGCCATGTGAATTTGTCCAGCACGCTGGCCTTCAATCACCGCGGCATAGTCACCCACGACACGCAACTTCACTGGAACGCCAATTTCGCGCGACAGATAGGCCGCAAAATCTCCAAAACGCTCTGTCACTTGGGCTGCGTTTTCAGCAGGGATCGTGGCAAACACCAATTCTGGATATTTGGCTTTCCAGTCTTGCGCTTGGGCAGACACGGCAAAGAGACTTGAAGCAGCGAGAGCGAGCAGAGCACGACGAATGAGCAACATAAAAAATCCTCTTGAAACAGGGAAGAAAAGGCTTGAGGTAAAACTAAACGAGGCTAGTTTCAAGATTTAGCGTAGACACCTTGGGGGAACTCAACACAGGTGAAACGTATTGCGTTGTATCGTTGGCTTCGATGCCATACAGGTCATGCACCAAGGTCTCGGTAAACTGCTCTGGCACGTCATCAAAAACCACGCGCCCATCAGACATGCCAACCAAGCGATCGCAATAGTCTCGTGCGATATCGAGATCGTGCAGATTACAAATCACCGTAATACCCAACTCTTCGTTGATGCGCTTTAAAGCATCCATCACCATCAGGGTATTTTTGGGGTCAAGCGAGGCAATGGGCTCGTCGGCCAAAATAATTTGGGGTCTCTGAACCAGCGCACGACAAAGCGCGACGCGTTGTTGCTGGCCACCAGACAGTTGGTCACAGCGCTGCGCCGCAAAGTCAGCCATGCCAAAGCGGTCCAAGGTTTCCAAGGCATCTAGCTTGTCTGCATCACTCCAAAGTGTGAAGAGTGCACGCCAAGTAGGGACCGTGGTCAAACGTCCCATGAGCACGTTGGTCAAGACATCCAGGCGACCCACTAAGTTGAACTGTTGAAACACCATGGCGCAGTTACGGCGCCACTCATTTAACGCCACACCCTTGAGGTCGGTGACCACGACACCGTCATACTCAATCGCGCCTTGGGTGGGCTCATTCAGACGATTGATCATTCGCAGCAAGGTCGATTTACCAGCACCTGAGCGACCGATCACACTGACGAAGCTGCCAGAGTTGACCTCTAGTGATACTGAGTCAACGGCTGTGTGAGGACCAAACTGTTTGGTCAAATTGCGAATAGATAAAGTCTTCATTTTTTTAAATTTTTATCAATAATCAGTGAATATGTTCATCAGAATAGGGTTTGAATATTTCACTGTTATGACGCATTTAAACAATACGGAATTTAACTCACGCGGAGCTTAAACAACCCGCACGCCAGCACGCCACACCGCACGCACAACAGGTTGTTGACGTCCATCAGGCAACGTCATCATCCGCACTTGAGTCAGATCCGAGCGCAAACCCATTTCAAGGCAGCCTCTGTCGTGCAAGCCAACGGATTTAGCGGGGTTTCGACTCACCAAGGCCACTGCCTGTGGCAAGCTTAAATCCGTGGTTTCAGTCAAGCGCACCATCGCGAAAATCAAACTGCCGGGTACATAGTCGGACGAAATGATATCGACCAGACCTAACTTGACCAACTCAGTGGCAGACACATTGCCCGAGTGCGAACCGCCCCGCACCACATTGGGCCCACCCATGATGTTAAACATGTTGCGCGCTCTGGACGCTTGGGCTGCCACGACCGTCGTGGGAAACTCACACACCGTTGCGCCTTCAGCAAAGGCCTCCTCGACATGCGCCACCGTGGTGTCGTCATGGCTCGCCAAGGTAATGTGATGGTCCTGACAGTATTGGGTAAAGTATGTGCGATGAGGTTTGGCATAACGCGCCTGCGTCTCTTGTGACAGGGCGACACGCTCCTCAAATTTCTCTCTGGTCCAGCCTTTTTTGCCAGAAAAATAAATCCACGCTTGCTCAATATTTTCCCATTGGCGCTGCCCAGGGGTATGGTCCATCACCGAAATCATTTTTACTAATTCATTACCTATAAATGGTTCGAACAACTCAAGGGTGTTGGGTGCAGGCAATTCACAGCGCACATGTAAGTAATGATCGGCGCGCAGGACACCTCGGTTTGCAAAGTCTGACATACACGCCAGCACCGTGTTCCATTCGCTGCCGCGCACGCTTTCTGGATCGGCCTCACCTACCCCCAAGGCGTCTAGGACAGTGGTAATACCGGCCGCAGCAATTTCAGCATCGTGTGCAAGCACGGCAGGTGCGACATCCCAACGTACTTTGGGACGCGGCATCATGTGCCGTTCAAAATTATCGGTATGCACCTCCACCAAGCCAGGCAGAAGATAGTCACCCTCTAAATCGATAGCGTGGGGCACCGAAGCTTGACCTTGATCGATACGCTGAATCAGGCCATGCTGACTGGTCAAACTGCCCTGCACTACTTCCTCTTGCAGCACTAACCGTGCATTGGTGAAAACAACGGGGGTGGAAGTTGGCGTGTGCATCATTTTGTTTCCAAGGGCAGCATGGACACCGTTCGGCTGACAACTTCTTGTGCCACCGTGTCATCGTGAAAAATACCAAGAATGGCAACGCCCTGAGCGCGGGCTTGAATAATCATCTCGATCACTGTTTGAGTATTGACAGGATCCAGGGACGCTGTGGGCTCATCAAGCAAGAGCAAGGGCCGTGGCTTGATAAAGCTGCGGGCCAGGTTGATGCGCTGTTGCTCCCCGCCAGAAAAAGTCGCAGGTGGCAGCTGCCATAAAGCCTCAGGAATGCGCAAGCGGGTCAGCCAGTGCGCAGCCTGTTCACGGGCTTGCTCGCGACTGACAAGATCCAGGCTATTTTCCAGCAAAGGTTCGGCCACAATATCAATCGCGGCTACACGCGGAATGACTCTCAAAAACTGACTGACATAGCCCATCGAATGTGCACGCAAATGCAACACCGCACGCGCGCTGGCCTGGGTCATGTCGATATATTGACCATCGGTGTCACGCACCAAAATTTCACCGGCACTGGCGCGATAGTTGCCATAGGCCAGTTTCAGTATGGTGCTTTTGCCCATGCCAGAGGGGCCACTCAAGCGTACACATTCACCCGGACTTAAGGTCAAGTTAAAGTTTTGCAACACGGTCAAGACCGTACTGTTTTGCAAGTGCAATAAAAATTGCTTGCTCAGCTTGTTCATCTGCAGCATGGGCTGCGTGTCTGTGCTGTGAAGTGTCATGGCTGCAATACCGAAGAAACCAACAACTGCGTGTAGGGATGCTGAGGATCGTCTAGCACCTGATCGGTCAAGCCTGTTTCAACCGCCTGACCGTTTTGCATCACCATCATGCGTTGCGCCAACAGTCGTGCAACGGCCAAGTCATGCGTCACAATGATGGCGGCCAAGTTCATTTGGCGTGTCAGGGTGCGCATCATGTCGAGCAGTTTGGCTTGCACGGACACATCCAAGCCAGAAGTCGGCTCGTCCATAAACACCAGGCGAGGCTGGGTAATGAGATTGCGCGCGATTTGCAGCCGTTGGCGCATGCCGCCAGAGAACGTATCGGGTCGATCATCAATACGGCTTGGATCAATTTCCACTCGCTCTAGCCAATCAATCGCTTGGGCGCGCAACTGGCCATAGTGGCGCTGACCCAAGGCCATCAAGCGCTCGCTCACATTGGCGCCTGCAGACACGTTCATGCGCAGACCTTCTGCGGCATGTTGGTGCACAAAGCCCCAATCGGTGCGGGCCAGCATGCGTCGTTGGGCCTCGGACATGGCATAGATTTCTTGCAAGCCCTGGTCGCGCAAATCAAAAGACACGTGGCCCGCGCTAGGCGTGTGACGCGCCGCAACGGCATTGAGCAAGGTGGTTTTACCAGAGCCCGATTCACCCACAATGGCTAGGACTTCGCCTGGCCACAGATCAAATGAAATATCGCGTACCACGGTTTTCGCACCATAGGCACAAGACAAGCCCTGGACCCGCATCAAAGGCGGCTGGGTATCCAGTCCCCTCATGGCGACACCTGTCGTTTGCTGCAATAGTCGCTATCTGAGCAGACAAACATTTTTTTGCCTTGATCGTCCATGATGACCTCGTCCAAGAAACTTTCTTTGGAGCCACAGAGTTCACAGGCCGACTCCCAACGTTGAATCTCAAAGGGGTGATCGTCAAAGCCCAAGCTTTCAACCATGGTGTAAGGCGGCACAGCATAAATACGCTTTTCTCGACCTGCGCCAAACAGCTGCAAGGCAGGATTTAGATTCATTTTTGGATTATCAAATTTTGGAATAGGTGATGGCGACATGATGTAGCGACCATTGACCAACACCGGGTAGTCATAGGTGCTGGAGATATGTCCGTAGTGCGCTAAGTCTTCAAATAAATTGACGTGCATCAGGCCATACTCTTGCAGGGCGTGAAGTTGTCGGGTCTCTTGCTCACGCGGCTCCAGATGCTGCATGGGCTCGGGCACAGGCACCTGATACACCAATACCTGCCCTTCGCGCAGCGGCGTTTCTGGAATGCGGTGACGCGTTTGAATGATGCTGGCGAGCGTGGTGTCGGTGGTCACCTCCACGCCCGTTGTGCGTTGAAAGAAGCGCCGAATGTTGACGGCATTGACCGTATCATCAGAACCTTGGTCGATCACCTTGAGCACATCGGTGGACCCAATGATCGAGGCCGTGACTTGAATACCACCCGTCCCCCAGCCATAGGGCAAGGGCATTTCACGCGAACCAAAAGGTACTTGATAGCCAGGGATAGCAACGGCCTTGAGGATGGCGCGCCGAATCATACGCTTTGTACGCTCGTCCAGATAGGCAAAATTGATATGCGGATCACGCACAGGAGCAGACTCGACGGGATTATTCTGCGACATGGTCATCCTTAGTTTGGTCAACCCCAGGCAAGACATGTGACTGTCGCATTTTTCTGACCAATTCCAATTCGGACTGAAAGTCGACGTAATGCGGCAATTTCAAATGCTGCACAAAGCCCGAGCTTTCCAAGCTGTCACTGTGTGACATGACAAATTCTTGCATCTGCGCGGGCGAAACAACGGCCTCGCCCAACTCGTCTGCGCGGAGAGCGCGATCCACCAAGGACATGGCCATCGCTTTGCGTTCGCTATGACCAAAGGCCAAACCATAGCCCCGCGTAAACTGTGGCGGTTGCGTGAGGCTGCCTTGAAATTGGTTGATCATTTGACATTCCGTAATGGGTAAATCACCCACGGATATTTCAAAGCCAAGTTCTTCTGGCACGAGGCACAGCTCGACGGTGCCAAAACGAATCTCACCCACAAAGGGGTGTGAGCCAGAATAGCCACGCTGCGTGGAATAGGCCATGGCCAATAAAAAGCCTTCGTCGGCCCGCGCCAAATTTTGAAGTCTGGCAGACCGATTGGCAGGAAACCGCACAGGCTGTCGCGTTAAATCAAAGGGGTCAGGATCGCCCTCTTCAGGCACCTGCCCCTCGAGCAAGCTTTCTTGGTTGAGTAGATCAACCACTCTGGGTGTAGCGTCGTGATTGATCTCGCCTTTGCGTGCCACTGGAGCGGATTGACCCGTGGCCAGCAAACTGAAATCCAACAAGCGCTGGGTGTAGTCGTAGGTCGGGCCCAATACCTGGCCACCTGGCAGGTCTTTAAAGGCGGCTGAGATGCGACGCGCAATCTGCATGCGTCCTGTATCTAGGGGCTGGGAATAGCCCAGCCTTGGCAAGGTTGCACGGTAGGCGCGCAATAAAAAGATCGCTTCCACCAAATCACCGGCGCTTTGCTTGATGGCCAAGGCCGCTAAGTCTGGGTCGTAAACAGAACCCTCTGTCATGACCCGGTCAACGCTCAACCGCAACTGCTGACGAATTTGCGCCACGCTGAGCTCTGGCACCTCAGGATCGCCACGACGCTGCTGCGCGAGTAATTCATAACTATTGAGGATGGCGGCTTCGCCCCCTTTGACAGCGACATACATGGCTTCAGTCCTTCACTTGGGTTGATCGGGGCAAGCCAATCAAGGTGTCGTTATGGGTGAAGAAAAAGTCAAGACCACAGGGTGCATGGACCTGGCTCGCGCGGCGTTCAGAGACAAAATTGTCTGAAAGACCCTTCAAAATCAACGGGCGCGTCCCGTTGACGCCAGGACCACTGAGCGTCCACGCCTCTGCAGCGGGGACAGTATCGAAGTCCGTCACTTGTACGACACAGGTGGCAGACAGCTCTGGATACTGGGCATTGCCCTGGGCTAACTGTTCTAAAGCGGGCAGCTCCCGGGCGTCCGCCACCCACACAAAATCAGCGTGACCAGGCTCCGTGACCACGGTACAACCCGTGTGAAACCTTAGCCAGGGGCCTGCATAGGTACTGGCAAAACCCTCAGACAACCACACCTTGCAATCTTGATCCAACAACGCCAGCAACAATGCTGCGGCGGCTGCATGAGCCTGCTGGGGCACTTGGAGCGCGGGCTGGGATAGGCTTAGGTCAAGCGTCTGGGGCTGGCCAGGCAAAGACAAGGCTTCCAAGGCTTTGCGAAATACGGCCTGGCTGCAAAGCGTAGGATTAGAAAATCCCCGCCCGATATCTTTGAGGGAGGGCTGCATCACGCGTCTTGACCTTCATCAGGGGAATCTTGACCGGCTTCACGCGCCACGGTAAAAAACTCTACCTTGGTGGCTTGCGCCTGCGCATTGCTTTCTTGCTTTTGCTCAGACAACAATTGACTAAGGGGACGCAAGAGCACTTGGTCCCAATGGTCATGCAAGGCGGGTTCTTGCAACAGTGCATCGGCCACCGCCGCGAGTTGGGCATGCCGGTGTGAGTTGCCCATCACATACGCCACGCCAACTTGTTGGCACTGCGTGAGTTGCGCATCGGGTTTCAGAACGCAGCGTGTGAGGCTCACCTCACCCAAGTTAAAGCGCGATCCTGTGCCACCCGCACGTCCTTGCACCATCATGAGGCCTGTCTCAGCGGGGCGGAGCCACTCCAGATTGCCCAAACAGTGGCTGGCTAAGTGTTGCTCTAACAAATCCTCAGGCGCCCGAGCTAAAAGTGCCATCCATGCTTTTCTTGCGACCAAAGCGGGAGGCAAGTCCTTGGCGGGGGTGGTGTAATCACTCTGCAACATTGTTTGGATAACTTGAAACCGTTAATGTTTTAATTTACAAAACTAAGATTTCAAATCTGTGACTACGTCAGTTTGGTTAAAGTATCTTTTCTTATGTCTAGTCCTTTTCGACACGCGGCTTACTTTGCACCCGCACCGCAATCGCAGGCTTGGGAGCTAGGCTCTCAATGGCTAGGACGCTGCGCGTACCAAGCGACAACACTTACGCAGCCGCAATTTGAAAACTTGAGTCCTGAAATATTTGAAATATTGACGTGCACACCTAGACTCTATGGCTGGCATGCCACGTTAAAAGCTCCTTTTGAACTGAATTCAAACGTAACGCTTGAAGCACTACAGCCGGGCTTCAGTCACTTGGCCGACAACACAGTGAACGCCTTTCATCTGCCCTTGAAATTAGTCGACATGGGTGATTTTCTAGCGTTAGTACCTGCACAACCCAACCCAGCCTTGCAGCAGCTTGCAGAGGATTGCGTGCGGGGCTTGCACGCGCTCGCCCTGCCACTGTCAGACGCTGAACTAAAAAGAAGAACGGGTGCAGGCTTGACAGCCAGACAGATAGAGCTGCTGCACGCCTGGGCCTATCCCTATGTCATGGAGCAATTTCAATTTCATATGACGCTGTCGGGATCATTAAAAAATGTGGCGCCGGAGATAAAAAAAGCATTGAAAGCAGCAGCAAAAAAATGGTTTGCGCCTTTTTTAGAGCATGGCCTTTATATCGATGCTGTGACTTGGTTTTCTCAAGACCAACAGAACGGCGACTTTCGATGGGTCGAGCGTTTCAAATTGGGCACTTTAAAATTGGACACCTCAACGTGCGCTTGATCTACGTCATCGGACCGTCGGGCGCGGGCAAGGACAGCTTGCTCAATAGCCTGCGGCAAGATATGGCAGCGATGACTGACACGGCCACCCCACCGCCCCTGTATTTTGCAAAACGCACTATCACAAGAAGCCACGACCAAAGTAACGAGGACCACGAGGTCGTCGATCCATCACACTTTGAGTCGCTGGTCAACAGCGATGCCTTTGCCATGCACTGGTTTGCCAATGGCTTGCACTATGGCATTCGACATCAGGAACTGGCTCCCATGTCAGAGAGCACCTGGGTGATGGTCAATGGCTCTCGCGCGTATTTGGAGGAAGCAAAACAACGCTTTCCGGGACTCACTGTGTTGTTCATTACAGCGCCTATCGAGGTATTGCGTGCGAGGCTGTTGTCCAGAGGACGAGAAAATGAACAAGCCATCGAAGTACGACTGAATCGTTCACAAGAGGTGGTGCTTGAGCCGCAAGACCTGTGTCTGTCAAATGGTGGCAGTTTGGCAGACAGCGTCATAACGCTAAAAAACCTTTTGCAGCAACGGACAGGCATTCCTTTCGTCAACATTTAGTTGAGCCTAATGTGAGCATGGGAAAAATATTGCTCTATGTTTCTATTTAAACGAAAAAATAATAATATCCGCTCATACACTGATTGCTTAGGATCACAAAAATGTATCGAATGACACAAAAGATGATCGGCGTAATGCTAGTGTTTTTTACTCAATACGCAGCCGCAATGGATATCACGATCCAAGGCACAACGGTCTACATGTCAGGGACGGTTGTCGGTGGCGAGTGCGATTTACTCAAGAAAATGATCGAAACGAGCAAAGTTGAGCTTGTCGTACTCAGCAACTCTAATGGCGGCAATGCAAATACGGGCTACTGTGTTGGCGAGACCATTCGAAGAAATAAAATTTCAACCAGCATTGAAGGTTTTTGCCTGTCTTCATGCTCCCGCATGTGGCTCGGCGGTGTGAGTCGGAAACTTGAAGGCGATGACTCTACCGTAGGCTTACACGGAAACTATAAGGGCGTTCATTTGATCCCAGAAAGCACCACGCGCCTGCGTGCGTGGATACCGCGCTTTGCACCCGAAGTCGATGTTGAGCTCATGAATCGTTGGACCGCTCTTTTTTACAACAAAGAGATGATGTATTTTTATAATAAAAGAGCAGCGTTATGCATGAACGGAAGAAATGATTGCTCAAACATCAGAGACAAAAATGTATTTAATGTAGGTTTAGCGACCAAGTGATAGTCTCCCACACTGGGAGAGGTTCTGTTGATCCCGTCAAAGCGTCAATCCGCCATTCACGTGGATACTCTGTCCGGTGACATAGCCTGCAGGTTCCGACAGCAGGAAAGTGACCATCGCGGCCACCTCGGCGCGCCGTCCGATGCGGCTCATGGGAATGCTGGCAGTCACGTGCTGCCACTGCGCCGGGGTTAGCGACGATGGCGTGCCCGGTTCTTTCTCAATGAACCCCGGCACGACCGCGTTCACTGTGATGCCGCGCGGCGCGAGGTTAGCGGCAAAGACACGAACCTGCGCTTCTAATGCGGCCTTGGCTGGGGCAGTCGCGCAAAAGCTGTGTGTCTTGGAGCGGTGTGCGCCAAAGGCACTGATGCAGACGATCCTGCCTCGCGCCTCTGCCAGTTTCGGTGCCAGCGTCGCTGTCAGACGGTGAAACGCCAGCGGCATGGCGTGCAGGGCCTTCTCGACCTGATCCGAGGGCGTGTTGGTGATCTGGCCCATTCGGGCATAGCCGGCGGCAAAGACAAAGCCGGTCAGCGCGCCATCCGCCAACGGTGCCGCCCATTGCGCCACCGCATCAAATAACGCAGCATCCTCGGTCAAGCCGAGACAGGTTGACACCTCGGCACCCGCCTCGCGACAGGTCTGCGCCACGCCCTCCAGCCGTTCGGTATTGGAGCCGGTGTGCAGCAGCAGCGCCACCTCCGGCCCAGCCAGACTGCGGGCGATTTCGGCGCCGATGCCAGATCCCGATCCGATGATGACATAACGTTTCATGGTGTCTTATACCTATGCATTTTGGGTAGCAAGGGAAACTCGTGTTGTGTTGCGAAAAAGCTCCGGCGAACACAGCTTGACCGTTGGGCAACGACCGCTGGGCCGGCTGGCCTTAAATTAAGCCGTTCTTCAACGTAGTCTCCCCGCGCCACTGGCGATCTAAGTTCTCCAGCAGCAGGTTGATCACGTTGTCCTCATACTTCTGCGTCTCGCCTGCAGAGTGCGGCGTGATGAACAGGTGGGGTACGCTCCATAGCGGCGAGGTCTTCGGCAGCGGCTCTTCCCACACACAATCAACGGCGGCCCCCGCGATGCGGCCGGACTGGAGGGCTTCGATCAGAGCCGGTTCGTTCACCACCCGCCCACGCGCCACGTTGACCAAGTAGGCCGTAGGCTTCATCGCCGCAAACGCCTTGGCATTGATCAGGTCTTCGGTCGAGGGATTCAGCGGGCAGGTCAGCGCGACGAAGTCGGCTTGGGGCAGTACCTCGAGTAGGCGCGCTTGCGGCACCGCCACGTCGGCGGCCTCGGCGCCTATGGTCGGGTCGCGCTTGACGGCAATGACGTGCATGTCAAAGGCCTTGGCCAGCTTAGCCAGGCGCGAGCCGATGCGGCCCATACCCACGATGACCAAGGTCTTGCCGCCGAGTTCGTCCTCGCGCTGCGGGATGTCACCGATCATGCCGCGCCACTGCTTCGCGGCCTGGTTGTCGCGCGCCTCCGGAATTTTTCGTGCGATACCAAGGATCAACGCGATGGCATGCTCAGCCACCGCCCGCTCATTCACCCCTTGTGCGCTAGCGAGGCGTATGCCGGCCAACTCAAGCGCATCGCGCGAATACTGATCGGTGCCCGCACTGATCGACTGGATGAATGCCAGCTTGTTGGCAGCCTCGACGAATTCGTTGCGCCATAAGCCCGACACTGACAACACGTCGACCTCGCCGATACGTGCCTTGAGTTCGTCGAGGCTGCGAACCTCAAACGACTTGATGCCGGTGTTGCGTAGCGCAAAGCGCTCCTGAATCCGATAGGCGGGATGGGCGAAGCAGATCGTGAGCTGATCCTTGGGCGAGAGTTTGCGGAGTGTCATTTCTGGGAGGTCCTTTTGAATGAGAGACGATTAGCCAGTCAGGCTGTCGCTGACAGGTAGATTCGGCATGTAGATCTGCGCGTAACCCTCTTTGAGTGCAGATGTAATCTGGTCGAGCCGTCGGTCGATGTGTTTTTCCAGAATCGCGACGCAGACTGCCTCGTCGCGCTGCTTCAGTCCTAGCAGGGCTTGCCGATGCTCGGTCTGCGTGCTCAACCGGTCAACGCGGTCCATGTCGATCCAACGCACGAAACGTATGCGTGCGTTGACATTGGCCAGCACACGCAGCATCTCCACGTTGCCCGACATGCCGAGCAGTCGTTCATGAAACATCTCGTCGAGCTGCACCAGTTCGACGATCGAACGAGAGCCTTGGTCGGGGCCCGTGCTGTCCAGAAACGCGAGCAGCGCATCGATGTCTTCGTCCTTCGCACGCTTGATGGCGAGCTTGACGGCCGCCACTTCGACGGCCTTGCGCAACTCGTACAGATAGAAAATCTCGTGCACATCAAGATCGCGGCAGTAATAACCCTTGCCAGGAGAGAAGCGGAGCAGCCCTTCAGTGTTGAGCCGGTTCAGTGCCTCTCGCAGTGGCGTACGGCTCGCACCGAGGCTGCGCGACAACTTGCCCTCATTGAGCCGCTCGCCGGGTTTGAACTCGTATGCCACGGCCATTGCCTTGAGGCGTTCGTAAACACGCTCCACTACGCTGTCAGTCGAAATTTCCAAACGGCTCATCCTCGGTTGCAAAACATGATCTGGCCGCAGCAAGGTCTGCGCGCCGAGGACTGCACGCGGCCGTGATCGCTGGCGCGCTGCTGTGCAGCGTCGGCGAATATTATATTGCGAATCACACGCATCGCGCCGAGATGTCGGTGGTGAGTGTGGTATCGATCATTGCAGCGCTTTGCAGGCGAGCGCCATGCGTTCGCAGGCTTCGAGAAGATTCGCCTCGGAGGCGGCGTACGAGATGCGGAAATGCGGCGCCAGTCCGAAGCAGCTTCCGGGTACGACGGCGAGGTCGTGCGCGTCGAGCAGATAACGGCAGAACGCCGCGTCGCTGGCTATCAGTGTGCCATCAGGAGTTCGACGCCCGATCAGTCTGGCGCAGCTCGCGAAGGTATAGAAAGCACCTTCGGGGCGGCGGCAAGAGATGCCTTCAATGGCGTTCAGTCGCTGGACAACCAGGTCGCGGCGGTGCTGGAAGGCCTCGCGCCACTCGGTCACAATAGCCTGTGGCCCAGACAAAGCCTCAGTCGCAGCGGCCTGACTGATCGAACACGGATTGGAAGTACTCTGGCTCTGCACCACGGCCATCGCCTCGATCAACGCCTTCGGACCGCCGCCGTAGCCAAGACGCCAGCCCGTCATCGCGTACGCTTTGGAGACGCCGTTGACGGTCAATGTGCGATTCTTTAGCGCCGGCTCAAGCTGAGCACCGGTGGCAAACGGTACGCCGTCGTACAGCAGATGCTCGTAGATATCATCGCTCATCAGCCAAATCTGCGGGTGTCGCAGCAGCACGTCGAGAATCGGACGCAACTGCTCGGCCGAATAGGCGGCACCACTCGGGTTTGAAGGCGAATTGAGCAGCAGCCAGCGCGTACGTGGCGTGATGGCCGCTTCCAGATCCGCGGCCTTTAGGCGAAAGCCGTTTTCCTCCCCGCAGATCACTGGGACCGGGCGGCCCCCGGCAATCAGCACCATGTCGGCGTATGAAGTCCAGTAAGGGGCGGCGAGGATCACCTCGTCACCGGCATCGAGGGTCGCCATGAAGGCGTTGTGCATCACTTGCTTTGCGCCGGCGCCGACGCTGATTTCATCACTGGTGTAGTCGAGCTGGTTTTCACGTCGGAACTTGGTGCTGATCGCCGCCTTCAATTCTGCTGTACCGTCGAGCGCGGTGTACTTGGTCTGGCCAGAACGGATCGCGCGGATCGCGGCTTCCTTGACATGATCCGGCGTATCGAAGTCGGGTTCCCCGGCACCCAACACGATGATCGGTCGACCCTCCTTGCGGCGTTGCGTCGCCACTGCGCCGATACGCAGGATCTCCGAAACCTGGATCGCGGCAATGCGCTGAGCACGCCGGAACGGTGCGGTGGTGGTGTCGTTCATGCTGAGATCCTGAAAAACGGAAATTGATTGGGAATATTTGCTTGTACCCGAAAATAATTATAGAAATTTACAGAATACAGATTGAGTATTATATTCTGTATACAGCAACGTATTCTCTTCTTTACCACGACGCCTATCCACTGGCAATACTTAAGGAGCTCTACAATGTCGCTACACAGTAACGCCGCCAGGCTTTTGATCCTTGCATGTTCTTTATGCATTCCTCTGACTTCGGCACATGCGCAAGCAACACAGCCACTGACTAAAGTACGTTACGAAGAAGCTATCCGCTCTTTAATGTATGTGCCGGCATATATAGCGATGTCCAAGGGTTTCCTAAAAGACGAGGGGCTTGATGTCAGCATGAAAACCTCGCAGGGCACAGACAAGGGGATGGCCGCCCTTTTATCTGGCAGCGCAGACATCGTATTAATCGGACCCGAAGCCACCATCTACGTGCAGAAAAGCGAGTCAACGCTGAAAACGAAAATGTTCGCCGGAAACACCGCGACTGACGGTTTTTTCCTGGTATCCAGGAAAAAAATTGACAACTTCAACTGGAATACACTTAAAGGTAAGCAGGTCATGACCTGGAGACCCGGCAGCGCACCAGATATATTTCTCAATTCGGTATTAAAAAAACATAGTCTTGACGGGGTCAAGGACCTCAAGATCATCAGCAATGTCGCACCGGTGGCACGCATGGGTGCATGGCTAACCGGTCAAGCTGATTACGGTCTCTTTACCGAACCCGATGCCAGCATGCTTGAAAAAAAGGGTGAAGGGTTTGTGGTTGCTTCAATAGGCCACGAAGTCGGGCCTGTCGATTACACCGTCTTTACCGCAACCGATGCCTATATCCAGAAAAACCCTAAAGTTTTGCAGGCCTGGACGAACGCCATGGCGCGTGCGCAGAAATATGCTTACGCAACCCCTTCGGATCAAGTGGCAAAAGAAATCGCCCAGTTCTTTCCAAGCATGGACCTTGCGCTTATCCAGTCATCTGTTGAACGCATGCGCAAGTTCGGCATCTGGAAATCAACACCGCTCATCGAGGCGGCTGCTATTGAAAAACTGCAAGATATGCTGATCCAGAGTGGAGTGCTGACGGACGCCGCACGCGTCAAGTATGAAGATGTCGTCGACACAAAGTTCGCAAAAAATGTCAAATGACACAGCGATCATAAAAAACCCGACTCTACCAGGCCAGCTTCCTGCCAAAATTCAGCTCCAGGACGTTAGCCTGCGTTATTTTTCCCCGGAAGGGGAAACTGAGGCGCTGTCGGAAATTTCATTTTCGCTGCAGCCAGGTGAGTTCGTCAGCATCATCGGCCAAAGCGGCTGCGGAAAAAGCACCTTGCTGTCGCTCATTGCCGGTATTTTTCCGCAAACCGACGGCAAAGTGCTGGTCGACGGCGAGCCCGTTTCCGGGCCTTCCCGCAAGGTAGGCTACATGCTGCAGCAAGACTACCTGTTCGAATGGCGCACGATCCTAGACAATGCGCTCCTTGGTGCCGAAGTACAAGGCCTGGACCTCGTGGAGGCCCGGGCGCGTGCCATACATCTACTGGAAAAATACGGACTCGGCGACTTCCTACACCATCGTCCGCGCCAGCTCTCTGGCGGGATGCGCCAGCGTGCCGCACTGGCGCGCACCCTGTGCACTCAGCCTGATATTGTGTTGCTCGACGAGCCATTTTCAGCACTTGATGCACAAACGCGTTTGTCGTTGGCGGACGAGATCACCGAGATCCTAAGGCGGGAGGGAAAGACCGTCATTCTTGTCACGCACGACATCGGCGAGGCGATCAGCATGACCGATCGGGTCATCGTTTTGTCGCGCCGCCCAGGCCGGGTCAAATCCGAGCACTTGATTAAATTCTCGGACACTTCTGGCGTGCGCCCCACTCCTTTCAAGGCCCGCACTCTCCCAGAGTTCAACACTTACTTCAACACCTTGTGGCAGGAGATTGATGTCCATGTCGAAGACTGATTCAAAGGGTATGCCGCCACCTGAATCCGGCTCGCGGAACGTGACAGCAAGCAGATCACCACAGGCAAAGGCCATGCCGAGTCCGCAATTTTTCGCTTATTTGCGCCATGAAAAAACACGCAAAAACGCCATACTTGGCAGCCAGCTAGCATTGTTAGCGATATTTTTTGGCGCATGGGAGCTTTTCCCACGCATGGGCTGGGTGAACCCTTTGTTTACCAGCTACCCTTCGGCGCTTTGGCCGACCTTTATCTCGATGCTGATGGACGGCAGTCTTCTGGGCCATGCCTGGTCCACCGTTTTCGCCACGATGGTCGGCTTTGCGCTAAGCATGATATTTGGCATTATGGTGGCCGCCATGATCTGGTGGTCGAACTTCGCCTACAAAGTGCTCGATCCCTTTCTGGTTCTGGCCAACGCAATGCCAAAAACAGCTTTTGTGCCCATCTTTTATGTATGGCTGGGTTCGACCTATTCTGTTTACGGCATCGCGATCGCGATCGCGCTGTTCATCACTATCATGATGGTCTACAACGGTTTCCAGAATATCGATCCCAATAAAATGAAACTGCTGCGCACTTTTGGCGCAACACGCTGGCAAATCCTAACCAAAGTCATCATCCCTGGAAGCGTCCCTACGCTTATCGCCACTCTCAAGATAAGCTTCGGCCTGTCACTG
Source organism: Zwartia lucis (assembly GCF_965234455.1). GTDB lineage: Bacteria > Pseudomonadota > Gammaproteobacteria > Burkholderiales > Burkholderiaceae_B > Zwartia > Zwartia lucis. Next base: position 565,715 of record NZ_OZ248472.1, on the reverse strand, counting down.
GTGGGCGTTGTCGTAGGAGAATTTCAGTCGTCCAACAGCGGTCTCGGATATCTGATTTTGTACGGCAGCCAAATTTTTCAATTCAATCTCGTGATGACCGCAATCACGGTCCTGGCCATCATTTCAGGGCTGATTTACCTGGTGATTTTCCAACTGGAAAAAGCGGTCCTGCGCCGGCATGCATAAGCGTCCGTGCAGATCAAAAGCCCAAATTACCGGAAGGGTTGCTTAATGGAAAATGTCGCTTTCTCAAGCTTGGCGGAACTGGCGCAAGGCCTGCAAAACAAAACTTACAGTTCTGTAGAACTCACACAGTTTTTCCTTGATCGCATTTCCCGTTATGACGGCAAGGTGCACGCCTTCACGGCCGTCTATGCGCAAGCGGCCTTGCAGCAAGCGCAAGCGGCCGACTTGCAGCGAAGCAGCGGCTTGCTTCTTTCCCCACTGCACGGTCTGCCCGTGGCTGTGAAAGACATTTGCGAAATTAACGGTCGCATCACAACGGCAGGCTCACAAGCCTGGTCGGAACGCGTCAGTTCGGTGACTGCAACGGTCATAGAACGGCTGCAGGCGGCAGGCATGATCCTCTTGGGTAAAACCCATATGGCGGAGTTCAGCTTTTGCGGATGGGGCGTCAACCCCCTGATGGGCACGCCATGCAATCCATGGAGCGGATCTGCGGGCCCCAGAGCACCGGGTGGATCCAGCAGCGGTTCGGGCGTAGCGGTAGCCGCGGGCCTGACCCCCCTGGCGATCGGCTCCGATACGGGCGGGTCAGTGCGCATTCCCGGCGCTTTCAATGGACTGACTGCACTCAAACCTACATACGGCCGCATCAGTGTATACGGGACCGTCCCCCTTTCCGGAACGCTGGATTCAATCGGCCCTATTGCCCGTACTGTGCAAGATGCGGCGCTTGCGACCCAGATCATGGCAGGTGCCGACAGCCGCGATCCACGCACGCAAGGACAACAACCGGGCGCGCCGGATCTCATGCAAACAGTATCGGTGCGCAACTTAAGGGTTGCCGTCATGCCGCCGTCGCAATACCCGGTGCCGGTGTCGGACGACGTTCAGTCCGCAACCGAAAACGCCATCCGTACGTTTCGGTCGCTTGGAATGAGCGTCGAACACGCCCAGCTTCCACTTGATTTTACGGATTTAATGATGACGCAAGGCATCATCACAAGTGCTGAAGTTTATTGGCAGCATTCGAACTATATCGAAAACCCCGACCTGGCTTTCGGGCCCTCGATACGGCGCCGCATCATCAGCGGCAAGACAGTTACCGCCCAAGCTTATCTCACTGCACTGGTTCATCGCAAGAATGCCATGGCGCAATTCAACCACTGGATGCAGGGCTACGATCTGCTGCTGACCCCCACCGTCCCATTCGCGGCGCCCTTGATAAACGACGTCGATGTAGAGTCGAAATCTGTCATGGCCTTTGTGCGACCGGTGAGCTACCTTAATGCGTGCGCAATATCGCTCCCCTCGGGCTTTTCGAAAGACGGCTTTCCTGTCGGCGTGCAGCTTATTGCGAAGCCTTGGAACGAGTATGTGCTCATTCAGGCAGGACAGGCATTTCAGCAGGCTACCGAGTGGCACCGTAAGACGCCAGCTTGAAAGGTCCTACGCTTTAAAGCCCTGCCCAGTAAATGCGCTCCACAGGCGCACCATGGCGTAGGTATCGAGTTTGCAATAGTCGAGCAACTGTCGCTCGATCTCGGCTTGTCGTGCGGGTGTGGTCTGGGGCGCGAGAGCTTCGACAAAGGCGCTCATGGCCATGCTGCCGTCTTGGACGCCATCGAGTTTCTCGTAATTCATATCTGGGTCTGGACAAAGTGCGGGCAGGACGGCTTTGATACTCCAACTGCCCTGTTGGCTCGGATGGTAGTAATACTCACGTGCAATGGGTAACAGGTCGACCACGCGTGAGTTAAGCGCGAGTAAGTCTTGGGCGAGCGGAGGAAACCTGTCGGCCAACTCACTGATGCGGGTCTTCTCAAAGCCTGCGTTGTAAACAAAGATCGGGATAGACTCATGACAGGCTGCAATCAGGGCCTTGGCAAAGGCCTCTGAGGGATCGTTGCCGGAGAGATCGATGAAGGATTGTTCGGTGAGCTGTGTTTTGACGTGGTCAGTGTGTTCGCTGTTTTTTGAGAGGCGATGCACGCTGAACTGAAACGGGATCTGCTGATAGGGTCGCGTGCCCTGCCAAATCGGCACGGCAAACATAATGGTTTCAAAATCCAGAAAATACGCGGGTAGTGTGTGCGCAGCGAGAGCCTGTGCCGCACCCTCTTGATTAAAATACGCAACGTTCGTGAGTGTCACGTTTTTAACGCGCTGTTGTTGCGCGTTGAGCAAATGATCGGGGACGTCTCTGAGCTCTGTGATGCCGTTGTTGGCGATGTGTCTGACAACGCCTGTGCTCAGGCGTCCGGGTAGCCACGCAACGGGGTGTTTGGCTTGAGGCACTTGGCTTTGACAGTGGGCATAAAACCCACAAGCATAGGGTTCGTGGCAGTGTTTGCTGATGGTGATCGCGGGTGCTGTAGCTTGAGCGACAGCGCTTTGTGCACCCTCGATCCAGCGCTGGACCTCTGCGCCACGGGCAAAGGCTTCATCGGTGAGGTCATTTTCTATGAGCAGGCCTTGATAGTCTCCACCACCGGGGTAAGTCCAGCGGTTGTCGATATGTGCGAGTGCGATGGTGGTGAGTGGCACGCCTGCTGCGCGGGCAACAAAGGCTTGGACGGCGACATCTTCGCGGTGATAATCCTTAATAGAGGTGGAGGATTTGACCTCGATCATGCGCCAGGACTTTAGGGTATGGGGTTGGGCATTTTCTGGTACCGGCAGCAACACGTCTGCAAACGCCATCGCACCCTCTGCGGCAAAGCCGGCTTCGAAAATAGGTTGTGGGGTGTCGAGCAAGGTCAGAGTCAGTGCGAGTGCAGCATCAATCCCCTCGGCAAAAGGTTCAATGACGGTGCCTTGACCTGTTGGGTCATACACCTGCTGGGCAATCTCTCCGACTTGATGTCCGGTAGCAAAGTTTTTCTGGGAGGCGGCGGTATCGACGCGCAAGTCTGGGTGATGGACTTCGAGCCACACGCGCTTGGGGCACTGCAGATAGGCCATCAGCTTTGACTTGGATAGTGGGCGCATAGGGGTTCTCTCAATCTAGGAACCGCGACGTTTTACGCGTCGTGGTTAGTAGTAAACGCCAGGAACCATCAGGTCCGGTGCCTTGCCCTCGCCCACCCATTTTTTGTAGAGCTCGGCATAGCGTCCGGTACGGACCTGCTGGTTCACAAAAAGGTTGAGGTAGTTGATCAGGCCGTATTCTGTGCGCGGTGCAAGCAGCGATACGTAGTCAATCGGGTAAGGCGCATTGCCACCGACTTTGAGGCGCTGGTCGTACTTGCCGGACTTGATAGACGCAAATGCCACGGTAGAGGTGACAACGGTGGCGTCGATCTTGCCTTGGCTCACAGCCAGGATGGTGTCAGCCTGGGTGGGGAAGGTCATAAAACTTCCCTTTTTATTGTTCCAGGCCTTTACGTCTTTTTCCAGTGCGATCGCCTCGAAGGTGCTGACAGTGTTGCCCACAGGGCGGCCTTTCAGGTCGGCATAGTTGGTGATCTTTTTGTCTTCACGGGTCAAGACGACCATGGTGAATGCGAAGTAGGGAATGGACATGCCTACCGTCTTGGCGCGCTCCAGCGTGTCGGAGGTGGAGCCCGCCACGATGTCGACGCGATTCGAGACCAGCGCGGGAATACGGTCAGCGAACGAAGTTCCCACGATTTCGGGTTTGACGCCCAGGACTTTGGCTAAGTCGTTGCAGTAGTCCACGTCAAAGCCAATGGGGTTGTTGCTGGCGTCACGCGAACCCATGGGGGGGAAGTCGAGCACCACGGCGCAGCGCAGCTTGCCGGACTCGATGATGCTGTCGAGTTTGTCCTTGGCGCTGGCGATTTGGCCTGCACACAAAAGGACGGTAGCAGCGGCAGCCGCAGCCAGAGTTTTCATCTTCATACCAACACCTCAAAAGTTTGCTCGACAGAAAGGGACCGGGGAGTCAAAGCATTTTGTACCACGTCCACGGCAGTGGTCTGACTACGTTGGACAGCATTTCGAGCAATAGTGACCTGTTAATATAGTTTTATCAAATGCCAGTATTGGCGTGACCTAGGCGAAATGAGTCATGGATAACGGCAAATCGCTTTTTAGTCAGAGGACAAGTGCGAAGTATTTTCGTGTCATGGCGCATGCAGAGTTGACATGGCGCTCCTGCTCCAAAACGACCGACTAAAACACGGACATTATTTGGAGATCAACCAGATACTCATGCTTGTACCTTTAAGATTAAATTCATGAAACCCCACTCCTCTACCGAACTCCCTGCGCAAAGCATCTCCGAAAGCAATAAAGATATACTTTCTAAGAGTCCGCGCTCATTGATGCGGATACTCAATATTTTTGAAAACTTAGCTCGTAACGAGAGTGGTATGACTCTGACTGAGCTCAGTCAGGTACTCGACTCCCCAAAAAGCAGCCTGCTCTCATTGCTGCGCACGCTCGTCGCTATGCACTATCTGCAGCTACTCAATAATCGATACCAGCTAGGTCCCGCAATCTTACAACTATCGATGAACATACTATCGGGTCGATCGTACGCAAGTCTGACGCGTACATTTCTGCAGGAATTATCAGAGCGAAGTGGCGAGAGCGTTTATCTAACCTCAATTGATTACGAAAAAATGATTGTCACATACGATGACATGATCGAGAGTAGACAAGCTGTTCGTTATGCCGTGGGTATTGGGGCGGTTCGTCCTCTGTATGTATCAGCGGCAGGAAAGGTCTTATTAGCTCACCAAAACCAATTCTTTTTAGACAAATTTCTAGGCCGCGGACCCTTCACAAACCCTGTTTCAGGAGAACGAATAGAGTCAGTAAACTTGCGCGAAGAATTATTGCTCATTCGTCAGGAAGAATGTGCTGTGAGTTTGAACCATGCTGTTGAAGGAGCCGCTGGAGTGGCTGCACCCATATTTCAGCCAGATGGAACGGCTACCCATGCGCTATTGATCGCCGCCCCGTTAGATCGGATGTTGAAAAATCTAACGAATATGAAAAAATTAGTCACTGATGTTGCCAGGCGAGCTTCGAGGACTTTGGCGAAACCAAACCTTCATAATTGAACTTAACTCTTTGCTGATTGGCCTAGAAGTTTTGACCAATTTGCAGCAGCTTCATCGCCAAGCCAATCCTTTAACGCCTCCAAACCACTTTGATGAGTAGGGAGATGGGGTGGCGTAGGGAGCTCAGTAGGGCTGTGAGAAAACCGCGGAGCAGGAGCTGGCTGGGTAACGCCCTCCACTTCAACAAAAGTTTTTCGTGCTACTAGGTGCGGATGCTGTGCAGCCTGTGACGCACTCAACACAGGTGAAAAACACGCATCGGTCCCCTCCAGAAGAGCGCACCATTCTTGCTGTGTGCGCTCGACAAAAAGCTGGCTCAGCGTTTCCTTGGCAACAGGCCAAGCCTGACGGTCGTTTTGCTTACCAAAATGTTTCGGATCCAAACCTAACCGCTCGCAAAACTCAGCATAGAATTTCGCCTCAATAGGCGCTATGCATATGTATTCACCATCCTTACATGCGTAAACATCATAATAGGGTGCACCGCCATCTAATATATTTCTCCCTCGCGGTTGCAGCATTCCAGCAGCATGCATACCAAACAGCGAAGTGGCTAAAGAGGCAGTCCCATCTACGATTGCCGCATCTACCACTTGCCCTTGTCCGCTTTTACGCGAATGCAACATGGCTGAAAGCATCCCGAGGGCTAAATACATACCTCCACCAGCATAGTCACCCACCAAATTTTGCGGTATTGTCGGCGGGTTTCCGTCACGTCCGAGCCAGTCCAAAACGCCCGTAATCGCGATGTAATTTAAGTCATGTCCTGCAGCCTGGGAAAGGGGCCCTTCTTGCCCCCAACCAGTCATACGCCCGTAAACAAGCCTTGGATTGCGAGCTAAACAAATGTCAGGACCCAGCCCAAGACGCTCAGTCACCCCTGGACGAAAACCCTCAATCAATCCATCCGCCTCCTCTAAAAGTTTTAATACCAACTCGCAACATTCTGGATTTTTGAGATCCAATGCAAGTTCCTGTCGGTTGCGTAACAAAAGGTTGTACTTAAGAGGTCGCTGAATACCCAGCTCTGAGGGTACCGGCCGCTCAACACGGATAACAGTCGCTCCCAAATCCGCCAGCAGCATGGCTGCAAAAGGAGCAGGCCCAATTCCTGCAAGCTCGACAATACGCACACCAGTTAAAGGACCCATCACCGACCTCCTAAGATCTCAGGAAAAGTATTATCAATCAAGCTTAATGCCGGAGGACTGCACCACTTTTTCCCAGCGCTGGATCTCCTTTTGCATGAAATCCCTAAATTCCTTTTCACTTGAGCCAACAGCCTCTGCACCCTGAGCAGCTAATCTAGATTTTACTTCTGGATCATTCAGTGCTGTGATGTAAGCACTACGCATTTTGTTGATAATTTCCACAGGCGTTTGACTTGGGGCCAGTAACGCCTGCCATGCACTCATTGTGAATCCAGGCAAGAGGGATTCCTTCACGGTAGGTACCTGGGGAGCCAATGTTGATCGCTGGTCACTCGTCACGGCGAGAGCAGTGACGCGCTTATCGCGGACAAAAGGGAAAGCTGAATTAATCGGGTCAGCAAACAAATCAAATCTTCCAGCAATAAAGTCTGGAAAGGCTGCAGCACCTCCCTTGTATGGAACATGGGTAGCATCGACATTCAGGCTTTGTAGGATTACGAACATAGCTAAATGGGTCAGATTGCCTGTACCAGATGAACCGTAAGATAATCGTCCGCCATTTTTTCTAATAAATTCGCGCAACGAAGCTGCATCTACGATGCCAGATTGCAAACTAGCCATAATCAAAAGAGGTTGATTGATTAGCAAGGACACAGGCACTAAATCACGTTCTAAGTTATATCCAACTTTTTGTTTGAAGGCCGCAGTGTAGGCAATAGATGAAGTGGTATGTAAAAATGTATAACCATCAGGTGCAGATTTAGCTACAAAATCAACGCCAATATTGCCATTCGCTCCTGGCTTATTTTCGACAATTACATTGGTACCTAAAATTGGACTAATCTTGGCGGCAACAAGCCTTGCCACCTGGTCAGTCGCACCCCCTGCTGCAAAGGGGACAATGAGACGCACTGGCTTAGTCGGCCAATCGGCTTGGGCATAGGCTGGAAGCAAAAACGTAACACTGACAAACAGCCCAGCAATCAATACAAGTCTTCTAAACAGGTTCTGATCTGATTTAATCATGAGTGAAATCTCCTTTTATAATTTTTAGTACTGAAAGAGGGTTTTGTATAAATTGCAGGACCTTCTTTCAATCCATCGTGACGTTATTGGCTCGAACAATCTGATCCCAACGCGCTATTTCTGCTTTTATGAAGGCCCCATACTGATCAGGCGAACTGTGGCGCACCTCAGCACCCTGAGAAGCAAACTTTTCAAGCAGCCCCTTGTCTTTGAGTGATTCCGCTATTGCAGCATTAAGCTTTTGGATGACTTCCGGTTTGGTGCCTGCAGGCGCCATCATTCCAGACCAAGCACCGAGCTCTAACCCAGGCGCTACTGTTTCTATCATTGTCGGCAATTGCGGCATAGCATCCATGCGTTTGAGGGTACTGACTGCCTGGCCTTTGATACGACCATCTTTAATCAAGGGAATCACGCCAGGAGCTGTACCCAAATAAAAATCAACCTGTCCACCAGCAAGATCCGTTACTGCTGGTGCCTCACTTTTATAGGGGATGTGAGTGGCTGTTGTGCCTGTAGACTGAAGAAACAGCAGCGCTGACAAATGTGTGATGTTTCCATTACCAGCAGATGCGTAGTTCAACTTCCCGGGGTTAGCCTTAAGTTTATTGACAAAGTCCTGCGGGGAATCTGCGTTCAGTTTGTTGGCTGTCACTAGAATGATGGGCAAATTCGCCGTAATGGACACCGGCGCTAAATCACGTGTTATGTCATAGGAGAGTTTAGGATACAAAGCCGGACTAATGGCGACGCCAGAGGTGTTGTAAAGCAGCGTATAACCATCGGCCGGGGCCTTGGCTACCAGCTCTGCTGCAATATTGCCATTTGCTCCGGCCTTATTTTCTACCACGACAGGCTGACCCAAAATCTCGGTCATTTTCTGAGCCAAAGCACGCGTGATGACGTCAGTGCCGCCCCCAGCACCAAAACCCAGTATCAGACGAATAGGTTTGTTTGGATAATTATCCTGAGCTTGAACTGAGGGAAAAATAGCCAAACTAACAACAGCCAATAAGGTACTTGCAGCATGTTTAAATTTCATTGTTTATCTCCTTAATTTTTTTATTTGAACGATAAAATCAATCCACCATAGTCAAACTGCCCCCTTAGCGTGCTTAGTTTTTGCACTTGACCATGCGCAAAGGGGTATAGGTCAACACGACATGCCCGTGCTGGTTCACAACTTTATTTGATGTTCTGACTAAAGCTCGACCAGGACGGCTTCGCGAAGCGCGAGACTCAACAACTTCGCACTCAACATGAAGCGTGTCGCCAGCGAAAACAGGCTGATGGACAGTGAGTTCCATATTTAAAAATGCATATCCGGTTTTTTGCATGGTGGACTGTGCAAGCAACCCCTCTGCGATCCCGTAGATAAAAGCGCCAGGTGCAATCCGACCCTTGATATCTGATTCATTCTTAACAAATTCCATATCAGTAAATAGCACCTCAGTCATGTGGATAACATTACAAAATGTGCATATATCTGCATCCATGACAGTGCGTGAGAGGGTCTGGAACTTGCGCCCTACAGGAAGATCCTCAAAATAAAGACCCAGTCCAACTATTGGCAAATCTTGATGACTCATTTTTTCCCCAGTTAAGTTTTAGGTACTACGTGGTATGCGACCCAACAAGCTGTTGGCAACGATGTTGCGTTGAATCTGATTTGTGCCCTCAATAATCTGGAGCACCTTTGCATCTCGAAAATATCGGTTGATCGGGTATTCAGCACTTACCCCAGCGGCACCGAATAACTGCACGGCATCTGTTGCTACTTTCATCGCCGTGTCAGTCGCAAAACACTTTGCCATCGCGGCTACCGGTGCAAGCACTTCGCTTGGAGCCCCCTGATCTACAAGCGATGCAGCGCGATAAACAAGATGACGTGCTGCTTCAGTCTGAATTGCCATGTCTGCCATCATCCAGCGAACACCCTGAAATTCTGATACCGTTTGACCAAAGGCCTGACGATTTTTTATGAAATTGCTAGCATGGTCTATCGCACCTTGAGCGAGACCTACGCCCCTAGCACCAATCAATGGTCGGCTTGCATTAAATGCTTCCATGACGGCTTTGAAGCCGCCTCCCACTAAATCGTCGTCAGAAACGAATACATCATCCAGAAAAAGTGGGCATGAGGGAATTCCTCGCGCACCAATTTTGTCTTCCTTCTTACCCACGGTGAAGCCCTTAGTTCCCTTACCCACTATGAATAAACTGATGCCATCTCGACCTAACTGTTCATACTTTGCAGCGACTAGCACGAAGTCAGCCAATTCAGAATTTGTGCACCAGATCTTGGCACCGTTGATTTTGAAACCGCCCTCGACCTTAATTGCACGCGTTCTGATACCACTCACATCAGAGCCACTTTGAGCTTCAGTCGTAGAAAAGGCACCTCGAAGGTCGCCGCTTGCAAGACCAGGCAACAGTCGCTGCTTTTGCTCCTCTGTGCCACCATGCAAGATGGCACCAAACGGAACCCACTGCACCAACAACAGATATGCAGTGTTGTAACAAACTCGAGCTAACTCTTCGATGGCGATGCAGGCAGAAAGCATGCTGTTAGTTCCGCCATACTTTATCGGAAACGGTAGTGTGAATAGCCCCAGCTCTTTCAATAGCTCGTACATATCATGAGGATATTGCGCGGTACGGTCTATTTCATCCGCTCTTTTTGCTACCCTCTCTCGAGCTACCCGACGAAGCAGTTCCTGAATCTGACGCTGGTCATCATTAATTTCATAAGTCATATCTGACCTTTGGTCATCATTTCAATGACGCGCTGCTCTTGAAGCTTTTCGACCTCTTGCTGACTCAGCTCAAGTAAATCACCCAGCACTTCCATTGTGTGCTCCCCACGGACAGGAGGCGCATATCGATTTTCGATCGGCGTAACAGACATGCGTATCGGGTTGCGGACCGTTGTGACTTCACCACCGTTAGCATGGATTTGTTTTACTTTGAGTTCGCGATGTATGACCTGTGGGTGCTCAAACACCTTGTCATAACTATTAATACTTCCGTTGGGGACATCGCTATCTGCCAAATCGAGCAGCCAGTCCGCGGTGCTGCGCTTCTGGAAAATAGCTGACAATTCGCTGATCAGCGCTTCACGGTGAGCATTTCGATCTGACATGCTTGCAAAGCGTGGGTCCTTTGCTAGATCTTCCCTACCGATAGCCGTGCACAGTTTTCTGAACTGCCCATCGTTACCGCACGCAATGATCAAGTGACCATCTGAGGTCTTGAAGGACTGATAGGGCGTTAAATTAGGATGCGCATTCCCCCAGCGTTTGGGAATCTTCCCACTTGTAAAGTAGCTGACGATCTGATTAGATCCGAAGTGAACGATGGTGTCGAGCAGGGATATGTCGATGTGTTGGCCTTGTCCCGTATTGCGCTGATGCTCTAGTGCGGCAAGGATAGCAATAGACGCATTTAAGCCAGTCAGTACATCGGTAATCGCAATGGATGTTTTCATTGGACCGCCACCGAGTTTGTCGTCTGACTCACCATTGATACTCATCAGCCCCCCCTCGCCTTGGAAAATGAAGTCGTATCCGGGCTTATCTGCATAGGGGCCGTCTTGGCCGTAACCTGTGATTGAGCAATATATCAACTCAGGCTTAATGGCTTTGAGGTCTTCGTAGGAAAGTCCATACCGCTTGAGATCTCCCACTTTGTAATTTTCGACTAGAACATCGCTTTTCTTTACCAATTCTTTGATGAGCCTCTGTCCCTCTAAGGTTGAAATATCGATTGCGACTGAGCGCTTGTTGCGATTGGTAGATGTGAAATAAGCCGAGTCTGAAGTTGGTTGACCCTGTTGATCGGGTATCCAGGGGGGGCCCCAGTGTCTGGTGTCATCCCCTAAGACTGGACGCTCCACCTTTACAACATCAGCCCCCAAATCTGCCAACATTTGGGTAGACCATGGCCCAGCCAATACTCGTGTCAAGTCGAGCACCCTGATCCGCGACAACGAACCTGACATCTGCAACTCCCTAAATGTTCGAATATAAGAATATGATTCGAAAATAATAACGGAAAAGTAACGTTTGTGTTCGCTTTTATGAATTTCGTTGCAATAACTTAACAATTTTCATAATCGATAGATGAACCTATTGCCCGGACGTCGTGATGTCCTTCAAGTAACTCAAGCAAATATCAATCGCAATTGTTTATTATGATATTGGCTTGCGAATGGCGCTTTAAGCCACTAATTTTAAAATCCTACCGACCAAGCCTTTCTTTGGTAGGTCAGGCAATTGCTCAAGTGGGATTTTAAAAATTTCCTCAGCCGCTGAGGCGCTGACCCCCAAGCTTAAGAGCAGGTGATAAATGACCTGATCCTCATAATCCTGTGGCTGTGGGGAAGCGAGCATTTCTTGAATGGCACCTCGTAAGGTGGTCATCACGAGGTTAACCGCGATCTCAAGAGGCATATCTGTAAAACAGCCTTGCTCAATACCTTGAGCAACATCCTTTTTAATGTCTTGATAGCCTTTGTGTTGTAAGTCGGTGAATGGCCACTCAGTTTTCAGCATTAACTTCCCCAACAAGGGCATGCCTGTGAGCAACCGAATTGCCATTCTAGTTTTAGCTGCCATGCGCAGGGGCACATCAACAATCGTGGCGCCCGCTAATGCAATCGGAGACGTTAATTCTCGCCCCGCTTGTTTAGCACTGACATTGAGTAAATCGTTTACGCTGCGAAAGCATTGAAAGAAAGTATCTCGAGACACTTGCGCATACTCAGTCACATCTTCAACGTTGATTTCGTTGGCAGGTTTAATGGAGACCAACTCAGGGCTAGCAGACACGAGATGAGAGCGCATCTGCGAGTGCTGTTTTTTGTTATTGCCAAAGAGGTGGTGAATAATCTTAGCCACTCAAACTCTCGCAGCAATCTTACCTAGCAGGCCCGTTGCTGGTAGTTTTGGTAAAGAAGGCATTGGAATTTTTAATAGATCATCCGCTATTTTTGAATCCAGACCCAAACCCATCAGCACTTGATACAGCACTTTATTTTCATAACTCGTAGACGCTGACTTGCCAAGCATTGTGTGAATACCACCAATGAGACTCCCGATCAAAAGGTTGCACCCAATTGAAGCAGGCATTTTAGTAAATACCCCTTCTTTAATACCAAGTTCGATGTCAGCGCTGATATGTTTAAAAACGTTGGTATCGGGGTTTTGACTCGGCCAAGGCAGTTGAATAAGAAAATTTCCTAAAAGCGGCACTTTCACCAAATAACGCATCGTGAGCTTTGAAGTGACAACCAAGCGGGTCGCTGTGTCTGGAATCTGATGCGTGATCGCCTCGATCTCAGTGGTGAGTTCGTGCGCAAGTTGACTCGCAAGGGCCAAAACGGATGCCTGAACGGATGGAAAGTATTTATAGAAGCTACCCCGAGAGACTTGCGCTTGCTGAACGACGTCATCAACATCGATCTCATGAATCGATTTCTCGAAAGATAGCGACAGCACACTGAATATTAGAGTGTTTTGCATTTCCTCACGTCGCGAGGCTGCAACTCTAATTCGATGGTCTTGGATTTTCAACATGGCGTTATTTTTAGCCCAATGGCGGTTTTGTTTAGGAAATATTAAGAGCCGCTGACTGAGTCGTTTTGCTTGGAGCGCTCAAAACCTATATTGGTTAATTTTACAACCTTGAAAGTCACGCATCAATTGCGCTTGCTTAAATATAAAAGGACATGATTTAATAAACACAATGTCACTATGACATATTAATATTATGACATGAGCGATTGCAGTATAAAAATTCGCATACGTTCATTAGACGTTGCATAATTCGGAAAAAACCATGAATGACATGAAAAAATATCTCGGCCGTTGCTTCGTCATTTTTGGAATGCTGACATTAATGGTGGGATGCGGGGATGGCTCGTCATCGAGCAGTTCGCAAACAGATCCTGGCACGCCAACAACGCTCGTGACTGCGCCCAATGGTTTGAGCACTCAAATCTGCGAAAGAAATGGTCAATGTATTTCTCCTCTTTTTACAAAACTCGCTGAGGTTTCGAACAAACTGAGCATCGCAGCTACGCCTTGGACAGACACCACTACGAATATCATTACCATCAATCAAACCCCTTTCGTCGAAGGTGAGGTGATGGCTGCGCAGATCGACCCGGCTGGCAGCGTGTTCAAAATCACAACCGATGACAAATATCGCTACTTCGAGGGCAATGGTTTACCAAGTACGCCGATGGGCAGTTTTCCTGTGCAACCAGGCACAGCGGCCTACTCTTATTACGCTGCCTTACCGGGCGGGACCGATCCGAGAACAGGTCAACAATATTCCTCTGCAGCCGCCATTTCTATTTCTCCTTACAACCTGACCAGCAAATTGCCGTTAAACCCTAAAGTGACTGGCTTTAATCCGATTAACTCGCTCATCATTGGTATCACGTTGACCGGAACAGCGTGGCATGCAGAAATCGCGAACGATTCGAATGGTAATTGGTACAGTCCAACCAATGCACTGCCTAATGATAAGTGCTTTGGTCATCCCTATGCTCAGCAGTATCACCTGCACGGCTATTCATGGAGGTGCTTCCCCAGTCAAGGGACGACAGGTCATTCACCCTTAGTTGGCTATGCGCTGGATGGTTTCGGCATTTATGGTCCACGCGGCGATGATGGAAAAATGGTCACAAATGCTCAGCTAGACGAGTGTCATGGCCATACACACCCCGTTGAATTTAATGGCACGATTCAAAACATCTATCACTACCATTTGAATAACGAATATCCTTTTTCTGTGGGCTGTTTTAGAGGAACGCCTGACTACGCTGCGGCACTTGGCTCCGAGGACATGCGATTTGGCGTGCCCTATGACAAGCTTCCGGATCTGTCAGGAAATACGGTTCCTCCGGATGTGACCTCTGAAATAATAAAAGGCGGGGTGCGCTAGGTACGATCGAAAACGTGTCCTTCAACATTCGTGCGGTGAATGCTGGCAAAAGCCAAACTTTAGCGCTTTTGCATACGGGCGAGGTACTGGGATGGGGCGGAGCGGGCAGCGGTCGCTATTCGCCCGGAAATATCGATATCTGCAGCCCCCGAAGATCGAATCGCGAGCCTGTATTCGTTGGGCAATCTGAACGTTTTTCTGCAACGTCAGCAGGCTACGGCGTCAGTCTGGGCGTCACGACGAAAAGCGAGCTGTTAGTTTGGGGTTGGAATCCAATTGGTATTGGTGGTGCTCCGGCAAGTTCTGAAATACCCACTTTAATAGAGGCCATCAGTCGCCCAGTATCCGTGGCGGCAGGTCAATCACTCTTTGCTGCCATTGATCAAACAGGCAGCCTCTACACCTGGGGGCTCAATGTTGACCACGCCTTGGGCCGGCCGTCTGAACAAATGAATGCTTTGCCTGGCGTTGTGCAGGGCCTACCCGCCATGCAAGCAGTCGAGCTGGGCGACAACTTTATGCTTGCGTTGACGCGTGCGGGCGAAGTTTTTTCTTTTGGCAGTAATTCTGCAGGACAACTTGGGCTAGGGCATTTAAACAATACCGCCACTCCAGCGCTTGTGCGTATGACGGCTTCGATCAAAAGTATCGCCGTCGGTGCAACCCACGTCTTGGCACTGAGCCGTGAGGGCGACGTTTACGCTTGGGGTAGCAATCAATATGGTCAGTTAGGTCATTCACAGCAGCGCTACGTCAATCAAGCGACCTTGCTAAAGATGCCAGAAAAAATCACAGCACTCGCTGCCGGTACGCATTTTTCCTTAGCGTTAACAGAAGCCGGTCACGTCTATGCTTGGGGGTGGAACGGTTTTGGCCAGCTTGGTACCAATGACACACAGCCTCGGAGCTCGCCCACAAAAGTGCTGGGACTTACTCAGGTGCAGGCCATCGCTGCGGGTGAGATGCATGCGGTTGCAGTTGGCAAGCAAGCTTTATACGGCTGGGGAAGTAATGAAACCGGTCAGCTTGGTCGTGCCGCCCAACAACAATTGATCCCTGTTCCCTTTTGGGAAAATGGCTGATGCGACCATGACCAACGGTCACGATCAAGAAAACGCCAGGCGTCAATTTTTACGCTACGGTTTAACCATCGCCTCGGGCATCGTGGTGCCACTGAGCTTGACGGCATGTGAGCAAAACGAGCGTGAGCGTCTAAAGGCGCCGGTACAGACCTTCGTCCAACCACCTCTGCTCGAAGCAAAAAATGGATTGCTGGATGTCACGCTGACCATTTCATATTTTGATACCTTGATATCGGGCGCACAGCCAAAGGACCGTCATCCCGTGTCCTTACGCGCCTATGGCTATGACACTCAGCGCGCAGGCTACGCAGGTCCAAGCTTAGTGGTGCGTGGCGGCGATACCTTAAGGATTCGGTTGCTGAATCAATTGCCGGAGAATCCTCCCTTTCGAGCCTTTCGCGATCCTACAAATTTCATCAAGCCCAATACGACGAATTTGCACGTGCACGGTTTGCATGTGTTTCCGGGGATCAATGAAAATACGACACCGCCTGAGTATGGTGACTATGTGGTGGATCCTAATTACGGTGGCGTATTGCCAAATGGGGAATCTCGTCAGTATGTTCACCGCATACCCAAAGATCACCCTGCCGGACCGTTCTACTATCACCCGCAATATCATGGCTCAAGTGCCTTGCAAGTCGCAAGCTTGATGTCGGGCGCGATTATGGTCAGAGGGGCGGTGGACGACTTGCCAGAAATGGCGCAAGCGACTGAGCTGATTTTTTTGTTTCAGGCGCCCTATTTTGCATTGAATCCATTCTTTCATGACGGGCTCGGTGTTGCCGATGGTCGCTTAGAAAAGTTTTGGCAGTTGACGCAAAACCCTACCGGTCGAGGCCTAAAGAAACAGAGGCGTGATGATCAGTATAGTGATGCTCAGCCCGTCATGATTAATGGTGTGCGTCGACCGACGATCGTGATGCGGTCTGGCGAAGTGCAGCGTTGGCGGTTGATCAATACTCAGGTGTTTAACTCTCTCAATCTCAGTCTAGATGGGCACGTGCTCAAGCAATACACCGCGGATGGCTGGGGGAGCGCTTCGTATGTTGATCATGACGATGCCAGAAAAACGAGCGGTCTGGGTTTGCAACTCGCGCCCGGTAATCGCGCCTCAGTCGTGGTCCAAGCAGACAAGCCGGGCACGTATTACTTGCGCGGTTTACCTATAAAAATTTCGGAAGGTGCGCATCCAATCGTCTTGCCAGAAGATATCTTGGCAACAGTGATTGTGGTCGACGCTGCAGTCAGCATGTCATTACCGAAGGCACCCTTGCCTGTCAGCCAATTTTTAGCGCCCATTACGGATGAAGAGTTAGCCAACAACGGCGGCAAAAAACGCAACATTATTTTTAAGATGAGCGGTAATGACGCGTTGTTTAATGCGCAACAAACACCGAGTCCGTTGGCTCAGGCAGCTGTTGCGCTCGACTCGCTTGCCGCGCAGGCTGAAAAATCCTTCCAATTTAACAAGTTGCAGCTTCAACAAAAGATCGCATCAACCTTCGGATCAAAGTCGCAGACTCCCATCTTTCCGCCGCCACCAAACCTAGTGCCGCCATTTGATATTCAGGCAGCCAACACACTGAATGAAATTGCGATACTGGATGCGGTTGAAGAATGGACTGTTTTCAACATGAATCACCTCGCGCATGTGTTTCATATTCATGTCAATCCGATGTACGTCATCAAGGTGAATGGCAAGCCCATTGAGCCTTATTGGTGCGACACCATCGCGTTACCCACAGGTGGCACCAGCCAAAAACCAAGCTCAATCACTTTTCGCATGCGCTTTAAGGATTTTGCTGGGCCCTTTATCCTACATAATCAACGGCTCCTAGCCAGTGATCTTGGGATGATTCAACGCGTGACCGTTGTGCCGTCAGGGATGCAACTTTAACTTTTCAAAAACATTAAGTTTCTTTGATTGAACTGGTACTTTATAGCGCAATTAGCGTACACTTTTAAAAATATCGTCAAAGAGTGCAATGTTATAAAAATACTAAATTTTACTTATTTCTGAAATTCGATCGTTTTCATTCCATAATATTGGAGAAACATGATGCCCGCCTTAAAAATACCCATGCTCGCGCGTGGCGTGATGTTTTCTTTTCTTGGATTGATGTTGGCCAGTTGCGGGAATGACAGCAATGTAAGCGACTCAGGTGACAAGGCGCCAGTGGCGCTTGATCAAGGTCCTGACTGGAATCCGACCAATCAGGCAGCCTTTTACTATTCCGATCAGGGCTCTTGGATCATGCCTTATGAATGGGCAAAGGCCCTTAAGCTACCAAATGGCCAATCGTTTTTAAGTCAACTCACCACCAGCTATGGCTATTTACCAAACCCAGTCAGCCCGGCGAATCCAGAAGGCTTGCCCGTTGGCTTTTTAGTTGCAAATCCTGGCACTAAAAACCAACAGTTATCCATGAACTGTGCGGCCTGCCACACCCGACAGATTAAAGTTGAAGGCATTAATTACCGCATTGATGGCGGACCCGCGTTTTCTAATTTATACGCACTCTTTAATGGGATCGATCTTATTGTTGGCAATACCCTTTCAGACCAAGCGGCCTTTGATGCGTTTCAAGCTGCCGTGCAAGTTCCTGCAGATACCTTACGGACGCAGTTAAACACTTGGTATAAACCTTACAACACCTTAATGACGAGGTCATTGCCGACCGAGCATTGGGGAATTGGCAGGGCTGATGCAGTGGCTATGCTTCAAAACAGAGTGTCGGGCTTAGATATTGGCCCCATCGAGGACCAAAATATCATTGCCTCAAACATTGCGGTTGCCGCCCAGCCTGTGCGTTATCCTTTTATTTGGAATTCTGGCAAGCAAGACTTCACACAATGGGCAGGGACAAGCATCAACGGAGATGCCACTTATGCCTTTTCGCGTAACACGGGAGAAGCATTAGGGGTCTTCGCGCTTTTTAAACCTCGATCCGATCTGGCGGTTGTTGGCGGCGTCAATTTTTTAATAGAGAATTCGGTCAATTACAATACTGTAAACAATATCCAAACTTTAGTCGATCAAATAGGATCCCCAAAATGGCCATGGCCGGTTGACAATGGGATGGTGCTTCAAGGTAAAGGACTCTACGAAAAAAATTGCACATCATGCCATGGGATTAAACAAGGCCAGCCTCGACCCGGCAACGCTAACACTTGGGCAACGCCTGTTCAAAATGTCAATACAGATAGCTCGTACTATAAAAACTTTGCCGTAGGCAAAGGCACCTCGGATAGTGGCATTTTAACTGGCCTCACTGTCCCTTTTTCTGATCCCATTTCTACGGTGCTCCCAACAGGGGCTGCTATCGTCTCGTTATTTGATGTGGCAAATTCGTCTGCCCTGTTACAACTCGACCCATCTATTGATCTGAACATCAAAGCCCCCAACCGTGAGGTGGGAGAGTTTGAGTCTAAAGTTTTACAAGGTGTCTGGTCCGCAGCGCCCTATCTCCATAATGGCTCTGTTCCAACCTTGGCAGCCTTGCTCACTCCAGCTGCCGAACGACCCACGAGCTTTCAGGTCGGGCCGGTTTATGACTTGGTCAATGTCGGCCTTGCCGTCGAGCAACCCAATGGCTCAGAAACCGTTCGCGTGACAACAGACTGCCAAGTCATGGAAGGTAATAGTCGGTGCGGACATGAGTTTGGTGTCGGACTCACGGCAGATGAAAAAAAGGCTTTGATCGAGTACCTTAAAACGCTTTGAGCTCACTACTTTAGGTGCAAGCGCGACCTGTCTGCATGAGTTGTTAACTCTAGAGTATAGGTAGCCTTGCTTTGAGGGGTCTTTATCACACAAATGTAATCTAATTGGCTGAATGCGCGCGCACAGCAATGTTAAACTTTGAAAAAAGTTTTAAATTCAATTAGTTACGATGAGACCTTCAGGATTGATCTTCCCTAATGCGCCTAATTATTCGTTGCCCCGTACGACCTGTCGCATACGACCCTGAAGATTGGTCTTCGCAGGATTTGTATTTTTCTTGGGCGCAGAGCACCGACACTGACTTTAGAAAGGTCTTAGATTTAGATGCTTTGCCCGTTGCGGACTCTGTGCTCGCGATCATCCCTGGTATTGATGTTCGCTTAACAGAGCTCAAAGTTCCTGCTGTCAGTACCAAAAAAATTATTCAGCTTTTACCCATGCTCTTAGAGGATGAGTTGTTGTCTTCAGTGTCGGACACCAGCTTTCAGTTGCTTCCTCCGATGTTGAATCAATCTCCAGAACTAAGATTAGTGAGCGTGATCAATCGCGACTGGTTATTGTGGCTCAGTCAAAAACTAGCGGTCATCAATTGCGAACAGATTCAATTGATTCCAGAAAGCATGTTGCTGTCAGTATCAGATTCGGTTGTCTATTTTCAGCAAGAAGACACCACGCATTTCTACACTGCAAAAAAATCAGCCACCGATATCCTCTGCTGGTCGCAACCCGCCACTGAACCCATTCTTGTGACGGATGCGCTCAACACTCAGCCTGAATTGCTTGCGTTATCTGCGCCGTTATTAATGAGCGGTATCGTTTCGGAAAAAAAATCTTACGAAGCGATTAATGTATTACCCGAGGCGTTCTACAACCTCAGAAGAGAAAGTCAAAGTGAATTGCAACATTGGCTGTCGCGAGACTTATGGAAGGTACCACTTCGATGGGCGCAATACGCCACACTGACGCTCTGTGTGAGTTATCTTTGCTATTTCTTGACCCTAGTATGGCAAGACCAACAATGGGCAGCCACTCTACAGAATGCAACCAATCAAGTTTTGTCAGAGGGCGGCGGTGATCAGGCGAGCTTTACAAAATTGGTCAACGCCAGTTGCCTTGCTGCGCATAAAAACCTTGAAAATTGCCGCGGAGACTTTGAAAGACAATTACTGGCCCTGCAAGATGTTCTCAAAAATACCCCTCCTGACACATTAAGGACCTTGGAGTATTCCAAAAAAGGCTTAGTTTTTGTGTTACAAGAATCGTCCCTATCCAATAGTCAGCGTTTAGCGCTTGTGCAAAATCAAGCTGTTCAGCGTCTTGGCTCGGCACGTTTTTTATTAAGTCCTTATGCAGATCTTGCTTATGACTAATTTTTCATCGTCATTGATGACGAAAATAAAGCGTGTGCAGATATTTAAGAAAGTGCCACCTATGCTTGCAATGGGGGGCGGAGTATTTCTGTTAACGGTTGTTCTTTGGTTTTTGTTCCTTAAACCGCTGCAGCAAACGCTCGAACTGCGTTTACAAAAATACCCTGCGCAATTATTGAGTATCCAAGAGCTCAATCAAACGCTGCGTCTGTATAAAGACAAGGACCTGCGCCTCACAGGCCTGTCAGACGAGGCCTTAGGTGCCATGGAGAAAAACCTGTTATCTCAGGGACTCAAATTTACGTTGGTTCGGTCAGAGAACACAAACGCATTGCAGCTAGATTTAAACATTGAAGAAATCGAATTTAGTCGTTGGCTTGAGCTTTTGGTGGATTTTCGAAAAAATAATGGGCTGTACCCGAGCAAGGTTGTCATCAAAAAAAATGATGGTATTGGCGTGATTCAAGCGAACACTACCTTGGTGCAAGCGCGATGAATCTTCAATTTGATCGCCTTTCTTTCCGTTTCGGGTGGCCGAGTCGGATCGTGCTGCTCGCTTGTGTACTCATTCTTGCTATCACTTATTTTCCGATACGTTTCTTGAGTTCGTTCGTTGCTAAAATGACCAATTGTCAGGTCATGCTGCTCCAACCCGAAGGGTCGATTTGGCAGGGCAGTACTCAGCTTGGCTTTTCAGCGATTAAATCCAGTTCCTCAGAAACGTGTCCAAACCCTCAAGTAGGCTCTGAACGCTTTTCTTGGAAAACTCAGTTTTCAGTATTTGATTTAAAAACTACATGGGTGATCCAGTATGTCAACACCGTCCGGCCAGTTGAACTGATCGTTCAACCCCGCGCCATCACGCTGCGTAGCAATCAAATTGAGCTACCGGCCAGTCTGATAGAGGTCGCGGGTGGGGTATTGCGTACGCTGAATTTTCGTGGAAAATTAGACATTCGTTGGGACGACCTTATTTGGGATGGGTCGCCCAGAGGGCTTGTTGAGGTTAAATTTTTGAATGTGGCGAGTCCGATTAGCCCAATTAAACCTCTCGGAAGTTATGCCTTAACACTTCAAATTAATCAGGCGTTAAGGTTTGATTTTTCTACCATCACTGGTCCCTTGCTCTTAACGGCAAAGGGAGGCGTTGATAGAGGTCGCTTGTCTTTGCAAGGAGAGGCAACGGCTGCTCCAGAATCGATTGACTCCTTGATTGGCTTGCTCTCAATCATTGGAAATAGAGACGGCGCTATCTACCGCTTTAAAATTTAAGGGATCGTTATGTTTCGTTTGTCTAAAACTTTTTTACAGTTTGTGCTCATCCTGCTTGTGCAGCAAAACAGTTTTGCACAAAACAATAATATCAACTTGAACTTTAATAATGCGGATGTCGATGCTGTCATTTCGACTATTTCCCGGGCCACCAATCGGTCGATTATTGTTGATCCAAAAGTTCGGGGAAAGATTTCTTTGATGAGTAGTCAGCCGCTCACACCCGATCAAGCGATCGACCGCTTGTCGACAGCCCTTCGTATGAATGGCTTTGCGCTCGTCAATACACCCGGTGGCTATCGCGTTGTAACAGAAGCCGATGCTAAATTGCAGTCTTCTCAGATTTACACCGCAAAAACAGATGTGGCGGGCGATCAAATTATTACCCGCGTGTTTCATTTAAATTTTGCATCAGCCGCCAATGTGGTCAATTTACTCAGGCCTCTGATTTCGCCCAATAATACGATCAACGCCTTACCCGGCAATAACTCAATCGTTGTGACCGATTACGCCAGCAACCTCGGGCGTATTGAAAAAATCATTCAAAGCGTCGACAACCCCGCTGCGACCAAAGTTGAAACGATTGCGTTAAATAATGCGCAAGCGGCCAAAGTGGCAGCGCTTGTCAATCGGGCGCTCGAAACCAGTGTGCCTCAGGGTGGCGATCCTCTTTCGAAACCCACCGTTCTGGCAGATCCCAGAACAAATTCACTCATCATTCGGAGTGGCAATGCCGAGCGGTTAGCGCAAATCCGAAGACTCGTCGCGACCCTCGACACCTCAAAAAATGTGGGGAGTATTTATGTGGTGCCTTTGAAAAATGCAGAGGCGGCCAAATTAGCGATTACCTTACGGGCACTCGTGGCGGCGGATGGTTCTTCGAATGATCCGACCAATACAAACGCCCAAGGCAACTCCAATATCAATGCCCGAGCGCCAACGACCCCTAATCAGGGTGCCGCCTCAGCGATGAACCTAGGCGGAGCCGGCGGCGCCGGCGGCGCCAATCCTCTTGGAGGTGGATCATCCGCTGCAGCCTCCACCGCGTTGACAAGCACCAGCGAGCCCTCTACCGGGGGCATTATTCAGGCCGATCCGAATACAAACTCGTTGATTATTACGGCAACCGAACCCGTTTTTAGAGATTTAATGAAAGTGATCGCGCAGCTCGATCGGCGTCGGGCTCAGGTCTATATCGAATCCATGATTGTGGAATTAACGGATCAAAATGCAGCCGAACTCGGGGTTCAGTGGCAGGCGCTCAACAGTTCAAACACTGCTTTTGCCGGCACAAATTTTATCGGACCTACCACTTCAGGCAATACAAACATCATCGGAGCCAGTGCTGCAATTAACGCAGTACTTGGCACAGCCGGTGCAGTCGCAACAGCGCCCTTAGGTCTTGGACTGAACGTGGGCTCAATCACGAGTTTTGGAAAAAATTTAGCGTTTTCTTCTCTGTTGAGAGCAGTTTCAACCATTTCTGGTGCAAACGTATTATCAACGCCTAATTTAATGACACTCGACAACGAAGAGGCTCGTATCATTGTCGGTCAAAATATTCCAATTGTGACGGGCTCTTACGCGCAAACAGGCAGCGCGACGACCGTCACCCCTTTTCAAACCTTTACGCGACAGGATGTAGGTTTAACGTTGCGTGTTCGACCTCAAGTATCTGAAAATGGCACGGTGAAGCTTCAGATTTTCCAAGAAGTATCGAGTATTCAAAATTTTTCGGCTGCCACCGGCGTGGTTTTAAATAAGCGAAATGTCGAATCCAATGTGATTGTTGAGGACGGACAAATTATTGTGTTGGGTGGTCTCATTGGTGATGACTACACTGACGGCAGTTCAAAGATTCCGTGGCTAGGTGATCTGCCCTTGATTGGTGCTCTGTTCAGATACGACAACAAGTCCCGAAAGAGATCGAATTTGATGGTTTTTATACGCCCTACTGTATTGCGCAATAACGAAGAAAACAATATTTTTTCAAACAATAAGTTAGATGATATGGAAGAAAAACGTAAAAGCTTTGTTCAAGCACCGATGTTGCTTAAAAAAGAAAATTTAAATGCCTCGGACTTGAGAGATGTGAGAGACATCATGCATGATATTGCACCATGATGAAAATCCCTTTTTCCTTTGCTAAAACCCACGAAGTCTTGTTGCTAGGCGCGCTAGAAGAAACGCCAACTCTCTATTGGAGTCTTAAAACAAAGCCCTCTATTCTTCATGAGGTTGCTCGCCACTTAGGACCCCTTCACTTCTGTAAAAAGAGCTCCGAAGAAATTCTTTCAATGATTAGCCAAGAGTTTGCTAAAAATGAAACGGACGCAGCAACGGTAGTGGATGAGTTAGAGGAAAATGTTGATCTCGCGCGCTTGATGCAAGATATCCCTCTGACGCAAGATCTGTTAGAGCTTAAAAATGATGCGCCCATCATTCGCATGATGAATAGCCTGTTTAAACAAGCGAGCCGTGATGGTGCGTCAGATATTCACCTAGAAGCCTATGAAAAACAATCTGTCGTGCGTTTTCGGGTAGACGGAGATTTACGAGACGTTGTGGATTTAAAGCGTGGTCTGCATTCAGCCTTAGTATCAAGAATTAAAATTATGGCGTCACTGGATATCGCTGAAAAGCGCATGCCTCAGGACGGCAGGATCTCTTTAAGAGTCGGAAATAAGGCGTTAGATATCCGGGTTTCCACGCTGCCAACGGCTCACGGTGAGCGGGTGGTCATGCGCTTGCTAGAAAAAAATTACTCTAAATTAGATTTGAAAGTGCTGGGCATGGCGCCAGATACTGAAAAAATTTTTTTAGAACTGATCAATAAGCCTTATGGGATTGTGCTGGTCACAGGCCCCACAGGTAGTGGAAAAACCACCACGCTCTATAGCGCGCTGTTAACCCTACGCTCGCAAGTCACCAACATTATGACTGTCGAAGACCCCATTGAATACAATCTGGAGGGTGTCGGACAAACACAGGTCAATTCGCGCATTGAAATGAATTTTGCGAGGGCGCTGCGTGCAATCCTGCGTCAAGATCCTGATATTGTCATGATCGGTGAGATCCGCGATTTAGAAACGGCACAAATCGCTGTTCAGGCCTCTCTGACGGGCCATCTGGTGCTGGCGACGCTTCACACAAACGACGCCCCTTCCGCCGTCACGCGCTTAATCGATATGGGCATCGAACCGTTTTTGTTATCCTCTTCGTTGCTAGGTGTCTTGGGTCAGCGTCTCATCCGCTTGAGCTGTACGGCCTGCCAAGGTCAGGGCTGTCCAGAATGCTCACACTCTGGCTTTAAAGGTCGCGCTGGCATTTACGAGTTGATGTCAACGTCTCCAGAACTCAAAGAGTTAATCCACCAAAGTGCTTCAGAAGCACAAATACGACAAAAAGCCCTGGATACTGGGATGCGCTCGTTAAAGCAGGATAGCGAGCGGTGGGTGAGCGCCAACATGACGACGCCTGCAGAAGTCAGGCGCGTGACCGGTATAGATCACCTGGACGCTTAACATGCCATTATTCCAGTTTGAAGCTGTGACCTATGCTGGCAAAACAGAGCGCGGTACTGTTGAGGGCGAAAGCGTGCGTGCGGTCAGACAGCTCTTGTTAAATAAAGAGTTGGTGCCAATTTCGATCACAGATGTGGCACTCACGCAAGCAGCAGTCAAAGAGCGCGGTTTATTCTCTAATCAGAAAGCGATCTCCCCAAAAGATCTGTCCATTTTGTCAAAACAGTTGGCCCTTCTGGTCAAATCTGGCATCTCAATCGAAGACAGTATCACCATACTTTCCGAAGACACGGGTATCAAAAAGCACACGCGTAAAGTGCTTGATTCTATCTTATCGGATATCCGTTCTGGTATGCCCCTTTCTCAGGCACTGGCGAACCATCCCCAATCCTTTGGCGCGTTCTATCAAGGTATCGTCGCTGCGTCCGAACAATCCGGTCAAATGGCTCAGGTGCTGACTCAGTTGGCCATTTTTTTAGAAAAGAGAGAAGCCCTCAAGCAAAAAGCCTTAGGCGCGTTGGTCTATCCCGCAACACTCCTGAGCGTTTCCTTTTTCGTCATCATCTTTTTGATGACCTATGTGGTGCCACAAATTGTTCGGGTGTTTGAATCGACAAAACAAAAATTGCCAGCGATCACGCAAGTTGTGATGGCCATATCTAATTTTTTAACGCAGTGGGGCTTAACGCTTTTACTGGCCGGCTTACTCGGTGCCTTGATCTTTAAATATATGTCGCGTCAACAAGAGTTTCGATACCGCTGCGACGCGTTTTATTTAAAAATACCTATTGTTGGGCAATTACTGCTTGAGTTTGAAACAGCGAGATTCGCCGGGACAATGGCCTTACTTGTGGGTGCCAATGTTCCAATACTCTCGGCGCTACATCATTCAAAAAATACGCTTTCTAACTTGGTTCTCAAAGAAACAATCGAGCTGGCTGAGGCGCGCCTCGCTGAAGGCACTTCGCTGGCCAAGGCCATTGCAAACCAAGGAATATTTTCACCAATCCTCGTGCACTTAATCCGCTCGGGTGAGGCGAGCGGACAGTTAGCGGAAATGTTGTCTTATGCCGCAGAAAACGCAGAGGCGGAAGCCGAAAGTAAAACCAAGATATTTACCAATTTACTTGAGCCCGTGTTGATTTTATTGATGGGGGGCTTTGTGCTCACCATTGTGATGGCCGTAATGCAACCGATCTTACAGATGAACAACGGTATCCGTTAAACCGCAGACTTGAAGCATCAAGATCATTGCACTTGAGTGACTTTTTGCTTGCTCCACAGCACCACGGTGAAGTTATTATCAGACTGTCGACCGATAAATCTTTTAATCAAGGTTTGGGTATTAATATTGCGCTGCTCAATCAGCATATTGGTATTTGCTATCCAGTAATCTGATTTGACGCCTATAGAACTGTCTGATTGTAGTAATTTGTTTGGTAGGACTTTTGAAAGCAAGGTCGTGATGTCGCTCTGATTTTTTAACGGTATCGCCAGTCTAAGTTGCGTCAATTTTATGGCATCCGCGGGGGATAAGGTTGGCCACATCGCTAACAACACCTCAACAGAGACGGTGTTTAGGTTGATCGCGGTCGGTTCAGGCAACACGATTGCAAACGGACTGATTTTTTTAATCGTGTCACTGGTGTAGCCCGGAACATTGATCAGCTCCTCTAGATATTGAAGCCGCTGGTTATTACGCAGGACATACTGGGCTGTTTGATTGGCTAGGTTCTTGTTCAGTCCGAGTTGCTCAAGCAAATTTGAATAGGTCTGCATAGCGGCCAGATTGATAGTGGTGAAGTTTACATCCCATAAATTTGAAATATTGAAAAGTGCTTGGGCGTCTTGAATCGAGCCACTAAAGTTGACGTTTTTTAGTTCTTCTGGAAGCTCTTGATTTTTAATGAAGTCGTCAATATTGCTATTTTCAATGGGCAGCGCCCAGATTTCGCCTAAGTGATCGACCCCTTGGCTACTCAATAAATCAATTCTTAAGATCAATCTCACGATATCGATGAGCGAGCGTTGCAACCAATAGATTTGCGTATTTTCTTTGTAAATCCGAGTCTTTCTAATTTCAAAATCTTGTTGCCACACTAGACTGGCGATACAGATCGAAATGAGACTGACCACGATTAAAGCCATAATCGTGGCAGATCCTTGTTGTGAGTGTGCCTCACGCATTTACAACTTCCCTTCTGCGATACAAGAACTCGTTAATGGAGCGAAATTGCCCATGAGTGAGAGTGAAATTTGCAGGCCTGAAGCAAATTTATTGGTGGACGAACTCCAGTAGGGCTCAATTTTATGCTGCAAGACACCTGGCAGTTGATAGGATAATTGCGTCGAGGCTACGCCTGAATCTGGATTTTTGGACAATAGTTCGAGTATGTCCACGGCGTCTTGCTTATTGCTAAAAGGCATCGTGGTGTATCTTTTAAAAGAATTATTCTCTAAGA
Organism: Zwartia lucis; assembly: GCF_965234455.1. Classification (GTDB taxonomy): domain Bacteria; phylum Pseudomonadota; class Gammaproteobacteria; order Burkholderiales; family Burkholderiaceae_B; genus Zwartia; species Zwartia lucis. The sequence goes on along the minus strand of NZ_OZ248472.1, from coordinate 537,934 downwards.
CATAGCCCACAAATTGCCAACCACTTGCTTGCATAGAAGAATAATGTCTCAAGATCCAAGTATATGTCTTTCCTTGAATAAAAGTAGGCGGTAATTTTCCATCATTATTATTAGCCATTCTCTCGCAGTCACTTTGAAAATGCTTCAGCATGACCACCACGGCCTCGTGCTCTTTGATTTGCCCTTCGATACTGTCTTTTACCCGAAACGCGCCACCCAGCCCCTGGCTGGCCATGAGTCCAAGGATGCCTAAGACGACCAGCGCAGCCATCGTTTCGATTAAGGTAAATCCGTGATTGTTCCTCATAGATTTGAATTTAAATAATTGAAGACAATCGTTGTAAGTTTGGCGAGTCGCTGATCTTGTGGCATGGTTGGATCAGATGGACTCGCGAGATAAACCTCAATGTCAACGCGCCTAAACAAAGGATTGGGTGTGGGAAAGGCGGTGCGGATACACACTAATGGAACATTTAATTGCGAGCAGTTTGTTTTGTTGACCTCGAATGAAGGCCATATTTTTTGCAACGCAATTTTGTTCAACGCATCATTGGCCGATAGCATCGCGAAATACTGTTGCTGAAGCGTCGTTTGCGTTTGAACGCTTTGCGTTAAAGCCTTAATGCCTGCCGTGAGGGCAATCGCTAAGATAGAAAGTCCAATCAGGACCTCTATGAGAGAGAAACCTTGCTGCTTAAAATTATTTTTATTTTTAGGCAGCATGATTTTCATTCGATCTCATAATAGCCATCTATCCGGCGGCGAATCGTAGCGGTCAACGTGTCTTGCGTCATCTTGAACAATATGGCAGGCGCGGAACCCGGTCCATCTAAAAGGAATTGAGTTGTGCCTTCAACGATTGTTTGCGTCTTCCACATGAAGGGAGAGAGTGCATCGCCTAGAACATAAAACTCATCTTTCAAGTTCGGTGTTAAAAAGCGCCAACCTTTTTCATCTATCTGAAACATGATCGGAGCGCCCGACAGCGTTGTTTCATCTTTAGCTTGATTCAGACTCACAAGGAGTCTGCGATTCATATCTTTCCATTGCGTTTGCTCAGTGCCGAAAAACGAAACAGACATCATCCCAAACACAATACTGAGGATGACTAAAACAACGAGTACCTCAACCAAGGAAAATCCAGCTTGAGCCTTTTTATTGCCAATTACCGAGATCTGCGTCAAAACCGGTTCCTCCAGGCTTATTGTCTGCTCCTAGACTAAAGACATCAATTTCTCCCCGGGTACCTGGATTGGAGTATTGATAGGCGAAGCCCCACGGATCCTTTGGTAAACGGTCGACATAGCCGTTTGGCTTCCAATTTTGCGGAATTGGCTCACTGGTTGGCTTGGCAACGAGGGCGGAAAGCCCTTGTTCAGTGGTGGGATAACGACCAATATCCAGACGGTAAAGTTTGAGTGCTTGGATAATCGAATTGATGTCTTGTTTGGCGGCGATCACACGTGCTTCGTCTGGTTTGCTCATAATCTGTGGCACGATTAAGGTTGCCATGATTCCAATGATCGCAATGACGACCATGACTTCGATGAGCGTAAAGCCAAGCTGCGAACGATTTTCGATACTATGACCATTCAGTTTGCGATCGAAAAATTTAAATGTTCTCATTTGAGTTGCAATCCAGATTAGACAAAAGCAGGGGGATTAGAGATAAAATCACACTTATGATGGATTCGTGCTAATAATAGTTGATAATTGAATCTCGTCAAAAAACACTTCTTTCGACTTCCTATGCAACGACCTACGCACACACTGCATGAGCACAAAAGCTCGCTTGGCCAGAGGTTCAGAAAGATCAAAGAGTTTCTGACTACCGATCACTCGATTGACTGGGCAAGCCTCTGGCATAAAGTAACGGGTCAACTCACATCAAATGCAATAAACCAGGACTCACACCGAACACGTCGCTGGAGTATTTTTTTAAATAATATTAAGCCACTCTGGTTTGCGCAAGTCCTTAGAAACACCTTGATTTTATGCATTGTCATCATTCTGACATATAGCTTTTTAGCGATTGAACGCTTACCAAAATTTTCAGATGTGATGCAGCCGGTACGTATTGATCAGATCCAAGATGTCCAAAAAACTGCTAAGTTATTTGGCTATAAAAATACGGATATGTCTAAAGTCAAACTGACAGGTTTGATGCGCCATGACGGCTCATCGGACGGGTATGCCGTTTTCGAGGTAGAGGGCAAAAATACTGGTGCGATTGCTGTCGGTGAGACCTTTGACAAGGGATATTTTTTAAAGAGTATTGGCGCGGAAGGTGTCGAGGTCATGTTTCAAGGCAAACTTCACCACATTTTAATGGTGACCAAGGGATATTAAATTAACAAAAAATGTCCCCAATCACCGCCTATGTCATTGTCTGGATTGCGTTGTTCGCGTGGGCATCGTTCATCGATTTCAAGAGTTTCATACTGCCTGATTGGATCACCTTGCCACTCATCTTGAGTGGCGTCATATTTAACACCTTTAGTGCAAATAGTTTTTGCTCAAGCACGGATTCATTAGTCGGCGTCTTGATCGGATATGGATTGATCCGTTTAGTGGATGCGTGTTATTTCAAACTCAAAAAACAGCGAGGAATCGGCCAAGGTGATGCAAAATTACTGGCGGCGATTGGAGCCATTTTGGGTTGGCAGTCAATTTTCCCGGTATTGTGCTTTGCCTCGATACTCGGGGTCATTGTTGGGCTCAGTTTAATTAAATTAAAGCGCTCAGCCCTTCAAAATAAAATACCCTTCGGCCCATTTTTGAGTTTTTTTGCCTGTACGTTTATTCTCGAGAAAGTGCTATCGGCTGGGTCTTAAATCTTTTGCTGAACAATGCGTCTACTTTCAGCTGCAATGCCATCCGAAATTTCTTTACGTTTGCGGTTGTAAACACCCCACGTAATTTTTCCTTCATAAAGCTCCATACGATTTTTTTGTGCTGCCGGAAAAGCAATCATTTTGTTGTAGTCGGCCATCTGCTTGTTGACGGCTGATGTTAAAGCGAGCGCCTCATTCAACTCGTCAGCAAGCTTATCGTAGGCTTGGGCCCAGGCGTTAAAAGCAGTTTTTTGGGCCTGAGTGATTCTGGATCTGTCAGACATCATGGCAAGGCTTAATTCGCTTGGTGTACAAAAGGTTTTGGCAAAATAAACAGCATACTCAGGTTCAATACAGAGATACTTTATTTTATTGGTCAGCACACTAACGGTTTCTCTCGGTGAAGGCGTGTCTGACGGCGCGGGACTTTGGTTGCTACCACCGGGGGGAGCGGCACACGCGCTGAGCAGCATTGTGAAGAGAATAACTAATAAGCGCATGAGGGTTCTCAGCTATAAATACATTGATTTTGGTGCTCGAATCGGTCTGCGCGACAGGCGCCGATGAGTGATCACTCGTATTAATGTATCACGATTATATTTGACTGACATCAGAGGATTTAGGAACTTTAGCCCTAGGCTTGTAATAGGCAAGTCACAAAACCTTCATAAAACGGTAACCCAACGTTCATTTAGCTCGCCTAGAGTTATTTCCAGTGCTCTTAACTGGAATCCACCATGACGCTCCCCTTCTCCCGCTTAGCCAAATACCTCGCTCTGGCATTTGCCGGTGTCACGATGACTGCACAGTTTGCCCTGGCGCAGCCTAGCGCACCGGACAATCGTCCTATCGTGCGTGTCGCGGTCCAACAGATCTCTAACAGCGGTGCACTCGATCCGTTACGCGAACAAAGCAACGTTGGCACACGTGTATTGCCGATGATCTACGCAGGTCTCATCGAACTCGACACCACCGGAGACTTGAAACCTAAAGCCGGTATCGCTGAGTCCTGGAAGCGCATCGACGATCGTACGCTTGAGTTCAAACTGCGCCCGGGCGTCAAGTTTCATAATGGCGATCCTGTCACCGTAGAAGACATTGCGTTTAGCTTTGGTCCTCAGCGTATGTTTGGTCAGTCCAAACCCATTACAGACGCTCCGACTGCTCAGCCTGAAGCTGCTGCAAAAGGCGCACCCGCAGCCGCCAATGATCCCACTTTTGCTACGGGTCCCACACCTCCTCCCGAAGTGGTCGCGGTTGCCCGAAATATATGGCCCTCACTGATTGGTGTTGAGATTGTTGACGACAAAACTGTTCGCCTAGTCAACGCCCTACCTGATGTGACCCTCGAGGGTCGACTGGCCCGCCCAGGCTCTGAAATCATTTCCAAAAAAGCTTACTTGGCTGCTAAGGACTGGAATACTTGGGCGCAAAACCCCGTCAGTGCAGGTCCTTTTAAAGTTAAAGAACTCAAGCAGGATCAGTCTTTAGTATTGGTGGCCAATGATGACTATTTTGGTGGTAAGCCCAACGTACGCGAGATCCGCTACACGGTTGTGCCTGAGGTGTCTTCACGTATCAATGGCCTGATCTCGGGTCAATATGACTTTGTGACCGATATCCCACCCGATCAGTTCAAACTCATTCAAAACAATCCAAAATTTGAAATCACGGGTGGTCCTGTGATGAATCACAGGCTGGTGGTGTTTGATAAGACCAATGCAGTGCTCGCCAATCCCAAGATTCGCCAGGCGATGACGCACGCAATTGACCGTAAGGCCATTGTCGATGCGCTGTGGGGTGGTAGAACGACGATTCCCGCAGGCCTGCAGTGGGAGTTTTACGACAACATGTATATCAAGGACTGGGAAGTTCCTAAGTATGACGTCGCTTTAGCTAAAAAACTGTTGAAAGAAGCGGGTTACAAAGGCGAGCCGATTCCTTTCCGTACGATGAACAACTATTACACCAACCAGACACAGACCGACCAAATCATGCTCGAGATGTGGAAAGCGGTGGGTTTGAACGTTCAAATGCAGATGACAGAAAACTGGTCCCAGATTTTTGAAAAAGGTCCAATGCGTGGCATTCGCGGTTGGTCTAATTCTGCACCGTTTAGCGATCCTGTCAGCTCGATGGTCAACCAGCACGGACCTAGGGGTCAACAGCAGCGTATGGGCGAGTGGAGCAATGACGAGTTCAACAAGCTTTCTAACGTATTAGTGACCTCGGTCAATCCACAAGAACGCCGCGAGACCTTTGCGCGCATGCTGGTGATCGCCGAGCGTGAAGACCCTGCGTACACGGTCTTGCATCGTACGGCCGTGTTTTACGCCAAGCGCAAGGATTTTGGCTGGAAACCTTCACAAACATTCTTGATGGACTTCAGGGCTGAAAACCTTCAGCCTCCAAAATGAGTTTTGACCGCCAGCCAGTGAAAAAGCATTCACCCGAGACGCTCTTGAGCGTCAAAGGACTCACTGTCGCTTTTGCCAGCGATACTGATGTGCGTAGAGTCGTGCACAGTGTTGACCTCGACATTAAAAAGGGGACGGCACTGGGCATCGTGGGCGAGTCGGGTTGTGGCAAAAGCGTGACGTGGATGGCGATGCTCGGTTTATTAGGGTCCAAAGCCCGCGTCTCGGGGAGCGCCAAGCTCTTCGGACAAGAGTTGATCGGTCTGAACGACCGCGATCTCTCAACGATTCGAGGCGGTAAGATCGCGATGATTTTTCAAGATCCTGCCTCTTGTCTCAATCCCGTTCACCGTATTGAAAAGCAGTTAGCTGAGAGCCTGGCACTACACCGAGGTCTTTATGGTGCCGAGGCGCGCCAGGTCTCTTTGGATTTACTGGATCGGGTTCAGATGCCCAATGCGGCACAACGCTTAAGCGCCTACCCTCACGAATTATCCGGCGGCATGAATCAACGTGTCATGATCGCGATGGCCTTGGCGGGTGAGCCTGACTTGCTGGTCGCGGATGAGCCAACCACGGCACTCGATGCGACAGTTCAGGCGCAGATTTTGGATCTCCTCAATCAATTGCGCAAAGACTCCGATATGGCGCTGGTGCTGATTTCTCATGACCTTGGTGTGATTGCCGAGGGCAGTGAGCGCGTCGCTGTCATGTATGGCGGTCGAATTGTCGAACTTTTACCCACAGGCGATTTATTCACGCGGGGTCATCACCCCTATACCAATGGACTCTTGGCGGCCATGCCGTCGATCGAGTCCGAACAGACCTCACTCAAAGCGATTCCCGGCCAAGTACCCATTGCGGGCACAGACTTTAAGGGTTGCAGCTTTGCACCACGATGCGATTTCACTCGAGCCGAATGTCACAGCGTCTTGCCCGCTCTACGCAGGGTCCATGTGGAGCATCGTGTGGCATGTCACTTGGAGCGTGCCGCATGACCCTCCTGCTCAAGGCGACCCAGGTCACTCGAAACTTTAACGTCAAAGCCTCCAAAACGTGGTTTGCTAAGCCGCATATTTTGCGCGCAGTCAACCAAATTTCTCTTGAGCTCTATGCAGGTCAAACACTGGGGCTCGTCGGTGAATCGGGGTGCGGAAAATCTACCCTCGCGCGCATGCTAATTGGTTTGCTTCCCACCTCAAGTGGTGAGATCACCTTTGCTGGGCAACTGATTCAAGCCAAACGCAATGCACACTGGCGTGCACAACGCAGAGACATGCAGATGGTGTATCAAGATCCTCTCGCTGCTCTGGACCGTCGTCTCAACATTTTCGATCAAGTCCAAGAACCGCTCGTGATTCAAAAGATCGGCGATCGTGCAGCGCAGCTGGCAGCCACCCGTGAGGCACTTGAGTCCGTCGGAATTGGTCAGGATCTCTACAGTCGTTATCCTCACGAGCTCTCCGGGGGACAACGTCAGCGTGTGGTGATGGCACGTGCGCTCGTGCTCAAGCCTCAGTTACTCGTCTGTGACGAGCCTGTATCGGCACTGGATCTCTCGATTCAGGCACAAGTCATTAATTTGTTGTCCGCGCTGCAAAAAAGCCGCAATCTCGCTATGTTGTTTATCAGCCATGATTTGCGGGTCGTGCGTCATATTTGCGACGACGTCGCGGTCATGTACCTCGGTAAAATTATCGAGCAAGGTCCTGCGGCAAAGATCTTGTCCGAGCCAGCGCATCCTTACACGGTCGCGCTGATTTCGGCGGTGTCACACCCAAATGGTGCGAACGGCTCGCACGGTACTCACAACAAGGTCGAGCCCCGCAAGCGGATTTTATTGACAGGCGAGCCACCCAACCCGATTGATATCCCGACCGGTTGCGCTTTTCATCCGCGCTGTCCGAGCGTGCTGGCGCGCTGCAAGACGGAAACGCCTGCCAAATCCATGCTCGACAATGGACACTCGGTTGCCTGTCATTTGCACACAGAGACTACGCCACTGGTGTATAAGCCCTCGACACATGAATCCTTACTTGTTACTCCACTCGAAGCCGTTGCCTGATGAACTATTTATTAACACGAGGCGCGCGCTCAGCTCTGACCGTTCTGCTGGTCGTCACCTTTACCTTTTTTATCCTAAGAATGTCCGGTGATCCGGCGATGATGATTCTGTCAGCCGATGCGCCACCCGAGGCCATCGAGGCATTTCGCCAGAGCTGGGGGCTCGACGCCCCTCTTTCTCACCAATATTTTGGCTACCTCGGTAATATCCTTGCAGGTAATTTTGGCGTATCGATGCGTAACGGCGCCTCGGCCATGTCACTGGTCCTCGAAGCCATCCCCGCCACTCTCGCCATCACACTCCCCGCCTTTGCCTTGAAACTACTCCTTGGCATTCCCGCGGGCATATTTGCCGCTTTTCACCGCAATACCTGGATAGACCGACTGATTATGAGTTTTTCTGTCGCGGGTCACTCGATGCCGAGCTTTGTCTTGGGGGTCTTGCTGGTTTTGATCTTTGCTGTGTCTTTAGGATGGTTACCGAGTGGCGGCTATGCCTCGTGGGGGCATGCAATTTTGCCTATTATTACGCTTTCGATTGGTGGTGCGGCAGTGCTCGCCCGTTACACCCGCTCAGCCATGCTCGAAGTGCTCGGTCAGCCCTACATCCGAGCAGCTTCCGCCAAAGGACTCAGTTGGCGTCTAGTCGTCATCCGTCATGCCCTACCCAATGCAGCGGCACCCATCTTGACAATCATGGGACTGATGCTTGGTGCGTTGATCGCTGGCGCGGTCGTGGTGGAAAGTGTGTTTTCCTGGCCGGGTGTCGGCCGGTTGATCGTCTCAGCGGTTGCGAACCGTGATCTCGCCGTCGTGCAAGCGGCCTTGCTGTTAGTGACCTTCAGTATGGTGGGCGCTAATTTACTAGTTGATGCACTCAACGTGATGATCGATCCCAAAATTCGGTCTTCCAAATAGGAGAGTCAAATGACAACATTGACATTGAAACTCTCCACCCTGCGCGGTCATTTAGTCCGCTGCCCAACCATTGTGCTGATAGGCTGGATTTGGCTCGCAGTCATGCTGTTTGTCGCGCTCTTTGCAGAAGTTCTAACCCCCTACGTCTATACCGCGCTCGACTTGTCAGCCAGGCTACAGCCTCCGATTGGCTTTGGTGGGCAAACCAATCATCTCCTAGGCACGGACGAGCTCGGGCGTGATGTCATGTCACGCCTGCTCACCTCTATTCAGATGAGCTTGCTCATTGCTTTTGCCAGCACCTTGATTTCTGCATCGATCGGTTTGACGTTAGGCTTTTTAGCGGCACGCTTTAGAGGCTTGGTCGAGCAAGCGGTGATGGTAGCAATTGATTTCCAGGCCTCAATCCCCTTTATGCTGATTGCACTCGCAGTGTTGGCGTTTTTTGGAAATACTCTGGTACTTTTTATCTGTCTCATGGGGTGCCATGGCTGGGAGAGGACTGCCCGCATCACGCGCAACCTCACCGTCGCAGCGGTCGAACAAGGCTATGCCAATGCGGTTCAAGCCCTCGGTGCAAGTACTTGGCGTGTTTACTTTCGACATATCTTGCCCAACATCGCCAGTACTTTAATCGTCAGTATGACACTGACCTTTCCAGAAGTCATTTTGCTCGAGTCTGGTTTATCATTTTTGGGGTTAGGCGTACAAGCGCCGTTGACGAGTCTGGGCAACATGGTGGGGTATGGCCGCGAATACCTGCAATCTGCTCCCTGGATCCTGCTGGCACCGGCCTCGATTATCGTACTGACAACACTTTCAATTTCCTTAGTAGGCGATTGGGTTCGGGACAAGCTCGATCCGACGCTGCAATAAAACTAACAACGGTTAAAACAAATCCTGTCATCAATTTAATGAGGAAGATTATTCATGGCACACGCAAAAAAAAATGTACTCATGATTGTGGTGGATCAGTGGCGTGGCGATACGCTCGGCAAGCTCGGTCACCCAACGGTCAAGACACCCAATATTGATGCGCTCGCCAATGAAGGCGTGACGTTTGCTAAGCACTATACCCAGGCCGTTCCCTGCGGTCCAGGTCGCGCCTCGATGCTCACCGGTCTCTACATGATGACGCACCGTGCAGTACAAAACACCATTCCGCTCGATGCACGCCACACCAATATCGCCAAAGAAGTCCGTAAAGCAGGCTACGAGCCCGCGCTCGTCGGCTATACGACCACCACACCCGACCCACGCGAGACGGCCCCTCAAGATCCAAGATTTAAAGTACTCGGCGCAGACATGGAAGGTTGGAAGCCCGTCGGCTCCTGGGGTCTAAAAATGGAAGCTTACTTTGCCTGGGTCAAAGCCAAAGGCTATCCCGTTCCTAAAATCCCCACCAATATCTGGCTGCCCAAAGGTCAGGACGAGGACGACATCGGTGCAACGGCCAAACCAAGCTCGATCCCAGCTGACCTGTCAGATACCTCATTCTTTACAGACCGTGCCTTGGAGTACCTCAAAGGCACAGAGAACAAACCTTGGTTTCTGCACCTGGGCTACTATCGACCGCACCCGCCTTTTATTGCCCCAGAGCCCTACAACGCCATGTACAAGCCGGAGGACTGCCCGGCCCCCATCCGTGCAGAATCCGTGGATATCGAAGCTGCACAACACCCGATGCTGGAGTTTTATCTCAAAGCGATCGAGCGTAAGAAATTCTTTGAACACGGTCAGGGTATGGCCGCCGATATGACGGAGCAAGAAGTCTTGCAAATGCGTGCGACCTACTACGGACTGATGTCCGAAGTCGACGAACATGTCGGACGCGTCTGTGACTATCTCAAGCAAACCGGTCAGTGGGACAACACCTTAGTGGTGCTCACGAGCGATCATGGCGAGCAGCTCGGTGACCATCACTTGCTGGGTAAGCTCGGCTATTTTGACCAGAGCTTTCATATCCCCATGATCGTGCGCGATCCTAGCGAGTCGGCCAATGACACGCGTGGCAAGATCGTCCGTCAGTTCACCGAAACGGTCGATACCATGCCAACTATTCTCGAATGGATGGGGCTACCCGTCCCACGCACTTGCGATGGCGAGTCACTCCTGCCCTTTATACACAACGCCGAGGCACCGGCTGACTGGCGCACCGAAGTGCACTACGAGTTCGACTTTAGAAATATTTTCTACTCCAAACCAGAAGACTATCTCGGACTGGGCATGGACGAGTGCTCATTGTCGGTCATCCAAAACGATCGCTACAAATACGTGCACTTCGCGGCCTTGCCACCCTTATTTTTTGATTTAGAAAAAGATCCGAATCAGTTGCGCAACCTTGCCCAAGACCCCGCTTACGCAACACAGATGTTGGAGATGGCTCAGAAAATGCTGAACTGGCGACTCAAGCATGCGGATCGCACACTCACCGGCTATGCAGCGACACCTGACGGGTTAGTATCAAGACTATGAATCACCTTGCCCCGCTGCTATTAAGCAAAGAAGCCATCGTGTTTGATCTCGATGGCACGCTGCTGCATACCGAACCTGATATTCGTATGGCCATCAACACTGCCTTAACTGATTGTGGACATCGTTCAATAGACCCGAATGTCGAACTCCCCAACCTGCACGGTCCCTCCCGTGAACTCGTCAGGAGCGCCGTCGCCTTAGTCGACTTTCCAGAAGAAGGTTTAGACGTTTTCATTCCCATCTTTCAGCATCATTACAAACTTCAGGCACATGCGCACTCACATCTCTACCCTGGCGTCATGTCGCTGTTGGAGGAGCTGCGAGAGCGTGACTTTAAACTTGCGATTTGTACCAATAAAATCGAAGCGAACGCACGACATGCCTTAACAAAAACGGGCATTATCGATTTCTTTAGCGTCATCACGGGCTCGGATACGACTGCCTTTTCCAAGCCACACCCTCTACCCTTGTCGCATACCCTCAAGGAACTAGATGTTGCGCACGAGCATGCCGTACTGATTGGCGACACACACGTCGATGCGCGCTGTGCGGCGCATTGCAATGTCGACTTTATTTTGCACCAAAATGGCTACGGAAGACCCAGCGAGACCGACTACCGGGTCGCTGGGCAATTCAATACTTATGGTGGCGTGTTCGCATGACAGTATGCTGTTTAAAAACTTTACTTTTTAGGACGCCCGGCGCGCAGCTTTGTCAAAGCAGCGCGTGCCTTATCCAACTGAGTGACGCTAAAGTTTTTAAGCATCCCGACACCTATACGGAGCAAGTCGCTCTTTTTTAGCTCAATGCCGGCCTTCAGTGCTGCTTTTTTGATGTCTTGCAACACTTTGTATTCGTGACCAGGCATCGTAAAGCTGTCACGCACCAGCTTCACTTTTTTAGCTTTTTGCGCAGGCGCGACCTCAACAGGCACTAATTTGGGCTTCTTGGTGGTTGTCTTCTCAGCGGTTGGCTTTTTAACACTTGGTTTTTTAGCGCTTGGCTTTTTATCGACGGCTTTTACAGCAGCATCTTTTTTTACAGCGGCTTTCTTAGCGGGTACTTTCTTAGCGATAGCTTTTTTAGCTGACGGTTTCTTTGCCACGGCTTCCTTAGTCACAGCTTTCTTAGCTACGGCTTTCTTGGCAGGTGCTTTCTTTGCAGTTGCTTTCTTTGCCACGACAGGCTGAGAGGCCTCAACGGGTGTGTTGACTAAGTCTTTCACGTCATTTTGGATCATCATGCTCTTCCTTGCGATAAAAGTAATCCTTAATTTATGTGATTTACAACATTACCGCAATGCATTTATTTTATTAACATCCAATGTTGAGCAATCTCAGTACGCGTCGCAATCCAGATCCGTGGATCGCTTTTAATAAAATTCAAAATGTCACGCAGTGCGTTGATCCGCCCAGGACGACCGACAATTCTCAAGTGCAAACCAATCGTCAACATAGATTTAGACTGCCAACGCTCACCCTCCTCCAGCAATCTTTGCACCGTCTCAATGACATAGTTTGAAAAGTCCTTGGCTTGCACAAACGCCGGAGACTCACCAAAAAACCGCATGTCATTGGTATCAAACTGATAGGGTAATACAAGCGTTCGCCCCTTCTCACCCGTCTCCCAATACGGCAACTCGTCGTTATACGCATCGCTGTCGTAAAGCAGCCCCAGCTTAGCTGCGAGTGCGCGCGTGTGTAATGTCGGTGTGGATTTGCAATGCCAACCCGTAGGGCGCTGTCCTGTCGCAGTCTCGATCGCCTCGAGGGTACGACGCATCATCGACTCTTCGTCAGTGGGTGACATACCGGCGGGAGATTGCCACAACCAACCATGCGCGCACAGATCATGTCCACGACCGACGGCATCTTTTAGTAGCTCCGGCGTGCGCTCTGCAGCACGACCACACGCGTTTAAGGTGACTTTGACACCAGCTTCATCAAGCTCGCGCATCACGCGCCAATAGCCTAGACGCGAACCAAACTCAAAATGCGACTCGCGGCACAGGTCAGGTTGCGACACGACTTTGCTCGTGACTTCGTGCGTCGGCTCATTCGAGGGGTCGCCATCCGCAAGACTGAGCTCAGCGCCCTCTTCAATATTCACCACTAGATTGATCGCAACGCTTGCACCGCCTGGCCACTTTGGATCAGGGCGCTGATCCCGGTAACCATATAAATCTCTGCGATCCATCTCAAACTCCCGACTTAGGTGACTGATACAAGCGTGCAATGTTTGCGTCGACACCGTTTAGGATGCGACCTTTGGGACGGGCAAAACTTCCTGACAGTTGTTTCGCAGGTTGCATGCGCGCGACCGTCAGGGCTTGCAACGCTGCCGCCTGCATCGGATCAACCACGGGCACACCCACCGCGGCAGCAACCTGCCGCGCATAACCGGCGAGTACTGCGCCACACAGCACGATGACGTCTGAGCCATCTTGTTGCACGAGTTGTTCACAGGCTTGGATTAAGGCCTGCGCAACCATTGGATCGGCATCGGTCACGCTGAAAGCGCTTGGCACCTCGATGGCCCGCCATTTCGAGACACGTTGCGCAAAACCGTAGGAGGCCGTCAGCTCTTCGTAGACAGGCACCATCGAGGCACCGAGCGTGAGACATCCGATCTTGCCGCCGAGCATGCTTGCGGTTACCAACGCCGCCTCAGCCATCCCCACCACAGGAATATCCAGCATCTCGCGCAAGGCCATCAATCCTGTGTCAATTGAAACGCCCAGCACCAATACATCATGTCCGTCCTGATGCGTCGCCGCCAGCCGCAGCATTTCTGCCAATGCGATTGCGTTTTCTGAACGGCTGCTAATAATGGCGGGTCCGGTCTGTGCAGTGTAGGCATTGATAATCGCTTGTTCACCCACCACAAGCATGGCCTGCGTCAACAGCCGTTGCGTCACATGCTCACTGGTGTTCGGGTTAATCAGCAAAATATTCATTGGATTTGTATCATTCTTAGGAGAAAATTTTCGCGAGATCTACCGCTGAGTCAGCGGGTTCCAGGTTGAGGCTGCCCTCGATATGGTTGAGGTGTTCCAGCATTAACCGCTGTCCACCTTCGATATCACGTTTCGCGATCGCATCAACGATCAGGCTGTGCTCATCGGCCAGGCAACTCGAGGCAGTTGGTGCGTCATACAAAATAATAATGAGACATGTCAAGGTCGAGAGCTCGCGCATCGTACGCGCCAAGGCCTGATTACCGGCCAGCTCCGCCATCAAGGTGTGAAACTCCCCCGATAGGCGCACGATCAGCCTTTTATCCTCACGTCGGCGGGCCTCGAGTTCTAGCGCGCAATGTTGGCGCAAACGCTCGATCCGCTCGGGGGTTAGATTTTCAATTAGACGCCGCACAAGCTCGGGCTCGATCAAGCGTCTGGCTTCAAACACATGCAAGGCCTGCTCGATCGTGGGACGCGCGACATACGCACCGCGCTGGGGATACATTTCCACAACCTGCTCGTGCGCAAGACGGGCCAAGACCTCGCGTACACGTGCGCGACTCACTTTAAAGATCTCGGCCAGGCGTTCTTCGACCAGCTTTGTACCGGGATGCAGCCGATGCTCCAAGATGGCGACGTAAATCTTTTCATACATTTCGTCTTGCGTGTTTTCACGCTTTAAACGAGCAGAAATCTTCGACTGCATCTCAGTCCCTTTCTTTTTAAAACACAGACTACTAGGCCCAACTAAACAACTTGCCCCAGCCTTTGATTTCAGAGGGATCGACGCCCACCTTGCGCAACGCCCCCCAAACGGTTGTACTCACCGTATCAAGCAGCACCACCTGACTCTTATGTTCAAAATGGTCAGCAAGCTGCGCCGCACGTAAATTCGTACAGTAGGTCACGATGGCTTCAGGTTGAGCTTGACTGACTGTGTGTAAATCTTTCTCAATCGTCTCGGGCTCAACCAGCGCGAAATCATAATTTACCGAAATATCGTGATGCACTTCACCCACGACCTCAATATTGGCCGAGGCATATTGTCTAACAATTTTCTGCTGAACGTCCTCTGTATAGGGGCTCACAATCCCCAAGCGCTTGATGTGCTTGAGCGCAAGCAATTCATTGAGTGCCAGCACTGCTGTCGATGCGGGTATACCCGTACGGGCCGTAATTCTCTCGCATAGCAAAATATCTTTTTCAAAGCCCATCCAGCCCGCCGAGGTCCCGCTCCAGGTAATCACATCTGGCTTGGCATCCGCCAACAGCTCGGCTGCCGCGAGGATATTGCTGTCATCAAACTGACCAAGTGCTTGATCTGAAAGAGAAATATTCGTCACACGAAAGCGTGCGAAGTGGGCATGCACATTGGGCAACCCACTCAATATGGCGTTCGTGAGAGGCTCAAGCGCGGTATTGGATGATGGCGTGAGCACACCGATTCGGATCATCTTTTGCATACCTGTCCTTTTTTGCTGTTGACTTTAATGTCTACGTTATTGTAAACATTATGTCAGCACCAATAAATCAAAAATGATAAATACTGGCACGTGTCTTGCTAGAGAACACACAAGCAAGTGATGTGCCAGAAGAAACAACGATGAGCCATCTATAGAAGGAATGTTTGCAAGTGCACTCAAATGTGATGTATGCACTAATGTTGACAATCTACTGCCCCACTTTGGGGCAATTCGCGCAGAACGTAATGAATTTGGAGCACGTTTGACATGAGTAACACCCTCGACTTAGTCATCAAGAACGCGAAAGTCGCTACGGCCTCCGATGTATTTATGGCTGACATCGGCATCAAAGATGGCACGATTGTCATGCTAGGCAGTCATTTACCAGACGCACTCAAAACGATTGATGCAGCTGGTCGCGTGGTCACCCCCGGTGGCGTGGATGCGCACTGTCATCTGGATCAGCCCATGCCAGCCCCCATGAAAATGGTCGATAACTTTGAGACCGGCACGCGTTCGGCCGCTTGCGGTGGCACGACAACCATCATTCCTTTTGCCGCGCAGGCAAAAGGACAATCCTTGCGCGACGCAGTCAAAGACTACCACCAGCGCTCGGATGGTCGCGCCCACGTGGATTACACCTTTCACTTGATTGTGAGCGATCCCACGCCTACTGTTCTCAACGAAGAGCTTCCCGCACTGATCGCCGAGGGTTATACGTCCTTCAAAATCTACATGACCTACGACGATCTCAAGCTCAATGACGGGCAGATCCTCGATGTCCTGTCTGTCGCCAAACAACACGGTGCGATGGCAATGATTCATGCGGAAAATGCCGACTGTATCGAATGGTTGACCCGCAGGCTTGAGGCCGCGGGTCAAACAGCCCCGCGCTTTCATTCGCACTCCAGACCCATGCTTGTCGAGCGCGAAGCCACGCACCGTGCCATTGCGCTCTCCGAGCTGGTGGACGTCCCTATTTTGATTGTCCACGTCTCAGGTCGAGAGGCCGTCGAACAAATCCGCTGGGCGCGCAGTCATGGCTTGCAAATTTTTGCTGAAACCTGTCCCCAGTATCTATTCCTGACAGCGGAAGACCTTGGTATCGATAACAGCTACCTAGGTGCAAAATGCATTTGTAGCCCGCCGCCAAGAGATCGTAAAAATCAGGAAGTCATTTGGAATGCCTTGAGCGATGGCTTGTTCTCGGTGTTTTCCTCTGATCATGCGCCGTTTAGCTACGAAAGCCCCGAAGGCAAAAAACCTGGGGGCGAAGAAGTAGCCTTCAGACACATTCCCAACGGCATCCCGGGCTTGGAGACGCGTATGCCCCTTTTGTACTCAGAGGGTGTGCTGGGCGGGCGCCTTTCACTCACCAAGTTTGTTGAGCTAACCTCGACCAATCCCGCCAAAGCTTACGGACTGCATCCCCTCAAGGGCACCATCGCACCAGGCTCGCACGCCGACCTCGTGATCTGGGATGAAAAACCCGTCACGATTCAAAACAGTGCCTTACATCATGCCGTCGACTACACGCCCTACGAAGGGATGGAGCTCAAGGCCTGGCCAGCGATGACCTTGAGTCGGGGTGAAATCGTCTGGGATGGTCAGCATTTCATCCCGCGTCTGGGTAAAGGACAGTTTTTATCCTGCGGCAAACCCACTTTGATGACAACAGGTCGCTAGGAGCAACAGATGCGAATCCTGCTCATCAATCCGAATATATCTCAGAGCGTTTCAGACCTCATTGATACTGAGGCCAAGCGCACGGCCAGCCCAGACACCCAGATTCAGACTGTCACCGCTGCCTTTGGCGTCGCCTACATCGAGACCCGCTTCGAAGCCCTGATCGGTGCCTACGCCTCCGCGCAACTGGCCGGTGATCATGCGGGTCAATACGATGCCGTCGTCGTCGCCGCCTTTGGAGACCCAGGCTTGCAAGGTCTTAAGGAAGTGCTGCCCTGCCCGGTCGTGGGTTTGACCCAAGCAGCACTGGCGAGTGCCTGCCTGCTTGGTAACAAAATTTCGATTGTTGCAATTTCTAAACGTATCAAGGCTTGGTATGCCGAGACCGTTGATTCCTATGGCTTGAGCGAGCGTTTGGTCAGCATACGCAGCCTCGAAGAACCCCTGCCGAACATCGGTTCCGTTCAACAAGATAAAGCCGTCAGTCTGCTGGCTGCCGCCAATCTGTGCGTCAGCCAAGACGGTGCGGATGTCATTATTTTGGCGGGCGCACCGTTGGCGGGGCTGGCACGCAGCTTGGCCGGCCAACTCCCAGTCCCCGTCGTAGATGGTGTCTCAAGCGCCGTCAGACATGCAGAGTCTTTAGTCCGCCTCAATGCCGGGCAGACCCGCGCGGGCAGCTTTGCGCCGCCACCGCTCAAACCCAATGCAGGACTCCCTCAGTCAATCGCGACGCTGCTCGCGAATGGTCATCAACGCATTTAACCCCTCAAAAGGACGCATCATGAACCAGAGAACACCACGCACTCTCCTGAGCACTGTAATCGGCACACTCTTGTTGGCAGCCACCTGCCTTCAGGCGAACGCACAAGAAAAACTGCAAATCGCGGGCAATTTTGCCACTTCCCATCCTAGTAGCGTTGCCGTCGATAAAGTGTTCAAAGACGAGCTTGCTCGCCTGACAAACAACAAACTGCAAGTGGATGTATTTCCCGCCATGCAGCTGGGTGGCGCCAAGGAAAACGTCGATGGCGTGCGCGCGGGCACACTTGGTATGACCTGGGTAGGTGCTTCTTTCATGTCGCGCATCGCGCCTGAAATCGAAGCGGTGAGCTTGCCGTTTGTCTTTAAAAATCGCGAAGCGGCCTACCGTGTCATTGATGGCCCCGTTGGCAAGGCAATTGATCAAAAATTGCTGGAGAAAGGCTTTGTCGTGCTCGGCTGGATGGAGCTCGGGATGCGCAACATCACTAACAGTAAAGGTCCAATCAAAACGGTCGACGATCTCAAGGGCATGAAGATCCGCATGCAACCAAACGAGACGCATCTGGCCTCCTTCCGTGCCTTGGGCGCAAACCCAATCGCGATGGACGTCAAAGAACTCTACTCCGCACTCGAGCAAAAAGTGGTAGACGGTCAGGAAAATCCCTACACCGTGATCGATGCCAACCGCTATGCCGAGGTGCAAAAGCATCTGTCGAACTCCTCGCATTTCTTTGACTTCATCGTCGTCGTTGCTAGCAAGCGCGTGTTTGACAAGATGAGTCCTGCAAATCAAAAGGCTGTCCGCGAAGCCATGACCAAGACTGTTGCCTATCAGCGCAGTCTGGCTGCAGAAAACGATCTCAAGTCCTTGAACAATCTCAAAGCAAAAATGACCTATACGGAAATTCAGCCTGAGGCGTTTGAACAAATGCGCAAACTCACTGCGCCGGTCATTGAAAGCGTCAAAAAACGTGCAGGTGCCGACTTGGTCAATCAAGTGATTGCAGAAACCTCCAAGTAATTTTTTAATGTTCTGGACAGCCCAATGATGAATTCCATCCCTGCCACCTACGACACGACTACCCCTTTGGGTAAGTGTTTTCGGGGTTTAGATCTTATTTTAATTTGGGCACTTGTCCTAATATTTATCTTCATGGTCAGCATTGTCTCCGCCCAAGTGGCCATGCGCTACGGCTTTAACGTATCGATTGACTGGGCCGAAGAGTCCGGCCGACTCGCGTTTGTTTGGGTGGTGTTTCTCGCTATTCCACTCGCGGTCTCACAAGGCGCGCATATCGGCATCAATCTGTTTGTGGACAAGTTCTCACCTGCACATCAGCGCACCATTCAGAGAGTCTCCGCCGCCTTATGTGCTGCACTTTCTTTAGCGATCGCGTGGTCATGCATCGAGTTATGTAAAGACCAATGGGATGAAAAAATGGCAACGATTGATATCAGTGTGGCCTACTTTTTTGTCGCAGTCGGACTAGGCATGCTGTGCACGGGTTTGCATATGGTACGCATCACAATCACTGGTGAAATGCACAAACAATCAGGTGACGCTGAATGAGTACCTTAGTCGTTGTCGGCTTTATGCTCATCGCTTTAATGGGTCTCCCCATCGCTTTTGCAATGGGTTTGAGCGCAATCGTCGCGATCTGGCTGTCTGGGATCGATATTTCCATTATTCCGCAGCGCATGATGTATTCGGTCAACTCATTTCCTTTAATGGCGATTCCATTTTTTATGTTGTCGGGCGAGTTGATGATCAAAGCCGGGATCATTGAGCGTCTTATTTCTTTTGCAAACGCTTTAGTGGGACGTGTTCGTGGCGGTTTAGCCCATGTCACGATGTTGTCGGGTGCAGGCCTGGCGACTGTGTCAGGCACCGCAGTCTCAGATGCCAGCGCCTTGTCGGCTATTTTGGTGCCCTCGCTTTCTAAAATCTATGACAAAGGCTTTGCAACAGCCATCGTCGCGGCAGCCGCCAACCTCGGCCCCATCATTCCACCCTCGGCAGCCATGATTGTCTATGCCTTTATGGCAGGCCCCTCTGTTTCGGTCGGTGGCATGTTTATGGCAGGAGTCGTGCCAGGTATTCTGATCACGATCGGCTTTATGCTGCTGTGTTCTTGGATTGCCAAAAAACGCGGCTGGGAAACCACTGGCGAACCGTTTCAGTTCAAAAGACTCTTTATAGAACTACGCCGCTCTGCAATCGTATTGCTCATGCCTCTCATCATTATTGGCGGCATCATCGGAGGCGCCTTTACTGCAACCGAGGGGTCGGCTATTTCAGTGATCTATGCGTTGATTCTTGGCTTCTTCATCACACGCACCCTCAAAATTTCTGACTTACCGCGCATTTTAGTAAGAGCCGCCATCACAACAGCAGTTGTGGGTGCCCTCATCGCGTTTGCCTCTGTCATTACTTATCTAATGACTGTGGATTTGATGCCTCAAAAACTTTCAGCGCTGCTGTTTGCGCTCACAAAGGATCCGCTTGTTTACCTGATTCTTGTCGCCCTGCTGCTGTTTGTGGTTGGCATGTTCCTAGAGTCCAACTCCGCCTACATTATGCTGGTGCCATTACTTCATCCAATCGCACTTCAATACGGTATTGATCCTCTTCACTTTGGATTTTTATTCGTGTTGAATCTTGTCATCGGAATGTTAACGCCGCCAGTCGGCGTAGTGCTGTTTGTTGTCTGTGGGGTCACGGGTATCCGTATGCGTGAACTCGTTGCCAATATCTGGCCCTTTGTCGCATTGATGTATGCAGTCCTATTTCTTTGTATGTTTTTCCCCGCCATTGTCACAACCCTTCCTCGATCCATGGGTTACTGACAATCATTTCTATTCTCTCCGGAGCACATGATGTCTTTAATTAAGCGCTATCTCGCCCCTTATCTTGCACCTTTGGCACTCGGTGCCCTGATGCTATCCGCACCTGTCGTCCAGGCGCAAAACATTACGCTTAAAGTGATTGGCCAGCCTTTAGCAACAGGCAATATTCAAAAGAATCGTGAACAACCTTTTTTTGAACAACTTGCAGCTAAAACAGGTCTGCCGATTACTATTGAATACAAACCTCTCGACACACTTGGCATCAAAGACACTGAACAACTGCGCATCATGAAAGCCGGTTTGTTCGATATGGTTTCTCTGCGTTTTTCACAAAACTCACGCGACGAGCCCGCCCTGATCGGCATGGACTTGGTAGGTGGCAGTCCTGACTACGAAAAGAGTCGTAAAGTGGTCGAGGCTTGGTTACCTACGCTGGATGCCCGTCTGCAAAAACAGTTTGGCATCAAGTTGCTTGGTCATTGGCCCTTTGGCCCGCAAATGATTTTCTGCAAAAAGCCCATTACTCAATTGTCCGATGTAAAAGGGATGAAAATCCGAGTCGCTGATCAAAGCATGGCCAAGTTTTTAGAATTAGTCGGCGCGACTCCCGTTCCAATGGCGTTTAGCGAAGTGCATCAGGCCTTGTCGCTTGGCGTTCTGGACTGCGCAGTGACCGGACCGAGTTCGGCCAACTCTGCCGCTTGGACAGAGATCGTGACACATCAGTTGCCACTTGGCTTTCAGATGAGCATGAACGGCTATGCGATTTCACTCAAGACCTGGAATCGCATGACACCTGACCAGCAAGTCAAACTTCAAGCGGCCTTTACAGAGCTGACCAATGACATCTGGAAATACTCCAAAGAACTATCCGATGACGCCTTGCGTTGTAACGAAGGCTCAGATCCCTGCACCACTGGCAAGAAATTCAAAGTCAAAACCGTACCAGTCTCCGAAGCCGACTTGAAACTTGTCGCAACAGCCATCGACAAAGTGTCCTTTCCTGCTTGGGCACCAGTATGCGACAAAACCAATCCAACCTGCTCTGCTGATTGGAAAAAAACAGTTGGACCGATTGTCGGTGTGAAATAAGTTAAGGCATCATGATGAAAACACGGTTTGAAAATATTCTGGGCATTTTGTTCGGAACCATCTTTATGACACTCGTTGCGCTTGTCACCGTCGAGACAATCGCACGAAAGTTATTTAATGTTTCTCTACAGGGCGTAGATGAACTAGGAGGCTATGCGTTGGCCATCGGGTCAACCATCTCTTTTAGTCTAGCCGTGCTTGGACGCAATCACATCCGCGTGGATGTGTTGCATCAACATTATCCAGACTGGCTGAAAGCCTTGATGAACTGGCTTTCAGCCTTCAGTCTGGCTGCGTTTGCTGTATTTCTATGTTGGGTCACCATACAAGTTTTGCTCGACTCCGTGACCTATGGTAGTACGGCTCAAACCCCTTGGGCCACACCACTTATTTATCCACAATCGCTTTGGTATGCCGGCTTAGTCATTTTCGCCATTGTTTCTTCTTGCTTTGCGGCATGGGCAACTTATCTGTTGTTTACAGGAAAACAACAAGAACTCATTCTTGAGTTTCAACCAAAAAGTGCAAAAGAGGAGCTCAAAGAAGAGCTCGATGACTTAGCGCAACGTTCTAACCTTGACGAGATCGTGAAAAAAGCATGAATCCCACCCTCATCATCATCGCGTTTTTAGTCATGGTTTTCATGATGATTGCTGGCATTCCCATTGCAGTTTCAATGGCACTTGTCGGCATTATCGGCGGTATTGCCGTGTACGGCATGCCTTTTATGAATTCGATCGCCCCAGTTCTTTGGGGCGTCCAGAATGAAAATCTACTGACATCCATTCCTCTTTTTGTCCTCCTAGGCGAGTTACTCCTGCGCTCCGGTATCGCTGACCGCATGTATCTCGCACTCTCTGCATGGTTTGGTCGCCTGCCCGGTGGTCTGCTGCATACCAATATTGGGAGTTGTGCATTGTTTGCGGCAACATCCGGCTCATCGGTCGCGACGGCCGCGACGATTTCTACCGTCGCACTCCCCTCCTTGATGAAACGTGGCTATCCGATTCGCCCCTCACTAGGGTCGATTGCCGCAGGTGGCACACTCGGCATTTTGATTCCACCGAGCGTCAACATGATTATCTATGGCTCGTTGACCAACAACTCCATCGGTAAACTTTTTGTTGCAGGCATTATCCCTGGACTGTTATTGACAGCGTCCTTCATGCTGTACATCGCGATCACGAGCATTCTGAGTGGTAACACCCTGCGCGAAGAAAAAGTCAGCTTTAAAGATAAACTCATCATTTCTCAACATCTCATTGCACCACTGATCGTCTTTGGTGTCGTGATGGGTAGCTTGTACTTTGGTATTGCGACAGCCACCGAAAGCGCCGCACTTGGCGTGACGACTGTTCTCTTTTTTGTTTTGAAATCTGGTCGCTTTAGTTGGACTCTTTTACGTAGCTGCTTTATTTCCACAGCCCGTGTCTCCGGCATGATCCTGTTGATCATCGCTGCGGCTTTTATCTTAAATCTCACTATCAGTTTGACCGGTGTCGCTGAAGTCATGACAAAGTGGGTCACTAGCCTCGGCCTTTCATCTACTGGACTGATTCTTGGTTTAATTTTGTTTTATTTACTTCTGGGCATGTTCATGGATGTGTTATCCATGATGGTGGCAACTATTCCTGTGACGTATCCAATTGCGATCGCACTAGGGATTGATCCAATCTGGTTTGGAATATTTATTATCCTGATGTGCGAGCTTGGGCTCATCACACCTCCTGTCGGCATGAATTTATTTGTTGTTCACGGGATTCGTTCAGACTCAGGCACGATCAGCGATGTCATGTGGGGGGCATTGCCTTATGCCATCATCATTATTCTGTTCACCCTCTTATTGATGGTGTTTCCCCAACTCGTGACTTGGTTACCTGGAAAAATGTAGAACAGGTACAGGATGAAAATATTATTTTGTTAGGGTTACGAAGCGCGCGTCACATCAACGGCACCTGCCTCAGCCAGAGCAAGTCGCGCGTCTTCTCCACTAAATAAAAGCTCTATTTGCATGCCCTCGGGATCTCTAATAAAAATCTGATGCAACTCGCGATCAGGGACACTAAACTCTTTAAACGCGACGCCACACTGCTTGAGATGCGCGCGCGTCGAGAGCAAGTCATTCGCTTTAAAGGCAATATGATCGAAGGCATCGCTACTTTGACTGGTAGGCGTTCGTCCGGTTGAAATATGAACCATCGCGCGATCACCCAAATACATCCATGCACCGGGGCGGCTAAACGGCGGGCGAACCCCCTCTCTCATCCCAAGCACTTCTGTATAGAATCGTCTCGTTTTCTCAAGATCACTAGTCGTAACATTGATATGCTCAACTTCCAAGATTGCCATTCCGATCCCCTCGTAAAAACACCTAGTTGTTTGGGTGCTTGGTCTAGTATAAGATCGACAGGAGTTCGTGAATAGACACCCCTTCAACGCTGCATCGCAACAATAAAATGGCCACAGACAACCCTATACTTGACAAACCACTTCCCTACGGACGTCCGATCACTCTCGCTCAAGCGAAAAAAATGATGCAAGCGGCAGAAATGGAGGCCAACGCAAACCATTGGCCTGTGGCAATCGTCATTGCTGATTCAAGCGGTAGCCTTGTGCTCGCCCAAAGGCTCGATCACACGCAACATTCCAGTATGTCGATTGCGACTGGCAAAGCAATGACCGCTGTTAATTTCCGGCGCCCAACAAAAATGTTTCAAGATGGTATTGCCGCTGGCGGCGAAGGCTTGCGCTTCATGGCCGTACCAGGAGTCACACCTCTTGAGGGTGGTTTCCCCATTATTGAAAACGGCGAAGTCATCGGTGGGATCGGCGTATCAGGCGTGATGTCACATCAAGATGCACAGGTCGCTCAGGCAGGGATGGCTGCGATACGTTAAAAATACTACAGAAGGGTCGGAAACATCGACGGGACGAATCAGTTGCAATCGTTGTGCTTATGTAAAACCATAACAATCAGGAGACCATAATCATGCTTTCAACAGTCATAAAAACCGTAGGTATCGCAGTATTAGGATCAGTCCTTGCGGGAGGGGCCGTCGCTCAGACTAACTTTCCAACGAAACCAGTCAAAATCATCGTGCCCTTCACGGCCGGCAGCCAGGTTGATATCGTTGCCCGCGAACTCGGACGTGGCCTGCA
This sequence comes from Zwartia lucis, assembly GCF_965234455.1. Lineage (GTDB taxonomy): Bacteria > Pseudomonadota > Gammaproteobacteria > Burkholderiales > Burkholderiaceae_B > Zwartia > Zwartia lucis. The sequence continues at coordinate 513,255 of NZ_OZ248472.1, read as the reverse complement.
AGAAAAATGGGGCCAACCCGTGATTGTGGACAACCGTCCCGGCGCTGGCGGTACGATCGGTAGCCGCATGGTCGCGGCAGCTGAACCCGACGGTACAACGCTCATGTTTACCTCGGCCTCACATGCCATTAACCCCACTCTTTACAAATCCTTACCTTACGACACACTCAAAGACTTCACCGGTGTGACCTTTGGCACAAGCGTACCAAACGTTCTCGTGGTCTCGCCCTCTCTTGGTGTCAAGAGTGTTCAAGACCTGATCAAACTCATTAATGCGCAGCCCGGGAAATTAAACTTTGCCTCTGCAGGGGTTGGCAGCGGCACGCACTTTAATGGCGAGATGTTCAAAGGAATGGGCAAGCTCGACATCGTGCATGTGCCCTACAAAGGAACGGGCGAAGCGCTGGTGGACACAACTGCAGGGCGCGCTGCATTTTACTGGTCACCCTTGGGTCTGACACTTCCCTTTATTAAAGATGGCAAGCTGATACCTTTGGCCGTCAGTACAGACAAGCGCGCAGCGCTAATGCCCGATATTCCCGCTGTCTCAGAAATCATCCCTGGCATGATCTACGACCACTGGTATGGTTTGATGGCACCCAGTAAAACGCCATCGGCCGTTGTCGCCAAAATATCCAAAGATGCAGGCGAGGTGCTGAACTCTCCGGCTGTCGTGAAGTCGCTCAATGCTCAAGGTGTCATTCCAGCCCCAACGACACCAGAGCAATTCAATGCCTTCATTGCTGCGGAAATTAAGCGACTCGGTGATGTGGTGATTAGCGCCAATATTCCTCGCCAATAAATCTAAACACTTTTTCAACATCAGCTTCTCGACAGGATTCGTATGAGTGAGTCTAATCACAAAACAAACAAGACCGCCTTTACGCGTCACATTGTCGAAGTGCTTTGGCAGGAATTTCCCGGTCACCACGGGGGTGCCCTGTCCAAAGCACTGGTTTCAGAGGAAAACTCGGGTAGCAAGCGCATTGACTACCGGATTTCCTCTTATGAGCCTATGGCTTTTGTTGAGGATCATGTTCATCAGGTTCAAGAGCAGATCTATCATGTCCTTAAGGGTGAGGGAATCTTGACTCTGAACGATGAGAGAAAACTGATGCGTGAGCATGACTATGTCTACATTCCTCCAGGGGTTAGACATAGTTTTTCTAATACGGGTCTCGATACCCTGGTGTTTCTCGTGATCACGACCCCCGCCCACGACAGCGAAACGCCTGTTTGATTTTTTTGTTTCAACCCCCACCCAGCGGATAATAAAATGGCGATGATGAAGGGCGGTCAGCTGATCGCCGAGACCTTGGTGCAAGAGCGTGTGCCTTACATCTTTGGTATTTGTGGACACGGCAACGTCGGTATTTTGGATGCTTTGTACGATGTCCGAGACAAAATTCAGCTGATCTCGCCTCGGCATGAGCAATGTGCCGGACATATGGCAGATGCATACTACCGCGTCAAACACCGCCCAGTCGCGACACTCACCTCCACAGGTCCTGGCTCAGCCAATATGGTGATGTCCTTAGCGACCGCGCTTTCAGACTCATCGGCGTTTATGGCGATTACCGCCAACGTACCCACCTCACAACACAATCGCGCACCTTTTCAAGAGCTCTACAAACACAATCAGGCTGACTTTGCGCAGGTCTTGCGCCCTGTGGTCAAGCGCGCATTCCAACCCACGCGCGTCGATATGTTGCCACTGGCCTTGCGTCAAGCCATGGACACGATGGTCACAGGCCGTCCAGGTCCGGTCAATCTTGATATTCCGTACAACGTTTTTCAAGAAGAGGCGGACGTAGAGTTACCCGCACTCTCGCAACTCGATCGCCCTCACCGTCCAGGCGCCAGTGACTACGATATCAAAGCTGTGTTAGATATGCTTGAGCAAGCCCGACAACCGGTATTGTTTATCGGTCATGGTGCAACGCTTGCCGAGGCCGGACCTGAGATCACTGAGTTCGTCAACCATTACGGTATCCCCGTCATCACCTCGCCTAATGGTATGGGCTGTATCGATGGTAACAACCCCCTTGCCCTTGGCTTTATCGGTCGCAATGGCGCATATCCCGCCAATCAAGCTGGCCGCTTTGCCGATCTGGTACTGACGATTGGGACACGCTTTGACGATCGCTCCTCCTCGACGTGGATTCCTGGGTATTCCTGGAATTTCCCAACGACTAAGCTGATCCATATTGATATCGACCCGCAAGAACTGGGTCGTAACTATCCCCCCACACTCGGCATCATTGCTGACGCCAAAACGTTCATGGGTCAGTTGCTGGCAGGCGCCTCGAGCAGAACCAGTATTAATGAAAAAAATTGGGCACCCTGGCGCGAACAAGTCCAAGGCTGGCAAAGTGAATGGAATACGTTTGTCGCACCGCACTTTACCGACTCGACCAGCCCCTTGCGGCCTGAGTTTGTAGTCAGTGCTGTTCAGCAAATGCTTCCCGACGATGCCATCCTATGTCTCGACTCAGGTGTACATCACAACTGGTTTATGCAATTTTGGCGTGCCAAGCGACCACAAAGCATGCTCAATAGCTGGGGCTACTCTTCGATGGGCTTTGGTGTGTGTGGCGTCCTGGGCGCGCAGCTTGCTGCGCCTGACCGGCCCTGCGTGGCCGTGGTCGGAGATGGCGGTTTCACCATGGCGCCTTATGTCCTCTGTACAGCTGTTGAATACAACCTGCCTGTTGTCTGGATCGTTTGGAATAACTTTGCCTGGGGCGCGATTCGCGATCTCCAATATGGTTTGTTCGATGGTCGCGAAATCGGCACTGCGTTTTACAAAGGCCAAACCGGTGAACAGTACAACCCTGACTTCGCTGCGTGGGCGAGAGCCTGTGGCGCAGATGGCATGACCGTCACCAAGCCCCAAGATCTTAAAGGTGCGATAGAACGCGCAATCAAGAACAAACGGCCTTGTTTGATCGATGTCCATGTTGATGCGAATATACGTCCACCCTCAACAGGAACGTGGCAGTTGCCACCGATTCCTTACAAGGAGCCGATTTACGGCAAGCCACACGCCCGCTAACGCTAGACGAGCCTTAGTTTATAAGCGTCGCGCAGCATGTTTTGCAGCGATATAGGCAAACGTCAATGCGGGGCCGAGCGTAATGCCCGGTCCCGGATAGGCACCATTCATCACTGATGCCATATCATTGCCGCACGCATACAGTCCCGTGATCGGTCTGTTGTCAGCGCCAAGAACACGTGCATGCACGTCTGTTTGCATTCCTGCGGACATGCCGAGATCAGAGGGAATCACTTCGACGGCATAAAACGGTGCACGGGCAATGACCGCCACACAGGGGTTAGGCTGCTGATCGGCGTCACCCAAATGGCGCTGATACGCATTCGCACCGCGACCAAACTCGGGATCTTCACCCGAGGCTGCATATTGATTAAATGTATTGACCGTACTGGCTAAGGCATTAATCGGCAACCCGAGTTTTCCACCCAAATCCTCCAGAGTCTCGGCGCGTTTTAAGTAGCCCGAGGCAATATCTGCATCAAGACGATAGGTAAAAGGCTTAATTTTGCCGAGACCATATTTCCAGAGAAAGCGACTGTCACAAATCAGGTATGCAGGCACGGCATGGTTTTGAGGATCTACCTGCGCTTTGACAAATTCATGATAAGAAACGGCTTCGTTTACAAAACGCCGCCCCTGTTGATTGACTGCAATCAGGCCAGGCTTGGCTCGATCTGTCACGGTGTGTGGATAGACACCAAGAGAGTGGTCTGCGCGTTGAAAAACGGAGGCGGGCACCCAGAATCCACCCTGCTGAGTCGGCGCGGACAACAGCACATCCGTGGCATCCAGCGCCAACTCCGCACCTCGATTGAGCGACTCAGACTCTGCACAAGCTGTGACATCACTCACCCCCTCAGGGATGTAATGACGTCTGAGAGCCGTGCTGTGAGACAGACCTCCCGTTGCAAGAATCACCGCCTTATTAGCAAAGAATTGACGTAGCTGACCATTATCACGCACCTCTACACCCGTCACGCTACAGCGGTCGCTCGTACTCAACAACCTCACAACAGAGGTATCAACCCGCACTTCGACACCCAAGTCTAAAACAGATTTATATAGTCGTCCTGCTAATGCATTACCAAGGTAAAGCGTGGTGCCGCGCAGATGCCTCATGCGTTGTTTGGCATATTGTGCGACTAATTTAAACGTATGCATCGTTGACTGAAGTGACTGACCCACACGACGCAGGTGAGGAATATCCTCACGGCTAATCATCATTGCGCCAAACAACATAAACTCAGGCAAAGGCCAGCGTAGATGAGCAAAATGCGCCCCAAGTTCACTGCCATCAAAGGGCACGGGTTCTAAGACACGCCCACCCAAGGTTGCTCCCGGGAGGTCGGGATAGTAATCAGGATATCGTTTAACAGGCCGCAGTTTGAGTGAAGTGTGTTGCTCGAGATAACGAATAGCCTCGTCCGAGGTCGCTAAAAACGCTTCCATTTTCTCGTCAGAACCCGTCACCGTATGCTGCAGATAACGCTTGGTGTTCTCGAGGCTGTCATCAAGCCCGATCTCTTGCATTTTGTGATTGGCCGGCACCCAGACCATCCCACCAGAAATGGCGGTCGTGCCGCCGATCAGAGAGGCAGACTCGAGGAGCAACACGGTTTGACTTTGCTTGGCTGCAACAGCGGCGGCACACAGTCCAGCTGCGCCGCTGCCAACAACAATCACATCGTATTGATCGCGCATAAGCGTCTGACTTAGATCAAGCCACCGTTTGGCTGAATAATCTGACCATGAATCCAGGATGCGCGATTCGAGGCAAGATAAGCAACCACATCCGCGACTTCGTTAGGCTTGCCGATCCGGTTGAAGGGGCTCATAGAGGCAGCGCGCTGTTTGGCTTCGTCTGTTTTTCCAGCATTAAACAAATCCGTATCGACTGCGCCTGGCGCCACGCCATTCACACGCACTCCACGCGGACCCAGTTCCTTGCCCATCGAGCGGAGCAAAGACTCGACTGCAGCTTTTGTTGCTGTATAGGGCCCGCCACCTGGTACGGCATTACGCACCATAGAGGTCGTGATACCAATGATCGAACCACCATCCAATACCTCTTTTGCAGCCTCCGTCAATACGTTGAACGCACCAAAAACATTGACCTCCATCAGTCTGCGGAAGTTGTCGTGCGTAAACTGTCCCATTGGGATGTAAGGTTGATTGATCCCGGCATTGACCACGACCACCTGAGGACGTGTACCAAAATCTTTAATCGCGTGAGCAAAAGCGCTCTGCACTGCTGCAGCGTCACAGACATCTGCGGCATACGCTTTAATCTGTCCCGCTTTCTCTAAGGCCTTAGCTTCGTCAGGCTTACTCACATAAGTAAATGCCACACGGAAACCGTCTTGTGCCAAAGCTTGCACGCAGGCTGCGCCAATTCCGCGCGAGCCACCAAAAACCAAAGCTAAAGGCTGAGTCATTTCTTGTCCCTTGTTATGTTGCTATTCGTAGTAATGCTATGAATCTAGATTATCAACGAATTCACAGCAACAACAAGAGTTTTTAGACGTTTTTAGGGTTTTTCAGGGTGAGCTCTAGAGCGTTCTTGACTCCAAACCCACTTTCGAATAAATGTCATTGACATGCTTTTTCACATCCTCCGGCATGTCATCATCAACAGGTTTGTGAGCCCAACCAACTTTAGCCCGCGCATATTGAGCCATCACTTCGTCTTGGTCAGAGGTGCCACCGCTGATTCCATACGCACCAACCATCTCGTTACCCTTAAAAATAGGTGCACAGCCTCCTGACACAACGATTTTTCCCCCTGTAAATACCGAAGCATTCATCAGCATTTGTGGATTCCTTTCTTTAAACCATTGTTGAATGATCAAACCGTCTTGAAAGCGTGGACTCATGGAGCGAAAAGCGGCAACCGTAAAGGCTTTACTTTTTGCTGTCTCAGGAGTGATGAATCCAGCATTATCCATACGCTCAAGCGCGAGCAGATTACCCTCAGGACTCACAATTGCAGTTGAAATTGGCACGCCCATTTCGAGTGCTTTTTCCTCAACAACCTTCATAAATTCGCGGCACTCAGCCAGAGTAAGTTTTGTCATGATTTTTTCCGTAAATTCCTAATAAATTAAATTGAATATCTATAAATCAAATTCAAAATTGAACTGAAAATCTTAAAGAAACTCACATCTGAACGTTTGCTTCCTTAATCACAGCAGTCCATTTTTTAGTTTCTGTTTGTATAAAGCCTGCGAACACTTTAGGGTCTCCTTCAATCGGCACCACACCTTGTTTTGCAAGCTGATCCTGAACTTGAGCATTCGCAAGCGCGCGACTAACCCCGCTAGATAGAGCCGAAATAGCGTTCAGCGGAGTGCCTGCCGGTGCGACTAACCCGAACCACACCGAGCTTTCAAAATCTTTTAACCCGGACTCAGAAAGCGTTGGCAAATCAGGGGCAGAGGGAATACGGCTTGGACTTGCCACACCTAGACCATACAATTTCCCGGACTTGGTATGAGGCAAGACTGTCGAAGCAGGAGCAAACATAATATTGACCCTTCCAGCCAGTAAATCTGTCACAGCCTGGGAGCTACCCTTGTATGGCACATGCAAAATATCAACTCCTGCTACTTTCGCAAATAACTCACCGGATAAATGAGGTGCCGTACCATTTCCTGAAGACGCATAAGAAATCGCTTTAGGTTTGGCCTTGGCAGCAGTGACTAAATCTTTTACAGATCTCAAATTAAGTTCTGCATTCGCGACCAACATGATTGGGACACTACCAATCATCGCAACAGGAGAAAAACTTTTTTCTATATTTGCGAAGTCTGACTTACCAGAACTTGCATTGATGACGTTGGCAATGGTGAGAACAAACAGGGTATAACCATCCGCAGGAGAGCCAGCGACGGCTTTGGCAGCAATATCGCTACTCGCACCAGGTCTATTCTCCACAATGAACGACTGCCCCATTTCCTGACTCAATTGGTTCGCCACGATACGGGTCGCTACGTCGGTAGCGCTACCTGCCGGAAATCCAACGACCACACGCACCTGTTTAGCGGGAAACTTATCTTGCGCCTGCGTGGTGATATGAGGGCTAGTCAACAACATCGCCACGCTCAGGACTTTTAATAGCAAGCTCAATTTTTTCATTTTTTATCACGCATACTTAAAGATGCGCGTCTCCTTCAAAAGCTGTTAACAGACCGGACATAGACCACGTCTTCTGAACGCTTTGATATTAGGATCCGAAGACTTACAATTCAAACAAATATTTCTAATTGATTAATTAATATTTCTTATGAATATAACAATTAGGCAATTGCAAGCTTTTTCCCTCACCGCAAAGCTTGAAAGCTTTACTAAGGCAGCTAAAGCAATGCATTTGACACAATCTGCTCTCAGTCAGCTTGTCCGTGAACTTGAGAAATCTATGGGGGTCAAACTGTTCGATCGAACAACGCGTCAACTTGCGCTGACACAAGTCGGGATAGAGTTTCTCGCAAGCTCCAACCGAATATTGACCGATCTGGATCATGCGCGCACCAATGTAAACAAATGGCTTGCCCACAGAACTGGCAAGGTTGTTATTGCTGCCCCGCTCGTTTTATCGAGTACATACCTTGCAAAAGTCATTGCTGGCTTTAAAAGAGAATTTCCCGATATCGAACTCGTCCTAAAAGACTCTCTCCCCGATGAAGTGATCAATCAAATCCGCAATGGAACTGCAGACCTCGGAGTGGGCACGCTGAGGCGGACAGAGTCTGGTCTTCATACGCAAGATCTATTCGATGAGTCGATGGTCGCAATTTTTTCTTCTGATCATGCACTGAGCCGTATTAAAAAACTGGATTGGAAACACCTAGAAGGAGAAAGCTTGTTATTGCCGAAATTTGGCAGTGTTTTTAGAGAACTTTCAGAGAAAGGATTTGCGAAGGCAGGTATTTCACCTGAACCCTTTTTTGAAGCAAACTATGTGGGAACACTCATAGGCCTCGCAGCAGAAGGTTTGGGTATCGCGATTGTTCCCAAATATGCCACATCTCTTGCGGACGCCACCAAAACAAAGTGGCGTCAACTTAACAAACCACTCATTAAGAGAAGAGTCTGCTTGATGCGCAGACTCGACACAACCATGTCCCCCGCAGTTGAAGCATTCGCCAACTTTCTATTGAAGTACAAATGATCTTGCACTATCACTAACTCCGAGCAAACTCGATGAGATCCCTGTACTCAGATTGATCTGCTGCGCGAAGAGCAGCTAAATACCTCGCCCTCGTAGAGCCAATGGTTTCGAGTGACGCTGAACCCCATGACAATCTAGGTCGACCCAATCGAATAATCAAGTGATCTGCCATCATTCGCGCATGCCGACCATTTCCATTGGGAAAAGGATGGATCCAGACCAACTGATGATGAAACCTAACAACCGTTTCATCCGTTTCGTAGACGTGGTGATCAATCCAGTAACGCGTGTTGTCGAGTAAAATGCGGAGTTTGACTGAAATTTGAGTCCAATCCACACCAATGTTTTTATTACTCTGACGAAATGTTCCCGCCCATTGCCATGTTCGATCAAACATCTTTCGATGAAGGTCGCGAACGAACCCCTCTTGCAATAAATCTCTCTTTTTTTGGCGAGAGGCCCACTCCTCACCCTGACTAATATTTGTTTTTTCCCAACCGTTCAAATCAACTTGTAATGAAATATGCGAAGGTAATAAACCTGCAGCCTCATCAGGGTCTAGGGGCGTTACCCCATTTGGATAAATAAACAGCATGCTTAACTTTCTCACCATAATTCACGACGTGAACCCTCAATCAAATCCTTGACTGACGACTCGAACTGGAATTTGTTTACTGAACTCTGAACCGCCTGATCTTCGAGAGCCATTGTGTGCAGTATCGGACGCATTCGCTCCGTAACCACCACTTCAGCTCGCGCCTGAAGTTGCTGCGCCAAACTTGTTCTGGGTATGAGCGCATAGTGCAGCTCGCAATCCAATGCCTCCGCCATCTTGCGCAAACTGGCGAGGCTAATAGCATCATTCGCCTCTGCTAACTCCAGTTTGCGAACACCCGCATGCGACATACCAAGACGACGGGCAAAAGCTGAGGCGGACATACCAAGCGCTTCACGTATGCTTTTCACCCAGCCTGACCTTGGACGCGGACTCATGCACAAAGAAGTCATTCGAGCAAGAAGTTCATCTGTCTGGTGAAGTTGCAAATCTCTAAATTGATTTTTCATATAACTTAAAGGTTTCATTTTAATGAACTAAATATAACCTATAAGATTCAATAAATCAATAAATATGAAACCTATGGAAATCAAAAATTAAAAAACTCCCTTCCAGATCACCAGAAGGGAGTTTGCCAAAATTCCATAAGGAATTGTGCCTGTTAAGCGTCTTTTTAGTAACGGAATTGTTACCGTTTAAACCTCACGCAAATGGCACGCCACCATTCGCCCAGAAGGCAGAATGGTTTGCTTAGGCTCTTGGGTCTTGCAGATATCTATCGCCTCGGGGCAGCGCGTATGAAAGTGGCAGCCCGTGGGACGTTTGACGGGGCTCGGCACATCGCCTTGCAACACAGTACGGACGGTCTTTTTTTCAGGATCGGGAACTGGAACGGCCGAGAGCAAGGCCGACGTATATGGATGCTTGGGATCAGAAAACAGCTCCGTGCGCGTCGCGAGCTCGACTATGCGGCCGAGATACATCACCGCCACACGATGCGTCATGTGTTCGACGATAGCCAAGTCATGGCTAATAAAGAGCAAAGCCAGACCGAGTTCTTTTTGTAGATCCTGCAACAGGTTGACGATCTGGGCTTTGACTGACACGTCGAGCGCCGAGACGGCCTCGTCGCAAATAATCAGATCAGGCTCGGCCGCCAATGCGCGCGCGATACAAATACGCTGACGCTGGCCACCTGAAAACTCGTGCGGCCAACGCTCACCGGCATCTTTGGACAAACGCACTTTATCTAATAAATACGCCACGCGCTCTTTGATTTTGGCTTCGTCAGTCTCAAGACCAAAGTTACGGATCGGCTCGGCGATGATGTCGTACACACGCATGCGTGGGTTCAGGCTGGAAAACGGATCCTGAAAAATCACCGCGATACGCTTGCGCAATGGGCGCAAAGCGCTGGCAGACAAATTATCGATGCGGGTCCCGTCGAGAATCACTTCTCCAGACGTCAGATCGAACAAACGCAAGATCGAGCGACCGACCGTGGACTTGCCACACCCGGACTCACCCACCAACGCAAGTGTCTCGCCCTTTTCGATTGAAAAAGATACACCATCGACGGCGTGCACGTGACCCGTGACCCTGCTAAACAAACCGGTTTTAATCGGAAAGAATTTTTGAATCTGACGGACTTCGAGCAAGGGCACTATAGCGGACTTAGACATTCGGATAACCTAATTCGTGTGAGTCATGAGCAAACTTAGTCATTGGCAAACGCCACTTCGCCAGCAAAATGGCAGGCGACTTGATGCCCGCCTTCTCTAATTTGCATGGCGGGCGCAATCTCATGACAAGGCCCTTTTGCCAAGGGGCATCGTGAAGCGAACACGCAACCTTGAATCTTATTTTTTAAGCTCGGAACCAAACCGGGGATTTCTTTTAATCGGGTCGAATGACCTTCGATCGAAGCGCCCAGCTTAGGCACCGCACCGAGCAAACCTTGGGTATACGGATGCAAAGGATTGGCGAACAATTCTTTGACTGGCGCTTCTTCGACTTTGCGACCGGCGTACATCACCATGACGCGTTCGGCGACTTCAGCCACCACGCCCAGATCGTGCGTGATCAGGACAATCGCAGCACCGATCTTGTGTTTAAGATCGGCCATCAGATCCAAAATCTGCGCCTGAATCGTCACGTCCAAGGCGGTTGTGGGCTCATCAGCGATTAAGAGCTTGGGATCACAAGCAAGCGCCATTGCAATCATCACGCGCTGACGCATCCCACCAGAGAGTTGGTGCGGATATTCGTCCAGACGACGCTCGGGCTCGGCAATCCCGACGAGATTCATCAACTCCAACGAACGCGCACTCGCCTGTTCCTTGGTGATGTTCTGATGCAAACGCAAGGTCTCGCTAAGCTGACGACGAATCTTTAAAACAGGATTCAAACTGGTCATCGGCTCCTGGAAAATCATCGAAATCGCATCGCCACGGATGGCGCGCATTTCTTTATCCGACATGTTGAGCAATTCCTTGCCCATAAATTTAATCGAACCAGCAATTTTTCCTGGAGGCTCGGGAATCAAACGCAAAATCGACATGGCGGTCACGGACTTGCCGCAACCGGATTCACCCACAATGGCGAGCGTCTCGCCTTCGTTTACAACAAAGCTCACGCCATCTACAGCGCGGTTAATACCGTCTGGTGTACGAAAGTGCGTCTGAAGGTTTTCAACTTCTAATAAGGCCAAGAGAATTCTCCAATCAGCTTGTTTTCGACTTGCGAGGATCGAGCACGTCACGGAAACCGTCACCCATCAGGTTGACAGCCAGCACGGTGAACGACAAGAAAACCGCTGGGAAAAAGATGATGTAAGGCAGGATCTGGAACAGTGTTCGACCATCGGCCATGATGTTGCCCCACGAAGGAATGATCGGAGGTACACCCGCGCCGATAAACGACAGAATGGACTCGGTGATCATCGCAGAAGCGCAAATATAGGTCGCCTGCACGGTCAGTGGCGCCAAGGTATTGGGCAAAATGTGCCGCCAGATCAGCATCGGCATACGGCAACCGCAAGAAATCGCGGCATCGACATATGCTTGCTCTCTGAGGGACAACACCACCCCTCGCACCAGTCGCGATACCCTTGGAATCTCTGCGATCGTAATCGCGATCACCACGTTTTCCACACTCGCACGGGTCAAGGCCATTAAGGCAATCGCCAAGAGGATCGGAGGAATAGACATCAAGCCATCCATCACGCGCATGATGATGGCGTCGGCGCGGCGGAAAGTCCCTGAGATCAAACCGATCACCAGACCAATCGTAGAGGCCAAAATGGCGACAGCAAAACCAATCGTCAGAGACACCCTTGCGCCATACATCACGCGCGAATAAATATCTCGTCCAAAGGCATCGGTTCCAAACCAGTTTTTAGCGGAAGGCGCGAGGTTGCGATTACGCGGAGCCAGCTCGGTCGGATCAACCGTACCAAGCCAAGGCGCGAACACTGCGATAAAGAGCATCGCAAGCAACAGGCCTGCACCGAAAGCGATCGTCGGATTATTGAGCAGGAAACCAAAGAAGCCTTTGCGTTGGCGACGTGGTTTGAGCAAATCCGGTAATGGGGGGGCAGCAGCAAATTGAGTCATTAGTAACGAATCCTGGGATCAACGATGGTGTAGATCACGTCAACGGCGAGGTTGACCAACACGTAAACAAAGCTGAACACGACAACCAGTCCCTGAATCAGCGGATAGTCGCGGCGCACAATCGCATCGATAGTCAAACGTCCCAAACCGGGAATCGCAAACACACTTTCTGTCACCACCGCACCGCCAATCAGCAAAGCAACACCAATACCAATCACCGTGACAACAGGAACAGCCGCATTTTTCAGCGCATGAATAAACAAGATACCCGCCTGCCCCATGCCCTTGGCCTTGGCAGTACGGATGTAATCTTGTGACAACACTTCGAGCATCGTGGCACGCGTGATACGCGCAATCAGCGCGATATACACAAAGCCTAAGGCAATCGCGGGCAGAATCAAGTGTTCAAACCAAACACCGAAGCCCTTTTTATAGGACACATAGCCTTGCACAGGCAGCCAATCAAGCTCTAGCGAAAAGAAAAAGCTCAGCAAATAGCCAACCACGAACACCGGAACGGAAAAGCCAACGACCGAAATCGCCATCACGCCACGATCGATCCATGTCCCGGCCTTCCAAGCGGCCAAGACACCGATCGGCACAGCGATACCGATTGCGAGTACAAGGGTCAACGCCATCAACGACAAAGTGGGCTCGATCCGTTGACCGATCAACTCGCTGACAGGAATATTGGTGAACATGGAGACACCAAGGTCACCACGTAAAAGATTAAAAAACCATTCAGAGAAGCGGACGAGGAAAGGCCTATCCAAACCTAAACCTGCTCTGATTTTTTCGACGTCTGCCGGACTAGCTTGGTCGCCCGCAATCACGACAGCCGGATCGCCCGGTGCGATATAGAGCAAGCTGAACACAAACAGGGCGACGATCAGCATGACCGGTATGGTCGCAAATACCCTGCGAACAATGTAACTAAACATAATGTTGGAGTTTCCGTGCGACTAGGTTGAATCCGAAACTACAGCAGATCAGGTGAAAGGTTGCGCGCACCAAAAGATGCGCGCAACCTAAACTTAAAACCTCATCGACTCAAACCAGCGTTAGGTTTTCTTTACACCGTTGAACCAAGGCAATGGACCACCGACGATGCCGGTGATGTTCTTGCGCCAAGCTTGATAGGTATAAAAGAAGCCAGTAGGAATATAGACCACTTCTTCCATCGCAGACTTATTGATTTTGGCGAAAGCTGCTTTCTCAGCATCTAGATTAGATGCATCGAACCATTCGTCAATACCCTTTTCAACCGCAGGCACGTTCGGCCAGCCAAACCAGGCCTTGTCGCCATTCGCACGCACGCCGACGTTTCCGGCGATGGTGGCAGTATCTGCACCAGCATGCCAAGTGTGGAACATGCCCCAACCGCCTTTGCCTGGCTCATTTTTAGAAGCGCGCCGCTGACCCACAGTACCCCAGTCAGTGGCGACGAAGTCGACGTTCATACCCAGACGCTTGAGCAAGTCGGCTGTGATTTCGCCTTGAGCTTTAGTAATGGCATTGTCTTGAGCAACCAGACACACCACGGGCTCGCCTTTGTAGCCTGACTCGGCCAACATTTTTTTCGCGAGCTCCATTTTTGGGCCACTCTTGAGCACGTCACCACCGTTCTCTGAATAGAGAGCTGTGCCTGGAGTAAAGAAGCTGGCAGAATTTTTCCAAAGTTTGGTGTCCGAACCCACCACTGCACGCATGTAATCTTCTTGGCTCACTGCCATCTGAACAGCGCGACGCACTTTTGGATTGTTGAAAGGCGCATGCATATGGTTCATGCGGAACGAGCCGATGTTACCTAACGGATCGGCGATATCAACAGAAATATTGCGATTGCGACGCAGCAATGGTACCAAATCTGGCAGAGGTGTTTCCCACCAATCCACTTCACCACTCTGCAAAGCCGCAGACGCTGTAGCAGGGTCAGGCATGATGATCCATTCGATACGGTCGAAATTGATCTGTTTACCGCCAGCCATCCAGTTGCCTGGCTCTTTACGTGAGTTGTAGCCATCAAAGCGCTCGAACACAGCCAAGGCGCCGGGCTTGAACTCTTTGCGCGAGAACTTCATTGGGCCCGAACCGATGTAATCCTCAATCTGCTTGAAAGGATCGGTCTTAGCAAAGCGCTCAGGCATGATGAAGCAAATCGGCGTACCGACCTTGCCCAGTGCCAATAGCATTTTTGGATACGGTTTTGACAGGACCCACTTAAAGGTCGAGTCGTTGACGACGGACAGTTCTTTTTGAACCGCGCGAATCATCAGACCCATAGGATCGCGTTGCGACCAACGGTTGATACTGGCGACCGCGTCGACGGCGCGAACGGGCTCACCATCGTGGAACTTCATACCGGGACGCAACTTGAAGGTCCAGGTCAACCCATCGCTGGAGACCTCTTCGCTCTCAATCATCTGACGCTTAGGAACCAGCTTGTCGTCCATACCGTAGAGTGTGTCCCAAACCAGCTGGGCGCCGTTACGCACCACGTACTGCGTGCCCCAAATTGGGTCAAAGTTCGCCAAGTTGGACTGGGGAACAAATTTCAGAATGCGGGAGGAGGATTGCGAAAAAGCGGGAGCACCAACCATGCCAGTTGCCGCCAAACCCAAACCAGCTGCGCCCTTCAGTAAATCACGTCGATTTAATTTCATAAAAGACTCCAGATAAATAGGAACGTGCAATATTTATGAAAGCAATTACCGTGCCACAGTGGGTAATTAGCTTTAGACCAAATTTGGAACAACAAAAAAGAATGTTTTTCCACGAAGAACTTAATGAATAACAGCCGAAGTTGTACCATAATGGTGCGACTTACAACACTCAAGTTATCCCTATGAAATGTGATCTCCTTCTCAAAAACGGCGTCGTCATTGATGGTTCGGGTAATCCCCGATACCGCGCGGATGTGGCCATTAGCAACGGCAAGATCAGCGCGGTCGGACCGAACCTCCAAACTGAGGCCGCAACCACCGTGGACGTGGGCGGTTTCACCATTTCACCGGGATTTATTGACGTCCACACTCACGACGATCGTTTGGTGCTGGCCGACCCCTCGATGAAACCCAAGATCAGTCAGGGAGCGACAACTGTCATTACCGGCAACTGTGGCATCAGTTTGGCGCCACTTGGACGCACCAATCCGGTGCCTCCATTAAATCTGGTGGCCGATGAGTCCGAGCAACGCTATGGATCTTTCAAGGAATATTTCGAAGCTCTGGAGAAAACACCCTCGGCGATCAACGTCGCCTCCTTAGCGGGTCACACCACCTTGCGCGCGGTGACCATGCAGGACTTAGAGCGCCCGGCCAACAATGCCGAAATCGCAAAAATGCAACAACTCGTACAAGAGGCGCTCGATGCAGGCGTCGTAGGTGTCTCGACCGGGTTGTATTACATCCCCGCACAAGCCGCGACCGCTCAGGAAATTCAGGCCGTGTTCGAACCCTTACGCGGCACCAATGCCCTGATCGCCTCGCACATCCGCAACGAAGCGGAGCATGTGCTCGAAGCCATGACCGAAGCCATGTCGATCGCCAATGCACTCGGTGTGCGTCAGGTCATCTCTCATCACAAGGTCAATGGGCGCGCCAACCACGGCCGCTCGACTGAAACACTGGCACTCATCGACAATGCTCTCGCAAATAGCGACGTGTGCATGGATTGCTATCCCTATATCGCCTCTTCCACCGTCTTGCGCCAAGATGCCGTCGAGCAAGCCGCACGCACCTTGATCGCCTGGTCAAAAGCCAAACCAGAAACTGCCGGTTGTTATGTGGATGAGTTGATGAAAGAGCAGAGCCTGGAGCTCACCGAGTTTCTCGCGACGCTACAGCCCGCAGGCGCGATTTATTTTTCCATGGATGAAGGCGATGTCGAGCGCATCATGGCACACCCCGAGACCATGATCGGCTCGGACGGCTTGCCGCATGACACGTTCCCGCATCCCCGTCTGTGGGGCGCCTTTCCTCGCGTGCTGGGTCACTACTCACGCGATCGCAAGATCTTTTCTCTAGAGACTGCGATCTACAAAATGACGGGCATGCCTGCCGCGAAATTTGGCCTCAAAGACCGCGGACTGATCGCGCCAGGCTTCGCAGCGGACCTCGTCGTTTTTGATCCACAAGAGATCCGCGACCTTGCAACGTTTTCAGACCCCATGCGCCCCGCCGCCGGTATCCAGCGCGTCTACGTGAACGGCGTGGCAAGCTGGAGAAATGGGGCATCGACAGGCGCTCGTGCGGGTCAGGTGTTACGTCGCGCCACGCCATAAAAAAACCCGTGTTCGTCTGACTGAACACGGGCATTGATATCACCCTAGCGATAGAGTGGGACTCAGGCCAGTAAAACTTCCTGTGTCATGCGCTCGCGCAGACGATCCATAAAGCCCAGACATTCTTCGAGTTGACTGATCTCAATAAATTCGTTGGGCTTGTGGGCGACATCGATGTCACCAGGACCAATCACCACACATGGTATGCCGGCGCGGTTTAACCAGCCTGCATCGGTGGCAAACGACACACGACCCAGCATATTGTTGCGAGCGAGGCTTGTCCCTAAATACGTAATCGCCGCGTCCTGATCAGTTGCCAAAGGCGCTGAGTTGGAAATCGTCTCAAACGTAATATCCGCCTCGGCTGAAATCTTGCGCATTTCGACTTTGAGGGTTTCGGCATACTCCTGCACCTGACGAATCAACTCGTCTGAGTTTCCTTGTGGCAAGGTACGACAATCGAAAATGAACTCGCAATCCTTGGCCACGATGTTGGGAGCCGTACCGCCGTGGATCACGCCAGTCTGCATCGTGCCGTGCGGAGTCTTAAACATGGGGTCAAAAGGGCCTTCTTTCTGAATCTGCAGCGCCATACCGCGGATTTTTTCTACTAGACGGGCCGCATATTCGATGGCGCTCACGGCATCCGGGGCCATCGAGGAATGCGCCTCTAGACCACGCACGCGGCAACGCGTCACACGCATCCCCTTGTGTCCTGTCATCACCTGCATCCGTGTGGGTTCGCCCACAAAACAACCGGCAGGATGGATACCCGCCGCGGCTAAATCTTTAATCAATGTCTGCACACCGATACAGCCGACTTCTTCATCGTAGGTCAAGCCAATATGCAAGGGTTGTTTTAAGTCACTATTCATAAAGGCAGGCAACATCGCGACGGAGGCCGCAATATAGCCCTTCATGTCCACCGCGCCGCGACCGTAGATCTTGCCATCAGCGATGTGGGCTTTAAAAGGGTTGGTATTCCATGCCTGACCATCCACGGGCACCACATCAGTATGGCCGCAGAGCACGATACCGCGTGCTTTTGGATCGCCGAACGTGGCAAACAAGTTGGCCTTGCGCTTGTCAGCGTCGTAGGACAGTCGTACCGCCAGACCCAGTGATTGCAAATGATCGCGTACGTATTCGATCAACCCCAGGTTGGACTCGCGGCTCGTCGTATCGAAACCGACGAGGGTTTCTAACAAGCTAATGGTTTTCTGGACAGTAGGTGCGTAGGTCATAAGAGGCTCAGTGTGAGTGATCGGCTACAAAGTGTTCGGAGGCAATGCTTAAAAATATAAGGCTTTTTATACCATTGTCTGGGTCATGACCGAGATACTGCTCTGCACAATAAATAAAAGTCGTCAGATCGACTATCCTAAACACATTGAATGCCACAATATTGGCGAGCTTTTAAAGGTTTTTTACAGGTTTTTTATGAATCCCCAGATTTTGCAAGGTTATGGCGTCGCGCTCTATACCAACCCCGTTGCGAGCGCTGCCGACGACGATTATGGGCAATTCAGAGCGACCATCCTCCATACTTTAGGGTTTGACGCTGCTGAAAAAGAAATCTCGGGCTGGCCAGGTTATGCCAGTACCGCACTTCATGCCCTGCCTCAGTTGGCAAAAAAACTCGGCATTGCGGCCCTTTATTACAAAGACGAGAGCACGCGCTTTGGTTTGAAAAGCTTCAAAGCGCTCGGCGGCGCCTACGCAGTCTTTCGCCTGATTCAGAAAAACATCGCAGCGCAACACGAAGGTCACCTGGCTACCCCGGAGGAAATTCTCTCCGGCAAGTATGCCGATATCATCTCCAACATGACCGTGACCTGTGCGACGGATGGCAATCATGGCCGCTCAGTCGCCTGGGGCGCCCAGCTGTTTGGCTGTCGCTGTGTCATTTACATTCACGCGACTGTCAGTGAAGGTCGTCGCGCCGCCATCGCGTTTTATGGTGCGGAGGTCCTTCGCATACAAGGCAACTACGACGACTCCGTACATCATGCGGCACAACAAGCTGCAGAGCACGGCTGGACTGTGGTCTCCGATACGACATACGAAGGCTATCGTGATATTCCGATCGACGTCATGCACGGTTATGGCGTGATGTCGCGGGAAATCGTGAACGAACTCTATAGCAACCCACCCACCCATGTGTTGGTTCAAGCCGGTGTCGGCGCGCTCGCAGCCTCGGTCTGTGCCACATTTTGGCAAGCCTGGGGGGCCAAACGCCCTCAGTTCGTCATCATCGAACCCGAACGTGCGGATTGTTTTTTTCAAAGTGGTCAGGTGGGTCATCCTGTTGTAGTGACCGGCGATCTTGATACCGTCATGGCAGGCTTGGCTTGTGGTGAGGTCTCACCTGTCGCGTGGGATATTTTGAAAAACGGTATTAATTGCTATGCCACGATCGCGGACGAGTTCGCACTCGAAGGCATGCGCGTCTTTGCCAATCCACATGCAGACGATCCCAAAATTGTCTCGGGTGAAACAGGTAGCACAGGCCTGGGATTATTGATGGCAGCCCAAGGTCATCCCTTGCTCTGGAACACCCTCGGGCTCAATGCCAATTCTCGCGTCTTATTAATTGGTAGCGAAGGCGATACCGATCCTACGATTTACAAAGAAGTCGTCGGCAAGACCGCGCAAGAAGTACTGGCTTAGTGGCGGGCACACAATATGCACACCTTGCAAATTAATGGCCCACGCCTATTGGCTCAACTTCAAACACTTGCGGATATCGGTCGCACCGAAACCAATGCCTGTTGCCGGCTCGCTCTCACCGACGAAGACAAGGCAGGACGAGATCTCGTCGTAGGCTGGATGAAAGAGCTCGGCATGTCAATTTCTGTCGATCCCATTGGTAATGTTTTTGGCGTGCGTGCGGGTACGCGTCCCGAGCTCGCACCCATCATGACAGGCTCTCACACCGATACCGTACGTACCGGTGGTGCTTACGATGGTAACTACGGCGTACTTGCAGGACTTGAAGTCGTTGCAACGCTTAACGAAGCCAAGCTCAATACCGACCGCTCCATCGTCGTCGGGATTTTTACCAACGAAGAAGGCGCGCGCTTTGCGCCCGACATGCTGGGCTCGCTCGTCTACGTGGGCGGCATGCCACTCGACGAAGCCTTGGCCGTCAAAGCGTTTGATGGTGCAGTCTTGGGTGATGAACTCAAACGCATCGGTTATCAAGGATCCGCGCCACTTGGCGTGCACAAGCCTCATGCATTTGTCGAGCTGCATATCGAACAAGGTCCTCTGCTTGATGCAGATGGCATCAAAATCGGCGCTGTTGAAAATCTGCAAGGGATCTCCTGGCAAGAACTCACCATCGTCGGTCAGTCCAACCATGCTGGCACCACACCCATGCGTCTGCGCCATGATGCAGGCTACGCCGCAAGTGCCGTGTCCACCTTTGTGCGTGAGCTCACACGCAAGATGGGCGGCAATCAGGTCGGTACCGTCGGTCATGTCGTGCTCACCCCCAACCTCATCAACGTGATCGCCGCGCGTGCCACCATCACCGTTGATTTACGCAATACCGATGAGCTGTTGTTGCAACAAGCCGAACAAGCATTCAAGGACTTCCTGAAGTCACTCTCTGAGTCTGAGGGCGTCACCATCACCTCGAGACGCCTCGCACGTTTTGAACCAGTTGTCTTTGATGCAGCACTGACCGACCGAATTGCACATCACGCACAGGCCCTAGGGCTCTCGCATCAACGGATGACCTCAGGCGCTGGACACGATGCGCAAATGATGGCGCGTATTTGTCCAACCTCTATGATTTTTGTGCCAAGCGTTGGCGGCATCAGCCACAACCCCGCCGAGCATACCGAACCTAACGATCTCATCGCTGGCGCCAATGTCCTGCTCGCCACACTGACCGAACTTGCCACTCAGGAGTCCACCCCATGACCCGTATCATCACCGTAGGCGCTGCTCAACTCGGCCCCATCCAACGCGCCCACTCACGCAAAGACGTCGTCGCGCGCCTAATCACCCTGCTCGAACAAGGTGCGCACCACGGCTGCGATCTCGTGGTGTTTCCAGAACTCGCACTGACGACATTTTTCCCGCGCTGGTATATGGAATCGCAAGCCGAGCTTGATGCGTTCTTTGAAGCGCAGATGCCCGGTCCCGAAACACAGGCTCTGTTCGATGTCGCGCGCAAACTTAAGGTCGGCTTTTATCTCGGCTATGCGGAACTCACCGTGGAGGATGGTCGCACAAGACGTTTCAATACTTCGATCCTGGTCGACCAAACGGGCAGCATCGTCGGCAAATACCGCAAAATCCATTTGCCTGGTCACGCCGAACACGAACCCTGGCGACAGTTTCAACACCTCGAAAAACGCTATTTCGAAACAGGCAATCTCGGCTTTCCAGTATTTCGCGCTTTTGGCGGCATTATTGGTATGGCGATCTGCAACGATCGCCGCTGGCCCGAAACATACCGCGTGATGGGTCTGCAAGGTGTCGAGATAATTTTGATCGGCTACAACACACCTGTCCATAATCCTCCTGCCCCGGAACACGACAACCTCTCGCATTTTCACAATGAGCTTGTGATGCAGGCGGGCGCCTATCAAAACGCCTCATGGATTATTGGTGTGGGCAAAGGCGGCTGCGAAGAGGGGGTGGATCAAATCTGTAACTCCATCATCGTCGCCCCCTCTGGCGAGATTGTCGGTGCCTGCAGCACGCTGGGTGACGAGTTGGCGATTGCCCGCTGCGATCTAGACCTGACTTTGTCGTATAAAAACTCGGTGTTTAATTTTGCCAAGCACAGAGAACCTCACGCGTACGGCATGATCGTTGAACGCAAAGGCGCGATCATTGAAGTGTAAAGAAACACAAGGTTAAATTTTTTAATGTTCAACACT
This sequence comes from Zwartia lucis, assembly GCF_965234455.1. GTDB lineage: Bacteria > Pseudomonadota > Gammaproteobacteria > Burkholderiales > Burkholderiaceae_B > Zwartia > Zwartia lucis. The sequence continues at coordinate 491,683 of NZ_OZ248472.1, read as the reverse complement.
GGCGCCCTGCGCCATCGCAATTTTCGGATGCTCTGGATCGCGACGTTGCTGTCTTCGACAGCACGTTGGGCCGATCTTGTCGTCGTGGGTTGGCTCACGCTTGTGTTGACGGACTCTGCCTTGATGGTCGGTATCGTCACAGGCTGCAAGATGGCGGGCTATCTGCTCGCCCCCATGATGGGCGTGCTGGCCGACCGTATGGATCGACGCAAGCTCTTGATCATGGCCTCGCTCATCAGCAGTTGCGTGACGTTCACCATGCTTGTGCTCTTACTGACCGATACTTTAAAGATCGGTCATCTCATTATTCTGTCACTGATCAGCAGTCTCACGTGGGCACTCGACCATCCGACACGCCAAGCTTTTACCCCCGATCTTGTCGGCAAAGATGATCTCACAAACGCCGTGGCGATGAATGCCGTCGCCACTGAAATGACCGTGGTGATCGGCCCCGCCTTTGGGGGTCTACTCATCCCCGCTTTTGGGATGAGCGGTGCCTATGCCCTGATCGCTCTGATCTATCTCTTTGATCTCGGTGCGCTGCTACGTCTTAAAAATGCCAAATATCCGATCGAGCAAGCACCGCCCCGCAAACACGAACCTCCTCTCAAAAGTCTGGTCGCTGGGTTTCATTACGCCTGGAGCCATCAAACTGTCTTTGTGCTGCTGCTGATTGCGTTCATACTCAACTTTTTTGTCGCACCCTATCGCTATTCGTTTTTACCGCTCTTTTCACGCTACGTCTTGGATGTAGGCCCCACCGGCTATGGCATGCTCACTGCCACCGCTGGGCTCGGTGCCTTAACGGCGGGCTTATTGGTCGTCTCACTGGGCAACTTTAAACGCCGAGGCTTGTTTGTCGTGGTGGGTGGCTTACTCTGGCCCGCCACGCTGTTTATGTTTTCACTCTCAGATTCCTACTACCTGTCGCTTGGCATTGTCTTTTTTGCGGGTCTCGCCCAAGCCATCACCTGGACGTTGATCGCAACTCTAATTTTGAGCAACACCGCTCCGGAGATGCGCGGTCGCGTCATGGGGCTAAGAACAGGTGTCGTCATTAGCCTCCCCTTTGGTAATTTGTTTGCAGGTGCGGTCGCTGAAAGCTTCGGCGTCCAGATTGCACTCGGTGCCTACGGTATCTGCGCCGCTGCGCTGATGCTGCTTATTATTGTGAAAGTGCCCACGTTAAGGAAGTTGCAGTAGCTTAAGGGTTATAACATTTGTTATAATTTCTGCTTGCAAAGGAATGATGATGGCAAACACCCTCAAACTGACCAATATTGGCAATTCCGTTGGAGTCATCCTACCCAAAGAAATACTCAATAAATTAAGGGTAGAAAAAGGCGATAGCTTATACGTCGTTGAAACGCCCACAGGTATTGAGCTGACCTCCTATCGTCCGGATTTTGCCACGCAGATGGATATGGCCGAGCAAATCATGCGCGACAACCGCGATGTATTGAGAAAGCTCGCTAAATAATGATCGCCCCAATTTGGATTTTGCCTGAGGTCGTTCAAGCCATACATAAAAGACAATTAGCCGAACACGGTGGTTCTGAGGGAATCAGAGACCTGGGACTGTTGGATTCGGCTTTAGCGCGTCCGCAAAACCTATTCTTTTACTCAAGTGACGAGATGCGCTTATCTCGATTCGCGGCGGCTTATGCATTTGGCATTGCTCGAAACCACCCCTTCGTTGACGGTAACAAACGAACCGCTTTTGTTGTCTGCATGCTGTTTTTGAAGCTCAATGGTTGCGTTGTTCATGCATCGCAAGAGAAACTGTACGATGTATTTAACGCACTCGCCGACGGCAGCCTTTCTGAGGAAAGTCTATGGCATTGGTTAGAGAGCGTAGTCACACACATAAACAAGTTCGTTCTCCATGAACCAAATGGATGAAATGTAGTTGTATGCTTCTGTTCAATTAAAACAATTAAGGTCACAAAAATGAAGTCATATTGGATGCAAACCGTTGGTAACAAGACTGTGCTCGAGATGCGTGACATTGAGCGCCCCACACCGGCCCCAACACAGGTGCTCGTACGTCTACACGCAGCCAGCCTGAATCGCGGCGAGTTCGTCATCGGTCATGGCCTGCACAAAGGTGGTCAAGCAAGTGCCATCGGCATGGAAGGCGCTGGCGTCATCGAGGCGCTCGGCTCTGAGGTCAAAAACCTCAAAGTAGGTGATCAGGTCATGGGCCGATGCCGCGGCGCCTTTGCTGAGTATGCCCTCATGGATTCGGTCGAAGCCATGCACGTCCCTGCGACACTTAGTTTTGAACAAGCCGCAAGCGTTCCACTGACGTTTCTCGTCGTTCACGATATGGTGTCTCTACAAGGCAAACTGCAGCCCAACGAATGGCTCCTGATTCACGGTGTGTCCTCGGGTGTCGGTGTCGCCGCGTTGCAAACTGCCAAGGCCATGGGTGCCAAGGTGATCGGCACCTCAGGCTCACCAGAAAAACTCGCACGACTCAAAGAGTTTGGTCTGGATGTACCCCTCTGTCTGCGCGGCTCGGGTTTCGAAGAAACCGTCATGAAGGTCACCGACGGCAAAGGAGCGAATCTTGTCATCGACACAGTCGGTGGCTCAGTCTTTGCCGAGAGCATTCGCTGCATGGCCTTTGAGGGTCGTTTCGCCATGGTGGGCTATGTCGATGGCGTGCTCTCTGCCGAGCTTGATTTGCTTGCGCTCCATTCCAAACGTTTAAGACTGTTTGGTGTGTCAAACAAACTTCGCTCAGCGACTCAGCGCGCGGAGTTTCTGCCTGAATTTAAAGCTGAAGTCATTCCTGCTATTGCAGACGGCCGTATCAAGCCACTCATCGATCAAGTGTTTGCCTTTGAACAGCTTGAGCAAGCCAAAGAAATGATGGAAACAAACAAGCATGTTGGCAAAATCGTGCTTCGCATGCCTGTTTAATGCTCGATAAAAGTCTCCACGCTCGTTGACTTAAGTGCAGTAAAGGCTTACAACGAGCGTGACACCATCGGCATTAGACCGAGGGGCAACATATCCAAGTTGGAGACATCATGCATTTTCAATTTATCTATCAAATTCCTCGATTTTTGGCCGGCACTCTGTGTGGCTTAGCACTTCTCATCATTTCTGGCTGTGCGACACACGAAGGATCCTACGGTCCGAAAATCTCTGTCGCAGCAAACGAACAAATCATCACTGAAGAATTTATGGTCCCGAGCGGGGATCCTGGCATCAATCTATACGTCCGCAATAAACGATTGAAATCCACGACACAATTCAACAAAGATAACGTCGTACTCTTCGTTCATGGCGCAACCTACCCTTCTGAAACTGGCTTCGATCTTCGTCTTGATGGTCTATCTTGGATGGATGTGATGGCCCAGCAAGGGTATGACGTATACATGGTCGATATCCGCGGCTATGGTAAGTCCACCCGCCCAGCGATCATGGATCTGCCTGCCTCGCAAAATAAACCTTTTGCAGACTCAGATACAGCCGCGCGGGATTACGCCGCGGCAGCAGATTGGATTCGCAATCGGCGCTCAATCGAGAAACTCAATGTCATCGGTCACTCATGGGGAACAGTCATCACAGCCCTTTATACGACTCGTCATGCCGACAAAGTTGAACGATTAGTTCTCTTTGCACCAGTGTGGATTCGCAAAACAGCTTCATTGACGGATTCAGGAGGTGCTTTAGGTGCTTACCGCACAGTCACCATCGATGCCGCCCGCAAACGTAAAGCGACAGGACTCAAGCCTGGTCAAAATCCTCAGCCACAAGCATGGTTTGAAGCGTGGGCAAAAGAAACATTTGAAAGTGATCCGGTTGGCAAAAATGCTAATCCGAAATTTGTGAGAGCGCCTAACGGAAGCGTTCAAGATAGTCGTTTATTCTGGAGTGCTGGAAAGGCCGTATACGATCCTGAACGCATCACTGTCCCAACCTTACTTATTCTTGCCGAATGGGATGCAGACACGCCACCTTACATGGCACAAACTCTGTTTCCTCTGCTCACAAAATCAAAGAATAAAAAACTCGTGATTTTAGGGGAAGGCACGCATGGAATCATGAACGAAATCGAACGCTTCAGTTTGTTCAATGAAGTAGATCGTTTTTACAAAGACAGCCGTTCTTCAAAGTGAGGAAAAAATGACAATCTGCTTACGGAAAATTTCACTTAGCTTGAGTTTAGGATTGGTTTTAGCCGGAGCTTCCTTGACTGCGGCTGCACAAACCACCACCAACTATCCAACAAAGACTGTTCGACTGATCGTCCCCTTCCCTGCAGGTCAAGCAACAGACATTATTGCGCGATTACTCGCTGAACGACTCACCCAAAAATGGGGACAACCAGTATTTGTTGATAATCGAGGCGGTGGCGCCAGTATCCCCGGCATGACTGCAGGAAAAGATGCTGCGCCGGATGGTTACACCATTACCTTTGCAAGCAGCACCACTACAGCCGTCAACGAGGCACTCTATCCAAAACTCCCCTACAACATGAAACGGGATTTTGTGCCAGTTGGAGGAGTTTTTACTCAACCATGGCTGATCTTAGCTAACCCTGCGGCGCCTTATAACAATCTTAAAGAGCTCGTCGATGCTGCGAAACAAGCCCCGGGTAAGCTGACATGGGGCTATGGCGCCAACGCGCTTGAACTCGCAGCAGAGCTTTTTAAGCAGCGTGCGCAAATAGACATTAATGGCGTAGCCTACAAAGGAAGTGGCCCAGCCATGAACGATTTAATTGGCGGTCACATCATGTTAGCGGTCGATACGATGGCATCGTCACTTCCACATATCCAATCAGGTAAGCTCAAGGCCATCGCTTCCTTATCAAGCGAGCGTGCGCCGCAACTTCCTGACGTCCCGACAATTGCCGAGCAAGGTTATCCTGGTTTTGTTGGTGTGGGCTGGGCCGGACTCTTCATGCCTGCAGGTACTCCACCCGCGATCGTCAAAAAAGTTTCGGATGATGTGCATGCAATTATGAAAGAGCCTGCGATGCAAAACGTGCTTGTTCAGCGAGGCTCAACACCTGACCTGCGCGCTTTTCCTGAGTGGTCCGCGTTTGTGGCTGCTGAAACACAAAAATGGGCCGATGTTATTAAGAAAGGAAATATAAAGATCGCTCAATAACATCGGAAATTGTGACAGTTTTTTAACGCAACCTTACTCCAATACTATCTTTGCATCAGCAATCACTTTGGCCCAGGCCGCGGTATCTTCAGCCATAAGTTTCACAAAATCGGCTGGCGTACCGCCTATTGCGTCAATGCCCATCCCTGCAAGTTGATCGCGGATCTTAGGATTCTTGACCGCGGCGTTAAAAGCTGCATTGAGCTTATCAACGATCGGCGCGGGCAATCCTGCAGGTCCGAGCACGCCAAACCATGTCAGGGATACAAACCCTGGCAGCTGCTCTGAAATCGCAGGCAGATCGGGAACGAGTGGTGAACGCTCCGCTGACGAAACGCCCAAGGCGCGTACCTTACCGTCACGCACGTGTGGATAGCCTGCTGAGAAGCTATCGAAAAGAACGTCAAGACGACCAGCCATCAAGTCAGGCATCGCCAAGGCGGTTCCTTTGTAAGGAACATGCGTCATTTTCGTACCAGACAATGCCTGGAAACGCTCACCGGACAAATGAGGAATACCGCCAATGCCCGCAGAACCAAAGTTCAGCTTGCCTGGATTGGCCTTGGCTATTGCGATGAACTCCGAGACTGTTTTTGCCTTGGATGTCAACGGCACAACCATGATGGATGGCGATTGCACGAGATAAATAATTGGGGTGAAGCTCTTCACGGGTGAATAAGGCGTCTTAGGATTGAGCAAGGGTCCGATGACATGCGTACTATTTGTCGTCATCAACAGCGTATAGCCGTCCGGCTCAGCTTTTGAGGCCAGGTCAGCACCAATCATGCCGGCGGCACCCGAACGGTTTTCAATCACAATCGGCTGACCAAGTTGCTGAGAAACTTCCTGAACAAAAACCCGTGCCACGTTGTCTGTTCCTCCAGCCGCAGGAAAAGGAACAATCAATTTAATAGGACGGTTAGGATAGCCTTGCGCAAAGGACACGGAAGTCAAAGCCGAAAGTGCCGCAAGAATAGAAATTAAAAGGTGTTTCATGAGCATCTCTTTAAAGTTTAGGATTCGAAGGGAGCGCCCAAATGGAATAAACAATCTCCACGCTCTGTCAGGCACATCATTCGCTTGCATAAAACGATACCAGAGCGTTTAAAAAAGGCTTGGATCGGCTCACGCCATGGAGTATCGTGAAAATGAATCAAACCTGCAAGTTGTCCCGCCTCAACGGTCTCACCTAGTTCAACAGTCGGTTCAAATAATCCTGAATCAGGGGCATACACAAAATAATCAGGCCCTCGAACTTGCAAAATCTGAGTAGGATTAGGCTCAGAAATATTCACAGAGTCTTTCAAGATACCGAGATGCTTAAGAGCTCTCCGCATGCCATCAATCACCACTCGTAACGCCGACGGAGTTAGGGTACCACCGCCTCCAAGTTCCGCACCATAGTGGATCACCCCTTGTCTTGCCGCAGCGGCAGCGAGAGTACATGAGTCACTAGACTGAGAATCTAAAACATAAGCAGCAGGCGCACCAAACAGACGCATCATCTCGAGTGCGTCATTCATTTTTTTTGGATCTTCGCTACGTCTACATCCTGCACTAGGTATGTACATGAGCGAGCTTCCACCAGAGTGCAAATCAAAGACATAATCAGACATTTCAAGCAAGACATGCTCTATGTACCATGCCATTTGTTCCGTTACTGAACCATTAACATTTCCAGGAAATAGACGATTTAAATTACCTTCGTCAATAGGCGATGTTCGGGTACCAGCCATCGCCGCAGGAAAATTTGCAGAAGGCAAAAAAATGATGCGGCCTTGCACATCACTGACATCAATCATACGAATCAAAGCACTGAGTCCGATTTGTCCTTCATACTCATCGCCGTGATTACCGGCCATGAGCAAAACAGTAGGACCAGCGCCATTTTTTATGCAAGCAATTGGAATGGGAATCCAACCGTAGGCCGAACGATGCACTGAATGAGGCAATCGCAAAAATCCAAGCTGCTTACCATTTTGATCAAATGAAATTTCCGAACTTATGCGACTTGTGGGCTTAGACATAACAATCCCTATTGAATATTTACTCAGATTTTATTTTTGCTTCTTTAATGATCGCGGCATTTGAAGCATATTCTTTCTGAATCATCTTAGTAAAATCTTCAGGCGTTCCAGTCACTACTAAATTCTGACCTGCGCGAATTCTTTCTTTTATTTCGGGCTCAGCTAAAATTTTGTTTAGCTCTGAATTCAAGCGCGCAATCACACTTGTCGGGGTTCCAGCCGGAGCAAAGAAACCGAAAAATGATGTTTGATTTGCCTCTGGGTAACCCAGTTCAGCTAAAGTTGGGATATCTGGAAAGCTGTCAACACGCGTAGGGGCTCCTACCGCAACGACTCTCAACTTCCCTTCCGAAATCAAACCGTTTAGGCTACCGAAAGGATTTGAAAACATCAGATCAAATTGCCCACCTACAGCGTCGGTGACAACCTGTCCACCACCTTTGTAGGGAACATGAGTAATATCCACCCCTGCTTTTTTACGCAATTGCTCAAGCATAATGTGTCCCACGGTACCGTAGCCGTTAGTTGCTACGGAAACAGAACCAGGCTTAGCCTTTGATGCAGTAATGATCTCAGCAAATGATTTACCTGCGAACTTCGGTGTTGCGACAAGATATATTGGAGAGTACATGGCAGTTCCGATAGGTGCCACGTCTTTAATCGGATCATACGACACCTTCATCACATGAGGGCCGAGCGTCATTGCGCTGGCACCTGCAAGTCCTATCGTATAGCCGTCAGCAGGCGACTGGAGGACGGCAGCGGTTCCAAGAGTCCCTCCAGCACCAGCTCTATTTTCTACAAGTACCGGTTGTCCCAGTACCTTGGTTAACCGCTCCGCAACTAAACGGGCAACGTTATCGCTAATCCCGCCTGTTGGATAGGGCACAATGAGTTTTACAGCTTTTCGTGGCCATTGATTTGTATCGCTCGATTGAGCATTTGCTGTTGGCACAGCTAAAAAATTTAATGCTACCAATAGCAATGAAGCCATTAAAGTCTGGGAGTATCTTAAATTTGTTTGACATCTAATCATATGTCCTCCAATAATCGTTTAATTTTTTATTTTGGAAAATGTCTTTCAACATGAACAAGACTTTTGTTAACACACAGTTTATTCAAACCCGCGCCAAATCGCCTTCTCCCAATATTACACGCCAATCGATTTTAAATAATCCGGGATTTGGTAAATACTATTCGGATCACATGGTGGCAATTGATTGGGATACGCACCAAGGGTGGTATGACCAAAGGGTGATTCCCTATGCCCCTCTGACGCTAGACCCCGCCTCGCTCGTTTTGCATTATGCCCAAGCCGTCTTCGAGGGCTTAAAAGCCTACCGCCACCCTGACGGCTCGATCTGTACCTTCAGGCCCGAGGTCAATGCCCAACGATTTATCAATAGTGCCGAGCGACTGGGACTACCAGAACTACCGCTTGAATTGTTTGTTCAGTCCTTAAAAGAACTCGTACAACTCGATCATGACTGGGTCCCAAGTACACCTGAAAGTAGCCTTTACTTGCGTCCCTTCATGATCGCCAACGAAAGTTTTCTCGGCGTGAGGGGCGCGGACAAAGTCGCGTATTACGTCATCGGTAGCCCCGCAGGTCCTTACTTCTCCACAGGTGTCACTCCAGTACCGATTTGGGTCTCTACGCAGCGGACTCGTGCAGCAAGAGGCGGTACGGGCTATGCAAAATGTGCCGGCAATTATGCTGGCTCACTGGCTCCTTTGAACGAAGCACGCCGCAATGGCTGTCCTCAGGTTCTTTTTCTGGACTCCGAGCACGGCGAATACCTCGAGGAGCTCGGTGGCATGAACATCTTTGTCGTGCAAAAGAACGGGACGCTTGTGACCCCTGCGCTTTCCGACAGCATCTTGCCTGGCGTGACCAGGGCAAGCGTGATTGAACTCGCAAGATCAGCCGGCCGTCTCGTCGAAGAACGTCCGATCAGCATTAACGAAGTGCGCGATGGACTCGCGTCAGGACAGATCACAGAAATCTTCGCTTGCGGTACTGCCGCGCTTATTTTTCCGATCAGCGTGTTGAAATGCGAACACTTCGCCTATGGCAACGAAAGTCAGGCTGCAGGCCCCGTGACCTTGAGTCTGCGCAAACAACTCACCGACATCCAGTATGGATTGGCGCCCGACCTAAACAAATGGATGGTCAGGCTCGCTTAGACCACACTATTCTTGAGAAAATGCTGCAATGCAATGTTCATAGGCAGGATCGCTTGAAATAAAGCCACCATTTCTCATGCTGAGTTTGAGGCGATCAAAACCTACCCGCGTGACGGTTTTCTTGCAAAACCAAAGTCCCGCTTTTTTATAACGATCCATCGCCTGAATCAAAATCTCTTGTGCGACATGGGGATAAAAAGGTGCGATCAGCGCCGCGAGTTCTTGCCCGCTATGCGCGGCGACCCAAGGCCCCATCTTTTCAATGGCACGAATCATCGCTTCAAAGGCTTGCTGCTTTTGAGCAATGATTTTTCGTGTCGAAATAAAAGTCGTATACGCAGTCGGCCCACGACTGTTGGCCGCATGCAGCACTTGACCAGCTCCCGACGCAATTGTCTGAGAAACAAACGGCTCAAAAAATTGTGCGTAATCAAGCTCGCCCGCTTTAAGGGCTTCAAGATTTTGACCCATCGAATTTTTCTCGTTCACAATGAGAGCACCGATTGAAATACCCTCATCGCGCAAGTCCTGCTGTAAGCACAGCCAAGGTGTTGGAACCTCAGTCACGACTCCAATTTTTTTACCCACGAGATCACTCAGTCGAAATGCCGACGCCCCCTGACGACCAACGATAAAGAATGGGTCCTTGCCGACAACCTCGCAAAAAGCAAGAAGAGCATTTTCTGAATCGGGCTCTTGATCACGCTGCTTGATGACCCGTAACGGACCGCCCCACACCACATCGATGTTGCCTGCGAGCATGTCTGCGATCCCGCTTCCCGGTGACGGAGAGTCGATCAACTCGATTTCTATACCTTCCTGCTTAAAGAGCCCCAAAGCATACGTTGCATAAAAAGGGGCATAAAAAACAGCCCTGAAATTTTCAGCTAATTTGATTTTCATGGATATTCCGTAAGATTTGAGGATATTATCAATCGGATTACATCACTTTTTAGTGTTCTTGGGAGACTTGCTCAGATGTTGAAATCTCATAATCGTTACGAATACTCCGCGATCACGGACAGGCCTGACTATAGCTGGCCAGGCGGCAAACGACTCGCCATTCACTTTAGTTTAAATGTCGAGCATTTTGCCTTTGGCGAAGGTCTTGGTAATGATTATGCCGTCCCCCATCCACAACCCAACTCGCGTAGCTTTGCTTGGCGTGATTACGGCAACAGAGTGGGAGCCTGGCGCCTCCTAGAACTCGCCAACGATCTTAACTTTCCTTATGCATTGTTGGTCAACACTGAGCTCTACGACTATTGCCCGAAGATGATCGAGGCCTTTAGCAAGCGTGGCGATGAAATTGTGGGTCACGGTCGTACGAATGCGGAACGACAAGTCGACATGAACGTGGAGCAAGAACGCGCCTGTATCCGCGAAGCGGCTCAAACGATCCTAAAATATGAGGGCGTTTCACCCAAAGGTTGGCTTGCACCTTATATTTCCCAAACCTACGATTCACCAGATTTACTAAAGGAGCAAGGCTTTAAATACATGATGGACTGGCCGCTCGATGATCAGCCTGTCTGGTTTCGCACCAAGCATGGTCGTATCTTAGCGATCCCCTATTCGCATGATCTGAATGATTCGATCGAATGTATCTCTAGGCGCACACCCGCACAAACATTTTGCGATAATTTGATTGATCAGTTTGATGAAATGCTCGAAGAATCGACCAAACGGCCCCTAGTCATGAGCGTCGTTCTGCATAGCTTTATCTTGGGCCAGCCTTATCGCCTCAGACAGTTTCGTCGCGTCATGCAACATATTTTGTCGCACCGTGATCAGATCTGGCTCGCTCGCCCTGGCGATATCTATGAGCACATCAATAGCTTGCCTGATGGGGTTGTCCCAGGTAGCGCGGTCTAGTAATCTTTTCACATGTTCATATTTCACAGGGTTTTCATGATGCACAATCGCTCAATTTTCAAGACAGTCGCAGGCATTGCTTGCGCGGCGATCGTACCTTTCGCCTCTTTTTCTGCGCATGCGCAATCCAACTTTCCTGACAAACCGATCAATTATGTGGTGACTGTCCCTCCCGGTGGCGCTGCTGACTTTGCGGGTCGTGTGATGGCCGAAGCCTTATCCAAGCAAATCGGTCAACCCGTCGTCATTGAAAACAAGGCTGGCGCAAGCGGCACAATCGCGACCGCCTATGTCGCCAAAGCACCCGCAGATGGCTACACCTTGCTGCAGGGCGCCATTTCAACCCATGGCATCGGACCTCATTTCTATACCAAAACACCCTACGATCCTTTTAAAGACTTTATGTCATTAGGTGTCGTGGCTGAGTTTCCGCTGGTGCTTGCTGTCAATGCCAACCTTCCCGTTAAAAATCTCGAGGAACTGATTGCCTTAGCTAAAAAACAAAATGGCAAAATGAGTTTTGCTTCGGCGGGTCCAGGAAGCGCACCGCACTTGACCGGTGAACTCTTCATGACCGAAGCCGGTATCAAAATGCTGCATGTCCCTTATAAGGGCTCTGCTCCCGCCGTCGTGGACGTCGCGAGTGGTCAAGTAGACATCATGTTCGACGGTTTTCCTTCAATGATGCCGCATATCAAGAGTGGCAAGCTTCGCGCGATCGCTGCGGTCAGCCCAAAGCGTAACGCGTTGGCACCCGACCTACCTACATTCGCAGAACTTGGCTACCCAAAAATGATTTCTTCACTTTGGTATATGCCCATGGTGCCAGCCAAAACGCCGCAGGCTGTCATTGACCGTTTAAGCCAAGCGTTGACCAAAGGCTTAAACGGCACCGATGCTCAGAAAAGACTTGAAAATGGTGGCGCAAACTTAGTGTTCGGAAGTCCGACTGACACGCAAACCTATGTCAAAAATGAATATGATCGCTGGGGTGTAGTGATCAAAAACGCTGGTATCTCAACAGCGCAATAACCAAGTCTACAGACCGAACACTAAATATGAAAATCAAATTCCCCTTCCTCATTCTGTGTTCCGTCTGGTTGCTGGCATTTTTTATTTTTCCAACTGCGCAAGCCCAATCGGGCAATTGCGGTTTTATTCAAAATCCCGATCAGCAAGCCTATTGCCGCGCCATCAACGGTGGTGGTTCTGGGCAATGCGGCTTTATTCGCGATAATGACCTTCAAGCCCGCTGTCGCGCAGAAACAGGTGGCGGCTCCGGACAATGCGGCTTTATTAGAAATCCCGATATGCAAGCTGCCTGTCGCGCCAGTACACAACAACGCAGTAGTTCGTCATCAAGTGGCGCCTCGGGACAATGCGGGTTTATTCAGGATCCTGATAGACAGGCTTACTGTCGGGCCACGACAGGTGGAGGGCAAGGCCAGTGCGGCTTTATCCGCAACGATGACCTTCAGGCGATGTGTCGCGCAGAAACGGGCGGCGGCAGAGGCCAATGCGGCTTTATTCGAGACCCGGACATGCAGGCTGCTTGCCGTGCTAAAACAAGATAAAAAGATCATTGAATATTCGTTTTAAATCGGAGACAAAAAGTTGAAACACCTTTTCAAACAAATACCAATTCTTACCGCACTTGCGATGGCAACGTGTATGCCTCTCACCTCAGTCGCGCAGTCGAGCACCTACCCGAATAAACCTATAAAGATTATTGTTGGTTTCACCCCAGGCGGGAGCACTGATTCGGTCGGTCGGCAAATCGCGAACTCTTTCAGTAAGATCCTCGGCCAATCCGTCATCGTAGAAAACAAGCCTGGCGCAAATGCGAACTTGGCCACGGACTTCGTTCGTCGTTCTGCTCCGGACGGCTATACGCTGTTCTACACGTCCATCGGACATGTGACGAATCCTCTGATTTACAAAGACGCGAAATACGATCCAGTCAAAGATTTCACACCGATTGGACAAGTGTTAGCAGGTCCGAATGTATTGGTGGTTCCCGCTAACTCGAAATTTAAAACACTCCAAGATTTGATCGATTATGGAAAAGCTAATCCCGGAAAAATCAACTTTGCATCGTCAGGGGTTGGTTCATCGCTGCATCTCTCTGGAGAGCTTTTTAAACAACTCTCCGGTATAGACATGGTGCATATTCCTTATAAAGGAGCAGGTGCTTTAATGCCACACCTGATGTCTGGCACCGTTGATTTGGCTTACCCTAATCTGCCAACGGCCATCCCGCTGATCGAGCAAGGACAACTCAGAGCGCTTGGCGTCACCACCAGCACGCGTTCTAACGCTGCACCTAATATCCCGACGATTGCCGAAGCAGGTTTACCAAATTACGACATGTCAACCTGGTATGGCCTTGTTGCACCTGCAAACCTACCCCCCGACATACAAAAGAAACTCAGCGATGCCTTGATGACCACCCTAAAGGATCCAGAATTCAGGGGACGTCTGATAGCCTTGGGCATGGACCCAAGGCCCTCTTCACCTCAAGACTTCGCTAAGTTTATCGAGGGTGAGTCAAACAAATGGAGCACGATTTTAAAAGACATGAAATTTAGCGCTAATTAATTCTTTTTTAATTAAGCTTTACACCAGACTCTTTAATAATGCGGCCCCAATTGGCGTAGTCTTTTGCCACGAAAGAGGCAAACTCCGCCGAAGTACCACCACCTGGATCAACGCCGCCCGCCTTCATCCTCGCAATCACATCAGGTGAAGCCAGTACACGATTGAGCTCTTTGTTCAACAAAGCAATCGTGGCTGGTGGTGTGCCAACTGGCGCAAACAAACCTGTCCAAATACTAAAGTCCATCCCTTTAGCCACGGTCTCGTCGAGTGTGGGCACATTTGGAAACTCGGAAGAACGCTTCGCAGAAGAGACCGCTACGGCGACGAGCTTGCCACTCTTAGCGTGGGGTGCAAGAGATGCGAGCGTACCAATATAAATGTCAACTTGACCGCCCATCACATCGATGATGGCTGGGCCTGCGCCTTTATAAGGCACTTGTAGCAAGTTGATATTGGCGCGTTTCTTGAAGTCTTCGCCAATGATGTGGCCCAGCGTACCTAAGCCCGCCGTCCCCCAACGCAAGCCCTCGGTCGTTTTGCCTTTTGTGACGAGATCTTGGGGAGTTTTGATGCCTGAATTCGGTGCAGTGCCGATACCAGCAGGGGTCACTGAGACCTGAATAATCGGTGCAAAACTTTTGACACTGTCATAGGTCAGCGTGTTGTAGAGCCAAGGGCCCAACATCATGTTATCGGTCTGACCCATCACCAAGGTATACCCATCAGCGGGCGCTTTCGAAGCCGCCTCAATCGCCAAGTTTCCACCTGCGCCAGGTCTGTTTTCAACCACAACCTGCCACCCCGTCAACTCGCCCAATTTGGTACCTACAATTCGGGAAACAAAGTCGGTGCCACCGCCAGGAGGAAAAGGCACAAGAATTCTGATCGGTTTATCGGGAAACTTTTGAGCCGAAGCCACAAAAGGAATCGCTGATAAGGACAGTGCCACCACAAGAGCCGATTTGATTAATCGATTCATTACTTTCATCGTCTTCTCCGAATGTTTTATAAGCTCACTTTTTAAAGCAAGTGGCTTAGATCAACCATAGGGCAGACCCTTAGATGCGTCAAGTTTTATAGGCTGTATAGACTTAAAACGTCCTGACTTATGAACAAAAAGGGAGCGCATTGTTGAACAAGTCATTACCTACAATCGGTGTGATTAGCGCTGGGGGCGAATATCGTTCCAATACAGTTCGACACACTCCCCTCCACAGCCGTTTCTTTTCCTCATTGGAAAAAACTCGTGCTGATGATTGAAGCGTTTTTAGCCAAGACGCCACAACCCTGTGGCATTGTGATTTTGCACGGCAAAGCCACAATCGAAGAAACCGCATACGCCTTAAGCCTGCGCCTGCATACTGATTGCCAGTCGTGATAACGGGTGCTCAACGTCCAGCAAGTGCATGATCCTCCGATGCCGGGATGAATATCTACAATGACGTCCGACTCTGCAAGTATGATATCGTCAAGGTCGATTTATTTAAGAGATCGGCCTCTAAGTGATCGACCTCAGCCACCTGAACTTTCCTCAAATAAAAACAAATGAAATATAACCTTCGCCTGACATTCCATTACGGTTTGACCATTTTCCTGAGCGCTTTTCTTTTATTTCAAGTTCAACCCCTCATTGGCAAAATGATTCTGCCTTGGTTTGGCGGCTCGGCGTCCGTCTGGACGACTTGCATGTTGTTTTTTCAAGCAATCTTGCTGTTTGGTTATGTCTATTCGCACTGGATCGTCAAAGCCTTAAGCCCCTTCAAGCAAAGCATTCTTCACATTACCTTGCTCATTATTAGCTTGTCGCTTCTCCCGCTGGCAGCGAGTGAGCAATGGAAACCTGACGGCAGCGAAGATCCTACGCTTCAGATTCTAGGCTTATTGCTCGTTTCAATTGGCCTGCCTTATTTTGTTTTGTCGACAACAGGCCCCCTCATTCAAGCTTGGTTTGCGCGCGAAAGAACCGGCGGCATTCCTTATCGATTATTCGCACTCTCCAATTTTGGTTCGATGCTCGCCTTGCTGGCCTATCCGATTGCCTTTGAGCCTGCGCTTCCCACCAAATGGCAGTCGTATAGTTGGTCGGGTTTGTATCTGATTTTCGTCATCGCTTGCGGTGTCTTAGCTTGGCGCAATCGCAACAGCGAGGCCTTGGTTCAATCCGAATCAGACCCTTCACGTCCTCCCAAAGCATCACAATTACTCATCTGGATCTTGCTCGCGGCATGCCCCTCTATCTTGATGGTCGCGGATACGAGTTTTCTAACGGAAAACATCGCACCTATCCCGATGATCTGGGTCGCCCCCCTTGCCTTGTATCTTTTGTCATTCATCATTTGCTTTGAAAATAGTAGCTGGTATCAACGCAAAATCTTTCTACCCCTGTTTGTCGTCTCGCTGTTTGTGCTGACATATTTACCCACGATGGGCTTAAATGAATTGCCAGTGCTTGTGTCAATGGGCATTAACCTCTTTTCATTCTTTATCATTTGCATGGTGTGTCATGGCGAACTCGCTCGGCAACAACCAAACTCAAGATACCTAACCACCTATTACCTGATGCTGGCGGTGGGCGGCGTGATGGGAGGGTTCTTTGTCGGTATTATTGCGCCCTCTTTGTTCACCGAAAACTACGAACTATCGATCGGTATCATCTTGTCCGGTCTGATAGTCGCCTTTATATTTTTACCAAAAAGCAACTTTAAAACGTCGGGTTTAAGAACCTTGACTGCGGTGGGTATGCTCGGATTTTTTGTGCTGATCAGTGCGATCCGTATCAATGATCATACGCGGGACTCGACCGGTCTCGAATTCACCGACAGAAACTTTTATGGCACCTTAAAAGTCTATACCGACGAAAAGATTGGATACAAGACTATGCAGCACGGCCAAATCAGCCATGGCAGCCAGTTCATCGACCCCAAGAAAGCACTCGAACCCACGACCTATTATGTGCGTGAGAGTGGTGTTGGCAAAGCCATTCTGATTAAGTCAGACTCACCCTCTCCCATTAAAGTGGGCGTGGTGGGCTTAGGTGTCGGGACACTCGCGGGCTACGGTAAAAAAGACGATATTTATCGTTTTTATGAAATCAATCCTACCGTCATTGATGTCGCCAAAAAACACTTCACTTTCCTATCAAAGAGTCCTTCGATCATGGAGTATGTGCTCGGTGACGCACGTCTCAGGCTCGAACAAGAGCCAGATCAAAAATTTGACGTCTTGGTGATCGACGCCTTCTCAGGTGATTCAGTACCCGTTCACTTGTTGACCAAGGAGGCCTTCAGCCATTATTTCAGACACCTCAAGCCTGATGGTGTTCTGGCTCTCCACATTACGAATCGATTTTTGAATTTGAAACCCGTGGTGAAATCCGCCGCGGATGCGTTTGGTCAAGATGTCAAAGTGATCACCCACGAAGGCACGGCAGGCAACGACGGTTATCGCTCTGAATGGGCCTTAATTAGCAAGGATAAAAACTTCTTTAAGCACGTTCAACTCGTCAATGCCAAAGATATCGAAGCACCTAAAAACTTCAAACTATGGAAAGACGACTACAGCAGTTTAATTTCGATTTTGAATTAAGTCGTTCACCAAATCGTTTACGTGTATCTTCCTCGAAATGCTGTCCAACAGTGTTAGACCACATCTGAATGCGATAGTGCTGCGACATAACATATTTTAATGCTGCATTGCAGCGTATTTATTTATGAAAGAGCAGGATCAACGCCAGCATGTTTGGGGCTCGATAGCTATTTTAATTTACTAAATTCTTTCCTGAAGAACTAAGTTTTTTTATGTTGCTGAAATTACTACAAAATTAAAAATTAATTCTCAGGAAGTGTTGCCTTCAAAGTAAATAACGGTGTATGTTTCACAAGCGAATATCGTTTCGTTATCCAGAAATCTAATTAGAAGGCTCATTATGAAAATAAATTCAATTTGGTCTCGTGGGAAAGCAACCTTGGCCAGCAGTGTGTTGTTAGGGTTGATAAGCACTCCAACTTGGGCTTCTTCATCAGTATTGAAGCAAGACGATTTTGTTGGTATTTCGTTTTGGCTCATCTCGATGGCGTTGATCGCGTCTACTGCGTTTTTCTTTTTAGAAAGAGACCGCGTCTCTGCTAAATGGAAAACCTCATTGACAGTGTCAGGCTTGGTGACTTTGATCGCCGCTGTGCATTACTTCTACATGCGCGACGTGTGGGTTGAAACAGGTTCAACGCCAACGGTATTTCGTTATATCGACTGGTTGATCACTGTGCCGCTGTTGATGATCGAGTTTTACCTGATTTTGGCAGCAATCGCCAAAGTACCAGGCGGTGTGTTCTGGCGCCTAATGATCGGTACGCTGGTCATGTTGGTTGGCGGTTATGTTGGCGAAGCTGGATATGCACCTGTATGGCCAGCTTTTATTGTTGGTATGATCGGTTGGGGTTACATTCTGTATGAAATTTTTGCTGGTGAAGCAAGTAAAATTAATGCTGCCAGCGCTCCACCATCAGTTCAATCAGCGTTTAGCTTGATGCGCTGGATCGTAACAATTGGTTGGGCAATTTACCCTGTTGGTTATTTCTTTGGTTACTTAACTGGTTCAAGTCCTTCCGACAGCGCTGCAGCATTAAACATCATCTATAACCTGGCTGACGTTCTAAATAAGATTGCTTTCGGACTTATAATCTGGAAAGTTGCAGTCACTGAATCTGAATATTCAAAGCACTAAGATAGTTGCGTTTGCTAGAAGAAAAATCCCGGCTGCTGCCGGGGTTTTTTTTAAAAATAATATAAAAAGTTTGATGAGGCGTAAATGGGCATGGGGACGGCTCTTTCAGCAAAGCACGCACACCCGCGTTATTTAGTTAGCGAACCTACCGTCTTGCTGAAGCAAGTTGAAACATACATGCGCGCGGAGTTACAAATCGCACCGCAAACATCTGTTTCAAACTCTACCAGAATACAAGAGGCTGTATCGCACCATTTGCAGTCTGGGGGGCAGCGCTTGCGCGCGCGCTTAGCTCTCAGCGCTGGCAAAGCGGTTGGCCTGAAAGAAAACGACTGCATCATCATTGCTGCAGTGGTTGAGCTTTTACACAACGCGTCATTAATCCACGACGACCTGCAAGACCGGGATGAGTTTCGCCGCGGACACCAAGCGGTCTGGAGCAAGTTTGGCAGTGATATCGCTATTTGTTGCGGCGATCTTTTTTTATCAGCGTCTTATGCCGCACTTGCAAATGTCAGCAAAGTAAGCGCCTTAGGCAAAATGTATCAGACGATGCACCGTCGTTCTAGTGAAGCAATCTTTGGCCAGTGCGCCGATTTATCGATCACCGCTGAGCAGATGCATCTAGGCGCCTACATCGCCATTGTTATGCAGAAATCAGGTGCTTTACTTAGCCTACCCTTAGAGCTTGTATTTCTGCTCAGTGGTCAAAATAGCACTCTGCCTTGCGCCGAACAGGCCTGCAAGGATTTTGCTGTAGGCTTTCAAATTTATGATGACCTTCTAGATATTGACGCAGATCAGCCTCAAGTAAATGGTTCAGGCAAAGAGCGTAATGCGCTGAACATCGTTTCAGTATTCGAACACATGTATGTAGGCCTCAACACTGCCTTTGATCCCAAGCGCTTAGCCAAAGACACGGCGAGCGAATACTTACTTAGGGCTGAGAAGGCACTGACGCAATTACCTTTTCAATCTGGCGCAATGTTGAGTGAATGCTCTCAAAATATTCGCCGTCTTTTAAATAGCTTTTCCTATTAACAAGCCCAAACTATGCATACTCTGATCATCGGTGGTGGATTCGGAGGCATCGCGGCTGCGCTGCGCGCGCGCAAAAAAGGATATGAGGTCACCCTAGTCGACCGCTGCCCTCGCTTAGGTGGTCGTGCACAAGTTTTTGAACGCGCAGGATTCAGGCACGATGCTGGACCAACGGTATTAACGGCACCGTTTCTCTTTGAAGAACTCTTTGAGCTTTTTGGTCAGTCACTGCATGACCACGTCAAACTCGTTCCACTCAAACCTTGGTATCGGTTCGAGTTCTCTGACGGCAATCATTTTGATTATGGCGGCTCGCTCGAAGACACGTTAGCGGAAATCAGGCGACTGAGTCCTGAGGATGTCGACGGTTACAAACGTCTTTTAGAGCAATCTCAAAAGCTGTACGACATTGGCTTCACCAAGCTATCGGATCGTCCCTTTCACAGCATGGCTTTCATGTTTGCCCAAATTCCCCATCTTGCGAGACTGGGAGCCTGGCGCACCGTCTACCAAATGGTCTGTCGATATCTTAAAAGTGATTATTTACGCCAAGCGTTTTCAATCCAGCCTTTGCTCGTCGGGGGCAATCCCTTTGACACCACATCCATCTACGGTTTGATTCATTTTCTAGAACAGGCACATGGTGTGCACTTTGCGATGGGTGGTACCGGTGCCTTAGTCGATGCACTAGAGAAACTGATGATCGAGCAAGGCATCGAGATCAAGTTAAACACGACTGTGACTGCATTAAAAAGTCAGCATAAAAAGATCGAAAGTGTCGAAATTGAATACGCAGACGGCCAGCGGGAAAGCCTTGCGAGTGACTATGTCATCTCCAATACGGATCCCGCCCACCTCTACAAAGACCTCTTACCCAAAAAGAATGTCTCTTGGTTGGCACAATTCAAAACAAAGCATTGGCGCAAATCAATGGGTTTGTTTGTACTGTTTTTTGGTACTAAAACCCAGTATCCCACGGTTGCGCACCATACGATCTGGATGGGGCCGCGCTATAAAGAATTGCTTGATGATATTTTCAATCGCAAAGTGTTATCGGATGATTTTTCAATCTATCTTCATCGTCCTACCGCGACCGATCCAAGCTTTGCGCCTGCAGGAGGAGATAGTTTTTATGCTTTAGTCCCTGTGCCAAACCTACAGGCAAACATTGATTGGGAAAAAGTAGGTCCTGATCTTGCAAATCGCGTGATCGATGCTCTCGGACAACGTACCTTACCTGGCCTGAGAGAAAACATCGTTGATCAGTTTTTCATGACGCCCGTTGACTTTAAGGATCGCTACTTGTCGCCTGATGGTGCAGGATTTTCCATCTCTCCGATTTTTAGCCAGTCCGCATGGTTTCGGTTTCATAATCGCGGTGAAGGAGCCAGCAATTTATTTTTAGTCGGTGCCGGTACGCACCCTGGCGCAGGCCTCCCCGGCGTTGTCTCCTCCGCAAAGGTGGTGGACAGACTGCTGCCTGACGCTGAACTTGGCCATCACTGATGTCAGCGGCCCGGGATCAAGCTTTCGCTATTCTTAAATCGCATGGGCGTAGCTTTTACTTTGGCAGTCATTTATTAGCACCAACCTATCGCAGCCGTGCCGCCCGTCTCTACGCCTTTTGTCGTTACGTCGATGATATCGCCGACGAGTCCAGCGATCAGACCCAAGCCAATCACGATCTAGAGCAAATTAAAACGGCCTTGAAACACGGTCACTCTCCCCAGTCTTGCGTCGCGGACATGATTGCTTTAATGCAGGAAACCAACATGCCGATTGCGCCTGTTTGCTCGCTGATCGATGGCATGCAGTCTGATTTGAGCCATGTTCGTATTGAAGATGAAGCCGCACTCCTGCACTATGCCTATCAAGTCGCAGGAACGGTTGGTCTAATGATGTGCTTTGTTTTAGATGTCCGCGATCAACATGCGTGGCCCTTCGCGATCGACCTAGGCATTGGGATGCAGCTCACCAACATCGCCCGAGATGTGGGTCAAGATGCAAAAAACGAGAGAGTTTACCTGCCAGCGACATGGCAAAACCAACTCAGCGCATCGGATATCGTTCATCCTAGCGAAGAACAAAAAAAATATTTGCAAACTGCAACTGAAAGAATACTTGCTCTTGCAGAGCTCTATTATCGTAGCGGACTGCGTGGTGTGACCTACCTCCCTCCCGCCGCCCGCTACGGCATTATTGTCGCAGCGCGTGTCTATCGTGAGATTGGCCAGAAAGTCGCCCAAGCAGATTATCAGTCTTGGGATCGGCGCGCGGTTGTTTCGCAGCCGCGCAAAGTCTTCTGTGCAGCCTCCGCACTCTTGCGTTACGCTATGATGCCTCGTCTGCGCCACTCTCATCCACATCATGAGCGCTCCTTACATCGACATTTACAAGACTGCTTTGGTTGCGACCAAGCGCCTTGACCTTGCCATTATCGGAGGTGGATGCGCTGGCCTTTCGCTTGCGCGTGAGCTGGCTGAGAGACAGACCTCTCACTCTGTCATGATCCTTGAACCCCGCACGCATTACCAAGATGATCGAAGCTGGTGTTTCTGGGCACCACAACAACACGCGCTATCGCATCTCGTCAGCCACACTTGGACAGCTTGGCTTTTTGGTCAACAAGACCAGCCAAATGAAAAAAGAGCGAGCTCAAACAATCCTTATCAATACATTCGTTCCTCTGATTTTTACCAAGACTGTTGGGAAAAAATCGGACAATGTCCATCGATCGAGGCTCGCCTTGGAACCTCCGTCCTAAAGCTTGAGCGTCTCCTTGAGGGCTGGAGTATTGAAACCAATAGTGAATGTCTGTTTGCCAAGCAAGTCATTGACACGCGACCCCCTAGCCCTCAGCAGTTTGCACAAGCTACTTTATATCAATGCTTTTTAGGCGTTGAAATTGAACTGAGCAATGAATCAACAATAGATCCCTCTACCCTCGAACTCATGACCGACATGCGTGTCATGAACAATGACTTTTACTTTACCTATCTATTGCCGCTGTCTCACGATCGCTTGCTGATCGAATTGACTGTTTTTTCAACCAAACCTCAAGCTGCTGAACATCTCCAGAGTGCCTTTGATCAATTGCTCAAAGAGAGAGGCTATTCCAGCTCAACGACCCTAAGGACAGAATACGGCATTCTTCCTATGGGATTACCTTTGGATAAGACTGACTTTCCCCGCGCAGGTATGAGCGCAGGGGCCTTGCGTCCCTCTTCTGGCTATGGCTTTATGAGGATTCAGCGCTGGGCTAAGCAGTGTGCAGACCATTACTACGCGCATGATGCCGTACTTGAGCAAACAACCTCCCATTTTCTTTTACAACAGATGGATCAGCTGTTTTTAAAAGTCCTCCACGATCAACCCTTACTCGCGCCCACACTCTTTCAACAACTCCTTAATCGAACTGACGCTGAACGTTTTATCCGTTTTATGAACGATCGCGCTAAAGGACTAGACTATCTCCACATTGTGGCCAGTTTGCCCAAACCCCCCTTCATCAAGGCACTCTTATCGAGCATCTTTCAAAGAGCATGATATTGCAGAGACCATCATCCCCCCTGATTTTTCTCTTAAAAGGTGCAAGACTGTTTTTTCCTCTCGCAGTGCTGCTGAGTCTTGTATTGACCCAACAATTTCCAGACTTGCTGACACCGATTGCACAAATCGCCGTCTTGGGCATTATCATTACCTTGTTTGGTTTGCCCCACGGCGCTCTGGATCCCTTGATTGCTCAGCAAATTGGGCTCAGCCATACGCGCACTGAAGCTTTTATCTTTACCACTGTCTACCTTGCGATCTCGGTATTTGTTGTGCTTATTTGGCTCTGGCTTCCCGCGCTAAGCTTAGGTGTATTTTTATTCATCAGTGCCTGGCACTTTGCCGGTGATTGGTCTAAATCGCTCAACACTCCGCTGTGCCTGTCTGCAGGGGCACTATTGCTATTAATGCCTATCGGCTTTCAGACAGAAGCTGTTTACAGCATTTTCGAACAGCTCTCGGGACAGACGGGAGGTTCACTCGCCGCCTCACTCGCGCTGCCAACATGGTTTCTAACGATCGCGATGATCATCCTTGTGGGCGGCGCGCTTTGGAAACAACAATGGCAGAGCGCCCTAGAGTTCATATCGCTCTTTTTATTGGCTTACTTTACCCCTCCCCTGCTCTATTTCACCCTTTACTTTTGCCTCTTGCATAGCCCACGCCACTTATCACAGTTATTTATCGCGGCGCCAACTACAGAACATTCACGTATGTTACGGATGATGTTGATCTACACCCTTGCCACCTTGGTACTCTTGGGAGGACTTGGGTGGTATTGGGCGACCTTGCCAACCAGCACACTCATCCTAAGGTTAATTTTTATTGGTTTGGCTGCTGTCACCGTCCCCCATATGCTGTTGATTGGTGCGGCTTATCTTAAAAATCGCACAAAACTGTCATCATTTTGAAATGCAATCTCCCTATTCTTCGTGAATGAAACAAACAATTTCCCAATGTTTTCAATCGACGGAGAATAGATATGATGAAACGTTTAGCAACCCTTGCCGCAGCGCTGGCAATGACAATGGGGCCTCAATTTGCAGTTCAAGCCCAAGCCAAGAATGAAATCATCTGGTGGCACGCGATGTCGGGCGCACTCAATGACTGGGTCAATGACGTTGCAGCAGACTTCAACAAAAGGCAATCAGAGTATGTCGTCGTGCCTGTTTTCAAAGGGACCTATCCCGAGGCGCTGACCGCGGCCATTGCAGCCTTTAGAGCCGGACAAGCGCCCCACATTCTCCAAGTATTTGAAGTTGGCACCGCCACCATGATGGCGTCCAAAGGCGTGGTTATTCCTGTTTCAAAGGTCATGACCGACAACGGCTATAAATTTAATCCTGACTCTTATATCCCCGCGGTGTCTGGCTACTACACTGCGCCAACGGGTGAAATGATGTCATTTCCCTTCAACAGCTCAACGACGGTCACTTGGTTGAACTTAGATGCGCTGAAAGCTGCGGGTGTATCGACAGAGAAATTGCCTACAACATGGCCAGAAATCCAAGCCATCGCTCAGAAACTTAAAGATTCAGGACACAAATGCCCGATGACGACGGCCTGGCAAGGTTGGACGCAACTCGAGAGCTTCTCCACATGGCACAACACCGAGCTCGCGACACAAGGTAACGGTATGTCGGGTCCTAACGCCCGCTTGGTTGCAAACTCCCCCTTACATGTGCGTCACATCGACAATCTGGCCAAGATGGCAAAAGATGGGCTTTTTGTCTATAAAGGCCGAGGTGCTGCACCCTCACCCTCCTTTGAGTCTGGTGAGTGCGCAATCTCCTTTAACTCCTCAGCCGCCTATGCAGGCATTGCAAAGAACGCAAAATTCAAGTTTGCGGTCTCAACATTACCTTACTATCCCGATGTCGCGGGTGCACCACAAAACACCATCATTGGTGGCGCGAGCCTTTGGGTGATGTCTGGTAAGCCTGCTGCTGAATACAAAGGTGTAGGAGCCTTTTTCAACTATTTGTCTGATGCAAAAGTTCAGTCGGATAACCATATGCGCACAGGTTATCTGCCCGTCACCCTCGAATCGTTCAAGATGACCGAAGACTCTGGTTTTTACAAGAATAATCCTGGTACGGATGTATCGGTCAATCAAATGATCCGCAAGACAACCGACAAGTCACGCGGCATTCGTCTCGGTAACTATGTTCAGATTCGCGGCATTATCGACGAAGAACTTGAGCAAGTTTGGGCTGGAAAGAAAACAGCTCAGCAAGCACTAGACGATGTCACCAAGCGCGGTAACGCCTTGCTTGAAAAATTTGATGCGGCTAACAAGTAAAGTTCAATATGTGCCCGTTTGCATGACTCAATATCACTCAAACAGGCACATTTAATATGTCTCAGAAAACAGAAATATTTTTCAAGTCTCGATGGTTGCCTTGGGCGCTTGTTGCGCCTCAAGGCTTAATCGTATTAATTTTCTTTTTTTGGCCTGCGGGTCAGGCGTTGATTAATTCGTTTCAAGAATCCGATCCCTTTGGTATGTCAGTGCAGTGGGTAGGATTTAAAAACTTTACCGCGCTATTCGCAGACCCCGCTTATTGGTATTCTTTCAAAATTACCGGAATCTTTTCAGTGTTGGTGGCCGTCATTGGTCTGGGCCTTGCTCTGCTTCTTGCCGTATTTGCCGACCGCGTTGTCAGGGCGACGCTCATTTATCGCAGCTTGATCATTTGGCCCTATGCAGTCGCTCCGGCAGTCGCCGGGATTCTTTGGTTATTTCTATTTTCTCCCAGCGTAGGGGTTGTCGCAAGATCGCTTGAAGCGATCGGCGTGCAATGGAACTCACTTCTGAACAGCGATCATGCGATGGCTTTGATTGTGATCGCCTCGGTATGGAAACAGATTTCATACAATTTTTTATTTTTTCTAGCAGGTTTACAAAGCATCCCAAAATCACTCATCGAAGCTTCCATGCTCGATGGCGCAGGCCCATGGCGGCGATTTTGGTCAATTCAAATACCTCTGCTCTCACCCGTCTTTTTCTTTTTACTTGTCATTAATATTGTGTATGCCTTTTTTGACACGTTTGGCATTATCGATGCCACCACGCAGGGCGGCCCTGGAAAAGAGACTGAAATCCTCGTCTATAAAGTATATTTTGATGGCTTCAAAGCCCTGGATCTGGGGAGTTCCGCAGCACAATCTGTAATCCTCATGACGATCGTCATCCTTTTAACAGCTTTGCAATTTAAGTTCATCGATAAAAAGGTGAACTACTGATGTCTATTGAAAAAAGACCTTGGGTTGATGCGATCGCTCATACAACGCTCATCATCGGTGTGATGGTGATCGCGTTTCCCATTTACATGGCTTGGGTCGCCTCCACGCACACTGCGCAAGCCATGGCTCAATGGCCGATCCCGCTCTTGCCGGGCGATCAGATGTTTGAAAATTACGCAGCGGCTCTTTCGGGCTCTGAAAACTCGGGGACACGTGGCATGAGCGTATACCGTATGTTGTTGGTCAGTCTCATTTCCGCACTGACGATCGCATTCGGAAAAATCATCATTTCCCTCATCTCAGCCTTCGCCCTTGTTTACTTTAGATTTCCTTTTAGAGGTTTAGTTTTCTGGTGCATCTTCATCACGTTGATGCTACCTGTCGAGGTCCGTATCGTACCGACCTTCAAAGTGATCGCTGACCTAGGTATGCTTAACTCTTATGCTGGGCTGACAATTCCACTGATTGCCTCAGCAACAGCCACATTTCTATTTAGGCAGTTTTTTAAATCGGTCCCCAATGAATTAGTCGAAGCAGCAAAAGTCGACGGCGCGGGTCCCATGCGCTTCTTTATCGACATACTCCTACCTCTTTCAGCGACGAGTATCGCCGCGCTCTTCGTCATACAGTTTATATATGGATGGAACCAATACTTATGGCCTTTGCTGATTAGCACCAAGGAGGACATGTATCCAATCGTTGTAGGAATTCGGAGAATGATTCCCGCCGGTGATGCACAAACAGAATGGAACGTGATTATGGCTACGGCTGTATTAGCAATGGCTCCCCCACTCATGGTGGTCCTACTGATGCAAAAGTGGTTCGTTAAAGGTTTGGTTGAAACCGAGAAGTAATCAAGAGTCGAGATGCATAATGACTACGCTTCACTTTAAAAATATTCAAAAATATTATGGTCGCGATGCTTCCAGATATCACGCCGTAAGGGGTTTCGATGCCGAAATTTCCTCAGGCGAATTTGTCGTGATCGTCGGGCCTTCAGGATGCGGAAAATCGACGCTTTTACGCATGGTGGCAGGTCTTGAAGAAATCAGCGATGGACAAATTGTCATTGGCGACAGAGTCGTCAACGAGATTGATCCTGCGCGTCGTGATATTGCGATGGTTTTCCAAAACTATGCACTTTATCCCCATATGACGGTTAGAGCAAATATGGCTTATGCGCTCAAAATCGCTGGGCTTCGATCTGAGGAAATCAATACTCGAGTAGAAAATGCGGCACAAATTTTAGGTATCACTGAGCTTTTATCCCGTAAACCCCGTGAGTTGTCCGGAGGTCAACGACAGCGTGTGGCCATGGGTCGCGCCATCGTTCGACAACCAAAGGTATTTTTATTTGACGAACCCCTCTCAAATCTTGATGCAAAACTGAGGGTGCACACACGTCTTGAAATTCAAAAACTCCATCGCAGACTGGGTGTCACTACGTTGTTTGTGACACATGATCAAGTTGAAGCAATGACGTTAGCGCATCGTGTCATTGTGATGAATGCAGGTGAAATCGAGCAATTTGATACCCCCGAAAATATTTATAACAAACCCGCCTCAATATTTGTTGCAGGCTTCATTGGTTCTCCACCGATGAACTTATTTAAGTTTGCTCCAAATGTCTCGAATGGCAATATTCTTGGTGTCAGGCCAGAACACTTTGAAATACACTCGGAGGGTTGGCCGGTTTCTGTCGATACGGTAGAGCTTCTGGGTGCAGAACGACTCATCCATGGCAGCCTGGGACAAGAATCTATTGTGATTCGAATTGATTCGCAAGAGGCTGTGCCTGAGATCGGTCAAACGATCCATGTCAAACCGCTCGCAAACCGTCTACATTGGTTCGACGCGCATTCAACGAAACGTGTGGAGTGATCGATGCAAAACTTAGACTGGCCCTATCACCGCCTTGTCGCGCATCGGGGAGCCGGCCTATCCGCACCTGAAAACACCTTAGCCGCATTTCATCATGGCTATGATATGGGCTATCGGATGTTTGAGTGCGATGCAAAAGTGAGTGCAGACGGTATTGTTTATCTACTTCATGACACCACGCTAGATCGAACAACTAACTCTCAAGGGTTGGCGCACCACTATGTCTGGGATGAAATCAGTCAGTTAGATGCAGGAAGTTGGCATAGTGAATGGTTTGCAGGGGCAGGAATTCCAAGCTTAGAGCAGGTTGCAACATTCTGCATCGAGCGAAATTGCCTTTTAAATATTGAAATTAAACCCTCTCCAGGGTTTGAATCACTCACGGGGACATGTGTAGCGCAAAAGGCTAAGGAATACTGGTCTGGTAAAAATGAACCGGCTTTACTCACATCCTTTAAGCGAGAGGCACTGCAGAGTGCACTGATTGCAGCACCCGAGCTTCCAAGAGGCTTGCTGATGCATGAGCTCTCAACGGACTGGCGTGATGCCGTTCAGACTTTGCAATGTAGGGCGATCGCATGTCATTATCCAATTTATACCCAATCACTCATTCAAGAGTGCCATGGTCTGGGCCTGCGGTGCATGGCCTATACGGTCAATGATCTAGACAAAGCGATAGACTTATTAGAAATGGGTCTAGATACCATCATTACAGATGATATGACTTTCATTCGTACACTCTCAACGCCTACCTAGTGGCGAGATCAGCGAAACACCAAAGATCTGGTCTTTATCTTTAGATAGATCTACCTTGACGTTGACAGCACGCACATCAGAAGCTCCAGGAACCTCAAGCCGAGTGATATTCGACATCACTTGGCCTTTGAGCTTAAAGGGTTGATCGAAATGAAACTGATGACCATCACCGTGAATGATTAAAATAGGTTTGTTCCATTCCTTTGCTAAGGGCAAAAGTGTCTGACCAATGCTATTTCTGAATCCAGACCAGGCAGGAAAATCCTCCCACATTGAACGACTAATGAATACATTCGCCTGAAAGGCGAAAACAATCGCCCGATATTGATTCTTTTCAGCTAGCTTGAATGCCTCGCGGACCCAGGCAATATTGGCAGCATCACGCGCAAAAAACTCATTTGTAGCCTGTGTATCGCGTGTTTCAAAATTGTTATTACTACCCACGATGTGCAGCGTTACAAATAACACCTCGTCTACGACCCAACGTTGATTTTCAACATACAACGCATTTTTTTGATCTACTTCTGGTTGACTGACTAGAGGGAATGGTTTTGCGCCTAGTGATTCCTTGGGCTTAAAAAAATCTTGTCTCAATTTTGCTAAACGCTCTTGCGGGTCATACGAACCATTACTTCGGCGGTAACAGTCTGTCCAGTCGTTATCTCCGGGAGTAAAAACAACACCCGCCTCAAACATTGCGAAATGCTTGAGTTGTTCCGCAAATTCCTGATCGGAACATTCGGTAGCGCCACTTTTAAAATCACCTACATGGATTGAAAAGAGCGGCTTAGATTGATTGACCGCAGCGATCAATCCCCGGTAGGGAGGATACGATGTATCTGGCTTGCCATAAGGCATGTCACCTAAAGCGATGAATGAAAAGCCCTGAGCGATAGATGCATTCATCGCAAATGACAATGACAATGACAACAAAACAATGACGTTCAATATTTTTTGAAAAAATAAGGCTATACAGTTCAACATCTTTATTACTCTTCGAAATTTATGTCAGTTTCATTTTTAATCATTAAGGCCCACTCATTTGGGGCGAGACGTTTTACCTATAAACATAGGTCAATCATACCGAATCGGTCTACACCCTCATAGTAAAGAATGAGATTTTGGATGAATAATCCGATCTAATGCCTCGACCACTTCGAAGACAGCACGATTATGCGTCGCTGCAACATGGGCCTTGAAAACAGATAACTCCGCAATCATTTTCTCAACCGCTCCGGGTAACTCTCGCATCGTGGAAATCACAAGCCCATATTGATGATCAATCACCCATTGTGTATTGAAACGCTCCTGCGGCATCGTTGAAGCATTTTTAAAGGTAATAACAGGTAGCCCCATATGGATCGACTCACTCAAACTCCCCGGCCCAGGCTTGCCAATAAAATAATCACTGAGTTGCATGAGGAGACTGATCTCTGAGGTAAAGCCGTACACAACATGCTTGACTGACGGTTTAAGTGCTTTTATTTTTTGAGCCAACAACTCGTTATGACCACATACAAAGATCATCTGTCTATGGCTGAGATCTTTGGCAATCTTGACCATTTGAGTTGATCCATGTCCTCCAAACATGACTAAACCTGTGGGAAGATGCGGAGCTAAACCTAACTCTTCATATCGTGCCTTTCGATCAATCTTTTCAGTCTGATAAAAGGAGGGCCGCATAATCATGCCTGATACTTGCGTGATCTGAGTTTCTCGATAGCCCGCTTCAACGGCTTGAAATGCGGCACGATCCGTTCCGCAGATCAAGGACTGTTCTTGATTGGGCTCAATCCAAAAATTAGGGGGGTAGTCAGCCAAATCCGTCAATACAGTGACGTAAGGCACTCCAGGACAAGCGTCTCTGAGTGACTCGTACATCACTTTATTAAAATTTGGTATTAAGGAAACAACCAAATCTGGTTGACGCTCTTTCCAGTATTTTTCAATTTTATTTTTTAGTTTGACATGCGTCAGACGAATCATGGCCTGAAAAATCTTAAGCTCTGTCGCAAGCCCTCGGGTCCAGCCCTTTTTGAGTCGGAGGTTATATAAATCCTCCGGAGCAAATCCCGTCAGCTTCTGAAAATATCTTTCAGAATCAATCACCTCAAAAAGATTGACGAGTGAAACATCCCATTTAGGATGTTTCTGCTCAATGACTTCCCGAAGGGCAAGCGCGGCAGCGCGATGTCCGCCGCCCGCGTTGAAATAGACAAGCTCGATGTTCTTTCTCATAGCTTGTCAACATGACAGAGAAATATTGCAAAAAGATGAAACCGAGTATTTATTGCCCATAAAACTTCTTAACAGTATCCCAAGCCACTTGTTGCAACAACAAGCGAGTTTTAGGATCAACCTCACCGAAGGCGTCAAAGGTATTACCGACAGGTGAGCGACCATACACCGCCGCATAGACTGTTGCAGCAGCTAAGTAGGTTCCTGCCCTTGAAGGGTGGCTGCCATCATAAGATTTATGCAGCTTGAGTTGAGGGTCTCTTTTATAAGCCTCTGCAAAAGCCATCCCAACAGGAATCACGAGCGCATTGAGTTCATTACCTAGCTTGACGTAATAATCACGATTTTTTTGATCATTTTCAGGTGCGGTCTGCTTGTGAGGTGCGACATAGGAATGCGGCATATACAGGGCCACCTTGCCACCACGCTCAGTAATAAGCGTAGCCGCTTTTTTAGCGGCCTCAATATGCACCGCACCCTGATTATCATTAATCGCTGCTTCGCTATGGCCTTGTAAGATCACCAATTCGAATGGTTCTTTGACACCGATCTGTCCGGGCTTTGTGAGCCAGTCAATGTTGTGGTGGTCAAGACTCGCGCCACCAATCGTGGCGGATTTATATTGAAGAGCCTTGGTGATCGCAGGGTTGTCGGCGATCACGATGTTTCGCAGCACATTGTGAAGACTGTCGCCATAGTAAAGATAACTATTTCCAATGAGTAATAGTCTCTTGGGTGTGTCGACCTGTGGAGTTTTCACTACGGGTTCTATCGCCCATGCCATAGAGCTCACTAATATTGCGCTCAATAACAGCAAAGATTTCCGAAGGAAATTTAAGTTTTTATACATTTTTATATCTCCAAGTTACTTTTAAAAGCCAGGTTGATAATTAGATTAACATTGATAGAAAAATCACATAAAAAACAGGAGATAAGCCATGATTTCAAGACATCACCTTACTAAACTAACTTTGAGTGTCAGCTTATCAATTGCTGCTTTTTTCTATACGTTCGGCATTCATTCAGCATACGCACAAGAGTATCCGACACGACCCATTACTTTACTTGTGGGCTTTTCTGCTGGTGGACCCACTGATAGCGCCGCAAGAGCTGTCGCCGAACAAATGAGCAAACAGCTCGGGCAGCAAGTCGTCATTTCCAACAAACCAGGCGTGGGAGGATTGCTCGCCGCTCGGGAAATGATGGCTTCCAAGCCTGATGGTTACACGCTCTTTTTAGCTTCAAATTCATTTTTTAGTCATGGCCCAGCTCGCTACGAATCCGTCAGCTATGACTACGATAGGGACTTTACACCTGTAGGAGGTGTTTCAGGTTATCCGCACGTCCTCATCGTCGCTGCCGATAGCAAGTTCAATAACGCCCAAGAGCTGTTCGCATATGCAAAAAATAATCCTGGAAAACTGAATGCTGCAAGCGTTGGATTTGGTAACGAAATTGCTTTGACCTGGATGAGTAGCTTGGGAAAAATGAACTTGACGCAAATCCCCTATAAAGGTGCGGCAGCAGTGATTAATGATTTGAGCGCAGGCAGAGTCGATCTCGCTTTAGTCGCGCCCTCTGTCGCCTATCCTTTGATCGATAGCGGTCGAGCGAAGGGGTTGGCGACGACGCGTAAAACACCCATCACCGAAGCACGTAAGCTTGTCAGTGTCAACGAGGCAGGTCTCACTGGCTTTGATTTTTACGTTTGGAACGGTATTGTTGCGCCCGCCAATACGCCAAAACCTATCTTGGAAAAATTAGGGTCAGCCTTGCAAGTTGCCTTAAAACAAGAGCCGCTTCTTCGTCAGTTTGCAACAGCTTTTCTGAATGCAGAACCCATGACAGACAAACAACTCACAGAAGCCTTTCGCACTGAACTGGCGACATCAAAAAAAGTTCTCAAAGACGCCAATATTCCTATGCTTAAACAACCATAAAGAATGATCCATTCAAACACTCTTGCACAATCAGCGTAATCGCCATGCTTGAGTTTTTCGACGCAACTGATACGTCAGCAGACTATGTATGACTTTCACCGCAGCTGAGGTGGCTACGATGACGACCGCCATTGCAGCTGCAGCTGCGTCGAAACCCGCTTCATCCATATGTACGATAGAGACTGCAGCCAACTTTGTATGAGAACCATACAAAAAGATCACCGCTGAAACAGTTGTCATCGCATTCACAAAAAAATAAATACTGATATCCAAGATCGCAGGCAAGCAAACCGGTACTGTGACGCGTTTGAACATGCGACCGACAGAGATTTTGAGTGACGCTGACACTGATTCAAACTCACTATCTAATTGCTTGAGCGCTGTCGTCGCCGTAATGTGGCTGACAGTGTAGAAATGCGCGACCGAGTTCAGTACCAATATCGCCATCGTGCCGTAAATGAAACCCAGTGGATGGCCAGGCGCATTAAAAAAGAATATGTAGGACAAACCTAGTACCAACCCTGGCACTGCCATAGAAAGCATTGCCATCAACTGCGTAGCGTGGCGAATCAAAACAAACCCACGTGTTTTTTCCAATACAAAAGCACCTGTAAATACGACCAAAGTACCTACCACCGCTGTCCAAGCGGCCATACGTAAAGAATTGAAATAAGCATTCCAACCCTCACTATCAAAGTTTTCAAATTGATAATTTGCCCAGGTTAAATTGAGGTTATAAGGCCAACGCGTGACGAAGGAAGCCCAAACCGCCATGCCCATCATCACCAAAAGAGCACCTGCAACGAGTGCACAAAAAATCAACAAACTGAGATCGCGCGGTATGTGTCGGGAAGGAATTAACGGCACCGAGCGACCACTCAGCAAAGCGACTTGACGGTGCTGCACCCAGCGATCTGCGACGAAAGCTAATACGGCAGGCAAAAGCAGTACGAAACCAACGACTGCACCCATTGAAAAGTTTTGTTGACCAATCACCTGCTTAAAAATATCGGTGGCCAACACATTGAACATCCCGCCAATAACCTTGGGAATCCCAAAATCGGTAATGGCCAACGTAAACACCACAAAGCCCGCACTTATCAGGCCGTATTTACTGCCCGGCAAAGTCACTGTCATGAAGGTACGAAAAGACGAGGCACCCAGCACTCGGGCAGCTTCGTAATGTCTGGCATCGGCCATGCTCAGCGCGACTACCAAGATCATTAAGGCGTGTGGGAAACAATAAAATACCTGAGAAATCACGATACCCAGCGGTCCATAAATCGACGCGCCAGCAAGCAAATCTTTTAAAAGCCCTTGATTTCCGAACAAATATATCAATGAGATCGCTGGTAATAAAGAAGGAGCCAGAATTGGGATTAAGGCCAAGGCCTTAAAAACCCCTTTGCCTGGCATAGCGCTGCGCGTTAAGGCGAATGCATAGACGTAAGCTAAGGTGAGCGTAATGACCGCCACCAACGTTGAGACCCACACACTGTTCCACAAGGAGTGCGTCAATGAAGGGGTCTCAAAATAGCGGACATAGTTGTTGAGTCCCACCCAAGTGCTATTTGCGTCTTCGAAACTCTTGCCCAGCAAAGTACCCAAGGGTAAGACTAAAGTCACTAACAGCCATAGACCAAGCAGTAACACGCCCACACGCATCCAAGCACTGTCGGAGTCAAGTTGTCGCCAATAGGTCAACATCACGCCACGCTAGCGTTCGGGCCAAAGACCTGCATACGCTCGGCAGACAGGTCAACAAAAACTTGACGGGAGTGCTTCAAACCCATGTGTGACGCCTGTGCACTGGGCACATCGGCCACCAAACTTTGACCATTGATGGGAAGATGCACTCGAACCCGACAAAAGGCGCCTAAAAATTCTAGGTCTTGTACTTGTGCTGCGTAACAGTTACTTGTCTGTAGATGAGGACGGTCGTGATCGTGTAACACGATGTCCTCTGGCCTTAAAGCCAAAGTAAACATTTCACCCATAGACTGTGGTGAAGTGTGTTCGCAGCTTAATTCGACCCCGTGCCAGTTGAAACGTCCAGGCGAGAGACACTGTACTTGCAGGGGATTTGTTTTACCGACAAAATCTGCGACAAAGGCACTGCGGGGTTGTTGGTAAATTTCTTGAGGTGTACCGACTTGTTCGATGCAGCCCTGGTTTATCACCACGATCCGATCAGCCAAACTCAGTGCCTCTTCTTGGTCGTGCGTGACCATGATCGTCGTCACCCCAAGACGTTGATGCAATTGTCGTAACTCGGTGCGTAAATGTGCACGCACTCTGGCATCCAAGGCACTCAGTGGTTCATCGAGTAATAACAAACCAGGAGATGTCGCGAGGGCACGCGCTAACGCGACTCGCTGCTGCATGCCTCCCGATAATTGTGCAGGATATTGGCTCGCTGAGGCGGATAAACCGACCAAGCTTAATAATTCATCCACGCGCACTTGGCGTTTTTCACGAGACCATGCCTTACCTTGTAAGCCATAGCCGACGTTGTCGCGCACATTTAAATTGGGAAACAAAGCGTAAGACTGAAATACGATGCCAAAATCACGTTGCGAAGGGGGTAAGCCCGAGATGTCGCGTCCCATTTGCAAAATTGAGCCACTGTCTTGCTTCTCTAAGCCGGCAATGATGCGCAGCAACGTTGTCTTGCCGCAGCCAGAGGGTCCTAAAAAACAAACAAACTCTCCGGGGCTGATGTGAAGTGACACATCACGTAGTGCCCAGAAATGACCGAAGCGTTTGTTGAGATTGTTCACATCAAGGTAGGGGACGGTCATCGCGCTCACACAAACACATTAAATAAGACAAGGGCGCATGCAGCGCCCCTGTAACTCACACTGGATGGCGCGAGACGCTACCCGATATCTATAGATTTACTTGGCTGCTGGCTTGGGTGCTGACTTAGCGTCGTAACGCTTGGTCCACTCGGCCAAAATACGGGCACGCTCTTCACCCATTTTGACTAAATCGATCTTAACCATGGAGCTTTCAGCATTGGCAGGATAGTTTGGGGGTGCAGGGTTTAAACCTGGGTAACCCACAATGGCGTAGAACTTACCGTACAGCTCATAGGCGTTCTTCGTCACCGCGAAATCTGCCAATTTTTGTGCAGCGGCTAAATTTTTCGTGCCTTTGACAATGGCAGTCGCTTCCATATCCCAAGGTGAACCTTCCTTGGCCAAAATCACGTCAAGCGGTGCGCCTGCTGTTTTCTCTCTCGCACCGCGCATGTCGGCACCAATACCGACCACACGCTCACCCTTAGCGGCTTGTACACAGGGTGCGGAGCCAGAGTGCGTATAGACAGCGACGTTTTGATGCAGCTTATCCATAAACTCCCAGCCACCTTTTTCGCCCATCAACTGCAACCAGGCGTAAACAGCCTGATAACCCGTGCCTGAGGAGGCTGGGTTAGGCATCACGATGGAGTCTTTGTAAATTGGCTTGGTCAAGTCGGCCCATGACTCAGGCTTTGGCATGGACTTTTTACCACCTTCAATGGTGTTGAAACACATGACGGCCAGCCAGGCATCCAGGCCAGTCCAGGTGGTAGGGCTCTTGGCGCTGCGAAACACGGGTTTAAGCTGATCAACACCCTTTGGGCTATAAGGCAACAACAAACCCATGCTATCAAACAGCGCGACACTCGATGCACCCAGACCCCAAATCACGTCTGCGCGAGGGTTATCTTTTTCGGCCAAGATGCGGGCAGTGATGATGCCCGTAGAGTCACGTACCCACGCGATTTCGATGTCAGGATGGGCTGCCTCAAAGGCTTTTTTGTAGGGACCAAGTTGATCGTTTTCAAGGGCGGAATAAACCGATAAGACGGTCTTTTGCGCAACAGCAGGCATCGCCAACAGTGCAACGAAAGCACCTGACAAAGCAGTTTTAACCAAGTAGCTCAGTTTCATAGGAATACTCCGCAAAATGTGACGATGTAGTGGTCAATAAAAATGAGCAGATTGATAAAAGCTGTTCAATTTTTATTACATATTATTTGCGGTGTATTGCAATTTAATGACAGGTGATTTTGCGTTGAGTCGCACCGACTAGTGCCCCCAAACCAAGACAATAGGACTGTTTTGTCATATTGCACCTCTCGCATCTCAACATGCAGAATTTGAGCTAAGCCAGTATTAATAGGCTGACACACTATATTTAATGGGGGTACAATAAATAAGTGGAAATTCAATTTGACAGAGAAAAGAGAGAGAATACTTTTCTGGAGCGTGGTTTAGATTTTGCGCGAGCCATTGAGATATTTAGGGCTTACATTTCACGGCTCAAGATATGAGATTTGCATACAAAGAAGTCCGATTCATCACAGTAGGTTTATTAGATTGCCGATTAGTGGTGTTGGTCTGGACACCTCGCGGCGAGGCCCTCCGTATTATTAGCATGAGGAGAGGAAATGACCGCGAAAAAGCGCTCTACAACCGCCACCTGGAAAGATCCTGACGATGCACCCGAGTTGACAGAGGTATTTTTCAAGTCAGCCGACCTGTACAAAGGCACCAAGTTAAAAGCGCGTGGCAGACCTAAGTCCGCCGCACCTAAAGAATCCGTAAAACTTCGCTTGGATGCGGACGTACTTGCAGCACTTCGCGACAGTGGCGAGGGATGGCAAACACGTATCAATGACGCATTGCGAGCATCACTAAAATTAGCGGGGCAGCTAAAGGCAAACTAAACAAATAGACTTCCCAAAAAAAAAGCAGCCAATGGCTGCTATTTTCATATCGCACGCATCTATCCCGCCTTACTTAGGCGCCCTGACCATCGCGCAGATTTTGTTCCCAATCGGGTCGCGCAAATAAGCCAGATACATTTTTCCAGCAGGACCTTCACGATAGCCTGGAGGATCTTCACAGGTAACGCCACCATTGGCAACGCCGGCCGCATGAAAAGCGTCAACTTGCTCAATCGATTTTGTCATAAAGCCGATCGTGCCGCCATTGGCAGGTGTAGCAGGCTTGTTATCCAAAGGCAAAGTAAACGCAAAGACACCAGTAGGACTTCTGTAAAAATAACGAATATCGCGATTCAGCACACCTGGGCTGATACCCAAGGCACCCAGAGCCGCATCATAAAACTTTCTTGATGCTTCGAGATCATTTGCACCAACCATCACATGACTAAACATAATATCTCCAGAGTCATTATTTGAATAAAACTTGTCATCCTTTCTACTAGGATATTACCGCCGAAACGCGAAAACATGCGTCTAAACTAAACGCTTAATCAACCATTTAATTCCTTACTCTCAAAGTGATCAGTCTGATATGCAGTAGCAGTGAACATTAAGTTTTAAAGCTCTTTTTCTTAAAGTTAAACTTACCCATTCAAAACGTTTAAAATAAGATATATTTATTTGGGATAAATTTATGGGACAAGATATTCGCTGGAAACAGCGATTTTCTAACTATACAAGAGCGTTTCAGTCACTGACTGAGGCTGTGGAGCTTTCACAACAGAGAGCGCTCTCTTCGCTTGAACAACAGGGTCTCATACAAAGTTTTGAATTTACCCACGAATTAGCGTGGAAAATGCTCAAAGACTATCTCGAATACCAAGGCCTCACAAACCTTGTCGGGTCTCGTGATGCTAGTCGCTTCGCCTTCCAAAATGAACTCATCCAAGATGGTGAGGTGTGGATGCAAATGATCGCAGCACGGAATCAAACATCTCACACCTACAATATCAAGGTTGCTCAAGCCGTTGTTGAAAGTATTTTGATGCAGTTTTATCCTGCATTTAATCAACTCGCCAATAAATTCGGCGATTTAGCCCGCTAGCTTTAGATGATGGATACCGGTCTAAATATTGATACCACCTCAAAGATCTGTTCGATTTTTAAAAACTTTCCACAAGTTGAACAAGCAATCTTGTATGGTTCACGTGCCATGGGCACATTCAAGCCGGGCTCTGATATCGACATCACTTTGTTAGGCCAAGAGCTGACTCAAGACTTGATCTGGAAAATCGCGCAAGCGCTTGAAGATACTCTGTTACCTTATGTGATCGACCTGTCGCTGTTTGACACCTTAGACAATACCGAGCTCATTGAACATATTTCACGAGTAGGCATCGTTTTTTATCGAGCTGACTTTGAATAACTATAGCGGATCAGACGTTTTTAGCAGTATAGTGAAAGACGTGAAAGAAACTGCAACAAAAGAAATAAAGATTGGGATATTTTTTGGAAATTTCATGACTTCCTTTTTAAAAGTTATTTCGACTGCGTTGCTTGCAACTTGTTTAGTGAGCGCTCCCTTTGCACAAGGAATTTCAGCGAGCGTTGGTGCCGCTGAAAAAGAAAAGTCAGCAAACGCAGCGCCTTCCAAAGCGCCTCTCGACACGCAGGAAATTGCCAAGCAGCTCGCCAATCCGATCGCGAATATGGTTTCAGTTCCGATCCAGGTTCAATTCAATCGTGGTATTGGAGCGAATGAAAAAGGCAAAGATCAGACTTTTTTGCTGCAGCCTGTGGCGCCTATTAATTTGAGCGGTGGTGATCTATTTATCGTTCGACCCATTCTTTCGGCTGTTAATTTGAACGGTGTGAATGGCCAGAACGGCTTCGGCATATCCAATATTACGATTGAATCATTTTATGCACCCAAGACTGGATCTTCCTGGATCTGGGGTATTGGCCCTTACCTCTCTGCACCTTTGAACAACAACGGTTTTTACGGCTCGCAGCAAACGGGAGTGGGTGTGACAGGTGTTGTCTTGAACAGAGATGGACCTTGGACTTATGGTCTGTTAGGTTATCAGTCCTGGAGCGTGGGAGGAGATCCTTCTTATGGAACACAGAACAATCTGTATGGCCAACCTTTTCTCGCCTACACCAACAAAAATTCCTGGACTTTCTCTGCCAATATGCAGGCTCAGTACAACTATGATGCGCGTCGCACCTCAAACCCGCTCTATGCTGGCGTATCAAAGTTAGAAGTCTTCGGCGGATTGCCAGTGCAATTCAGTGCTGGCGGAATTTACTACTTGAGCTCAATACCAGGTGGCGCGACAGGTTGGGGAGCTCGTGCGACTGTCACTTTTGTGTTTCCTAAGTAATTAAAACTACCACTTCTCCACCCCTGGTCGCAGATCCAACTCAAAGGTCCAGGCATCAGGGGTTTGTTCGTGCAGCCAAAGGTACGCGCGGGCAATGCTGTCTGGTTCAAGCAAGCTCCGAGGTCCCAAGGCCGCAACACGCTCTGGTTGCGTGCTGCGAACACGCTCTGAATCAATCACACCATCCACCACGATATGGGCAATATGCAAGCCCTGTGGACCAAACTCTCGTGCCATGCTCTGCGCTAAAGCCCGCAACGCCGCTTTACCACCCGCAAAGGCACTGAAACCTATCCCGCCCCTTAAGCTGGCCGTTGCTCCTGTAAACAAAATCGTGCCACGCCCTTTAGGTAACAACAACCGCGCGGCTTCGCGTCCGACCAAGAAGCCGGCCAGCGCGCACATTTCCCAAGTTTTAAAATATTTTTCTGTGGTCATTTCGAGCAGCGGAAAGCGCACATTCCCACCCACATTAAAGACCACGACCTCCAGGGATCCCACTTCGCTTTCAATTTTTTTAAAGAGTGCAATGACCTCGTCCTCGCGGCGCGCATCGAGTTGATAGGCCAACGCACGACCACCCGCTGCTTGAATACTTTGCACCAATGTTGCGCTAGCCTCGGGTGTACGACGTGTCACACAAACCGTAAAGCCTGCTTGTGCAAAGCGTTTTGCTATGGCACTCCCCGTTGCATCCCCCGCCCCTACGATCAAGCAAACCTTTTGTTGCGTTGTGACCGCAGTGGAAGTGTTCATTGCTATGCCCTCGCGGTCGGACGTGCCACCACAGAGGTGTACCAGCGATTGAGTTCTTTGAGCTCAGGTGGGATACGTGTACCGGTCGCCTTGCCGACTAGAAAGCCGCATTGGGCAACAATATCTGCAATCGTGTAGTGATCCGCGGCGATAAACTCGCGACCGGCGAGTTCACGATCGAGCCAAGCAAATGCATCAAATGCCCGATTACGCGCATACTCGCCACAGACGGGCTCTTGCGTGAGGCGACCAATCCAGTATTCGCCTGTGTGCTGAAAGTGGCTGACAATCGGAGCAACGATTTCAAACTCGATCCGTCGGGTCCACATATCGACTTGGGCTTTTTCTAAATCAGTACGACCAAAAAGTGGTTTGTCTGGATGGAGTGCCTCAAGATAGCGACAGATCGCGACGGACTCGGTCAATAACGTACCGTCATCCAACTCAAGCACTGGAACCTTTCCCAGAGAGTTCATCGCGCGAAATTCTGGGGTGAGGTTTTCACGCTTGACGCCATCGACCTGACGCGTCGGAATCATAAGCCCCTTTTCGGCTAAAAAAATACGCACGCGGCGCGGGTTCATCCCTACAGTCATGTCATAAAGCAGCATATTCGTTCCGCCTACAAAAATAGTAAATTTTCTTAAGATTCAACAAGTGTATAAACAGTAAACTGAGTCA
Organism: Zwartia lucis; assembly: GCF_965234455.1. GTDB lineage: Bacteria > Pseudomonadota > Gammaproteobacteria > Burkholderiales > Burkholderiaceae_B > Zwartia > Zwartia lucis. Next base: position 449,954 of record NZ_OZ248472.1, on the reverse strand, counting down.
GGGTACTGTTTTGAATTCTACTTCCACCCGCCTCAAGGATTCCCCATGAAACAACAAATGATCAAAAAAATAGTTGCAGCATTCGTTGCAACGACCTTCGCTTTTACCCCCTTGATAGGCAATGCTTGTACAGCCGTGAATGTCGTCGCAAAAGATGGTGCTGTTGTTGCAGGTAGGACCATGGAGTGGGCGTTTGACATGAAGTGGGAGCTTGTTGCAAACCCAAAGGGAACAAACATTCCGATGACTGCACCAGCCTCGATGAAACTCCCTTCAACAAACCTCTCTAGCAAGTATGCGTTCGTTGGGATTGCCCCTGGGGTGTTAGAGGGTTCGCCTGCATTTTTAGAGGGGCAAAATGAAGCAGGCCTCGCCATGAGCGGTAATTTTTTACCTGGCTTTACTGAGTACCAAACCGTTACACCCCAAGATAAAAACTATGTTTCTGTGATTAACTTTGGCGGCTTTATCTTAGGAATGTTTGGCTCGGTCAAAGAACTACGCTCTGAAATTCCAAAATATAAAGTCTGGTATGACGCAAGCGAGGTCAAAGGTATTCCAACGCCGCCTTGGTTGCATTATGTATTAACCGATCGAACCGGTGACAGCATCATCGTAGAGTTTGTGAAAGGTCAAATGGTGATTCATGACAATGTAGCGGGCGTATTGACCAACGCACCAACCTATGAATGGCATCTCAATAATGTTAGAAACTATTTATCGCTTACTTCTACAGCAACACCCTCTATCTCAGTAAACGGTACAAACGTGACAGAGCTTGGACAGGGTGGCGGTTTGATGGGACTGTCTGCAGATTACACCCCACCTTCCCGTTTTGTCAGACAAGCGTATCTCAAGCAATTTGCTTATCAAGCATCAAATAGTACTGAAGCGGTTCAATTGGCTGGGCATTTCTTGAATAACGTGGACATGCCTGCTGGCGTTGCTCGGTCTACAGATGGTAAACGAGTTTTTTCCGACTACACACAATGGGTCAATCTGAAAGATTTGAACAATAACCGCATGAAGATTACAAACTATGCAAATCGTACAAACTTTATCGAGATTGATCTCAATCAGGTGTTTAAATCTGGAAAATCAAGAACCTGGGTGATTGATCAGTTACCGTTCCCGAAAAATGATTTAACCGCAGAAATATTGAAGTAACTTTTCCAAAAAAAGGCCTTAGGACGTTTTCGTCTTAAGGTCACAGCATTCGAAGACGAAAGTACAACGAGATAGAGACATGGCTAAACGTTCATGCATGAAAGTACTGTGCAGATTATGATTTAGTACAATTACATCTTGTTTATGCTTTATTGGAAAATCGATGTTTGGTGTAAATAAATTAGATATAAATAACCACCGCCAACTTGCTTTCATCACTCAGGCATATATCGCTTTTCATAGCATTCTATGGTTTGTTATTGCAGTTGTGAGTCAAACAGCTCCGCATAAAGACAGCATCGAAGAACTCAACTGGCTGCAATATTTTGACTGGGGATATCCAAAGTTCGGTCCTATTGGTACCTGGTGGGTACATTTATTTGTTGAATTATTTGAGCGTGCGATGTGGGTCACCTACCTTGCTGGTATGGTCAATGTTGCACTGATGCTCTTGATTGTTTGGCGAATTGCTCTATTGATTTCAACACCTGCACGTGCGCTCATGGCTGTCGTTTTAACGAGCTTGGTTGTGTATCACAGCATAAACGGACTGCAAGTCAGTTCTAATCTGATCCAACTTTTTCCGACTGCTCTGTTTTTGTTGGCTGTTTTATTGGCTGTTCAACAACAACAATGGTGGAGATGGGTGTTACTAGGATTAGTAGGCGCAGTCTGTTTATTGACGAAATACGCTGCAGGCATTTGGATTGCTGTCATGGGCATTTGGCTGTTATGTGATCAACGCGCACATAACAAACGCGTACTCACTGGAGTGGGTATTGCCCTTATCGCTGGTGCACTCGCCATAGTCCCACACATAGAATGGTTGATACGAACAGACGCACCACCCATCCGCTATATGCAACATCAATTTCAAGCAGATACGAATCATTTTTTTGAAGTCGGAAAATTTATTCTGAGTCAACTAGGTAAACTTTCACCTCTCATCGTGGCTATATGTGTCGTAAATCTCTTATTTAAACGCGACAAGGATTCCAATTTCTCCTTCGGGTATCACACCGACAATACAGCTGAGAGCCGCTATGTTTCTTTTACAGCATACGGACCGATGCTTGTCACTTGTGTACTAGGTGCTTTTTGGATTAATTTGAATGCAAACTGGGCGACCGCATATTTTGTATTGATCGGTTTATATGCGCTGCGTTTCCTACCTAAACTCGACTCTTCACTCTTATTGCAGCGTGTCGTCCGTATCGGCCTCACGATCAATATCGCGATTGCCTGTGGATACGGCCTGTATTATGGCATCCTCATTGACGTATTTAATAAGGTCGGTCGAGCAAATTATCCGGCTGCTGCGCAAGGAGTGTTAACAGATCAAGTTTGGAATGCTAACAAGCGTGGGCCACTCAAGGTGGTCATTGGTGAAACATGGGTCGCAGGGATTTCTTCAGTGATGTCTCGCGATCAACCATTGGTGATGCCTTACGGCGTTTCCAGTCTAGCGCCTGCCATTACTCCAGACTTAATAAAAAAATGTGGTGCGTTGATTCTTCTTGACCTATCACAAGCACAATATCAGCTCACAGATCATCTCAATCAATACATACAGCAAGCAACCGAAACTGGAACGATTGATTTGTACTGGAACAGATATAAACAAGTCAGGCCATTTCAAATTCAGTGGTCAATTATCGAACCCGAGTCGCCTGGCGCTTGTCGATAATGACTGTCATCGATCCTATCCTCAGCGACCATCGCGCTGTTGAAGATGAACTACGTCATGTGCGTGCACTGATGCAACTTGAGCAAAGGGAAGACCAAGCTCAATTCAAACTCAGAAATGCCAGCGCCAGTATTAAGGAGCGTCGGCGACGCGGCTTTACTTGGTACCCCGTCACCATTACCAAAGAGGACATTGGTTTTGGTGGCAAAATGATCTTGGAGATCGTGCGTCCTGCTAGCCGACAGGAACTCCACTTGTTTCAGGTGGGTAAAAATGCGTCTCTGTTCAGTGATGTGCCAGCCCATTCTTCATCCGAGCGGCCTACACTCAACGGCGTCATTACGAGTGTTCGGCGCAATAATTTGTTGCTGGCAACCACCAAAGAAGAACTTCCAGACTGGGTCTATGACGCAGGAAAACTGGGCATTGACCTCACCTTCGATGAGGTGAGTTACCGCGAAATGAACAACGCCCTAGGTGAAGTCTTGGGCGCATATGGAAATCGCTTAGCCGAATTACGCGACATATTGCTAGGAGCCCGACAAGCTCGCTTTCGCGCTCAAAAAGCCGACGACCTTTTGTACCCCAACCTGCTCAACGACTCGCAGCTTAAAGCCCTTCGCCATGTGATCACGGCTCAGGACGTTGCCATCATCCATGGACCGCCCGGCACGGGCAAAACCACAACACTGGTGCATGCCATCCTAGAAACCATTCGGCGCGAGCGACGTGTGCTGGTGTGCGCGCCTTCGAATACGGCAGTAGATCTGCTCACCGAAAAATTAGCGGAACGTGGCGTCAACGTCATCCGAATGGGCAACCCAAGCCGCGTGTCTGACTTGCTGCTTGAGCACACGCTAGATGCCCGCTTGGTAGCACATCCAAGCTACAGTAAGATGCGTGCGATGCGCCTAACCGCGGACCAGTATCGTGAAACCGCCACTCAGCGAACTCGGCGTTTTGGCTATGAGGAGCAGCAGCAGCGCCAGCTGCTTAAGGAAGAAGCGCGAATGCTGTTTCAAGCAGCCGACGATTTAGAGCGCGTGATGACCGAGGACATCATCGAATCGGTGCAGATCGTCACCTGCACGCTAGTGGGTGCCAGCAACCGCAACCTTCGACACCTTAGCTTTGAAACCGTTTTTATCGACGAAGCCGCGCAAGCCTTGGAGCCGGGTTGTTGGATTCCGATTGCCAAAGGCCAGCGGATTATTCTGACAGGTGATCACCACCAGCTGCCACCTACAGTGAAAAGCGAACAAGCTGCCCGCGAAGGCCTACGCGAAACCCTGTTCGAAAAGTGTATCAAACGCCAGCCTGATACGGCTCGCATGCTGACTGTGCAGTACCGCATGCACGAGCAAATCATGGGTTTCAGTTCGGAGAGGTTCTACAAAGGCCAATTGGTAGCACACCAAAGTGTCCGTCACGCCGGCTTGGATGCTTATGATCCGCGTTTTGTGCCCGATCTACCCGTGGAGTTTGTCGACACGGCCGGTTGCGACTTTCTTGAAGTGACTCTTTCTGAGGGCCGTTCAACGGCAAACCCCGAAGAAGCGAACTTACTGCTCGTGCGTCTCACTCAACTCCTTGCGCCCTATGACCCAACTGAGCACGATCACGAACAACTCACTATTGGCGTGATTGCACCCTATCGCGCCCAAATTAACTATTTGATGGATGCCATCGAGGAAAACGACAAGCTCAACGCGTTGCTCCTGTCCCGTATGCTGAGCGTGGGTACCGTTGATTCGTTTCAGGGTCAGGAGCGCGACATTATTGCTATGTCATTAACGCGTAGTAACTCACATGGTGACATCGGCTTTCTCTCCGACATCCGCCGCATGAACGTTGGTATGACTCGCGCCCGCCGCAAGTTGTTACTTGTCGGCGACGTCTCTACGCTCAGTTTCAATCCTTTTTTCGTGGATTTGCTGAACTATATCAAGCGTATTGGTGGCTACCGCAAAGCTCAGGAAATCACTGACTCATCGAGCAAATTGTCACGATTGCGGACTGTCATGCAGAAATAGACATACCCAAGGACCATGAAGGATAGGAAAATACCAAAGATCAAGGGGTTGTAATAAATCATGGTGACTAAGCAGACAAAGGCGGCCACCAAGGCAAACGCAGGAAAGTAAGGGTAGATCGGCGCCCGAAACGGGCGGATCATTGAGGGTTCGGTACGGCGCAATTTGAACAGGCTTAACATGCTGATGATGTACATCAGGATCGCGCCAAAAACAGACATGGTCACAATATTGGCGGTCAAGGGCAAGCCACCAATCTGGATCCACTCATCGCTAAAGATCGCTGCGATACCGATTACGCCACCGGCCAAAATGGCGCGATGCGGAGTCTTGAAACGTGGGTGTACCTTGGCAAAGTAGGCGGGCAGGTAGGCTTCTCGGGACAAGGCGAAAATTTGACGCGAATAACCCATGATGATGCCGTGAAACGACGCCACCAAACCGAACAGGCCAAGCCAGACCAACATGTGCAGCCAACCGCTGCTCTCACCGACAATCATCTTCATGGCCTGAGGCAACGGGTCGTTGATATTGGCGAGCTGCGTCCAGTCCCCCGAGCCGCCAGCAAAAAACATCACGCCCATGGCCAATACCACCAAGGTCAGGATGCCCGCTATGTAAGCAGTCGGGATCGAACGCTTGGGATCTTTGGCCTCTTCAGCGGCCATGGCCACGCCTTCGATCGCCAGGAAAAACCAGATGGCAAACGGTATGGCGGCAAACATCCCGGGGATCGTTGCCAGGCTGAAGCTGTCCTGGCCAGACCAGCCCCCTTTGACAAAATTTTCCATCAAGAATCCAGGCGCAACCACCCCCATGAATACCAACAATTCGAAAATAGCCACTAACGTGATGACCAACCCGAAAGTGGCTGCAATCTGAACGCCAAGGATATTGAGGGTCATGAAAATGATATAAGCACCCAACGCCGCCATCTTGGGATCGAGCCCAGAAAACTGTACGTTCAGGTATGCACCAATGGCCAGCGCAATAGCTGGAGGCGCAAATACAAATTCAATCAGTGTGGCGGCACCAGCTAAATAACCACCGGTCGGTCCAAAAGCGCGTTTGCTATATGCAAAGGGTCCGCCAGCTTGTGGGATGGCAGTGGTCAACTCTGTGAAGCTAAAGATAAAGGTGGTGTACATGGCGGCGATGAACAGCGCCGTGATCGTGAAACCTAGTGTCCCGGCCGTAGCCCAGCCAAAGCTCCAACCAAAATAGATCCCGGAAATAACCAAGCCCACAGCCATGCCCCAGAGCTGCAAGGTATTCAATACCGGCTTGAGGACGTCTGGTTTTTCTATTGGATGTGAGATGTTCATCTTTGTTGAGCTTTATTTATTTTATGAACTAACCTTAAGCAACTAGAACCTATAACCTAACCCAAACAAAAAGTTATACGCATTGACGTTTGGACTTGAGGAAACCGTTCCCCCGGGACCATCCGAATAGTTCGATGATAAATTAGGACGTCCATAAGCGTAGTAGTTTGCTTCTACAAATCCATACAATGCTTTAGTTAAGAACTGCTTGTAGCCTAGCCCAACAACATAGCCACTCACTTGAGCTTGATTCGATGGAGAGGAGCAACAATTGGTCTGGCTATATTGCACAGATTGCATTGAATAGCCCAACTTAGCGTAAACCAATTTATCCTGATCTATGGCATACCCAGGTGCAATGAATGCATTAAAACGATTTGAGATTGAAAATTTATAATTATAGGTATTGCTACGATCTCCAAAATAGTAAAAACCACCTGACTGAGTATTTTGGGTGAACGCAGAATAGTCGACCCCTATACCCATTGTGAAATTATTTTTCAAATTGAATGTGTAGCCCAACCCTAAGACAAGAGGTGCTGACGCTGAAGTTGTCGACAGAGTATTCGTCTTGTTAGGCACATCACCATAATCAGTCCCAGTCAATTGGGCTGAGCTCACGGTATTGTTTTCATAACCAGTTGAAATCTGACCATACGCTCCGACAAATTGATTTTGAGCAAAGGCCGAACAGCTCAGGACAAAGACAAAAGAGCCAACTAAGAAATTAATTTTCATTGCTGTTCCTATATATATGGGCTAATTTGATATGTTGTAGCTTATTTAATCTTCTTTGTGGTGGATTTTTTTAGTGGGCAATTGATTTATAAAATCAGCAAACACTGTCCGATCAGCAAAAGCCTCCGCCCCGCAAACACAACACACCTGTCGAGTTAAGCAAAGTTCCGCTTTATTAAATCCGTTGTACTGCTTTTGGAGGGGCACTCATGGTTTCTTACAAAAAAGCTGGTGTCAGCCTTGCTTTGTTTACAGCGGCAACTATTGCAAATAGTCAAACAACACCTTCCATTTTCTACACCCCAGAATACTTCGCAAACTGGGGGCTTCAATACACATATGCCGCTGATGCTTGGGCACTAGGCTTTACCGGTAAAGGCGTACGAATCGGAATCGCAGACGACCAGGCTCAATTGAGTCATCCAGAGTTTGTGGGTCGTATTTTGGGGTCATCACAGCAGGCCCCCTTTCCGAATCCAGAATTTCCTAATTTCCCAGAACATGGTACCCATGTCATGGGAGTTGCTGCGGCTGCACGCGATGGCCTAGGAATGGTGGGTGTAGCACATGACGCTTCGATTGCTCACGTAGTGGTAGTTGCTAAAACAGGTTATCCCTTGACGAATAACTGGACACAACAATTAATAGATGCAAAGGTTTCTGTCATGAACGGAAGCTTTGGACCGCCCGCAACACCTTGGCCTTTAACTCCCCTTGGGAGTAGTGATGGTAGTCTTAATCCAAACTACCAAATTGTTAATTTTCAGTTCTTGTCTGGGAGCCAAGTAGGTAGTTACGTATCAGAAATAAAAAAACTCGCTGATGCTGACGTAGTCATGGTCTTTTCAGCGGGTAATCAACGTAGCTCTTTTTTACAGCCATTGGCTGCAAAAGTACCCGCGGGTCATTCCATCATCCCCCTTATTAAACCTGCCAACACCGCGCTTGGCTATACGAGTAATCCGGCAGATGCTGTTTATCGTATTTATACAGATGCAGCTGATCGTAATAATCCCTCTACTTGGGACAGTAACCAGCTTCCATTCAGTGATATTGATGCAACGGATTTCTCAAGCGCCGCCGGTACGCTGATTGCGGTGACCGCTGCGGATATCGATCCAAATACCGGTGCGGTCATACTCGCTAATTTTAGTAATCAGTGCGGTCTTGCTGCAGACTGGTGTATCACTGCACCAGGTGTAGCGATCTATTCGACAGTCCCGATGGATACATATGCTGGCGGAGAAAAATGGAGCGGCACATCGATGGCAGCCCCCTTTGTTGCGGGTGCAGCGGCTGTGTTACGACAGGCCTTTCCATACATGACAGCAAGGCAAATCATTGAAGTGCTTTTAACAACGGCTACAGAAATTAATAACCAAAATTCTGAGTCCATTCGGGATTTTGGTCACGGGTTGATCAATATCGGTCGCGCTGTAAAAGGGCCGATCGAATTCGGGCATCCATCTCTGATCCCAGGAAATTCATCGATATTTGCACCGATCTTTGCTGTGGACACCAAGGGATATGACTCGGTGTGGAGCAATGACATTTCCGGAATTGGCGGATTTAGCAAGGCTGGCAAGGGGATCCTTGTATTAACGGGTCTCAATACCTACACAGGAGATACGACGATCACGGGTGGTGTGTTGCGAGTAGATGGCTCGATTGCGAGCTCTAATCTGTCAGTGACCTCTGGCGCTACTTTGCAGGGGATTGGTACCGTTGGCAATACCTCAATGGCTGGCATCTTGTCGCCAGGAAATTCAGTCGGTACGCTCACGGTCAGCGGTGATCTTGATCTCTTAGCGGGCTCGGTCTATCAATATGAAATTGACGCAAACCAAAAAAGTGACTTCGTCAGCGTCACGGGTCGCGCTGTGATTGACAGCGGTGCTATTTTCAAACTATCCGCCGAAGACGGTGTGTATTTAAATAGGCTGTATCCTGTCCTGCAAGCGAACTCGCTCATAGGTACGAAATTTCTGACCAACTATACATTTATTAATCTGGACTTTATGCCAAGCAGTGACAATCTCGGCTTGGTGGTGCAGAGAAATAGCGTACCCATGGCTAGCTTTGCTCAGACGAACAATCAGCGGGCAGTCGCCAAAGCGATTGATGCGCAAAGCTCAGGCGATGAGCCTTTTAACGATGTGCTGTTAAACGATAACCCAAGCCAATTACCTAATTTGTATCAAGGCTGGTCAGGCGAAATCTACAGTGCCAACCAAGCCGCGCTCATTTATAACAGCCGTTTATTGGCGCAGGTGATGAACTGGAGGTTGCAAGACAGTTGGCTGAGTAATAGTTCGACGACGCGACTGCAGCGAGTGGGTCAGACCAATGCAGACACGACTGTCTGGGCGCAGGCCTACGGCAACTGGGACACCTTCAGTGCTAATGCTGATGCTAAGAAAGCGACCTCAAATAGTGGTGGACTAATTCTAGGGGTAGATCATGCTCTGACGACAAATTTTCGTCTTGGCGGTGGATTCTCAGCTAGTACAACCAATACCTCAGTGGCCTCTAGCAGCGCCAATACCAACGGCTATCACGTGATGCTTTATAGCACCTATGATAAAAATAGGCTGCGTCTTAACAGTGGCGTAGTGCAGTCATGGTACTCGGCCAATATGAGACGTACTCTGCCCCTCGATGACCGAGGCAATGCCAAAGGAACAGTGGACTCAAGATCCACACAACTCTTTGCAGATCTTAGCAGCCCGATCACACTCAGCCAGCTGCAAGATCATCACACCACGATTGCACCCTTTGGTCAGGTCAGCCAAATCTGGCTGCAGACCTCGAAGTTTAGCGAGTCAGGGGCAGAAGCCGGGTTGACGGGATTTGTGACCAACGCAAATACGGGATTTGGCACGCTAGGCGCCAGACTCAGCCACCAATGGAAGACTGACAAAAACAATTGGCAAGTGGGCCTATCAGCAGGCTGGCAACGGGCGTGGGGAGACTTGTCTCCAACAACGACTCTCGCGTTTGCGACAGGACCTGGCTTCACTGTAAATGCGGCACCCATTGCGAGAAACTCAGCTGTCGTTGAAGTAGGTATCGGAGCCAGTCTGGGTCAGTCGAGTCGTTTTAATTTGGTTTACTCAGCTACCTTGTCAGGTCAATCCAGAGGACAGTTGCTGCAGGCACAATTGCAGCAGTCATTTTGATGCGTTGAAGCACGGTTGCGCGACCCGTCGCTTTGTTGCAAAAAATAATCGTTGGCGAGCTTTAGGCCGTCGGTCTTCGTTGCTCCAGCAGATCATGCAGGGCCTGAGCAGCGAACGACAACTCACGTCCAATAGGCCGAACAATGTATATACGTCGTTCGAGCCCTCGAAATGCCAGCTCGCGCCGAACAAGGTCGTCGTGGTGGAAGTCATACAAATTGAACTGCGGAATCGCCGCAATCCCGATGCCAGCCCGCACCATGCCAATGACCGTCGCCAACTGTTCCACCTCCATAAAACGCTGCAGGTCTTGCCGGGGCACGACATCGGTCAAATAGCGCCCGACGATGCCGTGCCGCACTTGGTAGATGAGGCGCTCACCTACTAGGTCCTTCACTCCCACGCGTTTAACATTTGCCAGCCGATGATCATGCCGACAAACCAGCTCGAACCGGTCGGTGCACAGTGGGGTAACGCTCAGCGAAGGGTCGTCGGAGGTAGTCGCCACAATGGCAAAGTCAGCCCGGCCACTGCGCACCTGATCGATGCTGCGTTCGGACAGCATGTCGGCCACCTGTACCTCCACCCCGGGGTACTGCTCGCAATAATCAGCCAGCAACGGGGGCAACCAGCCAGCGGCTAGCGAAGGCAGCAGCGCGATTGAGACCTTGCCGCGCCGCCGCTCGATCAGATCACGCACGCCCCCGATCGCGCCCTCGATTTCACCGATGGCGCGGCGCGCAGCCCCCTCAAAAATCAAACCCTCTGTCGTGAGTTCGACATTTCGGGTGTCACGATGGAATAGCCGCGCACCCACAGCATCCTCCAGACCCTGGATCATGGCGCTAAAGGCCGGCTGTGACAGGTGGATGGTTTTGGCCGCACGAGTGAAATTGCGGATCTGCGCAAGAACCAGGAAGGCGCGCATTTGTCTGACCGTGATATTCATTTGTTTTTCCGATCATATTATCTGATAAAAGAATTTTACAGATTAATAGTCGACCTCTAAACTAAATTGCGAATCCCGCCGAAAGCACGCTCTGCGTCTCACAGGAGATTTGGGTGACTGATCACAGGCCCTTGGTTCCCCCCCTGCCACATCCAGCTTCGCCTGCGGGCCCGCTTGCTGGGCTACGGGTAGTAGAAATCTGCAACACCATCGCAGGGCCTGCTTGCGCCCGCTACCTCGCGGACTTTGGCGCTGAAGTCATCAAGATTGAGCCGCTAGAGGGTGACGGCGTGCGACAGATGGGCAAGCATTTTCAGGATGTATCGCTATACGCAGCCACAATCCTGCGCAACAAGCAGTCGGTGGCGCTGGATCTGAAGAACCCCCAGGGTCGCGACATCGCCCTCGAGTTGATCCGTCGGGCCGATATTCTGGTCGAGAACAACCGCCCGGGCGTGATGGAACGCCTCGGCCTCGGCTACGAAGCACTGTCGGCAACGAACCCGGGGCTGGTGATGGTGCGTATCAGCGGCTACGGTCAGGATGGACCCTATGCAGAACGCCCAGGCTATGGCGCGATCTGCGAGGCCTTTGGCGGCGTTCGCCACATGACAGGCGATCCTGATCGCCCCCCCGCCCGTGTGGCCCTGGCCACTACCGACTATCTCACCGCGGTGTATGGCGCCTTCGGTGCCATGACGGCGATCCACGAACGGGCGCGCAGCGGGCGAGGTCAGGTGGTGGATGTTGCCTTGTACGAGACGGCCTTCACACAGATGGAATCTTACGTACCCACGTTCGAGAAGACAGGATTCATTCCGACCCGGGTGGGTCCGAACTTGCCGACCATGGCGCCTAACAGCCTGTACCCTGCGGCGGGCGGCGCCTGGATCCTCATCGCAGCCAACAGCAACGCTATCTATAAGCGGCTGGTCACTCTCATGGAACAGCCCAGCCTGTTCACCGACCCCCGCTTTGCCACGATCAAAGCCCGCGGCCTACCTGAGAACATGCAGGCCCTGAATGTCCTGATCGGTCAATGGACATCGCGCTTCGAGGCCACGGAGCTCGAGCGAATGCTGCGCGACGCTGAGGTGCCAAATTCGCGCGTCTACACGATCGCCGACATCTATCAGGATCCGCACTATGCTGCCCGCGACATGATAGTGAAAGTGCCACACCCGCAACTTGGGCATACGCTGCAAGTGGGCGTGGTGCCCAAATTTTCCCGCACGCCAGGGCATATCCACCACACTGGCCCCGACTTGGGCTCTGATACCCACCAGGTGCTGCTTAACCTGGGATTCGACAAACAACAGATCGCCACATTACGTGCCGCCGGCATCGTGATGGAAGCAAAGGCCAGCACATGAACGAAGAAACAAAGTTGACACACGGACAAAATGACGGCGAATGGGCTCAAGAGCTGGACGAACTGTCTCGCCGACGCGAGCAGGCCGCGGCCATGGGCGGTCCCGAGTCTCTGGCCAAAATGAAGGGACTGGGCCGGCTCAATGCCCGCGAGCGCATTTCGATGCTGCTCGACCCCGGCAGTTTTCGAGAACTGGGCCGCATCGCTGGCAAGGGCCGCTACAGTGCACAGGGACAGTTTATTGACCAGAGCCCAGTCAACGCGATCATCGGCACCGGCCTGATAGAGGGACGCAAGCTCGTGGTCTCTGCCGATGATTATTCGCTGCGCGCCGGTTCGTCAGAGGCCACCATCTCCGACAAATGGGTGTACTCCGACCGCATGGCGTTGACTCTGAAGATGCCCCTGGTTCGCTTGGTAGACACTGCAGGTGGAAGCGTGAAGCTGCTTGAGCAGCAAGGCAGCAGCAAGATACCGGGTTACCCCAACTGGCCGGTGGTAGAACTTCTGCGCAATGTGCCCGTAGTGGGCGTAGCGCTAGGCTCATGCGCGGGCCTGGGTGCAATCAAGGTACTGATGTCGCACTTTTCGGTGATGGTGCGTGACCAGGCCCAGGTCTTTGCAGCCGGGCCGCCTGTAGTCAAGCAGGCTTATGGCATCGACATCGACAAGAATGCTCTCGGTGGTTACAAGGTGCATCGCCGCAGCGCCATGGTGCATAACGAGGCGACCTCCGAGGCCGATGCATTCGAGCAAGTACGGCGGTTCCTTTCCTACCTGCCCAGGAATTCGGCCAACCTGCCAACACGCACTTCCTGTAGCGACGCGCCAGATCGCGCCGACGACTGGTTAAAGAACGCGATCCCGAAAGACCGGCGCAAGATCTATGACCCCCGCAAGATTATCACCTCGGTCTTCGACGAAGGCTCGGTGTTCGAGATTGGCCGATATCAAGGTGGCTCAATCATCACCGCGCTGGCCCGGCTTAATGGCTACCCGGTTGGGGTGTTGTCCGGCGACCCAAAGGTGGCAGGCGGTGCCATGACCGTTCCCGCGGCCTGGAAGACCGAGCGCCATGCCAAGCTATGCGACACCTTCGGTCTGCCGATGGTGAACCTGGTCGACCAGCCTGGCAACGCCACCGGTCTCGAGGCTGAGCTAGCCGGTACGCTGTTAGGCGCTGTGCGGGTGATGAGCACCATCGAGACTGTGCGCATTCCCTGGGTATCGATCATCATGCGGCGCGCCTTCGGCTTGGCCGGAGGGCTGCATGCGCCCAAGTATTTTCCGCAGCTCAACCACCGCTTCGCATGGCCCTCGGCGCGCTGGGGTTCAATCCCCATTGAAGGCGGCGTCGCCGCCGCCTACCGACGTGATATCGCCGAGTCTGAGGACCCACAAGCCAGACAGGCCGAACTCGAAGCCTATTACCACCATTTGGGCTCGCCCTTCCGCACAGCAGAACGATTTGGCATCCTAGATGTGATCGACCCGCGCGAGACCAGAGCCATCCTGTGTGATTGGGTGGAGGACGCTTACGAGGTGCTCTATGCCAACCGACCCACCAACCGTCCTACCCAGACCTAAAAGGAACACCCCATGACATTAATCATGAGACGAATTCTGACTTTGGCCACGTGGTGCTTGGTCCTGTCTGCTCCCGCCCATTCACAGGAAAGGCCGATCGAAATCATTGTGCCCTTTCCACCAGGTGGTAGCGTGGATCCGATCGCGCGCGCACTGCAGGCAAACATGAGGGACAGCCTCGGCGTACCGCTGGTGATCGTTAACCAAGCGGGGGCAGGTGGCACGCTTGGTACTGCCCGCGTGGCGCGGGCACCTGCCGATGGTCGCTTGATTGGCCTGACGACCGTAGGGCCGTTGACCACGCAGCCTCACATGGCCACGCTGGCCTACGGCATAGACAGCTTCGAGTACGTGTGCCGTACCCACGTGACGCCGCAGATCCTGGCAGTACCAGAAAATTCGCCCTTCAAGACACTGGGCGAGTTTGTCGACTATGCGCGCAAGAACCCTGGCAAGGTCTCCCTGTCTTCCACCGGTATCGGCTCACTTCCCCATCTGGCTGCAGTCGAGTTCGGGCAGATGGCCGGGTTCGATTGGCTGCATGTCCCCTCCAAGGGTGACTCTGACGCCGCTCGGCTAGCGCTCGGCGGCGAGATCACAGGCTGGGTGGCCGGAGTGCAGACGTACGTGCAACTCGCACCGCGTCTGCGCGCTCTTGGTCTCTTGGAGGCGGTACGCAACCCGACGCTTTCGGACGTGCCAACCTTCACTGAGCAGGGTTTTGCCCTAGTCTCGACGGGATGGGGTGGCATCGTAGTCCCCAAGGGAACATCGGCTGACGCAGTGACAAGGCTATCGAAGGCCTGTGCCCAAGCCACGCAGAGCTCTGAGTTCCAACAAATTCTCGCCAATATGAGGGTGCCGCAAGGATACTTGCCGGCTGATTCTTTTACAGACTTCGTACGCAGCGAGTACCAACGCTACGGTCGGCTGATCAAATCGATCGGCGTCACCAAGGCAAACTGAACATGCTTGACGCAACTCCCGTCGTTGTCCGTCAGGCTGGTGCCTGTGATGCCCACGTGCACCTGTTCGGGCCGTTAACGCAATATCCCATTCACGGTTCTACACCCTATGCAGTGCCCGATGCAACCCCAGCGCAATTGATCGCGCAAATGGATGCGGCCGGCGTGGCGCATGCCGTGGTGGTGCATGCTGCCGTTAGTGGCCGCGACAACCGTCGTACACTGGATGCGCTGCGTGCGCACCCGGATCGGTTTCGCGGCGTGCTGACACCACCCCTCACTCTACCTGATGATGGCCAGCTGGCCGATTGGCATGACCTTGGCGTGCGCGGCATCCGATTCTCATACACCCGCACCGCACAGCCCGGGATGGCCATTGACCCCGCACTGGTCAGCCGCCTAGCTGAACGGGGTTGGCACGCACAGGTTCACCTCGAACCCGAGCATCTGCTCGAACTCGAGGGCACGCTGAGCTCGCTGCCCTGCACCGTAGTGATCGACCATATGGCCAGAATCCCGGGCTCGGCAGGCCCAAACAACCCCGCCCTTTCGGCGCTGCGTCGGCTACTCGACCGTGGCCATGTGTGGGTCAAGCTCTCGGCGCCAATGCGGATGTCGGACCACCAGCAACCGCCATATGACGACGTCACTCCGATCGCTCGAATACTGGTTGAGCAAGCGCCAAATCGCTTGGTGTGGGGTTCAGACTGGCCCAACGTCAACCTGGCGACACCAGCCCCGGCCTACCCTGTACTTCTTGACCTATTGAGTCACTGGGTACCGGATGCCAACCAGCATAGGCAGATTCTGGTTGACAACCCACGCGCCTTGTACGACCTAGCAGCGCGACCAGAACGCACGATGAGCTCGCCTTCTACTCAACCCTAAGATGAAGATTCCAGTGAACGCTCATTGCGCCGGGCGGGTTGTGTCGATTCTAGTTGCCGAAGGTGATGACGTGA
The DNA here is from genome assembly GCF_965234455.1 of Zwartia lucis. Lineage (GTDB taxonomy): Bacteria > Pseudomonadota > Gammaproteobacteria > Burkholderiales > Burkholderiaceae_B > Zwartia > Zwartia lucis. The sequence continues at coordinate 433,990 of NZ_OZ248472.1, read as the reverse complement.
CCGAGGGTCAGGAAGTGGTCACAGTAGAGATCTGAAACGTGAAACGCAGATCGCTCACTTTGTTCCAAAGATTCGATCACCTGCATCGCCTAGACCAGGCAGAATATATGCGTTGTCGTCCAAATGACGATCAACGGCAGCGGTATAAATGACGACATCAGGAAATCGATCATGTACCGTCTGAATTCCCTGATGACAACTCACTAAGCATACAAATTTTAAAGAGCGCGGGTTGAGCTGTTTGATTCGTGCAATCGCGGCAACAGCAGTATGACCTGTCGCAAGCATCGGATCAACGAGAATCACATCGCGATGACTGAGATCTTCTGGAAGCTTAAAGTAATACTCGACCGCCGCTAAGGTATTTGGATCTCTGTATAAACCTATGTGACCAACACGCGCGCTAGGAACCACGTTGAGCATGCCTTGTAATATGCCGTTTCCCGCGCGCAAAATACTGACAAAAACAAGTTTTTTTCCATCGATCATCTTGCTTGTCATTTTTTCCAGAGGCGTTTCAATTTCAACCTCTTGTGTCACAAGGTCGGCAGTCACTTCATAAGCCATGAGCGTTGAAATTTCATTGAGTAACGCACGGAAAGAGCTTGTCGAAGTATTCTTGTCACGCATTAAAGTGAGCTTGTGTTGCACCATAGGGTGGTCAACAACATAAATATTTCGATCAGATTTTTGATTCATATTGCATCCTCTTTATCTGCACCTCATCGCATAAATAATAATATTCATGCGCCGATTTAAACTGAGAGACCCAAGCGTTTTTGTAATACCCGCGCTGCGAGCACAACAATGGAAACCAAGGCCAAGTAGACAAGTGCAGCAAAAAAATATGCCTTGAAAAACTGAAAGTTTGACGAGGCCAGTTCTTGCACTCTGGCAAAAAACTCGGTGTACTGAATCAAAAAAGCGATCGAACTGTCTTTAATATTGGAAATAACCTGATTGGTCAGGGCTGGGATCGAGGTTCGCAACACCTGAGGCAGTGTAATCAAACGAAAAAGCTGTATTTCATTAAAGCCCTGTGCACGTGCAGCCTCGAGCTCCGTATGGTCGAGTCCATTGTAAGCAGTCGTCATATAGGCAGCGTTATAGGCCGCTACATTTAAAGTAAAACCAATAACGGCAACAAAAAACGGTGAGATTTTGATGCCAAATTGCGGAGCGCCGTAGTACATCAAAAATAACAACACAATCAAGGGCATCCCGATAAAAAACGAGATGTATGCCTTGGTCACACGACGCACCCATTGATGGCGACTCACGCTCAAATACAAAACGAAAATGCCCAGCAAAAGACCCGTCACACTGATCACAGAAGCCAATAGCAGCGTATTTGCCAGACCGAGCCCTATCAATGGCATCTGTGCGAGTAGGTCCTGCGAAAAGGTCAACCAAGTATTCATTTGATCACTTCATCCCTTCGTCGCGCCCAAAAAAACGATGGATGATCGGGTCTTCAGTGCACGCGGCGAGAGCTTGCACTGAGTCTTGCGCGTAAATTAAGCCCTCGTGAATAAATGTAATGTTGTTCGATAAACTTGTCGCCAAGGTTAAATCGTGTGTGACACAGATGATTGTGACGTCCTGTTCATTCAAACGCATCAACATATGACTCACCTCGCGTGATTTCAAAGGATCCAAGGCGGAGGTCGGCTCGTCCATGAGCAAGACTTTTGGATCCATCGCGAGCACCCGTGCGATCGCAACACGTTGCTTCTGTCCGCCCGAAAGCTCCGAGGGGTATTTGCCAGCATGGTCGACCATGTCGAATTTGGCCAACTCTAGCATCGCCTTTTGTTCAGCCTCTTGCCGGCTCATTCGGCGAATTTTTCTAAGAGCAAGGGTTACATTTTCCAGCGCAGTCAAATGACGAAACAATGCGAACTGCTGAAAAACAAAACCTATTTGCTGCCTAAGCCAGCGCAGGTCAGTTCCAGCAAGGGCAACATCCTGACCATTTAAAAAAATTGCTCCGCTTGTCGGGTCAACCAGGCGATTGATGCAACGCAAGAGCGTGGTCTTGCCACATCCAGAAGACCCCATAATGACCTTGATTTCTCCAGGCTGAACTTCCAGGCTCACCCCACGCAGGACCTGTTGAGTACCGAAACTTTTGGTGAGATCGCGAATGCTAAGAATGCTCATAGCGCTGAAACCCCAGGAATTTGAAAACGTCTCTCGACTAAACGGGCAAGTGCCAATAACACCCTGTAGATTAGAAAATAAAGAATACCTACCGCGAGATAGATCTCTGCGCCCTTTAACGTTTGACTCGCAAGCACAGTCGCTTGCTTTGTGATCTCAGGGATCCCCACTGTGTAAGCAAAAGGAGAGTATTTCAAAATTGAGGTGAATTCATTCAACACACCAGGCGCTGAGAACCTCAGCATTTGGGGCGTCTGCACATAGCAGAATATTTGCAGGCGAGACATTCCCATCGACTCGGCAGCCATCAACTCGACAGCCTCGACCGAATCCAAAGCGCCACGAAAAACCTCTGTGACATACGCGCCACCAATCAACCCCAGACTGAGTGCCATGGCGGCTAGCGGCACAACTTTTAGCCCAACAAGTGGCAGACCAAAATAGACAAGAAATAAAAGCACCAGTACAGGAATGCCTCGCAGGCAGTAGACCGCAGCGTCTACCAGCAATTTCGAGGGCCGCCCGCCGATGGTACGTATAGAGATCATAACGAGCGCAAAGACCAAGGCTGTCGCGCTACATACCAACGTTACAAGCAATGTTTGGCCAATGCCCTGCGATAATAGACTTAGAATTTCAAAAAAGTTCATTTGAACTATTTGGAGCCGTTGTCGATCATCTCTTTGAGTTTTTCAGGGCCAAGCTTGATCAAAAATCTATCAAAGTCCTGTCTTAGGGCTGAGCCTTTGGGAAACGCGAATCCCAGCACGTCTTGACCACGAAACGCATACACACTTTCAATTGGCAGATTCATTTTATTTTTAAAATTTTCCAGCACTGGCTGTTCTATAAAGGCTAAGTCAAGATTGCCATTTTGCAGGTCAGTAATGACCTCGTTATAGGAGGGATAGAGTTGCACTTGCGAAAGTGAGTAATACCCTTTCGGTTCCAAATCCTTTTTAATCAAATCCTCATAGGCCATTCCCCTTGGATAGCCAATACGCAGCTTTTTGAGTGCAGAAAGATCCGTAATGGGCTTGGCATTTTTCTTTGTAGCGACCAAGTGCCAGGTGTTGTCGTAATAAGGAGCCGAGAAGTCCATCACTTGCTTGCGCTTATCCGTAATAGAGATGCCTGAAAACGCCACATCAGCTTGTCCGGTTGAGACCGCACCTAACATACCCTGCCAATCATATGACGTGACTTTCATCGTACATTCACGTGTTTTACAAAAAGCATTAAAAATATCGTAATCGACCCCCATCAGCTTGCCATTTTTCTCGTAGAGCATCGGCGGTGAGGCGGGTGACACCGCAACCTTAATCACATTCGCAACTTTTTCCTCTGAGCAACCCGTCAGGATGAATCCGAGGGTAACGATCGAGACGAGCAAGAGTTTTCGCAGCATGTTGAATCCTATTTTTGTCTTGAATTGTGTTCTTGAGATATTAAGCTTAAACACAATTTATTATTTTGGTGGAAACCGAGAGGCCCAATTCATAATGTAGGAATTTATCTGATTTGCCGGTTGAGAAAATATTATAGATTGAGTATTATTTTTACTATTAAATTTAAAGTTTTATGCGGTATTTTACTTTTTTACGCTTATTAAACTCGGTTTTATAAAAGCTATGATTAGAAATAAATTTTTAACCCTATCCTTGGGATTAACTTGCCTTGTTTTAGTTGGCTGCGGGGGTGACAGTAGCAATACGACCAGCCCAACAACACAAAGCTTCACGCAATTAGTTGCTTTTGGGGATAGCCTCAGCGACAGCGGAGCTTATCAAGTAGGCACTGTTAATACGGTTGGCGGTGGTAAATTTACAGTGAACTCCTCTACTTCAAAAGTTTGGGTTGAAAATGTTGCTGCCTCTTTAGGCTTCGCGAATGCTTGTACCGCTGAAACGGGCTTACCGAATGTATTGCCGGCAGCACAAAATCAGGGCTTTCAAGGTGCGCCCCTAGTAGAATTTTTATCATGCACTAATTATGCGCAAGGCGCAGCAAGAGTAAACAATCCAATTAGTTTTGATAGCTATGGTATGCAACAGGCACTCATTTTAGCGAGCCAGCCTAGCTTAGCCTATGGTATGGCGCCATTGGGAAAAATGGCTACACCGGTTTATTTGCAGATGGCAAAGCATTTGACTCGAAATCCAGGTGGATACACAGGAAAAGAATTAGTCACTGTTTTTGTAGGTGCCAACGATCTACTGCTTAATCTGACAGCTATAGGGGCAGCCGCCACAGGTGAAGCCGCTGGAACTCTTTTATACGCGCAATTTATAGGTTGGCCGGAAGACGTTCAGGCTGCGCTATATGCTTTAGGTGCTAGCCCTACGCCTGAGCAACTCCTTGCGATCGCATTACCAGCGGCTAATAGTTATATGACCGCTATCGCGGCAACTTTGGTGGAAAATATAAAAATCCAAATTGCTGGCAAAGGCGCAAAAAATATTGCTGTTCTAAATCTACCTGATGTAGGACTTACGCCATCGATGCTTTCTCTTGGACAATTTATGTCATCAACTGCTACAGAGTTGACTAGGGTTTTTAATAACAAGTTAACCGCTGATCTTGTAGGTTTACCCGGGGTATTGCAGCTGGACTCTTTCAGCCAAAGTCGCACTCAAATAGCCAATCCTGGTCAATTTGGTTTAAGTAACGTCACCGATATGGCATGCGTCATTGGCATTCCCCCTAATAATGAATTCTTAAATAAGTCGTCTTTAGGGTGTTCTAATTCAACACTCATTCCAAATCCGACCGGGGATATAACCCGCTATTTTTATGCCGATAGTGTTCACCCAACTCCATATGGGCATCAGCTTTTGTCAAATTACTTTATGACAAAATTGAACGAATCCAGTCTAGGTAGATAAGCCGACCTTGACCTGTCTGGTTTTATCGGACCATTGTCGCTTCACATACATCGAAGACAAAGTCATCGCTCCACACTTCATCAAGTCTGGTGGGTGATTGCACTAGTAGAACCCCTAATGCACTTTATGTTGACAAAACAAACGACAATTATTAAATTTGAACAATCGTTTGTTCAAATGTTCGTTTTGCCTTTGTTTTAAAACCTGAAATGTCAACCCTAAAGAAGGTGAGAGTCATGATGAGATACAGAATCGAGACTTTTTTTGCAGCAATGCTGACGGTACTGTGTGTCGCTTGGTCCTCTAATTCGTTCTCTGCCCCATGGCCTGAACGACCTATTTCACTTATCGTTCCGTTCGCTGCAGGAGGCGCAACAGATGTTGCAGTTCGTGAAATAGCAAGAAAAATGTCAGAAGACCTCGGTCAGCCGATCGTGATTGAAAACAAACCCGGGGCAGGATCCATGCTGGGAGCACAAATTGTTGCGCGTGCCAAACCAGATGGCTACACGCTACTGACAGCCACGGGCGCCAACATGATTACTGGGCCGTTGTTGACAAAAAATCCTATTTTTAATCCAGAAAAAGATATCCGGCCTATCGCTCTGCTTAGTGTCAATCCTTTAATACTTGTGGCGTCAAAAGATTCGGGCATCAAATCACTGGCAGACTTGATTAAATTGGCTCGCGCAAAACCAGGTCAAATAGCCATTGGCTCATATGGCGTTGGGACCCCTCCTCATTTAGCAATCGAGTTATTAAAAATGCGTATGGGAATCGATGTCATACATATTCCCTACAACGGCTCAGCGCCAGCAATGATTGATTTAAGAGGCGGAAGGATACCTGTCTTAATGGATTTTTTACCGAGCCAAGTCAAAACGATTAATGACCAAGAAGTCGTTGGCCTAGCAATCGGAAGAGATAAACGATCTGACCTCGTTCCAGGCGTCCCTACTTTTGATCAGGCGGGACTGGCGGGATTAGAAATCACCACCTTTTTCGGATTAGCCGGACCTGTGGGCATACCTAAAGAAATCGTGATGCGTATCAACGAGGCCGCAGCCCGAGCCTTAAGCGATCCTGCACTGCAAAAATCCATGACTGCGAGAGGATTAACTCTTTCTCACTCTACTGCAGAAGGCTTTGAAAATGCACTTATAAAAGAAACGGCTCAAGCCAAGCAAATTATTCAATCAGCTGGTATCAAGAGTCTGGACTAATTGGCGCCCAAAAGAAAAAGAGGGATTTAATAATGAGTATAAATCTGCCTGCTGAAGAATTCAAAGGGACGATCGGTGCAACGTATAGAAGCTCAAAACCATATTGGCCGCCACGTATCCAACCGCCCAAAAACGCTCCTAATATCGTATTACTAGTTCTGGATGACGTTGGGTTTGCTCACCTTGGATGTTACGGCTCGGATATCAACACACCAAATATCGATGCCCTTGCCGCTAAGGGTTTACGTTTTACAAATTTCCATACTGCCTCGATGTGCTCCCCCACTCGCGCCGCTTTGTTAACCGGTCGTCAACATCATGCAGCAGGTATGGGAACGATTGTCGAATGGTCAACGGGATATCCAGGATATCAGGGACAAGTCACGAAGCGGGCAGCTACTCTTGCTGAAATGTTGAGGCCTCATGGCTACAACACTCACGCAATCGGAAAATGGCATTTGATGCGCATGACTGACGCCACTGCTGCTGGGCCATTCGACTACTGGCCTCTCGCGAGGGGTTTTGATAGGTACTATGGTTTTTTAAGCTCTCTAACAGATCACTGGAATCCAGAGTTATTTTGTGACAACCATCCAATTTCGAAACCAGTTACTGAGCATTACCATTTAACCGAGGACCTGATAGATAAAACAATTGATTTCATTAGAGATCAACAATGTGCATCACCTGGAAAACCTTTTTTCACTTATGTCGCACTGGGTGCTTGTCACTCACCTCACCATGTCGAACAAAAATATATAGATAAATATAAAGGAAAGTTCGATCAAGGATGGGATGTCACTCGCCAGAAATGGTTCAAACGCCAGCTTGAACTTGGTGTGATTCCACCTGATACAACCCTGACTGAAAGAAATGAAGAAGTCAGGGCTTGGGATGATTTAAGTAGTGATGAAAAGCGAGTCTGCGCAAGAATGCAGGAGGTATTCGCAGGATTTTTAGAGCACACAGATGAACAAGTCGGTCGTGTGGTTGATTACCTGAAAAGCATCAATCAGCTGGACAACACAGTGTTCGTTGTCATGTCAGATAATGGCGCAAGCGATGAGGGCGGAGATTTAGGAAATATCAATATAAGAAAGCACTATGCCTTTGTTGAGGAAACGATAGAAGAACTCGTTCAAAATATTGATCAGCTTGGAAGTGATTACACCTATAACCATTACCCCAAAGGCTGGGGGTTTGCTGGCAATACACCTCTCAAGTGGTTCAAGATGGATACCTTCGGCGGTGGCATTCGTGACCCGTTGATTATTCAATGGCCTGCAAAAATCAAGGATGCGGGTGGACTCAGAAATCAATATCACCACTGTGTTGACTTCGTACCAACAATACTTGAATTACTCGACATAGAAGCACCCGATGAATACCAGGGCATACCACAGCTACCTATTCACGGTACAAGTATGGTTTACGCATTCGATCAGCCCAATGTGAAAACAGCCAAGCATGTACAGTATTACGAAATGCTCGGAGACCGTGGCATATGGTGTGATGGATGGAAAGCAGTGACGCGTCACCAGAAGGGTGCTCCTTTTGAACAAGATACTTGGGAGCTCTATCATATTGATCATGATTTTTCTGAAAATACCAATCTTGCCCTGATGCATCCTGAAAAACTAAGAGAGCTGGTCGACCTATGGTGGGCAGAAGCAGGCCGCTATGATGTTCTTCCCTTAGACGATCGCGATAGAGAACGCACAGCCGCGAGTCTCAGAGCAACAAGTCGTCAGCTATACGTTTATCGTGCAGGCATGGCTCGCGTAGATCGTCTCTCCGCACCTAATATTTCAAATCGATCATATCGCATCACCGCAGAGATCAATCTTTCAAACGCATCTGAACAAGGTGTACTGTTTGCAGCAGGCGGTCGCTTTGGTGGTTACGTACTTTTTATGAAAAACGGACGCTTAGTCCATGAATATAACTGCGGTGGAGAAAGACGCTTCATTCTAGAGTCGCCAAATATATTGCCGGCGGGATCTCACTGCGTAGAATTTTCATTTAAAAAAACTGGCTCTTTGAAAGGTACAGGGTCACTGATCATCGACGGACAGACTTTGAATACGCAAGAGATGGATCAGCTGTGGCCTTTATTACCGAATGCCACTGGTGTTCATTGTGGACGTGATGATGGAAGCCCAGTCAGCGAAAGCTATGCGTGTCCAAATACATTTACAGGAAGAATTTCATATGTTCATGTTGAAGTCTACGATGATCAGGAAATCGATTTTCTAAAGGAATATCACGCGGCCTTATCAGATGATTAATGTCATGAATCATCTTATTTTTTGGACGTATTGAGCACATGAAAAAATCACCCAATATACTTTTTATCATGGTCGATGAACTCGCTCCACAGGTGTTGCCCACATACGGACATCAAGTTGTTCAGGCTCCTAACATTACAAAACTGGCTGAAAGAGGTGTAGTTTTTGATGCAGCCTATACAAACTCACCTCTCTGTGCGCCCGCACGTGCTGCAATGCTGACTGGACGACTGGCACCTGAAATTCAAGCTTGGGATAACGGTGCAGAGCTATCATCAGAACTTCCAACTATCGCTCATTACTTGCGAGCCGCAGGTTATGACACCGCATTATCCGGAAAAATGCACTTCATCGGACCAGATCAGCTTCATGGTTATCAAGAGCGTCTGACCACTGATATTTACCCCGCAGACTTTAGTTGGACCGCGAATTGGAGCCGCCCACCTACCGATCCGAATCCCGCTGGCGTCAGTATGCGTCCCGTACTCGAGGCAGGTTCTTGTTTAAAAAACCTTCAAATTGACTACGATGAGGAGGTTCAGTTCGAAGCTAAAAAGTGGTTATGGAATCGTGCCCGTCAACAGAAAGACAGCAAGCCTTTTTTTCTGACAGTTTCATATACACACCCTCACCCTCCTTTCGTTGCTCAACAAGAATATTGGGATATGTATCGTGCTGAGGATATTGATTTACCGCATGTAGGTGCTTTACCTCCAGACAAGCTGGATCCAGCCAGTCTAGGAATTTATTACAATCATCGTCGTGACAAAATGCCGATCAGTCGGCAGAACATTATCGATGCAAGACGTGCATATTATGCAATGGTGACCTGGGTTGATCACCAGATCGGTGACCTACTTGCAACGCTCAAGTCTTGTGGGCTTGATGAAAACACCATCATTGTGTTGACTTCAGACCATGGCGAAATGCTGGGTGAACGCGGGATGTGGTTCAAAATGAGTATGTATGAGTGGTCTGTAAGAGTGCCACTTATTGTTGCTTGGCCTGAAAAATACCATCACCATCGCGTGTCCAAAAACGTGTCTCTGATTGACTTACTGCCAACATTTGTGGATATCTGCCATCAAAAAGAAAAGTATCCTATTGATGCAATAGAAACATTATCTGGTCACTCACTTCTTCCGTTTTTAACTGGACAGGATGATCCCGCATGGCCTGATGTCGCAATATCTGACTTCACAGCTGGAGGGGTGCCTGGTCCCTTGCGCATGGTTAAAAAGGGGCACTGGAAACTGATTTGCGTGGGTAGCCACCCACCACAACTTTTTGATCTGGAGACTGATCCAGATGAGCTCCTTGATCTAAGTACGGATCCTGCAGCAGCAGAAATTCTTAATCAACTTCTAGCCATTGCATGCGATGGCTATGACAGTGCCTTAGTTGATCAACAAGTACGTAAAAGTCAGCGTCGCCGCCTGCTGATTAAAGAAGTTGACAGTCTTTCAGGTGCTCCGGAAACATGGAATTGGAAAGTGCAGCCAGAAGACGATATTAGATTCGTCAGGGGTGGAGGTCTTCAACACGGCGAGCATGCCACAAAAGCAAGGGCCAGATTCCCATTCATTCCTGAATCGCATTAGCAAACCTAATAAGAACAAAACTTTAGCTGACAATTTTTACCTTTAGCAGCAGAATATCAACCAGATGAACAAACGATTGTCCATTCTAAGTAAATAAGTTGATAAACCTTACTGAATATTTTGGCAGATACCTATTATGAACACAGCAGTCAGCAAAGTAGTCGACCTGCAAGCTACCAGCCTTTTAGATAAGACTGACAAACAGCAGGCTCAACTTAGTAGCATTGCAAAACTACTAGGCGCGGAAAACGTACTGATCGGTCAGGCTGATCGTTACGCTTACTGTCGTGACAGATTACCCTTTGCGCTCTACAAACTCAGAGCACAGCAACTACCAGCCACCTTACCAATGGCCATTGCCATGCCAGGTACGCCTCAGGAAGTTCAGCAACTCGTAAAATTTACTCGAGCAGAGAAAATTTGCACGATTCCTTTTGGCGCTGGGTCAGGCGTTCTGGGAGGGACAATCCCTCTGGTTGGAGAACTCGTGATTGACCTTAAACGGCTCAATAAATTGATCGCGATTAATGTAATCGACTCAACTGCGACTGTACAAGCTGGCATGAATGGCTGGCAGTTTGAGGAGGCTCTTCGGGCACAAGGCTTCACAGCAGGACACCTCCCACAATCCATCACAATGTCTACCGTAGGTGGCTGGGCCGCATGTCGTGGAGCTGGACAAGCTTCATCGCGATACGGAAAAATCGAAGATATTGTTGTAGGATTAAAAGCAGTCTTACCAGATGGACAGCTCCTTGAAGTTCGTCCGCTTTCGCGTCGAGCCGTCGGCCCGAGTATTAAGGATATGCTTGTTGGGTCAGAAGGCGTCCTGGGTCTGATGACTGAGTTGACAGTCCGCATCTGGCGCTTACCTGAATTCAGCTCTGCCGTTGTGCTGGCCTTCCCAAATATTGAAACTGGCTTCGCCGCTTGTCGCGAAATTATGCAAGCAGAATTACGGCCAGAAGTCGTACGGCTCTACGATTCCAAAGAGAGTGCACAACGAACGGATGGGATACCGGAGTTCTCAAAAAGACCAATTCTGTGCATTATGAAGTTCTCGGGCAAGAAGGCACTGGCTCAGGTTGAGCGTCAACTAGCGCTCGAGATATGCGCTCAGCACGATGCAGTCACGACGGATGATGCACCATATCAGCACTGGGAAGAAACAAGATTTCACTCGTATTCAACGCAGTGGCAAACAGACGGCTATTTTATGGATACGGTTGAAATCACAGGAAACTGGAGCAAACTAGCCGATATGTACGAGGCCATGCACCAAGCAGTTCATGCCATTCATCCTGAGATTCATTTCGGAGCGCACTGGTCTCATGTCTACCCAGAAGGGGCGTGTCAATATATGACGATCCGTTTACCGCCAATGGATCAGGATCGGGCACTCAAACTACACCAGAAGGCCTGGGACACCATTGAAAGTATTTGTCTGGATATGCAGGGCTCCATTGCCCATCATCACGGAGCGGGGCTTTTCCGTGGACCGTGGATGCAGCAAGAGCTTAATGCTGGCCTAGATATGATTCAAATACTCAAAGACGGTTTGGATCCTGACAACCTGATGAACCCGGGAAAACTCGGCTTACGTCAACCGAGTGGATCAACCTGGAAAACGGATATTTAATCATGATGAAGCAAACGATAAAAGATCTGACAATTTGCGCATTCTGCCCAAATACATGTCGACCCAGTTACCAGACGACAGGGCCACAAATCGAAACCCAAACGCCGTCGGCGCTATCTTTAATTACCTTGGCTGTATTGCAAGGACGACTCAGTCTAGATGCGCAGACGCGTGAAGCACTTGCTCGGCGGGACGCGGTGAATGCCAGTGTCAACCATTGCACCTATAGCCTGAATATGCCAAAAGTACTTGATGTTGCCCTACAAAACCTGCAGAGTTAACTCTACTTTCCCGCTATGTTGTAAATAAGGAAATGCTGATATGAAATGGCTGATGGGTATTGATATTGGAGCTGGTAGTCTTAAAACCATGATCATAGATTCCACAGGAAAAGTGTGTGGAAGCGCCAGTATGGACATCACGACCCACTCGCCATTTCCGCGGTGGAGCGAACAAGATCCGATGGACTGGTGGCGCGCTGTATGCGATACAGTTCCCAGAGCAATCCAGGAAGCCGGTATTGGGGCGTCACAGATCGCTGCCATTTCTTTCAGCGCAGGCGCTCATACACCTGTTCTTGAGGATCAGGCAGGAAATCTTATTAGGCCAGCTATCCTCTGGAATGATCAACGAAGCGGTGAAGAATCACGCGAGCTATTCGAACAAAACGGGGCAAGGATTCTTGAACTTGGTTTTAATCGCCCTGCTCCGACCTGGACCCTTCCACAGTTTTTATGGTTAACACGACACGAACCAGATGCAGTCAAGAAGACGGCACGTGTGTATGTTGCAAAAGACTGGCTCAGATCTCGCCTGACAGGGACTTGGGAAACTGACCGAACCGAGGCTGTTGGAACGCTGCTCTTTGATCCAAAAAAGGATACCTGGTCAAACGAATTATGTCAGTTAGCAAACTGGGATATTTCCACTCTCCCACCGCTTGTTCATCCGACGTCTATTGTCGGAAGCGTGACAGAAGCAGCAGCGCGTGCAACAGGTTTATGTGAAGGCACGCCCGTCGTATGTGGCACTTCGGATACCTCTATCGAAACATTTGGCGCAGGTTCAATTGCACCTGGAGATGGAACGATCAAACTTGCAACAGCAGGTACCGTGAGTGTGGTGATCGACAGACCGCACATACACGAGACACTCATCAACTATCCACTCGCTATCCCAGGACTCTGGTATGCAATCTCTGGAACAAATAGCTGTGCCTCTGCACATCGCTGGTTGCGTGATAAATTTTTCATGACAGATGGATTAAGTGGTAGTCAAGCATTTGCTGAAATGGACCGCCTGGCCGGAACAATTAAACCTGGGTCTGAAGGCTTACTTTTTCACCCGTACCTACAAGGAGAAAGAGCACCATATTGGGATCCGCTATTAAAAGCAGATTTTGTCGGAATCGGATTTCGTCATGATAAAGGTCACTTCGCACGGGCACTGTATGAAGGAATCGCATTTTCCTTACGCGATGTACTCGAACAATTTAGAGCACGGGGGATGGATATCAAACGCGCTCGAATTATTGGAGGCGGTTCAAAAAGTACGATTTGGCGACAGATTGTTGCCAACATTCTAAATATTGAAATCTTATTACCTGAAACAACTGACGCTTCCTTTGGTGCTGCACTCATTGCTGGCGTAGGAATTGGTGTCTTTGAAAGTGAGCAGCGTGCAGCATTGGATTGCGCAAAAATTATTGATCGTGCATTACCAGAACCAGAGTTAGTTGTGTTTTATGACAAGTTGTTTGAGATTTATAAAGACGCTCAAAAAGGTCTAGAGCAAGTTAACCATGCTTTATCCAAGCTCACAGGCTGATCGAGATGGGAACCATCACACTTAAAAACGTCAGCAAACGATATGGTCAACAAGCTGTTGTAGAAAACTTTGATCTCGAAATGGCTGATGGAGAATTTATCGTTCTCGTTGGACCCTCAGGATGTGGGAAATCTACGACTTTAAGAATGATCGCTGGACTCGAAGAAGTTTCAGACGGTCAGATTTTTATTGCAGAAAAAGAAGTCACGGATCTCCAGCCTGGAGAAAGAAATATTGCAATGGTTTTCCAGAATTATGCGCTCTATCCTCATAAATCAGTCTATGAAAATCTGGCTTTTGGATTACGAATGCGCAAAACACCCGCTGCCGAAATACAAAAAAAAGTACAGTGGGCTGCAGAAATGTTAAATATTGAAAATCTTCTTGAACGAAAACCACGCCAACTGTCTGGTGGACAGATGCAACGCGTTTCGCTTGGCCGAGCCTTAGTCAGGTCTCCTGAAGCCTTTCTTCTTGACGAACCACTTTCTAATCTTGATGCAAAATTACGTGTCCGAATGCGTGAAGAACTCGCCCAGCTTCATAAACGTGTCGGTACTAACATGATTTATGTCACGCATGATCAAGTTGAGGCAATGACACTTGGTGATCGCATTGTCATTATGAATCAAGGAAAGATTCAACAGGTTGGAAAGCCGCTGGATGTCTATGACAACCCCGCAAATATCTTTGTTGCGGGCTTTATTGGTGCGCCAGAGATGAATCAGATACCTGGTGAACTGATGTATTCAGATGGTGCTTTAAGGTTTATTTATCAAGGCATCAACCTTGAGATTGAGACGAAAAAGGCACCAAAAGTACTTAATCACAAAAAAGTAATTTTGGGAATTAGACCGGAGCATGTCAGCCTGACAGATAACGGGAGTCCTGCCGTAAATGCATCGGTCTTACTGGTTGAACAAATGGGAGCAAATACTCTCACTGTTTATAAGCTTGTGGATAATGTCAAGGACATCAAGTTACGTGTTCTTTCAGGTAGACAAACCCATACTCACGAAGAAGCAGTCGACCGCCTTTATTTAGATCTTAGACATATTCATATTTTCGATGCTGAAACTGGCATCAATCTAGCGTAGTTCATAAAAAGACCATCACAGGAGACATAAATGAAAAACTCAGTATTTAATCGTCGTACTGTATTAAAGACGGCAGTTGCAGGGGCAACTCTAGCACTGACTGGCGCACCTGCGGTACACGCACAGCAAAAATCGATTCGATTTTTAAATGCCGAACCAGGTCGAGATTCAGTCAGAGTGCTTCGTGTTGCAGCGGCCGAATATGAAAAGCAGACTGGTATCAAAGTCATCATTGATACGGTTCCACCAGATGACGCATTTAGCAAGACACAAGCTTCGATCGCTGCAGGAACACCTTACGACATCAGTACGCTTGCATTTGCCGGGCACGTTCTTTTGCTCGCGGAGGCTGGCAAGCTCGTTCCGATCACAAAACTAGTCAGTAAATATGAATGGGGTCCCAGAATCCTATTTCCGATTAAAGGTGAAAATTATTGGTACCCCTATGACTATAACTTCTGCTGGATGTATTACCGCAAGGATTTATATCAACAGAAGGGTCTAAAGGTTCCAACGACTTGGGATCAAATGCAAGAAAATGCAAAAGTCCTGACTGGCGATGGAAAATTCGGCATCAGTATGCCGCTTGGTGCGAACTCTGCAACTCAGTGGATGTCGCTGGGCAACATGTGGGCGGAAGGCGTCAGTATGCTTGATGATAATTTCAAGCTGATCTTGGATAACGCGCAAATGAAACCCAAGGTGATTGCCTACCTCGAATACATGAAAAAGCTATCACCAAGTATGCCTCAAGGCATGACGCAGGCACTTTTTGGAACGGTACTGGGTCAGTATTCAGGTGGACAAATTGCACATGCACCTTATGCAGGAAGGTTAATGGAAGTACTAGAAGACAAAGCGCCCGCCTTAGTCGCTAATACTGGATTTTTTATGTATCCAGATAGCGCGGGCAAGGCACAGGCTGTTAATCACGGCTACGACGGATGGGTAATTTTGAATACGCCCATGAAGGATGAATCTGTGAAATTCATGGAGTGGTTCACAGAGCGTCACTATATTAATTTCTTGCATTCCGCCCCACTTCATTTTCAACCACCACGTATGGATATTTATGATGATCCACGCTGGAGAGCACATCCTTTGATTGAAAAACATGCCGATCTGATTGCCTTCATGAAAAGCTTACTCACCAGAAAAGACATCATTATTAAATCGATTGATACTGAGGGTCCTTCAATTGATTTGCGCCCACCGAAAATGTTCGAGACATTTGCAATCTGTGATGCGTTACAAAACGTGATGGTAAAGGGGTTGCCGGCATCGGAAGCTCTTGAAATCATGGCTAAAAAATACAGAACTGTTCTTGGCTAAGATGAACTCATTTCGTACTTCTAGCGACAAATGGCTGCTTGCAGCCTTTGTCGCATGCATTGCGTTAACTCTGCTACTGATTCTTGTGCCAGTTTTGCATGCCATGCACTTGAGTCTGTATAAATCCGAGTCCTTCGTTTCAGAAAGCAAATGGGTCGGGCTTGCTAACTATGCACAGGTTCTCTCAGAGTTTGCCTTCTGGCGTGCTTTTGGTGTGGGGATTGTCTTCGCCCTGCTTACAATTTCTTTACAGCTCGTGCTAGGAATTGCCTGTGCACTTCTACTTGACCAACCCTTCTGGGGTAGACCTGTCATTCGGGGTTTGGCGATTCTTCCTTACTTACTTCCTACCGTAGTCGTTGCTGTTGCTTTTCAATGGCTGCTGGATGGAAGTCTTGGTTTACTGACCATTTGGGCAGAACAAATAGGAATAGGACGTCCTGCCTGGTTTGAAAATCCTGTGATCGCAATGGGTGTCGTTGTGGTCGCAAGCGTATGGACGTGGACGCCCTTTGTTACCGTTTCTTTTTTGGCTGCCTTGCAAACAGTACCAAAGTCGCTTTATGAAGCCGCTCGGGTTGATTGTGCTGGCCCTTGGGCACGTTTCTGGCATATCACCATCCCTATGCTGATGCCCATGCTAGTTGTCATTATTTTGCTTCGCAGTATTTGGATGTTCAATAAGTTTGACATCATCTGGCTGCTGACAAAGGGGGGGCCACTTGGAGCGACAGAGCATCTCCCAATCATGGCGTATCGCCGAGCATTCGCGCAATATGACGTAGGAGGTGGTGCTGCCGTCGCCACGCTCTCTTTTGCAGTGCTATCGATACTGATTATCGTTTATTTTCATTTTTACCCTTTAGAAGAAAAGGATCAGCGCACATGAAAAAAAGTTTGGTTGCGCGTGCGGGAATCCTTATTGCAGCCGTATTGTTGGGATTGTGGTCTTTCTTCCCAATCTATTGGATGATTGTCTCAAGCTTACGACCAGAGAAAGAACTATTTGGTAAGCCTGAACTTTTTCCTAAAAATATCGACTGGAATTTCACCTCATACCGCAACTTGCTAGAGTTAACCGACTACCCTCTGCAATTTGCCAATAGTATTTTCGTTGCATTGTCTGTAGTTGCAATCACACTTGTTGTGTCGGTGATTATTGCCTACGTCGTCACACGCTACCGTATCCCAGGTAAAACAGCGATGATTGGCAGCATGCTCTACGCTTATATGTTTCCTCCTTTGTTGTTGGCGATTCCCTTGTTATCTATTTTTGCCAAAATCGGATTTGCAGACCACCTCATCGCAGTTGTGCTTGCACACTGCACCCTATCTATTCCGCTAGGCGTGTGGATGCTCTGGGGGTTTTTCAAAGTCATGCCATTTGACCTTGAAGAAGCAGCGATGGTGGATGGTTGTTCGAGAGCCGGTGCCTTTGTACGGGTCGTGTTACCTCTTTCACTTCCTGGCATTGTGACTGTATCTATCTTTTCTTTTTTGCTCTCGTGGACCGACTATGTCTTTTCCTTTATCTTGGTCAATAGCGACGCAAATAAGACCCTTCCTGTTGGGCTTGCTTCAATTATCGGTTCGTTTGATGCTCGCTGGGGCGAGCTGATGGCCGGAGCCACAATGATTACCCTGCCTCTTTTTATTTTATTTATGTTCTTAAGCAAGTATTTCATCAAGGGTCTGGCCGCTGGTGCAGTCAAAGGATAAAAAATGGATTTCGGTTTAAAAGATAAAGTTGCCTTGATCACCGGTGGTGCGCGTGGGATTGGCTTTGCTGATGCACAGGCGCTGGGAGCTGAAGGCGTCAGAATCGCAATCAATGAAATCGATCGACATGCTTGTGAGCATGCAGTTAAAGTTTTGCGTGCTGACGGGGTTGATGCTTATGGATTTATTGGCGATGCAACCGATGAAGCAACCGTTGCAAGGATTACTCATGAGGTGGCAACTCAATTAGGTCAAATTGACATACTGGTCAACAATGCTGGAATCGGTGTCAAGCCCGCATATCAAGTAGCGGATATGCCCGTTGAAGCATGGGACTCGATGATTCATTCACATATGAAAAGTACTTTTTTATGGTCTCGCGCTGTGATTCCTCACATGGAGAAGAATCATTTCGGGAGAATCATCAATATGTCCTCTATGAACTTTACTGGAGGTGGTCGCCCGGGGGTGTCACACTATGCTGCGGCAAAAGCGGGGATTCAAGGCTTTACACAAACACTTGCAAAAGAAGTAGGACCTGCGGGAATCACCGCTAATGCCCTTGCACCAGGATATGTTGAGACAGAACTTATCGCTCAGTTTTCCCAGGAAATGCGTAATTTATTAGCCAAACAAAATCCAGTCGGAAGAACCTGTAAACCCAGTGAAGTTGCTGCTTTAGTTGTATTTCTCTGCTCTATGCAGGCGGCATTTATTAATGGCGAATTAATTTGCATGGATGGCGGAAGACGCGACTATTACTGGGGAAATTAAATGATTAAAACAATTGGCTTTCCAGGACGATATATTCAAGGCCCTCAGGCAATTTCACACCTTCCAGAGTTGCTTCAAGAATTTCAAGTTAAAAATCCAGTGATCCTTATGGACGATATCGTACGTGAGGCGGCAGGCGACGCGATCGTATCTCCTTTGCATGAAGTGGGCATCGTTCCAAAGATCTTGAGGTTTGAGGGAGAATGCTCTGCGCAAGCTATTTCAATGCTTGCTGTTGACATCGATCCAACTCGCGATGATGTCATCATAGGTTTTGGAGGCGGAAAAACAATTGATACAGCAAAGGGACTTTCTAAAGCTCACAACCTTAGATTAATCATTATTCCGACGATTGCCTCGAATGATTCTCCGACTAGCAGACTCATTGTGCTCTACGACAAACAGCATCGAGTCGCTGGGGTTGACATACTCACTAGAAATCCTGATGTAGTCCTTGTTGATAGCAGCATTATCTCGCGTGCACCTACTCGATTTTTTGCTGCAGGACTAGGCGATGCATTGAGCAAAAAATTTGAAGCTCAGCAGTGCTATCTGGCAGGCGGTAAAAACTTTTTTGGTACGCAATCATTGGCCACGGCAAGGTTACTTGCCGATCGTTGTTATGAAACCATTTTAGAGTTTGGTTTACCGGCTCTTTTACATCTCAAACAGCATGGCACATCAGACGAAAATGTTGAAAGAGCCATTGAAGCTACTGTGCTACTTAGCGGACTTGGTTTTGAGAGCGGTGGCTTGTCTATCTCACACGCACTCACCAGAGGGTTCACTGCGCATCCTGGCATGAGTAAATTCCTGCATGGTGAGCTTGTTGCCTTTGGCTCGATCGTACAGCTCTTTGCTGAAAACCGATCAATGGATGAAATCTATACTCATGCACGCTTTTGTCAATCAATCGACTTACCAGTCACACTGACTCAACTTGGCGCACCAAACGCCACACAAGAGGAAATCATGGAAATGGCTTCGTTGACAGTCGCTGCACCTTATATCGGAAATATTGATCCGCCTGCCGATGCGAACAGGATTGCAGTTTGCATTAAAAGTGCGGATGAATTAGGCAAAAAAATGAGAGGATGATCAATCAGCAGCCACAGCTGGACTGGTTGTTGAACCCCTAATGATTAACTGTTGGGGAGACATTTTTATATCTACACTTTTACGTCTCCCCTGAATGAGTTCAATCAGGCTCACAACGCCGTCATATCCCATCTGCTCAACAGGCATTTGTACTGTCGTCAAGGGCGGATACATGACTTGCGCGATCGGACCATCATGTACAGTTGCGAGGGACATATCTTCTGGTACGCGAATACCATGCTGATGCAATGCCATCAGCGCCCCTGTGGCAGCGGAAAGGGTAATTGGAAATACTGCCGTAGGTAGACGTGTATTTTTTCTGAGTATTTCATGCATCGCGTCTGCGCCACCTTTGATGGTGTAACCTGAAACAGCAACAAGATCTTGGTCATAGGGAATGCCAGCATCCAGTAAAGCATCGCGATAGCCGGCAAATCGACCAATCCCGGTTGAAGGATTAAGTTGACCGGAAAGATGTGCAATCCGACGATGGCCAAGCTTGATCAAATGCTCAACTGCCATTCTTGCAGCTGCTGCGCTATCAAAGTAAATGGAGTTACGAACTCCCTGTGCCGAGCGATTGAGTAGCACGAACGGGACTTTTGCTTTTTTAGCGGCTTTCAACACAACGCTATTATCATCTAATGTTGTGACCAAAAGTCCATCGACCCTATTCGTGCTTGCGAGACGTGCATACGCATCATCGTCAGCAGCGCCCTCTTCGATATGGGCGATTAGCAAGGAATAGCCGTACTCGCGTGCGCCACGCTCAGCCCCAATGATAATCTGTGAAAAAACGGGATTGTCCAACTGAGGCACGGCAATACCGAGAGAAAACGTGCGCGACACACGCAAACTTCGTGCCGTGATATTGGGCTGATAGTCCAACTGCTTGGCACACTGATGAATACGCTCTCTTGTTTCCTCTGCAACACGTTGATTCATATTGCCTGAAAGAACACGAGAAACTGTCGACACATCCACACCTGCAAGAGCGGCGACATCTATCAGGGTTGGTCTGGAAATTGAAGGAGTTCTTGGCATGTGTATCCAAAAATTTAAATCGGTCTTGCAAACCTATATTCGCAATGATGACTACGCTGAAAGGTTAATCTTATTTTTGACAATCACTTCTTTCAGCACATTCACTTCCTTGAGTATTTTCTGCTTGAACTCGTCAGAGTCAGTGTAACAACTTGAGCACCCGCTCATTAAACTTTGCTGTCATTGCAGGTTTGATCAGTATTTTAATGAAGTCAGCATTGATTTTGTTGACGATAGGAGCGGGAACCTTAGAGGATGCAAAAACACCATAATCATAGGCAACCTGAGAAGACTCTCAAAACTCAGAAAAAATTGGTTATTTAAAAATCAATTAAAACAGCAACTTATCTTCACTAGTCCCAACGTTTCAGAAGCAAAACGCTATAAATAATTGATATTCATAGATAAATCCCTATTTTTTGTTGTCCACGATTTGAATCCGATTTCAAACTTAAGTCATCATTTGCAGATGTTATCTACCTGGGATGATCATGCACACTGGTCAATTGGTATTCGCGCAAGTCATGGCTTATCTGCCGCTCAAAGCATTCAGTCTAATGGTTGCAGCTCATCGAGCGCAACGCAAACATTTTTATCACATAGGATTGCGCTGAAAACGGTTTCTCGCTGTACCTTGGCCAACGCAAACCGAGTCAGACCGTGGGAAGTTTTTGCGGACTTGGCCGATCACTTGATCATAACGGCCCGTACGCTTTACGCCAACGAACCGACGAACTCGGAGTTTGCGTCGCTGATGGGCGCGACCGTTTATGTTCTGGACTCGACGATGATCGACTTGTGTTTGAGCATCTTCAATGGGGCACCGTTTCGAACTACGAAGGCCGCGATCAAGCTTCATACCCTGATAGATTTGAAGGGATCGATCCCGAGTTTTATTCACATCAGCGATGGAAAAAATACATGATGTAAAAGTACTTGATATCCTTTGCGAGCAAGGCTATATCGAGGCTGCTGCGTTTTACGTGATAGATAAAGCGTATGTCGACTTCGCGCGACTTTACACATTGCACATGGCTAAAGCGTTCTTCGACTGCGAAACAGGCAATACCTTCGAGTTTCTGACAAACAATCTCACCCTCCTGCCAGCCAACACTATTTGCGCAATTTACAAACAGCGCTGGCAAGTCGAATTGTTCTTCTAATGGATCAAACAGCACCTTCGAATCAAAGCCTTTTATGGCAACACGGAAAATGCCGTGAAGACGCAAATATGGATCGCGATTGCGACCTACGTCTCGATTGCAATTATGAAGAAGCGATTGAATTTGAAACATTCGCTTTACGAAATCCTAAGAGTATTGGACTTAAACATGTTTGAAATGACGCCCATAGAAACTTTACTCGGCAAGCCCGTTGAACCTACCGAGTTATCGGATTATCCTGTTCAACAAGATCTGTTCCAAACGTTGAGACACTAGTGAACTACTATTTTGTTTATTTTGTTCGAATTTAAGGATTTCAACAATATGCCCAACCAACTCCCTTCTCAGGCAGATATCGTCATCATTGGAGGCGGCGTTGTGGGCTGCTCAATCGCTTACCACCTAACAAAGCTCGGTATTCGAGATGTGGTGTTGCTTGAACGCAAACAATTATCGTGCGGTACAACTTGGCATGCTGCAGGACTCGTTGGTCAATTACGTGCCACGCGCAACCTGACAGAACTCGCAAAGTACACCACCGATCTACTTTTTTGCTTAGAAAAGGAGACAGGACAGTCAACGGGTTTCAAGCAAAACGGCTCGATTTCGGTTGCACTTAACATTGAACGCATGGAAGAGCTCGAACGTGGTGCTTCGATGGCCAATAATTTTGGTTTATCCGTTGATATTCTGTCAGCGCAAGACATACTCGCAAAATATCCGTACCTCAGTCTTGAAAGCGTAGTCGGTGGCGTTTTTCTACCAAAGGATGGGCAATGCAACCCAGTCGATGTGACCCAAGCCTACGCCAAGGGAGCACGCATGGGCGGTGCGAAGGTGATTGAAAACATCAAAGTACAGCGAATACTGACAGAGAATAGGCGTGCAGTTGGTGTGGTGACAGATCAGGGCGATATACGTACGTCAACAGTAGTGATTGCCGCGGGGATGTGGTCACATGAATTGGGTCGCCAAACCGGGGTTAACTTACCGCTGCATGCTGCTGAGCACTTCTACGTAGTCACCGAGCCAATCAAAGGCTTGCCGAAAAATCTGCCTGTGCTGCGTATCCCTGACGAATGGGCATACTACAAAGAGGATGCTGGCAAGATCTTGCTTGGATGCTTTGAGCCCAGGGCCAAACCTTGGGGAATGCAAGGCATTCGCGAGGACTTCAGTTTTGATTCATTACCAGAGGATATGGATCACTTCATGCCCGTTTTAGAGAAAGCAGCGAGTCGCATGCCTATACTAGAAAACACTGGGATTCAGACTTGGTTCAATGGTCCAGAAAGTTTTACGCCTGACGACCGATATTTGCTTGGCGAGGCGGCAGAGATCAAAGATCTATTTGTGGCTTGCGGATTCAACTCCATCGGCATCCAGAGCTCTGGCGGAGCCGGCAAGGTATTAGCCGAATGGATCCGCGACCGAAGACCGCCCATGGATTTAGTCGATATCGATGTGCGACGCATGAGTCCTTTCCAAGGTACACGCCAATACCTGCATGACAGAACAGTCGAAACTCTTGGGCTTCTCTATAAGATGCACTGGCCTTATTACCAGTTCACGACCGCACGTGGTGCTCGTCGGACACATTTTTACGATGCGCTAAAACAAGCCGGTGCAGTTTACGGAGAACTTGCCGGTTGGGAGCGACCAAATTGGTTCGCACTACCAGGCATCAAACCGGAATATGAATACAGCTATTACCAACAAAACTGGTTTAGCTGCACCGCTGCTGAGTGTAGGGCGACGCGAGACGCAGTCGCGTTATACGATCAGAGCTCCATGACAAAGTTTATGGTGGAAGGCCGCGACGCATTACGCGTCTTGGAAACGATCTCATGTAACAGGATAGATGTTCCGATCGGCAAACTGGTGTATACCCAATGGCTCAACGCTCAAGGCGGAATTGAAGCTGATCTGACCATTACACGTACGGGCGAGCAACAGTTCATGGTAGTTTCTGCAGCGTTGACTCACTTTCGCGATCTATCCTATTTGCGCAACCATGCCGAGCAGGCTGATCACTGCTTCGTTTTTGACCACACGGCGGGGATGCCTATGCTTGGTGTGATGGGGCCTCATTCACGCGCGCTGATGCAACAGATTGCACCACACACTGATTTTTCCCATCAGGCCTTCCCCTTCTCGACATCGCAAATCATCGAGATTGGCTATGCTCAGGTTCGCGCTAGCCGGATCACCTATGTTGGCGAGCTTGGATGGGAGCTTTATATTCCTGGCGAATTTGCCATGCATGTTTATGAGCGCATCTGCCAGGCCGGGGCAGAGTATGGCCTCACCATGGCAGGAATGCACGCCATGAACTCATGCCGAATGGAAAAAGGCTACCGCCATTGGGGTGATGATGTGAGCATTGAGGACAATAATATTGAGGCAGGTTTAGGATTTACAGTTGCGTACGATAAACCAGTTGCATTTATAGGACGCGAGGCGCTGCTCGCACAGCGTGAATTAGGCGCACCAAAGAGACGTTTGCTCCAGTTTCGTTTAGAAGGCACAGACCGACTCCTTTATCGGGAAGAGCCGATCTGGGTAAATGGCAAACGAGCTGGTGCAATGAGTTCTGGCATGTATGGTCACCGAGTCGGAGCGTCTCTTGGCATGGGGTACGTGCGAGCAGATGAGCCGATTACCGCTGATTGGATTGCATCGCAGAGATTTGAAATAGAGATTGGCTGGAAGCGCTATGAAGCTCGCGCTCAACTCGCACCGTTTTATGACCCAAAATCAGAACGAATAAAGAAGTGAGCGAGCCACTCGTGACTATAAATCTATAAAGGCAAATCAACAAAACACTCGTTTTCACCACCGAGTGCAAATTCCAGTAAAGGAGGACGACCATGCGGCACTTGAGCAAAATGGTCGGCATCAGTCCCTGCGATCGAAATACGCAAACGACTGCCCGCTTGAAATTTCCAGGAAATCGGCAGCAAGGCTAATCTGACATTGTCAAATTCTCCAGGCCGCATGTGCTTGGCATGTTCCCTGTGAAATGTTCTGAACACCCAGTTCACGTTGTAGCTTAGGGGTGGACTAGCCTCGGCGCGATGGAGCAAACGCAAACAACCTTCTGTCACGAACCAAGACCGTCCCTTTGCATCGACCTCTGAAAGATAAATAAAAATGCTGGCATCGTGTTCAGACGAAGACATTCGTAAACGAACCGTAATGTGACCAGACAACTCGATGGCCTCGACCATTGGTTCAGACGTAAAACTAAGCATGCGGGACTCTCGCCCATCCCAGTCTTTATAATAATCCTCTATCGCTAGCGCGCCCAGTCGCTCAAAACGACTGTTCTGCCCAGTGCTAGTTGCAAAACTGACCTTGTACGAAGCCTTTGATGTTGTCTTTGCTTCATTTGGGAGAAGTTGCCCATGATCAGCAAAATAAAGTCGGGTACTATTATTTTGTGGAGGCCAAGTTTGCGATGCATTCCATTTTTCGGCGTGTAGCGTGTGGAAATGAACGGGTAACTCATTGCTCAGATCGGTATTCATACCCGCTAAATGTTCGTCAAAAAAACGAAGCACTTCACCTAGTATTGGAAACTCAGGCTTTGTTTCACCCTGACTACGCCAAGGCGAACCATTCGTGCGCGCACCATGATCCCAGGGACCCAGTAGCAAACGATTATCTGCGCCAGGATTACTTAAAAACCGGGCGATTGCGCCATTTGCGAAAGCGCTACCGTCATACCACCCAGAGACAGAAAGAATATTCACTTGCCCTGGTACCTGAGACAAATACCAATACGGGCTAAAAGATCCGCTATGCATATTTGGATCATGCGAAGCAGCTTCCTCGCGGTAGGCAAACTCAGGAGCTAGATCTCGCATGCGAAAACTGTCCTTGTGCTGCTCAATAGCCTCTTCAAGCAACTGACCGTCCGTGTCCTCATCAACCGGTTGCGGACCGGCATAGCGTGGATCACTGAAATAAGGATATTTCGCAAGAAGATCGCGCCTGTCGAGATCCAAAGCGGAAACCAGTGCATCATAATTCTCCGTCACGGTGGTGCACTTGATCCCCCCTGGAAAAACGTGATCCGTATACGTATCATGAACCGAGAAAAGAGGCGCAACCGCTTTGACAGCGGGATGCCCAGTACTAGCAAGAAAACATGCCGCAGCCCCAAGATACGAAATTCCTGTGGAGCCGATCGTACCGCTCGACCAAGGCTGCGCAACAACCCAATTGGCGATTTCACGATAGTCTTCACGCTCGCGTGGAGAACGAAAACAATCTCGTGCACCAAAACTAGCGCCACTGCCACGTACATCGACAACGACAAGTGCATAGCCACGAGGAACAAAAAAATCTCTGTATATGGCGATATTAGGAGAAGGTTCTGCTCCCGGGGCCGTGACTTTAAAGCGTCGATAGTAAGGCGTCAAAATTAAGATAGTTGGAAAGTGGGTTGCCTCTTGATCAACTGCGCTCACAGGAAGATAAACATCGATCGCTAAACGAACACCATCAGGCATGGTGAGGTACTGTGAAGTTGGCTCTCCAATCCGGCAGGTTGCAGGTCTGGTTTTTAAATATTCCGATGGCGTTATCTGCCAGGCATCGCCGAGATTATCTTTATCAGGCATTATTTATTTCCGAATTTTTAAACTTCATATAATATATTCATAAAATCAGTAGTGTCCGGTTAATTTCCGAATAAATTCAATTGGTTAGCGGAGTCGAGTAAATCAGATGTGAGTGCATCGCCCTGAAAGGCGCTTGAAAGCTCAGTTTTCTCAAATACCGACACCGATAATATCTGTAGCAATGTGTATAACGAGGCATTAATTTGAAGTTCCTTCTTGACGATGGCAATCAGCACGTAAGTCGACACGGCGCACCAAATTTGCGTCTTGACGGCATTCTCGCTGTTGCCCAGGAACTTCTTGATTCTCAGGTGCTGCTTGATCCATTTGAAGAACAATTCGACTTGCCAACGGTTCTTGTAGAGTGCTGCGATGGTCAGCGGGGGCAAGACAAAGTTGTTGGTCAGGAATATGAGCGTCTTGCCACTCTCGACATCCTTGAATCGAATGCGCCGCAAGTTTTCGGGGTAATGTTGCGTGGCGTAAAACCCGTTGAGCAAGATCGTTTGATCGCAAATAACTCCGGTCGATCGATCGACGGATGCCGAATAAATTCTCCGAGCATTCATATTGGCTTTGGCGCGGGTCACGAAGAATCCGCCCGCTTGATGCAAGGCATAAAGACGTGTGAAATCCAGGTAGCCGCGATCCATGACATAAAACGCACCAGCTTCGATCGGCATGAAGTCCAACACATTGACTTCGTGCATCTTGCCGTCGCTGATGTGGATAAACGCTGGGATTGCGCCACGCAGGTCCAACAAGGTGTGCAGCTTGACTGCACCCTTGGCTTTGCGAAACGGAGCCCAATCGAAGAGACTCAAACACAGATCGATCGTGGTTGCGTCCAGTGCGTAGACGGTGTTCTTCAAGTCGAGTCCGACCAAATCCGTGTCGCTGTAGAGCTTGCGCGCGCGACGAATAAGCAGTGCAGCGATATCCGCCCAAATGCGCCAATCGCGCGCTTCGTTCGCATCGGCCAACGTCGACCGATGAATGCTGTGACGCAGCCCCATCGCATAGAGTTTGTTCGCGTTGGCGCCAAGAGTCACCTCGATGTCGCGCAGACTCTCTCGCCACGTCAGCTGAGCAAAAGCCATCACGCGAAACTGTTCCGCGCAAGTCATGCGACGAACGCCCGCGTTGCCGCCGTAGCGATCGACGATGCGACCAAAGCTCGTCCACGGCACGAACTCCATAATCTGCGCAAAAAGCGTCTTGCCGACGTTCATGAGATATCCCCCAGAGGCTAACCCCTAGGAAAATACCCAAAAATGATGAATTTGAATTCAAATCGGCACCAAATAAAATCGACCGCTAGGCCACGCCAGTATTGGCTTTCACTGAAAATCAATCCGGTTTAACCGGACACTACTGATAAAAATTTTTATTTTAATAATAGGGACTCTTTCGACGGTCAACACCTCGCGCTTGAGGATTGCCTCAATGACCGGCATCTGGATTTGACTAACGATATGATTGCTTGGATCGACCAGTTTTCACCCCAAATTGATTTTTGATTGATTTTGGTGCGGGTGACTGTGAAGCTGAGTCACTTACTGCAAAAGGGCAGGTGTGCGTCTAGTACATATTATTGATCCCTCTATGCGAGCTGATGCCCTTGGTGCCAAATATGGTTTTGGGATACCCAGAAAATGTAGACAAGACCTCCTTTGTTGATCTTGTTTATTCGGCGCATTCCTCATATCAAGTATCTGATTTGCTTGAGAGACTCGGTAAACTATTTACAAAAGTGCGGATCGGTGGCTTTTTTTTTGAAACACCGAATATTGGCGATCTGAAGATATTTGAGGCGCCATACCATACGCCACACACTTTCTTGCTGTCTGTAAATTCGTTCCAGTTTCTAAAAAGCCGCTTTTCCGTCAAGATCATCGGAGATGAGTGTTGTGACTCGGCTTGGAAACAAAGCAGTCACATAATAAGTAGGCCAAAAAGGCAGACTTACGTGGGTGGTTTTAAGTATGAAGTGCAACACGTTTTAAAGACAGGTGAAACACTTCGAACGGAGTTTTAAAGCCTAATCGTTTACGTGGTCGGTGGTTAATACGATCTTGGATCATTTTAAGTTCATCCGCGGTCACGCTCGATAAGGGTCTTTTTTTAGGAATGTATTGCCGCAGTAAGCTATTAAAGTTTTCATTTGATCCGCTTTGCCAGCTGGCAAACGGGTCAGTTAAGTAAGACGTCGATTTTAACGCCTCATCCACAACAGCATGATCCGCAAACTCTTTTCCATTTTCGTAAGTCACTGTTCTGACGCGCTGCGCCAGAGGGGCATGGCATGTAATGATGGTCTGGCTGACCAAGTCGAAAGTTTTGCGGGTGACATGCGAGAGGACTGCAAACCCGCTTTTGCGCTCCACGAGCGTCACGATCGCTTGTTTGTGGCCCGCACCAATCACGGTATCGCCTTCCCAATGACCGACTTGACAGCGTGTTTCAACAGAAGCAGGACGTTCGGCAATGGGGCGCCTACCAATGATCTGCCCGCGGCGACTCTTTCCGCTGTCATAGCGCTTACGCCTCTTTTTCTGACAACGAAGGTGTTTCCAAAGCGATCCGCCTTGTGCCTTATCAGCGTATACGTGTCGGTAGATCGTTTCATTGCTCACTGGCAACGAAGCTGCAATCTGCTCAGGACTCCACTGCAGACTCAGCCGCTCGGCGACCAATTGTCGCGTCAATGGATCAATTTGCAGAGCGTTACGGCTCGCTATGGCTCGTTGCTGACAAAGAATCTCAGCCTGTCGGGGTCGATAACCTCTCAAGCCAGAGTTGCGCAGAAACTCTCGACTGACTGTCGACTGACGTCGACCCAGTATCTGGGCAATCGTCTTGAGGTTCTGTCCTGCTTTCATAAGTACATATATCTGATTACATTCAGATTGGCTGAGATGTTTACAGCTCATAAGGTGACTTTGACTTGGCGGTCGAGAAATCTGAGATGTTAGAATACTCTCAGCCAACCCGCCTAATTAATCAAAGTTGCACTTCGTACTTGAAACCGCCGTGTGTTTTTGCAAAAAATGAGCAATGTATGAATAAGGCGCTCCAAATAAATATTCTTGCTGTTATCGTTACACACAACCGATGCTCACTGCTCTCACGATGCATTGATTTTCTTCTCAATCAAACAAGGCAAGTGCAAGAAATTCTGGTAATAAATAATGCGAGCTCGGACGGTACTGTTGAGATGTTGGAGCGGCGGTGCGTGCCCTTCGTCACGCAGGATAACTTTGGTTCGGCAGGCGGATGGCACCGTGGCATTCAGCATGCTTTAGATCAGGGTTTTGACGCTGTATGGTTAATGGACGATGACGGCTTTCCGGACTCCACTGCGCTGGAAGCGCTGTCAAACCGATTGACCCCCGAAGTGGCTGCTGTCTCGGCCGTTGTGGTTCGGGAGGACGATCCTGCGCAATTTGTTTTTCCATTTCCTCTGCTTGATGTAGCTGGCCTGCCGGTTCTGATGGGGTCACCTCGCAAGCTCGGTACCTTGGCCGAGCTTAAGTCAATTGCAATAGATGGAACCTATCCCTTCGCGCACTTTTTCAACGGCGCGCTCATTTCATTGGATGCTGTGCGCAAGATAGGGAATGTTAATCGTGACTTTTTCATCTTCGGAGATGAGGTAGATTACTTCTTTCGTCTTCGGCGGTCGGGTGCAGTGCTCTCGGTCATCGATGCGCTGCACTACCATCCAGATGTGAGTCAACGGCCTTACAGCCCTGCTAAGGTCTACTACTACCTGAAAAACACGCTGATCCTTAACCGACGGTATTTCAATGCGACATGGCTGCGTCACCTAATGGCTGTGATGGCCGTACTGGGTAGAACTTCAAGCCGTAATGGAATTCTGACTGCGTTATCGTTTGTATGCGGCCCTCAGTCGCCAGTGTTTTATATGGCTATAGTGAGGGGTTTGCGCGACAAAGTCGGGAAGGACTTCAATGAATGAAATTTGTGCGTTGGTGGCAGCTGCAGGTCGAGGTAATCGGGCAGGCTTGACTTATCCAAAGACGCTATTTAAGTTGAAGGGGAAACCAATTTTACTTCGGATCATCGACCTGTTGGCACCTTACGACGTGAGCCCCACGGTTATAGTCAGTCCTGAAGGTGAGGGTCCTATTCGGGAATGCCTAGCAGCGGAACATTACGCTGCTCACCTTGTGCTGCAACCTGTAGCAAATGGAATGGGGGACGCAGTGTTGAGCTTTGAACACTCACCTGCGTACGCAAAAGCTCAGCACATTTTGCTGATCTGGGGAGACATTCCTTTCATTCAGCCTAAAACTGTTGCGGCAATTGTTGAACGGCATCTAGAGCATGGAAACGATTTTACATTTGCAACGCGCCCGGTTGATGCAGCCTACACCGTGGTGTCCCGCGATATGGCTGGCCGGGTTACCGGCGTTGTTGAAACTCGGGAGGCAGGCATCTCTGACCCACAGCAAGGCGAGCGTGACATTGGGTTGTTTGTGTTCCGCAAGCAGATAGTCTTTCCAGCATTGCGCAAGGAACTTCCCTGTAAATGGGGTGCCAACACGGGCGAGCATGGATTTCTCTACATAATTGGACATTTGGCAGCCCGTGGCTATCAGATTGAGGCGTTACCTGTAGCTACAGAAATGGATCTTGTATCCTTAAACAGTATGAGTGACGTTTGTGATTTTCTATAAGAACCCTGTGATGCTTTCATTTTAGAATTCTATCGAATGTGTGGATTTTCTGGATTTTTTTTAACTAAGCCCTGTGCATCAGGAAGTATGGCGGAGCAAGTCACTCGCATGGCGTTGGCAATAGCCCATCGTGGCCCGGATAATGCGGGAGTCTGGACTGATGATCGGGCGGGAATTGGATTGGGGCACAGGCGCCTTTCGATTGTTGACTTGTCGGCTGCAGGTCATCAACCTATGCACTCAAACGCTGGACGCTATGTGATGGCTTTCAATGGGGAAATTTATAACCATCTGGAGTTGCGCGCTGAGTTGGGAGGCATCGAGTGGCGCGGGCACTCTGATACCGAGACTTTACTGGCCGGGTTTGAGGCTTGGGGGGTGGTAGCAACTCTTAAAAAGGCCGTGGGCATGTTCGCCATTGCTCTTTGGGACCGGCAAGATCGTGTGCTGACATTGGTACGGGACCGTTTTGGAGAGAAGCCGCTGTATTACGGTTGGGTGAATGGGGCATTTGTGTTTGGCTCGGAGTTGAAGGCGTTGCGGGCTTTCCCTGGGTTTGACAACCCTGTGAACCTCGAGGCACTGGCGCAGTATATGCGGTTTACTTATGTGCCTGCGCCGCTGTCGATTCACCAAGATATTTATAAATTGGAACCTGGGTGTTTGTTGACCTTGCATGGATTGCCGCGCTTCGCTCGCAATGAGCGTGATGACGGCTCGCGTAATGACGGGATACAGATCACGCGCTGGTGGGATTTAGCGGATGTGGTGCATGCTGGGCAACAGAACCAGTTTACTGACGATATCCAAGCGGTGGATGCGCTGGAAAAGTGTTTGGGTAAGGCTGTGCAATTGCAGTCTTTGGCTGAAGTGCCCTTGGGAGCGTTCTTGTCGGGCGGAGTAGATTCTTCAATCATTGTAGCCTTGATGCAGCAGCAGGCAACGCGGCCAGTCAAAACCTTTACCGTGGGTTTTGAAGAGGCTGGGTTTGACGAGTCACCACACGCCAAGGCGGTGGCGAAGCACTTGGGTACCGAACATAATGAGTTATTTGTGTCGTCGGCAGATGCTCGGGCGGTAATACCGAAGTTGCCCATTATGTACGACGAACCCTTTGCTGACTCGTCTCAAATTCCAACGCACTTGATCTGCAAGGCTGCGCGCCAGCAGGTAACGGTGGCACTTTCGGGCGACGCAGGAGACGAGCTGTTTGGCGGCTACAACCGCTACTTTTGGGGGCCGCGCATTTGGAATCGGTTGGCCTGGATACCTTACCCAATTCGCCAGGTTTTGGGCAATGCGATTGCTGGTGTGCCTGCGAGCGTGCTTGAAGTGCTGGGTAAGCCCTTAAATGCTATGCTGCAAGGCTCACAGGGCATATCCCTCTTTGGTGACAAGGCGCACAAGCTAGCGGCGCGGCTGCAGGGTGTGCGCAACATGGATGACCTTTATACGAGTTTGGTATCGGAGTGGCAAGATCCGGGGAGTGTGGTGAAGGGGGTAGGGGATAATGCCGACGAGATAATCCGTGTACCAGCAAACTTATTGCCTGAAGAAAGAATGATGTACCGGGACAGTATGAACTACTTGCCTGACGACATTTTGTGCAAAGTGGACCGTGCCGCCATGGCCACCAGTCTCGAAACACGCGTGCCGTTTTTGGACCACCGGGTAGCCGAGTTGGCTTGGCGCTTGCCGTTGCATATGAAGATACGTGGTAATCAAGGCAAGTGGGCCTTGCGCCAGGTGCTCTACAAATATGTCCCTCGCAAACTCATCGACCGGCCCAAGGCCGGTTTTGGTATACCCGTGGGTCAATGGCTTCGTGGGCCTCTGCGCGAATGGGCTGAGGGCTTGCTTGATGAGCAAAGACTTGAGCGTGAGGGCTACTTTTATCCAGCGCCTATTCGCACCAAATGGGCTGAACATCTGAGCGGTAAGAGGGACCATACGCCTAGCCTATGGGCTGTGCTGATGTTTCAGTCCTGGCTGGAGGGAAACAAATAGTATGTTGGCATATTGGTTGTTATTTGCTGTGTCCGCATGGCGCGCCGATTATCGCTTGCCCTATGGTGTGACGGCCACTACCAATTGGCCAAACTGGTGGCTTTTGATTTTTGGGTTGCTGGTGCTGATGATTGGATTACGCCACGAGGTTGGGGGCGATTGGGGGAATTATGTTCAGCAAATTTACGAAGCATCGTTTGATACCTTTCAAGAGTCAGTCATAAAGAAAGACCCGGCTTATAGCATCTTGAATTGGCTTTCCGCTCGGTTTTACTTAAGTCCTCATTATATCAATGCGGTGTGTGCTGTTCTGTTTTCTTGGGGCCTGATAGTGTTTTGCCGGGTACAGCCCTTGCCTTGGCTGGCCCTTACAGTTGCTATTCCTTATTTAGTAACCGTGGTGGCCATGGGCTACACGCGCCAAGGCGTGGCCATTGGGCTCATTATGATCGGGTTGGTGGCTCTTACTGAACAGAAAATTTTAAGGTTCATGGTGTTCGTTGCGTTGGCAGCTTTATTCCACAGATCGGCCATTATATTGATTCCGTTTGCGATACTAGCCGGTACTCAAAATCGACTTTTGACGGTGCTGTGGGTGAGCGGTTCGGGGCTTGTGTTACATTTTTTGTTGTTACAGGAATCGGTTGACAGTCTTTATGAAAACTATATTGTTGCTCAATACGATTCAAGCGGCGCTGCCATTCGTATAACCATGAATGCGGTGCCCGCAATGTTGTTTTTGTTGTTCAGGCAGCGCTTCGCTATGCCCAAAAAAGAACGCACTTTTTGGACCTGGATGTCTCTGAGCGCCTTGATGCTTATTGGCTTGCTAGTGGTGTCGCCCTCTTCTACGGCGGTAGACCGTGTGGCGCTGTACTGGATACCGTTGCAGTTATTTGTGTTGTCACGCTTGCCTGATGCGATGACGCGAAACCCTAAACGAAACATCATCTGGATTCGTTTGGTAATTTTTTATAGCGCAGCTGTGTTGTTTGTTTGGTTGTTTTTTGCCACGCATGCATCTTCGTGGTTGCCTTACCAGTTTTATCCATGGGTTCTATTTTGGCAGTGAAAGTACTAATTTGTCTGAATACAGCATGGAATCTCGTTAATTTCCGTTCTGGTTTGATCAAGGCCCTTGTGGCTCATGGCTTTGAAGTGGTGGCGGTGGCCCCGCCAGACGAATTTGTCAATCAGCTGTCAGCGCTGGGTTGCCGTTTTGTGCCACTGCCTATGGCCAACGGCGGCACCAACCCACTGCACGATGGTTTATTGCTTTGGCGCTTTTGGCGCTTACTCAAGCAAGAGCGGCCCGATGTGTTTTTGGGCTACACCGTCAAGCCAAATGTGTATGGCTCACTGGCTGCGCATTGGCTAGGCATACCCGTGATCAACAACATTGCCGGACTTGGCGCGGTGTTCATCAGCGGCGGCTGGTTGGTCAAGGTGGTGCGCAGCCTGTACCGCTTGGCGCTAGGTCGCTCGACAAAGGTCTTCTTTCAGAACCCGGATGACCGAGCGATGTTTGTGGAGGGCGGCTTGGTACGCGACGAGGTGACGGAACTGCTCCCTGGGTCGGGGATTGATTTGGTGAGGTTTACTCCGCCTGTCTCGTCGTTGCAAGTCAAGCTCGACCATCCAGCCAGTTTAGGTGATAAGGATTACCACGGCGCTGACACGACTCGCCATGACGCTTTAATCAAGTTTCGCTTTTTGTTGATTGCACGCATGCTGCGCGATAAAGGTGTGTACGAATACGTCGAGGCAGCCCGGCAACTGCGCAAGCGTTGGCCGCACGTCGAGTTCTGCCTGCTTGGGTTCTTGGATGTGCAAAACCCCGCGGCCATCGCCCGATCCGAGATGGATGCTTGGGTGGCCGAGGGCGTGGTGAATTACCTAGGTTCCAGCGATGACGTGCGCACTCACATTGCTATGGCCCATTGCATTGTGTTGCCCTCGTATCGCGAA
Organism: Zwartia lucis; assembly: GCF_965234455.1. Classification (GTDB taxonomy): domain Bacteria; phylum Pseudomonadota; class Gammaproteobacteria; order Burkholderiales; family Burkholderiaceae_B; genus Zwartia; species Zwartia lucis. The sequence goes on along the minus strand of NZ_OZ248472.1, from coordinate 398,831 downwards.
GGCACCCCCCGCAGCCTCTTGGAGGCCGCAGCCATGGCCCGTCCTATTATTACTACTGATACCGTGGGCTGCCGTGAGGTCGTGGATGATGGCATCAATGGCTACCTGTGCAAGGTACGCGATGCAACAGATTTAGCTGAAAAAATGTCACTGATGTTGCAGCTATCTTGTGCGCAGCGCTCCGAAATGGGTTTGCGCGGGCGCGCCAAGATGGAAGCCGAATTTGACGAGCAAATTGTGATCGACAAGTATTTGGCATCGGTGCGGGAGGCTCATTCCCCGTTTGGTGTATTACGTGGTTAAATATTCTCTTTTGTACGAAAGTGGTTTTTGGCCTATTTTTTTGATACTTTTACTTTGATAGGAACGGTTTAATGTCGTTTTTGGTGAAATGGTTTAGACGCGGTCGGTTTTTGTTACCGCTCCTGGCGTTATCGTTGAGCGGCTGTTCGTTATTGCCGGGCATGTATGCTTCGTACGACAAAAAGCCCAAGATACTGGAGAGCGCTCAAGAGCCCGCTACGATGGATTACAGCTTGTTGCAGGTGACGCCAATGCTGGTGCGTCAACTTAATGAGCAATTTAGCGCGCTACAGGTGCCTATCAAAGGCCAACTACCAGCCCCTAAAATCCCAAGTCATCCTTATCGTTTAGGCCCCCAGGACACGTTGCGTATCTTTGTGTGGGGCCACCCAGACTTGACGCCGGTGACGTCTAGTGTAAGCACGGCTGGGTTTGCCAGCACACCTGCCGGGCGCACAATCGATAACAACGGTAACTTGTTTTTCCCCATGGTGGGTCAAATTAAAGCCTCGGGCATGACGATCAACGAGTTTCGTGGGCGCTTGGCAAAGGCCTTGTCGGCGTATATTCCTGACCCCCAAGTCGAAGTCGACGTCGCGGCATTTCGAAGCCAACGCATTTTTGTGGCGGGTGCGGTGAAAGCGCCTGGTGCGATTCCGGTGGCTGACCAGCCCTTGAGAGTGACCGATGCACTGGCAAGCGCAGGCGGTGCGCTTGATAATGCGGATTTGTATGACGTGGTGTTGACCCGTGGCAACCGTAGCGTGCGTCTGGATTTGGATGGCCTCTACTATAACGGTCGTTTAGAAAGCAATGTGTTATTGACCAATGGCGACATATTGTCAGTACCAGACCGTCTGACCCGCAAGATCTTCATGTTGGGTGAGGTTGGCAATTCCGTGGGTTCAAACCAAGCACGTTCGTACGTCATGCGCCGTGGACGTATGACGTTGACTGAAGTGCTGTCAGATGCGGGTGGCGCCAGTCCCTTCAGTGCTGCGACCAACGAGATTTATGTGTTGCGTGTTGATCCAACGGCTTCCTCGAGCATTGAGGGGGCACGGCTGCCCATCGTGTATCAAATTAATGCACTCAACCCAGAGTCCTTGGTGTTGGCCGATCAGTTTCCGATGTTGCCTCGTGACGTCATCTTTGTAAACCCAACAGGCCCCACGATGATTGGAAGGTTCTTGGGTCAGTTTTTGCCGGTGTTTTCGACGGTGAACGCTGTCAACAGTGCGAGCCCATTCTGATGGAAATGAATTCAACTTCAAATAATCAACAAAACAAACCCCTTATCCAGGGAGAAGACACGATTTCGATTGTTGATTTGCTGGATAACCTGATTTATTACAAGTGGTATTTTTTTGGGGTCACCATATTGGCGATAGCCTTTTCATTGGCTTACGCCATCATGGCTACGCCGATCTATACGGCCGATGCACTGGTGCAGGTAGAAGAGAAAAAAGGCACTTCGATGATTGGTGCGCTTGATCAGGTTTCTAATGCTTCGTTTGCGCAGCAATCTCCGGTAGTGGGCGAGATCGAAATCATTCGCTCGCGAACGGTGATTGGTCAGGCGGTTGAACGGTTGAAAGCTAACGTGGGCGTCACCGTCGAAAACCGTATGCCGGTGATTGGCAATTGGCTCTCGCGGGTGCTTGATAAGGATGAGCAGGGTTTGGCGATTGCCCCCACTAAAGCTCTGTCTTATGCTTGGGGTGGAGAGAGGCTTGAGATTGGTCTAGTGCGCGTGCCTCAGCGCATGAATGGTAAGCCCATGTTGTTAACGGTGGCGGAGGGTCGCCAGTGGGTCTTGTCGCTGGATGCAACGGGTGAGGTGTTGGCCCGAGGCCAAGGCAGTGGCGAGAGGTTTACAGGCATGGATGGCCAGTTTCAGTTTGAGCTAGGGGCTTTTGTGGCGAGACCCGGCACCGTGTTTCGGATGGTGGTCTATTCCCTGCAGTCTGAGATTCGTCGAACCTTGTCTAATTTGACGATGTCTGAGTCCAACCGTAGGTCCAATTTGATTTCGATGAAGTATACGAGTCCAAACCCAGCGTTTTCTGCATTGATGCTCAACACCATTGCTGATGCGTATCTTCAACAAAACTTGGCGCGCAGATCAGCCGAAGCCGACAAGACCTTGCAATTTTTGACAGGCGAGTTGCCAAGGCTCCGGCAAGAATTAGATGAATCTGAAGACTTATTAAACAAGTTTCGCATTGAAAGTCGTACGGTTGACATCACGTTTGAGTTGCAAGAGTTGCTCAAGCTCTCAGCGGACTTACAGACCCAGCAGTCACAGCTTGATTTAAAGCACAAAGAGTTGTCAATTCGCTATGATGCTACGCACCCTTTAAGGCGCGCTTTAACAGCTCAGACCAATGCGCTATCGGTACAGGGGCAAACGATAAATGACCGGATCAGCCGCTTGCCAGCGGTGCAGCAAGACTATCTTCGCTTGGCACGAGACGTGAAAGTGAACAATGACTTGTATGTGAGTTTGTTAAACAACACCCAGCAGTTGGAAATTGCCAAGGCCGGTACAGTGGGTAATGTGGCGATCATTGATCGGGCATTGACACCAGAATTTCCGACCCAACCAAAAAAGCGACAGATTGTTGCGATTGGTACTTTGGCAGGTTTACTCTTGGGATTTTTGCTGACCCAAATGCTTGCGATGATGGCCAAGGCCGTCAGAGACCCCAAGAAGCTGGAACTAGAAATTGGTATACCCACGCTTTCGATCATGCCTTTGGATGGTGAGCAGTCCAGTAAGCAGATGTTAGGCGCTCAATCGGTCTTTATGTTGGCCAAAGAGTCGCCAGATAGTGCTGGGGTTGAAGCCCTGCGCAGCTTGAGAACGGCGTTGATGTTTGCGCTGTCAGAAAAGCCTAGATCAAAGGTCATTTTGATTACCTCAGCAGTACCATCGCAGGGCAAGAGCTTCATTTCAGCCAATTTGTCTTATCTATTGGGCGCCACGGGTAAGCGTGTCTTGTTGATTGATGCGGATATCCGAAAGTCTAGTTTGCATCGCTATTTTGCTTTTGATACCAATACTCCGGGTTTGTCGTCGATACTGCGTGGCGAGCTCACGTCGGATGCCGCGATGATCAAAAACGCATATGAAAATTTGGATTTTTTGCCACCGGGTCCTCGGGTGCGTAACCCTGGCGATTTGTTGGCTGGCGAAGCGCTTCAAAAAGTGATCAATGATCTCGCTGAGCACTACGACTTTGTGGTGATTGACTCGCCACCGCTTTTACCTGTTCATGATGCCCGTGCTTTGGGAAAGGCAGCTGATGTGTCGTTATTTGTGGCACGCCAAGACAAAGTGAGTTTGACCGAAGTGCAGGACGCGATTGATGTGTTTAATAAGTCAGGCAATCGCTTTGATGGCGTGGTCTTTAACGGCTTTGTACCTTCGCGGGTGCGGTATGGCTATGGCTATGGCTATGGCTATGGCTATGGCTATGGCTATGGTAAGTATGGCCGTAAGTATGGTGGCAAGTACGGTAAATACGCCACCTACGGTAAATACGGGAAATACTACGATTCAGGCGCGAATGTGGATGCGCAGGATAAAAAGTAGTTTTTGTTGGGTTTACCGGTTCGCTAACCCAAAGCGGTAACCCAAGCCAACGGTGATGGTATTGGCTTTGAATTGACCATCAAAGGCTTGCATGCGCCCGCCGGAGAGCGTGAGGTCAAGATCTTTGGTGAGCCTGTAGCCCACACCTGCGTTCAGCTGCCAGACTCCACCCCTGCCGGTATCTAGGTTGCCACCCGCAGAGGCACCTAAGAGTCCCTCGGCCATCACGTACCAATCGCGGCTAATGGGTTGTAGCCAGCCAGCACCCAACAGGCCCGTGAGTTCCATCGCGGCAGTAACCGAGCCGTTTTGACTGTTCCCTGTATAGGCCACTAGTCCTTGTCCAGTGATGTAGGCGCGATCGTTTAGAAAGTAATCAAGACCGAAGCCTAAGTTGTTAATGGATGTATTGCTGTCGTTGTTGCGCCATTGGTCATCGGCTTGAAGGAAGGTTGCGTTCATGAGGCGAAGGCGCAGCGGCGCAGACGCGCCATCTTGTTGGCTAAGGCTGTTATGCGTTGCAGCACTGCTGGCGTTGGCGAGTCCAAAGGCGTAGCTTAGGGTGATGCCGTAGTTCCAGGCCTTAAACTCCCCTGTGGTGGCTTTGGCGCCACCGACCCCGATTTCAATGCCCCAGCGGTCGGTGAGCATTTGTTGTAGGGCAATCCCACCTCCGAGCAGTAATCCGCCACCCGTGCTGACCACAGCGTTGCCGGCGCCACCAGGGCCGGCAAGACCGTAGACTTTAAGACCGGTGCTCGCTCCCAGGGGCAGGCGATAGCCAATCCCTCCCAGAATCTGCACGTAGCCTGAGGTGCTGGCGGTGTATGAGCCATCGGCTTGCACACTCATATACCAACGGTCATTGAGGTATGAGGTCCATCGTACGCCGGCCAAGTCGATGTTTGCTTGCTTGGCACCTTGAGCGTTGATGACAGAGGAAGGAACCGAGTATCGGCTCCAGGTCAATCCAATTTCTTGACGTCGAGTGGTGTTGCTTGTATCAAGCAAGGTGTTTTGGGTGGCCGTGCCTGACTGTCCTGCAGGGCGTTGCCAGCCTTGCCAAATCAGGGTGTCAAAAGGGTATTCGTACATCAAGTAGGGTTGCGTGCTGCGAATGTCACCGCTAGGAAAGGTGATCCAAGATACACCCACACCAATGTTGCCATAGCCCTGGGTGAGGTAAGTCAGCCCTGCATCGGCTCTAAACATGAAGCCGTTGCCGGTTAAGGCGTAGCCTGCGGCACCGCCACCCCCCCCCACAAAAAGGCCCGTACGCACTCGCCAGCTGGGACTGATGTCATATTGGTATTCACCGGCCAGACCCATGGTCATGAGGCCGCCTTGCTCGCCTGTCAAGGCGCCATATGACGCCATGCCAAGCTTAAAGTTTGGGTGAACATCAAATAGTAGGTTGAGTCCCAGCATGCCGGCATTCTGGCCGTTGGGCAGTCGCCAATTTTCAAAGGTGGTGCGGATGCTGGTGGGAACAGCAGTGGACACTAAAGTGGAGTCAACTGAAGGTGTGCTCGAGGCTGTGTTGTTGTTAACTTGGCCTTGCGCGAGCGAACAGGTAGCCGCATAAGCCACAAAGACCCCCAACGCAATGGAAGCCTTTAAGGGTGAGATAGCCATCACATTGGCAGTACTTGGCGAAAACAAATGTTCAGGCGCAAACGGGCGAGTAGGTTTTTTTGTTTTCATCAGTGCCATTGAGCGTTATAGCCAGCGAAATCGAGTCAGGCGTCGGTACAGTAGGAGGTAAATAACGGCAGTGACAGCAATGGCCGCAATGCAGGCCCACGTGTTGCCATACAGAAATATACCCGCGAAAGCTGGACCCGCTGCAAAGAGCCACAGAAAAGGGGAGGTGAGAGCGTTGCGAGTGGTTTTGGAGGTATTAGGGAATAAACGGGGGATGAGACGCCGATAAACAAGGCTATGAAGGTGAGTGCGGTCAGGATGATCTATGCGGCGGTTGCTTAGAATGCGGCGCAACATAGAAAACAGTGTTTCGAGGATAGGGTAGGCGCAAATGAGAAAGGGCGCCCAGGGTGAGACGAGGCCGTCAGCGTCGCTCACGAGCATGACCGCGATCCATGCCAAGAAAAAGCCGAGGGTGTAAGCCCCCCCATCACCCAAGAATAGCTTGCCAAAGGGATAGTTCAATATAAAAAATCCCAAGACCACGGCGATCAAGACCAAGATAAGGTTTAACAGTTCAGTGTGATTGAGCTCGGCGGCAATCCAACCCAATGCCGTCAAGCAAATCAGGACGGTGCCAGAAGCCAAGCCATTAAAGCCATCAATAAGGTTGACCGCATGGGCCACGCCCGCCACAGCAAAAAAGGTAAAAATCACAGCCACGGGGGTAAAAGCCAATATGGCATCAACCCAGGGTAAGTCAACGGTTTTGATGGAGTAGCCAGTCAACCACCAAGCAATCAAACCACTGGCCATGGTGGCTACAAGCCGAAAGGTGGTGCTAATGGTTTTAGTGAGGTCTTCGGCAATGCCGAAAAGCCAAGTCGGTAACACTGCCAATAGCAACAAAAACATCAGCTGAGAGTCGGGTGCTGTCAAGAGAGCGGTGGCGGCTACTAAACTCAACAGAATTGCAAAGCCACCCACCCTAGGCACTGAACCGGAGTGTACATTTTGAATGCCATCAAGCCTGTCTTCAGTCAATCTCTTGAGCCAGCGATGCGTAAAGACCAGTAAAGCAGATAGCACTAAGGAAACAGCGAGTCCGAAGATTGTCGCAAAACCTAAAGTAGGATTGTAAAACATGGGCAAGAAGATTTCTGCTTAAATGCGTGAAATGGTGATTTTAAGTCTGAAGTACAGCGTTATGAGGTAATTTTAAGCGTGAAGTGCAAATAATTACTTTACATGAAAAATTGGCAATACTGATTTGCAATACTTGTTAGTATTACTTACCAAATATACCATTTTTAAGTAGGCTATTTGGCTTACTCGGTATTTATTTTTGAGGGTCCTAACGTAATGAGTCGATCTTTACGCATTCGCAGTCGCTCGGCGCGTTTTCTCGGGGCGCTGGTGGGATTGCTGCTGTTTATGTTGTTGGTTTTCTTATTGGAGCCGGAAAGCGCGGACCCCACCAGTAATTCGGGCTTGTGGTCGTTTTTGCTTGGGGCTGTGGTGATGATGGGTCTTGGGGCTTGGTTATTGCCTTGGATTCCACAGCGTTTTTCGGCACGCTATGCACGGCGCCGAGGTTTGAGATGAGTATGAGCCTGAAAGGACGTTGGAATGTTTAAGATTTTGGTGGTGTGCACGGCCAATATTTGCCGCAGTCCAGCAGCGCAACATTTTCTGCTGGAAGCGCTGCGTGGTAAGCAAGTGAAGGTGGAGTCGGTTGGGACCTTGGCGCTGGATGGTAATTTTGCGGATGCAACGATTCAATCGTTGATGCTTGAGCGCGGCTTTCAAGGGATTACACAACATCGCTCACGGGCATTGATGCCGTCGCATTTGGCGCAAGCGGACTTGGTATTGTGCATGGAACGTGATCACATGGCGCGAGTGCAGCGACTCAATCCGCTCAGCGTGAATAAAACGCGTTTATTTGGCCACTGGGAAAATCAGGCAGAGGTCGAAGACCCGGTAGGGCGCTCAGAACAGACTTACGCGCGCTCCCTAGACGAAATGCAGCGATTGACGAGTCAGTGGGTGGAAAAGATGTCGATGATGGGTATGGTGAAATAGTGGTTTTAGTTTAAGGTCAGCTTTTGTCTTTGCAATGAGCATCAGGAGAACTTCTAGAATGCGTTTTCCACCCATCATGGCATCAGTCGAAGAGCGGATCGCTCTGGCGGCTCGCTGTTCGGACAGCGATGACATCCCCAAGGTCTCGGGCGCTGGGCTTGTTTCTCTAGATGAGCAGGGTAGCCGTATTCAGACCATGCACAACGGGCTCAAGATATTGGCTGACGGTTATCACGGTGCATGGATGACCGAGCTCATTCGCCAATGCCGCGGTCACCATGAGCCGCAAGAGGAGCGTGCTTTTTACGAAGTGGTTCGCCGCCTACCCGCCGACGCAAAAATGATGGAGCTCGGTGGATTCTGGACGTATTACACCAACTGGTTCTTGATGGATCAGCCGCGACGTGCTGGCGTTGTGCTTGAACCGCGTCCAGGTAATCTCGAGCTAGGAAAGCTCAACGCATCCCTCAATAATCTCAGCCCCACTTTTTTCCATGGTTTTGCTGGTCGTCATGATGTGCCGGATGCTCGTTTCAACAGTGCTGAGGGCGTGGAGCTGAGCCTACCCTGTTATACGGTGCCGCAACTGTTGGCTGTCATGGGGTGGAAGCAGCTCGATTTGCTGCATTGTGATATCCAGGGCGCAGAGTTTGATATTTTGGAATCATGCGTGCCACTGTTCAAGGTAGGTGCGATTAACTGGATTTTCATTTCAACCCATGCGCATCATATCAGCGGTGACCCGCTCACTCATGAACGCTGCCTCGATCTTGTCAAAGCATGCGGTGGCGTGATCGAAGCGGAACACGACGTGTACGAGTCTTTTAGTGGTGACGGACTCATCGTTGCCAGGTTTAAACCAGCCCCTGAGGCTTGGCGGCCTATCCCCATCACTTACAATCGGCATTCGCAGTCGGTGTTTCGCTCGCTTTCCTACGATTTTGCCGAACACCAAAGTTAATTCTTATTAGGTTAACGCATGACGCCCCGCAAGTTCTTTTTTCTTCATAACCCGAAGGCGGGTGGTGTTTCTATCCGTTTTTTACTCAGCACTGTCAGCAATGGGGGAACGATCGCACCCCAATTCATGAATGCTCCTCAAGACTACTTATCGAGTCGCGACAAAATCAGTACGTTGCGAGGGTACGATTTATATTTTGGGCACTATGGGTACGAGGTGTATCAAGTTGTAAACGAAGGCCATACGCTTGTGACCAACTTTAGAGATCCAGCGCGACGCGTGCACTCTATGTACCGGTATTGGCGCCACAATGTTTTGGACATACATCTCGCTCAACTCCTTGAGAAAGACGCCTATCTGGTCAGGCTCGCCAAAGAAAAGAGTTTTTCTGAGTTCATCCGAGTCAAGGATGAGCACCTCTTGTGCTACATCAGCAATTTTCATTTCCGACAAATCTATATGACAGGTTGGCTTCAGCAACCTTACACGGATGCGGCAAAGTTGATGGTGTATCGCCGAATTAAAGACATGCCATGGTTCTTTGTGGCTGAAACGCCAGAGGCCTCGATGTCACTTTTTCGCTTGGCGTTTCCTGAGGTCAAGGATATGGATATGCCGATTGAAAATGTCTCTCTGGGAAATCGTGATGAAATCTCTCAACAAGATGTGGATTATTTGAAGTCACTCAATCGGTTGGATGATGATATTCATGCATACGCGTTGAACATTCAGTCGGAGCGACTCGCAAAAAACTCAAGAGGCTTTTAAGTTCAAGGCCGCTAAAAGCTGAGCGCTTGCCTCGGTCCAGCTAAGCGGTGGAGGAGCATCTTCGCATGGCGCGAGCTGCGGGTTGGCTGCGATCCAATGATGCAAGGCTTGTGCCAGCTGCGCAGGGCTCTCCGCACGAAAATATGTCACGCGATCTCCTGCAATCTCTTTGAAAATCGGCAGATCACGTGCGAGCACAGGGCGCTGATGTGCTAAAGCTTCCACCACAGGCAAACCGAAGCCCTCACCCTCAGAGGCAACCAAAACGCCACTGCAACGCGCATAGAGCTGCCCTAATAATCCGTCGTCCGGACCGTTGAACCAGAACAGGCGTTTGCCATTTTCTGGGTGTTCTGCAATCCGACTGATCAGCTGATCTAGTCCCCAGCCAACTTGGCCAGCGAACACGAGGTTGACATCCTCACCAGCCTGCCAAAGTCGCTCAAAGGCATCTAGGGTCTGCTCATGTCCCTTTCGCTTCCACAAGATACTGACTAGGAGTACTGTTGGTCTCTCCAAGAGCTGCTGTGGCAACTCGCCTTTTGGTTTGGTCGGAAGTTCACAGCCGAGATGAAACCAACTGACTCGGGGGTGCTGATGTCCGGGCAGGCGTTGCTGCAATTCGGAGAGTACATCCTCGGCAACGGTACGTGAAATGCAAACGAGATCGTCGAACTGCGAGAGAGTATCGAACCAGCGGTGATGCGCTTCGTCAAGCCCCGGAGGAAACCAATCTGGCCGTTGCAGAGGCAGTAAATCGTACACCAGCCCCGAAAGCCGTCCACCGGCTTGCCGTACCTGGTCCAGAAATGCTGTTCGGTGCACGAGAGAATGATTCAGGTCCATCGCGAAAAAATGGTCGCCTGGGCGCAGCTTAACCCGCTCCTCTCTGCCAACAAAGAATTCGCCGAGCAGCGAGGCCTGATAGCGTCGAGCGGCTCGAAAATGTTTCGGATCATCATCTGCCCTGATTGGCGTTACCGCTAGGCCTTGGGGTGGCCGTTTTAGCAGCTCGAACGTTAATCGGTTGACGACACGACCGATGCCACTGCTTGGCTGGTTCATACGCTGCGCCGTCCACTGAGTTGTCGTGTCCAACAGAAACCGCGGCGGGTTTTGCGAGGACCGTTGAACGAGGCGTTTTAGGGTGTGCAGAAGCGTATCACCTATCCGATACTTCATATTGAATGTTCCAATTCATATCCATAACCAAAACTGCGAAAGTCCTCTTCATAGGTTTCAATCAACAATTTTTGGGTGTCGGCATCTAATAAGTGCTTCAAGGGCGGACGGCGTGAAGCATTGATCACAGGTAGAGAGGCTTGAGTCAGTTCAAGCTTGCGGCAAACGGCGTCAAAGTCGTCGGCAAGCTGTTCGTATCTCATCAGATGAATGTTGAGCCCTGTATTGGACTTCAGGAAGCTGAGCTGGGACGGCACACCGGAGACCAGAAAATTGTGAAACTCGCTCTTGCTGAAACGATCTCTTGCCTCATCGGAGTGATCTTCAAGCCAAGAAACTTTGTGTTGGATCATCGCCTGTTTCATAAAAAAATAAGTCGATATCGCGCGATCGAACGGGTTTCTAACGGTACTGAATAGAAAATAATCGGAAATGCTCTTGCCCAGTAACGCATTCCACTGCTCAACGGAAAAGTGCTTGATGCTGCCATAGAGGGGGTCAAGGGGCCAAAAGTTTTCGCTGATGCCAAAACCTTTTGGGGAGTTCGCTGCCACGAACTTAATATCCGTATAGGGTTGTAATGCGGTAGAAACCGAATTGCCGCCCGTTTTTGGGACGTGAATGAAAAGAAATTTCTTTGTGTGAGAAATCATTTGGATCTAATGCGAGTGATTGATCAAACCAGTCATCATTGCGAGGGTCATTGTCTCTCCGATTGCGGAGCACGAATAATGAGTCCAAGAGAGGTAGAAACGTATTCGTTCGCAAGCAGCAGTCTCAGATGGGGCTCATCGAGATAGGGAGGGAGATCGACATAGCGCTCGAGTTCGTCTTCGCCAGAAGAGAAATCGATAGGCTCCACTTCAAAACCCTCAGCCTTAAGTTCACCAACCAACAACTCGATGTCACAGCGTCTAAAAATGACAAAACTCGGATTGTTATCCAACGTTTTTGAATTCGAAGTGACGTTATATTCGGTTGTATGAACCGCGATACCTCCCGGTTTTAACAATCGGGCTGAATTCATGACAAAATCCAATCCTTTACGGATCGAGCCAAGATGCTCAAAAGCACAAGATGACCAGCAGAAGTCGAAAGCGCCAATATCTTTTGGAATGTGATTCATGTCCACAGTCCGAAAGCTTGCTAATGCATTAAATTTTTCCGAATCACATAATTGACGCTCATTTAATCCACTCAGGTTGTCACTATGTTGATCCGAGGAAACCCAGCCCAACTCCTGCGCCTTGTTTAAGTCCAGATCTGTTGCTAAAACTTTAACGCCATGACTTGCGAAGTAAGACACAAGCGGTTCTTTACCCACTCCGAAACCGATCGCAGACAAGCCTTCTCGCAAATATCCTCGCTCAAAGAGCGTTTGGCATATATACACAAACTCCCATTGTTTTCTATTAAATCTCAGTGGTTCACCAAGTATTCTGGACCAATAGGTGTAGAGAGGCAGATGGAAATGCTGCTCTCGACAGAGCATCGATGAAAACACATAGGGCGCAGTGATCTTGGAGTAATCCGGAATGGTCGTTGAGAAATGATCAGATACTTTTAATTCCGCCGCTGACAAGAGCGGCTTGTCATTTGTGTGAGCATGCTCACTAGTAACCAATGCCTTCGTCAATAAATTTTTTATTCCTAAGCCATTCTCTTTTGTTAGATGCAGATCATTGTCTTTGAAAGATTTTTCTACAAAATCTCTAAAAGAGAGATAGCGCTCAGGCTGTCCAGGAACAAAATCTGAGTGTTTTTTTAGAATAAATTGTGCAGCCGTATGAGCCGTAATCTTCCAGGAAAAGCGTGAAGATTGCTCTAGGCCGCGTTCAATGAGTTGTGCGCGATATGTCTCATCAACCAAGCCTTTTTCAAGTTTATTTAAAAACTCAGATTCATTTGCAGGGTCAAATAAAGCATCCTGATGACCCACCACTTCAGGCAAACTCGCACGGTTAGATGAAATCGTTGGAATGCCTAGGGTCATGGCTTCAAGAGGCGGTAAACCAAATCCTTCGTCTAACGAGGGGAAAACAAATAAATGTGCATTCTCATACAAATGGATCAGTTGCTCATCATCTACAAAGCCAAAGAAAATCACCTGATTTTTATATAATTTTTTCCGTGCAACGTAATTTTCAAGCACCAATCGTCTCGAATCCGAGTTCCCACCTGCAAGCACAAGACGATAGCGATCGCGAATATCAGGAGCAAGCCTAGAGTAAGCAGAAATAAGACCCTCTAAATTTTTTCTCTTATCAAACCCACCGACGTAAAGAGCGTAGGGTTTTAATTCCAACATTTCCGTGGTGACGGCCACGGAGGCTTGATTGCTCCGACCATCTTTATGACCGAGATTTGTTCCTGCAGATATATTTTTTACAATTGAGTCAGGCAAATCCAGTCGTTTTAAAAGATCAAGTCGAACATACTCAGAGATCGCTAACAGCGCATCCGCACGTTTTAATTGCTGCAACCTATCTTCGTACCATTCTTTTAAAACGGTATTCGGGAGATAATGTTCAGGATCCGTCAGAGGGATCAAGTCATAAAATATGGCGGCACAAAAATAAGAACGATCCGCTGCGCTTGGGATCGTGCTAAGCGCATTAAATTCAAAGAGGCTAGTCACCAAAACAATATCAGGTGCCAGCGCTTCGATGAAACGCTCACGCATGATTTTGGACAGCCTGACTTCATCATCGTTTAAATAAAGCGCAGGGCTGACCAGTTCAGCAAGAGGGAACCGAATGGTGTGTTTCTCACCAATTTTTGACTGTATGGCTGTTAAGTCATACGAGTCTTCTTTTGTATCGTCACGTTCATGAAGCAAGACGAAGATGTCGTGATCTTTCAATTCATCAATCAGTGCCAAGGTCAAGGCAGCTGTATACCGACCAATACCACGATGTGCACTTTCTGTTTGCAAAGCTTGCAAGTCAATTAATATTTTCATTTCTGAGGACCCAAGCCATCAAGCACTTGAGAAACAATTTTTTCTTTTCTTATGTACGTGGATGAGCTGTAAATCTCTGGTTTGACGCCTGTTTGAGTGGAGGTTCTTGTGACGGATGTGACTTGCCCACGAAGGAGTAACTTTATCCGTGGAAATTTATTGAGAACCAAGAGAGAAAACTTTTTAAGGGCTGGCTTTCGCTCCACAAGCACTCTCATTTTATTGAGTAGGCGCTTAAATAATACGCGTGGCGGCAATTTGGCGATTTGCATGAAGGCAAGCTTTATAAATCTCTTTAAACGCCCTGCATAAAGTGAGCTGTGGCGCAGGGGCTTGGTGACTTTCCATGACCTACTTTCTATTACGGAGGTCAATTCGTTTGATAAGGCAACGGCCCGCGCTTCTGCGGCTAAGGTCCGCGCTCCGACTCCTACTTGAGACGCCAGCGTAAATTTGTCAAACACATTGGGTGGATATTTAAAATAAACCAACAGGTCTAAGTGCTCATTCTTTACGTAAAACCGATTGAGTCCATCTGCATACGCAAAGGTATAGGAGGCAGCCAATAATTGAGGTTCCCAGGTGTGATGGCACTCGACTTGACTCATGGGGAGGGTTGATTCGACGACAATGATCCATGGCCGATAAAGAGACCAATCGTTACTAGCCAAAACTTTGGCCTCTAGACCCTCAATATCAATTTTTAAAAAGTGAATCTCTTGCTTATTCGGCAAAAATCTTTGAAAGAGACTAGACAGTGTTGCGGTCGTAACACGCATGGAAACACGTTCAAATTTATTTTTGACGTGTTCCTTGGCCACTTCTTCATCTAGTGTGGATAAGCCAGTTTCAGAAAAAAGATTAAAGTTGCCCTCACCATCTTGATCGGATACTGCGATCCGAAGATTGATATCTCTAGGTCGCTGTGCACAAAGGCGAGCGTAAAAATCAGGATTGGGTTCGACATTGATCCCACTCCATCCCTGATCATAAAATAGCTTTGTCACCGAATCCGTATCTGGCCAAGCGGCACCCACATCAACATAGAAGCCATCATTGACATTTTTCAAGGCACGCCAAAGCATGACGTCCTCAAAATTTTGGGAGTAAGAAACTAGATTCATTGTGTGACCCCAGATTATGAAGGGGAGGTTAAGCTCGTTAAGGATTAAAGAGGTGCCCGGCTAATCTGGTTAAGCCGGGTTGGCTTTAAAAATGAACTGCAGCTAACGATGTGCAACTTTGATTGATAAAGCAGATAAACTAAGTTTATTGTAGCATGTCAGAATGATTTGGATCTTTGGCTGAGTGAGGAACAAAGCTGCTCAATGCGAACATGGAAATGCAGTGCACACCAAGCTCTCACACGACATCTACTGCCAGATTGGCAGCTTATCCCACTGAGGCGGGAAGCCCATCGCGGAAACAGGGATTTTGTGCTGATTGATAAGGTCTTGTAACCTAAGCCTCCATCTATGCTGAGGAGCCACGACGTTCATGCAGTACAGCAGAATGACTAGCGAGTTGTAAAGCTTGCGAGAGCCAATATTAAATTGTGATGTCAATGACGAGGGCTTATTACGCGGCAGCAATGGCGTTATTGTGAAATCACGGTTCCATAGACGGCTGTGGTGGGCACATGTGTTGCGCACCAGAGCCAAGTGATGCAGCCAAGAGCCTAATACCTTTTCATCCAGGCCATACGTCGAGGCGATTGCACGACGTGTTTGCATAGGCTTGAGGTTGCCTACCAGCGTGAGAGCAGGCCCATGGCGATGTGCCAGATGGTAAGCCCATTGGCTGCGAGCGGAGACTTCTATGCACTCAATAGCATCCAGAACCAATAGGCGAAGGTTGCGGTCAAAAACGTACAGGTTCAGTACTTCATCAAACCGAGTGCCTGGATGAAATTCATGCGGTTCATGACTTAGTTCAAAAGGCAGCCAATAAGCACTAAGGCGATAGTAGTTTAGGTGCTGAAGGAAAAATTCTGCAGAGGCTGGGTCATCAACACGGATGCCGCGTTGCTGAAGAATGGAAACCTGTTCGGCATATGTTGTTGCTGGTTTGGGAAAAGGAAGTTTAAAAGTCGGCATGATGAAACCATGCCGTATTTGGCGCAGCTAGAGTAAAGGCCAGAAAAAAGTAACCCGCCGGTTTGAGGATTCGCTTTCGCGCATAGCCTTGGCGGGTTTTGTAAATTTAATTATACCCGCATTGAGGTGTCATTTGAACACTCATGCCATGAAAAAAAGCTGCGTATTACACGCAAACTGGACGCTCATTTCACAGCAAACTGATCAACGATCCCACGGCAAATTGGGTAGTTATTGCCGGGCAGTTTCAAGTACTAAGTGCTTCGTTGATCAATGAAGCAGGTTATCCGCTCCACCACAAAAGGCATCCGAATTTCAATATTAAAAATTCAGTGTCCTGTAATGACCATCTGAAAAGAACGCCAGCGTCCGACATCATCGGCTTGTCCGTCTTTGACCTGAATCTGCCAGCCTTGTTGCAACTGCCCCAGCGATGCGTTTTGCGCTGAACCTTGAAGGCTCTCGCCCATGTGTCGGACGCTAGTAAAAGTCCATCCACGTGACAAGTCGCCACAAGGCGCGGTCTGAATAGCAGGGCAGGAGTGCGGTCTTGCGAGTTGGCTGCGCGTGCCGGAGGGTGAAATCAGCATGACATCAAGATCGGCGACATAGGTATGATCTACTGTTAGAGTCACCTCTACAGACTCCACAATGTTGAGAGCGCAATCCTGGAACCGGGTCGTCGTGATCAGCGCAGGAGCTGGGCTGTCACCGATCGCCTGGTCCAGCTGCTGCACACCACTGTCGCAACGCTTTTCAGCAGGAAGCCCAGCAAAGCCGCGCGCCGCAGAGATCGCGTCACCGGCATGTACACGCCCATACCCCACTCGTGGATGAAATCCCTGCGCATTCATGACCGAGGGTTCGGCCTTCTCTGGCAAGAGATCGGCTGGACGAGCTGATCGCGCTAGCAGCCATCGCACATCACGCCAGCTCAGCATAGGGTTGGCCTCTAGCATCAGCGCCACCACACCAGACACCATAGGCGCTGAGGCCGAGGTGCCTCCCGGAAAAGGGCCATAGTCTGCGTTTTCTGCTAGGGCACCAGTTGCTAAACCACGTGGACCGGAAATGTCGGTAGTCCAGATATCTGCCCCAGTGTCGGAGCGGCTCGGAAGGCTAAAAGAGGGCGCACTGATTAAGATGTTGGCACCAGGCTCGGAATACGACGATGGACGGCCACGGTGATCCACAGCCCCCACCGTCAGCACGCCCGGGTAATTGGCATAACCATCTCGGTTGCTGTCTTCATTCGGGCCGCCATTGCCTCCAGCAAAAACCACTACAGTGCCAAGGCCTCGGCGTCCTTGACTCAGCGCCTCTGCCATGGCCTCGCGCCATACAGGATCGCTTCTTAGATAGGTCTCTGACCGCCCGGTTCTAGCGTCAAGCGTACCCCAACTATTATTGACGATATCAGCACCCAGGTTGATGGCCGAGCGCAATGCCGGACCCACCAAGCCTGTTGCAACACCGTCGTAAGCCAAGAATTTAGATCCCGGCGCAACACCCCGACCCCCCAAGCTGTTATTGGCGCTGGCCACAGCAATACCGGCTACGGCCGTGCCGTGTGCGTCATCCCATTGACCCGCACTAGGGTTGTAAAATGCATCAGGTGGTGCTGGAGATGGCGAGGGATTCTTGGTCGGCAGCATGCCATTGATAGTGAACACATTAGCCACCAAATCCGGATGGCTCAATTGCACCGCGCCATCTACAAAAGCCATCAAAACATCACGCCCCGTTTCTTTGACACCTTGTAAACCTACGTCCATGCCTGGCACGCCACCACTTTGCCCAGTGTTAAACAAGTGCCATTGGCGTGCGAGCAAAGGGTCAGGACCTTGTTTGACGGGCGGCACCACGGGTGCGGGCGACAAAACTTGTTTGTCGTCCCTGCTATCACCACCGCATCCGGCCAATAGACTCAACAGCAGTAAAGATGCCATCGTTGTTTTCATGGCCTTACTCCGCGGCTTGAAATACAAGTTCGATCGCATACTCGGTGGCTTGGGGGCCAGTCTGTTGGAACCACAGCGTCATGGGACCCGAAGTCAACTGTTCGGGCGCCAACTTATCAAGCACGTTACGCTGAAGGTCTGGCGGCCCCATGTGCCCATACACCAACATGCGATTCACATCGATACCCGCATCGAAAACCGGTGATCGTTGCAAGGCAAAAAATGCGACCTTATCGGGAGAAACATAATGATACTGCAGCAACAAGCATGAGCCGACCAGTAGGATAATCAAGGTACGAAAACATTTCTTGTTGCCCTTTAAATTTGAAAGGGCCACCACAAGGGTGGTGGCCCAAGCAAAACAACAGTTCTAAGTTGGCAAGCCAACCATGGCTATGTACATCAGGTACCGATCACGCCACCGTCGTTCTTACGGATGACCACTGTGCCCGAGCGTGGGCGACCACCCGTTGGACCATCAGGCCATTTTGAAAAGACAGTTGGATTCTTAGAAACCCATTCCCCTTGCAAGACAGCATCGTTGCCGACATCCTTATAGGCTTGAGGCGCATTAGGATGACTACCGATTTCACCTGGATGCTGGATATTGATGAACATGGTACGACCATCGGGTGTCCAGCAAACGCCTGTGACTTCGCAGCCTGAAGGGCCCACCAAGAAACGGGTGATTTTTTTGGTGGAGAGGTCGGCCACTAACATTTGGTTATTGCCCT
Source organism: Zwartia lucis (assembly GCF_965234455.1). Lineage (GTDB taxonomy): Bacteria > Pseudomonadota > Gammaproteobacteria > Burkholderiales > Burkholderiaceae_B > Zwartia > Zwartia lucis. The sequence continues at coordinate 380,537 of NZ_OZ248472.1, read as the reverse complement.
GATTAAGGTAGTCACCCGTGTTGGAGAAATTGCCGTCAGATTGGATCCAGAGACGGCCTTCGGGGTCGACCTGAATGCCATCGGGAGAGTTAAAGGTGTTACTGGCATCGATGTTGCTCGAGCCCTTCTTGGCACCGTCCAAAGCCGGGTTACCGGCAATCACGAAGATGTCCCATTTGAATGCCAAGGCCGCATGGTCGGCGCCCGTTTCATTAATACGGATGACATGACCCCAGTTATTCACAGCACGGGGGTTGGCTTCATCAATCGCTGGTTTAGCATCACCAGCCTTGGTCGAACCGTTGACCATGTTAGAAGTCGCAGGTGACGCGCTGCCACGACGGTTGTTGTTAGTGCAAGCCAGGAACACTTCACCGGATTTTGTGCGGTTAGCAGCCACCCACTCTGGGCGATCCATCATGGTGGCGCCGACGCGGTCAGCGGCCTGGCGGGCCTTAATCAACACCTCGGCCTGGTCAGCAAAGTCATTCTCGGGAGTCAAGCCGTTTTGGCCATGAACCAAAGGTATCCAAACGCCCATGCCCTCGTTGTCGCCCGCCACAGTACCCGCTTCAAATTTAGCCACATACAAGATACCGCTATCCAACAGGTCTACACCGCTGGACTTGTCTGCTGGCATGTAGGTGCCGGTCGACACGAATTTGTAGAGGTACTCATTGCGCTCGTCACAGCCTGAATATACGACTGCTTTGTTTGTATTGGACAGGACACATTCGGCGTTTTCGTGCTTAAAGCGGCCCAGAGCAGTACGCTTTTTGGGCTTGCTGCTAGGTGTGTAAGGATCGATTTCTACGACCCAGCCGTGCCGGTTGGGTTCGTTGGGGTTTTCCTTCAGGTCAAAGCGAGAATCGCCCTTGTGCCAGTTGTAACCAAAGCCGGTTTTAGACAGACCGTAGCGGTTTTGCAGGGTATTGGGTTTCCAGGTTCCGTCTTCTGTACCAAAGTAACCGTTGAAGTTCTCTTCACAGGTGATGTAAGTGCCCCAAGGAGTCTGGCCAGCGCCACAGTTGTTGAGCGTACCCAGAACCTCTGTACCTGTTGTGTCAGCGGTGGTTTTGAGCAGAGCGTTGCCGGCAGCTGGGCCAGTGATAGTGATGGGTGTATAGCCGGTAATACGACGGTTATAAGTGGAGTTTTTGACGTATTCCCACTTACCTGAAGCATTGCGCTGAACTTCGATGATCGACACACCATGGGCAGCGAGCTGCTTTTTTGTGTTGGCAGGAATGTTAGGCTTGTTGTAATTGGCTACGTCATGGAAGTACTCGGGGTTGATGTACTCATGGTTCATGGCGAGGATACCGCGGCTGCTGCCATCGGTACCTGGAAATGGGAAAAAGTTAATGCCGTCGTGGTTGTCACCGGACTGTTGTTCTTGCTCCTGCCAAGACTGGCTTGCATCGCCCAAGAACGCAGGGGCGTTGAGACTGATTGGGTCACCCCAGCGATACAGTATGTCGGCGGTGTAACCTTCGGGCACAACAATGGCATCGCCGGAGCTGACTGCTACGGCTTTGAAGCCGATACTGCCACGCGCGGGTTCAGAGCTGATGATAGCTGGGTCAGAGCTGCCGCCACAGGCCGTCAGGGCGCTGCCGAAAATACCGAACAAACCCAAAGCTGCGCCGGATTTCAACAAGCCGCGGCGGTTGGGGTTGCGAACAATTTCACGTTCGATCAGATCATGCAAATGATCGTTAGCTGACTGATTAGATACACCATCATCATCACTAATATAGCTAGACATATTCTCACTCCAGTGGGTTAAGAATAGTCATCTTAAAAACTGAATATTATTTTTTTATGACAAAGAGATTAAGTTTTCGAGACTTATTTGATAGGACTCCTGTCAGATCAAGTCGCAGTTATTACACGCATGCGCAGCGCAATTTGAGTGGCCATTTTTTTCGCAACAATAAAATTGCCATAGGGATTTAAGTGATCGGTATCGATATAGACTTGTTGCGGCGTTGAATCGAAGATATCTCCAAGATCATCACTTGATGAGGACTTGAGGTTTGTTCCTGCGGAAATATTTTTTACAATGGAACCAGGCAAATCCAGTCGTTTTAAAATATCAAGTCGAACATACTCAGAGATCGCTAACAACGCATCAGCACGTTTTAATTGCTGCAACCTATCTTCGTACCATTCCTTTAAAACTGTATTTGGGAGGTAATGTTCAGGATCAGTCAGCGTTTCTTTAACAACGATCGCCGAAGGTTTCATTGGTAGCCTAGCGTTCAGCGAACTGAGCGCATTGCACCGTGCATGAGTTAAGACTATCTTGAAGAATAAATTTAAAGTTAATTGAGTGCTATTTAGATTTAAAAAATAAGCCTAAAAACTTTAAATACATTACTTTGCAGTGGTTTCAACGATATCGACTACTACCAATAAATAAACGATGAAGTGGGAGTCTTCTGACTTTAATGAGTCTAGAAGCTGATTTGCATTTCGGGCAGATTGGGGTGATGGCAGATTCTCGATAACATGACTGTTAAATAATAGATTTAGATATCTTTAGCGATTCATTTACGTCTTGCTCATTTGTAACACGATTTGACCGGCAATTTTTTCCGCAACAATAAAGTTGCCACAGGGATTTAAGTGACCGGTATCAATGTAGACTTGTTGTGGCGTTGAGTCGAATACATGTCCTAGATCATGAAAATACCCTGGTGTCGCGCTCGCGACCACCTGCGCATAGAATGCATGCTGAACACCGCCCATGGGGGGGCTCTGGTTCACAAACTCTTGCTCTCCGGCTGTCATGGGTTTATTGCCCCATGAAAGACAGGGTTGTATAAAATTTAAAAATCCGACGTTTTCGGCCTGGCAGCATGCTTGAGCCAGTTTTGAGAGTCGTAGATAATCTTGCGCGCAGTTTGTCGCGATTTTCTTTGTATCGCCAACGGTAATAGCGTCGATAATCTCTGGAACAAATGAGTGACTGACGTTTGGGTCTAATCTAAGGAAATGATTCAAAACGGTACGACATTTTTTTGTTTGAAAGAGTGCGGCTATTGTTGATAATGTTTTGTTGAGGGAAAGCCAGATTGTTCTCTTTAAGCTGGCTAACCCGTTAAATTGCTGACTCAATTGCATGCCATGCTCAATGTGCCTCGTACTCATGCCAAGGTAGGTATTTGAGGCAACAGATCGCAGTTGATCATCCAATAAGGCAAGGACAGCGGACTGATTGAAAACGCAATTCCAGCCCGTATAAAAAACGACCAAATCTGGGGGAGTTCGAAGCTCATCGGCGACGAGCATATTGAACGAATCCTGAGAGGTCATACCCAAAATGCCACGATTGATGCAAACAGCATCAATGTGATGTTTGAGGGACAGAATTTGTTCGACTAAGGCCGGGATGGTAAATGCAGGCAAGCGACACCCCGTCCCCATAATGGTCGAGCCACCGAAAAAAGTAATGATCTTTTTATTGGATGCGCGTGCGTGCGCTCTTCTTTTCTGGGTGTCGTCGTCAGTGGTTCGGTTTTTGACGATGCCTTCTCCATCGGTGACCAATAGGTCTATATCTTGTGCACCCAAGGCATCGACATCGATGAGGACGTTTTGATTTGCGGCGAGTCTCGTTCCATAAAAAGCGTTCGGCTTAAACACAGATCTTGCTAGTAGCACGTTGTCGATTAAACGTTCGCTCGTAATGCTCCTAAGCTTTTCATTAGACAGTGTTTGCGCGACAGACAGAACATCGTCATTGGTGATGCCAGAGGCAATGCGCGCGCGCAAGGCTTCTAGCGAGGGTTGACCACCATCAAGTGCTTGTAATCTCTGCATTTTTGGATATACTGATTAAGACATTGTTAAAAGGGTTGGTCATGGTCCATCTAATGAGTTCTTTCTTATTGCGTATCGTCTATTTTTTGATCTTAGCCCCGATCGCCATCGTTCTACGTTTAATTGGTTACGACCCTTTAAAACTCAATCCTCAACAATCATCAAGCTATTGGTTTAATAGAAAGCCATCCAAGTACGATGCCAATTTTTTCCACAAACAAGGCTAATTCATTGGTGTGAGGTTCTCATGAAATCATTATTAAATTGGATCAAGGGCAAGTTAAGCGGTTTTTTGCCTAAAAAGAAGAAAGAAAAAAAGCCTGCCAATGCAACGTATCCTCTGTGGTAATTTTTAATCCAGTTCATAAGCATTTTTGTAGTCGAGCTTTAAAGCAGGATCTTGATCCTCTTTGCGCATAATAGAATTTCCCACGACCAGAAATTCGATCTCTGTTCCCATCAAGCAGCGAAAGGCATCCTCGGGGGTGCTGACAATCGGTTCGCCACGCACGTTAAACGATGTATTGACGATGACGGGACAGCCCGTCAGTTTTTTAAACGCTGTCAATAAGTCAAAATACTTTTTATTCGTTTCTTCGTGTACGGTCTGAACCCGAGCTGAGTAGTCCACGTGCGTGACGGCAGGAATACTTGAGCGCGGAACGTTCAATTTATCAATGCCAAATAAATTTTTATCTTCATTTTTTTCAGGTAAACGTTTTGAGGGATGAACGTCTGCCACTAAAAGCATGTAGGGGCTGTCGACATCGAGATCAAACCATTGTGCGGCGTCCTCTTTTAATACGCTCGGTGCAAAAGGTCGAAAGGACTCACGATATTTCACTTTGAGGTTCAATAGTTTTTGAACGGAGGGCGAACGTGGGTCCGCGATAATCGAACGTCCGCCTAAGGATCTTGGTCCGAACTCCATACGTCCTTGATGCCAACCGACCGCTTTCCCATCGCTGAGCGCTTGCGCTGTGAGCGCTATGGTTTCTTCATACGAGTGAGACGTAAAACGTGCACCGACGCTCGTTAATCTTTTCTCTATATCAGTTTGCTCATAGCTTGGCCCAAGATATCCTCCATGCATGCCATCTTGCTGGTCTTTTGGAACGATGCGAGGCTGCTCGAGCATCAAATAATAGCCAGCTAACGCCGCGCCTACGCTTCCGCCCGCATCTCCCGCGGCTGGTTGGATCCAGATATTTTCAAAAATCTTTTCTCGCAACAGTTTTCCGTTTGCCACGCAGTTAAGTGCGACACCTCCCGCGAGACAGAGATTTTTTAAACCCGTGGTCTGGCGAATATTGCGTGCGATCTTGATGACGATTTCTTCTGTTACAAGCTGTATGGAGGCGGCAAGATCCATTTCTTTTTGGGTGAGTGCCGACTCTTCGCTCCTGCGTGGTCCACCAAACAAGTCATCAAAATGATGATTGGTCATAGTGAAGCCCGTGCAATAGTCGAAGTAATGCATGTTGAGTCTAAAGGAGCCATCATCGCTGACTTCGATGAGATGTTTGCGGATCAGGTCGGCGTAACGAGGTTCACCATAGGGGGCTAAGCCCATGACTTTATACTCGCCGGAGTTCACTTTAAAGCCGGTGTAGTAAGTGATGGCGGAGTAGAGCAATCCCAGGGAGTGAGGAAAGTGAATTTCTTTAATCACCTCGATGTTTGAGCCACGGCCAATCGCTAACGATGTGGTCGTCCATTCTCCAACGCCATCCATCGTCAATATGGCGGCCTCTTCAAAGGGAGAAGGAAAAAATGCACTGGCGGCATGGCTCAAATGGTGTTCAGAAAAAAGGAGTTTTTTCTTCCAATCGACGTTGGGATCAAGGGTATCTTTTAATGCGGTAATCACGCGATTTTTTTGAAAAAGTTTGTCCTTTAACCAGATCGGCATCGCCGTGGCAAAAGACTCAAACCCCTTGGGTGCGAAAGCCAAGTAGGTTTGAATTAAGCGATTAAATTTAAGCAAAGGCTTGTCATAAAACACAACATAATCAATATCCTTGGCTTGACACTGTGCGGCTTCAAGACAGTAAGAAATGGATTGCGCAGGAAAGCTTTGGTCATGCTTGATGCGGGTGAAACGTTCTTCTTGCGCAGCAGCGATAATTTTTCCATCTTTGATGAGACACGCGGCCGCATCATGATAAAAAGCGGAAATTCCGATAATAGTGGTCATTTTTTGCTGTCCATTTCTTTTGAGCGGATGACGTTGACTGACGTCTCGGCGTTGAGGTGTTGAACGATCACGTTGGCAATCGCAATACTGGGTTCTGTTTCCCACATTGCACTATGTGATGATTGGATCTCCACGTGTGAGACACCATTCTGTGTATGAGTGGACCAGTCAAACATGGACGGATCTTCCGGTATCGGTTCCATGCCAGCACGAACAAAAATAATAGGGGCTTCGCACGGTTTGATCGAATGACTTGCAGTGAGTTTGGTGGCACTGATCATTTGAGTGACGGTTCGTTTAAATGTTTCAGGCGGAGTGGATTCTGGGATCAGTCGATGTAGAGACATTTTATGAATCAACTTTTTAATGAATGACTCGTTATTGATGTCGATCACTTCATCGGTGATGCCTAACGATTGTGCGGAGCTTTCAAGAATCTTGTTTGACTGTTCTTCATCCGAGCGTGCATCGTTCTGAATCAAATTGGGTTGTGCCACCGTGTCGAGTAAAACAAGCAGACTGACTTGTTGAGACATGGCCTCGAGTTGGACGGTCATTTCTTGTGCGATCGTGCCTCCAAAGGACCAGCCCAGCAGATGGTAGGGGCCTTCGGGTTGTATGGTTTGGATGGCCTGAATATACGCTGTGGCCATTTCAGACACGTTTGCATGGGGAAGCTCATGCTCTTCAAGCCCGCGCGCTTGTAAAGCCCAGACAGGATAGTCCTCAGGCAACGCGTCCTTGAGGTTTTGGTAAACCGTACCGTTTCCACCTCCAGGGTGAATACAGAAAATAGGGTGGCGAGTTCCTGTTTTTCTGAGCGGAAGGAGGGGTTCGTAGGTCCAATTTGAGGAGGTTTCCAAATTGGCCGCAAGCTGTCTAGGCGTTGGATGCTCAAACAGCACTCTCAAATTGAGTTTGATACCGAGTGATAGTTTTAAATGGCTCACTAACTGCATGGCCAAGAGAGAGTGACCGCCAATATTAAAGAAACTATCGTCGATACCCACAGGATCCGTACCGGTGAGCTGCGCAAAGAGGCGGCAAAGATAAGCCTCGCGGGCTGAGCGCGGTGAGGCGTAGTCATCTGTTCTTGTGGCGGCGCTTGGTTCGGGTAGGGAGCGTCGATCTAACTTACCATTCGGCGTCAGGGGAAGTGCGGGCAAGTCGATAAAGTGTGCTGGAACCATGTAATCCGGTAAGGCTTGCGTCAACCAGGCACGGATCGCATGCAAGTCAGGCAAAGGATGACCAGCATTCATCACAATATAGGCAATCAAGCGTTGATGGCCATTCGCAACGGATGCGATCACCGCAACCTGACTGATTTGAGGAATCAGCTTGAGCAAAGCGGCCTCGACCTCGCCAAGTTCTACTCTGAACCCGCGAATCTTGACTTGATCATCGACACGACCCACGTAGTCAATGTCACCGTCAGGCGCTCTGCGTGCCAGATCGCCTGTGCGGTACATCCTTGATCCGGGAGGACCGTATGGATTGGCGATAAATCGTTCTGACGTCAGCGCTGCTTTGTTGAGATAGCCTCGGGCGAGCGATATTCCTGCAATGTATAACTCACCCACGACGCCCTCTGGCACCAAGTTCAGTGACGGATCAAGAATATAGAGCTGGGTATTCCAGATCGGTTTACCGATGGGTGGAAACTCATCCCACTGTTGGGGTGTTGTGGATAACGTGAACGCACTGACAACGTGCGTTTCAGTCGGTCCATAGTGGTTATGTAGGACCGTTTCGGGATGCTTGCTAAATATTTGGCGGATTTCAGGTGTGATTTTCAATTGCTCGCCTGCCGTGATCACTGCCGCAGGCCATGTGTCTTTGAGGTCGTGTTGACTCGCCTGAGCCAGATTACTAAGAACGACATAAGGAACATGTAAAACGTCGATTTTTTTCTGATCGAGATATTCAAGCATGGCGAAGCCGTCTTTTCTGGACTCCTCATCGATCAGAACGAGCTTCGCACCTCTTGTTAAGGTGGCGATAATTTCCTGGGCTGAAACGTCAAAGCTGATAGGTGAGTATTGAAGGACGCAGTCAGGCAGATCGGGGACGGTGGCGGCTTGCCATCGAATGAGGTTGGACAGTGCACCATGAATAAATCCAACGCCTTTCGGACGGCCCGTGCTGCCCGAGGTGTAAATGACATAGGCCAGATCATCTAAACGGAGCGGACGATGACGATCCGCGTCGGTCACGGGCGACGCTGAATATTGCGCTAAGTGTTCAGACTCCAATGCCTTGGAAATCATGGTCACGTGACGATTCACAAGCATCTCCGGGTCTAGTGAATCAATCAGAAGCGTCTCGGTGGAAATAAGGAACGCCGCTTTAGAGTTCTCAAGCATGTAATTCAGTCTATCGTTCGGGTAACTTGAGTCAAGCGGCAGATAAGAGCCTCCAGCTTTCAGCACCGCCAGAATCGCGAGGATCAATTCTGGTGATCGATCCAACATGATGGCCACGACTTGATCAGGGCCAATGCCTTGCGCAATAAAATGTCGCGCCAGACGATTGGTGATCAGATCAAGTGAGCCATAGCTCATTTCACGATCAACATTGGCCTGGACATAAGAAAGCGCGATTCGCTCTGGTGTGTTGCGTGCTTGCGTACTTAATAAGTCCACAAGATTGGGCTGCGCGTGTCGGTCAGTCGTCACAGGTCCACTTGATCGCTCGAGGATTTCCTCACGCTCAAGACCTGTCGTCAGAGGCAATGCTGTTAAGTCTGCATGGATGAAAGAAGGAAGTTCTTCGAGCATCGCTTCTAAACGGCGCACTAACTCCTGCGCATACGGATGATCAAGACGTGACTGATCATAGGTCAAGCGCAGCAGAATCGATGAACCCGGAACAACAGAAAGTGCAATAGGGTAGTGATTACCATCAATCGCTTGAGCATGACTGACGACAAGTTCGCCCGCTGCATCTTTAACGGTATTGACTGGATAATTTTCAAAAACAAACAAGGCATCAAAGAGAGATTCAGAAGAGAATCCTGATAATGCTTGAATCTCTGTCAGTCCGAGATGCTCAAAAGCCTCTTGTTCGACAAGCTCAGATTGTTGCGCGCGTAACCAATCTGCGAGCACCGTCCCGGGCCTCATATGATGATAAAAAGGCAGGGTGTTGATAAATAAACCGAGCGCGCGATCGATCCCCGCAAGCATGCTTGAGCGGCCATGTCTGACGCAGCCAAGGACGATTTCATCAAGCCCGTTCATTTTGCCCAACAAGAGTGCGAACATGCCTTGAAAGAGGGTGGCTTGTGTCACCATCAGTTCGCGCGCGACTTGATTCAAATGCTCAGAAAGCGCAGGGCTCAGCGTGCGTTGAACTTCACCCATTCCTTGAATGGGTTTGCTAGGTGGTGGAAACTCAATTCTGCTGGGCACAGTGAGTTCCGAGAGATGATTTTTCCAATAGGCGCAGGCTCTATCGTGATCTTGAGAGGCCACCCATTGCAGGTGCTCTTGCCAGTTAAAAGGTGCTTCTAGTTCAACCCTAGAGCCTGTTCGCTCAGCCTCATACAAGGCTGACAACTCATTGCCCAAGATCGCGCTTGACCATCCGTCCAAAATGAGATGATGATTACTTAACAGGAGAGCATGGGAATGCGCGTCAAGCTCGCATAGATACATTTTCGCGAGTGGGCCTGTTTCAAGTGAAAAGGGCTGTGAGAGGTCATGTTGTAGCAATGCTGCTTTTCTTTCGGAGGGTGAGCCCGTCAAGGTGACGGATTCCATACCAAGACCTGTGGTGCGACGAATGACTCCGAAACCTGGCGCGACGGCAGCGGGCACCATCGCTAGGCGTAGGATGCTGTGTCGCGCTGTCAGCGTGGTCCACGCACGCCACATCGCTTCTTGATGGATTTTTCCATGAAGCGTCAAAATAATCTGGACATGATAGGGGTCACGGGCAGCGGGCTCAAGCGCCGAGCTTTCATAAGCAAGTCCCTGTTGGAGCGCCGTTAACGGAATGATGTCCTCGACATCGGGATACAAATTCAACACCGTATCGAGTTGCTGCTGATCAAGACGCGGTTTAAATTCATTATCCAACGGGATGCTTGTAAAGTCTGAAGGCGTATGACATATCCTCAAAGGATTTGTCAAAGATTGTGAGGTGATGTGCGCAAGCATGGTCTCAAATCGCTTGGCGAATTGAGTCATGACTTTCTCGCTATGTAAGAGCGTTGAATAGCTCACGCCAAAGACAAATGCCCCTTCGTGATTGATCATGGCATTGATTTCGAGCGCGTACAGTCGTGGGCGATCCGCCGAATCTCCTGAACTCGTTAAACCATTTTCGGCGAGGCTCCATTCGCCGGCTTGAATTGTTGATTGTTCAAATCGACCTAGATAATTGAATAAGACTTGTGGCGGACATGAAGCAGCTTGCTTAAGACTACTTTCTGCGTCCAAGTGACGCAATATTCCATAGCCCATGCCTTTATCAGGCAGTGCGCGCAAGCTTTCTTTGACGCGCTGAATCGCGCGGCCCATTGAATCGGGCGTCAAGGGTGTTGAAAGATCTGCAACCTTTAAGCGCAAGGGAAAGGACGTCGTAAACCAACCCACTGTTTTTGAAACATCTTGGTCACCTTCGCGGCCGTGCCCTTCGAGCATGATGACTGGATCACCTAAATCATATTCAAATTCATCCAAAGACCATTGAGAGAGTGTCAGGCCTAATGCCGCCAGCAACACATCATTGATACCACCAAAATAAAGGTCAGGGACGCGTAAAAGTTGTGTCGTGATTTCCCGTGTCAATTTTCCAGACACATGAGCGGCATGCTCTAAGGTGTCTGTCTTGTCTGTCATAAAAGTCGTTGGCAACGGCTGGATATGCTGAACCTGTGATAGCCAAAGAGGTTCTTCGCGACGACGCTGACCCGTCAAGCCTTGCTGAGAAATAAAATGACACCATGCGACAAAGGACATGGTCTTAGGGGCTGCGCCTTGTGTTTGCGCGGATAAAAGATCATTCAGATCTTCGATCAAAATCCTCCAAGAGACGCCATCAATCGAATAATGATGAATGGTCAACACCAGCATCGGGGGATGCGCCTGTCGGCATACCCAAAGTGCAGACACCATTTGGCCATGCTCGGGTGAGAGCGTCATGCTTAAGTCATGGATGGCCTCAGTCAGCGCACGTTCAGCGTGTTGCTCCTCAAGGTGGGTCAGATCAAGAAGCTTGAGGGACGGTTTTTGGTTTGACCAGGGGTCAATCAAGAATTCTAATTTTTCCTCATGTTGAACGGTTCGCATGCGCAGTGCGGCATGACGCGTCATCAGCGTTTGAAGATAGACCCCAACCTGTTCAAAGGTGACCACAGGCGGTGCGATTAAACAAGCGGTTTGATTAAACCGCTTCAGCGAACCACCCGCATCGATAAAATCATGATAAATGGGAAGTGGGATGAACTGTCCATCCTCAGGCCAGGCAGGCGCTGCACTTTCTTGATTCGCTGAGCGCGCGATATGAGCTAACTCTGCGGGTGTCTGATATTTAAAGATATCTTTGACAGTAATAATCAGATGCTGTGAGCGTGCGCGACTCACTAAACGGATGGAAAGAATACTATCGCCACCGATCGCAAAAAAACTATCGTCAGGATTGACGTGTTCGCATCCAGTCAGGCTTTCAAAGAGTGCACAAAAAATTCTTTCTCGTTCATTTTTTGGTTCAATCAAGGTCTTGAGCGTATGCTCTGGAATCGGCTCTGGAAGTTTGCTTCGGTCAAGTTTGCCATTGGGTGTTAAAGGCAAGGCATCGATCGTGATAAAAGTAGTGGGTATCATATGCTCAGGCAGATGTTGCCCAAGCACTGTTTTGATCGTTGCGGCATCCACAGGTTTTTTATCTGTGATCGGCACGAGATAGGCGACCAGTCGCAAATCGTCCGCCATCTTTTTTGTGATCACGACAGCATGCGCCAAATCATCGATATGATTCAGGAGCGCTGTTTCAATTTCGCCAAGCTCGATGCGATAGCCTCGAATTTTGACTTGGTCATCTACGCGACCCAGATATACAAGCACGCCATCTTCACGTCGTCTGGCCAAATCACCTGTACGGTACATGCGTGCGCCTGGTTCACCAAAAGGGCAGGCAATGAAGCGTTCTGACGTCAGCCCTTGGCGTCCCAAATATCCTCGCGCCAATCCCGAGCCACCAATATAAAGTTCTCCAACAGTTTCATCGGACACAAGGTCTAAATGTGGATCTAAAAGATAGAGTTGAGTATTCCAAATAGGCATGCCGATTGGAATGACGCCGTCTCGCGAGGTCTGTTCACTGACTTCGTATACGCAGCAACCTACGACCGTTTCAGTCGGACCATACTCGTTAATCAATCTTGTCTTGGGGGCATATTTGCGCCAAAACTCAACCGTAGCGGCGGTTAACTGTTCGCCGCCAATCACATAGGAATGTGTTTGATGAGCTAAAGTTTCAGAGGGCAATAAATGACGCAATGCATCAAGATGGACAGGTGTCAATTTAACGAGTGAATAATCTTGATGGCTTTGTAGACTTTCTGCCAAGGCTTCAATTTGATTGTTTTTGTCTAAAAAGTGAACCGTTTTACCGGAAATCAAAGGAAGCCATAAACTGGTGATGGTCGCGTCAAAAGCGATCGAGGTATTGATGGGTGCGCCATTTCCAGTATCGAGCTTGTACGCGTCCATCGCCCATGAGACATAGTTGACCAAGCCAGAGTGTGACAGTGCGACACCCTTTGGCAAACCAGTACTGCCCGAAGTATAAATAAGATAGGCTAAATTCTCAGCGCGTAATGGCGACTTCCTTTCATGATCGAGCACAGCCGTCACCGCATAGGTATCGAGGCGCTTGATGAGGGCAGGATCTGATAAATCGAGCATGTCGGGAATCGATTGATTCCCTGATTGTTGAAAGGCTTGGGCGATCGAGGCGGTACTGATAAATTGCTTGGCTTGGCTATCGTGCAGCATGTAAGCCAAGCGCTGTGTGGGATAGTCGGTCGCGAGCGGCAGATAGGCCGCACCTGCACGCATGATGCCCAGTAAGGCGACAACCAGTTCAGCCGAAGGATCGAGCATGATGCCCACAATATCATCGGGCCCCACGCCTCGAGCCATCAAATGCCGAGCCAGTTGATTGGCGCGTGCATTGAGTTCGGCAAAAGTCATGTTGACGGAAGTAGACGGATCTTGACTCGACAATGCCAGCTTGTCAGCACAGACGGTAAATTGTTTGTCAAAGATATCCAAAATTGACAAAATGGAGGGCTCGACAAGAACATTTTTACCTGCGCCGCTTTCAAGCAAGGCTTTGCGGTCAGTGACATCAATCAGTGGAATGGCGGCGAGTGCCATCTCGATGATGTTGGGCAAATTGCGTATTAATCGCGTGATTTGCTCCAAAATTTCTTGTGCCTGACTGAGGTCCAGTTTTGTCTGATCAAACCCTAGGCGTAAGGTCAAAACTTCGCCAGTGAGTGCAGACAGCCCGATTGGATAATGATTGCCATCCTCACTTTGAGCATGTGTGAGCGTCAGTTGTCCGATTTTTTGAACAGACTGTTCAACAGGGTAGTTTTCGAAGACAAACATGGCTTCAAAGAGTGGCGTGCCAGTCATACCAACAATGTGCTGAATCTCTCTTAAGCCAATATGTCCATAGGTATCTTGATCCGCCATCGCGATTTGCTGTTCGCGAACCCATTCAATGAGTGTTTGACCCGGATGCAGGGTGGTAAACATGGGCAAGGTGTTGATGAAAAGACCGGTGCCTCGATCAATGCGTGCGAGCGGACTGGTCCGTCCATTGCGAACACTTCCAATCACAATTTCATCGAGTTTACTTCTGCGCGCTAAAACCAGTGCGAAGAGACCTTGTAAGAGTGAAGCTTGCGTCACACCTTGTTGTCGAGAAACGGTTTCAAACGTGTGTGAAGTGGTTGCATCAAGGGCCAACTCGATGTTTGCCATCCCTATTTTTATTTCTTTTGGGATGGGCAGATCCAGTCGATTAGGACTTGTCAGCTCGCCCAGATATTTTTTCCAGTAGTCACGCGCACTCACGAAATCTTGGTCCGCAAGCCATTGGAGATGATTCCGCCATTCAAACGGCGTATCAAGGGCGATGGCGACTTGCGCACATTCGGCTTCATACAATTGAGCGAGTTCGGAGGTGAGAATAGGGAGAGACCAACCATCCAAAATAAGATGATGGTTGGAGATCAAGACTGCCCATTCATGGGGCCCTAAGGATGCCTCATAAAACCTGATGAGCGGACCTTGAGTGAGATCGTAACGACGTTGAAAGTCGATCTCTTTAATTTGCTGAATCCGCTCCTCTGAACGACCTGTTAATTCAAGGATTTGATAGTCGATGGCATCTTGATGCAAGACAATGCCTAAGCCGCCGGGTGACCAAGCAGGCGCTACGGCAAGTCGCATCACAATATGACGCTTAACAAGTGCGCGCCAAGCTCTTTGCATGGCATGACTGTCGAACTGTCCGGTAAAAGTCAGTAATAGATGAACGTGGTATGGATCTTTTTCGTTGACCTCTAAGGATAAGCTTTCAAAAGCCAATCCTTGTTGAAGAGGGGTAAGAGGCACAATATCTTCAAAATCAGGATAGAGATCCCCGATCGTATTGAGCATGCCTTGATCGATGTGGCTTGCAAAGTCCGGATTTTGATGGAGAAATTTAAAATCAGACAATGTGCGACGATGAGCGAGGGGGGCATCCAAGCAATGATCGCTCAGCGCGAACAGTTGCTCTTGAAATCGTTTTGCTAAGTCCTCAACATCACTCAGCTCATGTGCGAGGGTACTAAAGGTGATGGAAATCGTTAAACAACCAGAAGGATTGATGGCTGTGTTGAAGTCAAGAACATGCATGCGTTGACGATTTGGATCATCTTTAGCACCAATCAGTCCACCTTCAGCCATGTTCCAATGACGTGCATTGACGGTTGATTGCTCGAATCGCCCGAGGTAATTGAAGCCGATTTCTATGCCTGGGGAAGGCATGCGCGAAAGTTGACTATTCGGATCGAGATATTTCAAAATCCCATATCCGAGACCCTTGTCGGCCATGCCACGAAGGACCTCTTTAACGCGCTGTATCGCAATGCCTAAGTCATTGGAGTGTTGCGCATTCAGATCATCGATTTTTACGCTAACCGGAAATAGGCTCGTGAGCCATCCGACGGTCCTGGACAACTCCGCGTCGAGCTCTCGACCGTGGCCCTCGAGATGCACAACCACATTGCCGACAGGATGCTGAAAGCGGCTCTCAGACCACTGTGCAATTGAAAAACCGAGTGCCGTCAGGAAAAGATCATTGATACCACCTTGATAGATGGCGGGTGCAGAGACGAGCCTTTCGGTGTCCTTCAAACTGAGGGTGCAGTGATAAGTCTCGGAGGCGCCAACGGTATTGAGCTCTTTGTCAAAGTGCGCCTTGACAGGCAGAGTGGAGACGCTTTGAATTTGCTCAAGCCAAAAGGCTTCTTCGCCTCGACGGGACCCTTGTAATCCCTGTGATGCGAGGGTTTCCGCCCAGGCGCGCAAGGACATGCTTGGCGCTGGCAACGCCTTGAGCTCTGGGCTTGTCAGAGCCTGAAGATCATCAATGAGCACACGCCAGGAAACACCATCCACAGCATAGTGATGAATGACTAGTGCAAGTTGGTGCGATCCGTCAGGTTGAGTGATCCAGAGCCCAACCATCAGCGCGCCGGGCTGAGCGGGATCGAGATCGTCGCTCAGATTGAGAAATCTTTCTATGAGTTGTTGTCGAGCCTGAACAGGTTCTTGGGCACTCAGGTCCAATTCAAAGAACGCGATGGGTGGCAGCTTGTCGACTTCATCGATTACGAGTTGATGGGCGTGATTGACCGTTTCGCAATGAAGTCGAAGCGCGCCGTGATGCGCCCGTATTTGTTCTAAAGCCTGCTTGACCATGGAGGCACCGACATGGGCGGGTGCATCCAATAAAACAGCTTGGTTAAAGTGTTTGAGTGAGCCTTTTTGTTCCCAAAAGGCCTGAAAGACCGGTAACGCAGGGACCGCACCATTTTCTTGCCAAACAATCTGTGTGCTGGCTTGTTCGACGGGTTGGGCAATGGCGGCCAATGCTTCAGGTGACTGATGCGTAAAGACGTCTCTAACAGTCAATGACAAGCCTTTTGCGCGAGCAAGACTGACCAAGCGGATCACCGAGATACTGTCACCACCGAGGGCGAAGAAATGATCATCGACGCTGATGTTTTTGTGATTAGTGAGCGTCTCGAAGATCTCGCATAAGATCTGCTCCTCTTGGGAACTTGCCGATTTTTTGGCGCTTGATCCAGTTTGCTGCGTGGGTGCGGGTAGGGTGCGGCGATCTAGTTTTCCATTCGGTGTAAAGGGCAATTCTGAAATGATGACAAAATAGTTTGGCACCATGTATTCAGGTAAAGACGCAGCGAGTCCTTGTTTTAACGCATCAATCTCAAGTGCGGGTTGATCTTCTGTTTGAACGATATAGGCGACGAGTTTTTGATCTGCGCCCATTTCACGCGCGATGACGGCAACTTGGGTGAGAGAGCTATCTAAGGCACGAATCGCGGACTCGATTTCTCCGAGCTCGATACGGTATCCATGGATTTTGACCTGATCATCCTTGCGCCCAATAAACTCGATCGCACCATCGTCGCGTCGACGCGCCATATCGCCTGTTCGATACATGCGCATCCCTGGTTCACCAAAAGGACATGCCACAAAACGCTCGGCCGTTAAACCTGGTCGGCCGATATAGCCTCGTGCTAAACCCGTTCCAGCGACGTAGAGTTCGCCTTGCATGCCGTTTTGAACGGGTTGCAGGGAGGGATCAAGCAGGAAGACTTGCATATTGGCAAGCGGCTGACCAATCGTGACGGGTCCTGCGCCTGGATAAGCATCGATCTCTGGGTTCAATGCTGGACTGATGGTCGCGCAGACGGTGGTTTCCGTCGGACCATAAGCATTGAACATCTTTAAATGGCTTGCAAAGCGAGCAACAATCTCAGGCGAGCATGCCTCGCCCGCAACCACGAGTGTGTTGAGAGATTTCAGGACCTCGATATCTAAGGCTGCAACCAATACCGGAGGCAGTGTTGCATGCGTCACACCAAAAGTCTGAAGATCAAGGGCGAGTCGAGCAGCCGCATCTGTGCGGGTGGATTGCTCAGGAATCACCAAAGCTGCGCCTGAGCCAAAGGCGAGCAGCATTTCCCAAACACTTGCGTCAAAAGCTTGAGAAGCAAACTGTAAAACTCTGTCTGTATGATCCAGTTTAAAAATACTGAGCTGTGCTTGCGCGAGATTGACCGCGGAGAGGTGAGAAATACCTACGGCTTTGGGTTGACCTGTTGAGCCAGAGGTGTAGATCAAATAAGCCAGTGATTGAGGGTGGAGTGGGGCGATTCGATCGTGATCTTGGATGGCGGATTCAAGTTGCATCGATAGTCGAATTTCGAGGATTGGATCTTCAAAATCCAACAACTCTGGAAGTTCAGACTCGATCGAACTTTGCAATGCGTCGTACAGTGCGTTATTACTAATGACACATTGCACTTGACTGTCTTTTAGGATGTATTCGAGCCTGGCTGCGGGATAGCCGGGATCAAGAGGGAGATATGCCGCGCCAGTCTTCAGGACGGCCAAGGTGGACACGAGTAACGCCTCAGAGCGCTCCAGCAGCAAGGCAATGATTTGTCCAGGACCGATCCCTTCGTTTATGAGATGTCTCGCTAACTGATTCGTGCGCGCATCGAGCTCAGCGTAACTGAGCGTCATCACATGCTGCTGATCCTGAGTCATCAACGCTGGTAAATCAGGTTGAACAGAGACTTGCTGAGCGAAAAGTGCGGTCAGGTCGACGATAGACGCATCCGCAGGGATCACGCTTCCCTTGGACTGGTTGATGAGCTGTTGTTCTTCGGGCGCCTCGAGCAATGCAATCGCGGCAAGCGGGGTATGCGCAATGCGGGGCAATGATTGAATTAAGTGGCAAAGACAGTCTAAAAGATGCTGAGCATCTGAAGCCTTAATACGCGTTAAGTCATAGGTCAGGCGCAGAGAGAGCGTGTTGCCCGGTATAGCACCGAGCGCTAAAGGATAGTTTGTACCGTCATGGCCTAAGCTTTCAAGGACTTTCAAATCCCCTACAGGAATCGTTGCGGTATCGGTTGGAAAGTTTTCAAATACAAAAAGTGCTTCAAATATGGACGAACCCGGGAATCCCGCTAAGCTTTGTATCGCAGCGAGTCCGATGTGCGAGTGCGCATCCTGCTCGGATTGTGCCGTTTGTTGCTGTAGGAGCCACTGAACAAGAGACTCACCTGCAGGCAAATGCATGAAAAGAGGCAAGGTATCGATAAATAAACCGATCGCTTGATCAATACCACTCAGGCTATTGGCACGACCGTTGTGCACACTGCCGATGACGATGTCAGAAAGTTGGCTCGTTCGGCCCAGCACAAGCGCATACAGTCCCATGAGAACGCTCGCCTGCGTCAGACCGTGCTGCTTAGAAAAGGCCTCGAACTGATCATTTAAGGCTTGGTCAAAATTAAAGTAAAGCGCTCCAGTGCCAGGCGTTGATGTATTGGGTGCTGAGAGCTGCAATCGACTGGGTTCAGTCAGCTCGCTGAGATGTGCACTCCAATAGCGTCGGGCGACCTCAAGATCTTGCGCGGCGAGCCATTTCAAATACTCCTGCCACATGAATGGTCGGTTTAGTTTTTCTGGTAAACCACGGACATCACAATCGTAGATGTGCGCAAGTTCTCGCATCAGGACGGGCAATGACCAGCCGTCAAGAATCAAGTGATGTTTAGAAATCAAGAGCGCATGTTTTTGATGGCCGAGATCCCCAATTCTCAGTCGCACAAGGGGCGCTTGTTCAAAAGAAAATTTTTCGTCTAAGTCAATTTTTTGAATTTGATCGAGACGCTCAGCATAATCGCCATGCAGATCTAGAATTTTCTGGTCATAGGTTAACTCTCCACCGATGATGCCAAGTCCTGGCGCGATTTCCGAAGGAGCCAGTCGTAAACGTAGGATGGCATGTCTTTTGATGACACGCGACCACGCCCGTTGCATTGCGGGTATATCTAATTTTCCTTGAACAATCAGAATAATTTGAATGTGATAGGGATCTTCAGACCCGACAGCCCGGGCCATACTTTCAAACGCGAGACCTTGTTGCGAGGGTGTGAGCGGAACAATATCTTCGAGGTCTGGATATTGCTGCACCAATTGATCTAGGACACGTTGCTCTAAAAGTTGACCGTGATGTTTGCTCAGTGAAGTCAGAGGATAGTCGGAAGGGGTATGCGTATTTTCAAGTGGATGATGCAGGCAATGCTCCGCAACCGCGTTGAGGCTCAACGTAAAGCTTTGGAGCAGGCGTTCCATAGAAGCCTTTGAATAGGCTGCGCTACAGAAATTTAAATTAAATTGCAGTGAACCCGTGGCGTCAATATTGGCATTGATGTCGATGAGGTGTAGACGCTTTCGATCTGGTGCGTCCTGAGAGGTGCTGGCATAGCCTTCTGCAACGCTCCATTGGTCGATGTTTGAGATTTTTTTCTCGGATTGACCTAGATAATTAAAGACTAATTGCGGTTGTGCAACATTGGACTGCGCAATCTTGCTGCTTTGATCCAAATAACGCAGCACGCCATAGCCAAGACCTTTGTCAGGCATCGAACGCAGCCGGTCCTTAACACGGCGAATCGCATGGCCAGGACTCTTTCTATCCTGTGGATTCAGATCGCCTACTTCGAGTCGGAGGGGAAAAATACTAGTTAACCAGCCGACTGTTTGTGAAAGATCGGTATCGTTTTCACGTCCATGACCTTCGAGCGCTATTAAAAAATCGCCGAGTGTTTGTTGATATTGGTCAAGACTCCATTGCTTGACACCGAGCCCGAGTGCCGCAAGCAAAATATCGTTCATGCCACCGTGATAGACGGCTTGCGATTGAACCACTTGGTCTGTTTGAGCTTTATTGAGTTGCCCATGAATGGTCACGACGGACTGCTGTGTATTCGCGTCTGATGCGATAGCATGATCCTGAGGTAAGGTATCGATACCTTCCTCCTGCAGCAACCAAAGTGCCTCTTCGTGACGACGCTTTCCAAGCTGACCTTCGTCGCTCAAGCTTTGCGCCCAAGCGCGTAAAGACATCGTTCTATCAGGTAAAGATCCGACTGGATTCGAGGTGAGTGTTTTTAAATCATCGAGCAAGATGCGCCAAGACACGCCATCGACGACAAAGTGATGAAGTGTGAGGACAAGTAACGCGGGGGCATTGTTTCGTTTGACCCAGAGCGCGGCTTTCATCAACCCTGGAAGGCTTGGATTGAGCTTGTCACTCAAGGTGTCAATCGCTCGATGTAACGCAAGCTCGGCCTGAGCAGGATCATGCGCGGATAAATCAAGAATATCGATCTTTGAGTTCAGCGCTGCATCGACAGGATCAATAATAAAAGTTGTTTGTAGACCTTCACCTTCGGTGCGCAGGCGCAGTGCGCCATGATGTTTGGAAAGCGCGTGGTAGGCCTGACAAACCGACTCGTAAGATAATGACTGAGGTGCTTGCAACACAACGGTTTGGTTAAATTGATCAAGTCTCTTGTTGATGCTGAGATATTCAAGGTATATGGGGAGTGCTGGAATCTCTCCTTCAATTTCCCAGACAACTTTTGGTGCGTCAGTTTGAGTTTCTTGCAGGACAGGCGCAAGTAAAGCGGGACTCTGGTTTTTGAAAATATCACGGACATTCAATAGAAAACCATGAGCACGGACTCGACTCACGAGCCGAATGGCTGAAATACTATCTCCACCCAGCGCAAAGAAGCCATCATCGATGCTGACCTGTTGAGCACCTGTGATTTCAGCAAAGAGTTTGCAGAGCAAGTCTTCGGAGGTATTGCGCGGTGCGCGATAGGTCTCTGACACACGTCCAATCTCTGGGTCTGGCAGTGCGCGCCGATCGAGCTTGCCGTTGGCGCTCAGAGGAAAGGCGGGCACGTAGACAAAGTAAGAGGGCACCATGTATTCAGGCAAGGACGCCAGCAAGCCATTGCGCAGCACTTCGGCCTGCACAGCGTCTTGACCCTGACGCGTCACCAGGTAGGCCACTAGTCTCTGATCACCCTGGATCTTGCGCGTGATGACTTCCGCTTGAGCAAGCGCTGGATTTTGTGCCAGCAAGCTCGCTTGTATCTCTCCAAGCTCAATGCGATAGCCGCGGATCTTGACTTGATCATCGGCGCGTCCCAAGTATTCGATCGCGCCATCTTCGCGTCGGCGTGCCAGATCGCCTGTGCGGTACATGCGCGCGCCCTTGGCCGCGAAGGGACACGCGATAAAGCGTTCCGCCGTCAAGCCGCTGCGCCCGAGGTATCCACGGGCGAGGTTCGTTCCAGCGATATAGAGCTCACCCACGACCCCGTTCGGGAGGGGTTCGAGCATGCTGTCCAAAATAAAGAGCTGCGTATTCCAGATCGGGTACCCGATGGGAGGGGTCAGTGTGTCATCGGCTTGGCGACAAGGCCAGACCGAGACGTCGATCGCCGCTTCGGTCGGACCATAGAGATTCCACAAACGGGTCTGGGGCAGCTGACGAAAGGTCTGGGCCTGGACCGCACCACTGAGCGCCTCGCCACTGGTGACGATTTGCTTGAGCGAGGGGCAGTCCTGCGCCTCGAGCGACTCAAGAAACACCGCCAGCATGGAGGGCACAAAGTGCATGACGCTGACATGGTGTTGTTCGATCACAGACTTGAGATACGCCGGATCCTTTTGACCCTCTGGGCGGGCAATGACTAAAGCAGCACCCGCCATAAGAGGTAAAAACCACTCCCAGACGGCGACATCAAAGCCGATCGCGGTTTTTTGTAAAACCCGGTCGCGTGACGCCAACTGCATGGTGTCTTGCATCCAGATCAGGCGATTGACGACCGCTTGATGGGTATTGCCCGCACCCTTGGGGGTGCCTGTCGAGCCTGAGGTGTAGATCAAATAAGCAAGATGCTCAGGGTCAAGCGCCTGAGTGCGTTCATGCGGCGCAATCGCAGTGGCAGGAAGCGCACTGAGCTCAGCGACAATACGCGGATCATTCAGATCCCGATGAGCGGGCATGGCAACGTCGTGCGTGGACGCTCCGGCAGAGGCAAGCCGCTCCAAGAGATTGCTGTCGCTCAGGAGCAAACGCGTCTGACTATCTGCGAGCATGAACTGCAGGCGTGAGGTCGGCAGCTCTGGGTCAAGGGGCAGATAGGCGGCTCCGGCTTTGAGGACAGCCAGCATGGCCACGATTAATTGTGGCGAGCGATCGAGTAACACGGCCACGATATGGTCGGGACCACAGCCCAAAGCAATGAGGTGACGCGCGAGTTGGTTCGATCGAGCATCGAGCTCGGCAAAGGGCATACTCGCGTGCTCTCCTATGCTCTGTTCAAAGAGGAGTGCTGGAGCGTGAGGGCTGGCCGCAACCTGAGCGGCAAAGAGGGCGGCAAGCGTGAGAGGCTGGTCGGACAAGTCCCGCACGGGGCCGCAAGACTCCTCAATGATGCTCGCGCGTTGCGAAGGATCGAGTAATGAAAATGAGGCAATGCTGTTTTGACCGTGGAACGGTAAAAGTTTAGTGAGTTGAGCAATATTGACTAAGTGCTGATGCGCCTGCAAAGCGGTATACCGCTTTGGGTGATAGGCAAGACGAAGTTCGATTGGACCCTCATCATTTCTATCAAAAATGAATAATTGCAAGTCTGCAACAGGTTCGGAGGACTCCGTATACAGAGAGCCTTGCGCCGTTCCAAAGTCAGCATGATGATCAAAACTTTCAAGATTGACCAACATTGAAAAGGGCTCAGACTGGTTTTGCTGGAGTCGTTGCTTAACGATTTCTCCAAAGGGAAATTGCCTGTGTCTAAGTGCTTGTTTGAGTTGAAGAGAGAATTGGCGTGCAACAGCGAGAAGAGTCGCTTGAGCAGCGACATGACTACGTAGCGAAAGTACGTTTGTCAGCATGCCTGGTGTTGAACGAGTCTTTCGATTGCGCCCATCTGTTGGGCAACCTAAGCAGAGATCTTGCTGACCCGTCATGCGCGATAGGTAAGCCGCAACTGCGGCAGCAAAGCAAGGGTAGGGGCTCAGGTGATGTTCTTTTCCCCAAGAGAGGATGCGTTCAAAATCTGTTCTTTCTAAATGAACACTGGTGGTTTGACAAACCTGTAGATCGCCCAGGATCGCAGGCTGAGAGGTGAGACTCGCCGGGACTTCGATGCCGGTTAAGGTTTCTTGCCAATATTGACGATCTTCATCCCATTGCGGACTATGTCTGTAGTCGTCATCTTCTTGAACGGCTTCTAGCCAAGAAAGAGCCGTTTTAGGAGGTATTAATTCGTTTGCACAGTACGACTGAACCAATCTTGAAAACATACTTGCAACACCCGCGCCATCCATGATGATGTGGTGATAAAACCAAAACCAAATCCAGCGTTGCTCCGCAAGTCTAATCAGACCAAAACGAAAAAGAGGGCCCTCTTGAAGATCAAAGGGGAGATGTTGTTGCGTGTGCAGTAGGTCTTGACTAGCAAGCTCCGGATTAGGCTCGTTTCGGAGATCCCATTGCGCGAGAGCGGGAGCAGATAAAGGAAAAAAGGTCTGATACGGTGTTTGATCAACCTCTACGAAGCGAAGACTCAGGATCTCAGTATCTTGAACAAGCTTTTTTTGAATACGGTCAAGTCTTTCTGTGTCAAGGTCACCCTCGATCACGATATGTTGACCCGCATTGTAGGCAGTCGCGTTTAAATCGACCTTTTGATGAAACCAGACATTTCGCTGAGCGCCGGTGAGTGGAAAGAGTTTTTTGTTTTCTAACTCAGTCATTTTTACTGACATTTTTCGGAAACATCCATGATTTTTGCTAAATAAAAACCCGCATTTATGACTCTACTATGGATAACCTGCCTTTAAATTACGACATACATGGATTGAGAGAAACTGTGTGCTTTGACCGCTCCCACCTCTCTTTTTTGTGAAAAAAACAGCAACATTTAAGCGAACTCCTGACAAGACGCGAAGCTCTAAAAATTATTTTGATTGTGCTTGTCTTTTAAGCGTTGAAAGTGCAGCGAGTGATATGAATACTAAATATTAATTAGCCTTTAGGTCTTATTAAGTAAATGTTAATGTTGAAGGTATTACTTAGCGAAAGGAGGCATTCAAATGTCCAGTAAGAATAAAAACATCGCCCAGCCTTCAGAGAACACTCTTGACGCTCAAGCCGTCAGTGATAGACGTAAATTCATTCAGGGGGCTGGTCTCAGCGCGGTTGCCGCAGCAGCGGGTTCATTGATCGCTTCAAATGCGACCGCTCAAACAAAAAATACAGGGCCGCGGGCTGCACAGCCAAATATCGTTTTTATCCTGACCGATAACTTAGGTTACGGCGAGGTAGGGTGTTACGGCGGCGGCATCACGCGAGGTGCCGCCACACCGCGTATTGATTCCTTGGCTAAAGAGGGGACAAAACTTCTTAACGCGAATATGGAAACCCAATGAACACCTAGCCGCTCAAGCTTGATGACGGGTCGTTGGGCAATTCGGTCCGGCACCCATTCCGTTCCATTTGGAGGTGTCGCGGATGGACTCACGCAATGGGAAATCACGATCGGTCAGGCTCTTTGCGATGCGGGATACGCGACAGGTTATTACGGCAAGTGGCACCTCGGTAGTTTTGATGGCCGCCTACCAAATGACAAAGGCTTTGATGAATGGTTTGGCATTCCTCGCACAACCGATGAGGCGCTTTGGCCATCCTCGCCCGGTTGGCGTCCTGAAATCATGTCGCCTGAGCACATCATGGAGGGCAAGAAAGGCGAAAAGAGTCAGGTGCTCAAGGTTTACGATGTTGATCAACGCAAGCTGATTGATGCCGAGGTCACCCGACGTTCCGTTGCCTTTATTGAGCGAGGAGCCAAGTCTGGAAAGCCATTTTTTACCTACGTGGCCTTGACGCAACCCCATCTGCCTTCACTTCCGAATCCTAAGTTTGCGGGTAAAACAGGGAATGGGGAATGGGCAGATATGCTTGCCGAGATGGATGCGAACGTTGGTCAGATTCTGGATGCAGTCGACAACGCCGGTGTACGTGAAAATACAATCGTTGTGTTTACGAGTGACAACGGTGCGGAGTTCTATAAGCCTTGGGATGGCTGGTCGGGTCCGTGGCGTGGGCAATATTTCACGGCGCTAGAAGGGGGGATTCGTGTCCCTTTCCTCATACGTTGGCCCGGACAGATTCCTGCTGAACGCATTAGCAATGAGATTGTTCATGACGTAGATATGTTCGCCACTTTCGCAAAAATTTGTGGTGCAAAAATTCCGAATGATCGACCCATAGACAGTGTGGATCAGTCTGATTTCTTGCTTGGAAAAAAAGAAAACTCCGCGCGCGAAGGATTTCCGATCTTCTGTGCAGAGCGTCTTCAGGCCGTCAAATGGCGTAATTGGAAATTGCACTTCATGAGACAGGATACGATGTTCGACCCGCCAGTCAAAAATCCTGTACCGACGATCTTTAACTTATTTACTGATCCTCGAGAGGAAAAGCCGGCGCTCGATACTTGGGTGGTCGGACCAATGTTAAAAATAGTCGGAGAGTTTGAGCAGAGTGTTAAGCAAAACCCTCTCATTCCGATGGGAACGCCCGACCCATATATTCCGACCAAAAACAAACGTATGTCATAAATATTTATACTCGGTTTTGTGCCTGTATTCCTTCATGTATTTTCTATATCAATTAGAGCATATCGGTAGAATTTTTTTAAATGTATTGGATGGGTGAAAATGCAGGCTTTATTGCAGAGAGTCTCTGAAGCAAGTGTCTCAGTGGAAAACGCTATTGTGGGTCAGATCGGCCAAGGGTTACTCGTACTTCTATGTGCCGAGCATGGGGATACTAAAGAATCTTCACTTCAGATGATGGAGAAAATATTAAAGTTGCGTATTTTTTCTGATAAAAATGGCAAGATGAACCTGTCCGTTCAAGATATTAATGGGGCATTGTTAATCGTGTCGCAGTTCACATTAGCTGCTGATACTTCAAAAGGTAATCGGCCTAGCTTTGGCCGAGCAGCTTCTTTTTTAAGTGCCAAAAATTTATATGATGAATTTGTATCGCTTGCTCAAGAGAGCGGCATCCACGTAGAAACGGGTGTTTTTGGTGCTGACATGAAAGTATTCTTGATTAACAACGGTCCCGTAACAATTCCAATGACTGCTTAACGGGCAATCACGAAATCAGGTACTAGATAATTATCACCAGTTCTCCTCTATGAGCTGCCATCAAAGTCCTCCGTCATTTATTCGGTACCAAGTGACTACTGCATTGACGTAAAGTCTTCGAAGACCATAAAGAGGAAAAGATTTTGCAACAGTAATTGGGAATGGAAGTTTTAGTTTATCTCCACTGGTGACGTATTCTGCTATTGCACGCCCCATACTAGTTTGGAGACCGACACCTCTACCCATACAGCCAATATCAATTAGAAGTCCTGGTGCAGGTTCGTGCAGATGAGGTAGATAATCTCTTGTTACTGCTACGCGTCCACACCATCGAAACTCAATCGGTTGGCCTTTTACTTGAGGAAACATTTTGTACATGACTCGTTCGAGATGAGCCCAGTCTGCATCGCCTTTGGGTTCACGAAATGGTCCACGTCCCCCCATCAATAACCGTCCCTGGTGATCCAGCCTAAAGTACAGAAGCAAATTACGTGTATCCGAGCAAACATGGCCTTGAGGTAGGATAGTTTGCCTAATATGGTCGGGGAGGGGTTTGGTTGCGACCTGAAAAGTATTGGCATCAATAATTGTAGTTTTAAGTTTTGGCCATAAGTCGCCGCCGTAGGCATTTGTGCACATGACTACTCGATCTGCTGTGATACTTGCCCCGTTATTTACTCGAACAGACCACTTTCCATCTTTTAGAGATAAGTGTTCAACAGGTGATTGAGTGTAAATGTTTGCGCCAGCATTTATGGCAGCACGCCCCAATTCTCTAACGTAACTCAGTGGCTGAACAGCTCCAGCGCGTTCATCAACCCAACCACCTAGGTATCTATCCGTGCCAAGTAAGGATTGTGCCTGTGATTGATTGAGATATTTTACAGGTGCACCGTGTCGACCCCATTGCTCAGCTCGCTGATTTGCAAGACTCAAAGCAGCTTGCGTGTGCGCACCTTGTATCCAGCCGTTTCGTACGTGTGGAACGTTCATTTTATTACTATTAATTAAATCAAAGACTGAGTCTGCTGTACTTCCAGCAAATTTAATTAAATGACTACCGCGCTCAGATCCATACATGCTGATCATTTCTTGAGGATCGTATTTAAGCCCTGGAATGACTTGTCCTCCATTTCGACCAGATGCTCCAAACCCAATCTCTTGCGCTTCAAGAACGGTCGTTTTTACGCCTTTCTGTGAAAGATGAAGCGCAGTGCTTAGGCCTGCGAATCCACCACCAATCACCGCTACATCACAATGATGATTTTTTTCTAAGGAATCAGTTTGAGGCGCAGGTATTGCAGTGGCTGACCACAGTGACGGAGATAAGGGGAATGGAATTGGGTACATGATAAATCCTTAAATTCAGATCGGATGCAAAACACGTCGTAAAAAGTCTTGTGTTCTAGGATGCTTTGGATGATTGAGGATGTTTGCAGCAGGACCTTCTTCGACAATAACGCCCTCGTCAATGAACATCACCCGATCAGCGACTTCTCGTGCAAATCCCATCTCATGGGTGACGACGACCATAGTCATTCCTGATTGGGCTAGTTTGCGCATTACGCTCAATACGTCACCGACTAGTTCAGGGTCTAAGGCAGATGTAGGTTCATCAAATAAAATAGCTTTAGGTTGCATTGCAAGCGCTCTGGCGATAGCTACGCGCTGTTGCTGACCTCCGGAAAGTTGCGGGGGATATGCATCCTCTTTATCTCCTAGGCCTACACTCACTAAAAGAGCACGTCCTCGCTCAAAAGCAGAATCTTTACTTTCTTTTTTTACGTAAATGGGTCCCTCAACTACATTTTCTAACGCAGTTCTATGGGGAAAAAGGTTGAATTTTTGAAACACCATTGAAACCTGTGTACGTATCATTCCAATTGATTTTTTCTCGCTGTCAACGATTACGCCATCTATCGAGATTTCACCGGATTCATAACGTTCAAGACCATTAATACATCTTAAGATTGTGGATTTCCCTGACCCTGAAGGGCCTATGATGCATACGACTTCACCCTTGCAAATTGATGCTGAAACGCCTTTTAATACCTCATTTCGTCCAAAGCTTTTATGCACATTTTTTAATTCAATCATTTTGCAGCATTCCTTTTTTCCAGGTGTCTGACCAAAATAATGAGAGGGATGCACATAATGAGATACATCAGAGCTACTAAAGTAAACACAGTTGCATTTTTAAAGTTTGATGCTGCGATAAGTTTTCCCTGAAGTGCCAGCTCTGCAACAGTAATCGTGGATGCTTGAGACGAATCTTTTAACATCATGATCATTGTGTTTCCATAAGGAGGAAGAATGATGCGTACTGCTTGCGGGAGAATTACCCGTCTCATTGTCATTGATTTATTCATTCCCATCGCCATCGCTGCTTCAACCTGTCCTTTATCAATTGCCTCTATTCCAGCTCTGAAGTTCTCAGCTTGATAAGCTGAGTAAGCAATGCCAAGGCCTATGATTGCAGCATGAAGTGCAGAAAGAGATAAACCAAAATCAGGCATGACAAAGTAAATATAGAACAGCAGCACAATGATCGGAATTCCTCTTAAAAGATTAATCATTGTGGTGCTGAACCATACCAATGCGTGTATTTTGGATACACGCATTAATGCCCAAATCATTCCAAGCACGGTTGAGAAAATTAATGATCCAGTTGTTACTAATACAGTCAACTGAGCACCTTGGAGCAAAATCGGAACGAATTCGACTGCATCTTTAAAAAATTGAATCATATGATTGGCTCTTCTGGTGCTGTTGAGACTTTGTGTAGACGTTGTTATCTTGTTTTCGAATTATTTTTTATACACCAAGTCCCCATTTTTTCAAGATCGTATCGATGGTTCCATTCGCCTTAAGTTTAGCCAGGGCAGCATTTACTGTTGCTAACAACTGAGGGTTATCCTTATTTGCGGCAATTCCGATATTGCCCATTATGGTTGGCTGATAAGACTTATCAAGCCGAACATTAGGGTTATTTCCTTGGCTCAGGATGTAAGCCGCAATGGGGTAGTCCAATAAGCCAGCTTCAATTCTGCCTGCATTAAGGTCGCGGATCATGTCCCCCGATCCGTCATAAAGTTTTACTTCTTTAATCCCCTGAGTTTTTTTCAATGGTTCGACAAATGCTGTTCCAACCTGCACGCCAACTGTCATTCCTTTTAGATCAGCAAAAGATGTATATGTTTTTTGAGCAACCTTGGTACTTAACAT
This sequence comes from Zwartia lucis, assembly GCF_965234455.1. Lineage (GTDB taxonomy): Bacteria > Pseudomonadota > Gammaproteobacteria > Burkholderiales > Burkholderiaceae_B > Zwartia > Zwartia lucis. Next base: position 350,930 of record NZ_OZ248472.1, on the reverse strand, counting down.
CAAACCCTCACCATATCGATAAATAGGTTCGGAGAATGCAACAACCTCTTGCCGAGGAGGAGTGATGAACATCGCAGCTGAAATAAGGTCGATGCGCTTAGATGTAAGGGATGCTATCAGTGTTGAAAAAGGCATTGGTTCAATCTGTACAGTAAATCCTGCTTCTTTACCAACAGCTTTTATAATATCAACCATCGCGCCTTCAATTGTGTTTGTTTTTGTATCTAAGAAAGTGAAGGGGATACCTGTCGGTGTTGAGCCGACTTTTACTACTTTTTGGGCAAGAGCATTTGTACTAAGTGCGAATGCGACTAAAGATACTAGAGTTAATGTAAGTGACTTTATTTTCATGGTGCTTCTCCTGAGGTGAGTAAGATTTTTTAACTAGTTTGAATGTTTGAAATAGCCCAAATAACTTCTGCTGTGGAAGTTCCTGGGTTGCGCCATCGACGAGGTGTTCGACTGCTATAACAAAAACTATCTCCTGCATTGAGTAACATAACTTTATTGTCAATCCATAGTTCTAGTGCTCCACTTAAAACCATTCCAACCTGTTCTCCTTTATCTGTAGAAAACCACTGATCACCAGAAGATGCGCCAGGTTGAATCAGGGCACGGCATAGGTCCAAATCTTTAGCGAGTGCTGGCGTGACGATTTCCTTTGCAATTCCTTTGTCCTCTAAGTTCAAACGCCTATGTGACCCCGCACGAGCGATCGCTCCTTCAGCATTGTCATTTTCCAATTCAGCATTTCTGATTAGCGAATCAGGCGACACGCCAAGCTCATTGGCGAGTAAATGGAGAAACTTGATTGATATGGAGCTCATGCCTCTCTCTATCTGACTTAATAGTCCGACAGACATTTGACATGCACTGGCAACCTCTACAAGCGACTTTTGTCGGCTCTTGCGAAGTTGCCTAATGTGCTGCCCAAGCCACATATCAACGGCAGATTGAGCCTTTAAAGGTTTATATGTTTTTGGAATGACGGAAATGGGTTCTTTTTGCACGTTATTGAAATTTTCATTTTTGTATAATTTTCAATATTAAAGATACTGTAATGTTTCACAACCTAGTAAATACCCTATGCCGCTTGTTAATGGACTAATCAGTTCGTTCAATATCACTATGCTGCTGAACTTAAGCGGTTCTAAACAAAGCATCGAAGAAGAGAGTCATCAAAAGCGAAATGTTGATAGTTAACTGCGGTTAACATTTGGGCTTCTACTAGTAAAAGCGTTCACATGCAAAATCTTAGAAAAATAAGTGCTGGTGTACTCGAGATCGCCTATGCCGAATCAGGACCTGCGGAGGGGCCACCCGTTTTCTTGATGCATGGATTTCCCTACGATATTCATGCCTACAGCGAAGTGGCTCCTATACTCGCCAAAGCAGGTTGCCGGGTCATCGTGCCATATTTACGCGGTTACGGTCCCACTAGATTTTTAAATCAAGAAACACCGCGTTCTGGTGAACAAGCCGCATTAGGTGCAGATCTTCTTGCCTTGATGGATGCCTTGGCGATTCCTCAGGCTGTATTGGCGGGGTATGACTGGGGTGGACGCGCTGCCTGTGTGGTGGCTGCGCTGTGGCCAGAGCGCTGTAAAGGCCTTGTATCCTTTAATAGCTACAACATTCAAAATATCGCGCAAGCGATGGTGCCAGACTTGCCTGAAAACGAGCATCGTCTTTGGTATCAATACCATTTTCATAGCGAGCGAGGCCGTGCCGGTCTTGAAAAGGACCGTCGCGCTGTCACGCATTTACTTTGGAAACTTTGGTCGCCGACGTGGCGTTTCAATGAAGACACTTTTGCAAAGAGTGCTGCGTCTTTTGATAACCCTGACTTTGTCGACGTTGTGATTCAGTCTTATCGACATCGTTTTGGACTGGTCGAGGGAGATCCTGCCTACGCTCAGATTGAGGCTCGACTGGCGCAGCAGCCTGCGATTACAGTACCTACCATCACTTTCGATGGAGAAGACGATGGTGTACGTCCACCCTCTAGGGTTGGACCCCATGCTCAGCGCTTCACGGGGTCACGCTCTCATCGCGTCATCCCAGGGGTGGGGCATAACATGCCGCAGGAAGTGCCTGAGATATTTGCGAATGCGGTGCTTGAGCTTTTAAGTTCTTCAGCGAAGCGTTCGTGATAAAAGCGTTCTTGATAAATAATTCACAAATTGACGCAACCCCAATGTAAAATTACTAACCGGATATTTTTATTATTGAGTGTGGCAACATGACAGCGTCTAAAGATAATGATCTTTTTGGTATTCCGGATGAATTAAATATTCCTTCTAAAAATACCAAAAAAAAGACTGATCGAAAAACGACCACCAAGCAAACAACTCTCGCCACAAGGTCGGGTAAGCCACCCAAAGCTGGGACATCGACTGCTGCGGTTTCCACATCCCCTTTACCGGGACAGGGTTTTTTGCCGGGCTTATCCAGGAGAGGCCGCCCCAGACTCGCCAAACCGATATCCGCCGTTGAGCGCACAGCCGAACATCGTCGCAAACGCATCGCCAATGGCGCAAAGCGCGTGGAGATTATTCTGGATGCTGATGTGTCGCAAGCCTTGGATCGACTCGCATCACATCATCAAGAAGCGCGCAGTGAGGTGATCGCAACCCTTATCCGCAAGGCTGCGTCACGACTCAAAGTTTAGCGATCACCTTTCCGGTTAGCGGGGCCACCGCGGTTAGCACCTTCTTCAGGTCGATCTGCACCCCTGCCGGGAGCCACCCCCGCGCCAGGTGCACCTACACCTCTACCTGGAGCCACCCCCGCGCCTGGAGCACCTGCACCTCTGCCAGGAACCACCTCCGCGCCTCGTGCACCTACACCCGGACCAGGCAGAACTCCAACGCCTGGTGCACCTACACCCGGACCAGGCAGAACCCCCACACCTGGTGCACCTACACCAAGGGGTTCAGCGACACAGCCGACAGGTAAGCCTGGAGCGGTGCACACAATGCGAGCGTTTGCATGGCTGGTAAAAAGCGTGAGGGCGGCGACAGGCGCCATCAGGCCGAGCATCACTGAGCGTTTCATATTTTAAGACCTATAGGCGTGGATGTGAGACCCACCCACTATAGCAACATGCTGACATCCGCATATCATTTTTGCTAGTCTTTGAGAGGGTTCAGCGCTTTGAACGTTCGTATCTCTGGGCATAATGCCAGCCAATATCAGCAAGTGGTCGCGCTTTACTACCGGTTTCCTTCGCATCAGGCGCTGAGGCTGTACCATCTGCCGCGCGTCTCGCAATCCCTTGCAAAATAGCGGCCATGCGGAACAGGTTGTAGGCGATATAAAAGTCCCAGTGTTCTTCTCCGGCAAAACCTGTTGCGTCGGTATAGCGCTTGACATACGTGGTCTCGTCTGGAATCCCTAACGCAGCTAAGTCCAAGCCTGCGATGCCACGCCAAAGCGAGGCAGGAATATGCCAACTCATGCAATGATAGGCAAAATCAGCCATGGGATGACCGAGGGTTGCGAGCTCCCAGTCCAGTAAACCCAGCGCGCGTGGCTCGGTTGGATGGAACACCAAATTATCCAAGCGATAGTCGCCATGCACGATTGACGTTTGATCGCCCGCAGGAATGTTTTGAGGCAGCCACTCAATCAATGCGTGCAAGGACGCAATGTTTTCAGTGTTGGCTTCCAGATATTGGCGGCTCCAACGTGCAATCTGACGTTGAAAATAATTACCGGGTTTGCCAAAGGTCTCAAGACCCACTGCGCCAGGATCAACTTGATGGAGCGCTGCAATCACGCGGTTCATTTCTTCGTAAATCGCGCCACGTTGCACAGGGGTCATGCCCGGTAGCGACTGATCCACAATCACACGTCCCTTGAGGAACTCCATGATGTAAAAAGGCGTGCCGACAATCTCAAGGTCATCACTAAACGCATGCAGCTTCGGCACAGGCACATCGCTGTCTTGCAGCGCCTTCATCACGCGATACTCACGGTCGACCGCGTGCGCAGAGGCCATCAAGACGCCGGGCGGTTTTTTACGAAGAACCAGTTGTTGCGCGCCGTTAGTCAACAAAAAAGTAGGGTTTGATTGCCCCCCCGTCAAGGGCTGACAAGAAAGCGCGCCGCGCTCAACAATCCCTTGCGCACGCAGCCAGTCTGCCAACACTTCAAGCTTAAACTGTCCGTAGGTGTTTGAGCCGCCAGGTTGCTGAGCAGAAATGTCACTCATAGCGAGCTCACCAGATGCCCCCAGTCGACGGGTAAGGTCGTTCCAGTCATTGCTTGACTTGCTTCCGAAGCAAGTAAAAGCAAGGGGCCGTCCAAATCTTCCATCTGACAAAAGCGCCGAAAGGGGATGCGTAACTCGAGTTTTTTCCCCGCTTCGCTCGCTAAAAATTCGCGATTAAGATCCGTGACAACATACCCCGGCAAAATCGCATTCACACGGATCCCGTAGCGTGCAAACTCCAGCGCAAGTGCTTTAGTGAACTGGATCACGCCCGCTTTCGACGTGGCATAGGCGACAACAGCGCCAGCGACTCGCTCGCCTATGATCGACGAAATATTAATGATGCTGCCTTTCTTCTTGTGCTTGACAAGCCGTCGAGCCGCCTCCGTATCCACCATCCAACAACCTTTTAAATTGGTGTCAATCACATCGTCCCAATCTTGCTCGGTGTGATCAAGCGCAGGTTTTGCAACGGTTGTGCCGGCATTGCTGATAATGACATCTGCCACGAGTCCAAGCGATTCGATTTGATCAAAGCAGGCCTTGACGCTGTCAGCGCTTGTCACGTCGAGTGACACTGCAGAGGCTTGTGATCCCGAGGCTTTGAGTTCGTCGACAAGTGCTTGAAGCTTGTCCACGCGTCGGGCAGCGACAATGACATGAGCGCCCGCCTGTGAGAGCGTTTTTGCCATGTGGCGGCCGATGCCGCTTGAGGCGCCCGTGACCAGTGCCGTGCGACCCTGCAGACTAAATAGTGTGTGATGCAAGGCTGTGGCGCTCATGCTTTGACTCCTGTGTGCACTCCTGCGCGTTTATCTGCTGCGTCCAGGATCTTGCGGGCCATGCTCCAGCGATGGACTTCGCTTGGACCGTCATAAATCCTGAAGGCGCGCATATCCAGAAAAATACGCATCACAATCGTTTCGCCTGTGACACCTTGACCACCCAGCATTTGGACGCAACGGTCCACAATGCGCCATTCGGCCTCTGAGCACGTGACCTTTGCGCGGCTTGATTCAAAATTACAAGTTTGTCCTTGGTCAAGGAGCCAGGCCGTGTGCGCGATATGCAAGCGCGAAGTCTGAATATCCATATCGTTGTCCGCAAGCATGAAGCCCACGCCTTCGTGCTTACCTAACGCGCGTCCAAACGCTTGGCGCGTGCGCGCATACTCTGTGGCGATATCATGCGCACGGCGAGCTTGTCCTAGCCAGCGCATGCAATGTGTGAGTCGAGCAGGGGCCAAGCGCACTTGCGCGTACTTAAAGCCACGGCCGATTTCTCCAAGCACGTCGGTTGCTGGAATACGAACATTCGTAAACTCCATGACGCAATGACCACCGGTAAAACAGCTATCCATCGCATCCATTTGGCGGGTCACGCTGATGCCGGCGCAATTCATATCTGATAAGAACATGGTCGCAGAGCCATCTTCCATTTTTGCCATGATGATGACGTAGGTGGCCCCTAGCGCACCCGTGATAAACCATTTGGTGCCGTTGATGACATAGTCGTCACCGTCTTTGACCGCAGTCGTCAGCATCATCGAGGGGTCCGCGCCCGCACCGGGATGGGGCTCAGTCATTGCAAAACAAGAACGCGTCAATCCCTGCACTTGTGGGCGCAACCAGCGCTCTTTTTGTTCTTCGGTGGCCACCATCTCCATCAGGTGGATGTTGCCTTCGTCGGGAGCATGGATATTCATGGCCGTTGGGCCGAGTGTCGAATAACCGGCTTCTTCAAAGACGATCGCCTTGTCCGTATGTGTCAGTCCCAAGCCACCCATGTCGATCGAGGCATGGGGGGTCAGTAAACCTGCTTCGCGGGCCAGGCCCACAAGTTGAGCGCGAAGCTCTTCAGTCGGTCCATGAGAAGTCGCCCGTGGGTCTTTTTCAAGAGGAATAATCTTGTCGGCGATAAAGCGTCGAGTGCGGTCTTGCAGCTCGAGTTGTGCGGAGGTCAGGGAAAAATCCATGTTACGTGTCCTGTTTGCTGAGTAGGGCGAATCTAGCGCATGCTGACGCAATCTTTAATATTACCCAATCAACGACAACGCGTACGACGTCGGCAATAATCGCTATGATCTCCATATCGAACATTCATCCTCTTTAAATGTCCACCATGCGTCACATTGCCCACCCCGGAATACCCGATTCGCAGCGTATTTTTTATGTGCCTACTTCTGCACGTACTCTGCAAGGTTCGCTCTCTACAGGGCAAACCTTATTACGCGCAGTCACCGAGTTGGCTGAGATGCATGGTGTAAAAAGTGGTGCGTTCACGTTAAATGGGGGTGCGTTCGGCTCATTTAGCTACGTAATGCCGGCTCTTTCAAAAAATCCTGAACATGCCGTCTATTTTAGCGACACCTTTTTTGTTGAGGGCCAGGTCGCGCTTGAAACGGCCACCGTCACCTACGGACTCAAGGAGGGTCGTCCCTGGTTGCACTCTCATGCCGTCTGGATTGAGCCCAGCGGTCGACGTCATTGTGGCCATTTATTGCCCGATCAAATCATTGTGGTAGCCCCCATCGCACTGAGCGGCATTGCACTTGACACCGCAGCCTTCACGGTTTGTCCCGACGCAGAGACAAACTTTTCATTATTTATGCCTTTGCCGCATGGTGCGCAAGTGCCGCCTCCTAAGACCTCTGTGACGAATCATCAGACTGCGTATGCGCTGAGGCTCGCGCCCAATATTGATTTCTGTACGGCCTTGGAGGACTTTTGTCGCGCACACGAGATTGAATGTGCGACAATTTTCGGCGGTGTCGGTAGCACTGTGGGCGCGGTGTTTCAGGATGGTAGCGTGGTAGAGCCTTTTGTCACGGAGTTATTGATTCGCTCAGGATGTATCGTGTCCGGACCTCAAGGGCACGCGCTTGCTGAGCTTGATGTCGCGATGGTGGATTACAAAGGTGGCATCTCAGAAGGGCGACTTGCCAGAGGCTCGAACCCTATTCTGGTCACCGCCGAGCTGGTGATTTGTCCAAATTAAAATCAAGCAAAAAAGGGAGCAATCGTGCATACAGCACTGACAAAAAAGCTGGGAATCGAACATCCCATTATTCAGGGAGGCATGCAGTGGATCGGTCGGGCCGAGCTCGTCGCCGCTGTTTCCAATGCGGGGGCTCTAGGCACGTTGACGGCGTTGACCCAACCAACACCCGAAGCCTTACGAGATGAAATCGCGCGCTTACGCACGATGACAGACCGTCCTTTTGCCGTGAATCTGACATTTTTACCGACGCTCAAACCCATACCTTATGAGGCTTACCGGGATGTGATCATTGACTGCGGCATCAAAATTGTGGAAACCGCGGGCAATAATCCTTCTGCCCATATGCCTGAGCTCAAGGCCGCTGGCATTACCGTCATCCACAAGTGCACGACTGCCCGTCATGCACTGAAGGCTCAGCAAATCGGTGTGGATATGGTGAGCATTGATGGCTTCGAATGCGCAGGTCATACCGGCGAAGAAGACATTCCCGGGCTCATCTTGATCCCTTCGGCCGTTGCAAAACTAAGCATCCCTGTGATTGCTTCTGGAGGATTTAGTGATGGTAAGGGTCTGGTTGCGGCCTTGGCGCTTGGTGCAGAGGGCATCAACATGGGAACCCGCTTCATGTGTACCCAAGAGTCCCCGGCCCATTTAAATATCAAGCAAGCGATTGTCGATAACGCCGAGACAGATACGGCGCTGATTCTACGTAGCCTACGCAACAGCAGTCGTGTTGCCCGTACGCAGCTGGCCCAGAGCATTATCGACATGGAAAAGGCAGGGGCGACTATCGAGGAGATTGGTCCAAAAGTCTCAGGCGCCAAAGGGCGACGCGTCTATGAGGAGGGTGATATTGAAGGCGGTATTTGGACAGTCGGTATGGTTCAGGGCCTGATTCATGATATCCCGACCTGTGCGGTATTGGTGCGTCGTATTGTCGACGAAGCAGAAGCCATCATTGAGCAGCGACTCATGGCGTTGACGGGGCGGAGCACGGTTTAAGTATGAAGACGCTAGATTTAGACAATCACCCCATTTATAAAAAAGCCAAGCGGTCGATTGCACTCACACGTACGCCCGGCTATCACTTTTGCGGCAACTTCTTTGATTTTGTCTACGACAACGCCAGCTCCGAGCATTCCGAAGTACATATCGATCCAGAGCCGCAAAATACCGACCATGATCAGAGCGTGCACCTTTTTTTACTTGCTATTTTGGCGGACATGGGCTTGGCGACAGGCATACGTTTCGGACGGGATGACCACACCCGATTAGCCACTGTTTCCTTGAGTCTCCAATTCACGGGCGCAAGACCGACGGGACGTGTGGTAGCTGTGACAGATACCCAGGGCTACTTACAGGGTGCCAAGGGGGGTCAAGGGGTGAGCTTGACCCATATCAAAGCCGATAACACCTTGATCGCGGTGGGCTATGGTGCCTTCATGATCTTGCCCGTACCCAACGGCGCCACGCTCCCAGCCGTACCTTGGGTTGAAAAAAAAGCGCCTGTCGATCCGCCGCTGGATTTACAAACGCTGACAAACGATGAAAAGTGGATCCTGGAGCGCGTCAAGGCCAGTATCGAATATTGCGAGCGGACCGGAGAAGAGTTTGCTTTACACTTTTTAAATTTTCGTCCCTCTCCGCAAGAGCGCGGTGCATACTGTGAAGTGTTAAATGGTCCTCACATTGCCAATCGGGTTGGATATGTCCAGGGCGGCGTCATCCTTGCGCTTGGCATGGTGACAGCCAATGCGGCTTTAGGTAAAGAATGGATGCTCTCGGGTGTCACGGCAACGTATATCAGTCCGGGCGAGGGCGAGGCCATTCGCGCAGAGTCGAAAATCATCCATCAGGGAAGAATGACGGCTGTGGTGCAAACCTCGATCTATAACAAAACCGGCCGTCTGGCTCTCGAGGTCCTCAGTACGCATGTCCGTAAAGCGGATTGAGCGTCTGATTCATTGCACTCGAAGTTTTTTAGACTTTGGCGCCTTGTAGCGGTGGTAGCCCCACAGATACTGCTCAGGCATTTTGCGAATCATTTCTTCCATTTCGGCATTGACCGCGCCCGCAGCAGCTTCGATGTCATCGGGTAGGGGTTCGACCAGCTCCTTGTATTCGAGCGTATACCCTTTACCAATCCCATTGCGTTTGGCCGCCAGCACAAAGATCTTCGCGCCTGTCAGTTTTTGCAGGCGTTGAACCAAGGTCATCGTATAGGCCGGACGTCCAAAAAAAGGTGCTAGAACGCCTTCACCATCGGGTGGCACCTGATCGGGCAATATTCCGATGGTGTTGCCCCGCATCAGTGTTTTAACGAGGGCGCGCACACCTAATTGATTGGCAGGCGCCATCTTGAGATGTGGTCGCGAACGCATCTCAATAATCCAGTCTTGCAACCACACTTTTCTAGGGGGTCTAAACAACACCGTCGAAGGGAAGTGACTACTGTAGACGGGCCCAAGCAATTCGAAGCAGCCCGCATGTGGCGAAAGTAAGATGACGCCTTTTCCTTTGGCCAGTGCAAGTCGAAACTGATCCCAGTTGTCACAGTGCAGTTTGGTATTGATAAAAGGGAGATTGCGACGTGTCCACCAGAATGGCATTTCAAATATCAGCTGCCCATTACTAAGCATTGCTGAGCGAAGCGTGGCGCGTGTGGCCTCGGGAAAAGCTTGGCGCAGGTTGACCCAGGCCCGCTCTTTATAGCGACTGGGCAGTATCCAGGCGACCCATCCGGCGCAAACCCCGATGACTTGCAAGAGGGTCAGAGGCAACATACCGAGTGACTTAAACAGCGCAGTGAGCAACTGCGGGGTAATTTTATTGAGCATTCTGAAACAAAAAGAGTAGAGGCGCCCACGCGAAAGCAGCTAAAAGCGCGTAGAGATAGAATAAGCAGGTTCACAGCCTTTCTGCAAATGCACAGATCCTATATGAAAATCTCAGATCTCTCTACCCCCGCTGCTTTAATTGATATTGCCCGTATGGAACGCAATATTAGCCGTATGCAAACGCGTATGGATCGGTTGGGTGTCAGTTTTCGGCCACACGTTAAAACCTCCAAATGCGTCGAGGTGACCCAGACGCAAATCAAAGCGGGTGCTCGCGGGATTACAGTCTCCACCCTCAAGGAAGCAGAGCAGTTTTTTGCGGCCGGGATCACGGATATTCTTTATGCTGTGGGCATCACGGCCAACAAGTTTCCCCAGGCGCTTGCCTTGCTTCGCAAGGGATGCGACCTCAAGATTTTGACCGATAGCGTACAGTCCGCAGCCGCGATTTCAGCCTTTGGGATCGCCAACGATATTCGCTTCAAGGTCATGATTGAAATTGACACCGATGACCATCGCTCCGGTATAAAACCCGACAGTCCTCAGCTGTTAGACGTTGCCCAAGCACTGGCCGTCGGAGGTGCAGAGTTGTTTGGCGTGATGACGCATGCGGGCTCAAGCTACGACCTCAATACGCCTGAAGCGCTTGAGCAAATGGCTGAGCAAGAACGCGCCGGCTGTGTGCGCGCGGCCCAACGTTTGCGCGAGGCCGGCTTTCAATGTCCCGTCGTCAGCGTAGGCTCGACACCCACGGCTCTGTCGGCACGTCAACTTGAGGGCGTCACCGAAGTGCGAGCTGGCGTCTATGTATTTTTTGATTTGGTGATGCATAACGTTGGTGTGTGTGCGACGGATGATATTGCACTGAGTGTGTTGACAACGGTCATTGGGCATCAAGAGGAAAAAGGATGGGTCATTGTCGATGCAGGATGGATGGCCATGAGTCGCGATCGTGGTACTCAAAAGCAAACGACGGACTTCGGTTATGGCCAGGTGTGCGCCGCTGACGGTACGCCACTCTCAGGCTATATGATGACGGGCGCCAATCAAGAACACGGCATTATTTCCCGTCGCGATGAGCCCGACCTTTCGATTGCGACGCGTTTTCCGGTGGGGACTCAATTACGTCTTTTGCCTAATCACGCTTGCGCGACAGCTGCCCAATTTCCTGAATATCAGGTGCTGACAACCCAACAAAATATTCAAACCTGGCCGCGATTTTACGGATGGTAGTTCTTAGCTAGGTCAATGACCTGGCTTAATCGAGCCATTGTGGGTGTTGCGAATTGAGTTAAAGCAACGCACTCTGCACACTACGTCTCTTACTTTTAATGAGAGGCTGGTGTGCACACAACAAGCAAACAATCAAGACGACCCGGGTATACGCTCGAGCGCCAACGTGGCCAGGGAATGACTGAGTACATCATTATTGTGGCGCTCGTTGCCGTGGCGGCGATTGCGGTGTATCAATATCTCGGACAGGTATTGCGCTCACAGACTGCGGCTGTTGCGAGAGAACTCGCGGGCGAAGACGGCACCCAACAAACCCGAACCGCCAAAAGTGCCTCGCAAGGCGCAAAAGATCAAGCGAAAGCAAAGTCACTAAAGAGCTTCACTGGCAACGCCGGTGCAGCCAAGCGCTAATGTCGCGCAATAGCCGACAGACAGGACAAGTCATGTTGATGGGCTTGGTGTTGTGCGGTGCGGGCGTGTTGGCCTGGGGTTTGATGCTTGAACTAGGTCGGCGTGTGCATGATCAGTCATCATTAAATCGCGCAACGGATGCTGCGGCTTATACCGCAGCACTGATTCAGGCACGCGCGCTCAATTTGCATGCCTACCTCAATCGCGCGCACATTGCCCATCAGCTCGGCATGGCCCATATCATCGCTGTGGCAACCGCGACACAATACCGCGCCAAGCTTGCACGTCAGGCACGGATCCGAAACCCTCCACCCAGCCTGATCGGTGCATTTTTTGGTCCACAGCACGCGCTGGCCTATACCTCAGCGCTGAGAGGAGGGCTCCCAGACTTAGATTCGCTGCAGACGTTTAGAGATGCCTTTTTACGCCATGAGCGACACGTGCATCAAGTCATTGCCCAGGTCAGGCAGCTTCAAATAAAGGATTTTGAGCGTCAGCGCGAACAAGCGATTCAACAAGTGTTGATTGCCAATGTCGGGCATAGCGGAGGAGCGTTGAGGGGAGACTCACTCCAGCAACTAGGCTTGAAGGTTGACCTGACTTTAGATGACTCTAAAGGGCTCGTCGTCCAACACTCTGCCAACACACCTATTTGGCGAGATTTTTTATCGACACTCGTCGAGCAGTATGATTTTTTATCAGAGAGAAAACATACGCAACGCAATGTATGGATGATCAATCCACGCTGCCCACTCAAACGACATGAGCTGCGCAGACAAGGTCATGTGCGATTAGGTCGCGATGGGCAGTGGCGGTCTGAGGAAACACTATCGTTTCATGCCTTGCGCTACAACAAAATAGTAGGTTGTTATCACCGAGAGTATCCGATGGGTTGGGCCGCGCTTTCTACCCAAGGATCTCAACAGAGCCTTGAGATGACAGGCATTAAATTGCCAGACTTCTCACGTCAGGTCTTTTGGCGCTGGGCTAAAACCCAACGTAGCGGCGCATCACTGACCCAGCTTTTTGGACGAAATGCCGAAACCAAGTGGGTCTCCAAAGGCGTGGGGCAATATGCCGCGCTGGCAACGGGTCGCGACGATAAACCCGTGCGCATCGCTCTAAAGGTTTCGCAGACACTCGATAAGCATTCGGTGATCAGCGCCCTCGCCACGGCACACGCTTATTTTCAGAATCCAACACAGAGTCGATCGCCTAGCATTTTCGAACCCTATTGGCGCGCCACACTCATCCCGAATCTCACTTCGCCATGATGTGTCGACAACACAATTTTCAGCTCGGACAAGCCATGTTCGAAGCGCTATTTATTCTCTTGATTCTGATGACATTAATGTTTGCCATTCAGTATTCCGGTCAACTCCGGTCACATTCATTAGCGTTGCTAGGAGAGAGTAGCTACCTCAGTTTTATAAAAAGTACGAAAAAAAATGTTCTTCCAGAACGGTCAAAGGCTGAGCTCTCAGAACAGCTTTTAGAAATAGAGGAGCATCGTTTGCTCAAGGTCCAAAGCAATCAAAGTGATGTTCCCTATAAAAGATCGGCTGCACATCGACTCTTTCCCTTTTCTCCGATACAGCGGAGCAGTTACCTGCAGATCGATGCTGGCGATAGCCCTTCGGCACAAGAGACTCAGTCTCGTATTGCACGTTCAACATCCGCCTGGAGTGTGGTCGCGGATAAAACACACAGAGTGATTCAACCGCAAAGACCATCCCTGTCAAAGATGGATACGCCTTGGGGGCGTGGGCATCTGACCATGGATTGGTTGACGCGTTGGGCAGGGCAGTCACCCGGGAGGGCGGCAAAAGGACGAGCGCCGTGAATATGTTCATTGCACGCTTTTTCTATGGCATGATTTTTTTCGGACATTGCTTTGCGTATAGCGCTGAAGTACTCAGTATCGCTCGACAGCACCTGCTCGGGCCTCCGCATTCGCTATCGAGTCAACACAAGATATATCTCAGTGATCATGAGCTCACTCTGACTCGCTGGAGTTTGGCGCAGCAGCTTGATGATGTCATACAGCACTTTTCAAGGCAAGTGCCTGAGGATACGCTTGCCTGGAGTGACGGTTTGGTCATGCAGATGCTTTGGACCTCAGCCGAGCACTCCCATGTGCTCGCGCTCAGACCAGAGAGCGATGAGCGAGTGACGGTCATTCTCTCCAGTATGCGTCTAAAACCCTTAGTTTCAACCGGATCGATCAAAAGTCTTTTTTCAAATCCTCGTCTCGCAGCGACTTTGATGCTTGACGTGAAAGATATTTCAGAGGATGTCGCATCTTCAACCATGATTTTTTCCTCTGGACAGTCCATTCCCTTTTTGTATCAAGCGCTAAGGGACATTCTCAGTCTTGAACATTGGTCTGTGTCAGAAGACTTTAAAAAAGTCCTCACACGATCGCATTCACAGAAAATCCAAGCAAGGCTTCGTCGGACTGTGATGAACATCGATTTGATTGATCACTTAGGTAAAACATTTATATATGTCCAAACGTCAGAGGGAGATCCACGTTGAACCTATCGCAAACTAAAGCGAAGTGGGGGTTGATGGTGTTGTCAATTGTCTTGGGTGGTGTTTCAGCCTGGGCAATTGAACAACATTTAAATGATAAAACGCAGGAGATTGAGTCTCGCGCCAGACTAGAGCAGCTGACTTTGTGGGTGGCTGCGAGAGATTTGACGCGTGAGACGACGATTGAGGCGTCTGATGTGGTCGCTGAGATGTTTCCCGTCAAATGGGCGCCCGATGACGCTATTTTCCAAGAGCAAGCTGATACCTTGATTGGAAAAAAACTCGTGTCTGATGTGCGTGCTGGGCAACCCTTGCTGCATATCCATTTGCAGGATTTGGAGCCGCCCGGCGTATCGACCTTATTAGAACCAGAATTTAAAGCGGTCTCTATTACGGTGGATCCCAGTAGCGCGGCCTCAGGTCTCATCCGGGGAGGCGATCGGGTTGATTTATTTGTTTCTTTAGATCATCAGGGCAAGCGTCTAACGCTAGGGCTATTGCAATCCGTCCGGGTCCTGGGTGTTGGTCATTTATCGATGGCGTATCCCCGTAACGAAAGTGCCTCATCTTCGTCAGAGGCCCATATCACTTTAGCGGTATCTCATGCAGAGGCAGTCAAACTCGTCGCTGCACGAGAGGCCGGTTCGATCAGTGCGGTCTTGAGTTCACCGGGCAATGCAGAACAAACGCTGAGTCTTCGATCAAGCGCGGGGGATTTGGCCGCCTTGCTTGGCCTGCCGAGCAAGCCTGTTGAGCGTGTTGTGCCAATCCTGTATGGAGACCGATTAACTTCTGCATCCACGCACGAAGATGATCCTGACGCGTCAAGTATTTTGCCGCGAACGGTGGGGACACGATGAGTTTCGTCATCGGATGTTTGGCCTCAATCGTGTTGTTGTTACCGTTTAACGCGATGGGACAGGAAAGTCTGAAGCTCGAAGTCGGCTCATCGACCGTATTAAAGCTTGCAAATGTAGAACGCTTGGCGATTGGCAATGGCGAAGTGGTTCAGGCAACAGTGATTAATCAAAATGAAATTGTTGTGTTTGGTAAAAAATCTGGCTCCACCACGCTGGATATTTGGCGCACGACGGGAAAAAGAGTGTCATATCAGATTCGTGTTGCACCTGAAGGCTTTTCTCGTGTTCAGGAAGACATCAAAAGCTTGCTCAAAACGATCCCGATGGCCAGAAGCTCAGTCGTTGGCGATAAATTAATCATCGAAGGTGAAAATTTGTCTGACTCCGATCAAGCAAAAATTTCAAGGCTGGCGCAGCGCTATCCTGAACTACTCGACTTCACGAGTCAGGTTGGTTGGGACAAAATGGTTCTTCTGGATGTCCAGGTGATCGAAATCCCCTCTGCGCGACTGCAGGAAATGGGGGTGCGGTGGGATAGTAGTTTGCCCCTACCTTTAAGCGGAGCAGGAGGACTGCCTGGAATGAGGGGGTTATTGTCAGCGCGTCTGAGCGCGCTCGCGCAGACGGGTGAAGCCACCATTCTTGCGCAACCCCAACTGCTTGCGCGTAGCGGGGCGACAGCGAGCTTTGAAGCAGGCGGGGAGGTTCCCTACACAACGACGAACAAGGATGGCAGGACGTCGACCTCTTTTAAAAAATACGGTGTGTCCCTCAACATCACCCCTCAAGTTGATCGCAATCTTGCTGTCCGTTCAAAAATTGACATCGAAGTCAGTTCAGTTGATCAGACGCTAGCGTCCTCCTCTGGTCCCGCGCTCAAGGTTCGACGCGCCTCAACTGAGTTTAATGTGCGTTCAGGTCAGACGCTGGTATTGGGTGGCTTTCTGTCTCGCGAACGAACGCGTGATAGGGAGGGTGTGCCCGGTCTCTCAGAAATACCTGTCGTGGGAGGTTTGTTTGGCGTCAATCGGGATCATTATCGAGAGACTGAGTTGGCCATATTTGTGACACCAGTCGTCGTCAATGCGGAACATCCAGGTATGACACAGCGTGTTGATAATGCCGCGATGATAGTAGAGCAGGAATTTGGCTCTTTACCGAGACTCAATACTCCGGTGATGCCCACGCAAGAGCAACCGAGTTGGCATCAGAAACAGTCTTCATTTTCACAATGGGACGCCAACGAGCCTGTGCTTGATCAATGGAGCAAATCTGAATGATGGACTTACTGATTCTTTATGAAGATGGGCGTCGCGAAAGAATGCAACATACGGTCCCGTTCGTCTTGGGGCGTGGCATAGAATGCGAGGCGCGTATTCCCCACTGGCGTGTGGCGCGTCGCCATTTACGTGTCACAAAGAGTATCGACGGATACCAGGTGGAAGATCTCGGTTCTTTGTATGGAACGCGAGTAAATGGACGAAAATTTTCCCTCCATAGTCCACTGATGGAAAGCGACGAATTTGTTGTGGGTCCTTGTCTGATCCGTCTATTCCCTGCTGCGCGCACAACGAATAGTTCATGTCGTGACATTGACTCAGAAGTATGCGCACCCGAGGCCACAGTGCTTGCGCAACCTTCACAGATATCGAGCAAAGATTTTCGCGATATTAGACGCGACTTACATACCGGATTGCTTAAAGCGTTTGACTTGAGACGCAACGACATCGCTGCTTTATCTGAACAGGCACTCAGGGAGCAAGCCACTCAATGCGTCTCTTCGCTCCTCGACGATCACTTAAATCCTCTTGTGGGTGCGCAAAGGCTTGAACTAATCGATCTTGTGGTGGATGAAGCGATCGGCTTGGGTGTGCTTGAGCCGATGCTCGCAGATCCGTTGATTACAGAAATTATGGTGAACCGTTTTGATGAAATTTTTATCGAACGTTGCGGACGGATCGAGCCATGTCACGCTCAATTTAGTGGTGAACAAGCCGTGCGAGGTGTCATTGAACGTATTGTTTTTCCACTCGGTCGAAGACTGGATGATGCAGCGCCGATGGTGGATGCCCGTTTGCATGATGGTTCAAGGATCAATGCCGTCATTCCTCCTGTCGCACTCAGAGGTGCGAGTATGACGATTCGTAAATTTACTAATAAGGGAATTGATTTAGAGGGCTTGGTTCAAAATAAGACCCTCAGCGTCGAACTGGCTCAGTTTTTAAGTCTATGTGTTCGTCAAAAGATGAATATTCTTGTCTCGGGAGGAACAGGTTCAGGCAAGACGACCTTGCTGAATGTTTTAGCGAGTTGCGTTCCGACCGATCAGCGCATTGTCACGATCGAGGATTCGGCCGAGCTACAGATCAATCATCCGCATGTCATGGCGCTCGAGGCACGTCCAGAAAACGCAGAGGGACGAGGCGCGATTAGCTTGCGTGCACTGGTCAGAAACGCACTCCGAATGCGTCCCGACCGCATTGTCGTTGGAGAGGTTAGGGGGCCAGAGGCAATCGATATGCTGGCTGCAATGAATACCGGTCACGAAGGATCTCTGACGACGTTACATGCCAATACCCCTCGAGATGCACTTTCTAGACTAGAAACGATGATTTTGTCTGCGAATGCAGGACTCCCTCTCAATGCCATACGTGAACAAATCGGTTCGGCGGTTCATTTGATTGTTCAGCAAGCGCGTCTTCCAGATGGAAGGCGAATGATTCATGATGTCGCCGAAGTCGTTGGTGTAGAGTCGGGATGCATTCAAATGCAGACATTGGTGGCTTTTGATCGAAAGCGTGGCCTGGCGACGCCACAAGGACTGATTCCGCAATGTTTTGAGCATTGGGACTCTGAGATCGATTCAAGCTTATTGCACTGGTTCGCTTGCGCATGATTTATGTCGGGTTGCTATTTTCTTGCCTCTCTGTCGCGATAGCGTGTTGGCTGATTCATTATCTCGCAAACCTTGCTTGGACGCGCTATCGCAGTTCCGTGACAGAACATGCTCAAACGAGTTTGTCCGAATTGTTTGTCTTTATCGATACGACACATTTGTGGCAGGCGTTGTGTTGTCTCTCTTTTACGATGGGGTTAGCAGTCTGGTTATTTAGCAGTAGTGTGGTGCTTGCCTTGGTATTAAGCGCATTGACCCTCGTGCTACCAAGGGTCATCTTGACTGCGGCGCTCCGTCGTCGCATGGAACGTTTCGATGCGCAATGGCCAGATGCACTGACAGCGATCGCGGGTGCGTTGCGCTCTGGCGCGAGTATAGGGATTGCGCTTAAAAACTATGCTGAGGATGCGCCTGCGCCGATGTCACAGGAACTGAGTTTAGTCTTGAGAGAACATCGCATGGGCTTGCCATTAAATCAGGCTTTAGATGCACTCAACCAAAGAATGCCGACTGAAAGCGTAGAGTTAGTCACTGCACTGTTGGCGGTCGGTCATGCGTCGGGCGGTTCACTCGCTGATTTATTAGAGCGCTTATCTGCAAACCTACGTGCGCGACAGCATGTCAATGGCAAGATCCATGTTTTAACGGCGCAAGGAAAAATGCAAGCTTGGGTCATGGGCGCCTTGCCACTGTTGTTGTTGGCGGCTCTGAGCCTCATTGATCCTGACTCAGTCCAATTAATGTTTTTGAGTACTACCGGTCAATGTATGCTGGGTGTCGTATTGTTGCTTGAGGTGTTGGGGATTGTTTGGTTACGTCGCATTTTGACGATTGAGGTTTAACAATGGTCTATCTTGCAACAAGCTGTGCCGTTGTCGCCGTTTTTTTGTTCACGATTTTGTTATTACCCTTGATCAGCCGTTTTTTTAAAAAGTCCTCCTCTGTATCCGCCGCGTATATTAAAAACGCGGCTACGCAGTCGGACGGTATCGCTTCAACGTCTTTCAGTATGACTAAGGAACGCCATCCTTTGTGGCGAATTTCTAAAACCTTGGGCGATCCCTTTCAACCTGCTGTGACATGGGGACAGCGCAGGAGAATATCCAATCATTTAGAACGCGCTGGCTTGAGTGATTGGACTTTTTCACAGGTCTATTTTTTGCAATGTGTGGCTGCTTTGCTGTGTTTGATGACCGCTATTTGGTGCTTGTTGTCTTCACTGATCGCCTTGCGGGTAACGGCTTTTTTCGCTTTGATTGCTTGCGGTTGTTGCGGTTGGTGGATGCCGTTGTGGTGGTTAATGCGTAGGCATCAGCTTCGGCTTCGTTCCATTAGCCGTCAATTCCCGTTTTTTTTAGATATGGTTGGCTTGGGACTAGATGCCGGACTGAATCTTCAGGCCTCAGTTCAGATTGCTCTGGAACACGTGGGTGAGGGTGCCTTGCATCAAGAATGGTCAAAAATGCTTGCAGAGATGCGTGCAGGACAATCTCGCACCCAAGCCTTACGCCAACTGAGCCAGAGACTTCAACTTCCGAGTATGCGTCAGTTGATTTCATCACTTATACAAGGAGAGTCGATGGGGTTCAGTTTGGGACGCATCATTCAGGTGTATGCCGATCAGCAAAGAGCGCAGCGCCTGATGCACGCTGAAAAACAGGCCTTACAAGCGCCTGTCAAAATGTTGTTTCCCATGGCGCTTTGTATTTTTCCTTGCACGTTTATCGTCTTGGGCTTTCCCGTCGTTGTTCAGCTCATGGCGCTGCAATGAACATTATTAAAGCCAGTACCTGGTTGAGTCGAGCCGGTGGACTTCTTGTACGACCATCTCTAAAACAAGGCGAAGTGCTTTGGCTCACCCCCTGCAACGCGATTCACACCTTTGGCATGCGCTATCCCATCGCTGTGTTTTTTTTAGATCAGCAAGGTCAGGTGATTGAGGTGCGCCCCAGCGTGATGCCCAATCGCATTGCTTACTGCTTAAGTGCGCACTCTGTATGTGAAATGTTGCCAATAAACGTTGATCAGACCGGAGTTGTTTCGTCGCTGCTTTCTGTAGGGATATTGTCAAAGACGGCGACGTAGCTTGTATAAAAACTACAGTACAACACCGAGGTTGCAACCACATTGAGCGGTACCTGGACCGTCGCAGCAGTAGATGGAGAAAGGCCAATGAGTTCGAGCATACTGACAAGAGTATCGATACCTAAAAAAACCGCGAGCCAACAGAGTCCGTAAACTAAAAATGCCCATTTGTTGCGCCAACAGGCGATCCAACTAAAAAACAGTGCTTGGGTGATACGAATACCGTGCCATCCGACCAACGCTGGCGCAAACCAAAAGATCGCCGCCATGACGACATACATGAGCGCGAAAATCACCATCGGTGTTCGCACAGCTTCCATCAAAGGCAATAAGTCATTGGTTTTTTCTACATTTCTGAGCGCTTCCGTGACCTCACCTGAAAAGGGCATAAAAACCGCCAAGCCTAGCAGCAGGCAAAATACGACGTAGAGCCCACCCATGCCTAAAAGGCGACGAAAAATCAGAGGTTGACGAAGGGGTTCAATCCACGTGCCAAGCAATATCCGACGTCCTTCTGTCGCATGCCGTCCCGCAGATAATGAAAGCAGGGTCGCTGTGGGCATCAGGACAATAAAAAAAATGGGACCTATTGGAGGCGTGATCGTGGCGATCATCAGCAGTAAGCTCACGAACATTGCCCAAGAAAAAAAGGCTAAAGGCTGGCTTTTAAAAAGCAACCAGCCATCGCGAACCCACATCCATCCTGAAAGTGCTTTTAAAGGGACTGCTTGCATCAATGTTCCTTAGGTAGCGCGGGTATTGCGCCGGTTGTTCTTTCGATCAATATGCGCTCAAAATGACCAGGATCATGGGGTTTGAGCGTTTGTGCGGGTCGAGGGAGATAAAAGTCATACAGCCTAGAGATCCAGAAGCGTAAAGCCGCGCCTCTGAGCATGGCCGGCCAGACTTGCCTTTCAGCGTCCGTAAAGGGACGAATCTCGGCATATGCGGCGAGCCAAGAGTCGAGGAGATCCGGTTGCAAGATGCCGTTCGCGTGTTCGATACACCAGTCATTGACGCAGACGGCAACGTCAAAAATCCAAGTGTCGACCCCGGCAAAATAAAAATCTATGAATCCGCCCATGACGGGCGCCTCATAGGTTCCCGCAAACAGCACATTGTCTCGGAACAGGTCGCAATGCGAGGGGCCGCGAGGCAGTGACAGATAGTCCGCTGTCAGGGCAAGCGCTTGCTGTTCAGCGAGGGCAACTTTTAAGCGCTGAGCTAGTGCTTGATCTAAAAAGGGCAATACCGTGGGAGCTGTTTGCGCCCACCATGTCAGACCGCGTAAATTGGGTTGAGGAATGCCAAAGTCCTTGCCCGCTAGATGTGCACGGGCGAGTGTCGAGCCTGCGATCGCGCAGTGCTTGGCACTTGGTTTTATTTCATAACTGCCGGGTAGTTTAGAGACGATCGCTGCAGGCTTGCCGTGCAGGGTAGAGAGTCTCTTACCATCCAGACGGGTTTGAGGTTGAGGGACAGGAATCGCCTGTTGAGCAAGGTGATTCATCAGCTCGATGTAAAAGGGTAACTGCTCAGCCTTTAACACCTCAAACACAGTTAATACATACTCTCCCCGCGACGTTGTCAGGAAAAAGTTGCTGTTTTCGATCCCTGCGGCGATACCTTTTAACGCAAGGAAATCCCCGATTGCGTAATCAGCTAATAAAGCGCGGGCGTCATTTTCGCTGACTTGAGTAAATACTGCCATAGATGTAGGGTAAAGCACATTGAGAGATCTTTCGATTTTAGCAAGGATGCCCTCGCCGGATTCCTCATTGGTCGATTTGTTTTTAAACAATAGGTTCCAAGGCATATAAAATGCGGATTGTTTCGAATTGTCCGGTTTGGGCGGTTCCAAGTTTTAAAGACACACATGCCTGCGATTGAAAAAAAACTGATGGCACAGCAAGATCCCAGCGGTTGGAGGCTAAATGTTGCCCCCATGATCGATGTTACGGATCGCCACTGTCGTTTTTTTCATCGTTTGCTTGCGCCGCATGCGCGGCTTTACACGGAAATGATCACGACGGGCGCCTTGACGCATGGTGACATACAACGGCATTTGGACTTTAGTGAGCAAGAACATCCCGTCGCCTTACAGCTCGGTGGAAGCGAGCCCGAAGCGCTCAGCCGTGCGGCTCGCTTAGGCGAAAAGTGGGGCTATGACGAAATTAACCTCAATTGCGGCTGTCCGTCAGAGCGTGTCCAAAAGGGGTCTTTTGGAGCCTGTCTGATGGCAGAGCCCGTTTTGGTCGCTGACTGTGTCAAAGCCATGCAAGATGCGGTAGGGATTCCAATTACCGTCAAGCACCGCTTAGGGCTTGATGACAACGACGATTATGGCTTTGTCAGAGACTTTGTTGGCACCTTATACGACACCGGCTGCCGTGTTTTTGTTGTGCATGCCCGCAACGCAGTGCTAAAAGGTCTAACTCCTAAAGACAATCGCGAGATTCCACCTTTACGTTATGCGGATGCGGCAAGACTCAAAGCCGATTTTCCTGAAGCGATTGTGGTGCTTAACGGAGGTTTGACGGGGGTTCACGACTGTACGCTTGCCTTAAAAACCTTCGATGGCGTCATGCTGGGTCGCGCCCCTTGGCACAACCCCAGTGTCTTGAGTGAGCTGTCATTAGCGTTGTGGCCTTTTGAGTCGCAGCTCGAGGAGTCTCTGCTGATTGATCAGCTCGTTGATTACGCCGCTTCGCAAGTTGCGCTTGACACCCCCTTGAGAATCGTCGTTCGACCTTTGCTAGGCCTTTTTAACGGTAGACCTCGTTCTCGTTTGTGGCGCAGAATTCTTTCTGACTCAAAGCTACTCAATACCAACGACGCTAACTTGATTCGCCGAGCATGGTCAGAGATCGGTGGCTTTAAGCCGCTTGATTCATTTGTCGCCTGACAACGTGAACGAGTACCTTAGGCGTTCGGGACTGGTTTTTCTTCGTCGGGCCAGTCTCGTATGTAGGCTTTCAGCATGGAGTTCTCAAATTTTTGTGCTGCAACGATGGCTTGAGCCATGTCGTAAAAGGAAATCACGCCCATCAATACAGTGCCATCCATCACTGGGATATAACGAGAGTGGTTTTCGAGCATGAGGCGCTGCACCTCGTCAGCCGCGGTATCTGAGGAGACGCAGACAGGTTTAGCATCCATAATGCTGCGAATCGAAGTGGCTCCCACTGCACCATGATTGTTATTGACATGCCGAATAATTTCGCGAAACGTCAGCATACCTGCCAATTGACCGCGCTCCATGATGACAAGTGACCCGATGTCTTGTTCGCTCATGGTCTCGAGCGCTTGAATAACGGAAGTATCGGGTGAGGCGGTAAAAAGGGTATGACCCTTCACGCGCAAAATTTCACTGACCTGCAACATGATGCGTCTCCTTTGTGCTGCTTTTATTTGATTGTACGGTCAGGGTGTCAGACTTGTCATTTTGCAGCAGCACATCCGCCAAGATTGAGTCTTGATTATCTTTCAAATAAAGAAGCAATGCCTGTTTGAGCGCAGGATTTTCCTCCAACTTGAGGGGGCTGCGATTCACTAAAAGCCTCTTGATCAGAGGATTGATGCTAGTTGTACTTGGATTGCAGACAAGAACCCACACCTCTCGCTTGCGAACCTGTGCCTGGGCGACCCAGCCAAGGTCTTGTAGTGAAGCGAGCGTTTTATCTATTTGATCTTCAGTGAGCTCAAGCGTTTCAGACAACGATCGGATACTCAGGCCCGACGAACTTTGTGAACGGGATTGATCGAGTAAACGCAGGATGCTAAGCGCTTCATTGAAAACGTCATTTGATTGGTTGAGGCCGCGTGCTCGAACGTGACGAAAATAGGGCAGATTCGCCGCGACAATGGCGCCAAAGAGCACACTGAGCCATGACAGATACACCCAAATTAGAAAAACAGGAAGTGCGGCGAAAGCACCATAAATCATCGTATAGGTGGAAACTTGCGAGACATAATAAGCAAAGCCAAGCTTCATGATCTCTAATAGCGCTGCGACCAATAGTCCGCCAATCATGGCATCACGCGGGGTTACTTTGGTGTTCGGAACAATCACGAAC
Source organism: Zwartia lucis (assembly GCF_965234455.1). GTDB lineage: Bacteria > Pseudomonadota > Gammaproteobacteria > Burkholderiales > Burkholderiaceae_B > Zwartia > Zwartia lucis. Next base: position 326,781 of record NZ_OZ248472.1, on the reverse strand, counting down.
AGTGCGGCAAAACCGGCGGCACTGACAAAGAAAGGCGAGACCTTAAGTGTGAATTCCAGAAGTTCGGGTATTTGAGCGATCACTCCGAAGGATTCGCGGGCAAGGAGTGCGGTTGCCCAGAGGCTCGCGCCCGTCATGAGAGGGCCAAGGGTTAACAGTGCCCAGTAAACCAAGAGTCTCTGACCGATGCCACGGGGTTTTGTGACGCGCCATATTTCGTTTAACGCTTTGTCGACGGATAGAATCAAGAGAAGTACGGTGATCACCAAAAAACTGCCGCCAATCGCTGTGAGTCGACTCGCCTGTTTCGCAAAGTCGTTCAGGTAAGACATGACATTTTCTGAAATGACAGGGGGCATCAGGCTATTGGTCAAAAATGCCTGCAGTGCGTCGCTGAAATCATGGAATTGCGGGAAGGCGGTGAACAATGCAAGCGCCACAGCCAAAAGAGGGACAATCGCCAATACAGTCGTAAAGGTGAGGCTGCCCGCCAAGTCAAAGGCATCCACTTGGCCCAAGCGTTGCGCACTCGATAAAATCACCTCGCGCCATACTTTGAGACGTTGTGGGAGACTTGTCAAAGAGGGGGGTTGCGTCTTCACAAAAAAATACAGCTCCTTACGCTGTTGACAAGCAAGCAGGGGTTCACAGGATTTTTGCTGCTTGCCCGAGCGATAATAGCAGTATGAAGCTTAATGAACCCCCTTTGATCCCCCCTCGCCCCAACCTTAATGTTGCGCTGCAGCGCATCGCGATGGTGTCGTTGTTCGCCTTATTTTTACTATGTCTGCTCTGGGAGATCTGGCTTGCGCCTTTACGCCCGGGCGGGACCTTGCTCTTCTTAAAGGCGCTTCCCCTAACGTTTGCCTTTCGCGGCGTTTCAAAGGGGAGTCTTTACACGATTCAGTGGGCGTCCATGTTGGTTCTTGTTTACCTCATGGAGGGCGTGGTCAGGGCGATGTCCGATCCACCTGGACCATCGATCTTGATGGCTTGGCTAGAAATTGTTCTTTCCTCTGTTTTTTTCTTGGCGGCCTTGTTTTATGTCAGGCCGGCTAAACGCTATGCCAAACAGCTTAAAGCTCAGACTGAGGCTCAGGAACGCTCAGGGCAGGCGCTCACACCTATCACTGCAGTGCAAAAATCGGACTCAGCATGAAGGTACAAACACAAAATAGTTTTGCCGCGCTTGGGATGGATTTTTATACCAAGCTTGCGACAACGCCTCTTAAAAACCCGCGTCTTGTCCATGCGGACTTAGACGTGGCTTCTCTCTTGGGCTTGAGTGCGCTTGATCTCGATGACCCTGCGTTTTTATCCATTGTCAGTGGCTCAGCGCCCTTGCCGGGCGGGGAGACGCTGGCTGCCGTCTATAGCGGTCATCAGTTCGGTGTGTGGGCAGGTCAGCTTGGAGATGGGCGTGCGCATTTGCTCGGCGAAATCGTCGGCCCCCATGGAAACTGGGAGGTGCAACTTAAAGGCGCTGGGATGACCCCATATTCTCGAATGGGGGATGGACGTGCGGTCTTGCGCTCCTCCGTGCGTGAGTATCTTGCGAGCCAAGCGATGCATGGTTTGGGTATTCCCACGACTCGCGCTTTGTCACTGGTTTCTGCGGACAATCCCGTGATGCGCGAAACAGTGGAAACTGCGGCGGTTGTGGCGAGGGTTGCGCCTAGTTTTGTGCGTTTTGGCTCTTTTGAGCACTGGGCCTCCCGCAAACGACCCGAATTGGTGCGTCAATTAGCGGATTATGTGATTGAGCGTTTCTACCCGGAGTGTCTGAGTGCCACCTCGGGTATGGCAGAGACACCCGAAGCACGTTACGTCAGGTTTTTGGAAGCAGTTGTTCGACGTACGGCTCTCCTCATGGCGCAATGGCAAGTGGTGGGTTTTTGTCACGGTGTCATGAATACAGACAATATGTCGATCCTGGGGCTGACGCTTGATTACGGGCCTTATGGCTTTATGGATGGTTTTGATGCGCGTCACATTTGCAACCATACGGATACAAATGGTCGCTATGCCTGGCATGCTCAACCGTCGGTCGCCCACTGGAATCTCTATCAGTTGGCCAATAGCTTGTTTTCGATTGTGCCGGATGCCGAGGCATTAAGAAATGCTTTGGATTCTTTCGAGCCGACCTTTCTTAATGCCATGCAGACTCAGATGAGTAAAAAATTAGGTCTCAAGACGTGGCAAGCAGGGGATGAAGTGCTGATCGATGACCTTTGGAGTGTGATGCAGGCTAGTCATGCGGATTTTTCAATGACGTTTCGTCAACTTGCGTATGCGCCCGGCTTGACTCAGGCGACCCCAGGCCAGTTGGCCTTTGATTTAGGCGGTACGGTTGGGGATGGGTCGGGCTCGCTGCAACCTTTTGTTGATTTATTCGTCGATCGAGAGGCGGCTGGGGCTTGGTTGATGCGTTATCGCGACAGAGTCGCACTCGAATCTTCGCCCTGGCAGCAGCGCGTCTCGGACATGCTTGCGGTCAACCCTCTCTACGTTTTGCGTAACTATCTCGCTCAACAGGTGATTGAGACCACGCAGCGCGGTGATTTCTCCGAGTTAGAAAACATGATGGACTTGCTGGCAGACCCGTTTTCGGCGCGAGCAGGGATGGAACGTTATGCGGCTTTACCGCCGCATTGGGCGAGCAAAATTGAGGTTAGTTGCTCTTCCTAATGCAATAATGTGGCTTTGCCGCGTGTCTCTCTTTGAGCGCGCTCAACTTTGACGGTTCGCATCCCATGTCTGGCAACACTTTAGGTACATTATTTTGCGTCACCAACTTTGGTGAGTCACACGGTCCTGCAATTGGCTGTGTGGTGGACGGGTGCCCACCCGGACTGACCCTGGCCGTTGAGGATATCCAACTAGAACTTGACCGTCGTCGCCCTGGTACCTCGCGTCATGTGACGCAGCGCCAAGAGGCCGATCAGGTCGAAATTTTGTCTGGCATCTTCGAGGGTAAAACGACTGGAACGCCGATTGCGTTGCTGATCCGAAACGTCGATGCTCGGAGTAAAGATTACAGCGCGATTGCAGATACTTTTCGTCCAGGTCACGCTGACTATGCGTATTTTAAAAAATATGGTGTCCGCGATCCACGCGGTGGCGGTCGTTCGTCTGCTCGATTGACAGCCCCAACGGTCGCTGCGGGCGCCATTGCCAAAAAATGGCTCGCCGAGCAATACGGGGTCACGGTGCGCGGTTATATGAGCCAGCTTGGGCCGATCCCCATGCCCTTTATGAGTTGGGAGCACGTGCCTCACAATCCTTTTTATTCTGCCAATCCGGATATTGTTGCTGAGCTTGAGTCCTATATGGACAAGTTACGCAAAGACGGAGACTCAGCAGGTGCTCGGATTGAAGTGGTCGCTGAGGGCTTGCCAGCGGGTTGGGGCGAGCCGATTTATGATCGTCTTGATGCCGATATTGCGCATGCCATGATGGGTTTGAATGCGGTAAAAGGCGTAGAGATTGGTGCTGGATTTCATAGCATTGTTCAACGTGGCTCAGAGCACGGCGATGAAATTACCCCCGAGGGTTTTTTAACCAACCACGCTGGCGGCGTGTTGGGGGGTATTTCAACGGGTCAACCTATCACGGTGAGTTTAGCCATCAAGCCGACCTCAAGTATTCGTCTCGAGCGACGTTCGATCGATCGCGCCGGCAACCCCGTTTCTGTTCAGACGTTGGGACGCCATGACCCTTGCGTCGGTATTCGTGCCACCCCCATCGCAGAAGCCTTATTGGCGATTATTTTGGCAGACCATGCGTTACGTCATCGCGCCCAGTGCGGCGATGTGTCTGCCAGAGGTTAAACCCTCTGTCTCCTATGGCATAATCAAGAGCTAAACCTATCCAACGAATGTGACAGCGACATGAAAAAAACCTTATACGACAAGTTATGGGATGCCCATGTGGTTCACGAAGAATCAGATGGCACCGCTATTCTTTATATCGACCGTCATCTTCTCCATGAAGTGACGAGTCCCCAGGCCTTTGAGGGTCTTGATCTGGCCGGTCGTAAGCTTTGGCGCCTCAACGCCAACTTGGCTGTGGCCGACCACAACGTGCCGACGGTGGATCGCGCTCAAGGCATTACGGACCCTATTTCAAAGCTCCAAGTCGATACACTCGACGCCAACTGCGAAAAGCATCAGGTCATTGAGTTCAAAATGAATGACCTGCGTCAGGGGATTGTCCACGTGATTGGCCCCGAGCAAGGCGCAACCTTGCCTGGCATGACGGTGGTCTGTGGCGACTCGCACACCAGTACCCACGGCGCTGTGGGTGCTTTGGCGTTTGGTATCGGCACGTCAGAAGTCGAGCACGTGATGGCCACGCAAACCTTGCAAGCCAAGAAAAATAAAAACATGTTGGTGCGGGTTGATGGCACGTTACCTGCTGGCTGTACAGCCAAAGACATTATTTTGCACATCATCGGTGTGATTGGCACTGCAGGCGGCACCGCGCACGCCATTGAGTTTGCAGGGAGTGCGATTCGCGACTTGTCCATCGAAGGTCGCATGACCTTGTGCAATATGTCGATCGAGGCGGGTGCTCGTTCTGGCATGGTGGCTGTTGATCAAAAGACCATCGATTATTTTGTGGGTCGTCCCTTTGCTCCGAGTGGTGCACTTTGGGATCAGGCGGTTTCCTACTGGAAAACCTTGCACACAGATGAGGGTGCGCACTTTGACCGCGTAGTAGAAATCGATGCACGTCAGATCGTGCCTCAAGTCACTTGGGGCACTTCGCCCGAGATGGTTCTTCCTGTGACCGGTCGTGTGCCTGATCCAGAACGCGAAAAGGATGAAGCCCGTCGCAGTGGCATGGAGCGTGCACTGGAGTACATGGGTCTTAAACCCAATACAGCAATCGAAGACATCAAGATTGATCGTGTGTTTATTGGTTCTTGTACCAATTCAAGGATCGAAGACTTGCGTGCGGCAGCTGTTGTTGCGCGTGGTAAACGTGTGGCTAGCAATGTCCGTCAGGCGATGGTCGTTGCAGGTTCTGGCTTGGTCAAAGCCCAAGCTGAGCGCGAAGGCCTCGACAAGATCTTTATCGAGGCGGGTTTTGAGTGGCGCGAGCCAGGCTGTTCGATGTGTTTGGCGATGAATGCCGATCGTCTCGAGCCCCAGGAACGTTGTGCCTCGACTTCTAATCGCAACTTCGAAGGTCGTCAGGGCCAAGGTGGTAGAACCCATCTCGTGAGTCCAGCCATGGCAGCCGCTGCTGCGATTGCTGGTCATTTTGTCGACGTACGTAACTTCCGGTAAACAGACATGGACGCATTTACAACACACCAAGGACTGGTCGCTCCACTCGATCGTGAAAACGTCGATACGGACCTCATCATCCCCAAGCAGTTTCTCAAGTCTATCCAGCGCTCTGGCTTTGGCCCGAACCTCTTTGATGAGATACGTTATTTGGATCACGGCGAACCTGGCATGGACAATTCCAAACGTCCGCTGAATCCTGAATTTATTCTTAATCACTCCCGCTATAAGGATGCCTCGATTTTGTTGGGCCGCAAGAACTTTGGGTGTGGTTCGAGCCGTGAGCATGCACCGTGGGCGCTCGCGCAGTATGGATTCCGTGCTGTGATCGCTCCATCCTTTGCAGACATCTTTTTTAACAATAGTTACAAGACGGGTTTTTTACCGATCGTGCTGACTGAGCTCGAAGTTGCCCGTTTATTTGACGAAGTGCGTGGCTTTGTCGGCTACAAGCTCACGATCGACCTCGAAAAACAAGTTGTGATCGCACCAGATGGTCGTGCAATGAATTTTGACATCACGGCTCATCGCAAATATTGCTTGTTGAACGGTTTGGATGAAATTGGTCTGACCTTGCGCCATGCCGACAAGATCCGTCAGTTTGAAAATGAGCGATTGGCTCGTCATCCTTGGTTGGACGTCGTGCCAATCGGTGCCAGATAAAAACGACCTGTATATCGGGCCGGTTCGCCGGCCCATTATTTTTTAGATGAGTCAAACATGACAAAGAAAATTGCTGTCCTACCAGGCGATGGTATTGGTTCTGAAATTATCGAACAGGCTGTTCGTGTATTGCGTGTAGTAGCCCCTTCGCTTGAAATCAATGAAGCGCCTGTCGGTGGTACCGCTTACGATTTGCATGGACATCCGTTGCCTCCTGCGACGTTAAAGCTCGCCCAAGAATCCAATGCTATTTTGTTTGGTGCGGTTGGCGATTGGAAATATGACAAGCTACCGCGTGAGCATCGTCCGGAGCAGGCCATCTTGGGCTTGCGTAAAGCGCTTGGCTTATTTGCAAATTTACGTCCTGCTATTTTGTATCCAGAGCTTGCGAATGCCTCTTCACTCAAGCCAGAAATCGTATCCGGATTGGATATTTTGATTTTGCGCGAGCTCACAGGTGATATCTATTTTGGTACGCCGCGCGGTATCCGTACTGCGACGGATGGCCCTTATGCAGGGTCTCGTGAAGGTTTTGACACGATGCGTTATGCAGAGCCAGAGATTCGTCGCATCGCGCACCTTGGCTTTCAAGCTGCACAAAAGCGCAAAGGCAAGTTGTGTAGTGTCGACAAAGCCAACGTGCTTGAGACCTCTCAGCTTTGGCGTGACATTGTCATTGACGTTGCGAAAGACTATCCCGATATCGTGTTGACGCATATGTATGTGGATAATGCTGCCATGCAGCTCGTGCGTGCGCCGCGCGAGTTCGATGTGATCGTCACTGGCAATCTATTCGGTGATATTTTGTCTGATGAGGCCGCGATGTTGACGGGTTCGATCGGCATGTTGCCTTCGGCGTCTCTCAATGCGTCCGGTCAGGGTCTTTATGAGCCTAGCCACGGATCCGCTCCCGATATCGCAGGCCAAGGGATTGCCAACCCGCTCGCGACCATCTTATCCGCTGCGATGATGTTGCGTTACTCGCTGGATGGTGCCGCGCTTGCCGACCGGATTGAGCAGGCTGTGCAAAAGGTCTTGCAACAAGGTCTGCGAACTGCGGATATTTATGAGCCGGGTATGACCAAGGTCGGTACGTCCGCCATGGGTGATGCCGTTCTGAAGGCCTTGGCTTGAGGTGACTTAGCAGTGACTTAGCCCTGTAGCCTCATTTTCTGAGGTCACTGGGCTAAAATGATTTATACCTTTTATCTTTAGTGGTTTCTTTGAAATGAAAAAGTCAGTCGGATTGGTAGGTTGGCGCGGTATGGTTGGGTCTGTTCTCATGCAGCGTATGCGTGCTGAGGGTGACTTTGAACTGATCGATCCAGTGTTTTTCTCCACCAGTAATGCCGGTGGGCGTGCGCCCGACTGGGCGGGTTCTACTGCGCTGTCAAATGCTTTCGATCTCGACGCTCTTAAAAAACTACCGATTATTGTGACGGCCCAAGGTGGTGACTACACCAGCGAGGTGTATCCAAAGTTACGGGCAGCGGGATGGACAGGTATTTGGATTGATGCGGCGAGCACGCTGCGCATGAAAAGCGATGCCATCATTGTTTTGGATCCCGTCAATCGTGCTGTGATTGACGCGGCACTACAACGTGGAGTGCGCGACTATATTGGTGGTAATTGCACCGTCAGCTGCATGATGATGGGACTTGCTGGTTTGTTCAAGCATGACTTGATCGAATGGATGACCAGCATGACGTACCAGGCGGCTTCGGGTGGTGGGGCGCAACACATGCGTGAGTTGCTGACACAGTTTGGTTTACTCAATGCCTCAGTGAAGGCCGAGCTCGCCGATCCCGCTTCGGCAATTTTAGACATCGATCGTAAAGTTCTCTCCGCGCAGCAGCCCGGTCAATTACCAACCGAGCATTTCGGTATTCCTCTGGCAGGCAATTTGATTCCCTGGATCGACAAGGATCTCGGCAACGGCATGTCCCGCGAAGAATGGAAGGGCGAAGCCGAGACCAATAAAATTTTAGGTCGAGGCGAGGGCTTTGGTACAACACCGATTCCGATCGATGGTCTGTGCGTCCGAGTGGGTGCAATGCGCTGCCATAGTCAGGCATTAACCATCAAACTCAAGCGCGATGTCCCGATCGACGAGCTTGCAGATATTGTTGCCCAAGGCACAGCCTGGGCCAAGTTTATTCCCAACACCAAAGAAGACACCTTGCGTGCTTTGTCACCCGTGTCAGTGACCGGAACCATGGATATTCCTGTTGGACGAATGAGAAAGTTGTCCATGGGGCCCGAGTATCTCGGTGCTTTTACGATCGGTGATCAGTTGTTGTGGGGGGCTGCAGAGCCTTTGCGCCGCATGTTGCGCATTACGCTGGGCGAGCTCTAAATCAAGGAAATATGAATATGGCAAGGCAATTGAATTCTTCCGGTAGCGTCCTGAGACGAGCCGCTTCTCCGATTTGGCTGTCCATCGGAGTTTCGCTCGCAGCGCTGATGGGGGGCGCCATGGCTGCTCAGCCTGGTCACGGTCGAGTCAATTCTGCTCCCGGCACGCCTCTCGAGGTTGCAATTCCCTTACGTGGTCTGAGCGCCGATGATATCAAGGTCTTGAGTGCAACGGTGGCGGATGCAGCGGCCTGGGCGCAAGCGGGTTTGACTTTGCCTGCTGCCATGGAGACTCTTTCCGTGACGGTTGAGCCAGGTTTTGAGTCGTCTTCGCGCACTGTTGTTCTCAAGTCGACTCAGGCGGTCAACCGTCCTGTCATCGATGTATTGATTCGACTTTCGACGGCCTCAGGCACGAGATCCATCCAATCTAGCTATTTGGTGTTAACCAAAGATACCTCGGCGGGTTCTGCTAGTTCAGTTCGTGTTGTGCGTGGCGATACGTTGTACGCGATCGCGCTGACCAAAGCTGTACCCAATGCTGATATTTATCAAGTCATGTGGGCGATTTACGAGGCGAATCCTCAAGCCTTTATGAACGACAACATGAATTTATTACGCGCGGGTACAACGCTTAATATTCCCGATGCCGCAACGATACGTGCTGTTGATGCCAAGTATGCGCGCTCGATGTTTGTTAAACACGATCAAGCTTTTAGGGCTCGCCGTGGAGCAGGGCAGGTGAGTGTGGCTGTGCCTATTGCTGCGACGACTTCAACACAATCAGGTGTGGTTACAGCCCCCGTGACATCATCTAGTGCCGTTGTACCGACCGGTGATCAAGTCAAGCTTGACTCAACGAGTCCTGCGGATCAAATAGCTGATGCACTTGTTGCTAACGTCAACGAACTGAGTGAAATGAAGTCTCGTGTCGAGTCCCTCCAAAAAAATGTCGAAGAACTTCTTTCCGCACTGCAAAAAAGTCAGGCTGCTGCATTAGCCCTGAAAAAAAATCAAGCTGCTGCAGGGTCAGTTGGATCGAGCAACGGATCGGTCGCTTCAGGTGCTAGCGGCTCAGCGGGTGTTTTAGGTTCTGCAGGAACTACGGGAGCACCGGGTGTTGCGGGTGTTCCAGGTGCTGCGGGTGTTGCGGGTGTTCCAGGTGCTGCGGGTACTGCGGGTACTGCGGGCGGTGCAGGTGCTCCGGGTACTGCAGGTGCTGCTGGTACTGCTGGTACTGCTGGTACTGCAGGTGCTGCTGGTACTGCAGGTGCTGCTGGTACTGCAGGTGCTGCTGGTACTGCAGGTGCTGCTGGTACTGCAGGTGCTGCTGGTACTGCAGGTGCTGCTGCTACTGCGGGTACTGCTGGTACTGCTGGTACTGCTGGTACTGCAGGTACTGCAGGTGCTGCTGGTACTGCTGGTACTGCTGGTGCTGCTGGTGTTGCTGGTACTGCAGGTGCTGCTGCGGGTACTGCAGGCGCTTCTGGTACTGTAGATGCTGCTACAGGTGATACAGGTGCTTCGGGTGCTACAGGTGCTGCAGGTGCAGCAGGTGCAGCAGGAACTCCGGGTGCTGTCTCAACGCAGCAAGTGACTCCTGCTCAGGATACTGGGGCTGCAGCCGCACGTGAAGTTAAAACCGGTCTTGCCAAAGTCAAGCAATACGCTTCTGATCATGTTCTTGGACTCGTGCTGGGCATTTCTGCTTTGCTTGCTTTGCTGATTGCCTTTTTATTAAAACGATCTGGAAATAATGCGCGTACTGAAGAGTCAGACCAAGTTCCGCATAATGCCCCGGGTCTTGCATCGGATTTCGATCAGAAGCTTCAGGCCATTGACTTGAATTTGTCAGCGGAGGACAAGCCCACGCCCACACCCACACCCACCTCTGGATCTACTAAAACAAGTGCCTGATTCTCCCGCTTTGGCTTTGGCGCAGCCTTGTGAACTAGAGGCAGCAAAAGCCTCTGATACAGGCGGTGAGCTCAAGAGGATGGCTCTTGGCATCGCTTATGACGGTCGCTCATGGCAAGGTTGGCAAAAACAAACACACGGTCAGACCGTTCAAGATACTCTTGAACGTGCACTCCAGGCCTTTGTAGGTGCACCAATCAATACTGTCTGTGCTGGCCGAACAGATACCGGTGTCCATGGGTTGAATCAGGTCATCCATCTTGATACGTTCGTCACGCGCAGCCCAGAGTCTTGGGTGCGAGGGACCAATGCACATTTGCCAGATTCAATTTCGGTGCAATGGGCTCAGTCCGTGCCTGCTGAGTTTCATGCGCGCTTTTCAGCAACCGCACGCGCCTATACATATGTCTTACTTAATACTAGGGTGCGCCATCCTCTGTGGCAGGGCAGAGCAGGTTGGGTATTTCAGCCGCTCAATGTCGAGGCCATGCAACAGGCGGCGCATTGCCTCCTCGGTGAGCATGACTTCAGCAGCTTTAGATCTTCACAATGCCAAGCTAAATCTCCTGTCCGAACCCTTTACGAGCTGGGCATTACTCAGCATGGGGCTCGTATCGTTGTCCAATTTCGAGCAAATGCTTTTCTGCACCACATGGTACGCAATATGATGGGTGCTCTCGTTCAGGTTGGACAAGGGCGAGAGCCTGTAGACTATGTGAAACAGGTGCTTGAGGCTCGGGATCGCACTCAGGGTGCCCCAACTTTTGCGCAGGATGGTTTATATCTAACGGATGTGACATATCCAGGCTATGCGTTACCTGTCGTGACAGCGCGTTCAGTGGGTTTAGACTTTCTAGGGTATTGAGGGGAAAACGATGCGTACGAAAATCAAAATTTGCGGCATTACGCGACACGAGGACTTGACGTGCGCTGTCAATGCGGGAGCCGATGCGGTTGGTTTCGTATTCCACCCTTCGAGTAAGCGCTTTGTTTCAGCTGAGCGTGCTGCTCAGCTTGTGCACGCTCTCCCTGCTTTCGTGAGTTCTGTCGCGCTTTTCGTGAATCCCGAGCGACAGGTTGTTCAAAACGTCATTGACACGATGCGTCCCACGCTTTTGCAATTTCATGGCGAAGAACCACCGGAGTTTTGCGCATCTTTTTCGACCCCTTATATCAAGGCCTTTCGTGTGGGCGCGCCGGGGATGGATACTGCGCAAAGCCTGATCGAGTCCTGTTTACAGTTTTCCGAGGCAAGAGCTTGGTTGTTTGATAGTTATACGCCTGCCTATGGTGGTAGTGGTCACACTTTTGATCATGCGCTGTTATCAGGACTATTAGCGCTTGATCCTGCACAACGCGCACCGATTATTTTATCCGGCGGCCTCAATGCGCAAACCCTGCTTGAGCCGCTGCACAATATCCGACCTTGGGCAGTCGATGTCAGTAGCGGCGTTGAGTTAGAGCCTGGGATCAAATCAGCTCAACGCATCGCTGAGTTTGTTTCTGCAGTTAAAAAAGCGGATGCGTCATGCTTTTGACATCCATTCGATAAAACCGATATAATCTTCCTCTTTGCAGGCGGTTAGCTCAGCTGGTTAGAGCGCCACGTTGACATCGTGGAGGTCGCTGGTTCGATTCCAGTACCGCCTACCAATGATCGAAAATCATGCCCCGGACTCGGGGCTTTTTTTCGTCTTGGCTGTTCATGACTATCTAAGACTGATTGGATTTAACTTGCTATCCATCTCCTCCCAGAAATTGCATTTGTGATTGGACACTGCGTTAATTAATTTGACATCATTAGGAATAAACTGCATCACGTTCTGGTTCATTGTGGCCTCATTAAATTTAGGCCAATTATTCAAGCCCGTGCTGTTTGGCGAACCTGTCTTTACAAATTGTGTCCACATTTGAACCATCTGATTGGCCAGTAATTGTGAAGGGCCTGGCAAATTTGGAGCATCAATGGCCGCTGTGTTCGATAAATTCGGAAAGAGGTAATTCAGCGCAGCTGAATGAACAGGGCCGAGGGACATTCTTGGATCCTGACCCTTGGCGATACCAACCCCTAAAACAAGTGCATTGGGGTCTGCAAACTCCCATTGGTATAAGGGCATGATTTCACTAAAAGTCCTCGCTGTTTTTAAAAATGAGCAGTGATTAATACCAACAACAGGGGTGTAGTCCGAAACCATGGATCCAAATCCGTCAGCGCTAATAGGACCATCACCAAAATACTCATTAATAATAGTAGTGAATTTATCAGGGCTCCATCCGCCTGAGGGAGGAGATGAATCCAGGGAATAGTAAAGAAATAACTCAAAGTCTCTGAGAGCCGAAGGAATATCTGAGGTATTCGCAGAAGGATCGGCGATCATGTCATAAGCGATATACAAACGTAGCTCATCCTTAGCGCCACCATAAAGCATAGGAATGGCATGAATATTGGCTTTTAAGCTTGCCACAGAGAAATCAGCTAAAGGGATGGTTCCGTTTGCACCGCTATCAATAACGGGCGCAAAAGGGAATAGGGGCACAGCTTTATTGACCTCACCCTGGGCTAAGACTATATCTGGAATGGATTTTTTACGCATACAATTTAATTGCGCATCCCCGGTATATGCGGAGCACCCTAACTCATTGGCCATGCGTTGATAGACGGGTGTTCGTCCACCGGACAAGGCGATGTTGGACTCTGTTAACGCAGACGCCAATGTCGGCCATTCATATAAGCAGTTATAGCTGAGTAGCGCTGCCTGCTGAAATAATTCATTTGTTTTTGTCTGACTAAGAACATGTAGACATGTTGAAGCTGCACCGGCCGATTCACCCGCAAGCGTTATTTTTGTTTGATCACCACCGAATGATTCAATATTATCTTTAATCCACTGCATGGCTAAACGCTGATCTTCAAGCCCGAGGTTTCCATTCCAGCCTTCCACGATCGAGGGGTGCGGCATAAATCCAAGCGCCCCGACTCGATAATTAATCGAAACGACGATGATCTGACCCTCGTGCGCAAGCTTGTCCAAGCGATATAAATTAGAAGAGCCCCCTATAAAAGCACCCCCCGGAATCCAAATGACGACCGGGAGCTTTACAGAGTTGTCACTACGAACGGGTTGAGCGATGTTTAAGCTTAGGCAGTCCTCATTGAAGCTCGCTTCTGTTAAATCAAACCGAGCCTGCTGAGGACAAGCTGCACCAAACTCATATGCTTTAAATACTCCGGATCCCAAGGACGTTGCAGGCTTAGCAAGCCGCCATCGGTCCTCGGGAGTTAAGGCTTGAGCATAAGGAATACCGCGATACTCATATACGCTATAAGAAGCTGAATCACTAAAAGATCCGTTGCTTGCGTTGGGCAGAGGATAGGAACGTTCAAGACCCTGAATTGAACCTAATGAAGTCTGCACTGTTGGCGCTAAGCTTTTAGATCCATTGGTATCTTGGCTATCAGACGAACCACCGCATCCTGAAAGCGCCATAAATAGCGAGAGAAATGAGGGGGCAAGAAAAGGGAAAATTTTCATTAGAAATTCTCAGTATTTTTAATACACAGTGTGTCAGTTTCAAGTTCCAAGCGCTTTACGGTTTAAAAACTGGTGAAATACTTGTTATTTAAAGTTGATTAACGTTGAGTATGTAAATCATTGCAGCCGGGCAGAGTCAGCTCCGGCCTATACTCAAAATGGATACTGTCATAGTGCCACCATTTTCCGCCCCACACAAAGCCCTTTGATTCAAAGATGTTTACGATTTGATTGAAATCTGTATCGAGCAGGATTTCTGAGGGAAATTTTCGGGTTTGACCTTGCGAGACGGTGTCCCACCTCCAATAGCGTCCGAGGGTATTGGGCAGTTTGAAATCAATCGCCACCCCAAGAGCATGCATACTCAAGCGTTGCGTGCCTGCGATATTTCTCCATTGATACGTTCCCAAGCTTTGTTGAACGTATTTCGATAAGCCTGCTTGGTGAATCTGATGACCAACGGCCTCTAGGGCTTGAGCCGCCCCATTTACCCGAGAAAACTGGATCTTGCATTGGCATGGTGCCCAGTCAATAGCGATGAGATTATTAGCCACCTCGGTGGAAGACTTGCCATACATATCCATAAATAGAGGCATGTGACGCAAGCGACCTGGATCCTCGTTGGGTTGAGGTGGAGTGTCTAGCAAGCCTTTACGATAAGTCTGACGCAGCTGACTAAAAAGGTCGGCATTGTCGAGTTCGTCTTGAAAGTTTTTATATTTTTTCTCAGGCTGATACGGATAGTGTTGCCCAGTTTGCTCTGAGCTCAATTGATTGTCTAAAGAAAGCAAAAGCTTGTCAGGGTAAGCCTCAGCCAGGCATGACAGAGGGTGTTTGACAGTGGGGCTTGTTTTGCCTGTGATGGGCATGAAAAAAAGAATGCCGATCAGGAGCCATTCGATTTGCTCAAGGTTAAAACGTACACGGAGGTGGCAGGGTATGCGCAAGAGTAAGACGAAGTGTTGGTTTGATTTCCACTGATTCTAGCTTTAATGCGCTTCTTGGAGGGGTCATTGCCCCCAATAGCGACTGCTCAGAATGGTAAACTTATGGATTGTCGCTTAGATACAGGATTCGCATAGATGCTCTCAATTACGCTCCCCGACGGGTCGCAGCGTCAATACCCAGGACCGGTCACGGTCGCTGAGGTTGCTCAGTCGATCGGTGCTGGTCTGGCGCGTGCCGCGCTTGGTGGTCGTGTCACACATGGTGCCGAAAGCCGTTTGGTCGACACCACGCATCGCATCGAAAACGATACGCATCTTGCCATCATCACGCCCAAAGACGCGGATGGACTGGATTTGATTCGTCATTCGACGGCACATTTGCTGGCGTATGCGGTCAAATCATTATTTCCCGAGGCACAGGTCACGATTGGTCCAGTGATCGACAATGGTTTTTATTACGACTTTTCTTACAAGCGTCCCTTTACCCCCGAAGACTTGGTTGCGATTGAAAAGAAAATGACCGAGCTCGTTAAAAAAGACGAGGTTGTCACGCGTGAGGAATGGTTGCGTGATGATGCCGTTACTTTTTTTAAAGGGATCGGCGAGGCTTACAAGGCTGAGATTATCGGTGCGATTCCTGGCAACGAAACGATCAGTCTTTACCGCGAAGGCGACTTTATCGACTTGTGCCGTGGCCCCCACGTGCCGAGCACTGGCAAGTTAAAAGTCTTCAAGCTCATGAAGGTCGCGGGCGCCTATTGGCGTGGCGATAGCAACAACGAGATGTTGCAACGTATTTACGGTACCGCCTGGGCCACCAAAGAAGACCAGGATGCGTATCTCCATATGCTCGAAGAAGCTGAGCGTCGCGACCACCGCAAGATCGGTCGTGACCTTGATTTGTTCCATTTCCAAGAAGAGGGCCCAGGCCTGATTTTCTGGCACCCCAAAGGGTGGGCGATTTGGCAGCAAGTCGAGCAATATATGCGAGCCGTGTATCGTGATAACGGGTATCAGGAGGTCAAAGCGCCTCAGATCCTGGACATTTCCCTCTGGAAAAAAACCGGACACTGGGACAATTATCGCGAAAATATGTTTACCACTGAGTCTGAAAACCGTGTCTATGGCCTCAAGCCCATGAACTGCCCAGGACACGTCCAAATTTTCAATTCGAGTTTGCATTCGTATCGTGACTTGCCACTGCGTTATGGTGAATTTGGTCAGTGCCACCGCAACGAGCCCTCAGGTTCCCTGCACGGCATGATGCGCGTGAGAGGTTTTACGCAGGATGATGGTCATATTTTCTGCACCGAGGATCAGTTGCAGGATGAGTGTGCCGCCTTTACTTCCTTGCTTCAAAAGGTCTATGCCGATTTTGGCTTTACCGAGGTGCTTTATAAAGTTGCGACACGACCTGAAAAGCGTATTGGTAGCGACGAGGTGTGGGACAAAGCAGAAACGGCTCTGATGGAAAGCCTTAAACGCACGGACTGTGTATTTGAGGTATCGCCAGGTGAGGGTGCTTTTTATGGCCCCAAGATTGAATACACCCTCAAAGACGCAATCGGTCGTCACTGGCAGTGCGGGACGATTCAGGTTGATTTCTCAATGCCCCAGCGCCTTGGTGCGGAGTTTGTGGATGCGACTGACCAGCGCCGTGCGCCCGTGATGCTTCACCGAGCCATTCTTGGTTCTTTTGAGCGTTTCATCGGTATGTTGATTGAAAATCATGCCGGTGCGATGCCCGCATGGTTGGCCCCTGTTCAAGCCGTCGTATGCTGTATTTCGGAGCATACGGCCGATTATGCGGCAGAAATCACACAAAGCCTGAAGAAACAAGGCTTTAGAGTAGAATCAGATTGTCGTAGCGAAAAAATTACCTATAAAATTCGTGAACACAGTTTGCAAAAGGTCCCTTATATCTTGGTGGTCGGTGAAAAAGAGCGCCAAGCAGGGACTGTCGCAGTGCGTGGACGTGGTGGGGTAGAGCTTGGTGTGATGCCTTCTGCTCAGTTTTCCTCACTACTAAACGAAGACGTGGCATTACGCCGCAATTCCGGTTCGTCTGCACCGCAGTCGGCCTAACTACTAGGAGTCGTCAACATCGCAACAGAAAAACCACATCGCATCAATGGTGAAATTCGTGTTTCCGAGGTGCGTTTATTAGGCATAGAGGGCGAACAGCTCGGTATTGTTAAAATTTTCGACGCCATCCGCATGGCCGAGGAAAATGAGATCGATTTGGTTGAGATCGCGCCTAACGCTGATCCACCAGTCTGCCGTTTGATGGATTACGGTAAATTTAAATACCAAGAACAAAAGCGCTTAGCCGAGGCGCGATCCAAACAAAAGATCATTCAGGTCAAAGAGGTGAAGTTCCGACCTGCGACCGACGAAGGCGACTATCAGGTCAAGCTTCGTAACCTCAAGCGCTTTCTCGACGAGGGTGATAAAGCCAAAGTCACGTTGCGTTTCCGTGGGCGTGAGATGGCTCACCAAGAGCTAGGGATGCGTGTTCTGGAGCGTGTGCGCGACGACTTGACCGATATGGCTGTGGTCGAAGCCATGCCCAAGCTTGAAGGTCGTCAAATGGTGATGGTTCTTTCTCCTCGCAAGAAGACAACTACAAAAGAAGCCGCGGCTTAACTCATGCATGTATTGTTTGTTCTAGATCCGCTTCCGGGTTTAAACGCTTACAAGGACAGCTCTGTAGCGATGATGCAGGCACTAGTCGCCCGCGGTCATCACTTCAGTGTTGCCTTGCAAGGTGATGTCTTCATTGAGCGCGGGCAAGTACTCGCACGTGCGACGCAGATCAATTTGGTCGCGGGTGCAGATTTACATGCGCATCACTGGTGGACCGAAGTTGGCGCGCCAGTGGAGACGCCACTGAGCACATTTTCTGCTGTGTTGATGCGCAAAGACCCTCCCTTTGATATGGAGTACGTTTATATCACGCACATGTTTGATTATGCGCAAGCTCAAGGCGCGCGCATCTTTAACAGTGGTGCAGCGATTCGAAACCATCCGGAAAAGCTTGCGATAACTGAGTTTTCGCAGTTCACGACGCCAACGCTTGTGACTCGGGACATGGCGCGTATTAAAGCTTTTCATCAACAGCACGGCGATGTGATTGTCAAACCCCTTGATGGCATGGGTGGCACTGGTATTTTTAAACTTGCTGTCAACGAACCTAATCTCAACGCTATTCTTGAGTCTTTAACGTACGATGGACAGCGCTCGATCATGGCGCAGCGTTACATCCCCGAGATTACTCAAGGTGATAAACGCATTTTATTGATTGGTGGCGAACCCGTTCCCTATTGCCTCGCTCGGATTCCTCTGGCTGGCGAAACACGTGGAAATTTGGCTGCAGGTGGTCGTGGCGTTGCCCAACCTCTCTCTAAACGTGATTGGGAAATTGCACGAGAAATTGCCCCTCAGTTGAATGAAAGGGGACTGTTACTCGTGGGGCTTGATGTGATTGGTGACTACGTCACTGAAATCAATGTGACGAGTCCAACGTGTTTTGTTGAAATTACAGAGCAAACGGGCTTTGATGTTGGGGCGCGTTTTGTCGAAGCCCTCGAACAAGCGGTTGCTCAGGCAGCTTAATGCGATGATCGCCATTTTTGTGGTTGCTCACTTGCCTCTTGCATCGGCCTTGGAGTCCTGCGCTAGGCATGTACTCGGTGCTGAACCTAATATCCAGGTTTTTGATATCCAATCCAGCGAATGTGCCACCGAATCCTCACCCCGTTTGGCTGCGGCGATGATTGCCGCAGATCAAGGCGATGGTGTCCTTGTTTTGACGGATTTGCCCGGTGCCACGCCCTCTAATATCGCAGCGACTGCTTCAGCCTATGTGCGTGAGAGGGGCGTTGCTTGTCAAGTACTTGGGGGGGTCAATCCTTCCATGCTACTCAAAGCAATTACTTATCGCACCGCAGCATTGGATATTGTCACGGACAAAGCACTTGCTGGCGCTACGCAGGCTGTGTTGCGTGTAGACTAATGTCATGTGCGTAAGCTAACTCCATTTTTATAGTTTCGATATGCCTGATCTCGATATCGTCGTGTCTAACAAACTTGGTTTGCATGCTCGCGCTGCAGCCAAGCTCACTCAGCTTGCAGGCCAATTCAGCAGCGAAATTTTTATTTCAAAAGGCGCTCAACGCGTGAATGCGAAAAGTATCATGGGTGTCATGATGCTCGCCGCCGGTATCCGCACTAATGTCAAAGTTCAAGCCATTGGCAGTGATGCAGACCGGGCGCTTGAGGCTATTAAAAAGTTGTTTGATGACAAATTTGGCGAAGGCGAATAGCCAACCGGACGATTCACGTCCCGCTCCGATGGTTTGCCTGTATGGGCAGGGTGCTGCGCGTGGGTATGCGATTGGTCGTGCCCTCGTCATGGGCGCTGCCGCGCTTGAGGTTGCGCATTACCGTGTTCCTCTAGCGCTAATAGAAGCTGAGCAGCTTCGGCTGCGTCGTGCGCTTGAAACGACCCGCAGCGAAATGATGGAACTTGCCCAAACCCTGCCTGAGGATGCACCGCGTGAGTTGGCGGCTCTTCTGAATGTGCATGGTATGTTGCTCTCAGATCCGCTACTCGCTGATGAGGCGCTGAACCTGATTCACGAAAAACATTACAACGCTGAGTGGGCGCTCACGACACAAGGTCAAATTCTCGGTGAGCAATTCGCTGCAATGGAAGACGAGTATTTGCGGGAGCGAGGCGCCGATGTGCGTCATGTGATTGAACGTGTATTGCATGTCTTGTCGGGTACAAGAGCCTTAAGTGCGTTTGATCTTGCGGGCGAAACAGATGAACCCTTGATCGTGATTGCGCATGACATTTCACCGGCTGACATGATTCGTTTGCGCGGAGGTCGTTTTGCGGGTTTCGCAACCGACCTTGGTGGAGCAACATCGCATACGGCGATTGTGGCCCGCAGTATGTCTGTACCTGCAGTGGTAGCGTTAGGTCATGCACGAAGTCTCCTTCGCGATGGCGATACAGTCATCATTGATGGTGTTAAAGGTGCCTTGATTGTTAATCCTTCACCTCTCGCGTTAGCGCAATATAAAGTTCTTCAAGAGCAATACTTGGGGGATCGTATGACGCTTGTGGCACTAAAAGACATGCCCGCTGAGACGATCGATGGTATAGCAATTTCTTTAGAAGCCAATATCGAGCTGCCAGATGAGGTGGATTTGGCGTTGGCGCATGGTGCCACGGGTATTGGTTTGTTTCGAAGTGA
Organism: Zwartia lucis; assembly: GCF_965234455.1. Lineage (GTDB taxonomy): Bacteria > Pseudomonadota > Gammaproteobacteria > Burkholderiales > Burkholderiaceae_B > Zwartia > Zwartia lucis. The sequence goes on along the minus strand of NZ_OZ248472.1, from coordinate 306,808 downwards.
GTTTTTATTTATCGGTCGTTCATCATTGCCCACCGAAGAAGAGCAATACCTTGCCTATTCCTCGGTCGTCAAAGCCATGCAGAATCGTCCTGTCACGATTCGTACGCTCGATATTGGCGCCGACAAGGCCTTGGATGGTGAGGCAACGGTTGCCACTAATCCCGCATTAGGGCTGCGGGCGATACGTTACTGCTTGGCGCATCCAGATCTATTTGCCACACAACTCAGAGCGATTTTGCGTGCTTCTGCTCATGGTGTAGTCCGTATTTTGATTCCGATGGTCGCGCATATGCACGAGGTCAAGGCCGCGAAAGCGGCCATAGAATCTGCCAAGAGAGAGCTCGATGCGAGAGGGCAAGCGTACTCGGACAATATTCAAATCGGCTGTATGGTTGAAATACCGGCGACAGCGATTGCCATTGATCCCTTCGCCGATGCTTTGGATTTTCTCTCTATCGGAACGAACGATCTGATTCAATACACGCTGGCGATTGATCGAGCCGATAACGAGGTCTCTGCGCTTTATGATCCCTTGCATCCAGCCGTTTTAAAATTGATCGCAAATACGATCAACGCTGGTATGCGCGCGGGCATTCCTGTGGCGGTATGTGGTGAGATGGCAGGGGATCCCAAGCTCACACGCTTGTTGCTTGGCTTAGGTTTAACGAATTTTTCGATGCATCCGCAGCAACTGCTAGATGTCAAACGTGAAATTAGACAAGGGCATTCCAACGCGCTGCGCCAACAGGTTGCCACTGCGCTCAATCGCCAAAGCACGATTGATCCTTCAGTTCTTGAATAGTGTCACTTTATAAGTAAGTCAATAAGTAAATAAGCAAATCGCCGACTGTTACGAGCTCAGTCGGCGATTTGCTTGCAACAACGATCCTACACGTTATTAGCGATGGTATGCAGACTCACCATGAGTCGTGATATCGAGTCCTTCGCGCTCCATGTCTTCGCTGACACGAAGGCCACACATCATATCTGCAATCTTAAAGGCAAGGAATGCCACGACACCAGACCAGATAATCGTAATCACAATGCCTTCAAGTTGGACGAGCAACTGTGGGCCGATCAGGCTGATTGAGTCAAGACCTGGTCCGCCGAAGGCCTTAGCATTAAAGACCCCAACGAGAATGCCTCCGACGATACCGCCCACACCATGAATGCCAAACACGTCGAGCGTATCGTCTGCACCCATCATGCGCTTGAGACCGTTGACGCCCCAAACGCAGATCACTCCAGCGGCAACACCAATGACGAGTGCTCCGATGGGACCCACCATGCCAGCAGCGGGTGTGACGCCAACAAGACCAGCAATCGCTCCAGAGGCAGCACCCAGCATCGAAGGTCGTCCTTTAAGGGCCCATTCAGTAAAGACCCAGGCCATGATTGCGCCAACTGTGGCAATCAGTGTGTTGAACAAGGCTAGCGCGGCAATCTCGTTGGCGGCAAGGGAAGAGCCAGCGTTGAAGCCAAACCATCCGACCCACAGCAAGGATGCGCCCATCATTGTCATCGGAAGATTATGTGGCTGCATGGCTTCTTTGCCATAACCCAGACGTTTGCCGACGACAAAGGCACCCACTAACGCTGCAATGCCTGCGTTGATATGGACAACGGTGCCACCCGCAAAGTCTAGGGCGCCTTTGGCCGCTAACAAGCCTTTGGTGCCATCTCCGGCAAACCAGATCATGTGTGCGATAGGGATGTATGCAAAGGTGAACCATAAGACTGTAAAGACCAAGACTGCAGAAAAACGCGCCCGCTCTGCAAAGGCACCAACAATGAGTGCGCAAGTGATGCCCGCGAAGGTAGCTTGGAAAGCCGCATATAAAAACTCTGGGATGGAGCCAGTCATTGAATACTGACCATCTGCGGGATTAAACATGCCACCAAAGAATGAACGTGAAAAACCACCCACAAAGGCATTACCTTCAGTAAAGGTAAGTGAGTAGCCATAAGCGAACCAAAGCAACACGGCAACTGAGAACGTGCAGATGACTTGCATCAATACCGAGAGAACGTTCTTTGAGCGAACTAATCCGCCATAAAACAAGGCGAGACCAGGCACTACCATGAGTAGAACCAAGAGGGTTGAGACGCCTACCCATGCGACATCGGCTTTATCCATTTTAATGCTCCATTGATTCAAAAAATTAGAGTGCGGCTTCGCCGGTTTCGCCGGTACGTATTCTGATCACCTGCTCAAGAGGGGCGATAAATATTTTTCCGTCGCCGATTTTTCCTGTGCGTGCGGCTTGCTCAATTGCATCGATCGCTTGGTCAACAAGTTGGTCCGCAACGGCGGCTTCGACCCGCAACTTAGGTAAAAAGTCGACGGCATATTCCGCTCCCCGATACAATTCCGTATGGCCCTTTTGTCGTCCAAAACCTTTAACCTCGGTGACGGTGAGGCCCTGAACGCCCAATGTCGAGAGTGCGACTCTGACCTCGTCTAGTTTGAACGGCTTGATAATGGCAATAATGAGCTTCATGTATGTTTCCTCGAGTAAGGGTGTACCGAGGTAAAGCAAAAGGCGTGCCAGCTTCGCGCTTGCAGTGATTCATCATCGTATCCACAGATACGCAGCAGCTTTTTATATAGGCTAGGAGCGAAACTGGTGCAATATGAATTGGAATGCACCAAACTAGTGCGGAGTTGAGTATTTTTTTCTGAACGCTTTCAGCTAGACTTCGTCAGCTAGACTTAAAATAGCGATATTCGTAACAGGAGTGATTAAAGATGAAATCCACAGTTTGGCTGGAAGAGTTTCAAAAAAAAGTTTCTGAAATCATCGCAAAAAGTCCAGCGGCCGACATCCAACGCAATGTCAAAGCCTCTATGGGTCAGGCCTTTAACCGGATGGATCTCGTGACGCGCGAGGAGTTTGATGTGCAGACCGACTTGCTGAGTCGAGCACAGGTGCGTATCGAGGCGCTTGAACAACAACTCCACGCTCTAGAAGCTCGCGTGGCAGAACTTGAAGCAGCCAAATAGCTGCTCCAGTTTTAAACATTATCTACCCAACGACCTTTTTTGGGCGCTCTGCACCAAAAAGACCAGTGACTTTTTATAACTTATCGGGTCTTCTAGATTGGTGGGGTCGGCGGAACAGTTGTAACGGTTGCGTCAAATGGTCCGTTGCCGAATTTTGATATTTGCGAGGGAGTCACTCCAGATTGCGTTGATATTTGTGAACCTAAGGTGTTGTTGTAGCCAATCACAAGACCAGTTGTAGCAGCATTCACTGTCACGCCACCATTAGGAAGCGTAATCACTCCAACAAGCCGCTTGACACTACCCATGGTGTTGACTAATTGCATCGCAACAAGCTTGCTATCAGTGCCGATTAGGAATGCGTCTAACGTGGATGGGCCACCCGCAGTCGTGGGTATATTTGTCATCGTGGTTACGAAACCTGTACCACCTGATCCAGAGTCATCACTCAGGGAATTAAAGAACACGCTGGTAGCGCCAAATATGGTTGCTGCTTCGCTGCCACATTCCGTTGCATCAGGCAAGCTACCCTGAAAATTTGACGCGAAGTTATAAGTGTTTGCCTGCTTGGTCCAGCAATAACGTCCTGAAGAAGTCCCATTCGTACTAGCCATATCTATATCGAACTTCGCTGAAGATTTGATCTTAACCTCTGGGTTTAACTCAACGTATAGATGTGTGTAAGTGCCAGCATCAGGAACACGGACTATTCCGTTCGTTAAAGCTGTTGTTTGATCAAGTGTGATGGAGACTTCTGAGCCAGCACTGTTGGTACTGTCAAAAATAGCCTGACAAGAAGATAAATCGCTCACAGCTTTAAGGCTTGGGGCACTGGGTTTGTTTCTGCACAGTTTGATAGAGTAGATAGCGATCCTCTGCTCATCTGGCCGAATGTTGCAGTTCGCTCCTGGTATTGGTGGGATTACCTCAATCTGCCCGTTAACCGTCCTTGTCGAGCACGATGGATAGGCATCCTTTACTTCGGCCCCAGGATAAGCAGCCGCGAAATCGATACTACCGCCTGAGACGGGAGATGGAGGAGGAACAAAAGCAAACGAGGCTGAAAAAGCGGCGGCTGAAATAGCGGCAGCTGAAAAGAAAATTGATTTTGTTTTCATTTAAAAACCCTTAACACCAACAGTGAAATTTACAGCTGATGGTGTGCCGGATGTGCCACCACTTGAGGGGGTGTCGGATGAGCCACCACATGCTAAAAGCATGCTGCTGACACAAATGAGCAGTAGAGAATTTAGAAGCAAACTCTTTGATTTTTTTATCTTTTTCATAAGAACTCGCAAACTTTTATAATTTAGTTACAAGAACATATAGCAATTTATCTACATGCTGTCAAGTGTTTTACGGGGTGGAGTGATTTATCCTAAGCCCTGTCGCTGAAAGGTTCCCCAACGCATACTGAGTGGATTTGGGTGAAACCATGTCTCTGGCAGTCTTGTTGAGCCGATCTTTGCTCGGTTTAGATGCCCCGACCGTTCGTGTTGAGGTCCACTTGGCTCGGGGTCTTCCGAGCTTTTGCATTGTGGGTCTTGCTGATGCGGAGGTGCGTGAAAGTCGTGAACGCGTTCGTGCAGCGATTCAAAGTAGTGGTTTTGAGTTCCCTTTAGGACGCCTCACTGTCAATCTATCACCCGCAGATATTCCCAAGGAGTCTGGTCGTTTTGATTTGCCTATTGCACTGGGCGTTTTATTAGTGTCTGGCCAGGTCGCGATTCCGGAGTGCAAAAAAGACTCTGCGCAGGATCGCTCAGTGCTGTTGGCGCAGCTAGTGTTAGCAGGCGAATTATCCTTGACAGGCGCTCTTGTCTCGACAAAAGGTGCGCTAGCCATTGCCTTGTCTATCGCCCGTTCTCAGCCCGAGGCGACGCTTTTATTGCCCTTAGAAGATGCTGAGGATGCGGCTCGCGTCCCGGGTGTCATGGTTTTGGGTGCAAGGACGTTGTCCGAGGTGGTCGGTCATCTTGAGGGTACGGGCCCTTTGCTCGCGACAGGCGTTTCAGAGACTGTCGAGCTTGCACCTCGCCAGCTGTGCTTGTCTGAGTTGCGCGGTCAGCTCATGGCGCGCCGAGCCCTCGAGCTCGCTGCCGCCGGGGGACACAGCCTGTTGCTATCAGGTACGCCTGGTGTTGGAAAAAGCATGTTGGCGAAGCGACTGCCTAGTATTTTGCCTTTTCTTAATCAGGCACAATCTTTAGAGGTTGCATCCATTGCGACATTTGCAGGTGTGACGCGTCCACTAAGTAAGATTCGTCCCTTTAGAGCGCCGCATCACTCTGCGTCAGTCGCTGCCATGATTGGAGGCGGCATCAAACCCAAGCCTGGCGAAGTATCCTTGGCGCATCGCGGTGTATTGTTTTTGGACGAACTTCCCGAGTTTGATCGTAAAGTGCGCGAAGCGCTGCGTGAACCGCTTGAAAACTATGAAATCGCTTTGGCCCGCGCCAATTTGAAAGTCGTCTACCCGGCGGACTTTCAGTTGTTGGCGACCATGAATCCATGCCCTTGTGGTTGGAGTGGACACCCTAAACGTGCTTGTCGGTGTCGACCTGAACAAGTATTGACCTATCAGTCGCGCGTCTCCGGACCCTTGATAGACCGTATTGATTTGCATATCCATGTGACACAGGAAAAAGAGAAATGGATGGATCTGCCTCTTGGTGAAACCTCCCTCCAAGTGCGTGCGCGCGTCGATCGGGCTTGGGCGCTTCAACAGTCGAGGCAAGGGGGGCTCAATGCCAGATTGAGTGATGGACATCTCGATCGTTTTTGCCCGATGGACACAAAAGCTAAAAATCTCTTGGATTGCCTGATTGATAAGTATTATCTCTCTGCGCGCGCGATACAGCGCGTTCGTCGCGTAGCACGCACGATCGCAGATCTTGATGCTCGACCAGGGATCGAAGCAGAGCATTTTGCCGAGGCTTTTCAATATAGATTCAAGTCACTTTAAGACGCATTCAAGGCGGGATCCTCAAATCTCAGCAAAAACTAAAAATATGTCATATAATCAAAGGCTTTCCCGTAATACTTATGCGGGGGAAGAGTAATGCAAAAAAGGTAATGCAAAAAAGTACGCTGGGGTTAACAAGAACTGAAAGTCAGGCTGGATCGTGCGATCGAGCACCCTTTTCAGGGCACCTGCAGTGTACAAGTTCAAGTAACAGGAATTGATATGCCCAAGATGAAGACCAAGAAAAGTGCTGCAAAGCGCTTTCAGGTTCGCGGTAGCGGATCGATCAAGCGAGGCCAGGCTTTCAAACGCCACATCCTCACCAAAAAAACCACCAAGAACAAGCGTCAGTTGCGCGGTTCAGCAGCGGTCGATAAAACAAACGTGGCTTCAGTTAAAGCCATGATGCCTTTCGCTTGATAGGAGATTAATCATGCCTCGCGTAAAACGTGGTGTAACGGCTCGAGCCCGTCACAAAAAAGTTATTTCAGCAGCCAAAGGTTATCGCGGTCGTCGTGGTAATGTATTTCGTATCGCCAAACAGGCGGTCATGCGAGCTGGTCAGTATGCATACCGCGACCGTCGTAATAAAAAGCGTACATTCCGCGCTCTGTGGATCACGCGTATCAACGCGGCAGTCCGTGAGCATGGCGTGACATACAGCGTCTTTATTGCTGGTCTGAAAATGGCGGCTATTGAGCTCGATCGCAAGGTCTTGGCAGATATGGCCGTTCGTGACAAGGCTGGTTTTGCTGCCGTCGTCAATCAGGTCAAATCTGCGTTGGCTGCCTAAGCTCTGACTAGATGTATCTGTAAACGGGGCCTCTTGGGCTCCGTTTGCATTTTTAAGCTTCGTTTCTCTAAGGTTTTAAGCGATGACCCAGATAGTCAATGACCTGATTGAGCAGGCCCAACAGCAATTTGCACAAGCCACAGATGCTGCCGCACTGGAAAACGCCAAAGCGCGGTTTTTAGGCAAGCAGGGCAGCTTGACTGAGTTGATGAAAGGCTTGGCAAAGCTCGATCCCGAGGCCAAGCGCGAAGAGGGTGCGCGCATCAATCAGATCAAGCAGCAAATTGAAGCCTTGCTCAATGCACGCAGAGCGGCTTTAGCTCAGGCGCAGTTGGATGCGCGCCTTGCGGCGGAGACGATCGATGTGAGCCTGCCTGGGCGTGGGATGCGTGCTGGTGGCATCCACCCGGTCATTCGCACGTGGCAGCGTGTCGAGGAGATTTTTAAGTCGATTGGTTTCGAGGTGGCTGACGGCCCCGAAATCGAAAATGATTGGACCAACTTCACCGCGCTCAACAATCCAGAAAATCATCCGGCACGCTCGATGCAAGATACGTTTTATGTTGATATGAAAGATGACAAAGGCTTGCCTTTGTTGTTGCGCACGCATACGAGCCCGATGCAAGTTCGCTATGCGCGGATGAACAAACCCCCGATCAAGGTCATTGCGCCAGGACGGACATATCGTGTTGATAGCGATGCGACACACTCACCGATGTTTCATCAGGTCGAAGGGCTTTGGATTGACGAAAATATTTCCTTTGCCGATTTAAAAGGTGTGTACACCAACTTTTTGCGTTGTTTCTTTGAAACCGAAGACCTTGAGTTGCGTTTCCGCCCTTCGTTTTTTCCCTTTACTGAACCTTCTGCAGAAATCGACATGATGTTTACGTCTGGTCCCAACAAGGGGCGATGGTTAGAGATCTCTGGTTCTGGTCAAGTCCACCCAGATGTCATTCGCAATTTCGGTCTGGATCCTGAGCGTTATATTGGTTTTGCTTTTGGCTCAGGGCTTGAGCGATTGACCATGCTGCGTTATGGGGTCAATGATCTCAGACAGTTTTTTGAAGGCGATCTGCGCTTTCTTCGCCAGTTCAACAATTAATGTAGTACCGACCCGAGATGGTTCACCATGCAATTTCCTGAGTCCTGGCTACGCGCCCTTGTTAATCCTGAAATCTCTACTGAGGAGCTGTCACACCGCTTGACGATGGCAGGTCTAGAGGTTGAGGAAACCAATCCTGTCGCCCCAGCTTTTTCTGGTGTGGTCGTGGCGCATATTTTGAGCGCTGAACCACATCCCAATGCAGACAAGTTACGCGTATGCATGGTTGATGCAGGTGCAAGCTCGCCGATACAAATCGTCTGTGGTGCTCCCAATGCGGCTGCCGGAATCAAGGTGCCCTTGGCAACTGTGGGTGCAACACTGCCGGGCGGCATGAGTATCGGCATCGCCAAGATGCGTGGTGTTGAGTCATCGGGAATGTTGTGCTCTGCTCGTGAGTTAGGTTTATCTCAAGATCATGGTGGCTTGTTAGTATTGCCAGAGAGCGCAGTTGTGGGTGAAAGTATCCGCGATGCACTGGATCTTGATGACACACTCTTTACACTCAAGCTCACGCCAAATCGTGCAGATTGCCTCTCAATACTAGGTGTTGCCCGCGAGGTCGCTGCCTTGACGGGTGCTGAATTGTGCATGCCCGCGATGACCCCGGTTCAGGTCACATTGGATGAAATACTGCCTGTCGAAGTGTTGGCCCCCGATCTGTGTGGTCGCTTCGGCGGTCGAGTCATACGTGGCGTCAATGCGCGTGCAGCGTCGCCCGCTTGGATGGTTGAGCGTCTCGAGCGTGCCGGACAGCGCTCGGTGACGGCTTTGGTTGATATTTCCAACTATGTCATGCTTGAGCTTGGTCGTCCCACGCACGTGTTCGATCTGGACAAGTTGCCTGAACCGAAGATGGAGATTCGCTGGGGGCGTAGGGGTGAAACGCTGACGCTGCTCAATGAACAGACGATTGAACTGGACGAGTCCTATGGCGTGATTGCCAGCGGTGATGTCGCAGAGAGTTTGGCTGGCATTATGGGCGGTCTCGGCGTCGCCGTTTCATTAGATACACAAAATATATATCTCGAAGCGGCATTCTGGTATCCGGATGCGATTGCAGGGCGTGCCCGGAAACTCAAACTCAATTCCGAAGCCAGTCATCGTTTTGAGCGTGGAGTTGACTTTAATAATATCCCGGAACATATTGATTTTATTACAAATTTAATTATTGATATCTGTGGTGGACAGGCAGGGCCGATTGATGATCAATTGATCAATTTGCCTCAACGACTTCCCGTCAACATGCGCTTGGAGCGTTGTTGCCGCATTCTTGGTGTCACTGTTAGCCAAGCCGATGTTGAGCAAACCTTTACGCGTTTGGGGTTTTCTTACACCGTGACAGACGAGGTGTTTGTCGTTGAGCCACCTTCTTATCGCTTTGATATTCAGATCGAAGAAGATTTGATAGAAGAAATCGCCAGAATTATTGGTTTTGAAAATATTCCCGCTGTGCCCCCGATTGCGGCTGCACGTATGCGTATGGATCCCGAAGTCACTCGGTCTGCGCACACAATTCGCCATCAAGTGGCCGGCTTGGGTTATCAAGAGGTGATTAATTTTTCCTTTGTAGAGACGGCGTGGGAAGAGGGGATGTGTGGACAACCAGATCCCATCCGCTTGCTCAACCCGATCGCCAGTCAATTAGCAGTCATGCGGTCATCTTTGCTACCTGGCTTGATTGCAAATATTCGATATAACGCCAATCGCAAGCAAGCACGTGTGCGAGTATTTGAACTCGGTCGTGTCTATATGAAAGATACCTTAGTCAAAGATGGACCTTTGACGGTCGCCGGTATCCATCAGCCTCAACATCTTGCACTTGCTGCTTGGGGTTCTGTGCGCGAGGATCAGTGGGGCGAGCCCTCGCGTTCGGTTGATTTCTATGACGTCAAGCACGACCTCGAAACGCTCTTTGGTGTCAAAGCCTCAGCCCTGCGCTTCAATGTCAAACAGCACCCCATTCTGCATCCAGGACGCAGTGCTGAAATCGTGCTTGAGGGTCAGCATATCGGTTGGATTGGGGAGCTGCATCCTCGCTGGGTGCAGGAGCAAGAGCTTTCTACTGCGCCCGTTGTACTCGAGGTTCACCTTGATGCACTGACGGCCATTGCGATGCCAGAAGTCCGGGAGCTTTCGCGCCAACCTCTGGTTCAAAGAGACTTGGCTATTTGGGTTTCTACCGATACGCCTGTACAGGCTTTATTGGATACCATAGCAAAAACGATCGCCAGTGATACCAATCTGAGTGTTGTTCAGCATGTTAGTTTGTTCGATGTGTGGCGAGATCCCGCAAAGAGCGAGTCGAATGAAAAGAGTGTAGCTTTTAGAGTGTCGTTGCAAGACAATGAAGTGACCCTTGATGATGCGCGTGTGGATGCTTGCATGAGTAAAATCCGCGAAGCCCTTGAAGTCGGTCATCAAGCACGTCCACGATAGTCTTGGTTAATCGCCCAATATTTGATAGTTGATAAAAATGACCGAACCAAGAACGCTGACTAAAGCTGAGCTCGCTGAGATGTTGTTTGACCGTGTTGGATTAAACAAGCGCGAAGCAAAAGATATTGTGGATACGTTTTTCGAAGAAATTCGAGATGCGTTGGCGCGTGGTGAACCGGTCAAGCTCTCTGGTTTTGGTAATTTCCAAGTCCGTCACAAACCTCCTCGTCCTGGTCGTAATCCCAAGACGGGTGAAACCATTCCAATCGCTGCCAGACGTGTGGTAACTTTCCATGCAAGCCAAAAGTTAAAAGGCGCGGTAGAACATCCAGGTGAACCCGTTTCCGCCAGTTAGAGATACACTGGCTTTACTGTATTGAGCAATTCGACTGGGTTATGACTATTTCTGATAAGTCCGTTGTGCTTCCCCCCATCCCCGCAAAGCGCTACTTCACGATTGGTGAAGTGAGCGACTTATGTGGCGTCAAGCCACATGTGCTGCGCTATTGGGAGCAGGAATTCACGCAGCTCAAGCCTGTCAAGCGTCGCGGTAACCGTCGCTATTATCAACATCACGAAGTATTGTTGATTCGCAAAATCCGCGAGTTGTTGTATGAACAAGGTTTTACGATCAGTGGTGCTCGTAACCGTTTGAGTGAGGGACGCGATACTGCGCAGGATCCTGATGCGGCAGTGCGTTTGACTGCGCTAGAACTCAATGCTTTGCGAACTGAGTTGATGGGCATCAAAGATCTTCTCTCGAGCGTTGCACCGACCCTGCGTAAGTCTCTGATATAATCTTCGTCTTTCGGGGCGTAGCGCAGCCTGGTAGCGCACTTGCATGGGGTGCAAGGGGTCGAAGGTTCGAATCCTTCCGTTCCGACCAGTCATATCAAGGGGTTAGTGTTCACAAGACACTAACCCTTTTTGTTTGTTTGGGCGGTTTCAATGAGCAAGTGCAAATAATGAGGCATGGTGCTGTTTGAAGTCAAACGCCTCAGGCGTAAACATCTCAGCTGGACACTTCCAACCCATACTTTTTCTCGGTCTAGTATTAAGTCGCCAAGCAACGACATCCAATTCCTCTTGAGTGAATCCGCTCAAATCCGTGCCTTTTGGAAAGTATTGTCGCAGTAGTCCATTTGTGTTCTCGTTGATCCCTCTTTGCCAGGGGCTATGAGGATCAGCGAAATAAACTTTTACTCCTGTCTTCAACGTAAGTTCTTCGTGTTCCGACATCTCTTTGCCCCGATCATAGGTCATCGATAAACGTTTTTGAGCTTCGATGCGATTGAGAACGTGTGCAAAGCCATCGACCGCTGAGGCAGCACGGGCATCAGGCATCTTAGCCAGCACCGTAAATAATGTGGTTCGCTCTACAAGAGTCCCTATAGCCGAACGGTTGTACGCGCCTTTAATTAAATCCCCCTCCCAATGCCCTGGTACTAGTCGCTCATCGATCTCTGGAGGACGGTCATGAATGCTCACCATATCAGGTATCTGACCGCGTCTGTCCTCGCCCCTCGCTCTGGGGCGGCGTTTAGCATGACCCTGGCGCAGCCAACCAACCACCTCCGTGCGTAGCTCTCCGCGGGGCATGGCATAGATGGCTGTGTAGATGGTTTCGTGGGAGAGTGCCAGAGACCTGCTCTGGCGAATAGCCTAATTTCCAAAGAGCATTCCCTAACTGTAAACGACTCTGCACTCTTGGCTTTATAACGCAGGTGACTGCCCTGGCGTGAGCAATGGGTGCACTGTAACCACCTGAGACTGAAGGCCTTCCTCTGGATTTGATCTTAACCGGACGAACCCATCCATTTCTTTGGAGTTCCCGGGTTACAGTTGAAGTGGAGCGATCCAGTTCAACGGCTATTTGGGCGGGCAATAAACCAATAGATAATCCAATCTGAATTACAGTTCGTTCTTCAATCGTTAAATGTTTGTAATTTTTGAGCATGCAACATTTTCCTATATAAAAAGTTGCACTTACAATTTGAGCGCGCCCCCCTATTTGTTGGCGCCGGTTGAATACTGAGGGGGCCAATTCGACCGAGTTTAGCTTTTATGGTGCACTCCCTTGGAGACGCTTTGGATTAATCGGCTTTGATGTCACCGGCCTTGACGACCCCACCCCACTTGTCGAGCTCCGACTTCACGTAAGTGGTGAATTGCGTCACATTCATATCGCCAGCCTCAGCTCCTTGCGCTTTTAAAGCTGAGATTAATTCGGCAGTCTTCAACGCTTGGTTAAGTGCAACGCTTAGTTTCTGCACAATCTCACGAGGCGTTTTGGACGGAACAAAAATACCGTACCAATTATCTACGCTATAACTTGTACCTCCTAACTCAAGAACTGTTGGCGTGTCCGGAAACTCTGGCATGCGAGACTTGCCAGATACGGCGATTAGATTTACTTTGTTCGACTTGATTAAACCTAGGGCCGGGGGGGCAGTCACAAACATAAGTTGTACTTGTCCTCCCATCAGGTCAGATAGCGCCGGGCCGGTGCCTTTGTACGGCACGTGCGTCCATTTCAAATTATTAATATTTTTGAATAGCTCACCAGACAAATGTGTGATGGTGCCGTTGCCAGCAGAGGCCACATTAATTTCACCAGGTTTCTGGCGTGCAAGCGACTCAAGTTCTTTGATTGTTTTTGCTGAAAATCCAGGCGCTGAAACGATCATAATCGGTGATGTAGCCACCACCCCGACAGGAGTCAAATCAGTCGCAGTGTCGTAGCTCAAGCGATATAGATTCGGATTGACCGCAATTTCAGAGGTTGATCCCAACAGCAGCGTATACCCGTCTGGGTGCGCTTTGACGACAAATTCGGTTCCGATTGAGCCGCCGGCACCGCTACGATTATCTACGACAATTTGTTGCCGCAACACATCCGAAAGTTGTTTTGCAATGATTCTTCCTACGACATCGGACCCGCCGCCCGGGGGAAACGGTATTACCAATCTCAATGACTTTGTCGGCCACTCTTGAGTTTGAGCGACCGAAGAAAAGTGACAAGATAGAGCAACTAAGGTAAGCGCGAATTTAATAAAAATACTGATAGTCGATGGCGTGCGTGCGTTCATGTTTCAATTTCCTCTGGCGCTAGGGCCTGCAAGCGTATCTCAAGTATCTCAAAGATAAATTCAGTGATAAGCTGCTTGGTAACAACTGAATCGAAGAAAGTGCTAGGGTGCTTCGCTATGCTGAATGTGTGATGAAACGATTAACGTAGGCGTTCTAATTTGCACCAAGCGCCGACGTGATTTGATACAAATGTACCAGACTAAGACGCATCTCAGGGGCGCAGACTGTCGCCACCTGCGACGTTGATTAACAATTAACACACATCACATCCTTGATCACATGCTTGGTTACGAATCAAGCTTCAGGCGTTGCCGATATAGCGGATCAAGTTCAACCAAACGACCTAGTCGCAATTGCTCTGCCACGGGTACCGGAATTGGTACGGGTGCGTCTGCCGGGGTAGTGCCTATTACCCCTTGCTCGGCCATCGTCGCGATCTCTGCTTCACCCAAGCCCAATAGCTCCCTTAGTACGTAGTCGTTGGCCTCACCAAGACGCGGTCCCGCCGCTGGCGTCGGAACCTCGAAGGCAGAGAAGCGCCAGGGACGCCCGAGCTGCGGGCGACACCCAACCTCGGTCTCTTGCGAGTGCTCGATGTGATCAAAAAACTTTCGTGCCGCCAGATGCGGATCCGAAAATAAATCGCGGGCATCTAGTACCGGTCCTGCCGGCACACCAACGGCTTGAAGCCTGTGAGCGATCTCGTATGGGTCTAGAGACATAGTCCACTTAGAGATCATTGCATCGAGTGCCTCTTGATGCTTGAGACGAGAAGGGCCATCCATGAAGCGAGCATCAACTGCGAGCTCGGGGATAGCGATGACTGCGCATAATGCTTGCCATTCTGTGTCATCAGTGACAGCAATCGTCACCCAGCGGTCGTTGCCTAGGCAAGGATAGGTGTTGTGCGGTGCATGAACTTCATGGCGATTACCCATCCATCGATTCGCGCGACCATTAAAGGCGTAATCCAGCAGACCTTCGCCCATGAACGCGGTTCCTACTTGATACATCGCCAGATCAATCCAAAGCCCCTTACCAGTGCGAGTGCGGTATAGAAGCGCCGCCATCACCGAGTACAGGGCGGTCCAAGAGGCAAGAAAATCAGTGTAAGAGTTACTAATCTTATTTGGCGGCCCGCCTTCGTAACCAATGAAAGCTCCACTGCCGTGCGTAGGCTCGAGCGATGCGGCCATGGCTCCGTAACTGCTGAAGGACCCAGAATGCCCGTATCCAGTGTTGGATACCATAATGACATCAGGGCGAAGCGTTCGAAGGTTGGGGTAGTCTAGTCCGAACTTTTTCATCACCCGCGGGGTGAAGTTTTCAATCACGATATCGGCTGTGGCAATGAGCTTCTTAAGAGTCTCAAGACCCGCAGGTTGATTGAGATCAAGGGTCACGCTGCGTTTGCCACGGTTAAGGATGTGGAAGACGCCATTACGTTCCCAGTGGAGTTCTCCTGGCGTGTCATCTGCCCACGGACCCCCGAAAGGCCCCCCAAGACGAGTATCTGCGCCAAGAAAGGCGCAGCCCTCTACCTTGATCACCTCGGCCCCCAAGTCGGCTAAAAATGCCGCTGCGTAAGGCATAGCAAACACTCGGCTCAAGTCGATGACGCGCAATCCCTTTAGAGGCAAATTCACCACTGACACGCTCCTGTTAGATAACCGCCAAACTGCGGAGTTGCTCGATCTCTGCATCACTGAGTGCCAAGATCTCTCGAAGCACTTCTGTTGTGTGAGCTCCTAATAGCGGCGCTGGATGCCGTGTGTCGAAGGATTCCTCACTGAGGTGAATTAAATTACGTGGATACTCCGCAGCCCCAGCAATAGGATGATTGACAGACGCAAAGAACTCACGTTCGTTCAAGTGTGGGCAGTTATACAACTCGTTGGGTTCTTGCGCTTGGCCGAATACGAGCCTTTGTTTGTTCGCTGCATGAAACAGTTCATTCTTTTTCCAGTGGGCGAGCCCATCTAGGATGAGGTGTTCGAGCGCTTCACCGTTGACGATGCGGCCTTCAGCGGTTGCAAACATTGGCCCCTTTAGTTCTTCGAGCCCAATCAGATCCGCAACTGTATTGAAGGGCTGAGAGCCTTGCGCAGACACGACTACGTGCCCATCCTGACACGGCATCAGCTCCTCAAGCGGAGCGCCGTGCGCGGGTCTCCGTCCCCTTAGGCCACCGGTGTAAGCGTAGGACGCAGAAGCTTGTACCAAATGAGCTGTCATGCACTCTGCAACCGACACGTCTACGCGCCCGCCCTTGCCTGTGTTGAGTCGATGGTAAACAGCCACTAACGTGGCTGCTGCCGCATTGATACCAGCGACGTAGAGAGATTGGGAAAGAGCGCTGCGCAGAGGCTCTCTGTCAGCATTGCCGGAGTGGTACATTAGTCCACTGATCGCGCTAGTGATAAGGTCGGTAGCCTTCCAGTCACTATAGGGTCCGGTGCTACCAAAATTAGAGATTGAAGTCGTCACCAAGCGAGGGTTGGCCGCGGCAAGAGACGCATCGTCTAGGCCGAGGGATGCGCGAAGCTTAGGCTCAAAATTTTCTACGAGAACATCAGCCCAGCGCACCAAGGCATGCAACAAAATACGCCCTCTGGCGGTGGACAGGTCAAGTGTGATGCTGCGCTTGTTTGTGTTCAGATAAAGAAACGGAATACTTTTTTCACTGTGCGGCTCGTTTCCAGCGAACGGGCCCATGCGACGCGCCAGTTCTCCCCCAAGCGGTTCAACTTTGATCACCTCAGCGCCCTGATCTGCCAACAGGCGCGCACAGAAAGGCCCCGAAACGCCTTGACCAAGGTCCAAAACCCGGACGTTGCTGAGCAAGCCTCCTGAAGGGGCTCCAGACTGTGTAGGTCTCTCTTGATTTGTATCAGTCGCCATCTACAGCCATACCTCTCTTGATTTGCATCGTTTTCTCTCTATTGCGATAGCTGAGCAGATTCTTATCATTCGCTGCCTGCAGCGTGACCTCGCGCGCTTTTGTATGGCTCGCTATTTACAGCCAAACGAGTGGAAGGTGTTCTTTGCCTCTTGGCAACACGATCTCAGCCCAACCTCGCGCCGTCTCGCTACGATTGTTTCGCAAACCAATTTCACACTTCAAATACCCAAGACCTTCGCGCACCGTTTTCTCGGTCACTTTGCCAGTGATGGTCAGCGTATCGCCGGGATGATCCATCCCACGATGCTCTAGGTACATCTCTCGCACCCAGCCTGCCTCGCCAGCAAAGCGCTGCAACAATATGTAAAGGTATTCATTTTTGAGCGAGCCGTTAACGACCAGGTTTGAAAGGCCTTGACGCAACATCGCGTACGGCAGATCCCAGTGGATGCGGGCGTAGTTGCCGTTGGCCGAAGCCCAACGAACGAGATGACCAGTTGTCATTGGCCCTCTCACCACAGGTGGTAGGTCGTCTCCCACATTAATTTGGTCGAAGGTCCGCTGCGGTTGCGCGTTCCATGTTTTCTTGTCCACTACCTGACCACGTTCAGGAGGAGAAACATTGGGCAAATGTACCGAATTCGAAATCTCCGGCTGGTCTGCCACTTCTGTCTCGGCGCGCTTGCGAAAAATACTAGTGTGACGAATGGTCAAAAGTAGTTCGCCCTTTTGATTGACCTGAGTGATCTCACGGGCAATGAAAACGAGTTGTCCGGTGCGCCCCGGCCTTTCTGAGATATCAACAATTTTTTCGGTTTTGGTGATGTGATCGCCGACGCGAACTGGCCGATGAAACGTCCACTTACTCCCGCCATTGAATCCGTAGCTCTTGAAAGGAAGTGGAACCTCGAAATGGGTATCCTGACCCGCTCCGAAATAGTCGATGCGGGGAGCCCAGTCCTTCCATCCAGCCAATTGCGGGCACAGCAGTCCACCAAACCGACTGTTCTTGGCGTAGTCCGCATCCAGATAGAGTGGGTTGGGTTCTTCGATCGCATCGGCCAGTTCGAAGATCATCTCTTCGCTGACTGGAAAACGATTCGTGATTAAGCGACTCTGGTGCCCCACGTACGCCGTGACAGCGGGTGTTAACAATGTTTCAGCCATGATGTGTGCTCCGTTCTTGTTATTGATAAGGGTTCAGGTGCCAAGCGAGCCTAACAAAATCGAACATACATTAACCGATTAATGCTTCGGTCTCGCTCAGTAAGCCTGCTACCGCTTGAGGAGTAATATACATCACGTTATTTAAAATTTGGATGGTAATTAAAAAGTCATCGCTAGTTTTAAAAACGTTGAATGAACAATAAGAAGAGACAGGCAGGTTCGAAAAAATGACGAGTGCAAATCAAGCAGAATGATTTAAAGGGCTTCGCTATTTTGGCGTCTCTCTGTAAGTTTTGCGCTAGCGTTATTCGTAATCTATACAAGCGGTTGTCGACGGTAGCGCCGACAATCGCGGCAACAATATTGATCTGTCTAACACTTGGGCTAGCAATTTTGCCGTGCGGGCTCCTAAAAAGGCCCTGAGTGGGAAAATCTGAAAATCCTGATAAGAGGTGTACCCGCGGTCTAACCCGCAACATTTAATTTTTCTCACCGCACTAGAAGACGTTCATGTAAACTAAACTTGGCTAAGGAACGCTTGTAACCAGACAGGCGCCCGAGATAAAGCAAATCTACAAGGAAAAATCCGTTGAATAGCATCGCGATTGAACTCTCTGGCGCTGCCCCCGCGGCGCTCGTCAAAGACCGATTTGACAATCGCATTGATCCGACGGTGTCCTATCCCTGCGAAGAGATCTTGCGCAATAACGCAGGCGAGATCTTGCGACAGCGCCAGGCCTACAACATTGGACGCGAGCGTTGCGCCGCACTAGAACCTGATTGTGCCTATAACCTGACCGGTCTGATTCGAAGCTTTCGATTCAAGCCAGAAGATTTGCTTGGAAGGTACTCCTAATTTACTTTGGCGTGCTTGATCATATGTGTCTTAGTGCTTCGTAGACTTCTACTGTAATTTCAATTTATTGGAATTTTATTTCTTGCTTTCTTTTTAATTATTCTCGATACTAAGTCGAATCAACCTCTTGGAGTTAGATGAGATGAAAGCCCTTGCTTCCTCCGCACGCCACGTCCACGATCAGAGCGTATGGACATCAAGAGATTTTGGACCCCCTCGGTCGTGGGTGCGGCAACTGTCGGCAGAGGCGATTGCTGAGCTTTTGCACTACACCTCAGCGGCCCTAGCGAAGGGTCTGACTTTTGAAAATGTTGGGGTGTACGACTTTCCGCTTAAGCATGCCGCGAGTCTTTTAGAAGACGTGCGTGATGCACTTGAAAACGGTAAAGGCTTCGCTGTAATCGGAGGGTTCCCGGTTGAGCAGTTGTCTTACCAAGGGGTGTTACTTGCTTACGCGGGGTTGTGCGCTCACTTAGGTGTCTTAGTCGATCAAAGCTATGCCGGCGCGATGAAGGCTGATGTGAAAGATTTGGGTTTGGCCTATGGTAAAGATGTTCGAGGCTATCAGAGTAATGCCCTGCTGCGGTTTCATACTGACGGTGCAGCTTATACAGGGCTCTTGTGCTTGTCTGAGGCGCTAGAGGGCGGCTTGAGCGTTCTGACGAGTTCAGGTGCGTTAAGTAATCGTATTTTGAAAGAGCGGCCAGATATACATGCGCTTTTGGTTGCTGGGTTCTATCACCACCGCCGCGGAGAACATGCGCCCGGTGATAATCCTGTGTCGGCCGTACCCATTCCGGTATTTGGTTTTTATGACGAATTATTGCACTGTACTTACGATCGCAATCAATCGTTGTGGGCAATTGAAGAAGGCATTACATTTAGCGCAGAGCAAATTGAAGCGATGGATTACCTTGATGCGTTAATGGCAAGCCCCGAGTATCAATTGCACATGGAAATGCGGCAAGGTGATATTCAGTTCGTCAATAATTTTACTGTCATGCACGCTCGGACAGAATACCGTAACGGGCCTGGCAAAGAGCGGCACCTGGTACGCTATTGGATTGATGCACCAGATGGAAAACGTCGTGGCTTGACTACGCGTGATCTGTATGTGCGAAACAGCTTGTTAGTGGAGTAGTTATCGTGGCTTGGTAGGCCCCTCGGTCTATCAAATTTTTAGGAGAAAATCGTGATGCAGAAAATATTGAGAATCATTGCCGTCGCTGCGTTGTTATTGACGGGCTCGGCGCAGGCGCAAGAAAAATCTAAGCTCGACGAAGTACTGCAACGAGGCAAAGTTATTGTTGGGGTTACCTCGGAGGCTCCTCCTTTTGGCTTTGTCGATGAAAAAGGTGTGCTTGTTGGTTTTGATATAGATATTGCCCGCTTGCTAGCCAAGTACCTGTTTGGTAAAGATGAATCACCTAAGCGAATTGAATTTTTAAAACAGGGGTTCGCGGCCCGTTGGCCCAATGTTGAATCGGGGGCCGTTGATTTCGGTATTCAAGTCACGACTATCTTGCCGGATCGTGTTTTAAGAGTTGGTTTTACCCGACCCTATATCGATAGCGGTATTGTGATGATTGTGAAAAAAGATTCAAGCTTTAAAACGCTCAAAGACCTTGATG
The DNA here is from genome assembly GCF_965234455.1 of Zwartia lucis. Lineage (GTDB taxonomy): Bacteria > Pseudomonadota > Gammaproteobacteria > Burkholderiales > Burkholderiaceae_B > Zwartia > Zwartia lucis. The sequence goes on along the minus strand of NZ_OZ248472.1, from coordinate 286,856 downwards.
ATGCGAAGTACACCACTGCAGTTTTGACTAATCCGCAGCAAGCTGAGCGTGCCAAACAATTTTTTCCAAAAGCAAAGGTCTTAGTTTTTGACTCGGTGGCCGCAGAGTTCACTGCACTTAAAACGAATCGAGCCGACGCGGCACAACTTGATACTCCGGTTGCACAGTGGTACGTCAAACAAAACCCCGAGTTTCGCATTCTTGAACAAGCCCTGATGCCTCCGACCAATAACGCAATATTCTTAAAGCTCGGTGATTTTAAGTGGTGGCAGGTGTTAGATACGCTTGTAGGTGAAATGACCGGCGGTAGCCTTTACCCAGAGTATTCCGCTATTTATGAAAAGTGGTTTGGTACTAAACCGCTCCACAGCAAGTATTACGTGAAGTAACTAGCTCTAAAAGTTCATGACACGCAGCAGGCGCACACGATAATGGATTTTTTGCTGATGAAGTTGCGCATGATCGGAAGCTTGTATCCGCTTTTGCTCGAGGCCTTACAAGTAACGATGGGCATCGCAGCAATGGCATTGCCGCTTGCTGTGATGATGGGAGTGGCGCTAGCGGGACTCAGATGGTTTGGCCCTCGGTGGTTGAAGCTACTGTTGGGTGGCGTTATTGAATTTTTACGTAATACACCCCTGTTACTTCAGATGTTGGTACTTTATTTTGGTGTTGCTCAACTGGGCTGGCGTCTGGACGGGTTTTATTGTGGTGCTTTTGCGATCGCTCTGCAACACTCCGCGTTTTTAGCTGAAACCTTTCGTGGTGCAATTGAGGCGGTCAGCCGGCAGCAGTGGGAAGCCACTCGGGCACTTGGTATCTCTGAACGAAGCTCCTTATTGCATATCATTTTGCCTCAGGCTGCGATTAGAGTCGCGGCGCCAATTGGCAATCAGCTGATTATTCTTGTGAAAGATACTTCAATCGTTTCTGCGATCGCGGTAATGGATTTAACCTTGACCGGTAAAATTATTATGGAGCGCAATGCTGCCTCCTTTGAGGTGTTTATCGTGGTGGCGACTTATTACCTGATATTGACAGTTTTGTTCGGTCTATGCGTGCGATGGATCGAGCTGCGCATGCGTACAAGGATTGGGTAAAGCGTGGATATTCTGTTGCAGAATCTTCCCTATCTGGCTAAGGGTGCAGTACAAACCATCTGGATGGCTGCTGTAACGATTTTAGGCGGCACCTTGGTTGGCCTCGGCTTAGGGTTTTTAGCCGTTTCGCGTTTCAAATTTTTGCGAGTAATGATTGATGGCTATATTTTTTTGACACGCGGCATCCCCGTGCTGATAGTGATGTTTATTACGTACTACGCTTTCCCAGCGATGGGTTATAGAATTTCTAGTTACGCCGCTGTGACGGTTGCTTTGGTGATTTACGCAGGGGCTTTTTATGCCGATGTGGTTCGCGGGGCCTTATCTTCATTACCACGCGGTCAAACCGAAGCTGCATTGTCGTTGGGAATTAGGCGAGGGCGGATTCTATTTCACATTTTATTACCCCAGGCACTAAAGCCTTCGATGGCACCTTGGTTAAATATCTCGATTGTGATGGTCAAGAGTACGTCTTATGCGGCGATCGTGGGTGCTTGGGAACTCACTTTTGCTTCACGAGAAGTTGTTGAGCGAACGTTGGCAACCTTTGAGATATTTTCTGCTGTGATGGTCTTTTATTTCATTATTTGCTATCCCCTTTCATTACTTTCACGACGCCTTGAACAACAACTAGTCATTTCAAAATAACGGACTGTGAGCATGGGAAATATGATCGAAGTGCGCGACGTCGTCAAAAGCTTTGGAACGCTTGATGTACTCAAAGGTGTTTCGTTCGACGTCGGTGCCGGAGAGGTGGCAGTGATCATTGGTTCGAGCGGGTCTGGCAAGTCGACCATTCTACGCTGTATGAATTTTCTCGAAGAATTTCAGAGTGGTTCGATTAAGGTACAGAATGAGTTCGTTGGCTACGATTTATTGCAGGGCGTTCGTAGTAAGCAAAACGAACAGCGTATCGCCTTGCATCGTCAACAAGTAGGGATGGTCTTTCAAAGTTTTAATTTGTTTCCTCATAAGACTGCGATTGAGAATGTAATGGCGGGGCCCGTGCTGGCTAAAGGTGTAAGCCGTGACGAGGCCCGCGCTCTAGCAGAGGGGCTTTTGTGCAAAGTGGGGCTGTCTGAAAAACTTGATGCACATCCGACCAATCTTTCGGGGGGGCAACAACAGCGCGTGGCAATTGCTCGTGCACTGGCGATGCAACCCGAGGTTATGCTTTTTGACGAGGTGACTTCAGCGCTCGACCCCGAGCTCGTTGGTGAAGTGTTGCGAGTGATACGCGATCTGGCAAACGAAGGCATGACGATGGTTTTGGTCACCCACGAAATGTACTTCGCGCGTGAAGTTGGAGATAAACTTTTGTTTTTTGATGCTGGTAGGATCGTCGAGCAAGGCGATCCAAAACAGGTCCTAGATGACCCCCAAAGTGACCGGCTGAAGATGTTTTTGCGTCGATTTTCAGAAAAGAATTTTCTTTAAACTTCAGCGTTCGCAAAACGTTATAGTGTTGGGTGCGTGTAGTGTCGCACTGTATTTAGAGTCATTCTCGGTAGTAGTTCAATCATCGTCATATCGTATGTAGCGACAGCTTCGAGTGCATCGATTGAGGCGTCACCCTGCCGTCCGATAATGACGACTTCGTCGCCCGCGCATACGCCGGCGATATCACTGACATCAATCACAGTATGCTCGGTTGAACGCAGCCCAATGATGCGAGCGCGCTGACCTCGCACGAGTACTGTACCGCCTGCAGGTTGTCTAGGTAAGCCGTCTTTAAAGCCAAAGGCGATCACAGCAGTTTTTAGTTTGCCAGGACGTGCAAGGTGCACAGGGTCGTTCATAGGAAATTCTACAGGGATGGTTTTCACTTGTAATACTCGAGATTTGATCGCTACAATCACTGGCTTGAAAGGGGTATTGATTAGCCATGGGGCCTCGACCATGCCATAGAGCCAACGTCCCGGATTGACGGCGTTCAAATTCAGCTCGGGATAGCCCGACAAGACACGACTGCTCGCGGCCATCCGTTCTATGTTTGAAAAGCCAGCCTGAGCGGCAAGAGCGCTAGCTTGATTAAAGAGTATTGCCTGTTGAGCGACGAGGACAGGATCCTCAACTTGAGCCAGATGGGTATATATTCCGACAACGCTCAGCGTATTGGCTCCGCGTAAACATTCAAACATCCGAGGCCACTCGTCAGGCGTAAAACCGAGACGCCCATAGCCACAATCCAGCTCGACATGCACTTGTGTGCGTAGACCGGTAGCAGCATAAGCGCTTAGGCTTTCGAAGTCGTGTACGGTAACAATCAGCTTAAGTTCAGCGATGTCTCGCGCCATGTCTGGTGTTGACGCAGCGTATAACAAAATCGGAGCCACAACACCTGCGTCACGGATGCGAAGAGCATCTGCCGGATCAGATACGGCAAAGGCGTTGGCACCGGCTTGCAGCATCGTAGTTGCTGTCTTGCGAGCACCGCAACCGTAGGCATCATTTTTGCACACCGCGTAAAATTTTACGTCTGGAGCGAGCATGCTTCGAATGGTACGTACATTGTGCGCCAACGCATCAAGGTTGATTTCGCTCCAGGCGGGACGTTGCGTTAGGCTCGCTAGCATGTTGGCTCTCTCGTTAAAGTGATGCGCGCTACGTATTGGTTGGACAGTGCTCTAGTAACTTTAATCGCTGCTCTGAAAGAGTCCATCTTTTGGAACTTTAACATCCGTTTTTCGAATACTACCGCTAATAAAATAATTAAAAAACAGATATTTCATGGTGGTGACAAAAGGTGGCAGATATCCGCTACATCTAAGCCCTTGAGTATTGCATCACGCCGTTTGCGTATATTTTGAAGACTCTCATCAGGCCAGATGCCAACCCCGATGGTGCGGTGTGTGCTTTGCTCCTCAGCACGGTGTTTTCTACGATAGCGATATTCGAACCCAACCACGACAACACCAGATTGCTTTAATCGCACCTTGCCTGTCAGCCCACCAGTATCAGATAACGATCTCTTCTCGTCAGCTGCGGTGAGCGCTTTCACTTCAAGTTCGGTGAGCATTTCAATCCTTTTCACACACGTTTCACACACAGAATTGTGCGCTTATGTGATCTTGATTGCAACTGATAGACTCAATGAGTTAATGTAAGAGCCTTAATCCATGTAGTTTTAGAAAAATTTGATTTTAACTGATCTAGCGCCGCATCCTTATGGGGTGCAAGGGGTCGAAGGTTCGAATCCTTCCGTTCCGACCAGTCATATCAAGGGGTTAGTGTTCACAAGACACTAACCCTTTTTGTTTGTTTGTAATAAGTAGGATTACTTACATTTAATAAGTATGTTGTATTTAGGTCAGAATTTATGACGCAAACCGAAACCGATTAGCGAATATGTCAGTCCTTGACTCAAGCTGTAGTTGGTCGAGTAAGCACCCATCGCATAGATGTTAGTTCGCGGAGTGAAGTTATAGGTGTAGGCAAAGCTATAAACAGTTTGAGTGCTGATAGGGAAATAACTATTTGACAGCATACCGCTAGAAGGTTTCGCCATCTGCCATGAAAGAAAAACATTGGTCACTTTATTAGGTGAGTACGTTAATCCTAATAAGTAGGAATCAACAGCGATATTCTGATCAAAAATAATGCTGTCGTTTGTCGTGCCAAGATTACTCGGCTCTGCGAAAGTTTGAATAAGCTGAGCTGGATTTAACCAAGCATTTCTTGTTTGCCCGTAAGCACCAGATACTTTAAAAAGTCCGATATCGTAAGCCGCGCCTAATATCCATGCGGATGCATTGGGAACTTGTCCTTTTGCGGTTACAGCATTTGGATAATATGAATCGTAGGTGGCTGTCGCATAAAGAGGACCACTTTGGTATTGAATACCTGACGAGAGCACGCGCAAGTTATCTTGGCTTGCGAATTTGTAATCCCTTGAATCACCAGGCACCAAAGGGTATGCCCCATCAATCACATAAGCCGAAGGGATCTGGGAGGAAAACGTATAGCCAATACCTGCTTTAAAACCTTCAATACGATCGGTCTCTAAGCGAATCATATTGCTAAAGCGTTCAGCACTCGCAGAACCAAAAGAAAGACCCAGTGATGAAGAAGCAAAATCACCCGGTCCGAAAGGTGTTAATTCAGAGACATACTCGTTCGCAAAATCATACTGACGACCGAGGCGAAAGTTGCCTAATCCTTTATAACTCGCACCGAACCAAGCTTGTCTACCGAAAATGCGTCCACTCTGGCTCATCGTACCGTTACCGATATTAAACCCGCTTTCCAAGACGAAATTTAAATCAGTATTGTCAGAAATTTTTTCTTTGCCTTTGAGACCAAAGCGATTGCCAGATTGTCCACCACTAATTTGAGCAAATCGCGATTCGCTACCGTAGGTTCCTGAATTATTTGCAGAGTGATTTTGATATGCAAAGCCCGTATCTAAGGTGCCGTAAAGCGTCAGTGACGACTGCGCAATCACAGGTGATGTGGCAAAAGTGAACATCACGCAGCAGACATAGAGAGGGAGCGATCGCATGAATAAATTCTTATGTATATTGATTAGATAAGTGGATCTCAGAAAATCAGCGTATAACTTAGACTTGTCATCAGTCATGTGAGTGATTGAAAGGAAAATAAAAAATGATGCTAAGCACTAGTGTTTTTTATGAATAAGTGGCTGACTGACTCCCTGCACACCAGCGACAGCCAATGCCGTCAACAAACCTACCTGAGATCCCTTGTATCCATCGGTTGGGTCCAATGATTCGTCAAGTGAGTGAAAGCCCTCGAATACACCTCCTGGCGGAAGAATGACGGTAGGTATACCTAAGGAAATGGGAACGCCCGCGTTCGTACTTGATCCAATAAGCAACAACTCTTTTTGTCCTAACGCTCGTAATGACTGAAGTGAAGCTTGAATAATGGGGGAGGTATGCGGTGTCATTCCTCCGGGGCGATCACCGATTTTTTTGAATGAGACTTTCACTAAATTTGTGCCAATCCGCATGAATGGCTGCCCATGCCTGACGGAATTGTTCTCATCTTTGACCGCCTGTCCGATTATATCCAACACTTTCTTATGAAGATCATCAAGCTCTTGTCCACCATCACTGCGCATATCAATCTCCATGATAGCGTCAGGAGAGATCGTATTCACAGAGGTTCCACCATGAACGATTCCCACATTGAACGTTGTGCGAGGGACTTGAGGCACTTTGATCTCTGCAATTTTTGCAATCGCACGTCCCATCGCATGAATCGCGCTAGGCACTTCACCGAAAGCTCCGTAACTGTGTCCACCCGGTGCAGAGAAACTCACCTCGTAACGAACGGATCCGGTATTCAACATTACAATTGCGCCCATCGGGATAGGCTCCAGCCCGATAAATGCATCAACGTTTCTATGATCTCTTAAGAGTGCTTTAACACCGCGCAGGTCGCCATTACCTTCTTCGCCGACACTGCCGACGAACATTAAATCTCCTACTGTCTTGATGTCATTTTTATTGAGTGCTCTTATCCATGAAGTCAAGACAGCAAGACCTCTTGTATCATCTGTGATCCCAGGGCCGTAATATTTGCCATTTTTTTTGACCACCTTGATATCTGTGCCAAGGGGAAAGACTGTATCGAGATGCGCATCAAGGACGACAAGAGGCCCGTTGCCAGTCCCTTTTCGTACACCGATCGCATTGCCTTCTTGATCGATATAAGCGTTTGTGATTCCAGCGGCTTTCATCATCTCAAGAAAAGCCTGCGCTTTTTTTTCTTCGTGAAAAGGAGGTGCTGGAATCTCACTCAGCATGATGTTTTCTTTAAGCGTGAGATCTTCGTCAGCTTTCAAAGAATCCATCGTTTTCATGATGTTTTTATCAGAAAGAATACGCTGGATACTTTGCTTGACGATGTCACTGACCCCAGGCCATGGCGCAACAGGTTTAGCCCAAGCAGGGAGATTGTTACCCGCAGTACAAGTGTTATCTCCAGGACAAGCGAAGGTCAAACCAGAGACAAACAACAGGCACAAAACTGCAAATTTTTTCTTTATCAGTTTTATATTCAAACAGATTTTCATCACGCCTCCTAAGGAATACTTATAATCAAAGAGTGCTGTAATGCCTTAATATTCTAACGAGTTATCAGACTCGGAATCTGACCAATTACGACATTCAAATACTCGCTCTCATCGTTTAAGTGATCATATGAATAAAATCAATGTTGAATATAAAAAATCTTTACTTACAAGCTTTCTTGTGGGGATGTTGATGATTTTTATTGCTGGAGCGAGTCAGGCACAGCAACCTATATTTGACGTGGTATTCAAACAAGGTCGAGTCATCGATCCAGAGACAAAATTGGACGCTATTCGCGATGTGGGTATTACAGGGAAAAAAATTATTGCTGTCTCGACTGAACCACTAAAAGGAAAAGTCGAAATTGATGCGAAAGGAAAAATACTTGGTCCAGGATTTATTGATTTACACGTCCATGGCGTCAATGTACCGACATTTTGGATGCAGGCTTTTGATGGCGTCACCACTGCTCTTGAACTAGAAGCTGGCGGATTTCCAATTAAGAAAGCCTATGCAAACGCCGCAAAACTTAATCTTCCCTTGAATTATGGATTTAGTGCTTCTTGGGTTGGAGCAAGGCTTTCCGTCGCAGACGGTATCAAAGATTTGGATGGCAGCCTTGAAACAGCCACTAAATATTTTGGATGGCCTAAATGGTCAAAACTATTACCCCCAGATCAATCACAAGCAGTCGTCACGTTAGTCGAACAAGAAATGTTGGATGGCGGGATGGGTATCGGCGTTGTCACGGGATACGCACCTGATACCAACCGGGAAGAGTACGTCGCCTTGGCAACACTCGCAGCGAAATATGACGTACCTACCTATACACATCTGCGTACAAAAAATACCTCTGAACCAAATGGTGCGGTTGAGGGCTTCATTGAACTGCTCGGAGTTGCGGCAGGGACGGGGGCAAGAATGCATATTTGTCACATTAACAGTACCTCCTTGAGAAAAATCGTTGATGTCATCCCCTTGATTGAAAAAGCACAAGGTAAAAAACTCCTTGTGACAACTGAAGCATATCCATTTGGAGCGGGGTCAACGGTCATTGGGGCCCCCTTCTTACGACCTGAGAACTTGCCTCAGGTAGGGATCAAGTCTTCAGATATTTATTATTTACAAACAAAAGAACGTGTCGCCAATGACACTCGCCTCAGTGAAATACGATCCCAAGATCCTGGCGGTCTTATCGTTGTTCATTATCTAGATGAAAAGAAGCCAGAGGAGATGAAGTTCATCGATACGGCTGTATTGTTTCAAGACACAATGATCGCCTCTGACGCGATGCCTTTCGCCATCAATGGAAAGGAAATAAAAGAAGAAGTATGGCCTCTGCCAGAGCAGGCCTATTCGCATCCTAGAACTGCAGCGACATTTACAACGGTCATTTCACGCTATGTCAGAGAACAACAATCCATGAGTCTCATTGACGTTTTCAGACGTGGCAGTTTGCTGCCTGCAAATCTGGTTGCGACGGCATCGGATCAGGCGAAATATAAGGGACGCATCCAACCTGGTATGGATGCAGATATTATTGTGTTTGATCTCAGTAAAGTTGAGCCACGTGCGGATTACGAGAATCCCCGGCAACCCTCTCAAGGCATGGATTATGTCATGGTGAATGGAAAATTCGTGATTCGAGATGGAAATCTACTCAAAGACTCTCGCCCTGGTGAGGCACTCATGAGTACACTTAAAAAAAATCCACAATAATTTAGATTATTAACGTGGTGTGAAAGACCAAATTGCGAATGAGGGCAACTACTTTTACAAGGTCTTGAAAAATGTCTGAATCTCATCAGGATTATTTGTCTTAGTTAGAGCAAGACCAAGCAACACGCGTGCCTTTTGAGGGTTTAGGTTGTCTGCGCCGACCATGCCTTGATCACGCAAATACGTGCGCCGAGCGACGCGTCCGCTTCCGGCTCGAGTGGACTGTACGACAACAATGCCAGCAGCAGCGGCGCGCTCTAGAGCCTTGCGCTCAAGCGGTGCGGGGATGCCGGGGGCAAGCCCGGCCGAAATAATTCCTTTTGCTCCCACAGCGACAAAAGCCTCAACTGCACAACCGTCCGCGCCGCCATAGGAATAAGCGATGTCTACACGCGGTACTGACGTGATGTTGGCGATATCGAAGGGACTTTCCAGTGTGTGCTTGCGCAGAGGCGAACGGTAGAACGAAACTTGATCACCATCCACATGTCCTAGCAGACCAAAGTCGTGACTTTTAAAAGTTTGGAGGCGATAAGTTGATGTTTTCGTCGCATCGCGTGCGCTGTGAATTTCATCATTCAGTACGATTAGCACGCCCATGCCGATGGCTTCTTCGCTGATGGCGGTGCGGACTGCGGAGAGGACGTTCATGTTTACATCGGTACTGACTGCACTGGCCGGCCGTTGAGCGCCAACGAGGACGACTGGCTTGTCAGTCTTTAACACTAGATTGAGAAAATATCCGGTTTCTTCGATGGTGGCTGTTCCATGCAGAATGACAAAACCCCGGATGTGCGGTTGTTCGGTTGCAGTTCGACTGATGAGTTGCGCAAGCTCGATCCAGTCCGCAGGGCCGATCGCCGTGCTGCCTACGGAGCGGAACGGCAGGGTCTCATAGTTCGCAAAAAGCGTCGCCTCGGGAATGCGGGCGATGGCCTCAGCTGGCTCCATCTTGCGGCTTATATCTGGGTAGTTCAGTACGTCAAGCGAGTCGTCCACGACGGAGGAGATGGTGCCGCCCGTGCCAATGATCGCAACAGTGGGTTTGCTCATAATGGATAAAGCCTTTTATGCGGATACTAAACGTTGGGAGTTGCGCTCTGCGGCGACGATATTAACCTCGGCTTCGATCGTGTCGAGTAAGAGTTCGGGCCAACGCGCGGGAATATTATGGCCGATCAGCACGATGCGACTGCGCCGGTCGGAGGACGGCCAAGCGGAAAGCCATTGTGGCGTATGCACCATATGCTGAACGGCATGGACAACCATCGGTTTATCTGAGTCCTCCTTAAGCGCGATGAAGCCTTTGAGGCGTAGCAGGCGATCGCCAAGGTGCGCCGCCAGCCCTTCTAAAAATAGGGGAACAGCTGACGCTGCAATGGGCGACTCGCGTACGATACTGACCGTGCAATAGCGATGGCTATGCAGCGCTTTAGCGTCGTTAGGTGTCGGTTGTCGTTGCGATCGATGGATTGTGTTGTCAACAGCCACTCCAAGCCAGTCATGCGCGTTCATGATGGTGGCCGTGGAGTTCAGTGCGTCAAGTCGAGCTCGCAGTTCTGAAACATCATCATTGAGATCGGTTTTAGACACTAAGAGCATATCGGCCATGGCGATTTGGCGGCGCGCCTCCTCATAGCCGTCGATGGTTTGTGCACCGGCCACAGCATCCACGACAGTGACAACATTTGACAGAACGAAAGCCATGGCGATCACACTGTCAGTGCTCAGTGCGTGGAGGAGGGGAACAGGATCGGCAAGTCCTGAAGTCTCGATGATCACGCGCCGAAACGCGATTTCTCCATCGTCGCGTCGACGACGCAAATCATCTAGCGTGGCTGCGAGATCCGACGAGGTCTTACAACAGAGACACCCGTTACCAAGCGTGATGATCGTCTCGTCAGCACTGCGTAACAACTCATGGTCAATGCTGACTGCACCGAATTCATTAATGATCACCGCGGTGTCACGAAAGTCCTCGCTGGCGAGAAGACGTGACAGAAGGGTGGTCTTACCACTGCCTAGAAATCCGGTCAATAAAATAACGGGTGTCATCACGAGACTCCCATGACGCCAAGTCGTAGTGGTAAACCGCTACGATGCGTTGTGTCAAGAATATCTCTCACGGCTGCGAGCACGCCAAGCACTGAGCTGCAAACGAGTGAAGAACCGTCCGGGCGCGTAATCGACCACCGCGCGATATCGCGAAGAGCGATTGGAGTTTGGGAGATGCGGACGCACTGTCCGTCCGCACGGCATAACGCAATCTTTCCCTCAGAGATCTCAACAGTCATCAAGTCCTTTACATCCCATAACGGTAAAGAAGCTTTTAAAAGTACTTGTAGACGAATCAAGAGGAGATATTCTTGCATCATATCTCCTCTACAGACGAGGGCCGTCGATAAAGGACTGATCAATTTTGCGTTTCTGAAACTGACCACCTCCCTGACGTGCGTGCAGGATACCGTTCTCAACTGCTACGTGGCCTCTAAGAATAGTCAGCGATGGCCAAACAGCGACCTCTCTTCCTTCCCAAGGTGAATAGTCGGTTTCATGCAGTTCATCTGCCTTGAGTGTGCGGCGGAGTGCCGGATCGAGCACGGTAATATCTGCATCGCTGCCTGGGGCGATAGCGCCTTTCTTGGGGTAGAGACCGAGGATCTTGGCGGAGTTGGTGGAAACGAGATCGACGAAGGTTTCTAAACTGTAGCCGCGCAACTCAACCATCTCCGTGTACATCATGGATACGCGTGGCTCGACCGCTGAGTTGCCACCTGTTGTATCGTCGATTCTCTTGCCCTGCGTCTTTCGCGCGAGATTGCAGCAGAGTTCGTCTGTCGCGATGACGTTAATGCTGCTGTCCAACGTGCCAGCCCACAGCGCTTGTTGATCCTCTTTTGACTTTAAAGAAGGGTAGGTGTGGTACATCTGACCGTTCGGACGCTTGTAGTCCTCGCTGGTGTACAACATATATTGATGTAACGACTCACCGTAGATGGGTAAGCCCCTGGCGCGCGCGTCGCGGATCGCTGCCACACCGCTTGCAGCACTCACATGCATCATATATAGCGCCGTACCCGGCACCTTTTCGGCTAAGCGTATGACGCGTCGAAACGACAGATCTTCTGACAGCGTGTTGTGCACTTCAGCCATATTTTCAAAACCGACCCGTCCTTCACTGATCAACTTATCGTACATGTGCATGACAATATCGTTGTCCTCGGCGTGGATAACACCCATGCCGCCATGCGCAGCGAGAACTTTAAAGACCTCCCAGATATCACCAAAATCGACCATACGCCCGCGAGTGGAGGGACGGATATCAGTCGTGAATATTTTGATAGTTGGATATCCTGCCTGAATGGTCTCAGCGAGCTGACCAAAAATATCGGGTGGTAACTGGCCCTCTACCATGACGTGATAGGCGTAATCGCAATAGGATTCTCCGATCCAGTCTTGATCGCGTTGTTCTATGGTGCCTTGGATGGTGTTGCCATGTGTCCAGCGCGCGAAATCTATGATGGTGGTTGTGCCACCGTGCAGAGCCGCACGGGTCACAATCGGTGGAGGATCAGACAAGCCGGCAGTACCATCTGGATTAGGTAAGTGCCATTTGCAATGAACATGTGGGTCAATACCGCCCGGCATGACGATCTGACCGGAAGCGTCGATGATACGGCCGCCTTCACGGGGAGTTAAACTACCAAAGGTCCCCACGGCAATAATTTTTTCACCGGAGATAGCGATGTCATGAGCGCCAACGCCATGCGGCGTGACCACGCGGTCGGAACGCAAAACAAGATCAATCATCGAGGTACTCCCAAAAGAATCGTGATCATGATCCCGACGTACGAGAGATCATGTAGTTTTAAAAATGGGAAAAAAAATTAGATCACTGCGTCAAGTGACGCACTCAATAATCGTCTCCAGGCACAGTACCTTTTGGCAAGCTCTCGATATGGCGGCAAATATCAGCGGGGCGGGTGAGCCAAATCTGGTCTCGGTGTTTTTGTATATGCTCAAAAGCGCGGCGAAGCTCGGGCATGCGGTATGGACGACCCACCACGAAGGGATGGAGCGATACCGGGCATATTAACGGCTGGTGTTTTGACTGCTTAAGCATCTCGTCGAAGGACTCAATGATGAGGTCTGTAAATTCCTTTGAGTTGTAGCGATACCAGACAAGGGCGCGATTGTCGTTAGTTTCTACTGGGTAGGGCATCAGGAGGATCTTGCCGCTGCGCGTCTTGGCCCAGACCGGCTGATCGTCCGAGGTCCAGTCCATGACGTAGTGATAGCCCGCTTCTTTTAGCAGATCAAGAGACTGGTTTGAGTTTGAAAGCCAGGGGCTCATCCAACCAGTCGGAGCTTGACCCTCTTCTTTTGTGATGCGGGCTGTGCAGTCTTGGATTAGCTTGCGCTCATCCGCCTCGGACAGGCCGCCTTGCTCATCGGAATTAGTGTACCCGTGACCTAAGATCTCGTCGCCGTGCTCGCGGATACGTTCGACGATGTCGGGATGATGTTCATAGATCGCGGTGTTCAGTTGGTGCTCGAGCGGGATATCCATCTCTCGAAACATATCCATCATGCGCCAGAAGCCGACGCGGTTCCCATAGTCGCGATAGGAATACACGCTGTGGCTGTTGGCCTGATCGGGCGGTGCAATGGCAGCACCCTTACCCTTGCCAAAGCGGAACACCTCAATGTTCATCGCAACGTAAACAGCAAGTCGCTTACCGTTGGGCCACTCATAGGTTGGTCTTTTGGTGATATTGGAATATTCGAAACGACCGTGGTGTTCTAACATGTTCATTCTCCAAGCTGGTTCAGGTTGCAAGGCGTGCGTTTATGGGCGCCCAAAGATGAAAATCGAACGTTTCTCATGACCTTGTAAACTCATGACATTAAGTTCGGCAGAAAAGTTGAAAGTTGCGGGAAATAAATCAAGACCGCAAGAACCATAAAATCCATGACGACAAAAGGCATCACTCCTGCGAAGACGTTCTCAAGAGTAATGGGAACAGGAGAGGCACTTCGCACAACATATACATTTAGACCGACAGGAGGTGTGCAGAGCGAGATCTCTGCCAACTTGATGGAGATGATGCCGAGCCAGATCGGGTCGTAGCCTACGCCAATGAGCACCGGGTACATCACTGGCAAAGTCATGACCATGATAGCGATGGCCTCGATGAACATGCCTAGAATAAGGAATATCACGATGAAACAAAGGAGATAGGTCGTGGGCGCAAGATCCAGCGAAATCATGTAGGCAGTAATATCGTTCACGATTCCGGTGTAAGTCAGGAATCGGGAGAACAGCATACCCCCGATAATAATAATGAAGATTGTCGTGCTGCTGATGCCTGCATCCTTGATGATCTCCAGCATGGACTTGCCAGTAAGACGTCGCTTGAGGACTACGATCACAAGTGCGCCAAAGGCACCGATTGCACCGGCAAAAGTCGGTGTGAACAAACCTGCATAGATGCCACCGATAACCAGTGCGAATAGTGCGCAAATTCCCCAGACGCCAGTGAGTGATTGAAAGCGTACTTTCCAAGGTATTATTTCTTTTGGTATGGGGGCGAGAGAAGGGTTGAGTTTGACGCGAACATAGATGCCGGCCATGAATACGAACGCGGTGAACACACCCGGGATAATCCCCGCGAGCATGATCTTACCGATCGATTGTTCTGTGATGATGGCATAGACAACCATGAGTATGCTTGGCGGAATCAGGGCCGCTAACGTCCCTGAGGCAGCGATACAACCTGCACTGAGCCCCTTGTCGTAGCCGAGTCGCGTCATCTCCGGTAGCGCCATGCGCGTAAAGACCGCTGCATTGACAATTGTGGAGCCAGAAGCGGCACCAAAGGCGGCTGAGGCAAAGGTCGTGGCGATGGCGAGTCCGCCGGGTAGTCGTCCTAACCAGGCATAGGCAGCTCTATAGAGATCGGTGGTGAGGTTTGCCTGGTTAGCGAAGGATCCCATCAGAATAAAGAGTGGAATGACCGCCAGTAGAAACGAGTTTGTGGTGGCAAAGGGCACCATGGCGAGCTGCGCCCAGGCCGCGTCCGGACCAATGGCGAGATACATGCCGAGTACCCCAACAAGACCAAGCGCTACACCGATGTGGGTGCCGATGATGAGAAGGGTAAAAAGTAAGACGACGACAATAATGCCAGTTGTTGAGGGATCAAGCACGATGCTGCGCTCCTTCTTCCATGAGGGCTCTGATTTCGTCTGAAATCAGATCTTCCTTGCGACCGCCAACTCCAGTGATAAGACGGTGTGTGTCATCGATCAAATCGAGCGCCATTTGAACGAGGAAAAGGCAGATACCAACGACCAAGAGAATGCGTGCAGGATAAAGCGGAAAGCGGATCAGACCGCTCGTCGCTTCGTTAATATTGATGCTGTAGATGGCCTCATTCCATCCTTGCCAGGCCATCAAACCGAAAAAAATGAGCGCAGCAATATCTGCGAAGATGTCCATCGTTGACTGTGCCCGCGGACCCATGCGCAGGTAGACCAGTTCTACACGAATATGTTTGCGTTTAATTTGTGCGTAAGTCAGTCCGCCGAAGACGACGAGAACCATGGAGCTTTCAGTGAGCTCATAGGCACCGGGCACGGGGTGTCCTAAATAAGTACCCACCACATCCGCGACACCAAGCCCCATGGAGAGCAGTAATCCGATACCGCCGACCAGGACGGTCGCCCAAGCTAGCTTTTCAATTAAGCGTGAAAATGGGAGCATAGAATCTTCATCATCATGGTTGAGAGTGGCGTGACCATGAGCGGTCACGCCCGTAAAAAGCGAATTACTTAATCAATTCACGCCAGCGGGCTGCGATCTTTGCAGCATCTGGACCCTTACCGCGTTTGGTCATATCGTCAACCCAGCTTTGGATGAGGTCGGGCGAAGCTGCTTTCCACTTCACCATTTCATCAGCCTTGAAGGGTGTGATTTTGATGCCATTATTATTGATGATGTTAAGGGCTTTATTACCGTTGATGTCGACCCACTCGAGGTAGCTTTGCTGGGCCGCCGCCGCTTCTTCCATAATAATGTCTTGGTAGGCTTTCGGCAGACGGTTCCAAGTTCGCTCGCCAATGGTCATCATGTGACCACTAAAGGTCATGATCGGACCGCAGATGTTCTTGCCGACCTCATAGAGTTTGAGCGAGGCAATATTACCGACGTCAGCATTGGCATAGTCGATAACACCGCGTTGAACGGCCTCGTACATCTCCGTGGTCGTGAGCGTCACGGAGACACCGCCTGCTGAGGAGATGATCTTTGGAATTTCTGAACCGAAGGCCCGGATTTTTTTACCGCTCAGCCCTGCCATCGTATCGCAGCCTTCTTTTGAACCGACAAAGTAGTAATTACCCAAGGGCTGCTGAAAAAGGAAGCGGACTCCCATGCCTTTCATCTCTTGGTCGAAGACAGGGAACTCCTTTCTCAAGACCTTGAAGGTCTCAATCGCTTGCTTTGGCGAATTGAACACAAAAGGTAACTGTGAAGCTTTCCAGAACGGGAGGCTGTCAGGGTAGTAGCCAGCCGCTGAGGTTGCAAAATCAACCGCTCCTCGACCCGCCAATGGCAAGATGACACCCGGCCCTCCAAGACCGCCGGCATATGTGGCTGTGATCTTTACTTTACCATTGGTGCGCTTCTCAACATTCTCAGCGAACTTGTTCTCAATTTCTAGAAAGGGTCCGTTAGGCAGATAGTGTGCCCAGCGAAGATTGAATTGGTCTTGAGCGGTTGCGAGGGTTGGTATGAAGGAGAGGGCGGTGGCGATTAAGGATGCGGAAAGTAGTCGTTTCATCTTAAGTTCCTATTATGTTAAGTGAATGATACGTAAGGTGCGACAAGTATCGCAATAGACATTTAATTCTTGGTCATTTCGCGCCAGCGATCTACGACAGTGTTTGCGGCAGCCCCTTGACCACGTTTTGTCATATCCTCTTTCCAGGCTTGTAGCAGGTCAGGCGACTGGGCCTTCCATTTGGCAAGCTCTGCTGGCTGAAACGGTTTGACGATATGACCGACTTGCTGCAATGTTTTCATGGTGTCTGCGTCGTTCTTGACCACCCAGGCAATGTAGTCCTGCTGCGCTTTTGCTGCTTCTTCAGTGATAATTTGCTGAATATTGGCAGGCATGCGGTCCCATACGCGCTTGCTGAGTACCACCATATGACCACCGATAGACATAATCGGACCGCAGGTGTATTTGGCAACCTCTGGAAGCTTGTTGGCGACAATATTGCCAAGATTCAAAAAGGAGTAGTCCAGGGTCTTGCGCTGTAGCGCCTCATAGATATCAACGACCTGGATAGTGACTGGCGTAGCTCCCGTTGCGCTGACTACCTTGGGAATATCAGCACCAAAGGCGCGCACCTTTTTGCCTTTGAGGCCGGCAAGCGTATCGCAGTTTTCACCAGGACCGGTAATATAGAAAGAGCCGAGCGGTTGCTGGAAGAGGAAGTGGACGCCCAGTTTGTCTAACTCTTGTTTATAGGCAGGGATTTCTTTTGCTGACGTCGTGATCACCCCGATTGCTTGCTTGGGTGAGTCAAAGACAAAGGGGATTTGTGAGGCCTTCCAAAACAGCAGTTGGTCTGGAAAATATCCAGGAACTACAGCCGCCATATCGACGCCTCCCCGGCCGACAAGACCAAGCACTTCGAAACCGCCACCAAGGCCACCTGAGTAGGTGATGGCGATTTTTACCTTACCGTCGGTGCGCGCTTCGACGCGTTTGGCGAAATTTTCTTCTACTTCAAGGAAGGGACCTTTCGCAAGGTAGTGCGCATAGCGAAGGTTGATGGTTTGCGCTGAGGTCACACCAATCGCACCTAAACTGATTAAGGCAGCTAAACCATAAGTCAAAAGCTTTTGATGCATATCGCGCTCCTTGAAGTATTGAATGATCTTTAAAGGTTTTAGTTCCTGTGCTGTAGCTAGAAGTCGTTATTTGAAATTCTTGTTGTCATCATTTAATGTACTGGTGTAACCATCTGTGTACCCACCTGTATACAAATGTATCAGTATCATTTATGCCAAGTCAAGCGGTATATTGCGCAACGATTTAGAGAAAAATCGCTAATATTCCAACTCATCATCCATTTTTTGAGCATAACTTTTAAAAGTTAATCCCCTTTTGCTTGAGTACTTTTGAGATTAATTTCGCATTTTGAGGACGTCTTGTTTTTTGAGTAGGTCTAGTTGTTAGCAAGGATAGGCATCTTTCATTGCGAATATCAAAATGATCGATATTTCGTCGGTAGGTTTGAAACTATTCTTAGCGATGAATTTGGCCAGAACGGTATTTGTCAGGTCTCCCGTAATTTGCAGTGAATTCGGAGGACAAAAAATCATCGGTATTTTTTGTGTTTTGTTATAGACGTTTGCGAAAGTGACGCCTTGGCCCATGCCGGCCGTATAAGTATTGAGCATTTCTTTTTTGATTGGGTCCCGATTCCACTCTCGATACTGTGCAAGAGTAAGCCCTGAGGCGGAGGCATTCGCAACACTTGCAAGACCCAGTATGGCGATACACATTAAACGAATCATCATTGTGTTCATATGTATTTTATTCATATGCGTGATCTTAAAAAAAGTTGGAAATTAGATTGGAAGCCTTTGTTAAGTCTGTGCGTGTCTCGCAAGTAATGTCAATAATTGATTGACCTCATCCTCAGTCGTGTCCCAGCGACAAACAAATCTAGCAAGCTCTGGACCACGCCTGTAATACAACACTCCGTCGCGCGCGAGATGATCCAGCGCGTTGGCGCTCATTTCAACAAAAAGCTCATTGGCCTGCACCGGGGCGATGAGACGCGCGCCGGGCGTGCTGTGAATGCCTGTTGCTAATCGCTGAGCCGCTGCATTGGATTGGCGAGCGAGCTTTAACCAGAGATCATTTTCTACATAAGCTAAAACCTGAGCCGAGGCAAAACGCATCTTGGACCAGATCATGCCACCACGGCGAAGATGAAAGCCTATGTTTTCTGCGATCTCTGGATTAAAAACGACGATAGCATCGCTCAGTAACCCACCATTTTTAGTGACACCAAGTGAAAGAATATCTACGCCTGCTTTCCAGGTCATTTCTGCAGGGCTACAACCGAGATAGGCAAGGGCATTCGCAAAACGAGCGCCATCCATGTGCACCGTCAGATTTTTACCATGGGCGAGGGCACTGATACGGTTGATTTCTTCAACGGAATAAACAGCACCTAGATCAGTTGCCTGGACAAGGTTGACCGCGACGGGTTGACTCTTGTGCGCTTGCCCAAAGCCCGCATTGTTAAGCTGTGTTTCAAGCGACTCAGGGCAAACCTTGCCGTGAATCCCGCCAATGGGAGTGACCTTCAGGCCGCTACCAAAAAAACCAACGGCATTGCACTCAGAGGTATTGATATGTGCTTCAGGGCTGCAGTAAACAGCGCCAAACGGTGTACCTGTCGCGGCCAGGGCAAGTGCATTAGCGCCTGTGCCAGTTGGAATCGGAAAAACGCGCACAGAGGTTTCAAAGATTGTGCTCAGTGTCTCGTTGAGCTTGCGTGTGAGATCGTCCGCGCCGTAGCCGATGGCATTGCCTTGGTTCGCACGTACGATGGCCTCTACGATTTCGGGAGCAGCACGGCCACAATTGTCACTTCTAAATTCAAGCATGTGTTGAGTCATTTTTGGCAGGATTTCAGATCAAAGAATGGTTGTCATACCCATTACCTTAACCGAGATTGGCTGTCTCTTGAAGCCAGAGCGCTTCGTTCAGTGAGACTTGTGCGTGTAGCGCCTCAGGATGATGATGCGCCAAGGCGAGGATGTGACCAGAGGGCAGGATGCACTGCTTAAACTGCCAGTTTTTTGCGAGCGTATCCTTTGGAGATAAAAACCGGATGATAGGCTGAGGCTGTGCCTCTAGATCAAACTCAAAGGTTTGAAGTCCAGAGGTCAATCCCAGGCCCGTTGCTTTAACAAAGGCCTCTTTGAGCGTCCAGTACTTGAGCAGTTGAGTATGTTGATCTGTTTTAGCTTGTTGGTTTAAATCGAAATATTCGTTTGAGGTCAAAATGTCTAGTGCAATCTCAGAGATATTCTGTTCGCGTGATGTCGATTCAACGTCGATGCCTACAGGCCCAACCCTTGTCAAGGCAAGGGCGACCATGCCCTTGGTTTGAAACTGCCAATCTGCAGGTTTGATATCCGTATAGCTTGAGAGTGCCGCCCTTAACAAAGCATGCGCCACGAGATATGTAAGTCGGTCTTGTTCAAAGCGAAATGCCTTGAGAGAAGCGCGTTCAGTTTCAGAGAGCCAAGAGTGAAATTTCTGTTGTGTGGCTTGGTCGTTGAATTCTTCAGGCTTCGCGTACTGAGCGTGGATTTCGTTCGGGAATAAGAAAAAAGCGGACTAGGTCCGCTTTTTATTTTCGGCAAGAGTGAAGCACTCCTGCCACTAGCATGAAGTACAGACAACAGTTTAGGCAGCTACAGCGGCTTCTTTTTCAGCTTCGGCAGCAGCTTTTGCTTCGGCCTTCGCAGCTTTTGCAGCAGCACGTTTTTCTACGTTAGCTTGATATGCACCAGAAGCATGATCCCACAGAGATTTGTCAGTCACGGACTTTGAAAAAGAGTCAGCACAGACGAGTACGACACCAATCGGACCGAACGCGATGCGCGCGCCAATGCCAGCGACGGAGTGAAGGGCGCCATTTACAAATTGGCCGTCTAGCAACAAGCTAGCACCTGGCAAAACAGTTTCGCCAATAATCTTGACACCATTAGCAAGAACATTACCTGCGTTGGTGGATTGAACATCACTGCTGAGGGATTGAGCTTGGGTCATGAGTCTTCTTCCTGTGTGGGCGAAAAGGGCTACTGGACAAAAGGCCAGTCATCGAACGTAGTATGGCATTGTTTATTTGTGTAGACAACGAATTTCCTGTCAATTCCACACAAAAGGATGTTTTTCTTTCCAGTGTTGCGCAATATCAATACGTCGACATACCCAGACTCTGTCATGACGGGCGATATGGTCAAGGAATCTTTGCAAGCCAATCATTCTCCCAGGTCGACCGAGTAAACGGCAGTGCATACCAATGGAAAGCATTTTGGGGTGATCTTCACCCTCGGCGTAGAGCACGTCAAAGCTGTCACGCAAATATTCAAAAAAGTGCTGCCCCGTGTTAAAGCCCTGAGGGGTGGCAAAACGCATGTCATTCGTATCTAGGGTGTAGGGCACCACCAAATGAGGAAGTTTAGCCCCATCAGACTTGGTCACTTGTGTCCAAAAAGGCAGATCATCACCATAATTGTCACTATCGTATTCAAAACCGCCTTGCTCGACGACAAGTTGGCGGGTGTTGGGACTGTCTCGCCCCGTATACCAGCCCAAGGGCCATTGACCTTTAGTGAGGTCTTTAATGATGGCCGTGGCAGCTTGCATGTGCGCGCGCTCAGTATCGATGTCGATATTTTGGTAATGCAGCCAACGAAGGCCATGGCAGGCAATTTCATGGCCTTGCTCGAGAAAGGCCGCAGTCAGTTCTGGATGGCGCTTGAGGGCGACAGCAATGCCAAAGACCGTCAATGGAAGCTTTCTTTGCTCAAATTCTCTTAGTATTCGCCAAACGCCTGCGCGAGAACCGTATTCGTAGATCGATTCCATGCTCATGTGCCGTGCTGGATAGCTCTCGGCCCCAACAATTTCCGATAAAAAACGCTCCGAGCCTGGATCACCATCTAAAACCGTGTTTTCAGCGCCTTCTTCGTAGTTCAAGACGAATTGAACGGCGATTTTGGCTCGACCAGGCCAGTTGGCTTGGGGCGGGGTGGCGCCGTAGCCAACGAGGTCACGGGGGTAATGGTCGGCATGAAAGGAGGGGAAATGTTTCATCGGTAGGTCTCGAATTTTGGATTTTGAATTGCAACTGATATGACGCGGTCAAGATTGACAAGATAATATCTCTAACTCAACCATTTATCTCATTTTAATCGTGTTGTCATCATCAAAAAGAGCAATGACTTTTTGTCTCTTATCGATTCGTCTAGTTCTGCTAGACCAGCTCCGAAATAAGCCTTACGCTGCGGCGCAGCATCTTCAGGCGCGTATGTAGTCTGAAGGAAAAGAGTAAGATTCTGTATCTTTCAACAAGGGGATTAGCGCATGAGTCGCCCATTTCGTATTGCAGTATTGCCTGGTGATGGTATTGGTAAAGAAGTGATGCCTGAGGGCTTGCGGGTCTTGAAAACCGCCTCTGAAAAATTTGGTCTCAATCTTGAGTATCGTCATTTTGATTGGGCCTCTTGCGATTACTACGCCAAGACAGGCGAGATGATGCCCGCGGACTGGAAGAGTCATCTGCAAGATTGCGATGCCATTTATTTCGGTGCGGTGGGTTGGCCAGCGATTGTGGCCGATCACACTTCGTTATATGGCTCGCTCCTCAAATTCCGTCGCGAATTTGATCAATACATCAACTTGCGTCCAGTCCGCTTGTTTGACGGCGTGCCTTGCCCGCTTGCTAACCGCAAAGCAGGCGATATCGATTTTTTCGTTGTACGTGAAAACACCGAAGGCGAGTACTCTGCTGTCGGTGGAAAAATGTTCGAAGGCACTGACCGCGAAATCGTTCTGCAAGAATCGATTTTCACGCGTATCGGTTGCGATCGTGTTTTGCGCTTTGCTTTTGAAATGGCTAATCGTCGCGCACGCAAGCACCTGACCATCGCCACTAAGTCAAACGGTATTGCGATCAGCATGCCTTATTGGGATGAGCGTGCGGCTGAGGTTGGTAAAGATTATCCTGGCGTGACCACGGACAAGCAGCACATCGATATTTTGTCTGCACGTTTTGTGTTGCAGCCTGATCGTTTTGACGTGGTGGTGGCGTCCAACTTGTTTGGTGACATTCTGTCTGATCTAGGTCCTGCATGTACGGGCACCATCGGTTTGGCGCCTTCGGCCAACCTGAATCCAGAGCGTAAATTCCCTTCCTTGTTTGAGCCCGTCCATGGCTCGGCGCCGGATATTTACGGCAAAAATATCGCCAACCCGATCGCGATGATTTGGTCGGGCGCGTTGATGCTGGATTACCTTGGACGTGGTTTGCCTGCTGCCAATCAAAAGCCTTATCTTGAGGCGCATGATGCGATCGTGACCGCGATTGAACAAGTGTTGAGCCAAGGTCCTCACACACCTGACCTCGGTGGAAAAGCCAACACCACGCAGATCGGTGAGGCTATCAGCAAAGTTCTGTCTAAGTAATTTACCGTTATCAGTAATAAAGCCAAGGATCTCAGATGCCTGATTACACCAATCGGTTCAAACAATCTCTGAAAGCAGGGGAGGCAAACATCGGTTTATGGGTGTCGCTTCCCGATGCTTTCGCGACTGAGATTTGTGCGACCGCGGAGTTTGACTGGATGTTGTTGGATGGTGAGCATACGCCCACAGATCCGCTGACGATCCTTGGCCAGTTGCAGGCCTGCGCGGCTTACAACACGCAGGTTGTTGCGCGTC
The DNA here is from genome assembly GCF_965234455.1 of Zwartia lucis. Lineage (GTDB taxonomy): Bacteria > Pseudomonadota > Gammaproteobacteria > Burkholderiales > Burkholderiaceae_B > Zwartia > Zwartia lucis. The sequence goes on along the minus strand of NZ_OZ248472.1, from coordinate 263,453 downwards.
CGCCTATTGGTCAGACCCATTTGATTAAACAGCTGCTGGACTTAGGTGTTCAAAACCTGTTGATCCCGATGGTGGACACCGCTGAACAAGCCCAGGAGCTTGTGCAGGCGGTACGTTATCCTCCCCATGGCATCCGTGGCGTAGGCTATGGTTCCGCGCGGGTCTCCCGCTGGGACTCTCGCAAAGACTACGTCAAGGTGGCCAATGATGAGATATGTTTACTGGTCCAGGCTGAGACCAAGACGGGCCTGAGCAACCTAGATGCGATTTGTGCCGTGGAGGGTGTCGACGGCGTGTTTCTCGGCCCATCAGATATTTCTGCCGCACTCGGTCACCTGGGTAACCCCGGTCATCCTGAGGTTGTTGCGACGATCGAAAAAGGGATTGCCACCATCCTCAAGCACGGCAAGGCAGCAGGAATCTTGACGCCTGATAGGACCTTGGCGCAACACTACTTAAAATTAGGCTGCACGTTTGTGGCTGTGGGTGTTGATGCACGGGTGTTGGCCTTGGGTGTGCGAGAACTACGCGCGGCGTTTAAGTAGTTTTTTAACTGTCCTGCTCCATAGACTCTGAAAGTCCACGCATCAATCCAAGCATTAATTCGCAACGTGGTGCGGGCACACCATGTTCTTTGGCTAAGCCCACCGCAATGCCTAAGATAGCTTCATGCTCGAGCGTCCGTCCCGCCAAGACATCTTGCAGCATGGACGCACGATTCGAGCCTGAACGCTTGGTCGGTGTACACAGCTCATCGAGATCGATTTTGCCGCGAAGATCGGTACCGCAAGCCAAGGCAATATCCGTGACTTCCAGCATCACAGCTTTACGTAGCGCGATGATGTGGGGATTTTTATTCATCAGTGGCGTAGGCAGTCGCGTCAAAGCGGCCACGGGATTCAAGCCACAATTGATGAGTAGCTTGTACCAAATCTCATAGCGTAACTCTGTCGTCGCCAGCCCGCGAATACCTGAGGATTGAAAAATCTCGGCAACTTGGTGCAAGCGTTCCGTCTCTGTGCCCTCTGGTTCGCCAAGCATCCAACGATCTTTAGGTGCGCTGCGGATCACGCCAGGCTCAATGACCTCGTTTGGCGAATAAATCACACATCCCAAGGTTTTATCGCGGAGGCGATGCCAAAGCTCTCCTTGGGGGTCAAGAGGAAAGAGGGGAGTTTGAGGGACGTTCAGTCCTTTGTGCCACCACCAAGGGATCCCATTGAGAGCAAAGACTGCGACGCCGTTGGGTGCGAGTAAGGACTCGATCGAGGCAGCAGCCTCTGGTAAAGCTTGCGCTTTCAGGGTCACGATGACGACATCTTGTGGACGTAAAGTGCTTGGATTGTCCGTGGCATGTTGCGGGCGACCTGTATGGATTTCCTCACCGCGGGAAACTGTTAGGCCACGCTCTTTGATCGCTTGAAGTTGTGCACCGCGGGCAATCACTGAAATCTCATGTTTCCCGGCGGCACAAAGGCGTGCAGCCAGATGACCGCCCACAGCGCCAGCACCATAAATACAGACTTTCATCTACTCGCATCCTTTACTTTACATAATATACATTATGCGGTTATTACGTATGGATCATTTGATCTCTTTTAGGTTTTAATGCATCAGTCTCAATCATACCGAATCGCCGATTAAGATGCGTGACGTTAATAAATAAAGGAAACTGAATGAGCCACTTCGATGACTATGGGAAACTTGTGCTTCGCTTGTCTGTTGGTATCTTGATGTTGATGCATGGCTTGCACAAGATGATGAACGGCATTTCAGGAATAACCGCCTTGGTGCATGCCAACGGCTGGCCGGCCTGGGTGTCTTACGGGGTGTTTGTAGGCGAAATCATCGCTCCCGTTCTCATCATTATTGGTTTTATGACACGTCCAAGTGCACTCGTTTTGCTGCTTAACATGTTAGTTGCCGTGTATCTCTCACATACACACCAACTCTTTCATCTGACAAAAAATGGTGGATGGCTGTTGGAGTTACAAGGCTTGTATTTATTTGGCGCACTCTCGATTGCGCTGCTCGGTGCGGGTCGTTTCAGTGTTGGCGGGCTGAAGGGGCGCTTCAATTAAGTCGCCCTCTTAGCGAAATAGTCACCCTCTTACTTAGCGACTGATCCCAAATCTTGCTTTGATCTCTGCCATTTCTTTTACATACTCTAAGCGAGTCTGCGCGAGGCAGACTGGCTGATCTATTGGGGGTAATGTTTTGCACATGTCTACAGCGACTTGTTGAGCGGCAACAGATTCATTTCGAGCTGTTTCATACTTTTGCTCTGGCGAGACATCCTCTTGTGTCCAGCGGGCAGGCTCTGCGGGACGTTCATCTGGCCAAATAATGGGTGGAGGCGGAGGCAATGGCAGGTAACGTTGTGCGTGGCTGACGCCTCCTAGACTCAACCCAGACAAAATAGCTAAAAAAGATAATGTAACAATCAAGGATTTTTCGTATGGTTTAGTCATGTGATTCACCGTTGCGAGTGATAAATTGTTAATCTCAATTCATTCATCTATTCGTGTACGTTTTAAGATTTTTATGCTTAATCTCTGGGGCGAGGCCGTGATGCCAATATTGAATAAAGTTCTCCGTTTACTGAGCGCCCTGCTACTTTTCATCCCCGTAAGTACATCATACGCGCAACTGAAGGCTGGACAGGACGCGCCTGCGTTTGTTCTTGACGCTGCGTTGGCAGGTAAACCTTACCGATTTTCTTTACAGGATAATTTAAAAAAAGGTCCTGTGATCGTTTATTTCTATCCTAAAGCATTTACGAGCGGTTGCTCCATTGAGGCGAATCTTTTTGCTGAGGCCGCCGAAGAATTTTCTAAATACGGGGCCACAGTTGTAGGTGTTTCTGGTGATGACATCGAGACTTTGGAAAAGTTTTCACTTGGACCGTGCGGTGGCAAATTTGCGGTGGCTTCTGATGCAAAGCGCTCGGTGATGCGAGCGTATGAGGCGACTCTTTTTTTCACCACGAGTATGGCGAGTCGAATTTCATATGTTGTGACACCTGACTCTAAAATTTATTTTGTGCACAGTAGCTTGAACCCAGATCAACATGTGAGTAGCACGCTCGCTGCTGTCAAGCGCTGGCATGCAAGGTAACGGACTATGACGACACTTTGCTGGTTTCGAACAGATTTACGGCTGAGTGATCAACCTGCTCTCACCGCCGCCATGTCTCAACAAGATGCGCTTGGCTTGTTCATCATTTCGCCCTCTCAATGGGCTGAGCACGCAGACTCCCCTCATAAAGTGGACTTTTGGTTGCGTGCGTTACGCACGCTCTCTACATCATTAGCCAAACTAAATGTTCCACTCAACATCCTCACTGTTCCAGCTTGGTGCGATGTTCCACAAGCCTTGTTGACGTTTTGTCAACAGCATGCAGTGACGAAGGTACATTGCAATCGTGAGTTTGGTGTCAATGAGCGTCGGCGCGATCGAGCCTCCTATGCACGATTAGCCGAGCACGGCATTTCTCTCGTCGGTCATCACGGTAATACTCTGCTTATCCCGGGGACTGTTAAAACGGGCTCGGAAAATTACTACCGTGTCTTTACGCCTTTTTCTAAAGCCTGTCGTGAAAAGCTTCGGGTCGCACCTTATCACCCCTTACCGATTCCTCAGCCCCAAGCAAACATCTCAACGCTTGCGTCGGATCCGATTCCTGAGCGACTTGTTGGCTGGAGCCCTTCGACGCAGGCGATCGTTTCGGGTTGGCCTGCAAGTGAACAGGAAGCCCTGGACAGGTTGGCACAATTTGCAGATGAACGGATGTCGCAATACAAGCGTGATCGAGACTTTCCCGCCATTCCGGGTACCAGCACGCTGTCACCCTATCTTGCGTCGGGTTTGATTTCAGCCGCGCAATGCTGGCAACAAGCCTTGCGACTCAATCACGGTGAGCTTGGCACCGGCCAAGAAGGCATCACGACATGGATGAATGAGCTGCTATGGCGAGAGTTTTATCAGCATCTATTGCACGGATACCCTTCTCTTTCGATGCACCAGCCGATGAGGCCAGAGACCAACGCAGTCCAATGGCGTCAAGCGCCGACAGATTTTGAGGCATGGTGTCAAGCTAAAACGGGAGTGCCTATTGTCGATGCAGCAATGCGGCAACTCGTTCAGACGGGCTGGATGCATAATCGCTTGCGCATGGTAGTCGCGATGTATCTGACAAAAAATCTTCTGATCGATTGGCGTCTGGGGGAACGATTTTTTATGCAACATCTGATTGATGGTGAACTCGCCGCCAATAACGGCGGTTGGCAATGGAGTGCCTCGACAGGTGCCGATTCTGCGCCCTACTTTCGCGTCTTTAATCCGATCAGTCAATCCGAAAAATTTGATCCAGAAGGAGCCTTCATTCGCCACTGGTTGCCTGAGCTTGCTTCCCTTTCGAATAAAGAGATTCACGATCCGACCCCCATATCACGTCAGTCACTGAATTATCCCAATCAAATTGTCGATCTACGCAGCAGTCGGGTACGTGCGATCGAAGCCTTTTCATCCCTTCGCTAAGGACATCATCATGACTTTACCCGTCCTCGGTCTGCATACAATCACCGGCGATGAAGAGCCATTGAGTGCGTTTGTTGGAAAAGTGCTCTTGATCGTCAATGTCGCTTCAAAATGCGGTTTTACTAAGCAGTACAGTGGTTTGCAGTTGCTGCATGAGGAGTTTGCTTCGCAAGGCTTGGTCGTGATGGGTTTCCCATGCAACCAATTCGGACACCAGGAGCCGGGCGATGAAAAGGATATTCAGAGCTTTTGCGCCTTAAATTATGGTGTGAGTTTTCCGATGTTTGCCAAAATTGAGGTCAATGGTGCACAAGCCGATCCGTTGTATCAATGGCTTAAAAATAGCCGTCCTGGCCTACTGGGTACAGAGGCGATTAAATGGAATTTCACAAAATTTCTGGTGGGTAGGGATGGCGCGGTGTTAAAGCGCTTTGCACCCAATACCGCGCCAGAAGCGCTTCGCGACAACATCAAGGATGCCCTAAGATTCTGACGTTTCATTTCATTCGTTTTTTACTATTAGGTAGTGTCCTAGTCACTTTGATGGGATGCTATGACTCGAATGCACGTGCGAAAAAGAATCAACCCATTCCCAAGGTTGCGGTCAAAACAAATACAGCCTCTTCGGCTTTAGCCTCGAGCTTAAAACGTGGGCCTCATTATCGAATGTTGAGTACAACGCTGACCAAACCCAATTGTTCTGGTGAGGAGTGTCCTTCGATTACCTTTAAACGATTAGATTTTGACGCGCACCCTCGATTCAATGCATTTCTAGTGCGTTCGCAGCTCGAAATTGCCTTGATGGATGTCGGTCATAGCAAAACATTCATCAATTTAGGTGATTTGGCGAATACCTTTTGGAAAACTGCGGACGACCGTTACGAGATCGTTCTGACAGCTGAGGTCATACGAGATACGGCTTCGATTGTTGTGACTGAGCTCCATAGTTATGCTTACGCGGGCGGTGCGCATGGGATGTCAACGGCGATGTATGTGAATTGGTCCCCCACTCTGGATAAGATCTTTACTTTGAACGATTTTGTATTATCGGGACGGATGAAGGCTTTCGAGGAGGTGCTTAAAAAGAAGCACGCCGAGTGGCTGAAGGACAACGAGTTTGCCCAGGCGGATTTTGCGGCTTATCTTGAAACATGGCCCTTTGAGCTCTCTGACAATGTCGCTTTGATGCCAGATGGTATTGCTGTGACCTATGGACACTACGTCTTGGGGCCTTACGCTTTAGGAATGCCTACTATTTTGGTGCCCTACTCTGAGCTCAAAGGGATCATCAATAGAGGTTTATTGAAAAGGTTGAGAGCTCAGGACTAATTTTTCGCTTTTCGACTCTCAGCAATTTTTTCAAGTGCTGTGGCGAGCGACCTTCGACCTTCAGACTGCGCAGTTTCAATCGCATTTTGTGCTTTGAAATTTGAGAGTAAAGGGTCTGCGCCAGCTTTAATCAACGCTTGAACAGTGTCAGCATTGCCTGAGCGCACCGCTAAAATTAATGGCGTATCTCCATCTAAAGAGTGTTCATTGACGCTTGCGCCTTTGCTAATCAGCAATGACACTATTTTTGAGTGTCCCTTAATCGCTGCGTAATGCAATGCTGACCAACCAGGTTGGTTGACCTTGGCGCCCTTTGATAAGACTTGCTGAGTGCGTGGAAGATCCCCCACCAGTGCGGTGTACATCAGCGGCGTTTCGTTATACGCATTGGGTAGGTTGACATCGATTTTTGGGCTGGCCAACAGTACATCAAAGGCTTTCCAGGAGTTTTCCCTTGCCGCTAGGGTGAGCGGTGTTTGCTGATTAGGACTTTTCCTGTTTGGATCCATGCCTTTGCGGAGTAAATCCTTGAGCTGTTGATCATGATCGTTAATGATATAAAACCAGAAGTCTTTTGGATCGGCCGCCTTCGCAGGGCTCAGCAGAGCCATCCCGAGGCCGCCTGTCAGCAGCATCAGAATGAGTGTTTTGGAAGCGTACTGTCTGAGGTTCGAAAAAGTTAAAATCATAACCGGATCGCTTAAGTTTATAAATTGTTTAAATACAATAAGTTAAGTTAATAATATAAATAAAACATTAAATAATTTACTAAATATATTTAACTTGAAGTTATGTTTTTAACTTATTGAATAAATTGAAAAAATTGTTAGTTGAGGCATCCTCAATCTCTTTGGTGGTCGTGCCACGTAAAGTCGCGATCATTTCCGCGACATGAATGACTTTTGATGGGTCATTGAGCTTGCCACGGTGTGGCACAGGAGCCAAATAGGGTGAGTCAGTTTCAATCAGTATACGATCCAAGGGCATGCGCCGCGCAACGTCTTGCAGTTCGGTGGCCTTCTTAAAGGTCACAATCCCCGAAAAAGAAATGTAAAAACCAAGGTCCATCGAGGCTTGCGCGACTTCCCAGGACTCAGTAAAGCAATGCATGACGCCTCGTGCCTCTTGAGCCCCCTCTTCTTTCATAATATCCAGAGTATCTTGAGACGAGGAGCGGGTATGGATAATCAGGGGTAATTGAGTCTGCCTCGCCGCCCTGATATGCCGCCGAAAACGCTCACGCTGCCAAGAGAGATCACCCGTTAGGCGGAAATAATCCAACCCTGTTTCACCGATCGCGATGACTTTCGGATGGACGCTGCGCTCGATCAGGTCCTCGACGGTAGGCTCGATCGTGTCTTCATAGTCTGGATGTACACCAACAGACGCGTAGAGCTCGTCGTGTTGTTCGACAAGCTTAAGTAAACCTGGCCAATCTGGAAGATTGACACTCACGCACAGCGCTCGCCCGACGCCATTGTTTTTCATACGCTCCAAAATGTCAGGCATTTGGGCGGCAAGCTCAGGGAAATTGACGTGGCAATGTGAATCAACAAACATTTATATATATCCGGATACTTAAACTTGACAGGACTGCAAAAGTCTCTGCAGGACCGCCTGGGCAAATAGCTTTGCATTCAGGGGGTGACCCGCCACGCGCTTTTGCTCGTTGAGCCACGTTGTCAGCTGAGCCAATGAAACGGTTTGCTCGCGAGATCCGATAGCTTGGAGTTGCTTTTGCATAGAGGGATAGTAGCGACATGGCAGCCCATGGGCACTGAGATTCAGATCAATGGAGAGGCGTTGAAGTGCATCGAGCCAAGTTTTGGGGCTTGATTTAGCGAGTTTGTCTGCAATCGCACCCGTATCGATAGCGCGATTTTGTGCCAAACAAGTCAGAATATCAACAATCCAATCGGGGCAAGGACTGCTTTCGTTTTCTGATTGCTGTTTAGCTAAAAGCGGCGCCCCTCCTGCTGCAGCGAGCCATTCCTCCGAATGTGCGACGCCATTGACATTTAACCATTGTCGGGCAGACTCAACGCTTGGAGTCGCCAGAGGCAGACGTCTGCAGCGTGACAACAGTGTTGGTAAAAGTCGATCAGGTGCATCGGCCACCAGTAAAAAAATTGTTGAAGGTGGCGGTTCTTCGAGGACTTTGAGTAAAGTGTTACCAGAAATTGTTGTGAGCGACTCTGCGGGATAAATCAAGGCGACACGCCAGCCGCCACGATGGGTCGCATTGTTAAACCAAGGCTCCAGCGCGCGAATTTGCTCAACACGAATATCTTTTGAGGGCGCGCGCTTAGTCGAACCTCCGGGTTCGGGGGCGGAGACCTCCTCGACCGTCCCGGTCTCGTCCTCGACGCCAAGCTCAACGCCCTCTTCGACGGCGACGGCTTCGGGGCGGATCCGTTTAAGGTCTGGATGATTGCCTTTGGCAACCCAACCACAAGCTGGACACTGTCCGCAAGCAAGGCCTTGACGCGTCGACTCGCAAAGCAGCGAGGCGGCTGCCGCAAAGGCAAACTGACGCTTTCCGATCCCAGCGAGACCATGAATCAGCCATGCATGCGCAAAGCGTTCTTTCGCGCCAAGCCACTCGCGCGCAATATCAGTATGCCAAGGTAAAAATTGAGCTTGCATCAGACTTGTTCGCTCCGCACGACCAAGACATCAAGTTTTTGAGCCAAAGAAAGGCGAATGTCATCGATTGAGGCGGTAGCATCCACCACAAAAAAGCGCTCGGGATGCATGGCGGCTCGAGCGAGATAGACGGCACGTGTGCGAAGGAAAAAAGTATCCGCTTCTTGTTCGAACCGGTCTTTATCACGCGTACGCTCTAACCGCTCTCGTGCAATCTCAAGAGGCACATCAAAAAGCCAAGTGCAATCAGGTTGTAAATGTGGATGAACCCACTGTTCAAGTATGGCAATGCGTTCTGTGCCCATTTCACGACCTCCCCCCTGATAGGCAAAGGTTGCATCCGTAAAGCGGTCGCACACCACCCAGGACCCTGACGCGAGGGCGGGCTCAATGACCTCTCGGAGATGTTGGGCACGCGCGGCGAACATGAGAAGTGTTTCGCACTCTAAACTCATCGGTTCATGCAAGAGAAGCGCTCGTAGTTTTTCCCCAAGTGCAGTGCCTCCAGGCTCGCGCGTTGAGATGACATTGATGCCTTTGGCTTGAAGTTGTTCGACCGCCCAGCCGACATGGGTGCTTTTGCCAGCGCCATCGACGCCTTCAAAAGTGAGAAAAAGGCCGCGACGATGTTGATTCATGGTTTGCGACCTAAGATATATTTCGACACATTTTTATTGTGCTCGGGGAGTGTGCGTGCAAACGCGCTATTGCCGTCACCTTTTGACACGAAATAAAGAAAATCGTGTTTTTCTGGGTTCAGTGCGGCTTGAAGGGATGCGACGCCAACGCTAGAAATAGGACTCACCGGCAAACCTCCACGCGTATACGTGTTCCAGGCATGATCTGTCTGAAGATCTTTTTTACGAATTCTTCCGTCAAATGCTTCTCCCATGCCATAAATCACCGTCGGATCAGTTTGTAACGGCATATTCAGACGCAGTCTATTGATAAAAACACCGGCAATGCGCGCACGATCCGACGCTTTACCCGTCTCTTTTTCAACAATGGAAGCAAGAATCAGAGCTTGGTAGGGAGTACGCAGGGGCAAGTCCTCTTGTCGAGCAGCCCAAGCTCGGTCAAGAATGAGTTGCTGGGCGCGTGCTGCACGTTGAAGGATCTCAAGATCGGTTGTACCAATTGGAAAAATATATGTATCCGGAAAAAATAAACCTTCGGCGAAGGGAGCATCTAGGCTAATTTGTGTCAGCAGCTCTTTATCTGATACACCTTGAATGCTTTGCTTGATATCCGTATGTTGAGCAAGTGCAGCACGGATTTGCCGTAAATTCCAGCCCTCAACGAGCGTGATTTGACGCGACGTCACATCACCTTGCGCCATTCTGCGTAGTATCCGAAGTGGGCTATCGCCCTGAACAAGCTGGTATCCCCCAGCTTTTATTTTCGTATCCAACTCAGTCAATCGCGCCATGAGAACAAAGGCGCCTGGGTTGAGGGTCACGCCCGCTTGATTGATCTGAGTGGCGATACTGGCTGGGGTGGCCCCTTTGGGCACCAATAGATCGATTTTTGGGCTAGGTAAAGACAGTGGTTGGTTGACCCAGTAGTAGACCGCACCCATTGCGAAGGCAACGGCTACGATTAAAGGCAAGACCACATACAGGAATAGTTTATTCACGGCGCTCATAAGAGTGACAGTTTAATATGAGGGAGGAGTTTTCTAAACCAACTCCCTTAATATTGGCTTTATCTTGTTTGTTTTCTTTAAAAGTGATCGTGCTTCGAGGCCTTATGCATCCGTTTCTTCATTCTTCTGCTTGTCAAACTGCGTTGACTCAGGCCTCCGTATCCGTTTTTCCTTTGGCGATGCTGGGTGTCTTTGAGGCAAAAGGACAAGATGCGTTGACTTTTTTGCAGGGTCAGTTGACCAACGACATTGTGGCACCAGGCATCGGTCAATCCCGGTTGGCGGGGTATTGCACGGCGCAAGGCCGGTTGCTTTCGACCATGGTGATTGGGCAAGCACCCAGCACCGATGGGGTGCCTCTTGTCCGTGGCTTGATGCGCCAAGATATCTTAGCGAGTGTTTTAAAGCGCTTGTCGATGTTTGTGATGCGCTCTAAGGTTGTTATAAAACAGGCCGAACTCGAGGTCGTCGGAGTGGCGGCTTTACACGCAGAGATCCCTTCCTTGTCGACCGCACTCGGGCATCCCCTGCCACAAAATGCGTGGGAAACTTTTCATACTTCAACGGGGACTTGGATCGCAGTCCCTAATCTTATGAGTGCTCCCGCAGATGCGGTTCCCACCACCCGTTGGTGGTGGATAGCAGGACCAGAACATCAAATCGCTTGTGACAAGCTTGTTTTATATTGGACACAAGGTTCAACTGCGCAATGGGAGGCTCAAGACATACAGTTAGGTTTTCCTTGGATTGAGTCACTGACGCAGGATCTTTTTATCCCTCAGACACTCAACCTCGAGTTGATTGAGGGCGTGAGTTTCACTAAAGGCTGTTACCCAGGCCAGGAAATTGTGGCGCGGAGCCACTATCGCGGTACCGTTAAAAAACGCATGGCTTTGGGTAAGGTGACAACCAGTGCTGAGCTTGCACTGCTGCCAGGTTCAGATATTTTTGAAGCTAGTGATAGCGACCAAGCATGCGGTCGCTTGATTAATATTGCAACGATCGGCACAAGCACAGAAACAACACATTGGGTGCTCTTCGAAACATCATTCGATGCCTATGATCGACAACAGCTTAGAGCTTCTGCGCCGAATGGTCCTGTCATAGAAACCGTTGCACTACCCTATCCGACCCGAGAATCAGCATCCGGGTCTTGAGGTGCACAGTTGCGCTCAGTCTTCTCGTTTGATGAGGTTGACAATGCTGGAAAAATCTAGCTGACCATTGCCTTGGCTGCTATGCAGGGCGAAGAGATTTCGGGCCAACTCACCTAGCGCGATCACCGAGCCTGTGCTGATCGCGGCTTCTGAAGCAAGCCCGAGGTCTTTGAGCATTAAGTCCACACCAAACCCACCCGAGTAGCCTTTTGCGGCCGGCACGTTTTCCAGCACGCCAGGCCAAGGATTGTATTTTTCGATTGACCAGTTACACCCTGTACTTTTGGTAATAATTTCCGAAAGTACCTTTGGGTCCAGGCCGTTTGCAACGCCCAGTGCAAGCGCCTCAGCGGTCCCCGCCATGGCGATGCCAAGCAGCATATTGTTTGCAATTTTGGCGACTTGACCTGCACCCGCCGCGCCAGCGTGGAAAATATTTTTACCCATTTTTTCGAGCAGGGGGCGCGCTCGAGCGAGATCCTCAGCATTGCCACCAACGATAAACGTGAGTGTTCCGGCGATCGCTCCTCCCGTTCCACCGGAAACAGGCGCGTCAATCATTCTCAGCCCAAGCTCAGAGGCGGCATGCCCGACGCGGCGCGCGCTGTCGGCAGCGATCGTACTGCAATCGATCACTAGCGCTGTGGGTGGACAGTGCTTGAGCAATCCGTTGTCGCCGAGGTAAAGACCCTCGACATGTTTGCTTGCTGGCAGCATTGTGATGACAAACTCGGCATTTTCGACGGCTTGAGCGGCCGACGTGGCGCCATGAGCGCCCTGCTCTGTCAAGGTCAGTACAGATTTCGCCACGAGATCAAAGACGGTGACTTGATGGCCAGCTTTTAACAAGTTAGAGGCCATCGGACCGCCCATATTGCCCAAACCGATAAATGCAATTTTGCTCATGTAGTGTCTCCAAGGCGATGCAAAGGATGTTGTTCAGAAGGGAAAGGAAGTGAAAAGAATTTTTTAACCCAGTCCTCATCGGCTTGCGCAAGCGTTGGAGGATCCCATTTTGGTTGTTTGTCTTTATCAATCAGTAATGCGCGAATGCCTTCAGCAAAGTCGCCATGTGCAGCAGCCATCAGCCCTGCCAGCCACTCCACGCGATAAACATCAGCTAACGAGAGTAATTGGTTGTGCTCAAGCAAAGCAAAGGTTAGACGCGCTGAGCCCGGAGAGCCCGTCGCGAATGTTTTCGCGGCACGCTGAAGCCATGGATCTTGATGATCCGCGAGCTGCAAAATGTTGTGTGCAATTCTGTTGAGATCTGTTCCACCACAACATTGACGAATCAGTGCGAAATGTTCTTGCAAAGGCTTGATCGAGGGATCAGGCGCACAGGCGTGTTGCAAGATTAAAAGATGCAGACGATCATGATTGCGCGAGAGGGATTTTTTTTGATCCTCTGAGAGTGCGGCATCGCTCAACTCTGCCACAGGTTCCCAAGTTTCAGCGCAGAGTGTTTCTACAAGCGTGTTGAGCGTGTCACGTCTCAGGTGATAATCAGCCATACCTGCAAAAAGAGCATCGTTTGCACCGAGTTGAGCGCCAGTCAGTCCGAGAAACAAACCCGCACGACCAGGGATTCGACTCAGTAGCCACGTTCCGCCAACATCCGGAAACAACCCAATCGAAATCTCAGGCATCGCCATGCGCGTGGTTTCCGTGACAATGCGATGGCTTGCACCCATCATGAGCCCCATTCCACCTCCCATCACAATGCCGTCTCCCCATACCAAAATGGGCTTTGCGAAGGTGTGAATGCGATAGTCGAGTGCATACTCTTCAGCAAAAAAAGTGGCGGCATAATGGTTATCGACGGGATTCCCTGAGATATTTTCTTTCATGCTGTGATGCAAGGAGTGAAGATCACCTCCTGCGCAGAATGCCTTATCACCGGCACCTTTGAGTATGACGAGCGCAATCTTTGGGTCTTGGGCCCAAGTTTCTAATTGACGACTCAGTTGTCGCGTCATTTCCAAGGAAAGACCATTGAGTGTTTTAGGTGCATTCAGTTGCGCAATACCAATGTTGCAGCCTCCAACACTGCTTAGCTCCTCAATCAACACTAAATCTTGTAGGCCCGCCGTCATTTCAACTCTCCATTTTTATCTAGGTATTGGCGCGCAATGATGACGCGCATAATCTCATTGGTTCCCTCAAGGATCTGGTGTACTCGTGTGTCGCGCACCAGCCTCTCGATTGGGTAGTCCTTGAGATAGCCATAGCCACCCAGTAATTGTTGCGCATCCAAGCAAACATTAAAGCCTGCGTCTGTCGCAAACCGTTTTGCCATTGCGCAGTAGGTTGTTGCATCTGCTGCGCCAGCGTCGAGTTTACAAGCGGCAAGCCTCACCATTTGTCGTGCTGCGACCGTGTTGGTGACCATGTCCGCAAATTTAAATTGCAGCGCCTGAAAGCTTGTGAGAGGTTGATTGAATTGCGTACGGTTTTGCATGTAATGTCGAGCTGTCTCGATGGCTCCTTGTGCAGCACCGACTGAGCATGTCGCAATATTGATCCGACCCCCATCAAGGCCTCGCATCGCAATTTTGAAGCCCTCGCCCTCTTGGCCCAAAAGATACTCAAGAGGAATATTGACATGTTCAAAGGTGACAGACCGGGTGCTTTGGCTGTTCCAACCCATTTTTCGTTCTTTGCGTCCGTAAGTGATACCCGGGGAGTTGCTAGGAACAGCAAAGGCTGAAATACCACTCGCACCCGCGGCACCGGTACGCGCCATGACGATTAAGAGATCAGTTTCACCTGCACCGGAAATAAAAGCTTTGGTGCCATTGAGTACGTAACGTCCTTGTTCGATTTTGGCAGAGGTGCGTAAAGAAGCAGCATCTGAGCCCGCTCCAGGCTCAGTGAGACAATATGAAGCGAGCTTTTCGCCCGTCGACAAGGAAGGGCCCCAGGTTTGGCGCAGCTCTTCACTGCCCCACTGGCCCACCATCCACGTGGCCATATTATGGATCGTTAAAAAGGCTGTCGTTGAGGGGTCGATGGCCGCCATTTCTTCGAAGACAAGACTCGCATCTAAACGTGAGAGCCCGAGCCCGCCAATCTCTGTTGAGGCATAGAGACCACAAAAGCCAAGTGCGCCCGCTTGGCTCAGCGCTTCACGTGGAAATATCTCGTTTTCGTCCCAAAGTGCAGCTTGCGGAGCAAAAACACCTACGGCAAAATCTTTAGCAACTTGGACAAAAGCGATCTGTTCTTCGTTGAGTTCTATGTCCATCCTTATCTCCTCACGTTCTTCTGATCCTGAATGACCTGTCAAAGCAGCAATTATTGAGTCAGGTCATTAACGGGCATTTTCTTTTTAATATTTCTAACTTTTTCCCGATGCGCAGCGCGCCGTCTTCTGGCAATTTTCGGGTCTACACGTAAAGGCGCGTATATTTCTACCCGATCATGATCTTCGAGCGGGTGGTGGAGAGGCAAATGCTTACCAAAAATACCGACGCTGAGCTGTTCGATTGATCTGGCTGGAAAGTCACAAAAATAGCCTGAAGCACTTAGCGAGTGTTCAATCTTGGCGCCAGTTGGCAAGGTGAGTGAACGTTGCCAAAGGTTTCCCTGATGCATGGTCACCACCATGATTTGGATCGTGACTGTGCTCATCCTTAGAGTATCTGCCTCTTTCATTCGCCGTAACAAACGAGAGCGCGCTGTGTAAAAGAATCGATGAAGCTTGAAGCGATACGATTAAAAATGGGTCCCACCAAGGTTTCAAGGGTACGGTTAGAAAACTGATATTTCAATGTAAACAGTACCTTACAAGCATCTTGTGATAAAGAAATGAACTCCCATTTCCCCGTAAGATCAGAGAATGGACCATCTACGAGCTCGAGTTCGATGCAGCTTGGGTACTGATGCTTGTTACGGGTCGTAAAGGTTTGCTTGATGCCTGCAAAGGAAATGGTGATGGACGCCTGCATGCCATGTGCATCATGGGCAGACACAGAAGCGCCGCCACACCAGGGCATGAATTGAGGATATTTTTCAACATCTGCTACGAGGTCAAACATTTGACTGGCACTATGCAGCACCAAAACGGAACGCTCTACGGAATGCATTGTTAGTCGCGATTGGCTAGAATGATAGGATTTTACCGTTAGACGTTAATCTTAGGGAGCGTCTTTCAGCTTGAATAAGGGCTGAACTCATGTATGGACTTTCCACCAAGGCTTTGTTGTCGAGCCTTTGTCTCTTTTGTGTCATGTTGTCTGGCTGCGGTTATGTCAGTCAATCCACCGCGAACGATTTCGATGCGCAGAGCATCGCGCGGACTCATCGCCAGGCTGTCAGCATTTGGGTACCCATGAAAGAAGGGTTTGCTTTGGCTCCGCTTCATTCACCGATGGTCGAGCGTCAAATCAAGTTCTACACTGCGAGCGGTACGCATCTCCAAGACTCGCTTGAACTCTCCAGACCTTATTTGTATTTTGTCCTAGAAGAAGTCAAAAAAAGGAACATGCCGACGGAGATCGCGCTCCTACCTTTTTTGGAAAGCAGCTTCAATATTCGTCGAGGCAAAGGTCTGAATCCTGCTGGCTTATGGGGGTTGATGCCTGTTGCGGCAAGACATCTCAATTTAGCCCAAACCCCTTTTATGGATGAGCGTCGAGATATCGTGCGTTCAACGCAGGCGGCTCTAGATTTAGTGCAAGAGCTCTACGAAAAATTCGGAGATTGGCATCTCGCATTAGCTGCCTATAACTGGGGCCCAGGCAACATGAGCCTGGCCATTGCAAATAATCAGCGCAGAAAGCTCCCAACAAACTATCTTAGTTTGAGTATGCCAATCGAAACGATGGTATTTGTGCCTAAGTTGCTTGCACTAAAGAAAATAATCGAAGATCCGGTTGCATACAACATCGCATTACCAGATATTTTAAATAAGCCCTATTTTGAGAAAATTGAAGTCAAGCATGCCATTGATATCAGTGTCGTGACTCAATTAGCAGGAATTTCCCGAGACGAATTTATCGACCTGAATCCTTCCTTTAACAAGCCGTTGATTCCTGCAGGCAAAAATCAATTCTTACTTTTGCCAGTCACACATTTCGAGGCATTTCAAAAGAACTATCGGCAATTTGAGCAACCTCTTTCGCTCTGGCGATCGGTCATCGTTGAACAGCCACAATCTCTCGAAGTGTTTGCTAAGCAATGGCAGGTTGATCCTAACCGCACGCGACAGATGAATGGTTTGCCAATGGGTATCACCCTCAAGGCCGGGATGATGTTAGTCATCCCAAAGCCTAGCCTCAAAGACGATTAGTTCATCGTATTGGTACGAGAGACAGAATATGCGGCGTGCGGCGGATTTGAAGTGCACGTTGCGTAATGGCTTGACTGGCGGAGTCGATCCATGTGTTTGTAAAATCGGTATATGTCGATAGACGCACAGATCCGAAATCTGGAAGATCTCGAACACGGTCTGGACGCATCAGCATCCTCAGTTGGTCTTTTTGATAGAGCATGTCAAATAAACAATCGAAGTCATTCAAAAAAACATATTGATCTTTGTGATCGCAGGCTTTAAGTTCACGTTTTTCGACGACAGAAAGTTGCTTGCGATTGCTATCGGTTGGTATCAGATCGATTCCGCGCCCTAACTCCGTGGCGCTATAACTCCCCACGTTGACCCCATCAATCTGTACATGATAACGGGCCCCTTGTTCGAGTCCTTTGATGCGCCAAGTCATCCCTCTGAGTGCCTCGAGAGACTTATTCCCAAGGAGTTTCGTCTGTTCGGAGCTAGCAAGCATTGGAACCGGTGGCACCGCGCTTGCGATGTCAATGCTCGCTCCTTTTGCTCGATCCATGGTGGTGCGAATCTTGTCTATTTTTTTTGCATCCTTATCGACCCTATGAAACTCAGTCTCAAGAGTGGCATCGCGAAGCGTGCTTTCGATCAATGCGGGTTCCATATTGGCTCCGATCTGACGAAGAAACTCAACCGCCATGATCGCATGACCTGCAGCACTTGGATGAATACGATCCGGGATCAGCTTAAAGTCTGGCTTTGTAGCCGTAGCATTCAAGGCTTGTTTCATCGGTTCATGCCATTGAACCTTGATCACATCCGCAGAGACCTTGTGTCGACTCATCTCACTGACAAGTCGTTCAAGTTGTCGTTGTCTATCTATGATTTTGGCTTGTGCAGCGACACCAGCGATATGTGCGGGTGTGGGCTCCACCCAGATCACACGCTGGACGCCACCTTGTCTCAAACGATCAATGATGGCATCAATATTTTGGATAAAAGCGGCGTGTGGGCTACCTGCTGGATATCCCGCATCATTCATGCCAAAGTTCACCACCACAACGGTAGGTCGATGCGAGAGAACGTCTTGATCCAGGCGATTTAGACCATTGAGTGCAGAGTGTCCACCAATACCGGCATTAATAAAGGTCAGGTTAAGGTCTGGCCTTCTGAGTAAAAAAAATGTTTCTACGTAACGACCATAGGTGTGGGCAGCGGTAATGCTGTCGCCAAGCCAAACAATCCTGTCACCAGGTACAAAAAGCAAGCCGCTCGTTGGCCTCGGGCCAGTGGGACGCGCAGGAGTAGATGTATTTTTGTCAGAACCTTGCGTCAGCCCAGAGTTACTTGTTGTCACGCGCTCAGATTGAGCGCAAGAGGCCATGGTAAAGCTTAAGGTGGAAAGCAAGCAAACCAGCGCAGCCCTGCCACGCCTTTGGTGTGTGGATGTCATGCTAAACAATAATCTCTTGAACATCGGAATCTCCTGTTAATGCGATCTTTGATGCTATTGAGCAGCATCCTCTTGTTGTTTCTTGAGGCGCTTTTCCGCCTCGGTCAGCCAGGCCGTTGAACTTCCTCGCGCCACTTGCCGCATCCTCTCTTGGTGCGCACCGGAGTTTGCTGTAATCGTCGCATTAACAAATACTAGGTCGGTCACACCAAATGAATCCACAATATCCTGGATATTTCTAGAAACATAGCGATAGTCTAAGACGACGACACGATCAAAGTGCGGTAATAAATACGGTGCGAAAGCATTACCATAGGAATTTTTGATGACAAGTGCTGTTCTTCCGGTGCCTGCATTGGTATTTGAGGCCAATAGAGGAATATCACCGCCAAGAAACACAATATATCCTCTGCTTTTTTCAGCAAAAAAAGGTTGAGGCACAGGTGTTTTTTGTTGTGGTCCAGTATATTGCGTACCATCAAAGGTCACTGTTTTCGGGACATAATAATAAGATTCCTTGTCAGCGTGACGTAGCTCTGGTGCTTGGGTCAAGCTCCAATAAGAGCCTGCTACACCTGGCACAGATCGTTTGTCAAAGTCGGATAGTTCTAGGGGGACCACACCTGCCACTTTAGCCCAGGCGCGATAAGCATAGTATGCCCCGAGCCCAGTCCAATGGTGGTCAGATTTATAAAATAAGAACTGATCTTGATGCCCTTCCATTTCTTTAATGACATCTGCAAAGCGAACTTCCGGTAATAAAGCATTTCGCAGTGCTGTCAGATTTTTTTCCTCCGAGGTTGTGCGCGCGCGTGCGGCGGGAGGTAAGTAGAAATGACTGCTTGTTGGCGTCACGACAACGGTGGATGTCATCCCGGCTCTCTTTTTAGCAACAAGCTCAACCCAAGTATTCACCGCATTGGCGTAGCCTTGAGCACCCCGGTCTGTACCTTGAAACATAAACAGCGCTTGTCCCTCATGTAAAAGCACGCCTCCTACGACATTAAGAGGTTTTTGTTGAGGAGCTGCTTTGGTCTTAATGACAATCCCCACATGTTCATTTTCATCTGCAACAAAAAAATCGCTTTCTGAGGAGACCTCAGAGACCGCGATCACCTCTGGCACAACTTCAGGAACAATATCAAAAGCAATATCAGAAGCGGTTTCAATAACAGTTTCAACAACAGTTTCAACAACAGTTTCAGGAGCAGTTTCAACAACAGTTTCTGAAACTGTTTCAGGCACAGTTTCAGCGACGGCCCATTGACTCACGTTATCGAAAGCGGTTTCCATATCTTTAACTTGAATCACGCGATTTTTGAGTTCAACACCACGATAGGTTCGAATCATAAAGGCAACTTCAGTTAGCCAAGCACGTCCAGGAAAATGGTCAGCGACATAGGTTTCTACGCCTTGGGCGAACTGCCCATTCAATACGCTTTCCTTGCTAAGAGTCGGCCACTGCGCAAGGCGCCGATTTTCTAACTGGGATACTTCCTGATTAAATCGAAATGTATATACAAAAAGAATGCCAACACATATGACAACGCCGATCAGCATCAAGGCATGAAACCGAGACGAACTCTGATACTTGTTCAATGATATTTTAGAGTCTGCTTGCATCGCTAGAACCTAAAATAGATAAAGGGGTTGTAGCTTTGACCCACCAAAAGCGCTGTAGATGAAACAAGCAATATCGAGTCCACGATCAATAAAACGATGGATTGTGTACTAGGACGCCATTGCTCGAAGCGAAGCCACTGGATGTTGTCTTGAAGCCATTGCCCAAGGGGCATGCACCAAAGCACGGCGAACACAAGCCAGAGTGCATGCGAGGATAAATCACTCATTGTTGTGATACCTGTCATCTCTGCATCGGTATAACCAAAAATGATGTACAAAAAAGTTGTCAGGCGTGACAAGTCAGTGAAGTAAAACAATGCCCAACCAAGCGTCACGATAAACATCAGATAAAAATGACTGATCGCAACCGGAAGAGCCTGTAGTAAGCGTTCTATGAATAGTCTTTCGAGAGCAATCCATACGCCAAAGTAAAGCCCCCACAGCATGAAATTCCAACTTGCGCCATGCCAGAAACCTGTGAGGGCCCAAACGATGAATAAATTGCGTAATCCCCAGCGTTGATTCCCTCCCAGAGGGATATAGACATAGTCTCTAAAAAAAGTACCCAGAGAAATATGCCAGCGTCGCCAGAAATCCGTAACCGATTTGGCGATGTATGGATAGTTAAAATTCTCTCTATAGTGAAAACCAAACATCATTCCCAAACCAATTGCCATATCGGAATATGCTGAAAAATCAAAATAGATTTGAATCGTAAACATGGCCAGTCCAAGCCAAGCATCGGCGACTGACAAGGTGGACAAGTCACCCCCAAGCGTGCGTTGAGCCCATTCCCCAGCTACGTTCGCGATAAACACTTTTTTAAAAAGACCCACACATACACGATGCAGCCCGAGACTGAAGTCGCTCCAGGTATGGACGCGGTGATTAATTTCATTGGCGATGTGCACATAACGCACGATCGGACCTGCGACAAGCTGATGAAAGAGGCTGACATATAAAAGAAAATCTAGAAATTTTCTTTGCGCCCTGACCTCGCCTCGATAAACATCGACAACATATGAGAGAATTTGAAAGCTATAAAAAGAGATGCCGATGGGTAATGCGAACCCGGGGTTATCAAGCCCAGTAATAAAAGCATAATTAATATTTTCAACAATAAAGTCGCTGTACTTGAAAATGGCCAGCAAACCTAAGTTCGCCAAGATAGCGAATGTAACGGCGATTTTTTTTCCAAAAACTGTTTTGCAACGTTCTAACCAAAGTCCAACGAGCCAACCTACAGAGGAGCTCAGTATGAGTAGAACCACCCATATCGGTTCTCCCCAGCCGTAAAAAAAGAAACTGGACGCCACTAAGATCAGATTTTGAGCCTGGGTGGCATAGCTGTGATCTGCTAAACCGCCATGTTCCGTGCGTCGACCGATCTTTGAGCCTATCAAATAGTAGATAATGAGGCAGACCGGCAAAAACAGATATAAAAAGACCAGCGAGGAAAAAACCATAACAGCCCGATATCGACTTTATCGCTGAGCGCCTGAAAGCTGGAGCTTAACGTCTGTAATTTTTTGAAAAATTTAGTAACCAGAATTTTAACGATTTTTCGTTATGATTGAGTGTTTAGAGACAGTTTAGTTTGTCGGTCATCCAATACCGGTTGTTTTTGTTGCATATGCGTCAGTGACGCAGGGATCTTATGAGTATTATTGAAAACCGGAAGGCTTTTCACGACTACACCATCGAAGAGCGCTTTGAAGCAGGTCTCGTGCTTCAGGGCTGGGAAGTCAAAGCTATTCGTGCGGGTAGAGCCCAACTCAAAGAAAGCTATGTTGTGGTTCTTGATGGCGCACTTTGGTTGCTGGGTATGCACATCAGTCCTTTACATTCTGCCTCCACACACATCCATCCGGATGCAATGCGGACACGAAAGCTTTTGCTCAAAGCCGAAGAAATCAGCAAGTTGATTGGCAAAGTAGAACAACGAGGCTTTGCACTTGTTCCTATCAATTTACATTTTAAGAACGGTCGTATCAAGCTCGACTTCGGACTTGGAAAAGGTAAAAAACTCCATGATAAGCGCGATGCAGCCCAAGAAAAAGACTGGGCTCGTGAAAAAGAGCGTCTGATGAAACACGACACGAAAACAAGAGACTCATAGATTGCACCGCCTATAGATAGCTAGGCCCCTTCTTGATAGAGGGGGCCCAATCATTTTTTAGACTCGACTATTCCGCAAGCTTTTTCCAAGTGTCGACAACGGTATCTGGATTGAGCGACATAGACAAAATGCCTTCGTTTTTTAGCCAGATCGCAAAATCTGCATAGTCGCTAGGTCCTTGACCACAAATGCCGACATATTTGCCTGCCTTCAAACACGCCTGAATCGCACGCCGGAGCATGAATTTGACAGCTTCATCACGTTCGTCAAAGTCAAGGGCGAGTAACTCCATTCCAGAGTCACGATCCAGTCCCAACGTCAGTTGTGTCATATCGTTCGAACCGATCGAAAATCCATCAAAATGCTCGAGAAACTGTTCAGCCAAGATTGCGTTTGAGGGAACCTCACACATCATAATGATGCGCAAGCCATGTTGACCCCGCACCAAACCGTGAGAAGCCAAGAGCTGAATCACACGTTCGGCTTGTTTAACGGTTCGAACAAAAGGCACCATGATTTCGACGTTCGTGAGCCCCATCTCTTGGCGCACGCGCTTTAGCGCTTCACACTCCATTTTGAAACACTCCGCAAAGTCTGCGGAAATATAGCGTGAGGCACCGCGAAAACCCAACATTGGATTCTCTTCTTCGGGCTCATAGCGTGAACCGCCTACAAGCTTTCGATATTCATTCGACTTGAAATCAGACAATCTAACAATGACGGGCTTGGGATAAAACGCAGCACCAATCGTCGCGATGCCATCCGCAAGTTTGTCAACAAAAAAAGCGCGTGGGCTGGAGTGGCCACGAGCCGCCGACTCGACTGCGATTTTGAGCTCAGCATCGACGTTTGGATAGTCCAGCACGGCTTTTGGATGGATACCAATATTGTTATTGATAATGAACTCAAGACGAGCTAGACCCACACCGTGGTTAGGGATCTGAGAAAAATCAAAGGCTAATTGTGGGTTGCCGACATTCATCATCACTTTGAGGCCTACATCGGGCATCGCACCGCGTCGAACCTCTTCGATTTCAGTCTCGATCAATCCATCGTAGATTCTGCCCTCGTCACCTTCTGCGCATGAAACGGTGACTTGCTGATCTTCTTTTAAGCGATCGGTTGCATCCGCGCAGCCTACGACAGCAGGTATGCCAAGCTCACGCGCAATGATGGCGGCATGACAAGTGCGACCACCTCGATTCGTCACGATGGCCGATGCACGTTTCATCACGGGTTCCCAATTGGGATCCGTCATATCTGTGACCAATACATCCCCGGCCTGCACCTTGTCCATTTCAGAAAGATCGCTGACAATACGGACGGGGCCTGAGCCGATCTTCTGACCAATCGCGCGACCCGTCACGATCACTTTCCCCGTTGCTTTTAACTTGTAGCGTTGTTGGATATCACTGTGACCTTGCTGTGACTTGACCGTCTCAGGGCGTGCTTGGAGGATATAGATTTTGCCATCGACGCCATCTCGTCCCCATTCAATATCCATGGGGCGCTGATAGTGCTTTTCAATAATGACTGCGTAACGCGCGAGTTCGTTGACTTCATCATCAGTGAGCGAAAAGCGATTGCGTTCAGAGACAGGCACGTCCACGGTGCGAACCGCCAGTCCCATGGCTCGCGTGGGATCAAATTCCATTTTGATCAATTTGGAGCCGATACGCCGATTGACAATTGGATAATGTCCCGATGCAAGCGTCGGCTTAAAGACGTAAAACTCATCAGGATTGACCGCACCCTGTACGACTGTTTCACCTAAGCCGTAAGAAGAAGTGATAAAAACGACATCCTCGAAACCTGACTCGGTGTCGAGGGTAAACATCACACCCGCGCTGCCCTTGTCAGAGCGAACCATGCGTTGAATGCCGGCGGAAAGTGCGACATCCGCATGGGCATACCCCTTGTGAACACGATAGGAAATCGCACGGTCGTTATAGAGCGATGCAAAAACATGACGAATCTTGTCAATGATGTCGTCAAAGCCGACAACATTTAGAAAAGTTTCTTGTTGACCCGCAAAAGAGGCATCGGGTAAGTCTTCAGCTGTGGCTGAAGAACGCACGGCAAAAGAACCGTTGCCCTCTGCATCAAGCAAGGCAAACGCTTTTTTAATATCTGAGTGCAACTGATCTGGCAAAGGTGCCTCAACAATCCACTGACGAATCTGCCCTCCTGCCAAAGCAAGTTCGCGAACATCCTCGGGATTGAGCGTAGAAAGGCGCTCAGCAATACGGACGTCAAGACCTGTTCCGGACAGAAAGTCACGGAAGGCCTGCGCAGTGGTGGCAAAGCCACCAGGTACACGAACTCCAGCATCTGAAAGCTGGCTAATCATTTCGCCTAAAGAGGCGTTCTTTCCTCCAACAGAGTCAACATCCGTCATACGGAGCTGCTCAAAAGACACGACATATGACATGAAAGTCACCCTTTTACAATGTGAGAAAGCGAGTTTGGTGAGAACAGTCAGCGTTTCGTCTCGCAGCAATGTTACAAAAATGCGTGCATGCGAGTGTTTACGGGTGTTTACGAGTGCTTACGAGTGCTTACGGGTACTCACCAAACTGGCCTTGGCCGTTTTTGGGTGACAATCTAACGAGCTCATGTTGCACTGCATTATACTACTCAAGACTCTGACTTTGGACCTTCTGAAATGAATATGAGTGCAACTGAACGGACTGTTTTCATTATTTCAGATGGAACGGGTATCACTGCAGAAACCTTTAGTCACTCCGTCCTATCCCAGTTTGAGTCAGTGACGTTTAGACAGGTTCGAGTGCCATTTATTGACTCTGTTGAAAAGGCAGATACCGTGGTGCAGCGTATTAATCGCTGCGCCGCAGATCAAGGAACTGCCCCGATTGTCTTTACAACACTCGTCAATCCTGATGTGTTAGGACGGGTCAAACTCGCCAATGCTTTGTTTTTAGATTTGTTTGGTGCCTTTGTAGAGCCCCTCGAACACAATCTAGGTATGAAATCGAGCCATTCGATCGGTAAATCCCACAAAGCCGCTAGCTCGATGCAATACAGAAATCGCATCGAAGCCATCAACTTCAGCCTGGCACATGATGATGGGCAATTTGTGTCTGGACTCGCTCAGGCTGACGTGATCTTGATCGGTGTCTCTCGCTGTGGGAAAACACCAACAAGCCTCTACCTGGCGATGCAATATGGGGTCAAGGCCGCTAATTTTCCATTGATTCCAGAGGATTTTGACCGAGGTGCTCTTCCCTCAACGTTGATGCCCTTTCGAACAAAGCTCTTTGGGCTCACGATTCAACCAGAACGCCTGATGGAAGTTCGCCAAGAGCGACGTCCTGACAGTCTTTATGCTTCACTCCCCCAATGTCGTCACGAAGTTGCAGAAGCAGAACGCCTGATGCGCAGAGAGTCCATCCCTATGCTCTCAACCACCACCAAGTCGATCGAGGAAATCTCGACCACGGTATTGCATGATGTTGGACTAGATCGACATTCCGCGTATTGATCAAATGTGCTTCGTTTATTGAGAGAGGTGGTGTTGACGCCTTTGTTCAAACAAACAAATGGCAGAGGCCACGGTGACGTTCAGGGATTCGACAGCACGATCATGCATGATTTTGATTCGTAGGTCGGCGCGTGCAAGAAGTTCAGGGTTGACTCCTTGTCCTTCGTTACCGAATACCCACGCTGCATGTTTAGGCAAGTCTGTCATATAGAGATCACGCGCATCCTCAAGTGTTGTCACAATCATGGGCACTGCCAATGACGACGACAGACTTTTCAGATCTGTCTGTTCATGCAGCTTCAATAGGAAATGCGCGCCTTGCGCACTACGCAGCACCTTGGGCGACCACAATCCAGCTGTACCAACAGAAGCAAACACACGCTTGATGCCTGCAGCAGCACAGGTTCGTAAAATAGCACCTACATTGCCGGGATCCTGCAGTCGATCTAGCAATACGATTGTTTCAACTATTTTTTCTGGAATCGGATGAATCGTTGGTTGCGCAACAAACAATACACCTTGATCCGTATCGACGCTGGAGAGGTTGCCGAGCAGGGATCCAGACATCGTGAGGCATACGTCTGGATTTAATTTTTCGATTAAACCGGATAGCTGTGACTGAGACACGCGCTCAAGGTCGAAAATGGCATATTTAGGTTGTTTGCCCAAGGCGAGCCAAGATTCGCATAGATGTATGCCTTCAAGCAAAATAGGTTCATCTCTCCTGCCTGCGCTTGACTGCCATTTGTAGAGCTGCTTATAAAGTGGATTTGAGCGGGACTCGATATGTTTCATGTTGTTTCCAAACAAGCGCGCACTGGCGCAAAACTGCGCCGATGTACTGGACTCGGACCATACTGCTTAAGTCGTGCCATATGTAGTGCTGTTCCGTAGCCTTTGTGCTGATCGAATGCGTATTGTGGATAGAGGATGTGAAGACGTTTCAGGTCATGATCTCTCGCTGTTTTTGCGAGAATAGACGCAGCCGATATCGCTGGAATCAGCGCGTCACCTTTGATGATGGTTTGAACTCGGCAACTCAGACGAGGCGGCTGATTACCATCGACCCAAGCGAGTTCAGGCTGAATTGAAAGCCCTTCAACAGCACGCTTCATCGCCAAAAGCGTCGCTTGTAAAATATTCAAGCGATCAATTTCCTCAACAGTGGCAATGCTCACTGACCAACACAGCGCGTGGGCTTTGATCTGTTCGGCGAGAAGCTCGCGTTTTTTCTCTGATAGGACTTTTGAATCAGCAAGTCCCTCGATGGGATGATGACGATCGAGAATCACAGCGGCTGCGTAAACATCGCCTGCCAGCGGACCCCGACCCGCCTCATCAACGCCAGCGGCATAAAGCGTTGTTTCTTTCTGTAAATCAAAAAGACTGGCTTGAGATGCATGCGGAGTTGATTTTGCCATTTGATTTAACGGCGATTGAGGGCGATCGACTCAATAACCTGTGCCACGCGAACAGGTGTATTGCAACGCAGCGTATGATGCATTTCAGTAAAACGACGACTGATGCGCTCACAACGATTCGCATCATTTAATAAAGCCAAAAGTTCCTGAGCCAAGTTTTCGGGTGTGGCATCCTCTTGAATCCGTTCGGGAACGACAAAGTCGTTGAGCAAAACATTAGGCAAACCCACCCAAGGTAAATAAGGACGTTCCTGCCCTGATTTCCAGGCCATGATTTTGCGCACTAAGGGTGAGACTGCATAGGAAATCACCATGGGTTTTTTGAATAACGCTGTTTCGAGCGTTGCGGTACCGCTTGCAACAAGCGCAACATCACACGCCTCAAGAACAGACCAGGCGATCGGCTCAGCCATGCCGATTGCTTGGGGTTGCGACCTCACGATTTGCAAGTGATTAACTGGATATTGCGTTAAAAAAACCTTGAATTCGCGTTCTCTCTGCTCATTGACCATGGGGACAACGAACTGTAGAGAAGGATCATGCTTTTGTAAGCGTTGGGCTGTTTGTAAAAATCGCGGCGCAATCAGTTTGATCTCTGAAGCACGGCTACCAGGTAAAACTGCAATCACTCTCGCTTGTTGATCCAGCCCCAGGCGCGTGCGCGCTGCTTGTTGATCTGGTTCTATCGCAATCGCATCGGCCATGGGATGACCAACATAGGTAACAGGAATACCTTCTTTTTTGTAAATAGCCTCTTCGAAAGGAAACAATACGAGCATGTGAGAAACAGCTTCACGAATGAAATGAATGCGCTCGTAGCGCCAAGCCCAAATTGACGGACCTACAAAATGCACAGTAGGGATACCCGACTTACGTAAGCGATGCTCCAAACGTAAATTAAAGTCTGGAGCGTCGACCCCTAAAAAAACAGAAGGCGGCTCTCGCAACCAGCGGTTCTTAACGTTTTGGTAAATATGAAATAAAGAAGGTAAACGCTTGATTGCATCCACATATCCAAAGACACTGAGCGCATGCATAGGATGCCAGACGTCCAAACCTTCGGCCGTCAAATGCGGACCGCCTATCCCCTCTGGGCGAACCAAGGGATCTGCTTGTTTAAGTCCTGCCAATACTTTAGCGGCGATGATGTCACCCGAGGGCTCGCCCGCAATGAGCCCAAGGCGCCACGTCATGGTCGAATGATGCCGCGCGCACTCGCCTCTACAAAGTCGAGCAAGGGTTGAAGCGCTTGGGCAACGCCGGGTTCAAGTTGTTGTCTGTTGCGAATTTCAGCGCAAGCATCCCCTAGGCTTAAACCACGTCTATAAATAATCTTGTAGGCATCGCGCAGTGCACTGATTGACTCAGGAGAAAATCCACGGCGTTTAAGCCCTTCGACATTAATACCAACCGGGACGCAGGGATTGCCAGAGCCCATCACAAAGGGTGGAATATCCATATGGAGCGCGCTTTGACCGCCCGTCATGCTGTGTGCGCCGATCTTGCCAAACTGATGTACCGCAGCAAGACCACCGACGATGGCCCAATCACCGATGTGGACATGACCACCCATTTGAACGCCATTGGCAAGAATCGTTTGGTTGCCAATCTGACAGTCGTGCGCGACATGGACATAGGCCATGATCCAGTTGTCCGAACCAAGTCGAGTCACACCGCCGTCCTGAACTGTGCCGGTATTAATCGTGACGTATTCACGCACCATATTGCGATCACCCATGACAAGTTGGGTGGGTTCGCCTGCATATTTTTTATCCTGAGGCATGCCCCCAATCGAGCAAAAACGATAAAAATGATTGCCTTGACCAATGGTCGTCTCACCATCAATGATGCAATGAGGACCAATAATCGTATCAGCACCGATACGGACACCCGGTCCGATGATGGAGTAAGCCCCGACTGAAACCGAAGGATGTAAATGCGCTTTGGGGTCAATGAGAGCGGTCGGATGGATGATTGCAGCCATTTATTATTCCATTGGTCTGACAGCACACATCAATTTAGCCTCAGCGACGACTTTTCCATCAACAAAGGCATGACCTTGATATTTACAAATACTACGACCCAAGCGCTCGGCAACAACCTCAATGGACAGTTGATCACCTGGTAATACAGGTTTGCGAAATCGAGCGCCGTCAATTCCAACAAAATAATACAAAGTCTCCTCATCTTTGGGTTTGAGGCCTGCCTCATCTGCAAAAGAAAATATTGCAGCGGCTTGTGCCATGGCCTCAAGAATCAGCACACCTGGCATCACTGGATGATGAGGGAAATGTCCTGCAAAAAAAGGCTCGTTAATAGATACATTTTTAAGCGCCTTGATCGATTTTCCCGGCACCATGTCGATCACGCGATCAATCAACAACATCGGATAACGATGAGGAAGTCTGTCGAGAATACTTTTAATATCAAGTTGCATAACTTATCCTAGTTGCTGTCGCGCTCAAGTGCTCTGACCCGCTTGCGCAGCCCAGATAACTGTGTGATGACCGCAGCATTTCGCTGCCATTCTTTGTGTTCTGCATAGGGGTAAACACCGGTATAACGCCCCGGTTGATCAATGCTCGCGATAATGCCTGTTCCGCCTGAGATATGCACATCATCACAAATCACGAGATGACCTGAAACGCCGGCCATCCCGCCAATCGTGCAACGTGACCCAATCACGGTCGATCCAGCGATACCCACACATGCTGCAATCGCGGTATGCGCACCAATCACGCAATTGTGACCAATCATGACTTGGTTGTCGATTTTGACGCCATCTCCAATGATGGTGTTATCGAGCGCTCCTCTGTCAATGGTTGTGTTGGCGCCAATTTCTACGTCATGACCGATCAGCACAACGCCTAACTGTGGAATTTTCCCCCAAGCACCTTTTGAAAGGCTTGGATCGGGTGCAAAACCAAAGCCGTCCGCTCCTAGTACGACACCGCTATGGATGATCGCTCGATCACCCACTTTGACGCCATAATAAATAGAGACGCGAGGATATAGGTTAGAGGAAGAGCCGATCTCGACATCATCACCTAAAAAACAACCTGCGCCAATCTGAGTCATTGCCCCTACAACACAACGTGCTCCAATGACCGCATGGGGGCCAATGCGTGCACTTGGGGAAATAATCGCCGTAGGGTCAACGACTGCAGTCGCATGAATGTCAGGCTCATAAGACGGCCGACTCGCCCATTCGAACCATTGAGAGATTCGGGCGTAAAGAAGATAGGGATGCCTACAGACAATGCGCGTAAATTGAGGCGCTGGGGATGTTTGAGCGAGCTTTTCTTCGATTTCAGGAAGAACAATCACCGCGCAAGCGCGTGTGCGTGCTAAGTGATCAAGATATTTAGGATGAACAATAAAGGAGATCTCAAGCTCACTCGCATGAGCAAGAGAGCCTAAACCGGCGATACGCGGATCATTATCGAGACCCGCAGACACCACATTTTGAACTAAGCCGCCGGGAACGGCACGTAAAAGTTCAGAGAGAAGAGGTGCCCGTGCAGGGTCTAACAGGACGGGCATGAGTTGATCTTATTATTTGGCACCCAACGCTTGAATCACCTTTTCAGTAATATCAATACGTGGGTTAACAGTGACTGCATCCTGCAGAATCATATCGTAATTGTCTTTTTCAGCGATAAGCTTGATCGCTGTATTGGCGCGCTCGATGATGGTCGCGAACTCTTCATTGCGGCGACGGTTAAAGTCTTCTTGGAGCTCGCGACGCTTACGCTGAAGGTCTGCATCGATATTGGCCAATTCGCGCTGACGCTTATTGCGATCAGATTCAGAAAGAACAGGCGCGTCTTTTTCAAATTTTTGAGCAGCAGTGCGTAGATTGTTGCCGAGTCGCTGAATTTCTTCTTCGCGTTTCTTAAATTCGGCTTCAATTTTTGTTTGAGCTGTTTTGGCAGGCGCAGAGTCTCTCAAAATTCGCTCCGTGTTGACAAAGCCGATTTTAGAACCCTGCGCATGTGCAACATTACCCAAGACCACAGCGAACATGACGCATGAAAAAACGATGACCCACGCCAAGCGGTGTTTGACAAAGCCAATAGGCGTAGCGCGCATTTGTAACTGGGGGACGTAAGTTGCAACCATTATTAAATTCTCTCGATAAACGAATACAGATTGGTATTGTGCCACTAAAAAGTACTATCTAAATTTTTAGAAACCTGTCCCGATTTGAAATTGGAAGATTTGCGTATTGTCACCCGGCTTGGAGTTCAAAGGCCTGGCAAAAGATAACTGGAGTGGTCCCAAAGGCGAAACCCAAGACAAGCCGATACCAGCAGAGTATCGCATCTGGCCAAAGTCAATGGCTGTATCATTGCCTAAACCGTCAGTACCAAAAACCTGACCTCCGTCAGCGAAGGCAAACCAGCGCAGCGAACGATCCTTCTGGGTGCCAGGGAATGGGAGGTAAAACTGAACATTACCCACTACCCGCTTGGATCCACCCAGATACGTGCCAGTAAAGGGATCGGTTGGGCCGAGGGAGTTTTGTGAATAACCTCTAACAGTGCCAATACCACCTGCGTAGACGTTTTTAATGATGGGATAGGGATAATCAGTCTTGTAACTGTTACCGAAATCAAACATCCCATTGAATGCGAGGGTAAAGTCGCGGCCGATTGGAACATAGGTCTGGTGTTGCGCACCAAACATATAGTAATCCAAGCTACCTGTGCCAACATCGAGCTTGAGCCGAGTAAAGGAGCCCTTGGTCGGACTCAGGGCGCTGTCACGATTGTCTTTTGACCAACCCAAATTCAGAATCGCGGCCGTCGTTGTCTCACCATAGTCTCTCACGTACTCGCGATAAGCCAGCGGAGAGTTATCAAACAAACCAATCGAATTTCGTTCGAGGTTGACACCTAAGAAAATCCGATTAAATTCGCTGATAGGTATACCAAAGTTCAAACCTAAACCACCCGTCGTGACTTTATAGTTACCTGGGTTGTTGGAATAAGGCGTCATCGTGCGATAGTAAATTGAACTCGTACGACTCACGCCGTCATTGGTAAAGTACGGATCAGTATGTGCCAACACAGCGCTGCGGTTAGAGGCCCCTGTGTTGAGGTTGAGCGTCAAGTTTGTACCGCTTCCGAAGACGTTATCTTCGGAAATACCCGCAGACAAAAGTACTCCGTCGACTTGTCCGTAACCGACTCCTAAATTCAGCATACCCGTTGGCTTTTCTTCAACGGTCAGATTGATATCGACCTGATCTGGTGACCCAGGAACAGGATCGGTTCCTACTTTAACTTCTTTAAAGTAGCCAACACGGTCAAGTCGATCCCGTGATAATTTGATTTTGCCTGCATCATACCAAGCAGCTTCAGGCTGACGCACTTCACGGCGAATCACCTCATCCTTGGAGCGATGGTTCCCAACGACTTGGATCCGACGAACATATACACGTCGACTTGGATCAATGTAAAAAGTGACTTCCGCTGTTTGATTTTCGCGATTAAGCACTGGGTTGGGATTGACGTTGGCAAATGCATAACCTAAACCACCAAGATAATCAGAAATGCCTTTAGCTGTCTCATTTGTTTTTGTGCCAGAAAAAATTTGCCCGGGTTTTAACTGAACAAATTGCTTGATTTCACTTTCAAGCCCTAACAGGTCACCCGCCAGCTTGACCTCAGAAACTGTGTACGGTTTACCTTCAGACACTGTCAAGGTGATGAATATGTCTTTTCGGTCACCGGAAATAGAAACCTGAGGAGGTTCTATTTTGAACTCTAGATAGCCGCGATCAAGATAAAAGGATTTGATGGCTTCGACGTCTTTTTCAAGCTTTTCTCGTGAGTACTTATCGGAATCGGTATACCAGGTCAACCATCCAGGAGTCGTCAGAGACATCAAGTCGCGTAACCTGCTCTGAGTAAATGCGGTATTTCCAATAATATTGATTTCACGAATACGTGAAACCCCGCCTTCGAAAAGGTCAAAGTTGATGCCGACTCGATTTCGTGGCAAAGGGGTGACGGTCGGCGAGATTTCAACCGCGTACTTTCCTTTATTGAGATACGCTTGACGCAACTCAAACTGTGCTTGCTCGAGCATGGATTGGTCAAACACACGTCCTTGCGCAAAACCCACTTGCTTGAGATTGCCAATAATGGCATCTGTCTCAAACTCTTTCATACCCGTAAACGTGATCGCGGCAATCGTCGGACGTTCTTGAACCGCAACAACCACAACACGATTTGCGGTCTGAATGCGAACGTCAGCATAAAGACCTGTCGCATAAAGTTTTCTAATCGATTCTGTGGCAAGCGCTTCAGTAAATCTCTGGCCAACTTTAAAGGGGAGCTGTGCAAAGATCGAACCTGGTTCTGTGCGTTGCATTCCTTCGACCCGAATATCGCTCACCACGAAAGGTTCGAAGGCTTGCGCACCAAAAGGAATAAGCAGTGATGCCAACAAAAGCACCTGACACAAGGCATGCGTCATCAAGCGCAGGGCTTTGTCGAACAGATATGGCAAACGAACGAGCATCCCGGGTAATCCTCAAATATCTTCTGTATAGGTGAATGTTGAGCTGAAAAAAAACAGCATTTTGTTGATTTTAAGTCAGAACGGCCTTAGGTGAAAATGCGAATGAAATCGTTAAACAGAGCAAGGCCCATCAGGCCTGCGAGCAAGGACAAACCAATTTTATGGCCCCACTCCATGACATTCGCTGAAACAGGTTTGCCACGAACCATCTCCCAGAGATAATACAGTAGATGCCCTCCATCTAGCATAGGGATGGGTAGGAGATTAAGAATGCCGAGGCTCACGCTGACTAGCGCTAAAAAAGCGATGTATGCAGCCCAGCCAATCTTGGCGGACTGTCCTGCATAGTCAGCAATGGTGACAGGTCCACTAATATTTTTAAGCGAAACATCGCCTGTGATCATCCGCCCCATCATGCGCAGTGAAAACCATGCCGTATCAAAGGTTTTGACAGCACCATGGATCAAACTGTCAATCGGTCCATAACGAACGTTGACCATCGCGACATCGGCGCCAATTTGAATACCTGCACGACCAACAACCTGACCATTTTCAAGGGTAAAGGGAGCAGGAATCAAAGAAAACTTAATTTTTTGCTGACCACGTTCAACGTCAATGACAATCTCACGACCCGCATGCTGCTGAATCGTTCGGACCAGAGTTCCAGTATCTGGACGATCAATCTCTCCGATTCGGACAATTCTGTCTTGTGTCTCGAGTCCCACCCGTTGAGCAATGCTACCCGGTACGATTCCGCGAACAAATGGAGGACCGCTCGCAAGACCTAGACCTAAATCTCTCATCGGATCGGCCTGTGACGGGTCCGCAAGTGTTGGCAGCTTGAGTGTTCGGTTGAGTTTGGCGCCACCTTGGTCTACCGTGATTTGAGTTTCCCCGCCGTCAGCGAGTCGTTGTAATAAGTTCCAGCGGAGTTGCGGCCAGGAGGCGACGGGTGTTTGATTGATGGCAATAATTTTGTCACCACCCTGGAGACCTGCTTGTGCAGCGGGTGAATTGATCGTCGGTTGAGCCAAAATTGCTTCGGGTTCTTCAGTTCCTGCGAGATTGATCCCTGCGTAAAGTAAGACGGCCAACAAAAGGTTAAACAAAGGTCCTGCAGCGACAATGGCAAACCTTCTGGATACCGGCTGTGATTGAAAACTGGTGCCGCGTGGATCATGATCGGTCGACTCCAACACTGGATCTGAAGAACTTGAGGTAGAGCTCACTTTCGTTGGCGCTAAGTCGTCCTGGTCAAGCATTTTGACGTAACCGCCCAAAGGGATCGCCGATAGCGCCCATTCGGTTCCATTTTTGTCGACACGCTTAATTAAAACCTTGCCGAATCCAATTGAAAAGCGCAAAACTCGAACGCCGCACCAGCGTGCGACCCAATAATGACCTAGCTCATGAAAGGTGATGAGAATGCCAAGGGTCACAAAAAAAGAAAGAAGTGTCGTAAGCATAGTCCTAGCCCAAAAATCGTTAAATACTCAAACTCATGCACAGGCTATCAGTGCATCACATCAAGCTAGGGTGATATCCATTGCGCAGCATACCGGCGGACTTCGGCATCTAGCGCCATGACATCCTCAAGCGAATTCAGGGCGCAGCGGGGTCGTCCCGCATGCCAAGTCAGCGTGTTTTCAATCAGAGTCGCAATACTTGTATACGACAATTTTCCATCCAAAAACGAGGCGACAGCTATTTCATTGGCTGCATTGAGAGTGATGCATGAGCCTTGTCCGCTGCGTAATGCCTCAAAAGACAATTTGAGACAGGGAAACTGTTCAAGATCGGGTTGTTCAAAATCAAGCCTACCGGCAAGCGCCAAATCAAGAACACCGACACCGGATGATATGCGTTCAGGAAATCCTAAGCCATAGGCAATCGGAGTGCGCATATCTGGCTGACCTAACTGTGCGATCACTGAACCGTCCTCGTACTCTACCATGGAGTGGACAACACTTTGAGGGTGTATGACGACATGAATACGGTCTGCGGGCATCGCAAACAACCAGTGCGCTTCAATGACCTCAAGCCCTTTGTTGAGCATGGTTGCGGAGTCCACTGAGATTTTTTTTCCCATACTCCAGTTGGGGTGGGCGCAGGCCTGTTCAGGCGTGACATGATTCAGTTCGACCCATTTCTTTGTTCGAAATGGACCGCCTGATGCCGTCAAGATCAATCTTCTGACGCCCGCGCTAGGACAGGTTGGAGCACTCGCCCTGCCATCATGGGGTAAACACTGAAAAATCGCGTTATGTTCGCTATCAATGGGAAGGAGTTCAGCCCCACTCTCTTTGACTGCAGCCATAAATAATGAGCCCGCTGCAACCAGTGCTTCTTTGTTTGCAAGCAAAACTCGCTTGCCGGCTCGCGCAGCGGCCAAGGCTGAAGGCAGGCCAGCCGCCCCAACGATGGCGGCCATCACAACATCAGTCTCGTGATCAGACGCCGTATCAACGAGGGCTTGTTGCCCAACGCGGATTTCAGGAGAAGAAACTCCCGCAGGCCAAGATTTTTTAAATAAATCAGCAGCAAGATCGTTGGGCACAATCACTATTCGCGCACCAGTTTCCAATGCCTGAGCAGCAAGCTTTTCTATTCGCGAATGTGCGGAAAGCGCGTACACGACAAATCGTTCTGGATGACGCGCGATCACATCTAGGGTATTGAGACCAATCGATCCCGTAGAACCGAGGATGGTGATGCGTGCGGGATTCAAAGTTTCCATCCCCCAGTCAGCAGGTATGCGAGTGGTACAACCGCCACAACAGCATCTATGCGGTCAAAAACACCGCCATGACCAGGAAGAAGCTGACTCGAGTCTTTGACCCCTGCCCTTCGCTTAAGTAATGACTCGAAAAGATCACCAGAAATTGAGAAGATCGCAAGCAAAATGGCCAGCAGAATAGAGCCCAAAAGTCCCCAGCGACGCATTAAATCTGCGCCAAAGCTTTCTGGCCATTGCGCTGAGACAAGAAGCCAAATCACAACACCCGCGATACCCGCCATGGCGCCTTCGCGGGTTTTACCAGGACTAATAGTAGGAGCCAGTTTGTGACGACCTATAGCGCGTCCAACGAAATAAGCGGCAATATCTGCCACCCAAATCACAATGAGAAGAGTGAGGATGTAAAAAACGCCATGTTCTTGATATCGATCGGCTAAAGCTCCCCATGTCGCGAACAATGTGATGCAAGCAAAGACACTCCAACCCATCGGAGCGGTTATTGTGGTGACCTGTGCCTGATAGAGCGCACGACTAACGGCAGTGAACCAAAAATAAACGCTTATCACAGCACAGAGCTGTACAACCACAGTATTGCTCGCCTCTTGCTTAAGCCAAAAATACGCCTGAACGAGTGTGAGTAACAAAAGGCCGATCCCAAGAACGGGGGGCCAAACGGATGAACGCCCCAACGTAATACGCGTCCACTCCCACCCAGCAAGAGCACAGGTGATGGCTAAAAATCCAAGAAAAGGTAGAGCGGAATTTGCAGACAATACGATCGCTAAAATCGCAAACAAAACGATAGCCGTGAGGATACGATGTTTGAGCATGTGTCTTAGAGAGGTGAATCAGTATGTAATTGTGCGCTCGTTCGACCAAAGCGGCGCTCACGATTGCGGTACCACTCAAACGATTTTTTTAACTCATCAATGCCAAAATCAGGCCAATAACAATCAGTAAAAAACAATTCGGTATAAGCCAACTGCCAGATTAAAAAATTCGAAACGCGTTGTTCGCCGCCTGTTCTGATAAACAAATCTGGCTCTGGCGCCCAAGCCATTGAAAGATGTTGTGCAAGTGCTGGCTCATCAATGCGCTCGGGATGCACGCCATAATCGGGATTGTTTTGCAGCATTGTTCGTGTTGCTTCCAACATATCCCATCGTCCGCCGTAATTTGCAGCAATTGTCAGGTGAAGTTTGTCATTATGTGCTGTCTTTTCTTGAGCTTGTATGATGAGTGCCTGGAGATGCGGTTCAAAAGCCGAAAGGTCGCCAATCACGCGAAGTCGAACACCTTGCTCCTGCAGCCGGGAGACCTCACGCTCAATGGCTTGAACAAACAAGCGCATAAGTAAAGAAACTTCATCGGCAGGACGCCGCCAGTTTTCAGAGCTGAACGCAAAAAGAGTTAAATAACGAACGCCAAGCTTTCCGCAGGACTCTACTGTTGAACGCACGGATTGCACTCCACGCGCATGACCTGCAGTGCGTGGCAGGAGACGTTTGGCTGCCCACCTTCCGTTGCCATCCATAATGATGGCAACATGTTGCGGAACAGCTGTGGTTGCGGGAATATCGATCGTTGAGCTGAGGGCCATAGTGATGCCGGTTTACACCGTCATGATCTCGGCTTCTTTTTGCATGATCATTTTGTCGATTTCAACAACGCAACGATCCGTCAATTTCTGGACGATGTCTTGAGCACGTCTTTCATCATCTTCAGAGATTTCTTTTTCTTTAACCAGCTTTTTAAAAGCCTCATTGGCATCGCGACGAAGGTTACGAATGGCTATTTTTGCATCCTCGCCTTCAGACTTTACAACCTTGTTTAAATCACGACGACGGTCTTCGGTTAAGGCAGGCATAGGCACACGAATGCTATCTCCCATGCCAACAGGATTGAGACCCAGATCGGAATCCCGAATTGCTTTTTCTACAGCGGCACCTAGATTTTTTTCCCATACTGAAACACTGAGCGTGCGAGCATCCATTAATGTCACGTTTGCGACCTGACTGATGGGTACTGGAGAACCATAGTACTGAACTTGAACATGGTCCAAAATACCAGTGTGGGCACGACCTGTTCGAATTTTGGCAAGATTTGCCTTAAGCGTTTCGAGGGATTTGCTCATTCGGCTTTCGGCTGATTTTTGAATGTCCGCAATACTCATGTTAAATCCTTTAGACGTGAACGAGAGTACCCTCGTCCTCACCACTGACGGCGCGTCGTAATGCACCTGACTTGTTTATTGAAAAAACTTTAATTGGAAGCTTTTGATCGCGACATAAGGCGAAGGCCGTGGCATCCATGATTTCAAGTCGCTTGACGATGACTTCATCAAAGCTGATGCGCGTATAGCGCGTCGCCGAAGGATCCTTGTTGGGATCCGCGCTATAAATTCCATCGACTTTTGTGGCCTTGAGAACGACTTCCGCGCCTATTTCGGCACCACGTAGCGCCGCCGCTGTATCAGTAGTGAAAAATGGGTTACCAGTACCTGCGGCGAAAATAACAACCTTGCCTTCTTCGAGGTAGCGAAGCGCTTTGGGACGAATATAAGGCTCAACTACCTGCTCGATATTGAGTGCAGACTGAACGCGGGCATCTACGCCTCGATGTTTGAGCGCATCTTGGAACGCAAGTGCGTTCATGACTGTCGCCATCATACCCATGTAGTCGGCAGTGGCACGATCCATGCCTTGGGCACCTGGCGCAACTCCGCGGAAGATATTGCCACCGCCGATCACGATGGCAAGTTGCACGCCCATCTCTGAGACCTCGGCGACCTCGTCCGTCATGCGCATGATCGTGGCACGATTGATGCCGAACGCATCATCACCCATCAAAGCTTCGCCAGACAGTTTGAGGAGAACTCGTTTATGCATTCTGCTGGTCATATGGGGATTTATTCCGGAGTGTTAAACACAATTAAAAGTGTAAACGAAAGCCGGGCGGCCAATGATGCGCCGCCCGGCTTTAGGTACAAAATTATGTGTTACCTGAAGCCGCAGCGGCCACTTCGGCAGCAAAATCGCTGGTTTTCTTCTCAATGCCCTCACCGACCACGAACAGGGAAAACCCTGTAATTGCAGAGGATTTTTCTTTGAGCATCTGGGAGACATTTTGCTTGTCGTTCTTGACAAAAGGCTGAGAAAGAAGGGCAACCTCTTTCAAGTACTTTTGGACAGCGCCTTCTACCATTTTCTCAACGATTTCAGCAGGTTTGCCGGACTCGGCGGCCTTTTGACGGGCAACTGAACGCTCTGTTTCTTTGTCAGCGTCAGAAACACCGGTTTCATCCACTGCGCGAGGCTTGGTTGCTGCGATATGCATGGCTAAGTCTTTGCCAACTTCGTCGGCACCAGAAAACTCAACGAGAACGCCAATTTTGCCGCTATGGACATAGCTGGCAAGTTTGTTTGGCGTATCGTAGCGCTGGAACCGGCGAATGGAAATATTTTCACCAATTTTGCCAATGAGGACAGCACGAACGCTATCTACCGTGCCATCTGCCATAGGCGATGCGGATAAAGCTACAACATCAGCGACACCCTCAGTCGCCACGAGTTTGGCTAGATTAGCAACAAAGGCAACGAAGTCGTCGTTTTTGGCAACAAAGTCGGTTTCACAGTTGACTTCGATGACAGCGCCCTTTTTGGCATCAGGAGAGATATATAGCCCAATGAGGCCTTCTGCTGTGACACGACTTGCTGCTTTGCTTGCTTTGCTACCCAGTTTGACACGCAAAATTTCTTCGGCGCGTGCCATATCTCCAGCAGCTTCAGTCAGCGCTTTCTTGCACTCCATCATGGGTGCGTCAGTTTTTTCGCGCAGTTCTTTGACCATTGCGGCGGTAATGTCAGCCATGTTTGCTCCAGTATCAATAAAAGCACCCTGAACCGCATGGTCAGGGTGTGAGAGGGATGCGTTCGATATAGATCGAACGCGATCGATGATTAGGCCTTTGCCTGATCAACTTCGACGAACTCTTCGCCCTGGGTCAGTTCTTCGACCAAGCCATTGATATTGTCACCACGTCCAGCAATCACAGCATCCGCTACGCCTGAGGCATAGAGAGCAATTGCCTTGGCCGAGTCATCGTTGCCAGGAATAATGAAATCAATACCATCAGGTGAGTGGTTAGTATCCACCACTGCAACCACTGGGATGCCAAGACCATTCGCTTCGGCAACAGCAATTTTGTGATAACCAACATCAATCATGAAGATGGCGTCGGGCAAGCCATTCATATCCTTGATGCCGCCGATCGACTTGTTGAGCTTGTCAAGTTCGCGCTGAAACATCAGGCCTTCTTTTTTGCTCATGCGCTCTGTCGCGCCTTCGGCAATCATGATTTCCATGTCTTTCAAACGCTTGATCGAGCTTTTGACCGTTTTAAAGTTGGTCAGCATGCCGCCGAGCCAACGGCTATCAACAAAGGGCATTCCGGCACGTGCAGCCTCTGCGGCCACGAGTTCGCGTGCAGCACGCTTGGTACCAACGAACAATACCGTACCGCCTTTTGCAGCAACCTGACGCAAATACTTCGTCGCATCTAGATAGTTTGCAACGGTTTTTTCGAGGTTGATGATGTGAATTTTGTTCCGATGGCCAAAAATGAAAGGGGCCATCTTGGGGTTCCAATAACGGGTTTGGTGACCAAAGTGCACACCCGCTTCTAACATTTCACGCATTAAAGACATAGTAATAAAGCTCCGAGGGTTGGGTCTAATGTCATGTCTGCACCTGCATAAGCAGGCACCCTGGTGACATGACACGCGATTTTTAAGGTATGGATAAGTCTAGGTAAGCCTATAATTCTACTATCTTTCACTACATTTACTCAAGTCACTATGAGTCTTGTCACAAATCCCGAAGATCAGGCCAAAATGCGGGCCGCCTGTCGCGACGCAGCAAAAGTCTTAGATTTCATCACGCCTTTTGTTAAACCAGGCGTGACAACCGCTGAGTTAGATCAGTTGTGTTTAAAGTTTTTAACGGAGGTGCTCAAGGTAAAATCAGCCACAGTCGGCTATGCGCCTCCCGGTTACCCCCCCTTTCCCGGAGCGATTTGTACCTCCATCAATCACCAGGTTTGCCATGGTATACCTGGCGATAAGGTGTTGAAAAATGGAGATATTTTAAACATTGATGTCACGATTATCAAAGACGGTTGGTTCGGTGATACGAGCCGAATGTACGCGGTGGGCGAAACCTCGATTCTTGCCAAGCGCCTGACCGAAGTCACGTATGAGTGTATGTGGCTGGGCATTGCTCAAGTCAAGCCCGGAAACACGCTGGGAGATATTGGAAATGCCATTCAAAAATATGCTGAACAGCAGGGTTTTTCGGTTGTGCGAGAGTTTTGCGGTCATGGAATCGGTCAAAAATTCCACCAAGAACCGCAGATTTTGCATTATGGAAAAGCAGGGACGGGGCAAAAACTTGAACCGGGTCTCATTTTCACCATCGAACCGATGATCAATGCAGGAAAGAAGGATATCCGCCAATTAGCCGATGGCTGGACAGTTGTGACGCGCGATCACAGTTTGTCGGCACAGTGGGAGCACACGATTATGGTGACTGACTCGGGATTCGAGGTGTTGACGCAATCACCGGGAATGCCTGCGCTACCCTCCTTCATCACGCTTTAGATTTTTTCATTCAATTTTTGCATTCATTGTTTGACTCGTTTTTAAGCCAATAGGTGTTTGGATGACTGAACAAAACGGCCTCACTGAAGTATTGAATGAAAAAATAGGATCGATTCGGACTCAAATCAAGTTTGAGAGAGAAGCCGCCTTTACTCGCTATCGGCTCAAACCGCGCGCAGACGCATTATTAACCGACTTGAGGCGGACAGCCGATCAAGCGTTACGTTTACTGCTCGAACTATATCCCTTGCCCAAGGGGGCCGCACTCGCCGCAGTAGGTGGTTTTGGCCGTGGAGAGCTCTATCCTTTTTCAGATGTCGATTTGTTAATCTTGCTGCCGAGAGATCCTAGCCCCGCTGATGAAGCAACGCTCAGCGGACTCGTTGCCGCCATGTGGGATGTGGGCCTAGAGCCTGGTTGCAGCGTTAGAACGATTGAACAATGTTTGAGTGAAGCAAGCGCAGACATTACGGTCGAGACATCGCTGTTAGAGTTGCGCTGGATTGCGGGAAGTCGCTTACTAACAAAGCGCTTTATGACGTGCATGAATGAGCAACTTGATCCTCGCAGTTTCTTTCAGGCTAAGCGCAGCGAAATGCAGCAGCGTCATGCGCGCTATCAAGAGACGCCCTACTCTCTTGAGCCGAACTGTAAAGAATCCCCTGGGGGCTTACGCGATCTTCAGGTCATTCAGTGGATGGCCAGAGCGTCTGGTTTCGGAAAAAGCTGGAGTCAAATTGCACAGTCTGGTTTGCTCACACGCGCCGAAGCGCGAGATCTTCATCGAGCGGAACAGGCGTTTAAGCGACTTCGCATCGAGTTGCATTTGTTGGCGAATCGTCGAGAGGACCGGCTTCTTTTTGATTTACAACATGGCTTAGCAGAGGCTTATCAAATCACGGCCTCGGCCACGAGACGGGCCAGTGAAATCCTGATGCAAAGGTATTACTGGGCAGCGAGGCTCGTGACACAGCTCAATACTTTGCTTGTTCAAGCCATAGGAGAGCATTTATTTCCACTTTCAGGCGACGATGTTCGAACATTAAATGAGCACTACTTCGCGCAGCATAATCGCCTAGACATCAAAGACGACTGTCTTTTTGAAAAACATCCTTCTGAGTTATTGCGTATATTTATTGTGATGCAGCAACATCCTGAGTTGACGGAACTTTCAGCGCGCGCTTTAAGGGCGATTTGGCATGCAAGGCACCTAATTAATGCCTCATTTAGGAGCGATCCGACTAATCGGCGTTTGTTCATTTCAATACTGAAACAAAACCAAGGCATTGTGCACGCACTTAGGCGTATGACGATGCTCAATATTTTGCCGCGATATTTGCCCGTATTTCGTCGAGTCGTGGGGCAGATGCAACATGATTTATTCCATGTGTATACCGTTGACCAGCATACATTGGCCGTGCTTCGAAACATTCGAAGATTCACGATGCTTGAGCATGCGCAAGAGTATCCGCTTGCAACACGCCTCACCGCGGGTTTCGATCGGCACTGGTTACTTTACGTTGCTGCACTTTTTCATGATATTGCCAAAGGGCGCGGCGGTGACCACTCAACGTTGGGTGCCGAGGAAGTCAGGAAATTTGCACGCACGCATTATTTAGATCGTGATGAAACTGAGCTAGTCATTTTCCTAGTTAAGAACCATTTGCTGTTGTCCCAGGTTGCACAAAAAAAGGATTTGTCAGATCCGCAAGTGATTCAAGACTTTTCTTTGCTTGTTCAAACGCCTCGAAAACTGACTGCGCTTTATTTGTTAACTGTAGCGGATGTCCGCGGTACAAGCCCTAAGGTCTGGAATGCTTGGAAAGGCAAGCTGTTTGAAGATCTTTTTAATCTGACTTTAGCCGCCCTGGGAGGCTCATCTGGCGACGCCAACACAGTGTTGCAAAAGCGCATGGATGATGCAGCGAGTCTGACTCGTCTTGCTGGACTTCGCGATGAT
Source organism: Zwartia lucis (assembly GCF_965234455.1). Classification (GTDB taxonomy): domain Bacteria; phylum Pseudomonadota; class Gammaproteobacteria; order Burkholderiales; family Burkholderiaceae_B; genus Zwartia; species Zwartia lucis. The sequence goes on along the minus strand of NZ_OZ248472.1, from coordinate 219,853 downwards.
GCGCGCCAAGCCTTTTGGAGTGAGCTCGATATCGCATACTTTTTACGACACGATGCTCCAGAAATTGCATGGCATACAAGACATCTTTATCATTGTTTTCTTACGGAAAATACCGTGGTGAAAGCGCGTCCAACCGAAGGTGGGGATGGCTTGCAAGTATTAGTCTATACAAAGCATGATAAAAATTTATTCGCGCGCTTAAGCGGATATTTTGGTTTCCGTGGTCTGAGCATTCAAGATGCACGAATACACACCACCAAGGGTGGCTATGCTTTGGATAGTTTTATTGTCTTGCCGTCAGACCTCCAAATTGATTTGCGCTCTGAAGCGACAATGATTGAGCATGAACTGGCGACGCAACTCGATCAAATGCAGTTAAAAGATTTTAAAAACCGTGTCGGCATGCGTGGTTCGAGGTTATCCAAAGCCTTTCCATACCCCCCTTCTGTCGCCATTAAGCCAGGCGAGAGCAATGCGTCTTGGGTGATCGATATCACTGCGGCTGATCGTCCGGGTTTATTGAGCGAGTTAGCGCAAGTATTTATTTCTTTCAATATTAATTTGCAAACAGCCAAGGTTATGACGCTTGGAGATCGTGTAGAAGATATATTCGTCGTAAGAGGCGATACCTTGTCGCAGCCTCGAACTCAAAGACAGTTTGAACGCGCACTTCTCGAAACCTTAACGCAGGAGCAACACAGTGCAGCTTGAGTTGAATCTTTTACGGCTGATCAGTGTGTTGAGTTTTAGCTCGGTGTCGATCGCACTTGTGTCACAGTATGTCTTTGACATGCAGCCATGCGCTTGGTGTGTTTTTCAACGTCTTTTGTATCTGATGACCGGAGCGTTTGCATTTGGACTTAGCATTGCCAAACCTACTCGCGTGCGTATAGCGCTTGGCTCCGCAAGCATTGTTGCGGTGACGCTCATGGGGGTAACTGCTGCCTGGTATCAGGAAAAAGTAGCTGCCAATACCTTTTCTTGTGCGCAAACCTTGGCGGATCAAATCATGACTAAAAGCGGCCTTGATAGCGCCGCTCCTTGGTTGTTTGGCATTTACGCGAGTTGCATGGATGCGCGCGTTAAGCTTCTCGGCATTGAATATGCATGGTGGAGCTTAGCCATGTTTAGCTTGCTTGGTACGATTGCTTTGGTTGCCTTAAAAAAACAATTTCGCTAACGTACTTTTTCAAGACTTGCTTAATTGTCTTCGGCGGCAAAACCCATATTGAAGAGCAATCCGTTTGCTTCCTCTTGAGTATGACCCCTATTGCGCCCTACGCGCTCAAGATACTCCGGTGTAATGTCACCTGTGACATATTCACCTGTAAAGCAAGAGTTATCAAAACGCGTCAGTGCGGGATTCAGGTCTGAAACAGAGCGCTGCATTGAGTCAATATCTTGGTATACCAAGGCATCTGCACCGATAATTTTAGCAATCTCGTCTTCTTGACGTCCCGTTGCAATCAGTTCTTTTTGTGTTGGCATATCGATACCATATACATTTTGATAACGAACTGGCGGAGCCGCAGAGGCCAAGTAAACCTTGTTGGCACCCGCAGCGCGTGCCATCTCAACGATTTCGCGACTCGTTGTTCCACGCACAATTGAGTCATCAACCAACAGCACGTTTTTGCCTTTAAATTCCATACCAATAGTATTCAGTTTTTGGCGAACAGACTTTTTACGTACAGCCTGACCTGGCATGATAAAAGTACGGCCAATGTAGCGATTTTTAATGAGTCCTTCGCGATAGTTCAAGCCAAGTCTGTCTGCGAGCTGCATGGCTGATGGCCGTGAAGAGTCCGGAATCGGCATCACGACGTCTATGTCACCTAAACGCAGTGTTTTGGCAAGTTTGTCGGCAAGATACTCACCCATTCTGAGGCGAGAACCATAGACTGAAACACCATCTAGTACGGAGTCAGGACGCGCAAAATAGACATACTCGAAAATACAGGGTGCGTGTATAGCGCCTGGTGCACATTGCTCGCGACTTAATTTACCGTCGAGAGTGATAAAAATAGCCTCGCCGGGCTCAATGTCGCGCACAAACTGAAAACCTGAGCCTTCAAGTGCGACAGACTCGGAGGCCACCATCCATTCAGTTCCGTGTGGTGCTTCTGACTGACCAAGACAGAGGGGTCGAATCCCATGAGGATCACGGAATGCGACTAAGCCATAACCAGAAATTTGAGCAACAACAGCATAAGCACCTTTGACACGTTGATGCACAGCTTTGATCGCTCGGAAAATCGCCGATTCATCCAGAGAAACACCATTGGCTGCGCGCTGCAGTTCGTGAGCAAGGACATTGAGCAAGACTTCGGAGTCAGAGTTTGTGTTGATATGACGTTGATCAACCCTGAATAAGGATTCACGTAATTCCTGCCAATTCGTCAAATTTCCGTTGTGCGCGAACGTGATGCCAAAAGGTGCATTGACATAAAAAGGCTGCGCTTCCTCAACACTTTCAGACGAACCCGCTGTGGGATAACGAACTTGGCCAATCCCCGAGGTGCCGGGAAGCGAGCGCATGTTGCGTGTTCTGAAAACATCTCGAACAAGCCCATGGGCTTTGTACATATTAAAAAGGTTGCCATTTGAGGTCGCAATTCCTGCGGCATCCTGACCTCGGTGCTGAAGCAATAAAAGCGCGTCATAGATCAGCTGATTAACAGGCCCACGCCCCACGACACCAACAATTCCGCACATGAAATTTCCTGATTACAGTTAAACCAAAATTAAATAAATTTAAAGCATTAATACGGTAGCCAGTCATTGATGGGTGGCGGAAGCCTAAGCTTTATTTGCTGTACGACACTCACAACCTGTTTGGAGAACATGGCATTTTTCCACCACGGCTCCTCTGGCAATGGCGTGTAGCCTGCCAAAATAACAAGTACTAAAACGAACAAGACACCTCTCAGTAAGCCAAACATTGCACCTAAACCGTGATCCGCTGGCGCGAGTCCTGTTTTACTTAGGAGGGACGCGAGCGTCATGTTAATGACGCCGATAGCAAGCAAAACGACGATAAAAACACCAAGATACGCAAGAGCCATGCTGACGAAAGGCTGTGAAATCCACTGCGTTAACCATTCAGATACTGTAGGTCCCCACCAAATTGCTGCCAAAAAAGCTGATGCATAAGCGACTAAAGACAAGACCTCTTTGAGGAGGCCGCGTAACAATCCTAAAACGACCGAGATCGCGAGGATCGCTAACAGGACAAAGTCGAAACCGGTCACTGGGTGGCAATGAAAGCGCCACCGTAACCTTGCGTGCGCAGACGTGTCTGCGCGGCTTGGGCGGCTTCACGAGACTGAAAGGGACCGACTCTCACGCGGTATTTAGGTCGACCATTGACGTCCACTGGCCCGTCAACAAAGGCATTATTGAGACCCGCGGATATGAGAACGTTACGTTGCTTTTGAGCCTCTGCGGAGGAGTCGAGCGACATCGCTTGAACAACAAAGTTGCCTCGAACAGGAGGATTAGCGCTGGGGGCACTCGCAACGGGCGATCGACCTTCGAGTAGGGCAAGTGCACGTGCGGCATCATCACGGCGTTGTTGGGCGGAGGGTGCAGCAGGAGGGGAAGTTGTGGCTGGACGACTTGAGTCCTGGCTAGGTGTTAAGGCAGGTTTAGAAGCGGCATCCGGTTTGGTTTGCGGAGTTGTGTTTGCGGAAGCGGGGGTGGCCTCTGAGGACGCGGTTACCTGGCCCGATGTTGAAGCGGTCGCTGTTGGGGCTGCGGAGGTACTGGGTTCGGACAGGTTGGGTTGGAATGGTGATTGGCGATCTGGAATACGTATTGGAATATTGCTTGCAACAGGTGCAGGCTCGGAGTCCAGCAGCATAGGCAACACCACGACCGCAGCAAGAATGAGAGCGACAGCACCCGCTAAGCGTCGTCTGGCTTTGATGCGCAAATCGGCTGCTTGGGCCTCACTGGTGACAGAGGGGCGCGGCTTGCCAATAGGCTTGCGCGAAGGGGCACTATCTTTTCTTGAAAACAGTCCCATTTTAAAACATCCTGACTTTCGAGTTAAGTGCCTCGGCGACCGTTAAAAACGATCCAAACACTACGATTCTATCATCCGGGTTGCATTTGTTGCGCGCAGCTTCGAAAGCATCCTTCACACTCTTGAACCCTGAAACCTCAACGTCTTTTGGTGCTTTGGCCTCTGGATCGGTCAAAATGCTTTTAACCTTGGTCTGGATAGTCTCGTATGACAAACCGCGAGGTCCTGGCAATCCCGCGCAGTACCAGTGGTCAATACGGGGAGCCATATGGCGTACGACTGCCTCAATATCTTTGTCAGAGAGCATGCTAAAAACGGCATAGGTATAGGGATGAAAACCCATATTGCTAAGGTTTTTTTCCAACACGGCAGCTGCATGAGGGTTGTGCGCAACATCCATGATGATGGTTGGCTGTCCGGGCAATATTTGAAATCTGCCAGGTAAAGAGGCTTGGAGCAAGCCTTGGCGGACTGCCTGCTGCGGCACAGCCATGCGGTCGCGAACCGCCTCAAGAGCGGCAAGCGCTGCAGATGCATTGAGAAGTTGATTAGCGCCCCGCAAGGCTGGATAGGCGAGCGCATTGCGTCGCTGTTCACGCCCACCGAAAGCCCATTGTTGTCGATCTCCCGAATAATTGAAGTCGCGACCAAAGAGCCGCAAGTCTGCACCTATTTTCTCTGCATAATCCAACAATGACTGGGGTGGCGCAGGGTCACTGACAATGGCAGGACGACCCGCTCGAAAGATATGTGCTTTTTCAAAACCAATTTTTTCGCGGGTATCACCTAGCCAGTCGACATGATCGATATCAACACTGGTAATGATTGAGCAGTCAGCATCGACAATATTGACCGCATCCAGTCGACCTCCAAGCCCAACCTCAAGCACCATTGCATCTAATTTCGACCCGGCAAAGAGTTGCAGCACGGCTAGGGTGGTGAATTCGAAATAGGTCAATGAAATACCGTTTCTAGCTGCCTCGACCTGTTCAAAATGAGAAATAAGCGTGGCGTCACTCACAATATCGCCATTGACACGCGCCCTCTCATTAAAGGTGATCAGGTGGGGTGAGGTGTAGAGCCCAACTCGGTAGCCTGCCGCCAATAACATTGACTCGAGCATTGCACAGGTCGAGCCTTTTCCGTTGGTGCCTCCAACGACGATTTTGACGGCATTGGACTGGATGGAAAGACGCCCTGCCACCTCGCGAATCCTGTCTAGCCCCATGTCAATTGCGTTGGGGTGTAAGGTTTCGAGGTACTGTAGCCAAGCGTCAAGCGTCGAGCCAACAGGGGGGTGCGCAATCGCCATAGGAATATGCATGAATCAATGAGCTACAAAAATATGATTTTAACAGTGCGGCGAACTGTATTTGCTATCTCCCAGCTATGTGTAAAATTAGTGGTCATAAAGGAAATGCATGACCCCCTCGCGTAAACCGTTAGACGCAACTGCCTATCTGTGCATTGCCATGCTTTGTACGCTTTGGGGTGGTCAACAGATTCTCTTCAAGCTCAGCATCAATGACATCAGCCCAGCGATGCTGATCGCTTTGCGCTCGAGCTTGGGTTGCGTTCTTTTAGCAATATTTATGTGGTACCAAGGCACATCGCTCGCACTCTGGCGGGGACCGTGGCGTGCGGGGATGTCCGTTGGCTTGCTGTTTGGACTCGAGTGGTGGATGATCGGTGAGAGTCTGCGTTTAACGACGGCTTCTCATACGGTTGTTTTTCTCTATACCGCACCCATCTTTACCGCATTAGGTCTTCATTATTGGGTGCCAGAGGAACGCATGAGTCTTCGACAATGGGTAGGCGTCTTTGTCAGTTTTCTCGGAATCGGAATCAGCTTTGTCGGAGGGGCCACTCAGTCCCATTTTGATATCAACATGCTGTTGGGTGATTTATTCGCAGTTGGCGCGGGTCTTGGATGGGCGATCACCACCATCTTAATTCGCACGACAGGTTTGGCCAAACTGCCCGCGACGCAAACCACATTCTATCAACTGTTTTTCGCCACCCTCGCCTTGCTATTTGGATGTCTACTCACAGATCAGTGGGGCGTTCGCTGGAGTACTTTTTTAGCGGTGAATATCGTCGGACAGGGTATTTTTATTGCTTTTTTGAGTTTACTTATGTGGTTTTGGCTTTTAAAACACTATCTTGCGTCACGCGTGTCAATCTTTACCTTTCTGACGCCATTATTGGGCGTCAGTTTAGGTGTTTTAATTTTGGACGAACCTCTACATGCAGAGTTCGTTTGGGGGGCTTTATTAGTGATGATCGGTGTGGTCATGGTGAACTGGCCATCAAAAGTCGCAGCCTTGGCTGAACAGGTATAAACAGTCTAATTTATGTGTCTTGCCATTATTGCGTTCAATTGTTTGACTGATTGGCCACTGATTGTGATCGCAAATCGGGACGAGTTGCATAGCCGCCCCACGCTACCTGCCGAGCCATGGTCAGATGCGGGCAATATCTTGGGAGGTCGTGATCTAAATGCGGGTGGCACTTGGTTGGCAATGACGACAAGCGGAAAACTAGCGCTTTTGACGAACTACCGTGAACCGGGACGTCATGATCCCATTGCCCCGTCTAGAGGTTTACTGACCGAGCAATACCTGCGCGGTGGATCTTTGGCAAAAAATTTTGCTCATGAGGTTCAAGACCAATGTCATCGCTATAACGGCTTTAATTTGATCATCGGCGACGGCTCTGATTTGTGGTACTGCTCTAACCGTAGCGATGTTCCTGTTCAGCAAGTTAAAAGCGGCATTATGGGTATTTCAAATGCCTCGCTTGATACGCCATGGCCAAAGCTGACAAGAACTCGAAATGCCGTGTCAGCAATTCTTGCGCAGCACATACCTTCCGTACCGCCCGATCCCGCTTCTTTTTTTGACATCATGCAAGACACACGCTCAGCCTCTTTGAGCGAGTTGCCACAAACTGGGGTTGGACCTGAGCGTGAAAAGCTGTTGGGGAGTCCCTTTATCAAAAGTGAACGTTACGGCACGCGCTGCATCACGCTCATCATGCAGCGCTCGGATGGATTGGTTCGATTTCACGAAAAAAGCTTTGATGCGCAGGCACTGGTTAGCGGTGAAAGCTTTTGGACCATCGATACTATAAAAAATAACATCACACCCGGAACACTCGATCGTTTTAACTTTTAAGCGGGTCGTGCGTGAGACGCTCTATAATTCCCATTCGTTTTCATTTGCCTGAAGGTCAACTATGTCTGAGCTAAAAATCCGAATTTCCGACTCTGTCAAGGACGCTATGCGTGCCAAGGCGGCTGATCGTTTGGGAACATTGCGTTTTCTTCAGGCTGCGATCAAACAGCGCGAAGTTGATGAGCGCAAGGAGTTATCGGATGCAGAGGTCACTGCGATCATTGAAAAACAGATCAAACAACGGCGCGAGTCCATTGCTGCGTTTGAACAAGCCGGGCGTGTTGAAACCGCTGCCCAAGAAACTGCTGAAATGGTCATCCTGAAGGAGTTTTTACCTCAGGCCGCGACCCCAGACGAGGTCGCCACTGCCATGGATGCCGCCCTTGCCGAGGTTGCGGCCCAAGGTGTAACCGGCGCACCTGCAATGGGTAAGGTTATGGCGCTTTTAAAGCAATCACTTGCCGGACGCGCGGAGATGTCCACGCTTTCTGCTCAGGTCAAAGCAAAACTAAGCTAAAGGCTTGATCTTGAGGACTTTAAAGGCTGCGCTCGCTTTTGCAATCACATTGCCTGCTGTATCTAAGACCTCACCTTCACAAAAAGCAATGGAACTGCCGCGTCGTATGCAGCGTGCCTGAACAGTCAGATCCGTGATGGCAGGCTCCAGGCAGGTGGTATGCATATCGATGGTTGCCATGCCAAGGCCCAAGGGATCGCTTGCTCGCCCAGCGGCACTGAGTGTGAAATCAAGAATGCTCATAATGGCACCGCCGTGAATATGTCCCCTGCTATTTTTTAGCTCATCACGAATTTTGATTCGCGTCACGGCTTGGTCGTCTTGGCAGAGCACGGGTTCAAGCTGAAGAAAATCTAAATATGGAATGGTTAATCCGAAATAAGATTTTGTATTTGATGATGACACGTTGACACTCTTAATAATCAAGCAATGGTTAATGATAAAACTAAGTTTAATATAATGCTTTGAATGGATCTTTACCCTAAGTCAATGTTGGAAAAAAAAGATTATTCCTTTCAATGGATCGCTGTCGCTGCTCTTTTGGGTTTGATGGCTGTCTCAATGGGTGCAATCGCTGCCCATGCACTCGCGGACCCTAAAGCAATCGCCGCTATTGAAAAAGCAGCTATTTATCAACTCATTCATGCTTTAGTTCTGATCATGAGTACTTTACTGACAGGAACTCTTGTGCAGTGGAGTCGAGTATTTATTTTAATCGGCATATTCTTATTTTGTGGCTCGATCGAGTTGAAGTATCTTTTGAACCTCCAGCATGCCACTGTTGTGGCACCAACGGGAGGAATATGCCTGATGCTAGGTTGGGTCTTGCTCGGAGTCGCGAGTTTACGTCAGCGTCGGACACAATAACCCTATACAAAAACCTAAAAGTTTAAAAAAATTCGTGCATAACAGTGGTAAAAAGACGGACGAGACTTCATTTCTTTCACAACTAAATATCTAAACCAATGACTATTCGAGACAAAGCATATATCGTCGGTGCATATGAACACCCTACGCGTAAAGCCCCAGACAAATCCGTCGCGCAGTTGCACGCGGAATCAGCCAAAGGTGCCCTGGAGGATGCTGGCTTATCACTGAGTGACATTGACGGTTATTTTTGTGCAGGCGATGCACCAGGCCTAGGCATGTTAAACATGGCCGACTATATGGGGCTCAACAAGCTGCGCCATGTTGACTCCACAGAGACCGGAGGCTGCTCTTATCTCATCCATGTTTCTCATGCAGCCCAAGCCATCGCTGCTGGAAAGTGCGACATCGCACTGATTACTCTAGCTGGACGCCCACGTTCGGCAGGCTCTTCTGGATTACAGCCTCGGAACTGGGGCAATGATTTGCCGGACGTACCTTTTGAGGCGCCCTTTGGGCCAGTGACTGTCAACAGTTATGCAATGGTCGCCGCCCGACATATGTATGAGTACGGCACGACTTCTGAGCAACTTGCATGGATTAAGGTTGCGGCCTCACACCATGCGCAACATAATCCACACGCCATGTTGCGGGATGTCGTGACCGTTGAGGACGTGATCAATTCCCCTCTTGTATCCACTCCCCTTCATCGTCTCGACTGTTGCGTGGTGAGTGATGGTGGTGGTGCTTTGATTGTGGCGCGTCCTGATATTGCCAAGTCACTCAAGCGACCTCTCGTCAAGCTTCGCGGTGCTGGAGAGTCATTCAAAGGACAACTCGGTGGTCGTGTTGACCTGACCTATTCGGGTGCTCGCATGTCTGGAGCCAATGCCTTTGCAGAAGCCGGCCTGACGCCCCAAGATATCAAATATGCCTCGATATATGACAGCTTTACCATCACGGTTTTGATGCAGTTAGAGGATCTTGGGTTTTGTAAAAAAGGCGAAGGCGGTAAATTTGTATCTGATGGCAACTTGATCTCTGGCGTAGGCAAACTGCCCTTTAACACTGACGGTGGTGGTCTGTGCAACAACCACCCGGCTAATCGGGGTGGTATCACTAAAGTGATCGAGGCTGTCCGTCAATTGCGCGGCGAAGCGCATCCTGCCGTACAGGTCAAAAATTGTGACATTGCCCTTGCCCATGGCACAGGCGGTTTACTTGGTTCGCGCCATGGTAGCGCAACACTGATCATGGAGCGTGAATAATCATGACGATGATGTATCAACCCAATCCTATTCCAGCCCCTGCTGAAGAGCAAGGAAATCAACCTTTTTGGGAGGCTGCCAAAACGGGTAAGTTTTTAGTCAAATATTGTAAATCTTGCAAAGAGCCACATTGGTATCCTCGTATTCTCTGCCCCTTTTGTTTTGGTGAAACCGAATGGAAAGAAGGCTCAGGTCAGGGCACGATTTACTCTCTGAGCGTCATGCAGCGCGGCAATCCCAATCCTTATTGCATCGCCTATGTGACACTCGACGAAGGTGTGACGATGATGACCCAAATCGTAGATTGTGATTTGGCTGCGCTAAAGATTGGACAAAAGGTCAAGTTGGTTTTCAAGCCAACAACCGGGGAAGGTCCTCCTGTTCCAATGTTTACGCCAGTTTAGTAAACGTTTTAAAAGAGGCGTGACGAGAGTCGTTAAAAAAGAGGATCTTCGGATCCTTTTTTTTTATGCTCAGTTGTTGATCAAAGATCAAGTGCAATATTAATCATATCGTCAAGAAATTTAAGATTATCTTTTACGTTAAAGATTTTACCGTTCACTGACAGCGCACCATTGGTAAATCCAAAACTTGTTTTAAGACCTTCAGGCGTTTTAACGGCCAGTCCAAGCATCAAAGCCGTTGTCTGCTGTGCTTTGTCCAATACTCCCCTACCATTTAAGACAACTTGTCCTGTCGCACGCAGACGCTCAGAAGTGGAGAAAGCTGGCGGGGTTCCATCGGCCTTTAATACTTCAATGTTCAAGTCTCCGCTCAGGGATCCGCCCTCTACTTTAGTCATTAGGCGAGGTATGCCAATCGAAAAACCTTTATTAAACAAATCTCGTAAAGATTTGGAGAGCGTGGCCCGTTCTTCTCCCGACATTTTATTGAAGCTTTTAGCTTCGCGAAAAATAGCTGAGATCGCCATGACGCTGTCTTTATCCAAGCCACGTATAGCAAACTCTTGATCAACATCACTTAGCTTGAATTTCTCATAAGAGTAGCGCTTAATGGTTTGAGAAATAGCTAGATTGAAAAGATCATTATTTAAACTGGCGGTTTTAGTGAGTTTCATACCTTCAAAGGCGGATGATGCACTGTTGCCTTGTTCGATTTCAAATGCATACGTACCTAATCCCAGATTACGATTAGAGAGATTGATATCAATACTCATACCCCGCCAATCTGTGACGACAGAATCCGTTCGTGCACTGAGATGCTCAGAATGAAGTTTTAATTTAAGTGTCTGATTATCCCAGGTCGCAGTCCCAGTCAGTGGCGTGAGCTTTAAGGCAGTTTGTGGATCTTTGAATAAAAGCTCTGAGAGTTCAATGCTTGAATGACGCTGACCACCATACCCAATATGCCCTTTTCCATGCATCGTCGGGCCTTGCCCAAAAAGCTGTTTGAGCACGGGATCGATCGAATCGACACCCGTCATCTTCCACTCAAGTCGACCTGCAGAGTCTGGCATGAGGAGGTTTGATATTTTGTATTGAATGATTAAGCCGATTGCTGTTGGTCCTGCGTCGGAGATTGGAGCGAAATTTGGAAAACGAACTTCAAACTTCCCTGATGAAGAAAAAGCAGATTGATGGTGTTCAATTGTTTTGATGTGTATGGAGTCATTCTGTTTATAGAGTTCAGGTAGAGAGGTGACGTATTGACCCGTGGTGTACGCCGAGTAAAAACTCGCACCTAGCCAAATAGCCATGAGCGCACCAATCACTGCGACAAAACCAATCACTTTTTTCACGTGAGTATTCCAGTTATTTGATAAGTAACAATTTAATTTTAAAAAATTAAAAGGGATTTAGACACCGAACTCTTTGGAGAGTTCGGCAGCGCGACGATCTGCGGCCGTCATCGCTTTCGTGACAATCTCTAGAAAATGCGACTCGTGAAAGACAGACAGCGCAGCAGCAGTCGTGCCTCCTTTTGAAGTGACACGCTCTCTAAGGGTTGAGGGTGTATCAGACGATTCACATGCAAGTTTGGTTGCACCGACTAGCGTTGCCATGGCGAGTTCTTTAGCTTGGTCAGAGGTCAAGCCAAGAGCTTCCCCGCCTTGGATTAACGCTTCAAGAAATAAGAAAACATAAGCAGGACCGCTACCTGAAAGTGCCGTGACAGCATCGATGGCGGCATCGTCCTTGACCCAAACGGTTTGACCTACAGCCGCCAAAAGATTGGTCGCGCTCATTCGATTCTCTACCGAAAGAACTGAAGGCGCAGCGAGCCCTGTTACCCCGGCTCCTACAAGCGCGGGTGTATTGGGCATACAGCGAACAATATTGTTAAAGGGCGCGTGCGGGGAACCTAACCAATTGGCAAGCGAGGCAATAGAAATACCCGCAGCGATACTAATCACCAAGGTTTCGGGCGTCATCCAGGGTTTGCATAGCAAAACTACATCTTTCATTTGTTGCGGTTTGACAGCAAAAATCCAAACCTGATGGTTTCGTAGATGCGCATCTGGCGACGCGCTTGTACTCATGCCACGCTCTGACCACGTTTTGCGTAATGGATCTGCCACCTCAACGATGTGCACTTGTGATGAGGGGCAATGCTGGGCGAGCAAGCCGGAAACTAAGGCATTGGCCATATTGCCACCGCCAATAAAGGCCACAGAGGGAAAGTGAGTCATCAAAATACCTTTAGATTAAAACTTCAAATGCAATACCTATAAAAATGACAGCACCAATCCACGTATTATGCAGAAAGGCTTTAAAGCAAGCTTGACGGTCACGTCCTTTTATCCAATTCATATGCTGAGCGGCAATCATGGCCGCAACAGAAAGTGCGGCATAAAAAATCCAACTATATTGGAGCCAGGCGCCAGCGACGCCCAGTAAAACAAGGGTCATGGCATAACACAGTCCTACGATCATTACATCATAGCTTCCAAAGGTGATGGCAGAGGATTTGACGCCTAAACGTACGTCATCATCACGATCGACCATTGCATACTCAGTGTCATAAGCCATCGCCCAAAAAATATTCGCACACAGTAACAACCAGGCTACGTCAGGAATCTGATCTTGAATAGCGGCAAAACCCATGGGTATTCCAAAGCCAAAGGCGATGCCGAGATAGGCTTGAGGAATCGCAAAAAAGCGTTTGAACAGTGGATATGTGATCGCTAAAATTGCAGCAATCACTGCTAAAAAGATCGTCAGGGTATTTGTCGTTAAAACAAGAAGAAAACTGAGTAATCCCAATACTGCGGCAACGTAAAGCGCTTCTCTTGGTTTGATCGCGCCCGTTGCTATGACTCTAAGCTGAGTACGTTTGACATGTAGGTCGACTTCGCGATCGAAATAATCATTCATTGCGCAGCCTGCCGAGCGCATTAAAACAGTACCTAAAACAAACACGACCAAAATATGAAGATTAGGCATCCCGTCGGCGGCGGCAAAGAGCGCCCATAACGTTGGCCAGAGTAAAAGCAAGATACCAATCGGTTTATCGATTCGAATCAATTGACCGTAGAGTTTTAATTTAGAAATCACGGTCAGATCCTAGGGCGCCTGTGTATGTACTTGTAACTGCTGAGGCAACATTTTGACATCTTGTAACTCACAGGCATAGACTGCTTGAGCGAGGGCATCAATCGCAGCGGCGCGGGGAAAGCTTTTACGCCAAGCGAGTACGACACGTCGATCTGGAATCGGACGATCAAAAGGGATGTAGCGTAATAATTTGTTATTGCGCTCTTCTTTTGGTACCGACGTGCGAGGCATCACAGTGATACCGATACCTGCTGCAACCATATGGCGTATCGTTTCAAGCGAGGATCCTTCAAAAGTTCTTTGAATGCCTTCGCTAGAGGCTGCAAAACGCGATAACTCGGGGCAAACTTCAAGGACTTGATCCCTGAAACAGTGGCCACTTCCAAGTAGCAACATATTTTGTTGTTTCAAGTCTTCGGCAGAAATTGTTTTACGCGTCGACCAGGGGTGGCTCGCTGGGATCACGACGATAAACTCTTCATCATAAAGAGGCTGAGTCATTAAGCCCGCATCTGGAAGTGGCAGTGCCATGATGGCACAGTCGATCTCTCCTTGTCGAAGCAGTTCAATCAGGCGAACAGTAAAGTTTTCCTGCAAAATCAAAGGCATTTGTGGCGTTCGTTCGATTTGAGTAGGAACAAGTTTGGGTAAGAGATACGGACCAATCGTATGAATCACGCCAACACGCAATACACCGGCCAAAGGATCGTGTCCCAATCGTGCGAGCTCTTTAAGATTGGCGCTTTCCTCGAGTACTTTTTGTGCTTGAGACACAATTTGCTGACCAATAGGTGTCACACCGACCTCAGTGCCACCACGTTCGAATAAGGTAATACCGAGTTCGACTTCGAGCTTACGAATGGCAACAGAGAGCGTTGGCTGGCTGACAAAACAGGCCTCCGCAGCCCGCCCAAAATGACGCTCTCGCGCGACGGCAACAATATATTTCAGTTCGGTCAAAGTCATCAAAAATCCAACTTTTCAATAAACACGTCGTTTGACTGCAAAAATAGCTATTTCTAGGATAAGTAAAATCTCAACTGAAACCTCAACTACGCAAAAAATTCTCCCGACCGCGCATCCATCGATCGAGGTGCTTTTCAACCACCTCAGGTGCGTATTGACGGAGATCCTTTGCTACTTCACGCGCTAGATTGACAAGACTAGAATCGGTCGCGAGATCAGCGAACTTGAGTAAAGCCATACCCGATTGTCGTGCGCCGAGCAATTCACCAGGTCCACGCAACTCAAGATCACGTTGCGCGATTTCAAATCCATCCTGGGTTTCATACATCGCTTTAAGGCGTTGACGGGCAATCAAAGATAACGGTGTCTGATAAAGCAGGACACAGACAGACTGCAGTGCCCCTCGCCCGACTCGACCTCGCAATTGATGTAGCTGCGCCAAACCAAAACGTTCGGCATGTTCGATCACCATCATAGAGGCGTTTGGAACATCAACCCCGACCTCAATCACTGTCGTCGCGACGAGTACATCAATTTCTCCCATCCGAAATGCCTGCATCACGCGTGCTTTTTCAGCGGTCGGCAAACGACCGTGCACAAGACCGACATTGAAGCCTACTAGCGCTTCGGTCAAGTCTTTATGCGTATCCACTGCGGTTTGTAAATCTAAAGCTTCACTTTCCTCGACGAGGGGACAAACCCAATAGGTTTGTTGCCCTTTGTCGCAAGCCTGAGCGATATGTTGAATCAACTCACTGCGACGGTCAGACGCGATGAGTTTAGTCACGACAGGTGTGCGTCCTGGTGGCAACTCGTCTATTGAGGAGACCTCTAAGTCGGCATAAAACGTCATCGCGAGAGTGCGTGGAATGGGTGTCGCGCTCATCGTCAGCTGATGAGGGACCCAGTCTGTTAAACCGACGTGCTCACCTTTGCGTGAAAGTGTTAAACGCTGAGTCACACCGAAACGATGTTGCTCATCCACAATGATCAGTCCAAGCGCTTGAAAGTCCACACTCTCCTGAATAAGTGCCTGTGTACCAACCACTAATTTTGCTTCTCCAGAACGAATGGCTTGCAAGGCTTCACGGCGATCCTTTGCAGACACGCTTCCAGCGAGCCAACATACTCTGATGCCTAAAGGATCGCACCAAGACTTGAGTTTGACGTAATGTTGTTCGGCAAGTATTTCGGTCGGTGCCATTAATGCGACTTGTGCGCCATGATCGATAGCCTGAAGAGCAGCAAGAGCCGCAACAACGGTCTTGCCACTTCCAACATCGCCTTGCAACAAACGATACATTGGAAAACTTCGTCCTAAATCAGCTGCGATTTCATCGGATACACGGTGTTGAGCTCCTGTCAGTGTGAAAGGGAGCGAATTTTTAAGTTTGGCGACAAGACTCTGATTGATTTTGTGCGTAAAGGGCTGAGCCTGTTTACTTTGACGAGCTGCTCGCGCGGCTGCGAGTGATAACTGCTGAGCAAGTAATTCATCAAATTTAATTCTTGTCCATGCGGGATGTTCATGTTCCATCAACGCATGAGCATCCATCTCGGGTGTTGGTGCATGAAGCGTACGGACTGCCTCTTCAAAGGGCATCAAGTCGAGCTTTTCAAGGAGAGCAGCAGGCAAGGTGTCTTGCATGGCTGCACTACCCAATGCTTGTGTAATGGCCTTGCGCAAGCTTGGTTGAGAGAGACCGTCCGTTGTCGGGTAGATCGGGGTGAGAGCCACGGATAAAGCTGCACCAGGTGCTGAGATGCGTGGATGTATCAACTCATAGCCGTACAAGCCACCTCGAACTTCTCCTCGGACCCGCCAACGTTTACCTGCTTGCATTTGTGTCTGCTGACTAGGGTAGAAAGTGAGCCAGCGCAGCCCAACCTCAGCGGTGTCATCTCGTAAAACGGCGGTCAACTGGCGTCTAGGTTTGAGAATGACATCAGAGCGCACAATCACGCCTTCGACCTGCGCAGACATACCAGGACGTAAAGCTGCGATATCTTGAATCTGTGTTTCATCTTCGTAGCGAAGAGGAAGGTGCAAGATCAGTGATTCAGGCGTTGTCAAACCGAGACGTTCGAATTTTGAACGTACAGACATATCAGACGATGCACCACGTTTAGGCGATCGACCAAACGAACTAGGCATGACAACTCCTGCGGCACATGCGCATCGTCAAATAACGATAATCGCTTCTATCTCAAACTGTGCATCTTTAGGCAGACTGCTAATCCCGACGGTACTCCGTGCGGGGTATGGCTCGGGAATGAGCTCGGCCATAATGCTATTAGCGACAGGAAACTGCTTGAGGTCCGTGAGAAACAACGTCAGTTTGACGATATTTTCAAGACGTCCGCCCGCCGCTTCGATCACGGCTTTCATATTCGCGAAGGATTGGCGTACTTGCGGCTCGAAACTGTCAGAAACCATGAGGCCGGTTTCTGGAATCAGCCCAATCTGACCTGATAGAAAAACCATTTTCCCGGCAGGTGCGGCCACAGCTTGTGAATAAGGACCAACAGCTGCGGGTGCGGCATTGGTGTGGATAATTTGTTTAGACATGTTTGCTCCCAATCAATAACTATTGGATTTTAACGTTCAATAGTCGAAGTCGATAGCTTAGTGCCTAAAAACAAAGAAAATAATCAGTTCGTCAGTTCAGGTTGGTTGTCGGCATAACCCGAGTCCATTCCCAACTCTCGAAGTTTTCGAGTAATAGTATTACGCCCCATGCCAAGTCTGGCGGCAGCCTCAACGCGGCGTCCACGACATACCTCGAGAGAGGATTGCAAAATTGTGCGCTCGAACTGTCTTGTTAAAGCAGACCACACTTCCGGGTCAGAGCGTGAAAGACGGGTATTTGCTTCGATGGCAAGGAGTTGCTGCCAGGTCTGGGAGACCGCAATGCCTGGAAGATTAGGGTGTTTTTGAGGAAAATCGGCGGAACGAACTTCGACAGGAAGATCGCTAGCCTCTACAGTTTGACCTGGAGCCATGACGGTCAGCCAATGACAGAAGTTCTCCAATTGTCTGACATTTCCGGGAAAATCGAATTGAGCCAAAATCTGCATAGCTTGATCAGAAATACGCTTGGCTGGAACGCCTAGTCCGCGCGCACACACAGATAAAAAATGCCTGGCGAGTTCTGGAATATCCTCACGCCGCTCTCTCAGAGGGGGGAGTCGCAAGCGAATGACGTTCAGACGATGAAATAAATCCTCACGAAATTTGCCTTCCCTCACACGCTCTTCAAGAGGCTGGTGTGTGGCGGCAACAATGCGGACATCGACACTCACGGGCTGTGCCCCCCCTACCCGATAGAAAGTGCCATCAGACAAAACACGCAGCAAGCGAGTCTGTAATTCGAAAGGCATATCGCCAATCTCATCCAAAAACAAAGTTCCGCCACTCGCCTCTTCGAAACGTCCGCGACGTAAAGAATTGGCGCCCGTAAAAGCACCGCGTTCATGACCAAATAATTCGGCTTCAAGAAGGTCTCGTGGAATCGCTGCGGTATTCAAGGCAACAAAAGGGCCTTTCGAGCGCATGCCATGGCTATGTAATGCACGAGCCACAAGTTCTTTGCCCGTACCGGATTCACCCGTAATCAAAACAGTGACGTTTGAATGGGCTAAACGTCCAATCGCCCTGAAGACTTCCTGCATCGCCACGGAGGAGGATTGGGTCAAGATACCTTTGTCAGACGGTCTTGCAGAAGTAGTCGTTTGCCCAGAAGTTGGAGAGAGACTCGCGCCATCGCTGGGCGAAGGCTCTCGCACGGCGCGTTGAATGAGCGCAACAGCCTCATTGATATCAAAGGGTTTGGCCAAGTAGTCAAATGCCCCCCCCTGAAATGCACTAACTGTGGTGTTAAGATCACTATAGGCCGTCATGATGATGACTGGCAAACTAGGATATTTTTCCTTGACTAACTTGAGCAATGTAAAACCATCCGTGCCTGGCATCCGGATATCAGAAATCAGTGCAGCGGGAAGCTCGGACTCAAGCGCAATCGATACATCACTGGCCCCGACGAAGCTGCGTGTCGTCATGCCAGCGCGGCTCAGAGCTTTTTCAAGCACCCAGCGGATGGCTTGATCATCATCCACAATCCAGACTGGTTTCATAAAGACTCCATGGGTAACATTAAACGAAACTCAGTGTGACCAGGTCGAGAATCAAACTCAATCACCCCACCGTGCTGTTGAACAAAATCCTGAGCGAGACTCAGACCTAATCCTGTGCCGCCTTCGCGGCCTGTCACAAGCGGGTGAAAAATACGGTCCTGAAGATTCAAGGGCACACCAGGGCCGTTATCAGTGACCGATACCACGATCGCCATCTTGTGTTGCTTATGTCTCAATAAAACTTGACGTGCAACTCTGGTTTTTAAAGTGATTAGAGGTGAGGCTACCGGTATGGACCCGGTCATCATTTGAGCCGCATTTCTGACTACATTTAAAAGTGCTTGCACCAGCCTTGCAGGGTCAGCGCGAAACTCAGGCATGGAGGCGTCATAATCACGTACAAGTGCGACATCTCTAAACTCCGCACGCACCAAGGCGCAGACGCGCTCACACACTTCATGAATATTGACAGACTGCCATTGAATCGGCATCCGCTGTGGTGCGGCTAAGCGATCGACTAAAGCCTGCAGACGATCAGCTTCTGAAATGATGACCCGTGTATATTCTTGTAAAGCAGGATCAGGAAGTTCGGACTCAAGCAACTGTGCTGCGCCGCGTAAACCTCCGAGAGGATTTTTGACCTCGTGCGCAAGATTACGCAAAAGTTCGTGCTGCGTTTCAATGTCGTCAACAAGCCTGATACTTCGGTCAACTAATACACGTTGTTCAATGTCCTTGATCTCGAGTAAAGCTGCCCAGGGCTTGTTTGTTAAAGCAATGGAAGTCACACTGACTTCAACAGTCTCCGAGCCACGACGCATGCGCGCGAACTGACGACAATCATCGACTTCGCCCTCACAGGCTTGTCGAATAGATTGTTCTAAGGCTTTATCACGTTCAAAAAGAAATCCTGCCGACGAACCAATAATGTGTCGTCGAGATCTGCCGAACATCATTTCTGCTGCCGAATTAGCCTGCAAAATCTCGCCACGGCGATTCAGTAATAAAACCGTCGTTGCAAGGAGATCAAAGGCTTCAAAAGCAATCATGGGTATCGGGCCGGGAGGCCCGACCCCAAGTTTTGTCGGCCGTTTAGAGGCTGTAATACATATCGAATTCGACGGGATGTGTCGTCATACGAAGACGATTCACTTCGTTCATCTTTAACTCGACATACGCATCCAGCATTTCGTTTGTAAAGACTCCACCGCGTGTCAAGAACTCACGGTCCTTGTCCAGCGACTCAAGAGCCTGCTCCAACGAGCTGCAGACTGTTGGGATCTTTGCATCTTCTTCTGGTGGCAAATCGTACAGATTCTTGTCAGCGGGATCGCCGGGGTGAATCTTGTTTTGCACGCCATCTAGACCAGCCATCATCAAGGCAGAGAAGGCCAAGTATGGGTTGGCAAGAGGATCAGGAAAGCGCGCCTCGATACGGCGACCTTTTGGATTGGACACGTGAGGAATACGAATCGAAGCGGAGCGGTTGCGTGCCGAATAGGCAAGCTTGACTGGAGCTTCGTAGTGAGGAACCAAACGCTTGTAGGAATTAGTGCCGGGGTTAGTGATGGCATTCAACGCACGAGCATGCTTGATAATGCCGCCGATGTAGTACAGCGCAAATTCTGACAAGCCGGCATAACCATTGCCTGCGAACAAGTTTTGACCGTCTTTCCAGATGGACTGGTGAACGTGCATGCCTGAACCGTTATCACCAACGATTGGCTTAGGCATAAAGGTTGCTGTTTTGCCATAAGCGTGTGCCACGTTGTGGACTGTGTATTTCAAAATCTGAATCCAGTCCGCGCGTTTGACGAGCGTGCTAAATTTGGTGCCGATTTCCATTTGGCCAGCACCAGCGACTTCGTGGTGATGAACTTCGACGGGGATGCCGGCTTCTTCGAGCAAAATACACATTTCCGAACGCATGTCTTGCATTGAATCCACGGGAGGTACTGGAAAGTATCCACCCTTCACGCGCGGACGGTGTGCGAGGTTGCCGCCTTCGTTGTCAGCGCTTGAGGACCAGAAACCCTCGTCGGATTTGATTTTTACGTGGCAACCAGACATATCGTCACCCCAGGTGACGCCGTCAAAAACAAAGAACTCTGGCTCAGGTCCAAAGTATGCGGTGTCGCCTAAACCGCTAGATTTGAGATAGGCTTCAGCGCGTTTGGCGAGAGAGCGTGGATCCCGCTCGTAACCTTTCATATCAGTTGGCTCAAGCACGTCGCACGTGATGATCATCGTGGACTCTTCGCGGAATGGATCCATATGTGCGGTAGAAGGATCGGGCATCAGCAACATGTCAGAGGCTTCGATACCTTTCCAGCCAGCAATCGACGATCCATCAAAGGCATGACCATCGCTGAACTTGCCCTCATCCATATGACTCACAGGCACGGAGACGTGCTGTTCTTTGCCAAGGGTATCTGTAAAACGGAAGTCAACAAATTTGACTTCGTTTTCAGTAATCTTTTTCAACACGTCTTGTGAGGTGCTCATAATATGACTCCGCTAAAAAAAAGAGGTAATGTACAAAAAATCAGTCGCAGAACGTATGTTCTGCATGCTTCGATACAAGCAAATTTTATGCCAACTATCGAACACTGGGATTCGCCCCGAAAAAGAGCACAATAAAGCACTATATTAGTGCTTATGCACCAAAATATGCACTATGTTGGTGAATGATGCATGATTGCGGATTAAATCAAGACAAGAAAATACTTTGTAATTCATTTAAAAAGCGCCAGCCTGTGTCTGTCGCCTGAAGCCTTGAAGGATCTGCGGTTAAAAGTTTCTTTTGTCTGGCTAAAGCTAAACGCTCGGCAAGATCGCCATAAGACAACCCTGTTCGCTCATTAAAAAGATCCAGAGCGACACCCTCTCGTAGACGAAGTGCATTAAGCATAAACTCAAAGGGCAAATCTTCGCGGGTTACGATCTTTTTCTCTGAGAGTTGGCTGCCGTTTCTCAACACACTCGCTTGCATCCAACTTTCTGGGTTGCGCAGGCGAACCTCACGCTGAATGCGATCTGGAAAAGACACTTTGCCATGGGCGCCAGGACCGAGCCCAAGATAATCACCAAATTGCCAGTAGTTGATATTGTGACGGGCACGTGCTCCGTGACGAGCAAAAGCAGAAACCTCGTAACGGTCAAAGCCTGCCTCAGATAACAAGGACTCAATGCCCTCTTCCATTGAGACAGCCAAGTCATCGTCTGGCAATGGAGGTGGAAATTTGGCAAAAATGGTGTTCGGCTCAAGCGTCAGTTGATATATCGATAGGTGCTCTGTTCCAAATGAGAGTGCCTCGCGCGCATCAAACATACAGGCTTCTAAGCTTTGACCAGAAAGGGCAAACATCAAATCAAGATTGACACGCTCAACAGCCGCCATCGCCATTTCGATGGCGTTGCGAGCTTGGGTGCCGTTGTGCACACGGCCTAATTTTTGAAGTTGCCCATCATCAAAGGTCTGTATCCCTAATGAAATCCTGTTGATGCCACTCTCAGCATAAGACTTAAAGCGCCCTGCTTCTGCCGCGCCTGGATTGGCCTCTAGGGTGACTTCTGCATCGGGCCAGAGATTAAAGTGCGCTCTGAGCATACCCATTAAACGATCGATGGCGGAGGCAGACAATAAACTCGGCGTTCCGCCGCCAATAAAAACCGTGTGCACCTGCCGGCCCCAAACATCGGGCAGAGCCTGTTCAATATCAGCCTGAAGTGCAGCCAAGTAGCGCTCTTCGGGTATGTCACCTTTAGCTTCGTGAGAATTAAAGTCGCAATAAGGACACTTGCGAATACACCAAGGCACATGGATGTAAATAGACAATGGAGGTAGAGTGCTTAGCATCTGCCCTGAATGCAAACGTGAAGACATGTGCTCTGGCGCGACCAAGCGATCGATCTCTGAGCCTGTTGGCTTCCAGTTTTCAGAGTGAATAGGAATTGTGCGCATCATCAGGAGCAGTAGCCTCGCTCACGCATTTTAGAACAAAGCAATTGCATCGCTTGGCCACGGTGACCTATACGGTTTTTAAGAGTGGGTTCAAGTTCTGCAACGGTGCATCCGTGTTCAGGAATAAAAAAATACGGGTCATATCCAAAGCCATGAGCACCTCTTGGCACATCAACAATCTCGCCATACCAACTTGCTTCGGCAATCAGGGGCTGAGGGTCTTCTGCGTGCGTTAAAAATACTAAGACAGCGACATACCAAGCTTTTCGGTCTGTGATGTTTGCAAGTTCATGAACCAGTTTTTGGTTATTCGCCAAGTCAGAACGCAAACCCTGTGCTGTTTGCGCATAGCGGGCAGAAAGTATGCCAGGAGCCCCCCCTAGGGCGCGAACGCATAGACCGGAATCGTCGGCGATCGAAGGCTGACCCGACAAAGCACTGGCATGTCTGGCCTTTGTGAGCGCGTTTTCGACGAAGCTTGGGTGAGGTTCAGGTGCATCGATGATGTTGAGCGATGCTTGAGGAATCAGGGAGATTCCAAGCGGTTGGAACAATGTAGCGAATTCTTTAATTTTTCCGGCATTACCGGAAGCGAGAACAATGGATGTCAGCATGAAATGAATCTTAAATTTAAGCTGTTTGAACGTCTTCAATCAACATATTGACGAGATCTCTTGTAAAGCTAGGTAATTGTTGGAGATTGCGCACGCAAATTTGAAGTTTTCTTTCTGACCATTCGTCAGAAAGGCTCACGATCTTAATGTTGAGTCGCTGTGCATAACGTTTGGCCACTAGCTCGGGAACCACCCCGATACCAACACCCGCCTCGATCATTCGACATACGGCCTCGAAACTACCCACTTCCACACGAAAACGAAATGGATACCCAAGCTTGTCTGCCGCTTGAATTAAAAATGCATGAATCGCGCTCCATTCGGAGAGACCAACGTACTCAAAGGCGAGCGTATCTGAGAACGCGACCTCGCTCAGTTCACTCAAAGGGTGTTCAAGCGGTGTCACGAGCACTAAGCGATCTTCGCGATAGGGAATGTATTCGAGCTCCGAGGAGGCAGGCTTGCCCGCAACGATCCCGATGTCTGCAGAACCTTCTGACACAGCCTTAATCACCAAATAACTCAAACGCTCTCGCAGCTCAACCGTGACATCAGGGTGAGAAGCCAAGAACCGGCTAAGCACTGCGGGCATGAACTCGGTCATGGCGGTTGTATTGGCCAGCATTCGCACTTGACCTTTAATACCACGCGCATACTCGTGGATATCCCCCCGTAAATGATCAATTTGACGCAATACTAATCTGGCGTGACGTAAAAATGCTTCACCAGAGGGCGTGAGTGTCACGCCCTGACTATTACGGTGAAAAAGCCTAGTGCCGAAGTGGTCTTCCAGGTTTTTGACTCTATTACTCGCTGCGGGGAGTGATAAGTGTGACTTTTCAGCACCACGCGTCAGGCTACTGGCATCTCCGATATTCACAATGAGCTGTAAATCTGTCAGGTCGAAATGGTTCGCCATAGGGTTGGCAGTCTCTTAAGCAATCAAAAAGCCCGGGTTAACCAAACATAAATAGTCAAGTTTGACGCCGTGGGGCACATTAGCATCTGAATAACATTTGCCATCATAAAACAATCATGAACTCCAACGTTGATCAGTATCAGGATATCCGTGACGCGATAAGGGATCTGTGCAAACAGTTCCCAGACGAGTATTTTCGTAAAGTGGACGAAGCCAGGGGTTACCCCGAAGCGTTTGTCAATGCTTTGACTCAGGCCGGCTGGATGGCTGCGCTGATTCCTCAAGAATACGGCGGTTCGGGACTTGGTTTGACCGAAGCCTCCGTGATTATGGAGGAAATCAACCGTTCCGGAGGTAACTCAGGTGCCTGTCATGGTCAGCTCTATAACATGGGCACCCTGCTGCGCCATGGTTCAGCCGAGCAGAAAAACTTTTATTTGCCAAAAATTGCTGCCGGTGAATTGCGTTTGCAATCTATGGGGGTGACAGAGCCCACAACGGGCACGGACACCACCAAAATCAAGACCACCGCTGTTCGTAAAGGTGACCGATACGTGATTAATGGTCAAAAAGTATGGATTTCACGTGTCCAGCACTCGGATTTAATGATCTTGTTGGCCCGTACGACACCGATTGATCAAGTCACTAAAAAAACCGAAGGCATGTCGATTTTTATCGTTGATTTGCGTGATGCGATTGGTAAGGGTTTGACAGTTCGTCCGATCTTGAACATGGTGAACCACGAAACAAATGAATTGTTTTTTGACAATCTCGAGATTCCTGCTGAGAACCTGATTGGCGAAGAAGGCAAAGGGTTTAAATACATTCTTGATGGCCTGAACGCAGAACGCGCGTTGATTGCCGCCGAATGTATCGGTGACGGTTACTGGTTTGTGGATCGTGTGACCGCTTACGTTAAAGATCGTATTGTATTTGGACGTCCGATCGGTCAAAACCAAGGCGTGCAATTTCCGATCGCGCGGGCGCATATCAACGTTGAGGCCGCAAGCCTGATGCGTTACGAAGCTTGCCGCTTGTTTGATGCAAACCTCCCGTGTGGTGCCCAAGCCAATATGGCAAAACTTTTAGCTGCTGATGCTTCTTGGGAGGCGGCCAATGCCTGCTTGCAATTCCATGGCGGCTTCGGATTTGCGTGCGAATATGACGTAGAGCGTAAATTCCGCGAAACGCGCTTATATCAGGTTGCGCCGATTTCGACTAACCTGATTTTGTCTTATGTTGCCGAGCACATTCTCGGTTTGCCACGATCCTTTTAAAGGAGAAGTTGATGACTGCTGCGCGCTCCCCTGTTGGTGCGACTGTGTTGCACCCTAGTGCTGAATTAGCGAAATTTTCTTCCGAACTCAAGTATTCAGATATTCCTGAGTCCGTGCGTATGCGCTGCGAAGATTTGTTCTTGGATACTCTGGCTTCTATCCTCGCGGGCTCTTCTGCACGTGCGGTGAAATCCGTGGCCAAGTATGCAGAGCTGATGGGGCCCTCTGACGGCAAGTCTGAAGACTTCGTCAACAGACGTTTGACTTCCCCTGTGTTTGCCGCCATGGTGAATGCTGCTTCCTCACATGTTGTCGAGCAAGACGATGTGCACAACGGCTCTGTTTTTCATCCTGCAGCGGTTGTATTTCCCCCAGCACTTGCCGTCGCCCAAGCGATTGGTGCCTCTGGTGAGGAGTTTATTACCGCTTCTGTCGTAGGCTATGAAGTTGGCATTCGTATCGGAGAGTTTCTAGGTCGTTCGCATTACAAAATTTTCCATACGACAGGTACAGCGGGAACCATTGCAGCGGCTGTGACCGTTGGTCGCTTGCTCAAGCTCAATCCTGAGCAAATGCTCAATGCAATAGGCTCTGCCGGCACAACGACAGCGGGACTTTGGGAGTTTTTACGTGACGCGGCTGACTCCAAGCAATTGCACACAGCGCATGCAGCCTCTACTGGCATGACCGCAGCCTATTTAGCGCAAGATGGTTTTACCGGTGCCCGCCGTATTTTAGAGGGCACACAAGGCTTAGCGGCAGGCATGTCTACGGATGCGGACTTGGGAAAACTTACAGATCGTTTGGGCTCACGCTGGGCGCTCGCTGAAACTTCTTTTAAATTCCATGCTTCGTGTCGTCATACACATCCTGCTGCAGATGCGTTGCAGCAGGCGATGAAAGAGCACGGACTCAAGGCGAGTGACATCGCTTCAGTCGTCACGCATGTCCATCAAGGCGCGATCGATGTCTTGGGTCCTGTCGTTGATCCGAAAACGGTACATCAGTCCAAATTCTCGATGGGTACGGTGCTTGCACTGATCGCTTTACGTAACTCTGCGGATTTGGCTGGTTTTGATCAAGCACTCAAAGACGGCGCTGTGACCGCGTTTCGCGACAAAGTCACCATGGAGCTCGATGATGAGGTCGATACCGCTTACCCACAACGTTGGATTGGTAAAGTCACGGTCAAGACCACCGACGGTCGTACCTTGACTGGCCGTGTCGATGAACCCAAAGGGGATCCAGGCAATACCCTTTCCCGACCAGAGATCGAAGAAAAAACATTACGCTTAGGGACCTATCAAGGTGCAGCAACGGAATCACAAGTTAAGAAATTGACTCAAACGGTGTGGGAAATCAGAAAGCAAGCCAAGCTAGGACAGTTATTAGCCGCTGCATAATGAATATAAGGGCCTGATGATCAGGCCCTTTATCTTTAGGAGTCCAAGAATGATGCGTTTAAAGGGTAAAGTTGCAATCGTCACTGGCGCTGCCAGTGGATTTGGTGCTGAAATCGCTCGCAGTTATGCCCGCGAAGGGGCAAAGGTTGTGATTGCAGACCTCAATGAAGTCGGTGCTCAGAAGGTCGCGAATGAAATCGGAAACGCCGCCGTTGCTGTGAAATGCGATGTCAGCAAACGCGCGGATATTGATTTGGCGGTCAAGGCTGCACGCGATCATTTTGGTGAGATCGATATCGTCGTCAACAACGCGGGATTTACCCACAAAAATCAACCATTCTTAGGTGTCGACGAGGCCACCTACGATCGCTGCTTTGACGTCAACGTCAAAGCCATCTACCACATGATTAATGCCGTCGTGCCTTCAATGCGTTTAAAGAAATCCGGTTGCATCATCAACGTTGGTTCAACCGCGGGGATGCGTCCGCGTCCTGGTCTGACTTGGTATAACGCCTCCAAAGGTGCGGCTAATTTGCTCTCGAAGTCTCTCGCAGTCGAATTGGCGGGTGACAACATTCGCGTCAACGTTATTTGTCCTGTCATGGGTGATACAGGGATGCTTGGAGATTTTATGGGGGTTCCTGACACCCCGGAAAATCGTGCCCGTTTTATCGCCACGATCCCGATGGGACGCCTGAGTGTGCCAAAGGATATCGCCAATGCAGCCGTGTTCTTGGCCTCCGAGGAAGCTTCGTTTTTGACCGGCCTAGAATTGCCCGTGGATGGTGGCCGAACAATTTAACTGACCTTAAGTTTGACGGGCGGCCCTCTGCTTTTCTTTGAGGGCTTGTATTCCCTGCTCCGCCAGACTCAATAAGGCATTGAGTTCCTGTCGATCAAAAGCATGCCCTTCAGCGGTACCCTGGACCTCGACATACCGACCTGCACCCGTCATGACGACATTCATGTCTGCGTCACAGCCCGAGTCTTCGGGATAATCAAGATCTAAGGTTGGATGGCCATTGACCATACCGACCGAAATTGCCGCGACGGAGTCCTTGAGGGGGTTATTGACGATCTCACCGCGTGAGAGCAGACCCTCGATCGCATCGGCTACCGCAATCCAGGCGCCAGTAATGCTTGCGCAACGTGTTCCACCATCCGCTTGAAGGACATCACAATCGATTTGGATGGTTCGCTCGCCTAGTGCCTCCATATCAATGACTGCTCGCAGGCTTCTTCCGATGAGTCTTTGAATTTCCTGAGTACGACCGGATTGTTTACCTTTGGCGGCCTCTCGATCCGAGCGGGTATGCGTCGCGCGAGGCAGCATCCCGTATTCGGCGGTCACCCAGCCTTGACCCTTGCCCTTTAAAAAGGGAGGGACTTTTTCAAGTACGCTTGCGGTACAAAGGACTTGCGTTTCGCCCATACAAAATAAAACCGAACCTTCCGCATAGCGGGTAAAGTTTCTTTGAACCTTGACGATACGAAGTTCATCGAGATTTCTGCCGGAAAGGCGGCTGGGACTAGTGCTAGTATTTGACACGTTGAGCGCTCACTTACAAAGACGATTGGATGACCTTGATGCAAAACAACCAAAACCTGATGCATCTGCCGCACAGTATACGCAGCAGGCCTTTTGCTGTCTTGCTCGCTGCCTTTTTATCCTGCTATCTGGTGTTTCCTTTCAAACTTTACGCGCAAGCAGCCGAGAACATTGCCATTACCCGCTATGACAATAGCCTTGAGATTTTTCATCCTGTCAGAGCAACAGGCGGCATGGTGGCCTCTGATCATCGACTCGCCAGCGAAATCGGCGCAGAGGTCTTGCGTCAAGGAGGAAACGCCGTTGATGCAGCAGTGGCCATTGGTTTCGCCTTGGCCGTCGTCTTGCCCTATGCGGGGAACCTTGGCGGTGGTGGATTTATGCTCGTTCGAGAAGCAAAGACAGGCGCTATGAACGCCTTAGATTTTAGGGAAACCGCTCCGACTGCGGCCCGTCAAGACATGTTTCTCGATCCTCAAGGTCAGGTCATAGCAGGTAAATCGACAATTACCCCCTATTCCGTCGCTGTTCCAGGAACCGTTGCCGGCCTTATTTCTGCACTGCAACAGTTCGGTACCTTACCTCCTGAGCAATTGTTGGCACCGGCGATTCGTCTGGCTGAAGATGGATTTATCGTCAGCCCTGTGCTCGCCCAACAATTCGCCGTGCAACGTAAACATCTCGAGCGTTGGCCGTCAACGCGCGAAGTATTTTTCAAACGTAAACCTGATGTGCCAGCGTGTCTTATGCAAGACTGCCCGCTTTCTAGTCTAGTCACTTACGAAGCGGGAGAGCGACTCTTTCAGCCAGACTTAGCAAAAACGCTACGATTGATTGCACAACAGGGTGTGGATGGCTTTTATAAAGGAAGCGTAGCTCAAAATATCGTTGACACGCTAAGCACATCGACGCGCCCTATGAGTCTTGAGGATCTTGCAACATATCAGATCGCAATGCGGGCGCCTGCCAAAGGCAACTACCGTGGCTATGACATTTACTCCATGCCAGCACCCAGCTCGGGAGGTGTGCATCTCATTCAAATGCTTAATATATTAGAGCGCTTCCCTCTGTCTGAGTTTGGACCAGGAAGTGCCCAAACGATTCACTTGATCGCAGAGAGCGCACGTTTGGCTTATGCCGATCGGTCTGAGTATTTAGGTGACCCGGATTTTGTAAAAGTCCCTCAGCGCGGACTGACAGCGAAGTCCTATGCTGACACACTGGCAGCACGTATCAATCTTGAGCGTGCCACGCCAAGCAAACAGGTCAGACCAGGACCCGCTCGAGATTTTGAAAGCGAACAAACTACCCATTTCTCAGTCATGGATGCTCTGGGCAATGTTGTCAGCTGTACCTACACGTTGAATCTAAATTTTGGCTCTGGCATCGTCGCGCGCGGGACCGGCGTGTTGCTCAATAACGAAATGGATGATTTTTCTGCCAAGCCAGGCGTGCCCAATGCCTTTGGATTGTTAGGTGGCAGTGCCAACGCGATTGAGCCTGGCAAGCGTCCGTTGAGTTCGATGACGCCCGTGATTGTGCTCAAGGATGGGAAACCATGGTTCGCAACAGGCACACCAGGGGGGGCCAGAATTATTACAACTGTTTTGCAAACGGTACTTAACACGATCGATTTTAAAATGAATATTGCAGAGGCTTTGTCGATGCCTCGCGTTCACCATCAATGGATGCCAGATTTTCTACGTATTGAAAAAGGCTTGAGTCCTGACACCATTCGGTTACTCAAAGATAAAGGTCACGAATTGCGTGTCATGCCTACAATGGGGCGTGTGCAGACGGTTCAACAACAACATGGATTTTTATTTGGCGCGACAGATCCACGCAACCCAGATGGCGCCGCAATTGGTATTGAGAGAGTGCAATGATCACAAGTATGACTGCCTTTGGCAGTGGTAAATCCGAACAAACTTTTGGTTCGGTCACTGTTGAGCTTAGATCGGTGAACAGTCGATTTTTGGATATTCAGTTTCGACTGCCCGATGAATTAAGAATGGCAGAACAGCCAATAAAAGAACGTATATCTACAGAGCTGTCGCGTGGAAAAATTGAGGTGCGCGCGCATTTCAGTCGTGCGCAGGCTGCGGCTTCAACAGAGATTTCAGAGGATGCTTTATTGCTTGTAGCCCGACAACTTTCGCAGGTTAGAAAAATATTACCTGAGACTGCCTCTCCAAGCTTTTATGAAATGCTGAGTTCGCTGAGTGCGCAGCATCCACCAATCGATCCTGAGCTTTGGCTGGCTGCCTGTCAACAAGCTTCGACAGCGGCGCTCTCAGAGCTTCTTTCCGGACGACAGCGCGAAGGACAACGCCTCAGTCTTGCGATGCTTGATATTGCAAAACAAATGAGTCGGATTGTTGATGCGGTCGAACAGCAAATGCCTTTACTTATCCAGACACAAAAAGATCGCCTCGCTCAGAAATTACGAGAAACCATTCATCATGCCTTCCCCTCTGGGTTCAGTCATATTTCGGGGCCAGAGCTCTCAGAGCGTCTAGCCAGTGAATCAAGTTTATTTGCCTTGCGTATCGATGTCGCCGAAGAGCTTACGCGCTTGAAATCCCACCTGACTGAGCTGGAATTTTTACTCAAGGACACGCCTGATTCATCTGGCAAACAAAAAGGAAATCCCTCTCGAGGAAGTGCAGGGAAAAGACTCGATTTTTTGTTTCAGGAGATGAACCGTGAGGCAAATACACTTGGCTCAAAAGCAGGCAGCCTTGAAATGTCCAAGGCTGCGATTGATCTAAAACTACTCATTGAGCAAATGAAAGAACAGGCAATGAATATCGAGTGAACCTACCCTCGCCTGTTCTATTTCTGGTTGCGCTAGGTTTAACCTCTTCCGACAAACGGCATCGTCGTCGCCATGATTGTGACGAACTGTACATTTGTTTCCAATGGAAAACTCACCATTTGAGTGATAGTCTGCGCGACATGGTTAACATCCATGCGTGGCTCTACGCGCGTGGAGCCATCAGGTTGAGGAACACCTTTAGTCATGCGCTCGGTCATAGGAGTCGCAGCATTACCAATGTCAATTTGGCTGCACGCAATACGATAGGCACGTGTATCGAGCGAGATGGACTTGGTCAGACCCGTGACCGCATGCTTGGTCGCCGTATACCCAATCGAGAAAGGCCGCGGCGCATGCGCGGAAATCGAACCATTATTAATGATGCGACCGCCTTGTGGTGATTGAGATTTCATTATACGAATCGCAGCTTGCGCACACAAAAACATACCGGTCAAGTTGATGTTGACGATGTCTTTCCAAATCTCGACAGGTAGGTCCTCAATCGGAACTGGGGGACCGCCGCGTCCGGCGTTATTGAATAAGACATCCAAGCGTCCCCAGCGACGAACAACCTCGGCAAACAGCGCATTGACGGATGCTTCGTCACTGACATCGGTCACGATCGGATGCAAATTCGCAGCAAGCGCGCCGCCTTCCTTTTTAGTTTCTTCAAGCGCATCTAGACGACGGCCTGCTAACGCAACCTGATAGCCCGTTGCAGCGAGATGGATTGCTACGGCGCGTCCAATGCCAGAACCTGCACCTGTTATGACAGCGACCTTGAGATCAGACATTTCTTCTTCCTTTTGTTCAATGTAATAAGTGTTTATTTTAAGATGTTGCTTGGGCAGGACCCGTTTCGATTAAGGTATCTGGCTGTGCGCACCACTCACTCCAAGAGCCGCCATACAGCGCCGCACCTTTCAATCCCGCAAGTTCCATCGCAAGCAAAAGATGGCATGCGGCAACGCCGGATCCACAACTTGCAATAACGTGCTCTGGAGAATGACTCCCAAACAAGGACAAAAACTCTGCTTTAAGCACTTCGGAAGATTTGAAACATGCGTTTGCATCAAGATTTTTCTTAGAAAACCGACTGAGAGAACCAGGAATATGACCTGCTTTCGGGTCGAGTGTTTCATTCAGGCCTTCGAAACGATCCTCAGGTCGACCATCGATAATCAGTCGGTTTGTGTGACCCAGTCCTGCACGTAACTCAGCGTATTGAACCAGTTTCGTGAGTGACTCGCCACGTTTAAAGTTACCCGCAGCTCTGGCCGAAGGCGTTTCTTTTGAGAGTGGTTGGCCAGCTTGAACCCATGCCTCAAGCGAACCATCGAGCACAACAACATTGGCGTGACCGACCCAGCGCGCGCACCACCACAAACGCGCTGCATAGGATGCACCAGGAGAATCATAGGCCACGATGAGTGTGTCTGCATTGACGCCTAGTGCAGCGAGGTCCAAAGCAAGACGGTCAGGATTTGGCAAAGGGTGTCGTCCATTAGTCCCAGTCGAAGAACCACTTAAAACTTTACCTAAATTAAGATAGATCGCACCTGGGATGTGGCCAGCTTCATACGCACGAAGCCCGAGCGCCGCATCCACCAAATCGTATCGGCAGTCACAAATCAGTACTTTTGAGGGATTTTTGGCCAACTGCTCCTGCAACTCAGGAACCGAAATGAGGTGTTGGTTCTTCATATCTTATGCAATCCTTGTTTATTCAATGGTTTGTCTAACGAGGCTCTCTGCTATGCTTTAAGCTTAATTCACTTCTTTGCATTGTCACCTATGTCACTGGCTGCCGGAAACGTTTTTATGGTTGTCGCTCCAAGTGGAGCGGGTAAATCTAGCTTGGTGAATGCGCTTTTGGCGCGTGATCCAACGCTGTGCTTGTCTGTTTCTTGTACAACACGGCCCGCTCGCTCCGGCGAAACCGAAGGTAAGGACTATCGTTTTGTCACCAAAGAGCAGTTTGATGCAATGCGTCATCAAAATCAGCTCTTAGAGTGGGCCGAGGTACACGGCAATTTTTATGGCACACCACGAGACAAAATCGACCAAGCCATCGCTTTTGGACAGGATATTCTGCTCGAAATTGATTGGCAAGGTGCTAGGCAAGTTAAACAACTATTTCCCCAAGCGATCGGTGTTTTTATCCTACCTCCCGCCATTTCAACGCTTAGAGAGCGTTTGACCCAACGCGGTCAGGATGCAGAGGCGGTGATCCAACGCCGTATCGAGGCTGCAAGCGAAGAGATTTCACATGCGTCTGAGTTTGAATATGTTATTATTAATCAAGACTTTAGCATTGCGCTCACGCAATTGAGTCAGATCATCGAAACGGCAAAATTGCGTTATCAGCGCCAACTTGCCCGACATCCTGAGCTTTTCAGATCCTTCGATTTACTCCCTTGAGCGTTCGCTAAAGCTATACTCAACGATCAATGCACTTTTTACCTTACTGACAGGACTTCCATGGCCCGCATCACTGTTGACGATTGCCTCGCGCACATTCCTAATCGCTTCAAGCTCACCTTGGCAGCCACTTACCGTGCGCGCGAACTCGCTCAAGGTCATGCCGCTCGAATCGATAGCAAAGACAAACCCACCGTGACCGCTTTACGCGAGATTTCAGCAGGTTTGACCGGCATTGAAATGCTGCGCAAGGTTCCCACTTAAGTAGGATTCCAATGGCCTTTCCCGGACTTCGGTACGCTTCTTCCGGGTTATTGGCCGCCCTGCGCGTTGGTTCACGCCTCACCCGCAGGCCTGCAGCACCTCAAGAACGATTAGGTTCAGTTTCTGGCTCTGCCACACCCGTCGTGACGGAGGCAGAGCCTGCAATTGCCTCTATGGCCTCTCTTCAGCTTTTGCTAGATGGATACCTCGATACAAAAGAAGTCGCTCTTGTCCGAGATGCCTATCGCTTTTCAGATCAAGCTCACCTTGGTCAGTTTCGCTCAAGCGGTTCCCCTTATATCAGTCACCCGATCTCTGTCGCAGAGATCTGCGCTGGCTGGAAACTCGATGTCGATGCCATTCGTGCCGCTCTCTTGCATGATGTCATGGAAGACCAAGACATTGCCAAACAAGAACTTCTTGAAAAATTTGGCTCAGACGTCGCAGAGCTGGTGGATGGTCTCTCAAAATTAGACCGGCTCGAGTTCGCCAGCAAAGCGCAACAGCAAGCGGAAAGCTTTCGAAAAATGCTGTTAGCGATGGCACGTGATATACGTGTCATTCTCATAAAGCTTGCAGACCGACTACACAATATGCGCACACTGGACGCAGTCAATCCAGATAAAAGAAGGCGCATCGCGCGCGAGACATTGGATATTTACGCTCCGATTGCACATCGGCTCGGTCTCAATGCCTTATATCGCGAATTACAAGATTTATGTTTTGCCGCTATTCATCCAAATCGCTATCTGGTTTTGGAAAAAGCGGTCATGGCCGCACGTGGAAATCGACGAGAAGTATTGACACGTATTGATGAACAAATCAGAAGCGCTTTACCTACAGCGGGCATAGAAAGCGAAGTTCGTGGACGTGAGAAAACGCTTTATGCCATCTATAACAAGATGGTTAAACAAAAAAAGAGCCTCTCGAATGTTCTGGATATTTATGGGTTTCGCGTGATTGTGCGGACCTTGCCTGAATGCTATATGGCGATGGGTATTGTGCATCAGCTCTATCGCCCTGTACCCGGAAAATTTAAAGATTACATCGCCATACCAAAAATCAACGGTTACCAATCGTTGCATACAACATTGGTAGGCCCATTTGGCACCCCAATCGAGTTTCAGTTTAGAACACACGATATGCATCAAATTGCCGAAGAAGGCGTTGCAGCACATTGGCTTTATAAAGGCGATCAGTCCAACCTCCAAGAAATACAAAGCCGGACGAGTAAATCATTGCAATCCCTACTCGATATACAAAATCAGACCGGAGACTCGACAGAGTTTCTTGAACACGTCAAAGTTGACCTGTTTCCAGATGCTGTTTACGTGTTTACCCCCAAAGGAAAAATTGTTTCCTTGCCCCGTGGTGCGACGGCCATCGATTTTGCTTATTCGATTCATACTGATGTCGGAAACCATGCCGTTGCTAGTAAAGTCAATGGCGAAGAGGTTCCCCTACGCACTGAGCTCGCAAATGGCGACTCTGTTGCCATCACTACCTCTCAAACTTCTCGTCCGAGTGCACAGTGGTTGAATTACGCACGCACTGGACGTGCACGCTCAGAGATCAGGCACTACCTTCGAACCGTTCAATACGATGAGTCTGCGGCCTTTGGAGAACGGCTGCTGACCCAAGCTTTAAGCGACCTTAAGTTAAATCTTCCTGCGAGTGATGATCCGATTTGGGAAAAGCTCGCTCGCTCGAGCGGTGCAAAGTCACGTGAAGAGATTCTGGCAGACATTGGTCTTGGCAAACGTCTTGCGGCGGTAGTCGCCCGACGCTTTGCGCCTGACCATCCCTTAATCGCCACCACTGCCGCTGCTGATGATGAAATGAGATCGGCAAAGCTCACTCCGATTCAAATCCATGGAAACGAGGGACAAGGTGTTCAATTAGCACCCTGTTGTGGCCCTCTTCCTGGTGACCAAATTATTGCTGGCATTCGAGTGGGTCATGGCCTCGTGGTGCATACGGCCGAATGTCCAGTGGCTCTGCGCGCACGTCTCAAAGAGCCAGAACGTTGGGTGGACGTCGCGTGGGATCAAGAAACGGCCAAGCACCTTTCTGCTCGCTTCGATATTATTGCTAAAAATGAGCGTGGTGTTTTAAGCCGTATTGCAGCCGAAGTGGCGCAGGCAGATTCAAATATTATTCACGTGACGATGCATGACGATGCGATGGCAACCGTTGTTCTCAATCTCACTGTCCAGGTCGACAGTCGAAGGCATCTCGCCCAAGTTTTTCGTTCTATACGACATGTACCTCAAGTCAAGAAAATCATACGCGCAAAAGGTTAAATAAAAAATTTTCTTTATTTTGAATTTCACTTGTTCTTGAGAAGCTTGCCGATCGTTTGATTGAAGTCCGTGACACAAGCATCGGCACAACGCTCAGACCATTTTGGTAAAACCTTTTGCGTTGAAATACGTTTGATTGTTGCTATATCTGCATTGGATGGTGTCACTAATCTCATCTGACCGCGAGGCATTGAAAGACATTCTTTGCTGCCAGTGTTGCAATCGACGCCGCGTTGAGTGAGTTTGTCAGAAAAATCCCAAAGATTTTGAATCAAAAATTCAATATTGGACTCAAGGAATTTCTGCACTGGCTCATCTAGACTATCCCATACCTTTTGGTTAACAGCATGGACTTCTTGATTCCAGCCGACAGGCATGGCATAGAGATGTGTCGACCCTCGGTACCATTTTGCTGTGTAACCCGAGTAGGCACCCCCAATCGCACAGGAGATATTTTTTAATTCCAGTGCTTTTAAGACTTCAGAAAAAGGCAAGCCTATGCTTTTTGCGCCAAGCGCTTCGACTAACTCAGCTTGCGTTCTGGTAATCGTACGAATCGTTTGACCTTTCAAATCTGCAAGGCTACGAATCTCGACATTACAAAAGAAAAACTGCGCTCCGTAAGGGGCAACACCCAAAAGCTTCACCTGATGTGTAGCAGCCAAATAATGCTTAAGCACTGGGTAAAAGGCGTTGATGGACTCTTTTGCAATGTTCTGATTTGGTACAAGTCCTGCGATATCGACCGCCTCAAAAAGTGATGCTTCTCTGGCGTAGTATGAGAGAGGAATCGTTCCGAACTCAATGACACCTTGGCGCATCAAGCGAATTAATTCTTGACCTTTGAGGCCTAACTCGTCAAAACCTTTGATTTGAGCAGTCACAGCGCCCTCGGACCGCTCGGCAATGGAATGATTCCAGAAAGGTTTTTCAATTTCCAAATAAGCGGGACGGCTGCTAAGTCCTCCAACAACCTTGAGCTCAGTTTGAGGCAGAAGTTGTGCCATGGCGATACTGAAAAAACTGGAAAGTAATAAAGCCAGTCCAAGTTGCCCAAAGAGTACGCGAAACATAAGTTCGCGCACAACGGCAGAGTTTAGGGTTAAGTTCTTCATAGTTGTCGATTTTAACAATCCCTAGGCGCGACACAAGTTAAATAACGCAGGTATGATCATCAAGGTACCGTGATTATTCACGCTTTCCTACAATCCAACACATTACAGGAGCTCGGTTGATGCCTCGGGTATCTGCACTGAGTGCTGCATCCTCCGCATTCGCCCCGCCGGCTCAACGCCCTCTGCTTGGCATGCTTACCTTCCTATTTTCGCTTATTTTTTTGACAAGCTTAGATGGCATGGGAAAGTGGATCATGTCCGTTGGTGTGCCTTTGCTCGTTTTTTGCTGGTTTCGATACGCCATTCATCTCGTTTTGTTGATGTCGATCATTTTACCTAGCCGCGGATTGGGTGTTTTTAAAAGCAAAATGCCCAAATTACAGTGTCTGCGAGGCGCAGCCATGCTGGGCTCAGCATTGACATTTTTCACAACGCTGAGTTATTTACCTCAAGCAGAGGCAACAGCACTTATTTTTCTTGCCCCCCTTTTAATGCTGTCTGTCGCACCCTGGGTTTTAAAGGAACCTTCCCGTCAATCACGCTGGATCGCTGCTGGCATCGGACTGGTCGGCGTGTTGATTGTTGTGCGTCCTTCAGCGGGATTGCCCCTGATAGGAGTGATCATGGGGCTGATCACCGCATGCCTCTTAACTGCACAACACTTAATCTCAAGAATGCTCGCGCGAGACAGTGCATTTACCACTGTGCTTTGGGGAGGGGCGATTGGGACTGGATCCTTGACGCTGTGTTTGCCCTTCGTTTGGTCCTCCGCAGTGAGTAGTCTACAAACCTTGAGCGTCTGGAATTGGACCATTCTTTTGCTATCTGGTGCGACGGGAGGGCTAGGACATCTGCTACAAATTCAGTCATATCGCAACGCACCTGCGTCGCTCCTCGCTCCCTTTATATATTTACAAATCATCTTTGCCGCAACAATTGGGTGGCTTGTCTGGTCTCACCTTCCCGACACCACCACATGGATAGGCATCATCATTATTTGTGCAAGCGGCATCGTCAATAGTCTGATCGAGTGGCGCCGCAGCCGAAGCTAGGCGCCATATTGGATCAGGAAACCACTCGACCGCCCTGCAGGACTAATTGTCGATCACAGCGAGCTGCCAGAGAGAGATCGTGCGTCACCAGAACAAGCGTTGTGTTTTGTTGTGCGGCGAGCTCGAACATGAGATCAATGATCGTCGCTCCAGTCACAGCATCCAAGCTCCCCGTGGGCTCATCGGCAAAGATTAAAATCGGACCTTGAACAAAGGCGCGAGCAATTGAGACGCGTTGTTGCTCGCCGCCAGACAGAGTCGAAGGATAGTGATGTAGCCGCTCACCAAGCCCTACGCGTTGCAACATCGAGTTTGCCGCCGCTGCGGCAGGTTTTCCCGCAAGTTCAATCGGTAACATCACGTTTTCAAGAGCAGTCAAATTAGGAAGAAGCTGAAAAGATTGAAAAACAAATCCAACATGACTGGCTCTGAAGGCCGCTCTGCGATCCTCATTCATTTGAGTCAGTGATTGTCCAAGCAAATGAACTTCTCCCCCGCTTGGTTGGTCCAAACCAGCAAGAAGACCTAAAAGAGTTGATTTGCCAGAGCCAGATGCGCCAGTAATTGCAAGTGACTGTCCCACCGAAACCGAAAAGCTTACGTCATCTAAAATACTCAATACTCCCGTAGCATCAATCACTTGCTTAGAAAGTCGCTCGACTACAATCGCTTTGGTCACATCATTCATGAATTCATTCTCTCGCTATCGACGTCACATTAACCTTGGAATGATCGGGCTTGCCATGCTTCAAGGTTTAGCCGCGTACGCACAAACCCCACAATTTTCCAATCATCCCACAAGAATATTAGTCGTGGGTGACAGTCTATCTGCAGAATACGGATTAAAGCGTGGAACCGGCTGGGTAGAGTTGTTAAAAACATCTCTTTCAAATGCGCATCCAAAAATAGAAATTATCAATGCAAGCAT
Organism: Zwartia lucis; assembly: GCF_965234455.1. GTDB lineage: Bacteria > Pseudomonadota > Gammaproteobacteria > Burkholderiales > Burkholderiaceae_B > Zwartia > Zwartia lucis. The sequence continues at coordinate 180,756 of NZ_OZ248472.1, read as the reverse complement.
TAGCGGTGACACAACGAGTGGTGGACGAACGCGCTTGAAGGCATTGCTTGAACGCACAAGTCCCAATATCGTGCTGATTGAGTTAGGCGCGAATGATGCGCTTCGAGGATTGCCACTTGAGATGACAAAAAACAATTTGCTTGCAATGGTTCACTTGGTCAAAGCGACGGGTGCCAAGCCCATCATTGCAGGCATGCAAATACCCCCCAATTATGGAAGGGAGTACACGACTGCATTCAAAAGATTATTTGAAGAAGTTGCCTTGAGCGAAGAAACAGCACTCATACCGTTCTTTCTAGGGGGTATTGCGGAAAATCCGGCCATGTTTCAGGCCGATACAATCCATCCCAATGAGGAAGCACAGCCGATTTTGTTGGGTAATGTGCAAAAAATACTTTTACCCATGCTCAAGCCATGAGAGCAACCATGACAGCGGCTACGCGTTAAAGCTTCGCCGCGTCAAGCTCTCCACTAATGAGTTTCGATGCATCCGGAAGCATTTTGACTTTAAATTCCTTGCGTAGCACCTTTAGAGCAGCCTGTTCTTCAGCTACGCCCCATGCTTGAGAAAGCTGCGCTTGTAATTGACTCAATTGCGCTGGCTCAGGTTTGGGGCCTTCTTGAACTTTAGACAGTCTCAAAATAGTGTATTGCTCAGCACCTGCAACGCCAACATAGGTTGGTAAGGGTGCCGTCTTCGATGACATCACCGCTTCGAGCTGTTCGCGATTTAACGTAACGGGCTGCTGTCGAGTGACTTCGATAGCGGCCTCAAAATCCTTGGGCTCAGTTTGAGGTGCGGCTTTGAGCAGTTCAAGCTCTTTAAGGCCAGACGCTTGCGCAGCAGCCAAAGAAAGCTCATTAGTCAACTGTTGTTTAATTTGTTCGGAGACGGCTGCCAAGGGAGGAATGTACGATGGATGAGTCGCTACGATTCGAACAGCAACAATCACATCAGACGACACCTCGATCAAACCTGAATTTAATTTTTCTTTTAAAACATCAGCAGAGAAAACCGCTTGCCGAACTTTCGGATTACCAAAGATCAGTTGCTCCTCTTCGGTGATAGCAGCAGCAGAACGCTGAGAAGCCGGTAACAAACCTTCACGCGTCAATCCGGTCGCAGTTAAAACAGGGAGACTGAGCGCTGTGGCAATTGGGGCCAGACTATCGCGTTGATCATAGACGAGGCTGGTGAGCTTGTTAGCGAGCTGAGCAAATTGTTCGGCAGCCAGTTGTTTGCGAATTTCACTAGTGATGTCCTCTTTGACCTCAGCTAAAGGCTTGATCGAAGCAGGCTGGACATCAATAACATTAATCACGTGAAAGCCAAATGGACTCTCAACGACCCCAGAAATTTTGCCTCGGTCAAGCTCAAAAACAGACGTTTCAACCTGTGGAACCAACATATTTTTACTAATCCAACCTAGGTCACCGCCTTGGTTTGCAGAGCCACTGTCTTGGGAGAACTCTTTGGCAAGCGCTCCAAAATTTTCAGGCGCAGCGAGCGCACGATTGGCTATGTCTTGGGCTTTGGCACGCGCTTCTGTTTTCACAGCATCGTTTGCTGAAGCAGAAAGTTCAATCAAAATGTGACTCACGCGCCGGCGCTCAGGCTGACCATAGCGCGCTTGATTTTGTTTATAAAAATTTTCGATATTTTGTTCGCTCACCTTGATATCTTTTGTGGCGGCTTTCTCGTTGAGCACAACATATTGCACGTCGACGTTTTCAGGAACTTGCAGCTTTGCCTGATTGTTGTCATACCACTTTTTAATATCCGCCTCAGAGACATTGATGGTGTTTACAAATGCGGAGGCCGCAAAACTACGACGCTCGACCGTTCTTTTTTCAGTCAAAAGTAAAAGAATTTTCTCCGTGACTTCTGAAGGAACGCGAGCGGTCAAACCGATTGGCTGAAGAACCTGAGCAAAGGCGAGATCACGTCTGAGGCCAAGCTCAAAACTCGTGGGAGTCATGCCCTGGGCGGCAAGAACATCACGATAGCGTTGAGACGAAAATTGACCGTTTTCCTGAACGGCAGGAATGGTAGCGATTGTCCGACGCAGTGTTTCATCAGAAACGGAATAGCGACCTTTTGCCGCAGCGAGCGCGATCGTGCGTTCATCAACCATCCGATTTAAGAGCTGCTCGCGAAACTCAGGCGTGTCAAAGGCTGCAGGATCAAACTGCGCACCTAAGGCATTGCGAACCTGTTCAAGTTGCGATGTGCGGGCCTGATTGAACTGCCCCAAGGTAATGGGCTGTTCTCCGACAGAGACTAACTCTGGCTCTGAGGACATAAAGCCCGAATATCCCTGAACACCGAAAAAAACGAAAGAAGGGACAATAAGAAGCAGTAGGATCAGTTGCATCCAACGCTGATGATTACGAATGAAATCAAACATAAATGAGCCGCACACCTAAAAAGTAAGCCGCCGAAGTTTACCACCGGCTTACGCTATGCTTAAAGAATCTTTGAAAGTGAGTATGTATTCAATACGACTGACTTAAATTGAACAGATCTTTAAATCATACAACGACATTGCCTTAAGTACTACATGAATTTATTTATTTAAATAATTGATTTATAATATAAATATATATTTCGGAGAGTCATTTGTTTAGTTATCGACACGGTTTTCATGCAGGCAATCATGCCGATGTTCTCAAACATATCGTTCTCACCCATATTCTTCAGTATTACAACCAAAAAGAAACGCCTTATTGGTTTGTTGACCTCCATGCCGGCGCTGGCTTGTATGACCTAGGAGGAGAATGGGCACAAAAAAAAGGCGAGTATCTCGATGGTATTGCGCGTGTTTGGGATGCCAAGTCTCGTCCGCCAGCAGTCATGCAGTATCTTGATGTCATCAAAGAGTTGAATCCCGATGGCGAGTTACGAATCTATCCTGGCTCTCCTTGGATCGCCCTCGAAGCCTGTCGCGCGCAAGATAAGTTGCGTTTGTTTGAAATGCACCAAAACGAAGCTGACATTCTTCGTCAAAACCTTGATCAGCGCGCATCGAGAGTGCCAAGACAAACTTCAGTCTTTGGGGATGATGGCTTTGCAGGCCTCAAGGGTCATATTCCACCACCAACACGACGTGCGATTGTTTTGATCGATCCTTCCTACGAAGATAAGCAAGACTATCGACGCGTGGTCGAAACGTTAAAAGACGCGTTGTTGCGTTTTCCAACGGGCTGTTACGCTGTGTGGTATCCGCAGGTTCAACGCCGCGAAGCGCAAGAACTTCCAAGACAAGTAGAAAAGATATCCGGAAAAAATTGGACACATGTCAGTGTATCCGTACAAAAGCCCTCCTCGGATGGCTTAGGTCTTCATGGTAGCGGTATGTTTATCATCAATCCGCCCTATACATTAACTGCGGCAATGAAAGAAACATTGCCATGGTTAGTCAAAACATTGGGGCAAGATGAACGTGCGCATTACAAATTGGATTTTCTCACGCACTAGTAACGGAGCCTAGTTAAAACCGTTCGTTGGTACCGAGGAAGCGCCACTGGCCCACAGGCAAGTCCGAAAGCTTCACACCACCGATCCGAACGCGTTTAAGTCCGAGAACCTTGAGACCAACGAGTTCACACATTCGACGAATTTGTCTTTTTTTTCCTTCACGCAAGACAAACTGCAACTGATCCTCATTTTGCCAACGCACTTGAGCGCGTTTGAGGCGTTTTCCATCCAGCGAGAGACCTTCATTGAGGAGCTCTAGACTGCCAGGCGCTAAACGGCCCTGCACGCGGACAAGATATTCTTTTTCAATCTCTGAATCCTCACCAATTAGTTGGCGAGCAATGCGACCGTCTTGCGTCAATACCAACAAACCTGTCGAATCGATATCGAGCCGACCGGCGACAGCGAGTCCCCTGAGCTGTGATCGATCGAACTTGAGAGGACTTCGATCCGATTGAGCGCGACTCGTCGCATTAATCAGGGCAACAGCAGGCGTATAACCGTCCTCCGCTTGACCTGAAACATAGGCCATCGGCTTGTGAATAAGGATCGTGACACGAGAGGTTTGTTGCGTCGCGACATTTTTATCGAGCGTAATAGTTTGGGTGGGCAAAGCACGCTCCCCCAAGCTCGCGACCACGCCATCGACCTTGACCCAGCCTCGCTCGATGTAACTATCTGCCTCGCGTCTTGAGCACAGTCCACGGTCTGCCATTAATTTTGATATGCGTAACTTTTCCATAAGTTGGATAATACACACCCATGCATCCTTTTGACTCCTCCAGACCGTGGCGATCGCGCCCTGCACCTTCTTTATCGGTGCTTCAAAAACAGTGGCTGACCCGTCCCGGCGCCCTCACAGTGGCCCTGCGCGCGCTTGGTAACCTCAGATTGCGCGTCTTGGCCGAATATCCAGCGGGAGCGCAGCCTGACGAAGCCTATCGTCTTGGAACGACTGTGCAAGCGCCCGTATGGGTAAGAGAAATTGTGATGGAGATCAAGCAAACCGAATGCGTTGTTGCACGAAGCGTGACGCCACTGCAGGCGTCGCACGGTGTTTGGCAAGGTGTTCGTCGGCTCCAAAGCAGACCTCTCGCTGACATCTTATATGATGATGTCGCAATATTGCGTTCGGATTTCGAGGTCGCTCGTTTAACGAAACAAATTCCTTTGTATCGAACCGCGCAACGCACCCTCTTTCAATCCAACGGGATGCATGCGTGCTGTAAACCTTTGCTAGCAAGACGATCCGTATTTTGGCGACAAGGCACTCCACTTTTGGTAGCGGAGTGTTTCTTGCCCGAATTCTGGCAGCTTTTACGGTCGCTTAAAACCCAACAGCCTGGCCATCTCGACGACTATCACTGGCCACAACATAGCCGTCTTGCAGGTCCTTGGACAAGCGCCAAATAAACTGCCCCGAACCAAAGTCCATATACGGATCATCGATCGCTTTGAGCGAATGGCCAAGCTTTTCCAACCCTGCAATCGTCGTTGCACGCATCGTGGATTCGACGTCTAGCGTGAAATCTCGATTCACCTTCCATCTGGGTGCATCACATGCTGCTTGAGGCTGCTGGTGATAGTCCACCATTCGGATGACTGTTTGAATATGTCCCTGAGGCTGAATATCGCCACCCATCACTCCAAAGCTCATCACGGGCTCACCGTCACGCGTTAAAAATCCGGGGATGATGGTGTGGAAGGGTCGCTTGTGACCTTGGACGACATTGGAGGACTTAGGATCCATGGAAAAACCAACGCCACGGTTCTGAAAACTGACACCGGTCCCGGGCACCACAACACCAGAACCAAAACCCATGTAATTGGACTGGATAAAAGAAACCATCATGCCATTTTCATCGGCCGCAGTCAGGTAAATCGTACCGCCTGTCGGTGGCATGCCTGGAGGGAAATGTGTTGCACGATTGAGATCGATCAGTTTTGCACGCTCAGCGAGGTAATCATCATCGAGCATTTGAGAGGCAGAAACTTCCATGGCGCGCGGATCTGCAACATAACGATAAAGATCAGCCATGGCGAGTTTCATCGCTTCGATTTGGACATGCTGAGATTCGACAGAGTCAACCTTCATGTTGGCGAGATCGAAATGCTCAAGCATGCCAAGCGCCTGCAACGCGGAAATTCCCTGACCATTCGGTGGAATTTCATGAAGCGTATAGCCGTGATAGTTTTTTGAAATCGGCGTCACCCACTCTGGGCGATATTGACGAAAATCCTCGATTGTGTGGGCACCGCCATGCTCACGGATAAAAGCGACCAGTTTTTCTGCGGTCTCACCTTCGTACATGTCCCGCCCAAGTGACGCACCAATTTTTCTTAGTGTTTGTGCGACATCCTTAAAGACAAAACGCTCACCTACTTTCGGTGCACGACCTTCAGGCATGAAAGTATGCGCAAAACCTGGTTGGTTTTTGAGTTCTGGAACTGCAGCAGCCCACTTTTGTGCAACCACGGGAGGCACCGAATAGCCTCGCTCTGCGATTTCTATTGCCGGCTCCATCAATTCGGCGAAAGCAAGCTTGCCATAACGCTCGTGCAAGGCAGCCCAGCCCGCAACTACGCCAGGTACTGTGATGGCGTCTACGCCTCGTTTGGGTGCTTTAGCAAGCCCATTGACATCAACGCCGTATTTCCTTTTGAAATAATCAATATCCCAAGCTTTAGGGGCATAGCCGGAGGCGTTAAGCCCTTGAAGCGTTTTTCCATCCCAGACAATCGCAAAAGCATCCCCTCCAAGCCCACAGGAGACAGGCTCAACCAACGTAATGGCTGCTGCAGCTGCGATCACGGCATCCACCGCAGAACCGCCTTTTAAGAGCATGCGCAAACCGGCTTGCGCAGCTAAAGGGTGCGAGGTAGATACAACGTTACGGGCGAACACCGGGATACGAATAGTTGGGTACGGGTTGGCCCAGTTAAAAGATTTCATTTGGATATGACTCAAAAAATTAAAGAAAAATCACAGCGCAGCGTCACCGCTCTCGCTTGTACGGATTCGAATGGCTTGTTCGACCGCGGTCACAAAAATTTTGCCATCACCAATTTTTCCTGTGCGGGCGGCACGAACAATGGCCTCAATCACACGATCAACCGCCTCGTCGGCTACGACCATCTCAACCCGAATTTTAGGAAGAAAATCCACTACGTACTCTGCACCGCGGTAGAGCTCAGTATGACCTTTTTGACGCCCGAAGCCCTTGACCTCCGTGACGGTCAATCCGTTCACACCCACTTCGGCCAAGGCTTCACGCACTTCGTCAAGTTTGAAGGGCTTAATAATGGCAGTCACTTGCTTCACGATGAGTCCTATTTTTGTGAAAAATTATGTTTAGTCTCGAAAACCATTAGACAAAGGATAACGCCAATCACGTCCAAATGCCCGTTCCGTAATACGAGGACCAAAGGGACCCTGCTTGCGCTTGTACTCGTTAATGCGGATCAAGCGTACTACCTGCTCCACAGCGGCGAGTGGGTATCCTGCCGCCACAATTTGTGCAGTCGAAGCATTTCTCTCAACGTAATGTTCAATAATCGCATCGATCACATCATATTCAGGCAGGTTGTCCTGATCAGTTTGATCTTCTCGCAGTTCAGCCGAGGGTGGTCTCGTAATGATTCGAACAGGAATGACTTCGCCAAACGTGTTTCGCCAGCGCGCAAGGCGGTAAACCATTGTTTTCGCGACATCTTTCAGAACAGCAAAGCCGCCCGCCATATCCCCATAAAGGGTGCAATAGCCTGTTGAAAGTTCGGATTTATTACCTGTCGTGAGAACCAGATGACCAAATTTATTGGAAAGAGCCATCAACAGCATACCGCGCAGCCTTGCTTGGATGTTTTCCTCGGTGGCATCAGGCGCGCGACCAGCAAAAATGGGGGCAAGCACCTGATCAAAACTGCTTGCAAGGTCTGCGATCGCGATTTCACGATAATCCACGCCCAACCGTTTAACCATGTCTCTCGCATCGATTTGTGAGATGTCTGCCGTATAACGGGATGGCATCATCACAGCATGCACACGATCAGCGCCAAGGGCATCGACGGCGATGGCCATTACGACTGCAGAGTCGATACCGCCTGATAAACCTAAAATGACACTACGGAATCCATTTTTTTTCACATAATCGGTCAAGCAAACCTTGAGTGCTTCCCATATTTGGGCTTCTTTGGACAAAACCTCCGCAGATAACTGCATGCCTTGGTGATGGTTTCCTATCTCAGACGAGGAAACGACACCCTCAGAAGATACCTCAATATAACTTAGTGATGACTCGAAATCCGACGCACGCAAAACGAGCTTTCCCTCCCGCGACAAGACAAAAGACGCACCATCAAACACCAACTCATCCTGAGCACCCACGAGGTTGGCATAAACCAACGCGCAATGCGTCCGCTCAATGCAACGCAAAGCAATACGCACGCGTTGAGCTTGCTTTTCAAGACTATAAGGTGAGGCGTTCAGCACTAACAAAGCCTGTATGTCAAGCGCGGATGCGGCTTCTGGGGCTGTCTCACCCCAAATATCTTCGCAAATATTGATACCGAAGCGAACCCCTTCCACACTAAAAGCGAAAGCTTCGGTGCCAGAGGTGAAATAGCGTTTTTCGTCGAAAACTGAGTAATTAGGCAGTTCTTTTTTGAAATAAGTCCCCAACACAGCACCGTCAGCAAGGACAGTGGCCGCATTGCGCAAACCCTCCTGGGTGTTGCTGACATGCCCTAAAACAACGTGCATGCCTTTAAGCGTCGAGAGATCCTGGCAAAGCGCACGTAAAGTAGCTTCGCAGCGCTCGACAAAGTCAGGCCTGAGTAATAAGTCCTCGGGGGGATACCCCGTGAGCATGAGTTCGGGCGTGATCAACACACGAGCGCCCTGCCTATAAGCCTCCTGGGCGGCCTCAAACACCAGACGAGCGTTACCCGTCAAGTCACCCACGAGGGCGTTCAATTGTGCAATGCCGACCCTGACCGCAGACATAATGATTCCGGTTTAAACAAGTTGTCGTGAGTAAAAATTATCTCATGTCTACCAAGGCTGCGCTGCGTTCTATAATTTGCTCATCATGAAAAATACACCCAAACCAAATCAGAGCCAATTCGACAAAAAAGCCCAAGCGTGGTCCGCCCGCTTTTCGGAACCCGTTTCGGAGCTCGTCAAACGCTACACAGCCTCTGTTGACTTTGATAAACGCCTAGCACATTTCGATATCCAAGGCTCCTTGGCGCATGCCCAAATGCTCGAAGCCGTCAAAGTCATCACACCTCAAGATCGCAGCGATATCGAACGCGGCATGATGCAGATTTTGACTGAAATCGATGAAGGGCGCTTTCAGTGGCTATTAGACCTCGAAGATGTCCACCTAAATATTGAAAAGCGGCTCGTTGAGCTTGTGGGAGATGCTGGCAAGCGTCTTCATACTGGCCGCTCGCGCAATGATCAGGTCGCGACCGATATCCGCCTCTGGCTCCGCCATGAAATCGATGGGCTGATCATATTGCTCGGGCAACTTCGTCATGCACTTGCGCTTGTCGCCTTGGAGCATTCAAGCACGATTTTGCCTGGATTCACGCATATGCAGGTCGCGCAACCGGTCACCTTTGGTCATCATTTGCTGGCATATGCCGAAATGTTTGGACGCGACGCAGAACGCTTGGCGGACTGTCGCAAACGCGTCAATATTTTGCCCCTAGGCGCTGCTGCCTTAGCCGGCACCAGCTTTCCAATCGATCGTCCTTTAGTCGCCAAACTGCTGGACTTTGATGATGTCTGCCAAAACTCGCTCGATGCAGTATCCGACCGTGATTTTGCGATTGAGTTTTGTAGTGCGTGCGCCCTGATCATGACGCACATTTCAAGATTTTCAGAAGAAATCGTGATTTGGATGAGTCCAAGGGTGGGATTCATTGATCTGGCAGATCGTTTTTGCACAGGCAGTTCGATCATGCCGCAAAAGAAAAACCCGGATGTGCCTGAGCTTGCACGAGGCAAAACGGGACGTGTCAATGGTCACCTCGTCGCGTTGTTGACGCTCATGAAAGGCCAACCTCTCGCTTACAACAAGGATAATCAAGAAGACAAGGAAGGACTCTTCGATACAGCTGATACGGTCCGCGATACGCTCACGATTTTTGTTGATCTTGTCGCTGGCATTCGGGTTAAAGCAGACGCAATGCGTGCGGCTGCATTACAAGGTTTTGCAACAGCCACTGATTTAGCGGACTACCTTGTCAAGCGCGGTGTTCCCTTTCGCGATGCGCACGAGGCCGTCGCGCATGCAGTACGTGAATGTGAACAAAAAGGCTGTGATCTTGCAGATTTGAGTGTTGCTGAACTCAGGAAATTTCATCTCTCAATCGGTGACGATGTACACAGCGTACTGACCCTCGAAGGCTCTGTTGCAGCACGCAATCACATTGGAGGAACAGCGCCTGAGCGCGTGCGCCAGGCAGCACAAAAAATTATTGACTTAGGAATCAAAAACGGCAATTGATTCAACATGGCTGGTGTGGGGAAACATGTTCACCACACCAGCCGCTTTGAGCTTGTAGCCCCCTGCATGTAACAAAATAGCGGTGTCTCGCGCAAGAGTTGCAGGATTGCATGACACATACACAATGCGAACAGGTCGATACGATTTTGGTAGGTTGATCAGTGCCTGGGAAAGTGCTTGGGCGCCCTCACGAGGTGGGTCGATCAGCATCCTGTCAAAGTAACCAAGCTCTGCTAACCACTCTGCCGTCACATCGAACAAATTTAGAGTTTCAAATTTTGCGTGGCGAATCCCAGCACGTTTTGCTGCCTCCTGAGCGCGCGCAGTCAAAGTTTCGCTACCTTCGACACCTACCACCTCTCGACAACGTGTTGCCAGAGGAAGCGTGAAATTCCCAAGACCACAAAACATATCCACAATGCGATCTTGTGCCTGTGGTTCAAGCAGGGTCATCGCGCGAGAAACAAGCACTCTATTGATTTGATGGTTGACTTGAGTAAAGTCAGTCGGTTTGAATGGCATTTCCAAACCGAACTCTGGCAAGGTGTAATGCAAGAAGTGCGCTTGGTCTGGGTCTAAAGGGGCGACTGTTTCTGGACCATGCGGCTGAAGCCACCATTGAATGGCATGACGGGCAGCAAAGTCACGCAGCACAACGAGATCTTGCGCAGTCAGTGGAACGAGATGCCTCAACACCAGCGCAGTGGCGCCCTCTCCAACCGAGGCTTCGATTTGGGGAAAGCGATCAGGGGCAGACAAATTCCTCACGAGTTCGCGCAATGGCATCAATAAAGCAGCGACGTGGGGTGGTAAAACGTGACAAGTTTTAATGTCGGCAACAAAACGGCTTTTACGCTCATGAAAGCCAACTAAAACAGTCCCCTTTTTGGCGACCCAACGTACCGCGAATCTGGCACGATAGCGATAGCCCCAATAAGGGCCATGCAATGCCGGCAATACGTGCTCAGGGCGTGTTTTGCCGATATGGTGAAGTGCGTCTTCGAGGGCGCGCTGCTTGACAGCGACCTGGGCGCTCGGCTCAAGATGTTGCATCACGCAACCACCACAGACACCAAAATGTTCACAGCGCGGCTTGACGCGCACTGATGATTCTCGTCGAATCTGAATAACGTGACCTACATCATAGGAAGGCTTACGTCGAAACGTGTTGACGGTGACATGCTCGCTTGGAAGCGCGCCCTCAATAAATACAACTTTCCCATCACGGCGAGATATGCCGCGTGCTTCTAGGTCGAGAGACTCGACCTGCAATACATCAACAGACATGTTTAACGACCCCAGGCCTCTAAATACTGCTTCCAATGCGGTTCGGTGCTTTGCTCCAGCGTTTCGCGTACTAAAGCCACCTCTGCCTCATAAGAGGCCGCGTCAAGTTCACCACGCAAGAGACGAAAACGACAATACACAAGCCAAGTATTCACCACATCAGTTTCGCAGTAAGCCCGCACTTCTTGTGCCTGCCCCTGGGTCCATGCATGCCATACTTGGCTTCCATCCATGCCTAATTTTCCCGGGAAGCCACAGAGCTTGGCAAGATCATCGAGCGGCGCATTACCACGACCATTGTGCTTGGCCAAAACATCCATCAAATCGACATGTCGCGTATGGTAGCGACTGAGATAGTTGTTGTAGCGAAACTCTCGATCATCATCGCCAGTGTCCCAATACCTGGGCGCAACCACACCATGGATCAAACTCCGGTAGTGGAGCACTGGCAAATCAAAGCCATTACCATTCCAGCTCACGAGCTTAGGCGTGTAGCGTTCGATGGTTTTAAAAAAACCAGCGAGCAGAACATGTTCGGGATCATCCGCCTGGCCAAGGCAGCGAACACGAAAACCTTGATCATCACGAAAAACACAGCCTACAACAGCGACACGTTGTAAGTGCAAAGGCAAAAAATCACTGCCCGTCAGTTCCTTTCTCGCAGCAAAGGCGCGTTGAGCGACTTCGGTGTCAGGCACCTCGCTGCCCCAGCCATGAAGTCGTCGCAAGCCTTCGACATCAGGAATTGTTTCCAAATCAAAGACAAGTGTAGGCGTCATCGTAAGAGGCTATCGAGCAGGTAAATACTGGAGTGGATCAACCGGTGTGCCGCGCCGACGCACTTCGAAATGCAAACGGACTGAAGTCGTATCAGACTGTCCCATTTCAGCGATTTTAGTACCGCGCTTAACCGCCTGACCTTCTTTGACTAGCAGGGTTTTGTTGTGTGCATAAGCTGTAATAAAGCCATCGCTGTGCTCCACAATCACTAAATTGCCAAGGCCTCTGGGGCCATCACCAGCAAAAATGACTTTCCCATTTGCAGCAGATTCGATCGGATCACCTGAGTTGCCAGCAATATCAATACCCTTGGTTGCAGGCGTGAATCCTTGAATGATCTTGCCTTTGGCAGGCCAGCCCCAACTAATCAACGCCGCGTCAGAGGCCCGAGTGCTTTCAGAGTCTGTGTTGTTAGCAGCCGCTTCCGATTGGGCGGATAGAGAATTTTGTGTTGCTTGAGAAGCTGAAGGACTGCCTGGGCGCACGACTGGCGCAGCAGTATTTCCCTCTGCTAAGCGTAAGGTTTGACCCACAATCAATAGGTTAGGATTGCTGATTTTATTCATGCGAGCAAGGGTGCCTTCGGGCACACCTGTAGCACGCGAAATTTTATTCAGCGTATCGCCCGGTTTAACAACATACGTGGATGCACTGGGCGTGCCTGAAGACAAATTTGAGACAGGAGCGCTTTTATTCGACGTGCAGCCTCCTAAAGCGAGCGCAAACACAATAAAGGCTGTGCTAGAAAATGTTTTAAGCAGAGTATTTGATTTCACGCTGACCTCATTGTTTAGCTTGATGCATGTTTGGGCATCACCACGCATACTTTTCTCCTGAATGTTCAAGGTTGCAATCCAGACTTGAGCGGAACAAATCGAACCACTTCCAGTTCTTCTCTAGACCAATTCGTTTCACTTTTACGTTGAATTCGTATCAATTTTTGAGCACTTGCGCCTTCAGGCGCGATCAACACACCTCCAATACTGAGTTGCGTCATCAGGGCTTGTGGAATTTTCAAGCCGGCAGCCGCAACAATAATCGCATCAAAGGGTGCTGAACTCACTAATCCAGCCATCCCATCGCCATAACTTAATCTGACTTTTGTCAGTTGCAGAACACGAAGATTTTCCTTTGCCATATCGTACAACGCGCGGATACGCTCTACAGAATAGACCTGAGGAAAAACATAGGACATCACTGCAGCCTGATAGCCACAACCCGTCCCGACCTCGAGAACACGTGTTGGTAGCCCTGTCTCGCAAACCGCAGCAATCATTCTCGCAACAACCCAAGGCTGAGAAATAGTTTGTCCGTGTCCGATTGGAAGTGCAGCATCATCGTAGGCACGGCTCGCCAACGCTTCGTCTACAAAAGCATGCCTTGGCACGCGTTGCATCGCGCTCAAGACCCGCTCATCCGTGATGCCTTGTGTGTGCAAACGCTCAACCATCGCAATACGCAAGCGTTCAGAGTTCAGGCCAAGATTTTCAAAGGTTCTGAGAGATGCAATGGGTGTTGGATGTGCGCTCGACAAACGAGAGATCGAAATTTTTGTGTTGCTATTGGCTGGGGTAATACCCTGGAGGCCTCTCGCACCGAGAGATTTGATGTCCTTTGCCGAAGCAGACAAGCACGGATGCTTTAGCCATTGCATAGTGGTTCGACCCAAGTCGCGACATCGGCCAGTTGTGCATGTTGTGTCAGGTCAAGCCGCAAAGGCGTGATAGACACGAAACCTCGAGCAATCGCATCAAAATCAGTACCCTGCGTCGCATCGTTTGCCGCGCCAGCAGGCCCGATCCAATATACGGTCTCGCCGTAGGGCGTACTGGAACGAACGACCGGCTGCGAAGGATGACGTTTACCTAAACGGGTGGCGAGGATCCCTTTGGTTTGATGCAATGCTAAGTCGGGAAAATTGACGTTGAGCAGTGCAGCGCCACCCAGCGGATTTTTAAGCTGCCGGGCCACGATATTGCGCGCATGTGCAGCAGCAGCGTCAAGATTGGACCAGCCTTTGGCAACTAAAGAAAAAGCAACGGAAGGGATACCAAACAAATACCCTTCGGCGGCCGCTGCAACCGTCCCCGAATACAAGGTGTCATCACCCATGTTGGCGCCATTATTGATGCCAGAAACGACGAGGTCGGGAAGACGGTCGAGTAACCCCGTAAGCGCAACGTGCACACAATCTGAAGGCGTTCCGTTCACATAGGTAAAACCATTGGGCGCCTGCCGCACTGCTAAAGGTCGACTCAATGTCAGGGAGTTTGAGGCGCCGCTATGATTGACCTCGGGTGCGACAACGGTAATGTCAGCTAAATCACGTAGGGCAGAGACTAGAGCCTCAAGTCCCGGTGCGTTATAACCATCGTCATTTGAAACAAGAATATGCATAGATCGGCGCTAAATTATCTTTTATATAAATTGTTATACATTGTACTCGCTGCATGCCTCGTAAAAAAACAAGAAACCTCTTAAAAAGAACCTTCGCGCTAGAATGAGAGCTTGACTCCCCGCTACATACCGGAACTGCGTGATGGACTATTCGGATAACGTATTAACGTCTCTCGGTATGCTTGTCGCTGCATATCTTTTAGGCTCTGTTCCATTTGCAGTGATATTTAGCCGCTTATTTGGCCTACAAGACCCTAGAACCTATGGCTCGGGCAATCCAGGTGCGACGAATGTCCTGCGTTCAGGTAACAAAGCAGCTGCAGCACTCACCTTAATCGGTGATGCGGCCAAAGGTTGGCTCGCTGTATGGCTTGCCATTCACTTTAAGACAAGCCCTCTCTTGGTAGCAGGCGTTGCAATCGCAGTGTTTCTGGGCCACCTTTATCCCATTTTCTTAAAATTTAAGGGTGGTAAAGGTGTCGCGACAGCTTTTGGCATCATGGTTGCCATTGAACCCTTCCTCGCCTTAGCCACGATGGCAACTTGGATCATCATGGCCGTGTTCTTCAGGTTTTCGTCACTCGCTGCGCTGACGTGTGCGGTATTTGCGCCCGTTTACTATTTTTTCGGGGGCATGCTGGTTTGGAAATCCTATCTCCCAATTGGCACAGCATTAATTGTAATCGCACTCTTTTTACTCTACCGACACAAAGCAAATATTCAACGCCTGATCGCAGGGACTGAACCGCGCATTGGAAGTCGCAAAAAAAACTAGGGCCTTTCTACTGAGAATTTCTTAGATCGAGGCAAGATCCCAACGTGGACGGACATCAAAGCCATGCTGATGATCCGTCAAATCAACTAGTCCTCGAACAATGCGTTGTGCGGCAGCAAAGGCGATCATGGCTCCATTGTCCGTACACAACTCAAGGGGTGGAAAAAAGGCCTCCGCCTGGCGTTTAATCAATGCATGCGCAAGTTTCGCTCTGAGCAGTCGGTTCGCGCCGACGCCACCTGCGACAACGAGACGTTTTAAACCTGTTTGATCAAGTGCTTTGATGGATTTAGCCACCAAGACCTCGACGATCGCCTGCTGGGTGGCTGCAGCAAGATCAGCCGCTAAGGTGTCACTCACGACGGCTAGCGCCTGCGCGTCTTTTAATCGAGTCAGTACGGCTGTCTTGAGGCCACTAAAGCTAAAGTCTAAATTGCCGCTATGGAGCATCGGCCGAGGTAAGCTGATCGCGTCCGGATTCCCTTGCTCAGCAAGACGCGCCAAGGCGGGGCCACCCGGATAGCCTAAGCCAAGAAGTTTGGCAGTCTTGTCAAAGGCTTCTCCGGCTGCGTCATCCATGGTTTCACCCAACAAGGTGTAAAGACCGACATCATCGACCCGCATCAACTGGGTATGACCGCCCGACACAAGCAACGCCACAAAAGGAAATTCTGGGCAAGGATCCGCCAACCGTGGTGAAAGCAAGTGCCCTTCGAGGTGATGAATGGGAATCGCCGGAAGAGAGAGCGACCATGCGAGGGACTGCGCGACACTTGCCCCAACGAGTAAAGCACCCGCCAACCCAGGACCTGCTGTATAGGCTACGGCTGAAACTTCACTGAGAGACAAGCCAGCGTCCTGAAGCACCGTGCGCGTCAGAGGAATGATTCTACGCACATGGTCTCTCGAGGCCAGTTCGGGCACGACACCACCATAGGCGGCATGCATCGCGACCTGCGTATGTAGAGCGTGAGATAGCAGACCTTTCTCGGTGCAAACGAGCGCGACGCCGGTTTCATCGCACGAACTTTCAAAGCCGAGAACGATCATAAGTACCTCAGTCCTCAATGCCTTTTGAGGCCAAAAATTCCTCATAGGGACCGCGATAATCAAGGACATGGCCAGTGGGCTGAATTTCCCAAATACGTGTCGCGAGGGCAGAGACAAATTCGCGATCATGAGAAACAAAAAACAAGGTGCCTGGATACTTATCAAGCGCAAGCTGAAGTGATTCGATTGATTCCATATCAAGGTGGTTCGTGGGTTCGTCAAGCAACATGACATTGTGCTTCTTGAGCATCAAGCGACCAAAGGTCATGCGGTTTTTCTCACCCCCTGATAAAACATGAGGAGCTTTAGGAAGATCATCTGCCGAAAAAAGTAAACGACCTAACACTGAGCGAATGGACTGATCATCATCTGAAGGTTGACGATAGTGTGTCATCCATTCAAACAAGTTGCTATCTTTATCCATGAAAAGCTCAGAGACGTCTTGAGCCATATACCCAAGGTCCGCATTTTCTGACCATTTGACCGTACCGCGATCCGGGGCTAGATCGAGTGCGAGCATGCGCAGCAGCGTGGTTTTACCCGCGCCGTTCGCACCAATAATGGCGATCTTTTCACCCGCCTCGACCATCCCTGAAAAAGGGCGTATGACAGGCGCGTCAAAACTCTTTTCTGTCAATTCAAGTGTCACGGCCTGACGATGCAACATTTTTAATTGCTCAAACCGAATAAAGGGATTTTGACGCGATGAGGGTTTGACTTCGATTTGAGCAGACTTAATCCGATCAATTTGCTTGAGTCGGGAAGTGGCTTGTCTAGCCTTTGATTTGTTGGCGGAGAAGCGACGGACAAAATCCTGCAATTCGCTGACACGCTCTTTGGCTTTGGCATTGGCATTAGAGACACGTTCGCGCGCTTGAGTCGATGCCAACATATAGTCGTCGTAATTACCCGGATAAACCCGTAACTCACCAAAATCCAAGTCGGCCATATGTGTACATACTTGGTTGAGAAAGTGACGATCGTGACTGATGATGATCATCGTGCTTTGATAACCATTTAAAACATTTTCCAACCAGCGGATCGTATTGATATCCAAGTTGTTAGTGGGTTCATCCAAAAGCAAGACATCAGGATTGGAAAAGAGTGCTTGTGCCAACAAAACCCTTAGCTTCCAACCCGGGGCGATCTCACGCATGGGGAGTTGATGCTGTTCAACAGGAAACTCAAGCCCCAAGAGGAGTTCGCCAGCTCGCGCTTCAGCCGTGTAACCATCGTACTCGGCAAACTTGGCCTCGAGGTCGGCCGCTTGCATATAGTCTTCGTCAGTCGCCTCTGGATTGGCGTAAATGGCATCACGCTGTGACATCGCCTCCCACATCTCAGTGTGGCCCATTAATACGACATCCAGCACTCTGGAGTCTTCGAATGCAAATTGATCCTGTCTGAGCTTGCCCAATCGCAGACCTGGCTCGAGATGAACGTTGCCTGCGGTCGACTCAAGATCACCACCGATTATTTTGATCAGTGTGGACTTGCCTGAACCGTTGGCGCCAATCAAACCATAACGATTGCCCTCCCCGAATTTGACATTGACGTTTTCAAAGAGAGGTTTGGGTCCAAATTGAATGGCGAGGTTTGATGCTGTTATCACGGTAGGCTACTTTAGTAAATAATTGAGTTACATCTTGATAGATATGTTTTCAGTGTAACAAGACGGGCAAAACTGACCTTTTTAAATTCTCCATCCCTATCATGCGCAGGGTCAGCAAACCATGCTGAACTCATTGATACAAAACGAGGAGAAAAAATTGGATCAACTTACTATTTTATTTCACACCCTGGGTGGATACGTTTGGGGACCGGTCTTGTTGGTATTGCTCGTTGGAACGGGGCTTTATCTCACCCTACGTCTAGGCGCCTTACAGATTCGACTTTTGCCTGTCGCGCTCCATATGGCATTTTCCAAAGGCAAAAATCCAAACTTGCCTGGCGATATTTCACAATTTCAGTCATTGATGACGGCGCTGGCCGCTACGATCGGGACCGGCAATATCGCAGGCGTCGCAACGGCCGTGGTGCTTGGCGGTCCGGGCGCCTTGTTTTGGATGTGGGTCAGCGCCTTCTTTGGCATGGCGACGAAATATGCCGAAGGTCTGTTGGCAGTGAAATACAGAATAAAAGAAGCAGACGGATCGATGTCTGGCGGGCCGATGTATTACATCTCAATTGGACTCAAGATGAAATGGCTCGGCATGGCGTTTGCCGTATTCGGAATGATCGCCGCAATCGGTACAGGCGCCTCGGTGCAGTCCAACTCTATGGCGCAGTCCATTCAATCAAGCTTCGGTATCTCCGGATGGCTAACAGGAACGGTGCTGACTGCCATCACAGCGCTTGTCATCCTTGGAGGCATTAAAAGTATCGGCCGCGTCACGGCCGTGATCGTTCCCTTTATGGCCGCGGTCTATCTTTTAGGTGGCTTGGCGGTGATTGTCTCTAATATTGAGGGACTTTGGCCCGCCTTGCGCTTGATCATGACGGATGCCTTGTCGGGATCAGCCGTTGCAGGTGGTGCGATCGGCACCATGATCCGCTACGGAGTCGCGCGCGGCGTGTTCTCAAACGAGGCAGGACTCGGTACTGCTCCTATTGCCGCTGCGGCAGCCAAAACTGACCAGCCTGTCAAACAGGCACTTGTTTCGATGACCGGCACCTTTATCGACACCATTATCGTGTGCTCAATTACCGGTATCGTTCTTGTTATGGGTGGTCAATTCAAGTCGGGTGTAACCGGAGCCGCCCTCACCGCCCAAACGTTTGACACGATGTTGCCAGGGCCTGGGGGCTGGATCGTGACGATCGGTTTGATCTTTTTTGCCTTTTCAACCATTCTTGGCTGGAGTTATTACGGTGAAAAATGCGCGCAGTACGCATTGGGCAAACGGATTGTCTGGCCTTATCGCTGCCTCTATACCGCTTTTGTCATGATCGGTACGGTTGTTTCCCTAGATCTTGTTTGGGCCGTCTCAGACGTCGTGAATGGTCTCATGGCATTCCCCAACCTCATAGGCATCGTGTTACTTTCAGGCGTCGTCATCAAGGAAACACAAGTCTATCTGGCCGCCGAGCGCGCACTCAAACTAAACAATAAAGATTAAAAATCCTCAGGATGCTCCTCGAGGACCAAGTGGGCGATGCCATCCTCCGTCGCAACGCCCACTTTGGCTCCAATCGGCAAGGTCGCTTTCATCGGGGTATGTCCGAACGGTAAACCAGGAATCACTGGGATCTTGACCGACTGCCTAATGAACGCGACGGCCGCGTTTAGATCGTATCCGCGGTCGTGCTCTGCCAATCGATAATCAGTAAACCCACCAAGCAATAATGCTTTTTGTTTACCTAAAATACCTGCTTGCGCAAGCTGATTCAGCATACGTTCTATCCGATAAGGATGCTCGCCCACATCCTCAACGAACAGAATGCCGCCTTTAATTTTGGGCATAAAAGGGGTGCCCAGCAAAGACGTGATCATCGCAAGATTGCCACCCCACAAGACACCTCTGCAATCAACCGCATCGGCCTGTTCAGACTCAAAGCTTAGGATTTCAAGCTCACCGCGCATGACTTCGCCAAAAATCTCGGTGGTCAGTATTTCAGGCTTGGGTGCGCCAAAGTCATAGCAAGCGGTCGGGCCGGCATAACTGATTAAGCCAGTTTTGGCGAGTAGTGCCAAATTGAAAGCAGTGAAGTCACTTTGCCCTACAAATCTTTTACCAGACTGAGATAACGCAGACCAATTGAGATGGGGCAACAGTCTAGTGACACCATAGCCACCGCGTGAAGCCATCACAATAGGAAGTTTTTGTTTAACCGCTCGCTCAAACGCAGCGATACGTTGAGCATCCGAACCAGCAAAACGTTGATCACACGCTAACGCCGTAGGATCCAACGCAACCTTAAAGCCCATTTTCTCTAAACGCTTTACACCCCTGGCCAATATTTTTGCGTCGGCAACGGCGCTCGAGGGGCTCATAATATAAATGCCCTTGTGGGCAGCGGACGATATACGCGCGACAGGACTATTCACGGCGGCTTGACTACGACTCAATGTGGCTCTCCTTGGAGCGACGACGTTTGAAAAAATCACGCAATGTCTCGCCGCATTCATGCGCGAGTACGCCACCCTCCACGCGTGTGTGATGGTTTAAACGCGACTCTGACGGCAAGTTAATCACACTTCCACACGCACCTGTTTTGGGGTCTGAGGCACCAAACACTACACGCGCAAGACGTGCGTGCATGATGGCACCCATACACATGACACAAGGCTCAAGCGTGACGTAAAGCGTAGCGCCAGGCAATCTGTAATTACCGATGTTTCTTGCCGCGTTTCTTAAAGCAATGACTTCGGCATGACCCGTGGGATCATGGTCTTGAATCGTACGGTTAAAACCCGTGGATAACAGCAGACCATTGGCGTCAATGATGACCGCTCCTACAGGAACCTCGTCTGCCTCTTGCGCAAGGCAAGCTTGCTCAAGCGCAAGACGCATGAATGAATCATCCACGATAGACACGAGATTTCAGGGCAATTCGGCCTGCGAGGCTTGTTAAAGCTTCTTCGAGCCACTGATACAGTTCTGCATCATCGTCGTAGCGGGCTTGATTCAGATTTGAAACGCGTCCATCCTCGATAAAACCCCATGCACGGCTGCGTTTGTCACGGTGTTTAGGATCCCACACACCAAACGCAAATCCGCCAGAGCTACGGATTAATGAAAAACACGGAATATCCGTATAGCCATCACCAACAAAAACCATTTGGTCAAAAGGTATACGCAAACGATCTTCGGGAATTTTACGGTTGACCTCGAAAGGTTTACCGATATAGCTCGGTCCGACAATGCCTTTTTGGATATGAAATAGATATCGGGTTTTGTCTGTAAAACTGACAATGCGGCGTGGAAAAGTAATCCCGCCTTGCTCGTCATAAATAAACTCTGAAGCCCAAATGCCGGTGAACTCATGGGCAATGCGTGTGTGGCGCACAACATCTCCGATACCGCTTGAGATCAAATAAAACTCAAGTTGCACCTGAGGATGAACGACTTTGACTTGTTCGCGCAAGCGGCGAAAAAGTGTCTCGACTCCTGCATGCAACGGCAGAGAATGCCCCCAGTGTTGAAGGCGCTCTTGCGTGATGGTGCCGTATTTGCCTTCTTTGGAAAGCGCAATCATCTCGTGCAAATAGGCTGGGACAGGATCCCAGTCGCGCGCCAATAAAGGATCGACTCTACCTGACCAAAATTGTTGGGTGTCCACACCTAGGCTCTCTAGAAAGCCTGAAGTGCTGTCTGGAGCAAGCGTATCGTCAAAATCAAAAATCAGCGCAATGACATCAGACATCGTCTCTATCCGGCGGTTCTGAACAGCGCTATTGTAACGACCTTCATCTCAAGTCAACATTGAAAACGTTAAATATCAAGTCCCTAAGACCAAATCTGTGGTGCCGGGGCAGACCCAGCGCACGACGTCTCTAGTGGCATCGATACAACCGCCCTCAGCATAAACGCCTCTGGCATCTCGGTAGCGCGTCATACGTTCAATAATCCTCTTGAACTGCTCGGGAGACTGTTTCGTGTGCAATACTTTGTCTCGTACGATGTCCTCATTCATCCTAATCTCACCCGAGTCATCAAAGTACACACCATCACGCCAATGGTAAATCTCCAAACACTTATCCGTAAAGCTAAACGGTTTGGCGCGCTCCCACAGGTTGCAAAATTCTCCACCGCCGAGATAAATCACCCAAGAGCCCTCAAACCCTTCGACATCCGCAGAGTGACTGTCAGGATTGCGAAACCATAAGCGACAACCCGGAACATAAAATCGCATAGGCAAAGGTTGATTCAGACTACCAATTTCATAAATAAAAGCATCGTTAAAGTCATCGGCAAGCAAGGCGCGATTTTGCCACTGTGTTTCTAAAGCTTTGTATAAAGTCTGGTTATGACCCTTAAGCTCTTGGGCAATGGCCAACAACATAATATATTCGGCTGCACGTCCACAGGAAAAAGTATAAAGTTGCTCACCGGAACTCTGAGGCTGGGTTGTTTTGATCAATGCCTCCACCATATCGACGCCAGGTCGCAACAAAAAACCACTATTTTCGTCATAGGTCCAGCAATCTTGAGGGCGCTCGAAACCATCCGGATTAAAGGCTAATTCAGTACGACGCGCAGCAACCACAGCAAAATGCCGAACACGCACTGCAGCCTGCAGTTCCTCAACGGAAGGATAACAATAGGAAACAGGTGTACGCGCTAGGCATAGAAGAATTTCAAGATCAAGCTGCGTTGGATCGTTGACGGTATTTAAACCAAGTCGCTTGTTTAAGTTGAGCGTATCGTATTCGGGCGTCAAGGCCAACAAAGCTGGCGTTGCGGTCACTTGGACGAGATACTGATCTCTGTATGAATCGAGGTCGATATTGAGGTAAGCTTGTGCTCCAAGAGCTTGCCTCCAGCTAGAAATTTCAGAAGCTGCGGTTTTCGCTTGCTGCTCATGATCGAACAGCAAACAAATCCCTTCGAGCTCTTCTATCTTGTGTTTTGAATAATCAGCCATTGAGATAAAGAGTTCCTAAGTTAAACCTTTATTCGACATAAGTATGCCTGAATGCGCACTTTATGTCACACACGCTGCCCATGTCGATACCCGAAATTCGTCCAGAACAATCCATTGCTTTGCTCAAAGCGCTGCACATCCTCACAAGGGATGGCAAGCTCAACCAAGACAGCAGACGCAAACTGAAACAGGTCTACCATTTATTTCAGTTTATCGAGCCTTTGCTCAAGCAAATACTACTTAAACACGAGGACTTCTGTGTTGTCGACCATGGTGCGGGTAAATCCTACCTAGGATTTATACTCGTTGACCTCTTTTTACGACACCAGGCGCCCCGTGCGAGTATGGTTGGCATCGAAACGCGGCCAGAACTTGTCGCGCAAACACAAACACTTGCACATGAGCTCGGTTTCACACAGATGCGGTTTCTAAACGAATCTGTATCACAATCCATTCACTCCTCGTCCCTACCCGCTCAGGTCGACCTTGTCACCGCTTTACACGCCTGCAATACCGCCACAGACGATGCGATTCGCTTTGGATTGGCCAAGAATGCCGAGTTCATGGTGCTGGTGCCCTGTTGTCAAGCAGAGGTAGCCGGTGTGCTGCGCAAAAACAAAGCGGAGCAGCTCAAAGACCCCTTGGCAGAAATCTGGCGCCACCCACTACATACAAGAGAGTTCGGCAGTCAGGTTACCAATACGCTGCGCTGCCTCCAACTTGAAGCGCATGGTTATCAAGTCACCGTGACTGAGCTAGTGGGTTGGGAACACTCCATGAAAAATGAATTATTGATTGCTCAACGCAAGGGCCCTCCGAAACCGCACACCATCGCCAGACTCGAAGCGCTTTTGGAACGTCTTGGTTTAGACGAGCTAAAAGAACGCTTTTTTACCCCTCCCTTGGAAGGTATTAAACAAAATACGCAACAAGAAAAAACATCATGATGACTACGCCGATCCGTTTATTGATTGCTGGCTATGGGGATTTAGGTATGCGTGTCGCTCAACGAGTATTGCAAAACCCAACCAATATCGTTTGGGGATTAAAGCGAACGCGTCCTGATGATCAAGAGAACACACCCGGGTTTACATGGTTTAAAGCAGACTTGTCTAACCCAGAAAGCATGAAGGACTTACCTGCTGGCATCTCTCATATTCTGTTTAGTGCTGCCCCGCATGTGCGAACAGAGTCCGATTATCGAGCGGTGTATTTCGATGGTTTACGCAATGTGGTGCAGAATGCATACAGTTCAGCGTTAAAGCGCGTTCTGTTCATCTCCTCAACGGCGGTCTATGGGGACCATGGGGATGAGTGGGTCTACGAAGACACTCCGGTAAACCCAAAGAACTTTAATGGTCGAGTGCTCCTCGAGGCCGAGCAATGGCTTTCCACGTTTGGCCGCGAACATGCATTGACCACACTCAGTCTTAGACTTTCAGGTATTTATGGGCCAGGACGGATTGCGTTGCTTGAAAAGCTCAAGCTTGGACAGGTTGGCGCACCCTCCTCTGCCGCACACTGGTCCAATCGTATTCATATCGACGATGCGGCTGCCGCCGTTGTGCATTTGATGGGATTCGAACATCCTCAATCCATGTATTTAATCACCGACAGTACACCGCTTCCCATGCGCACTCTCTATGAAGCACTAGCGCAGCAAGTCGGGGGGCCAGCACCCCCGGTCTCAGAGTCACCTGCCTTCGTTGGAAGTAAACGTCTCAGTAATGCAAGGATTCGTGAAACGGGCTTTGTCTTTCAATGGCCGGATAGTCGCGATGGCTACAGAGATATTATTCAAGCCGGATAGGATATTTCAAGAATATCGAGTTCTTCGATGCCACCAGGCGTTCTGAAGCTGACGGTATCACCAAGCTTGGCCTTTGTGAGCGCGCGTGCCACTGGCGAAATCCAACTAATGCGCCCTTGTAAAGGCTCCGCCTCATCCACGCCCACGATGGTGATACGTTGCTCTTGCCCTTCTTGATTGGCATACAGCACTGTCGCACCAAAGAATACTTGTTCGCGATTGGTTTGCAGCGCAGGGTCAACGACTTCGGCAAGTTCTAAGCGTTTAGTTAAAAACCGCATGCGGCGATCAATTTCTCTTAAACGTTTTTTACCGTAAAGATAATCGCCGTTTTCAGAGCGATCTCCATTGGACGCCGCCCAAGAAACGATTTGGACCATTGCAGGCCGTTCTTCGTTCATTAAGTGCGCAAGTTCGTCACGTAGCGCAGTGTATCCACCAGGTGTCAGATAATTTTTTGTTCCCACCGGCAGCGCTTTAGCTTCGGGAAGGTCATCATCTTCAACATCATCTTGCTCTTTGACAAAGGCCTTGTTCATCTTTTTTACACCAAGTCTTTCCAAACGGGCTTCAAATCTGAGGGTAACGGAGGCAAGCTGCCCAGCTGAATCCGACTTTCATGAGGGCTATGAAAATCTGAACCACATGAAGCCTGAAAACCATAATGACGCGCGACTTGCGCATATTCTTGAAACTGAGGAACGCTATGACTGCCAGTGATCACCTCGATGGCGTTGCCCCCAAGGTCTTTGAAAGAATCAAAGAGTGCACCAAATTGTGTCGTTGTATATTTATAGCGACCGGGGTGGGCGATCACCGAAGCTCCACCCGCAGCTCCGATCCAACCCAACGCCGACTCCAAAGAAGCCCATTGCATGGGTTCATGCGCAGGACCGTCATCTTTGAGTAGCCGATCAAATACCGCCTGCACCTGCGGAAAGTATCCGGCTTGAACTAGGAAACGCGCGAAATGCGTGCGACTGATGAGTTCTGGATTGCCCGCGAAAGTCAGAGCACCTTCGAATGCCCCTGGCATACCCAGTCCAGCCAAGCGATCGCCAATACGCTTCGCACGCTCCGCACGACCCGCGCGCGTTTGGCGCAAGCCCTCAATGAGAGTGTCATTATTTTGATCAATGCCCAAGCCAACAATATGCACCGTCTGGTTGGCCCAGGTGACTGAGATTTCAACGCCTGTTAAATAGGGTAGTCCGATTTCTCGTGCAGTGTCTATGGCGAGTGCTTGCCCAGAAAGCTCATCGTGATCCGTCAATGACCAAAGGTTCACGCCAGCGTCTTTTGCACGCAAAGCCAGCACATCGGGCGCAAAGACACCATCCGACACTGTAGAGTGACAATGCAAATCCGCACAAAAATTATCAATCAAAGCACTCATCACATTAACACCTTGAGTCACACGCGGTTGCAAGACGTTGGTTCTTTAAAAAATCAGTCACGATCGAGATTTGAACAGGATCCATGAGGGTCGGCGCATGACCCACACCTTGAATCTGTGAAAGTCGAGCGTGAGCTTGAACCTGCAGCATCTTGTGACACGTTTGTTCAGATAGTAAATCTGATTGGTGTCCACGTATGATTTGAATAGGTATATTTAATGAAGTGAAAGCCGCCCACAACATCGTTTCCGCCTGTGCAACTATTTCAGGGGAAACTTGTTTAAACGCTGCAGCAATGGCTAAATCATAGTGTTTAACCCATCGACCGGATTGTTCAATATAAACATGACGCGTTAGATCGTGCCATTGATCGGTTGTATGCTGTCCAAAAGATGCGCAGGTGGCTTGAACATAAGCCACAGCATCGTCAAAACAAGCAAAACTGACGGCCTCTCCGACATATTGACCAATGCGCGCAAGGGAAACTGGCTCGATATGCGGTCCGACATCATTTAACAAAAGCGAATCCAGGGGAAAGTACGTATCTGGAAGGGACGTATGACGTTGCGCAGGCGTGTGCAACGCATTTCTTATCTGTAACTGTGCATACGCACCCGCATATACCAAACCAATCAAGCCTCCCATCGATGTGCCGATCCAATGCAGGCGCTTTGGTTGAACACGCGCTATTAAGGTCACCATATCTGAAACATACTGTGGCAAGGCATAAAAAGCAGGATTCACCAACCAGTCGGATAGTCCGCGACCTACCACATCCGGGCATATCACGCGATAGCGAGTAGAAAGTTCGCTGGCTAATGAGTCGAAATCTCGACCGGTTCGAGTGAGTCCGTGCACGCACAGGATGACCTCATCGCACTCGGGGTCGCCCCACTCGCGATACGCCATACGGTGCAAACCAGCTGGACTGGTGCAGGTCACAGCATGTAAACGGGGTGACAGCATAGTCGGCCTCTCAAGACAAAACTCTGACGGTGCTCAATCTTGTTCTTATTGTAGTCCTTAGCACACAGCAACGCTGCAGTGCAGCATCATAAAAAAAGACCCGAGAATTTACTCTCGAGTCTTCATTGACAAAAAAGCCGATTATTTTTTGAGCATGCCCGCATTACGTGCATCTTCCATGACCAAAGGTTCTTTTTCTTTCATAAAGGCGGGGATTTTGTCGAGTGGGATGTCAACAATCACAAACCCTCCATCCTCAAGACGCTTTTTCGTTACAGGGTCTGCATTCAGCTTTGCCATGTAATCAGACATTTTCTTTTGAACGTCGAGGGGTGTGCTCTTGGGCATTGCAATGCCACGGTATGCGCCGTCGACCCAATTGAGCCCCAGCTCTTTAAACGTAGGAACATCAGGCAGAGCTGGGTGGCGTTGCTCAGTAGCGACTGCGAGAGTCCGTACACGACTTTTTTGTTGAATCGATAGCGGCAAGTAACCCATCGCACCATCAACGTGCATACCAATCAGGGATGCAATCAAATCACCGGTACCTTTGAAAGGCACATAGTTCACTTTGACATCAGCGAGTTTATTGAGTCGTTCTGTGGCCATATGATTGGCCGAATATTGCGCAGAACCAGCGAGTGTCATTTTGCCGGGATTTTTCTTGGCGGCGGCAATGAACTCTTGGTAGGTTTTATAAGGACTGTCAGCCGAGACCATCAATGCATCTGGGGTGAAGTGATAGTAATAGACCGAATTGATATCGTTGGTCTTGTACTGGGTGCCTTCTTGTAAAGGCTGCAACATAATGTGCGGGATATTGACACCAATAACATTAGTGCCATCATTTGGATAATTGTTGAGTTGGCTCCACACCAGCGCACCACCTGCACCTGCTCGGTTGATGACAACCATGGGCTGTTTATGCTGTTTTGCAGAGATATCAGCCTGCAAGCGTGCCACGACGTCTGATTCACCACCGGGTGGAAATGGAATGATGTATTGAATGGGTTTATCAGAAAAAACTTGTGCAGAAGCTTGTGAGGCGCCAAGCAAAGCCACCGACACCAAGCCTAAAATTGTGGCTATTTTTTTAACTTGCATTTTTATATCTCCATTTAGCTTTTATTGACACTAGCCCTTTTCAAAAATAAGAAGCTAGGCGGGTTGAGCACTACTTTACTCCGAGTTTGTTTTAATTATCCGAAAATTACTAAAATTTTTTTAAATTTCCCTTTAGGAAAGGCTTAATCCCTTTCATGCCAATAGCGCTTTCGACTAAATGATTCGGACTGAACTTTCAAGCCTTCTAAGCTTGATTGAACTGTGACAGCACCATGAATATCAGTACGCCAAAAACGCGCGCGCGCACTTAACCAACGCTGCTGCACTCCCTGCGCGGGATGAGAAAATCGATTGAGATATCCCACTTGAGCAATCGCGTGCGATGCGCCTGAAAAACGGACAAATGATTCCGATGATGATGTCAGCGACCCATGATGACCTACCAACACGACGTCGGCAAAAGAGCGACTTGCGTTGTTCGTCAGGGCCAAATCTGTAAGCGTCGCAAGCGGTATATTCAGTCGCTGCAATATTTCCTCTTCTTGCTTGCTGCCAATATCCCCAGTCAGCAAAGCTGAATGATGATTTCCGTGTATGTGCAAAACACAACTTTGCGTATTGGTACGCACTTTTTTCTTTTGTTGTGATGAGTTGTGGCTTTGAAACGTATTAGAGGTGTCGTCTTGGGGGTGGAGAAAGCTAAATCTAACACCATCCCATTCCCAGACATAGCCAGCAACACATGAGGATATCGCGTTGGGTCGGGGTTGGGGGGGGACAGTTGATGCGTTCTGCTTGAACTTTGAAAGCCAACTCTCCAAATTAAAGCTGGAAAATACTTTTTGAATCGAAACCTCGTTCAAAAGCCCGTGCAAGCCACCCGCATGATCAATGTCTGAATGAGAGACCACCAACGCATCAAGTTTCCTGACACCCAAAGCACGCATCACAGGGATCACAACACGTTGCCCTGCATCAGTCGACCCCACTTTAGGCCCTGTATCGAACAACAACGCGTGATGGCGAGTTTGCAACAAGATGGCGCTACCTTGTCCAACATCTAACGCGGACAACCACCATCCTCCATAGGGCATTTGCTTTGGCTGCCAAGATAAAGCGGGCAATAGCAACGTCCACCCCACCCATCTCAATGGGACGCCAGGAGGTTGTAAGGCCCAACATATACCCAAGACACTGAGTACTAAAGACCATAAAGGCATCGCTGCCACCGCAAAAGATGACCAAGCAGCATGCGCAAGCCAACTGACAGGAATCATGCATCCATCAAAGGCGACGTGTGCGATCCATGCAGTCATAGACGCTACCGCCGACAGGCCAGGCACACACGAAATCAGCGCCGTCAAAAGCGCTAACGGTGTCACGATAAATGTGACTACAGGAATGGCAACCGCGTTGGCGAGCGGAGATGAAATTGAAACCTGTTGAAATAGAAAAGCCAAGGCAGGCAACATGGCTAGCGTGATGAGCCATTGCAATCGTGCTGACTCTTTGAGTATTTGCCATATCCGAATACCCGGTGACACCAGCCCTGTCGGAACAGACTCCGCCTGAGATCCCACAAAGAACAATATGGCGACAGCACCAAATGAAAGCCAGAATCCTGATGAAACGGGCGACCAAGGATCAATCACCGTGACCACTGCAGCAGCTAAACACAAAACGCCTGAAGCATTGATCGGCAGTCGCGCCATCATTGCAAGCCCTGAAACTAGCAACATAAAAAATGTTCTTCGTGCAGGCACGCCCCAACCCGCAAGTAAACAATAGAGCCAGGCGACACCGAGCGCTGCAGCACCCGCCATGACTTTTGCGGGAATATGCTCGCCAAGCGCCCTATCGCGCCAGCGCAGTCGTTTCCAAAGCCACAGCATTGAAAGACCACCAAAGGCAGCCAGCATGGTCACATGAGAACCACTGATTGATACAAGATGGGTAATGCCCGTTTTATTAAAAATATTCCAGTGTTCGGTCCTGACGCTATCCTGATCCCCGATCGCCAAGGCAATCAATACCGCGCCATAGGTCATGTCCCCCACGTGTCGACGCATTGCACCTCGAAGCTTTTGACGCGCCAGAGAAACGATCACTTGCATTGAGTGAAAGCCATTCTCACTTAACAAGACAGGACGACCTCGTACGCGTCCGATCGCTCTTATATTTCGACTTAATAAATGTGCCTCATAATCAAAGCCATGAGGATTTAAGGCACCGCGGGGACGTTTAAAAATCAGTGCGGCTCGCCATTGTTGACCGGGCCTAACCTCCGAAGCTTGTTGCTCAGGAAGTGATTTTCGCCAAACAACTTGAATATGCCTTGGGATGCCTGAAGGAATCAGATCCTTATTCACCTCTGTCTGCACGATTGCCTCAAAGCGCAGACTATCACCTTGATCTTGCACCAAACCGTTAACGAGAAACGTCACTCGACTCACAACATTTTCTTGTTCAGCAGAGAGACGGTCGCTCAAACGGAGCTCAGCGCGCCAGCATGACCATGTCAGAGACAATATGAAGGCACAGAGCAGAACTGAA
This sequence comes from Zwartia lucis, assembly GCF_965234455.1. Classification (GTDB taxonomy): domain Bacteria; phylum Pseudomonadota; class Gammaproteobacteria; order Burkholderiales; family Burkholderiaceae_B; genus Zwartia; species Zwartia lucis. The sequence goes on along the minus strand of NZ_OZ248472.1, from coordinate 150,095 downwards.
ACACGAGCAAAGAGTACAAACCATTTGTTTGAGCAAACACGAAACAATATAAATAGTATGACGCCCCATACAACACACAAGGCAGACAAAACCAAAAGAATTAACCTTTCAGGAAGTACCGGTAAGGTCTGTAAATATACGGCCGCCGCGACGATTGAGAGCGCAATCAGTCTGCCCATCTGATCTCCGGTGAAACACTATATAGTGCAACACTTTTAGATTTAGATAGCTTCGTTTAAATATAAAGATCAGTGCGTAGAGGTACGTATTACTGTGGTGCCATGCTGCAATACTCTTGCCAATCTTGGCAAGACTCGCATTGCTGTGCTGGCAGTTTCTTGGAGCACAAGTTGCTCCGATACCCCTATAAGTTGAGCGAGCGTTTGGGCAATCTGTACAACCTGATGAGGCTCGTTGCGCCGATTGACATGTAACCAGGCTGGCGCAATGTCTGGTGAGTCCGTTTCTAAAACAATCGCGCTGAGCGGTAACTCAACCGCTAAACGACGAATTTGCAACGCACGTGGATAGGTCATCGCCCCTCCAAAACCCATTGCAAAACCTTGCTCAACAAACTGATTAGCTTGTTGCAGGCTGCCATTAAAGGCATGCGCAATTCCTCCTCGAACTGCGCTACGACGCAAATACTTGAGAATGACATCCTGCGAGCGTCTGACATGCAAAATCACAGGCAAATTAAATTCGCATGCGAGTGAAAGTTGTGCCTCGTAAAAATATTCTTGTTTTACGCGCTCTGCACCTGTTGAGATTTCAGAAACAAAAAAATCGAGACCGATCTCCCCAACGGCCAACAGCTTTGGATCATCCTTATATTTGCTCAGCGCATCGTGGAGATGATCCAAATCCTGCATGGTGGCGTGCTGCACATACAGAGGATGAATCCCAAGCGCAAAAAAACCTTGGGGGAAATGATGCGCCAGGTCTCTGACCTGTTCAAAATTCGCATACTCGACTGAGGGGATGACAATCGCAGAGATATTCGCTTGTTGAGCGCGATCGATAACGTCTTGTCGATCTAAGTCGAACTCTTTGGCATCAAGATGACAATGTGTGTCAAAGCGCATCGACCAGTCGCCCAGCATCCATATGTAAACGTCGATCTGCGAGCGCAGCCAACTCGGGGTCATGCGTCACGATTAAAAATGCCGTGTTTGACTCAGTATTCACCTGCTTTAAAAGTTTGAACATCTGATGGGCCGTGTGACGATCCAGATTGCCAGTTGGTTCATCAGCAAGAACACAAGCGGGCCGCGTAACCAACGCTCGTGCAAGAGCGACGCGCTGGCGTTCGCCACCAGATAACTGACCGGGATAATGCGTGGTGCGCGCTGATAAACCCACCATTTCTAAAACCTTGAGCGCCTCAGTGCGCGCGAAATCTCTCGTTTCACGACGCACAATAAGTGGCATGGCTACATTATCGAGGGCAGTAAATTCAGGTAAAAGGTGATGAAACTGGTAAACAAAACCAAGTTCGCGATTCCGTAAACGGCTACGTGCAGACTCGCTCAACCCTTCGGAGGTCTGACCAGCGACCATAATGGAACCTGAACTCGGCATGTCTAACAAGCCAAGCGCGTGCAACAGCGTACTTTTTCCTGAACCCGAGGCGCCGATCACGGCCACCAACTCTCCTCTGGCGATGCCCAAGCTCACGTCACACAACACATCGATTCTGGTGTTTCCATCATCGTAATGTTTGGATATATGTTTTGCTTGTAGTGCAACATCAGTCATGACGTAAGACCTCCGCAGGCTGGAGTCGCGAAGCGCGCCAACTTGGATATAAGGTCGCAAGCAAAGACATGATCAATGAGGTCACACCAATGGTGGTGATGTCGGAAAGCTGTGGATCCGAGGGCAAGGCGTTGATGAAATAAATTTCACGAGGTAAAAATTGAGCACCGATCATGCGCTCAATCGCGGGCACAAGGACGTCAACATTAAAGGCGATCGCCGTTCCGCCCATCACACCCAACAGCGTACCGATCATGCCGATTAACGCCCCTTGGACAAGAAATATACGCGCAATTTCACCGGGGGTAGAGCCAAAACTTCGCAAAATAGCAATGTCCGACTGTTTGTCCTTGACGGCCATTACAAGTGAAGACAATAAATTGAAAGCGGCCACCGCCACGATCAATGTCAAAATCAAAAACATCATGCGTTTTTCTGTCTGAACAGCAGCAAACCAAGTCCTATTGTTGCGAGACCAGTCAGCAATCGCAACGTTTTGAGGAAGGAAGGAAATGAGAGACTGTGCGATTTCGGGTGCGCGATGCATGTCCGTGACACGCAATCGGACCCCCGCCATACCACCATCTCTAAACATGTTGGCAGCATCCGTGGCATCGACGAAAGCAAGCGAAGAGTCATACTCATAATGACCCGAGCGAAAAGTACCTACCAAGGTAAATTGACGCATTCTCGGCGTAAAGCCCGCGGGACTGATATTGGCGGCAGGGGCAAGCATCATGACGGTCTGCCCGATCCTGACCTGTAATAAATCAGCGAGCTCTTGACCTAGAACGATGCCAAACGAACCAGGCTTGAGGTCCGACATTTTGCCTCTGACCATTTGACTCCCCGCATCCGAGACTTGTTTTTCAGCGAGGGGGTCGATGCCCCTCACCTGAATCCCGCGCAATTCTTGCCCACGCATCAGCATCGCCTGCGCAGCAACGAAAGGAGCGGCACCGGTCACTTGGGGTGATTGACGCGCCTGTTTAGCCAGCTCGGACCATTCATCAAGTACCTTGAGAGGTTCGACGCCAGGAACATAAATTTCGATGTGTGGCAAAACCGACAACATACGGTCTCGCACTTCTTTTTGAAAACCGTTCATGACCGACAACACAACGATCAATGCCGCGACGCCCAGCGCGATTCCAACCATCGAAGTCCCTGCGACAAACGAAACAAAGCCGTCACGTTTTCCGCCTCGGGCACGAGAACGCGTCAAGCCCGCGTAGCGGGCGCCAATCCAGAGTTCGTAGGGTAGTTTAAACACCTAGGCATTATCGCATCAAACCCCCATCACGGCACTCCTCCCACTACAATTCGATCTATGCATCTGATTATCAACGGCGCATTGCCGCCCCAAAACGTCGCCCCAGATCTTGCTCCCCACTTGCGTGAGCATTGTCCTGCTTTGATTGAACGCCTAAACCGAAACATCGCGGCCGAGGTGAAGTGTCCGCCAGAGGAAACAGGCTGCACAGCGCAAGAGTTTCTAGCGCTTTCCGCGCTTGGATTTGTCGCGTCTCCCGGGCAGACCCTGAGCAGCGGTTTTGGACCGCTCAGGGCTGGCATCTCAGCACCAAACGAGCAGGTCTGGGTGGCTGATCTCTGTTCTGTCGCAATCGGTCGCGAGGGTGCCAAACTAGCCTTTCCTGAGTCACTTCATTTAAATGCCGAACACGCTAACGCGTTATTCGAGGCAGTCAAGCCTCTTTGGACCGATACTGCGATATCAGCCTTGCCTATTGCTGATGGTCGCTGGCGGGTTTGGCTTGCCCAAGATGCACGTTTAACCTCAATCACACCGGCTGCAGTTTCTCTCTTGTCTGTATCGGATTGGTGGCCACAAGACGACTCAATGAAAGCTTGGCGAAAACTGCTTAATGAAATACAAATGGTTTGGCATCTCCACCCCGTTAATGAGCAAAGAGCCGAACTAGGACTCGAGCCAATAAATAGTTTGTGGCTTTATGGAGGGTCAAGGGGTTGGAAAGCGCTTGATCAAGATTCGACACAGATCCATTATGACAAGCTAACTAAGTCATTTTTAGAGTCGGATTGGGCGAACTGGATCGCACAACTCCAAACTCTTTCTCATTATCTGGCAGCCTTACCGGCGCAAGCAACCATCACACTCGTGGGTGAACGCAGAACAGTCAGCCTAACGGCCCCTCAACAGCGCTGGTGGCATACCCTGTTGCCCCGACGCAATCAAGACTGGATGACATGGTGGACACGCCAAAACTAACCGTACGCCCCTCAGAGCAAGCTTCCACCCAGCACCTCGAGTCTGCCGGAATCCACCCCCTACTCGCTCGTCTCTGGGCGTCTCGAGGCGTCAAAAGGCATGAAGATGTGCTGCTTGACTGGCCAGCCTTGCTCGCGCCAAGTACGTTAACGCAAGCGATGAAAGCCGCCTCTTTATTGGCTGACGCGATTACATCGGGTCAACGCATGTTAATTGTGGCTGATTACGATTGTGACGGAGCAACAGCCTGCGCTGTTGCAATACGTGCACTGACTGAAATGGGCGCGATCGTCGATTTTCTCGTGCCCAACCGCTTTGAAACAGGCTATGGACTCTCGCCGGCTGTGGTTGAACTTGCCGTGAAACACGTATCTGGTCGTCCAGACCTGCTAATCACGGTTGATAACGGAATTGCGAGTGTCGAGGGTGTTGCGGCCGCCAATGCGCTGGGTATTGGCGTGATCGTGACGGACCACCACCTGCCGGGCGATGAATTGCCAAACGCATTAGCGATTGTCAATCCTAATCAACCTGGTTGCTCGTTTCCCTCAAAAAATTTAGCGGGCGTTGGGGTGATTTTTTATCTCATGCTCGCCTTACGTGCCGAGTTCCGAACACGAGGTCATTATCCTGCGAACGGCGGCCCACGACTCGATGCGCTGGCTGATCTGGTGGCTCTTGGCACGGTCGCTGACGTGGTCAAGCTCGACGCAAACAATCGGCTGCTTGTGACGCGAGGCCTAGAGCGGATGCGTCGCGGACTGATGCAACCTGGAATACGCGCATTGTTTGCGGTTGCCGCCAGAGACCCTCAAAAGGCGAGTGGATTCGATCTGGGGTTTGCCTTAGGACCTCGTATTAATGCTGCAGGCCGACTCGCAGACATGGGGCTTGGAATACGGTGCCTGATTACAAACGATGAGATGCAAGCACTTGAACTCGCCCGCGAGCTTGACACCATCAACCGCGAACGTCGTCAAATCGAAAACGTCATGAAAGAACAAGCCTTGGCGGCCACCGAGTCCATACAAACAGGGCAATTAGGCGCTTCGGTCTGTGTATATCATCCTGAATGGCATCAAGGTGTCGTGGGTCTTGTGGCATCACGTCTGAAAGAAAAATATTTCCGACCCACCCTAGCTTTCGCGCCTGCTGGAGAGGATGAGCTCAGAGGTTCTGGGCGCTCTATTCCTGACGTCCACTTACGCGACGTCTTGGACCTTGTTTCCAAACGCAATCCCGGATTGATCAGAAAGTTTGGCGGACATGCCATGGCGGCTGGCCTGACCCTAGGTCGTCACGATTTCGACCATTTTGTACCTGCGTTTGATCTGGCTGTCGTAGAACTAACGGGGCGCACAAGCTTTGAGCCCATCATCGAAACCGACGGCTCCCTTGAGGTCGGCTACGCCAACGCCCAAGTCGCGCATATTTTGGAGCAACAAGTCTGGGGCGCAGGATTTACAGCCCCCCTCTTTTTGGACGAATTTCAAATTCGAAGTCAAAAACTCGTTGGAGAAAAGCACTTAAAACTCTCTGTCCAGCGTGGTCACCAAAGATTTGATGCGATCTGGTTTAACCATACCGAGCGACTCCCTGAATTTGTCAAGATGGCCTATCGACTGGATCAAAACGTTTGGAACGGCGTGATTTCAGTGCAATTGATCATTGAGTATGCTCAAGGGATTTAAGCCTTGTTTACGCAATATTGTCGATCTCCCCCGTTGGCTCGGGCGAGAGTCCGTTAAAATACGGGGTTACATGCATTTTTAGCGGAAATAAAGCTCATGGAAGCAGAACGTCAAAATCAAATTTCAGCGCGTCTCCTCGACTACGAAGCGCGCGAGGCTGCGCTTCGGGGGTATCTTTGACTACGAAGTCAAAACTGAGCGCCTGCATGTTGTTAATGCTGAACTCGAAGATCCTAACGTCTGGAATGATCCTAAACATGCTCAAGACCTTGGTCGCGAGAAAAAGAGCATCGAAGATGTTGTTGTCACACTGACGGCCCTGGCGCAGTCTATCGCTGACTCGCGCGAACTCTTCGAACTGGCAGCCGCAGACAACGACGCCGCAACCTTAGAAGCGATTGAAAGCGACGCTGAACAGTTTCAAGCGACGTTGGAGGGGATGGAATTTAGACGCATGTTTTCCAATCCCGCCGATCCTCTCAATTGTTTTTTAGATATTCAAGCTGGCGCGGGTGGAACTGAGGCTCAAGACTGGGCCTCCATGCTGCTGAGACAGTACCTGCGGTATGCAGAGCGCAAAGGTTTTAAAGCTGAGCTTCTAGAGGAATCAGAGGGTGAGGTCGCAGGCATTAAGTCCGCCACAATCAAAATCGAAGGTGAATACGCGTTTGGATTTCTTCGGACGGAAAGTGGTGTTCATCGTCTCGTTCGAAAAAGTCCGTTTGACTCCTCAGGTGGTCGTCACACGTCATTTGCCAGCGTTTTCGTCTATCCTGAAGTCGATGACTCAATAGAAATCGATATCAATCCGGCTGACTTGCGCATTGATACCTATCGCGCGAGCGGCGCAGGTGGTCAGCACATCAACAAAACCGACTCTGCGGTTCGCATCACCCACATCCCGACTAACATCGTCGTGCAATGCCAAAATGATCGCTCACAGCACCGAAACCGTGCTGAGGCCATGCAAATGCTGAAATCACGTTTGTTCGAACTTGAAATGCGCAATCGAATGGCTGAGCAACAAAAAATGGAAGATGCCAAAACGGATGTAGGCTGGGGGCATCAGATTCGTTCCTATGTCCTTGACCAAAGTCGAATCAAAGATTTGCGTACCAATGTCGAAATTTCAAATACTCAAAAAGTGTTAGATGGCGACTTGGATCCATTTATTCAAGCTAGTCTGAAGCAAGGGGTATAGGCGATGACAACATTGACAATCTTGACAGGCACGACACGCGGTCTGGGCGCTGCGATGGCCGAGGAGCTTGCTACCGGCGGAGAGCATCTTGTGACACTTTCGCGTCAATCATCTCCTTCACTTGCTGCATTGTCCTCTAAGCACGGTACAACGCTGACCCAAATCGAAGTTGATTTAGCGCAGTCCGCAGCTGTAAAAAATGCAGTCTCTGTTTTGCTCCCCCTACTTAAACATCACACACATATCCGTTTTATTCATAACGCGGGTGTCGTCAAGCCGATTGCACAAGCACAGAATTTGACCGATTTAGATGCCATTAACGACGCTTTTCACGTCAACATCACTTCCGCCATATTTCTGACAGCGCAAATTCTTCACAACACGACTCACGCCCTCGATCGTCGCGTGATGCTTATTTCCTCTGGTGCAGGACGAAGTGCAAGTTCAGGCTGGGCTGTTTACTGTTCAACCAAGGCAGCGATGGATCGTTTTGCCGAGGCTGCCCAACTCGATCAAGGAACGAAAGCGCGTGTTGTTTCCATGGCGCCCGGTATTATCGATACGCCCATGCAAGAAACCATCCGCGCGACGTCAAAGGATGACCTCCCGACCTTGGAGCGTTATATTGGGTTCAAAGAAAGTAAACAACTGGCGGCTCCCCTAGCCGTCGCGCAACGACTGCTCATCGTTCTCGAAAGCGAAGCCTTCGGCTCTAAAACCATCGACGACATTCGTCAACATAACGTCTAATCATGACTGATACGAACATTCCACAGCACGACGAAAATCATCTCATCGCTGAGCGCCGTCATAAACTCGCTAGTTTGCGCGCTCAAGGCATCGCTTTTCCAAATGACTTTGTCCCCGAGCATCGAGCCTCATCGCTCCACGCCCGCTTTGGTGAGCAAGACCAAGCAACACTGGCCTCTTTAGCACAACCCGCTTCCGTAGCCGGACGGATGATGCTTAAGCGAGTCATGGGAAAAGCTAGCTTTGCGACGCTTCAAGATAGTACGGGTCGCATTCAGATATACCTTGAGCGCAACAGTCTTGGAGAGGACATTTATGACTCTTTCAAGCAGTGGGATATTGGCGACATCATTGCCATACAAGGTCATATTTTCAAGACAAATAAAGGCGAGCTTTCCATCCATGCGACCCAGGCCCGGGTTCTAGCAAAGTCCTTGCGTCCCCTGCCCGACAAATTTCACGGCATTTCTGACCAAGAGTTACGCTACCGTCAGCGCTATGTTGATCTCATCATGACAGAGCAGACACGCGACACCTTCATGGCGCGGAGCAAAGCGATTAGTGCGATACGTCAAACAATGGTCGAGGCTGGATTTTTAGAGGTCGAAACCCCAATGTTGCACGGCATCCCTGGTGGTGCTGCGGCAAAACCGTTTACTACGCACCACAATGCACTCGACATGGAAATGTTTTTACGTATTGCGCCTGAGCTATACCTCAAGCGACTGATCGTAGGCGGATTCGAGCGGGTCTTTGAAATCAATCGAAACTTCCGTAATGAAGGTGTGAGTCCGCGTCATAATCCTGAGTTCACGATGATGGAGTTTTACGCAGCCTATACAGACTACCAATGGCTGATGGACTTCACCGAGCACATTATTCGGGCGGCAGCGATTCATGCTTGCGGGACCGCCACACTCACCTACCAAGGACGCGAGCTGGACTTATCCAAGCCTTTTCATCGTTTAACGATTGTAGATGCGATTCTCCAGCATGTGCCCGATTTCACAGAAGCGCAACTCACTGATATTGATTTCGTCAAAAACCAACTCAAAAAACGTGGTGTTGATGTCAATGCGCCCAATCTGGCTCATGTCGGTCTTGGCGCGCTCCAGCTGGCTCTGTTTGAAGAAACCGCCGAGTCGCAACTCTGGCACCCGACCTATATTATCGACTATCCGATTGAGGTCTCACCACTCGCTCGAGAGTCTGATACACGCCCAGGGATTACTGAGCGTTACGAGTTGTTCATCACAGGAAGAGAAATTGCGAATGGTTTTTCTGAGCTAAACGATCCAGAGGATCAAGCTGCACGATTTCATGCTCAAGTCAAAGCGAAAGACGCTGGCGACGAAGAAGCCATGTTTTATGATGCCGACTATATTCGTGCACTCGAATACGGCATGCCACCCACCGGTGGCTGTGGAATCGGTATTGATCGCCTTGTGATGCTCTTGACGGATAGTCCAAGCATCAGGGATGTCATCTTGTTTCCGCATCTGCGCAAAGAAGACTAAAGGCGATATCGCTACAGGCGATATAGTGTGAGGACATGTCGTAGGACTTGCCTCACACACACCTACACCATAAAAGGTGCACGCCACGCTAGACCGGCTTCGACGCTTGAACGGGGTTTGTATTCGCACCCAATCCAACCTTGGTAACCCAAGGACTCGATACGACGCAATACCACTGAATAATCCACCTCTCCTTCATCAGGTTCGGCACGCGAAGGCACAGCAGCGATCTGGATGTGACCGATATGCGGAAGATAATATTCGAGCTTGGTAAGGATATCCCCTTCGGCAACGCCTACGTGATAGACATCAAACATGAGCTTGATATTATCGCGTTCACATTGTTCACGAATCGCATTAGATTCGACTTGAGTTGAGTAAAAATACCCAGGCTTATCTCGTTGGTTAATCGCTTCTAGCAAGATCGTAAAATCACAGCGAGCGGCAAGATCTGCCGCCCACTGCAGATTATTGACCAAGGTCTTGGTGGCTAGGACGCGTTGCTCTAACGGGACAATTCCGGGCAACACATGAATCGCTTTCGCACCGGCCTGTTGGCACCACACCAAACTAGCTTCAAAAGACTCTTTGAAATCAGCCTCACGTCCAGGCAAGGCCGCTAAGCCCGACTCACCTAAGGAGGCGTTTCCTATCGGTGCGTTTGCTGCCAGTAGTTTCAAGCCATTGCGTTGACAGGCATCACGAACTTCGGTGGGCGAAGTGTCATAAGGCCAGTGCAATTCAACGGCCGTAAATTCACTGGCCGCCGCACGTTTAATGCGCTCAAGCAAAGGCAACTGCGACCATAAAAAACCAAGATTTGCGGAGAAACGCAGCATTGAACGCCCTAAATGAATACCCGGTTTTTTAATACCCTGTTTTAGAGGCACCAGTAGGTTGAGCACCACGCGCTGTTACGACCGCAGCTTTCGCCGCACTCGCCATCAGCGCCGCTTCATTACCAGGCGTCACCATCTGAAAACCTTGTTTGATTCTCATGGCGGCCGCTTCACCTGAAGAGCAAAAAATACCGGCTATTTTGCCATGCGCAAGAGCGCGTGTTCGAATATGCTCCACGGCCTTCATGACGACAGGATCATCCGACTCAGATTTAGGAACAGAACCAAGCGCTAACGCAAGATCGTTCGGACCGATATAAATACCGTCCAGCCCTTCAATCGCAAGGATCTTGTCCAAATTATCTAAACCCGCTTGGGTCTCAATCATGCCAAGCGCCAAGATCTCTTTGTCAGCATGCGGATAGTAATCAGCACCTCCATACAACGTGGCCCGCGCAGGTCCAAATGAACGTTGGCCGTGGGGTGGATAGCGGCAGGAGGCAACAAAACTTGCCGCATCATCCACAGTCGAAATCATGGGGCAGATGATTCCGTAGGCGCCACTATCAAGCAAACGCATAATCTGGGAAGGGTCATTCCATGGCACACGCGCCAAGGGAATGGCCGGCGTTGAGGATAGTGCCTGAAACATCGGCAGCGCAGCATCAATACCAATCATGCCATGCTGTAAATCTACCGTGACTGAATCAAAGCCTTGGTGCCCGATGATCTCTGCAGAATAAGAGGATGGGATGGCCAACCAGCCATTGATGACAGGTAGACCTGAAGCTATTTTTTGGCGAATACTATTGGCTCTCATGCTATCTCCACTGTTATTGATATGCGAGATACTTTACACGATTTAAATCCAAGCGTATTTAGTGATTCTCTTTGGCGTGATTAATCGTATAGCGCGGAATTTCGATCGTTAGATCAAGATTCGCGACTTTGGCCTGACAGGCTAGTCTAGAAGTGGTGGATAGCCCCCAAGCACGGTCTAAAAGATCCTCTTCGGAGTCAGAAGCCTCAGCAAGAGAATTAAAACCTACTTTGACAACGACATGGCACGTCGTACAGGCACAAGAAAGCTCGCACGCATGCTCAAGCTCGACATCGTTATCCAACAAGACGCGACAAATCGACACGCCAGTTGGAGCATCCTCGATCACTTTACCTTGCGGGCAAACTTCAGGATGAGGTAATACAGTAATTTTTGGCATGGTTAATCCTATAAATCCTCTAACGATCGGCCCGTTAGCGCTGCCCTAATGCTGCGATCCATACGTCGGGCCGCGAAATCATCGGTCACGGCCGAGAGCATTTTGACAGCGACTCGAATGACATCCACATCATCACCTGCCGCCGCTTCAGTCGTCATCTGTAATTGCTGGGCAATCCGTGTTTGCTCAACCGCGCTCAACAAGTCAGCATCTGCAGCAAGTGCGGCCTTGACAGACTCAATCAGTTGTTGGGCATCAACTTGCTGTTCACGCAACATGCGCATTTGAGCATCGAAGCCAGCCTTAGACATACCCTCGGTCAACATCCGAGAGATCTCATCGTCACTCAGACCAAAAGAAGGTTTTACGGTGACGGAGGCCTCAACGCCCGAACCTAGTTCTCTAGCAGAAACACTCAGCAATCCATCCGCATCCACTTGAAAAGTGACGCGTATTTTGGCAGCTCCAGCGACCATCGCAGGAATGCCTCTGAGCTCGAAACGCGCCAATGAACGGCAATCAGAAACTAAATCGCGCTCACCTTGAACAACATGCACAGCCAATGCGGTCTGTCCGTCTTTAAAAGTCGTGAACTCTTGAGCGCGGGCAACCGGAATTGTGCTGTTACGCGGAATAATATGTTCAACCAAGCCACCCATCGTTTCAAGACCGAGTGTCAACGGTGTGACATCAAGCAATAGCCAATCTTCACCGGGGTGACGGTTACCGGCCAAAAGATTCGCCTGTAAGGCCGCGCCAAGCGCCACCACTTGGTCTGGATCTAAGTCAGTCAGTGGTGTCGTACCAAAAACATCTCCCACGCGCTGACGCACGATCGGCATTCTTGTTGAACCACCCACCATCACAACGCCTTTAATATCTTGGATTGTCAGAGAGGCATCCTTGAGCGCTTGCTGAACACAAGAAATCGACCGCACTATTAAGGGCTCCGCAATCCGCTCAAAAGCCTCTCGTGTCAGTGTCAGGGTATCGGTCTGACCATCAATGACTACAGACTCAGCGTGCTCAGAAACATCCGTCAGAGATTCACGCAAGCGACGCGCTGCACTCAAGAGCGTCCGACGAGTCTGATGACTCACGGCTGTCAATTGCCGTGCTTTGATGAAATTGTCCGCAATCAAGGCGTCGAAGTCATCTCCGCCTAAGCGTGTATCGCCGCCCGTTGCAATGACCTCAAACACCCCACGTGCCAGTCTTAGCAGTGAAACATCAAAGGTGCCGCCGCCTAAGTCATAAACGGCGTAGACACCTTCGGAGCCATGATCAAGACCATATGCAATCGCTGCGGCAGTCGGTTCATTGAGCAAACGTAAAACATTTAAACCAGCCAGCCGAGCCGCGTCCCGAGTTGCTTGACGCTGGGCATCATCAAAATAAGCGGGAACCGTAATGACGGCACCCACTAATGCATCGCCCAAAGTCCCTTCGGCTAAAAGCTTTAACTTCTCTAAAATTTTGGCGGCAATCTCGACGGGAGACAAGGAGGCATGCCGAGTATGCACGCGGACACTCTGCCCGTCTTCGACAAACTCGTAAGGCATACCAGAGTTCAATGCTTCTACATAAGAACGGCCCATGAGACGCTTGATCGATACGAGCGTATCAAGCGGAAATAACTCTTGTTTGGAAAGCGCTTGAGCGCCTACCAACGCTTGACCGCATGCTTCAATAAAGACAGCGGAAGGAACAAGGGCTCTGCCTGCTTCATCGGCAAGGACTTCTGGCACGCTGCTGCGCACTGCGGCGACAAGGGAGTGCGTTGTACCTAAATCAATCCCGACCGCCAAGCGACGTTGGTGTGGTGCGGGTGATTCACCGGGCTCAGAAATTTGCAATAACGCCATATATTTGATTCAGTTGCGCACTCTGTGCAGCGTAGAGACCGCAAGGCCTAATCAATTGCACGCAATTGCGCAATCATCTTATTTAAAAACATCCATTCACGCACGCGTGGAGCCGCTTGATCATAGCGATCCTGATCAAGAAACTTACCAACCTCAATCATCAGCGCATTTTCTGCGAGTGACAGCTCTGCATTGAGGGATTGATAAGCAAGTTCGCGCGCAGGGGAGTCATGACTTTCTTCAAGCAACGCGTCTAACTGCTCATGCCACGTCATTTGACGGAATAAAAAATCGGGCGACATCGCCGTGTTGGTTTCAACTTGAAGATCAACGCCAGCGAGTTCACACAAATAGCGAGCTCTGAACATCGGGTCTTTTAAAATCCGATATGCCTCGTTTGCCTGTGAGCTCCACTGCATCGCAACGCGTTTTTCAGCAGCCGAACGCGTCGCGAATCGATCTGGATGAACCGCGAGCACCACCCTCTTCCAAGCAGCCTCTAGCGCTTGATGATCTAGACTAAAAATGCGAGGAAACCCAAGTAGGGCAAAATGATCCTGCGTAGCCAGAGAGCGATCCGTTGTAGCGTCCAAGTCTATTTAAACCGTGAAAGACTCACCACACCCACAAGTTGCCTTTTCATTCGGATTACGGAACTTAAAACCCTCGTTGAGTCCTTCGCGTGCGTAATCAAGCTCGGTACCTTCGAGATAGGTGAGGCTCTTTGGATCAATGAAGACTTTAACGCCGAAACTCTCGAATACTTGATCTTCGGCCACAGCCTCATCGACGTATTCAAGTTTATAGGCCATCCCAGAACAACCTGTTGTTCGAACACCCAAACGCAACCCAATACCGCTACCGCGTTTTTGGAGATATTTGCCGATATGGTCGGCAGCCTGAGAGGTAAGTGTGACGCCCATGATCATCCCGTATGCTTATTTTTGTAGTCCTCAACCGCAGCCTTGATCGCGTCTTCAGCAAGAATAGAACAGTGGATCTTGACAGGAGGCAATGCCAACTCTTCGGCGATCTGCGTATTGCGAATCGTCAATGCTTCATCTAGCGTTTTACCTTTGACCCACTCTGTCACGAGTGAGCTCGAGGCGATCGCCGAGCCACATCCATAAGTTTTAAAGCGCGCGTCCTCAATGATACCGGCTTCGTTGACACGAATTTGTAATTTCATCACATCGCCACAGGCTGGGGCGCCGACCATGCCGGTACCCACTTGCTCATCGCTCTTGTCGAACGTACCGACATTGCGGGGGTTTTCGTAGTGATCTAAGACTTTGTCGCTATATGCCATTTTATTCTCCAACCTATACGTTTAGTGGGCGGCCCACTGCACTGAATTTAAATCAATACCTTCTTTGGCCATTTCCCAAAGAGGTGACATATCGCGTAACTTGCCAACACGTGCCTTGAGCAACTCAACCGCAAAATCAATATCTTTTTCAGTCGTAAAACGTCCGATCGTAAAACGAATCGAACTATGCGCTAACTCATCATTACGGCCTAAGGCGCGCAACACATAAGACGGCTCAAGACTGGCAGAGGTACAAGCCGAACCACTCGAAACTGCAAGTTCTTTGATTGCCATAATCAGAGACTCACCTTCGACGTAGTTAAAGCTCACGTTCAAATTGTGTGGAACGCGATGCTCTAAGTCACCATTTAGGTAAACCTCTTCAATCTGAGACAAACCTGCCCAAAGGCGATCACGTAGCATACGAATACGTTCATTTTCTGTGCCCATTTCAAGCTGAGCGAGTGCAAAAGCTTCGCCCATCCCGACGATCTGATGGGTTGCGAGAGTACCTGAACGAAAACCACGCTCATGACCACCGCCATGCATCTGGGCCTCGATCCTAATACGGGGTTTACGACGCACGTAAAGTGCACCGATACCCTTGGGGCCATAGGTCTTGTGCGCACAAAAAGACATCAAATCGACTTTCAGTGTTTGTAAATCAATCGCAACTTTACCGGTCGCCTGTGCTGCATCCACATGAAAGATAATATTCTTTGAACGGCATAACTCTCCAATCGCAGCAACATCCTGAATCACGCCAATTTCGTTGTTCACTAACATCACAGAAATAAGAACCGTATCAGGACGAATAGCCGCGATGAGGGCCTCCATACTAATCAATCCATTTTCCTGAACATCGAGATATGTCACCTCAAAACCATGACGTTCTAATTCGCGACAAGGGTCAAGCACAGCCTTGTGTTCTGTTTTGGCTGTGATCACGTGCTTGCCACGTTCGGCATAAAACGTCGCAGCACCTTTGATCGCAAGGTTGTTCGACTCAGTCGCGCCTGAGGTCCAGATGATTTCGCGGGGATCCGCGTTGACCAAGGCTGCCACTTGATCGCGTGCGCGCTCAACGGCTTCTTCGGCTTCCCAGCCATAAGAATGACTGCGAGATGCGGGATTACCAGCATGCTCATAAAGCCAGGGAATCATTTTTTCAACGACGCGAGGATCAACGGGAGTCGTTGCCGAGTAGTCAAAATAAATAGGACGGGTGGACATACAAAAACTCCTGAGTATTTTAAAGACTAACCGATGCTTGTTCTGAGGTCAGTGCGGCACCACTTGTTCCAACTACATTGACACGCACGCCAGCACCAGAGGTTTTACTAGCCTCCTGAATCTGGCGGAGTCTTTGCTGATCGACGAGGTCTTGAAGTGAAACCGAATCAAGGAAATCGACCATTTTGCGATTGAGTGTAGACCAGAGCTCATGGGTCATACAGATACCAGGCTTGCCATCCGTGCCGCTATCACAGGAGGTCTTTCCTGCACAGTTAGTCGCGTCGATCGGCTCATCCACTGCGAAAATGATGTCCGCCACAGTAATATTGCGGGCAAGGCGGGAAAGCGTATAGCCACCGCCTGGACCACGCACACTTTCAACTAACTCGTGACGGCGCAACTTACCAAACAACTGTTCAAGGTATGACAAAGAAATGTTTTGACGTTGACTAATCGCAGAAAGCGTGACAGGACCACCTTGTTGGCGCAGAGCCAAATCGATCATTGCGGTGACGGCGAAGCGTCCTTTTGTAGTGAGCCTCATGACAGTATCCTTTTGAAGAAACCTTGCTTGTTTGATGACTTACCCGACTAAACAACTCAAGTATACATAATTCCCGAGTAATTTAGTTGGGTATACCCTTAAAACCTTGTAGGTATTCAGGATAAAAGCCGTAAAAAAACCGCGCTGAGCGCGGTTATTCTCATTTAAGGCGATTAGGCTGCCTGGTATTGAGTGGCACGTTTACGGACCAACTCAAGCACGCCTTGACAGGCGTCTTCGAGGTAGTCTAGTACTTTGCCAAAGCCTTCGGGGCCGCCGTAATAAGGATCTGGCACCGTAGCTTCTTCGAAATCATTGGCAAAACGCATCAGCAACATGAGCTTGTGCTGGTGAGGTTTAGGGCACTGTTGCTGCAATGCAGAAAGATTTTCCCAATCCATTGCAAGAATCAGGTCATATTCGAGAAAGTCCTCAGCCTCGACTTGTCGAGCTTCAGCGCGCGTAATTTCATAACCGCGTTTTCGAGCAGCGGTAATGGCGCGCGGATCAGGTGCTTCACCAACATGAAAGCTGTGGGTACCGGCAGAATCAATACCGACAACCTCTGAGAGGCCAGCGTCATTGATGAGGTGGCGGAATACGCCTTCTGCTGTGGGCGACCGGCAAGTATTGCCCATGCATACGAAGAGAACTTTTGTCATAATGTTTCGTATTGTGCGGGAAAACCCGTAACATGTCTACATATTTTTTTGATTTTTTTAAAGAAAAATAATATAGGTTTAAAATACAAATATATATTTAAAAACAATCACTTATAGATATTTTTTCATGTTAACTATTAATAAAAGGAATGAAATTATTACCTTTTATTAAAAAAAACAGACAAAAAAATGCACTGCAACAACGCGTTCGAACCGAAATCATGCACCAGACAGAAGCACACGCTCTTTGAGCGCCTTTAAAGCATCTCGCGCGGCAGCAGCTTGCTCAAACTCAAGATTGCGCGCATGGTCAAGCATCAACTTTTCCAAGCGTTTGAATTCTTTAGCCAAGGCCTTTTCATCAGTCAGCAAGGAAAGAGAAGCCTCGGCTGTTGCTTGATCTCTAAACGCAGGCGCAACAATCCCATCAATCAATTCGCGAACCGCTTTTCGAACGCTACGCGCTTCGATACCATGCTCTTTATTAAACGCAAGCTGTTTAAGCCTTCTGCGTTCTGTTTCTCCCATTGCACGGGTCATGGAATCTGTGATGCGATCCGCATACAAAATCGCTCGGCCGTTTAGATTGCGTGCTGCTCGACCAATCGTCTGAATCAAGCTGCGATCTGAGCGAAGAAAACCTTCTTTGTCGGCATCCAAAATCGCAACCAAAGAAACCTCTGGAATATCAAGGCCTTCGCGCAACAAGTTAATGCCAACAAGGACATCAAAAACTCCCAAACGAAGGTCGCGAATAATTTCAACACGCTCGACCGTATCGATATCGGAGTGGAGATATCTCACACGAATACCGTGCTCTGCTAAATAATCGGTTAAGTCCTCAGCCATCCTTTTTGTCAGAGTGGTGACAAGAACCCTTTCTTCGATCGCGACACGAATTTTAATCTCACCCAACAAATCATCGACCTGTGTTCTGGCGGGCCTCACCTCTACGACAGGATCTACCAGCCCCGTTGGTCGCACCACTTGCTCAACCACATTGTCAGTGTGCGCTTGTTCATATTTCCCAGGCGTAGCTGAAACAAAAACACATTGACGCATTCTGGTCTCGAACTCCTGCATTTTGAGCGGTCGATTATCCATCGCTGACGGCAAACGAAAACCATACGTCACGAGTGTTTCTTTACGTGAACGATCTCCAAGATACATGCCGCCTAACTGACCGATCGTGACGTGACTTTCATCGATGAACATCAGTGCATCGCTTGGTAAATAGTCAATCAGTGTTGGGGGGGGATCGCCTGGAGTCGCTCCGGAAAGATGACGAGAATAGTTCTCGATGCCCTTACAGAAACCCAATTCTGTGAGCATCTCAAGATCGAAGCGTGTTCTTTGTTCAATCCGTTGCGCCTCGACAAGATGACCGCCATCGACAAAAAATTTAACGCGCTCACGCAACTCTTGTTTAATGGTTTCAATCGCACGCAAGACGGTGTCTCGCGGCGTCACATAATGCGAACCCGGGTAAACAGTAAACCGCGGGACTTTTTGACGGACTTTACCTGTCAAGGGGTCAAAAAGCTCTAGGCTCTCAACCTCATCATCGAATAACGATAAACGCACTGCAAGTTCGGCACTTTCAGCTGGAAAAATATCAATCGTCTCCCCGCGCGCACGAAATGTACCTCGCGTAAATTCGGTATCGTTTCTTTCATATTGCATGGCGACAAGACGCGCGAGAATTTCGCGACGAGGGATCTTATCTCCGACACGCAGAATCAACACCATCGCATGGTAATCGGAGGGGTTGCCAATCCCGTAGATACAAGAAACTGTGCCTACGATGATCGTATCGCGTCGCTCGAGCAAGCTCTTGGTCGCGGACAACCGCATCTGCTCGATGTGCTCGTTGATCGAAGAATCTTTTTCAATGAATAAGTCACGCGTGGGTACGTAGGCTTCGGGTTGGTAGTAGTCATAATAGGAAACAAAGTACTCAACGGCATTCTTAGGAAAAAATTCGCGCATTTCTGCGTAAAGCTGAGCAGCGAGTGTCTTATTAGGTGCCAAGACGACCGCAGGCCGTCCGAGACGGGCAATCATATTTGCCATGGTGAACGTTTTACCCGAACCGGTTACACCCAAGAGCGTTTGCATCATCAGACCATCCCTGACACCTTGCTCAAGCTGATTAATGGCATTAGGTTGATCGCCGCCCGGTGGATAAGGCTGATACAAATGAAAAGGACTGTCCGGATAATCAACATAGCGAGGCTCTTCGTTTCCTGTGGAGATCGACGCGGGGACATGTGTGATTGAAGCGCGTGCGGACAACACGCCCTCATGTGCAATCGCAGCGGGTAAAGCAGGCGAGCCTTTTACGCTCATTTCGTCAGGTGGAATCTTTGAGGCCATGCTAGACTTATTGGGGAAACCCCTCGGATGTGGGTTAACCATCTATTATCTCCCCTGTTAGTCAGAGCGTCCACCCAAAACCAAGAGTGGTATTAAAATTCGAAATCTTTATTCAAGAATCGACCTTCTAGCCTCCATCTACTGAAACCTCAAATGAGCACCCTCTTTCAATCCCTAGAACTCGCCCCACGTGATCCAATCTTGGGTCTAAACGAACAATTCAACGCCGATACACGTGCGCACAAGGTCAATCTTGGCGTGGGTGTTTACTATGACGATCACGGCAAAATCCCTCTGCTTGCGGCAGTCCACAAAGCAGAGGTCGCGCGCGTCGAAGCCGCTGCAGCGCGTGGCTACCTACCTATCGAGGGTATTGCTGGCTATAACAAAGGTGCCCAAGAGTTAGTATTGGGTAAAAACTCTCCTTTAGTCGCCGCAGGTCGAGTTCTGACCATGCAGGCGCTCGGTGGTACCGGAGCACTCAAAATTGGTGCTGACTTTATTAAACAATTAGTACCGGGTGCAAAAGTCGCGATCAGCAACCCCAGTTGGGAAAACCATCGTGCATTGTTTGAACGCGCCGGTTTCGAGGTCGTTAACTATCCCTATTACGATGCCAACACGCACGGACTGGACTTTCAAGGCATGCTCAATGCATTGCGCGCACTGCCCGCACAAAGTGTTGTCGTACTCCATGCTTGCTGCCACAACCCGACCGGTGTGGACTTAACCACCGATCAGTGGCGTGAAGTCGCTCAGGTTGTCAAGCAAACCAACCTTATTCCATTTCTTGATATCGCGTATCAGGGCTTTGGTGACGGCCTCGAGCAAGATGCAGCAGCAGTGCGCCTTTTTGCTGAACTTGACATGACCATGTTCATCAGCTCCTCCTTCTCAAAATCATTCTCACTCTATGGTGAACGCGTAGGCGCATTGACAATCGTGACGGGCAGTCAGGATGAGTCGAGTCGTGTGTTGAGCCAAGTCAAACGTGTCATTCGGACTAATTACTCCAATCCCCCTACCCATGGTGGCACCATCGTTTCAGCCGTGCTCAATACGCCTGAGCTCTTCACGCTCTGGGACCAAGAGCTCGCAGGGATGCGTGAACGTATTCGCTTAATGCGCCGTCAACTTGTTGAAAAACTTGCCGAAAATGGCGTCAAAAAAGACTTTAGCTTTGTGATGAAACAACGCGGTATGTTCTCCTTTTCAGGGTTGACCGCATCACAAGTCGAAGCGCTTCGCACAGAGCACGCTATTTATGCTGTGAGCAGTGGTCGTATTTGCGTAGCCGCTCTAAATAGTCACAACATCGACGTTGTTGCCAAGGCGATCGCGAGTGTCATGAAAAACTAAGCATTACTGACTATTGAGTAGTTTTAACAGCTCCGCTTGTCGGAGCTGTTTTTTTATACAGATAATATTTGCTAAGTATTTGTAAATAGTGCAAAATATAAGCTGTATATAAAAACAGCACTGTACGTGCATTGACCTCCAGGATCCGATCATGACAATTAAACTGACTGAGCGCCAGCAGCAAATTTTGGATTTGATCAGGGAGGCAGTCGCCCATACGGGATTCCCACCCACTCGCGCCGAGATTGCCCAAAAGCTCGGATTTCGTTCTGCAAACGCCGCAGAGGATCACCTTAGGGCACTCGCTCGAAAAGGCGTCATCGAGCTTACAGCAGGGGCCTCGCGTGGCATCAGACTCACTGAAAGCGCTGCTGACTTCACCTCTGATGAAATCGACAGTACAGATGATCATGTGAGGTCTTCCGACACACAGGAACGCTTGCGCCTCAGAACTCCCCCAGAAATGGGTCGAATGCTTGTGCCACTCATTGGTCGTGTCGCAGCGGGTTATCCGATGTTGGCGGCAGAAAACATTGAAAAAGAAATATCCGTTGATCCTAACCTATTTGACCAGCTACCTGACTACCTACTCAAGGTAAAAGGTTTAAGTATGCGTGATGTGGGTATTTTGGATGGTGATTTGCTCGCGATCAAAAAAACCAACGAGGCTCGCAACGGACAAATCATCGTTGCACGTATTGATGATGAGGTCACGGTCAAACGCTTAAATAAAAAAGCAAATCTCATCGAACTCTTGCCAGAGAATTCTGATTTTGAACCGATCATCATTCAGCCTGGCCAGGACTTTAGCGTTGAGGGTATTGCCTTGGGCTTGATCCGGAACAGTCCCTTAAATTAATCACCTAAACACCTCAACACCCTACAGAACGAAATAGCTGAGTCTGACAAAATCTCAGCTCTCTTTCCAGCGGTCTAAAGCCCTTCGATGACGCTTTGTTGGACGACCTGCAATGTCTTGAGAGGGCTCGTTATAAAAACGTCTATTTTCGGCGAGGGTCTGACGAGCAAGAAGGCTTTCGGGCGTTTCCTCATAAAGCAACCTGGCTAGAGGCGCTGATTTACGAAGCTCCGTGATTCCGCGAATAACAAGTTCAAACTTTTCTTGCTCACGGGTAATTTTTAAGCGCTCACCAACCTTGATCAAACGCGCAGGTTTGGCCCGATCATCTGCAACTAAAACACGTCCTGCCTCGATCGCTGCAACAGCAAGCGTGCGCGACTTGAAAAACCGTGCGGCCCAAAGCCATTTATCAAGTCGCACGGAATCAACAAATACCTGCATCAAAGACTGCTTAGTGCTTAATCACAGGATCCGTAGAAGCTAAAGTCTCAGACTTAGCAACCACTTCCTTTGAAACCACCGACTCCTCAGGAAGAGGCTTCGTAGGTTCTGAAAGAGCAACTTCGAGTACTTTGTCAATCCAGCGAACTGGCACGATTTCCAGATGATTTTTTACATTATCCGGTATCTCGGCTAAGTCTTTGACGTTTTCTTCTGGAATCAAAACAGTTTTAATCCCGCCACGATGTGCGGCCAAAAGTTTTTCCTTTAGACCACCAATCGCAAGCACTTCGCCCCGCAGAGTAATCTCTCCGGTCATCGCAACATCTGAACGAACAGGGATGTGCGTGAGCGCCGAAACAATCGCTGTTGTAATGGCAATACCTGCGGAGGGACCGTCTTTGGGAGTAGCGCCCTCAGGAAAGTGCACGTGAATGTCACGTTTTTCGAATACGGTGTCTGCGATACCAAGGCGAGCAGAACGAGCACGCACGACACTTCTTGCGGCTTCGACGGACTCTTTCATCACGTCACCAATCGACCCTGTGCGTTGAATGACACCTTTGCCAGGCATATCAGCGACTTCGATGGTCAGTAAATCACCACCGACCTCCGTCCATGCCAAGCCAGTCACCTGGCCGATCTGATTTTCTTTTTCAGCCATGCCAAAGTTGAAACGTCGCACACCTAAATAGTCACTGAGATTTTCAGAAGTCACAATCACTTTAGCGATAGGCTCAGAAGATTTAGACGCTTTTTTAGCTTCGCTCTCTGCAAGCAATTTCTTGACGACTTTACGGCAAATCTTACCAACATCACGCTCAAGAGAACGCACGCCTGCTTCTCTCGTGTAATAGCGAACGATGTCACGAATCGCGGATTCTTCGACAATCAACTCTTCAGCTTTGACGCCGTTATTCTTCATGACCTTCGGAATCAGGTGATCCATTGCAATGTGGATTTTTTCATCCTCGGTGTAACCAGAAAGACGAATCACTTCCATCCGATCCAGCAATGCTGGTGGAATGTTAAGTGTGTTGCTTGTCGCCACAAACATGACATCCGAGAGATCGAAATCAACCTCAACATAGTGATCCTGAAAAGTATGATTTTGCTCGGGATCCAGAACTTCGAGCAAAGCCGAGGCTGGATCGCCTCGAAAATCCATCCCTAACTTGTCAATTTCATCGAGCAAGAAAAGAGGATTTCGTACGGCGACCTTAGACATGTTTTGCAAAATTTTCCCAGGCATCGAACCTATATAGGTACGACGATGTCCACGGATCTCAGCTTCATCGCGCACACCACCCAAGGCCATACGAATAAACTTGCGATTGGTGGCTTTGGCAATGGATTGACCTAACGAGGTTTTACCCACGCCTGGAGGGCCGACCAAACACAATATGGGGGCTTTAACCTTATCGACGCGCTGTTGAACAGCTAGATATTCAAGGATGCGCTCTTTGACCTTATCCAGACCATAATGATCGTTATCAAGCACACTCTCGGCATTTGGAATGGAATTATTGACCTTGCTCTTTTTGCGCCAAGGTAAAGCAATGACTGTGTCGATATAGTTACGGACAACGGTCGCCTCGGCTGACATAGGCGACATCAGTTTGAGTTTTTTAAGCTCACCATCCACTTTTTTACGTGCGTCTTTAGGCAGATGAGCGGCTTCGATTTTTTTCTCGAGCTCTTCGATATCAGCGCCCTCTTCACCCTCGCCCAGCTCCTTTTGAATGGCTTTGACCTGCTCATTTAAATAATAGTCGCGCTGGCTTTTTTCCATCTGCTTTTTGACGCGACCACGAATCCGCTTTTCAACTTGAAGAATATCAATTTCAGTCTCAAGTTGAGATAACAAAGCTTCGAGACGCTCAGAGGTTGAAATGATTTCAAGCATCTTTTGCTTTTGCTCGAGCTTGAGGGGTAAATGCGCTGCAATGGTGTCGGCGAGTCGACCCGCGTCATCGATCCCTGCAAGAGAAGTCAAAATCTCGGGAGGAATTTTTTTATTGAGCTTCACATACTGTTCGAACTGACTGACGATCGCGCGCCGAAGAGCCTCGATCTCCGCACCCGTCGTGGTGTCCGGTGCAATTGGCACTAATTCAGAAGTGAAATGCGTATCAGCGTCCTTGATGGTGGTGACACGCGCACGCTGAGCGCCTTCGACGAGGACTTTGACAGTACCGTCAGGCAGCTTGAGCATTTGAAGAATCGTGGCAACGCAGCCGATTTCATAGACATCCTCAGGGGTCGGATCGTCTTTACCAGCAGATTTTTGAGCCGCCAACATAATACTTTTACCTGCTTCCATCGCGGCCTCAAGGGCACGAATTGAGCGAGGACGACCCACAAAAAGTGGGATCACCATGTGAGGGAACACGACAACGTCGCGTAACGGCAGCAAAGGCAGATTAATGGGGTCAGAAGGCAAAGTCAGATGTCCGGACATGATGTCCTCCTAATAAAAACTCGGCGAATCCTAACTGGGCAGCCGATACAAAGCCCTTGTTTCTACGAATAGCTTCGTTATTGGGACAATAGCCTAAATTTCAAGTTAGATACTTCTAGAAAGGACAAAGCCCCTATGAGGGGCTGGGAAAACAAGCATTCACCGTTTGGGCTCAAGCCGCTGCATCGCGGACAGCAGGCTTTTTGACCGCCGGTTTAGGTTCGTTTTCATCCGCATAGACTAACAAAGGTTTACCTTCGCCAGTAATGGCAGCCTCATCAAGGACAACGCGTTTAATGTTACCTTGAGTTGGCAACTCATACATCGTATCTAGCAAAGCAGACTCTAAAATAGAGCGCAAACCACGCGCACCTGTTTTGCGCTTAATCGCCTTGCGAGCAATCGCTTTTAAAGCAGCCGGACGGATCTCGAGTTCTGCCTCTTCCATCGCAAATAACTTTTGAAATTGCTTGACTACGGCATTTTTTGGCTCGGTCAAGATTTGCATGAGCGTGTCTTCGTCGAGTTCCTGAAGCGTAGCGATCACGGGTAATCGTCCAACCAGCTCAGGGATCAAGCCAAATTTGACCAAATCCTCTGGCTCTACCTCTAAGAAAGTATCGCCCGTTGATCGCTCGGACTTTGACTCAACAGAGGCTCCAAAGCCAATTCCAGAACGCTCTGTACGGTTACGGATCACCTTTTCGAGTCCGTCAAAAGCACCTCCGACGATGAAAAGGATATTGGTGGTATCAACCTGAACAAAATCCTGATTAGGATGCTTTCGACCACCTTGGGGTGGCACAGAGGCGACAGTGCCCTCAATCAGTTTGAGCAAGGCTTGCTGAACACCCTCGCCAGAAACATCTCGCGTAATCGAGGGGTTGTCTGCTTTACGTGAAATTTTGTCAATTTCATCAATATAAACAATGGCGCGTTGGGCTTTGTCAACTTCGTAGTTACAGTTTTGGAGTAGCTTTTGAATAATGTTTTCGACATCCTCACCGACATAGCCCGCCTCGGTCAAGGTTGTGGCATCAGCCATCACAAAAGGAACATTCAACTGACGTGCCAACGTCTGGGCAAGCAAGGTTTTGCCAGACCCCGTGGGGCCAATCAATAAAATATTGCTTTTAGACAACTCGACGCCGTCACTTTTGAGTTCGCCGTGCTTTAACCGTTTGTAATGGTTGTAGACAGCAACCGCTAAGACGCGCTTGGGCGCCGTCTGACCGATGACATACTGATCCAGAAAAGCCTTAATTTCAGCGGGTGTCGGTAAATCTGTCTTGATGGACTCTTTGGCGCTCGCCTGAGCTTCTTCGCGAATGATGTCATTGCACAAGTCAATACACTCATCGCACACAAACACTGAAGGACCCGCGATCAGCTTGCGAACTTCGTGCTGTGCCTTGTTGCAAAATGAACAATGCAAGACTTTAGTCGTTGCAGATCCTTTTTTTTCGGACATAACGTTCCTATATATCTTGGGCAGGGCTCAATGATTAGACGGTGTCCGCGCGTGAGGTCAACACTTTGTCAATCAAACCATAAGCAACCGCATCTGGCGCAGACATAAAGTTGTCACGTTCCGTATCGATCTCAATGCGCTCTACAGTCTGACCCGTATGCTCAGCCAGCATCTGGTTTAAACGCGCACGCAAATCAAGAATCTCACGGGCCTGAATCTGTATATCAGAGGCTTGGCCTTGTGCACCACCCGAGGGCTGATGAATCATGATGCGTGAATTAGGCAAAGAGAAACGCTTGCCCTTTTGACCCGCCGCAAGTAAAAAAGCACCCATGCTCGCGGCCAAGCCTGTGCAAAGGGTCGAAACCTCTGGCTTGATAAAACGCATCGTGTCATAAATGGCCATACCCGCATAAACCGATCCGCCGGGGGAGTTGATATAGAGCGCGACATCCTTGTCTGGATTTTCTGACTCTAAAAACAACAATTGCGCGACGACGAGATTGGCAGATTGGTCATTGACCGGACCGACCAAAAAAATCACGCGTTCTTTGAGAAGACGTGAATAAATATCGTAGGAGCGTTCACCACGGCCCGATTGCTCAACCACCATCGGTATGTAACCAAGCCCGGTGGGTGTCACTGAAGAACCGCCGTGCATGGACGCATAGAAATCGGTAAAACGTTGCATTTAGGCTGTTCCCATGACTTGATCAAATGGAACCTGCTCGTCTTCGACCTGAGCCTGAGCTAGTGCATGTTGGACAACGTTGTCCTCAAGCACGATGCCCTCAACCTCAGAGCGGCGAGCGCGATCTGATAGATAATAGCTCACAACTTCAGCAGGCTTTTCGTAATTAGCGGCAAATTCTTCGATGCGCGCACGCACTTGCTCTGGCTTGGCCTGAAGCTGCGCTTTTTGAACGAGTTCAGAAACCAAAAGACCCAGGCGAACACGACGCTCGGCTTCGGCTGTAAACGCATCCGCGGGGATAGGCATTTTGTCCGCATTCGGAACACCACGCTGGGTAAGCTCGGCGCGCGCAGCTTGCACACGGGACTCGCACTCACTCTCAACGAGTGATTTTGGAACATCAAACGTAGCCGCACCGATCAGTGCATCCATCACGCTATTTTTAGTGCGCGCAAGTGTACGGGCTTTGACTTCACGCTCAATATTGCTGCGGATGTCCGCGAGTAGTTTTTCAACATCACCTTCGGGCTGGCCAAGGGACTTGGCAAACTCTGCATCGATGACAGGCAATACGGGCTCAGCCACTTCTTTGACCGTAATGGTGAATTCAGCCGTTTTACCTGCAACGTCTTTACCACCATAATCAGCAGGAAATGACAAAGGAAATACTTTGGACTCGCCGGCTTTCAAGCCGCGAACAGCGACTTCGAATTCGGGCAACATACGTCCCTGACCCAGCACAAAGGGGAAATCATCGCCTTTACCGCCGTCGAAAGGCACTCCGTCGATCGTTCCAACGAAGTCCAATGTGACGCGGTCCTCATCCGTCGCGGCGCGACCATCGCGTGCGGCATACTCAGCACGCTGTTTACGCAAAATATCAACCGTGCTCTGCACCTCAGCATCGCCAACAGTCGTCACGGCACGCTTGATTTTGAGGGTCGACAAATCAGGCAGTGTGACTTCGGGATACACCTCGAAAACGGCATAGAACGCCATACTACCCTCGAGCGTGCCTTCTGTTTTGGGTTCGAGCTTGGGAGAACCCGCGATGCGCAGGCCCGAGGCCTCGACCGCTTGTTCAAAAGCCTGGCCGACCTTGTTATTGATCGCATCGTAACGAATGCCAGAGGCATGCGAACGCTCAAGCATAGCCATAGGCACCTTTCCAGGACGGAAACCAGGTGCTTTGGCTGTCCGGGAGACGCGTTTAAGCTCAGACTGAACAGCTTTTTCTACATCGGCCAATAAGACCGAGATTTCGATGCGGCGCTCGAGGCCGGCGAGGGTTTCAACCACAGGTTGCATGAAAATCTACCAAACAAAGAGGACGGAAAGCGCAGCAAAAAGCACACGCCGAATCAAAGAGCAGTGTTGGTGCGAAGGGCGGGACTCGAACCCGCACACCTGTTACGGCGTCAGGACCTAAACCTGGTGCGTCTACCAATTTCGCCACCTTCGCAATAGCCAGACATTGTAGCGCACACTAAGCGTATTTTCCGCCCCACCCTGCCAGCCAACTGGTTAAAATGGCGGAATGAATCCTCGCCTCGATACTTTACAGCCCTATCCGTTTGAAAAACTTCGTGCCTTGTTGGCACAGTCAAACCCTGCCGCCTCGGGCTTGCGGCCTATTAATCTGTCCATTGGTGAGCCCAAACACCCGGCTCCCGAATGCGTAAAGTCAGCAATCACTGGGGGGCTGGACGGCTTATCTGTTTATCCCCCCACCAAAGGCGATCCAAAACTTCGCCAAACCATCAGTCAATGGATAGGGAAACGCTATGGCATTCCTTGTCCGGATCCAGAGACACAGATATTGCCCGCTCTAGGCTCACGCGAAGCACTTTTCGCATTTGGTCAGGTTGTTTTAGATAGCTCCAAAGACGGACTGGTTGTCTGCCCAAATCCTTTTTACCAAATTTATGAAGGTGCAGCGCTATTAGGGGGTGCGACCCCCTACTACGTCAACTCAGATTCTGCCAAAAACTTTCGTTGCGATTGGACCACTGTTCCTGCTAGCGTTTGGGCACGTACACAACTCCTTTTTGTCTGTTCACCAGGCAACCCGGCCGGTAACGTCATGCCCTTAGCCGACTGGAAAATTTTGTTTGATCTGTCCGACCAATATGGCTTTGTGATTGCTTCCGATGAGTGCTATTCGGAGATTTATCTCGATGAAAATAATCCCCCCTTAGGCGGGATGCAGGCCGCGTACCAACTCGGTCGAACGGATTATCGTCATTTGATCAGCTTTTCGAGTCTGTCCAAGCGTTCAAACGTACCCGGCATGCGCTCCGGTTTCGTCGCAGGCGATGCACACTTGATCGCAAAATTCTTGCTATACCGCACTTACCACGGCAGCGCCCTTTCTCCTGTCGTATCCACCGCGAGTATTGCCGCGTGGAATGATGAAGCGCACGTCATACAAAACCGTGAACAATACCGAGCAAAATTTGATGCGGTATTGCCGATTCTCAAACCCGTTCTAGAGGTCGAGCGTCCGGATGCCTCCTTTTACCTTTGGGCTGGCACGCCAGGCCCTGATGATGTCTTTGTTCGAGATCTGCTCACGCACACCAATGTGACCTTGTTGCCTGGAAGCTACGTTGGACGCACTGTCCAAGGTGTCAACCCCGGACTGAACCGTATCCGAATCGCCCTTGTTGCACCTCTTGAGGACTGCGTCGAAGGTGCGCAGCGTATCGCAGATTTTGTCCGTCAGCATTACACCCATATCAAACGCTAGTCAGATTATTCAACACTTATTTATTTCTTTTTCGATTTCTTATATAGGGCTCACATGACTCTCGATCTTCAAACCACCGTAGAACAAGGCTGGGAAAACCGCGCGAATCTTTCCGCCTCTGCCGCTGATGCAGGCGTTCGCGAAGCCGTAGAACACACTATTGATGCTTTGGACACTGGACATTTTCGCGTCGCTGAAAAGATCAACGGAAAATGGATCGTTCATCAGTGGATTAAAAAAGCGGTCTTACTCTCCTTCCGCTTGTATGACAATGCCATCATGGGCCAAGCACCCATGCAGTTTTATGACAAAGTCCCTCTCAAATTTGCTGAGTTTGGCGAAACCGCCTTTAAAACAGGTGGATACAGGGTGGTGCCACCCGCTGTAGCGCGCCGTGGGGCCTTTATCGGTCGCAATGTTGTATTGATGCCCTCCTATGTCAATATCGGCGCATATGTCGATGAAGGCACAATGGTTGACACGTGGGCGACGGTAGGTTCCTGCGCGCAAATCGGTAAAAATGTTCACTTGTCCGGTGGCGTAGGGATTGGTGGTGTACTCGAGCCCCTCCAAGCGAACCCCACCATTATTGAGGACAATTGCTTTATTGGTGCGCGCTCCGAAGTTGTTGAAGGCGTCATAGTCGAAGAAAATTCCGTTCTGGCCATGGGTGTATTTCTTTCACAAAGCACACGTATTTATGATCGTGAAACCAAAGAAATTCACTACGGTCGCGTCCCGTCCGGCTCTGTCGTTGTGCCTGGTTCCCTGCCCTGCGCAGATGGCTCGCACAGTTTGAACTGCGCCATTATCGTCAAGCGCGTGGATGCGCAGACACGTGCAAAAACAAGCATCAACGATTTGTTGAGAGCCTAATGACCAAATTAACAGACGTTTCACGCGAAGCGTTACTCAGCGTCCGCGATTTAATTCGATACGCTGTGTCGCGCTTTAATGAGCACAAGCTTTTCTTTGGCCATGGCTCAGATAATGCTTGGGACGAAGCTGTTTATTTGGTTTTACATGCACTGCACTTACCTCCCGATCAACTCGAGCCCTTCATGGACGCACGCGTTCTTCCGTCTGAACGTGAAAAGGCCCTGAGCTTGATCGACTTACGTTGTGAGCACCGATTGCCCGCTCCTTATTTGACGCATGAAGCATGGTTACAAGGCTATGCTTTTCATGTGGATCAGCGGGTCATCGTGCCACGCTCACCGATCGCCGAATTACTGATGAATCAGCTAAGTCCTTGGATCCCTGATCCTTACGAAGTCATGAGCATTCTTGATTTGTGTACTGGCTCCGGCTGCTTAGCAATCATCGCCGCGCATCAGTTTCCTGAAGCTTTTGTCGATGCAACAGATATCTCTAAAGATGCACTCGATGTTGCCCTCATCAATGTGGCGCAACACGGACTGAAAGATCGCCTCAATCTGCACCATGGGAGTCTTTACGATCCACTCCCTGTTTCGGCGCAATACGATCTCATTATTAGCAACCCGCCCTATGTCAACGCTGCATCAATGCAGACCTTACCTCCAGAATATCGCCATGAGCCTTCCCTAGCGCTCGCGGGTGGAGATGACGGTATGGACGTGGTGAGAACGATTATTGAACAGGCACCCGCACACTTGCGTGACGATGGTCTATTAATCATTGAAATCGGTCATGAACGGACCTTTTTCGAACTGGCCTTCCCTGAGCTTGAGCCCGTGTGGCTTGATACAGCAGAGGCTTCAGATCAAATTCTTCTCCTTACAAAAGAGCAATTAACACCGTGATTCGTGCGTCTGGCTTGACGGTTCGTCGTGGCACCAAAGTATTGCTCGATCAAACTGATTTCGTTGTGCATCCTGGCGAACGTGTTGGTTTCGTTGGTAAAAATGGTGCTGGCAAATCTACTCTATTCGCGCTGCTTCAACACGAAATCGATGCTGACGCTGGAACACTGGAGGTTCCGCAAGGCTGGCGCATGGCAAGTGTTAAACAAGAAATTGCCTCAAGCGACAACAGTGCACGTGACTTTGTGATCGACGGTGATACACATTTGCGCGAACTTCAACGTGAACGTCATACCCTTTCATTCGAGCTTGAAAATAATCCAAATCAAGCAGAAATACTTGGCGCACGTATCGCAGAGCTCGAAGCCGAACTCATCGAGGTTGGCGCATGGACCTCAGCCTCGCGCGCGGAACAACTGCTGGCAGGCTTAGGATTTACACCTGCACAGTGGGATCACTCTGTAAATAGTTTTTCTGGCGGCTGGCGTATGAGACTCGCACTGGCCAGAGCCTTGATGGCCCCTTCTGAGTTGCTATTGCTGGACGAGCCGACCAATCACTTAGACCTTGATGCCATGCTTTGGTTAGAATGCTGGTTAGGTGCCTATGCAGGGACTGTCTTGCTGATTTCTCACGACACTGAGTTTTTGGATTCTGTCGCGCAAACGATTCTTCACTTTGATCAAGGGAAACTCAATCGCTACAAAGGCGGATATCAAGACTTTATCATCCAGCGGTCAGAACGGCTTCGTCAAACCAAAATCGCTTGGGAGCGTCAGACGAGAGAAACGGCTAGGCTGCAAGGATTTATTGATCGTTTCAAAGCCAAAGCATCAAAGGCCAAACAAGCTCAAAGTCGTGTCAAAGCATTGGCGCGTATGGAATTGCTTGCACCCATTCATGCCGAGTCAGGGGTTGACATCCGCATTCCCTCACCCGAAGAAATGCCCGATCCTCTCTTGGTTTTAGAGGATATGCAGGCTGGCTATACCAACGAGCAAGGCAACGTCATTCCTATTTTGAGTAAAGTGCGTTTAATGGTTCGAGGTGGGGATCGGATCGGCATCTTAGGTGTCAATGGAGCTGGTAAAAGTACGCTTGTCAAAACACTCGCGGGAGAGCTTGAAGTTCAAGCCGGTAGTCGTAAAGCATCACGTGGTCTAGAGGTTGGATATTTCGCTCAACATCAGCTGGATATGCTGGATCTCGATAGCAGTCCTTTGCAACACCTTGCGCGTCTTGCTCCTCAAACGCGTGAACAAGAACTGCGAAACTACCTTGGAGGCTTTGGTTTCGGCGGAGACCGCGTGATGGACAAGGTCGAGCCTATGTCAGGGGGTGAAAAAGCAAGACTCGCGCTCTCACTCATCGTTTGGCAAAAACCCAATCTTTTGCTGCTCGACGAACCAAGCAACCACTTAGACGTAGAAACACGCGAAGCCCTAACAAGAGCCTTGGCTGAATTCGGAGGCAGCATGTTATTGGTATCGCATGACCGGCACCTGCTGCGCACGACTGTCGATCGCTTTTGGATTGTCGCTGATGGTGGCGTGCAAGAATTTGACGGCGATCTCGAAGACTATCGAGATTGGTTGGCACAACATCAGTCCAACGCGCGCAAACAAGAGCAGGCGAGTAAACAGCCTGCTGACTCGGTCACGCTGACTCCATCATCAAATACAACAATAGGCACAGAGTCTAATAGTGCGGATCGTAAACAACAAAAGCGTGATGAAGCGCAAGAGCGTCAACGCACCGCGGTCTTACGAAAACCCATCGAAACCAAGCTTATAAAAATTGAGAAAGAGCTCGAGTCCGCTCAAAGCAAGCTTAAAGCACTTGATGCGTTGATTGCAGATGCAGATCTGTATTCAGAGTCAAGGCGTCAAGAGCGCGTGCAGACGCTCGCCCTGCATGGAGAGCTCACCAAAAAACATGGGGAGCTTGAGGAAATATGGCTTGAATTGCAAAGTCAACTGGAATCGATCAGTGCTCATTCAATCGATGGACAAACAACGCTCTAGCTATGAGTGATTTCAAGCTTGGCTATGCCAAGTGCCAGGGTTTTTGCGCCTACATCACGAAATTGAATCTGAGCCTGTGCGTCCAAACCGCTTCCGGACAAAGCAAAAATTGTCCCTTCGCCAAAACGACCATGACGCACACCTTGACCAACGCGAAAGTGTTGGCTGCCGACGGTCACGCCCAAGGTCGAGCTTCGATTGACCGAAGCAACAGTTTGTGCCTTACCTTGCCTTGCATATTGGTCAAAGCCCGCGCCACTGGACCTCCAGCGAGGCTCTGAGTCTGCAAGACCCTGCTTGGGCGTCAACCATTTCAAATGCTCCTCGGGCACTTCGGATAAAAACCGCGAGCGCATTGCGTAGCGTGTCTGTCCATGGAGCATGCGACTTTGAGCAAGGCTAAAGTAAAGTCTCTCACGGGCGCGGGTGATCGCGACATACATCAGACGTCGTTCTTCTTCGAGTCCCGCTTGTTCGAGAATGCTATTTTCATGTGGAAAAAGTCCTTCTTCGATGCCAGTAATAAACACAGCATCAAACTCTAGACCTTTGGCTGCATGCACGGTCATCAGCTGTACCGCATCTTGACCTGCTTGCGCTTGATTGTCCCCAGCCTCAAGCGCAGCGTGGGACAGAAATGCCATGAGTGGTGAGAGACCATCAAAGCCCTCTTGCATGGCATCTTGCGCGCCCATCGTCTGTACGACTTCGCCTGCGGGCAAGCCCCCCATGTCAGACTCCGCAACAAAAGCCGCAGCCGCAGTAATCAGCTCGCGTAGGTTTTCGATTCGATCAGCACCTTCACGATCTAACTGGTATTGTCCGATCAAACCACTATGTTCGATCACGTGTTCCACGAGTTCAGGCAAAGGCAAACTGTGCGTCTCGTGCGCCAAGCGCTGAATCAAGAGAGAAAACTGAGCAAGATTAGAGCCACCCTTGCCGGGTACTCTTGCAACTGCCGCACTCAAGCTCGTATCGTAGGCTTTTGATTGATCACCTAAAAGCTCAAGCGTGCGTGCCCCAAT
This sequence comes from Zwartia lucis, assembly GCF_965234455.1. Classification (GTDB taxonomy): domain Bacteria; phylum Pseudomonadota; class Gammaproteobacteria; order Burkholderiales; family Burkholderiaceae_B; genus Zwartia; species Zwartia lucis. The sequence continues at coordinate 116,003 of NZ_OZ248472.1, read as the reverse complement.
GCCACGGGGAGGGAAATTGACGACGCGCATCCAGGATGTATCGTCATCAAGGTTTGCCATCAGACGTAAATAGGCTAAAGCGTGTTTAATTTCTTGGCGCTCAAAAAACCGCAAACCACCATATACCTTGTAAGGCACTCCCGCAGAGAATAAAGCATGTTCAATCACGCGGGATTGCGCATTACTGCGATACAAAATTGCGATTTGACTTCGGTCACGGCCGTCAGAGATTAAGCCTCGGACTTCTTCGACCAACCACTGCGCTTCGAGTAAGTCAGTGGGTTGTTCAACAACACGTATTTGCTCCCCTTCGCCTTGCTCGGTCCAGAGGTTTTTACCAAGGCGACCGGTATTGTGGCTGATTAGCGCATTCGCCGAGTCAAGAATATGACCAAAAGAACGATAGTTTTGTTCTAGGCGGATGACCGTACCATGGGCGTAATCACGCTCAAAGTCCGCCATATTGCCAACATTAGCGCCTCGAAAAGCGTAGATGGATTGATCGTCATCGCCAACGGCGAACAGATGTGCCCCCCCACCCGCGAGTAACGTGAGCCATTTATATTGAAGTGTATTTGTGTCCTGAAACTCATCGACCAAGATATGTTTGAACCGTCGCTGATAATGCTCACGAATCGGTGCATGTCTCGACAATAACTCATAGGCCCGCAAGAGCAGTTCTGGAAAATCGACAACACCTTCTCGTTGGCACTGCGCCTCGTACAGGGTATAGATCTCAATCAAGCGTCTTCGGAAACTATCGTAAGCCTCGACGTCGCCTGGTCGCTGCCCATCCTCTTTGGCACCATTGATAAAACGCTGCACGTCCCGGGGTGGATATTTGTCATCATCCACACCATTCGCTTTCAGGAGTCTTTTTATAGCGGCGAGTTGATCGGCCGTATCCAAGATCTGAAAAGCCTGCGGCAAACCAGCATCTCGATGATGCGCGCGCAACATCCGATTGCAGAGTCCGTGAAAGGTGCCAATCCAAAGTCCGCGTGTATCAATCGGTAAGATTGCCGAAACACGCGCGACCATTTCACGGGCAGCTTTATTCGTAAAAGTAACAGCCAGAAGTCCGAGTGGACTGACTTGGCTTGTTTGAATAAGCCAAGCCATACGGGTGGTTAGCACTCGCGTTTTACCACTGCCCGCTCCTGCCAACACCAGTGCGTGTTGTGCAGGTAACGTTACTGCATCGCGCTGTGGGTCGTTAAGCTTGTCGATCATGCCGCATAGCGGCGTAAACGCAAAGCGAACTCCTCGAGGCTTGCAATACCGCTTTGCTGGGCACGCTGGCACCAAGATTGCAGATCATGTAAGAGTTGTTCACTCGACACGGTTGAACTGTCCCAAAGTTTGACAAGATCATGACGCATTTGAACCATCGTGGACAATGAATCATTTAGAGAGAGTGCTTGTTCAATACGTGCGCGCTCAGCAGGTGCCAAGTTTTCCTCACCGCGACCCAGCCAGTGGGTTGCAGCAGTCAAGGCATCTGCCTTGGTGTCTGATTTTGAGGCCTTTAAGCGAATCAACTCTTCTTTGCAGGCAGATTTCATCATGCCAGTATATCTTGCCAAAATCTCATAGCGGTGAGCGATCACGCCTTGCAAGGTGCGCTGATCCACACCGGCTTTTCCCGTGGCTTCAAGACGTAATTTCGGAGCGACTTTTTTGATCTTGACCAAACCAAGCCCTTTTAGGCCTAGGATATAAATCCAACCAATATCCAATTCATACCATTTATTGGAAAACTTGGCTGAGGTCCCATATGCATGGTGATTATTGTGAAGCTCTTCGCCGCCGATCAGGATACCGATAGGAAAGACATTGGTGCTCGTATCGGGACTGGCAAAGTTGCGATAACCAAAATAATGACCGACGCCGTTGACAACACCCGCGGCCCAGAAAGGGATCCAAGCCATCTGGATCGCCCAAATCGTCAACCCGATCGCGCCAAACAAAGTCACGTCGATGATGAGCATCAAAAGGATGCCTCGGGCACTAAAACGGGTGTAAACATTGGTCTCAAGCCAATCATCAGGGGTGCCATGACCAAACTTGGAAATGGTCTCTGCATTTTTTGATTCGTGGCGGTAGAGCTCCGCACCACTAAATAAAACCTTGCCAATGCCGTAGAACATGGGTGAATGAGGATCACCTTCGCGCTCACATCGAGCGTGGTGCTTGCGATGAATCGCCACCCATTCCTTGGTCACCATGCCAGTAGTCAACCACAACCAAAAACGGAAAAAGTGCATCACGGCCGGATGCAAATCCAATCCACGATGCGCTTGGCTTCGGTGCAGAAAAATGGTGACCGCAACGATGGTAATGTGGGTCATTCCCAGCGTAAAAAGAACCACCTGCCACCAGTTTGCCTGTAGCAAACCACCTGCTGCGAAAGAAATAATGTCGTTCATGTATGTGTCTATGATCCAAGACAATAAGATGGATAGAATTTTAGCCTACACAAGCTCGGTCTGCTTATAAAAACCCTTAATTATTTGCGCAAAATCAAGTAACTGAGGGTTAACGGTCGTTAAATAACCCAGAACGCCTTTAAACACCGCTCAAATGAAGAAACTTAGGCGTCTTTGTGATCAGAATCGAGATCGGACGGGGTAAGTTCGACTTTTTGAGCCTTGACTCTCTTTTTAGCAGGGGCCTTTATCGCTTTGGTCTCAGCTTTGGTCTTAGCCTTAGTCTTAGGTTGGACCTCGGGATCAATAACGTCAGAAGCTTCCACTAAAACCTCTACTTCCGCCTCGCTAGTCTTGGTGACAGTCTCTAAAACTAAATTTTTCTTTCTTTCAAAAATTGCAGCAAAAAAACCATCCGTTCCATGAACATCAGGCCTCAAACTCAAATAGGGCCCCTCAATATGAAGTGACGTGCGGGCCGCCAAAATAGGCGCGGCATCCACCAACTCAAAATCAGGATGATTCGCTAGAAATAATTCTGCTTGATCCTGATTTTCTTCTTTAAGAAGACTGCACGTGGCATAAACAAGTCTGCCACCGGGTGCCACACAACGCGAAGCACTCGCCAGTATGCGAGCCTGTAACGCGATCAGCTCCTGCAGACTCTGAACGGACTGACGCCATTTCAAATCAGGGTTGCGACGCAAGGTCCCTACACCGCTACAAGGCGCATCGACCAACACGCGCTGTGCTTTACCCGCCAAGCGACGCACGCGTGTGTCATTTTCATGCTCGATCGCCACCGGTACGATATTGGACAAACCGCTTCGCGCGAAGCGAGGTTTAGCCTTGGCAAGACGTGTGGCGGATACATCAAAGGCATACAACCTACCGGTAGAACGCATCAGTGCCCCGAGCAATAATGTTTTACCCCCTGCTCCCGCACAAAAATCAATGACCATTTCTCCGCGCTTTGGACCAACTAGAAGTGCAAGCAACTGACTGCCTTCGTCTTGGACCTCGATCAACCCGTGCTCGAATTGATGCCATTTATTCATCGCGGGTCGCCCTTTTAATCGAATCCCCCAAGGTGAATAAGGCGTTGGGACTGGAGCGTGTCGCACACCGTTTCCCTTGATGAGATCCGCTAGCATTTCATCTCGGTCGGCTTTCATGGGATTCACACGAATATCGAGAGGCGCAGCAGTGTTCAAAGAAGCTGTCAAGGCTTCAAGCTCGGGCATGTGCTTCAAACGCTCAAACAACCAGTCAGGCAGGCTTGTGCGCACTTGTAATGACAAAGACTGCTCTTCAATTTGGCTGATCCTGTCGAGCCATGCCAACTCACCTGTATCAAGAACTGCCCGGACTTTTTCCTCACCCATCACGGAAATAGCACCTTGTATCGCTAAACGCCGCACCGCATTGCCTACGCCACTTTCGCCAAGTTGACGATAACGGCGCAAATGGCGCAATACGTCATAGACAACTTCAGCAACCTCTGATCTGTCTCGTATCCCAAGCTTGGGATGAGCCCTGAACCAATGGGAGACGATGGAATCGGCCGCAAAGCGCCACGTCAGCACCTCATCAAGGACCTGTCGTATCTGATCGAGCCGCACCGTCATCACGGGTTGACGAGGCTTGGGCACGTATGTCGATACCACCGGTTGCTTTTCAGCCCCGTCCGTCTGGCTAGACTTTTGGCCCTCATAGCCGCGATCGCCCTCTGGTCGCGCTCCGCGTGGCTGTGCATTCATGAGTCTTTCTGTCGCGGAGCCTGGTCTAACGATCCCAGACGAAGCGCTCAGCGCGGCAGCGCGAGCCGCGTCTTTTTTGTTGGTGCGCCCTGCCCCCGCCGAGCCATGGGGCCGACGGGCTGGTTTGCTGGGATTGCTCATAAATGTTGGCCTGGAGTAAAAAGTCGAGTGGTGACGCCGTCCACCAAAACGCGCTGATCGCTCGTTAGATGTACACGGCCCTGCGCAAGCCAACAAGCAACTTGCGGATAAATGATGTGTTCCATACCTAGCACTCTTGTGGCTAAGGTCTCAGGCGTATCGTGATGATGGACTGCCACGATGCCCTGCGCAATGATCGGACCATGATCGAGAACGGGAGTGACGAAGTGTACGGTACACCCATGGGATTGCACACCCGTTGCCAACGCCTGGGCGTGGGTATGAAGTCCTGGAAAGGAAGGCAAAAGGGAAGGATGGATATTAATAAGCCTACCCGCAAAGCGCTCGACAAACCCAGGCGTCAAAACCCTCATAAAACCAGCTAACAACACATAATCGGGAGAAAACTGATCGATCGTCTCCGCGAGCGCCGCATCAAACGCTTCTCTATTGGAAAACGCCGTATGCGCCAGCCCCACGGTGTGAATGCCTTGAGCTGCCGCCCAGACGAGCCCGGCAGTTTCAGCTCGGCTTGCAATGACCGCGACGACCTCAGCGGCACAGTCGCCAGATTGACAAGCCTGCACGATCGCTTGCATGTTTGAACCCTGTCCAGAGATCAATATCACAAAACGAGGGAATATTTTTTTGGGGTCGGGCATGGCATTCCAAGATAAGACTAGCCTGAAATTGTAAACTGTCATCCGTGAAAACCAATCTCAGCATTTTTCGTCAAGCCCCTGCGCCTGATCTGCGTCCGCCTTGCGCCCTGTCAATCGGTAACTTTGACGGAGTCCACCTTGGGCATCAGGCCATGATTGCCAGAGTCTGCGAGGCCGCAGAGCGTCTCGCGCTTTCGCCGACCGTCTTGACCTTTGCGCCGCATCCGCGCCAATACTTTGCGCGCTTGAATCGTCGACCCGAGCTCTCGCCGCCTCAGATCTCTGGGCTGCGCGACAAACTGACTGCCTTAGCCTGCGCTGGCATTGATCGTGTCGTTCTCGCTCGCTTTAATCGTGCCATGGCGGAAATGTCCGCCTCAGACTTCGTGACACAATGGCTTGCGGTTGAACTCAATGTCCGTTGGTTACTCGTGGGTGAGGACTTTAGGTTTGGCCGTCAACGTACTGGGGATGTTCATTCACTCAAAAAACTTGGGCAGCAATGCGGCATCGAAGTCCACACCTTAAGTGACATCAAGGACGAACAAGGAAGGAGGATTTCGAGCTCTGAGGTCCGAGGAGCTTTGGCGGCCGGCGATATGCAACGAGCGGCAAGCCTGTTGGGACGTCCCTATGCGATGACCGGACATATTGTTCACGGTAAAAAACTCGGTCGTACCCTGAATATGCCAACGATGAACATGCGAGTTACCCCTCGCTGCGCGGCCCGCTCAGGCATCTACGTCGTGCGTGCTCACGGACTTGGTTTGACCCCTCGGTCAGGAGTCGCGAGCCTTGGAGTGCGTCCAACTGTCGAAAACGATGGACGAATCTTGCTTGAAACGCACTTATTTGATCTTAATGTAGACGCATACGGTAAACTTGTACGCGTAGAACTCCTGCAGCATCTGCGGGACGAAGAAAAGTTTCCCGATCTGCCAACCTTGACTGCCGCCATGCATGCCGATGCACAGCATGCGCGCGCTTACTTTGCGCTCCATGGACTATAAAAACACACTCAATCTGCCCGATACCCCCTTTCCGATGCGCGGAGACCTACCGCGACGTGAGCCCGCATGGGTCGCCCAATGGCAAGAAAAAAAGGTTTATCAAGCGATCCGCGACGCAAGTCGCGGTCGTCCAACTTTTTTATTACACGACGGCCCTCCCTATGCGAATGGAGATATTCACATCGGCCATGCGGTCAATAAAATCCTAAAAGACATCATCGTCAAAAGCCGCAGCATGGCTGGCTTCGATGCGGCCTACGTACCAGGCTGGGACTGCCACGGCATGCCTATTGAAATTCAAATAGAAAAGAAATTCGGTAAACATTTGCCCGTTGCCGAAGTACAGGCCAAGGCACGCGCTTATGCTCTCGAGCAAATAGAACGTCAGAAAAAAGACTTTGAACGACTTGGCGTGCTTGGTGACTGGAACCGTCCCTATCTCACGATGAACTTCAGTAATGAAGCCAATGAGATCAGGGCTCTTGGACGTATTTTGGAAAAAGGTTACGTCTTTCGCGGTTTAAAGCCCGTGAACTGGTGTTTTGATTGCGGTTCAGCCTTGGCAGAGGCCGAAGTCGAATACGCAGACCGCAAAGACCCCGCAGTCCACATTGCATTCCCTTTTGCGGATTGTGCCGCCCTTGCCAAAGCATTTGACCTGAATGAATTAGCTGCGGGTGCGATTGTGATCTGGACGACAACTCCGTGGACCATACCCTCCAACCAAGCGCTCAATATCCATCCAGAGTTCAAATATGCCTTGGTTAAAGTGTCTCCCGCACCAGTGACAGGCTCTTTTTTAATTCTCGCCGCAGACAGAGTCGAAACTTGCCTCAACGAATGGGGACTCGAAGGCCAAATCATCGCTCAATGCGTTGGCCAAGCGCTAAGTGGAATCACCTTCCATCACCCTTTGGCAAACTTTGACGAAGGCTACCGTCGTGTCGCGCCCATTTATGTCGGCGACTATGTCACGCTCGATACCGGAACAGGTGTCGTGCACTCCGCACCGGCTTACGGTGTAGAGGATTTTCTGTCCTGCAAGACCCATGGCATGAAGGATGCCGATATCATTAACCCAGTGATGGGAGACGGTAAATTCGTGCCCTCCCTGCCCGGTTTCGGCGGGCTCAGTATCTGGGATGCCAATCCGAAGATTGTCGAGGCCTTGAGTTCGTCTGGCACGCTCCTCAAACAAGAGTCTCACTCACACAGTTATATGCATTGCTGGCGTCATAAGACACCGATTATTTACCGTGCCACAAGCCAGTGGTTTGCAGGTATGGACGTTGTGCCAAACGATGGTCAGCCAACGTTGCGCGAAAGCGCTTTGGCAGCGATCGATGAGACGGCGTTCTATCCTGCCTGGGGGCGCGCTCGTTTACACGCAATGATTGCAAACCGTCCTGACTGGACCCTCTCTAGACAACGTCAATGGGGTGTCCCGATGGCGTTTTTTATCCATAAGGAAACAGGTGCACTGCATCCCAATACACCTGCCTTGCTCGAAGAAATTGCTAAACGAGTGGAAAAGTCTGGTATCGAGGCTTGGCAAGCGATCGAGCCTTCAGACTTGCTTGGTGAAGACGCCGCACTTTATGAAAAAAACCGTGACACGCTTGACGTTTGGTTCGATTCTGGCACGACGCACGCTACCGTTTTAGGTGGGCCTAACAACAAGCATCATGGCTCGCACGGAGAGTTGCCCTGGCCAGCCGACATGTACCTCGAAGGTTCTGATCAGCATCGCGGTTGGTTTCACTCTTCGCTGCTGACGGGCTGCATGCTTTCAGGACGCGCGCCTTATAAAAGTCTGTTAACCCATGGTTTCGTGGTCGATGGACAAGGTCGCAAAATGAGCAAGTCGGTCGGCAACGTCATTGCGCCTCAGAAAGTTTCAGACAGTTTAGGGGCTGAGATTTTGCGCCTATGGGTTGCGAGTACCGACTACTCGGGTGAGCTTTCAATCTCGGACGAAATTCTCAAGCGCGTGGTTGAAGGCTATCGTCGTATTCGCAATACGTTACGTTTCCTACTCGCCAACCTCTCTGACTTTGATGCCTCTACGGATATGATCGATGCAAAAGATCTCCTAGAGATTGATCAATATGCACTCGCCATGACAGCGCAAATGCAGGCGGAAGTACTTTCGCATTTCGAGCAGTACGACTTTCACCCTGCGATGTCCCGATTGCAGCACTTTTGTTCCGAAGATCTCGGTGCGTTTTACCTTGACGTTCTTAAGGATCGCCTCTATACCTCCGCGCCCCGAAGTCACGCACGCAGGTCAGCTCAGACGGCACTCCTGCATATTACGCAAACACTGCTCAAACTCATGGCGCCCGTACTTTCGTTCACCGCTGAAGAAGCTTGGGACCTTTTGTTAGGTACCACACTCAAAACCACTGCCGATATTGGACGCGTGACAATATTTACGGAATGTTTTCATGTGATGCCTGTCATCTCAGGATCTCAAACGCTTCATCAGCGTTGGGCACGACTCCGCGAAATTCGTGCGCTCGTCATTCGTAAACTCGAAGATTTGCGCAGCGTCGGTAGCATTGGCTCCTCCTTGCAAGGCGAGGTCGATCTCAAGGCAAGTGGCGAAGATCTTGCTTTGCTTCAAAGTGTCGCAGAGCAACTACCCTTTATCTTCATTGTTTCGCGCGTCAGTGTCCATGCAGACGCTGGAGAACTTGCTATTGAGATTAACCCTTCTGCGCACGAAAAATGTGAGCGTTGCTGGCACTGGCGAGATGATATTGGTCAAGATCCTGCACACCCACATATCTGCGGCAGATGTGTCGCAAGCCTAAACGAAGCCGCATCCTCCTGAGCATGAGCACTCCAGCACAGGAAATTGAGACTTCTCACCCAAGCCCCGACAAATACCGCGGCTTGGGGAAATGGCTGTTAGCGGCGTTATTGTTGATCGTGCTTGATCAAGTCACAAAAATTGGTTTTGATCACGCATTGAAATACGGACAGCGCATCAACATACTGCCTTTTTTTGATTTCACCTTGCTTTACAACAAAGGTGCGGCCTTTAGTTTTCTGGCTGACCAAGCGGGTTGGCAGCGCTGGTTTTTTACTGTGCTCGGTTTGGGCGCGAGTGTCTTTATCCTCTGGATGATGCATACCCATCGCACCCAACATCGCTTTCTACTCGCGCTCACATTGATTCTAGGCGGAGCGCTCGGCAACGTGATTGATCGGATCGCTTATGGTCATGTCGTCGATTTTTTATTATTTTATTGGCGGGATTGGTATTATCCCGCCTTTAATGTTGCAGATGCGGGCATCACTGTCGGTGCTATTCTGTTAGTCATCGATGAAATTCTTCGTCTTCGAGGTCAGCATGCTAGATCTTCATGAAAAACGGATTGTGCTGGGTTTGAGTGGCGGTATCGCTTGCTACAAAGCCGCCGATTTGGTGCGACGCCTCATCGAGCATGGCGCGCAGGTCGATGTGGTCATGACGGAGGCTGCGACACGTTTTATTACGCCTGTGACGCTGCAAGCGCTGAGCGGTCGTCCCGTGTTTGTCGATGCTTGGGACAGCCGTGTTCACAACAACATGGCACATATCCAGCTATCGCGTGGTGCCGATGCGATTGTAATCGCTCCTGCTTCGGCTGACTTTATGGCCAAGCTCGTCCAAGGCCGAGCTGATGATTTATTGTCGACGTTATGTTTGGCGCGAGCATGTCCGCTACTCGTTGCTCCCGCGATGAATCGAGAAATGTGGCTCGCTGCGCCGACACAACGTAATGTCCAGCAGCTTAGGTTGGACGGAATTGAAATTTTAGGACCCGGAACGGGAGAGCAAGCCTGCGGTGAGACGGGCGATGGTCGCATGCTTGAACCTATGCAAATCGTTGCAGAACTCAAGGGTTTTTTTCAACCCAAGCTTCTAAAAGGGCTGCATGTTTTACTGACTGCAGGACCGACCGTCGAGCCCATCGATCCTGTTCGCGTATTGAGCAACCGATCCTCAGGAAAAACGGGTTATGCACTTGCGCAAGCTGCTTGGGAAGCCGGGGCTGACGTGACACTCATCTCAGGTCCAACTGCGCTACCTTGCCCTCACGGAGTATCGCGCATCAACGTTGAAACTGCGCAGCAGATGCTTGACGCTGTCATGGAAAACATCCACGGTCAGGACATTTTTATCGCCGTCGCGGCTGTGGCGGATTGGCGCATTAAAAACATTTCTACTGAAAAAATTAAAAAAGACGGTCAATCAACACCCAACCTACAGTTCGAGGCCAATCCGGATATTCTTGCGACTGTCGCAAGCCAAAATTCCGGCCCCTGGTGCGTGGGTTTTGCTGCGGAAACTGAAAATTTATCCGAATACGCGCATGCCAAACGTTTACGCAAAGGGATTCCGATGTTGATTGGAAACTTGGCACAGCATGTGATGGATACAGAGGATACAACCGTCTCGATTTTTGATGATCGAGGCGAGCATATGCTTCCCTTGAGTACCAAACAGGATATTGCCCGTCAGCTCGTCGCTGCCATTGCAGAGCGATTTACTCAGTCGCACCCCTCACGCTAATTTTCTACTGGTTTTTGTATGCAAGCACTGATCGACCAACTTGTCTTATTTATTCAAAATAATCAATCCTGGGCGGGCCTCGTTGTTTTATTAATGAGTTTCGGAGAGTCCTTATTTGTGGTCGGATTATTTATTCCGGCCACTGTTCTGTTATTTGCGACAGGGACACTGATCGCGACCGGCACCCTTGATGCGGCGCCTATTTTATTTTGGGGTATTGTGGGGGCGATTGTCGGAGACGCTGTTTCCTTTTGGTTCGGCCGTTGGATGGGGCCGAAAGTATTGCGACACAAATACTTAAAACCCTACAGACGACATGTTGCGCGAGCCCGACTTTTTTTCTATCGTTACGGTTTTCTGGCAGTTTTAATCGCACGCTTCATAGGACCGTTACGCAGCTTTATTCCCACAGTCGCGGGCGTCATGGGCATGCCACAACTGCGTTTTCAACTCGCAAATTTTATTTCTGCGATCTTGTGGTTCCCTGCTCTCTTGGCGCCAGGCTACCTAGCCACACTTAGCGTTGAAGCCATCAAAGATGGTCACCATGCAACCGTCTACTCATTAGTCGGCTTGACAGTGATCGCCATTATTGCCTGGATGGTGATCCGTCAGCGTCGCATAGTCGAACAACGTAGGCTCGCGTCACGCAAACGTGTTCGTTCTCATCACAATGCCTAAACTGATATACAAGGTCAAGCATGAAATCCGTTGAAGTAAAAATCTTAGACGCCCGTATGCGCGAACAATTACCGACCTATGCCACGGCTGGCTCTGCGGGCTTGGACTTACGCGCTTGTTTGGATCAGCCTCTTGTGCTTGAGCCTGGTATGACACAACTCATTCCAACGGGCTTGGCGATTCATGTCGCAGACCCAGGTTATGCCGCGGTCATCTTGCCTCGTTCAGGCTTGGGTCACAAGCATGGTATCGTCTTGGGCAACCTCGTTGGACTCATTGACTCGGACTATCAAGGTCCATTGATGGTGTCAGCTTGGAATCGCAGCAGTACTGCCTACACGCTGCAACCCATGGAGCGCTTAGCACAACTCGTTGTGCTACCCATCGCTCAAATTCAATTCAAGCTTGTCGAAGATTTCGACGCCTCTAGTCGCGGGACAGGAGGGTTTGGGAGCACTGGAAAAGGCTAACGACCGCAGCTCGAGCCGCTCGGAGCTTTGCGACTGACTAAAGCCTCCGAGAGTTGTACAGCGAGGGACTGCACATTTTTCTGTTGACCTTGTACCAGTGCAAGCACCCCAACGCCTACCGGCTGCTGCAAACGGGTATAGCAAGTTAAAAATGACTGACTACCCGGAAAACGCATACTCCAGACAGCATCAATCGTGACTGACTGCCCTGGAATTAAATCAAAACGCTGGATATCTAACTGGATTTTTGTAACAGAAGCCCTAGCGGCCTCGGCGACAAGATTTTGAATGGGAGGCATGCCAAGATGTTGTGTCATCTCCTGAGAAATAGCAGTCGAAAGCTGTGAGGATAGTGAGCCTGTCCAACGATCATCGCCCAGAACCATGAGACGACCATCACCTTGCCGAACGACAAGAGAAATATTGTTAGCTTCCGCGGGAACGCCAATATCAGATAGTGTGTAAGCCCCTGCTTTCGCGCTCGTGGAAGGTACAACAGAGGATGAAAGCGCTGATTTCACGTCAACACGGCTCAAGGTGTAGTATTGAGCGGGAGGTCCTGCACAGCCTACTAAGCTAAGAATCCCCATCGCCAGCACTAGGCGTTTAAAAGAACGTATCATTTTCTTGTCGCTCCAAGCGTGTCTCGCGAGTATGGTTCAGTTGCACGACCCCGAATAATTTCGCTAGGGTTCGCTTGCAAGCCATCTGTCAAGGTCTTCAGTGACTTGAGAGTTCCCTTCAGGTCCTGAATCATCGATTCAGTACTCGTTGTCAGAGGACTTCCGGGAGCAATCAACACATTAAGGTTTTTAACTGTTTGTTCAATCTGAGTCAGGGTTGACGACAGTTTAGGCGTGACGCTTTTATCAATATTGGCACTCAAGCGTCTGATCTCAATCACCATCCCATCCAAATCATCCGCAATTTTCTCGAAGGGAATATTGTCAATTTTGCTAATGATGCTGGAAATCTGTGCCTGCATCGAATCGAGATTCTCGGCAGGCACCGTCGGCATCACGAAAGGTAAAGAAACCTGGGGCGGCTCCGAATTAGGTAAGTTCGGGAAGTCTGACAACGTAATGTATAGCTGCCCAGTCAAAATACTCGCTGTACGAAGTTGGGCTCGTAAACCTTTACTGGTGAACTCGCTCAGCGATGCGGCGAGGTCTTCTGAAGTTTGTTTAGCAACTTTAAGTTCGGAATATACAGGCCCTAAGCGTTCTGGATAAAGCGTGGCCTCTACTTTCGTAAAAAAGCGCCTCGTCACTACATCAAAATCAAGCGCGATAGAGTCCACAACTCCGATATCGGCGCCCTGAAACTCAACGGCTGCGCCAACACTTAATCCGCGCACCGCTTGGTCAAAACGCATACGAATCGGCACAGCAACACCTTCGGGCACAGCCGCGGCGGCCATTCGAGAATCAAAAAGCTTAAAGGGCTTCGCATTCTCGTCGAGCAGGTGTGGTTTACCGAAGGAGGCAAAAGAAATCCCTCCTGCAATCAACGACAGCAAGGACTCCGTTTGCACTTTCATACCCTGTGGGCCGATTGTGAGGTCAACACCGCTTTCATTCCAAAAGCGTGAGCTACCATCAACAAATTTGTCATAAGGGGCATCAACAAAGATATTTAAATCAACATGCTGTCCCGCTTCATTGAGCTTGAATCCCGTCACCAAGCCGACTTGAATTCGGCGAAAGTAAATCGGGGCGCCAGGGCCAAGAGATCCAAGCGTGTTCGACCTCAACACAAAATGACTTCCAGGACGATCACTTGTGATGGGTGGCGGCTGCTCCAAACCCACAAAGTCTTTATCAACAGTCCGAGAGGTCGTTGTTGAGTCTAAATCAGTTTCTATATAAGAGCCAGAAAGCAAGGTTGTCAACCCTGACACCCCTCCGAGTCCGATACGTGGCCTCACCACCCAAAATCGCGATCCCTCGCGCGCAAAGGCGGCACCGTCCTTGGTGAGCTCCGCTACAACAATGACGCCACTCTGATTGACATTTAAACGCACACTTTTGACCAGACCAATCGTGACATCTCTATAACGGATCTGTGTTTTACCCGTTTCAATACCTGCCGCGGATTGAAAGGTAATCGTAATGGTTGGCCCCTTTTGAGAGTAGCCACGCCATATGATTGAAAGCCCCACCAGTAGCGCGGCAAGCGGAATAAACCATACCCAAGCTAGATTTCTTTTGGGACGTCGGGCTACGCGTGGGAGAGGCTTGCCGCCAATTTCACGAATAGGCTCGGATGTACCGGATTCAGTGGGTGAACTCAACGTGCTCTCTCTTAGCCATGATTCGAAGTATTAAAGCTTGATAATACGTGACGGCGGTATCCTGCACGACGCCATGCGAGTCTAGGGTCAAAACTGAGAGCCGCGAGCATCGTCAAAATCACCACTGCTCCAAACGCAATGGCTCCACTTCCCGGTTCGATACTCAGAAGAGCCCCGAACTGCCCAAGAGCAGAGAGCAAAATCACGACAAACACATCTAGCATGGACCACTGTCCAATAAACTCGACAACACGATATAACTGTGTCCGAGACTTTAACCCACGAGCAGCACCAAATTGAGTAAGCGCGACAAGAGTTGAAAGGGTAATCAGTTTAAAAACCGGTACCAAGACACTCGCCACAAACACCACGAGTGCGATATCCCAGGATCCCAGTTGGTACAGTTCAATCACGCCACCTACGATCGTATGACCAGAAGACCCACCGACAGAGGTGATTTGCATGATGGGCAAGAGATTGGCTGGCACATACATGATGGCAGCAGCGAGCAACAACGCCCAGACACGACTGATTTGCTGGGGTGATGGGGGTTTGGGTATTTCGGGCGGTTGAGCAGGTACACCTAAATCCAAAGCCATCAAGCGCAACCTTCTTTTACTAAGTCGCGCGAGGCTCGTGATCAGTAATGCGGCACAGGCCGTAGCGAAAAGTCCGACACCTAATACCAGAGAGGCTAATCCAGCCAGTTTGACCGCAGCAACCAGAATACCCAACAAAAATACAGGTACCATGCACCAAGGTTTCAAATGATCGATGATCTTGATGACGGCTTCGAAAAAAAGCGGCAGCCGTCCAAAAGACAAAGGTATAAGTACCCAAAATAATAAAAAAAGGTGTAAGACCGGCAACAAAAATCCGGCAGCGAACGTTGCAATTGAAACCTCAGGGTAGCCTTCACGCCATACTACGGAAACCGCATCAAAAAAAGTCGCGGCTTGTCCTTGGCCTTGAAGAAAAAGTGTCATAACAGGATAAGCATTAGCAAAGCCTAGGCTGATCAAGGCGGTCAAAACAATCGCCAACCAAGCCATGGGCGTAAAAGCACCGTAGGACTCCAACACACTATTGCAGCGCAGGCATTGCGCCCATTGATCTGGCTCTAGGGTCGGTCGCGCATAAGAAGCCCCACATTGATGGCAAGTCAACGTGAGGGGCTGAGCGAGATTCAGCGATCGTTGCTGAGACACCGAAGGTCCTTTCGATGCCGTCATTAGAGGACCAGTTCGGCTTCCTGATCAGATCCCTTTGCCGCACCAGAAGGCTTTGTGTCCTTGACGTCAAAATCTAGCGTCACCTTGCCATCCGCATCGACATCAACCAAGACAGAGCCGCCATCAACTAACTTGCCGAACAGCAACTCATCTGCGAGAGCACGCCGCAAGGTGTCCTGAATCAGACGCTGCATCGGACGCGCGCCCATCAGGGGATCAAAACCATTCTTGCCGAGGTGGGCACGCAGCGCATCAGTAAAGGATGCGTCAACACGCTTGTCGTGCAATTGATCCTCGAGCTGCATCAGGAACTTGTCCACCACGCGTAAAATCACCTCTTGGCTCAGTGCTGCAAAAGGCACAATTGCATCAAGACGGTTACGGAATTCGGGTGAAAAGAGACGCTTGATATCGCCCATCTCATCACCACTCGCACGGGTGTTTGAAAAACCAATGTTGGGTTTATTGAGAGCCTCTGCCCCAGCATTGGTCGTCATCACTAAAATCACATTGCGAAAGTCAGCTTTGCGACCATTGTTATCCGTCAATGTTCCGTGGTCCATGACTTGCAACAAGATATTAAATACATCCGGATGCGCTTTTTCAATCTCATCCAACAACAACACGCAATGTGGCTGTTTGTTTATGGCTTCGGTTAACAAGCCACCTTGGTCGAAACCAACATAGCCTGGAGGCGCACCGATGAGACGAGAAACAGTATGACGCTCCATGTACTCAGACATATCGAAACGCAATAACTCAACCCCAAGCGTAAAAGCCAACTGGCGAGCAACCTCTGTTTTACCGACGCCGGTTGGGCCAGAAAAGAGAAAAGCACCAATCGGTTTTTCTGGACGACCTAAACCAGAGCGCGCCATTTTGATTGCACCCGCAAGGGCTTCGATGGCACCATCTTGACCATAAACAACGGTCTTGAGATCGCGCTCAAGCGTCGCAAGCTTGCTGCGATCATCGCTTGATACGGTTTGTGGTGGAATACGAGCGATCTTGGACACAATCGCTTCGATGTCTGTTTTACCAATGATTTTCTTTTGCTTTGAACGTGGTAAGAGACGCTGGGCGGCCCCTGCCTCATCAATCACATCGATCGCTTTGTCAGGCAAATGCCGATCATTGATATGCCGGGCAGAAAGCTCCGCCGCGGCTGTCAGCGCAGCACTGGAGTATTTGACACCATGATGGTCCTCAAAACGTCCTTTGAGGCCGCGCAGAATTTGAATCGTCTGCGCTACAGTCGGCTCAGATACATCAACTTTTTGAAAACGACGAGAAAGTGCTGCATCTTTTTCGAATACACCGCGAAACTCAGTGTAGGTTGTTGCTCCGATACACCTGAGTTGGCCAGAGGACAAGGCAGGCTTGAGCAAATTGGAAGCATCCAGAGTGCCGCCTGAAGCCGAGCCCGCACCAATCAATGTATGAATTTCATCAATAAACAAAATCGCTTGCGGATTATTTTTTAACTGTTTGAGCACGCCCTTCAAGCGCTGCTCAAAATCACCGCGGTATTTTGTGCCGGCTAACAGCGCCCCCATATCAAGGGAAAAAACTTGCGCATCTTGTAAAACTTCGGGCACTTCGCCTTGTGTAATGCGATAAGCCAAACCTTCGGCGATTGCTGTTTTTCCGACGCCCGCTTCGCCCACCAATAGTGGATTATTTTTACGGCGACGGCACAAGGTTTGGATCACACGCTCGACTTCATATTCGCGACCTATCAAAGGATCAATCCGACCCGCTGTGGCGGCCGCATTCAGATCCTGTGTATACAAATCAAGCGGAGACTGACGCGCCTCACCAGATTGTTCTGCGCCCTCACCCTGCTGCTCTTTAGGAGCGGGTGTTTCAGCCGCGGCTTGCTTACTGATGCCGTGAGACAAATAGTTCACAACATCCAAGCGTGAAATCCCTTGTTGCTGCAGATAAAAAACAGCATGAGACTCCTTTTCGCCGAAAATCGCGACAAGAACATTCGCACCTGTCACTGGCTTCTTGGAAGCTCCGCCCGCCGACACATGCATGATGGCACGTTGAATGACGCGTTGAAAACCGAGCGTAGGTTGGGTGTCGACCTCTGCACCTGCAGGGATGACGGGCGTATTGTCCGTCACGAACTTGCGCAAATTATTGCGCAATTCGTCCATGTTGGCGGAGCAGGCGCGTAACACTTCAATGGCCGCTGCATTATCTAATAGCGACAACAATAAGTGCTCGACAGTGATGAACTCATGTCGAGCCGATCTCGCCTCGACAAAGGCCATATGCAGGCTAACTTCAAGCTCTTGGGAAATCACATTTCCTCCGACGTTCTATCAAGTGTTACACCGTTAAATTGCATTCTATGCCTTAATTGTCACTTGCCGGTTCCATGACGCATTGCAATGGATGTTGGCGAGTCCGTGCATGCTGCGCAACCTGCGCAATACGACTGGCTGCGATGTCATGCGGGTAAACCCCACACACCCCTTTTCCTTCGTGGTGAACTTGCAACATAATACGCATTGCTTCTTCGTGACCTTTGCTAAAAAACTTCTGTAAAACATGAACGACAAACTCCATCGGCGTGTAGTCGTCATTGAGGAGAATCACCCTGTACATAGGCGGCGGAGTGGTTTTAGCACTCTGCTTCTCGACAACGAGATCTGGACTGGAAGAAATACGAGCGGGCATAATCAACAGTTCAATTTAGAAGGAAGCCATCATTTTATAGACCAGTTTGATACAAAACTTCATTTAAGGTTCAGGATACTAGGCAAACCGATACTTGACGAACTTATAAAATCTAACGAATATCACAACACATTCAAAAAACTTGAGTGTCAAGATGCCGGAAGCAGATTTTTTGCAGCATACGCTTTTGATCAGTTTTCCGTTTGATTTGTACAACGCACATAAGAGGCAGTCGGAATGTCAGACTCGACCACAAGCAATGGCCCAAAGGTCACAGGAACCGTCAAGTGGTTCAACGATGCGAAAGGCTTTGGATTCGTCACACCCGATGACGGCGGAGAAGACCTGTTTGCACATTTTTCAGCGATCCAGATGAATGGGTTTAAAACACTCAAAGAAGGCCAAAAAGTCGCCTTTGAAGTCACTCAGGGTCCTAAGGGCAAGCAAGCTACAAATATAACTGCTGCATAAGCAGCTGGGGTGAATAACCCCTTGGATACTACGCAATGTATAGATGGTTCACGCCTGAAAAACAGCGCGACCTTAGGGTCGTGTTGTTTACTTTTTTTATGAGCTTGATTTCCCTTTCGGCAGCGCATGGGCAGACAAATCCTACGCTTCCGATCAAAAAACTCAACGCAGGCATGCATGTCATTCATGCGGAGATTGCGGCCACGCCTGAGACGCGCAGAACTGGACTGATGAATCGTAAATCGCTCGCCCCCAATCACGGCATGCTGTTTGTCTTTGACCAAGTACTTGTTGAGTGTTTCTGGATGCGCAATACCTTTATACCTTTGTCGATCGCTTTTTTGCTTGAGGATGGCACGATCGTCAACATCGCTGACATGAAACCACAAAGCGATGAGTCTCACTGCTCAAGCAAACCGGTCAGATTTGCGCTCGAAATGGAACAAGGCTGGTTTGCGGCTCGCGCAATGACGCCAGGCAAAAAAATACTCGGCCTGCAATGACCGAGTATCGTTTTTTGTACCACGTGTCGCATACGCCGCTAGGAACGTTTAGACACGCTCTACAATGAGAGCGATGCCCTGGCCCACACCGATACACATCGTACACAAGCCATAGCGCCCTCCCGTCACTTCAAGCTGGTGGACAGCTGTCATCACTAGGCGAGCACCGCTCGCGCCAAGTGGGTGGCCCAATGCAATCGCTCCGCCATTCGGATTGACGCGAGGATCGTTATCCGCAATACCGAGCATGCGCAATACAGCGAGGCCCTGCGCGGCAAAAGCTTCGTTTAACTCGATGACATCCATCTGGGCAAGCGTCAAGCCCGCAAGAGCAAGTACTTTTTGTGAAGCGGGTGCGGGCCCGATACCCATAATACGAGGCTCGACGCCCGCTGTCGCCATCGCGACAATCCGAGCGCGCGGCTTGAGACCATGAAGGGCAGCAGCCTGTTCGTGCGCGATCAACATCGCCACCGCGCCATCATTGACACCCGAGGCGTTTCCCGCGGTCACTGAACCGCCCTCGCGAACGACGCCTTTAAGTTTGCCCAGGGACTCAAGGGTCGTTTGACGAGGATGCTCATCACGATTCACAAGGATTGCATCCCCCTTCTTTTGAGCAATGCTGACTGCGACGATCTCGCTCTCAAAATAGCCATTTTTCTGGGCGGCAGCCGTCTTTTCCTGACTGGCCATCGCGAACAGATCTTGATCCGCACGCGAAATATTGAACTGATCCGCCACATTTTCAGCTGTTTCGGGCATCGAATCGACGCCGTACTTCGCTTTCATGAGTTTGTTGACGAAACGCCAGCCAATCGTTGTATCGAAAATCGAAGCGCTTCGTGAAAAGGCGGAATCAGCCTTGCCCATCACGAAAGGTGCGCGCGTCATGCTTTCAACACCACCCGCCAACATCAAGGAAGCATCTCCCGCACGAATCGCACGCGCAGCCGTGCCAATCGCATCCATCCCAGAACCACACAGACGATTGATCGTGCCGCCAGGCACAACATCAGGCAATCCTGCCAACAGTGTAGCCATGCGAGCGACGTTACGATTGTCCTCGCCAGCTTGATTGGCGCATCCCATCAGCGCATCGTCGAGTTCATCCCATTTCACGCCAGGATTGCGTTCTGCTAAAGCACGCACGGGGATTGCTGCCAAGTCATCGGGACGAACTGAGGCGAGCGAACCCGCATAGCGACCAAAGGGTGTACGGATTGCATCACAAATATAAGCGTGTTTGTCCATGAGGGATCTCTTGTTGAATGTTTAAAGTCTCTTGCCAAATCTTAGCGCAAAAAAATGGCAAAAAAAAACCGGCCAATCCGGCCGGCTCATATCAAGGCGTATGAATTAACCGAGATTTTTAGCTGCAAATGACCAATTCACCAAGTTCCAAAAGCTCTCGAGATACTTGGGTCGAGCATTTCGGTAGTCAATGTAATAGGCATGCTCCCAAACGTCACAGGTCAACAAAGCAACGTCTGTCGTGGTCAGAGGAGTCGCGGCGTTGCTTGTGTTGACGATATCAAGCGAGCCATCCGCCTTTTTAACAAGCCAGGTCCATCCCGAGCCAAAGTTACCAGCAGCGGATTTGTTGAAAGCCTCTTTGAAAGCGGCAACACTACCCCACTTTGCATTGATCGCATCAGCCAGCTTGCCTGTAGGCTCGCCACCCGCCTTGGGCGCCATGCTGTTCCAATAAAAGGTGTGGTTCCAAACCTGCGCGGCATTATTAAAAATGCCACCTGAGGATTTTTTAACGATTTCCTCGAGCGAGGCTGTCTCAAACTCAGTGCCAGGAATCAGGTTATTCAAGTTGGTCACATAGGCTTGATGGTGCTTGCCGTAGTGGAACTCAAGTGTTTCTTTGGAGATGGTAGGTGCCAAAGCATCCATTGCATAAGGCAAAGCGGGAAGTGTGTGGGCCATTGTTGCAAAGTCCTCGTGAATGTGGTGGATGAAACGAATTTTTCCTATTGTATCGGACGTCATGAGCTCCTGGCTACAACCCCTATTGCGGACAAGGGTTAGCAGAACCCTAACAGGCTCAATCGTCCGAACGGTCGAGACTTTGAACCTGAACAGAAGCCGCTCCTTTAGCAAGGCTGATTTCCACAATTTGACCAAGCTTGAGATCTTGGCTGGAACGAATCACTTGGCCTTGTGTGCTTCGAACGATCGCGTAGCCGCGGCTTAAGGTTTGCTCAGGGCTCAACGCGCGCAACTGTGCTTCTAAACCCATCAGGCTTGCCTGTCGCATCGCGAACAACCTACGCTGGCACACACTGAGCGCTGTCGTAGCTCTTAAAAGGCCCGCACGCTGAGTACTCGCCTCGGGCAATACGAATTTGAGACGCGCTTGTGCCCGATCCGACTGGACGCGATACTGCTGAAAAGCGCGCTGGGAAACATGACGCAGCCTATAGACGAGTCCGTTGAGCCGTTCTTCTTGATGGGATAGGCGTTGAGCTGGCGAAATCATACCCACCGAAATGCGATCCAAGCGCTGCGACATTTGTTCGAGTTTACGTCGCATCACATTGCTTAATTGAACACGCGCACGTGATACTCGCCCCAACAGTTCAGAACGCGCGACACAGACGAGCTCAGCCGCAGCGGTAGGCGTAGGCGCACGTAAATCCGCCACAAAATCAGCGATCGTGAAGTCTGTTTCGTGCCCAACGCCAGAGACAACAGGGATAACACTTGCGGAAATATCTCGCGCTAATGCTTCATCATTGAAACTCCAGAGGTCCTCAATACTGCCCCCTCCTCTGACAAGCAAAATAGTGTCCACCTCTTGCCTTTCATTCGCTAAAGCTAAAGCCTGTCTGAGCTGTAATGAAGAGCCCGTTCCTTGAACCATTGCTGGGTAGATCACAATCTGAACGTGGGGAGCACGACGCGCCAAAGCGGTCAGAACATCGCGTAACGCCGCAGCGGACAATGAGGTGATGACCCCTACTGCGCGAGGATGGTCGACAATTTTACGTTTATGAGCGGAATCGAATAAACCTTCTTGGTCCAATTTACTTTTTAAAGCAAGAAACGCCTCAAAAAGCGAGCCTAAACCCGCGCGTCGTAACTGCTCTGCCTGAATCTGATACTCACCTCGCGCTTCATAAAGCGTCACCCGCCCTTTGAGCTCGATCGAATCTCCTGCCTTAGGCATAAAACCCACTGCGGCCGCTTTACTGCGAAACATGACAGCTTTGACCGAGGCACCATTGTCTTTGAGCGTAAAGTACCAGTGACCAGAGGCAGCGGGCATAAAATTAGAAACTTCACCCCGAACCCAACTCACATCGAAACTGTCTTCCAAAAGGCGGGCGACAGCTTGATTGAGCTCAGACACTGTCAGAAAGTCCCGCGTGAATGCTGCATTGTCTTGTTGATCGCTAAGTGCCATAAGGGGTCTACACCAAAGATTGTCCACAAACGTCATAAATCCGTAATAAGTGTTTGTGGTTAAAGAATATATTGTTTTAGATACAAAATCGCATTAAATAAATTTAGTAACTAATTGTTATCATTGAGTAATAATTAAATCCATCATAAATTGCTCAATTTTTAAGCAAATACTCGAAAGCACCCATTTTCCATCATTTCAGAAGATGCACACAGAATTATCCACAAGTTCTGTGGATAGCTTTTAATACGCTTTAGACTTGCCAACTGTCCTGTCGCACCCGTACCATGCCATCATTGTGCTGTGCAATCCATCCTAATGCTAGAGAGGTTACTTTTTGCAATCTATTGTCATTCAGGCAGGCTGGCCCATCTGGCCATTGATCGCCCTGTCCATCGTTGGTTTGGCCATCGTGATCGAACGTGCATTAAGCCTTAATATTGCGCGCCTTATTCCTCGCGACCTACCCGCCCAAGTCATACAAATGGTTCGCGCCAAGGCAGACTCGCCCGAGGCGATTGAAAAACTTCGTGCGTCTTCTCCACTGGGCCTAATCCTTGCCGAACTGCTTCGGTGCAAACACTTGCCTCCCGCAGAACTCCGATGCGCAGTCGAGGATGCCGGTCGTGATGTTTCCCACATATTACAAAAATACCTCCCCGCCCTAGCTACGGTGGCAAGCATTGCGCCACTCATGGGATTGTTTGGAACAGTCGTAGGTATGATCGAAATTTTCGCAGCTTACAAACCGGATGGTTCAGATCCGACAGAGTTGGCACGCGGCATTTCCATTGCGTTGTACAACACAGGGTTTGGAATCCTGATTGCGATTCCAGCTGTCATAGCGCATCGATTATTCAAGTCCAGAGTTGAAGCGCTTTTATTAAAGATGGAGCAAGCGACTCGTTATGTTGCCCAAAATATTAAGCATTCCACCTGATGAACTTTCGCTCAAACGCCTCTTCAGACGATAGTCCAGACATCAATTTGATTCCTTTAATTGATGTTTTGCTTGTAATGTTGATTTTTTTAGCAGCAACCACAACGTTTACGCGTGAGCGGCAGCTCAGCATTTCTTTACCCCAAGCGAACGCCGAGCAAACGACAGTATCAACAATAGAGATTTCCATTGCTCAAGATGGACGCTACGCCATCGCGGGAGCCCTCATTTCCCCAAGCAATCTGGTCGCTCGCTTAAAAGCACAACGTTCAGATCAAAAAGATAGCGCCTTGATCATTCGCGCGGACGCAATGGCCCCTCACCAAGCCGTCGTTCACGCGATGCAAGCGGCACGTGAGGCCGGCATCAACAAAGTGCACTTTGCCACACAGGCTGCGCAGTGAGCACCAAAGGTCTGCGCACGAGTATGGAACATTGGCTGCAGCGCCAGTGGCAACAAAGGGGGGTGTGGGCATGGTCAATGGCCCCGCTCTCCCTCCTGTTTGGTGTAATCCTAAAAATTCGCGCAATTCACCATCGTTACTTCAAGCCAGATACCCATTTTCCAATCCCTGTCGTGGTGGTTGGCAATATCTATATCGGTGGAACAGGAAAAACACCCGTCGTCATCGCGCTCGTCAAGCAATTACGTGCCCTAGGTTGGCATCCTGGTGTCATTAGCCGAGGATATGGTACTCAGATCGGTGACATGCCTCTAGTGGGACAGGGAAAACTTGATCCCAGCCTTTTTGGTGATGAGCCTGCTTTGATCGCTCGGGAAACTGGCGCTCCGATCGCAGTGCATCCTAATCGACCCCAGGCTTATTTTTCCCTCTTGGCACACAATCCGCAGATTGACTTGGTCATCTCAGACGATGGCTTACAACACCTCAGGCTGCACCGAGACATTGAAATTGTTGTGCAAGATGAGCGCGGAACCGGCAATGGTTGGTTGTTGCCTGCCGGCCCCCTGCGAGAGCCCGTTAGCCGCTTAAATACCGTCCAGGCTCTGATTTCTAGAACTGACAATGTCTCTCCCCCACCCTTGACCACAACGTCTTCCTTGGTGCGAAAAACGGCGGCTACATTACGGATCATTCAGTTCAGAAATCTCTACAGCGGACAATTACTTGATCCGCCAAGCTTCATTGCGCATGTCAAGGGAATCAAAGTCATCGCTATTGCTGGCATTGCCAACCCACCACAGTTTTTTATAGGCTTGCTTAAAATCGGTATCCGACTCTCCGAACAACGCGCTTTGGCTGATCACTTCACGTTCGAAGCATCGACATTTCAAGCCCTGGATGCAGAATGTGTGGTCATGACGGCGAAAGATGCTGTCAAGTGTGAAAGCATGGAGGACAAGCGGCTTTGGGTCGCGGAGGCAGAGATGTGCTTTTCAGAGTCTGATTTTTTGCCATGGTTAAACGCGCAATTAAAGGCAAAATCCGTGCAGTCACATCACGATTGATTACAATATAACGATGCAAACACGCCTGCTTGACCTTCTTGTCTGCCCCCTTTGTAAGGGTCGTCTCTACCTGAACTCTGATCATACGGAACTCGTTTGCCGGGGTGATCGGCTAGCCTTCCCTGTTCGTGATGGCGTTCCGGTGATGCTTGAAGCCCAGGCACGCCCATTGGCCGATGCCCAAGATCATCCCGACAATGCCTAAAGGCAAGTGAATACACGCATGCAACCGTTCATCGTCATCATTCCCGCACGTAAGGCCTCGACTAGGCTTCCGGGAAAAATGTTGGCTGATCTTGCAGGGATTCCGCTTGTTGTTCGTGTTGCACATCGTGCTGCAGCCTCGGCCGCCACGAAGGTGTATGTCGCAACAGATGATGCGTCCATCGCAAGCGCTGTTCGCGCTCATGGCATTGATGTTCTGATGACCCGCGAGGACCACCCTTCAGGCACTGATCGTTTGGCGGAAAGTGTCTCGTTACTCAAGCTTTCTGATGACGACATTGTCGTCAATGTTCAGGGTGATGAGCCCTTGATTGATCCAGCGTTGATCAACCAGGTGGCGGCATCGCTTGCACAACATCCCCAGGCAGCGATGTCGACCTGCGCAGCGCCGATCTCTGAGGCGTCCAGCTTCTTTAATCCAAACATTGTCAAGGTTGTTTGCGACAGTACATCGCATGCTCTCTATTTTTCTCGCGCCCCTATCCCTTGGGATCGCGATGCCCTAAGCCAAGGATCACAAGTGTTGAGTCAGGGACTGCCGGCCCTCCATCACATTGGCCTGTACTCTTACCGTGTTCATTTTTTAAAAATCTTTCCCTCTTTATCACGAGGTGTACTCGAAAGTATTGAGTCCCTCGAGCAACTGCGGGCGCTTGAGCACGGCTTCAAGATCGCCGTTCATTTGACGGACCGGCACCCTGGGCCAGGAGTCGATACCCAGGCAGATTTGGACCGCGTTCGTCAAATACTGGCCAAAGAAGGTTTAACGTCAGGGTAAGCACCACAAAAGCCCAACTGCGTCAACTGCTGCGATGCGGCATAATATTGTCAATCATCACTCAAAGTATCGGGAGTTCATATGCGTCTAATTCTGCTGGGTCCGCCAGGTGCTGGCAAAGGCACGCAAGCGGCATATATCACCGAACATTTCGGTATTCCTCAAATTTCTACGGGCGATATGCTCCGCGCAGCCGTCAAAGCCGGTTCTGCGCTTGGTATTGCCGCCAAAAAAATCATGGATGCGGGCGGGCTAGTATCGGACGAGATCATTATTGGTCTAGTCAAAGATCGCCTGACACAACCGGACTGCAGCAAAGGTTATCTTTTCGATGGCTTTCCGCGTACGATTCCGCAAGCCGATGCGCTCAAGCATGCAAAAGTCGGCCTTGATTTTGTCGTTGAAATTGCGGTTCCCGAACAAGACATCATCGAGCGCATGAGTGGGCGCAGGATCCATCCCGGCAGTGGTCGCAGCTACCATGTTCGTTTTAATCCTCCCAAAGTCGCAGAACAGGACGACGTAACTGGCGAGAAACTCGTCCAGCGCGAAGACGACAAAGAAGAAACCGTGAGACACCGCCTTCAGGTCTATCGAGATCAAACACGTCCACTCATTGATTATTATTCCTCATGGGCCATCGCAGATGCGTCAGCCCCACGCTACCGCAAGGTCCAAGGCGTTGGCTCGGTCGATGAGATCAAAGCCCATATCTTTGCCGCGCTCGTTTAACCAACAAGAACAGTCTCATGGAAATCAACAATAAAGTTTTTATCGTTACGGGTGGTGCTTCGGGCTTGGGCGCGGGTACTGCAAAAATGCTCTGTACGCATGGAGCCCGTGTTGTACTCGCCGACGTTCAAGACGAAGCGGGTCAAGCGCTCGCCAAGGAACTTGGCCAACGCTATATCCATTGCGATGTTACTCAAGAGCAAGATGCTCTCGCTGCCGTTGCGGCAGCCCTTGAACTCGGCCCCCTCTTCGGCTTGATCAACTGTGCTGGCATCGCGCCTGCGGCTAAAACTGTAGGGAAAAATGGCGCACATCCTTTAGAAATGTTTCATAAAGTCATTTCTATCAATTTAATCGGTAGCTTTAATATGATTCGCGTGGCCTCTGAGGCCATGAGTAAAAACAAGGCAGAACCAACCGGCGAACGCGGCGTGTTGATCAATACCGCTTCCGTGGCGGCTTATGATGGACAAATTGGACAAGCAGCGTATGCAGCGTCCAAGGCTGGCGTCGTCGGGATGACACTCCCCGTTGCACGCGACCTCGCACCGTTGGGGATCCGATGCGTCACGATCGCTCCAGGCATTTTTGGAACACCGATGATGTTTGGGATGCCTCAAGCCGTTCAAGACTCTCTCGCAGCCAGCATCCCTTTTCCCTCTCGCTTTGGTCGGCCCGAAGACTACGCCAAACTCGTCCATCAAATTGTCACCAACGAAATGCTTAATGGCGAAACGATTCGTCTGGACGGCGCTATTCGCATGCCACCAAAATGAGCCTGTTGCGTGCCGCCGCAACCGTCAGCAGTTTCACTCTGCTGTCGCGCATCACGGGTTTGGCACGCGACATTATCATTGCCCGCGCGTTTGGCGCCGGGTCTTTAAGCGATGCCTTTTGGGTCGCTTTCCGTATCCCTAACCTACTGCGTAGACTGTTTGCCGAAGGTGCCTTTGCGCAAGCCTTCGTGCCAATTTTAGGTGAAGTTAGAAACCAACACGAGTCAGAAGCCGTTCGGGTTTTACTGGACCGTGTGGCCATCACCTTATTTCTTGTTCTTTCCCTCACAACGATTGTTGGGGTGGTCGGCGCCCCGTGGGTCGTCATGGCAATGGCCAGCGGCTTAACGGATCCGACTCGCGCATCCGATTTTGATTCGGCCGTCTGGATGACTCGGGTGATGTTCCCCTACATCATTTGCATGTCTCTTGTCGCTTTCGCCTCCGGGGTTCTCAATACCTGGCGACGTTTTGCAGTCCCGGCCTTTACACCAGTCTTGTTAAATCTTTCAATGATTGGCTGCAGCTTGTTGCTTTCGGACTATTTTTCAAAACCAATTTATGCCTTGGCAGCAGGCGTCATGCTTGGCGGACTCGCACAGCTCGCTGTTCAATGGTGGGCGCTGAGTAGACTTGGACTCAGACCTCGCCTGATCGGCCCCGTCAAACCTGCACTGAGTGACCCGATCGTACGGCGCATCATGAAACAAATGTTGCCAGCCACCTTGGGGGTGTCAGTGGCTCAGATTTCACTATTAATCAATACAAATATTGCCACATGGCTGACCCCAGGAAGTGTGACCTGGCTCTCCTTTGCGGATCGACTCATGGAGTTCCCCACAGCCCTAATCGGGGTTGCGCTTGGTACGGTTCTTTTGCCAAGTCTTGCTAAAGCGCATGCTCAACCTGAGGGGCAGCTGCACTACAGCCATTTACTGGACTGGGGACTCAGACTGATGCTTTTGCTGGGCCTACCTGCTGCACTGTGTATGGTCATGATGGCTGACGCTTTGGTCGCGACGCTCTTTCATTACGGTGCCTTTAATGCTTCGGATGTATCCCAAACGCGATTGGCCGTTATGGCTTATTCGGTCGGGCTGGTGGGGCTGCTGACGATCAAAATTCTTGCGCCTGGCTTTTATGCCAAACAAGACATCCGCACGCCAGTCAAAATTGCGATTGGCGTGCTTGTTCTGACTCAGGTCATGAATCTCTTTTTGGTGCCTTGGCTTGCCCATGCGGGTCTAGCGCTCGCGATCGGCGTGGGTGCATGTTTGAATGCCATGGCACTGTACATTGGCCTTAGACGCAAAAAAATATACCAACCGGCTCCTGGTTGGGGTGCATTCCTACTCAGACAAACTTGTGCTTTGGTGGTGATGGCGGTTCCTTTGGGGTTGGCTGCAACCCAGATTGATTGGGTCGCCCTTCAACCGACCCCGTGGCTCAGAGTTTTGTGGCTATTGGGGGTCTTAACCCTCGCGGGCGTAAGCTATCTCTTGACACTATTAGGCCTAGGAATGCGTCTTAAACACTTTAGAAGAGCCCCGGATGCAACAGAGAGACCAAATTTGACCCATTAGGGTGTCAATAGGGTTTGCAATTCAGGGACTTAGTGCTAGAATAACTGACTGAACTCAACCAAATGCGCTCTTTATTACTTCATACTGGGCGCGCATTTTAAAGATAAGACAGATTATTCATGGCAAATACAGCCCAAGCCCGTAAACGTGCACGCCAATCGGTGGCGCTTAACATGCACAATTCCAGCCTGCGTTCGATGTTCCGTACCGCTATCAAGCGTGTGCGCACAGCGATTGAAAGCGGCGATAAGGCCGCTGCGGCTGAAGTTCTCCAAAAAGCAACGAGCGTGATTGACCGCGTTGCCGATAAAAACATTATTCATAAAAACAAAGCGGCACGTCATAAGAGCCGCTTGTCTGCAGCGATTAAATCTTTGGCTTAATGTTCGATCTGCATTTATTTGCAGAGCTTGTCATCAGTCAATGATCAAGTAGTCGTATTGCACAAAAAGAGGCTTTTGTTTCTTAGGTGCGTATTTGAAACAGCCCTTCATGGGCTGTTTTGCTTTTATATTTTTCTAGACGGAACATATTCTCATGACTAAGCAACGTATTCTGCAAATTGGCTCTCTTACTGGACACCCTCCCGCAGATGCGGAGATCGCTGCTCGCTATGACGTACTGCAATATTGGAAAGCGGCTGATCCACAGGCTTTTTTACGCGAACATGCCGATAGCATCGAGGTCATCGCCACCTCTGCAAACATTGGTTGCAAAGCGGAGGTGATCAACGCTCTACCTAACCTAAAAGCCATCTGCAGTTGGGGCGTCGGTTACGACTCCATCGATGTCGATGCCGCTCAACTTAGAAAAATTATTGTTAGCAATACACCTGACGTACTCAATGATTGCGTCGCTGATTTGGCTTGGGGACTCCTGATTGCCGCTGCCCGCAATATTGGATGGGGTGACAGATTTGTACGTGCTAATCATTGGGAAAATAAGAAAGGTAGTCTGACGCTTGGCACACGCGTGAGTGGCAAGAAACTGGGTATCGTAGGACTCGGTCGCATCGGTGAAGCCATCGCGCGTCGTGGACAAGGCTTTGATATGGAAGTGGCTTACCACAACCGTCGTGCTCGCACAGATGTTCCCTACACCTATATTGACTCACTGGTCGAACTTGCGAAATGGAGCGATTTTCTTGTCGTCGCAACCGTTGGAGGCGCTAGTACGCGTAGTCTAATCAACGAACCCGTACTGCGCGCATTGGGGCCAAAAGGTATCCTGGTCAATATCGCTCGTGGCTCAGTCATTGATGAACCTGCAATGGTTCGCGTCCTCACAGAAGGGGCCCTCGGTGGCGCAGGTTTGGATGTTTTTGATAAAGAACCTATCGTTCCGGATGGGCTAAAGTCCATGAACAATGTTGTACTCATGCCTCATGTTGCAAGTGCGACGCATGAAACGCGCCGTGCGATGTCAGACTCTTTGCTGGACAATCTGGCTTCTTACTTCTCTCACGGCAAAGTGCTCACGCCCATTGACTAGGTGTCTGGCAGATTTATCGTCTAACGGGATCGACCATCAAATCGGTCTCTACTTTTAAAAGATTATCTTTCGCAAAGTCGTGAACAAATTTCCAGGCAAGCGGTTCGAGGTCTCTTAAGCGGTGATCGATCACGACACACCGCGTGCCATCGATCACCGTCGGAGTCGCGTAAGGCGAATAGGAAAGATGCCCACCAAGCGTGCCCGCAGGACGATAGGGAGCGAGGACGCCCGCAAGGCGTTCAGCCCAATCACTCGGTCTAAATGTTGTGCCGGATTGAGTTTGGCCAAAAATGATGAAATAGCGAACTTCTGATGTCATGCATAACCCGTATCGCCGATTACCAGACTCAAAAACTTCTGAAACATGAGCCTGTCACTAAGATTGTATATGATTGATGTTTTACGCCCATACACGCGATCCCGCTTGACGGGCATTTTCACTACGGAGCCCCGGCGATGACCTCTGCCATTTCGAATACGTATGCCCGACTTCCCGTTGCCTTTACACATGGAAAAGGCGTTTGGCTATGGGATACCAATGGTCGACGTTATCTGGACGCCATGGCGGGTATCGGTGTTTCTTGCTTGGGTCATGGGCACCCAAAACTCGTCGAGGCCATCAGCCAGCAGGCCGCCCGCCTCATTCACACCTCAAACCTGTACCAAGTGCCAGAACAAGAGGCACTTGCGCAAAAGATCGTCGAGATTTCGGGGATGACTGAAGTTTTGTTTGGAAATAGCGGTGCCGAAGCCAACGAGGCGGCAATCAAGCTTGCCCGCTACTATGGTTACAAAAAAGGCAACGACCTCCCCACGATCATTACGATGGAGTCGTCATGGCATGGACGAACGTTGGGAACCCTTGCGGCGACCGATAGCGAAAAAGCCCGTACTGGCTTTGGTCCTCTGCCAGAAGGTTTTATCAAAGTCGCCTATAACGACCTCAACGCGATCAAAGCAGCCGCAGACAAAGAGCCCCGCGTTGTTGCCGTCCTGCTCGAGGTCCTGCAAGGTGAAGGCGGCATACGGCCCTCGGATATTTCCTACATGCAAGAACTGCGCAAACTGTGCAACGAGCGCGGTTGGCTCATGATGATCGACGAAGTTCAGTCGGGCATTGGACGAACAGGAAAGTGGCTGGCCCATCAATGGGCGGATATTTTGCCTGATGTCGTTGTCTTGGCCAAAGGCCTGGGTGGTGGCGTTCCCATTGGCGCTATCGCAGCGAGGGGTCCCGCTGCCGGTGTCCTCGGACCAGGCAGTCACGGCACCACCTTTGGTGGCGGACCTTTAGTCTGCGCAGCGGGCAATGCGACACTTAAAACGCTGGAGGATGACAATCTGCTCGCCCATGCAGCCAAGGTCGGCAATCACCTCAAAGCGGCCCTAGAAAAGGCACTTAAAGGGGTGCCTGGCGTGCGCGAAGTCCGGGGTCAGGGTCTGATGCTGGGCGTTGAGTTGGACAAACCCTGTGGCGTCTTGGTGGGCCGCGCGCTCGAAGCCGGCCTCTTGATCAACGTGACGAGAGATCGCGTGATTCGTATGTTGCCTCCCCTGATTATTACGGAGGGCGAAGCCGATGAAATCGTCAACATCCTTGTGCCTTTGATCAAAACCTTTAACGCTGAGCAATAAGCCGCTCACATCGAGTAAATCATGTCAAAAGCCGCAAAAACTAACGGCCCTCTCAGGCATTTCCTGCAATTCAGTGATTTCACACCCACTGAATTGCATTACGTTCTGGACAGAGCCCGGCTCATCAAGGACAAATTCAAGCAGTATCAGCCTCATCACTCCTTGCATGACCGTACCTTGGCAATGGTCTTTGAAAAGGCCAGTACACGGACAAGAGTATCCTTTGAAGCGGGTATGTATCAATTGGGTGGCTCTGTGATTCATCTGACCACCAACGACTCACAGCTTGGCCGCTCAGAACCCATCGAGGACACCGCACGCGTGGTGTCACGCATGGTAGACATTGTCATGATCCGCACGTTTGAGCAAACACGCCTTGAGCGCTTTGCACAACATTCGCGTGTTCCCGTGATTAATGGCTTGACCAACGAGTTTCATCCATGCCAGATCTTGGCTGACATTTTCACATTCATCGAAAACCGCGGAAGTATCACCGGTAAAACTGTGGCTTGGGTCGGCGATGCCAACAATATGGCCTACACCTGGCTGCAGGCTGCTGAATTGTTAGATTTCAAACTGCATGTCTCGGCCCCTGTGGGTTACAGACTTGAAGCCGAGCGTGTCGTTCATGCCGAGGCATCCGTCCTTAAAGAATTTACGGATCCGAATGAGGCTTGCCAAGGCGCACATCTCGTCACGACGGATGTCTGGACGAGTATGGGTTACGAAGCTGAAAATGAAGAGCGTCGCAAGGCCTTCAGTGATTGGTGCGTGGATCAAGACATGATGAGTCGCGCAGCACCCGATGCCTTATTCATGCATTGCTTGCCTGCGCATCGAGGAGAAGAAGTCACTGCTGAAGTTCTCGATGGTCCGCAGAGCGTAGTTTGGGATGAGGCAGAAAATAGACTGCACGTTCAAAAGGCTTTGATGGAATTCCTCCTGCTTGGTCAACTCGACATATAGTTTCTGTCCGTTGAACGGGTTAACATTCTCACTTTCTACACATAGAGCAGCACATGAGCGATATTAAAAAAGTTGTTTTGGCCTACTCAGGCGGACTCGATACCTCGGTCATTTTAAAATGGCTCCAAGACACCTATCAATGCGAAGTCGTGACCTTTACCGCTGATATCGGACAAGGCGAAGAGCTCGAGCCCGCTCGTGCGAAAGCCATTAAGTTCGGCATCAAACCTGAGCAAATATTTATTGACGATCTACGCGAAGAATTTGTGCGTGATTTTGTCTACCCCATGTTTCGCTGCAATACCGTCTACGAAGGCGAGTATCTGCTAGGTACGTCCATCGCACGCCCTTTGATTGCCAAGCGACAAATTGAAATCGCCCGCAAAGTCGGCGCTGATGCGGTATCTCATGGCGCAACCGGCAAAGGTAATGACCAAGTACGTTTTGAACTTGGCTATTACGCGTTGGAGCCAGGCATTAAAGTGATCGCCCCTTGGCGCGAGTGGGATTTGGTTTCTCGCGAAAAACTTTTGCAATACGCAGAAGACGCTGGCATTTCGATTGACATGAAGCACAAGCAAGGTGGTGCTCCCTACTCCATGGATGCCAACTTGCTCCATATTAGCTTCGAGGGTCGCCACCTAGAAGATCCAAAAGCCGAAGCCGAAGAGTCAATGTGGCGCTGGACCGTCTCGCCCGAGGCCGCACCCGACATAGCAGAATACCTTGATATTGAATTTGAGCATGGCGATATTGTTGGGCTTAATGGCGTGCGTCTTTCACCAGCCCAAGTTCTCACAAAACTCAACGAACTTGGCGGCAAACATGGCATTGGCCGTCTCGATCTGGTTGAAAACCGCTATGTTGGCATGAAGTCCCGCGGCTGCTATGAAACTCCCGGCGGTACGATCATGCTCAAGGCACACCGCGCCATCGAATCTATCACGCTTGATCGTGAAGTCGCGCACCTCAAAGATGATTTGATGCCGCGTTATGCCTCCTTGATTTACAACGGTTACTGGTGGTCACCAGAACGTCGTGCGCTACAAGCCCTGATTGACACAACCCAACAAGACGTGAATGGTTGGGTTCGCGTCAAGCTCTACAAAGGCAATGTCTATACCGTTTCTCGGGACTCTAAAGACACACTCTTTGATCAGAGAATCGCAACCTTTGATGATGATGGCGGTGCCTATAATCAGGCAGATGCTGCGGGCTTCATTAAGCTCAATGCGTTACGCATGCGCATCGAAGCCCGCGCAGGTCGCAAATAAATCAAGCGTGACAAGGGCGTGCTTTCGTGGGGACCCACTAGAGCACGCTACGAGCCTTGACGAAACATTAAAGTTGAAGCTGGCTGAGTCGTTCCATACGACTGAGCTGAGCGCCTTTGCGCAAGCCAGGAAACAATATCGTGATTCGCACCCCAGCCATCTGAGGACCGCTGATCAGATTCCACCACGCACCGTGCGCCCGTGCAATCTCGCGCACCAAGGCCAAACCTAAACCTGAACCGCCCTCTAAAGCATCCGCTGCACGGTAAAAAGCATCAAAAACCCTGCCTTGATCCTGCACACTGATGCCACAACCATCGTCTTCGACCGACAACGTAGGCGGTGTCGCACTAACGTTTAAGCGTATGCGCTTTGCACCTTGCGCATATCTCAGAGAATTGTCTATAAGATTTCCTAATAGCTCTCTGAGCAAAATTGGGTCGCCTTCTATCCAAACAGGATGATCGGGTGCCTCGAGTTGCAAGTCGATTTTGCGTCCGTTGGCTCGCTCCAACCACTCTGCCCCACAGGTGCGTGTCCACTCACACAAATCAAGCATCACGAATTGGTCTTGCGGACGCCCCTCGGGATCAACTCTGGCCAACAGCAATAACTGCGTACCGAGTCTAATCATGCGATCTGTGACCATCTTGATGCGCTCCGCCCTCTCTCGCACATCTTCTGGTAAAGGCTGGGCCAACATCAGCTCAGACTCGAGCTTCAGGCCCGCTAAGGGTGTTTTAAGCTGATGGGCAGCATGCCCAACAAAGCGCCTCTGTGCTTCGAACGTATCATTTAAGCGTGAAAATAGCGCATTGGTATGGGTCAAAAGCTGCTCAAACTCTGTCGGTAACTCCTCTAAATCCATACGACCAAGATCTGCGGCGGATCTTTGGGAGATCTGTTCAGATAAGGTATGGATAGAGGCCATGCTACGTTTCACAACGCTGATGACGACCCAAACTAACGAAGCTATGAGAATCGTTTGACCAAAAATCATGAGCCAAAAAATATCCTCTCGCTGCCATTCGTCGCTATCGAGTTTGTGGGAAATCAACCAAGTGAGCAGTTGATCCAACAACACTAAAGCAATGATGGGCGGCAATAGGCGCATTATCAGCAGCCTAGCTAGAGAACCTGGTGCGGGAAAGAACGTCATGAGACCTACTCCGAGGACTCTTGTTCAAGCATATATCCAAAACCTCTGACGGTTTTAATGGCGACGCCCATTCCCTCGAGCCTTTTCCTCAATCTATAAACATAGACCTCGACAGCGTTTTCACTAAAGTCTGCCTCCATAGCAGAAAGCGCTTGCGTAATTTGTTGCTTGGTCACGATTTTGCCAGCTCTCGACATCAGCATCTCCAACACTGAGAGCTCGCGAACCGAGACCGATAACAACTCGCCCGCCACGCGCACTTCTCGATGGACAGTATCAAAACTGAGCGAACCGTACTCGATCACAGGCACAACAGCGCCGTGATGTCTGCGCGCGAAGGCACGCAAACGTGCCGCAAGCTCGTCTAATTCAAAGGGTTTTGATAGGTAGTCATCCGCTCCAGCATCCAGGCCGGCAACACGGTCTACGAGGGCATCACGCGCAGTTAAAACCAACACCGGAAGATAGCGCCCCTCTCGACGGAAGGACTTTAAAACTTCTAAACCGTCAAGATCGGGAAGATTGAGATCTAGAACTGCGAGATCATAGGTGTAGTTTTTGATGGCTACTAGCGCGCGCTGTCCCTCTGCAAGCCAGTCAACAGCGTAACCCTGACCTGTCAAGAATTCTTGTAGCGCTCGACCTAAGGTCGCATCATCTTCTATCAATAAAACTCTCATACTGGAGATTTTACTCTCAGTATGGATTTAAGAGGCTGTGATTGGTGGGTGCTACAGGGGTCGAACCTGTGACCTACGCCTTGTAAGGGCGCCGCTCTACCAACTGAGCTAAGCACCCCGTGCGTTTCTCAATGAAAGGCAAAAACTAGGGGCCAACACAGCAAAAAAACAAATGCGGTTCGCATTATAGCGAACCGCATATTTTAAGCAACTAAAAGTGCGTATTAATTAACTGCTTCTTTCAGTGCTTTGCCTGGACGAAACTTAGGCACTTTTGCTTTTTTAATCTTGATTGCTTCGCCGGTGCGTGGGTTACGGCCCGTACGAGCAGCGCGTGCTGTCACAGCAAATGTGCCGAAACCAACGAGTGTTACAGTGCCACCCTTTTTAAGGGTTGTCTTGACAGCAGCAATCATCGCATCAAGTGAACGGCCGGCGGCCGCTTTAGAAATGTCAGCCTTGGTGGCGATGTGATCGATCAATTCTGTTTTGTTCATATTCTAGATACCTCAGATGGTGTTAAAAAAAGCCGGAGTTTATTTTTATCCGTGCCAAACCGAAAAAAAGTGCAATTAAACCAATACAGCACGTGTCTATATTAAGCCTCGGTATGCTGCGGCTGTCAAGAAAAAATCATCGTATAAGCCGCAACTTACTTGAATGTAAGAAAATGGCATGTTTTACTGAGTCTAAACGACGTTCATCGACATCGTTACTAGCGATAAATAGAAAACTGCGTTAAAAGCGCATCAAAATGAGAGCGTTAATCTTTTTAGCTTTTACACTTTTCGAAAGCCTGAGCGAAATCAGCTAACAGATCGGCTTCGTCTTCGATGCCTACAGATAATCGAATCAAGCCTTCTGCAATACCCATTTGCGCACGCAAAGCAGGACCCATTTCATAATAAATAGTTTGGGCGGCAGGAAGCGCGAGACTCCGGGTGTCACCCACGTGCGTCGCTAAAATAACAATCTCAAGATGGTTTAGAAAATCAAAACTATCAATACCTTCTTTCAGCTCAAAGGCAATCAAATTGCCAAAACGACCGTTAAACAACTTCTTGGCACGCTCATGCTGAGGGTGGGTGGCTAATCCAGGATACGCGACCCTTGAAACACTTGGGTGTTTAAAGAGATAGGTCGCTAAAGCTTGAGCATTGCTACAAATTTTGGTTAAGCGCAAAGAAAGAGTTTCAGCACCAACAGCAATACGATGGGCGGCATCGGCTGAAAGCGTAGCGCCCATATCGCGAAGACCCTTTTTCTTGATTTGAGTGAGCCCCCAACCCGCTACAGCGCCCTTTTTATAGACATCTAAGATATTGGGAAATTGAGTCCAGTCATACAATCCAGTGTCGGTTAACGAACCGCCTAAAGCATGCGCATGCCCGCCGATATGCTTAGACAGGGAATTCATGACAAACGTCGCTCCAACCGATTTTGGTTGAAAGAGCCAGGGAGATGTCAACGTATTGTCTACGACATACATCAAGCCATGCTTGGCGCACAGTCCGCCAATCGCCTCAAGATCGGCAATTTGTGTACCTGGATTGGCGATCGTTTCGGTGAACACCATTCTTGTATTGGGACGAATCGCAGCAGCAACCGCGGAGATGTCAGTGGGGTCCACCAAGGTCAATTCGATGCCCAGTAACTCCAGGGTCCCAAAAAGACTATTTGTATTGCCGAAAATAAATTGACTGGAAACAAGATGGTCGCCCGCTTTGAGAAGCGTCGTAAACAAGGCCGCTAAGGCCCCCATCCCGGTAGCAAAGCTCAAACTCGCAATGCCACCCTCCATCGCCGTAATTTTTTTTTCTAAGGCATCCGTTGTGGGCGTTCCTTGACGCGCGTAGGTATAGCCCGGCTTGCCTTGAAACACGGCAGCCAACTCCCTCGCATCCGGATAGGCATATTGAGTCGACGTGTGAATTGGCTTGTGGACCGCACCATGCTCGACAGATAATCGGCGGTCGCCATGCAAAATCGTAGTGGTAAATCCGTGCTTAGCCATGACGAATACTCAATAAAAACTGTGGAATAAAGAGCGACAGTTTAATTGAATAATCCTGCCGTAAAGATCATTTAATGCTGCGTTGCCTCACTGATTCGTAAAGGCAAACGGCTGTCGCCACACTCACATTCAAACTCTCGACGCTGCCAAGCATAGGAATATGAACCAATTCGTCACAGGTTTCTCGCGTCAAGCGACGCATGCCCTCGCCTTCGGCACCCATGACCCAACCCATTGAGCGTTTACCTTGAGTTTGATGTATGTCTTCAGGCGCTTGGTCGTCCGTTCCCACAAGCCAGATATCGCGATCTTTGAGTTCACGCATCGTACGCGCCAAATTCGTCACCATGATGTATGGGACTGACTCAGCAGCGCCACACGCCACGCGCTGTACAGTCGTATTCAGTCCAACGGCACGATCTCTTGGTGCTACCACAGCGTGAACTCCCGCTGCATCCGCGGTTCGTAAACAAGCACCAAGATTATGCGGATCCGTCACACCATCCAAAATCAATAGCAAAGCGGCCCCCTCGACACCATCCAGCACCTCATCCAGATCATCGGCTAGTTTGCGCGCATCCGCGACCGCCACAACACCTTGGTGCCGAGAGCCTCCGGCAAGTCCGTCAAGTCGATCCGACCCCACAAGATGAACAGGACGCCCTGCCTGACTGACCTGCTCAATCAAAGACTGCATCCTCTTGTCTTTGCGTTGCGCTTCGACATAGACCTCGCGAATCGATTCAGGCGCCTGGCGAAGGCGCGCAATGACTGCGTGAAAACCTGCGAGCATTTGTGTTGCTGCCATCTATCAATTCCTAACGCCCTTTACGGGCTGATTTTTTAACGCCAACGCTTTTGGAGGCCCGAAGCATTTTTTTGCTCGGACGCGTGGATTCTTGTTTACCTGCTTTTTTTGCTTCAGCGCGTCGCACGCTAGCGACTTTACCTTGGAGTTCGGCGGGTTTAGTCGGAGCCGCTTTTTTAACACGGCGCGCAACGGAGTCATCAGGACGCGCGGCAGCTTTACGCAACGCAACAAAACTAGTTCCGGTCACGAGACGAAACTCGATGCGGCGAGCCTCTAGATCGACACGCGCCACCTGCACTTGCACTGCATCAGTCAGACGATAGCGCATTCCTGTACGCTCACC
The DNA here is from genome assembly GCF_965234455.1 of Zwartia lucis. GTDB lineage: Bacteria > Pseudomonadota > Gammaproteobacteria > Burkholderiales > Burkholderiaceae_B > Zwartia > Zwartia lucis. The sequence goes on along the minus strand of NZ_OZ248472.1, from coordinate 76,797 downwards.
ACGCAGTTCATGCAGCGACTCATTGAATTGAAAATACTCTGTGCCTAGTTCAGAAACGTGGACCATCCCTTCGACGTGCAAGGTATCAAGCGTGACAAAGATGCCAAAGCTCGCCACGCCTGTGACGCGGCCACTAAAGGTCTCGCCTACACGCTCCTTGACAAACCAGCATTTGAGCCAGGCCTCTACATCGCGCGAAGCCTCATCGGCACGACGCTCTGTACCGGACAGCATCAAACCAAGACGCTCCCACAGATCATGCTCATATTCTTGCTTGGTCGCTCCAGGAGCCGCCACGAAACCGTGCAGCGCAGGCTGATAACGCTCACCTTTGAGTAATGCTTTGATGACTCTATGCGTCAGCAAGTCAGGGTAACGGCGAATCGGCGAAGTAAAGTGGGTATAAGCTGGATAGGAGAGTCCGAAATGACCCATATTGTCAGGACCATAGATCGCCTGCTGCATCGAACGCAAACACATGGTCTGAAGCAGCGCATAGTCAGGTCGGGCACGCGCCTTGTCTAGTAATTCAGCATAGTCCTTGGCGCTTGGCTCGGCGCCACCCCCAATACTCAAACCAAGCGTGCGCAAAAACTCTCGCAAGGCTTTGAGCTTGTCCGTGGTAGGCCCTTCGTGAACACGATAAAGACCAATATGCTTGCTGCGCATCATGAAGTCAGCGGCACAGGTATTGGCGGCCAACATACATTCCTCGATCAGGCGATGCGCATCGTTTCGTACCAATCCAATAATCTTTTCGATACGTCCTAATTCGTTACAAACGATTTTGGTTTCAACGGTGTCAAAATCAATCGCACCACGCGTCTTTCGGGACTGCTGAAGGAGTTGAAAAACCGAATGCAGGCCTTGAATTTGCGGGATCACATGAGAAAGACTGCGGGCCGTAGGACCTTGCGGTTGCTGCAAGGTCTCCCATACTTGGTTGTAGGTTGTCCGCGCTTGCGAGTGAATCACCGCATTGTAAAACTGATAGGCCGCGACTGTTCCTGCCTTGGCGCCCGTCAGTGGAATCACCATGTCGCACACTAAAACCAGACGATCGACCTCTGGTTTGAGCGAGCACAAACCGTTGGAGAGCTTTTCAGGCAACATAGGGATCACACGGCGAGGAAAATAAACACTCGTTCCACGTGTGCGCGCGTCAATATCTAACGCGTCTTCAGGTCTGACGTAGTGACTGACATCCGCAATCGCAACCAGTAAACGCCAAGCCGGACGTTTACGTCCGGAACCTAGATCGACCTCTTCGCAATACACCGCATCATCAAAGTCACGCGCATCTTCACCATCAATCGTAATAAATGCAACATCTCGCAAATCAACACGATCTTTGAGGTCTTGTTTGCGAACAGCATCTGGCAATTTATCAGTCTGACGCAAAGCGGCGTCAGAAAACTCGACTGGTACATCGAACTTGCGCACGGCTATTTCAATTTCCATGCCGGGGTCGTCGATTTCACCAAGAATCTCCGCCACGCGACCAAGAGGCTGTGTGTGGCGCGTGGGCTGCTCAATAATATCGACAGATACGACTTGGCCATGTTGAGCGCCACCTGTATCACCAGGAGGAATCAACACGTCATGCTTGATGCGCTGATCTTCAGGCACCACGATCGTCATCCCTCGCTCGTTTAAAAAGCGTCCCACCAAACGATTGGTACGGCGCTCAATCACTTCAACGATGGTGGCCTCAGGCTTACCACGGTATTCGCCCGTTGGCTTGACCAGAACGCGATCGCCATGAAGCACCTTGAGCATTTCACGCGGTGATAAAAAGAGGTCTGGACCTCCTCCATCGCGCACTAAAAATCCAAAGCCATCGCGATGTCCCTGCACACGCCCTGCAACAAAATCAAGCTTATTCGCGAGCAAAAGCACGCCTTTCCGATTTGGCAGCAATTGACCGTCGCGCTCCATCGCTGCGATTCGACGATCAAAACCCTTGAGGGTTTCTGCAGACTCAAGGCCAAGTCGCGTTGCGAGGTCTTCGGGTGAAAGCGGCACGAGCGCAGTACGCAATGACTCTAAAATCTCTTCACGACTTGGAACATCCGGGTCAAAGTCAGGGAGCAGTTCTGGAGTGGCTGCGCTAGGGCGACCGTTCTTTGAATGGGGAGGAAGGCGATTTGCCAAAGTTTGAATCTCGCTTATAATTCGGTGCTTCTGAAGTACAGATAGGCCCAGGTGGCGGAATTGGTAGACGCGCACGGTTCAGGTCCGTGTGCCGCAAGGTGTGGAGGTTCGAGTCCTCTCCTGGGCACCATAGAAGTGTAAAGCAAAATACCTGCTGCTTTAATGATCTTCTACTGTTTTTCAGCAAAATAATTCACCTCAAAACTCTTTTATTAGATTTTGGGGTTTTTTATTATCTGCTCTCAACAGCAGAGCTTTTTTATCAAGCACGCGCATTGAGTTCTTTTCTCATCATAACGTGTTCAATATTGGCATCTAAAAACACTTCCCCAAACTCGACGAATCCTTGTTTTAAGTAAAAATCTTTGGCATGAAGTTGGGCTCCCAGAACAACCTCTTTAAAACCTCTCTCCTGTGCCGCCTCAACCAAAGCTTGTAAAACAGCCGCGCCGGCACCCTTTTTTCTTTCAGAAAGCTTGACTGCCATGCGTCCAATGTGGCCATACGGTAGCAGGCGCCCTGTCGCGATTGCCACGCCTTGATGACTAAATGCCAAGGCATGCAAACACTCAGCATCCATTGCGTCGAGCTCTTCGGCAATCGGTACCTGTTGCTCCTCGACAAACACCTCAAACCGAATCGCACTCGCGCGGACGCCTAAATCGGACCAAGTTCCTAATTGCACGTAAACCGTCCCCGGATGCGCTTGAAAATTGTCGTTTTTCACGTAGAAATCCTTTGAAAGACTATTTGTATATTATGGCGGAGCTTGCTTCTGAGTGCTTGAACATTGCATCATCGCGCTACACTTGGAAACCTTTAATTTCTCAATATGTTGGTTATGTTTGCTGCGGTCATCGACGCTGCCTTTCCAGTGTTTGCCCTCATCCTGACGGGATGGGCCTGCGCAAAGCGCAATTTACTGGGCCACACCAGCCGCGAGGGCTTAAACAGTTTTGTGATTTATCTCGCCTTACCTGCCCAGCTCTTTGACGTCATGTCGAACGTTCAGTTTTCAGATCTCGCTCAGCCAGGGTTTTTTTGGTCGTTTGCCTTAGGGATGTTTGGCACGGCTGGCTTATACGCCCTTGTCTCACGTGACAAACACATTCCACCACTGGACAGACTCATTAACAGCATGAGTGCCGCGTATGGAAATGCTGGGTTTATGGGCATCCCGCTTTGCTTAATGGTGTTTGGCAAGTCTGGGTTAGCGCCCTCCGTTATTACAGCGGTCTTTACCGTTTCCTTGCTGTTTGCCGTGACGATTATGCTGGCCGAACTACAACGACTCGATCATGCTGGCGTTGTGCCTGCCATTAAGAAAGTACTCCTCTCGATGTTGCGCAATCCACTGTTGGTCGCCCCAATCTTAGGGGTGCTGTGGTCATTTATGCAATGGCCGATGCCTTCACCCGCCATGCGTTACATCAGTTTATTGGGTGATGCATCAACACCCTGCGCCCTCATCGCAATCGGACTTTTTCTCGGACAGACCTCTGAGCAACGCGCAGGCCCCGAAGTGATGCGCATTGTCCTGTTCAAGCTCTTGTTCCAGCCTGCCCTCACCGCTCTTTTAGTTTTAGTTGTTTTTGATGTGCCTAAAATATGGGCGCTGGTCGCGATCTTGGCCGCAGCACTTCCTGTTGGTACCGGACCCTTTATGATGTCCCAGCTCTATCAACGCGATGCTGCGGCTAGCGCACGCGCCATTCTGGTCTCAACTGTTTTATCCGTCGTCACGATCTCGATACTTGTCGCCTGGATCAGCCAAGAGCTTTGAATCACTTTTAAACCATACAACTTTACCAAATATCTCTCTAGGCGCTCACCATGTCAGAACCCTCACTTGCTATCACAGCCACCTCGCCTGAGCTGACTATTGAGGGTGCGATCGCCACGATACGCCTTTGCAACCCTAGCTATGCCAATCGTCTGAGTCCCTCAGATCTCGCGATCATCCAATCACACATCCACACCGTCAATCACGCAGCACAGGTATTGGTGTTGCGTTTTATCGCAGAAGGAAAATATTTTTGTAGTGGTTACGATATTTCCTCACTTGCAGCAGAGAGTGCGCCCTCGTCTCTCTACTTCGGTGAAACAGTCGACCTGATCGAGCAAGCAAGACCCATCACTATTGCAGCGATCAATGGCGGCGTGTATGGCGGTGGCACAGACCTTTGTTTAGCATGTGATTTTCGTGTGGGGAGCACGACTGCAAATATGTTTATGCCAGCAGCAAAACTCGGGCTACATTTTTATCCCGGTGGTATGGTGCGCTATGTCACGCGCTTAGGTCTGAATCATGCCAAAAGACTCTTTTTGACAGCAGAGAAAATCGAAGCAGTGGAAATGAAAGAAATCGGATTTTTAACGGAACTGGTTAGCCCCGAGGACTTGAATACGCACGTCGATCAATTGACTCAGCAGCTGGCCTGCATGGCGCCACTTGCACTGCTGGGCATCAAAAAACATCTGAATCTCATTGCGCGAGGACTGTTGGACGAAGCCTCCATCAACCAAGCGGTGCTGCATTCCGAACGGTCTAACGATATCAAGGAAGGTGCAGCGGCCTGGAAGGAAAAACGAAAGGCTGTTTTTAAAGGTCGTTAAAGCCTTTTCAAACATACGAAAGGAATTAAAAAAAAAATTAACCATAGCGTTAAACTTATAAAAAATATTTTAAAGAAATGCACATGACAACAAAACCAAAAGTCGCTTTGATTAGTACGGGTGGCACGATTACGTCTCTCAGCACCCTCGGTGAACTCGATGTTTTTGAATACAGCTCGACTGGAACAAGACTTGGCGCACACGGGATGCTGGATAAATTTCCTCAAGCTAAAACTGTTGCCGATATCATCCCAGTGGCTTTCGACACACTACTTTCAACAGCGGTCAGTTTTCCGCATTGGAAAAAACTTGCCGAAGTCATCGGCACACTCGTCGCTGACCACCCCGATCTGGCAGGCATTGCGATCTTGCATGGGACCTCATCGTTGGAAGAGACCGCCTACGCCCTGAATCTTGGTCTTAAGACAGAGATACCCGTTGTACTGACCGGCTCGCAACGCCCGGCCAGCGCATTGTCGACTGATGCGGGTATGAATATTTATAACGCTGTTCGCTTAGCAGCCTGCCCAGAGGCGCGCAATCTTGGCGTGCTTGTCTGTTTGAACGATGAAATTCAGTCCGCGCGCGAGGCCACCAAAACATCGAATGGAAGACTTCAAACGTTTAAATCACCAGATTTTGGTGCGCTTGGGCATGTCGATGGAGATCGCATTGTCATCTATAGGAGTCTTACGCGTCGTCATACGCCAGACACCGAGTTTGATCTGAGAGCCATCGCACAATGTCCTCGCGTGGATATTGCCTATAGTTATTCGGGCGGTGATGGCGTTGCGGTGCAAGCGTTTATCGATGCGGGCGCTCAAGGCATTGTCGGCGCCGCTTTTGCACCAGGATTGCTTTCACCAGAAGAGTTTATCGCCATGCAAGCCGCAGTCAAACAGGGCGTAATCGTGGCTATTTCGTCCCGGGCGGGCTCTGGACGCACCTTTGCACCAAGCAAAATGAGAGCAGCCGGGTTTATTCAAGCCGACAACCTCACCCCTCAAAAGACGCGCATACTTTTGGCTTTCGGATTATCAAAAACAAAGAATCGCGCAGAAATTCAGCGCATGTTTGACACGTACTAAGCCAAAAACAAGTGATGCCTTACTGCGCAGTGTATAGTCGCTGCGCAGTATAGATCCGACACGAAGCATCAATTAACTGCCTAGCGATGCTGACGTGGTCTGGCAAGGGTGGTAAAGCTTCTCGAGAAAACCAACCCGCCGCCTCGATCTCGCTAGGATCAGGAGTGATTTCACCTCCAGCATACTCTGCAAAAAATGCAATCATGAGAGAGTTGGGGAAAGGCCAGGATTGACTGGTGAAATACCTAAGATTGGCAATCTCAAGGCCGACCTCCTCTCGAACCTCTCTAACTGCACATTGCTCTAGGGTTTCACCAGGCTCGACAAAACCAGCCAAGGCACTGAATACACCAGGACGGAAATGAGGGCTACGCGCTAACATCAACTCGTCGCCACGCTCAATGAGTACCATCACAGCCGGAGAGATACGGGGATAGGCAACGAGTCGACAGCTTGGACACTCGAGTGCCATTTCCGTTTTTTTCATTACGGTCTGCTTACCGCAATGGCCACAAAAACGGTGATTTTTCTGCCAGTCGATTAACTGCGTACCTCGTCCGGCCAAAGCAAAAACCTCGGGGCCCGCCGAAGCAAACAAGCTGCGTACGGGTCGTAACTCGCCGATGATGTGCTGAGGAATATTATCTGTTTCGACGGCATAGCAGACTGCACCATTCCAGTGCCCGATCTTCAAAGCATCGCCGAAATCTCTGAAGTCTTCGTGACTTGCCTTGGGAAAGGCCTCTCTGCCTTGCTCGTCAACAGATATCAGCACCTGATTACCACATCGAATCAACCAGTAACTTAGTTCGCTCATCTCGTGTCTCGTGAAAATTCTTTTTAAAACGCTTAAAGTAAGCATGGATTGTTTAACATCATTGTATTCTGGGTTGATGATTCACAAGGCTTGTATTAAGTTGATGCGTATGAGCGCACGAAACCTTTTAGAATAAAGGTATATTTAGCGGGCGTCGTCATGAACCGAACGTATCAAAAATCGGCACGCTCAAAGGACATTTACCCATGAACGCACCGCTGACCACATCCGCCCAAAAGGTGTATGACAAGGTAACGCTAGAAGATAAGTACACGCAGGAACAGGGCCGCGCCTTTATGAGCGGCGTTCAAGCGCTCGTCAGACTGCCGATGATGCAACAGCTTCGAGATGCTCGAGCAGGATTCAATACAGCGGGTTTCATTAGCGGCTATCGTGGCAGTCCCTTGGGGGGCTATGACCAGGCACTCTAGAAAGCCTCGGCACACTTAAAGCGCCATCACATTGTCTTTCAACCAGGCGTTAATGAGGAGCTTGCCGCGACTGCAGTGTGGGGATCGCAACAAGTAGAGCTTTATCCCACACAAAAAAAGTACGATGGCGTTTTTGGGCTGTGGTACGGCAAGGGGCCGGGTGTTGACCGCTGTTCCGATGTGTTTAAGCATGCCAATATGGCCGGCACATCCCCTCTTGGAGGTGTCATTGCAATTGCCGGGGACGATCACATCGCAAAAAGTTCGACCGCTGCGCATCAAAGCGACCATATCTTTAAAGCTTGTGGATTACCTGTTTTTTTTCCAAACGATGTGCAAGGTATTTTAGATATGGGTCTGCACGCCTTTGCCATGAGCCGCTTTTCGGGTCTCTGGTCAGGCATGAAGACAATCCAAGAGGTCGTTGAATCAAGTGCGAGCGTAGACATCGATCAAGATCGGGTCAAGATAGTTTTGCCCGAAGACTTTAACTTGCCCCCTGGTGGGCTACATATTCGCTGGCCTGACGCGCCGCTCGAACAAGAAACGCGTTTAATGGAATACAAGAATCGCAAAACGATTATTACGTCGCCATCTACCAGACGCAGTCAGAGAGGGTATACATGCTAGATTGAACATCCTCGAAGCAAAACAAAGGGCCCTCAGTGTTGTCGAGAGCGCCGTGGGTGAGCGACAGCCTTGGTTTTGCAGCGGATGTCCACACAGCACAAGCACGCGAGTGCCGGAGGGCAGTCGAGCGATGGCCGGTATCGGTTGTCACTATATGGTGCTTTGGATGGACCGCTCAACATCGACCTTTACTCAAATGGATGGTGAAGGCGCGCCCTGGGTTGGGCAATCTCATTTCGTCACAGATCAGCACGTTTTTGCCAATATTGGCGATGGCACATGATTTCACAGTGGGTCTATCGGTCCCACAAATCGTCAAGAGCAGCATTGCTGAAGGTGTTCAACGCGTCGCCGTCGTCACAGACGATCCACAGCGCTATGCTGGCGTCCCATTAGAGCCTGGTGTGCGCATCTGGCATCGAGATGAACTCGATACCGTCCAGCGTTTATTCAGAGAAATCCCTGGCACCACCGTCATTGTGTATGACCAGAAATGTGCGACAGAGAAAAGACGTCATCGCAAATCAGGAAAACTTGAGGATCCGAAACGCGTTGTCCTCATCAACGAACTCGTGTGCGAAGGTTGTGGGGACTGCTCAGCCAAGAGTAACTGCCTGTCGGTCAAGCCGCTTGAAACGGATTTTGGGCGCAAACGCCAAATCAATCACAGCAGTTGCAATAAAGACGAGTCTTGCTTAAAAGGCTTTTGTCCAAGCTTCGTTGTCATTGAAAATGCGACACTTCGCAAACCCATCGTCAAAATTGACGTGAACGATGGAAATACAAGTGGTGAACACTTTTCCAAAAAAAAACTAGCGACCCTTGCGCTGCCTACCCTTCCCGATTGCATAGAGCCTTATCGTATCGTCGTGGCGGGTGTGGGTGGTACTGGAGTCATTACCATTGGTCAATTGCTTGGGATGGCTGCCCATATCGAAGGAAAAGGGGTCATCACACAGGATTCCGCAGGACTTGCTCAAAAAGGCGGTTCGACATGGAGCCACATCCAAATTGCACACTCTCACGATGCGCTGTGCGCCACCAAAGTCGATATCGCACGCGCCAATTTGATTGTGGCTTGTGATGGTGTCGTGGCGGCGAGTCAAACCACGGTGGCATTGATTCAAAAGGGACTCACCCGCATCGCACTTAATCAACATGACACACCAACAGCTGGTTTTGTACAAAGCCCTGACTGGCACTCTACAAATGCCGTTTGCGCAACGGCGCTCGGTCAAGCCGTCGGCGCAGAGAAACTCGTCGGTCTCGATACAAGCGCAATGGCCGTCGACAAGTTAGGTGACGCGATTTATGCGAATCCCCTCCTTCTTGGATATTGTTGGCAAAAAGGCTTTATCCCTCTCTCATTGGAGTCCTTAGTCGAAGCTTTTAGACTCAATACCGTACAAGTCGAGCGTAATCTGCTGGCATTTGAATGGGGTCGGGCCGCGGCTTTAGATCCAAAACTTTCAAGAACGACCATTAAAGAGCAGCCTGTTCAATTTAAAGCGCGTCAATCCATTGAACACATCATTCAGACACGCTCTGAATTTCTGATACGTTATCAAAATAAACGCTATGCGGCTCAATACCTCGCGTTTGTTGAGCACATTCGCCAAGCCGAACAGAACCTGACAAAAGATTCCTCCAACACGAACCTTAGACTAACGCAAACCGTTGCACGCTATCTCTTTAAACTGATGGCGTACAAAGATGAATATGAAGTCGCACGGCTGCATACAGAGCATCATTTTGTAGCCAAAATCTCTGAACAATTTGAACCCGGGTATAAGATCACCCATTATTTAGCCCCACCCTTGCTCTCGGCACACAATGCACAGGGTGAGGCAATCAAACAACGCTTTGGTAGCTGGATTCGTCCCGTCATGAAAGGACTCAGACATCTGAAGATATTACGTGGTACTCCACTAGATCCCTTTGGGTATAGCCAAGAGCGCCGCACAGAGCGGGCGTTGATCGCTGAGTATCAATGCTGTATCGAAGCGCTTTTACCTGAGCTCACGCTGGACAATATCGACTTAGCTGTGCAGATTGCTACTGTGCCCGAACACATTCGTGGCTATGGTCATGTCAAAGCCAAGCACTTAGAAGAATCCAAGAAAAAAACTCAAAAGCTACTTGAACAATGGCACAAACAGACTTGAACGGTTAATCAAGAGACGTTGTGCTAGAACGACTCGTTAAACAGCTCGCGTCCGATCAACATGCGGCGTATTTCACTGGTGCCGGCGCCGATCTCATACAGCTTGGCATCGCGCCAGAGGCGACCTGTTGGATAGTCATTGATATAACCATTGCCACCCAAGATTTGGATCGCCTCACCGGCCATCCAAGTCGCCTTTTCTGCACAGTACAAAATCACACCCGCAGCATCCTTGCGTAATCCGCGCTGGTTAATTGACGACCCCTGTGTTGAGCCTAGCGCGCGCGCATCCAGCGTGCGTCCAACAGCATAACAATAAGCGCGACAGGCAGAATATGTGGTGTACATATCGGCAAGTTTGCCTTGAATCAATTGAAACTCTCCAATCGATTGCCCAAATTGACGTCGCTCGTGGACATACGGCAACACGATATCCAGGCAGGCACCCATAATACCGAGGGGACCCGCCGCAAGCACTGCTCGTTCGTAGTCCAATCCACTCATCAATACATTGACACCACCATCGAGCTGACCCAAAATGTTTTCAGCCGGCACAAAGACGTGATCAAAGACCAGTTCGCCCGTGTGAGAACCGCGCATACCGAGTTTGTCGAGTCTTTGCGCAACAGAGAAACCCGGCATGTCACGATCGATTAAAAATGCGGTAATACCGCGTGCTTTTTTATCCGGATCCGTCTTGGCATACACCACGAGCGTCTGAGCATCCGGACCATTGGTAATCCACATTTTGGTGCCATTGAGACGATAGCCACCCCCATCTGGTATCGCACGTAATTTCATGCTTACAACATCCGAACCCGCCTCAGGCTCACTCATCGCAAGTGCGCCAATGTGATCGCCGCTAATTAAGAGCGGTAAGTATTTTGCACGCTGAGCGTCTGTACCGTTTCGCATGATTTGATTCACGCATAAATTAGAGTGAGCTCCATATGACAAGCCGACAGAAGCAGAAGCCCGGGAAATTTCTTCCATGACGATCATGTGCGCAAGATATCCCATGCCGGCGCCACCATATTCGGGACTCGCGGTCACGCCAAGCAATCCCATATCGCCCATCTTGCGCCAGAGATCCATCGGAAACTGATCCTCTCGATCAATCTGAGAGGCTCTCGGAGCAATTTCCTTGACCGCAAACGCACGGACGGCTTCGCGTAAGGCATTTAATTCTTCTGAAAGTCCATCATCAAGCGTGTATGTCAGCATCATTGATCCTTAGGGCTTACTTCATTCAGTCAGCTTTATGTAGCTTAATGTAGCTTAACGATACTCAATGTAAAAGCCCCCTCACTCATTTCAAGCAAGGGGGCTCCGTTTGGTTGAATGAATAAGGGATTAACCTGGACCCATCAACAAATTAGGCAGCCAAGTGGAGATAATCGGGATGTAAGTCACCACAAGCAACAAGCCAACCATTAGAACAAAAAACGGCATCGTGCCACGCAATACCTGCGCTAAGGGGATCTTGGAGATATTACTAATCACGAACAGATTCAAGCCCACAGGAGGGGACATCAACGCCAACTCCATGTTGATCACAAGCACCACACCAAAATGAATCGGATCAATACCCAGAGGCTCAAGCAAAGGCAAGATAATCGGCACCATGATCAATAATATCGAGAAGACCTCGAGGAACATGCCCAGGATAATCAGAATGATGTTGACCGCCAGCAAGAACTGCCATGGCTGAATATCCAGACCTTTCACAAAATCAAGCGTCTTTTGCGCGATGCCCGTTTCAGTAATCAAGTGACCAAAAGCAAGCGCCATCGCAATGATGATCATGATGGCCGCCGCACTACGCACAGCATGCGTCATCACTTGCAAAAAGTCTCCCAGCTTGACTTCGCGGTAGACAAACAGGGAAAGCACAATCGCCACAACGGCCGATAAAGCAGCTGTTTCAGTCAGCGTGACAAAGCCACCGTATAGACCACCCAGTACCACAACAGGAACCAGCAAGGCAGGAATCGCATTGATGGTTTTTTTGATTTTCTCATCGCGAGGCATGGGTACGCGATCGACGTAACCATTTTTCTTGCTGTAAAAATAAACGTAAACTCCCATCATCGCAGCACTAATGAGACCGGGTACAACGCCACCCAAGAACAAGCGCGGAATAGATGCATCAGCGAGTACGCCGTAAACCACAAAAGCCAGCGACGGTGGAATCAAGATACCCAAAGTCCCTGCAGAGACCAAGATGCCGCCCGCAAAAGCAGGGTTGTAGCCATTACGAAGCATGGCCGGAATCATAATCGTACCCATCGCGATCGCGGTCGCGACCGAGGATCCACACATGGCGGCAAAAATCGCACAGGTCAGTACAGAAACCAAACCTAAGCCACCGTGAACACGTCCGATCCAGGCTGTCGCTGCATTAATCAGCGCTTTGGCCACACCACCACGCTCCATGAACGTTGCAGCAATCACAAAATACGGGATGGCCAACAAAGTAGGCGAGTTCAACTCGTCAATGACCTTTTGCGCGAGAGGAATCAGACTACCTTCAGAGGCGAAGACTAAGCCCGAGGTCACACCCATTGTCAAATAGATGGGTACGCCAAGAAACAGAAGAATAATAAAGACGGGAGAAAAGAAACTAAACATGCTGCTGCTCCCGCTTACACCATTTGCGATAGAGACGGACGATATACGCCAAGCCCATTACAAAAGCGCCACCAGGCAAAGCCGCGAAGTATATCCAAAGCGGGACTCTGAGCACTGTTGTTGAAACATCACCGAATTCCCAAGCTTGATAGGCCACTGCACTGCCGTAGTAAACAGCCAAAACTGAAAACACCAAACCTAGCACATCGGCAAGTACTTCAACACTATGCTTCAGTTTTGGTGGGAACATGTTGATAAAAAAATCTGACTTGACGTGACGATCCAACAGGGTCACGGTGCCAAGCGATAAAAAAACCGCCCAGATCACCATGTACACCTGTACTTCTTCGACAAAGTCCAGTGTCAACGAGGGTACGGTCAATCTCACAATGACGTTGTAGGAACACATCGCCAGAGCAAGCGTTGCCAAGCCGCCCACCACCAAAGCTTCGATAGGATGAGACTTGGGTACTGCATGGGCTTCTGCCTCGAGGTCAGCCTGAGCTTTCTGACGCAAAGTCTCGTAGAGTCTGTTGCCAGTCGGCTCGGCTGCCTGAACTGTGTCTTTAGCTTGCATGATTAGTACGCCACACCTGCAGCTTTAAGGTTTTTAAGTGCTTCGTCGACCACGTCATTATCCATCTTGATACTCTTGACGAGTTCGGGTTGCATCTTCATCAGCTTTTGACGGCTTGCGAGCAACTCTGCCTGAGTAGGCACCACGACTTTTAAGCCACTTTTAACCAATGCTTCTTTAGCTTTTAATTGCGCATTAGTCGCGTCTTTACGTTGCTGTGTCGCGGCGATATCCCAAGACTCGAGAATCGCCTGTTGTACTTCTTTGGGCTGTTTGTTGAAGAAGTTTGCGCGCATCATCGGCACATATTGGTTGAACTGGTTGCTGTCCTCGTAGGCAAAACGCATGCCTGAATCCATCAGTTTGGATGAAAGACTACTTTCGTATGTCGTCACCAGTCCATCCATCACGCCTTGGCTCATAGCCAATGGAACATCAGGCCATGGCACGAGCAGAGCGGTACCGCCTAGGGTATTGATACGTTGCGCATTTGCAGTACCACCTGCATAGCGAAGTTTCATACCAGTGAAGTCGGTCGGCGTTTTAATTTCTTTCTTGATGCTGTAAGTGTGCTGCATACCCAGCTCCATCCACTTACCAAGAATCTTGATGCGCATGCGGTCTTCGAATTTTTTATTCAAAAACTCACCGAGCTTACCGTCCATCACTTTATAAACGGTCGGGCCATCCACGCCATAAAACATCGGCAAACTTTGCAAGGCTGCATTTGGCTCAGCACTGTCGAGTTGCCATGTACCAGGAACAGCCATTTCAACGGCGTCCTGACGCAGTGCGCGCGGGACATCGCGATCACGGAACAACTGGCCGCTTGGGTAGACTTCAATCGCAAAACGGTTACCCGTGCGTTTTTTCAATTCTTCAACAAAAATTTCCACGCCCTTGTTACGGACATGAACAGGGTTCGTGTCGAGCGCAATGCGAAGTTTTTCCTGAGCCGAGGCGGGTGTCGCGACCAACGCCGACGCCAGCACTGCAAACGACGCAGTCATGAGTTTTATGGATAAAGAGGACATGTGATTTCCTTGAAAAAAAAGAAGTCTAGTCCACGCTGTGAACTAGACGATCATTCACAGTAACGAATTAGCCTAATTAAGTAAATAATGTTTACCCCTATTACCTGAGAAAACCTAGGAAAACATCGGGGAAACCACTAGGTCTTAAAGTGTACGCCCTAGGGCTTTGAAAAATAACTCAGACTGCAATCTTTCACCAAGGGTCTGATCTCCAACGCGCTTAGCCAAGGTGGCATCAACAGGCTCGAGCGGAAGACCAGAAGACATCGCCAGCACTTGCATCATGCAAGCTCGCTCTAGAAAGTACAGATCATCGTAGGCATAGTCTACCCTTTCACCACATACCACTATGCCATGATTACCAAGAAATACAACATCCGCCCCCTGCATCGCCTGCGCGATGCGCTCGCCCTCGCCTGGATCAAGCGCTAAGCCGTTGTAATGTGCATCGATCGCCACGCGACCGTGAAAGCGCATGGCGTTTTGCGAAAGAGTCGTGTCCAACGCCCGCTGTCGTGTCAAGGTCAATGCAGTGGCATAGGGCATATGGGTATGGAGTACACACGTCTTTTTAGCAATTCGGTGCACTGCAGCATGGATAAACATAGCAGTCGGTTCAACGGGATGTCGACCGGCCAATATCTCACCTTGCGCATCAATCATCACAATGTCTTCAGCCTGAATCTCGCTCCACAGCAAACCTCGAGGATTCAGGAGAAAGCGTCCGCTTTCGTCAGGGATTTCAACGCTGAAATGATTGCAGACACCTTCGGACAACCCATGATGGGCTGCAGCTCGCAAGGCAAGAGCCAAGTCCTTTCGCAAGGAGCGGATCGCAGGAGACTCGAAATCTTCTTCATGCATGCTCATTGTCATCTTATTTCTCCAGAAGCGGACTGTTGTTCTAACGCAAGTTCAATATAGTGTGGCGCAACTGAAGTGCGCGGTACTTTGAATGAAAACCAGCTTCGCACGTCCTCTTCGAGGCCGATACCATGCATATAGTTATAAATCGCTTTTCTCAAGCCAACGCCTAATGCGGCGTGATCGACATTCGTTGGGTCGTTGAAACCGACATCGTTTTTAGCAAAGCTCGTCGGCGATAAAGGCTCGAGTGTGACGCCATAAGCAGAAGGATTTAAACCCACAGGCGAATGTACGGTACAGGTGAAGCGATGAAAAAATCCACTTTGTATACAGCCATTGGAAAAAAGCTGGCGGACATATTCCAAGGCATCTACAGTGTCCTTGACCGTTTGAGTTGGGAATCCGTACATCAAATACGCATGGACCAACACCCCTGCATCACTAAAAGCGCGCGTCACGCGAGCGACCTGTTCAACAGACACGCCTTTTTTCATCAAATTGAGAAGACGATCTGATGCCACCTCAAGACCACCCGAAACCGCAATACAACCGCTTTGAGCAAGGAGCTGACAAAGCTCCGGGGTGAAGGTTTTTTCAAACCGGATATTGCCCCACCAAGAGATGTTGAGGTCGCGTTTAATAAGCTCCAAGGCAAGAGACTTTAATGCTTTAGGAGGTGCAGCCTCATCGACAAAATGAAAACCCGTCTGTCCGGTTTCACGTACGATCGCTTCGATACGATCGGCGAGTACCACTGCAGAGGCTGTCTCATAACGTCCGATGTAATCTAGACTCACGTCACAAAAACTACATTTTTTCCAATAGCAGCCATGGGCCACGGTAAGCTTGTTCCAGCGCCCATCGCTCCAAAGACGATGCATGGGATTAAGCATGTCTAGCAATGAAAGATAGTCAGAAATCGGTAACCCATCCCATGTAGGCGTGCCCACCTCCTCGAACGGCACCTCGGGCTCGATCATATTGATATAGCGCACCTCACCAGACTCCGTATCACGACAATAGGTGCGTACTAAGCGTTGCTGCGATCGCTTGCCTATTAAATAATCAAGCAGTGATAACAAGGGTCGCTCACCCGCGTCAAGAGTCACAAAGTCTACGAAATCAAAGACTCGGGGCTCAGAGAGCTCGCGAAGTTCAGTATTGGCAAAGCCTCCGCCAAGGACGATTTTGATCTCAGGATGCTGCGCTTTGATGGTCTGCGCAATCCTGAATGCTGCATAGACCGTTCCCGGGAATGGAACCGAGAGCAAGACAACGGTCGGTGCGTGCCGGGCGATCGCCTCAAGGGTCAGTTTTTCCAGATAAAGGTCTACCAGCGTTTTAGGTGCCGCGAGTGCGAGGGCTAAAGGTTTAAAGCTTGCCTGACTTGCTGCAAGCGACTCGCCATAACGTACAAACTCAAATCTTGAATCGACGGCATCGCGCAAGACATCCGCCAAATCATTTAAATAAAGCGTCGCCAAATGCTTGGCACGATCCTGCATCCCGAGCGCACCAAACGCCCAGCCCAAGGGATCGCCAGTTTCATCATCGACATAGGCATTCAAGGCTGAAAAACGCGGCCCTTCGGGGAGATACTGACGACTGACGATACGATGAGCAAGAGTGGAGTCACGACCTTGTAAAAAAGCAATCACGGCATCAATGGTGTTGAGATAGCGATTGCGTTGCGCGACAAAGGCCTGAAGCGATGGGCTTCGTTTTCGAGCGGTCACACTGTCAACCTTGAGAGCAACTTCCTCAAGACCCATTGAACTTAACAGTCGTAATACTAGAGCTAAAGCTAGATCCTCTTGGACAGCCTCAATAGCGCGCGAGCGTAAAAAGCCGGTTAGATACGCAGTCGAAGGGTAAGGCGTATTGAGCTGCGTCATCGGCGGGATGACAGACAAAACTCGAAGCGTCGCCAAGTTGGCTTTAGACATAATGACAGGCTGGGATCAGAGGCTCCTAGTATAAGAGGTTCTGATCAATGAAAAAGAATATCTAATCAACGCATAATGAACGGATTAGCCGGCGCACCTTGGGCATAAGAGATCCACGTACTCTTGGTTTCAAGGAAACCCTTGATCGCCTCAATACCGCTTTCTCGACCAATGCCTGAGTGTTTCATTCCACCAAAAGGCATCATGTAGCTTATGGCACGATACGTGTTGACCCACACTGTGCCGGCTTTTAAAGCAGCTGACATACGTAAAGCACGCCCAATGTCTTCGGTCCAGACACCTGCCGCCAATCCATAAATCGTGTCGTTGGCCAACTTGATCGCATGCGCCTCGTCTTCGAATCCGATAATCGACAGCACAGGACCAAACACCTCTTCGCGTGCGATGCGCATGTCGGGTGTCACATCTGTGAAAATCGTGGGTTCCACAAACTGGCCTCCTGGTAAATCAGGTGAGAGAGCGGGACCACCACCAAGGATACAGCGCGCGCCTTCCGCTTTTGCGATGGCCATGTAGTCCAGAATTTTTTTGTATTGGACAGGGGTTGTCACAGGGCCGATATTTGTATCGAGCGACATTGGATCACCTTTGCGTGCACAGGCACCTAAGTCAGCGACGCGTTGGGTGAAGGTTTCTTTGATCGAGTTTTGAACGAGCAATCTGGAGCCAGCTATACAAGTTTGACCAGTAGCGGCGAAAATCCCAGAAATCACCCCTGCTGCGGCTTTGTCGATATCGCAGTCGGCAAAAACAATATTGGGTGACTTTCCACCCAACTCAAGGGCAACCCGTTTCATACTCTTGGCTGCTTGGGCATAAATCATCGCGCCTGTCGTGTCTGATCCAGTGAAAGTGATTTTTGCGACATCTGGATGATCAACTAAAGCAGAACCGGCCTCTGCGCCATAGCCAGCGACAACGTTAAACACACCATCAGGAAAGCCCGCCTCTTTGGTCAACTCAGCAAACGCCAGAGTGGAAACCGAAGCATACTCAGAAGGCTTGACGACAACAGCGCAACCCGCCGCGATCGCAGCCGCACATTTCCAGGCAATAAACAAGAGCGGAGAATTCCAGGCGGTCAATGCACCGACCACCCCAATCGGCTCAGAACGCGTAAAAGCAAACATATCAGGCTTGTCTATAGGCATCACTGCGCCTTCGATTTTGTCGGCAAGGCCGCCGTAATACCGCCACCACTCAGGATGATAGTTAAGTTGACCACGCATTTCGGCGAGCAGTTTGCCATTGTCTCGTACTTCGAGCTCTGCGAGACGTTCAGCATTCTGTGTCACCAAGTCAGCGAGACGCAACATCAGCTTGCCCCGTTGCGTCGCATTCATCGACGCCCAAGGGCCTTCGCGCATGGCGCGAGAGGCTGCTGCAACAGCCAAATCAACATCCTTTGCACATCCTTGCGGGATACGTGCCCAGGGCTTGCCCAAATAAGGATCAATACTATCAATCCATTTCTTTCCAACGGGCTCAACATACTGGCCATCGATGAAGTGGTTATAAGTGTTCATGGCATCTCGCAATTTTTATTCAATTATTTTTTAAAATATCATTAATTCGTATTTTCTTCCAAATCTAACTATTTTTTCACTTTAACGGGAGCCTTTCCTTCAAGAAACAGCGACAGAATCGTTTAAAGTCTGGATCAATATAAAAATTTATCCTTGACCGATCGGGTCAGGAACCTTGGAATTAAAAAATATGTCTGTCCTGCAGTATGCCTCTTTTATATTGATCGCCCTACTTGCCGCATTTTGTCAAAATTTAACGGGATTTGCCTTCGGTTTGATCTTGGTTGGCCTAACAGGGGCCTTACAAATCATATCGATCGCCGATGCGGCCAACATTGCCTGCATCCTATCAATCGTCAACAATCTTGTTTACCTCAGTAAATCTCCAAGCATTTCCTTTGGACCACTCTTGAAACCGATGTTGATCAGCAGCATGGTCGGCCTAGTGCTGGGCTTTATTTCTCTGTCTTGGTTTACGGATAATGGTATCAATACACTGCGACTGATTTTAGGCCTCTCAATTTTTGCATCAGCAATCGCTCTCTTTTTGATCAACACAAACACACGCAAGACCTCGGGCAAGTCCTCGACCTGGATCGCTGGGTTTTTGACGGGAATTCTCGGTGGGATGTTTGCTACGCCAGGTCCACCCCTGGTCTATCATCTCTATAGTCAACCTCTCGATACAGAGCTTGTTCGTCAATACCTTTTTATTATTTTTGGCCTGACCTCAGCGGCTAGACTTGTGATCGCTCTTTTCACAGGCGAACTCACACTGAATGCCATCATCCTTTCGGCCATCGCTTTTCCCGCAATTACTATCGCGACGCTGATACAACTCAAGTACCCGATCAATCTAAGCCGAAGAGTTGCACAACTCATCGTGACGGCTTTGCTGCTCGCAACAGGACTGGGACTGATTTACTCATCGCTTAAGACCATACTGGAATAATATGAAAATTCTTGTTGCACGACTCAATCACGAGACCAATACGTTTTCTCCTATTGCCACGCCTTTAAAATCCTTTGGCGATGATGGCCCTCTCTATGGCCAAGAAGCTTACCAAGCCTCTAAAAATACTCGAACGGGTATCGCGGCTTATATCGATGTGCTGGAGCAAGCGGGTCATGAAGTGGTCGTTGCCTGTAGCGCCACCGCAAACCCTAGCGGCACCGTCTGTGCCAAAGCGTATACCCACTTGTGCGACACCATTGTGTCCGCCGCACAGGGCTGTGATGCCGTCGCACTCGATTTACATGGCGCCATGGTCGCAGAAAACTCCGAAGACGGCGAAGGCGATTTGCTAGAACGTATCCGTGCTGTACTTCCTGATGCTCCGATTGCTGTCGCATTCGATCTACACGGAAAAATGACGGACAAGATTATTAACAACAGCGATATCGTCATTAGCTTTAAAACATACCCACATGTGGACATGTATGAGACCGGTGCGCATGCAGGCCGCTTGCTCGTTGATATGATCAATCAACGCATCAAACCCAGACTCGCCTGGCGACGCTTGCCGTTGACGCTCAATACACTCTGTAGCCGAACCGACATCGGGCCCATGCACGAAGCGGTCGAGCTCGCGCGTGCCGCCGAAGCCCAGGGCATGCTTGGCGTTTCCGTGCTTGCTGGCTTTCCACTCGCAGACATTGCAGCACCCTGTATTAGTGTTGTTGTGGTGAGCGACAATGACGCCCAAGCCGCTGATGAAGTTGCGCAACGCATTGCCGAGTTTATTTGGTCCAGACGTAGTGACTTCATTTATAAAAATGAACCTCTCGCAACTTCTATTACACGCGCCAAAGCAATTGCGAATGAACCTGGCACAGGTCCTGTACTGCTGCTCGATCATGGTGATAACTGCATGTCGGGAGGGACTTGCGACGACATGAATGTGCTACACGAAGCCCTCAAACAAGGGCTTGAGGATATTGTTGTAGGACCAATTTGCGATCCAGAGGCGGTCGATCAGCTTATCAAAGCAGGACTTCGTGCCACGGTGACACTACAGGTCGGCGACAAAGTTCCTCTGACGCAACTCGGTGTCACGCACCCGCTACGCCCTCTCACAGGAGTCGTTTCCGCAATCTCTGATGGGCAATATGTCGTCTCAGGCCCCACTTACACGGGGCAACGTATCCATATGGGACGTACCGTTTGTCTAGATTTGCCACAAGCCAAAGTCATGATTACTGAAACGCCACAAGAACACTGGGACCTGGGGATCTTTTCCCATATCGGGATCGATGCTCCAAGTCATCGATTTATTTTGCTCAAGTCACGCATGTACTGTAGACCTGTATTTGTCCCGATCGCCAAAGCACTGGTGGAATGCGATGGCGGTGGTGTCACAGGTGCTGACCATACCCGCTTCCCATATACAAAACTCACGCGCCCCGTATACCCGTTTGATGAGAATACGACGTGGTCTTAGTACACTAAAAAGTAAGCAAATGTAAGAATACATCAAGCTAAATAATAATCATTCTCATTTGTGATAGATTGCGTTGTTTGAATCAACAACAACGCATTCCATGCTCGTCTTAAACCGTAACAGGCAAACTTCCCGCAGTTTTAGTGCGGGAAGTTTTATTGCCGTTACATGTGTTCACATTGCAATCATAATCTCAATGGGTGGATACCCTTCCAAAAAGGGATCGAAAAGTGAGACTGTGATGCTGCTTGAATCATTTCTCATTGAAGTGCAGGACCCCACACCTACTTCCTCACAAAACTCAAACCAAACGATATCGGCACTGACATCAACATCAACATCAACTTCTACATCAGCCGAAGCGATCTCCGCTCCCATCGCCTCGATCGAGCAACAACCTACAACCTCAACATCTCGCAAAACTAACGTCATCACAAAAAGCTCAAGCACAAACAGTCTGGGCACTAAAAACCAAGATGCATTGACACTGCCCATTACCCATGCTGAGCACTTACACAATCCCCCACCGCCCTACCCGAAACTAAGTCGTCGTCGAGGCGAGCAGGGAAAAGTTGTTTTAGCAGTAGAAATCGATATTGAGGGCAGAAGCTCTCAAGCTGTTATTCACCAATCTAGTGGCCATCATCGCTTGGATCGGGCTGCGTTAGAAACCGTACTGAAATGGCGTTTTATCCCGGGGAAAAAAGGTCATCAACATCAAAAAATGTGGGTCAATATTCCTATTAACTTTGTTCTCGAGTAAATCATGCAGAGACTAGGCGGCATCAAGTCCGCGTTGCACGTCGTACTTGAAACCGCGATACTATCGAAATCATAAAAAACAAAATGTTTTAATGGAGTTGGCAATGACCCCCTCTTCACTTTCAGGCATACGCGTGTTGGATCTTTCTCGTATCCTTGCGGGCCCTTCAGCAGCCCAACTTCTGGGTGACCTGGGTGCTGACGTTGTTAAAGTTGAAAAGCCAGGCGAAGGTGATGACACTCGCAAGTGGGGTCCTCCGTTCGTTGAAGATGCTGACGGCAAGCCCACGTCAGAAAGCGCTTATTACTTGTGTGCAAACAGAAACAAACGATCAATCGAAATCGACATTGCAAGCGCTGAAGGCCAAATGCTCATCATGCGCTTGCTGGAAAATGCCGATATCTTGGTTGAAAACTATAAAGTAGGTGGACTGAGCAGCTATGGTCTTGCCTATGATCAAATCAAAGAAAGGTTTCCTCGATTGGTGTATTGCTCAATCACGGGATTTGGTCAAACCGGTCCTTACGCCACGCGCGCTGGTTACGACTTCCTGATTCAAGGCATGGGCGGGATCATGAGCTTGACTGGCGAACCTGAAGGTCAACCTATCAAGGTGGGTGTCGGGATTGCTGACGTCATGACCGGCATGTATGCAACCGTAGGCATCCTAGCAGCCTTGCGCCACCGAGACCAAACAGGAAAAGGCCAACAAATTGACGTATCGCTCCTCGATACACAAGTGTCATGGCTCATTAATGCCGGTACGAGTTATCTCAATTCCAACGAAAATCCGGTCAGACTTGGCAACGGACATCCAAATATCGTGCCTTATCAAGTCTTTCCGACCGCCGATGACCCCATCATTATCGCTGCAGGCAATGACAGCCAATTTAGAAAACTCTGTCAAATTGCGGACATTGCTTCCGTTGCCGAAGACCCTAAATACGCGACGAACGTTTCTCGCGTGATGAATCGACAGGCCGTGGTAGAGATCGTCACGGCTGCTCTTCAAAAGAAATCACGTGCTTTCTGGCTCGCTGCCTGCGAAAAAGTAGGTGTGCCATGCGGGCCCGTCAATAACCTTGAGCAAGTTTTCAATGACCCGCACCTTCAACATCGCGGTGCCGAGGTACGGATGCCCCACCCCCTTGCAGGTTCGGGGGAAGTGAGCCTGATCGCCAACCCCTTGAAACTCTCTGAAACACCTGTACAGTATCGGCATGCACCGCCCGTTCGCAACCAGCACGAACAAGAGATTTTGCATGACTGGCTCGGACAACATTGAACCCATAGACAAACGATCCAAAATGACTATTCTGACGCACGAACAACTCACCATCCAGGCCCAAGCACGTGAATTGGCGGAAACAGTTTTCAAACCTACCGCAGCTCAAACTGATGCCACCGAGGCGTACCCCTGGGACAACATTGCAAAGCTTAATGCAGCAGGCTTTATGGGAATGACTGTACCAAAAGCCTACGGCGGTCGGGGCCTTGGTTACCTTGAAACGACACTCGTGATCGAAGAGATGGCCAAAGCCTGTGCAACCATGGGTCGCATCACGGTTGAGGCCAACATGGGTGCAATCGGCGCCATCATGGCTTACGGCACCGAAGAACAAAAGAAGATTGCCGCAGAGTGTGTGCTGTCGGGCGACAAACCAGCCATCTGTATCTCTGAACCCAATGCCGGAAGTGCTGCGAGTGAAATGACCACACGCGCCGACAAAAAGGGCGATCGATACATTATCACTGGTCAAAAATACTGGATCACTGGTGGCGGCGTCTCACGCTTGCACCTGATTTTTGCGCGCGTATTTGAAGATGGTATTGAGCAAGGCATTGGTGGCTTTATCGTTGTACGTGATGGCAACGAACCCAAAGAGCTCGTGATCGCTAAACGTACCCCCGCAATGGGTGTGCGTGGCATCCCTGAAACCTACGTAGACTTTATCAACCTAGAAGTACATGAATCGATGGCGTTAAAGCCGCTCGGTGATTTACGCAAAGGCTTTGCTGCGCTCATGAACGCATACAACGCGCAACGCGTGGGTGCGGGGACTGTGGCGCTTGGTATCGCTGTGGGTGCATTTGAGGAAGCGGTGCAATACAGCAAAGAGCGCAAACAATTTGGCCGACCGATTGCTGAGTTTCAAGGATTGCAGTGGATGATTGCTGATATGTCTATTGCTCTTGATGCGGCACGGCTCATGCTTCATCGCGCAGCCAATGTGCCGGTGGGTAGCTTCCCAGATTTAAAATTAGCCGCCCAAGCCAAGATCATTGCCGCGGA
This sequence comes from Zwartia lucis, assembly GCF_965234455.1. GTDB lineage: Bacteria > Pseudomonadota > Gammaproteobacteria > Burkholderiales > Burkholderiaceae_B > Zwartia > Zwartia lucis. The sequence continues at coordinate 52,798 of NZ_OZ248472.1, read as the reverse complement.
GACCGCCATTAAAGTCACCAATGATTCACTGCAACTCTTTGGGTCTAGTGGTTACTCGCGTGAGTTCGCTGCTGAACGGCACGTGCGTGATGCGCGAATGTTTACGATTGCTGGTGGAACGGCTCAGATACTGCGAACACAAGTCGCCAGTGCCATCCTAGGTGCAAAACTTCCACAAACGCGTGATGGTTATGTGAAAAACCCCATCGGAAAATAAAACGGGGGGGTTAAAAATGATGTAATCGCGCATCCCTAACTCAAATAGGTGACCAGCAGATTATGATTCGAAACGTTTCATCATAAAGTAACGGGAATGGCCTGGCGGGATGTCGGGGATGGTGCCGAACAGGGTGAAGCCCAGCTTTTCGTAAAAGGGCCGCGCTTGGAAGCTAAACGTATCGAGGTAGATGCCGACGCAGCCACGCGCTCGAGCTTCATCTTCAGCCTGTTGCATCAGCTGCGAACCAAGGCCACCTCGACGCAAGTCCTCAGGCAGGTAAAATAATTTGATATAAAGCCAGGCGGCGAGGTAATGGCCGTGGATGCCGCCGACAGGGACATCCTCGCCGTCCCGAAAGACCATCAGCCGCAGCGGCTTGTAGACATGTGGGCCGATAAAAGGGCCGTTAAAACCCATTAACCCGGCGAACAGAACGGCCTCGAGCGGAGTTTGCTCTGCCTCAGAAAGTTCGATGCGCATCAGAACACCTCCTACTAGTGCAAAAGATAAGGTTCTGCATTCACAAACCCTCAACGACCCTAGATCACTTAAGGTAGCATAGTTTACTTAGAACGTCGGGAATTTCTCACGAGGTATCCCCGTCGTAGACCATCGAAATTTTCATAAAATAGTGGGGCATTGATGGTATTGTTGAATCAATCGGCGGGAATTACCAACTCAAATAAACGGTACTGTCAAAATGCCAAACATAAATGCTGACGACGAAATCACGTTAGTTCTGCTCATTATTTTTGTATTTATCGCTATTGCGGTCATCATTACTCGCATTTTTCTATCGCCAAAAACTCGGCCATTGATGCTGCAGTACGAGGGCGTTGTGGCTCCTTTCTTTGGCTTACCAGCTGTATTATTTTCCTTATCCACTGCCTTGATGGGCACCTCAATTTGGGAAAACTACAACATCGCTTCACAATCCATCAAGATTGAAAGTCAGGGACTTATTCAAATCATTAGCCTTGCCAGTACGATTCCGGAGCTAAAAGATAACAATCTAGTCAATGCGACTCGAATATACGCAAAATCTGTTGTTGATGAAGAGTGGCAAACACTAACGTCAGACAAAAAAGACGCCCCAGAGACGATAGAAAAATTTGTAGTGATGCGTTCTGATTTATTCAAGGCTGCTAATCAATTGAACAATAATGCCGAAGCGAAGGTGCTAATGAATGCCTTTCAGACCGTCAATAACGCTCGCAGTATCCGTTTGGCCTATGCATCGTTTGATGTTCATCCATTACGGATAAGCGGAATTTTATTACTCGCTTTACTTGTTCTACTCACAGTTGCATTTATTCACGCAGCAAAACCAAAGTCTTTAGTGGTGGCAATGTTCATTGCAACCGCTACAGTTCTTATTCCAACTTGCCTGGTTTTTTTAACATTTAGTAGCCCATATATTGGGGTGATTTCTATATCCAATAAAGCCTATCTTCTGATCCAATAATCAGCTTTCATTCATTGACTGGCACTGCTGACTTTTGAAGAACTAGCCTACCCATACCAACCTGGGAGTTCGCTGTAAAAACGACATTACTCTAGTTTTGAATACCCAAAGTTTTTTGGGACAAGGTCATCTCACTTTAGGTAGGTTAAAGGTAATAGGTAAGGTTACCGTAGCTCCAACTAGGGTCGTCGCTAATTCATTGCGGGCATTGGCAGCCTCCTGCAGACTACTAAATTTAGCTGACACCATTTTAAGGCTGTCGTAGACTGTTGTCGTAACAATCGAAGATTGATATGCGCTCAGTGCGTTCTTTGCCTGATCTGTAGATACTCCTGAAATGAGAACTTCTCCATTGCATATGCCTAGCTTTCCTTGATCGTTAATGACAAAGGTGCTTACCCCCTGTCCACCAGGTAGGATACGATAGGTCATCTTGCCAACAGTAAAAGATTTGAGTGTGCCTAACTCACTAATCTGCGCTGGCGTCAGCGTTGTACCCAATACATAATTGCTTTGTGCATGAGCCAACCCCGAAAGTCCTAATCCAATTGATGCCGCGATAACAATTAATTTTTTGTACATGATATGCAATCCTTTAATCATTCTGCGTTAAAGATGCGATAAGTCACATCGAGCTTGGGGTTTACCGTACATTCGGAGGTAATCAGTGGCGTCCCGCTCACAGCATAAACTGTCCATTCACCCTTAGAACTCTCTCCATAAAAGGCATACGAACCCAAGACATAAGTTGAATCTGGACCAATCTTGCCGCCATCGCGTGTATCTGCAGGATGTCTAGTTTTGCCGTAAAAAACATTGTAGGGTGTGCTTAATACAGAGACGCTGCCCTGTGGGGATTTTAGAAAAACACCGACACTGCCCATACAAACATTATTTTCAATATTGTTGACGCTTTGGCTGGCGGCAAGACTCAATTGAATCATGTCTACTGCCTTCTCGCTATCAACGCTAAACTTTCCAAGCTCTTTCACCTTGCCATACATAACCTCGCTACCTGAAATGCCTTCTGACCATGTTGGTACAACGAGCTGAGTGGGCTTATAGGCGGTATAGACTTTAGCCATACTCACTGCAGCTGTCGCATCAACCAAACCAAAACCGTACCACGTTGAATATTTATTCCCTGCTTTATTAGTTTGCCAACCGTAATCAATTCTTGCTGCCGAAGACCCATCAGATAATTCTGTGCTCGTGCTGTCTGATAGCGTAGGATTTAACGTGAGATTGACCTGGTAATTGCGGTAATCCTGGTTACCATAATCAGGGTTTATCTGGCGGGCTGTTCTGCGCAGAATGTCACGAATGTCACGCCAGCCAAGCTTGGGATTAGCGCTTAACATTAATGCTACAACTCCCGTCACAGTGGGCGCTGAAGATGAGGTGCCATTCATTTGGTTGAAATCACAGCTTGGATTTTTTTCTTTATTGATGGCTGTACCGCCGATCACAAATTGTGATTTGGAATCTGGAGATTCGTCATTCTTGCTATAACCACGATCACAACCCATTAAGTCGGTTGAGTAGATTTGCGGGCCTAGATCATCTATAGCACTACCCGCCTCACCATAATCACCAAGCGCGCCAAGTTGGCCTCCAAGACCCGTTAACCAGACGACAGAGCCCGCAGAAGAGTAGCTAGACTTGTATCCCATGGCATTTGCCGCCGCGGTGACAATAACCGGTAGTTCCAGATTTGCTGTATCAGATGATGGATTATCACAACTAACTAGACTATGCGAAGCACCCAGGTAATCGAATTTTGGACAAGAAGCAATGTAGGCACTACCGTTCTCCTCCTCCCTGACACCATTGTAATCATTGCCAGCGCTCTTGACCATCACGGCACCTTGACCATGACGCAGATTGGGAAAACTCTGAAGCGCCGCGTTTCCTGAAGAGGTCTGATTGTAATCAGGGGGTGTAGTTGGGGCTATGCCATATGACGCATTAAATACATCTGTATTTTTGGACCAAAGGGCGCCACCATAGGCCTCAACCACATTTGCTACTTTACCTTTTGAAAGTCCAATTAATTTCGCACCACCAAGCGTCACCCTAGGGGCGACGCCCATCACACCAATACCATTTTGAACGGCCGCAATCATCCCAGCAACATTAGTGCCATGAGCATCATCTGAATCGGTTGGCGTCGGATCAGGCGTATTGGTTTGAAAATTCCATGTCATTGCAGGATTGATATTGGCTTTAAGATCAATGTGATTGATCTCGAGACCATCGTCCAAGACCATCACATTAACGCCCTGCCCTTTAATACCTTGGGCATGAACAGCCTCCACATTTAAGTCTGTCGAGCCATTGGCAACCAGGGGATAGCCCGCAAAGAAACTTTGCGCAGCATTTAATGCCCATTGATAGGTATACAAAGGTTCAGTGGCACCCGTTTTACAAGCATAAGGCCCAGTTTCATTACAGGAAGAAGTGCTATCGCCTCCTCCACACGCACTTATCAGAGCAGCTGTCAAGATTGCAAGCGCTAAACCAGGAATGCTTCTCATTCTTTTATCCTTAAGAATTGTATTGTGTTCGAAATCTGAGGCAATAGGCTCAGCAAGATACTAAGACAGCTGGGAGATGTTGCAATTATTTGTCAAGACAGTAGAGTAAATCTATATTGAAAACAGTAGTGGTTTACCCTCGCAACAATAGTCACTTGTACTCTGATAATTTCGAACACCCTTTAGGTATGATTTGGTACGACATACCCATGAATACATAGAAGATGAAAGAGTCAGGCAAACAAAAACCCACAGAGAATTCTCATGTGGGTTTTGTCTATTTTTGATCCTGGGGTAGAGCCGGTAGAGCCGGGTAGAGCCCTTGATTTTACTGGTGGCGCATCCCTGATTCGAACAGGGGACCTGCGGATTATGATTCCGTCGCTCTAACCGGCTGAGCTAATGCGCCCCAAACAGTCAGAAATCTGATTGACTTCTAACTGAGAGGCGAAAGTCTAGCATTTTTTTAAAGACTCTGCTTTTTTTAGCCAATGCGCGAAACAATCTCGGGCTGTGTAAAAATAGCCTTGAAACATATCCCAAACAATCATTCTCATATCAGAGACACAAGATGTCAGAAATCATCAAGACTTACTTGGACAACCCCAGCCCCGCTACTTTTAAGCTACCTCGCGGCGCCACGGACTCGCACGTTCATGTCTTCGGTCCAAATGATAAGTTCCCCTATGCGGAGAGCCGTGGTTTTACCCCTGCAGATGCCCCCAAGGAAACCCTGTTTGACCTACATAAGAAACTAGGTATCGAACGCTGTGTCATCGTCAACACACTTTTGCATGGTTTTGACAATAGCGTTGTCGAGGATGCCATGCGGGCTGCCGAGGGGCGATATCTAGGCGTCGCCCTCACACCTGTCGATCCGAGTGACACAGAACTCAAGCGTCTGGCCTCTGTGGGCTTTCGCGGACTGAGATTTCACTTTATGCCAGGCTACAAGATTGACTACACGCCCGAACAAGTCATCGCCCTGACCCGCCGCCTTGAACCTTTGGGCATGCACCTCCAGCTCCAACTACACGCGATGCATGCCAAAGAAATGATGCCGTTGCTCAAGCAATCCGCCGTGCCTGTCGTCATGGATCACATGGGTCGCGTTGATGCCACGCTTGGCTTGGAGCATGCGCACTTTCAAGCATTTTGTCGACTCTTGGAACTACCCGGCTTTATGGTCAAGGTCAGCGGCATCGATCGCATCGATGCAACCCCCCCCTACAAACAAGGTATTCCCTTTGCCCGACACCTTGTGACGACCTACCCAGATCGTTGCGTGTGGGGCTCGGACTGGCCGCACCCCAACCATACGCATATTCCAGACGATGGTGTCTTGGTCAATGCGCTGGCACAGATCGCACCTGAGCCAGCGCTACTGCAGCAACTGATGGTGGATAACCCACAAAAGCTTTACCGCTTTTCAGCCTAAGTTGTCATCATATCGAGGCAGGTTCGGGCGATGACTTTCGTCGCCCGACGCAAATCCTCGAGCTCTAAACGCTCATCGGGCTGTTTAGCGCGACTTTCCTCGACAGTGCGTGGACCCGCACCATACAACACGACGGGAATACCCGCCTCGCAATACAAGCGCGCATCTGCGTAAAGCGGTGTACCGCAAGCAGGCACTTTTTCACCAAACTGTTGTTCCGCATGGGTTTGTAATGCCTCGACTAGTTCGGTGCTGCCTGGCAGAGGCTTGAGCGCACGCGCCAACAAAATACGCTTGGTTTCAGCAGTAATGCCCGGGATTTTCTTCCAAACTGCGTCGATCGTCGCGCGAATGCTTTCCTCGACTTGGGCGGGATCCTCTTCGGGAATCATCCGGCGATCAAGCTTGAGGACGACTTTTCCAGGAATCACATTGGTATTGGTACCACCCTGAATCAAACCGATGTTCAGATAGGGATGATTAATGCCTGGAACCTGACTCTTGACGGACTTGTAGGTTTCATTCAGGCCGTACAAAGCGTTCATGATCTTGACTGCAGCCTGCAAGGCATCGACCCCTGAGGTGGGGACGGCTGCGTGACCCATTTTTCCGTTGACGGTTACTTCGAACTGCAAACAGCCGTTATGCGCTGTAATGATCTGATAGCTAAAGCCCGCAGCAATCGCTAAATCGGGCTTGGTGAGATTGTTTTTAAGCAACCAGCCAGGGCCCAACTCGCCGCCAAATTCTTCGTCATACGTGAACTGAAGCTCAATGCGACCTTTTAAAGGAACACCGAGAGACTCTAGCGCACGCACAGCAAAGATGTATGTCGAAAAATCACACTTGCTTACAGCTGCGGCACGACCATAAATACGTCCCTCATGAATCTCGCCAGCATAGGGTGGATGTGTCCAACCATCGCCCGGAGGCACGACATCGCCATGTGCATTGAGTGCCAAGACTTTGCCACCGTCCGCATACTGCCTTTTGACGATCAGGTTGGTAATCGACTCTAATCCGGCCTCGCGAACCACAGCCTCCGGCACAACATGCTGTTCAGCCTGCATTCCAAAGGTCTCAATGAGCTTGGCAACATGCAACGCATGCGGCGTGTTATTGCCTGGCGGCGTATCGGTTGGGACTTGGATCACCGATTGCAAAAACTTCACTTGTTCGTCAAAGTGCGCATCGATCCATTGGTCGAGCTTGGCATAGAGTTCGGCGTGATTGTTGTTCTTCATGTTGTTGGATTGTGATTAGTTGATTTGATCTAATAAGGCTTCAAAAGCCTGCGTCGCGAGCGTTGCGTCTTCGGCCGTGATGATCTCAAGAGGATTGTGGCTGATGCCACGATTACCACCGCGCACAAACAACATCGCCTGAGGCATGATGGTGTGCATTTTCATAGCATCGTGACCGGCACCACTGTTCAGTTTGAACACAGGCTGACCGATGGAAGCGACCGCCCTCTCCCAGCGGGCCTGCCAAGCAGGGTCCGAAGGCGCAGCACTCGCGCGCATGACCTCAGAGTATTCGAACTGGACTTGTCTGCGCGCAGCAATCGCGTGCGCCTCCTTGACGATATCAGCCACCAACGCATCACGCTGAGGGTCTGTGGGCGCGCGCATATCCAAGGTAAAGACGCACTCACCCGGGATCACATTAATCGAACCACCAGGCACTTGAATCTGTCCGACAGTCGCCACTGAACCCTCGTCAGCACGCGCACGCTGCTCAGCCATCAGACTGATCTCAGCCGCCGCCAACATCGCATCCTGGCGCATCGACATCGGTGTTGTACCGGCATGTCCCGCCAGACCAATTGTTTTACAGCTTGCACGGACACCTGCATTAATCGAAGTCACCACACCCAGTGGGAGAGCTTTTTCGCAGAGCACCGGACCTTGCTCGATATGTACCTCGACAAAGCCGAGATATTTGTGCGGGTCACGTTTAATCGTCTGGATGGATGCCAGAGTACCAGGCAAGCCCGCCACCTTCATCGCCTCAGCCATTGAAATGCCGTCGGCGTCACGCTGAGTCAACCACTCGGGATCGAAACTCCCTGTTAACGCCCCAGCGGCTAAAAAGGTTGCGCGGAACCGCTGACCTTCTTCTTCGGAAAAGCCGACGACTTCGATCCCGTAGGGCAAGCGTCGCTTTTGGCTAGAAAGGGATTTCACAACTGCGATGGGTATCAGAATGCCCAGACGTCCATCATACTTGCCGCCATTACGCACAGTGTCGTAGTGTGAACCTGTCAGCAGCGACGCAGAGTTCTTCGTGTCTCCATGATAAACGCCTATAACATTACCGACGGCATCAACCGAAATCTCATCGAACCCGGCTTCTTGCATCAGCGCCTTGAGTTCTGATGCCACAGCCAGATGGGCTGGAGTCAGATACGTCACCGTCAACTGACCCTTTTCTGCCCAAGCTGGCTCACTGTGCTGAGCCAAGCGCTCAGACCACTGCATAATTTCCTGACCGACTTTTTGTAAAACCGCCATGTCCAGTTCCTGTAAGAAACACTGTGCCCGTTAGCTACAGGCAAGTTTTACAGTTTAATCTGGACTGGGTCGGTTTTTCAGCAGTTAGTAAGACTTATAGGGTAAAAACTTTCCCGATAAAACCACATTGACACGGTCGCCTTTGGGGTCAGGCTCGCGCTTGATATCCATGGAAAAGTCGATCGCGCTCATAATCCCATCACCGAACTCCTCATGGATCAATTCCTTGATTGTGGTGCCATAGACGCTCACGATTTCATACCAACGATAGATCAGCGGATCGGTCGGAACTGAGCTACGCAAGGAACCCTTATAAGGAACAACCTGCAACAAGGCAATGGCCTCAGTGGGTAGATCAAAGGTCTTGCCGATCACAAGTGCTTGGGCTTTTGTGAGGGTCATCTGACCCATGCAGGCGGCAGTCGTCCACTCTTTTGAAAGCTTGAGCTTCTTGGCAACATCCGCCCATTTGAGTCCCTTTTGCACCTTTGCCGAATAAATCAAATCCGTCACATCCTCGCGTGTCATCGGTTTTGCCATTGTTTTTGAAACCATTTATTTCTCCTAATGAATGAACAGAACGTTTAAATAAATCATGCGGCGGTTGCATAGGTCTTGGACCGATGCACCAGAAAGTCAATGAGATGGTTGCGCACTTCGTAAAACTTGGGATCATGGTGCATCGTTGCGCGCGTACGATCCTTAGGCAAAGGATTGGTGACTATCTCAGCCAAGACAGCACGAGGACCATTACTCATCAGGAAAATTTTGTCAGAAAGCAATATCGCTTCGTCAACATCGTGCGTAATCATGAATACTGTCTGTTGTGTTCCGCGAACGATCGTGACAAGCTCATCCTGAATATTTCCACGCGTCAACGCATCGAGCGCACCAAAGGGTTCGTCAAGCAACAACATTTTCGGTTGAATCGAAAATGCACGAGCAATACCGACACGCTGTTTCATCCCACCTGACAGTTGAGAGGGCTTTTTTTCCTCTGAGCCTGTCAAGTGAACCATATCGATATACTGCTGGACATGCGCATCGACTTTCTCACGCGACCAGTCCGGCCATTTAGAGCGCACCGCAAAAGCGATGTTGCCGCGCACTGTCATCCACGGCATCAAGGCATGAGACTGAAAGACCACCCCGCGATCTAAGCTCGGACCACTGATCTCACGACCATCGATAAAAGAGTGCCCATCAGAAGGTGACTCGAGCCCAGCCAGCACATTTAAAATCGTCGTTTTGCCACAACCTGAATGGCCAATAATACAAACAAACTCGCCACGATCAATCGTGAAGTTCACATCATCAAATACGACCAGCTCACCTGCCCCACTCACGTCAGGAAAAGCCTTACGTAGTCCTTGTACTTGCAGAAAATTTTGCATTGTGTTTACTCTCCTAATACTTAATCTTTGTACGTCACAGCGCGTTGTAATCGTGCAAAGCAGAGATCAAGCAACATGCCAATTAGGCCAATCATCAAGACCGCCACCAAAATATTCGCGATCGACAAGTTGTTCCATTCATTCCAGACGAAATATCCAATCCCGGTCCCGCCTACCAACATCTCGGCGGCCACGATCACAAGCCATGCAATGCCGATGGAAATTCGCATCCCTGTCATAATCGTGGGCGCCGCAGCTGGGAGAATCACAAAAAAAGCTTTCCGCAGCGGACTCACCTCAAGTGTGCGTGAGACTTCCATCCACTCCTTACGCACTGAGGCCACGCCGAAAGCAGTGTTGATCAACATCGGCCAAATTGAGCAAATGAAGATGACGAATACAGCTGAAACGTTAGAGTCTTTGAGCGTGAATAGGGCAAGTGGCATCCAGGCAAGCGGAGAGATCGGCTTGAGCACTTGGATAAACGGATCAAGCGCCTGAAAAAACAATCGAGACATCCCAATCAAAAATCCAAGTGGAATGGCAACGAGTGCGGCCAACCCAAAACCAAGCGCTACGCGCGAAACAGACCACGCTAACTGAATACCAATGCCTTTGTCGTTTGCTCCACGATCATAAAAAGGATCCGACAAGTGCTCTAACAGTTTGGCCCCGACATCAAGGGGGCCCGGAAAGGTAGATTTTTGACCAGTCGCCGCAGCTGCACCAACTAGCTTGGCGTACTCCTCATCGACCACTTGAACGCCTTGAGTCGGCATTGTCGCGATTTGCCAAAACATCACGAAAATCGCCAAGATTAATGCCGACAAGACAAAGGCTCTCGAACGCTCATGACCCATCATCGTCAAACCCTCTTGATCGCAAAGCTATTGAGGTACTCCCGGGGTTTGCTTGCGTCAAACACTTTGCCCATCACGATGATTTTCTTGCTGCCAGGAGCAGCTACAGCCAGACCAGCTTGCTCCATCGCTCGACGAGCATCAGTTGCTAAAAATACATCCTGTGCGATTTTTTGATAATCCACCTCGCCTTTGACCTGCCCCCAGCGTTGCATCTGCGTCATGATCCAGACTGCAAAAGACTCCCAAGGCATTGGGTCAAATCCAATACGATCTGGGACTTTTTTGACGTTACCCAAACCATCGGCGTACGTGCCGGTCAAGACTTGCTCGACTACCGTCAATGGTTGGTTTAGATAATTAGGAGTATGAATGGCAGCGGCAATTTCCTTTCTGTTTTCAGCTTTTTGTGCGTAAGCCGTTGCTTCGACAATCGCACGCAATAACGCACTATAGGTATTAGGATTCGCAGTCATAAATTCTTTACTGGCCGCAAACGCACAACATGGATGTCCGTCCCAAAGCTCTTTGGACAAAATATGGATAAAGCCCACACCATCAAAAACTGCGCGCTGATTCACAGGGTCCGGAGCTAAAAATCCATCAATGTTATCGGCACGCAAATTCGCGACCATCTCTGGCGGCGGCACCACACGAATTTGGACATCACGATCTGGATCGATGCCATTTTCAGCAAGGTAGTAACGAAGTAGATAGTTATGCATTGAATAGTCAAAGGGCACCGCAAACTTAAAGCCTTTCCAATCTTTAGGGTTGCGCTTGCCCTTATGTTTGACGGCCAGCGTAATCGCCTGTCCGTTGATATTTTCAATCGCAGGTACTGTGTAGGGTGTCGGAGATGCACCTGCTCCCATTGAAATGGCAAGTGGCATCGGCGAGAGCATGTGCGCAGCATCGTATTCTTTGTTGAGCGCCTTATCACGCACCACCGCCCAGCCTGCTGTTTTAACGACCTCGACATTGAGCCCCTGCTTTTTATAAAAGCCCATGGGATCGGCCATGATGATGGGAGTCGCGCACGTAATCGGAATAAAGCCAACTTTCAGATTGATCTTTTCTAACTTCCCACCTTGTGCAAAAGCTTCTTTAGCAAAAGCCATTGGAAAGACCGAAGAAATCGCCGCTATGGCTGTAGGAGCACCGACCGCCTGCAAAAATCTTCGGCGCATATCGTCTTGCGGAAACATTGCCCGCATCACAGCTTGTTCGACCACGCGATCACCCGGCCCCGCGGAGGATCGATCACGCATTTCAGTCAATGCTGAATGACTCGTCTCATGCTCTGCCTCAGAAGCATGCTGACCACACGAACAACGCAAACGAAGCTTGGAATCAAACGGATTGGAGAATATCGACATGATGAGCACCCCTGTGTAGAAACTCGTTACAGGGACTCAAGCAAAATACGTGCCAGCATCTAAGTCACGCGGATAAACGCTTATGGGTCATGTTATTCAATGCATGATGAGCTTAGGGGCACCATAGTAGTGCAGCCCATGCTAATGCTCAAAAATTAGGCACTGTGATGAAGCTCAAACACCATTGTTGTGCTCGAACGCACGAGAAAGATGCCCAAACTAGTTTTGCAGCGTTAATAACACTGGTTGATGATCGGACACCTGCGTCTGCTCATCAACAGACAAGGCTTGCACGCGAGGCGCGAGGGAGGGACTGACAAAGAAAAAATCACACCCCACCGGCTCAGGCCCGTAAGTGCGATCAAAAATACGGAAGGTGGCGGGATAGCTCTGACCTGGTGCCACGGCGCTCCATGCATTCATCAATGCCCCACTCTCGCCGGGGCTGATCATATTTGAATGCTCGACACTTTCAGTTTCAAAATTAAAGTCACCACACAGAAGAGCATCCATCGTATAAGGCTTGGCCTGATAAGGACTGTCAGGAAGTGCCTCTGGCGGACGGGAAGCCAGAGCGCATGACTGAAGGTGGATGTCGCGCAAGGCAGCCACTTGAGCCAATCGCGCTGTGGCGTTGTAATACTCTAGGTGAGAGGTCATTACACGCACAGGTCCCCAGGGGGCTTGCACTGTGCAAACTAGACACACGCGTCGCATACTTGGTGTATTTTTTTCACCTGAGGGACTGGGATCAGGCAATAACACTTGCTCTACTAAACGAACAGGCAGCCTGGAGGCAATGACATTACCAAATTGTTGGCGATAGGTTCCACAGGCAGATAACTCATCGATAGCGGGGCTAAAAACAACCTCATACTCAGGCATCAAGACGCGCAGGCGTGCCACTTGGTCGGCTGCCGTTTGACCCGTCAGGGCGTTGTAATTAACGCTAATTTCCTGCATACAAAGCACATCGAAGTCTGCGATTTCCCGGGCTTTATGTAAGACCCGCTCGATATCCACGACTCCGTCGAGCCCTTTGAACCACTGGACATTCCATGTCAGAATTTTCATTTGATACCCGCCCGCATAAAAGACTGCACGAACTGACGTTGAAAAATCAAAAATCCCAATAATAATGGCCCAGAGGTCAGCAATGTAGCCGCCGTAATAATGGACCAGTCAATGCCCTGATCGCTAGAGGAGAATACTTGCAAGCCTACTGTCAAGGGTCTTGATTTAACAGAGTTGGTCACGACCAGAGGCCAGAGGAAATTATTCCAGTGATAGCTGACCGAGACCAATGCAAAAGCGAGATAGGTTGGTTTAGCTAAAGGAATATAGACGTGGCGCAGGACCTGCAGAGCGGTCGCACCCTCCATCATCGCGGCTTCAACGAGTTCTTTTGGAATAGTCTTAAATGTCTGTCGCAATAAAAAAATCGCAAAGGCCGAGGCAAAATAAGGCAGACCAATACCAAATAACGTATCCACCAAGCCTAGCTGAGATAGGGTTTGATAGTTTCTGACAATTAAAATCTCAGGCATCACCATCAGCTGAACAAGCATCATTGAAAACAATATGTTTTTGCCACAAAATTCATAGCGCGCAAACGCATACGCTGCAAGTGTACATAACACGAGCTGGATCAGCAGAATCATCGTCACCAGCATGGTCGTATTGAGAAAATAACGTGCAAATGGTGCGGCCTCCCAAGCGGCGACAAAATTATCAAACGTGAGTGGAGCATTCCAAATGAGCTTGGTGGCAAACTCGGAGGGATGGATCGCGGCCCAAAATGCATATAGCAACGGCGAAATCCAACATAGGGCGAGAACCCAGGCGCCAAGCGTCGACAGCAGTCCGGCTGGCTGCCCCAAGGCAGTGGATGATCGACGCGTGAGTATCGGATTAATGGAGACTGCGCTCATCTGTAATGCGTCCTACGATCAAGCAAAAAGAACTGCAACAAGCCTACAACAGCCAAGATCAACAGCAAGACTGCCGTCAATGCAGAGGCATACCCACGATCCCAAAAACTAAAGCCTACTTCGTAAAGGTAGAACAACAATAAAGACGTCGCATTGTCAGGTCCGCCTTTTGTCATCACAATAATGTGATCGACCATTCTAAAAGCATTGATCAAGGCGTTGACCAGTACAAAAATCGTGGTGGGCATCAACAAGGGCCACTGTATACGACGAAAGAAATACCAGCGACTCGCCCCCTCGATTTGTGCCGCTTCCTGATAGCTCGGGCTCAGAGTCTGCAAAGCCGCAAGATAAAAAATCATAAAGAAACCTGCCTCTTTCCAGATCGCAACAACGATGACGGATCCGAGGGCTAACTGAGGATCACCGAGCCAATTCTGGCTGGCAAACCCGAACACACCAAGCACCTGGTTGATCAAACCATAGCCGGGTGTGTAGAAAAAGATCCAGATGTTGGCCACGGCGATCATGGGCAACACTGTTGGCAAAAAAAACGATAGTCGTAAAAACTGACGACCCGCAATTTTTTCATTCACCCAAAGCGCCATCGCAATCGACAGTCCAATTGAAATGGGAATGGTTGCGAGCGCGAACCATAGATTGTTTAACAAGGATTTCCAAAAATTGGGGTCCTCGTTCATCACTTGATAATTTTCAAGCCCTACAAAAACAGCCGAGCGACCGGCACGGGGCGTTGACATCAAACTATCGATCAAGGTACCCAGCGCCGGATAATGCGTAAAACCAACCAGAAACACAAAGGCTGGTAAGAGCAACAAATAGGCGTGGATGTGACGCGAAGAAACTGTCATATTTGAGGAAGCGGCCAACACAACCATGTCATGACATAGGTGATGGCCGCGCCCGATCCTAATTACTTATATTTACGTAAGAGACGATCTGCCTCGGCCTGGGCATCCTTAAGCGCCTGGGCAGGTGTTTTGGCACCCGTCAACGCCGCCTGCAGAGCATCGTTCAGAGCCTTGGTGACTCGTTGATTGTCGTGCGTCGACAGCTCGGCCACGGCAAAAGGCAACTGGTCCCGTGCGACCAAGGCTGGGGGAAACTCAGCTGCGTATTTTTTTAACGCCGGGGTATCGTATGACGCAGGAGAGACGGCAACATAACCTGTGTCAATGCTCCACTGCGCAGCACGCTCAGGCTGGGTCAACCATTTCGCGAACTTATAGGCACCCTCTTGCTCTGCAGCTGAAGCCTTATCGAAGATAAAGAAGTTACCGCCGCCAGTCGGTGAGCCACGACGCTTGCCCTCTGGCAACATCGCAACGCCGAAATCAAACTTGGCATTGCTACGAATGTTGGTCAAGTTGCCAGTGGTCGTCCAGATCATAGCGGCTTTCTTTTCCATGAAGTCGCGTGGCGTGGTGCCCCACTGCACGACACCTGGAGGATGGATGTTGTACTTTCTCGACAAATCGACCCAATACTGCAATGCTTCGACTACTTTGGGATCATCGTACCGAACCTGATTACCCGCTGCATTGGCAAGAATCGCGTCATTTTGAGTGGTAAAGCCTTGGAATAACCAGTAAGGGAAGCCACTTGAGGGTACCTGAATCCCCCACTGTGTTACGTTGTCACTGGCATCTTTTTTGGTGAGCTTTTGTCCCATACTGATAGTTTCAGCCCAATTTTTGGGTGGCGTATTGGGATCTAAGCCGGCTTCTTTAAACAACGCCTTGTTCCAATACAGCACAACTGTAGAGCGCTGAAAGGGAATACCCCAGGTTTTGTTATCAAACTGACCATTCAAGAGAAATGCTGGGAAAAAGCTCTTGAGCCAAGCACGGTCTTCATCCGTTTTTACAAACTTGTCGATCGGTGTAATGGCGCCCTCGTCGGCTAAGGTAAACGTATCCGTCGACAACAAAATTGCTGCAGTAGGAGGTTTACCTGCCTTGTGCGCAGTCAACGCTTTGACGATTGTTTCCTGATAAGTTCCTGAATAAACAGGTGTGATTTTGTACTCGGGATGTGCCTTGCTGAAATCAGTGGCGTACTGGTCAATGATCTTTGGAATCGGTCCGCCTACTGCGATCGGAAAATAAAAAGACACCTCTGTTTGACTAAACGCGGACGCGCTCAGACAAACACCCGCAGCAACGAGCGCCGCACGACTTAAGAGTTTATTCACAAACTTCTCCTTAACGGTTTATACGTTTATACGAAGACCACTTTCATCAAACCAATGCAAGCTTGATGACTCCCAACCTAAGGCAATCTCGCCTTGCACATCGCGCGCATGCTTACCATCCGCGCGAACGACCAACACCTGAGTACCCATCCCCACATGCAACATCAAATCCGCACCTGTGAAGTCCGTTCGCAGCAACGGCACGCGATACGGTCCACCCAGGCGCAGATCCTCTGGACGTATACCTACTTTTGTCGCACCAACCGGCGCTTGCAACACGATGTCGGTGCCTGCGATACGTGAGCCGTCCAACTCAAGCACATTCATTCTGGCGCTGCCGATAAACTGTGCCACAAACAAGGTGCGAGGTTGTTGGTAAATTTCGGTTGGTGTCGCAACCTGCTCAACGCGCCCACTCTTGAGCAAAATCACACGATCGGCCATGCTCATCGCCTCAGTCTGATCGTGTGTTACGTACACAACTGACAGACCAAGTTTGCGCTGCAAGGCACGCAACTCGTGACGCATTTCCTGACGCAACTGTGCATCCAAATTCGACAGTGGCTCATCCATCAAACACAACTGACTGTCAGCCACCAACGCACGCGCTAAAGCCACGCGCTGTTGTTGACCACCTGAGAGCTCGCCTGGCTTACGCGCGGCGAGCTGCGAGAGACTCAGGAGATCGAGTGTTTTACGTAGGCGTTCTGCAATTTCGACTTTCGGCACGCGCCTGACTTTCAAACCGAACACAACATTTTCAGCGACAGAAAGATGGGGAAATAAGGCATAGTTTTGAAACACCATCGATACGCCACGCTGCGCGGGCTGCACTTCAGTGACGTCTTGTCCAAAAATATGTATTCGACCCGATGTGGGCATCTCGAGCCCAGCAATTAATCGTAAAGTCGTCGTCTTGCCACAGCCCGAAGGACCGAGCAAGACCGAGAACTGTCCTTGTTCGAGTTGCAGATCCGTTGGATGAAGCGCTGCGGTCGCGCCCCAATTTTTTCCGGCTTGGTCGAATTGCACTGCAATCATGTTCAGCTTGATTCTCTTTGTTGAGTATTGTTATTTGTCTCTAACGTTAACTTTACTTTATTTAAATACGATGACAATAGGCCTCGCTTAAGTATTTGCGAAACAAAATTATAAAAATATTACCTATTGGTCAATCTTTACTGATGTCATAATTAAACAATGATAAATTTCATCATGGATAACCCTAGGCCACACGACATGCCTCCTACACAAGCACAGCGCACGCCCAAATCAATACCTCGACTACGCATCTGGGATCTTCCAACACGTCTGTTTCACTGGCTACTCGCGATAAGCATCACGGGTGCTCTGATTACCACCAATATAGGCGGCGCCTGGATGGACTGGCATGTCAGATTTGGGATTGCGAGTTTTGTGTTGCTGCTCTTTCGTGTGATTTGGGGGCTGATTGGGCCGCGCTATGCACGCTTTAGTCAGTTTCTGTGCTCTCCTGCCAAGACGCTGGCCTATTTGCGAGACAGCAAAGGTACTCGTCAAGCAGGTCACAACCCCTTAGGCGCATGGTCCGTCATTGCGATGCTGGGTCTATTTTTGTATCAGAGTTCAACGGGACTTTTCGCCAATGATGATGTCATGACACAAGGTCCCCTGGCCCAGTTTGTCAGCAACGATACCGTCGCCTTATTGACTCGCTTGCATGGTCTGAGCGAGTATGCGCTGTATGCCCTCATTGCCCTCCACCTCGGGGCCATTGCGCTCTACAGCTTTAGAGGCGAGGGACTGGTCAAACCCATGGTCACGGGTGATGTACCAAAACACACCCTAGCCGAGGGTACGCAAAGCGCTCGGGACGATTGGCGCGTGAGGCTCGGTGCATTCATTCTTTCTGCACTGCTTGTGGCACTTGCTTGGTGGCTGATCAAGCTGGCATTTAATGCCCCTGCAAGCTTCACCTGAGAAAAACTCGTTCATTTCCCGCTTTTAGGGAATAATGTTGGGTCAATCAATTAAATATAAAAACGACCCGGGAAACAAACATGCCGATTTTAAATAACGGTGACTGCAAGATTTATTGGCGAGGAGATGGGGATACTCAGCTTCCTGGCCTTGTGCTGGGCAATTCACTCGGGACCGACCTCACCCTTTGGGATCCAATGCTAGAGGCGCTCATGCGCCATTTCTACGTTGTGCGCTTCGATACCCGTGGACACGGCGGCTCTGATATCCCTACGGGTCCATACTCGATCGAACAACTCGCCGACGATGCGCAAGCCGTAATCGCTGCGGCACGTTTGAGTCACTATTCTTACTGGGGCATTTCTTTAGGCGGCATGATCGGGATGGAAGTCGCAGCGCGTAGACCCACAGGTCTGAAAAAACTTGTGCTCAGTCATACTGCAGCAGAGTTTGATGCGGGCATCTGGGATCAACGGATCACGTCGTTGAAAACGGGCGGAATGGCGGCAATTATCGATGGCGTGATCAGCCGTTTCTTTACACCAGACTTTGTGACAAAAAATACGGTCAATCTAAAACGAATACGTAATATTGCGCTATTGCAAGCGCCAAGTGGCTATGCAGCTTGTTGTGGTGCCATTCGTGACATGAATCTATATCCGCGTCTTGAGCGCATCCAAGTCCCGACACTCGTGGTCGTAGGTGAGATGGACTTGTCGACACCCGAGGCCCGTGGACAAGCCTTGGTGGAACGCATCAATGGCTCTCACATGATCAAAGTGAAAAGCGCGCACATCGCGCCACCAGAAATTCCAAATGAATATCTGGCAGCGGTGCTACCTTTTATCTCTTGACGCGATAAGCGTCGTGACAGGCTTTGCAACTGGCGCCTACATCGCCAAATGCTGCGCGTAGCTTGTCTAAATCGCCGGAGTCAGCCGCAGCGGAAAGTTTGACAACCGCGCCTTCGAATTTAGTTTGAGCCGCTTTGAAACCTGCGGCATCAGACCAAACCTCTGGCTTAGCGGCGCTCTTACCCTAAGTGCCTGGACCAAAAGCGCCCCACGGCAAGGTTGACAGGGTTTTTACTAGAGCGACATTTGCTTTGATCGCAGCAGCGTCATAAGGGACTTGCCCTTTAACAGTGGACTGCATGCGGCCAAACTGAGACGCCATCACGACAAAAGCCGATTGACGATATTTGATTGCATCCTCAGGTTTAGCAAACTGGGCGCTGGCCGAGGACATCCACAGCGGGGACAACAATGCACCAGAAACCAACAAAATCGATAGCTTTTTCATGGGTGTAATCCTTTGGGTTGTCATGATTCCACTATACCGTCTTTGCAAGGGATTGGGCTAGGCCAATATAGCTGCGCGGCGTCATTGCCAACATCCGCGCACGGACTGCGGAGGGCAAAGCCAAACCGCCAATAAATTCGCGTAACACTTGCTCAGTGATGCCTTTGCCACGCGTCAACGCTTTGAGTTGCTCGTAAGGCTGTGGCAAACCATAGCGGCGCATCACCGTCTGGATGGGCTCGGCAAGCACCTCCCAGCAATTGTCAATATCAGCGTCGATCGCAGCGGCATTCACCTCGAGCTTGCCCAGACCACGCAAACAAGCATCGTAGGCCACCAAACAATAACCAAGCGCTACACCCAAATTACGTAGCACGGTCGAATCCGTGAGGTCGCGTTGCCAACGTGAAATCGGTAATTTCTCTGACAAATGCCGCAAAACGGCATTAGCGAGTCCGAGATTTCCCTCCGCATTTTCAAAGTCGATGGGGTTGACCTTGTGGGGCATGGTTGAGGACCCAACCTCACCGTCCTTGAGGTGTTGTTTGAAATAACCCAAAGCGATGTAGCCCCAAATGTCACGGTTCAAGTCGATCAAAATGGTGTTGGCACGTGCAATCGCATCAAATAAACCGGCCATCCAATCATGCGGCTCAATCTGAATGGTGTGAGGATTTTGCTTAAGGCCAAGTTCCTGAAGCACACCGGCACTAAAGGTAGGCCAATCCAACTCGGGGTATGCGGACAGATGTGCGTTGTAATTACCTGTCGCACCATTCATTTTCGCCAAAGGAACGACAGACTGAATATGCCCAATGGCATCACGCAAGCGTGCCGCCACGTTGGCGAACTCTTTGCCAAGCGTCGTTGGTGTTGCGGGCTGGCCATGCGTGCGCGCAAGCATGGGCTGTGCGGCCTGAGAATGCGCCATATGCTGAAGCGAAGCCAGCACTTTTTTCAACTGAGGCACCACAACCTGCTCACGTGCACGGCCCAACATCAGTGCATGCGAAGTGTTGTTGATATCCTCAGAGGTACAGGCAAAGTGAATAAACTCACCCGCCTTTTCCAACTCGGGGTGACCTGCGACTTTTTCCTTAAGCCAATATTCCACTGCCTTAACATCGTGGTTGGTGGTGCGCTCAATCTGCTTGATCCGGTCTGCATCCGCTTCTGAAAAATCGGCGACTAAACTTCGCAAGACCTGAGTGGCCGTCTCAGAAAAAGGAGGTAGCTCAGGCAGGCCCGCCTGGGACAAACCGATCAACCAAGCAATTTCAACCTCAACTCGGTGCGCCATAAAACCCGCTTCGGACAGTAACGGCCTCAACGCATCACAACGGGAGGCATACCGACCATCAAGGGGTGAAACCGCATTTAAAACAGTTAAAGCAGGATTTGTTTGCATAGGTGAGAAAGCTGACAAAAAAACGACAAAAAGGGTTGGTTTTAGTTTATCACCCCTACTTGCAAGACAATATCTACCTTTTAGAGGCTACTCAGGGTAAGGTATGGACGTACAAAAAATACGCTATTTAGCTCGTATCTTCTAAATAGATCTTAATTAGTAAACTCGAACAGCTTATGAAACTTATCGCATCACTCACCAGCCCTTACGTCCGTAAAGTGCGTATCGTCATGGCAGAGAAAAAACTCGATTACCAGATGCAAATCGAGAATGTCTGGGCGCCAGACACGTTGATGCATGAATTTAATCCCTTAGGTAAGGTACCCTGCCTCATCACAGAGGACGACAATCGACTTTTTGATTCGCGTGTGATTGCGGAATATCTTGATACCCTTTCCCCGGTCAGCCAACTTATTCCCAAAACCGGTCGCGACCGTGCCGCTGCAAAGTGCTGGGAAGCCTTAGCGGATGGCACTCTCGACGCTGCGATTATGATTGTCAAGGAACAGCAACGTCCTGCTGTTCAGCAAAGTCCAGAATGGATTGAGCGTCAGTACGGCAAAATCCACGCCACGATCAAAGCCATGGAAGCCGATCTTGGGACTAAGAGCTTCTGCATGGGTGTCAATTTTAGTTTGGCAGATGTTGCCGTAGGATGTGTCTTGGGATATCTGGATTTCCGATTTCCACACATCGATTGGCGTGCAGAGTCCCCGAATCTTGAGCGACTGTACGCAAAGCTGAGTCAGCGTCAGAGTTTTCTCGACACTGCGCCTCCGAAGCAATAGTGCGCTCAGCAACAGTGCGCTAAGCAATCATTCCGCCACCCAAGCAGACTTCACCATCGTATAAAACAGCGGACTGGCCTGGTGTCACAGCCCACTGCGGCTGATCAAATGTCAAACCAAACGCATTTTCTTGGGGGCTATCAACGAGCTCGCATAGGGCGTCGTTTTGGCGGTATCTTGTCTTCGCTGTATATCGACCCGCAATGGGCACAACACCACTCACCCAACTCTGCTGATCTGCGACGAGTGTCTGAGCCAACAGCCAAGGGTGCTCATGTCCTTCGACTACATAGAGCGTATTTCGGGCCATATCTTTGCGTGCCACATACCAGACAGGTCCCGTCCCATCTGCGTGCTGATGCCCCTTGACACCCCCGATCCCCAAGCCCTTGCGCTGCCCAAGTGTATAAAACGAAAGCCCTTGGTGCACACCAATCTGCAGACCCTTTTCTGTCAAAATCGGACCTGGTTGAGTCGGCAAATAGCGGTTGAGAAACTCTCTGAAAGGTCTTTCACCGATAAAGCAAATCCCCGTCGAGTCCTTTTTCGTTGCATTAGGCAAGCCAAGCTCAAGTGCGATGCGCCTGACCTCAGTTTTATTGATTTCACCTAGGGGGAAAAGCGTGCGGGCGAGCTGTACTTGATTTAGCCTGTGTAAAAAATAACTCTGGTCCTTGGTATGGTCGACCGCTTTGAGTAACTCGAAGCGCTCACCCCTCTGCCGAACGCGAGCATAATGGCCGGTCGCAATATGATCGGCGCCGAGGGTCATCGCATGATCAAGAAATGCTTTAAATTTGATTTCAGCATTGCACAGCACATCAGGATTGGGGGTGCGGCCCGCAGAGTACTCTCTCAAAAAATCGGCAAAAACACGATCTTTGTATTCGGCAGCAAAATTCACTGCCTCGATATCGACGCCCACCACATCGGCCACGCTCGCAGCGTCAAGCCAGTCTTGTCTGGTCGAACAGTACTCGGAATCGTCATCGTCCTCCCAGTTCTTCATGAACAAACCAATGACCTCATAGCCCTGCTGTTTCAAGAGCCAAGCGGTCACAGAAGAATCAACTCCGCCGGACATTCCGACGACGACACGTTTTTTTGAGGTTTGCATATTGTTTAAATTGTAGTCGCTCTTAAAGTAGAGCCACACCCAGACCCGAATACACAGCAGGTAAATAAGCTTTAAACCAGGGGTAAACAGCCCTTGCTTGGTGTATAAAGCAAGGCTAATCATCTTTTTAATGGAGATCTCGATGCGCATCGGAATCCCGCGCGAGACCCGCGATAGCGAAACACGTGTGGCGGCCACACCGGAAACGGTTAAAAAGTATGTTGCCGCAGGACACGAAGTCTTGGTTGAACAGGCCGCAGGCTTGGCTGCACACTTTACAGATCAGGCTTATGAACAGGCTGGAGCAAAAATCGTTGATGCTTCGCAAGCATTGACCGCAGCGCTTATCCTAAAAGTACGTGCACCGAGTGAATCAGAACTCACTACCATTTCCGCTGGAAGCACCTTGGTCGGCATGCTCGATCCCTTTGACGAAGCAGGACTCGATGCCATGGCGCAAGCAGGTATCACCGCGTTTGCGCTTGAGGCCGCGCCTCGTACGACGCGCGCGCAGAGCCTGGACGTTTTGTCCTCTCAGGCTAACCTAGCCGGTTACAAAGCCGTCTTGCTAGGCGCACACTACTACGGTCGCATGTTCCCCATGATGATGACAGCAGCAGGCACCATCAAAGCTGCACGCGTTGTCATTTTGGGCACAGGCGTCGCAGGCTTGCAAGCAATCGCGACAGCCAAGAGGCTGGGCGCTGTGGTGGAGGCGTCCGACGTGCGTCCTGCCGCCAAGGAACAAGTCGAATCTCTCGGTGCCAAATTCATTGATGTCCCGTTCGAAACAGACGAGGAGCGTGAAATCGCCAAAGGCGTAGGTGGCTATGCACGCCCCATGCCCGCTAGTTGGATGCAACGCCAGGCCGTCCTGGTCTCTGAACGATGCAAACAAGCCGACATCGTGATTTCTACGGCACTCATTCCAGGACGTCCGGCCCCGACGTTGATCTCAGCAGATACCGTGCGGGCAATGAAGCCCGGTTCCGTGATCGTCGACCTTGCAGTTGAACGTGGCGGCAACTGCCCTCTTTCACAAAAGGGTCTTGTCGTCTATGAAAACGGTGTCGCACTTGTTGGCCTGACCAACCTGCCTGGCATGCTCCCCACCGATGCCTCTGCACTCTACGCACGCAACGTGCTGGACTTCCTCAAACTCATCATCGACAAAGAGGCCAATCTTGCCATCGCGCGTGATGACGATATCGTTGCAGCTTGCCTCGTCTGCGAAGGCGGCAAAAACTTAAGGAAGAAATAATGGAAGCCATTAGCCCCACCCTTGTGAATCTCATCATTTTTGTGTTGGCGATCTACGTCGGCTACCACGTCGTCTGGAACGTCACACCCGCACTGCATACGCCCTTGATGGCCGTCACGAATGCGATCTCGGCCATCGTCATTGTTGGTGCGATGTTAGCCGCAGCACTCACCGAGGGTGGACTGGCTCGCGGCATGGGTGTTTTTGCGGTTGCACTCGCTGCGGTCAACGTCTTTGGTGGTTTTCTGGTCACACGACGCATGCTCGAGATGTTTAAAAAGAAAGCCCCTAAAGACAAAACAGCCAAAGACAAGGCGTCAGATCATGGGAGCCACGCATGATTTCCATTAACGTCGTCACCCTTTTCTATCTGATTGCGTCGGTTTGCTTCATTCAGGCGCTCAAAGGTTTGTCTCACCCCACGACGTCGCGTCTGGGTAACGCCTTTGGCATGGCAGGCATGGTCATCGCAGTGTTGACTACTGCAGCACTGATTGTCAGCCTCTCTCGCGAGGCACAGGCGGGTATTGGTTTGGCTTGGGTACTTGTGGGGCTGCTCATCGGTGGCACGGTTGGCACGCTCATGGCCAAGCGCGTGGAAATGACCAAAATGCCTGAGCTAGTCGCGTTTATGCACAGCATGATTGGTTTGGCTGCCGTCGCGATCGCCATCGCCATTGTGGCCGAACCGCATGCCTTTAGCATTGTTGCGGCCAAAGGCGTGCCCATCCCTTTTGGTAACCGCCTTGAACTGTTTATTGGCACTTTTGTGGGTGCCATTACCTTCTCCGGGTCAGTGATCGCGTTTGGCAAGCTCTCTGGCAAATACAAGTTTCGTCTTTTCCAGGGTGCACCTGTCGTTTTTGCCGGGCAGCACATGGTCAATCTGGCCTTAGCACTGATCATGCTTGGCTGCGGCATCTGGTTCATGCTGACGCAAGACTGGACACCCTTTGTCATCATGACGGTCATCGCTTTTATCCTGGGTGTGCTGATCATCATCCCGATTGGTGGCGCGGATATGCCCGTGGTGGTGTCGATGCTCAACAGTTACTCTGGCTGGGCCGCTGCAGGGATTGGCTTTTCGCTCAACAACCCGATGCTGATTATCGCGGGCTCCTTGGTAGGCTCCTCTGGCGCGATTTTGTCCTACATCATGTGCAAGGCCATGAACCGGTCCTTCTTTAACGTGATCTTGGGTGGCTTTGGTGGCGCAACAGATGCTGGCCCCGCCGCCGGAGATGGCGTCCAACGCACCGTGCGTTCAGGTAGCTCCGATGACGTCGCATTTTTGTTGACGAATGCAGAAACCGTCACCATCGTGCCAGGCTATGGTTTGGCTGTCGCGCGCGCACAGCATGCACTCAAAGAGCTGGCTGAAAAACTCACCGAGCGAGGCGTGACCGTCAAATATGCTATCCACCCTGTCGCCGGACGTATGCCAGGCCACATGAACGTTTTGCTCGCTGAGGCCGAAGTCCCTTACGATCAGGTGTTCGAAATGGAAGACATCAACAGCGAATTTGCGCAAACGGATGTTGTGTTGGTGTTGGGCGCCAATGATGTGGTGAACCCCGCCGCTAAAACAGACCCTAAGTCACCCATCGCAGGTATGCCGATCCTCGAAGCCTACAAAGCAAAAACGATTATCGTGAACAAGCGCTCCATGGCCTCTGGCTACGCAGGTCTGGATAACGAACTGTTCTATATGGACAAAACCATGATGGTCTTTGGCGATGCAAAAAAGGTCATTGAAGACCTAGTCAAAGCGGTCGGTCACTCTTAATTATTTCAACGCGGCATCGACCGCTTCAATCCAGTGACGGACCGGGGTGTCCGTCCCGCTCTGCAAATGACCAATGCAGCCAATATTAGATGACAACATCATGTCTGGTTTGGCTGCATTCAGGTGGCCCAGCTTACGATCGCGCAGCTCGGTCGAAATCTCAGGTTGCAACACAGAATAAGCACCCGCAGAGCCGCAACAGAGATGCGTTTCTGTAAACGGTTGCAAAGTCAGTCCGAGTGCGGCGAGAAGCTGCTCACTCGCGGGACGCAAGCCTTGCCAGTGCTGCAGGGTGCATGGCGGATGAAAGACAGGTCTCTGCGGGAGTTTCGAGGTATCAATGTGTTGAGCAAGCGCCTGCGCATGGGGTCCGACGACCTGTGCAATATCTCGCACAAAAGAAACAATTTTTTCAGCCTTGGGTAAATAAACAGGATCATCCCTCAGGTGATGCGCATACTCAACCACCATCGCGCCACAGCCCGAGGCATTCATGACGATCGCCTCGATCTTGCCAGACTCGACGTAAGGTAACCACGCATCAATGTTTTGACGCATCTGCGCACGCGCGCGCTCCTGATCGTCCAGATGAAAACTCAGTGCACCGCAACAGCCCGCTCCCGCCACGACTTGCGATCCAATCCCCAGACGGTTGAGCACACGAATTGTTGCGGCATCAATCGAGGGCATCATCGTTGGTTGAACACAACCCGATAGCAAAAGAATCTGACGGGCAAGGCCAGAGGTCACAGGACGATCGCCAACCGGCCTAGGCGCAATGATCTTACGTTGCAAGGATTCTGGTAGCCAATCGCGAAGTGACTGCCCTAGCTTATAAGCAGGTGCAAAGAACCGCGACGTCAGCCCCTCGCGCAATAGCGTACGTTGAAGTCGTTGACCTAAAGGTCGTTTCACTTTTTCTTCGACAATCTGACGTCCAATATCGACAAGATGGCCGTACTCGACTCCAGAGGGACACGTTGTTTCGCAATTACGGCAAGTCAGACAACGATCCAAATGCTGTTGCGTGGCCTGTGTGGGCTCTTTTCCCTCCAGAACCTCTTTAATCAGATAGATACGCCCCCTCGGGCTGTCCAGCTCATCGCCAAGCACCTGGTAGGTTGGACATGTCGCGGTACAGAAACCACAATGCACGCAACGACGCAAAATGTCGTCGGCTTCTTGTCCGAGCTTGGAGTCACGTGCCCACTGCGCCAAATTGGTCTGCATGATTGTCTCGTTATAGACCTGCGATCAAACGACCGGGGTTGAAAACCGACTTAGGATCAAACTCTTCCTTTAGTCTTCGCACAATGGTGGCTGCACCTTGGCTTAATGGATGGAATACACCCTGAGGTGGTAACGCTCTACCTTGAGCAGGTCTGAACAGCGTCGCATGCCCACCCGCCTGCTCAGCCAAACTGCGAAATGACTGGGGATCCGCATCGGCAGCAATCCAACGTTGACCGCCACCCCATTCAATTAAAGTCGGCCCAGCATTCAACGCTGCCATACCAGGCGCGCAGGCGATACGCCACAAAACGGATGTGGAGAAAAACGCAAGAGTCTGTTCTCTCAACGCAATCCAATACCGAGCAGCATCTTCCGAATCCATGATATCCCCGCCTAGCACTTGCCTCGCAGAAAACAGCGCTGCGGCAGCACCTGCTAAACGGACTCGCAAACGCCCTGACCCACCGATTGACTCCCATGACGTTGCCGAAATAGGGAGGGGTTTGGCACGCCAGCTCAGACATTTCGCCAAAGCGGCGGATTCGTCCATATCCCACTCAAGCGTACAAACCTCGAAGGGCTTAGGCGCCACCTTGATGGAAACCTGCGTCAAAGCACCAAACATCCCCAAGGCACCTGTCAGCAAACGCGAGACGTCATAGCCTGCCACGTTTTTCATGACCTCGCCGCCAAACTTTAATACTCGCCCTTGCGCATCCAACAAGTGCGCACCCAACACATAATCCTTGACCGGACCTGCCGCATAGCGTCCAGGCCCAGCAAGGCCCGCGGATACGCAGCCACCAATCGTCGCACCTGCGCCGAAGGCGGGTGGTTCAAAGGCCAGCATCTGACCTGAAGCATCCAATGTATCGACAATCTCCTGCAGTGGCGTACCCGCTAAGGCTGTGATCACCAACTCCGAGGGATGGTAGTTGACGATCCCGCGCGCGCTTCGCATATCCAAGATCACTGGAGCTTCTCCAGCACGATCAAAGGTATTTCCATAAAAAGATTTAGTCCCACCACCACGAATCTGGATAGGTTTAAAGCTCGCGCGCGCAGACAATACTTGCTCGATCAACTGAGAAATTTGGTAGTTTGTCATACGTCAAAATCTCGGCAAATCTGGAAAAGCAAGTGCTCCACCATGCACGTGCATCTTGCCGTACTCAGCGCAACGCGCCAACGTCGGGATCACCTTTTCAGGATTAAGCAAACAAGCTGGATCAAAAGCACGTTTGACGGCCATGAACATATCGAGCTCATCGCGACTGAACTGCACGCACATCTGATTGATCTTTTCCATGCCGACGCCATGCTCACCGGTGATGGTACCCCCGACTTCAACACAAAGCTCCAGAATCGCAGCCCCGAAATCCTCGGCACGCTGCACTTCGTCTGCGATGTTTGAATTAAACAAAATCAGGGGATGTAGATTGCCGTCCCCAGCATGAAACACATTGGCGCAACGCAGTCCAAACTGCGTCTCCATGCCTTGAATTGCCTTTAAAACATCGCCCAAACGGCGTCGTGGAATCGTGCCATCCATACAGTAGTAATCAGGAGAAACGCGCCCTGCGGCCGGAAAGGCATTTTTACGACCTGCCCAAAACCTTAATCTCTCGGCTTCGCTGGTTGAAACCTGAAGCCGAGTGGCCCCAGCACGCTGAAACACCTGCTCCATGCGCTGCAATTCTTCGGCGACTTCTTCGACTGTGCCGTCCGATTCGCACAACAAAATCGCTTCGGCATCCATGTCATAGCCGGCTTTCACAAAAGGCTCCACCATCTGCGTAGCCTGTTTGTCCATCATTTCGAGCCCAGCAGGAATGATGCCAGCGCCGATGATCTTGCCCACAGCGTCACTGGCCTTTTCCACGTCATCAAAACTTGCCATGATGACGCTTGCCAAAGCAGGCTTTGGCGTCAAGCGCAAGGTGACCTCGGTCACTACACCCAGCATGCCCTCTGAACCAACGAAGACAGACAATAAATCTGGGCCGGGACTATCTGGAGCCAGAGAGCCGAGTTCGACAATCTCTCCCTCCATCGTCACCATGCGGACTTTGAGAACATTATGAATCGTCAGACCATACTTCAGGCAATGTACGCCCCCAGAGTTTTCTGCGACATTACCTCCAATCGTGCAAGCGATCTGACTAGAGGGATCCGGCGCATAATACAAACCATAAGGTGCAGCTGCCTCTGAAACAGCCAAATTACGCACCCCTGGCTGG
This sequence comes from Zwartia lucis, assembly GCF_965234455.1. Classification (GTDB taxonomy): domain Bacteria; phylum Pseudomonadota; class Gammaproteobacteria; order Burkholderiales; family Burkholderiaceae_B; genus Zwartia; species Zwartia lucis. The sequence goes on along the minus strand of NZ_OZ248472.1, from coordinate 23,752 downwards.
ACCACAGCGAGGGCAGCTTCAGCATCGATATGTTTAATCTTGTTGAATTTAGCGAGCCCCAGCAAGACGCCTTGGGCATGCGGCATCGCGCCACCCGACAGACCAGTGCCAGCGCCTCGCGCCACGACAGGCACATTCAGACGCTTACAGACTTTTAAGACATTTTGAACTTGCGCCTCGGTCTCAGGCAACACCACAGCCATCGGAAGCGACCGGTACAAAGACAAGCCATCACATTCGTAAGGACGCGTTTCCTCCTCGCGACTCAGCACACAATGCGGGGGAACCGCAGCGCGCAGTGCAAGGACCACCTCTTCTTTGGGTGGCACCATTAAGGGGGATAAACCAGTATCGATGATCGCATTCATAGGACTCAACAATAGCGCGTAAGACAAGTTTACGCAGGACAGGACTTACCCGATGTATGCCTTAAATGCGGGGGTCAATGACCTTTCCAGGATTGAGGATATTATTGGGATCAAAGGATTGTTTGAGCGTGCGCATTAGATCAAGGGCGTCCTCACCATGCTCACGCGCCATGAACTGTTTTTTATGTAAGCCAATGCCGTGCTCACCCGTACACGTACCATCCGCATCAATCGCCTGCGTCACCAACTGATAATTCAAGCGCTCGGACTCCTGCCACTCGCTCTCGTTGTTGGGATCCAACAACATCAGTACATGAAAATTTCCATCACCGACGTGTCCCACAATCGTGCTTGGGAAACTGACCTTTGACAAGGCCTCTGTGGCGGCATCAATACACTCCGCAAGTCTGGAAATAGGCACACAGACATCGGTCGTACTAGCCTTACAACCCGGACGTAACTGCAAGCCTGCAAAATACGCATTGTGGCGCGCAGTCCAAAGTCGATTGCGATCCTCGGGACGCTCAGCCCACTCAAAGTCCATGCCACCACAATCCTTGGCCAACTCTTGCACAGTCTGAGCCTGCTCTTTAACACTGGCGTCGCTACCGTGAAACTCAAATAGTAAAAGTGGTGTTTCGCGCAAGGTCAGTTTGCTGTAGAGATTGCTCGCGCGCACGGCATCCGCATTCATCAACTCAACACGTGCAACAGGGACGCCAAGCTGAATCGTCTGGATTACGCAGGCAACGGCCTCATGCACGCTAGGAAAATTACATACCGCTGCGCTGACAGCCTCGGGCTGAGGATACAGTTTCACGGTGACTTCTGTGATCACACCGAGCGTACCCTCGCTGCCTACAAACAGGCGCGTCAAATCGTAGCCTGCCGATGATTTTCTCGCTCGGCGCGCAGTCCGAATCACATTGCCTTGAGCCGTCACAACCGTAAGATTCACAACGTTTTCACGCATCGTGCCATAACGCACAGCATTCGTTCCCGACGCACGCGTGGCCGACATTCCACCCAGCGAAGCATCGGCTCCCGGGTCAATGGGGAAAAACAAACCTGTATCTCGAATCTGTTCATTGAGCTGTTTGCGCGTCAAGCCTGCCTGCACGGTGACCGTTTGATCCTCCGCATGCAGGGCGACAATCCTGTTCATCCTGGTCAGATCCAAGCTGATGCCACCTTGTACCGCCAAGATATGGCCTTCTAGGGATGAGCCAGAACCATAGGGAATCAGCGGCACACCATGTTTATCACACAGCTTTACAACCGCAACTACCTCCTCGGTACTCTCAGCAAAGACCACCCCATCGGGCAACATCGAAGGATACGGTGACTCATCGCGGCCATGATGATCCCTGACAGCATTAGCCATAGAAAAACGATCACCAAACCGAGCTTTCAACTCGGTGATCATTTCCTCAGGAAGCGGACAGCGCAAAGATTGAATATCGTGAGGTGCGTTCATATCAAAAAAACCCTTTAGTTCACTCAGTCGATTGGTTAAACAACCGCTCTACTGCTCGTTTTTAAGCAAGGTGCGACGACGCTCACGAACGGATTCGGCCAGCGCCTCAAGTACCTTGACCGAGCTATCCCAGTCGATGCAACCGTCCGTCACACTCTGCCCGTAAACAAGAGGCTGGCCTGAGATCAAGTCTTGACGACCCGCCACGAGATGACTCTCGATCATCAGACCCATCACTCTCGTCTCACCTTGTGCAATCTGTGAACCCACATCTGCACACACCGCAGGTTGATTTTCTGGTTTTTTATTACTGTTAGCGTGGCTGGCATCAATCATGACGCGTTGCGCCAGTCCAGACTTAGCCATTTCGTCGCACGCGGCCTGCACACTCGCCGCATCAAAGTTAGGTGCTTTGCCACCTCTCAAAATGACGTGACAGTCTTCATTACCGAGCGTCGACACAATGGCCGAGTGACCTGCTTTTGTGACAGACAAAAAGTGATGTGGCTGCGAGGCAGCCTTCATGGCATCGACCGCGATGCGGACATTTCCATCTGTACCATTTTTAAAACCCACGGGACAAGACAAACCGGATGCTAGCTCGCGATGCACTTGACTCTCAGTTGTGCGAGCACCAATAGCGCCCCAAGACACAAGATCAGCGATGTATTGAGGCGTAATCATGTCTAAAAACTCGCAACCCGCGGGCAAACCCATCGCATTGATCTCGAGCAACAAGCTTCGCGCCGTACGAAGACCTTTGTTGATGTTGAAACTGCCATCGAGTTCAGGGTCATTAATGAGCCCTTTCCAGCCAACTGTTGTGCGGGGTTTTTCAAAATACACACGCATCACAATTTCAAGCTCACCGCTTAAGCGCTCACGCTGGGCTTTGAGTTTATTGGCATACTCGATGGCTGCTTTGGTGTCATGAATCGAACACGGCCCGATCACGACAACCAAACGGTCATCCATGCCATGCAAAATACGATGTAACGACTGACGCGTCTCGAACACGAGCGAGGAGACTTCGGTCGTGCAGGGATTTTCACTCATTGCATGCGAAGGTGGAGCAAGCTCTTTAATCTCGCGGATACGCAGGTCATCGGTATTGTGTGGCACAACTGACTCCTAAAACAGATAACAAATCGATTAAAAAAAAAGAATAATCAGGCGGTACCGCCAACGGTCAAGCCTTCCATTTTGATCGTGGGCATACCGACACCTACGGGCACACTTTGACCCTCTTTACCGCATGTCCCTACACCGCTATCAAGCTTCATATTGTTGCCGATCATGCTCACGCGATTCATCGACTCTGGGCCACTACCAATCAATGTGGCACCTTTGATTGGATAAGTGATACGCCCATTTTCGATCATATAGGCTTCGGATGCTGAAAAGACAAATTTGCCGCTTGTGATGTCCACCTGCCCGCCACCAAAGTTAGCCGCGTAAATACCCTTTTTGACCGAGCTGATCATTTCCTCTGGCTCTTCTCGGCCAGACAACATAAAAGTATTGGTCATGCGTGGCATGGGCAAATGCGCAAACGATTCGCGGCGTCCATTGCCTGTTACACCTGTTTTCATCAGACGCGCATTCAAGGTGTCTTGTAGATAGCCGCGCAAAATACCGTCTTCGATCAACACATTGCGCTGCGTGGCGTTGCCTTCGTCATCAACGTTTAAAGAGCCTCGTCGGCCTTCGATCGTGCCATCATCAACGACGGTCACCCCTTTGGATGCAACGCGTTGGCCCACTTTGCCAGAAAAAACACTCGAACCTTTACGGTTGAAATCGCCCTCTAAACCATGGCCGACAGCCTCGTGCAGCAAGATACCGGGCCAACCCGCCGCAAGCACCACGGTCATCTCTCCTGCGGGAGCGGGACGCGCATCTAGATTGATCATCGCCTCGTTTACCGCTGAATCAACGTACTGGCGTAAAGTCTCGTCGGAAAAGTACTCAAGTCCAGAACGACCGCCTCCACCCGCATTGCCGGTTTCTCTGCGGCCCTCACGCTCGACTACGACAGAAAGCGACAAACGCACTAAAGGACGAACATCCGCGGTCAAACGGCCATCGCTACCCGCAATCATGACAACGTCATACTCCATCCCAAGACTCGCCATCACTTGCTTGACATGAGGATCCTTGGCCCGAGCCATTTTCTCTACGCGCTCGAGCAAGCCCACTTTGTCCGGAGCCGTCATTGTGACCAAGGGATCCACAGGCGGATAAAGGCTTACGCCACGATCACTTTTAGCGCCAGGTACGCGCGCCTTGCCAGCACCTTGGCGAGCGATGCTGCGCACAGCATGGGCAGAAGACATCAGTGCATCAGCAGACAAAGTATCAGAGTAAGCAAATGCCGTTTTTTCACCCGCCACAGCACGCACACCCACGCCTTGGCTAATCGAAAAACTTCCGGTCTTGACGATGCCTTCTTCGAGGCTCCAACCTTCGCTGCGTGTGTATTGAAAATACAAATCTGCGTAATCGACCTTGTGCGTAAAAATATCCCCTAGCGCGCGGTTTAAATCCGACTCACTTAAACCCCAAGGGTCTAGTAGCAGTGATTTGGCGGTGGAGAGTGAAGCGATGGCGGGATCAATCAGTTTCATTTATCAGCAAATAATGTTCGATGCGAAAGTGCCGGCAGGGATTGTCGGACTTCTATTAAACGATTAGGCTCTATCGTACCGCTTACGATACCCTCTTGCTCGGGTAACACCTCTAGGATATCTCCCCAAGGGTCAATCAACATAGAATGACCCCAGGTGCGACGTCCATTCTCGTGCTGCCCACCTTGAGCAGGCGCTAAAACGTAACACTGGTTTTCGATGGCGCGGGCACGAAGCAAAATCTCCCAATGGGCTTTTCCCGTCGTATAGGTAAACGCCGAGGGCACCACAATCAAGTCCACTTGCCCCATGGCTCGGTATAGCTCAGGAAATCTGAGGTCATAGCAAATAGATAAGCCTAAAGTAATGTCCGGCGTCTGTAGTCGAGAAACTTTCCCCCCCGCCAAAATAGCCCGAGATTCATCGTAGCTCTCCTCTCCCCGGGAAAAACTAAATAAATGTATTTTGTCGTATCGTGCGATTTGTTCGCCAATTGGGTTATAGACAAGCTGCGTATTAAATACCCGACCCGCATCGGGTGAGACCAACGGTAAACTACCTGCAGACAAATATATATGATATTTTTTTGCAGTATTTGATAAAAAATCTTGAATCGGACCTGCACCTTCAGTTTCAGCCACAGAAAGTTTATCGGTCTCTTTTCGACCCATTAAACAAAAATATTCTGGCAAAACGACGAACTGCGCCCCTTGCTCGGCCGCTTTTGCAATCCACCGCCCAGCAATCTCTATATTGCGATCGACGCTGGAAGCAGACACCATTTGAATCGCAGCCACCTTGAAAGGGGCACGTAGACAGACAGAGGGCAAATCAATTGAAGGCGTACTCAATGGCATAGTAGTTCCCAAATTTATAATTGACTCAATTAAATTCAACTCAATTAAACCATTGCCTTAATCATCATAAATTTGACGATCAACTTTCAAAGAGCTTTGCAAAAATCTTTGCAAAAATACAACTTATTCAATGTTTTATATGCGTATTTACCTTGATGATATTTCCCATTTTTTTTATTAAGGCGTATATTGTGTAATATATGGACCCATTTGAATAAGTTTAATCATTGGTATTTTATATTTTTCTTTAAAAGGCAGGGACATGACAGATCAAAACTACGCTAGTCAGCAAGCAAAAATTAATAAAGAAATTGAACGCCTGCGCAAACAGTCCGAACTCTTGCAAACTAAACAACGCAAGCCGGTTCTTTCAAGCATTGTGCGCTCCATGAAAGAGTATGGCATCACTCCTGATGAAATCGCAGCTGCTTTTGGCAAAACAGGCACTAAAGTAAAGAAAATAGTGGCTAAAAAGACTGTAAAAGCCTCCGGAACCAAAAAGCCTGTGGCACCTAAATACCGCCATCCTGCAACCTCAGCAACCTGGACAGGTCGAGGCAAAGCCCCTCTTTGGATCGTCGAAGCAGAAAAAAATGGTCAGCCACGTCAACAGTTTCTAATCTAAACCATTCTCTTCGATGTACTAAAGAATGTATTGTAAAAAAGGCCGAGAGATCTCGGCTTTTTTATTAGGACAACTGTCAAGCTACTGCGAATGATTAGTCAATCGTCGCGCCAGAGGCACGTACCGCTTTACCCCACTGCTCTAAATCATTGTTAATAATTTTTTGAAATTCTGGCAACGTTGTGACCAAGGTTTCAGCGCCACGTTTACGCAATTGCTCAACCACTTTTGGATCAGCCAAGACCTTATTGAGTTCCGCGTGTATCTTTTCACGCAAAGCAAGTGGCGTCGAGCTATTTACAAAAAACGCAAACCAAGAGTCCAGGGCTAATGCAGGATAGCCAGCCTCGCCAAAGGTTGGCAGATCAGGCAATGCCGCGGATCTACGGGATGCAGAGGCCGCCAAAGGACGCACCGCACCGCTGGTAATCTGTCCCATCACAGAGGGAGCACTCGCATACACGCCTTGCACTTGACCACCAATCACGTCCGTCAGCGCTGGCGCCACTCCTTTATAAGGCACATGGGTGGTTTTAATATCCGCTGCTAAACCAAGCATTTCATTGAGCAAATGATTCACTGAGCCATTGCCCGAGGAGGCGATATTAATTTTGCCAGGGTTGGCCTTGGCATAAGCGACATATTCAGCAATATTTTTCACTGGCAGGGCCGGATTCACGACCAAGACAAAAGGTAGCGTCGCGAGCGACCCAATCGGTGCTAAATCCTTCACCATATCAAAAGACATCTTTTTGTACAAAGAAGGATTAATGGCGTGAGTACCAGAGTAGCTCATTAACCATGTCGTTCCATCTGCAGGGGACTTGGCGACAGCTTCACTGCCAATATTGCCACCTGCCCCAGGACGATTTTCTACCACAACCGTGGTGTTCCAACGCTGACTCAGCTCTGCCGCCATCAAACGAGAAATCGCATCCGAAGCCCCTCCAGCGGCCTGAGGAACAATAATCTTGATGGACTTGCCCGTTAATTCCGAAGGTATTTGAGCTGAAGCATTTAAAGACAAAGAGGCGGAAACCAGACCAAAGACAGCCGCCATCGACATTGCGATATTGCGTAATGTTATTTTCATTATTTTCTCAGTGGGTGGTGATAATCAATTAAAAACTGACCGGATTGAACAAAATTGCGTTTATTGAGGTTTGTCGCCTTTCAGCGTGATGCGATGCAACAAACGTTTATGTCCGTGATAATCATTGATGGGGTTATGTAATACACAGCGGTTATCCCATAAGGCGATCGAGCCGACTTGCCAAGCAAAACGACACGTAAATTCAGGCCTCACCTGATGCGCGAACAAATATTTCAGTAAAGGCTCGCTTTCCTCTTCGGTCCAGCCCACAAAACGGGTGGTATGTCCCGGATTAATGTAGAGCGCCCGACGGCCTGTTTCAGGATGTACACGTACGACAGGATGCTCGGCACTCAGGTCTTCCCGCTCTGAGGCTTTGGCAGAGTCAGCCAGACGATCCTCGCGCGTTTTCGTCACCGCGGCTTTTGCCGAGGAATTGACAGCGTACATACCTGTCAGGGTCTCTTGCAGAGCCGGCGAAAGAGACTCAAAGGCGGCATAATTACTCGAAAACAAAGTGTCTCCACCGTAGGGCGGAATCTCTCGCGCGATCAACATCGTCGCCATGGGAGGCTCTTTCAAATACGTTGTATCCGTATGCCAGACACCACCAAAATTGTGCTTTTCGTGAGGTAGTTTTAAAACGGGAATAATCATGGGGAAATCGGGCAACCCCTTTACAAAGGGGTATTCGACAACTTCTCCAAAGCGCATCGCGAACTGCTGAAACGTCGCAAGCTCTAGCGGCTGATTGCGAAAGAAGATCACGCCGTACTTAAGCCAAACCTCACGAATCTGGGCGATTTGACTATCGCTCAGCGCACCCTGCAAATCAATACCATGTATTTCTGCGCCTACGGAACCTGAAAGTGGACGGACTTCTAGTGTTGAGTTCATAGCAATGTCATGGTTAGAAAGAAACGAATCCCAATCATAGGACAGATTTGGGCTTCAAAAGAAGTGATTTAACCAGTTTTAGGCGGCTGACTTATACAATAAAGCAGAATCTCTTTGGATGAACGCATGCGCACAGAAACTGGTACAACTATAAGACGCGAGGACTACCGCCCCTTCGCTTTTCGTATACCTAGTGTCAAACTCGAGTTTGAACTAGAGGCTGAACTCACTTGGGTTCGGACTCAGCTCAGCGTTGCGCGTCGTCATGATTTACCCAGAGTCTCAAACCTTGTCTTGGACGGGGAGGATCTCGCGCTGATTTCTGTTCATATCAATGGCCATTTGCTCACCAGTCCACAATACTTGATATCAGAAACCACGCTGACGCTCATGGATGTCCCCGATGAGGCTGACATTATCATTGTCAGTACGTGTCAACCCGCTCAAAATACCAGCCTCTCCGGTCTGTATGTTTCTGGCAAAAGTCTCTTTACACAATGCGAAGCACAGGGTTTTAGAAAAATCACCTGGTTTGCTGACCGACCAGACGTCATGTCCGTCTATCACGTGACGTTGCGCGCAGACCGTACCCTATACCCGCTCCTTTTATCAAACGGTAATCTGACTGGAAAAAGAGACCTCGAAGACCATCGTCACGAAGTTCAATGGCATGATCCGTTTGCAAAACCCAGCTATTTGTTTGCCTTAGTCGCCGGAGACTTTGCCTGTCGAGAGCACCAAAGCATGACGGCAAGCGGTCGCAATGTTTTGTTGCAGGTTTACAGCGATCCCGGTTCAGAAAGCCAAACAGAATGGGCAATGGAGTCCTTAGAGCGCTCGCTTCGGTGGGATGAACAACGCTTCGGACTCGAACTGGATCTTGATCGTTTCATGATCGTGGCCGCGCGTGACTTCAACATGGGAGCCATGGAAAACAAAGGCCTCAATATTTTTAATGCCGCCTACGTGCTTGCCGATCCCAATACGGCTACCGATGCCAATTATCAAGCGATTGAAGCCGTGATCGGACACGAGTACTTTCACAACTGGACGGGCAACCGTGTCACGTGCCGTGACTGGTTTGAGTTAAGCCTCAAAGAAGGCCTCACTGTATTTAGAGACCAAGAATTTACCGCCGATATGATGGCGCAAGGCCTTGATCAAACCGGGGCGGCGAGTGCACGTGCCATCAAGCGCATCGATGATGTCATCACCTTGCGTGCGGCGCAGTTTCCCGAGGATAGCGGACCGATGGCTCACCCGATTCGTCCCGAAAGTTACCAAGAAATCGGTAACTTTTACACGGCCACCGTTTACGAAAAAGGCGCAGAAGTCATCCGCATGATGCACACACTCTTGGGCGAACGCGTGTTTCGCTCTGGGATGGATGAGTATTTCAGACGACATGATGGTCAAGCGGTCACCTGCGATGATTTTGTTGAGGCAATGCGTTGGGCCCTACAACGCGTAAACCCCGGTAAAAACCTAGAACAATTCAAACGTTGGTACAGCCAGGCTGGGACACCTCGGGTCACCGCGTCGCTAGCCTATGACGATCAAGCGCAACGTTGTTCGCTCACGCTCACCCAACAGTGCCCACCTGTCGGTGTTGAAAAACAAGCGAACGCGCCCAAGCTCCCTTTTCATATCCCCATCATCATCGGACTGCTTGACGCCGAGGGCGCACCCTTTTTGCTGGGCAAAGATCCAAAAACCGGTGCTCCTCTGACTGAACTGATGCTCGAACTGACCCAAGAAACACAAACCTGGGTCTTCGAACATCTCTCAAGCAAACCAACTCCCTCGTTACTGCGACATTTTTCTGCCCCCGTCAATCTCATCTATCCCTACTCCAACCAAGAGCTCGCCCTACTCTCGTCGCACGACCAGGATGCCTTCGCGCGTTGGGAATCAGGCCAAGAGCTCGCGAGCCAACAAATTCTCAGCATGGCAGCGGCCTGGAGACAAACCGGTCAAACGTGCGATCCCGATCCCGTGATGCTCAAAGCATGGGGCGCCATGCTGGCAAACAAAGCACTCGATGCGGGATATTTGACACGCGCGTTGAGCCTCCCTCTGGAAAAAACTGTGCTCGAGCGCATGGAGGAGATGGACCCGGTTGCAGTTTCTCAGGCGCGTTCGTCACTCAAGCGCCTGTTGGGCAAGCACTTTCGCGCTGAACTCATCGAAGCCTATCATTCAAACGCAACACCTGGCAGTTACTCGCCAGCACCTATTGCGTCCGGCAGGCGGGCACTTAAAAATCTGGCACTGTCTTATCTCGTTTCTGCGCAAGACGGCGAGTCCATTGATTTCGCGTTTCAACAATTCAACCATGCCACCAATATGACAGATAGGATGGCTGCATTGGGTGCTCTCGTACACGAAACGCATGAAGCACGAACCAGCGACGCCCTCTTTGCTTTTTATGAAAACTGGCAGCACGAACCGCTTGTCATCGACAAGTGGTTTGCGGTGCAGGCCTCCTCTCCACAAACAACAGTCGAGGACATGCTCGGCCTCATGGCTCACCCTGCCTTTACACTGCGCAATCCCAACCGCGCGCGCTCAGTGATTTTCCAATTTTGTGTCGCGAATGTGCGCGGACTTCACGCTTCCGACGGCGGTGGCTACCGGTATTGGGCTGACCAAGTGCTTGCACTCGATGCGCTCAACCCTGAAATCGCCGCGCGACTCGCACGCGCTTTTGATCATTGGGCAAGATTTATCCCAGCCGTGCGTGATCCGATGCAGCGAGAACTCAAGCGCGTCGCCGCTCAACCCAATCTTTCACGCAACACCTTAGAAATCATCTCCAAGGCACTTGCACTTTGAGCACGTTGAGTTTACTGACTGAATCAACCTAGCCTACACTCTCATCTTCACACTTTGACATCTCATTATGAAACGCAAAACACTCACGCAGTACCTCGTTGAGCAACAGCGTGCTGCGCACGCCCTGAGCTCAGAAGTCCGCTTGTTGATTGAAATCGTCTCAAGAGCCTGTAAAACCATCAGCCATGCGGTCAGCAAAGGTGCCCTAGGCGGTGTGCTGGGTAGTCTAGAGAGTGAAAATGTCCAGGGTGAAGTTCAAAAAAAGCTCGATGTCATCTCCAATGAGGTTCTGCTCGAGGCTAATGAATGGGGTGGACACCTCGCGGCAATGGCCTCTGAGGAAATGGAAACCATCCATCTGATTCCTAATCGCTACCCCAAAGGCGAGTTTCTCTTGCTCTTTGATCCTTTGGATGGCTCCTCAAACATCGATGTGAACGTGTCGATCGGCACCATTTTCTCAGTGCTGCGCGCACCCGCGAATGCCTCCGGTCGCGAAGTCACCGAGGAGGACTTTCTCCAGCCAGGTAGCACTCAGATCGTAGCCGGCTATGCCATCTATGGCCCACAGACGATGCTGGTACTGACCATTGGACAGGGCGTTGTTGGCTTTACCCTTGACCGTGAAATGGGCTCGTGGATTCTGACCCACGAAAACATGACGATTCCGGCCGACACCAAAGAGTTTTCGATCAATATGTCCAACATGCGCCACTGGGCACCGCCAGTGCGACGCTACATTGATGAGTGCCTGGCCGGTAAAGCAGGCATCCGCGGCAAAGACTTTAATATGCGCTGGATCGCAGCGATGGTGGCCGATGTGCATCGCCTGATTACCCGCGGCGGTATCTTTATGTACCCTTGGGACGCGCGCGAACCCGGCAAACCAGGCAAATTGCGCTTGATGTACGAAGCCAACCCAATGAGTATGTTGGTCGAACAAGCTGGAGGCGCCTCAACGGACGGCAACCAGCGCATTCTCGACATTCAGCCTACTAGCCTGCACCAACGCGTTGGCGTGGTGCTAGGCTCAAAAAATGAGGTTGAACTCGTGACGCGTTACCATCACGAGGCCAACAAGTAACAACCAAAACCCGAGCTTATTTCAGGGTAAAGATCGTCGCGCCTGTTGTTTTACGGGCAGCCAAGGCTGTTTGAGCCTCGCCTGCCTGCTCCAGCGGGTAACGCTGGTCGATACGGATTTTAATCTTCTTGGCCAACACCATTTCAAACAGCTCATCCGCTGCGGCTTGCATTTTTTCTGGTGTGTTGACGTGAATGGCCAGGGTTGGACGCGTCACATACAACGAGCCCTTAGCAGCCAAAACCCCCAACGCCACGCCTTCGACAGGACCTGAAGCGTTGCCGTAGCTGACCATCAAACCACGTGGCTGCAAGCAGTCCAGCGAAGTCATCCAGGTGTCCTTGCCCACGCCGTCATACACCACGGGCACTTTCTTACCACCGGTCAACTCAAGCACGCGCTCAGCAACATTTTCCTTTGAATAGTCAATGACTTCCCAAGCGCCATGGGCTTTGGCAAGGGCCGCTTTTTCAGGGCTGGATGCGGTACCAATGACATTTACGCCAAGAGCCTTAGCCCACTGGCAAGCGATTAGGCCGACACCACCTGCAGCGGCGTGAAACAAAATAGTTTCGCCTTCTTTAATACGGTATGTCTGGCGCAACAGATATTGAACAGTTAGGCCTTTGAGCATCATCGCGGCGGCTTCTTCGAAGCTAATGCCTTCTGGCAACATGACAACCTGAGCGGCGGGCACGTTGCGTGCTTGTGCATAGGCGCCAATCGGGCTCTGACCATAGGCGACTCGGTCACCTTCTTTGAAGCGCGTCACGGCCTTGCCGACCGCAGTCACAATACCTGCGCCCTCGAAACCCAGACCGTGAGGGAGCGGACTCTTGTAAAGACCGTCACGGAAATAGATGTCGATAAAGTTCAAGCCAGCGGCATGCTGCTGAATCGTGATTTCGTTATCAGCCGGAGCTGGCACCTCTACCTGAACAAGTTGCAAGACCTCAGGTCCGCCGTTTTTTTCAATACGAATGGCTTTAACTAGATTGCTCATACATGCTCCAGGCAAAAATAGGGAAATGCAAAAAATTGAAGATTTCACAACGCATGAGTTTATATCGTGCGCAAGGTAAAATGCGGTTTTACCTCGATAAATTGCAGGAAAACTATGGCCGGACACAGCAAATGGGCCAATATCCAGCACCGTAAAGGTCGCCAGGATGCCAAACGCGGAAAACTTTGGACCAAAATTATTCGTGAAGTCACCGTCGCCGCCCGTGCGGGTGGTGCCGACCCTGATGCCAACCCCAGGTTGCGCCTGGCTTGGGACAAGGCCACCGCGGCCAACATGCCCAAAGACAACATTCAGCGCGCCATCACGCGCGGTGCCGGTGGAGCCGATGGCGCCAACTACGACGAGATTCGTTACGAAGGTTATGGCGTGGGCGGTGCAGCGGTCGTGGTCGACTGCATGACGGATAACCGCACCAGAACAGTCGCCGACGTGCGTCATGCTCTTTCCAAAAATGGAGGCAACCTCGGTCAGGAGGGTTCGGTCGCCTTTATGTTCACGCACTGTGGACAGTTTGTCTTTGCGCCAGGCACTTCAGAAGACGTTGTGATGGAGGCCGCACTTGATGCCGGCGCAGACGATGTCGTCACCGACGAAGAAGGCGTGATCGAAGTCACCTGTGCCACGACAGCCTTTGCTGCGGTTCGTGATGCCTTTCAAGCTAAAGGCCTGGTGCCAGAGATGGCTGATATCGTAATGAAACCCAACAACGAAGTCGAGCTCACGGGTGATGACACCATCAAAATGCAAAAACTACTCGATGCGCTGGAGTCACTCGATGACGTCCAAGAGGTCTATACCAACGCCGTGATGGATGAGCAGGATTAAATTCGCATGAAACTACTTGTTATTGGCTCAGGTGGCCGTGAGCACGCATTGGCCTGGCGTTTATTGCAATCCAAGCGTGTCGAGCACGTATATGTTGCCCCCGGTAACGGCGGTACCGCGCTGATGAAAGGCGCCTCCAATGTCGCCTTGTCCGACCCTCTGGCGTTAGCTGACTTTGTGCGTGCGCAAGATATCGCTATGACGGTGGTGGGGCCCGAAGCACCTTTGGCACAAGGCGTCGTTGATACATTTCGTGCTCAAGGGCTCAAAATTTTTGGGCCCACGCGCGCCGCTGCGCAGCTCGAAAGCTCCAAAGATTTTGCCAAGGCCTTCATGGTGCGTCACCGCATTCCAACCGCCGCCTACCAAACCTTTACTGACCCTGCTGCCGCCCATGCTTATATAGACGCGCAGGGCGCACCTATCGTCATCAAAGCCGATGGTTTAGCCGCGGGCAAAGGGGTAGTAGTCGCGACAACCTTGGACGAAGCACACGCAGCGGTCGACGCAATGCTGGGTGACGGCTCTCTCGGTGCCGCCGGTGCACGCGTTGTGATTGAGGAGTGCCTGCTCGGCGAAGAAGCCAGCTTTATCGTTTTGTGTGATGGTAAAAATATTTTCCCACTCGCAACCAGCCAGGATCACAAACGCCTCAAAGATGCCGACCAGGGACCCAACACGGGCGGCATGGGTGCCTACTCCCCCGCTCCGGTTGTTACCCCCGTCATTTTTGATCGCGTCATGAAAGAGGTCATCCAACCGACAATCGCAGGCATGGACGCAGACGGCATTCCTTTTACGGGTTTTTTATATGCGGGCTTGATGATCGGCGAGGGCAATGCAGCGAGCTGCCCAATTAAAGTACTTGAATTCAACTGCAGAATGGGTGACCCGGAAACCCAACCCATCATGATGCGTATCCGCAGCGATCTCTTGTCAGTTTTTGAGCATGCCGTCAATGGCACGCTCGATCAGGCAACAATCGACTGGGACCCAAGAACGGCTCTTGGTGTTGTGATGGCAAGTGACAACTACCCTGGCACACCTCGTCTCGGCGATACGATCACAGGTATTCCTCCCGAAGCCTCAGATTGCATGGTGTTTCATGCGGGCACGACACTCAACAATAAAATTCTCCAGACAAGCGGAGGTCGTGTGCTGTGTGTCACCGCGCTTGATGATACGGTACGCGCCACACAAAAAAGAGCCTACGACGTCGTCCATCAAATCCAGTTCAATGGGGCGCAATACAGAAACGATATTGGCTGGCGAGCTCTGGAGCCCTGACACATGCGTCATCATGCATTGGAGCCAAACATCGACTCAATCGTAGATTTGCCAGCCGTTCGCCACTATCTTCTTGGACTGCAGCAATCCATCGTGACCGCCCTTGAAAAAGCGGGCGACGAATCGTTTCAACGCGATGAATGGACGCGTGCCGAAGGAGGCGGGGGCATCTCCCGTCTCATCGAAGGCGGTTCGCTGTTTGAGCGTGCCGGCGTGTTGTTTAGCCATGTCAAAGGGATGACCTTGCCACCTTCTGCCACACTCCATCGCCCCGAAGTCGCGGGCCGACCATGGGAAGCGATGGGTGTTTCGATGGTGTTACATCCACGCAACCCCTACATTCCAACATCGCACATGAACGTGCGTATGTTTGTAGCAAAGGCGGCAGAGGACTCGAATCAACAAGATATCTTTTGGTTTGGTGGCGGCATGGACTTGACGCCCTATTATCCCTTTGAGGAGGATGCTGAACATTTCCATCGCGTGAATCGTGATGCACTCGCTCCACACAGCGACACTGCCTATACTGAATATAAAAAATGGTGTGATGAGTATTTCTATTTGAAACACCGTAATGAAACACGCGGCGTGGGTGGTATTTTTTTTGATGATCTTAGCGCTAAAGGCTTCGATGCATCTTTCGCCCTGCTTCGCTCTGTTGGGGATGCATTTTTATCGGCCTATATGCCGATCGTGGAAAAACGTCGCGGCCTTGAGTATGGTGAACGCGAAAGAGATTTCCAAGCATATCGCAGAGGTCGCTACGTAGAGTTCAATCTCGTTTTTGACCGAGGCACGCTCTTTGGGTTGCAATCTGGTGGTCGAACCGAATCGATTTTGCTATCAATGCCCCCAATGGCAGCCTGGCGTTATAACTGGCAACCTCAGCCTGGAACACCCGAAGCGCGACTCGCTGACTTTCTCAAACCAAGGCAGTGGGTCTAATGCGCATCGGACTTCTTGGCGGAAGCTTCGACCCCGTTCACAATGCGCACCTGTCGTTGGCGCACGCAGCCCTCGCCGCGCTCAAGCTGGACCAAGTACAACTCATCCCCGCAGGCCAACCCTGGCAAAGAGCTCCTCTTGGTGCAGGTCCTGAGCAGCGGCTCGAGATGCTCAAGCTCGCCACACGCGATATCAATGCCTTTGAAGTCAACCCTATTGAAATACACAGAATTGGCCCAACCTATACAATTGAAACATTACAAGCACTTGACCCTGCACATGAATATTTCTGGATCTTGGGTGCTGACCAATTAACAAATTTTTGTACTTGGCACCGATGGAAGGACATTATTGAGCGCGTGCATCTCGCTGTGGCACAACGACCTGGGTCAACGCTCGTGACGCCAGATGCGCTGCAGCAATGGCTCAGCACACATCAACGCAAGCTTTTAGATATTCCCTTTCCACCACTGGATGTTTCAGCCACAGCAATCCGTCAGCGGATTGCACTCAAGCAGTCCGCACAGGACCTCCTTCCTGAGGTTGTTGAGCAATACATTCACGAGCACGGACTCTACCGTCCGCTCAAAGCCTAATAGGATATTTATGGACATCACTAAACTACAACGTACCGTTGTCGACGCCCTCGAGGATGTCAAAGCGCAAGATATTCGTGTGTTTAGCACAACACATATGACGAGTCTTTTTGATCGCGTCATCATTGCTTCGGCGACATCCAATCGACAAACACGTGCCTTGGCTTCAAGCGTGGCGGAAAAAGTCAAAGCCAGCGGCGGTGAAGTCATTGCGACCGAAGGCGAAGAAACAGGCGAATGGGTACTCGTGGATGTGGGCGACATCATCGTTCACATTATGCAACCTGCAATTCGCGCCTACTACAATCTCGAAGAGGTATGGGGCGAAAAACCTGTCAGAATGAAACTGGCACCCGAATCCACACGCCCGGCCGTCGCAGCAAGCGATGTCGCCTTTGACCCCATGATCACAACAGACGAACCAACTGGACGTCGTGCCGCAAGCCGGGCCTCGTCTCGACCAACACGCTCTAACCGCTAAGCTCCATAAAAGGCCTGTAGCAAAGTTGCACGCCATCTAAACATGAAAATACTTATTCTCGCCGTGGGACACCGTATGCCAGAATGGGTGGATGCGGGGTGGGATGAATACGCTAAACGCATGCCCGCAGACTGGGCCATTACGCTCAAAGAAATTAAGCCCGAGTCCAGAACTAGCGGAAAAACGCCTCAGCAAATGATGTCTGCAGAAAGCAAGCGTATTGAGGCCGCTATTCCAGAGCATACTTTACGTGTTGCGCTCGATGAGCATGGCAAAGATCTGACGACAAAAGCCTTCGCAACAAAAATGCAAGCCTGGCATCAAAGCCATCAACATATCACCATCATTATTGGCGGACCTGACGGCTTAGATGCTGAACTCAAGGCCTCATGCGACGGTTTGCTCAGGTTGTCATCCATGACCATGCCCCACCCCATGGTACGTGTCGTCTTAATCGAACAACTCTATCGTGCCTGGTCGATTCTAAATAATCATCCCTACCATCGAGTCTGATTTCTATGAAGTCAACGCTATATCTAGCCTCAGCAAGTCCACGGCGGCATGCGCTTTTAAACCAAATCGGTATCAAACACGAAGTGCTCCACGTGCCTTCTCCGTCTGGCGAAGATGAACCGAAACTGGCGACAGAAAGTCCATTGGCGTACGTGCAGCGGACTGCATTAGATAAAGCAATACGCGCCCAACAGTGGCTCGTTCAAAATAACCGAACTATTTTTAGTGCAGAAGACTCTGTTTCGATCTTGACAGCGGACACCACAGTTGCGCTAGATACACTTGTACTTGGAAAGCCAAATGATGATCAAGAGGCCGCACAAATACTACGTCTACTTTCAGGTCAGACACATACCGTATTGACTGCCCTCGTCTTATCCCGAGCGACATCACACACAATGCCAGATGAACCTTCATCAATGTCTGCTGAAGCAATCCATTGGGAACGCTCAACAGCACTCTCGATCACCAAAGTCAGCTTCGGTGTACTCACAGATGACGTGATCAATGAGTACATCGCAACAAAAGAGCCTTTTGGAAAAGCTGGCGCTTATGGAATTCAAGGTTATGCGGCGAAATTCATACTGCGAATAGAAGGCAGCTATTCAGGTGTGATGGGATTACCACTCTACGAAACAAGTGCGCTGATCCAAGAAATAAACAAATCATAGAAAGACGCCCAAAATGTCTATCGCCCAAAGACAAAACCCCTCAAGGCAAGGCCTGAGGGGTTTTGAGGGTAAGAGCTTGACGATGACCTACTTTCACAGACGTACGTCCACTATCATCGGCGCTAAGGTGTTTCACGGTCCTGTTCGGGATGGGAAGGCGTGGGACCACCTCGCTATGGTCGTCAAGCGTAGCTTGTTGAATGCACTGGGTCACCGCGCGAGACACTTCTGTCAGGCACGCGCCACCAAGGCATTCCAATCTGGGAAGAAGCGCAACGACGAATCTGGTGTGTGTGAACGACTTGCGTTCGAACTTTTAAACTACGTTGGGATTGTTACTTGTGTAGCGACCCTCGCGTGGTGTTGACAACACCACAGATCAACTACGCCTTAATGACTTAATTTATTTGAACGACACTTAAACGCTATAACAAACAGAATAACCTGTAGGGTTATAGGATCAAGCCGCACGGGCAATTAGTATCAGTTAGCTTAACGCATTACTGCGCTTCCACACCTGACCTATCAACGTCCTGGTCTTGAACGACCCTTCAGGGGGCTCTAGGCCCCGGGATACCTAATCTTCAGACGAGTTTCCCGCTTAGATGCCTTCAGCGGTTATCTCTTCCGTACATAGCTACCCGGCAATGCCATTGGCATGACAACCGGTACACCAGAGGTACGTCCACTCCGGTCCTCTCGTACTAGGAGCAGGCTCCGTCAAGTATCCAACGCCCACGGCAGATAGGGACCAAACTGTCTCACGACGTTTTAAACCCAGCTCACGTACCTCTTTAAATGGCGAACAGCCATACCCTTGGGACCGGCTACAGCCCCAGGATGAGATGAGCCGACATCGAGGTGCCAAACACCGCCGTCGATATGAACTCTTGGGCGGTATCAGCCTGTTATCCCCAGAGTACCTTTTATCCGTTGAGCGATGGCCCTTCCATACAGAACCACCGGATCACTATGTCCTGCTTTCGCACCTGTTCGACTTGTCAGTCTCACAGTCAAGCACGCTTATGCCATTGCACTATCAGCACGATTTCCGACCGTACCTAGCGTACCTTCGAACTCCTCCGTTACACTTTGGGAGGAGACCGCCCCAGTCAAACTGCCCACCATGCACTGTCCCCGACCCGGATAACGGGCCAAGGTTAGAACCGCAAACAAACCAGGGTGGTATTTCAAGGTTGACTCCACGCGATCTAGCGACCACGCTTCAACGTCTCCCACCTATCCTACACAGGCCGGTTCACAGTCCAATGCAAAGCTACAGTAAAGGTTCATGGGGTCTTTCCGTCTAGCCGCGGGTAGATTGCATCATCACAAACACTTCAACTTCGCTGAGTCTCAGGAGGAGACAGTGTGGCCATCGTTACGCCATTCGTGCAGGTCGGAACTTACCCGACAAGGAATTTCGCTACCTTAGGACCGTTATAGTTACGGCCGCCGTTTACCGGGGCTTCGATCAAGAGCTTGCACCCCATCAATTAACCTTCCGGCACCGGGCAGGCGTCACACCCTATACGTCGACTTTCGTCTTAGCAGAGTGCTGTGTTTTTAATAAACAGTCGCAGCCACCGATTCTCTGCGGCCTCATCATGCTCCGAGCGCGAGCTCTTCACACTACCGAGGCATACCTTCTCCCGAAGTTACGGTATCAATTTGCCGAGTTCCTTCTCCTGAGTTCTCTCAAGCGCCTTGGAATATTCATCCCGTCCACCTGTGTCGGTTTGCGGTACGGTCTTGTATGACTGAAGCTTAGAGGCTTTTCTTGGAACCACTTCCAGTTACTTCGCGAACAAGTTCGCTCGTGCCACACCCTTGAATCCCGCGCCCGGATTTACCTAAGCGCCTTCTCCAATGCAGCAACAGGGACATCCAACACCCTGATAACCTTTCGCAATCCGTCCCCCCATCGCATCATACAATGGTGCAGGAATATTAACCTGCTTCCCATCAGCTACGCATCTCTGCCTCACCTTAGGGGCCGACTCACCCTGCGCCGATGAACGTTGCGCAGGAAACCTTGGACTTACGGCGAGGGGGCTTTTCACCCCCTTTATCGCTACTCATGTCAGCATTCGCACTTCCGATACCTCCAGCAGCCTTTACAAGCTACCTTCGCAGGCTTACGGAACGCTCTCCTACCGCTTGTCATAAATGACAAACCCGCAGCTTCGGTCTATCGCTTAGCCCCGTTACATCTTCCGCGCAGGACGACTCGATCAGTGAGCTATTACGCTTTCTTTAAAGGATGGCTGCTTCTAAGCCAACCTCCTGACTGTCTATGCCTTCCCACTTCGTTTCCCACTTAGCGATAGTTTGGGACCTTAGCTGGCGGTCTGGGTTGTTTCCCTCTTGAGTCCGGACGTTAGCACCCGGTGCTCTGTCTCCCTCGCTGTACTTGCCGGTATTCGGAGTTTGCCATAGTTTGGTAAGTCGCCATGACCCCCTAGCTATAACAGTGCTCTACCCCCGGCAGTAATACGAGAGGCACTACCTAAATAGTTTTCGGAGAGAACCAGCTATTTCCAGGTTTGTTTAGCCTTTCACCCCTATCCACAGCTCATCCCCTAATTTTTCAACATTAGTGGGTTCGGTCCTCCAGCACGTGTTACCGTGCCTTCAACCTGGCCATGGATAGATCACCTGGTTTCGGGTCTACACCCAGCGACTAGACGCCCTATTCGGACTCGCTTTCGCTACGCCTTCCCTATTCGGTTAAGCTTGCCACTGAATGTAAGTCGCTGACCCATTATACAAAAGGTACGCAGTCACCCCTCTCGAGGCTCCTACTGTTTGTATGCACACGGTTTCAGGATCTATTTCACTCCCCTTCCGGGGTTCTTTTCGCCTTTCCCTCACGGTACTTGTTCACTATCGGTCGATCACGAGTATTTAGCCTTGGAGGATGGTCCCCCCATCTTCAGACAGGATTACACGTGTCCCGCCCTACTTATCGTACGCTTAGTTCCACAATCAGAATTTCGTCTACAGGGCTATCACCTGCTACGGCGGGGCTTTCCATCCCCTTCAACTATCCCAACTGCTAAAACGTACAGGCTCTTCCGATTTCGCTCGCCACTACTTTCGGAATCTCGGTTGATTTCTTTTCCTCGAGCTACTGAGATGTTTCAGTTCGCCCGGTTCGCCTCCTCAGACCTATGTATTCAGTCTGGGATACCGCTTGCGCGGTGGGTTTCCCCATTCGGACATCTACGGATCAATGCTTGTTTGCCAGCTCCCCGTAGCTTTTCGCAGGCTACCACGCCCTTCTTCGCCTGTGATCGCCAAGGCATCCACCATGTGCACTTAGTCGCTTGATCCTATAACCATACAGGCTATAAGTCTCGCTTGGTCTAGCGTTTGTGTCGCTCTTCTTTACTCTTTGGCGCCGTATCGCAGTGTAAACACCGTAGTGTCAACACGCCATACTGCTTGAGAATTGAACAAATTAATAATGCAATCACAACCCATTTATTAGCTCCTCGCCACAACCACACCAACACTCTCGTATCAATATGCTTGCGCCAAGACAACCAAAAACTTTCGTTGTGCTTCTTCCAGATTGTTAAAGAACAAGGTATTGCATCAGACACATGCATTAAACAAAATGCTTAAAATAAATGCCTAACTCTTAGAACTCTCAGTCTCGATTGATTCGATAGACTCAGAACGCTAAGAGTTAAACACTACCAACCGCTTATTTTGATCACCAGTCAAATGGTGGAGGATGACGGGATCGAACCGACGACCCCCTGCTTGCAAAGCAGGTGCTCTCCCAGCTGAGCTAATCCCCCATAAACCCTGGTGGGTCTGGATGGACTCGAACCATCGACCCCCGCCTTATCAAGACGGTGCTCTAACCAGCTGAGCTACAGACCCGGCCGACTGGCATAAAACCCTCTCGCGCGCACCACCATCTCTGGCAACCCGCACAATACTTCTACCTTGTTTCCTAAATAAACAACCGATAAGTGTGGACGCTTTCGCTTCGTGTACGCTGCTCTGAAAGGAGGTGATCCAGCCGCACCTTCCGATACGGCTACCTTGTTACGACTTCACCCCAGTCATGAACCCCACCGTGGTAATCGCCCCCCTTGCGGTTAGGCTAACTACTTCTGGTGAAACCCACTCCCATGGTGTGACGGGCGGTGTGTACAAGACCCGGGAACGTATTCACCGCGACATTCTGATCCGCGATTACTAGCGATTCCGACTTCATGTAGTCGAGTTGCAGACTACAATCCGGACTACGATCGGGTTTCTGGGATTGGCTCCCCCTCGCGGGTTGGCGACCCTCTGTCCCGACCATTGTATGACGTGTGAAGCCCTACCCATAAGGGCCATGAGGACTTGACGTCATCCCCACCTTCCTCCGGTTTGTCACCGGCAGTCTCATTAGAGTGCCCTTTCGTAGCAACTAATGACAAGGGTTGCGCTCGTTGCGGGACTTAACCCAACATCTCACGACACGAGCTGACGACAGCCATGCAGCACCTGTGTTCCGGTTCTCTTGCGAGCACTCCCAAATCTCTTCGGGATTCCAGACATGTCAAGGGTAGGTAAGGTTTTTCGCGTTGCATCGAATTAATCCACATCATCCACCGCTTGTGCGGGTCCCCGTCAATTCCTTTGAGTTTTAATCTTGCGACCGTACTCCCCAGGCGGTCAACTTCACGCGTTAGCTGCGCTACTAAGGCCCGAAGGCCCCAACAGCTAGTTGACATCGTTTAGGGCGTGGACTACCAGGGTATCTAATCCTGTTTGCTCCCCACGCTTTCGTGCATGAGCGTCAGTATTATCCCAGGGGGCTGCCTTCGCCATCGGTGTTCCTCCGCATATCTACGCATTTCACTGCTACACGCGGAATTCCACCCCCCTCTGACATACTCTAGCTCGGTAGTTAAAAGTGCAGTTCCAAGGTTGAGCCCTGGGATTTCACACCTCTCTTTCCGAACCGCCTGCGCACGCTTTACGCCCAGTAATTCCGATTAACGCTTGCACCCTACGTATTACCGCGGCTGCTGGCACGTAGTTAGCCGGTGCTTATTCTGCAGGTACCGTCATCCACACCAAGTATTAATTGGTGCGATTTCTTTCCTGCCAAAAGTGCTTTACAACCCGAAGGCCTTCATCGCACACGCGGAATGGCTGGATCAGGGTTTCCCCCATTGTCCAAAATTCCCCACTGCTGCCTCCCGTAGGAGTCTGGGCCGTGTCTCAGTCCCAGTGTGGCTGGTCGTCCTCTCAAACCAGCTACGGATCGTCGCCTTGGTGAGCCTTTACCTCACCAACTAGCTAATCCGATATCGGCCGCTCTAATAGTGAGAGGTCTTGCGATCCCCCCCTTTCCCCCGTAGGGCGTATGCGGTATTAGCCACTCTTTCGAGTAGTTATCCCCCGCTACTAGGCACGTTCCGATACATTACTCACCCGTTCGCCACTCGCCGCCAGACCGAAGTCCGCGCTGCCGTTCGACTTGCATGTGTAAGGCATCCCGCTAGCGTTCAATCTGAGCCAGGATCAAACTCTCCG